>NZ_CP181447.1:0-2215407 GCF_048001765.1 Bifidobacterium asteroides
ATGGCGCAGGATCCGCTGGATGCCGCTGCCCAGGCCAAGAGAATCTGGGATTCGGTCCTGCAGGTGCTCCGCTACAGCAGCTCACTGACCTCCAGGGACAAGGGCTGGCTTGAGGACATCACCCCAGAGGCGGTCTTCGGCACCACCATCGTTCTGCGGGTCTCCTCCAAGGCCACCCAGGAGGCTGTGCAGGGACCGCTCAGCCAGCCGCTCCTCAATGCACTGCAGCTGGTCACCAACCAGGAAATGTTCCCGGCCATCAAAATCGTCTATCCGGAGCAGATGGCCAAGCAGAAGGCTGCCAATCAGCAGAACGACCAACGCGCCTCCACCATGGCCAGCTCCGCCCCGGGCAGCGGCGAGTTCCGTCAGGTTCCCAGGCCTGCCGAGGATCCCTACGGCGACTACCGGCGTCAGAGCAGCGCCGACCGAGCCCCCAGCTCGGAGACACGTTCGGACTGGCGGACCGAGGCTGCTGAAACCTCCAAGTCCCCGATTGTTTCCGTCAACGACTTCCACGAAGGCACCTATGTGCCCATGACCTTGGATATGCAGGCCGAACTGTCCGAGCCCTCCCCCACTATGAGGCCAACGGCAGGCACTGATGCCGACCAGCAGAGTGAGACAGAGAGGACCGCATCCCGGCCCGCCTTCACCGTGCCCCGCTTCCCCATGAGCCAGAACCGGGTGGAGCGCGATCCACAGACCCACCTGAACAAAAACGCCACCTTCGACACCTTCGTCCCAGGCGACTCCAACCGCTTTGCGCGGACCGTGGCCCTGGCCGTGGCCGAAGGATCAGGTCAGGACTTCAACCCCTTGTGCATCTACGGCAGCTCGGGCCTGGGCAAGACCCACCTGCTCAACGCCATCGGCAACTATGCTCTGGTCAAGGATCCCTCGCTCAAGGTCCGATACGTCAACTCGGAGGAATTCACCAACGAATTCATCGACGCCCTGCAGAACTCCACCCAAGGATCGGGTCAGATCGCGGAATTCAACCGCCGCTACCGGCAGGTGGATGTGCTCCTTATCGATGATATTCAATTTCTTGGAGGTAAGGAAGCCACCCTGGACCAGTTCTTCCACACCTTTAATGCCCTCCATGACGCCAATAAGCGCATCGTCATCGCCTCGGACGTAGCTCCCAAGAATCTGAAAGGCTTCGAATCCCGACTGATCTCACGCTTCGATTCAGGTCTGACCGTGGATGTCAAGCCACCAGACCGGGAGACCCGGGTAGCCATCCTCAGAATGATGGCTTCCATGAACGGAGTCAGCATTCCCAACGAGGTTCTGGATCTGATTGCGGAACGCTTCACCGAGAACATCCGGGAGCTTGAGGGGGCCCTGACCCGTGTCACCGCCGTGGCCAGCCTCAACAATCAGCCGGTCACCACGGCCCTGGCCGAACAGACACTGCAGGACTTCTTCTCAACGGATGTGGAGATCAAGCCCACTGACATCATCTCCCAGGTGGCCAAGTACTTCCATCTGACCTTCGACGATATCGTCGGCCGCACGCGCACCAAGAACATCGCCCTGGCCCGGCAGATCGCTATGTATCTGGCCCGGGAAATGACCAGCATGTCCTTGGTCGACATCGGTGAGGTCTTCGGCGGCCGCGATCACACCACAGTCATGCACGCCTACACGCGCATCTCCAATGAGATGCAGGAAAAGCGGGAGATTTACAACTACGTCATGGAACTGACGGTCCGGCTTAAACAACCTCAGAATTGATGCGACACGCAGACACCATTGTGTATCGACAGAAAAAGATATCCACCTACTTATCCCCGGATGTGGGCAAACCTTGGGAATAACCCACTGGTTTTCCGGGGATAAGTGGTGAATTTGTAGCGAATAACCACCGTTCTTTTGTGGATAACCCGACAAGAATCCGCCCATGTGGACAACTTGCCTTTTTAGTCACATCGATTTCACCACTTATCCACACCTCTTGAATGAAGCCTATCCACCGCGTTGCAGGGATTTGAAAACTTATCCACACCATCCACCGAGCTTATTACGATGACTCTATGTATATTTATGCAATAATCGTCGTCATATTCAAGCACATCTTCTCGCTCCAACCACATCACCCGACCTATTCGATAGAATGAGTCCAGTTCATTCATCGACAAGAAGGCTCCCATGAAAGTAGAAGTAAATTCATCCGCACTCTCGGATGCAGTGGCCTGGACCACCCGCATCATTCCCTCCCGACCGGCTTCGCCGATTCTGGCGGGCATCAGGATGGAAGCCTCCGACGGAACTTTGAAGCTTTCTGCTTTCGATTACGAGGTTTCGGCAAGAAACCACATCGAGGCAGGGATCGATGAACCCGGAACGGCATTGATGCTGGGCAAACTGCTGGCGGATATCACCAAATCCCTGCCATCGGAGAAGACCTACCTGTCAACCGAGGGATCCAAGATGACCATAACCTCGGGCAAATCGACTTTTTCCCTGCAGCTGATGCCTGACAGTGAATATCCCGACCTCCCTGCCGTTCCCGAACCCATGGGCCAGGTGGATGCTGAGACCTTTATCCAGTCCATCTCCCAGTCCATCGTCGCTGTTTCCAGGGAAGAGAGCCGTCCGGTCCTGACCAGCGTCAAGACCGAGATCACCGGGGACAAGGTGGTCATGACCGCCACCGACCGTTTCAGGTTGTCCCGTTCGAGCTTCACCTGGACTCCTCGCGACGCCGACTTTTCCACCTCCATGCTGATCCGCGGCTCTCTGTTACGGGACATCGCCCGTTCCCTTGACGAGCACCAGAATGTGACCATGGATTACGAGGCCGACAACCCCACCATCATGGGCGTGGAAAACGCTGGCAAGATATCCACCACCCAGCTGATTGACGGGGAATTCCCGGCCGTGGATCGTCTCTTTTCGGACGAATACCCCATCCAGGCGGTCATCGCCCGGCAGGATCTGATTGATGCCATCAAGCGTGTGGCCCTGGTAGCCGAGCGCAACGCCCCCATCCGTATGGTCTTCTCCGGCAACGAGGTGACCCTGAGTGCAGGCACGGCCGACGAGGCACAGGCCCATGAGGTTCTGCAGGCGGATCTGGACGGTGAGGACATCACGGTGGCCTTCAACCCCAGCTATCTGATCGACGGGTTGGGCGCCATCGCTGAGCCCTTTGTCCGCATCAAGATGACCTCGGCAGTCAAGGCTGTGGAGTTCAACGGTCAGCAGGAGCAGGATTCCGAGGAGTCCATGGACTACCGCTACCTGCTGGTGCCCATGCGTTTCAACAACTGACGCCGGGCAGGTTCGAGGAACAATCGCCGTGCACATCTCCCGTCTGGTTCTGGATCACTTCCGTTCCTGGGAGCACTGTGTCCTCGATCTGGAGCCCGGGGTGACCATTCTGAAGGGGCGCAATGGCCTTGGCAAGACCAACCTGGTTGAGGCCATCGAGGTCCTGTCCACCGGCGGTAGCCATAGGACTTCATCTTCCCTGCCACTGGTGGAGCGCAGGCAGTCCAAGGCCACCATCAGGGCCAGGCTGGAGCAGGATGGGACCGCCACTGACTATGAGTTGACCATTGCCGCCAAGGGAGCCAATCGGGGAAGAATCAACGGTGGGCCTTCCCTCTATCAGCGTGACCTGGTGGGCCGGGTGCCCTGCGTGACCTTCAGCCCCGAGGATCAGCTGATGGTCTCCGGGGAGCCGGCAGCCAGGCGGACCGTGCTGGACCAGGCTGGCAGCCAGCTCGATGCTGACTACTTCCAGGTTCGGCAGGATTTTCGCCATGTGGCCAGACAGCGTGCCGCTCTGCTCAAGCAGCTCTCCCAGGCGGGCCATGACCCCTCCGGTGACGGGCGTGACGCCGCCCTGTCCGGCCTTGAGGTCTGGACCGGACAGTTCATTCGGACAGGTCTGGATCTGAGCCGACGACGAGCGGCTCTGGTAGAGGCCCTGGGCCAGCCCTTCAGTGATTTGTATGGTCGGCTGGCAGGTCCTGGTCAGGATGCTCGATTGACCTACCGACCCTCCCTGGAGGAGATCGGACCTGACAGGCAGACCGGTCCCGAGGTCGCCGAGGCCGTCAGCCGCCACTTTCAGCGGATATACCCGGGAGAAGTGGCCCGGGGCACCAATCTGATCGGTCCCCAGCGTGACGATCTGACCTTCACCCTCAATGGCATGCCTGCCAGGGAGTTCGCCTCCAATGGTGAGATGTGGACCCTGGCCCTGGCTCTGAGGCTGGCTCTGCTGCAGGTGGTCAAGGATCATCGCTCTCTGGAGCCCATCGTCATTCTGGATGATGTCTTCGCCCAGTTGGATCGAGGCCGCAGGGATCAGATTCTGGACTTTTCCCGCCAGCAGGACCAGGTGCTGATCACCGTGGCCGCCGACAGCGATATTCCATCTCTAAAGGGCGCCAGGCTGGTGGATGTGTCCGGATTGAGGCCTGTGCAGCCATCCGATCCTGCTGCCCAGGATCCGGCCATTGCCAGTGCCATGCAGGACCTGAGACGAACCAGAGGGACGGCCCATGATGACTCGGATATGCCGGACGGGCCGGAGGGGAACGACCGGTCATGAAGGCGCCCATGGTTGAGACCCTGCACCTGGACCAGCGGCGACTGCCGGCCCTGGTCTTCGAAGGCTGCACCCGACGGGCGGCCACTCGTCGGCAGCGGGAGGACAACTCCCGCAAGGCCTGGTATGCATTCGGCAAGCCCGGCCGCGACCCAGCCAAACTGGGAGGAGTGGTGACCAGCCTGGCTGCCGGAAGCGGGTGGACCAGCCATCTGAAGGTGGCCCGGCTGCGCAACCAGTGGGACAGTGTGGTAGGACCCGGCATCGCCGCCCATTCGAGGGTGGTCTCCTACCGGGATGGTGTACTGATCATCCAGGCGCAGACCACGGTCTGGGCCACCCAGCTGACCTACCTGGTTCCCCAGCTCAAGGCGACCATTGTCAGGCGGCTGGGCATGCCGGTCAAGCAGATCCGGGTGACCGGCCCCCACAACTACAGCTTCCGCCGTTCACGGTTCGATCCGCCAGGCCGAGGCGTGCGTGACACCTATGGGTGAGCCCATAATCCGCGAATACCGTCTTGCCAGCTTTCTGTAAGCCTAAAGTCCCCTAGCGCTGGTAATCTATAGGTTATAGGGTCAAACGCTTCCAAGGCCCCTTTATGGACGATTTGGAACCTGGTGACCATGACTCGATCCCCCGCTCGACCACGAACGGAAGCTGCTTTGTCGTCAGTGGCCGACGATGGGGGTGCAGAAAGGACTATCCGTGGCAGATCTCAACACTGACCCGTCCCGGACCCCGCAAGAGGGCCGGGAGCATGAGGAGGACAAGCCTCAGGATGACGGCATGACGGGCCAGGATCAGCTGGATCAGCTGGACGACGCACAGCTGGATGACTCGCTCTCCCCTGAGCATTATGACGCCAGCGATCTGAAGGTGCTGGAGGGGCTGGAGGCGGTCCGCGTCCGTCCCGGCATGTACATCGGCTCGACGGGCCCCAGGGGCCTGCATCACCTGGTCTACGAGATCGTCGACAACTCGGTCGACGAGGCCCTGGCCGGGTACGCCGACCATATTGAAGTCACCATCCTGCCCGACAACGGCATCCGCGTGGACGACAACGGCCGTGGCATTCCTGTCGACGAGGTGCCGGGCGAGGGCAAGAGCGGCGTCGAGGTGGTGATGACCAAGCTGCATGCCGGCGGCAAGTTCGGAGGCGGCGGTTACGCGGTCTCGGGCGGTCTGCACGGCGTGGGCATCTCCGTGGTCAACGCCCTGTCCACCAGAATCGACGTCCAGGTGCGCCGTCAGGGCTACCACTGGCATCAGAACTTCCGTAACCAGAAGCCCACCGCTCCCCTGTCCAGGGACCAGGCCATGGGGCCGGACGAGGGCACCGGCACCTCGGTGACCTTCTGGGCCGATCCCAAAATCTTCGAGACCACGGTCTACGACTTCGAGACCCTGCGCAGCCGCTTCCAGCAGATGGCCTTCCTCAACAAGGGCCTGCGGATCACCCTGACCGATCTGCGCCCCAATGACCAGGCCGGCGACGAGGTGGCGGGCGAGGAGCAGACCCCGGAGCAGAAGGGCCAATCCGTCAGCTACCAGTACGCCAACGGCATCAAGGACTATGTGGACTACCTGGTCAAGGTCAGGAAGGCCACGCCTGTGGAGGCCGAGGTCATCGATTTCGAGGCCGAGGACCTGAAGCTGGGCATCTCAGCCGAAGTGGCCATGCAGTGGACCACCGCCTATTCGGAGTCGGTGCACACCTTCGCCAACACCATCGCGACCACCGAGGGCGGTACCCATGAAGAGGGGTTCCGAGCGGCCCTGACCAGCATGATCAACCGTTACGCCAGGGACAAGAACATCCTCAAGGACAAGGATGACAACCTCTCGGGTGATGACGTGCGCGAGGGGTTGACCGCCGTGGTCTCCGTCAAGCTGACCAATCCCCAGTTCGAGGGCCAGACCAAGACCAAGCTGGGCAACTCCGAGGCCAAGACCTTCGTCCAGAGGGTCATGACCGAGAGGCTGAGCGACTGGTTCGACGCCCATCCAGGCGAGGCCAAGTCCATCATCCAGAAGGCCATGGAGGCCTCCCGGGCCCGGATCGCAGCCAAGAAGGCCCGCGAGAACACCCGTCGCAAGTCCATCTTCGAGACCGCCGGCATGCCCGACAAGCTCAAGGACTGCCAGTCCAGCGACCCCGAGGAGTGCGAGCTGTTCATCGTGGAGGGCGACTCCGCAGGCGGCTCGGCCATCCAGGGGCGCAACCCCATGACCCAGGCCATCCTGCCCCTGCGCGGCAAGATCCTGAACACGGAGCGGGCCAGCCTGGACCGCATGATGAAGTCCGACACCATCGAATCCCTGATCACGGCCGTGGGCGGCGGATACGGCGAGGACTTCAACATCGACAAGGTGCGCTACCACAAGGTCATCATCATGGCCGACGCCGATGTGGACGGCGCCCACATCGCCACCCTGAACCTGACCCTCTTCTTCCGCTACATGCGGCCCATGATCGAGGCCGGCTACGTCTACGTGGCCATGCCACCGCTCTACCGGCTCAAGTGGACCAAGGGGCCCCACAGCTTCGTCTACACCGATGCCGAGCGCGATAGGGTCCTGGCCGAGGGCAAGGCCTCCGGCCGGCAGCTGCCCAAGGGCGAAGGCATCCAGCGCTACAAGGGTCTGGGCGAGATGAGCTACCAGGAGCTCTGGGAGACCACCATGGACCCGGAACACCGCATCCTCAAGAAGATCCGCATCGATGACGCCGAGCAGGCCGACGAGACCTTCACCATGCTCATGGGCGACGAGGTCGAACCCCGGCGTCTGTTCATCCAGCGCAACGCCCACGACGCCCGCTTCATCGACGCCTGAGACGGACACCTCCCCTTTTCACCATTTTGAGCTAAGGATCGATTTTGGCAGACGATAACAACAACGACAACAGTCCGGACCAGGACGGCCTCAACCTGCCCGACGGGTCTCGAGAACCGCTCAGCCCCCAGGAGATGGACAACACCGATTACGGCCTCCTCAAAGGCGAGCGGATTCAGCCCATTGACCTCCAGCAGGAGATGCGGGAATCCTACCTGTCCTATGCCCTGTCCGTGATCGTGGAACGGGCCTTGCCCGATGTCCGCGACGGCATGAAGCCGGTCCACCGCAGGGTCATCTACGCCATGTACGACGGCGGATACCGGCCCGACCGCGGCTACAACAAGTGCTCGCGCGTGGTGGGCGACGTCATGGGCAAGTACCACCCCCATGGCGATTCGGCCATCTATGACACCATCGTGCGTCTGGCCCAGTCCTGGTCCATGCGTTATCCGCTGGTGGACGGCCAGGGCAACTTCGGCTCACCCGGCGACGATCCGGCGGCCGCCATGAGGTACACCGAGTGCCGCATGGCCCCCCTGGCCATGGAGATGGTGCGCGACATCGACAAGGACACGGTCGACTTCATCCCCAACTACGACGGCAAGACCCAGGAGCCCACGGTTCTGCCCTCCCGCTTCCCCAACCTGCTGGTCAACGGATCAGCCGGCATAGCCGTGGGCATGGCCACCAACATTCCTCCGCACAACCTGCGCGAGGTGGCCAAGGGCGTGCACTGGGCCCTGGAGCATCCCGAGGCATCCAAGGAGGATCTGCTCAACGCCCTGATCGCCATCATCAAGGGGCCTGACTTCCCCACCGGCGCCACCATTCTGGGCCACAAGGGCATCGAGCAGGCCTACCGGACCGGGCGCGGCCTGATCACCATGCGGGCGGTTGTCAACACCGAGGAGATCCGCGGAAGGATGTGCCTGGTGGTCACCGAGCTGCCCTACCAGGTCAACCCCGATCGGCTGGCCTCCTCCATTCGCGAGGCCGTGCGCGACGGCAAGATCCAGGGCATCGCCGATATGCGCGACGAGACCTCGGGCCGCACCGGACAGCGCCTGGTTCTGGTGCTCAAGCGCGATGCCGTGCCCAAGGTGGTCCTCAACAACCTCTACAAGCACACCCAGCTTCAGCAGACCTTCGGGGCCAACATGCTGGCCCTGGTGGACGGGGTCCCCAGGACCCTGAGCCTGGACGCCTTCATCCGCCACTGGGTGGACCACCAGCTGGACGTGGTCGAGCGGCGCACCCGCTACCTGAAGCGGGAGGCCGAGGATCGCGACCACATCCTGCAGGGGTATCTGAAGGCCCTGGATATGATCGACCAGGTCATCGCCCTGATCCGTGCCTCCAAGGATGTGGATACGGCCCGCACCGGCCTGATGGAGCTGCTGGACGTGGACGAGGTCCAGGCCGATGCCATCCTGGCCATGCAGCTGCGCCGTCTGGCCGCCCTGGAGCGGCAGAAGATCCTGGATGAGCACGAGGATCTTATGCGCAAGATCGCCGACTACAACGACATCCTGGCCCACCCCGAACGCCAGCGCACCATCGTGGGCGACGAGCTGGACGAGATCGTCGACAAGTACGGCGACGAGCGGCGCACCCGGATCGTCCCTTACTCGGGCGAGATGAACGTGGAGGATTTGATTGCCGACGAGCAGGTGGTGGTCACCGTCACCCACTCCGGTTTCGTCAAGAGGACCAAGGCCGACGAGTACCGGGCGCAGCACCGCGGCGGCAAGGGCATTCGCGGGGCCAGGCTGCGCGAGGACGACGTGGTGGACCACTTCTTCCTGACCAGCACCCACAACTGGCTGCTCTTCTTCACCAACAAGGGCCGGGTCTACCGGCTCAAGGCCTACGAGCTGCCCGAGGGCTCCCGCGACTCCAAGGGTCAGCATGTGGCCAATCTGCTTCAGCTGGGCCCGGGCGAGCGGATCGAACAGGTCCTTTCCCTGCACGGCTACGACGATGCCGACTATCTGGTTCTGGCCACCCGGACCGGACGGGTCAAGAAGACCCGCCTGGCTGAGTATGATTCACCCCGCCAGGGCGGCCTGATCGCCGTGCGGCTGATGGAGCTGGGCACCGTCACTGATGAGAAGGGACAGGAGGTGCCCCAGAGCGATGAGCTGGTGGGTGCCGCCCTCTGCAATGCCGATGACGAAATCATCCTGGTCTCCCGCAAGGGCATGAGCGTGCGCTTCCCGGCCGACGACTCCACCCTGCGGCCCATGGGACGGCAGACCGCCGGCGTCCAGGGCATGCGGTTCCGCTCCGGCGACGAGTTGCTGAGCATGGATGTGATCGCCAAGGAGTCCGAGGATGACCTGCTGGTGGTCACCGATGAGGGCTTTGCCAAGCGGACCGCCCTGAGCGAGTACCGCCTGCAGGGCCGCAACGGCTACGGCGTCAAGGCCATCGCCATGGTGGAGGGCCGGGGATCCTTGGTCGGCGCCCTGGTCGTGAACGAGGACGACCAGATCATGGCCATCATGAAGTCCGGCAAGGTCATCCGCTCCGATGTGGCCGAAGTCAAGCGGACCGGTCGCAACACCCAGGGGGTCACCCTGGCCAAGCCCGACAAGGGCGACGAGATTCTCTCCATCGCCCGCAATGCCGAACGTGACGACCAGGAAGGGGACACCGGTCAGGCCGACTTGGCTCCTGCCGCTCCACTGGCAGCCAAGGATCAGCCCATCGCCACCACCGGAACCGGCGACGGCCAGAGCCTGACCCAGGAGGACTGAGTTGGTCCGCTACCAGTCTGACAAGACTGGTAGCCTCATAAGAAGTCATGCAGGCCCAGCGGCGGTATGCGCGGGCCATTGAACGCAAGGATCAAGGAGTGCCGATGAGCCAGGATGATCGGGAGCAGGTCAAGGCCGGCAAGCAGGGTGCTGATAAGCCCCAAAAGGGGAAGACCAAGACTGATGAATCCGCACAGGGCGAGTCCCGTCGGTCATCGTCGGTCACTCCCCCGGCTCCTGCAGCCGGCAGGACGGCATCGGGACGTTCCGCAAGAACCACAGCCTCGGCTGCCGGTCCGGTCAAGGTATCCTCATCCCGTCCTGTCAGGCCTGCAGCTTCGGCTTCGGCGGCGCGTCCCCACGTGCCTCGGGCCCGGCGCATGCAGCTGTCCCTGACCCGGCTGGAGCCCTGGTCGGTGGCCAAGGTCACCTTCCTGCTGGCCATCGCCGGGGGCATCATTCAGGTGGTGGCCGCTGCCCTGCTCTGGTTCCTGCTCAACGCCATGGGGCTCTTCGACAACCTGACCCAGGTCATTTCCAAGACGGGCCTGGACGCGGGCGGTTTCGATCTGGGCCAGGTGCTGAGCCTGGGGACGGTTCTGAGTTCGGTGACCATCTTCTCCATTTTCGAGATTGTCATAGTAGTGGTTCTGGTCACCATTTTCGCCTTCCTCTACAACCTGGTCAGTTCCCTGGTGGGGGGCATCCACGTGACCTTGGGCGACGACTGAGCCCCTGGTTGGCGCAGTCAATCGGCCGATAGGGCCGGGAGCGATTTAGACTGGGATTATGCTCTCGACGTACCTGGACTACTTCAGCGGCTCCTTCGGCATATCTCTGGTCTTTTGGCCCCTGGCCTCGCTGATCCTGACCCTGCCCATTCTTGCCCTGATTTACAACCGCTACCACCGGCTCCGTCTGACCGCAGCCATGGCGGCCTACCTGACCGTCTTGTACCTGCTGGCCTTGGTTTTCTTCACCCTCTGGCCAATGCCCGACGACCGTGCCGCCTTCTGCGCCACCCATCATCTGAGCCCCCAGCTCAACCCCCTGCAGTTCCTGACCGACCTGAGCACGGGCGGGCGGATGGCCGTGCTGCAGATTCTGCTCAATGTGGCCTTCTTCCTGCCCCTGGGCTTCATCATGGGGCGGGTCTTCCGTTGGCGCTTCATCCTGGCTTTGCCGGTCGCCATCCTGGTCTCCCTCTTCATCGAGACGGCCCAGCTGACCGGGGTCTTCGGCATCGTGGGCTGCGCCTACCGCCTCTTCGACGTGGACGACCTGATCTGGAATACCTCGGGCGCCATAATCGGCTACCTGGTGGCCATGGCAGCCAACAAACTCGTTCCCACCCGTCAGGCTGACGCCGCCCAGCTGGTCACCAACCCCGGCTTCATACACCGTGCCGTCTCCCTGGCTCTGGATCTGCTCCTGGCCACCATCCTGTCCATGTCTCTGGGAATGGGCATGACCTATGCGGTCCATCGCCTGGGCACCTATCAGCTGGATGGCCACTACCGCTTTGGCGGGCTGCTGATCGCTCCATCAGCTTTGAATGTGTTCGGGACCGTAGTTGACCTGGTCATGCTGCTGATCTTCGAATTGCTTATCCCCCTGCCCCGCCGGGGACGGACGCTGGGTGCCACCTTCACCCACATGACTATCGAGACCAAGCAACGGCATGGCTGGTCCCGCTTCCTCTTCTATCTGTTCCGGACCGCAATCATCCTGGCCGTTTTCGGCCCCTGGACCGGCAACGTTCAGATTGCAACGCGCATCCTGGCCCTGCTCCTGCTGATCTTCTATCTGATCAAGCGGCAGATGCCCTACGACCTCTTGCCCGGGACAGCCTACCGGGAGGAGGACACAGGTGCGGAGGAATCCCCCGACGACCGGCGGGGGTGAAGCCTGACCTCGGACAGGATGATGGCGGCGAAGATGATGGCGAAGCCCAGCAGATGGGTGGCCGTCAGCTCCTCGTGCAGGACCAGGACCGAGACCAGCATGCCGAACAGGCTCTCCGAGCACAGGATCAGCGAACCCTGGGCGGTGGGGACCCTGGAAAAGGCGATGTTCTGGAAGTTCTGGGCCATCAGGGTCGAGATCAGCGTCAGATAAATCATGGAGCCCAGGGTCGAGGGCGTGAAGTCGGCCACAGTGGGAAAGGGATCGAAGATCAGCGCGCAGATCAGGAAGAGGATGCCGCCGAAGAGCAGCTCCAGGTAGGTCAGCGTGGGGGCATCGAACTTCTTGGTCAGGAAACCGGTGATCACCAGGTTGACTCCATAGAGTAGCGCGCCGGCCAGGGTCAGCAGGTCACCGGTGCTCAAGGCGAGCCCCTGTCCCCCGCCCTGGGCCGGCAGCGAGATCAGAGCCACGCCCAGGATGCAGATGGCAGCCGCGACGAAGTGGCGTAGGGCCGGCCGTCGACGGGCCATGATCCAGACCAGGAAGGGCACAAAGATGCAGTAGGTGGCCGTCAGGAAGGAGTTGCGGCCCGGAGCGATGGTGGTCAGTCCCATCATCTGCAGGCTGAAGGCCGCCCAGTAGCTGACTCCCAGAATCAGCCCCGGCACCAGGGTGTGTATGGCCCCGGTCCTGCGCAACCGTGGAAGCAAAAAGGGCGTCATGATGACGATGGCGCACAGGATCCGAATGCCCATCAACCAGCGCACGGTCAGGGTCTCCATGGCAACTTTTTCGAAGGTGTATCCGGCCCCCCAGGCGGCCGCGGCCATCAGCAGCATCAGGCGGGCCAGCCAGGTGGAGGGTTTCCAGGACGAAGAGGGTGCGGAGGTAGACATGTTTCGACTCTAACCGTTCCCGTCCACAAGTGAGAATTGATTCGCACCATGCTTGCCCAAGTTCGGCTTCGGGCAAGCGGGGTCCGTCATGTGGACATCTCCGATATCATGGAAGAACGGTGATAACGGCGGCCATGGGTCCTCGGCCGCCGGGGTAAGGAGTGTGCGCCAGGATGATCAGAATCGCAGTGGTGGATGATGATTCCATCAGCTGCCGGACTATGGTCAATTACCTGAGCCGCTACCGCAAGGAACGTCATGAAGAACTGTCGGTCAGCGTCTTCACCGATGGCAAGGCCTTTGCAGACGGCTATCGACCCGTGTATGACATCCTTCTTCTGGACATTCAGATGACCCCCATGGACGGAATCGAGGTGGCCCGCAGGGTGCGCGCCCGTGACGAGTCGGTGGTCATCGTCTTCATCACTTCCGCCCCCCAGTATGCCATCAACGGCTATGAGGTTGGTGCACTCTCCTACCTGCTCAAGCCCCTGCCCTGGTTCGCCTTCTCCCAGGAGCTGGACCGGTCCATCGCCCAGGTGCGTGGCCGCGTGGACCTGTCCATCCTGATTACCGAGGGTGCACGATCCACCCGGATTCCCCTCAAGGACATCGTCTTCATCGAGTCCGTCCGCCACAGCAGCGTCATCCACACCTTGGACTCCTCGCTGACCACGAACAGCACGCTGAAGAGTCTGGAGGGCCAGTTGGACCAGCGGGGATTCTTCCGCTCCAACTCCTGTTACCTGGTCAATCTTGCCCACGTGACGGGCATGGAGGACCAGGACTGCATTATGTCCACCGGTCAGCGGCTGCGGGTCAGTCGACCCCGTAAGAAGTCTTTTATGACGGCTCTTACCGCCTACGTGGCAGGTCGGCCATGACCACCACCCACATCCTCAACGCCCTGCCCGACATCCCCCGGCTCTATACGGCCATCAGCGAATGGCTGGGTTGTCTGGTCTACCTGTTGGCCATCGGTTCGAGGATCTCCCGCCTGCGGATGGCGGCGGTCCTTCTGCCTGGTCTGGCCGTGCTGGTTGTGGTCCAATACTGGGCCGGCACCCTGCCTATCGCCTTCTGGATCATCAGCATGTGTCTGGCCGTGGCCTGCATGTACGCCATCATCATGCTGGCTTCAGGGTTGGGGGCGTTGGATGGGGCCTATCTGCTGGCCCGTGCCTTCGTCCTGGCTGAACTGGTTGCCTCCCTGCACTGGCAGTTGGACTCCTTCATGCGGCCTGCCGGCCACGGCCTGTACGACCCGGCCTCGTTGATCCTGCTGGTGCTGATCTACGGTGGTGTAGGGCTGCTGGCCTGGGTGGCGGAGCGGCGCAACTTCGCCGACGCCCAGCCTTCCGTGCCTGGACGCAGCGTCTTCATGGCTGCGGTCATTGCGGTGGTCACCTTCGCCATGTCCAACCTGAGCTTCGTCTCCACCAACACCCCATTCTCCGGTCGGGTCGGTCTGGAGATCTTCTACATCCGCACCCTGGTGGACCTGTGCGGGTTCGCCATGCTCTACGCCCAGCAGGAGCAGCTGCGGGAGAGCCATACCAGCGCCGAGCTGGCCTCCATCAACGCCCGGGCTTACAGCCAGCATCGAGAGTACATGCGCTCCAAGGAGAATCTGGAGGCCATGGGAAGGCTTGCCCACGACCTCAAGCATCAGATCGCGGCCCTGCGCTCGCAGATGGATCCTGAGCGCAAGTCCCAGGACTTCGAGGAGCTGGAGGCTGCGGTCGGACGGTATGGAGCGCAGCAGCACACCGGCAATCCCATCCTTGACGTGGTCATGTCGACCAAGGAGCGCATTTGTTCCGAAGAGGGGATCACCCTGACCATGGTGGCTGACGGTTCGCTCTTGGAGGGGATGGCGCCCATGGATGTCTCCACCCTCTTCGGCAACGCCTTGGACAATGCCATTGAGGCCTTGAGGAAGGTCAAGGAACCCGACCGCCGTCTAATCAAGGTGGCCCTGTACGCCCGGGGACAATTCGTGGTGATTCGCATTGAAAATTATTTCGCCTCGCCTCTGAATTGGAAGGGCAACGGCGAATTGGCCACCACCAAGACCAGGACCGACGGTGGCCTGCATGGATACGGGGTCAAGTCCATCCGGCACATAGCCCATCGTTACCAGGGCGAGATAACCCTACGTACCGAGCATCACTGGTTCAGCCTCTGTGTGCTCCTGCCGAGGGAGGGCGATCAGTTGAAGCCCATGGCGGCATCGGCGACCTTATAGCCCAGACGGATGGCCAGGCGGCCCGGCCGGCCCGGCATGTTGATTATCCGACAGAGCAGGGTGGAGCGCACGTCAGAGGCGATGACGGGGGAGCGGTGCTCCAGCCTTCGCCAGAGCATGTCCTTGTTCCGGTAGTTGCTGGGTTTGCGAGAGAGGATCAGGAAGACCGAGGTCACTACGCAGTTGATGGACAAATAGTGGATCATATAACGATAGAGTCCACGGGGAACCGTCCCCGGGTCAGGAGTTGAATCCGCCATGAGCCCGTTGACCAGCAGCAGTTGTGAAACACGGGCGATCATGATCGAGGTCTGCACCGACTGGCCCTGTCGACCGGTGTGATAGCGGTAGAAATTCGTGTCCAGGTAGAGCAGGGTGTGTACCCAGGGCAGGGGCTGATAGGAGTAGATGAAGTCCACGTAGTAGGTGTGCTCGGGCAGGCGGGTATGGGCCTGACGGAGCACCTCGGTGCGCAGGATCAGGGCGTGCATGATCATGTACTGGGCCAGTCCGAACCGCCGCAGGTGGTTCCAGTCCAGCACCCGCCCCGGATCCATGACGCTGCGGAAGTTGATGACCCGCTTATGCTTGCGGCCTTCCTTCTCGTAGACGTAGTTGGTGACCACCATGTCCACCGGATCCGTACGTCGCGACTGGTCGCGCAGCTGATCCAGAACCAGGCCCAGGGATGTCGGGTCCACCCAGTCGTCGGCATCGACCACCTTGACATAGCGGCCCCTGGCAGCTGCCAGACCCGTGTTGACTGCGCCGCCGTGGCCCTTGTTGGTCTGGCTGATCAGACGGAGAGTGTGCGGGTGGCGTTCACGGTATGACCGCACCACCTGCGCTGTGTCATCGGTGGAACCGTCATCGACCACGATGACCTCCAGATCGTCCCCCTCCCGGCTTAGAAGCGAATCCAGGCAGGTCGGCAGATGCCGGGCCATGTTATAGGCAGGGACGATGAAAGTGAGAACGAGCGGGCTCGTGGAGGCCGGGCGGTCAGCTGTCATGAACGATCACTTCGCAAAAGAATGGGTCGGCGGGTATGTCGGCGGCCGTTGTATGCGACCACTGTACATGATGGGTTTGAGGAAAAGGCCCCGCCCCTCTGGATGCCGATGCATGCCGGTTCATTGACAGCCGGGGGAGTGGGGCCGGAATTTTACTGGGCGCTCGTCTCGGATTCGGTGGGCTCCTGACGGAAGATGACCTTGAAGATGGGGAAGAAGACCCAGAAGGAGATGGCCGAGTTGATGATCATGGTGACCAGATCAGCAATGGTGGTCCCCAGGCCGCCCCAGTTCAGGGTGTGCTGGAAGAAGCCATAGATGGGGTCCTTGTACCAGCCCTGCAGCGCCGCCGCGATGATGGTGATGATCACATAGGCCACCAGGTACCAGAAGGCCGCCTTCCAGACCGAGGAGTTGGACTTGAAGGTGATGTTGCGCTGGAGGAAGAAGTTGATGACCTGGGCGATCAGCAGGGTGATCTCCACCGCGAGGAAGTAGGCCAGGCCGCCCCCGCCGCCGTGGCCGATGGATCCGGCCGCGTAGTCGAACAGGTAGTAGGGCTTGCCGCCGACGGTCCCCATGCGCCAGATCTGGAAGTTGGTGCCGACCAGGGAGGTGCCGTTGAAGATGGCCTTGAGCACGGGCATGAGCACCAGCTGCAGTACGGTGACCCCGTTGGACAGGATGAAGAAGACGATGAACTGGGCCAGGGTGGTGTGCCGGTCGCTGAACCGTCGCCACCAGCGGACAATCGCCCACTGCGAGGCCGTCGCCGCCTTCCCCTGGGCCGGCTGTCCGGCCTGCTGGCTGTGCTGATCACTCATGATTGAGCTCCTTTCCGGTCTTGCGGTTGGCGGACATGTTCCTGAAGAATCCGGCGATGAATCCGCCCAGCCCCCGCCATAGGTGGCCATTGGGGATGCGCACGATGGCCTCGACCATGGCCGTGTCGATCAGCCCGTTGGTCATCTTGGCCATGGCCCTGGGGGGCATGTTGAGCAGGAAGAGGGTGTTCAGGTCGGGGTTGCCGGTCTTGGCCTCGTGGCGGCTCTCGCTCTTGGCCAGGAAGTTGGCCACGAACCTGGCCACGGCGCTTCTGGAGTCCTTCCAGGATGAGAGCGGATCGTTGACGCCGAAGGTGCTGACGGCGCCCTGTCGGACCACCGGGTGGCCGAAGAGTGCTGTCACAGCGGCATCGTCGACCTCCTTGACCCGGCCGGTCAGATAGGCGCCGAGGGCAGGGTCCGGACTCTGCGGATCGACGGTGCCTTGGACTCTCAGATGTCCACTCAGTTCCATCTTGCGCGCGTCGGAGCCGATCATGATGGTCCAGTCGCCGGACTCGACCTGCCAAGAGTTGCTGGCCGTATCGAAGTGCCGGAAGGTCGTCTGGTCGAAGTCGATGCGGACCTGGGTTGACTGGCCGGCCTCCAGGCTGACCTTCTTGAAGCCCTTCAGCTCGCGGACTGGTCTGAGCACGCCACCCTTGGGCGCCTGGACGTAGAGCTGGGGAACGGTGGCCCCCTGCCTGTCCGAATCATTGGTCAGGGTGAAGGTGACCCCCTTGTCGTCCACGGTCAGATCGGCGTAGGCGAAGTGTGCGTAAGACAGGCCGTAGCCGAAGGGGAAACGTTCCTCCACCTCGGCGGTCAGGTAGTAGCGGTAGCCGACGAAGGGACCCTCCCGGTATATGGACTCGTGCGCTGGGTCGGGGTACCAGTCGGCGCTGGGGCAGTCGGCATAGGACTTGGGCCAGGTTTCCGCAAGGTGGCCGGAGGGGTTGACCCGGCCCGTCAGGATGTTCAGGGTGGCTGAGGCTCCAGCCTGCCCGGACAGTCCTATATAGAGAACGGCATCGCACTGGTCGATCCAGTCGGTGGTGACGGGGGAGCCCGCCACCAGGACGACCACCAGGGGCCTGTCCGTCGCGCCCAGGGCCTTGATCAGGTCGACCTGGTTGCCGGGAATGTCCATGTGTGAGCGGTCCAGGCCCTCGGATTCACTGCGCTCATCCAGGCCCACGCAGGCGACGATCACGTCAGCCTGGCCAGCCGCAGCCACGGCCTGGTCGATCAAAGATTGGTTCTTCTCGCCATGGCGTTCGTAGCCCTGGCTGTAGGAGGCCAGCTCCAGGCCGTCGCCGTTGCCCTGCCTGAGCAGGTCCAGCATGCTCTCCTGCTTGGCTGCGTTGACCTTTGAGGATCCGGATCCTTGGAACCTTGGAGTTTCGGCCATATCCCCGACCAGGGCGACCCGGGTGCCGGCGGCCAGTGGCAGGCGTCCCTTCCGATTGATCAGAAGGACGGCGGATCCCTCGGCGATGCTCCGTGCCACCTGATGGTGGTCCCGTATCTGATCCGCGGTCAGGTTCCCATCAGGATCCATGCCAGAGTGGTAGGTCAGCTTGGCCAGCCTCGCCACCTCTTCGGCCCGTGCGTTCAGATCGGCTTCGTCCAGGCGGCCCTCCTGCACGGCCTTGGCAACCTGTCGCACGGAGTCATATCCGGCCTGGGGCATCTCCAGGGAGGAACCATTGGCGGCTGCGGCGACCGCACTGTTGGAGCCGCCCCAATCCGAGACCACCATTCCGTCGAAGCCCCACTCCTTGCGCAGGATGTCCTGGAGCAGGTGGGGATTCTCGTTGGCATAGGTGCCGTTGACCATGTTGTATGAGGTCATGATGGCCCAGGGATGGGCCTGGCGCACGGCGATCTCGAATCCGGTCAGATAGAGCTCGCGCATGGTGCGCTCGTCCACCACGGAATCGGATGCCTGGCGCCGCAGCTCCTGGCTGTTCATGGCGAAGTGTTTGGGGGTGGCGGCCACGCCCTGGGACTGGATGCCTTCGATCAGGCCTGCAGCCATACGACCGGCCACCTGGGGGTCTTCGGAATAGTATTCAAAGTTTCTGCCGCACAGGGGGTTGCGCTTGATGTTCATGCCCGGACCCAGAACCATGTTGACGCCCAGGCTTCTGGCCTCGCTGCCCAGCGCCTGGCCCATGGTCTTTGCCAGCTCCGGGTCCCATGAGCAGGCCACGGTGCCGGCTGTGGGGAAGCAGGTGGCGGGCTTGGACTTGCCCATGCCCAGGTTGTCCCCTGATCCGGTCTGGCGGCGCAGGCCATGCGGGCCGTCGCTCAGGACCATGCTCGGGATGCCCGCCCTCTTCAAGGCTCGGGTTGCCCAGGTGGATTTTCCGGAGAGCAGCGATGCCCGTTCCAGAACTGTCAGATCCTTGACTTCCATAGTGTTCCTTCTCTGTGACGGGGGCTGATCCTGTGGCGGGAACCCTCGTTGCTTCCACAATCGGCCTCGGACTGGTGCTGAATTTCATTATTCCCCGACTGCCGAGGCCTGCTCGAGCGGGTTGCATAAGCTGTTGTTTTCCTGGCATGAATGCTGCCTTGGCGCCAACGGATGCGTCGATCCGCCCCCGGCGGACGGTGCATAGGTCCGTCCACCAGG
Source organism: Bifidobacterium asteroides (assembly GCF_048001765.1). Taxonomy (GTDB): domain Bacteria; phylum Actinomycetota; class Actinomycetes; order Actinomycetales; family Bifidobacteriaceae; genus Bombiscardovia; species Bombiscardovia asteroides_K. The sequence continues at coordinate 19,701 of NZ_CP181447.1, forward strand.
GAGCAAATCAACAGAAATGGAGGATCAGGCCGTCGGTCCCTGGTCAGATCTGTCCTCGGACGGCGTGGACTCCATGCTGGCCGGATCCTGGGCGCGGGTCTGCCGGGCATCGTCCGCCAGATCGCTCAGAGTGCCCACGTCGACAGCGCTGCGCCGTGCCTTGAACCTTCTGAAGGCCAGGTACTCCAAGGCAAGGAAGACCAGGGCCAGCACAACCAGCGCCACGTAGAGGGCAATCTGCCAGGCCGGGGTCTGCACCTTGGGGTCGCCATTGGCGTATTTGTAGCCGTGCACGACCGTGTAGAGGATGTTGTGGCTGGCCTGGCGCATGGCCTTGACCGAGGTGGCGCTCTTGTCCTTGACATGGTTGGTCACCTCGGTGGTGGCCAGCATGGCGTCGTTCCCGTTGCGGATCAACTGATCGGCGTTCTGGTAACCATAGACGCCGAAGTAGTCGGTCAGCACCATGCCACGGAATCCCCACTCACCGCGCAGCACATCCTGCATTAGCGGCGCATAGGCGGCCACGTAGGTGGTGCCGATGTAGTTGAAGGAGCTCATGGCAGCCTGGGCGCCGCCCTTGACTACAGCAGCCTGGAATGGCTTCAAGTAGATCTCGCGGATGGTCTGCTCGTTGGCCCAGGTGGCCAGCATGTTGGTGCGGTTGGTCTCCTGGTCGTTCATGGCGAAGTGCTTCATGAAGGCGTAGACGCCCTTGGACCTGGCTGCCGCGACCTCGTTGGATCCCATGACCGCATTGATTTCGGGGTCTTCGGAGAAGTACTCGAAGTTACGTCCGGAGAAGGCGCTGCGGTGTATGTTGAAAGCTGGCGCATACCAGCCGGAGACATCCATGTCATGGGCCATGGTGCCGATCATCTCGCCGTAGCGGGTGGCCAGACCGGGGTTCCAGGTGCAGGCCAGGGAGGTGGATGAGGGGAAGCCCAGGGAGCCGACCTTGGTGAAGTTGTTGTTCAGGGCTGCGGGGCCATCGGCGTCGGTGAGTTCGATCTTGCCGATGCCCTTGACGGCTTGCGTGCCATAACCGCTCATGGCGATCAGGCTGTCCATGTCCTTGACGTTGAGCTGGTCCAGCAGCTTGTCCCACATGGGGTCGTCGTACTTCTTGTCGCGCAGCTGGTAGAGCCTGACGTTGTTCTTGGCGCCTGTCGTAGGCATCTTGTCGCTGTCGTTGTCGAACTTCTTGGGATCATAGTTGCTGTTGTTGTAGAAGTGGGCCTTGGCCTCCTCAGGCAACTCGGTGCTCTTGGGTGCCGCTACGGCATCCTGATAGTTGGCGAAGTGGTTGGCCCGGGACAGATAGGTCACCGTGCCCTTGGCATCGTCGAACCTGTTGGTGGCCGCGACCTTATCGACGGAGCGGGGATTGTTCTTGTCATAGGTGATTGTCTGGGCGATGTTGACTGTGTCGGACTGGATCGGACGGTGGGAGTCGGAACGGATGGAGATGCCGTAGTCGCCCTGGTCGAGCACGTAGGCCTTGGCATGGTCGGCATCATAGGAGGCCATGTCCTCGTCCTTGAAGCTCACAGGGATGGTCTGGCTCTTGCCGGGATCCAGGATCCTGGTCTTGTTGAAGGAAACCAGGTTGGCGCTGGCCTTCTCTATGCCCCCGTTGACATAGGGGGGATCGAAGTAGGTCTGGACCGTGTCACGGCCGGCCTTGGTGCCGGTGTTGGTGACGGTCACGTCGAAGGAGATCTTCCCGTCGGCATGATGGATCGGTCCCATCTTCTGGCTGAAGGTGGTGTATGACAGGCCGTATCCGAAGGGGTACTGGACCATCTGGTCGTAGTTGATCAGGCCTTCCTTGGCTGCGGTCTCCCAGAATCGGTAGCCCACGTAAATGCCCTCGTTGTAGTCCACGAAGGTGGGCGTGCTGGTTTCGGTCTTGCCGGTGAATCCGGTGAAAGTGGCCTTGTGGTCGTCCATATTGGTGTAGGTGAATGAGCCGAAGTTGTTGTAGGTCGGCGTCTTGGTCAGATCGCGTACGAAGGTGTCGGAGGTCTTGCCCGAGGGGTTGACCTTGCCTTTCAGGACCTCGCCCAGGGCGGTGAAGCCGGCCTGGCCCGGGGGTGGGCACCAGAGGACGGACTTGATCTGCGGGTATTGACCCACGAAGTTCAGGTTGAAGGTGTTGGCGCCGTTGTAGACCAGGACCACCTTGTCGAAGGAGCTGGTGACCTTGGCGATCATGTCGCTTTCGGGCTTGGACAGCTCCAGGAAGCTCTGACCCTGCTTGAAGTCCGGGTTGGCCTTGTCGTTGTCGTGATAGGTGATGTCCTTGGCCTTCATGTCCTGCGGCAGGTCGGCGCCCTCGCCGCCCACTCGACCGATGACCACGACAGCGGTATCGGAAAACTGCTTGGCGTCATCCATGAGCTTGCTGGTGTACTTGTCAGCCGTGGGCTCGGGCAGGGTCCAGTCCTGGGCGAACATCTCGACTTTGGGGCGGTCCGCACGGTACTTGGTATAGAAGTTGCTCAGCTCCTTGTTGGTCTTCAGGCCGGCTGAGGAGATGCCGTCGAGCAGGCTGGTGGTGGGGTTGTCAGCCGACATGGAGCCAGAGCCTGTGCCGCCGTAGACGGGGTTGGTCGAGGCCCAGCCGAAGACGTTGACCTTGTCGGACTTCAGGGGGAGTGTACCATCCGCATTCTGCAGCATGGTGACGGACTCACGCTGAATGTCCTTGGCCAGGTTCCGGGCTGCGGTCACTGTTGCCGGCTGCAGCTCGTGCTTGCTGGTGGACTTGGTGATCAGGTTGGACAAGGGTCCCAGGAGCATGGTTGCCAGGGCTGCGACGACAGCCACGAAGGCCACCAGCCAGGACTGGGAGTGAATCATCTTTCGGTTGGCTACGTTTTTGACGGTGTGCTTGTTCACTGCGATCGTGATCAGCAGGGCCAGTACCAGAAAGACGCCGATGACCACCAGCTGGGGTATCAGCGACTTGAGTACGGCGACCACATCGCTCAGATTGACACTGAACATGTTCGCTACTTTCCTCTGTTCTCTGCCGAAGCTTCACCCGGTCACGACTATGGGCCGGTCACGAAGTAGACGGAGCATTTGAACTGTGATCCGCCTCCAGGGTGGGCGAGCGACCTTCAGCTGCATCGACACGCCTTTATGCCACGGTTTCAGTTAAACATTCATGACGTGTTTCTGTGGCTGTACATACGCGAACTGTCGAATTTGCCGCATAACCTGAATCGATTTACGACTTGTATTTACGAGTGATGAGGACTGTTTTCGTCTGGGTCGGCTTGGTGGGGCACATATGAAGCAGTCTCCTTTTACAGCGAACGGCCAAATTGCCAGGACGGGGTCGTCCGGAATGGCGATGATGCAGGACAACTCTTGAAGAAATGGGTTATATCACAATTGAATCTCCCCGGTTCCGTACCTCAGGGAAGGAGTGCCGGCGGTCATAAGACAAAATATAAAGGTACTGATACAGACGCGGATAAAATAACTCTATGACTAGTCGTGCCGACGTAGTTCCCAGTCGCTCTCGCCTGTATAGGACGCAAATCAACGGTACGCGTCTGGTCTTCTCGATGAATCCGGCCCCTCGCCGTGCCCCTATTATCCTTTACCTCCATGGTGGTCCGGGCGATGCCTGTATTCCGCTGACCATGCGCTACAACGCGGCCTTGGAGCGCGATTTCCGCTTTATCAACCTGGACCAGCGGGGCAGCGGGCTGTCTTACCATCCTTTTGCGCCTGACGAGGTGGTGACCATCGATTCGATGGTCGAAGATGTTCACCAGTTCGTGCTGAAGCTGCTTCGAGCCTACGGACAGGATTCCGTGATTCTCATCGGTCATTCCTGGGGCAGCGTCCTAGGTTTGGAGATGGTGAAGCGGTATCCCTCACTGGTCCGTTGCTACATCGGCCTCGGGCAGGTCGTCAGCATGCGCGCTGCTCTTCGTTTAAGACGGCAGTGGGGGCAACAGAGTTTGGGTCCCCGGCTCGGTTCGATCGTCAGCAGAGAGAGCGGGGCCGCCGACATGGTGCTGATGATCAATGAGCTGCTGTCTCGTGGCGGGGCTGCCATGCTGTTTGGATCCCTGGGACGGATCATGACCTACCTGCGCTCGTCCTACTACAATTGGTCGCGTCTGCTCAATCATGCCAAGGGGGTGGCTCAATCCCGCGCTCGCTTGGATGCCGAGCTGGAGCAGGTCGATTTCAGCGGGCAGACTTCTTTCGGAGCCCCTGTCTATTTCATTAGCGGCAAGTATGACCGTCATCTGCCGGGCAGTCTGGTTGAGCGGTTCGCAGATGGGTTGAAGAGCCCGCATCGGTTTATCCGTTTTGACCGGTCCGGGCATTGCCCACAGTGGGATGAACCAGAACGGTTCGCGGCAACGGTTAAATCCCTCTGCCTGTAGCGCTCTATTGATAAGCAGGGGCTGCCTTGCCGCTAGTGCCCATCCGCATGGTGTAAATACATGCTGCGCGTGGCGAAATCTACTAATATTAATCATTGAAGATATTGGTTTGAGCCTCGCTGAAGAGCGTGCGGGGTTCCTGGATTGACGAAGGTCGATGAAGCGGGGACTATGTCGATGAAAATCGACACGCCGTAGAATTCCCGGAATCATTGGGTTCCTTCGATATTTTTCTATGCCAATTTGCGGGATAACCCAACTTCGTGTAAGTTTACATCTTGCTGCCCGGCAGTGATGAGAACTCTTCGGAGGGCTTGGAGCTGTTGGTGTGGTGGTGGTTTGAGAACTCAAGAGCGTGTTTGTGCTACTTATAGCTTTTTGATTGCCAGTCCGATGCCCGCCCGGCTGTTGTCGGGTACGTGGGAGCGTTGTGAGGGGTGTCGGGGTTTTTCGTGGGTTGGTTTCCTCCTTATGGAAGCCGGCCCGTCAATTATTGATGTGGGCTGTTTCGGCCTTCTTCATGGTTTTTTGTGGAGGGTTTGATTCTGGCTCAGGATGAACGCTGGCGGCGTGCTTAACACATGCAAGTCGAACGGGATCCGGGCAGCTTGCTGCCTGGTGAGAGTGGCGAACGGGTGAGTAATGCGTGACCAACCTGCCCCATGCTTCGGAATAGCTCCTGGAAACGGGTGGTAATGCCGGATGCTCCGCGCTGTCGCATGATGGTGTGGGAAAGGGTTTACCGGCATGGGATGGGGTCGCGTCCTATCAGCTTGTTGGCGGGGTGATGGCCTGCCAAGGCTTCGACGGGTAGCCGGCCTGAGAGGGCGACCGGCCACATTGGGACTGAGATACGGCCCAGACTCCTACGGGAGGCAGCAGTGGGGAATATTGCACAATGGGCGAAAGCCTGATGCAGCGACGCCGCGTGCGGGATGACGGCCTTCGGGTTGTAAACCGCTTTTGATTGGGAGCAAGCGAGAGTGAGTGTACCTTTCGAATAAGCACCGGCTAACTACGTGCCAGCAGCCGCGGTAATACGTAGGGTGCAAGCGTTATCCGGATTTATTGGGCGTAAAGAGCTCGTAGGCGGTTCGTCGCGTCTGGTGTGAAAGTCCATCGCTTAACGGTGGATCGGCGCCGGGTACGGGCGGACTGGAGTGCGGTAGGGGAGACTGGAATTCCCGGTGTAACGGTGGAATGTGTAGATATCGGGAAGAACACCGATGGCGAAGGCAGGTCTCTGGGCCGTCACTGACGCTGAGGAGCGAAAGCGTGGGGAGCGAACAGGATTAGATACCCTGGTAGTCCACGCCGTAAACGGTGGATGCTGGATGTGGGGCCCGTTCCACGGGTTCCGTGTCGGAGCTAACGCGTTAAGCATCCCGCCTGGGGAGTACGGCCGCAAGGCTAAAACTCAAAGAAATTGACGGGGGCCCGCACAAGCGGCGGAGCATGCGGATTAATTCGATGCAACGCGAAGAACCTTACCTGGGCTTGACATGTGCCGGACGGCCGCGGAGACGCGGCTTCCCTTCGGGGCCGGTTCACAGGTGGTGCATGGTCGTCGTCAGCTCGTGTCGTGAGATGTTGGGTCAAGTCCCGCAACGAGCGCAACCCTCGCCTCGTGTTGCCAGCGGGTCATGCCGGGAACTCACGGGGGACCGCCGGGGTTAACCCGGAGGAAGGTGGGGATGACGTCAGATCATCATGCCCCTTACGTCCAGGGCTTCACGCATGCTACAATGGCCGGTACAACGGGATGCGACATGGTGACATGGAGCGGATCCCTGAAAACCGGTCTCAGTTCGGATCGGAGCCTGCAACCCGGCTCCGTGAAGGCGGAGTCGCTAGTAATCGCGGATCAGCAACGCCGCGGTGAATGCGTTCCCGGGCCTTGTACACACCGCCCGTCAAGTCATGAAAGTGGGCAGCACCCGAAGCCGGTGGCCCAACCCGTTTGGGGGGGAGCCGTCTAAGGTGAGGTCCGCGATTGGGACTAAGTCGTAACAAGGTAGCCGTACCGGAAGGTGCGGCTGGATCACCTCCTTTCTACGGAGATTTTGGAAATCCCCTGCGTGTGATGCGTGGGGGTCGTGCCTGCGGGTCCGGCCGGTCGGCCGGATGGTGTGGGCGTGCTGGCGTGGAACGGTCTTGAGGCTGTGGCATGGATGCGCTGTTGGGTTCCCGGACCGCCACCCTTGTGGGTGGTGTTCCCGATGCCCGTCGGGTTCCTGCGTGGGGTTTGTCCCGCGTCGGGTCCTGTCGGTGTGCTGGTGGTTTGAGAACTGGATAGTGGACGCGAGCGGATGGCCGGCTTTCGGGCCGGTTGTCTGCTGTATTGTTTCGTCCGAGCCTATTTTTGAGTGGGTTCGGGTCGATCGTTTTGTGATCGTTTAGTGTGATGATTTGTCGTCTGGCAGTTCGCAGTTGTTGTTGTCGTGGCATGGCCTGTGGTCGTGTTGTCGGCAAGGGCGCATGGTGGATGCCTTGGCAGACAGGACCGATGAAGGACGCGTGGGGCCGCGATAGGCCTCGGGGAGCCGCCGACAGGGCTTTGATCCGAGGGTGTCCGAATGGGGTAACCCGCCGGCCGTGATGGGCCGGCACCGCATTCGTGCGGGGGGTACGCAGGGAAGTGAAACATCTCAGTACCTGCAGGAAAGGATATTCCGTGAGTAGTGGCGAGCGAAAGCGGATGATGGCCAAACCGGTGCCGTGTGATACCCGTCGGGGGTTGCGGCATGGGTGTTGTGGGACTTGGCGTCCGGGCTCCGACGGGCCCGGCGGCAGTGATAAAGCGGCGTGTGAGGCGAACGGGATTGAATTCCCGGCCGTAGAGGGTGATGGCCCCGTAGCCGAAGGCGCGCCGCCTGCCGGTTCTTGTTCCCAAGTAGCGCGGGACTCGTGGAATCCCGTGTGAATCGGCCCCGACCGTGGGGTAAGCCTGAATATTCCTGTCTGACCGATAGCGTACGAGTACCGTGAGGGAAAGGTGAAAAGCACCCCGGGAGGGGAGTGAAAGAGTTTCTGAAACCGTGTGCCTACAATCCGTCGGAGCCCTTCGGGGTGACGGCGTGCCTATCGAAAAATGAGTCTGCGAGTCAGTGGTGCGTGGCGAGGCTAACCCGTGTGGGGCAGCCGTAGCGAAAGCGAGTCCGATAAGGGCGTTTCCAGTCGCGTGTCCTGGACCCGAAGCGGGATGATCTAGCCCTGGGCAGGTTGAAGCGCGGGTAAGACCGCGTGGAGGACCGAACGGACCTGGGTTGAAAACCGGGCCGATGACCTGGGGCTAGGGGTGAAAGGCCAATCAAATTCCGTGATAGCTGGTTCTCTCCGAAATGCATTTCGGTGCAGCGTCGCGTGAGTGCCTCCATGGGGTAGAGCTACTGGATGCTTGAGGGCCCGTATCGGGTACCGACAGCAGCCAAACTCCGAATACGTGTGAGGTGTATCGCGGCAGTGAGTCGGCGGGGGATAAGCTCCGTCGTCGAGAGGGAGACAGCCCAGATCGTCGTCTAAGGTCCCCAAGCGCGTGCTAAGTGGGAAAGGATGTGGAGTCGCATAGACAGCCAGGAGGTTGGCTCAGAAGCAGCCATCCTTGAAAGAGTGCGTAACAGCTCACTGGTCTAGTGGTTCCGCGCCGATAATGTAGCGGGGCTCAAGCACGCCACCGAAGACGCGGCAGCGCAGTTCGCTGTGCTGGGTAGGAGAGCGTTCCGCGTGGGGCGAAGCGGCGGCGTGAGCCGGCCGTGGACCGCGTGGAAGTGAGAATGCAGACATGAGTAGCGAGAGGCGGGTGAGAATCCCGTCCGCTGGATGACCAAGGGTTCCGGGGCCACGTTCGTCGTCCCCGGGTGAGTCGGGTCCTAAGGCGAGGCCGACAGGCGTAGTCGAATGGATGAAGGAGTCGATATTCTCCTACCGGCGTCAAGCCGTCCAATCCAAGACGTGGAAGCATGCCCTTACCTGTGTCGGGTGGCGGTCTTCGGACCGTCCGATGGCATGGGACCGGCGTGTGGATGCGTGGCGGGTAGCGCGGGAGTGACACGGAACGGGAGCCGGGCCGCGGTGGTGGTTATCCGTGGTCAAGCATGCGGCGCGTCGGGCAGGCAAATCCGCCCGGCATGAGCGCGAGGTGTGATGATGGGGGGTCTTGTGCCCCGAATCCGGTGTGCCGTTCCGTCGAGAAAAGCTTCGGCGTGAGGAGTGGCGCCGCCCGTACCCCAAACCGACACTGGTGGTCAGGTAGAGTATACCAAAGCGATCGAGCGAATCCTGGTCAAGGAACTCGGCAAATCACTCCCGTGCCTTCGGTATAAGGGAGGCCCCGGCCGGTGATGCGCCTTGCGCGCGGAGCCGGCTGGGGCGGCACAGACCAGGGGGTAGCGACTGTTTACCAAAAACACAGGTGCATGCGAAGACGTAAGTCGCTGTATATGCACTGACGCCTGCCCGGTGCCGGAAGGTTAAGAGGATCCGTCATCCCTCTTCGGAGGGGGCAGCGGTGAATTCAAGCCCCGGTAAACGGCGGTGGTAACTATAACCATCCTAAGGTAGCGAAATTCCTTGTCGGGTAAGTTCCGACCTGCACGAATGGCGTAACGACTTCCCCACTGTCTCGACCAGGAGCTCGGCGAAATTGCAGTACGAGTAAAGATGCTCGTTAAGCGCAGAAGGACGAAAAGACCCCGGGACCTTTACTATACCTTGGTATTGGCGTTAGGTGCGGACTGTGTAGCATAGGCGGGAGGCTTCGAAGCGGGTGCGCCAGCATCCGTGGAGCCGGAATGTGAAATACCGCTCTGTCCTCATCTGGCCTCTAACCTCGGCCGGTCATCCCGGCCAGGGACAGTGCCTGGCGGGTAGTTTAACTGGGGCGGTTGCCTCCCAAAGAGTAACGGAGGCGCCCAAGGGTTCCCTCAGCCCGGTTGGCAATCGGGTGTTGAGTGCAATCGCACAAGGGAGCTTGACTGCGAGACCGACGGGTCGAGCAGGGACGAAAGTCGGAGATAGTGATCCGGTGCCGGCGTACGGACGCGGCATCGCTCAACGGATAAAAGGTACCCCGGGGATAACAGGCTGATCATCCCCAAGAGTCCATATCGACGGGATGGTTTGGCACCTCGATGTCGGCTCGTCGCATCCTGGGGCTGGAGCAGGTCCCAAGGGTTCGGCCGTTCGCCGATTAAAGCGGCACGCGAGCTGGGTTCAGAACGTCGTGAGACAGTTTGGTCTCTATCCTCTGCGCTCGTTGGAATCTTGAGGAGCCCTGCCCATAGTACGAGAGGACCTGGGTGGACGAACCTCTGGTATGCCGGTTGTCGCGCCAGCGGCACGGCCGGTTGGCTACGTTCGGATGGGATAACCGCTGAAAGCATCTAAGCGGGAAGCCCCCTCCAAGATAAGGATTCCATGAAGCCTCAAAGCTTCTGAAGACCCCATGCAGAACACATGGTCGATAGACCGGACGTGGACACCCCGCAAGGGGCGGAGCCGACCGGCACTAATGGTCGAGGACAACACAACACCCACCCCTTGAGGGGTGGCGGCATCAACCATACTGCGGATACGACCTGCGGCAATATGCACGACGGCCACAGGCGATCGAACACGGAACACGCGTCCACCATCCGGTCCCCGAACCACCAGAAGACCCCATGCCCTTCGCATGAAGGGGATGGATGAAATTGAAGATTCGCGGCGGTCATGGCCTGGGGGAGACGCCCGGTCCCATTCCGAACCCGGAAGCTAAGACCCAGCACGGCAATGGTACTGCACCCGGAAGAGTGTGGGAGAGTAGCACACCGCCGCCACAACACGTTGAAAGGCCTCTGATGACATAAGTCACCAGAGGCCTTTACTTGTATATCCGGGCGTACACCCCTACAAAACACATTCTGTCTGCACACGGGCCTCTATCCCTTAGAGTATTTCAGCTATATCAAGGAGCCTTATGCTGCCGTACAGCCAAGAAGCACATGCTGGCCCCGCCTTATCAGATCTCAGCTAGTGTTCTCGCTATGCAATAGACAAGAAAAGTGAAACTAACGTCGAGCAACTTATGATACTCCGGCTCATACGATACTTTAAAGAGCCATTAATAGCCGCTTACACCGCCGATCGGGATCAAAACAGTAGCCAATACACTGTCCAATAACCTTCAGGTCGTGTCTTATCGGTGAGGCGCCCGGTGCTGTCAATGAAACTTCTCTGGGGACTGTAGTTTTTACATGTTTTAGGCAGTGTCTCAAAACCCTTGTGTGTCAATACATAAAACGTTAAAGCAAATAAGTAAAATGTCAGCTGTTGCCCACCATATACAGGGAGGTATTAGATGGCTGGCAGGATATTCGATATCCATTTGGACAAACATGTGCCGAAGGCGACCATACCGGTAACCGAACAACGACATCTCTGGTTCCGTGAGTTCATGAAACCATATCTGATGGTCATCATTCTGTACATTACCATGTATCTTGTTCGAAATAATTTTAAAGCGGCACAGCCCTTGATGAAGCAGCAGTTGGGCATTACAACCCAGCAGTTGGGCGTAATTGGTTTTGTTTTCTCCGTTGTCTATGGAATCGGAAAAATCGTTGTGGGATACCTGGTCACAGGCAAAGACAACAAGAAGATTGCATCAATTATGCTTTTCTGCTCGTCTATCGTGGTCATTTGCATCGGTTTCCTCTTCACCTTAAGTCATGTACCTATGGGTTGGTTGATCGTTCTATGGGCCTTGAACGGGGTCTTTCAGTGCGCCGGCGGCCCAAGCTGCGCGACGGTGATCTCTAACTGGACGACGAAGACGACCTACGGCCGTTATTTGGGTGTTTGGAACGCTTCCCACAATATTGGCGGTGGCTTGGCTGGAGTGTTTGCCATCTGGTGTGCCCAAACCTTCTTCGGAGGCAAGGTAGCCGGGATGTTTATCGTCCCTGGTGTAGTGGCGCTTCTTGTGGCTATTATGTGCTTCCTGGTTGGCAAGAACCGGCCTGAGGATCTCGGGTGGGAACCTTCAGAGAAGATCTTCGATGAGCCTGTCAAGCAGGAAGACAAAGAGTCGCATGACGATACCACTTGGCAAATTTTCCGCCGGTACCTGCTCTCCAACCCTTGGGTTTGGGTGCTTTGCGTCAGCAACGTTTTTGTCTATCTGATCCGTATCGGCATCGACAACTGGGCGCCTCTGCGTGTGACTGAGCAGCTGCATTTCAGCAATCAAGTGGGCGCGCGGACCATCTTCTATTTCGAGATGGGTGCTCTAATCGGATGCCTTCTCTGGGGAGTGGTGTCTGACTTCCTGGGCGGCAGGCCTGCCTTGGTATCCACGCTTTGCGCCATCTGCCTGCCACTCGGAATGGCAGGCTACCAGCTGGGCCGCACCCCTGTGGTCATTTACATCTCGCTCTTCTTCCTGGGCATGTTCATCTTCGGCCCCCAGATGTTGATAAACATCTCCATGCTCAATCAGATTCCCAAGCGGGCCAATGTGCTGTCCGGCGGCATGGTCGGTGCGTTCGCCTACCTGTTCGGTGATTCCACCGCCAAGGTCCTGCTGGCCAAAATCGCAGACTCCTCGTCCGATGGGCTGACCGTGTTGGGGCATGTGCTGCATGGTTGGAATGATACTTTTATCGTGCTGTATATCGCCATTGTCTGCGCAGTTGTGCTTCTGGGCCTAGTGGCCTTGATGGAAGAGAAACGTATTAGAGGAGGTCGTCGATGAACATCACCAATTTCCGGGATCTGGGTGGCATGCGGACCATCCATGGCCGCCGGGTCCGCCCCCACAGGTTCATCCGGTCAGGGCAGCTGGTCGGCCTGGACGAGGAGACCAGGAGGGATTTGGTAGACCGCTACCATGTGACGCAGGTCGTGGACTTCCGCCGGCCCTTCGAGATACAGGAGAGCCCCGATGATCCAATTGAAGGCATCACCTTCACCAACATCGATCTGCTGGGTATGATTGGTGCCCGCAATACCAGCTTGGACGACTTCGCCTCCATAGGTTCGGTCGATCGGGTCAATGACCATATGCTGGGTACCTACCACGACATGGTCTTGAATCCAGGCGCTCAGAAAGGTTTTGGGCGCTTCCTGCGCATCGTCGTGGACAACACCCAGGGGGCCACGCTCTTCCACTGCTTCGCCGGCAAGGACCGGACCGGGTTCGCCGCGGCCCTGGTGCTCTGGCTGCTGGAGGTGGACGACGACCAGATATTCGCGGACTACCTGAAGACCAACCAGGAGAGGGTCGCGGCCAACAACCAGCTGCTGGACCAGTTCCGGGCAAAAGGCTTCGACCAGGATTCACTGGATGCACTGGCGGTTGCACTTTATGTCAAGAAGGAATATCTGATTTACGCCCGCCAACTCATGATCGACGCCTATGGCGATGTCTTCGCCTATGCCCAGCAGGCTCTAGGGTTCGGACCAGACCAGGTGGAGGCCCTGCGCGGCAACCTGCTTGAGTAATCAGACAAACTGAATAGTCAGGGACGGATGATCGGGCTTGACTGCCAATGGTAAGGAGGACATTGTGCATACATAAATCTGGGACGGACAGGATTCCGGGCCTCCCGAGTGACCCTGGCCGGCCAATGTTGATCACCAGGGGACCGCGGGGCCCGGGCCATTGTGAAGACAGCCATGGATGCAGGTGTGCGTTTCCTTCCGCACAAATATATTGCCGGGCAGACCGCGATTACATGGTCAGCAAAACGGCATGGAAACAACTGGATTCGTCTTAACTGACCATATCAATGTTGCAGGCGTCTGGATGGTCAAGGAGAATTTTGGACTCAGTTTGAAAAGCTTCCATGTCCTGGAGCGATCACGGTCTTCTCCCGGCCCAGCATGCTTTCACTCTTTCTTATCTCGCTGGAGGTCAGAAGAGGCCGTTATTGTTGCGGGACTGAACGTCTTCCACGTTGTGCTCGATGATGTCCCAGTGCTCGGCCAGCTGGCCGTCCTGCAGCCGGTAGATGTCGCAAACCTTGTTGACATGGCCGTTCTTCAGCGTGCACTTGAAGAAGACATAGACCATGTCGTCCTCGCCGTTCAGCTTGATGATTTCGATTTGCGGGCCCAGGGACAGGAAGCCCTTGATGAACTCCAGGAAGCCCGCCTTCCCGTCGGCGCAGGTGGGGTTGTGCTGAATGTAGTCGTCCCGCATGAACCTATCGAGGTTGCTGGTGTCTCCCCGGCAGAAGACCTGATCGTAGAACTCCTGCACCAGGGACTTATTGGCTGCCGTTTCAGTCTCGCTCATCATGAACCTTCGCTTTCTGCCTGTACATAGGCCTTTGAGTTTCTTCATGATAGGTGTCTTCGCTCAGGCTCGTAAGTATGTCTGAGATCTCGGTGAGCGGGGGACGGCAGCAGGCGGGAGGGCTATCAGGCCTTGAAGTGGCGCTCGTCGTTCATGGTGGCGAAATTCAGACCGATCAGGATGCCGCCGCCTATGTAGTTGCCCAGCATGGCCACCAGGACCACCAGGATTGCCTTCCAGGCGTTGACCCGCCCGAAGACGCCCAGGATGAGGAAAAGGGCCGAATCCGCTATCGAGTGCTCAAACCCACAGAAGGCGAAGACGAAGACGGCCACGACCATGATGATGCACTTGGTGAAGTCGTTGGAAAGCTTGCCGTTGTAGACCATAAGCATGGCGATGTTGATGCAGAAGTTGCACAGGATGCCGCGCACGAAGAGGTCGGCGAACCCCATGGGACCACCGGAGACATAGCCGATCTTGGTTGTCGCAGCCGCCAGCATCTGATCCAGGGTGGGACCGCTGACGATGGATGAGAATCGCAGGATGACGGCCACAATCAGGGCTCCGGCCAGGTTGCCCAGAAGGCAGAGGACCAGGATCCGCAGGGAGGCCAGCCAGCCCAGACGCTTGTGATAGGCGCCTATGGTGACCACCATCATGTTGGAGGTCAGCAGCTCGGAGTTGGTGTAGTAGATCAGGACCAGGGCCCAGCCGAAGGTGGTCGCTGCCAGGACCCGGCCTGCTAGGATCAGGCCGTGGTCAGCGGGGTTCTGGCCGGCCTGGCCCATGATGACGAAGAAGGCCGTGAAGAAGATACCCACAAAGAGGCCGGCCATGGTGGCCCGCTGCATGTACTTGCCGGTCAGGGCGCCGCTCATGGTCTTCTTGCTCTCGACCACGTCCAGGACGGTGCTGATGAAGGCCCGTCCGGGGAAGAGGGGCTGTCTGTTCTGTGGATCTGTCATCTGATTGGGTTGCTCATTCACGGGGTTCATTATGGCATTCCCGAGTAAAGAGTGACCGTCCTTAGGGCCCGACTGTGCGGGAATTCACTTCTTTGCCAGTGTCACTCGGTGCGCAAGGCAGTGGCAGGATCCTGCTTGGCCGCCTTCCGTGAGGGAATCAGGCCGCCGATCAGGGTCAGGATCACGCTCAGAATGACCAGAGCCACGCCGCCCGAGGCAGGCAGGGCTGCATTCACCTCGGTAGTGCCCATGAAGTGGTGCATGATGCTGTTGGCCGGAATGATCAGCAGCAGGGTGATGCCCACTCCCAGCAGGCCCGCCAGAAGTCCGATGAGGCCGGTCTCGGCGTTGAAGACGTTGGAGACGTTCCGCTTGGAAGCGCCCATGGCACGCAGGATGCCGATCTCCTTGGTCCGCTCCAGGACGGATATGTAGGTGATGATGCCGATCATGATGGAGGAGACCACCAGCGAGACTCCGACGAAGGCTATCAGCACATAGGTGATGACGTTGATGATGGTGGTGACCGAATTCATCATCAGGCCCACGTAGTCGGTATAGACGATCCTGTTCTTCTCTGCGGCCTTGTCGTTGTAGTGCTTGATGGCATCGCCCACGGAATTCTTGTTCTCGAAGCTGTCCGTATAGATGCTGATGCGGGAGGGGGCATCCCGGGAGATCAGGCCGAAGTCGCTCAGGTTGTCGGCGTAGGTGCCGGTGGAGACGTACTGGTTGTAGATGGCGACCAGGGCGTCCTGCGGGGCGGTAGCGATGTACTGGTCGAAGGCCTGGGCCGTCTGCTGCTCGGCTGAGGCCCCCGTGGGGATGCCTGCAGAACCTTGGGCTCTTGCAGCGGCCCTGGCCCGGCCCTGGGCTTCCTGGCTGGCCATGGCTGCCGAACCCTTCATGATCTCCTGGGCCATGCTGGCCTTCTGGCTGACGCCCAGGGATGCGATGTAGGCCTTGGCGTCGTTGGCCTTGGCGGCATCGTCGGCAGGGGCGAAGGCCATCCCGTTGAGGACGCTGTGGCCCTGGTCGGCCTCCTGGTCGGTGACGATGGGGCTGGTCTTGGCCTGGTCGATCAGATAATCGGTCAGCTGGCGGGTATATCCAACGCCCACCTTGAGTGGTGTGGCCTTGGCTCCTTGGTTGGGGCGAACGATGCCGACGATGTGCAGCTGCAGGCCTTGGTCGGCGGCCTTGGTCATCTGGTCGGTGCTGTCGCCGATGTAGTGGTAGTGGCCGTCGGTCCCCTTGGCATATTGGCTCGCGGCGGGCACCAGGGAGAGCTTTTGGTCCATGGCCTTGGCGTATTCGATGGGCTTGGTATCGACCTTGACCTCCTGCCCGCTGTTGAGCTTGTTCATCATGTCGGTGTACTGGCTGGAGGGGAGGATGCCCAGCTTGTAGAGGCTGGTGACGGGCATCTGGTTGTTCTTGTCCAACACCAGGACCACCTGATCCTTGGCCTTGGGCCAGGTGCCGTTCACCACCTGGTAGTTGTCGGTCACCACCTTGCTGATGGTGGTCTTGGCATCGGCCCCGGGCATGATCTCGCCAAAGATCTCCGGGGCCTTGTTCTTTTCGGTCTTGCCGGTCAGGTAGGACATCTGCATGGACTGGATGTCACCCATGTCGCTGTCGGTGTTGGCCGTGGCCATCTGGCTGGCGGTGGAGCTGGCATCGTCCTGCCCGTTCATGGTCACCTTGTCTGCAGAGACCAGCTTACCGTCCTGGTCGTGCCCGAAGACCGCGAACTTGGTGGCGTAGGAGTACTGGATGCCCACGGACCCCACGTACTGGTGGATCTCGCTCTTGGGATTATCCAAGTATTTTTTGAAGTCTGTCAGATTGTTCTGAGTGATGCTGCTGGTCAGGCTGGAGGCCCCCTTGATGCTGGAGTCGTCCGGCTGAATGGCCTTGAGATCCTTGTGGGCCTTGGCCTCCTTCTGGGATTCCTGGGCAGAGTCCACTATCTTGTTCAGGTCGAAGGACTGCTCCTGAATGGTGATGGGGTAGGAGGTCATGGTCTCCCGCTGCACCCTGTCGATGTAGCGGTTGACTCCGGTGGACACCGACAGGATCAGGGCGATGCCGATGATGCCGATGGATCCAGCGAAGGCTGTGAGTGCGGTTCGGGCCTTCTTGGTCCGAAGATTGTTGAAACTCAGAGATAGTGAAGTCAGCAGGCCCATGGAGGCCTTGCCGAAGGTGCGGTGGCGGGCCCGGCGGATGGGCACCTGGTCGTCGGGCAGGGGGTCGGAGTCGCTGATCACCGATCCGTCGTGCAGCTCCACAATCCTGGTGGCGTACTGGTGGGCCAGCTCGGGGTTGTGGGTGACCATGACCACCAGCCGGTCCTGGGCCACCTCCTTGAGCAGGTCCATAATCTGGATGGAGGTCTCCGAGTCCAGGGCTCCGGTGGGCTCGTCGGCCAGGAGGATGCGGGGGTTGTTGACCAGGGCCCTGGCGATGGCCACCCGCTGCATCTGCCCGCCCGAGAGCTGGTTGGGCCGCTTGTTCACATGCTGGCCCAGCCCAACCTGCTCCAGGGCCTTCCTGGCCCGCTCCCGCCGCTCCTGCCGATGCACGCCCGAGATGGTCAGGGCCAGCTCCACGTTGGACAGGATGCTCTGGTGTGGAATCAGGTTGTAGCTCTGGAAGACGAAGCCCACGGTGTGGTTGCGGTAGGAGTCCCAGTCGCGGTCCTTGTACTTTTTGGTGGAGGTGCCGTTGATGATCAGGTCGCCCTGGTCGTAGCGGTCCAGCCCGCCGATGATGTTGAGCAGCGTGGTCTTGCCGGAGCCGGAGGGGCCCAGGATGGCCACGAACTCGTTGTCGCGCAGGTTGACGCTGACATCATTCAAGGCCTGCTGGACGAAGTCCCCTGTTTTATATTGTTTGGAGATGTGTTCGATCTGCAGCACCGTCGTCCTCCGCTTTCTGGATTCTCAATGGCTTTAATGGCATGGACTTATGGACCCTTGGAGTGCCAGCTTACGCCATCAGCATGGGTAAATGCCGATATGGCCTAGTCCACCGACTTGAGGGCCTCCAGCATGTCCACATGCTTGAGCTTGTTGTTGACCATCCAGCCCAGGCCGGCCGTGATGACCGTGATCATGACCAGGGGCACGACGAAGGCCACCCAGCTGATGGAGGGGTCAAAGAGGACGTTGTCCGGCGGGACGGTGGTGATGATGTAGTGGTGCAGCCAGGCCCCGAACCCGTACCCGGCCAGGACGCCGATAGCCGAAAGGAGGATGGTCTCCCGGTATATGTACATGGTCACCTCGCGGTCGTAGAAGCCCAGCACCTTGATGGTGCTCAGCTCGCGGATCCGTTCCTCCACGTTCAGGTTGGTCAGGTTGTAGAGGATGACCAGGGCCAGCAGGGTGGCCACGATGATCAGCACCTGCATGATCATGTTCAGGGACCTGACCACGGTGTCGATCTGGCTCATCAGGGTCGTGTTCTGCACCACCCCCTGGATTCCGTCGATCCGCATGAAGGAGGCGGCCTGCCTTCTGGTGTTCTCCGCGCTCGAGTCCTTGAAGGTGACCAGATGGGCGTTGGGCGAGAAGTCCTGGTGGAAGACGGTCCTGTAGGCCGATGGGCTCATGAAGACGAAGTGCCCCAGGTACATCTCACAGATGCCGTCCACTCGCATGGTCCTGTCCCTGCCGCCTGAATCCTGCAGGGTGATCCTGTCGCCGGCCTTGGTCCCTGTCAGCTGGGCGATCCGTTCGGAGAGGATCACGCCGTCGCCCCTGAGGCTCAGGGGCTTGTGCCCCGACCGGGTGTCCATGCGGATGAAGTCGTCCAGGTGCTCGGCGCTGGCCGGCGCGATCATGGTGATGGACTGCTTGTCGGCGTTGTGGCCGGCCGTCTTGCTCATCTCCTCGTAACGCACGTTCAGGGAGCGGCTCACATCGGGCTTTTCCAGTCGTTTTTTGATGGATTGGCGCTGGTCGGATGTGGCCTGACTGTTCTCGGCGGCGATCAGGTCGTAGCGAATGACTTGGCCGAACTGGTGCTCGTTGATGGCCGAGATGGATCCCTGCACGCCGAATCCTGCCATCAGCAGGGCCACCGATCCGCAAACCCCGAAGATGGTCATCAGCATCCGCTGCTTGTAGCGGAAGATGTTCCGGGCGGTGACCTTGTGGGTGAAGTTGAGCCGGTTCCATATCAGGGGGATGTGCTCCAGGAAGATCTTCGAACCGGCGCTGGGCGGCTTTGGCAGGAGCAGCGCCGACGGCTTCTCGCGCAGCTCCCGCCAGGCGCTCAGGAAGGCCGGAACCACGGCGCTCAGGAAGGCCAGCAGGCAGGCCAAGAGGGTGATGGGCAGGTGGAAGCCGTAGTGGATGGGCGGCATGTCGAAGGCGTGGGCATAGGCCTGGTAGACGATCCAGGGCAGGAGGGTGTGGCCGGTGATGATGCCGAGGAGGGCGCCCAGGGCCGAGGCCGCTCCGCCATAGACCAGGAACTTGGCCATGACATCCCGGTCCCTGTAGCCCAGGGCCTTGAGCGTTCCGGCGTTGATCCGTTCCTCGTCCACAAAGCGCGTCATGGTGGTGAAGGTGACCAGGGCGGCCACCAGGTACATGAAGTAGGGGAAGACCTTGGCCAGCGAGTCCACGATGAAGGAGACGGAGGCGTAGACCTTGTAGCCCTCCGAGCCGGGCGCTTCACGGCGTGAGTCCAGGGCGTAGACCGGCTTTTCCAGTCGGCTCAGCTGGTCGGCCGCCTTGTTCAGCTTTTCCTGGGAGTCGTCGATCCTCTTCTGGGCGTCCGGGCTCTCCCTGTTGAACTTGCCCAGTTTGGTCTGGTACTCCGCGGTTTTCTGGTCCAGGATGGCCTGGGCCTGGTCGATCTGCCCCTGGGCTGAGGCACGGCTGCTGGCCAGCTGCTGCCGGGCCTGGGCTAGCTTGGCCCTGCCCTGGGCCAGCTGTGCGGAGCCCTGATCAAGTTGGGCTTTACCCTGGGCCAGCTGGCGCTCGCCCTCCTCCACCTTGGCTCTTGCTTGGCTCAGTTCCTGGCGTTTTGCGTCCAGGGTGTACTGGTTGGCCGCAATCTGGGACATGCCGGGGGTGTACTGGTTGGTCATGAAGGCATCGCGGCCCGCCTTGGCCTTGGCTACCAGTGCGTCGATTTGCGGTGACTGCTGGTTGAGCTCGGCCAGCTGGACCTGGAGTCCGGCCTTTCTGCGGTTGAGCTCGTCCTGCTGCTGGGGGGTCAGCCCGGGGGCGGCCAGCTGGGCGTCGATGGCCTGAATGAGGCCGCTGACTTGTGCTATGCCCTGTCTGCATTGCTTCTGGGCTTCCTGGGCCTGGGCTACAGCCTGGTCGGCTTGGGCCTTGCCGCCCTCCAGCTGCTGGCGGGAACTATCAAGTTTGGCCTGTCCCTGGTCGATGGCCTGCTGTCCCTGGTCGGCCTGCTGCCTGCCCTGGTCCACCTGGCTGGCGGAGGACTGGTACTGTTTTTGCTTTCTGGCCAGTTCGGCCGAGCTCAGATCCACCTCCTGCTGCCCTTGGTCAATTGCCGCCTGGGCCTGCACCGTCCTGGCGGCCAGTTGGTTCTTGGCGGACTGGATGCTCTGGGCACCCTGGTCCAGATCCTTCCTGGCCTGGTCCAGCTGCTGCCTGTTCCCTTCGAGTTCCTTTCTGGACTGGTCCACCTGATCCTGCCCCTGGTCCAGCTGCTTCTGCAGAGGAGCCTTGATGGCGTTCAGTCTGGCGGTGGGGCGTCCTGACAGAATCCTGTTCAGGTCGTCCTTGTGGGTCTGCAAGGCCTGGATGTACTGGTCGGAATAGTGGTCCCGGATCCGGTCCAGGTCCTTGAAAGTCAGGCGGGCGATCATGTACTCGTCCGAGTCGAAGGCTTTAGGTGTGGTCACAGCGTAGGAGTCCAGGGAACCGGATCCGGCCGTGGAAGGGCCCATGTTGACCTTGCTCAGGATCTCAGTCGACCTGACCGTGCCCACCACGCGCAGCTTGTGGTGCCTCAAGACCTTCCTGCCCAGCTGGTCGGCCTTCTCATCCACCTGGATGCTGCTGCCAATGGGGTGGCTCCCGGCCAGGGCCGTGTCGACCGCCACCTGGTCAGGCCTGGCCGGCATGGATCCGTCGACCAGCTCGTAGGTGGAGATCCGGTCGGGGGCGGAGTAGATGCGCAGGCTCTTGTCGGTCCCCTTGAGCACCACATCCTTCAGATACCCGTATTCGATGCCCGAGTTGCCCGGGGCGGTGTCGATGGCATCCCGGTCCTCCTGATCCAGCCCGTAGCTGCTGATGACCATCAGATCGGCCAGATGGTGGCTGGACAGGTAGGCGTTGCCGGCCTGCCGCATGTCCGGCCCGGTTACGCTCAGTCCGACCAGGGCGAAGGAGCCCAGCGCCACCAGACAGACGATGGAGATGAACCGTCCCAGGGACTTGCGCAGGGAGACCCGGATGTCGTGCCAGAGCACCTTCCTGACGGGCTGCATCCTCACCACTCCACGTTTTCGATGTCTTCGGGGCTGTCATTGGTCTGCACGGCCTGGACCCGGGCGTCGTGCATGCGGATGACCCTGTCGGCGATGGGGGCGATGGCCGCGTTGTGGGTGACGATGACCACGGTAGCGCCATTCTTGCGGCACTGGTCTTGGAGGATGCGAAGCACCTGCTTGCCGGTCCGGTAGTCCAGGGCCCCGGTGGGTTCGTCGCAGAGCAGGATCTTGGGGTTCTTGGCCACGGCCCGGGCGATGGCCACACGCTGCTGCTCGCCGCCGGAAAGCTGGGCGGGGAAGTTGTCGATCCGGTCGCCCAGGCCCACGTCGACCAGGGTCTGGACCGGGTCGGCGGCATCGTCCACGATCTCCGAGGCCAGTTCCACATTCTCCCTGGCGGTCAGGTTGGCCACCAGGTTGTAGAACTGGAAGACGAAGCCCACGTCGTAACGGCGGTAGGTGGTCAGCTGCCGGGCGTCGTAGCCGGCGATATCCTTCCCGTCCACGATCACCTGGCCCTCGTTGCAGGTGTCCATGCCGCCCAGAATGTTCAGCACGGTCGACTTGCCCGCGCCCGAGGCGCCGAGGATGACCACCAGCTCGCCCTTCTCGATGGAGAAGGTGACCTCATTGTTGGCCACGATGGTCGTCTCGCCGGTCACATACCGCTTCGTCTCTCCGATGACGTCGATATAGCCCATCATGCCCTCTCATAACCCTGGCTGTGCGGCGGGGTCGTCCGACGCAAGGGACGCCCTCCTGATGCTCTTTTCCCCACTACTGTATACGTTCGCGGGGTCCGGAGCACAGGAGAACCGCCTGCCGGGAGGCGTCATGTTCACCGACCCTGCAAGGGTTCGGAGGTTCAGAGGGCTTGCAGGAGGTTGCCCAGTTTGCGGCTGTCCCTGACCGGTCTGCCCTGGCGGAAGGTGATGAACCGCTGGCAGGTCTGGGCCAGGAACTCCTGGTCGTGTGAGATGACGATCACCATGACCCCCAGGAAGCGCATGTAGCGGATCATCCCGGTCACCTGGTTCATGTGGAGCAGGTCCAGGCCGCTGGTGGGCTCGTCCAGCACCACCAGGCGCTTGCCCGACAGTATGGCGGCCGCGATGGCCACCCGCTGCTTCTCCCCGCCGGAGAGGGTGTTGGGGTGCCGGCCCAGGAGCCGCTCCAGGTCCAGCTTTCGCGCTACTTCCTCGAAGAGGTCGGTCCGCCTGGCTCCAAGGAGCATCTCGCCCTCCACGGTCTCGCTGAAGAGCTGGTAGTTGACATCCTGGAAGACCATATAGGAGTCCTCGACGCGCTCCCTGACGGTCTGCTTCGTCCCATTCAGGCTGATCTCCGACCTGTCGCCAGGCTTGAGCAGTCCGGTCAGGACGGAGGCGAAGGTGCTCTTGCCGGCACCGTTGCGGCCGATGATGCCGGTGATGTCGTCGCTGGACAGGGTCAGGTCGTCCACATCCAGGGCAGGATCCTGGTCGTGGTGGTAGGCATAGGTTAGGTTCCTGACCCGCAAGAGGTCGGGGGTCTTCTCGGTAGTGACCCTGGCTGGGGCGCTCGCATTCTCGGTCGCGTCCAGATTCAGGGCCCGCAGCCCCATGGCCTGGCGACTTGGGCCGTCGAGTCTTCTCATGGCGGCCGGGGTCAGGTGCTCCGCCAGTCTGCCGTCCTTCATGACCAGAAAGTCGTCGGCAAGGCCGTCCAAATAGTAGAGGCGGTGCTCGATCAGGACAATGGTCAGGCCCCGGTCCTTCAAGCGGCCTAGGATCTGCGCCAGGCTGGCCACTGCTTCGACGTCCAGGTTGCCGGAGGGCTCGTCCAGGACCAGAATCTGCGGGTCCATCATGCAGGAGGAGGCGATGGCGATCATCTGCTTCTCGCCCCCGGACAGGGAGAAGATGTCTCGGTCCATGAGTGGGGCGATGCCGAAGAGGTCGGCCACCTGATCTATACGCTCACGGATGGCTTCCGGCTGGACCCCGGTGTTCTCCAGGGGGAAGGCCAGTTCGCTGCGGACGTCGGTGGTGAAGAACTGGGTCTTGGGGTTCTGGAAGACCGACCCCACCTGTTCCGAAAGCCGGTAGATGGGCCGGGCCGTGGTGGGTTCGCCCCCGATCAGGCACTCCCCCTCCAGCTTGCCCTCGTAGAGTTCGGGAATCAGGCCGTTGATGACCCTGGACAGGGTGGTCTTGCCGCAACCGCTCGGCCCGGTGATCACGGTCAGCCGTCCCTGGCCCATCCGGCAGGAGACCTCCTGGAGGGAAGGCTGGCTGGCGCCCTCGTAGGTGAAGCTAAGCCTGGAACATTGCAACATAGGCTCCACATCCCATAAGGACCAGACCCAGGGCACACATGAGCGCATCCAGTCTGGTGAAGGCAATCCGTTGGATGGAGGTCTTGGGCCCGGGGTCGCCGATCCCCCTGGTCAGGGCGGCCGAGGTCAGGTCGGAGGCCACATTGGTGGCGTTATTGAGCAGGGGGACGTAGATGTACTCCATGGTTCGCATCGGATGCCTGACCATGTCGCCGGTGGTGACCGCGATCCCCCTGAATTTCATGGCCCGCCTGATCTGGGCATAGTCGTGCCTGACGGTCGGGAAGAAGCGGAAGAGGACACTGACGGGGATGACCAGCCACTGGGGGGCGTGGATCCTGCGCAGCAGGTAAACCAGCTCCGAGACCTTGGTGGTGCCCATCATGAAGGCCGCAACCAGCACCAGGGGGAGGATCCTGCCCACGCCGATGAAGAGGAAGAGCAGGTAATGCCCCGGCAGGTTCTCGGGAAAGACCATGGCCAGGGAGGCGCCCAGGGCGAAGACCAGACAGACCAGAAGCCAGGCCTGGCCCTTCCTCACTCTGCCCACGATGACCTGGAAGCTGCAGAAGTAGATGTTGATGGCCAGGACCAGCGGAGTGGGGAGGGTGACGAAAATCAGGGCGTTGGCGAAGATGACCAGCAGGAATCTGGTGTAGATGGAGATGGGCCTCATTGCTTGGCGGGTATCCGGTTGAAATGCCGGTCGACGATCCGGGCGCCTATCCATGCCCCGAGCAGGGCGCCGACCAGGGTGGCCAGGATGCAGACCAGGAAAGTGGCTCCGGTGATGGGTGCGAAGACCCCGTTGATGTACTCCTGGCTCTTGCCGCGGCGGACTAGGCTGGCCACATAGGCGTCCTTCATGAACCAGAGGGGTAGGACGGGGCCGGTGCAGCCGAAGGTGAGGATGACGTAGCTCAGGTAGCGGGCCAGGTTGGGGCGGCTCTCCCTGAGCGAGGACTGAACCAGGTCAGCCAGCAGGCCGCAGAAGGCGTAGGGGATGAAGGAGAGGGCGAAGTGGCCGAAGACCAGCAGGAATAGGCCCATGATGACGCCGACGATGGTGATGGCCCCGAACCTGGGCACCCGGCGGATCATCAGCATGTAGACCGGGCCGGAGACCAGCCCCACCACAGCGGGGATAAAGAGGGAGGACAGACCGGGCATGACCAGGCCAGCCAGGAAGACGGTGATGAAGTTGCCCACCGCCATGCTGACGAAGTAGAGGGCCGTGAAAATGCCGACGTTGACCAGGTCTTTTGTCTTCAGTGCTTTCATAAAGGATCGCTCCCATCTGGGTGGCGGTCGCTCGGCCCTAGGCCATATCCGCCGATTTCAGGTTGTGCCGTCAAGTTTAGGAGGGCCGGGAGGGAAAGTAAATGATATTTTTTTATGTCTCTTGCCAGTGCTTCACAATCAGGGTATTGCCTGGCGCGCGAGGATTTTGTTAGTGTCCACTGAGAGGGGCGTATCAGAAAGGCGGCACGGAGGACAGGCATGATCAGCAAGCGACTACTTCATCTACCGGGAGCCAGGATGGGCGTCAGCCTCCTGCTGGCCCTCCTGCAGACGATCGGCGCATTGGCGGAGGTCCTCCTCTTGCCGGTGGCCATCGCGGCCGTGGGCCGTTCCCTTGGCCTGCCTGTCCCCCATGCCCTTGCCTGGGTGCCCGGTCGACCAGGGCCTCTGGCGGCCTTGATAGGCGCGCTGATCCTGGTTCGGCTCCTGGCCCAGGCGGTCGCCAGGTCCGTCAGCGCCCGGCTGGCTGATGGGATGGGCAAGGCGCTCTCCCAGGCCCTGTACCTGTCCGTGTTCGACCCCAATAGGCAGGAGGACGACCTGGGCGTTCCGGCGCAGACCCTGGCCAGGCTTTCAACCGAGGGGGTCAAGTCGGTCGTCTCCTACTTCACAGCCTATATTCCGGCCCTGGTCCAGACTGCCCTGATGCTGGTCGTGACCCTGGTCGTCCTCCTGCCTGTCAGCCCCCTGGCTGCTGGGATTGTCGTAATCGGTATGGTGGCCCTGCCTCTGGCTTCCAAGCCCACCATGGGCGAGAACATCAAGGTGCAGCTGGGCCAGTTGCGCAAGTATGACAAGGTCGGCGTCCACTTCGAGCATGCCCTGAGGGGGCTCAACACCCTGAAGATCTTCGGGGCAGATCAACGGCAGGCCGACGATCTGGCCGAGGAGTCCGAGGGGTTCCGCCGGATAACCATGGGGGTTCTGGGCGGGCAGCTGCGCTCGCTGATCAAAGCCGACGTGGTCATCTACACCAGTCTTATTCTGGCGGTTGCAGCTACGGTCCTGATCGGGCAGGACGGGCCCTCTCGAGTGTTGTCCTGCCTGGTTGTCGCCCTGGCTGGGGTCCGGCTCTTTGCACCTGAGCGACAGCTGGTCTATATGATGCATTCCGGCATGGTCGCCATTAAACAGGGCAAGGCCATCGACGATATTCTCCAGGCGCGGCAGGGGAGCGACGGGGAGTTGGCGGCTCCGGGGACGACTCCTGAGTCACGCGAGAGTACGGGTTCGGAGACGGCTCCGGAAGCGAGTCTCGAAACTTCTGAGGTAGCAGTTCGGGAATCTGACTCGGCATCCGCTTCGAAGCAAGCAGATCAGGCGGATATGTCTGGCGATGATTCGCTAGGCATCAGCGCTCGCGATTTGACCTACACCTATCCTGACGGCTTCCAGGCCCTGACCGATCTGAACTTCGATCTGCCTGCCAAGGGACATGTGGGTTTGGTCGGCGCTTCGGGCTCCGGCAAGAGCACCTTGGCGGGCCTGCTGTCCGGGCGCCTTCAGGGGTATGCCGGAGAGCTGTCCATTGGCGGGCGCCAGATCAGTGACCTGTCGCGCGAGGATCTGGTCGGCCTACAGACCGTGGTTCGGGGAACCGATCACCTCTTCACCGGAACCATCAGGTCGAATCTGGACCCGGCCGGACTGGGCTACTCGGATTGGGAGCTGCAGGATGCGCTGGACCAGGTCGACCTGACCGGTCTTGTCCAGAGCAAGGGCGGGCTGGACGCTCCTATCGACCCCGAGGGAGGCAACCTTTCCGGAGGGCAGCGGCAGCGCCTGTCCATTGCCCGTGGGCTCCTGCGGCGTTCTCCTTTCTATATCTTCGACGAGGCCACCAGCGCCGTGGATCGCGAGCATGACGCCACTCTGGCTGCTTTGATGGATGCGTTGGGCAAGGAGTCCCTTGTCCTGACCATCACCCACCGCCTGGCCGGGGTTCGTAATGCTGATTCCATCCTCTTCTTGCAGGGGGGCCGTCTGGCGGAAAGCGGTGGTTTCTGTGATTTGATGGATGCCGGGGGCGGATTTGCGGCCCAGTGGAAGGAGCAGGCCCAGTATGAGGACGGGGAGTGACGACATGCAGCAGACGACCGGCAATCTGACGATGATGCGCCGTATGGCCCGGCTGATGAAGCCTCTGGCCGGTACGGAGGGCAAGGCCATCCTCTGCGGCAGCCTGGGCCACCTCTTCGCGGTCTGGAGCATGATGGCAGCCGCAGCGGCCCTGATTGGCCTGGTTACAGACTGGCCCCCGTTGAATGGCCAGTGGGTCGTCTGGGCCCTGGTGGCGGTTCTGACTGCTCTCAGCCGTGGGGTCATGGCCTATGGGGAGCAGTACTACAACCACGAGATGGCCTTCAGCATGCTCCGTGACATTCGCACGACGGTCTTCGACAAGATGCGGTCCCTGGCCCCGGCCGGCCTGCGCGATCAGGCGCGCGGAGACATGGTGACAGTGATCACCAACGACATCGAGCTGCTGGAGATTTTCTACGCCCACACGCTTTCGCCCATCGCCATCGCCCTGGTGACCTCCCTGGCCAACCTGGCCCTGCTCACCTGGCTCTCGCCCTGGATGGGTCTGGCCGCCCTGGTCTCCTACCTGATCGTCGGCCTGCTTATCCCCATCCTGAGCGCAAGGCCCACCTTCAAGGTGGCTATGGAGGAGCGAACGGCCCAAGCCAATTTGCACTCTCTACTTCTGGAGACCCTGCAGGGTCGCACCGAACTGGCGGGGTTGGGGGCTCTTGGCAACACCCGTCGCCGGGTGGGAGCTGCCACGGATCAGATGCTGAATGCCCGGGGGCGCACCTCTGGGCGGACCATCGCCAACGACATGGTCACCAACGTGGTCACTCTGATCTGCGTTGGAGCTTTCACCCTGATGGCCTGCCACCTAGGTTCGGCAGGGTTGGTGGATCCGGCTCGTGGGATGATCGGACTGGTCGGCTTCCTCTCTTCCTTTGCTCCCTTGATACCTGTGGCCCGGCTAGGTGCTGGCTTGCAGCCTACTCTGGCTGCTGCCAGGCGGGTTTTCTCGCTTTTGGACAAGGAGCCGCCTGTGCGTGAGGTGGAATCCGATCATGGGAATCTTCTGGCGGAGTTCACTGGAGAGGAGGCCAAGGCGGTTTCCTTCTCCTACGCTGGCAAGACTGACACGTGCAAGACTCACTCGGGTGAACATGGTGGTCGAATCTCGGTTTTGGATAATCTGGATCTTTCCATCAAGCCTGGCGAGCTGATCGGCATCCAAGGCGCCAACGGGGCTGGCAAGTCCACTTTGATTGACTTGCTGATGCGGTTCCAGGAGCGTAGCGGCGGGGACCTGACCGTCTCTGGCCTGCCTATCGAGACCATCCGCACCGCCGATCTGCGTGCTCAGCAGACTCTGGTGAGCCAGGACACCTACATATTCAGTCTCACCTTGGCTGACAACATCGCCTTGGCTCGGCCCGAAGCCAGCAGGGCGGATATCGAGCAGGCGGCCCATGACGCATGCTTGGACGATTTGATCGACCAGTTGCCCGACGGCTTGGATCACCTTCTGGCTGACAACGGCTCGGACCTGTCCGAGGGGCAGCGGCAGCGGATAGCATTGGCTCGCGCCTTCCTGAGCTCGGCCCCCTTCATGCTCCTGGACGAGCCCACCAGCAACATGGATGCTCTCTTGGAGGGCCGGGTTCTGACCAGGCTGATTGAGCGGAAGGATGACCGTACCTGTCTGATTGTTTCTCATCGTCCTTCGGTCTTTGCCCGGGTTGACCGGTTGCTGACGCTACAGAATGGCAGACTGCTAGTTTCTGCCTAATTATTTTTTGGATGACATGCTGACTAATTACAATGTTGACTAGAATCTTTGCATATATACAAATCTGTGTCAGCAATAAATATGTAAAAGACAAGAGAACACACTTGAGAGTTCCTTATCGCCGAACCTGAAACGAGATTACTCACTAGAGACAAATCAGAGGACATTAGTTCGAAGGGGCAAGTGCGCATTCTCGTACTGGAATGACGATACGGATCTGAAACAGGACCTTATCCGAAGATTTAGCAAGCACGAAAGGATAGGAAAGTTCGCTGATGGCTCCTATACTGATTTGGGCCGGACAGATGAACAATCAAGACTGGCTCAGTGTCATTTGACAGGATTTCAGTTTAGTGCGCGAACGTGCCAAGATAAAATGCCGTTACGTTGTTCTGGCTTTCTGCACGGCTTTCTTTGGGTGAGAGGAGAGATCGTGGCGTCAATAATTTCGATAGACCAGATTTTCTTTAAATAAGCTAGGTGTAGAGTGTTTGTTATTTACATTGCCTACTAATTCGAATTGGGTCTGCGTGAGCATTCGGAGATTCTCGGAAAGCTGGACATGGGGGGCAGTTTTAATAGACTGAGGTATGACCGTAGTCATTGCGGTGCGAGCCGTCCAGGTTGAGCTTGAGCCCAAAGGAATATGTGTTGGCAAAGGCGTTAGCACATCGTACTTCCGTAATTAATGCTTCTATATTAGATGCTTAATTGCCTTATTCACTTTCCATAAGTATAGGTGCTCTATTTCTATTCACTTATCCTTATGTTGAATACTGTGTAATAATAGATATTGCTGGAGAGCGGTAAAACTCTCGAAAATGAGGTTCGGCTATAAATATACTTGCAAAAAGATATACGGATTTATCTTACACAAAGAGCCTTTGGGTATGAATTTTCAGTTCAACAATTAGATAATTCACGTGTATTGAGCAATAGTGTTATCAAAGAGGAAGAGCTTTGAGGGATCGCTGATGGTTTTGCGAATAGACAGAATTGATACAAAAGAGCAGGCGCAGATCTTTGCCGAGAGGTTGGTATCTTCATCGCAAATATATTTTCTTGATGGAGCATGGGGTAGCGGTAAGAGTGAATATCTGAAAAATGTAGAGTCATATTTGCCTAAACAATTCAAATTCGTTCAATTGACGTTATGGAAGCCTAGCAGTAAGGCTACATTGGCCAAAAAGCTGTTTGCTGTTACTAATCCTTACCTGTCATTTTTGGGCACTTTTTTTGGGTGGGTTTTGATATCCATTATGGTATTTGGCAGTATCGTATTGACCTATGAAAGTGTTATGCCGACTAGTAATACTCGAGATATCCCTCTGCTCATTACCGCAATAGCTGTCATAGTGACCACATTATATGGGTTCTTGAAAAGAAAATGGTTGGACGTAGATTGTATAAGGATGGTTATGTCCTCGTGGACTTTAAGATCTAAGAGACACCATAAAATACTTGTTGTGGACGATTTCGACCGTCTTGATGAAAATCTTCAAAGAGAGTTATATATACTTTTCAACTCTGTTAGGGCGGTACCTTCTGGTTTGCTTAAAGCATTTCAGGAACCCGCACGGGTAGTGTTCGTGGGTGACTTGCGGAAGTTAAAAAATACTGAAGATAATTATTTGGGCAAAATAATAGATCAAAAGGTTGCGCTTCCCTTCCGGCTCCAATCCAACAGTGTTGCACACTACATGGCTATTAAATTGACAAATGAACTGGGCTGTGACTGTTCAATGATTAAAGGATTGTTCACTGAAGAGAAGCGTACATTACGTGACGCAAATCAGTTCCTTGCTTATGTAGAACAAGAAGTAATAGAGGAGCGAAAAGCAGGAAAAGTCCAATTAGATCAAGAGCTATTTGTTATATATCTCTATGTGTTTCATCCAGACAAATATCGCATGTTATTAGATGGCTGGTTGCCAGAGTCAAAAGGAAGTAAAGAAGTAGTTTCTCCAACCAACAGAAAAGTTGAAGATAAGAAGCATGACACGACTCTGGTTACGGAACTGATGCAAGCGATGTTTCAGCCTAGATCGTCAAATCCCCCTGATTTTCAGAAAAACAAGTCGGCTTATTTTGTCAACGAGCTAGCTACTAATCACTCGCTTTTTGAATTAAGAGAAATCATTGATTCGGATTCAGAAACTCTTGTTAGATTGCTTAGCGCTAATGAAGCTTCTAAAGATGCTTGGTATGAAGAGTTTTGTTACTTTATCGAAAATATGGTAGCAGAAGAATATGAGACGGTTCAACAGGTGCTAGAGCAATCTGCGATGTTGATCATGAGATCTGAAGTGAGGCATCAACCAAATTCTCTTATTCGTCTTATTTTCAGAAGGCGCTGCGATGCAATCATTGGAAAGAATAGAGATATTCATGATAAAGATCTCATAATAAAATACAATGAGATTTTCGCTAGTGCTGGGGTTATAAATCCCACTGAATGCATGTTTTATTACAGAACGTGTTTGGACTTATACGGTAGGTGGGAATACGAAGGAGGGTATATATCCCGTTCGGTGCCATTTATTAATAATAAAAATGTTATGGAATATTTTAGTGATACTGCGAGAACGGTGGAGGGGAATCTAAATTTTGGTAAAAACGATTATGATGCAGAGGCCCTGATTGTGCAATTGGGATATAGCTATTATATTGACGGACCAATCGATCCACATGTGAATCCTGATTTCCGATCAAAAGTTGGATCAATTGAAAAGCTAAAGCCGTCTGAATATCAAGAATTTTGGAAGACGTACAATATCCAACCATGGGAAAACGATAGGACTGTTTTAACTGGTAGTAAAGCTTTGGATTTCGACTATAGAGGTCAAAAATATAGCGTCAACGTATTGAATCGCCTAACTCGCGGGTCTAATCAAGGTTAATATTCAGCTTCATTCGTCAGATCATACCATTGCTGAATTTGTCTAATAGTAGTATTCCAAGAGGTACTGAAGAAAATATGTCTGATGACTGTGAATTGTGAGTATGTGGGTATTGAATGATAGGGAACAATTGGTAAAAGCATCTAATTTTGTTGTCATTAGTCGTAACCACTCAAAGTAGAGCAATGGCTCAATTTGGTAGTTTATCAAGATGTATCTGAAGCTATTGGTTGTAAAGCTCAGAGATATGCTCTGGCAGCAAAACGGTCAATTTGTTATTAAGCGTCTGAGTAACCTCAAGAATGCTTGGAATTTGAGCTGGTTCGGAATTGTCATGAATTCGGTTCCTTGCGATTGTTTGCCGGTAGCTAGAGCTTGAAAGTCCAGTGTCAGCAGTGACTCTTTGCTAGAAGAGTAGAGTTTTTGGTAATACGCTCTTTGGCATTATTGATGTCTAGGTCTAAGACATCTCTCTCTCTCTCTCCCCCCCCCCCCCCCCCCCCAGCCGGAGGAGCTTTATCTTTACGCTTATGCGATTAGAGAGTGTTGTTTGTCTCATCATTTATACACGGCGTAATGAAATTAACTTATTATTTGACACAACCCTAGTTATACTTCTGTCAGAAGAATTTCTTCCGATCCAATACTATAAATATATAGGAAACGCAGAGGAACATTAAAGAGAAAACTTAAAAACGGGGCAGTTCAAGGTGTAGATTTATAACTTGACAGCTCGCACTAAAAGACACAATTATTTGTGGAGACTATAAGGCGGTATTGTCATGTGACTTCAGCGTACGATCGAGCTCTTGCCTACTATCGTAATGGTTATAGGGTCAAAGACCCCTCTGGCAGCCAAGAATGACGAGGTTAGTAAAATGAATTAGGTTTTGGCCGATTGTTG
Source organism: Bifidobacterium asteroides (assembly GCF_048001765.1). GTDB lineage: Bacteria > Actinomycetota > Actinomycetes > Actinomycetales > Bifidobacteriaceae > Bombiscardovia > Bombiscardovia asteroides_K. The sequence goes on from NZ_CP181447.1 coordinate 52,094, forward strand.
AAATGCTCTCGAATGGGAATGTAACTAAAACGTGGATGTATGAAAGAGGCATAAATAGCGCAAAAAGATAACTAGTTTATTGGTGCCTTTAGAGTTTTAAAGTTTGACTATAGTATCATTTTTCCTTCTCTCTCATTTAGAAATAGCAAGCTACACGAAATCTTGTCATGTGCTATTGCTTAAAGATGCGTTAAAGATACAGTTGTATAAAACAGGACCGGATTCATAGGCTCGTGACATGGTTGTCAAGATGACGGTATTTGATGCCTAGCAACCGTTAACGCATGAATCGAGTCCTTCTCCTGGCTCCTATGGAGTCAATGAAATGATTTCACCACTGCTATCTTCCTAGTTCTAAGGGATTCTTGAGCATACGACTGGGATTGTGCGGACACCAGTAAGATCATGAGCTGATGAGGCAATTAGCGATCCTCTCGTTTCTGTTCTACGAGATTAAGGGCTCCCATGTTTTCCACCACAAAACGAGATTACGTCAAGAAAAATGTGCTTAAAACCAACCTTTTCGCAGGAATGGGTTGATGTGTAAATTGATTCATTCCATTTAAGGATAAGCTATGATTTTTCTGCTTGTTGGTCATAAACTCATGAAATACTTTTCAGGCGTGATTATTGTTAATCTGTTTTTGGGGATGCCATTATTCTCGGCTCTTGAGCGCATTTCGCTATTTCGCCTAGTGTCTTCTTTTAAGCTTGTACTGCCATGATAAGTAATAGTCCATTTCGCTTGTGGATATACTTGTGCTATTTTTCTTATATACGGTGTGTCGGCTTCCCCTAGTGAGTGACCGATAACAATAATCTCGTCGACTGTTTGTTTATTTATATTAATTAGGAAGGATTTGAGGGCTTCAAAACCGGCATCGAGATTTTTTTCAGTTATCGAAATGATTGATTTACCTATACTTTCAGCAGCTTTGTTTATTTGATCATCTACTGTTTTTTGGAAGACATAGGGATTTATGTCATAAGGGGCGTATTCTTCACTTTCTTTGTCTATAAGACCCCTTACTTTGGTTTTAGGACCATGACCGACGATTATTTCACCTGAAGCGGTGGAACCGTGAATATGACAAACTCGATTTGCTTTCACTGCATATTTCTTTTCAAGTGTCATTGTATAGTTGAAAGTTATAAATAGATCATCGTGCGATGGCCAATTCGGAACAGTACAGAAATCTTCATCAAGGTCGATGTTGCTAATCCATTCTTTTATATGTTCAGAAAGAGCTCCGTATTCATTAATATCTACATTTAAGACATTCTCTAACAAAAGATTATCGGGTTCAATTGGACCTACATCATCCGGGTTGCTTGAGCTAACTACCTCACGGTAAGCACTTTCAAATTTCCCAAGTATCTCTTCGACATTTGGTCTGCCGAGGTTTCTCTCCAAATCTGCCCAGGGGTGTTCAAGGTCATCTGGACTTTCAAACATGTCTGAATGCCATAATTGACCAGAAGGGGAAGTTATAAAATTTTCCCAACTGGTATTTAACCCATGGAGAATATCAAAGCCGTTACCAATGATATAAAGACGTCCCATTACTATCTCCATCTCTATTTCCTCTACCATTTTGCTGTTTATTAATTCAAAATGGTAATGTGCCTGGAGTGAATAACGGAATCAGTCGTATGTATATAATTATATTTTGTATAGTAAGAAGTTGGCTCGAATGGGCTTGATAATCTTGGTAGCATACGGGAGACCCATACAATAAGCAATTAATGTGGTTACTGAGCAACAAATGATTCCTCAATAAAACTCATTGATAACCCAGAATCACGTAAACAGGAATAAATGTTTCCAAGTTTCAAAGTAACCGAAAATGCATGGGATCACGTTATGCGCCTAGGCTCAGTGAACTGATGGGATACCCAGCCGATATTGTCTTGGCGCTGCAGATGATGGTACTTGGATGACATTTAATTGATGCGTTAAGTAAATCAAAATTGTATCATAGCAGGTAGGTCATGGAAGGCTGATCTGGAAACATAGAGATGGGCATGTCGTTACAAAAATGCAGTCGGGCGTATTAATCGACATGAGCCCCCCAAAAGCTCGACTACGCGATATGACAGATACAGAGGTCTGAAGTCACGTAGCAGCTAAACGAGACGCGTTTCACTTATGTTCAAAAATATAAAGAGAGCTACGGGAATCTGAGCCTAAAATAGAACGTGCATGAGCCAATCAGTAAAGGCTATACTTAAAGGACAAGGCCATTGAATGCACATGGTGGGAGGATAATAGAATAGATTTGCCGCAAGAACCAGCAGATTCATGATATGAAGTAATCAATAAGAGATGAGTCTGTAACTGATAAATAGCTATAAATAATCTTAAAAACCTACCTGTGGAGCTAGCCGGGCTCCGTACATTCACAATTTTACTTGTAATTGCAACGGTTCTCATCAATGAAGATCAAATTGTAACCTATTTCGTAACCTATTATTGAACAAACCTGGGACTTAATGACTCAATATGAGCAACTTCAACTCGAAGTTTCTGCCATTGATATGTTTCAGTTTCAGATAAGGTAAAAAGCAAGCAAAAGGAATGTCATGTCTGCGTGGCACGTGTGCATGACATAATAAAAATGCCGCGGCATCCAGTACATGGCACACTAAGTTTGCAACGGCAAGGACGGGCCGTTAACTGGGGATGGCCGTCGGTGGAGAGAGAAGGGCGACTGTGAAGGAAAACGGGAGCGGGGACACCTCGAGACGCAGGCCTGCGGTCATAGTGGTGGTCCTGGTGCTGGTGGTAGCTGTCATCTGCGGCGGGGGACTGTGGTGGCATAACCACGCGGTTCGGGAACACGATCAAGCCCTCACGTTATACAGGGCGGCGGTCAGGGACTATGCAAGCCAGGAGGGCCGATACCGCTCGTACCTGGACTCCGACGAAGTGAAGTCCGCTTCTGCCATCAAAGAGGAAGAGGTCAGCGATGCCAAGACAGTCCTGGCCATGTCCAGGGATGTGAAAACCACCAAACCCGCATCGAGCAGGAAGACCAGTGTTAAAACCGCCCTAACGGGGGATGCATCCACCGGGGAGCTGAAGAAGGCGACCGAAAACCTGGCCTCACAGATTTCGAGAATGAAGGCAGAAGTCAGGACCATCAAGGCCAAGGTGCTCGCCGTGAACACTTCTAAGGCCCACAAGCTGCTCTCCGACGCTATAGGTAATGCAGACAAGATCCTCGCTGATTCCAGCGGCAAGGTGCCCGATGGGGACCACTCCCGTGATGAACTGACCAAGACCCTTGACTTGGCCAAGAAGACCCTTGAGGACAGGAAATCGGTTCTTAAGACCTTCACTGATGCCAAGACCACCCTTGACACTAAAACTCAGGCTGTAAACAATGCTGTTAATGCTAAAGCCGCTCAGGATGCTGCTGATGCCGCTGCTGCACAGTCCCAAGCTGCGAGCGCTGCTGTAAGCGGTGGTTCTGGTTACAGTGGTGGTTCTTCTTACGGCAGTGGAACTGGCTATAGTGGTGGCTCTGGTTATCGTGCTCCCTCTGGTGGTAGTGGTTATCGCGCGCCTTCTGGTGGTGGCTATAGTGCTCCTTCTGGTGGCGGTTCTGCTCCTGCACCTGCTCCTTCTAATGGTGGTCATCCTACTTGGACTGGAACTACAGATGGCTCTAATGCTACTGGACATTGGGATGGTAACCATTTTATTGGTGAACAAGAGTTCTGATATTCTTTAGAAGAATATCCGGGTTCTCCTCCTGTTTATCGGGATTAGAACCCACTGTATAACTGAATAATTGAATTAGAGTTTGGTGATAGGTTTTGATGCGAGCTACTTCTGTTCCTCCCTCCCCATATTAAATGATTGGTTGCCATAAGCGGCTATAGCTGCTGGTGGGGTTCTAGTCTCTGCAATTGAATTATGATGCCACTGATCTGACGCCTGGTCTGTGTAAATCATGGTTTCAATAGGCTGATTATCCTGGATGGATCATTGACGAATTCCGATTGCCATGTCTCGGCACTGATGACCTGGACGAGCTTGCCTTTCCCCATATCATCCCGGGTGATGTCCTCATCGCTGGACCCAGCGGCGTGCGCATGGTCGAGGAACCTGTTCCACAGGCTATCCAGAACCGAGTCTTCCCGCCTGCAGCGATGACTGTAGTTCAGTACCCGACGGCCTTTCATGACCTTCTCGATGGAATGCAGCACACGCCAATACTGCTGGTCGCCCCCCATGGCGCTGCTCCAGGTAATTTCACCGGTTGCCTTGTTGGCCACATGAAGCCCCGACTTATCCCATGAGGCATCTTCCCCTTTCCTGAGCGGGAACCAGAACCTGGCCAGCTTCTCATCAAGGCACAGGTACGCCAGCAGCTCGAAGAACCCTACCGACTCACCGCGTCCAATCTTGCCCTGGTCGTTGAGCATCTCCGCTGCCGCATGCCTGGCATCCGCCTTGTTGACATACCTGGATATTCTGTCGGACATCGCGTTGGTACTGGTCAAAGGCAGCATCGAGAACCCCTGAAGCGAGCAGTCGAAATGGTCGGCTTTCAGGCTCTTCTTCCATCGCCTATACAAACGGGACCCCAGCGCGAAGTAGTCGGAATACCCTAGGGGGTGTTGAAGCAGCAGCAGACAGTGCAGGTGGAAATGGTAGCCGCTGTTGCGGTTCCAGGTGACCTCGACGGTGCTGACCATGCCGCAGACTCCGAATCTCCTCCGGTCGCCCAGGCTCCGGGTCCCGCCGTTCCAAGACCCACCGGCTGTCAAAGCACTCCGGGCATGACCCAACACGTCCATCAGCTTATCCGGCAAGTCATCAAGGGAATGCCCGATTGTGAACGTGGCGAACAGGACCTGATGGCCGATGCCGTCCCCGAGTCCATCATGCATGAACCAGTCCAACCCCCTCGACAGCTGGTCCACCCTCTCGGCCGCTATCGACTGCGAACACCTCGCACACCGCCTAGAACCGCAATGGTACAGGCCACTGATATACCGCCTAGCCCCGGTACCCTCACCGATCTGCATCACCGACAACTGGCCTTCACCACCTGTAGAGGCGGGCCGGGGACTACGAGAACAACAGCGGATGGATGGCAGTGAGGAGGCGCCCCATTGCAGGGCCTTCATCCGCCAGCGCAGCTCCCGTGCAGCGGCATCATCATTCACTACCGGGCCGCCGTCTGATAGTTCCCCTTTTATCAAGGCCTCGCCATGCTCGGCTGCCTCCCGGACTCCGCTCTGCTCCGCCGCCGCTACGCGGCTCTGCTCCGCAGGCTGCGCCTCCCGGCACTTGCTACCCTTCATTATGACTCCTTAACAAGAATGGGGAAGCCGCCAACCGTTCGAACACGAATGACGGCTTCGCTGATCAATACCCAGCTCAGGAACCGTGGACCTTGTTGAATAGTTGCAACGAAGACTGCAGCCTGAGCAACGAATCCGGTGAGGAACAGGGCCTTGTCGTAGCCAGCATCAGCGAACTGCGCTCATCACCGAGGGATGTGTACTTCAACTGGTGGGCGGACGGAAGCTGGGGCAGGACTCGGTCGATGACCTGACGCATATATTCGGAAATGGTGAAATGCGAATCAGGCTTGATGCTGATACGAGCCCTCCCCGAATCGTCGATTTCCACTGACCGGTAGGCCCAGGCCATAGGGAACTCGGGCAGGAAACCATCGGAGGCGTGCAACTGCCTGATGTAGAACTCCCTAACCAGCTCACAGCTCAGCATCCAGAAGGGCTGCATATAAGACAGATACTGACGCATCACGGAGCTGTAACTGGCGCACACTTTGTGGGCAGCCTCCTGGGTCTGTTTGTCATGGGCAGTGAGAAACCACAGAAGCCTGTGCTTATCGATGTCCTGTGCCTGTTGGATAACCGGCACAGTCGCGCAGTCATCCCATAGCCTAAGTCTGAACTTCATGACTTACCCCCGGACTTCTTGTCCTGACTGTCCAGCCGGAAGGTGATACCGGACGAACTGGCACCATCTGCGTCCTGGACATGAACCGCATCAGCGGATATGGTCACGTATTTCTGGCGGCCGTCCCCATCACGCAGGGTGATGGTCAACCCATCGAATACCAGAACAGTGCCAAACCCGATTTGCCTACGGGTGGTCTCGTCCATAGGGACCCGGATCGTCAGAGGCGATGGCACATCCCGGTGGAACGAATGCCCCATGCTCATCACGGAAACGTCGTACACCTGCAATCCGTTCCTGGTGACAGATACGGGCTTATGGTCGGGATGTGCATTACGCTCTTCCCGGCTGATGAACTCGGTCACGGGGTTCACGGCCTCAAGCGACCGTAGACCCTGCAACAGGTCCTCTATTCTTAAATCAACTGAAGCCATACCGGCTCCTTTCTTTATGCGGCCCGGGCGATGAAAACGCCAAGGCCAATCAAATACCCCTCAACCGAATGCACTTGACACGGTCTACGGGATTGCAATGGAGGCAAGTGAACACCCGGGACCTCTTTTACCGGAGATGTCCAATCAAAGCCCGGGACTTGACCTGTCTCCTGATACTTAATTGGGTCGAAGGCGGCCATAGGCCCATATGAATCGAAACTGCACCGTTCATCCCAGGAGAAGGCCAGACAGCACAACTCACAGGGCAGGAACCTCATAACGACCCACGTTTCTTCCAGGAAACAGAAAACAATGAACAGAACAAACACCGACGAACAGAACAACCAACACCAGATGAATCCATCACCCGGGGGGGGGGGGGATCTAACGCTGTCCTCAGCCAACAACCATCCAATTAAAAAGGCCATCGAATCAGTTTTTTCTGGAATATGAATTCCACGGAATCGGACCACCGTGTGCAAAGGAAGCCGTATATTAGTTCCCTTACTATTAAAACCAACCATCATCGTCTCCATCACAGGTTGAACGGGTGACTGCACAGCTCCATTACGCTGGACTTGGTGATGACCACCTTGCGTTTGGTGGTGTGCAGAGCCACAAGCTCGCGGGAGGCTATCAGCCGGTTCACGCTGGATACCGACACCCGAAGGAACTTCGCGACCTCATCCTTAGTCAGCAATTCGGGCATACCGGACAAGTCGGGGCAGCCCGGCTCAGGACCCTGAGCACATGTACGGTGCCTCACGACCAGGCTCTTTTTGTGTGTATCTGAATATTTCATGTTCCCAGGATGAGCCGCCGCTCCGTCTTAATCAATCACTGCTCCGAACACTCAGATTGGCGGTATCCCGGGCTTTTCAAGGTCCTTCTGCGCGATAGAACAGGGCTCCCTGCGGGTATGGGCGCGCTCCCTTGTGCATCGGCAATGCTCCCCCGGGACCGGAACATGCCAACCAGCCGGGTGAAGGGGCTTCGCTGGTCTTAAGCCACTTCCTGGAAGTGTGAAGGTTTTATGAAGCCGACAGCTTCGTCGGTATCCACCATCCACCGGAAGAGTATCAGCGTGCGGATATGTCCCCGAGTTCTGCCTCCAAACGGGCGACCCGCTCACGGTCGCGCTCTAGATCGGCGCGTGCTTTCTCCAATTCCTTACTCACCTGGTCTTGGGTCCTGACCGGCGCAACCAGCGCATCGAACACCCGGTCCATCACTTTGCGTTTGCCCGTATCGGTGGCACGCTCGTACAAATCCAGGCTGATTTCCGGGTCGGCATGCCTGGCAAGCTCCTGCACATCCTTGGGGGTACCGCCGACCCTGGCCGAGGTGGTGATGGCAGTGGCCCTCAACGTATGGAAATGCAGGTCAGAACGGTCCGCTGCCATTTTGGCCTTGTCGAACTGGCCGCGCAGCGTGTTGGGCGACATGATGGGTCGCCGTGCCGCATGGATGACCAGAGCATCAGACCCCGGGTCGCAGAACCGTTCCAGATGTGCCTTGAGCATGGGCACGAACCCTCGGGGAATGGGCAGGTCGGCCCGGCTGGTATCGGTCTTGGTCTCTTTGAACCCCAGGGCTCCCACATCCCCCTCGCCACGGGTCAGAGCACGACGTATGCGCATGATTCCATGCCGGAAGTCAATGTCCCCGCGCTGCAAAGCGCACACCTCCGAGATGCGCAACCCCATTACTGCCCCCAAGTAAATACTGATACGTGAATAATCCGGCATGGCCCGGTAGATGACCTCCAGTTCCTCACGGGTGGCGGCGGGAATCTCCGACTGACGGCTTCTGGGCAGACGCGGATTGGGCCTGGTACAGGGGTCCTGCTCAATCAACCCCTCCGCAAGTGCCTTACGCATGACGGCCTTGAGCATCTGATAGGCGCGACGCAAGGCATGCACTCCATCCACATACCCGCCGTCCAGCCACGACTCTACAACCGGCGCGGTGATATCACCGACCATCATGTCCCCGAAGAACCCGTCCAGGTGGGACAGGGCCTCGCGCTTCTTGCGCATCGAGGCGGCAACGGGGCGACGGCCATCGGCCGTGCGGTACCCCTCGACGAAATCGCCGGCATAATCACGGAACCGGACCACCGCAATCTGCTTCTGCCGCTCACGCTCGGCGGGGGACAGCCATCTGACATGATCTCGGAAGCACTCGTCCCGGTATTTCTCCTCTGCATCCAGCCAGGCCTGCGCCATCGCTTTGGCCCCCAACGGGAACCCCTTGTACACACGCTTGGACGGGTCAAGCGGATTGACGTACCTGGCTTTCAGAGACACCGCATCACCGCGAGCGTTCTTCCTGAACGTTATCGTGCCGAAACTCGAACGCATGGCTTTTCTCCTAGGCATGATGCCCGAACCTCTCAGCCTGGGCGCGTAACCTAACTCTAGGTTATCCCGGGCAGTCCTGGACCATCCTGACAAGACACCGATACCCGCCTGGATACCCGTTAACCGTTGGAAACACAAGGAAAACCATATGAAAAAAGGTCTCCTAGCGGAAACCCAGAAACACTACCTGTGGAGCTAGCCGGATTCGAACCGGCGACCCTCTGCTTGCAAAGCAGATGCGCTACCAGCTGCGCCATAGCCCCGTGAATGTGTAAAGAACTTCAACCGCACAAGAATGCGTGGGCCTGGGAGGACTTGAACCTCCGACCTCATCCTTATCAGGGATGCGCTCTAACCAGCTGAGCTACAGGCCCATGCCGTGTGACCGAAGAATCACACAAATGGATAGCTTACCATAGTGTCCCCTCAAGTCAATCTCGGCGGCGTCGCGTCGCGTCCTGGCGGAAGAATGGTGGCCATGAGGCGGAAACGGCGTGCGGAACCAGTCCGGTCGGAGCAGTTCGAGGTCGGTGGCGAGACTGTTCTGGTCATCAGGAAGCGGATCGCCAACGTCTATCTGCGGGTCAAGCCGCCTGACGGCCATCTGGAAGTGACGGCGCCTCTGGCCCTGAGCGACGACCGGATTCGTGCCTTTATCGACGGCAAGCGCCGCTGGATCGCAACCACTAGAGAACGTCTGGCCCGCTCGCGCGATGTCTACGCCCAGCCCGGAGCCGATGGTCAGCTGTCGCCGGACCGGTCCGAGGCCGAAGCCAAGAGGATTCTCCAAGAAAGGCTGCCGACTTTGCTAGATCGGTGGGTCCCTGTGGTGGGTCGCCGACCCGAGCGCATCAGTCTGCGGAAGATGAAAACCCGCTGGGGCTCCTGCACCCCCGCCACTGCCAGCATCCGGCTCAACACCGACCTGGCTTGGCTGGATCCTGACCTGCTGGAGTATGTGCTGGTTCACGAGCTGACCCACCTCTACGAGCATGGTCACGGACCCGGCTTCCGCGCGCGGATGGATCGCTATATGCCCGACTGGACCGAGCGCCGTCGTCGACTCAACGGCTATCTGGCTTTGTGACCCACGAAGCTTAGACGTCTGAAGCTATGACTTTGAGAGCCATGAATCCTGGGGTCATCAACTCCACGTGATTTCTGAATTTGTGCAATGCAAGCTTGTAAATTACGAACCTGTGGCATCATACGTGCTGATGATTTCGCGCCCGAAACCTGCTGGGTCTTCTGGTGCGAAGTTGGATTGGTTTTTGATGCGTCCGGTCTATCTTGATCTAACCCGTCTATGTGGTCTGATTCAGACCGATCTGACTGTGAGCTGTTCTGACTCAATTAATGTGCCTTGATTAGTTCTGATCCTACTTACTCAAGGCTGGTTTAATGCGCCACATTTGTCATCGAAGACCGACAGGAGACTGCCGCAGCCCATGATGGTGCGCTAGCGTTGAGGAAGAGGGGTGATTCTGCAGCAGTTAGGTAGGGTCCCTGTGACCCGGAGACGTGTGTGGAGCCGATCCGGGGCAATCGATCATGAAGGAGCGGATGAGATGACGGAATCCAAGAAAACAATCAAGCGTGCCGTGGTGACCGGCGCCTCCAGCGGCATCGGCCAGGCCAGTGCTCGGGCCTTGGTGGACAAGGGCTGGAAGGTGGTCGGCCTGGCCCGGCGCGAGGACAAGCTCAAGGCTCTGGCCGACCAGCTGGGCCAGAACTTCACCTATGAGGTCTGCGATGTGACTGACGAGGACTCCACGCAGGCGGCGGTCGAGGCTGTACTCAAGGGCGGGCCAGTTAAGGCTTTGGTCAACTGCGCCGGCGCAGCCTTCGGCAAGGATCCGGTGGCAACCTCCAGTTTGGACGACTGGCGCGGCATGTACGAGCTGAACGTCATCGGCACTCTGCGGGTCATCCAGAAGCTGCTCCCGGCCCTGAAAGAGGCGGAGGGCACGGTCCTGGTGATCTCCTCCACGGCAGGCATCGAGCCTTACGAGGGCGGCGGCGGATACTGCGCTTCCAAGGCGGCGGAACGGGTCATGGCCCGCATTCTCCGGCTAGAGCTGATAGGTCAGCCGGTGCGCGTGGTCGACATCGCTCCGGGCCTAGTCCACACCGACGAGTTCTCCCTGAAACGGTTCGGTGGCGATAGCGACCGGGCCGATGCAGTCTACGCCGGGGTGCCCGACCCGCTGACCGCCGACGATATCGCAGGATGCGTCACCTGGGCCCTGGAGCAGCCCGACACTGTGGACATCGACCAGATTGTGGTCCGCCCCCGCGCTGAGGGCTCCTACACCAAGCTCTACCGTCGCAGCTAAGCCTGATAAGGGACCGATTCTGTCAAAACTGATTCTGTCAAAACCGAGTTTGGCAGGCTGATTCTGGCAGGAACCGGGTCTGGCAGAGGTTGGGTCTTGGCAGCTAAGCCTATGCGTGCCTGGCGGAACGCAGTCTACCGGGGATAGTGCCCACGGCCACGATGAGTACGGACAGGACCGACCCTGCCAGCACGCCCAGCAGGGCTGACTCCAGGTGCGGGGATCCGGCGAAGGCCAGGTTGGCGATCAGGAAGGACATGGTGAAGCCGATTCCGCAGAGCTGGCAGAGGCCGATCAAGTTCCCGGTCGTGGAGCCGGCAGGTCGCCGCAGCCCCAGATGCCCTGCCAGGACCAGCATGGTCATGATCCCCAGGGGTTTGCCCAAGGCCAGTCCTAGCGTGGCGCCCCAGAAGACCCGGTCAGTCAGCAGTCCGGGTCCCAGCTGATCCAGGGAGATGGACAGCGAAAAGAAGGCGAAAAGGGGCAGGACCACCAGGGCGCTCAAAGGTGTCAGCAGGCGATCCAACTGTTCGGCAGGCGATGATGCTTGGATGTGGCTCCGTCCAATCCCTGTTGTCTCGGTTCCAGCTGGATTGGCCCCGGTAGATTCTGTTCCTGATGGTTCAGCCTCGTGTGACCTGGCAACAGGGGTCAACAGGCCCATCGCTACTCCCGCCAGCACCGGGTGGATTCCAGCCTTGAAGAGGCCGTACCAGGCCAGCAGGCCGCCGACAAGGGCACCCAGCAGGAACAGCGGCATCAACGGTCGCCAGAGCCGGAGGGAACGGCTCGCTGCTCGAACCAGCAACGCCCAGACCACAAGGCCGGCCAGGCAGACAAGCAGCCAGCTCGGTTGTCCCAAACTGGAGTAGCCCAGAGCGATCAGCAGGACGCCAATCAGATCGTCGAAGATGGCCAGGGTCATCAAAAAGGCCTGTAGGGCGGGCCCGGCCTTGGGCAGGAGCAGCTGCAGAGCCGCCAGGGAGAAGGCCACATCGGTGGCTGTTGGGACAGCCCAGCCACGCAAACCGGCGGGGGAGCCCAGGTTGAGCAGGCAGTAGATCAGGATCGGAACGGCCACGCCGCCCAGAGCGGCCAGCATGGGCAGCAGAACCTGCCTGTGGTCGCGCAGAGTACCTGTGGCGGCCTCCTGGCGCAGGTCAAGACCCATGATCAGGAAGAATATGGTCAGCAGCCCGTCCTGTATCCAGTCCTTCAGGGACAGGTTCAGTTCACCGGGCAGGTCCAGAGGAATCCAAGCGGCAAGAGCCTTCAGCCCCGGCCCGGTCTCTGGCAGATTGGCCAGGATCAGCCCGGCCAGGGCGCAGGCCATCATGAATAGGCCAGTTATCCGATCGTTTTCGGCCAACGATGACAGGACGGCGAAACAATTTGAACGATGATGTCTGTTGTGCCGGCCTCTGTCAGATCCGCCCTGCCCACGCTGTGGATTTGATGGTTGGGCATTCGATGGCTCGGAATTCTGGTGCGAATTCGAATCGTCGTAATCCTGACGACGTGGATTGATTTGAGATGTCGGGAATGTAGGCGTGGGCGGCATGATGCTCCTGGTCGGGCGGATAGGGTTCGGTCTTCCTTGGCCGACCAGTCTTCCCGGCATGAGGCGGCGCCCGGCCGTCTCCCAGATGTCAATTCTATCTTGTTCAAAGAGTTATGCCAGCGGCTCTGCACCTTTTACGATGTAGGGCCGCTGGCATACCGCCTATCGTGGGCGGCGATGAGCTCTCAGAGCTCAGAAACCGAGTAACTCAGTAACTCAGAACAGGTGGCTGCGCATGAACCACTGGAAGTGCTCCAGCTCCTGCACGTGGTCCTGCAGAATGTTGGAGCTGACGATGTCCAGGTCGTCCAGCTCCTTGATGGCCTCGCGGTCGCGCTTGATGAAGGTGGTGTAGTAGGTGTCCAGGGCCTTCAGGTAGTCCAGGGCATCCTGACGGCCGGTCATGGTGATGCCATCCCAGTCGCGGTTCTTCATGATGTCGTCGGGCCGTCCGGCGGGGGAGCCACCCAGGGTGGCGATGCGCTCTGCGGTCTCGTCGGCCATGTTCAGCACCGAATCGACCTCGGGGTCCATCATTTCGTGGATGCCGATGAATTCCTTGCCCTTCATGTTCCAATGGGCGTGCTTAAGGATCAGGGCAGTCTCCTGTTCCTGGCTCAGACGGCTCTGCAGGATGGCGACGACCTTTTCGCTGGTCGCTTCGTCGAGTCCCGGTACAGTGAAGTTCAATGCCATAATCGCTCCTTAAATATGAAATTATGCCTGCGGCCGGCTCAGCCCGACCTTGTATCTCCAGACTAGAGGAAAAAGCAAGGAAACGCTTGGATTTTGCGGGAATCAACCAGTGAAATCATTCACGGACCATCGGCTACGCTGACAGTCATTTTTCCTTGACTGGCGTGAGGGCGGTCGCCGGCTGACTGCCAGCCAATCACTGGCTGGATGATAGTAGGATTCGGTTAGACGATAGCTAGGCTCTGGTCGCAGTATCGTCTCGGCCCGCCTTGGATTGGCCGTTTCCGCGGTCGTCATCCTTGTCGGCTTGGTCCTCGGCCTCCTGCCGGCGTCTGACCTCGATGGTCTCGATGCGTCGCCCGTCCACCTTGGTCACCACCATGTCATACCCGTCGTCGGAGTGGACCACATCGCCCACCTGCCCCATCCGTCCGGTCTGAGCCAGGAAGTAGCCGGCCAGGGTCTCGTATGGCCCATCCTCCAGCTCGATCCCGGTCAAGTCGGCGAAGTCCTCGATGGTCATGCCGCCGTCAACCGTGGCAACCCCGTTGATGAAGGCGGTTGCCTGTGGATGGGCAGGGTTCTGCTCCTCGGGCAGGTCGTACTCGTCGCGGATGTCGCCCACCAGCTCCTCGGTCATATCCTCCAGGGTGACGATGCCGTCGGTGCCCCCGTACTCGTCGATGACTACGGCCAGGTGGATGCCCTTCTTGCGCAGCTTCTCCAGGCTGGGCAGGAGCCTGGAGGTGCCGGGCAGGGCGATGCCGGGCCTGGTCACGTCGGCCACGGTCTTGGCATGGGGGTTGCGCACGTCCATCAGGTCGCGCACGTGGACGAAGCCCAGCACGTCGTCGAAGTCGCGGCCGGTCACCGGGTAGCGGGAGTAGGGCTCGTCGTGCACGAATTCGACCGCCTCCTGCAGCGGCATGTCCCCGGCGATGAAGACCACGTCGGCCCTGGGACGCATGACCTCGGCCACGCTGGTCTCGGAGGCGTCGAAGACATCGCCCAGGATCATCCGCTCGTCCTTGCTCAGGTTGGTGTTGGATGAGACCAGCATCCGCAGCTCGTCGTCGCTGACCTCGGTGTCGGTCTGCTGGGGGTCGAAGCCCAGGATGCGCACGATGAGGTCGGTGTTCTTGCCGATCAGCCAGATCAGCGGCCTGCACAGGGTGGTGAAGACGTCGATGGCCGGAACGACGGCCCTGGCGATGGCCTCGGTGCGCTGCATGGCGATCCGCTTGGGCACCAGCTCGGAGATGACGATGGAGCAGTAGGAGATGATCAGGGTCAGAATCACTGTGGTCAGAGTGCCGGCCAGACCCTCGTGCACGCCCCACCCGGTCAGGACGGGCACCACGTAGGGGGCGATGGATGATGCGCCGAAGGAGGCCGAGAGGAAGCCCGTCAGCGTCACGCCGATCTGCACGGCGGAAAGAAAGGTGTTGGGGTCGCGGGCGATGCGGGCCACCCGGGCGCCGCGCGCGTCCTGCTGCTCCATCTGCTCCAGCTGCGAGCCTCGCAGGGAGACCAGCGCCAGCTCAGTCCCCGAGAAGACGGAACCGAGCAGGAGGAAGAAGAGAATGAGCAGGATGTTCAGCCATAATGCCATGCCTTCAATGCTAGGGTATGGACGCCCCATGTGCCCTATGTCACACCCCAGCGGTGAACCTCCGTCTTCCCCATATAGCGCTACCTGACTAGCATGAAACACGGAAGCAGGTTCGGCTTCAAGCCGACATTCCCAACGCTCCCGAAAGGATTTTTCATGTCACAGCTTCAGCACGAATTGACTGAGTTCACCACGCAGGCCTACCAGGATAACAAGACCTTCCCGGTCTCCAAGAAGGATCTGCTGGGCCACTGGTCCCTGCTCTTCTTCTACCCTGCGGACTTCAGCTTCGTCTGCCCCACCGAGCTGGAGGATCTGGCCAGCAAGTACGAGGACTTCAAGAAGATCGGCTGCGAGATCTACTCCGTCTCCTGCGACACCGAGTTCGTCCACAAGGCCTGGCACGAGGCCAACGAGAAGATCGCCAAGGTCCAGTACCCCATGCTGGCCGATCCGACCGCAACCCTGGCCAAGGACCTGCAGACCTACAACGAGGCCGAGGGCAAGGCCGAGCGCGGCGACTTCATTCTGACCCCTGAGGGCAAGGTCGTGGCCTACGAGGTCATCTCCTCCAACGTGGGCCGCAACGCCGACGAGCTGCTGCGCCGCGTCCAGGCCTCCCAGTTCGTCTACGAGCACGGCGATCAGGTCTGCCCTGCCAAGTGGGAGCCCGGCGAGGACACCATCGAGCCCAGCCTGGATCTGGTCGGCCAGCTCTGATCCGCAGCTGCCAACATCGGGAACTCGCCGATCGGAAGCGACCAGGGCGGGTTCCCTTTTCTGTATTCACGACCAGCATCCAAAACAGCACATCCGTGCATTCCTTCGGAAGAGGCATTCATGACTGAAGACAAGAATCTTTATGACGTGGTCGTCATTGGCGGCGGCCCTGCAGGCCTGAGCGCAGGCCTCTACCTGGCCCGGGCGCGGTATCGCACCCTGATCCTGGAGAAGGACGACTTCGGCGGCCAGATCACCATCACGGCCGACGTGGTCAACTATCCGGGCGTGGCCAGCACCGACGGCCGCAAGCTGACCGAGACCATGCGCCAGCAGGCCCAGAACTTCGGAGCCGAATTCATGAGCGCCGAGGCCACGGGCATCGAGGCCCAGGGCGACATCAAGGTGGTCCATACCTCCCGGGGCGACCTGCGCACCTTTGGCATCCTGATCGCCACCGGCGCCAGCCCCCGCAAGATCGGCTTCCAGGGCGAGCAGGAGTATGCGGGCCGCGGCGTGGCCTACTGCGCCACCTGCGACGGTGAGTTCTTCACCGGGCGCGAGGTCCTAGTGGTCGGCGGCGGATTCGCAGCTGCGGAGGAGTCGGTCTTCCTGACCAAGTACGCCACCAAGGTGACCTTGCTGGTGCGCGAGGAGGACTTCACCTGCGATGCCGCCGTGGCTGACGAGGCCCGGAACAACGACAAGATCGAGATCCACTACTCCACCGAGCTCAAGGGAGTCTCCGCTGGCCCTGGCGGACTGGTCGAGGCCACTATCCTGGACCGGGAGAGCGGGCAGACCACCACTTGGAAGCCCCAGGACGGCGGCACCTTCGGCGTCTTCGTCTTCGCTGGCTACGTGCCCCAGACTGGCATGCTCAAGGGCGTGGTGGATCTGGACGACCATGGCTACGTGCTGACCCACGACTACCTGGAGACCTCGGTGCCGGGCATCTACGCCGCCGGGGATCTGCGGGTCAAGAACCTGCGCCAGGTCATCACCGCCACCTCTGATGGGGCTGTGGCCGCCGTTGAGCTTGAGCGCTATGCCTCCAACATGTCTGACAAGACCGGCCTGGTGCCGCCCCGACCCGAGGATTCCCCCTATGCCCGCTCCGAGCGTCAGGCCGAGAACTCCGCCCTGGCCTCGGGCACCTCGCCCGCTCCTGTGGCCCAGGAGCACGACCAAGCTACGGCTAAGACTTCCGGCTTCTTCGGGCCCGACATTCGCAAGCAGCTGGACATGGTCTTTGGCAAGATGACCGGAAAGCTGGAGCTGGCCCTGGACCTGGATGGCAGCCAGGTCTCCAAGGAGCTGGAGGCCTTCGTGGACGAGCTGGTCGGGCTCTCCGACGGCAAGCTGACCTCCAGGGTGGACTCCCGCACGGATGAGGACGGCAAAGATTATGATCCTGCCGGCGACCTGCCAGATGCTCGGCCCAGCGTGCGCATCTGCCGGCTGGACGATCAGGGCGTCTCCCAGCCGACCGGGTTGGCCTTCCATGGCGTGCCCAGCGGCCACGAGTTCAACTCCTTCGTCCTGGCCCTCTACAATGCGGCGGGCCCCGGCCAGCAGGTGGATCAGCCCACCTCGGACCGTATCGATGCCATCAAGGACCAGGTGGACGTGATGATGCTGGTCTCCCTGACCTGCACCATGTGCCCGACCACGGTCCTGTCCGCCCAGCGGGTAGCGGCCCAGAACGGCAAGGTGCGCGCCGAGGCCTACGACCTGGCCCACTTCCCCGAGCTGAAGGACCAGTACCAGGTCATGAGCGTCCCCTGCATCGTGATCCGTAAGGACGGCCAGGAGACCGTGGAGTTCGGCAAGAAGTCCGTTCCTGAAATGCTGGATCTGATCGGGGCCTGACCCTGGGTCCGAGCCTGAACAGAGCCTGAAAGGGCGCTGGTGTCATTGCTTTTGTGGCAGTGATGCCAGCGCCTTTTCTGATATATGTCACAGGTCTGCATTGATGAAAAACTATGGATATTATCCGGAACTTATACGGTTTGATTAGTTTGCCGTATCAGCAGCCGCAGGAGTGACGGATGACCAGATCCGCCTTGATCAGTTGTACGTCAGGGACCTGGTCCGGATCCAAGGCCGCATTCATGGCACAGGTGGCGATTTTCTGGGTGTCCTGCTGCATGGTGGTCAGCTGTGGCCAGGTGTAGAGGGAGTCGACGGTACCATCGAAGGAGACGATGGCCACGTCCTCGGGAATGCGCAGCCCGCGCTCATGAAGAGCCCGAAGAGCACCCATGGCCTCCATGTCGGAACCGGCGAAAATGGCCTCGGGCTGGTGGTCGCTGTCCAGAAGCCTGAGCGTCGCCCTATACCCTCCCTCGCGAGTGAAGTAGGACCGAATGATGCGGCCGGCCGGCAGATTGTTGTTCTGATGGGCGGCATACCAGCCCCGCACGCGATCATCTGTCCGGTCCTCCTCCGGGCCGCCGTAGAGCATGTCCACGCTGCAGAACTTATGCCCTATCAGGTGTTCGGTGGCGGTCATGGCGGAAGAATAGAAGTCAGTTGAAACGCTCTTGGCGTTCATGACCCTCCGAGGCTGATCCATAAAGATGAATCGGCTCTGGTCGAGGGGTGCCATGCTGATTTGGTCGTAGGTGCGTGAGGTGGAAAGGAAGATGGCATCAACATTGCGTTCGATTAGTTTGCTGATTGCATCCTCCTCCAGGTCCGGGTCACCTTTGACGTTCATGAACATCAATGAATACCCGTGGCGGGATGCGGCCGATTGCAGCTCGTTGTAAATGCCGGCGCTGAAAGGGTTGGAGGAGTCGGGGACGATGACGGCCATCATCTTTGAAAACCCGGTGCGTAGGGCGCGGGCAGTGGTGTTGGGGCGATAATCAAGGAGCTTGGCTGCGCGCCGCACCTTTTCTGAGGTCGCCGGCGCAACCCTTCTTGGCCCGTTGTTGAAGACATAGCTGACCACAGCAGTCGAAACTCCCGCTAGCCGTGCAACATCAGCTCTGGTGGCCCGCTTTCGACGTTGTTCGTGCGTAGGAACCTCTGCCATTGTCCGCCCCTTTTTAAGCATGAAAACACTTTGAATTACAGCGTATTCAATTCTTATGTTACTCGAGTATATTCCAATCAGCAACGACGCCCAGAGGGCAGGAAGAGACCAAGCATGGCCCGACAGGTGTCGGCTCAATGCTTTTAAAACAAAGGGTTGTGCATTATTCGAGAAGTCATGATTATCGGATAAAACCTAGATCATTTGACAAGAGAATCTACTCGAATATACTGAGAGATTACCGGAACACCTATTGCGAGGGTTTGCTTTAAGTGATTCGGGTAGATGACAACCTACAAAGGAGTGGTTGATGAAGAACGGCAAAGTAATCGCTTTGGGTATCAGTTGCGTCTTGGCCCTCGCACCTTTGGGGGCATGCGGATCATCTTCATCCTCGGGTGGTACAAAGACCTTGGAGTTCATGACCATGCAGTCTACGGGCACGCCACAACTTAAGGTCATTCAAAAGCTAACCAAAAAGTTTGAAAAAGCTAACCCCGGTATCACCATTAAGGCGAACCCGGGAACGAATAACAATCAGAACGACATCAGAGTGCGTTTGGCTGGGCACAACCCGCCGGATATCTGGGCCACCCATGGATGGTCGAGGGATCGTTATGGCAACTTCCTTGAGCCGATGCAGAATCGTCCCTGGGCAAAGAGACTGAAGCCGTTAGGCAATGAAGTCTACAAGACTTCCGATGGGAAATTCTATGCCCTGCCTGCGGATATACAGGTTTCTGGAATCATGTACAACGATACGGTTATGAAGAAGGCCGGTATCGACACCAAGAGCATTGATTCCTGGGATGCGTTCAAGGATGCCTGCGAAAAACTGAAGGCAGCCGGCATGACGCCTATAGTCAGCACTCCAAAGGACATGGGTGCCGTCGGCGATATTGCAGACTATATCCTTCCCGGCATGTATACCGACGCTCAGCTCAAGGAACTCAAGGGCGGAAAATTCGATCCTTCCATCTATCAGAAGTATGCTGAAATGGTCAGCCAGTGGACTAAGAACGGTTACTTTAATGTTGACTACACTTCCGCGACCCCAGATGATATCGCGCGTCTGATGGCTTCCGATAAGGCTGGTTTCTACTTCCGTTCGAACGGGAATGCACAGTTGATAGAGTCATACAATCCCAATGTCAAGCTAGGTATGATGCCCATTCCTTCCGCTACGGGCAAGCCTTACTTCTCAACGGGCGAGGACATGCTGACCTTCGGAGTCTCCAAGACGAGCAAGAACAAGGAAGCGGCCTTGAAGTTCATAGACTTTCTTGCAGAGCCCGAGAATCTTCAGCAGCTGGTCAATGTCAGCATGAACAATTCGGCTTTGACTGGTGTCAAATCTGCTTTGGGACAGTTCCAGGCCTCTTATGACTACTGGATGAAAGATAAGAAGACAGCTACGGTTCCCTTCTTCGACCGCAAGTATCTTCCCGGCATGTACAGCACCATGTCCAAGTCCACCGACGGCATTATCACAGGTCAATTGACTCCTAAGGATGCTGCCGATCAAGCAAAGACGGCCTTTGAAAATCTGAAGACTAAGAAATAGTCGCTACCACAAGAGTTTCCTCGGGAGCTTGATGATGACCGATAAAGATGAAATAAATGCGTTGCGAAGCCAGCCGGATCATTTGCCTGACCCGGCTGGTGGCGACGGTACGAGAGGAAATGCGCAGACGGTGGTCCATAAGCGCAGAAGATTCAAGGGTTCTTCGATCAACCTGTTCTATCTGCCGGCTGTAATCCTGCTGGTGGTGTTCATCATCTATCCGTTGATTTCGGGTATTGGCCTGTCGTTAACGAACTGGGATGGCTATAACGAAGCGAAATCCTTCGTTGGCTTGGCAAATTACAAGTCAATGTTCACGGATATGAATTTTATGCAGATCATCATCAACACCTTTATTTACGGTATTGGATCTACAGTAATTCAGCAGATTCTGGGTCTGGGTCTGGCGCTGTTGCTGAATACCAGGATTAAGGGCCGTACCCTGATGCGGGCTATCATCTATCTTCCTGCACTGGTTGCATCGGTGATCATGGGCATCATGTACTACTTTGTCTTCCAGTATCAGCAGGGGGCACTGAACGCCATACTGGGTGTATTCGGCGTACAGAAGATACCCTGGTTCAACAATGCCGCTTTTGCAGTAGCCATTGTAGTTTTCGTTAATTCGATGCAATACGTCGGTATTTCGATGATTATCTATTTGGCTGGTCTGCAGACCATGGATCAGGAAGTGGTCGAAGCTGCAGAGGTCGACGGTGCATATGGGTGGAAGAAGTTCTGGAACATTACCCTGCCTCTTTTGGCTCCCTCCTTTACGACGAGCGTCGTTCTCAATCTAATTGGAGGATTGAAGCTCTATGACCTTGTCAAGGTTTTGACGGGTGGGGGCCCAGGTTATGCAACCAACTCCATATCAACGTACATAGGAACCATGTACTTCGATAATCAGACAGCTGGGTATGCCTCTGCAATCGGCGTATTCCTGTTTGTCTTGATTGCGCTGGTGACCTGGCTGGTCAATAAAGGCTTGGCCAAGCTCGATTGGGAGGCCTGATATGGCAAGAGGCAAGCAAACGAAGCAGATGTCATATAGCCCTTCGGACTACCAGCGTGGGAGATGGGCGATTTACCTCTTTCTGATTATTGTCTGTATCTGCCAGCTGCTTCCGTTCTATCTAGCAATCACGACGTCGTTGAAGCCCTCTGACGACATGTCTCCATCTCTGGTGATGAGGACGCATGATCTGGCATGGAGCAACTGGACCCAGGCTGTAAATGAGGGTGGAATTCTGAAGGCGGTGTTCAACAGCGCAGTTGTGACTGTGTGTTCGACTTTCCTGGTCTGCGTGCTTGGAGCAGCTGCTGCTTATCCTCTGGCTCGCAGAATGACCAAGTGGAATAAGTTCATTTCAGCTTTCATTCTTTCCATGATGATGATTCCGCCCATGAGCATTCTTGTGCCCTTGTACACCTTCTTGGTGCAGATTGGAGGAATCAATAATTATTGGGGCATCGTAATAGTGTTGACGGCTGAAAAACTGCCTCTTTCGGTCTTCCTCTATACGGCTTTTATTAAAGCCATCCCCCCGGCTATTGATGAGGCTGGCGCACTTGATGGAGCCAATCACCTTCAGGTGTTTAACAGACTGATACTGCCAATGCTTAAGCCTGTGACGGCCACTGTCGTCATCATGACCGGTTCGGCTGTTTGGAATGAATTTGCACTATCGAGTTATATTCTGACTGACCCTCAATCTCAGACCATCGCTCCTCGTGTTGCTTCCTTCTTCTCTGTGAATACCAATAACCTTGGTATTGCTGCTGCGGCCGCTTTGATTGCCGCGGCACCCATGGTGGTGGCGTACATGTTCCTGCAGAAGTACTTTATTGCAGGCATGGTCGCGGGTTCGGTTAAGTAATTGAGGTAGAAAACCGATCAAGCAATAAAGGAGTTGGTGACACCCATGATTGTCTTCCCGGGGAATGACCTTGGTGGGCCTGAAACTACCCGTCTGGCACTGGCCTCCCCACGGCCTGGTGGAGATCTGCCGAAGGTGCTTGGCGTGCAGGCTGCACCATGTTTCGACGGCTGCGGAGGTGCGGAGATGACCAACCTCAATACTTCTCTTCTGCTTGAGCACGCTACGGGTGTCTACCTGCATCCCGGCCTGACCGGGTATCGGATCGCCCAAGGTCCCGAGGGTATCCGAGCTGGTCGTTCCTGGTCGCCTCGATTCCTGGTGGAAGACCAGCCCGAGCAGACCGTCGACTCGCTGACCATCAAGGCCCGTGACGATGATGCCCGGCTTGGGTTGGAGACCAGGGTGGAGGCTATGGCCGGCGGCTCCCTGCGGATTCGCCATACCCTGCGCAACCTGGGCACCGATTCCTTTTTGCTGGAGGGCCTGGAAGTCCGCCTGCCCCTGGACGACCAGCAGACGCAGATTCTGGACTTCGCCGGCAGGCACGAGCGTGAGCGCAGCCCCCAGCGCCATGACCTGGCCGACGGGGCCTGGGTGCGTGAGTTCCGCTGGGGCCGCACCGGCTTCGAGGGGCCCGTGGTCATGGTGGGCACCCCAGGTTTCAACTTCCATCACGGCAGGGTGCTCTGCGTCCAGCCGGCCTGGAGCGGGAACACCGTGCTCCGGGTGGACCGGAACAGCGCCACCCCGGCCGGCGTCAGCGCTGGCGAACTCCTCCTGCCAGGTGAGGTGGTCCTGGACCAGGGCCAGGAGTACAGCACGCCCTGGATCGTGGTCACGGCCTCCGACCATGGCATGGATCCAATCATGAACAGCCTGCACGCCTGGGAGCGCACCCTGCCCGAGCATCCGCACGAGCAGCCGGTCATCCTGAACGTCTGGGAGGCCATCACCTTCAACCACGACTTCGACACCCTGCGCGACCTGTCCGACCGCGCCGCCCACATCGGGGTGGAGCGCCTTGTGCTGGACGACGGCTGGTTCCACCTGCGCCGGGACGACAAGGCCGGTCTGGGCGACTGGTGGGTGGACCCTGCGGTCTGGCCCCAGGGGCTGGAGCCTTTAGCTGATTATGTCCACAAACTGGGGATGCAGTTCGGCCTCTGGTTCGAGCCGGAGATGATCAACCCGAATTCGGACGCTTTCCGCGACCATCCTGAGTGGGTCATGAGGGCATCCACCAGAAACCCGGAGCTGCAGCGCAACCAGCTGGTCCTGGACCTGACCAACCCCCGGGCCTTCAACCACGTGCTGAAGGCGATGACCAAGGTTCTGGAGTCCTGCCAAATCGACTATGTCAAGTGGGACCACAACCGCGACCTTCTTGAGGCTGGTTCCCAGGCCCACGGTGGCGCGCCTGCCATCCATGAGCAGACCCTGGCCTACTACCGTCTGCTGGACATCCTCCGCGCTCGCTTCCCCAAGGTCGAGTGGGAGTCCTGCGCCTCGGGCGGCGGTCGCATCGATCTGGGCGTGATCGAGAAGATCCGCCGCTTCTGGAACTCCGACATGACCGATGCCCTGAGCAGGCAGATGATCCAACGCTGGACCGAGCAGACCGTGGCTCCCGAGTATATCGGCGCCCATGTTTCCCAGCCCTCCTCCCAGCAGACCGGCAGAACCTACAGCCTGGATTTCCGCGCAGCCACGGCCGTCTTCGGGTCCATGGGCATCGAGTGGGACATCCGCCGGGCCAGCGAGGAGGACCTGGAGCGGCTCAAGGAGTGGATCACCTGGTACAAGGCCAACCGAGGCTTCCTCCACTCCGGCCGCGTGGTCCGCCTGGACCTGGCCGACCCTTCGGTTCTGGCTCATGGCGTGGTGGCCCCCGACTGCAGCCGTGCCATCCTGGCCCACGTCCAGTTGGACGAATCCCAGCATAACCGTGGTGTTTATCTACGTATTCCCGGCCTGGACCCCAAGGCCCGGTATCGGCTGGCCTGGACCGGCCCCGCCAAGCCCAGGGCATCGCTGGAGCCTCTGGATCCGACGGGTCCGCTGGGAACCGCCGAGGTCACTGGCACCTATCTTGAGCGCGTGGGCATCCGCATACCTCGCTGCCAGCCCGAGACCATCTGCCTGATCGACTTGGTCCGGGTCTGACCCGCCGCCATCTGCCACACCACAGGGATGAAGGAGCACTGAATCATGAACCCAACCAGCCTTAGCCTGGGAGAGCCGGACTGGATTACGCTGACCACCGATGCCGACAGGGAGACGGCACCCGCAGGCAGGCCCTTCCGCATAGCCCCCGATGCGAGGATCAGCCTCAAGGGCGAATCCGCTCTGACGGTCAGCCTGACCGCTGGCTCCACCCCCATCCGCTCTCTGGCCCTGCGCTGGACCAGGCCCATGCCTGCCGACGACCTCTACCTGGGCGATGCCTGGGAGCGTGGCTACGGGCGAATGGGTTTCCAGGCCATGCGTGCCAACCGGTTCATGCCCTGGTACTTCCTGGCGTCGGGTCAGGAGCAGGCCGAGGGGTATGGGGTGGCCACCGGTGCCAACGCCTTCTGCTTCTGGCAGGTCGATACGGCCGGCATCACCCTCTTCATGGACCTGCGCAACGGCGGCAGTGGCCTGGTGCTGGACGGGCGGCAGCTTGAAGCGGCCACCATCATCTGCCTGCAATATCCGCTCCGGGAGCGGGCTGGCGGCCCGGTCTTTGCTGTGGTCAGTGACTTCTGCTCCCGGATCAGCCGCAAGGGCCTTATGCCCCCTGAGCCGGTCTACGGGAGCAACAACTGGTACTATGCCTACGGGGACTCCAGTCGCTCCCGGATTCTTGCTGATGCCGAGTATCTGGCCGACCTGACCCAGGGCAACGCTCACCGCCCCACCATGGTTGTGGACGACGGCTGGCAGGACCACCACCGGCTTGAGGACTACAACGGCGGCCCTTGGCGGCGTGGCAATGAGAAGTTCGGCGACATGGGCGCTCTGGCCGACCAGATCAAGGCCATGGGCATCAAACCCGGTATCTGGTACCGCCCGCTCCTCAACGAGGACGAGGCCATCGCCGACCAGTTCAGACTCCCTCACAACGGATGCCTGGACCCCTCAAACCCGCAGGCCCTGGACTACATCCGCCAGGACATTGCCCAGTTGGGGGAGTGGGGCTACCAACTGATCAAGCATGATTTCAGCACCTTCGACCTGCTGGGCAGGTGGGGTTTCCAGATGAACCCCTGGCCCAGCCCGGACGGCTGGCACTTCTACGACCGGAGCCTGACCAGCGCCCAGGTGGTCAAGCAGCTCTACCGGGCCATCTTCGAGCAGGCCACCGAGGCCGGGATGCTGGTCCAGGGGTGCAACGTGGTCGGCCACCTGGGCGTCGGCTTCATGCAGATCAACCGGACCGGCGACGACACCAGCGGCCTGCAGTGGGAGCGGACCAGGCAGATCGGGGTCAACACTCTGGCCTTCCGCCTGCCCCAGAATGGGAGCTTCTACGCCACCGACGCCGACTGCGTGGGCATATCCGACTCAATCGACTGGGAGCTCAACCGTCAGTGGATGGACCTGCTGGCGCGAACCGGCACTCCGCTCTTCTTCTCGGCCCGCCCCGGCAGTCTGACTGCCGACCAGGAGGACCAGCTCAGGCAGGCGCTGGCACTGGCCTCGACCGGCAGCTCCCATGCCATTCCGTCGGACTGGCTGGTCAACGACTGCCCTGAGATCTGGACTGACGACAGCGGCACTCGCCGATACTCTTGGTATCAGCCGGCTGGCCTGGAGTTCGCGGACAAGCCCGAGCGCTACGACGGGTACCTTTCCGCCGTTTAAAAGTAGATGGCGACCGTGCTCGGTTGGGATGGGCACGGCCGCCAGTTCGCCGGATTGCAGTGATGGGAACCCGGCCTTACTCGTGCGAAGTACAGTGGGGAATATTCGATAACTCCATTTACAGAGCCTCCCAAGAACTCTGCCGACTGTCTCCCCAACAGACGGTGTATGTCATCCGTTTCTGCGTCTTTGTACAGTGATACAACCTTATCATCGCGCAATGACTATGACAGCCTGATTCAGTGTCGGCGGAACTCATGGCGGCGGAATGAGTAAACAGCGGCCGGGCTGGCCGTGCTTCCTCCTCTCCCGGCCGGGGACGGGGGCGTGCATGCCTGCCCTCGGCTTCCCGCCTGCAGAAGTGTGGTGGGGGCGCGGGAGGGAAGTGTCGGCTCTCTTGGGGTTTGAGCCTTCAGTGACACTTTTCCCCCTGCCCCCTGTGTGGGCCGAGGGCGTGGGGATTGATACGCCGTTCGGCCCGTCTTACTCGTGCGAAGCGTGAAGCAGCTGGTGTGTTTCCTCCCTGTGACGGCGGGACGCCAGCACCCCGCCCATGGTTGTCATGCTGGTGGCCAGGGCCAGCAGAATGCCTTCCCCACCGGCACGTGGAAGCACGCCGGCCGACAGGTACGTGTATCTGAGGGATGTGTCGGGCTGCTGGGGTGCGCCGCCCAGCGTGTAGTCCACGCTGACCGTGACCGTGGCCGGCAGATGTTCAGGTGTGAGCACGGTGGCGCTATTGCTATCGCCGTTCGTCATGCTTAATGCGGGAGTCTGGTCGAATCTGACGCCGGTGATCACCGGCGTCAGATTGAACACCACCGGCACAGGAACAGACTTATACGTACTGTAGCCGTCCGTGTTGTCGCCGAGCTGGCCATATTGATTGTTTCCCCACGCTTTGGCGTTCCATTCCGCGCCGATTGCCAGTGAATGCTCGTATCCGGCGCTGACCTGTGTGGCTTTGAGTCCTTTGCTCTTGTCGGCGGGGCTGGCGGGGTCGCGCACGTACGCAGGAACAGTCGTATACCCACCGTAGCCGACCGTGTTGTCGCCGAGCTGGCCATAGTTGTCGTTCCCCCAGGCGTAGGCGTAGCCGTCGCTGCCCAGGGCCAGTGAATGAGCGTATCCTGCGCTGACCTGTGTGGCTTTGAGTCCTTTGCTCGTATCGGTAGGATTGGTGGGGTCGCGCACGTGCACCGGAACAGTCGTATACGCACCGTAGCCGCCCGTGTTGTCGCCGAGCTGGCCTTGGCGGTTCCATCCCCAGGCGTAGGCGTAGCCGTCGCTGCCCAGGGCCAGCGAATGCTCGTATCCGGCGCTGACCTGTGTGGCTTTGAGTCCTTTGCTCTTGTCGGCGGGGCTGGCGGGGTCGCGCACGAGCACAGGAACAGACGAATCCGTTGTTTCGTTGTTACCAAGCTGACCATTGCCATTGTACCCCCATGCGTAGGCGTTGCCGTTGCTGCCCAGGGCCAGCGAATGATTGCCTCCGCCGCTGACCTGCACGTAGGTGAAGTCTACGGGCGCGTCTGCAAGTTTCTCCACTTTGACTGGCGTAATCTGGGTGGTGGTCGTCCCGTCGCCGAGCTGGCCATAGTAGTTGTATCCCCAGGCGTAGGCGTTGCCGTCGCTTCCTAGGGCCAGCGAATGCCGCTCTCCGGCGCTGACCTGCACGTAGGTGAAATCCGCAGGCAGATCCGGATACGTCTTGCGATCAGGCTTCCTCACCATGACTGGTGTAGTCTGGCTGGTTTTCGTCCCGTCGCCGAGCTGGCCAGAGCTGTTGTATCCCCATGCGTAGGCGTTGCCGTCGCTGCCCACAGCCAAGGAATGAGAGCCTCCGGCGCTGACCTGCACGTAGGTGAAATCCGCAGGCAGATCCGGATACGTCTTGCGATCAGGCTTCCTCACCATGACTGGTGTAGTCTGGCTGGTTTTCGTCCCGTTGCCGAGCTGGCCAGAGCTGTTGTATCCCCATGCGTAGGCGTTGCCGTCGCTGCCCACGGCCAAGGAAAAACGAGAGTTGTAGTCTTTACCTCCGCTGACCTGGCTGAACCTGATGCCACGGGTGGTGTTTTCTGGCGGGATGATGGTGGTGGATTCCCTGCCCAGCTGGCTGCCCTTATTAGGGCTGATGCTCCACTTGGTGTTCCGGCTTTCCGGCGTCCACTTGGCGGTCAGGGTCAGATCCTTGTCGACGGGTCTGCTGAAATCATAGGCGACCTGCCCGATGAACCACCCGTCGAACAGGAAGCCCTTACGCGTAGGGTCAGGGGATGGCCGCTTCGCCCTGCTGTTCGGTGCAGGGAAATGCTGGTCTGCGGGTCTGGGGCTTCCTCCGTTCGCATTGAAGGTGACGGTGTGGGTCATGCCCTGCCTGTCGTCTCTGGTCAGTGTCTGGTCGACCGTGTAGTTGAGGCTCCTGGTGAAGGGCTGGCCGTCCTGCCTGCCGGTGATGGTGATGGCGGCTTCTCCCGGCTTTCGGTCGGGTATGTCCGTCTGCCAGGAGTCGCTGTACTTAGTAAATTTGAGCGGCTGGCCGTCCATGCTTACTGATTCCAAGGTGAGGGCGTTGCTGGTGTCGAGCTTGGCTGGCTTGCCGGGCTGGCCCTGCTCGTCCAAGCTCCACGCGAGCATGCTGCCCTGCCGGTCGATGGCGGTGATACTGCTGCCGACAGCGGCGGCTTGTGTATAGGGTTGTTCCCTATTGTCTGCCCGGATGAGTGTTTCGTCGGGCTTCCAGCTCCAGATACGGCCATCCGTGCTGGTGATGATGGCCTGGTCCTTGTTGGCTGTGAGCTGGCTGGCTTTCATGCCTTCCGGCAGGTTGACGGCTTTGGCGCTGGTCGTGCTGTCGGCCAGATGATAGGCCTGCTCGTTTGTGTCCAGGAGGAGGAATCCCTGGTTGAGGGCTTGGGTTTGGGTGATGCGCATGCCCTGGTCTTGCCTGATGCGTTCGGGCTTGACGTTGGCGGTCCTGCTTGCGTCCCAGGTCCAGGCCTGCCCGTCGGAGTCCAGGGCGAGGATCCGGCTGCCGGAGGCAACGGCGGTGACGGCCTGTGCCTTTCCGGGCAGGCTGGTCTCGGCCTGCTCCAGGAATTTCGGGTTCAGGTCCTGGCTGTCGGCATCATTGGCCCGGTAGATGTGGATTCGTCCCTGCCGGTCCACTGCCAGGAGCCGGTCATCGTTCATGCTGATGCTGGTGAACCTGGCATTCTGGTTGGGGCTGATAATCGTGGGTGCCGCTTGTCCGCTGGCCCATGTGTAGATGTGCTGGTCGGATCCCAGTGCGGCCTGCCATCGGCTGCCGGCTGCAACCTGCAGGTAGTGGAACCCGTCGGATGTCTGGGCGGGGGAGGGCACCTGCACGGTTGTTCCATCCTGCGCCCAGGTGTAGATGCGGCCGTCGCCGGTCAGGCCGAGAGTCTGCTCTCCTGCAGTGTGAATGCTGGCGAACTGAGGTTCCTGCGGGTTGGGTGGGCTGATGGTCAGCCGGGTGCCGGTGGCGGGCCCGTGGTCCGGGCTCAGCGTCCAGTCCGTGGTCTTCGACCACTGGGCTTTCAGCGTCGTGTCCTGGAGGATGGGGGTCTGGAAGTCGAAGGGCTGCCCGTCATGGGTCCATCCGTCGAACCGGAAGCCCTCACGTGCAGGGTTCTGTTGCGGGGGAGCGGCGAGGGTGCCGGTCTTCACGCTCACCGGTGTGGGTGTGCTGCCGTCGGCGGGGTCGAAGCGCACCGTGTGCGTGGCTTGATCATCGGTATCGGATGGCTTGGTTGAAGCGGATCCTGTGGTGTCGGGCGTGCCTGTTGAGGGTTGCGGAGTGTTTGGGCTTGGTGTCGTGGAGCTCAGCGGCGAGGAAGGTGTCAGTGGTGATGGTGTGGGCAGTGGGGTATTGGTTGCGTTGCTGGGGAGGGTGCCGGGGGTTTGCTCAGCTACGCGAGGGGTCTGACGACCCCCCCCCCCCGGTGAGGATAGGAGCATCCGCGTTGGCGGATGCGACGCCCAGGCCTGCCAGCAGGCCCAGCAGGACGATCGCCGTCGCCAGTGCGCGACGCAGTTGGGAAACCAGATGCATGAAACCAAAACCCCTTCACCAACACCAGGCGGGATCAACGCCGCCTGTCTAATAAAGTTCTTCCTGTCGGAAAGCCACCCATTGCTCAATACCAGCCCGTACAACAGACTACACGAGCCATGACAAAAGCCAGTTGTCTTCTCGACATCCCCTGCTTTTCAGCCTACCACCCAACCCACAAACAACACACGATCACATCAAAAGCACTTGGATACGGCGAGGCCCCGCCTCCTGCTATCTGCAAGAGAACGGGGTCTCATCCTTAAACCGTCAAGCGGAGATCAGCCGGTGTTCTGCAGTCCGGCGGCGACTCCCGAAACGGTGCAGAGGATCAGGTAGATGAAGTCGGCCTGTTGGCTCTTGCTGAGCTCCTCCTTGTCGTTGCGGCGACGCAGGGCCCGCAGGGCGCGCACCTGGGTCACCGACAGGGCGTCCACATATGGAGAGCGGATCCGGATGGCCTGGCCCAGCACGTGGCGGTGCTGCAGGGGCCACTCGTCGCCCACAATCTGCAGAACCCATTTGCGGGTCAGTTCCATCTCCGAGAGGACCTTCTGGCTCAGGTCGTCCCGGTCTCCCAGGGAGAGGTACATCTTGGCGATGCGCTCGTCGGTCTTGGCCAGGCTCATCTCGATGTTGTCGATGAAGGTGCTGAAGAGCGGCCACTCCTCGTAGGCCTGACGCAGGGTCTCCAGGTCGCCGAACTTCTCGCAGGCGGTGCCCAGGCCGTACCAGGCGGCCAGGTTGATTCGGGCCTGCGCCCATGAGAAGACCCAGGGTATGGTCCGCAGATCGTCCAGGGACTTGGCGCCCAGGCCGCGCTTGGCCGGCCGGGAGCCGATGGGCAGCAGGCCGATTTCGTTCAGAGGCGTCACGATGGAGAACCAGGGGGCGAAGTCCGGCGTGTGGAGCAGGTCCAGGAAGCGCTCGTGGGCTGCCTGGTCCAACTTGTCGGCCATGTCCGCGTACTTCTCGGTCATGGTGGTGTTGCGTTCCTCCACGCTGGGCGCGGACTGGAGCAGGGTGGCTGCAGCCACGGACTCGATGTGGCGGATGGCCAGGACCGGGTTGCCGTAGCGGGCGAAGATGACCTCGCCCTGTTCGGTCAGCTTGAACCGGCAGTTGACCGAGCCCACAGGCTGGGCCAGCACGGCACGGTTGGCGGGGCCGCCTCCACGGCCTACAGCGCCGCCGCGTCCATGGAAGAGGGTCAAGTCAATGTCATGGCTCTCGGCCCACTTGGCGATGCGCTCCTGGGCGGAGTGCAGGGCCAGGGTTGCCGAGACGGGGCCGGCATCCTTGGAGGAGTCGGAGTAGCCCAGCATGACCTCCATCTTGTTGCCGGTCTCCTTGAGCCGGGCCTGGACCTCGGGGATCTTGATGATCTCCTCCAGCACGTCCACCGAGTTCTGCAGATCCTCCAGCTGTTCGAACAAGGGGATCACGTCGATGACCGGCACATCCTCGGCATGCTCGAAGGCCAGCCGGTTGAGCTCGTAGACGTCCTTGACGTTCTGCGCCGACTTGGTGAAGGAGATGATGTAGCGGCGGGCGGCCTTCTGGCCGTTGCGCTTCTGGATGGCTCCCAGGGCCCGGAAGGTGTCGAGTACCTCATGGGTCATGGGCTGCAGCTCGCCGCGCTCGCCGTGCAGGCCGTGCTCGCGGATGTCCTCCAGGGCGCGGGCGTGGACCAGGGAGTGCTGGCGGAACTCCATCTCCACCATGTGGAAGCCGAAGGTCTGGGCCTGCCAGATCAGATCCTGCAGGGGGCCGTAGGCCTGGCGGACCGCGCCCGCCTTGGCCAGGGAGTCCTGGACCACGCGCAGGTCGGCGATGAAGTCGTCACAGTCGGCATACATGAGGTCGGCATCACGCTGGATGGTGGCCTGCAGACGGTCGGCGATGACCAGGACCACGGCCCGGTGCAGCTCGTTGTGCGAGATGGTGGTGGCCCGGTCGGTCAGGCGCTCGCTCATCTCCTTCTGGTGGCTCCACAGGCTCCTCAGCTCGGGGCTGGGGGGCGTGGTGGTCACCTCCATGGTCATATTGCGGCCCACGGTGGTGGTGGCCTTGACCAGTGCCTCGAGCATGTGGTCGGAGAACTTGCGGGCCACCTTGCGGGAGACCTTGGCGGTCACGTTGGGGTTGCCGTCACGGTCGGAGCCGATCCAGCTGCCCGGGTGGAAGAAGGCGGGGCAGACGGGCTTGACCATGCCGGCCTTCTTGCCCAGCATCCAGTCATCAAAGCGGCGGTAGACCCTGGGAATGGTCTCGAAGAGCGTGGCGTCGAAGATGTCCAGAATGGTATTGGCTTCCTCAACGGGTGTCGGCTTCTTGGCTGCGATGGGCGAAGTGCGGAAGAGGGCGTCGATCTCGTTGTGCAGCAGACGCTCGTTCTCCTCCAGCTCGGAACCGCCCAGACCGCGGCGGACGGCCAGCAGGTTGGCGATGCGCCGGATCTTGCCCTCCACGGCCTTGCGCCTCGCCTCGGTGGGGTGGGCGGTGAAGACGGGGTGGAACTCCAGCTTTTCCAGCAGCTCCGAGGCCTTGGCCGGGCCCATCTCCTGAAGGAGCTGGCTGTAGGCGCTGGTCATCTCGTTGATGGGGTCGGTGCCCTTGGTTTTAAGGTCCACCTTGCCTTCGCGCTCATGCAGGACCTTCACCCGGTAGTTCTCCTCGCAGAGGTTGGCCAGATGGAAGTAGGTGGTCAGGGCGCGGGCCAGCAGCTGGGAATCCTTGACGGATGTGTCGTCGATCAGGGCTACGGCCTTGGCCAGGCCGTCCTCGTCAGGCACGGGGTCCGAGGGGTGGCGGTTGAAGTGCTCGGCGCTGGCCGTCATCACGTCCTCGCGCAGGGAGTCGAAGCGTTTGAGCAGCTGTTGATCGAATTCCCCCAACACATCCCTGAGCAGCCGCAGGCACAAGGCCATGTCCTCATCCAACGATTGAGGTAGCTTGCGTTCCTCCGGTCCCTTGGTCCCGGTGCCGGATGTGACCAGGGTCGCATCGGCAGCCGTGATTTGCTGATTACTATCTGTCATCAGTCCTCCTTATCGAGCCGCAGGTTGCCCGGTCTTCGACCATTCCACGGCTCCTCCGCGGTTATTGGTGGTCGGCGTTGCAGGCCCACAGCCTTCGGTTCGATGGCTCGCGGCCCATTCTAGGACGCTTTCTGGTCAGATTCGTTTCATGGTCCTATGCGGCGGTGCTGCGGTAGGTGACCCGGATGGAGTATGAATGTGGGTGTGAAATTCAAGAGCAGGAGTTCCAAGGACAGCTATCGAGGCAGGGCCGCAGCCGCGGTTAGTCGGGTCAACAAGTACCACACCCACTCCATTCCGCTGGATATGGAGGACATTGAACGCGATTACGACAAGCCCATTGTCGATGCCTGCATCGCGGCCAAGACCAGCCTGATTGTGCGGGTGGGCATGCTGGAGCTGGGAGCCGGCACGGGAAGCTTCCGTGTGCGCGAGATGATGCACAGGATCGCCTACCCCATGGGCGTGCATGTGCGGGCCGACGTGAACCTGACCGACATCGAGGCCACCTGCACGGATGGCGTGTCTCGGATTACCGAGGTGGTGGACCTGCCCACCACCGGGGTCAACACCGAGCGGATCTGGCTCCTGGAGCACTTCGCGGACTGGCTCAGCGTCAAGTGTGGGCAGGCGGGGACCTACCACACCATGACGGTGGTCTCCCGGGAGCTGGTGGACAACCTGGATGAGCCGAACGTCTACGCGGCGGCCCGCAAGGCGGTCAAGGAGGTGCTGGCCCAGGACCAGGAGGCGGCCAAGGCGCTCAAGGATGCGGTGGCCACCGCCGTGCACAACGAGGACGAGATAAGCCAGAGCCGAATCGATGCGGCGGCCATAGACACCAGGACGGCCGCCGGTCTGGGCACCGTAGGCTCCACGCCTCGGCCGGATGATTCCGAAGGCTCCAAGGTTGCTTTCGCTTCTGCTGATGCCGTGGATAAGAATTCAGATTCGGGTGACGCTGGTTCTGCAACCACTGAGTCTTCTGCAACCAGCCAAGGGCGCGACTCTGCGTCTGGGCGGCCTGCCTCTTCTGATAAGTCCGCGTCATCAGAGCCGCAGGCAACGAGTGGCATCACTGTCCGGCAGGCGCATGAACGCCTGGACCTGATCGAGCGACGTAAACCCCTCTATTCGCCCCTCTTCTCGGGCTTCGCCTCGGCCGTGGCCTGCGCGGCCTTCGTCTTCCTGCTGGGCGGCGGTCCCTACGACATGGCCGGAGCCTTCGTCGGCGCTGGCATAGGCCAGTGGGTGCGTCGTCAGATGCTGGGCAGGCGGATCAACCAGTTCTTCGCCACCGGGGTTGCAGTCATCATCGCCGCACTGGCCTGCGTCGGCACGCTGAGGCTGGTGGGTATCTTCGACCCGGTGGCCCTGAGGCACGACACGGCTTACATCGGTGCCATCCTCTTCGTCATTCCTGGTTTCCCCCTGGTCACCGGTGGCCTGGACATCGCCAAGCTGGACTTCCCCTCGGGGGTACAGCGCATCACCTACGCCTTCTCGATCATTTTGGTGGCCACGCTGGGTGGCTGGGCCGTGGCGCGGATGGTCATGCTCAACCCGCAGGGTTTTGAACCAATGAATCTGAGCCCCTGGCTGATGGCCGGACTGCGCATGATAGCAGCATTCTGCGGGGTCTGGGGCTTCTCGGTTCTCTTCAACTCACCCCAGCGCATGGCCCTGGTGGCCGCCGTCATCGGTGCCCTGACCGATACCATGCGCCTGGAGATGCAGGACCTGCTCCACGTCCCTCCGGAGATGGCCGCTTTTCTCGGTGCCTTCCTGGCCGGCATGCTGGCCACGGTCTGGCGCTCCTCGGTCCGTCACGGCCTGCTGCCGCCCCACCTGGGCTACCCAAGAATCAGCCTGACCGTGCCCTCCATCGTCATCATGGTGCCTGGGTTGTATATGTACCGGGCCATGTTCTACCTGGGGCAGTTCAATACACTCAACGCCCTGGACTGGGCCTTCCGGGCCTTCATGGTCATCATCTGCCTGCCCATCGGCCTGGTCACTGCCCGGGTGCTCACCGACCGCTCTTGGCGGTACGACGTCTAGTAGCGCATGCCCATGGCCGAGCGGACCTGATCAAGGGTCTCCTCGGCTATCTGGTTGGCACGCTTGTTGCCCTCGACCAGGATGTCGCGCACGGTGTCCATGTCCTTGGCCAGCTCGGCACGGCGCTCACGGTGGGGTGCCAGGAACTCGTTGACCGACTTG
Source organism: Bifidobacterium asteroides (assembly GCF_048001765.1). GTDB lineage: Bacteria > Actinomycetota > Actinomycetes > Actinomycetales > Bifidobacteriaceae > Bombiscardovia > Bombiscardovia asteroides_K. The sequence continues at coordinate 87,438 of NZ_CP181447.1, forward strand.
GTCACGTAGGCCTTGAGGGCACCCGAGCCGGCGTTGCCGATCTCATCGGCGATGTCCTCGGGCTTCCGGTCGGTTACCAGGCCGGCTGTGGTCAGCAGGGCCGAGACCTGGGGGCGGTTCACGGGGTCGAAAGTGATTTTGCGCTCAGAGTCGGTGGGGGACTTGCGGATCAGCTTCGCCGTCTCCTCAGCGGTGGCGCCCAGCATGATGGAGTTACCGTAGGACTTGCTCATCTTGCGGCCGTCCAGACCCGGAATCTCAGGGGTGTCAGACAGGATGGCATCAGGTTCGGGGAAGACCGGGGCCTGGCCGGGGTAGCGCTCGTCGAAGCGGCGGGCGATGGTCCGGGTCAGCTCCACATGCGGCAGGTTGTCCTTGCCGATGGGCACCACGTTGGCCTTGCAGAAGAGTATGTCGCAGGCCTGGTGGACCGGGTAGGTCAGCAGCAGGCCGGTCAGGGCGTGGCCGCTGGCCTCCATCTCGGCCTTGACGGTGGGGTTGCGGTGAAGCTCGGCCTCGGTCACCAGGGAGAGGAAGGGCAGCAGCAGCTGGTTCTCTGCAGGGGTGGACGAGTGGGTGAAGATCATGGTCTTCTTGGGGTCGATGCCCGCAGCCAGATAGTCCAGCACCAGGTTGAGCACGTTGTCGCGGATGTGCTCCGTGGTGTCCCGGTCGGTGATGACCTGGTAGTCGGCGATGACGATGTTGGTGTGCACGCCGCGATTCTGCATCTGGACGCGCTCACGGATGGAGCCGAAGTAATGGCCCAGGTGGAGCCTGCCCGTCGGGCGGTCGCCGGTCAGCATGGTGTAGCGGCTCGGATTCTTGTCCAGCTCGGCCAGCACCTGGTCGGACCGATGCTTGGCGGCTCTGAAGCTGTCGCTGATCTCGTTGCCTGCCGCTGTGACTTCTTCCTGCATGGTCCCACCCTCGTCGTCGTGCCGAATGTCCTTCTGGGAATTGCTTTTATGGTAAAAGTCCGAGCCGACAAGATGCGTAGGTGGTACTCTCATAAATGATGCAAATTCACATTCAAGTTGCCTAAGTGCACGTTACCTGGCGAAGGGGGTCGGATGGGCCGCGGACGTCAGAAGGCTAAGCAGACGAAAATAGCCCGGAAGCTCAAATATCTGACAACGGACACGGATTACGACGAGCTGGCCAAAGAGCTCAGCAGCAAGGAACCCGGAACCAGGGGCAAAGATCCCTTCAAAATGGTTGAAGAGGAGTACTCCAAGCCGGATTCTCGCAAATCGGGGGGCCAGGACCCCGAAGACTCCACGGACGATGATCTGGACGATTACGCCCGGTGGGCCGCCGAAGCTGCTGCCAAGGCCACCTCTGGGGAGATGCCGGCCACGCCCAAGCCGCACAAGCGCATACCCATTCCCGTGCCCAGTGCGCTCAAACACCACAAGGATCAGAAGACCGCAGCCAAGGGGTCGTCGAGCAAGTAGCCGACCTCATACCAGGGGCAGCAGCTCGTGCAGGTCGTCACGCTCACCCACGGCGCTGATATGCCCGGCGGCGGTTTCTTCGCTCCAGCTGGTGATGCCGGCGGCCAGCCGCAGCCAGACATCCGGGTCCAGCTCAATTACGTCGGGCGGGGTCAGGTTATGCGGGTCGGATGCCGGTCCATCCAGAATCTTGACGGCCCCCCAAGGAGCCACCCTGACCTCTACACCGGGGCCTGGGGCCTTGATCTCCAGCATGTGCAGGGAATAGCGGACAGCCATGGCCTTGCTGCGCCTGGCTGTTTGTGGGGCCACTGACAGGCGGTCACCCTCCGGGCCCAGATTATCTGCAGCCTCCTTGGCCGCGTCCCGCCAGGCCAGAAAATCCCGGCGGCCCTCTTCCATGTCTGCTTCCCGTATGGCACTCATGGCTCTATTGTGACGCGCCGCCCCAACAGGCGTGTCCGGCAGGTTGCGGTCAAGCCAAATTCAGGCATGAAAAAAGGAATCCGTTGCCCTCACGTCCTTGACGCTGGGTCGGATTCCTTCCCGACCGGAACGGTCAGGCCTGTGCGCCCGCTTGCAGAGGGGTCTCGGGATCCTCAGACCCCTTGTCCTCCTCATCCTTGGCCAGGCCCAGGTCGACTGGCGATGAGCTGTTCTCCCAGGGCTCCTCCCAGGGATCGTAATCCGGGTTCTGCTGCTTGTATACGAACAGAGCGACAACGCCGGCCAGCAGCGTGCCGAAGAGCAGTGCAAAGAACTTCCAGCCGTTTGAAGATGAATTCTCCATGTTTGGCTCCTTTCGACGACTTTCGTCGGTCCTGCCCACTTCGACCGACCTAGTCAACATCCTAGTAGAAAGCGGCGAACTGTGGGACGCATCGGTGCCATTGCGGCACGGAAACCGCACACCCCGGCCGGACGGTCAGGTAAGGTAAGGTTCATGGTCAATGGCACGGGCACCGGTTTCACAGGCGGAGGAAACGGTCGAGGGCCGCTGGGATGGATCCGGCGGTACTGGGGTGACCATGCTCCGGTGGTGACCATAGCCATCACCCTGATCTGCATAGTGGCCTGGGTCATCCAGATGGCCCTGTACCTGCTGGCTCCGCTTCGCTACCAGCGGCTTTTGCTGGGATACTGGGCCTTCGTGCCGATTACGGCCATTCATGATCCCTGGATGTTTGTGACCAACATATTTTTGCACGCCACCAATGTCTCGCACATCCTCTTCAACATGATCACCCTCTGGGTTGTGGGGCCGGTGCTGGAAAATCTGATAGGGCATGGGCGTTTCCTGGCCCTCTACATGATCAGCGGGCTGGGCGGAGACCTGGGGCTGATGGTCTATGCGGTCCTTGCACCCAATGGATGGGGCACGTCGGCCATCGGGGCCTCGGGCGCGCTTTTCGGACTCTTTGCCGCCATCCTGGTGGTTTACCGCCGTCTGGGGATTGACATCATTTCCTTGGTGGTCTGGATGGGCATCAACTTCTGCATGCCCCTGTTTGTGCCCGGCATCGCCTGGCAGGACCACGTTGGTGGGTTCATAGTCGGCGGCCTCTTCATGCTGGCCCTGCTGCACATAGGCCGGCCTGGTTCGCGTGTGCATGGCCTGCTCTCCTGGCTGCTGCCCACCCTGATTTTCCTGGCGGCCCTGGTCCTGCTGGCTCTGGGCTGCAACATGTTCAACCCCATGCGCTGAAATCAGTATCTATCTGTTGCTGACCGCCTGTTGTCGACTGCCAACTATTTCGTCCCCGGTTCGGGTCTGGTAATTGATAAATGACATGGATGTCATCTATCCACATTTGTTGACAATCGTGTGGATAACCTGGGAATAAGTATTCAGAACTGGTGCATATATACCTAGAAAAAGTGGATAAGTGAACGAAGAATCCAATCAGCAGTAGGTTTGTGGACGAGTGTACTAGACCGTCCACGAGGAATTCGGGCGATTGTGGATAACTTTGGCTTGAGCCTCGCATCGGTGGATGAATTCGCACATGCCTGACGCTCAGGTGTGGACGGGTATACAAAGAACCCCACAGCCGTGCCTGAACGGTTGCGGGGTTCCTGAAGAGTAATGCAGTTGGATCAGTGCCACCACATGGTCATGAGGAAGCCGACCAGCAGAATGCCAAAGCCCACGGCCAGGTTCCAGTTGCCAATGCCAGGGATGGGGAAGACGCTACCTCTGACGGAGGAGATGTAGTAGACCACGATCCAGACCAAGCCCACCACCATCAGCGTGACGAAGAGGGGCACGAACCAGCGTGGATTGGCCTTGGTGTTCTTGATGGTGTCCTCCATGCGACGGGTGTTCTCTTCCTGACGCTGCACGATGCGGCGCATCTGTGGTGTCATGTGCTTTTTGTCAACGCTCTGGTTGAGCACGGCCTCCACTTTGTCCATGGACAGGCCGTACTCCTCGTCCTCGGCATCCTCGCCAGTGTCGGCGGTCTTGGCCTTGTCCACCACCTGGTCCTCGTCATCATGGAGTTGATGCTCTGCCATGAGGTTATTCTCCTTCAGTAGATCTACTAAGCCATAGTAGCGGTTAGACTCGAACGTAATACTATCGCAGACGAGGATGAGGGTATGCCTATGACCAGACGGACGGGACGGCACGGTGCGCGCAGGTCCCTGGTCGGCACAGTGTCCGTGGCTGTGGTGTTGGCACTGGTCGGGTACATGCTGACCACCAACATCCGTGTCAACAGGACGGTCACGGTCACTTCGGACACGGCCGGACTGGTGGAGGAGCGCGAGAACAAGGCTGCTGAGTTGCGCAAGGACATCAATGACATGAGCTCGCAGATCAACGCGCTGAAGACCCTGACCGACGACAAGGGCAGCTCGGACCAGGCCCGCGAAGACCCAGGCTCGGGTACGGTGCTCAAGGCCGTCCAGGGGCCGGGACTGACGGTGACGCTCAACGATTCCCCGCTCTGGCAGCAGAAGGTAGGTTCTGACGGGTCGACGGCCAACATCAACGATTACGTCATCCACCAGCAGGATGTGGAGAGCGTGGTCAACGCGCTCTGGGCCGGAGGAGCCGAGTCCATGCGGATTCAGGATCAGCGGGTTCTGCCCACAACAGCAGTGCGATGCGTAGGCAATGTGTTGCTGTTGCACGGCCGAAAGTACTCGCCGCCATATAAGATTTCAGCCATAGGACCAGTCGACAGGATGACCAAGTCCCTGAATGCTTCGCCATCCATCCGGATTTACAAGGAGTATGTGAATACGGTAGGTCTGGGTTGGAATGTCGAATCTTCGGATAATCTGAGATTCCCTGAGACGACGGCTGTCCTACAGCCACTCCAGTACGCATCGGTAGATGAGAAGGCACGGTAAATGACGACAGAGGACTCGGAGAACGACACAACGCCGGTCGATAAACCGGCGGATAAGCGGCGAACCTGGCTGGTGGGCATTGCAGAAATCGTGGGGGAGCTGCTGATTACGCTGGCCGTCGTCTGCGCACTCTATGTGGTCTGGCAGCTCTGGTGGACCGGCGTGCAGTCCGAGCATCAGCAGTTGGAGGCCCGGGCCTCGACCTCCTGGAGCAACCCGGGATCGGGCGACACCCGCAAGGTGGCCAAGCCTCAGAAAGGGGCGCCGCCGGTGCAGCCCAAGCAGGCCTCCGAGGGTGAACTGATAGCCCAGGCCTATATTCCTCGTTTTGGACAGCATTGGGAGCGCAACGTGGTCCAGGGCACGTCGCCTCGAGAGCTGGCATACGCAGGGCTGGGACATTACCCCAATACGCAGATGCCGGGCGAGATGGGCAACGTGGCCATTGCCGGACACCGCGCCGGCTATGGTGAGCCGCTGGGCCATGTGGACGAGCTGCGTGTGGGCGATGCCATCGTCCTGCGCACCAAGGATTACTGGTACGTCTACCACTACACCCGCTACAAGATCGTAGGTGCCGACGAGGTCAGCGTTATCGCTCCCAACCCTTATTCGCCCAAAGAGGCTCCTGACCGGCGCATGATCACGCTGACCACCTGTGAACCCAAGTACACCACGGCCACCCACCGCTGGATCAGCTGGGGCGAATTCGACTACTGGGCCAAGGTGTCCGACGGAGTGCCCAAGGAACTGCTGGGCGACCGCGGCAGCGATGTCGCCTTTGCAGACGACAAGGGCTCGGTCATGGCCAGACTGGGTTCTCTGCAGCCGGTCTTCCTGGTTTTGGCGGCAGCCTACCTGATCATCTACCTGGCGGCCCTGGCTGCCTGGCGTTACCCCTTGCTGCGGCAGATTCGCAAGGGCGAGAAGCCTCAGCCCATGATCAGCCTCTACGGCTGGCTGCTGCGGCACCAGTCCGGAATAGCTCCGATTCGATGGCTTCTGCTGATTCTGCTCCTGCTGGCTCTGGCCTGCGCCCTGATGGAATGGGGCTTCCCATGGTTGGCCAGCAACGTGCCCATGCTCAGACAGATGTCCAACTACTCCACCTTCTGACCTAGGGGGTGTAGAAGAGCGGCGGGGCCGCAGGATTCAATGTGATCCTGCGGCCCCGCCGCTTATTGCTGCCACAACTTTGCCGACTGCCAAAAGTGACTGCCCAAGATTTATCTAAGTCACTTCTATGGCCATGGTTTGATAGCCATGAATTTTTGGTCGTAGTACAGGTGACGCCAGCCTGGCGGTCGAGGCAGATTCGTCACGGCGTGGCGATGCGACTTGGCAAGGTCCAGTCTGGAAGTTGTGCATTAGTCGTTATGAACCGGTCGCTGGACCCTGACGTTTACCTTGGCCGAAGTCATGACCGGGATTTGTGGACGCGAAGTCGCGGTTCGTGGCCTAACCGCGTGGCCTGATAACCATTACTCCGTCCCAGACTGTATTCGCTCTGTCTAGAACGATATGGCCCGGCGGCAAGACTGTGGCCGCCGGGCCATAGGAGTCAGTTGGTGGAGCTGACGGTGGTCACCGTGATGGGGGTGTTGTCGTCCACCCTGCTGCCGGCTCCGGGGCTGACAGCGGTCACCTTGTCCGTGTCCTTGCCGACGGAAGTGATCCTGTCGGCGCTGACACCGCTGTTGGTCAATTTCTGCCGATAGCTGCCCAAGGTCTCGCCCTGGGAGAAGGGCGGAACGCTGATGGCTGTGGTCAGGGTGATGGTGTCCTTGGACTTGTCGAAGGAGGAACCTGATGCGGGATCCTGGCCGGTGACCACGGCGTTGTCATTGTTGGGGCCATTGACCGTTATGTTGACTCCCTGGCCCAGGTTGCGTTTGGCCTCGCCCAGGGTCATGCCCACGTAGTTGCCCAGCTGCATGCCGCTGCTGACGGTGACTGTGATCATGGCTCCCTGCTGGATGGAGGACCCAGCGGCCGGATCGGTGCTGATCACCATGTCCTTGGCCACGGTGTTGGAGGCCTGCTCGCGGATGGTGATGTTGAAGTGCAGACTCTGCAGGATATTGGTCGCGTCGTCCTTGGTCTTGCCAGACAGATCAGGCACCTTGGTCATGCCCGAGGAGATGTAGATCAGGATGCTGGTTCCCTTGGCCACGCTCTGGCCGGCGGCAGGATCCGTGCGGGTCACGTGGTCCTTGGGCACGTCCTGGCTGTCTTCCACGGAGGCGGCGGGGGAGACCTTGAATCCGGCCTTCTCCAGGGCGCTGCGGGCCTCCTGCTGGGTCATGCCCTTGACGTCGGGGATGGCCGTGTCCTTGGGTCCGGAGGAGAACCAGACGGTCACTGTGGAGCCCTTGGGAGCCATGCTTCCGCCCTTGGGGCTCTGCTTGGTGAAGGTCCCCTTGGGCTCGGCCGAGTCGTTGTCTTCCTTCTCCTGGTAGTGGAAGCCTGCGGCGGTGATCTTCTCACGGGCAAGGATTCGCGACATCTGTGCGTTGATGGTAGGCACCTCGGCCATCGGATGGCGGTTTCGGCCTAGGACGTTCCACGCGCCCAGTCCGGCGAGCACCAGGACCAAAGCCGCCACGATGGCGCCGATGATGATCTTCTTGCGTCGTTTGGACTTCTTCTGGGCCGCCTTGGTGGCCGTGCGCTCAGCTGTGGCGATGTCGGCGGCAGCTGCCGGGTTGAGCGGGTCCTGAACAGGGTTGAAGGCCTGGGTGGCGGCCGTCTCCTCTTCGGTCAGCGGCATGGTGGCTGTTTCTGTGCCCTGCTCGGCATCCTTGCGGGCCTTGACGTTGGCCAGGTCGGTCAGCGGGTTGAAGGCGGCGGCCACCGGGGTCCCGCCGTTCATGAAGGCCAGGATGTCGCTCTTGAAGGCAGCCGCCGTGGCGTACCTGTTCTGGCGGTCCTTGGCCATGGCCTTGGCGCAGATGGAATCCCACATCTTCGGCAGGCCGGGCACGATGGTGCTGGGCGGGGTTGCCACCTCGGTGACGTGCTGGTAGGCGATGGCCACGGCCGAATCCCCGTTGAAGGGCGGCCGTCCGGTCAGCATTTCGTAGAGGACGCAGCCGGCCGAGTAGAGGTCGGAGCGCATGTCCACGCTCTCGCCGCGGGCCTGCTCAGGGCTCAGGTACTGGGCGGTGCCCACCACGCCCTGGGACTGGGTCATCGTGGCGGCCGAATCGTCCATGGCCCGGGCAATGCCGAAGTCCATGACCTTGACGATGCCCTGTTCCGAGATCATGATGTTGCCGGGCTTGATGTCCCGGTGGATGACGCCCATGTGGTGGGAGTAGTCCAGGGCGCTCAGCATGCCCAGCATGACCTGCTCGCTGTCGCGTTGGCTCAGGGCCCCGTTCTCCTTGAGGATGGACCGCAGGGTCTGGCCCTTGACGTACTCCATGACCAGATAGGGCACCCGTTCATGGTTGCCCTGGTCGTCGGTCAGTATCTCCTCGCCCGAGTCGTAGATGGAGACGATGTTGGGATTGTTGAGCAGCGCGACCGAGTGGGCCTCCCGCCGGAACCGCGACAGGAAGACCTCGTCGTTGGCCAGATCGGACCGCATGATCTTGACCGCGACTGTCCTTCCCAGACGCGTGTCCACAGCCTTGTGGACCTCGGCCATGCCACCGCGTCCAATCAGCTGTCCCAGACGGTAGCGTCCGTCCGCTAGGGACGGCGGCAGTGTGATGCTCATAGGGTATCCCCTCCGTTCGTCGCTTCAAGGCCGCGCTGTGCGCTTCCTTCTCCATAGTGCCCCCAGAAGGGCCTGAAGATGTCTTTTGCCGCGTGTGGCCTGCTCACTATGCGTCGAGGCATGGGTGCGCGCGGGTCGATGACCTCCGTCTCGCCCAGCTGCTGGTCCAGCAGCCGCTGCTCGATCCTGGCCAGCGTGTGCGAGACCACCAGGGCATTTGCCGGGCGGTCTCGCGGGTCCTTGGCCAGCATGGACATGACGAAGTTCATGAGTTGGTTGTCCACCGAGTCGGGCAGTGGCGGCACAGGGTCGTTGACGTGTGCCGCGGCGATGTCCACCGGGGTGGCGCCGGTGAAGGGTCGGTGCCCACAGAGCCCCTCGTAGGCCACCACGCCCAGGGAATAAATGTCTGACTGGGGCGTGGCCTGGAGACCCTGGGCCTGTTCGGGCGAGATGTACTGGGCCGTGCCCACCACCATGCCGTCCTGGGTGATCTGCCCCTGGTTGGTGGAGTATGAGACGCCGAAATCCGTGATCTTGACCTCACCGGTGTCGGAGACCATGATGTTGGCCGGCTTGACGTCCCGGTGGATGACCCCGTGCGAGTGTGCCACGTAGAGCCCCCGGGCCGTCTGTATCAGGATGGGCAGCAGCTCGATGGGGTCCAGGGCACCCCGGTCCCGGTAGATGTCTGCCAGGGATTGGCTGGGGACGTACTCCATGATCAGGAAGCCGATGCCGTCGTGCTCGTAGTACTCGAAGAGGGCGGCGATGTTGGGGTGGGCCAGGTTGGCGGAATTGTGCGCCTCGGCCCGCAGCCGCAGCAGCTTGGACTCCTCGTTGGTCAGATCCTCGCGCAGGGCCTTGATGGCCACCACGCGGCCCAGTTCTATGTCGTAGCCCTTCCAGACTTCGCCCATGCCCCCCTGGGCCAGGCGGCGGTCCAGACGGTACCGTCGATGGATGAGCTGTCCTTGTATCAGTTTCACTTGGCAGCCTCCTGCATGACGCGTTTCATGATCGGCCCGGCGGCATCTATGCCGTAGGAGGAGATTCCATGCACCACAACGGCTACGGCTACCTTGGGTTTGTCGGCCGGAGCGAATCCTATCATCCACCCGTCATTTGCCGTATTGCCTGCACCGATCTGAGCCGTGCCGGACTTGGCGGCCACCTGCATGCCGGGGATGGCCAGATTCGGATAGCTCTTGGTGGTCACTGCCTCCATCATGGTGGTCAGGGCCTTGGCGGTGTCCGATGAGAAGGCCTGTGAGTAGACCGAGGGCGTTGTCTCGCTGATGACGCTCAGGTCGCTGGAGCGTACCCGGTCCACCAGGGTCGGCTGCATGAGCTTGCCGCCGTTGGCCACGGCAGCGGCCGTCATGGCAGCCTGTAGCGGTGTGGACAGGGTGTCCCCCTGGCCGATGGAGGCCAGGGCCAGCCGGTCCTGGGACTGGTCCTCGGGGAACTTGGAGGCCACGGCCTTCATGGGCCGTCCTGTGGAGTTGGTCCCGTCCAGGGTGATGGTGGAGCCGTAGCCGAACTTGCGGGCCTGTGCTGCCAGCGTCTTGTCGCCCAGGGCGACCCCCAGCTGGGAGAAGGCCGTGTTGGATGAGTAGGCCAGGGCGTTCTCCAGGCTGATCTTGCCATTGGACCCGTTGGCAGCTGAAGTGGAGTTGGTCAGATTGTAGTTGGTGCCGGGCAGGGTGTATGAGGCCCCGGCCGGCAGTTGGCTGTCGGGGTGATACTGGCCGGACTCCAGGGCGGCGGCGGCCACAACCACCTTGAAGGTGGACCCGGGCGGATACAGCTGCGAGGTGGCCCGGTTGAGCATGGGGTTGTCGGAACGGGAGGCCAGCTTCTGGTAGGCCTGGGAGGCGTCGCCGCTGTCGTGGGCGGTCAGGTCTTCGGGGTTGTAGCTCGGCGTGCTGACCATGGTCAGGATGCGGCCTGTAGAGGGCTCGATGGCCACCACCGAACCGGACAAGTTGCCCAGCATGGCGTAGGCGGCCTCCTGCATCCTGGGATTGATGGAGGTCTCGATGGAGGCGCCCTTGTTCTGGGTGCCGGTGAAGAGGGACTTGAGCCGGTCCATCCACAGGCTGTCCGATTGGCCGCTCAGCAGGCGGTCGCGCGAGGCCTCGATTCCCCGGTCCGCCGGGCTGGTGATGGAGTAGTAGCCGGTGATGGGCGAGTAGACGGCACCCTTGTGGTAGTGCCGCTGGTACTGGAAGGAGTCGTTGATGGGGTCGGACTGGGCCATGACGGCGCCGTCCGAGGTCAGGATGGCCCCTCTGGGTGCCGCATACTCGTGGTAGAGGGCACGCAGATTGCGGGGGTCCGAGTTAAGGCTGCCCGCCCGGATCACCATGATGATGGAGCTGGAAAGCCCCAGGATGACGAAGAGGACGATGACGGCATTGAAGAGTTGACGCAGGGCCTTGTTCACTGTCCACCTCCTCGTACATGGCGGACGGGGATGCGGCCGGTTGCTGGCAGGTCGGTCTCCTCATCCTGGTTGGTCGGCCCGGCCTGACGACCGTGGGATTCCTGGTCGTCGGAGCCTGAGTCGGAATCCGAGTCGTCCTGTCCGCTGCGCTTGCTGGTCTCCTGCTGACGCAGCACGGCCAGGGCCTCGTACTTGAAGGTGTCCGAGCTGACCTCCGGTGCTGGCTTGTTGGCCGCGTTGGAGATGATGATGAGCAGGACGGCCAGGATGCAGTTGGCCACCAGGCTGGAGCCGCCCGCCGCCATGTAGGGCATGGTCAGGCCGGTCAGGGGGATGACCAGGGTGATGCCGCCCACCACGGTGAAGACCTGGAAGGCCATGGTGAAGACCAGACCGGAGGCCAGGAGCTTGCCGAAACCGTCCTTGATCTTCATGGCCGTGATCATACCCGAGGCCACGATGACCAGGTAGAGGGCCAGAACCACCAGCAGACCGCTCAGCCCCAGCTCCTCACCCACCGACGTGTAGATGAAGTCGGAGTTGGCCAGGGGGGTGATCCAGGGGCGTCCCTGGCCCAGGCCGGTGCCTGTCAGCCCGCCGGCGGCCAGGCCGAAGATGCCGCGCACCAGCTGGCCGGACCCGCCGAAGGCCTTGCCGAACTCAGCGTCGCTGAAGGGGTGCAGCCAGGCGTCCACACGGGCGCCCACATGGGCGAAGATCATGGATGCGGCCACGGCTCCGATGACGAAGAAGACCGAACCTATGGCGATCCAGCTGGTGCGGCCGGTGGCCACATAGAGCATGGAGACGAACATGGCGAAGTACATCAGCGAGGTGCCCAGATCGTGCTGGATGACCAGGACGGCCAGCGAAATAAGCCAGACGATGATAATGGGGCCAAAGTCCTTGATCCGGGGCATCCGCATGCCCAGGAACTTCTTGCCGCCCACGGCCAGCTGGTCCCGGTGGTCGAACAGATAGGCGGCGAAGAAGAAGGCGAGGAAGAGCTTGGCGAATTCGCCGGGCTGCAGGGTGTGCGACCCCACGCCTATCCAGATGCGGGCGCCGCCGATTTCGCGGCCGATGCCGGGCAGCATGGGCGACAGGAGCAGGACCAGACCCACCACCATGCTCACATAGGAGAAGCGGCGCAGCAGCCTGTAGTCCCGGAGCAGCACCACCAGCAGCCCACACAGGACCAGGGCCAGACACAGCCAGATCAGCTGGGTGAAGCCCACCCGTGTGGGCTGGCCGATCCGGGCGTTGCGCAGATCTATGCGGGTGATCAGGGTGATGCCCAGGGAACTCAGGATGACGATGCTGGGCAGGATGGCCTGGCTGCCATAGGGCTGGAAAATCTCCAACAGGACCCAGAGGGCGATGAAGAGGGCGGCGGTGACTACCAGCAGGGCGGCGTAATCCCCGGGGAAGCGGCCCGCCGCACGGGCGAACATCTGGAAGAAGCCGATGAATCCCACCAGCAGGGAGAAGAGCAGAAGGCCTATGCGGCGCAGACGGGTGATGATCATGACTATTGCCGCCCGCTCTGGTCGGTTTCCGACGGTGAGGGCGAGGCTGAGGGAGAAGTCGATGCCTGGTCGGACTCGTCCTTGGCCTCCTTGGCTTGCTCGCGTTTGAGGTCGCCGGCCTCCTTGCGGATCAGACGGGCATGCTCCTTGGCGTCGTCCATGCTGGAGACGGTGATGCCCTCTTCCAACTGGTCACGCCAAGACTGGGGCAGTCCCTTGACGGCGATGTCCGTGGTCTGCACCGGGTGGGACAGCGAGAGGGCGAAGGCCTTGGTGGGCACGCCCTGGTAGATGGCCACTCGGCCCTGGTCCGTGCCCAGGTAGTACTGTTCCTGGCTCCAGTGGTAGGCAGCCGCCGTGCCTCCGGCCAGGGCAAGGATCACCAGGGTGATGATGCCGGCCAGGATCAGCCGAATCCGCCGGTGCCGTGAGCGCTGGCGCTTGCGCTGCTCCAGGTGCTCCTTGTGGATGGCGTCGGCCACGTCCGGGTCGTAGGGGTCGGCTGAGTCCGAGCCGTCCTTCTTGTGAACGATGGGGATCTCGCTGGTGTCGGGCACATGCCGTTCGCCGCTCTCCTCGCGGGCAGCCGAGGGTTGGGCGGTGCGGCCTTCGTCATCCTCGTCCTCCTGTTTGCCGGCATTCCGGTCCTGTGTTAGGTCGGCGGCCCGCTTGGCGGGGGACTCCCGGGACTCGTCGCGCAGGCGCGGTGCGGCCGCTACGGGCTCATCCAGGATGTCGGCCAGGGCCTCCAGGTTGGAGCTGGCTGCCCCGCCGACCAGAGGGGTCTGATGGGGCAGGTCGAATGCATCGGCGTCCAGGGCCAGCGTGGCATCGGCGATGACCACGGTTACGTTGTCGGTGCTGCCGGCCTTCAGGGCGAAGGTGACCAGTTGCTGGGCGCACTCCGCCTGGTCCGAGACCGAGGACAGCACCTCGGCGATGGTCGAGTCCTCAAGAACGCCGCAGAGGCCGTCCGAGCAGATCATCCAACGGTCTGCGGGCAGGGCCTTGGAGATGGAGATGTCCGGGCGGGGGTCGATGTCGAAGTCCCCCAGGACCCGCATGACCACGTTGCGCTGAGGGTGGTTGCGGGCTTCGGCCGGGGAGATGCGGCCGGTGTCGATCAGATGCTGCACGTAGGAGTGGTCCTGGGTCATCCGGATCAGCTTGCCCTCCCGCAGCAGGTAGGCCCGGGAGTCGCCGATATGGGCCAGCACCCAGGAGTCGTCGGCCAGAGCCAGGGCCGTGACCGTGGTGCCCATGCCCGACAGGCGGTGTTCTCGCTTGGCTTTGCCCACGATGGCGTCGTGGGCCGCAATGACCGAGGTCTCCATCATCCGGGCCAGGGACTGCACGTCCTGCTCCCGGTCGTCGCGTTCGATGTGGGCCAGGGATCGGATGGCTATGGTCGAGGCCGTATCCCCGCCTGCGTGGCCGCCCATGCCGTCGCACATGGCCACAAGGCGCTCACCGGCGAAGGCGGAATCCTGGTTGTTGCTGCGCACGTACCCCACGTCTGAAACCGCCGTGGAATAGAGGAACAGCTTTTGGCTCGCATCGTTCCTGGTCATGGGCGGCTACCTCAACTCGAAGGTGGTGGCTCCGATGCGCACGGGAACCTCCGCCGGTAGGATTGTCGGCGCCGTGATTTTCTGTCCCGAGACGACGGTGCCGTTGGTGGACCCCAGATCCTCGATGGCCCATCGGCCCGATGCGGGATCCTGATAGACCCGCGCATGATGGCCGGAGACGAACTCGTCGTCCAGCACCAGGGTGTTCGAGGAGGAGCGGCCCAGGGTGATGGGTCGTCCGGACAGCGGCGTGGAGGAGCCGGCCAGAGGTCCGTCGATGACCACCAGCAGGGAGGGTTCATCGCTTGCAGGCTCTGTTTTGCTGACCGGGGCGATAGGTACGGATCTGGCGGCCGCCGGCAGCTTGCGCTGGGCTGCGCGTTCACTGCGTCGGCGGGTATGAGAAGTCTTGGGGCTGAAGGTTTCGATGTCTTTGCGGAGTGAACGGATGGCCAGCCATACGAATACCCATAACAGAGCCAGGAATCCGTATTTGAGGATGGCGAATGTCAGTTCAGTCAGCATAATGATTCGACCTTACTTCAAGGTCTGGGCGACTTACGAATCCTGTTCCTGCGACGATGCCCAGTAAAGGATGCGGGTACGGCCGATGGTGATGGTATTGCCGTCCAGCAGGGTGGCTGCGGGTACCTGATGCCCCTCTACATAGGTGCCGTTGGTGGACCCCAGATCGCGGGCTACCACGCCCTTGTCGGTGATTTCGATCTGCAGGTGTCGGCGGGAGATGCCTGCGTCGTCGATGACGATGTCGCAGGAGGATCCACGGCCGATGGTGGTGATGGGGGCGGTCAGCAGGTACTGGCGGCCGTTGATCTCCAACACCGGGCAGTCCTTGGACTCTTCGGGTGTGGTGACGGGTGCCGCGTTGCCCTGGACCGACTCGGCAGACAGGTGGAAGTCGCCCTTGTTCAGGTTGAGGTCCTCCTCGAAGATGACCACGACCGGGCCGACGAAGGCATAGTGCTGGCTCTCGGCGTACTTGGTCAGGTTGTCTGCCAGCTCGTTGGCCAGAGCCTCCGAGCCCCACTGCTCGATGCGGTCGAAGTCTGGGGTGGATAGTCTGAATCGATACTCGTTGGGCGCCACGGTGCGGTCGCGACCGACGGGCATGGCCTGTGAGTCTATCTCACGCTCGAGGGCGCTCGACAGGTCGACGGGCTGTAGGTCCTTGGAGCCGAACTTCGAGAAGACACCGTTAACGGCGCCTTCCACGCTCTTCTCGAAACGATCGAGAACGCTCATAGTCATCCCTTTCCATATAACCCTTTCATAGTACGTGACCCTGCCGGAAGGGGGTAATGGGCGGTCGGATGCTTGCAATTTCTTCAATGAACAGGTTCGAACGACCGCGACTGCCGGGTATGGATAAGGCCCCATGGCCACAATGGACCAGGGGCCTTTGAACTTCAATCATCATAGGTCAGGCCGAAGCCTGCGGACTCACAGAGCCAGCTTGCGACGCAGACCCAGGGTGATGCCGGCAGCCAGGCAGAGGCCAGCGGCGATGGCCAGAGGAGCCGTGGCGTCGGCGCCGGTCTTGGCCAGATTGTTGTTGTTCTTGTTGTTCTTGGCGTCCTTCTTAGCCGGATCCTTGGCTGGATCCTTGGCTGGAGCCTTGTTGTTGTCCTTGGCAGGCTGCTTGGTGTTGTTGTCAACCGGAGCGGTCTGACCAGGCTTGTTAGGCTCGTTGGGAGTGGTCACCTTGGTGTACTTGGCCATGAAAGTAGTGTCTGCGTTGTAGGTGCCACCGGGGACGTAACGGGACCCGCCATTTTCGTTAAACCAACCGTCGAAGGTGTAACCATCGAAGTTGTGAACCGTGGGTTCCTCAGATAGCTTTCCCTCACTATTGGTTTGCATCACGTCCGCGGTGGATTCTTCGATATCTTCCGGATTCATAGTGACGAAAGTGATGTTGTAAGTGATGGGGTTTATCTGGGCGAAGTTAGGATAGAGATCCTCGTCTTGGGTGAAAACATAGGTGTTGAAGTCGATTTTTTGTGAATTTGGGTCATCAGCTGGGCCACCAGATCCATTGATAGACCAGCCATCAGCTTTCGTATTCTGATCGGGCACTATAGGCTCTGGAATCGTGCTGGGATCCAGCTTGCCGTTGGTGTCGGTGTTCAGAGTGGTTGTCTTCTCCTGCCCCTTATCCCCCCGAGGACCATAGGGGTCGTGGAATGTGATTGTGTAAGGAGCGGCCTTGGTCTGGACATTCTTGCTCTCCACAGCCTGGGCCACGGTGGGCAGCAGTGCTAAGCCGCCTGCCAGGGTGGCGCCGGCAGCGAGTACTGCGCATGCGCGTTTGAAACGAACCATGATATTCATTGGTTACCTCTATTTTCTCTATTGTCGGTTGCTCCCCAGATACGTTCATGGGGTGTCCTGCCTTGACACCCCTACCCCTGGGAAACAGGCATCATCGACCAATCTTTGGCGACAACACGCTACAATTCTAGCGCACGGAATGGTCATCGGCTGGTCGTAGTCCGGGAATATGCCTTATCGGCGATAAAAATTTCTCATGTAGAACGATTGACGCTTGCTGATAATCGGGCAGCGCATCGCAGTTGAGTTATTCGAATTCCCCTTTGGCATCTGGGCGCTTATCATCGTGGCAGACGCATGGTCATGGGGATCATGTCAGAGATATTCGAGGAGCGAGCATGGCCGAAGAGGTGGATCGGGCGATGGAGGCATATCCGCGGGCCAAGGCCCGGACCCTGCGGTTTACGTTGGGTGCGCCACGGTCGGCCCTGGCGGTGGGGGACGGTTCGCGGGCCGTATTCCTGCGCTCCGACGGACCTGAAGACCTGGTGACCGGGCTCTGGCTGTCTGTCTTTGACCAGGAAGGCCGCCACCATGAGGTGCTCCTGGCTGACCCAAGGGCCCTGCTGGAGGATGCGGACCAGGAACAGGTGCCAGCTGCCGAGTTGGCCCGCAGGGAGCGCTCGCGAGAGGGCGGCGAGGGCATTGTCGATTACAGCGTGGATGATGCCGGGGATCGCGTGGTCTTTGCCTTGGGCGGTCGGCTCTGGCTCTCGCTGATAGCCCCTGATGGTCTCACCGCCTCTACACGGGCCCTGAGCTTGGAAGACAGCGATTCGGCTGTGCTCAATCCTGCCATCAGCCCGGACGGCAGCATGGTGGCCTATACCACTGGCGACCGCCTGATGGTGGTCACCATTGGGCAGGATGCCGGGCAGGATCGAGAAAGGGCTGTCCTGGCCCTGCGCCCAGGCATCGATGATCGGATGCGGCTGGGGCTGGCCGAGTTCGTGGCCGGCGAGGAGATGGACCGCTACCAGGGGTTCTGGTGGTCGCCGGATTCCAAGGCACTGCTGGTCGAGCACACTGATTCCTCCGATGAGCCGATCTGGTACATCAGCGATCCGGCCAATCCCCAGGTCGGGCCGCGCGCCCGGCGGTATCCCCAGGCTCTGACCGCCAACGCCCGCGTCGGACTGAGCCTGGTCCTCCTGGGCCAGGATAATGCCGACCCCTGGGTGGGTGAGGTGGACTGGGACCATCAGGCCTTCGAGTACCTGGCTGTGGTCCGCTGGCAGGACGGGCATCGGCCCCTGCTGCTGGTTCAGAACCGCCGCCAGACCGAGGACAGGATCCTGGATGTGCAGGTGCCGGATACCCGTCAGGGCTTGGAGCCGGGACAGAATATGACCCTGCTTGATCCCGAGGTGGCGCCCAAGGTGGCCACCAGGGTGCTGCAGGAGCATGGCAACGACCAGTGGATCGACCTGGTGCCCGGGTTGCCGGCCTACCGGCCCCAGGGTGGGTTGGTGGACGCCTTCATCGATACTGAAGCCGACACCACGCGGCTACGTTTGGACGGGAGGGTATTCTCCCCGGCTGGCTGCCAGATTCGGCAGGTGCTGTCCGTGGGGGACCGCGATGTGCTGGCGGTAGTCTCCACCGACCCCCGCAGCTTCGACCTGATGCGTCTGAGCTATGACGGCTCCATCCATGTGCTCAACCGTCTGCCTGGAGTGTGGTCCGCCTCGCGAGCCGGCCATGGCATCGTGGTCAGCGGCCGGACCATGGCTTCGGCGCAGGGACAGGTGCGCCACTGCTACCTGGGGGCTGACGGGGATCTGGACCGCCTGGGCGCTGAAGGTCTGGGCCTGGTGGGCGAAGCCCGCCCCGACAGCAACGCTAGACAAACTGGCGAATCTGTGCGGCCGGAGCATCAGGATCGCCCTGATCGCCGGGCCGTGGATGCTGGTCATATCAATAGCCAGGGGGCTATGAGTGCCGTCCTGGCTGACACCAGCAGCGATCCCGGGTTCACTCCCAACGTGGACTTCGTGCGCATGGGCCAGCATGAGCTGTTCGCAGCCATTGTCAGGCCGTCAGAATCCAGCCCCTACGCCAGCGCCGACAGCCTGCCCGTCCTGCTCAAGCCCTACGGCGGACCTGGTGCCCAGCAGGTGGTCTTCAACCAGTCCTACTACTGGGAGTCCCAGTGGTGGGCGGATCAGGGCTTCCTGGTCCTGACCGCCGACGGCCGGGGTACGCCGGGTCGTGGTCCTGCCTGGGATCGGGCCATCTTCGAGGACATGGCCCAGGTGACTCTGGATGACCAGCTTGAGGCTCTGGAGGCCCTGCCGGACTTCGCTCCCGAGGCCGACCTGGGACATGTGGCCATGATCGGCTGGTCCTATGGCGGCTTCCTTTCGGCCCTGTCGGTTCTGCGGGCTCCCGACCGGATACATGCGGCCTGCGCGGGCGCCCCGCCCACGGACTGGACTCTTTACGACACTCATTACACCGAGCGCTATCTAGGTCTGGACCCGGCCGTCTACCGCCGCAACGGGATCATTGATGACGCCCCCTCGCTGCGCCGCCCGCTGATGCTGATCCACGGGTTTGCGGACGACAACGTCTCCGTGGCCAACACCCTGAGGCTCTCCGGCGCTCTGATGGCGGCTGGCCGTCCCCATACGGTCCTGCCGCTGACCGGCATCACCCACATGACCAATGACGAGACCGTGGCCGAGAACCTGCTTATTCTGCAGCGGGACTTCCTGCGGGAGGCCCTCAAGAACAAGACGGACTGACGGAAAGGCTGTTTAGGCTGACGCTCTGCTGGCGGTTGCTTCCGCTAGATTGGGGTTGTGCATATCCAACGAAAGCCTGACCAGGCTCCAGGGTCCAGTCGCGGATTCCAGCTTCCTCGCAGCTGGGGCCTGGCGGTCTCGGTGCTCTGCCTGGGCCTGCTGGTGGGACTTTCCTCGGGCCTGTTGGCAAGGTTCTTTGAGCTGACCCAGGTCGGCATGTTGGGTTTCGCTGAGACTCCAGGGACTCCCACGGCTGAGGCGGTGCCGCCGATCAGGAGGCTGGCCTCGGTGACCGTTGCCGGTCTGGTGGCTGGTCTGGTCTGGGCCTGGCTGCGGACGAGGACCAGGCTGGTTCCCTCGGTAGGCCAGGCCGTCAAGGGTACCTCTATGCCCCCGGTGCGGACCGTGGTCCATGTGCTCACCCAGATCTTCTTTGTGGCTGCCGGGGGCTCCATCGGCAGGGAGGTGGCCCCGCGCGAGGCCGGGGCCCTTCTGGGCGGTCTCTGGGCCAGGATGGGCCGACGACTTGGGCTGCGTGATCAGGACGGTCCGCTGCTGGTCGCCTCGGCTGCTGGTGCGGGTTTCGCCGGCATCTACATCGCGCCTCTGACTGGGGCCTTTTTCGGCATTGAGGTGCTGCTGCGGCGGGTGGATGCCGAAGTGGTGACGGTCAATCTGGCCATGTCGGCTCTGGCTACCCTGGTCGGCGGCTCCATCAAGGGGTTTGGTCCTTACTATAAGGTCGGCTCCGAGCCCTTCCGTCCCTGGCTTATGGCAGTGGTCCTCTTGATCGGACCGGTCATGGGACTGTTGGGGGTCGGATTCCGGCGGATGACCTCATGGGCAGAGGCCCATAGGACCAACGGTCCTGCGGCTATCTGGCAGCTGACGGGGGTGGCCCTGCTGACCGGTCTGGTCGCTCTGGCCGTTCCCCAGGTCATGGGCAACGGCCGGGCCCTGGCCCAGATGGGCATGGATCAGCGGCTGCCTGTCGGGTTCTCAGGGCTCCAGCTCGCTCAGTCTCTTGCTCTTTTGGCCCTCTTTGCGCTGGCCAAGGCTCTGCTGACCACAGCCACCATCCGTGCCGGGGCCTTCGGTGGTACCCTGACGCCGTCCATAGCCCTGGGATCCGCCATGGGCGCTGTTTTGGGCCTGATGCTGGCTTGCCTTGTGCCAGGCCTGCCTGTTTGGCAGTGTGCCGTGATTGGCGCCGCCTCCCTGCTGGCCGCCTCCCAGCAGGCTCCGCTCATGGCTATGGCCATGTTGATGGAGGTCTGCCATCTGCCGGTCATGGCCTTCATGCCCATGGGCCTGGCTGTGGCCCTGTCGATGGCGGTCTCGCGTCTATTCGTGGCCAGATCATAAATAGCTGTCGGGAGCCCTTGTCGCCCCGCCGGTCTGGCCTTGCGTGATGCCGATAGATTCCGTCCTTACTCATATACGATGAAACCAGTATCGGGCACATGCCTGCCCTATTGCCTCCAGCCTTGAGCGGGCATTCACAATCAGCTGACCGGTCTGGGCCAGTAAGGAAGGGTGGTTATACTCGGGCCGGACGTAAGTCCCGGGAGGATGCAGCCAATCCGAGTGGAGCAGGCCAGTGCCGTGATCCCCCGGACAGACAAGAAGGAGGTGCCTGGCGGTGAAGACCGTGTTGGCCATCTTCAGGCGAGATCTCTGGCGGATACTGCGCAATCCCGTGGCCTTGGTTGTGACCATCGGCGTGGCCGTGCTGCCCTCACTCTATGCCTGGTTCAACATCATGGCCCTCTGGGATCCCTACAGCAATGTCAAGAACCTCCCTGTGGCGGTTGTCAGCATGGATCGAGGGGCGCAATCCGCGGAAACCGGCAGGATCAACGCCGGTAGATCAGTCATTCAGGAGCTGCGCGGCAACAAAAGCCTGGGTTGGAAGTTCATGGATGATGACCAGAGGGCCATCGACGAGGTCCACTCGGGCCAGTGCTATGCGGCCATCATCATCCCTGAACGGTTCAGCGCCGACCTGGTGGGCATCGTCGAGGGAACCGGGAACAGGCCTGCTCTGAACTATTACGTCAATGAGAAGAAGAACGCCATCGCCCCCAAGGTGACCGACACCGGCGCATCCACCATCGACCAGGAGATCAACACGGTCTTCGTCTCGGCCGTCAGTGATGCCCTGGCCGGGAAGGTCCTGCAGACCGCTGGCGATGCCCAGGGTGCGGCCGAGCAGAGCCGCAGCCAGGTGGTGGGCGACCTGGGGGACATCATCGGCCAGCTGGATCGGACGGACGGCCAGCTTGAGCGAATCGGTTCCACTATGGGTCAGGCTCGTCAGACCGTAGCCGGTTCCAAAGATGACATCAAGAACCTGCAGAGTCAGATATCGGCCACCCAGGCCACCCTGAGCAAGGCCCAGGACCACATGACCAGGGCCCGCGATGACAGTCTTCGTTTCTCCTCTGCCCTGAACCAGGCCCTGGCGGACGGGTCGGTACGACTGTCCAGTGCGGTCACTGATGTGAATACGGTGGCAGGCGGAATCACCGCCGATCTGAACGCCACCCAGGACAAGGTGGACCGGGTCAATTCCGGCCTGGGTCAGTTGGTCGATGCCAACGGGAAGGCCGTGGACCGGCTCCAGTCTGGTCTGGACCAGTCCGGGCTGCATCCCGGGGATCCGGCCTATGAGAGCATCCAGCGGCAGATCGACGATCTGAAAAAGACCAACCAGCAGCAGAAAGCATCCTTGGATGCCTTCAAGAAGAACTCCTCGACGGCCCTGAATTCGGGCAAGCAGGCCGCATCAGACCTGAGCTCGGCCATGACCGACACCGGCGACACAGGCATCAAGGCCCTGACTGCGGCCAGCCAAAGCCTGACGGGGACCACCATGCCCAACCTCCTTACCGGGCTGGATAAACTCAACGCCTCCAACGGCTCGCTCCAGGGCGCCCTGAACAGCCTGGCCACCACGGCCGCCCAGACTGATGCCCTGCTGGACCAGCTGGATTCCACCATCAGCCAGGCCCAGTCGACCCTGTCCACCACCAGGGCCTCCCTGGCCTCGGTCAGGTCCGACCTGGAGGGGGTTCGCACCGATGTGGCGGCCCTGGGGTCCTCGGCCGCCTGGAACCGGATGTCCCAGACCCTGGGGTTGAGCCCGGAATCCTTCGGGAAGGCCATGTCCTCGCCGGTGGAGCTGGCCTCGCACACGGTCTACCCGGTCAGCAACTACGGGTCATCCGTGGCGCCCTTCTATACCAATCTGGCCCTCTGGGTGGGCGGGTTCATTTTGATAGCCATCTACAAGCTGGAGGTCGACAAGGAGGGCATCCGCAAGTGCACCGCCACCCAGGCCTACCTGGGCCGCTGGCTTCTGCTGGTCTTCGTCGGCTTCTTCCAGGCGCTGATCGCTACAGTGGGCGACCTGATGCTGGGCATCCAATGCCATCAGCCGGCCCTGTTCGTCCTGGCCGGAGTCTTCGCCTCCTTCGTCTACATCAACATCATCTATGCCCTGGCCGCCTCATTCAGGCACATCGGCAAGGCCCTGGCCGTGGTCCTGGTCATCCTGCAGATACCTGGCTCCTCGGGCATGTATCCCATCGAGATGATGCCCGACTTCTTCCGCAATCTGAACCCTTGGCTGCCCTTCACCTACGGAATCAATGCCATGCGCGAGACCATCGGAGGCATGTACGGCAACCACTATTGGCAGGACATGCTCCACATCTTCTGGTACCTGCCGGCGGCCCTCTTGATCGGACTGGTGGTGCGGCGGTACCTGCTCAACCTGAATGCCCTCTTCGACCGTCGGCTGGGCGCCACCGACCTAATGCTGACCGAGCAGAACCATTCTGCTGACCGTCGTCTGAGCTTGGGCAGCCTGGCCCGTTCCATCCTGGGCGAGGGCGACTACCGTGCCGTCATAAGGCGGCGGGCGCATCGCTTCCTGACTCTCTATCCAACGCTGATCCGGGCTGGTCTGGTCCTGGTTCTGTTGCCGGTGCTCTTCCTTATCCTGCTGTTCAGCACCGAGGCCAAGATCGTCATGCTGATCGCCTGCATCGCCTCCATCGTCCTGATAGACGCCTACCTGATTATCGTCGAGTATATCTGCGACAGCTATGTACAGCAGCTGGGTCTGACCGAGCGTCCCGGCTTGGACTTCCACACCCTGATTCGCCCGCGAAGGCAGGGTCCCTCGGCCGTGACCAGGCTGACCACGGTCGTGCGCGAATCAGTCATGAACCACGATGAGGAAGACGCTCACGAGGACGGTGACCGCTGATGAGGAACATTTGGAGGATCCTGCACAAGGACCTGGCCGATGCCACCAGCAACGTCATCGCCATCATCGTCCTGATGGGCCTGATCATCGTCCCGGCCCTCTATGCCTGGTTCAACATCGCCGCCAGCTGGGACCCCTATAAGAACACCAAGGCCATCAAGGTGGCCGTGGCCAACACCGACAAGGGGTACAAGTCCGACCTGATCCCGGTCAGGATCAACGTGGGGGAGACGGTCACCAGCACCCTGCGGGCCAACGACCAGCTGGACTGGAGGTTCGTCAACCGCGACCAGGCCCTGGATGGGGTGCGCTCAGGCGAGTACTACGCTGCCATTGTCATCCCCAAGGATTTCAGCGCGGACATGATGACCCTCTTCTCGCAGGATGTGAAGCACGCCAACCTTGAGTACTACCTGAACGAAAAAAAGAACGCCATTGCACCCCATGTCACCGAGCAGGGGGCCGACACTGTGGCCACGACCATTGACAAGACCTTCGTCAAGACCGTGGGGCAGGTTGGGATCGACCTGGCCAGCCAGGTTTTCACATACTCCCAGAGCCCCCAGGTCCAGGATTATCTGACCAGGACGACCGGCCACATCGACCAGATGTCGCAGCGGCTGACCACTGCCTCCAGCCAGGTGAATGCCTATGCGGGCCTTCTGGAATCCTCCGGGAAGATGATCGACTCCACTGGCCGGATTCTGGGCCGGTCCGACTCCGCCATGGCCGATGCCAGGAAGGCCCTGAACCAGGGAACCAAGGGGTCCAAGGATCTGGGCAAGTCCCTCTCCGGATCGGCCCAGGCGGTCGACGCCGCCCTTGGCCAGGCCTCGGGCGCCTATGACACTATCGGCTCCAAGATCGACGATGCCTTCGACAAGGTGGGCCAGCAGAGCGATGCAGTCAGTAGCCAGCTGAACGATCTGAGCCAACGGATCAGAGACTCGGCAGCCGACTATGACGGGATGATCGCCAGCCTGGAAAATCTGCGCAGCACTGTGGAATCCGATGCCAATCTGACAGCGGAAGAACGCCAGGCCCTGCTGACCGCCATCGATCAGGCCCAGGCCGGAATGCGCGCAGCCCAGGCGGCCCAGCGCGACCTGGCCGACCGGATCAGCCAGGCCTCCCAGACGGCCAAGGAGGGCAAAGACAAGCTGGGCGGTCAGCGACAGGAGCTGAAGAACAGGATTGCCCAGGCCCGCGCCTCGGTGGACCAGGTCCGCACCCAGTACCGCAATGACCTGAAGCCCCGCTTGGACGGCTTGGCCTCTTCTATGGATACCGTGGTCACTTCGACCGACCGGCTGCTGACGGGTCTGGATGGAACCGTCAAGGGCGCTTCCGGGCTGACAGGCCCCATGACCAATGACATCAGCCAGGCCAAGGACCAGCTGGGGGAGATCTCCCAGCGCCTGGACCAGGCCTCCAAGCGGTTGACTGACCTGGGAGGACACCTGACCCAGGCTTCGCAGGGCAAGAATATGCAGGAGGCCAAAACCCTGCTGAGCGGGGATTCCGAAACCCTGGCTGCGCTTCTGTCCTCGCCGGTCGGCATCCATCGGCATGCGGTCTTCCCCGTAATGAACTACGGGTCGGCCATGACCCCCTTCTACACCATCCTCTCCATCTGGGTGGGTGCCACCATTCTGGCTGCCATGATGAAGGTGGCCCTGTCCGACAAGAAAAAGGCCTTCGTTCTGCACCTGGACTCCCTGCAGGATGCCTGGAAGAGGGCCGACGACCTGGATGAGGATTCCGAGGGCCGCCGCTCCTGGGGAGCCTTCCGCCCGGAGTCGCCAGGCAACGCCCGCCGCTTTGGCCTTCAGCTCTACCAGGAGTACTTTGGCAGATTCGCTGTCTTCGCCCTGATGGCCATCCTCCAGGGCTGCCTGATTGCCCTGGGAGACCTCTTCTACCTGAAAGTACAGTGCGTCCATCCGCTGATGTTCGTGTTGGTGGCGGTCTTCGCCTCCTTCGTCTTCATGAACCTGATCTACACCCTGGTCGTCTCCTTCGGGGACATCGGCAAGGCCATCGCCGTCATCCTCCTGGTCATGCAGGTGGCCGGCTCGGGCGGCACCTTCCCCATGGAGACCCTGCCCGGCTTCTTCCAGGGGGTCTATCCCTTCCTGCCCTTCGTTCACGCCATCGGGGCCATGCAGTCGGCCGTTGCCGGAGCCTACGGCATGGAGTTCTGGCGGGAGATGGCAACCTTGGCCCTCTTCCTGGTACCCTCGTTGCTGCTGGGGCTGGTTCTGCGCAAGCCTGTCATCCGCTTCAATGACTGGATTGTCAGAAACCTGGAGAGCACCCGGCTCATGTAGGGCCGAGTCTGATAGCAGGTGGTATAGGGTGAGAGCATGAGCGTCCAACTGGTTGAGGAGCGCCGCTACGACTGGATCATGAAGGAGCGCGTCCTTCCTGACCTGGCCTCCTGTCGCAGTGAGGGATGGATGATCTCCCATGATGGCGGCGAGGATGGGGGAACCGTGTTGGACAAGGCCCATCTCAGCGGTGTGGACCCCTCCCGCCTGCTGCATTACGTCTGCTATGACAGGACGCTTTTCCGCCAGGGCGCGGTGGAGTCAGGATCGGCTCGTGTGCGTGGGGCCGTGATCATCTCTTTCGGTTTTTCGGAATTCGCCGACAAGTATCAGGAGATGGCCTGGTACTTCCTGATGCAGGGGTACTCCGTCTGCATTCCCGAGCATTGGGGGCATGGTTTCTCTGGTCGTGGTGTGAACGATCCCAGCCTGATTTGGGTGGATCATTGGCATCGGTATGTGGCGGATCTGGCCGCCTTCTGCTCCCAGGTGGGCCAGCAGTATGCACAGGACAAGCCCATGGTGCTCTACGCCCACTCCATGGGTGGCGGTGTGGCTGCGCGGATGCTGGAAACCTTCCCCTCCCTTATTGACAAGGCGGTCCTGTCATCGCCCATGATCGCACCGCGGACCGGATTTATGCCCTCGGTGGCCTGGACTGCAGCCAATGCAGCCTGCATGATGGGCCGCTCGCGCAGCATGGTCCCGGGATTCGGACCATTCCGTCCCGAATTGGACATGGGCAAGTACCCCAATGGCAGCCAGGCGCGGGTGGCCTGGACCCATAAGTTGCGGGCCAAGGAGCTGCACTACCAGACCAGTGCCGCCACCTTCGGCTGGGTAAGGGAGAGCCTGGAGATGAGCCGGGCCATACTGCGTCCCGACCGGTGCAGTCGAGTGGAGACGCCCATACTGCTTTTCCAGGCTCAGCCCGACCGGTTTGTGCTGCCGATGCCCCAGAACCGTTTTGTCGACCAGGTTCAGCAGGGCGGCTGTCAGGCCACGTTGGTCCGCATTCCTAACAGTATGCATGAGCTCTACCAGATGCCCGACAAGGTTCTGAAGCCTTACTTGGAGCGCATCTTCGACTTTTTCGACCAGCCCTGGCAACTCGCTGACGACCGCTGATCAGATGTTGAGCAGATCGGCCAGCAGAAAGTCATCGCCCTGCTTTTTTGCCGAGGTTATTTCCCTGTACAGTTCTAAAGCTCTGACTAGCGTATCCGCATCATCCCAGTATTGGTTTAGAAAGGGATATTTCTTGACATTACGGAAGTTGTAGTCGTCCTTGCCCAGCTCCTCCTTGCAGAAGAGACTGGGCTTCAGCTTGCTGTTCTTTGCGCCGCGATGGTGCGACTTCCAACTATTGTACTCGTCCAGCTTGTCCTCGCGGCAGACGATCAGCATTTCGATCTCGGGATGCGTGGTGACGTTGATGGTCCGGGCATGTTCAGCGTAAGGCTGGCGCAGCAAGGTGCGGTGGCCCAGTTGGTCTTGTATGCAAAGGATGGTCACGTCTCGTCCGTAGTCCTGGGTCAGGAAGTCCCGAGCCAGGTTCTCGCCGCTTCTGTCGCGGGTTGACCAGGCATCGTCGCTGTAGGGGTCGGTGATGATGCGATCCTGATCGATGAAGGTCAGGTGCTTGGTGACCAGTTTGTCGACAATGACCTGCTCGGCCACGCCTTCGCATGAGAAGAGAACCGCATCGTCCCCGATGGCCCTTGCAAGCTCCTCGCGCCTACTATGCATGATGTTCTTGCCCGGCTACCTGGCCAGCTACGTATTGTCGCATGGCTTTGAGTTCGGCTGCCTTGGGAGCGGTGCCTCCGATGTAGTTGGACAGGAAGACCTCGCTGTGTTTGAGTTCGCCGCGCCTGACCGCCTCTGAGTAGTTGATTGCCTGAATGCCCTTGCGTTTGTCTTCGCCACGTCTGAGGAAGTAAATATTGTCCTTGCGCTGAATCAAGTCGAGCAGTTCAGCGTAGTGGGTGGTGAACACCAGGGTGGCACCATGAGGATTGCTGGTCGTAGACATGAAGAGGTTGATGATCATGCGCACCAGCTCCTTGTTGATGCTGTTCTCGATTTCGTCGATCAGCAGATAGCCGCCGGTGCGCAGGACCCGGATGGCTGCTTTGACGATTCGGGATCCGCGGACAGTGCCCAGGGAGAGCAGTCCGGCCGTGTCCATGTTGGACATGACCACTTCTTGAGAGGTGCCGGCAAATCTCAGATGGGCGCGGTGTTCCTGGTCGATGTGGAAGTAGTCGATGCTGTCATCGAAGACGTGCAGCACGGGATCGGCGATGGTGTCGGCCGGAACGATGGGAAAGTAGGTTTCTGGTCCGATGCGGGCGATGACCTGAGCGCACGCCGTCCTGGTGTAAGGCAGAACGATGCTGGAGTGAGGTGAGAGGTAGTCGAAAGCCTCTTTTGTCAGATAGGCATCCGTGGTTGCATCGTCTGGAGATTGAGTTGCCAGCCGCCGAACCTTGATTAGCTTTGAGCGTTGTTGGAAAGCATCTGTATTGCGAAGCACAGACTTGGGCAGAGGCTTGTTTGGATAGCGCCAAAGCTGTTCCTGAGAAAACTTATAGGTGCTATCTGCTAGCGGGTCCGTACTTTCATCGGTGTTGTCATTTCGGACTGCATCCAGCTGTGACTTGAGCAGATAGAAGTGCTGCTTGGACTCAAAGATCAAAGAGATTTGCAGGCTGGGCCCGAAGGCGCTGAGGGACCTGACGGAGGACAGCATAGGGCTGGCATCCCTGCTCAGGATGCTGACAGCTAGAGCCAGGGCGTTGAGTGCTGTGGTTTTGCCAGATGCATTGATGCCTGTAAGACACAGCACGTTCTGCGCGTAAATGTGACTGCCTGGACTGTTCTCCAGATAAGTCAGTCCATTGCCAGGGGTTTTCGAGCGGACCTGGTCGCGGGCGTAAAGATCCAGGGCCAGGGTCTGGTTTTCAAAGGGTTCAAGGCCCTCGACGACCATTCTGAGCAGACGCATGATAGTCACCAATATTCCTGTAGACATAAAAAGTGTCTACAGGAATATGATACGCCTGCAATTTTACTTGTTGAGCACCTTCTGAGGATCGGCGTCGAAGGTATCGACGCAGTTCTGCGAGCAGAAGTAGTAGGTCTTGCCCTGGTAGTCGCGCTTGGCTGCGGCTGTGTTGGGGTCGATGGTCATGCCACAGACCGGGTCGGTGACCTTGCCCGTTGTTGCCTGATCCTGCTGCATGCCGTCATGATGATGGAAGAGTCCCATCTCGTTTCCTTTCTCTTGGTTGTGTTCTTGGTGGGTGGAAATACTGAGGTCCCTGGTCAGGGCATCCATGTCGATTGGCCTGGCCTCCTTGATTGGCCTGGCCTTCAGGGGCGTGTGCCGCAGCCGGTTGGCATTGAGCACCACAGACAGGGAGGAGAAGGCCATGGCTGCGCCGGCGATCATGGGGTTGAGCAGGAGGCCGATGAAGGGGTAGAGCACGCCGGCGGCGATGGGGATGCCCAGGCCGTTGTACCCGAAGGCGAACCAGAGGTTCTGGTGAATGTTGCGCATGGTCGCAGCAGAGAGGTCGATGGCCTTGACGGCCGCGTTCAGGTCGCCCGAGACCAGGGTCACGTCGGCGGACTCGATGGCCACGTCCGTTCCGGTGCCGATGGCCATGCCCAGGTCGGCCTGGGCCAGGGCTGGGGCGTCGTTGATGCCGTCGCCGATCATGGCCACCTTGTGCCCCTGGGTCTGAAGGGCCTTGACGATGCTCGCCTTGTCCTCGGGATGGATCTGTGCCACCACCCGGGTGACTCCCACCTGGCTGCCGACCTGCTCGGCGGTGCCCTGGTTGTCACCGGTCAGCATGATGGTCTGGATGCCGCGCTCGTTCATGTCGTGGATGGCCTGCTTGGACCCGGACTTGACCTGGTCGGTCACGGCCAGGACACCAGCAAGCCTGTCGTCGATGGCTACGAAGATAGTCGTGCGGCCCTGATCCTCCCAGTTGCGGACGGTGTCGAAGAGGGATTGCGCGCCTGCCTGGTCCACCGTTTCATTCTCCAGTTCGATTCCCTTGCCCTCGAGCAGTCTGCGGTTGCCGACAAGGACATGCGAAGTGCCCTTGCTTCCTTCGAAAGATCCGGAGGGGAAGGTCGCATCGATGCCGGCGCCGGTGACCGAGTCGAAGTCTTTGGCCGGGACCAGCTCCAGGTTGCGGTCCTTGGAGGCCTGGACGATGGCCTGGGCCAGGGGGTGTTCGGAATTGTTCTCGGCGCTCGCGGCCGCTCTTATCAGCAGGTCCTCATCCATTCCCTGCACGCTCAGGGCATCGGCTAGTTCAGGCCGGCCCTGAGTGATGGTGCCGGTCTTGTCAAGGACGATGGTGTCGACGTCATGTGCTCCCTGTAGGGCCTCCGCCGACCGGTAGAGTACGCCGGCACGGGCGCCGCGTCCGGTGCCGATTGTCACGGACAGGGGGGTGGCCAGGCCCAAAGCGCAGGGGCAGGCGATGACCAGGACGGAGACCGCCGCCACGATTCCATATACGCCGCGGGGCATGGGGCCGAACACCCACCAGGCTACGAAGGTCCAAAGCGCTACCAGGATGACTCCGGGGATGAAGATTGACGATATCCGGTCGGCCAGCTTCTGGATGGGTGCTTTGGATGTCTGGGCCGTCTTGACCAGCCGGATGATCTGGGCCAGAACCGTGTCCTGCCCTACCTGGGTGGCCCTGTAGCGCAGGGAGCCTGTGCCGTTGACGGTGGCTCCAACCAGGGAATCGCCCTTCTGTTTGAGGACGGGTATAGGCTCGCCGGTCACCATGGATTCGTCCACTGAGGATGAACCGGAGATGACCTGGCCGTCCACCGGCAACTTCTCGCCTGGATGGACCTGAATCACGTCTCCAACAGCCACATCGTCGACAGCGATTTCCTGGGTGGTCTCCCTGCCGTCCTGGCCGGTCCTCACCACGGTGGCAGTCTTGGGCCTCAGTCCGATAAGGGCACGGATGGCATCGCCGGTGCCGCGCCGGGCCCGTGCCTCCAGGATCTGGCCGAGGATCATCAGGGTGATGATGGTGCCCACGGCTTCGTAGTAGGGTTCACGGCTTCCCTCAGGCAGGAGCTGCGGGGCCACGGTGACCACCAGTGAGTACAGGAAGGCCGTGGCCGTGCCCAGGGCAACCAGGGAGTTCATCTCCGGTGCCCGGTGTGCCAAAGCCAGCCATCCGGTGCGGTGGATGGGCCAGCCAGAGTAGAACATCACCGGCAGGATCAGGACCAGCTGGACCCAGGGGTTCATCAGAATGTGGGGCATGTGAAGGAACATGCCGAACATGGCCGGAATGAAGACAGGGAGCGTGAAGACCAGGGCTACGATGAATCGCCTGGTCAGGTCGCGAATTTCCGCCGTGCGCTCCTGATCGGCCTCGTCCTGGTCGCTGCCACCATTGGTCTGGGCGGGCTTGGCGGGTTTGTTCTGTTGTGGATGCTCGTCTTGCAACTGGCTGCTTTGTGCTTGCTCGGATTGTACCTCGGCACTGTCGGTCGTGGGTCCATCAGTGGCCCGGAGCATCCCGTGGAGCATGTTCATCCCGCAGGCGAAAGGATAGTCACCGGCCTTGGGCGGGGTCAGCTGGACGGTCGAGGTCTGAAAGGCGGGCAGGGTCTTGTCGATGTTGAAGTCGTTGAAGACCACGTGTGAGGAGCATTCCCCGCTTTCCTGGCGATCGAAGACCAACTTGACCGGCCGCCCGGCCTGAACCTGGATCAGCTGGGGGCTGTATCCGCCCTTGACCGTGATATGGACGGTCTGGACGCCGTTCTCATCCTTGGCCTGTGCGGCCTTTCTGGGTGCGAAGAAGTACCAGATGATGCCCGCGGTGATAGCCAGGGCTGCAATAAGGACCAGGATGTTGCTCATGTGGCTCACTATACCCCCCAGGGGTATACTGATAGTGAATTTCGATGTGGGTTTCATGAATCCGGGTTGGTCCCGGCTCTGCCATGAAGGCCATGGAATGAATAGGAATGGAGTAAACCTTGCCTGGATATGCCAACGACAAAAAGCGGACCATCACCAGACTCCGGCGTGTCGAGGGCCAGGTCAGGGCCATTGAGCAGATGGTCGAGTCAGACACCTACTGCATCGACATCCTCACTCAGATCGCCGCCTCGACCAGCGCCCTGAAGTCCGTGGCTCTGACCCTGCTGGACGACCACATGAACCACTGCGTCCGCGAAGCTGCCGAAAAGGGGGGCGAGGAGGCCGACGAGAAGATGGAGGAAGCCTCCGAGGCCATCGCTCGCTTGGTTCGTTCCTAGCCCCCCCCCCCCGCAGCCAGGCCTAATCCGCCCGGGAATAGCAGTCCATAAGCAACGGGTATAGGCATTCTTCCGGTAATCGCTGTATTTCCGCTTTTCTCCTGTTAGATTGAACCCCAACCCTAAGCCGTTTGGCCCTGGGGAGGAGAGCTCGATGAGGGAGAGGCAATGTCGGAAACAGGTTGGGATTGGGCGGCCCTGATAGTGGTCGTCATTCTCTTTGCAGGGCTGGCCCTGCTGAGCAGGAAGACCAAGGTCAACTTCAGTTGGCGGGTCATCATAGCGACGGTGCTGGGAATTCTGGTGGGTGTGGGCTTCTCCGGTCACACCACCTTTGTAGGGGCATTCGGCAACGTCTGGTCCGAGGTCATTTCGGCCCTCGTGGTGCCCCTCCTGCTTTTCAGCATCATTGCCAGCATCAGCCGTATCGGCGGGTCTGGTCGGCTGAAGAACATCAGTGTGAAAACCATCGTTTTGCTCCTGGTCAACACTTTCACAGCCGCTGTGATCGCCTTGGTTCTGGGGCTGCTCTTCCAGGTCGGTAAAGGGTTCAACCAGGCCCTGCCCAAGGGGGCCAAGCCTCACGAGGTGCCAGGAGTGCTCGATACCCTGGTCGGCCTCTTCCCCTCGAATCTAGCGGAAAACTGGGCTCAGAACCAGGTCATTCCTGTCGTGATCTTCGCCATCCTTCTGGCGGTCTCTCTGAACAAGGCCGCTTCAACCCCGCGCGGTGAGCAGAGCGTGGCCCCCTTCAAGGCTTTTGTGGAAGCGGGCAATGTGGTCCTGTCCAAGGCCACTCAAATCGTGGTTGGCTTTACCCCCTATGCGGTTCTTTCGCTGATCGCTGCCGCCATCGGTCGCAGCAACCTGAAAAGCCTTCTGCCCCTACTGGCAGTTCTCTTGGTGGCCTACCTGGGCCTGGCCATTCAGCTCTTCCTGGTCCAACCCCTGATTCTGGCTCTGGTCGGCAGGGTCAATCCTCTGCCCTTCTTCCGCTCACTTTGGCCAGCGGGCGTGGTGGCTTTCACCTCCGAGAGCAGCGTCGGCACCATTCCTGTCACGGTCCGTCAACTGCGTTCTGCCGGCGTTCCCGAGGAGACGGCTTCCTTCGTGGCCAGCCTGGGAGCCAATCTGGGCATGCCCGGATGCGCCGGACTCTGGCCCGTTCTGCTGGCGGTCTTCGCCATCAATGCTCAGGGGATTCCATACTCTCCCCTGCGCTTCGCCCTCCTGATTGTCTTTGCTCTGGTGGTTTCCGTGGGGACGGTGGGTGTGCCCGGCACAGCCACGATCACCGCCACCTCCCTTTTCACGGCCGCTGGACTGCCAGTACCCTTCATCGCTATCATGCAGCCCATTTCCCAGCTGGTGGATATGGGCCGTACGCTGGTGAACGTGGCTGGTGCCGCCAATACGGCAGTCATCGTGGCCAGGACCGAGAACGAGTTGGACCTTGACCTTTACCAGGGTCGCAAGGTCTTCGATGACCAGGACATCGAAGAGGGCGAGGAGATACAACAGTCAGCAGACTAGGCCCGGACGCGTTCCATCCCTGCGCACATGAGCAGGAAGGCACCCACCCCGTGCATGTCGTTGATACTGGTGGGCCGCTGGCAGTATTCCTCATAGCTGCCGGGGCCGGTTCCTACACAGATATCGCCGATGAGGAGGTCATCTCCCTGCCACTCAAGGCTTTTGATGACCCCCTCATATCCCTTGTTGGCCGCTTCCAGATAGGCATTGTCCAGAATGCCTTGGCCTACGGCCTTGCAGATGGCGGCCACGAAGAGACAGGTGCAAGAGTTCTCAGGCCAATTGCCCTCCTGGCCGACCTTGTCGAGAACCTGCCACCAGCGGCCGTCGGGGCCCTGATAGCGGCAGACTGCGGTCAGCAGGTCGCGGACCAGATTCCGCAGATCCTCGCGGCGCGGGTGGTCCTGCGGAATCTGGTCGAGCTCGTCCACAATGGCTACGGGCACCCAGCCGACAGATCGACCCCAGTATTCAGGCGAGAGACCAGTCTTCGGGTTCGCCCACTGGGCTTGGCGAGAAGGGTCGTAGGCATGCCGCCAGAGCCCGGTCTCGGGTATGCGCGTCTTCTCCTGCATGAGCAGGGCCTGCCTGATGGCCTCGTCTATCAGTGCCGGGTCCCCAAAGCGATGACCGTATTCCGTCATGAAAGGTCCGCCCATGTAGAGGCCATCCAACCACATCTGTCCAGCCGCCCGCTGCTGATGCCAGAAGCCTCCTTCGTTGTTTTTGGGATAGAACCGCAGTTCTCCGGCCAGCTGGTCCAGGGCATTCCGGTATCGGGGATCCCCGGTTCGCTCCTCCAGGGGGAAAAGCAGAATGCCCGGTTGAATGTCGTCAAGGCAGATCTGGTCTTGGTTGAGTACGTGTCCGCGCTCGTCGACATTGGCATCCACCCATTCCTGCAGATAGGTCATGTCGTCATCACGACCATTGAGCAGAAAGGTCTGGTAAACGCCCGACAGGAAGACCCCTTGGTGATAATGGAAGTGATTGCGGGGCGGCAGATCGCTTCCTTTGGGGAATTTACGTCGCATGGTGTCCACGGCTGCCTGGGCGTACTCTGCTGATGATGATGGTTGCATGATTCAGTCCCCTTTTTGTTAATCGGCATGATAATTGTCTCATCTACTTGAGGTCGTTTGACCAGTATCGCTCTTGAGCCTTGAAGCCAGCGCCAGAGCTCCGGTGACGGGCGGATCCTCCAGCAGGCGGAGGCCGACAGGGCCGCCTTTCAATGAGGCAAGGACCCCGCTCAGCTTGCGGGCCATGACCGGTTGGTGGGTGATGACCCCGCCAGCAGCCACCACTTGGCGCCCGCAGGCTCCGGCATGAATGACTGCTTTCACGGCCAGGCCGATGTGGGTCACAGCCTGGTCCAATATTTCGTCGGCAATGGCCGAGCCTTTCTGCCGAGACCGGAAAAAGAGTGGAGCCAGACGCCCCCAGGCCTGTTCGTCTGCGGATGATCCGAAAGCCAAGGCTAACTGGTTGATGTCCCGCACAGTGAAGTGCTCCAGCAGATCCTGTGTCAGCGGATCTTCCATGACTGCCGCCGTTCCCGCGACGACTCCGCGGTTCAGTATTTCCCTAACTGCTTCCCGGACCAGGGCAGGGGCACTGCCGTAGTCGCCCAGAAGCCAACCGTATCCGTATCCGTCGGCCCGCACCAGATTGCCGGAGGTATCCCGACCAACAACGACCATGCCGGTGCCTACCACCAGATTCAGCGCCTGCCTGATGCCCGCCGTCGGCCCTAGCAACTCGGCGTCGTTGACCACGCGGATCCGCCAGCCGGGCAATTGCTCGGTCAATGCCGTCGTGGCCAGGTTCAGTTGCTGGGGTGTATCGGCCCCATGCAGCCCCAGACATAGCGCAGCCGGCCCAGGTCGGCGCTTGGCCGCCTGTGCCCGTATTAGCTCGGCCAGTCGGATCATATCGTGGGGAAGTACGGTGTCGCTGTTCTTCCGCCATGAGTCAGAAGCCAAGATCAGGCTTTGGCGATGTTTTGAAAAAAGCGTATCGATGCGGGTTTTGGTTCCGCCTACGTCCACGCCGACCACAGGTAAGGGATCCTCCCGTTGCCTGCTGTCCATGCTAGACATTGAAAGCCGCCATCCTGACCTGCTGGCTGATCAGCTCCCCCATGCCAATCAGGGGAGCCTTCCTGCCCAGCTGGGTTGCTGCGAGATCCGGCATGTGAGGGATGCGTCCGATCAGGCGCCGTCGGATGCCTTTCAGGATTCGCTGCCCTGGCAAGGTTGGAGCGATGTCCAGGACGATGATTTCCGGGTCGGCTACCAGGCAGATATCCCCGATGGATAGACTGATCAAATCGATTAGGGCTTCCTCACGCTGTTCGCTCGGTTGGTTCTCGACGGCGCTGATCTGAGAGATCTGCCATTCCAGATCGCCGCCGTATGTGTAGTACTTGTCCAGTGATTCCCGACTGGTCAGCGTGTAGCCCATCTCGCCGGCCATGCCATGGCTTCCCCGCAGGATGCAGCCATCCACGACGATGCCGGCACCTACGCCGAAATGGCGGATGGTGTAGCCGACTACCGGGTTATGGTTTTTCCCCGCTCCTGCCAAGGCTTCTCCATATGCATAGGCATTGGCGTTGTTTTCTATCAGAACAGGGCCTTTGCCAGCCGTACGCAGGATGTCGCCCAGGGGTACTTCATTCCAGCCCAATTCACTGGCGGCTGTAACCGTGCCGTCGTTCTGGACGATGCCGGGCACGGCTACGCCCATACCGGTGCAGGGAATGGACCGATCTGCGGCCCATCGATCCAGAAGCCTGGCCATGGTGGCGATGGCGCGTATGCGGCTGCCGGTGCCCCCCTTATCTTCGTCATGCGGTTGAGGCATGTGCTCCTCGTGCAGGATCCGATCATTCAGGCTGACCACGGCTCCATCAATGGTTGTTCCTCTGATGTTGACGACCAGAACGGCGTGGAAGCTCGGATTCAAATGCAGCAGGCGAACCGGCCGGCCTCGGCCATCGCGGTTCTTCGCGCTCTCCTGGATAATGCCTTCCTTCCTAAGCTGGGCGCAAAGTCGGTGGACAGTTGGCAGCGGGATTCCTGTCAACTCAGCGATTTGGGCCCGAGAAAGGCTATCGGTATGGCATAGGGTGTCTAAAATAACGCTCCTATTGGTGGTGACAACCCGACCTCTGTCCCCATGGAGGGCCATGTTCGCTCCTGCGGTCCGTGTGCCCATGTTTTTCCTGTCTCTCATATCGATGTAGTCGGCCTTTCTTTCCACAAGGAGACCGATTGCCTGCTTGTCTTTCCGACATTCATTCTTATAATGATACTAAATAATAGTTCAGATTAAGATTTTCCTGATGGTGCGCTGGTAGAGATGCCTGATTCACTGCGATTCTGGAAGTGGATAAATACTATGATTAACAAGAGTTTTACCGTTTTGTTCACAGGCTTTCGCAATCTATGCTAATATTATTCTCAAATTGATATCCCACATTGATGTGGAATCAGATTCACAAAGGAGTGTCGAATGCCAAGGTTAATTCGCCGATTCCTGGCCGCAGGAGTGGCCGTGGTCTCTATCTTCGCCCTGACCGCATGCGGCGGAGGGTCCAAGGGAGATTCCGGAGCAGATGCCAAGGAGATCACCCTGACCTATTCGGATGATCAGAACAACGCCTACAAGACCATGGCCCAGAAATACACCAAGGACACCGGGGTCAAGGTCAATATCATGGAGGTGCCCTATGCGGATCTTAGTACGAAAATCGCCAATGCCGCCAAGGCCAATGATCTTCCTGACGTGGCACGTGTCCCCCAGATCAACCCCGTTTGGGCCGATCAGCTGGAGGATCTGACCAGTCTGGCCGATAGTCATAATGCCATGAAAAGCCTTCTGCGCAAGTCCCCGGACGGCAAGATACTCACCATTGCCTCTGATCTGACAGCTGTGGGCCTCTTCCTCAATACCTCGCTGTTCGACAAGGCTGGTGTCTCTTATCCGGATCCCGACGGATCCTGGACCTGGGAGGAATTCATAGACGCCTTGAAAAAGGTGCAAGAGGCCACCGGAGCGAAATATGGCATGGTCATGGATGCCTCCAGCCACCGTGAACGCTCTTTCCTCTATCAGTTCGGTTCCAAGGGCGTTCGCAAGCATGCGGATGGATCCTGGGGTCTGGATGACAAGGCCAAGACAGCCCTCGAGTTCCTCAAGAGCATCGACGACGACAAGATTATGCCTAAGTCGGTCTGGGCTTCCAACGAGGATCCCTCGGCTCTGTTCAAGTCGGGACAGGTGGCTGCCTACTATTCGGGCAACTGGCAGATAGCCGATTTCAACACATCCATCACCTCATTCTCCTGGAAGAGTGTCATCATGCCTGCCTCGCCCACCAAGGCCACCAATGTGGGAACCAATTACATGGTCGCCCTGAGTCCTGCGGGCAAAAAGTTCCTCGACTGGTTCTACAGCAAGAAGAACTACACTGCCTTCTGTGAGCAGGGCAACTATCTGCCTGCCCTCAACGACATCACGCCTAAGTATGCCAACCACAATGAGGACATGGACCTCTACCAGAAAATCATTCGTGAATCCGACCAGGATGTGCTTTCCCGCCAGGTCATGACCCAGCTGGAGCTTGCGCTGAAGGGCGCGGTTCTGCCGAGCCAGGACCCTATGAAGGACGAGACGGTCAAGTACCTGTCTGACGAGCAGGATGTAGACACGACCGTGGCTAACATGAACCGCCTGTTCACCAAGTACTACACAGTTGACAACAAACAGTGAAGCCATTGGCTCAGCAAAGACATGGAGGTGAGGGCTATGGTGAAGACCTCTGGAAGAGCAGGCGGAGGTAAAGCGCCCAAGAAAATGAAAAAGCCGGTGGCAGCGCCCTTGTTTTTGATTCTGCCTGCTGTCGTGCTCTATGTTATTTTCTTCATCTGGCCTGCAGCAATCGGACTCTTCTATTCCTTCACCAACTACAAGGGCCTGTCCAAGTACCGGATGGTGGGCCTGTCCAACTACACCACGCTGCTGGCCGACCATGACTTCTGGTCCTCACTGTTGCGCACTTTTGAGTACATCCTGTGCTCGGTGCCTCTGAACGTCTGTCTGTCCCTGCTGGCGGCGGTTCTGGTGACCAACCGGAAGGCAGTCGGCCGGACCCTGGCCCGCACTCTCTTCTTCATCCCCTGGCTGGTCTCTCCCATCATCACCGGTCTGATCTGGCGATGGATGTTCGGCGAGGGCTTCGGCATCGTCAATCAGGTCATCCAGGGGCTGGGTGGACACCCTATGCGCTGGGCAACCGATGCCAACCTCTCCTTCCTGGTGCTTATCCTTGCCGGCGTCTGGGCGGGAATGGCCTTCAATATGCTGCTGTTCATAACCGCCTTGGAGAATGTGCAGGCCTCACTCTACGAGGCGGCCTCGCTGGACGGGGCCAACATCTGGCAGAAGTTCGTGCATATCACACTGCCAGGCATCGCTCCGACCACCTTCATGGTTGTTCTGTTGGGCACCATCGGAGGCATCAAGGAGTTCGCCATGGTCCAGGCCCTGAACGGGGGCGGACCAGGCACGGCTAACAGGCTGGTGGTCCAGTACATCTACGAGACAGGATTCTCAAACTCCCGCATCGGCTACGCCTCGGCGGCCTCCATGGTTCTGCTGATTATTCTGGTCGTCGTGTCACTACTGCAGATGCACCTTAACAAGAAAACAGGGGGTCGCTGATATGCATGCCGTATCTGTGAGAACATGGTGGCAACGGGTCAAGGCAGACGCCCCCTCGACCATAATGATGTGGTTCCTGGTCATCTGCTTCGCCTTCCCGGTATTCTGGTTGATTCTGTCCTCCTTCAAGGGGCCGGATGAGCTTTTCGCTGTGCCCATGAGCTTCCTGCCCCGCCGATGGACCACTGCGGGCTATGCGGCGGCCTGGAGCCGGATCGACTTTGCCCGATACTTCGGTAATACGGCAGTAGTCGCCATCATCACCACCGTCCTGACCGTTATTGTGAGCTCCATGACCGGGTATGCGCTAGCCAAATATGACTACTGGTGGACCAGACTTTTCTTCATCGGCATACTGCTGACGACCATGCTGCCCACTGAGGTCATAATGTCGCCCTCTTTCATTGTCGTGCGCGATATCGGCTTGTACAACACCCTGGCCGGTATAATCGTTCCTTCGATCATCACCGCCACTGGCATCTTCATGTTCCGCCAGTACTACCTGACTGTCCCTGATGAGATGATGCAGGCGGCCCGTGTGGACGGATGCTCTGAACTGCAGATCTTCCTGCGCATCATGTTGCCCATCGCCAAGCCCTGTATTGTGACCCTGGCCATTTTCTCCTTCCAGTGGCGCTGGAACGACTATATCTGGCCATTGCTGATCCTCAATGACTCTAAACGGTTCACTCTGCAGGTGGCACTGCGGACACTGGTTGGTGCGGAGAAGATAGATTGGGCTATTCTGCTGCCGGCATCTGTCATTTCCATGATTCCGCTGGTCCTGATTTTCATGTTCTGCCAAAAGTACATCGTTGGTTCGGATGTCGATGCAGCCTTCAAGGGTTGAGCCAAGTCCGGACGGACATTCCATGGAGGAAAGGCCTATGTGATGTCAGATATGTCCTACACCCAAATCCTGAGCAGGAGCTCGCTGCGATTCGTTCGCACGCGCTTGCAGACTCTGGATCGGGATTCTGATTTGCTGATTGGTTTGTCGCACCGTCCGACGATGGAGCTGATAAAG
Source organism: Bifidobacterium asteroides (assembly GCF_048001765.1). GTDB lineage: Bacteria > Actinomycetota > Actinomycetes > Actinomycetales > Bifidobacteriaceae > Bombiscardovia > Bombiscardovia asteroides_K. Next base: position 127,850 of record NZ_CP181447.1, read on the forward strand.
GCCGTTGTTGCCGTGTCTGCCATATGCCCCTCCGAGCAGACGGCGGGCTTGGTCGACAGGCTACCGGTTCTGCTGGAGCACTTGGCCGACTTGCAGTTGGAGGAGGGGCTTTTCTCTGGCGGGGATAATTTGGTTTCTCCTCCCGATAGTGCCTTCACCATCAATGATCTGTGCCTGACCTTGGAGCTGATGCAGGTCCAAGACTGTCCCCAGTCCGTGATTCAGGCCGTGCGTGAACCTCTCTTTGAGATAGCACGACGTGCCGCCCCAGCCATGCTGCAGGGGGGTGTGCACACTCCCAACCACCGATGGGAGATGGCAAGTGCCCTGGTTGGGCTCAACCTCTTCCTGGGCGGGAGTGAACTGCGCTCCCGTGCTGAGGCCTGGCTGGCCGAAGGCATCGATATTCAGTCCGATGGTCTCTATTCGGAGCGCAGCCCCAACTACGCAGCCTATGTGACCAACCCATGTCTGATTGCCCTGTCGCGCAGGACCGGACATACCCAATACCTGGACTTGGTCGAGAGGAACCTGCGCGCCCAGGTTGCTTTGATGCGGCCGGACGGAATGATGGAGACCGTTCAATCGCGCCGCCAGGATCAGAACCAGCCATTCGACCCCGAACCCTTCCTTTCGCAGGCCCGACTGTTGGCCGTGGTCAAGGGAGATCCACGGGTGATTCGCTGGGCTTCGTGGCTTTCTCGACGCCGGCTGGCTGATCCAGCTCGACATCTGGCTGAGCTTCTGGTGGACTCGCGCCTGGCCGGCCCTCTGCCCCAGGCTGATGGGGCCGAGGATCATGATGATCGGGTTCAGGAGTATCAGCAGTCCGGACTGACTAGGGTCCTGCTGTCCGGAGATTCATGGGCTCAATCGAGCATGACAGCCTCCATCTATGCCGGATCGGACTTTCCCGATACTGGTCGGGTGGCCTCGGGGCTGGCCAACAATCCGACCATCGTCGATTTCTCAACTCCCGGGCTGACTCTGGAGACCCTGAGAATATCCCCGGAGTTCTTCGGCCTGGGTCCGTTGCGTCCCGGCCACTGCGTCAGACAGGGCAACAGGCTGGCCTGGATCATGCGCGATATGCGCACCAGTGGCTATTACCAGCCGCTTGATCAGAAATTCTGCCGAAACGATGCTGCATACCGGTTAACCGATGAAGGAAGGTTCTTCGCCTGCATGGACTTCGATCGGCGCAGACGGGACGATCTGACTCTGTCTACCCGGATCGAAGTCGAGATGTACCCGGATGGATTCAATCTGCACGCCCGCTTTCAAGGTCCCGTCACTACCTACACGTGCCTGTTGGCTCTGCAGGGGAACCAGATGGGGATTCGTGCGGGAGCCAGGGCCGATGGTAATGGAATTTGGAGGATTTCCGAGGCACGGTCGGCGGAGATCGTAGCCGGGGCCAAGGATGATTGCACTTGTTTGCGCCTGAGCATTCAGGGTCGACCGTCTGAGCATCCCCTGGCATACGATCCCGGGGAGTGCTATACCTACCCGGGTGGCGATGATGCAGTGGCTGGCCAAAAGTTGATTTACTCGGGGTCGACCGCCGGAGATTTGGTTCTCTCGGCTCGATGGCAGCGGAGTATGGCAAAAGCATGAAACAAAGTCAAACCCTGCAGACATTGCTATTACAGTTGACCAATCAATTGGGGATGGTGAGGAGGAAGCCCAAGGATGATTACCGTTGCAGTGAGGGGGCATGACGTCCCCGGGGTCGATGACTTCGAATCCCTAGGTGCCGGACTGGAGGGGTATGGGGTCCATGCGGTCCAGCTGTCTCTGGCTCGGCAGTTTCCCGATCTTGCTTCGGTGGACCGGATCAATCCCGGCATGGGTCAGACCTGTCGTCGTCAGTTGGGGGCGCACGGGGTCGATGTGGCTGTACTGGGGTGTTATATCAACATGATTCATCCCGACCCGGTGCGTCGGGAGGCCTTGTTGCGGCAATTCGAGGCCCATCTGCGCTTCGCGCGCTGCTTCGGCGCGCCGATGGTGGCCAGCGAGACAGGTTCGGTTCTGCCCGAGCCCACAAGTCGTACCGAGGCCAACTTCACTGAGGAAGCCTACCGCCAGGCCCGCACATCCATATCACGGCTTGTGGCCTACGGGGAGCGTATGGGGACCATGGTCGGCATCGAGCCGGGCATCAACCATCCCATCTGTTCAGTGGCGCGTACTCGGCGGCTGCTGGATGAGATCGATTCGCCCTACCTGGGCGTGGTCTTCGACCCGACTTCCCTGATCTTTGCCGGCAATGCCGGCGAGCAAATGGACTTGGCCCGGGCCGGGTTTGATGCCTTTGCTGACAGGATCCTGGCCGTCCATGTACGGGACTATCGAATCGTACCCGGCGAGGAACAGGTCCAACCCTGTGACAATGGCGAGGGGATTATGGACGTTCCCGCTGTTTTGGATCTTGTCAAGGCCTATAGGCCCATGTTGGCTGTGGTCTTCGAGGAGACCAAGGGTCCGGCCATCGCCCGCGTAGTGGAGAGATATGCCAATTATTGAATTGACGTATATTCGCGTCCGCGGAGCAGAGGAAAACGGTTGGGTTCCTTGGACCCCGACCAATTCATAAGGAGGTTATCATGACAGGGTTCTCCATGGACCAGTTTTCACTTAAGGGCAAGGTAGCGCTGGTCACCGGGGCCGTCTATGGCATTGGATTCGCCATTGCTTCGGCCTTGCATGAGGCAGGTGCCACCATCGTCTTCAACGCTTCCAATCCCAAATCGGTAGATCGCGGATTGGCCGCTTATCGGGAAGCCGGGATTCCGGTGCATGGCTATGTCTGTGATGTCACGGATGAACAGGCTGTGGCGACCATGGTGGAGCGCATCGGCAAGGAGGTGGGTACCATAGACATCCTGGTCAATAACGCCGGCGTCATCAAGCGTATTCCCATGCTTGACATGAGCGCCGCCGATTTCCGTAAGGTGGTGGACGTGGACCTGAATGGCCCCTTCATCGTCTCCAAAGCTGTGCTGCCGGGCATGATCGCCAAGGGCGCAGGGAAGATCATCAACATCTGCTCCATGATGAGCGAGCTCGGCAGGGAAACAGTATCCGCCTATGCGGCAGCCAAGGGCGGTTTGAAGATGCTGACCCGAAACATCTGCGCCGAGTATGGTCACGCCAACATCCAGTGCAATGCGATTGGCCCAGGCTACATCGCCACACCACAGACGGCTCCCCTGCGCGAGCGCCGGCCTGATGGATCCCGGCACCCATTCGATCGGTTCATCATCTCCAAGACCCCGGCTGCCCGCTGGGGTTCGACCGCAGACCTACAAGGGCCTGCAGTCTTCCTGGCTTCCCCGGCATCCAACTTCGTCAACGGACAGGTGCTGTATGTGGATGGGGGCATCTTGGCTTATATCGGCAAGCAGCCGGAGTGAACTGCCGTGCCAGAATCCCACTATATTGACAATCTATCAGCAAAGGAGAATGCAAAATCATGAAAGTGGCATTAATTAACGAAAATTCTCAGGCCGCCAAGAATCAGATTATTTTTGAGACCTTGAAGAAGGTCTGTGACAGCAAGGGATATCAGACTTTCAACTACGGCATGTACGGCAAGCAGGGGGAGAGCCAGCTGACCTATGTGCAGAATGGGCTATTGGCGTCCATTCTGCTCAACGCTGGGGCCGTTGACTTCGTGATCACCGGCTGCGGCACAGGTCAAGGAGCCATGACCGCCCTGAACAGCTTCCCTGGGATTGTCTGCGGTCTGGCAGAGGAGCCCACTGATGCCTATCTGTTCAGCCAGATTAACGGGGGCAACGCCCTGTCGATCCCCTTCGCCAAGGGTTTTGGTTGGGGCGGTGAGCTCAATCTGCAGCTGATCTTCGAGCGGCTCTTCGCGGAGCCCATGGGGGGCGGTTATCCCAAGGAGCGGGCTGTGCCGGAGCGGTGCAATGCCGGTATCCTGCAGAAGGTCAAGGCTCAAGTCTACCGTCCTCTCACCGAAGTGCTGGATAGGCTGGATCCTGATTTTGTCAAGGAAACCATAGCAGGCGAACACTTTGCGGAATACTTCATGGCCAACGCCCAGGATGGGCAAATCAAAGACCGTATCGCTGCCCTGCTGGCCTGAACGGCGAAAGACAGGTCAGAAAATATAAATGAGGCACCGGAATCTCCGGTGCCTCATCTGTATCTACAAGTGCGAACGGAGGGAGTTGAACCCTCACGAGCATCAGCTCACTGCCACCTGAAGACAGCGCGTCTACCATTCCGCCACGTTCGCAGACAACTAGAAAGGTTAGCACGGTTGTCTACGCGGCGCAATAATGGCGTGTTTTGGTTCAGCCCTTGGACCCATGGGCGTAGAACCGGGCCAGGGTCTCCTTCTTGTACTCGTCGAAGTAGCCGCCATCGATGGATTGGCGGATTTCGTCCAGTAGCCTGACAAAGAAGCGTTCGTTGTGGATGGTGGCCAGCGTGTAGCCGTTGAGCTCATGGGCGCGGAGCAGGTGGTCGATGTAGGCCCGGGAGTAGTGGGTGCAGGTGTAGCAGTCGCAGTCCTCTTCGATGGGTCTGAAATCAGCCTTGAACTGGGCGCGCTTGATGTTCCAGCGGCCGTCACGGGTGAAGACGGCCCCGTTACGGCCGCAGCGGGCCGGGGATACGCAGTCGAAGGTGTCCCCACCGTTTTCCACGCCTGCGAATATGTCGTCCACAGCGGCGATGCCCAGCACGTGCCTGGGCCGGGATTCGGGCATTTCGTCGCAGATCCAGGCGCAGGTCTGCCCCAGCAGCCGTTTCTCTATGGCGCCCCCGATGCCCACGCCGTCGAAGTCCAGGGAGGCGATCTGGCGGGCGGCACGTCGGCGCAGATCCTCATAGTTGGCCCCCTGCACCACGCCGAACAGGGCCTGGTAAGGCTTGCCGGTCCGTGCCTGGGTCAGCTTCTGGTGCTCGTCCACGCAGCGTTTTGCCCAACGGAAGGTACGCTCCACTGACTGTTCCTGGTAGGTGCGGGTGTTCATCAGGGTGGTCAGCTCGTCGAAGGAGAACATGATATCGGCGCCGATGCGGTGCTGGATTCCCATGGAGATTTCAGCCGAGAAGCGGTGCCGGTCGCCGTTGAGCGGGGACTTGAAGGTGACCCCGTCCTCGTCCACGAAGGCCAGGCGCTCCTTGCCTTCGGCGATTACCTGGTCCGACTTCATGCCGGTCACGTCCATGGCCAGGGTCTTCTTGAATCCCGCCCCCAGCGAGAGCACCTGGAAGCCGCCTGAATCGGTGTAGGTGGGGCCGTCCCAGTTCATGAACCGGGCCAGGCCCCCTGCTTGGTCCAGAATGTCGGGACCGGGGCGTTCGAACAGGTGGAAGGCGTTGGCCAGGAGGACCTGGGCGCCCAGCTCCCGCATCTGCTCGGGCAGGACGGCCTTCATGGCCGCCTGGGTGGCTACGGGGATGAATGCGGGGGTGTGGATGTCTCCGTGAGGAGTGTGGATGATGCCAGTGCGGCCGTAGCGGCGGCCATTGCGTCCCAGGCCTTCCGGGCTGTCAGGCAGGCGGTTCAGGGTCTCGAATGAGAATGCGGCGCGGTCGCCGGGTCGGCCCGGCGTGGCTCCCAGCGGGTTGGTGATCAGGCTCATGGCTCCACTGTATCCAAGACATCCAACCGTCCCGCTGCCGCCCTGTGCACAGTCGATGTGACTTTCATACAATGTCCAGACAACATTCAGTATTTCGGCCCTAGACTTGGAAGCAATGCATGCGAGGACCCACTTCGCCTGTCAGCCGGAAACAGCAAAAAGCGCGGGCGACGGGGTAGATTGACAAGCGTGACCGAATAGCAGGCAGCGGCATCGATCCGAAGGAGCAGAAATGGCTGAAGAGCACAAGGTCGACCCTTGGAAGGGCGACGACGACGGTCAGTCCTGGCAGCCAAGCCACATCGAGCGCGGGGTCGCCAATCAAGAGCAGGAGACGGGAGCTTCCGCAAACCAGACCGACTCTGCTCAAGTTCCCACGACGGACGAAGGGAACCAGCAGACCCAGGCCTGGGATCAGAGGCCCACGACTCCTATTGCCGTGCCTGGTGGAGATGCACAGTCCACGACCACGGAAAACGGGTCGAATGACGGTAGCGGCACCGGGACTTCATCCTCCTCTTCCAGTGGCTCGGCCACGGGGCAGGATGCGCCGACGCAGCAGCCTTACTATCGGCCTGCGCCCGAGTATGGCGCCTATGCTCCTGCAGGCTCGCGTCCTCCTGCCAACAATCAGAATCAGCAGCAGCACAACCAGCAGCCAAACCAGGGATATGGCTCCGGTCCTCAGCAGGGCTTCTTCGGACAGTACGGACAGCCAGGCCAGTTCGGCCAGAATGGCCAACCCCGTCAGAATGCCGGCCAGAACCCCCAGGGCGGCCAGCCTTCCGGCCAGGGTCCCTATGCACCCTTCGGATTCGGTGGCCCCAACGGCCGGCCTGGTCCTGCTAATAACGTCAGCAACAACTTAAGTGGCACGGGCAAGTACGTCTTCACCGCTGTAGTGGCTGCCTTGGTGGCCGCAGCCCTCATGCTGGGCCTGGGCTGGGCGGCACTGTCCAACGGATGGATCACCCTGCCCTCGTCCTCCTCGCTCAGCGGGGTCTCCTCCAACTCCTCGGGCCAGGGCACGGCCAAGGTCGAGGGAGGTCAGGCTCCTGACTGGCAGGGCATCAGCAAGCAGGTCTCCGAGTCCGTGGTCTCCATCCAGGTGCAGACCAAGAGCGGTGTGGGTGCCGGATCGGGTGCGGTCTTCGACACCCAGGGCCATGTGGTCACCAACAACCACGTGGTCGATGGCGCCCAGGAGATTCACGTGACCCTCTCCAACGGGCAGATGTATACGGCAAAGGTGGTCGGCACCGACACCACAGCCGATCTGGCCATCCTCAGCCTGGATCAGGCGCCCTCCGACCTGAAGCCTGTGAAGTTCGCCGATTCCGAAAAGCTGGCCGTGGGCGAGAACGTCATGGCCATCGGCAACCCCCTGGGCTACGAGAACACGGCCACCACCGGCATCGTCTCGGCTCTGAACCGCCCGGTCTCGGTCATGGACGAGAGCAACAACAACCCCATCGTGACCAACGCGGTCCAGCTGGATGCGGCCATAAACCCCGGCAACTCGGGCGGCCCCACCTTCAACGCGGCTGGCGAGGTCATCGGAATCAACTCCTCCATCGCCTCCATGGCCTCCTCCAAGTCTGAGGCGGGATCCATCGGCATCGGATTCGCCATTCCATCCAACCTGGTCAAGCGAATCGCCGATGAGATCATCAAGGACGGCAAGGCCAAGCACGTCTCTCTGGGTGTCACCATCCAGAGCAGCACGGCCCAGGCCGACGGAGTCACCCGTGGCGGCGCCAAGGTCACCAATGTGGTTTCGGGCTCCCCGGCTGACAAGGCCGGCATTAAGGTCGGAGACACCATCGTGGCCTTCAATGGTCATGCGGTCAACAACAACTACTCTCTGCTGGGCTTCGTCCGGGCTGCCGCCTTCGGCGACTCGGTCAAGATCACCGTGGTGCGTGACGGCAAGACCGCCGATGTGAATGCCACCTTGGATAGCGAGGAGCAGACCGTTCAGGGCAAGCCCAGGACCAACAGGAAGAACTCGGACGGCAGTGGCCAGGACGGCGACTCCGACCAGGGCGGTTCGGGCGACGACGATGACTCCATGGATCCCTTCCGCTTCTTCTTCGGGCAGTGATCCGCGACTGAACCCGGGGGCCGTATCCGTCGCTTTGGCGGGTGCGGCCCCTTGTCGTATCCGCCGTCCATTGCTGGCTCCGGTGCGGTATAGGCTTGAAATGTCAAGAGCAGAAGAGAGCAGTGATCCGGCTACGACTGTCAGATCGACAAGTCCGGAGCGGGGAAGTGGTCATGTCAAAAATCCTGGGTTTCGCCAAGAAGGTGCCCATGCTTTGGGTGGTTCTGATCTGCGGGCTGGTCATGGGCCTGCTCTGGCATCCCTATCGTCAGGCCGCCCAGTGGCTGGTCGCCGTCCTGGTAGCCGTCTCGCTGGTGGACACCCTCAAGGGGATGATCGATGACGTCCGCCAGGGCCACGTGGGCGTGGACATCCTGGCCGTGGTCGCCATCCTGTCCACCCTCGCCGTTCGTCAGTACTGGGCCAGTTGGGCCGTGGTCCTCATGCTCTACTCGGGCGACGCCATCGAGCAGTACGCAGGGAACAAGGCACAGAACAATCTGACCGTATTGGTCCAAGCCGCCCCTCAGGTGGCCCATGTGGTTCAGACAGAGCTGCCGGAGGGAGAGCATACCCTTCCCAAGGAGAGCGACTGGAATACGGTGGCGGTCGATAAGGTCCGTCTGAACGATCTCCTGGTGGTCAAGCCCGGCGAGACCGTGCCTGTTGACGGCGAGCTGATCAGTCCAACCGCCACCTTGGATATGTCCACCATCAATGGCGAGCCAATGCCCCGCAGGCTCTACCAGGACACCCAGGTCATGTCCGGAGCGGTCAACGGCTCGTGCACCTTCCTGATGCGGGCCCGGCAGCTGGCGCGGGATTCCCAATACCAGCGAATCCTCAACCTGGTGCGCTCAGCACAGAACTCGCGGGCAGCAGTCGTCAGAACAGCCGACCTGATGGCGGTCCCCTTCACCGTGGTGGCCTTCATCATCGCCTGCGTAGCCTGGATCATCTCCGGCGTGCCGACCCGGTTCGCCCAGGTTCTGGTCCTGGCCACCCCCTGCCCTCTGCTGATTGCCGCCCCTGTGGCCTACATGGCAGGGACTGGGAGGCTGGCCAAGGCGGGTCTGCTGATAAAGACCCAGGACGTGATTGAGAATCTGGGCCGGGTCTCGCACATCTTCTTCGATAAAACCGGCACGCTGACCGTCAAACGTCCCCAAGTGGCCAAGGTCGACCTGCCTGACGGTAGGGAGCAGAAGGTCGATACAGACCGGATTCTGGCCATGGCGGGCGCTGTTGAGTCCTACTCGGTCCACATCCTGGCCAACGGAATCGCTGAGGCCGGGGCCGCCGCCCAGGAGCGACTGCGGGCACAGAACAAGGGTGAGACCCATCTGCATGCGCGGGAGGTTCGGGAGGATTCCGGCAACGGGGTACAGGGCCAAGTCGATGGTCACCAGGTCAAGGTGGGCAGGGCTCGGTTCGTGGCTGATGGGCATTCAAGCGATTTATTCGGCCCCCTGGCGCCTGACGAGATGGCCTCCTACGTCTCTATTGATGGGGTCTTGGCCGCCAGGGTCGTCATGAAGGACGTGCCCAGGTCGGATGCCGCCCAGACCATCGCCCAGCTGCGGGAGTTGGGCATCACCCGTCTATCCATGGTCACCGGTGACAAGGAGGCCTCGGCCCGGATTATCGCCGACCAAGTGGGAATCACCGACGTGCATGCCGGCCTCTTCCCCGAGGACAAGGCCAATCTGATCGCCAAGGCCTCCAAGGAGGAGCCCAACAGGCAGCCCTTCTGGGACATATGGCTGTCCAAATTCCTAGGGGAGTCAGTGACCAAATCCATCACCATGATGGTGGGAGACGGGGTCAACGATGCTCCGGTCCTGGCCGCTGCCGACGTGGGTATGGCCATCACCGACGGAACCACCACGGCCGCCTCCGAGTCCGCCCAGGCGGTGATTATGAATGACGACATCGCCTGTTTGCCCAGGTCAATCACCATTGCACGCAGAACCAAGCGGGTCATGCTCCAGGCGGTCATGCTGGGGCTGACCCTGGCCACGGTGGGCATGCTCTGTGCCGCCTTCGATCTGATTCCGGTGGTTGTCGGCGCCTTTACGCAGGAGGCCATCGACGTGGTTTCAATCCTCTGGGCCCTGACTGCGCTGATAGATCGGGACTGAGGCCATTTCACGACGCTTGGTGAAAGTCCCGGGGATGGAGCCCAATTAGCTCTGTTCCCGACCGTCGCTTTGCGTTAGGCTGGCAAGCATGAGCGATAATAATGTCAACGATTCCACCATGCCCGCACCGGCCTGCGGTAAGGAAGCCGACTCCCCTCTGCGCGTGGCTGTCATAGGCGCGGGGCCTGCAGGGGTCTACGCCTCTGACATTCTGCTGCGGCAGCTTCGGGAGAAGGGTGCCGACCTTGGTCTGGGGGACCGGGCCAGGATTGATTTGTTCGAGAAGCTGCCCGTTCCCTTCGGCCTGGTCCGTTACGGCGTGGCCCCGGACCACCCCAGCATCAAGTACATCGCCGGCGCCTTGGAGAAGACCTTGGACAACCCGGAGATTCACCTCTATGCGGATGTGGAGTTCGGCAAGGACGTCAACCTGGATGATCTGCTTCAGCGCTACGATGTGGTGCTCTTCGCCACCGGCGCCGTGGATGACCGCCCCCTGGAGATCGCCGGTCACGAACTTGATGGCGTTCACGGGGCCGCCCACTTCGTCGAATGGTATGACGGTTATCCCGATGCTGACCAGAATTGGCCATTGGATGCCAAACAGGTGGCCGTCATCGGAGGCGGGAACGTGGCCATGGATGTCTCGCGAATCCTGATGCGGCGGGCCGACGACCTGCTGGGCACCGACATCCCCGACAATGTTTACCGGGGGATCCAGGGCAACCAGGCCCGTGAACTGCACATGTTCATTCGTCGCGGTCCGGCCCAGGCCAAGTTCTCGGTCCAGGAGCTACGCGAGTTGGAGAAGCTGCCCGGAGTGCAAATCGTCATCGACGAGGACGACTTTGACCTGGATCAGGAGACCATCGATCGGGCCGGTGCCGACAAGCTGACCCGGCAGATGCTGGAGGAGCTCTTCACCATCAGGGAGATGGCCGAGGACATGGCTGAAGATGGTGGCGTCGACTTCGAGGGCAATCCCGCCGACCGCCGTTTCTATATGCACTTCTACCGGATGCCTGCGGCAATCATCGGCCAGGACGGCAAGGTGACCGGCATTCGCGTGGAGAAGACCAAGGTCACACCCGAGGGCTCCATGGAGGAGACCAGCCAGTATGAGGAGTACCCGGTTCAGGCCGTCTACCACGCCATCGGCTACAAGCCCGCCGAGGTTCCCGGCATTCCCTACGACTTCTCCGGCTACACCCTCTCCAACGTCCACGGTCGCGTGACCACTGCTCCAGAAGGGCAGGACGGGCGACCCATCGACCGTCTTTACGCCACGGGCTGGGCCAAGCGAGGGCCTGTGGGCCTGATCGGATCCACCAAGTCCGATGCCCTGGAGACCATCGGCAACATGCTGGGTGACCTGGCTTCCAGCCCGGACCGTGGTCGCTTCGCCAAGGACCGTGACGACGATTCGATTGATCGTTTCCTGGCGGAGAGGGGCATCCAGCCCATCGACTTCGCCGGCTGGAAGCGGGTGGATGCCTACGAGCGGGCTGAGGGCGCCAAGGTTGGCCGCGAGCACATCAAGGTCATCGATCCCGACCAGCTCCGCCAGCTCGCCCACGGCGAGTAGGCGATCGCTCCTGGGCCTGTGTTAGCAGTGGCAGGACCTGGATGAGGTTCATGAATCCTCGTCCAGGTCCTGTTTTCTTGGTCTGGGCTACTGGCTGCTCACAGCGGAAGGATAAGTCTCGCGCAGGTATCATTGTCATTAGAGCCCATCACGGAATCGAAGGAGCGTGACATGGCTAACCTGACTCTCTATCCGGCCACCCTCCAGTGGGCCGTTGAGGAGGGTGATGCCGATCCCGTGGCCCTGTCTCAGCGCCGAGGGCTTGGCCAGTTGCCGGATTGGCTGGAATCCAAGGAACCCGTGTCTGTATCCTTCAACAAGGTAGAGCAGCTCAGCAGGGCCCTGCATGTGCCTTTCGGTGCCTTGGTCAGGTCGGTTGTGCCCCAACGTCGCCTTGAACCCCTGGTTCGTTACCGGACCGTAGGCAACACGTCTGTGCAGCCCAGCAAAAATCTGCAGGACACCATAGACCAGATGCGGTTCAGGCAGGAATGGGCCAGGGATGAATTGCTTGAGTCCGGCTTGGATGCCAACCCGCTGGTCGGGTCGGTGCACAGTGCCGAGTATGACGATGACCTGGCTGATGCGCTTCGCTCCACCCTTGGGTTGGATGGGCGCTCTGCCTGGGAGGGCGGCAAATCCAGCGACCGTTTCCGTCAGCTCAAGGAACAGGCATCTAATGCGGGCATCATGATCATGCTCAACTCCCAGGTGGGTTCTACAAGGTCCCGAAAACTGGATCTTCAGGAATTTCGAGGGTTCGTGCTGATTGACGACATGGCTCCGCTGGTGTTTATCAATAGGAACGATTCCTTTGACGGCATGATATTCACCTTGATTCACGAGGTGGGGCATGTACTGCTGGGTACTCAGGAGCTCTTCGACGGCATTGGCGGCCAAGGAGACCGCAAGACCACCGAGCGTGCGATAAACCGGGCAGTGGTAAAGGCTGTGATTGATGATGAGCGCTTCCGGAGGCTGTGGCAAGAGAAGCTGGACGGGGGCAAAGAGCCGGCCGATGCTGCGGAGTCTATAGCTGACGACTTCCATCTGAGTGCCTTGGCCATGGGGATACAAGCCCATCAGTTTCGCTTGGCTGACGAGGATACGCTTGAGGAGCTGCGGGCACGAATGGATCGGCATCTTCAGGACAAGACCGCTCATCGTCAGGAGCGGGAACCTCATGGCAATGGCAACAGGACCAATGCCTCCAGGGTGGACACCGGTTTCGTCCGTCTGGTCAATGCCGCCATGGACGGGGGCAGATTGGCTCCGACTGAGGGCTTCGACCTGGTGGGGGTGCGCTCCCCGCAGTCTTATCAGGGGTTGATTCGTGAAAAGAAGCTGTTATGACCGCTACCCTCTACCTGCCCGATTCCAACATCTTCATCGCCTCCTACCGGATTAACCATCCTTTCGACTACAAGGAGTTTCACCCCTTCTGGCGATGGATGGAAAAGCTGGCTGAGAGCAGGGCGATTGCCATGGTGGATGTCGTCTACGACGAGCTGGTCAATGAGCAGGCCGCCAATCCCGATATGTTGGACCTTTGGGTGCGTGCAGTGTTCAAAGGCCACCAAATAAGCCATAAGGACGACAAGTATGCGCAGGTCTATGCGAAAATCCAGGATTATCTGGTCACCTGCGGGCAGTATACGGAAGGGTCGCGCCAATACTGGGAGTCAGAGAGCAAGGCGGATCCCTGGCTGATTGCCGTGGCCAAAGTCGAGGGGGCAGTCATAGTGACGGACGAGGCCCGGGTTCCGTTGCAACAGGGTCAGCACATGAAGAAAGAGCCCAAGATTCCTAACATCGCAGACCAGTTTGGGGTGAAGACCATGAATCTTCGTCGGTTCTTCGATGTCAACGGGAGGTTGAAGAAGGTTCAATATGTTCCTCCTAAGTCTCAAGGTAAGAGAAAAGCTGTGAGCCAACCAGGCCTATTCTGAATGGGTGGTAGGGGAGGAGGGGGCTCAGCAGCCTCATCTTTTCAGCGCCCGTTCAGCAAAAATTCAGCGGTATTGTCTACCATGGAACCCATGAATGGCAAGCTGAAGGTTCACGGACATTTCAACGGCCTGAAAACGACGCTTTTGTTCGCCCTCATGTGGGCCGTTATTATGCTCATCTGGTGGCTGACTGGCGGTCGCCAGGGGACACTGGGCATCTATATCCTCATAGGCCTGGCCACCACTTTCGGATCCTACTGGTTCTCCGACAAGGTGGCGATTGCCTCCATGCACGCCCGGCCGGTCAGCGAGCAGGAGGCTCCGGACCTCTACCGGATCGTCCGAGAGCTGTCGGGGAGGGCAGGCAAGCCCATGCCCCGCATCTACATTGCCCCCACCGACTCGCCCAATGCCTTTGCCACGGGCCGTAACGAGCGCCATGCCGCCGTCTGCTGCACCCAGGGGATCCTGCGCATCCTCAACGAGCGTGAGATTCGCGGGGTGCTGGGCCACGAGCTCATGCACGTCTACAACCACGACATCCTGACCTCTGCCGTAGCTTCGGCCATGGCCACGGTCATCACCTATCTGGGATACTCCCTCATGTATTTCGGCGGCGACAGCCGGGACAGGGATAACGATTCCGGTGTCTTTGGCCTCTTGGGTGTGCTGATCAGCTCGATTCTGGCCCCGCTGGGCGCCTCCCTGATCCAGATGGCCATTTCGCGCACTCGAGAGTATGACGCCGACGAGGACGGCAGCCGGCTGACTGGGGACCCGGCGGCTCTGGCGTCGGCGCTGAACAAAATATCCTACGGGTCTCAGGCCGCGCCTATGCCGCAGACTGCCGGCACCCAGAGCGCTGCCGCCATGATGATCGAGAATCCTTTCTCGGTCAAGGGGTTCAGCAGACTTTTTTCCACCCATCCGCCCACCGATGAGCGCATAGCCCGCCTAATGCAGATGAGCCAGGAGATGGGGCAGACCCAGGTGAATTCCGGGCATGGAGCCCAGGTGGGGTACTGAAAGACCAGGGGGCTAATGCGCCTGTACACCTATCAATAGCGGTGATTCCTCTCCGCTGTCTTGGTCGATAATTTTGGGAACGGTCAGAAGGCCCGGCCTAACGTCTGGCCCTTCTGACCGTTCCTGCCTTTGTGCCCTTAGTTGCGAAGAATCCGGCTTGTCATAGAGGCAAGGAGGAATCGGAGGCTTTTGGCTATTCGTTGTTTAGATCTGAATTCTGCGCCCGTTGCAGACCACGGTTTTGACGGACCAGTCGGCCGGGTTCAGGAGGAGGAGGTCGGCTGCATAGCTTGGTGCCAGTAGGCCCAGTGGGGCCTTGGTGATCGGATTGGGATGATCTAGTCCCAAGGCCCGGGCAGGTGTCAGCGTGACGGCTTCCACGGCCTGGGGAGCCGGGAGGCCGATGGCTTGGACGGCTCGGCCGACTGCCACATCCAGGGTCAGGGTTGAACCAGCGATGGCTCCGTTGGAGGTCAGGCGGGCGTGGCCGCCCTTCACTGTTACGTCCAGGGAGCCCAGCTTGTAGGCGCCGTCCTCGCAGCCGGTAGCCTCCATAGCATCGGTGACCAGGGCAATCCGATGGGGGAAGAGCCTGAAAGCCAGGTCGACGCAGGGGTCCTGCACATGGAAACCGTCGTTGATCAGCTCAGCCGTGACCCGAGGGTCCTCCACGGCGGCCGGAATGGGCCCTGGCTGACGGTGGTGGATGCCGTTCATGGCGTTGAAAACGTGAGTGAGTATGCGGGCGCCTGCATCGAAGGCGCGGCGGGTCTGATCGTAGTCGGCATCGCAATGGCCGACCGCAGGCACCACACTGGACCCAGCCAGGCGGGATATGGCCTCGTAGCCATGGTCGCGCTCGGGGGCCAACGTCACCTGACGTATGCAACCGTCGGCAGCTTCCAGGAGGCGGTCGAGAACCGTGGGTTCAGGGTCGCGCAAACACTTGGGGTCGTGCGCCCCCTTACGGGAGAGGGCGATGAAGGGCCCCTCCAAGTGGGCGCCCAGCACGTCGGGCCTGGAGTCCATGACCCGCCTGACCGAGCGCAGATTGGTGCACATCGTGTCGACCGGGTTGGTGATCAGGCTGAGCACCTGCCTGGTGGTTCCATGGACCATATGGCAGGCCCTAGCTGTGCGAATGGCCTCGTCGCCGTCATCGAAGGAGTGGACCCAGCCGCCGTGGGAGTGGATGTCGATGAACCCGGGGGTGAGGATGAGGCCGGCTGCGTCGATAAACTCCACACCGTCCGCATTCACGTCATGGGTATCTGATCCAGGCTGGAAGGAGGGCGGTAGGCTGGGCAGGCCAGCGGCCCTCAGGGCGGATTCCAGGCTCTCCCTGCCTTGCCCGACCTGGTCAATCCTGCCCTCCAGGGCCAAAATCCAGCTGTCTTCCCTGATGCCTCGGGCGTCTATTAGCCTTGCGCCGGTCAGGACAAGGGGATGGGCCGGTCCATTCAGGGATGATTCGGCCGCGAACCCCGCCGACTCGTATGCTTCCTTGGACATGTTTGGTTTGCCTTCTAGATGGACTGCCAGTCAGGCTTGTTGGCATATGCCCACTTGTAGTAGTCGCGGTTGCGCAGGCGGGAGGCGGCGGCCTCGTCCACGATCACTGTGGCGTGGGGATGCATCTGAAGGGCGGAGGCCGGGCAGAAGGACGATATGCCTCCCTCTACGCTCTCGGCCACGGCTTCTGCCTTGCCGGCACCGAAGGCCAGGAGGACCAGCTGGCGTGCCTTGAGGATGGTTCCGATTCCTTGGGTGATGCAATGGGTGGGCACCTGGTCCATGTCATTGTCGAAGAAGCGGGCGTTGTCGATGCGGGTCTGCTCGGTCAGGGTCTTGATGCGGGTGCCCGAGGCCAGGGAGGATCCGGGCTCGTTGAAGCCGATGTGTCCATCAGTGCCGATGCCCAGGATCTGCAGGTCGACGCCGCCTGCATCCTCGATTGCCTGGTCGTACACATGGCCAGCATCCTTGATGGTGTCCAGGTTCCCATTGGGCACCCTCACCTTGGCCGGGTCCAGGCCCAGAGGCTCGACCACGGTCCGGTCGATGGTGGACCGGTAGGACTGGGGGTGGGCCGGGTCCAGGCCCGCGTACTCGTCCAGGGCGAAGCCACGTACCTGGGAGACGTCAATCCCCTCCTTGTGGACAAGATCGGCCAGCGCCTTGTATGCCGCCAGAGGGCTGGATCCCGTGGCTAGACCCAGCACGCAGTCAGGCTTGCGCCGGATTAGGTCAGCTGTGCAGCGGGCATAGATTTCGCCGGCTTCCTCCTGGGACTTGACGATGATGATTTCGGTCATGATGCGATTTCCTTTCCAATAAGGTCAGATGGTCGACTGTCGGCGGCCATGCGTCCTGCCAGGGCGGCGCCGATGGCTGCGATGGGCAGGTCGGCTGGGGCCAGGCGCAACCGGTCGGGCAGCTTCAGCGAGGCGATGAAGTGGCTGCAAGCCGCGCTCCTATTCAGATGCTCGGTGACCAGATCCAGTAGGGGCTGACCGGTTTTGCTCATGCCGCCGCCCAAGATGATGACCGCGGGATCGATGGTCAGGGCCACGATCTGCACGGCCAGGGCGATGCCATGGCCGATGATGTCCTGGACTTCCTGAGCGTGCTGGTTCCCCTGGCTTGCCTGGGCAATCAGATCAGGCAGAGGGTGGGCAATTCCTGGCCAAAGGGCTTCCACTGCTGAACCTGATGCCACGGTCTCCAGACAGCCACACTGGCCGCACTTGCAGGGAAACTGGTGGGCGTCCACCGGAATGTGTCCAATTTCGCCGATTGCTCCACTGGCTCCGTGTTCGATCCGGCCCCCGCGGATGATGCCCGCTGCCAGGCCGGTGCCTAGATTGATGAAGGCCACCACATGGTCGTCCTGGTCGGGCAGGGCCCTGGGTCTGTCACGCCCAGGCTCTGATACGGGGCGTCGGGCCTGGTTCCGGGCAACCTCGGAGTGAGGTGTGGTTCGAGGGGCCATTAGGGAGTCGCTGGCCTGCGAGGCGGCTCCCAGGGCAGCGATATTGACATCGTTTTCGACGCGGACGGGCAGGCCGGTCGTCTTGGTAACGGCAGGGCCCAGAGCCATGTGGCGGATGCCCAGGTTGACTGCGTCGTCCACTATTCCACGGTTGGCATCCACGCGCCCCGGGATGCCCAGGCCTACGGTGACAGGACCCCGATTTGGGCCCACCAGATCCAGAAGGTGGTGGATAAGTGTCACCGTGTCGTCATGAACCGCTTGGTTGCCCTCGCGCGTGGGGATTCGATGGCAGGCCAGCAGGTGCTTGTCGCCGTCCATGGCCACGCCCTCGATTTTGGTGCCGCCGATGTCAATTCCTAGGCTGATCGGACGGGCCTGGACGCTATCTGTATCCGCCTCGGGATGCGGGGTCGATGCTGCCATGGATTTCAGCGGGCCTGATTCTGGTCTGCAGGTCCCTGTCCGCAGGCCTTCTTGATGGCCGTGGCGATGGAGACCGCCGGGTCGTTGTAGGGAATCAGGGTGGACTGGAATGCGTGGTAGAGGTCGGACTTGCCGGGCCAGACCGTGCCAATCACGTGGTTGTTGGCATCCAGCTGATGCCACCAGGACCCGCCCTGGTGGTCAATCAGGTAGTGGTCTACGTAGCTGCAGAAGGTGGAGTACCAATCGGCGTAGGTGGCCTTGCCGGTGGCTGCGTAGAGGGTGGACGAGGTGTTCAGAGCCTCGGCCAGGGTCCAGTGCATGCGGTCGTCGACAACCGGGCGGCCCTGCCAGTCTGTGGTGTAGACCAGGCCCTCGGCTCCGTCGGCGGCCCAGCCATCCTCCACAGCCCTGGCGAACAGGTGCTCGGCTGCCTCGATGTAGTGGCGACGGTCGGCATCCTGATCGAACCTGCTTAGTGCGTACTGGGTAATCAGCCTGGCCCATTCAATCCCGTGGCCCGGCGTTGCCCCGTAAGGCTTGAACTGGTCGGCCTTGTTGTTCTGGTTGTAGTCCAGGTCGGCCTGCCAGTCGCTGTTGAAATGCTCGGGGATGCGCCACTGGTTGTTCTCAGCCCAGCTGATGACCTGGTCGATGATGCGACCGGCGCGCTCGCGATAATCCTCCTTGCCGGTGGCATCGGCTACGGCCAGGAAGGCCTCGGTGCTGTGCATGTTGGCGTTGAGCCCCCGGTAGGGGTCCAGCCTGGTGAACTCGCTGTTCCAGGTGTCGACGGCAAGGCCCTTGTCGTCATCCCAGAAGTAGCGGTTGAAGATCTCCAGTGCCTGGTCCAGCAGGGCCTGCCCATCGGGGTCGCCGGCCAGCATGGCCGAGGAGGCGGCCAGGACTACGAAGGCGTGGGTGTAACAGGACTTGCCGCTCTCGGGCTGGCCCTGCCAGGAGACCGAGGGATACCAGCCGCCGTGCTCGTCGTCGTGCAGGTTACCCTGGAGGGCCTGGACGCCACGATGGACCAGCTCTGATGCGCCCGGGTAGCCCAGGAGGCTGCCAATGGCGTAGACGTGGGTCATCCTGCAGGTGATCCAGGTCTGGATTCCCTGGTCTGGGTCGATGCTGCCGTCGTCATTGAGCCAGCCGGCGCCGCCCTGCTCGGTGGGGAACCCCCGTCCGAAGTCCAGGAAGCCGTAGGTCTGCGAGGCCATGAAGATGCGATTGGCCTCGTTACCCAGCAGGTATCGCGGATTTGTGGCGGACGGTGAGGCTTCCGAATGGTTCGGTGTCGTGGTCATGGCAATCGCTCCTTTGCTCAGCGAGGGGATGCAGCTGTTTTCGATGTCTGTTTACAGCCTAACACTTAATTGTTAGGAAACTGAACTTTTTATTGGCTGTCCCCGTGGTCTTGCTCACGATGCTAGTGCGCAGTCCTGAAAACCAACAGCTTTGGTGCCCCAATGGCGAGGTATGGACCTGCCCGGGCAAGGAAGTTTACAATATAAGGTGCAAGCATGGATGGGCGTGATCACGGGGTTCAAGGCCCAATCCCCATGGCGGGTCCCCGTTCCCGCATTATCTATTGTCAGGCGAATCATGACCAGCAATACCGGCAACCTGTCCAAGGCGCTGCCCAAGTCGGTGCGGCACCACAACCGAGCCATCCTGCTCAGGTTGCTCTACCCCGATGTCAGCATGACCAGGGCTGATCTGGCTCGCGCATCAGGGTTGACCAGGGTCGCCATATCAGACATCGTGGCCGAGCTGCTGGGCGAGCATCTGCTCATGGAAGTGGGTTATAGCAAATCCACTGGGCCTGGCAAGCGGGGGCGGCTGCTGCGCATCAATCCAGACGGGCGCAGCATCCTGGCCCTGGACCTTTCCACGCCCTACGTTTTCAGGGGGGCGGTGCTCAACCTGACCGGACAGGTGGTGGCGCGTGAGGAGATCCCGCTGACTGCTGACGGCAAGGTCCCCCTGGACTTGGTGGGGGAGTTGACTGATTCATTGATGCAGCGGGCAACCCATCCCATCATGGGCATCGGCGTATCCAGTCCCGGCATCGTCAGTGCTGAAGGCGTGGTGGATGATGCCACCAACCTGGGCTGGGTTCAGACCGACCTGCGCGGCTACCTGCATGAGAAGACAGGCCTGGAGGTGACGGTCAACAACGATGCCAATAATGAGGTTTTGGCCGAACGGCAGTTTGGTTCAGGCCAGTCCGACCTGCTGCTGGTCCATCTGGGCGACGGAGTTGGGGCAGGATTGCTGATTTCCGGCGAGCTGGTGACTGGTTGTAACCGTGCGGCTGGAGAAATCGGCCATGTGGGCGTTGACCCCACAGGTCCGCAGTGTCGCTGCGGCAAGCGCGGCTGCCTGGAATCACTGATCAGCGTTCCCAAGCTGACTGCTGCAATGGATCGGGATCCCGACAATCTGGCCAGCATTCTGCGGCGTGCTGGCGAACTGCTGGGTCGTGTTCTGACCATGCCCGCCGGCCTTATGGACATTCCTCGCGTAGCTGTCCTGGGCGACTCCAGGGTGGTGAATCGCATTTTCCTGAGTGCCATGGAGAAGACCATGAACGATGCCCTGGCCACTGATTTTCGGCGACCCCTTGTGGTTGACCGCTCGGCCTTGGGTGAGGATGCAGCCTTGCTTGGAGCCTGCTCCACGGTGGTGGCCGACCTGATCGAGCCTGACGGCACCGTCTGAAAGTGGATTGAAGAGCTGTCTCGCAACCGTGCCCGGAGTTGGTGATTCGCGCACATCGCCGAGACCTGCTACCATGGTGACTCGCATGCGGTTGGCCGAGGTTCGACCCTGGTAGCCGGATTTGCGGGCGTAGTTCATTGGTAGAATGGAAGCTTCCCAAGCTTCAGAGGCGGGTCCGATTCCCGTCGCCCGCTCTCCTTCTCAGAAAATCGCTAATGGCGCTGACATCTAGGTTTGGGAAGATATCAGCTTTGGCGAGGATAAACTCTTGTGCGCATCTGGTACTGACTAGCAGTTTAACGAGGATAAAGCAGATACCCCAACTGAGCATATGCCGCGTTCTTTGCGCATCCATATCGTTAAATGAAACTGGTCGGCCTATAGTTGGTGAGCGAGCGTCAGCATCAGCGTTTACTCACAGGGGAATATCGCTGACGTCTATCGAGAGGAACAGCACCCCAGCCAGACTATGCAGTAAGACGATCAAAGTCACTAAGACAAGCAGGATTTTTGCGACGATGTTCCACCATTTCCGGGCTTTGCGCGACTTCCGTTTATACAAGGCAACTATATGGACAATGCCGCTTATCAGCCAGCAGACAAGCCCCACAATGGTGGTCGCAATTATCCTGTTCACCCAAGTGTCCGAGGCAAAATCAACGGCATACGGGAATGCCATAAAGAACTGAATAGGAATTTTGCTATACCAGCCCCAGCTCATTGGCAGCAACAGAACAAGGCCTAGAAACCATAGGACAAGGTCGGCATGAGCGGGTACGTGGATTGTGCGGCGAAGGTCGGTCTTCTCCGTATCCTCGCCTGTTTTATCCGATTTCCGTCCCCTGCATGCCATAGCCGCAAGGCTACAGCATCTGTAGGTATGAAGAGCCACTTGCAGACGCTTCCTCACATTCCCCGTTAATCCTGTTCCGCTTGACCGCCAGTTTTCACTGAAGAGTTTCTCATCTGTGAAAGATTTGACTGTGCGATCTGCAAGGTGGGCGACTATAGCAAAAGACGGTACGAATCATGGTGTGGCCTCGTTTGTGTTTCCACGTCTGATTGAGGCGTATGCGCGGGCTTTTGCTCGCCACATCCAATGTGAGGAAGTTATATCGCAGCTTGGCTTGTTGGCATGAGATTAAGGACGTGGTGCCTGTCAACTCAATCCGCGACTATGCCGACGTGACGCCTGCTGACCAGCTGATGGAGTGCTTCCTCGAAGCTATTACCAACACTTGGTGGCTACTGGGCACGCTGCTTTCCGCATCGGCGAACCAATCGCGCCTATGGTTGCAAACAGGACTCTGCTCAAACCTCTAGAATCTCAAGGTTAATGGAGATGTGTCCACCTTGCCTGAATATGCATCCAACCCAGATCCTGTATCCAAGTAGGTAACTCAACATCTGTAGTTTCGTTCCACTTAAATCACCTCATAGTAATTTGCTCTGGTCATTTCTATTCTCTTGCCCATAATCGAATCTTCGATATCTGAGCTAAAAGTTGCAAGCCCGGCAACAGCGCGGAAAGCCTCTTCTAGCACCATCATTGATGAACAATATTCCTGGAAGTTCTGGAGTGTCGAAGCACGGTGCCTCAGGTCCGGCAGTGGAAGATGAGGGGGTACAGGGAAGTATGGAAAGGACGGCCATCATGGCTGATTATCACGTGCAATACGACGGGGATCGCGATCTTTGGACAGTCAAGCGGGCCGGGGCCTCACGCGTCTCCCGCACCTTCGCCACCAAGGCGGAGGCCACCAAGCAGGCCAAGGTCTTTGCAGACCGGTCCGGCGGCGGCGAGGTCAACATCCATAACAAGGGCGGCAACAAAATCCGCGACAAGCGCACCATAGGCAAGAAAGATCCTCGAGACATCAAGGGCTAAAGTCCTACTGAGATTTGGGACCTTTCGTCGTCATCGGACCTGTGCACGTGCCGTACGTCACGGCGATGAGCAACTATGCCTGACTATGCGCATCCATCATCCCGGCAGGATGTTGGGATGGTGAAGCATTGGCCGCCGTCGCTGGTCTGTATGTGTCCGCCCCCATAGACTGAAACCAACCGTGAAAGGTGGCGAGGTCGATGGCCGATGGATTCAACCAGCTGGATCAGCGGCTGGCGGACAGCGGGTATGACGAGGGTCTGCCAGCCTCATATCCTCCTCGCCCGGATATTGATGAGCGTCCCATTCAGATAGCGCATGCCAACATCTGGAGTCGGTTTGCCGCGGTCACGGGACTGGTCTCGGCCTTGGCGGGCGCGGCCTTGCTGGCCCATGCCATAGCCCCCTCCAGGCTGGGGGTCATAGGTCAGGTGGGCATCTCGGCTTGGGTGGGTGTCTCCGTGGCTTTTGCCCTGTTGACCATAATTTTGGTCATCATAGCCCGTCACTCCGGACCAGTCCCGAACCGGCCATCGGTGGGCTCGGCTGGCATTATCCTTCTGATCTGCGGGATGCTCTTGACCGTGGCAGGCCTGCTTATTGCCAACTCTTCCCCCAAGGGTATCATCAAGGCAGCTGCGCGTGACGAAGCGCCCACCAGCTCGCCCCAGGCCATGACCGGCGGTATCGACAAGGCTGCCGGCCAGTGCGCTTCGGGTTGGCATGACATCAGCCTGGGTGGGTATGTAGGCATCTCCCAAGCCCGGTATTGCACGGATACGACCATGGCCTATGTGGTTTTCGATAACGATTCTGCAGCCTCCCTGGCCAAAGGGCCTATCCGCGCCCGCGTGCCTGACCTGCTCTCCCGCTACGGGGGCGGGCTGCAGCCCAAGGATCTATGGCTGCTGACCGGCAAGCGTTGGATGGTGGTGGGTAGCAAGGCCCAGGTGACCGGACTGCAGAGCCAGTGGGGTGGCCAGGCCGAGCCCCTCATGGGCCAGCATTGAATGACCGGGCCGGTCGACTATCGTGGCAGTTATGGATCAAGCACAAAAGGATGACGGCGGATTGGTGGGTCGGCCCTCCACGGTGGTGCCCGGACGTTTTGGGCAGGAGCTCAAGGTCGAGCAGGTCCGTTGGTCCCACAAGCAGGGCACGGGCAACCCCTCGCGGCCCATTTTTGTACTCATGCATGGCTGGGGCTCCAATGAGGAGGACATGGCCGACCTGATGCGTTATGTGGCTCCTTACAACGACTACGCATCCCTGCGGGCGCCCATGGTGGTGCCTGGTAGCGAGCGCGGCATGTTCGGCCCTGGCTACACCTGGTTTCATGATATGCGTCCTGAGCAGGAGGATCTGGATCGGGATGGTTACGCAGCGGCTCGGGCTGTGGACGCCTGGGTCTCAGCCAATATCCCCGAGGACCGACCCGTAGTGGCCATGGGCTTCTCCCAGGGGGCCATGCTGGCTGTTCATCTGCTTCGGGTCAACCCTGAGCGTTACCGGGCTTCCATATGTCTGTCCGGTTTCCTGGCTCCAGGCCTGGTGCCTGGCACCGCTCCTGCGGATGAGCGCCTGGCTGGCTTGAACAAGCCGGTCTTCCTGGGGTTCGGCTCGGACGACACCACGGTGCCCAAGTATGAATTCCGTGCCCTGGCCGCCTGGCTGGATGAGCACGTATGGCTGCACACCACCGAGTATGACCACCTGGAACATGCCGTCGATATGCGCGAGATGAACGATCTGCGCCAGTGGCTGGGCGAAATCGACGTGACCTCGGGCCTTATGTAGGTCGGCTCAGAGAGCCGAGTCGGCGTCTACCTGCATGACGTAGACGTTGCGGCGCATCTTCCTGGCTGTCGTGCGCGAGATTTCCCCGGATTCGACCATATCCTGGATCCGGCTCAGCTCGATGGCGTAGCCCTCGCGCTTGGCCTCCTCCACCTGATCCCTGATGGCAGGCATGCCCGTGTATTCGGTCTTTCCCTCCGCCGAGGATTCGATCATCTGGTGGTTGATGATGGTGTTCAGCAGGTCCTCGGTCTTGAAGCGGCCCTTGCCGAGCTCGGAGTAGAGCTTTTCGATTAGGAAGTGGTTCATCTCCGCCTGCAGGTGACGCCCGGCGATGAAGACCTGGTCCTTGTCGATCGGCTGGGCCAGGTGCTTCAGGCGGTGGAACTGGCTGTGTAGCAGTCCCCTGAGTCGTCTGCGAGCCGTGTAGGCCCTCCAACGAAGTTCCCCGCCTCTGTCCAAGTGGAAGAGGGAGCCGGATATGGTGGACAGGATCCTACGGGCGGCCTGTTCCTGGCTGCGCAGATTCAGCAGTTCCTCCTGGTCGTCTCCGCGCTCGCTGCGCTGATCGATCAGTTGGGCATCGGCATCCCTGTCGGCTACGGTCTCGGCCTCGGTGCTGGGTTCGGCCTCGGTCTCGTTCCCGCTGGCAGACTGCGTGGATGCAGGTGCCTGCTCTATGTCTGCGTCCTCGTTCCTGAGTCGCTCCTCCAACTGATCCTGGGCCTCTTCTATCCGGCTCAGCCGCTCTTCCATGTAGTCCTGCTCCCACTCCATGGTCTGCACCTGAAGGTCCTGGAAGTCCTTGGGGGAGTACTGGCCGATCTCGGACTTGAGCTTGGCGATGCGGTGGTTGTACTGCTTGATTACATGCTGGATGGCCAGCCGGTTCTCGTCAGTGATCCTGCTGGAGAGTTCCCGGACCGTGCCCCTGAGTACCTTGATGGATTTTTCGACCTGTTGGGCCGGCACCTCGCTGCTCTGTGAGGGAGCCAGCAGTGGCAGGGCGAAGTTGGCAAGCACCAGGGTGACGATGATGACCCCGGCGGCCACGAAGATCAGCTCGCTGCGCATGGGGAAGGCAGAACCGTCATCGGTCATATAGGGGATGGTCAGGGCAAGGGAGAGGGTGATGGTCCCCTTGGGGCCGCCGAAGGTCATGACGGCTGCCGATCTCAGGAGCTTGGATGTGATCCGTGGCCTGCTGCCGGTTTCGTGGTCCTTGGTGAAGATCAGGACGCTGGCTGTCCAGAGGAAGCGCAGCACGATCACGGTCAGGCAGACCAGGGTGATGGTGGCTACCAGCATCCAATTGCTGACCCGCCGGTCTCGCCAGCTGGTGCCCATGGCTGCCGGCAGCAGCATGCCCAGAAGGACGAAGACTGCACCGTTGAGGCTGAAGGAGAGCACCTTCCAGACGCTGGACGAGACGATGTTCGCCTTGGAGGTATTGGGTCCCACTCCAGTGTGGTCGAAGCGGATCAGCAGTCCGGTTGAGACCACGGCCAGGATTCCGGACACGTGCAGGATGTTCTGCCCGACCATGTATATCAGGAAGGGCAGGAAGAGCTCCAGCAGGATCCTGGTGGTGGTGGTTTCCCAACCCAGGCGACGGGCCGACTCAAAGAGCCAGTTGATCACAAAGCCCATGATCAGGCCGAAGCCGACGCCGCCTACGAACTCAACGAAGAACTCGCCCAGGGCCTGGGGCAGGGAGAAGGAGCCGGTCACGGTAGCCAGGATGGCGAACTGGAAGCCGATGACGCCGGTGGCGTCGTTGAAGAGCGATTCGCCGGCCAGGATTGAATGTTCGTCCGGTGTCAGGTCGGCGCTCTCGCCCAGGGAGGAGACGGCCACGGCATCGGTGGGCCCCAGGGCGGCGCCCAGGGCCATGGCTGCGGCCAGGGGGAACATAGGCCAGGCGGCATGCAGGATGACGCCCACCATGAGCATGGTCAGAGCAGCCAGGCCAATGGCCAGGGAAAGGGATGATCGCAGCCCCTTGAGCAGCTCCACCTTGTTGATGGTATGGGCCTCGTAGTAGAGCAGTGGCGCGATGAAAAGGACCATGAACAGCTGAGGATCCAGCCGCATCCGCGGGAAAATGGGCAGCAGGGCCATGACTGCGCCCAGGACGATCTGGACCAGGGGGGTGGAGATTCGAGGAATGAACCTGGAGATGAAGGAAGAGACGAGGACGGCAGCAAGTATGCACAGAATGAGGATGAATATTTCCACGGGCTTCCTTTCCGCCACGCAATCCCGGGTGGGCTGCCGCAGGCCCGACTAGCAGGGTTCGTTCGACCAATGAAGGAATCTCCGAGTGCAGGGTCGCATGAGGATCGACGTCGCAGAGTCCATTATACGGAATCACGGCATCCAGGAACAGCATTAATGGACAATGTGCGCTAAGTTGACACCTCAAGCCAAATGGTGGACAGACCGCGCTCGCGATGGGCGAACATTTGTGAAAATCCGGCCCGGGGACTCCTTGTGATCGCATGAAAGATCGGCTTGATCAGTATACTCGTGAAGACCGGGAAGGCTCCGAACCTCCCAGAGGTTCACCGCTTTCGGCGGGTGACCATGGAGCCCCATCTCTTGACCCCGGGGACTTGCGCGCACGCTATTGTTGCCCCGATGCTTTTGGACATACCCCGGTCCAAAAGGAAGATTGCAAGAAATACTGCAGAGGGTCGCATGCGGGGACAAATGACCGATCCGGTTTGGAAAGGCCAGGTTGACCGATGACATCATCCATGACATCTACAAACATTAAGAATCAGAACGCAGCGGCAGCAGGGGCTGACATGCGCTTCGACGACACCGACTGGCACAGCTTGGAGACCTCGGCTGTGCTGGAGACCCTGCACACCGGGGATCAAGGCCTGGATACGCAGGAAAGCGCACGCCGCCTGGAGATCTTCGGGCCCAACAGTCTGGCCGAGGCACAGGCCAAACCCCGTTGGAAGCTCTTCCTGGAGCAGTTTGCCGGCCCCCTGATCGCCGTCCTGATGGTCTGCGGCATCATCACCATTTTTCTGCAGCACTATGTGGACGCTGCGGCCATTTTCCTGGTCCTTTTCCTCAATGCCATCATCGGCTATGTGCAGGAATCCAAGGCAGATAAGGCTGTGGAGGCCCTGACCACCCTGTCCACCCCCACCACACGCGTGGTGCGCCAGGGCCGGATGGAGCAGATTGACGCCGACCAGCTGGTGCCGGGCGACCTGGTCCTCCTGGAGAGCGGCGACCGCATCCCCGCCGACCTGCGGTTGATTGAGGCCCTCCACCTGCGCATTGACGAGGCCATGCTGACGGGCGAGAGCGAGGATGCCAAGAAGAATACGGACCCCGTGGACCGCGATGCAACCCTGGGCGACAGGCGCTGCATGGCCTTCTCGGGCACCATGGTCACCAGCGGCCGTGGACGAGGGCTGGTGGTGGCCACTGGTTCCGACACCGAGCTGGGCGAAATCAACGATCTGGTTCATGTGGCCAAGGGCCGCACACCCCTGCAGCGAATCATTCACCGCACCGAGGTGGGCATCGCCATCGCCGTCATCTTGGTGGCCGTCTTCGTCTTCATCGGCGGAGCCATCCTCAATGGCGACGCTACGGGGGCCTTCCTGTCTGCAGTCTCCTTGGTGGTGGCCTCCATGCCCGAGGCCCTGCCCATCGTGCTGACCGTGGCCATGGCCTTGGGAGTCTCAAGGATGGCCGAATACCATGCCATCGTCCGCTCTCTGCCGGCAGTGGAGACCCTGGGCTCCATCACCGTCATCGGCTCGGACAAGACCGGTACGCTGACCCAGAACCGCATGACCGTGGAACAGTTCACCCTGGGCGGCGGCCAGCCGGTCCCCGTCGAGGGCATGGACTTGGGCGCAGAGGCTGTATCCGACGACGATCGTATGCGCGGTCTGGCCGCTCTTGCTCGGGCCGGGGCTCTGACCAATGAGGCCCACCGGCAGCCGAATGAACAAGGCGGCATCGAATACAGCGGCGACGCGGTCGATATGGCCATGGCCCGCCTGGCCGACCAGACCGGGGCCGTGACTACTGAAGACCTGGATAGTCCTATAGTCTTGGAGACCCCCTATGAGCCGGAACTGCTCCACTCCATGACCATTCGCCGCAGCCCGGACGGTACCCTGACCCAATACGTCAAGGGCGCTCCGGACGCGGTCATGGCCATGAGCCGAACCATGCTGGACCCGGATGGTCAAGTCGTTCCCCTGGACACCCAGGCCGTTCACAAGTCCTACGAAGCCATGGGCTCCCAGGGGTTGCGGGTAATCGGCGTGGCCAGCAGGGTCCTTTCCCCTGACCAGGATCCCGCCTCCCGCCGTCGACCTGACGACCTGACCTTCCTGGGGCTTGAGGGCATGCTCGACCCGCCTCGACCTGGCGTGCGCGAGGCCATCGCCGAATGTGCCGGAGCCGGCATCCGCGTGGTCATGATCACCGGCGACCACCCGGTGACCGCAGCCGCCATAGGCCGACGCCTGGGTCTGGAGCACACCGATCAGGCGCTGACAGGCAGCGAGATGCTGGAAATGAGTGACGAGGTCCTCCGGGCCCGTCTGCGTGAGACCTCCATCGCCGCCCGTGTCTCCCCCCAGGACAAGCTGCGCATTGTGGAGGCCCTGCAGGACGAGGGCCATGTGGTGGCCGTGACCGGCGACGGCGTCAATGACGCCCCGGCCCTGAAGGCTGCCTCAGTGGGCATCGCCATGGGTCGTTCCGGCACTGACGTGGCCCGGGAGGCCAGCGATGTGGTCCTGACCGACGACAACTTCGTTACCATCACCCAGGCCGTGCGTCAGGGGAGGGTCATCTTCAAGGCCATTCGCGGGTCCGCCTACTTCCTCCTGTCCACGGCTGCAGCCGCCATGATTGCCGTGGGGGTCAATGTAATCGCCGAGGAGCCGCTGCTCTTCCTGCCCCTGCAGATGCTCTGGATCAACTTCGTGACCAATGGCGTCCAGGATATCGCCCTGGGATTCGAACCAGGCAACGGCGATGAGCTGGAGTCGCCCCCGCGTTCGTCCGGAGAGGGTCTGCTCTCGAGGGTGCTCTGGGCGCGACTTGCTGTCTGTGGGCTCTGGATGGCCACCTGCATTCTGGTCCTCTTCCGCCTCAACATCAACGCGGGGATGGACCTGGCCCACGCCCGGACCATGGCCCTGACCCTGTTGGTCCTCTTCAACTTCTTCGTCGCCATGTCGGCCCGGTCCGAGAACAGGCTGATCGTCCAGCTCAACCCCTTGGATAACACCTTCCTCCTGGTGGCCTCGTTCGTTGCCCTGGGCATCCATGCGGGGGCCATGTACCTGGCTCCGGTTGCGGGCGTTCTGGGCATGGCCCCGCTGAGCGCGAGCCAGTGGCTCATCTGCCTGGGAATTGGACTGACGGTCCTGATCTTCAGTGAGGGCGACAAGATGGTTCGTGCCTTCCTGGCCAAGCGGGGCATAGGTACGTCCGGGCGGCCCAAGGGCCATCTGCACCATGTGCGCCGCCGCATCGCAGGCATGATCAACTGAACTGACCTGTCGGGCTGGACTGTCAGACTGAACCCGTGCAAGAACGGTGGAAGGCGCCCATGGAGGAGGCCCTGCAGTTGGCCGGCATAGCCGGAGAGCGGGGGGACGTGCCCGTGGGCGCCCTGGTCTTGGATGCCTCGGACCGGATCATCGGCCGGGGCTTCAACCAGCGGCAGGTCCTGGGCCGTCCCCTGGCGCACGCCGAGATGGAGGCCATCGGGAAATCAGCCGTTGGCTGGGATCTGGCAGGATGCACCATGGTCGTCACTCTGGAGCCTTGCCCCATGTGTGCTGGAGCCCTGATGGCCTGTCACTTCAGCAGGGTGGTCTTCGGCGCCTGGGATCCCAAGATGGGAGCCTGCGGGTCGGTCTGGGATCTCCCTCGTGACCCGCACACTGGGTCAAAGGTCGAGGTGCTGGGCGGCGTGTGTGAACAGGCATGCGCCGGGATTCTTGCCGACTTCTTCGCCCGGCATCGCCAGGACTGAGTCCTGTTCTTAGCGGTGGTTGTGATTGGCCCTGTACCGCTGGAAGGCCGGGGTAACCTGAAGGGCCGCCCAGATGCAACGCAGGACGATCAAGCAGAGGTAGGCGGCGAACAGATTGGCGCCTACTCGCGCGCTGACTCCTGAGGCCGCCCAGGTGCCCACCGGTGTGGTCAGCGCGGCCACGATTCCCAGAAGCAGCCCCTGACCGGCGTGGACCAGATGGTGGCGCAGGTTGGTGAACGTCCCTGACAATGAACTGGGCAGGATGGCCAGCAGTGAGGTCCCCCTGGCGATCAGATCGCTGGCCCCCAACAGAGCCAGAGCCGGCACCGCGATGGCTCCGCCGCCAACGCCTAGCAAGCCCGACAGGGTTCCGATCAGGATGCCGACCAGCAGAATGATTAAGGCCACCACTGGGCTCAGCTGGATGCTGCTATCTCTGGAGGGCGTGGACACCAACTGCTGGGCAATGACTGCCATTAGGAAGCCCACGTAGAGCCACCTGAGTATCACCTCAGGAAGCCGGTCCAGCAGCCAGGTGCCGATCTGCGCTCCAATGACCGTGCCCACGGCAAGCAGCAGGGCGGCCAGCCAGTCCACATGCCCGCCCAGGGCGTAGGAGGCCACTCCGGCCAGCGACATGGGGATCATGGAAGCCAGCGAGGTGGCCGAGGCCTGCCGTTGCTGCAATCCGGTCCATACCAGGGCTGGCACGATGATCGATCCGCCGCCGATACCGAACATCCCCGACAGGAATCCGCTGATCACGCCCACCAGGACCAGGATGGCCAGGGTCCGCCGGTCCATCCCTCCGGCTCCTTTCTGCTCTTTCTGCATGAGTTCCAGCCTAGGTCGACGTCCTCATCGGGATGGCAGGATGTCCGCGTGTGTGGTCATGTCCTCCAAAGTGCAGAAATCCACGCATATCCCGGCCCTTATGTCCACCATGCGACCGTTGCCTTGGCTCCCTTCTGCCGTCTCGGCATACTGCTTGGTATCCCCCGGGCCGGTCCCCGGAGGTGTGTCGTCTGTTCAAGAGAATTAAGAGGGTGTATTTCGATGCGATATACGGTCATCGGTGCCGGAGCCATGGGCTATCGTCTGGGCGTGCTGCTGCAGGAGCAGGCCGGCCTGCAGGTGGATTTCGTGGATACCTGGATGCCCAATATTGACAAGGTTCATGACCAGGGAGGCGTCTACGTCTCCCGTGATCATGAGAATCGGCATTTGGTGCCCGTCAACATTTACACCCCCGAGGACTACAAGGGCGACCCCGACGTCTGGATCGTCATGGTCAAGCAGATGCAGCTTGAGGGGGTTCTGGAGCGCTGCGCGCCGCTTTTCCGCGACCATCAGGTGGTCTACTCGGCCATGAACGGCTGGGGTCACTTCGACAAGCTGCTCAAGTACTTCCCCAAGGAGCGCATCTACGGCGGCACGGCCATGATCGGCACGGTCCTCAATGGACCCGGCGATGTGGACTTCATCGGCAAGCCTGGGTCTGGTTCCGTGCATCTGTGCGCCATGACCGAGCAGACCACCGACCTGGAGCGCCGGATGGCCGAGGACTTCAAGGCCGCCAATCTCAACCCCATCCTGACCGAGAACTTCGAGGGCACCTGCCTGGCCAAGATCATCTTCAACTCGGTGGTCAACACCATCTGCACCATGTACCAGATCACCATGGGCCAGTTCGTCTCCTACCCGGGGGCCAAGGATATGTCCCGCCAGCTGATTGACGAGGCCTATGACGCCTGCGAGCGGGCCGGCAAGCAGCTGATCCAGACCCGCCAGGAGACCCTGGACGAGGTGGACTATGTCAGCCGTGTGGGCAACCCGCTTCACTACCCCTCCATGTACCAGGACATGTCCAAGGGCCGCCCGACCGAGGTGGACTACATCAACGGCTACCTGGCGCGTCTGGGCCGCGAGCATGACTATGTCTGCCGGACCCAGGAGTTCCTGACCCACGGCGTCCATCTGGCCGAGCTGGCCTTCCGTGTCCACCACGAAGAGCAGGCTGACCAAGGGTGAATGATGGGTGATTTATAGTGGGGGTGGCACAAGGACGTCCGACCCCGTCCGGCCAGGAGAACCATGACCCAGGAAGAACGCATGCAGCTGCCCGATCGGGTACGGACCAACGGAGCAACCCCCAATCCCTGGTGGGCCAACGCTGTGGTCTACCAGATCTATCCACGGTCCTTCCAGGACACCAACGGCGACGGCTATGGCGACCTGCCGGGCATCACGCAGCGGCTGGACTACCTGGCAGACCTGGGCGTGGACGTCATCTGGCTGAGCCCGGTCTACAAATCCCCCCAGGACGACAACGGCTATGACATCGCCGATTACCAGGACATCGACCCCATCTTCGGCACCATGGACGATATGGACGAGCTTCTGGACCAGGCCCACCGTCGGGGAATCAAGGTGGTCATGGACCTGGTGGTCAATCACACCTCGGACGAGCACGCCTGGTTCCAGGCCTCCCGCAACAGGGATGACCCGCACGCCGACTGGTATTGGTGGCGCCCTGCCAAGGCCGGCCACGAACCGGGGACTCCTGGCGCAGAGCCCAACCAATGGGGGTCCTACTTTGGGGGCTCCGCCTGGCAGTACGATTCGCAACGCGGCGAATACTACCTGCACCTGTTCTCCAGGAAACAGCCTGACCTCAACTGGGAGAACCCCCAGGTCCGGCAGGCCGTCTTCGACATGATGAATTGGTGGATGGACCGGGGCATCGACGGTTTCCGCATGGATGTGATCGTCATGATCTCCAAGACCGTCGACCCCGAGGGCCGCCTTCCCGGCGAGGATGGATCGGTCATTGCCGACGGTCCTGTAGGACCCGAGGGGTATTCGTCCTCGGTGCCCTTCTGTGTGGACGGCCCCAGGCTGGATGAGTTCCTGCAGCAGATGCGCAGTCAGGTCTTCCAGGGCCGGCAGGGCTATCTGACTGTGGGGGAGGCTCCCGGCCTGGCTCCTGCCCGCAGCGGGCAGATCACCGATCCGGCCAACCACGAACTGGATATGCTCTTTCTCTTCACCCAGACCGAGGTTGACACCGGGGACAGCAAGTGGGACATCCGCCCCTTCCGGGTCTCCCGGCTCAAGGCGGCCATGGACGAGCAGCAACAGGCTGTGGCCAAGGCCGGATGGGCCAGCCTCTACTTCGACAACCACGATCAGCCCAGGATCGTCTCCCGTTGGGGCGACAAATCCAGCGAGGAACTGCGCTCGCGTTCGGCCAAGGCCCTGGGGCTCCTCCTGCACATGCACCGGGGGACCCCCTACATCTATCAGGGCGAGGAGCTGGGCATGACCAACGCCGGCTTCACCAGCCTTGACCAATACAAGGATCTGGAGTCCATCAACCTCTACCATCAGCGGGTCGATCAGGCGCACGAGCAGGATCCGGAGTCCATGATGGCCGCCCTGGCCTATATGAGCCGCGACAACGCCCGCACCCCCATGCAGTGGGACTCCACCAAGTTTGCCGGCTTCACAGCCTCCTACGCTCCCAAGGAGCCCTGGTTGGCCGTCAACCCTAATAAGGACAAGGTCAACGCCAAGACCGAGCTGCGCGACCCGGATTCGGTCCTGGCCTTCTACCGGGAGCTGATTCGCCTGCGTCACACCAATCCGGTCGTGGCGGCCGGCGACTTCACTCTTCTGGATCCGGATGCTGACCAGATCTACTCATTCACCCGTTCCCTGGACCAGGCGCCGGAACCCAAGTCGGGACCCGAGGCTGCCAGCGTTCTGGACGCCCTGCCCTGCCAGCGCCTGCTGGTTGTGGTCAACCTGAGCAGCCACCCGGCCTCACTGCCGCCTCAAACTGCCGCACTTCTGGGCCTGGACCAGACTGGATTCACTTCCATGGCCCTTGGTGCGGTGGACCCCGACCGGATCCTCATATCCACCTACCGACCAGAGCAGACTGCCAGCTCCCTGCTGACCGGCCGTCTCTCCCCCTGGGAGGGGTTCGCCTACCGTCTCTGAGGAAAACCCCGCCCTCGGCACGCCTTCCCGGCTAGAGTGGAAGTCAGCGATGCCCTGATGGGCCTGTACGGACCGGTTGGGTCCCCGGGTCCCTGGGCGATGGGTCCGCGCCGTGGTCAATCCCGACGATTCCGGCGCGGACGGGAAAAGAAAGCGGGTTGCATGTCTCGTCTGATCATCGTCTCCAACCGTTTGCCCATGTCACTGCAGGCACGGGAGGACGGTTCATATACCTTGCGCCAGAACGTGGGGGGACTGGCCACGGCCATCGGTCCCTACCACCGTTCCCATAAGGACAGCCTCTGGATCGGCTGGAGCGGCATCGATCCCCAAAAGTACTCGGAAAAGGAACTGGACCGCATCCGTCAGGCCTACCGGGAGAGCCGGTGCATTCCTATCTTCCTGAGCAAGGAGGAGCTGAACGGATACTACGCCGGGTTCTCCAACAACACCCTCTGGCCGCTCTTCCATGACTTCTCGCATGAGGCCGTCTTCCGCCAGGAGGACTGGGAGATGTACCGCAAGGTCAACATGCGTTTCGCGCAGGTGGTGGAGCCGCTCATCCGCAAGGGCGACACCATATGGATCCAGGACTACCACCTGATGCTTCTGCCCAAGATGCTGCGTGAACGCTATCCTGATGCCTCCATCGGCTGGTTCCTGCATGTGCCCTTCCCCAGCGCCGAGATCTTCCGCTCGCTGCCCTGGAGCCGTGAGATTCTGGAGGGCGTCCTGGGCGCCAACCTGATCGGCTTCCATACAGTGGACTTCTCCGCCAGCTTCCTGGCTTCGCTGCACAGGCTGCTGCCAGAACTGCCGGTCAACCGGGACGGTGTGGTCGAGATGCCTGACGGCCACCGCGCAGCCATTGACGCCTTCCCCATCGGCATCGATTACAACCTCTACCGGCGCACCGCCCATTCCAGTCTGGCCCGGGCCATGCGTCGGGGGATCGACGAGGTCTGTGGCAAGTCTCCCCGTCATCGCTACCGCACATCGGTGACGGCTGAGGGCGTGGCGGCCAACGAAGCCACCGCATCGGACGCCAATTGGTGGAGCCACTACATGAAGGAGGACATCCCCGAGTCCACGCTGGCCAAGCAGGCGGCCTCCTCGGTGGGCAGCCGCTCCAACAAGGTTATCGTCTCGGTGGATCGGCTGGATTACACCAAGGGTCTGCCCGAACGGCTTCAGGCCTTCGGCCGCATGCTGGACAAATACCCTGAATGGGTGGGTCATGTCACCTACTACCTGCTGGCCACCCCCTCGCGCGAGGTCGTCGAGTCCTATCAGCGGCTCAAGGCCCAGGTGGACCAGCTGGTGGGCGAGATCAACGGCCGCTACTCCCTGTTGGCCTGGACCCCCATCCACTACATCACCCGCTCCCTGTCCATCAAGCCGGTCTGCGGTATCTACACGGCTGGAGACGTAGCCCTGGTCACCCCCCTGCGCGATGGGATGAACCTGGTGGCCAAGGAGTACCTGGCCTGCCATGATGGACGTGACGGTACCCTGGTTCTGTCGGATATGTGCGGGGCGGCCGACGAGCTGACCGACGCCTTCATCGTCAATCCCTATGACATCGACATGGTCTGCGAGGCCCTGCACAACGCCTTGGAGATCACCCCCGAGGAGTCCAGACAGCGCAACATCCGCATGCAGGCCCGGCTCAAGGTGCGCACTGCAGCCAACTGGTGCACCTCATTCCTTGACTCCCTGCGGCAGGTGTCCGCTCCCGGCATGACTGATAGGAGGCTGCGTATGGATCACCACAACGCCATCGTTCGTCAGTGGGACGGCGCTCATCGTCGTCTGGTCCTATGTGACTATGACGGGACGCTGACCCCGCTGGTTCGCCGTCCTGAGCGGGCCAAGCCCACCCAGGCCCTCCGTCGTCTGCTGACCCAGGTGGGGAGCAATCCCGATGTGGACTTCCTGCTGGTCTCCGGCAGGAGCCATCAGATCATGC
Organism: Bifidobacterium asteroides; assembly: GCF_048001765.1. Classification (GTDB taxonomy): domain Bacteria; phylum Actinomycetota; class Actinomycetes; order Actinomycetales; family Bifidobacteriaceae; genus Bombiscardovia; species Bombiscardovia asteroides_K. The sequence goes on from NZ_CP181447.1 coordinate 164,123, forward strand.
AGGATTGGTTCGGAGACCTGCCGGTGGGGCTGATTGCCGAGCATGGCGCCTGGAACCGCAACCTGCCTGGCAGCAGCTCGAACGGGTGGCAGCGGGCGAAAGGCCTGCCCGACTCCGATACCTGGCAGAAGGTGATTCGGCCCATCATGGATGAATCGGCCACAAGAGTTCCTCACTCCTTCGTGGAGAGCAAGTCCGATGCGGTTGCCTGGCACTACCGTATGAGCGATGCCCAGGTGGCCGACCAGGAGCGTCAGGATCTGCTCCGCCGTTTGCGCGCAGTGGTGGTCGGCCTTGGGCTGATGATCATGGAGAACTCCAAGGTCGTCGAGGTCACCCCCGTGGCCACCAGCAAGGGCCAGGCCATCCTGCCCTTCGTCAACAGCGGCGACTACGACTTCATGATGGCCCTGGGCGACGATGAAACGGACGAGACCATGTTCGCCGTCATGCCCGATAAGGGCTGGACCATCAAGGTCGGGCCCGGCCAGACCAAGGCCCGGCTGCGGGTCAACGATCCGACCGCGGTCACTTTGCTGCTGGCCGATCTGGGTGCCGGCGTGGCCCGTGACGCTAATGAGCCCGTGGCTTCCCATGACTTCCGCGACGATCATACCGTGGTCGATGAGGCGCATGCCCAGCTCACTGACGACAAGTAAGCCAGGCGGCCACTAGCCGCTACCGGTGGCTGCTTGTGAAGTCCGTCAAGTTCATGGGTGGCTGGTGCTTCGCCTGGCTATCGGTCTGGCTGTCTCGGGTCTGTTCTCATACCTGTCTGGTCTTCGGGTGCCCAAACGTCCGATTGCCCACATGTTTTGGTTTTCGGCTCGTTTGGGTGTCCACCATGTTGACGGCTGACCCCATTGGTCGGGTCCGGCCGACCATACTTGGAGCATGGATACTTCAACAATCACTGCCTGTCTCGAGGCCGATCACGCCGCTGATTTGCGCAAAGCCGCCCAACGTCTGGAAGGTGTGGCCCGTCATACCCTTATCGAGGAATCCGATGATTTGGGCGCTCGGATAGGCCATCGCGTTCTGCTCAAGCCGGAGAATCTGCAGCTGACCGGATCCTTCAAGATTCGCGGAGCTTACAACAAGGTTGCCTCGCTGGATCAGGACGAGCTGGACCGCGGCATTGTCACCGCTTCCGCTGGCAATCACGCCCAAGGGGTGGCTTTTGCCGCACGCAGCCGGGGCGCGAAGGCCACCATCGTCATGCCCAGGATCACGCCGCCGCTCAAGGTCGATGCCACTCGGGCCTATGGTGCCGAGGTTGTCCTGCAGGGTGAGGTCTTCGACGAAAGCTCTGATTATGCTTTGGGGCTGGCATGTGATCGCGGCATGACCTTCGTCCCGCCCTTTGACGACTACGAGGTCGTCTGCGGCCAGGGGACCATCGCCATGGAGATTCTTCAGGATGTGCCCGATGTCACCGATATCGTGGTTCCCCTGGGTGGGGGCGGGTTGGGCGCCGGAGTGGCACTCGCCGTAAAGACCTTCAAGCCTGAGGTCAGAGTCATTGGAGCCACCCCGGTCGGATCTCCGGCCTGGCGTGAATCTCTGACAGCTGGTCATGTGGTCGCAGCGGATCGGATGCGTACGGCTGCCGAGGGTGTTGCCGTCAGACGTCCCGGCGATCTGAACTATGCTCTACTCAGCCGATATATGGATGATCTGGTCCAGGTAACCGAAAGCGACATCTCCGAGATGATTCTATTCATGCTGGAGAAGCACAAACTGGTGGTCGAGGCAGCTGGCGCCGTCTCCCTGGCCGCCCTGGGCCAGTTGGATCTGCAGTCCGATGTCTTCCGGTCGGCCCCGGGGCCGCATGTGATCGTCCCCATCATCTCGGGCGGCAATATCGATACGGTCACCATGGGTGCTGTCATCCAGCGGGGGATGATTTCCCGCGGGCGCATCATGCAGTTCGGCGTGGAGTTGCCCGACGTGCCTGGCCAGCTGGTCAAAGTGGCCACGGTCCTGGCCGATTTGCGTGCCAATGTGATCGAGCTCAACCACGATCAGTTCAAATCCTCCGGCCACTATGACAACGGCGTGCTCTTGGAGGTGACTGTGGAGACCAACGGCCCCGACCACATCACCCAGATTCTGGATACCTTGCGTAGTCGAGGCTTCCAGGTCCATCAGAACTACTGAGCATTATGTCCCGATTGGATCCGGTGCTCGTGCCTGGCATCCGATGTTCGGAGATAGTGATGGACAATGGTCGACGCCTTTGCTGGGCTTGGCTGATGGGTCCTGCTGGTTCTTGAAGGGCAATCTATGGCGATTCTTGTGCTGGCTTGCGTCTTATCATAGGTGGAGTCCCTTCCCCGGAGTCGTCACAGTCTGCGGGTGGAGGACGTGGGTGTATCAGCCTATTTCGATAATCGATGAACAGATTTGCTTTATTTCCTCATTATGTGTTGAGATGATGACGGCAGCGCCTTGTTGGGCAAGTTCGCACAGTATGCGTATTACGACGCTGGCGTTGTCCTGATCCAGCGCAGAGGTCGGCTCGTCTGCAAGAATGACATTCGGCTGTTTGAGCAGGAGCCTGGCGAGGGCGATTCTCTGTTGTTCCCCGCCCGATAGGGTGTAAATCTTTTTCTTCTGTGAGCCATTCATCCCGACGATGTCAAGTACTCTGCCGATTCGTTCGTCCCGTTCCTTGCGATGCTCGCGCTTCTTCATTTTGAGGGGAATCTGCAGGTTACGCGATACATTCCACTGTTCGACAAGACCATAGTTCTGGAATAGAAATCCTATGTTTTCGCGAAGACACACTCGCTGCCCCTTCCTGCTCTTATGTAAATAACCGGAGCGGAATGTCTCTTCGTTGTAAGTGACCGATCCTTCATTGAAGTCCTCCAACAAGCCGATGCAGTTGAGCAGGGTCGTCTTGCCTGCACCGGACGGTCCGCTCACTGCGATTATGGAACCAGGACCAGCGTCGAAGGACAGTCTCGACCATAACGTGTGTTCCGCAAATTTCTTGGTAAGTCCTTCGACTTTCAATGTCGGCTGCCTGCCTGCGTCTGTCATATGCATCTCCCTCAGCACCGTGGATTCACGGGCGTTTAATGTCGTCAGCACGGAACCTTGATTCGTATACCGATACGGTAATGGCCATGATGAGGCTGGATACAGCGAAGAGCAATGTTCCAGCCACCAGATCCGTAACCTTGTTCATCGAGCCGATAATGCCGACTGCCATGAGGGTCAGCAGCATCCCGATATTCTGCATGATAAGAAAGCCTCCATGTCTTCTGAAAAACCCGTATCCATGGATGAATTGAACGAAGGAGAGTCTGCGTCGTCTTGCGCAATACGCGGCCGAGCACACAAGGATGGCCATCATGGCAGCGGCCAGACCGAACGATATGGCTATAATGTCCCCGCGTTGCTCGTTCCTGGATAATGACAACGTATACGCCACCGAGTCTTTGGCGTTGTCAATACCCTGGAAGTATCCGGAGATTCCATAATGGTCCAGCTTGCTTTGCAGGAGTTCCGGATCGGAGAACAATACACTATCGCTTGATGTGTATGACAGGTATACCATGGGGCTGATCAACCCTGACGATGGAGATGTGACGGCTACCACTGGATCTTTCAAAGACAGCCTCTGTTGATCTTCCGCAGGCATGAACTGCGTTCCCGAGAAGAGGGATATGTCTTGGTCCGAACGTGTGCGGACCAAGACGCCGTGAGGGTTGCAGGAATATGGTTTCTGTTTCTGGGTAACACCCAGTTGGCACTGTATCTTGAAATATTCGGCGTATTCCTTCAACAAGGCTCCGGGGTCCCCTTTATATGATGAAGGCACCAGGAGTGTGAAAGCCCCGATATCTGTTCCAACCACTCTAACCGGTTTCCCATCAAGTCCGGCAATGGGTTGCTTGTCGAGATAGTTCGGGCTCACTACCATCGAATCGGATCCGTCCGGTTTATAAGGATCATTGTTCCCATCAGTGGAAAAAACGGAGTCACCGTTATACCCGACCAACATCGCCTTCCCTCTGCTGTCAAGATCCTCGATCACTTTCATCAGGGGAGGCGCTGCCCGGAGCTCATCCTCGTGTGGGGTGTTGGTGTTGACTGACAATCTGAGGACATATTGATCCGAGATGCGAGACCATTGTGCCAAGGACCGGCTGGTGCTCTGTATCGCGCTGATTCTATTCAGAGACCCGCTGATGGTGCCAAAGAGAACAGCCACCACCATGAACTGGGCAAAACCCGCGATGATGCCATCACGGAGTTCGTTACCCTCTCCGTTGAGAACGGCGGGTATTCGATTGCGGAATGTACTGGCACCGCCTAAAACCAACGTTAGGAAGACAAGATATGCTGTCAATACAGCCACGGCGATAAACAGCGCTCGAAGGAGTCGCCAAATCTGGTGGAAGTTATTGATAAGCCAGAGGAAAGGCAATCCCACTAAGGTAATTGTCACCAATCCCACGGCGAGTGTGGCGAGCAGTGACACCAGCTCGCCGACGAGTATCCTTCCGCTGGTATAACCGTGCATCGCCTTGATCGCATGTATCTTCCTGTTCCTGGACAGGGAATACGCGGTGGAAACCACCAATGTGATGGCGATGATAACGACTCCCGCCCAAAGGCCACCCTTCCCTAACGCGTCTATCATCGCAGCTATCCAGAAGCCTCGTGACCAGAGGCTTTGTGATTCGTCAACCACTATCCGGGAACGTGACAAAGCCTTGGCGAGCTGTTCCATATGCGACCTATCCGCATTGGTCGCATAGCTTCCGCGCAAGTCCTGGGTGGTAATCTCTTCAAAAGAAACTACTTTCGTTGACTGGTCACGCGTTGAAAAGGAAGGATAATCGTACCCTCCATTTCGTTGAAAAGACTTTTGGTCACCCACAAAGGCCACGAGAACACGAGACTTCATTGAATCACGAAATGAAGGTTGGATTTTGAAGACATTAATCCCTAAATTTCTTGATGCTTGAGCAATCGCATGCACAGCATCCGCCTTCGTCGCGGTATCAACCCTCTCGACGGTGAAAGAGGTACCGGTACCTGCCGGAAGCTCCTGGTCGATAGAGATAAGCATCTCGAATGTCACCACCATGGTGAGAATCAAGGAAGCCCAAATCGTCAACCGTTCAATCCAGTGAATTCGCAAATCACCTCACCCAAACTTCCTCAAGTCTTCTCCTTTGAAGGCAAATATGATGGCGAAAACCTTCCATCACGGGCTATTCTACCCCATAAATACAGCTGATTCATCCGGGCCTCTCACATATAGAGACCGTTCTTATGCCACTGATACCGATGTGGAATCCGAACCGGTACGATGACGCTGGCTACTCCTGGAACAATACCCTTGCCGGAGTTCGAACAACACTCCCACGACCAGTTTGCTTGGTTACACTCAAACCATGAGCATGGGATGTTTGAGTCGATGTAATGCGGAATCATGTAGGGAATATCGCTGGTGATGACACTGGTGGGGATCGTGGCGGTCAGCCAGTTGCGGGTCTGATGTCAGTCGAGCCGGTTGCTCATTCGTCTGATCTGCTCGCTGGCCTGTCTATCGAGTGAGACCAGTGCCTCGTCGAGGTGTCGTGTGACGTCGTGGGCGAGCGAGTCGAGCCTGCTTTTCTGCTCGCTCTGCAGCCTCAAGAGTCGCTCGTTCACGTACCGCTGCTCGTCGTGCATCTTTCTGAGCTGTGTTTCGTTCCTGCTCGCCGTTTGCTCCACGCCTTCCTCGAACGCCTTGTAGTCAGAGAGGATGACCTTCCTTGAGGCTTCGTTCTGCCTGTCGCCTGAGTCCTCTAATCGCTGCAAGCTGATCAACAGCATCTGGTTGGCCTGTTCCGTCGTGGAGGTTATCGCTTCCAACTGCTCCTTGCGGTTCACCTGGCTGCTAGTGGCGAGATGTATTTGCGTGCCCTGGTAGTTCCCGAGCTCCTCGAGTACATGCCTCGTCTCGCGCAGTTGCGCGCTCAGGTCCTCCTCGTTGCTCTGGTTTGGGTTCTCGTCCATGTCTCCTCGTTTCGTCCGGCAGCGATTGTAGTTCCCCGGCCACGCTCTTAATCTGTTCGCGCAGCTTCTCAATGAGCGTCTCCCCAATGACCGCGAAGCGAAGTCATCCACCGTCAAAATCAAAAATTCAAGTTTTCCTGTATAAGTATATAGGGGGGACCTCTCGTTAGCCTCACTGCGAGTATGGTTAAGAGGGTTTTGCTGCATTCAAAGTCCCTCTCTTGATTTGGCTTGATTGCGGCTTGTCTAGGCGTGATTGCTGTCTGCGCTGGTTGATGCACTTGGGGTGTGTTGATGATGGCGGTTTCGTGATTGCTGGTGGGTCTGATGCTTGGGTGGTTACGTTTGGTGGGCTGTGATTGCATGGATGTGGTGGGCTGTTTTTGGGTCGTTTACGATACATAAGAAATAAACTAGGCTACGTATCGTAATCAGTAGCGGAACGCCAGAATTAATCCACTATTTTGCTTGTTACGACACATAGCCTAGTTCAGATATCCGAAACTCTATCCCCGCTTATTATAATTATTGGCATCACTGTTTGCATAAATTCCAATAACAGCAGTTGCTCCAAGCATTATTACCAGCAACACCCAAAGTATGACCAAACAAGTGGGATCAAATGCGCTGACACCCTTAGTGAAAATACAACTAAATGCTAAGTCTATCGACATCAATGCCATAATTACAGCTTGCAATAGAAACAACCAAGAATACTTGGAGTGAATATATCCCCAGGTTTCATCAGATGACATTATGGCTTTAGTCCTTAATCCGACTTGCCCGTTTCTGCGTAAATTGCCTAGCTTCGCCTTTCGGTACAGCCACACAAAGTAAATTGTCAAAACTATCATCAATACACAAAGTGCTGCTACCATTGAATTTCGCTTTCTTTTTTGAAAATTATTGCTAATGGATCCGATTTTTAATTGTTAGATATGATAAACGCTGCTGCAGCACCGATAAATAATAAAAAGATGGCAATCAAGGCAAACATAAGAGCTATGAAGCCAGTCATCGATATCAATACTGCGACAACAAGACCTGCGACTCCAACAAAAAGAAGATCAGAAACCCATATGATTTTTACTGTCCGAATTGACAGTTTCATAAAACAATTTCCATTGCCGGGTTCTTGCAGAAGGGTCCTTTTTGATGGAACTGTTGTGATAGCTGACAGTACAAGAAGCACCGAAAAAGTAACAATAAATTGATTCACTGGATTTTTAAAAGCTGGTGATTGATGCTCAATTGAACTACTAAACATCACCATTGCAGCGTACCCTAAAACGGCAGTGGCCACAGGAAGATAAACATCAATAGAGTCAATCGCTCGTCCAACACTTTGTTTAATCACGAGTACGGATCGAGCAATGAGAACAATGAGCACCGCACACACAATGACTGCAGGGAAAATCAGAACGGTATATTTTTCCCCCCAGGAATCAGCCTTCCCAAGAGCATTCCAGTGCGTTGGCACTACATCAGGCAGTGCGTAATAGCTACTACCAAGTACGATAGCCATCACCAAAGCTAGAATGAAGGAAAACATTACGGACGGCGACAGCAACTTTTTCATATCATAACTTCCACGTTAATGACTGGGAATATGGATGTCCATAATTCAACACAGTTAAACCATCGTCACCCTTTCGGGAACGCAAAATAAAGGTACAGACTCCGTCCACTAACTCTTCGTTTTCCTTAGTTACAGTAGCCATAATCAACAACCCCTTAGTCGATATACGTTTATCAAATGCAATCGCAAAATGTGATGCGATTTACAAATATTGTAGTACTTGTCAAGCAATAATCGGTAGTTTTTCCGCTGGCGAGAGGCGCCGGTGCTTTTCCCGGGACTGTGGCAATAAGTGTGTAAGTGGCCTGGTTCGCTGACTGGTTGTCGGCGTGGAAGGTAGGCATGAAACATGTCTGTTGCAACACTGGTGCCTGTGGCATCGAAAACGAAGAAAATGACAACAACGCAGCCCTCTGCTGAGATGGTCGCTGCCGCTGAGCTAGTCCGGCAGGCGAAGGCCGCTGGACTAGATCTGGTAGGCCCTGATGGCTTGTTGAAGCAGTTCACGAAAACGGTCCTGGAAACAGCTTTGAATGAAGAAATGACAGAGCATCTGGGCCGTGAGAAGCACGAGAAGTCAGCTGAGGGACGATCGTCGAACTCACGTAATGGCACCACGTCGAAAACCGTGTTGACTGACAGCGTCGGCGAAGTGGAGATTGATGTGCCCAGGGACCGCTCTGGCACGTTTGAGCCAGTGATCGTCAAGAAGCGCCAGCGCCGGTTGAATAATGTGGATGGAGTAGTGCTCTCCCTTTATGCTAAGGGACTCACCACCGGTGAGATCAGTGCTCACTTTGCCGACATTTACGGAGCCTCTGTTTCTAAAGAGACCGTTAGTCGTATCACTGACAAAGTCGTAGAGGAGATGCATGAATGGTCCAGCAGGCCCCTGAACTCGGTGTATGCGGCTATCTTCATTGACGCCATCATCGTCAAAGTAAGGGATGGTCAGGTTGCTAACCGTGCCTTTTATGCCGCTATCGGTGTGGGTTTAGATGGCACTAGGGACGTCCTAGGCATTTGGGGTTCCCCTGGAGGTGAAGGAGCAAAATACTGGCCGTCGGTACTCACCGAGATCAAGAACCGTGGCGTCACAGACACGTTCTTCCTCATCTGTGACGGACTCAAGGGACTCCCTGACGCTGTTGAAGCGGTCTGGCCTCAAACTACTGTTCAAACGTGTATTCTTCACCTGATCAGGAACACGTTCCGTTACGCGTCCAAGAAGGACTGGGACGAACTCAAACGCGATGTGAAACCGATTTACACTGCTCCCAGCCTGGAAGCAGCCGAGGCCACAAGAGATGCCATGTTTGACAAGTGGGGCGAAAAGTATCCTGCTATTCAACGACTATGGGAGAACGCGTGGGGGCAATTCATTCCGTTCCTGCACTATGATGCGGAGATCCGCACGGTCATCTGTTCCACTAACGCTATCGAAAGTTTGAATGCTAGGTTCCGAAGGTCGGTGCGAGCCCGGGGTCATTTCCCGACCGAGCAAGCAGCACTCAAATGTCTCTACCTCACGGCACGCTCACTGGATCCTACTGGGAAGGGCCAAGTACGCTGGACCATGCGATGGAAACCAGCATTGAACGCGTTCGCCATCACTTTCGCTGACCGCTGGCCCGACGCGAAAGACTACTAAATGAAAATCGCCAGTTACACACATAACGAGACAGTCCCCTTTTCCCGATGAATTTGGGCTCGTGATCATGTCTTTCAAGCGAGTTTAAGCTCGGCTATTACACGTTTAATCTACTTGGTGACTATCAGAGATTTAGATTCTATATTGGAAGCGTCGGAGCTCTGTTGGAACAAGGCGTTTCAGGCTTATGACTCTACTAAAAGTATGCTATCGGGGATGGAAAGGTTCCGCTGGGATGTATGGCTGGAAGCCAGCGTGGTACCCGCTGATCATTGTGGCGTGGCCATGGGTGTTTTGGGGCGAAGAATCGACTCTGTCGGTGCCGATAAGGGCATGTCCAGGGCATCATACTTTGCTCGGGCGGGAAGACTTTGGCTTCCGGAGTTGATTCGCTGTCCTTCTTGTGGGGCGGGGGTTCGCTTCCTGATGCAGAGTCTCCGCGTGATAGGGGTGCGGGGTTCCAAAACGACGCTGACAGGGGACCGGTACAGGTGGAGTCTGTCTGTAGTGAGACGGAAGACGGCTAAAGGATTGCCATAGTGGGCCCTGCAGGTTCTTGCAGGGCCCATCAGAAATCTGCAGATCGCAGATCTGTTCCACTAATTGCGCCGAGCGGTTGGGAAATCATCCCTGTCCGGCGATGGTTTTGTCGACGAGTTTGGGCAGGGCTTCTTCGATAGGTTCGTGGATGAGTCGAGTTGCCAGGGAATCGTATTGGGTCGAACCCATGTTCATGATGGTGATTGGCACGCCCGCCTGGGCTGCCACCGGAACCAGCGAAGCTGCCGGATACACTTCCAAGGTGGAGCCAATCACCCAGAACTGATCGGCCTGGCTGGCCAGCCTCATGCTCTTCTCCATGGCTCCTTCGGGCAGGGCTTGACCGAAGTAGACCACATCAGTCTTGATGATGCCATTGCAAGGCATGTTGCCCTGGTAGGGCATGGGCTTGTGGCAGTGTGGATCGGGTTCCTGATCAAGCTTGGCCATGATGTCGGCCGTCCGATATGCCTGGCCGCACTTCATGCAATGGGAGCTGCCTATGGTCCCGTGAAGGTTGACGATGACGTCCTCGGAGTTACCGGCTTTCTCGTGGAGGGCATCGAAGTTCTGCGTTGCCAGCAGGTTCAGCATGCCTGCCTGCTCCAGCCTGGCCAGTGCCTTGTGGGCTACTCCGGGCTGGGCCTTCCAGACGGGCGACTCCTTCTGCCACCGCCATGAATACTCCCGCTGCTTCTTGTCGCTCATGAACAGGTCCAGGTCATAAACGTTCATTTGATCAGGATGCTTGGTCCAAACCCCGTCAGGCCCGCGGAAATCCGGTATGCCGGCGGAAGTCGAGATGCCCGCACCGGTCAGTACTGCAATTGTTGTGCTCATACACCCGTCTTACCATCCGTTAATAGACTCTATGAGTCGAAAGCCGACATGGTGCGCGAATATGTATTTATATCAACATTGGCATTCTTGCGTTGTGGATGACTGGTGGTCGAGAACGGAAGGTGAGCTCCGCGCCGGATGTGGCTGACTATGGCCAGAGTTCAGAAGGACCGTGAAAGGGCTATGCTGACACGCCAATAAGGTAGTGGCCTGGCCGATGATCTGTGAATAAAATGTGTGCATGAAGCCGTGATGGTGCGCTGAGGCCACATCTTAGCGAGTTCTAAAGTCAGAAAGGGCAAGTAACGACACGCCGTTTGAGGGCTTGTTATTGCTTGTTTTGAGGGTCTTTACGGGAGGGCCGGGTTGCGTTTCGGCCGGCTCGTGGTAAGTTTATCTCTTGCTGCTCAACACGGCGGTTCTTCTTCCGGGAGGAAGTTGAATGGCTTGTTGGTGTGGTGGTGGTTTGAGAACTCAAGAGCGTGTTTGTGCTACTTATAGCTTTTTGATTGCCAGTCCGATGCCCGCCCGGCTGTTGTCGGGTACGTGGGAGCGTTGTGAGGGGTGTCGGGGTTTTTCGTGGGTTGGTTTCCTCCTTATGGAAGCCGGCCCGTCAATTATTGATGTGGGCTGTTTCGGCCTTCTTCATGGTTTTTTGTGGAGGGTTTGATTCTGGCTCAGGATGAACGCTGGCGGCGTGCTTAACACATGCAAGTCGAACGGGATCCGGGCAGCTTGCTGCCTGGTGAGAGTGGCGAACGGGTGAGTAATGCGTGACCAACCTGCCCCATGCTTCGGAATAGCTCCTGGAAACGGGTGGTAATGCCGGATGCTCCGCGCTGTCGCATGATGGTGTGGGAAAGGGTTTACCGGCATGGGATGGGGTCGCGTCCTATCAGCTTGTTGGCGGGGTGATGGCCTGCCAAGGCTTCGACGGGTAGCCGGCCTGAGAGGGCGACCGGCCACATTGGGACTGAGATACGGCCCAGACTCCTACGGGAGGCAGCAGTGGGGAATATTGCACAATGGGCGAAAGCCTGATGCAGCGACGCCGCGTGCGGGATGACGGCCTTCGGGTTGTAAACCGCTTTTGATTGGGAGCAAGCGAGAGTGAGTGTACCTTTCGAATAAGCACCGGCTAACTACGTGCCAGCAGCCGCGGTAATACGTAGGGTGCAAGCGTTATCCGGATTTATTGGGCGTAAAGAGCTCGTAGGCGGTTCGTCGCGTCTGGTGTGAAAGTCCATCGCTTAACGGTGGATCGGCGCCGGGTACGGGCGGACTGGAGTGCGGTAGGGGAGACTGGAATTCCCGGTGTAACGGTGGAATGTGTAGATATCGGGAAGAACACCGATGGCGAAGGCAGGTCTCTGGGCCGTCACTGACGCTGAGGAGCGAAAGCGTGGGGAGCGAACAGGATTAGATACCCTGGTAGTCCACGCCGTAAACGGTGGATGCTGGATGTGGGGCCCGTTCCACGGGTTCCGTGTCGGAGCTAACGCGTTAAGCATCCCGCCTGGGGAGTACGGCCGCAAGGCTAAAACTCAAAGAAATTGACGGGGGCCCGCACAAGCGGCGGAGCATGCGGATTAATTCGATGCAACGCGAAGAACCTTACCTGGGCTTGACATGTGCCGGACGGCCGCGGAGACGCGGCTTCCCTTCGGGGCCGGTTCACAGGTGGTGCATGGTCGTCGTCAGCTCGTGTCGTGAGATGTTGGGTCAAGTCCCGCAACGAGCGCAACCCTCGCCTCGTGTTGCCAGCGGGTCATGCCGGGAACTCACGGGGGACCGCCGGGGTTAACCCGGAGGAAGGTGGGGATGACGTCAGATCATCATGCCCCTTACGTCCAGGGCTTCACGCATGCTACAATGGCCGGTACAACGGGATGCGACATGGTGACATGGAGCGGATCCCTGAAAACCGGTCTCAGTTCGGATCGGAGCCTGCAACCCGGCTCCGTGAAGGCGGAGTCGCTAGTAATCGCGGATCAGCAACGCCGCGGTGAATGCGTTCCCGGGCCTTGTACACACCGCCCGTCAAGTCATGAAAGTGGGCAGCACCCGAAGCCGGTGGCCCAACCCGTTTGGGGGGGAGCCGTCTAAGGTGAGGTCCGCGATTGGGACTAAGTCGTAACAAGGTAGCCGTACCGGAAGGTGCGGCTGGATCACCTCCTTTCTACGGAGATTTTGGAAATCCCCTGCGTGTGATGCGTGGGGGTCGTGCCTGCGGGTCCGGCCGGTCGGCCGGATGGTGTGGGCGTGCTGGCGTGGAACGGTCTTGAGGCTGTGGCATGGATGCGCTGTTGGGTTCCCGGACCGCCACCCTTGTGGGTGGTGTTCCCGATGCCCGTCGGGTTCCTGCGTGGGGTTTGTCCCGCGTCGGGTCCTGTCGGTGTGCTGGTGGTTTGAGAACTGGATAGTGGACGCGAGCGGATGGCCGGCTTTCGGGCCGGTTGTCTGCTGTATTGTTTCGTCCGAGCCTATTTTTGAGTGGGTTCGGGTCGATCGTTTTGTGATCGTTTAGTGTGATGATTTGTCGTCTGGCAGTTCGCAGTTGTTGTTGTCGTGGCATGGCCTGTGGTCGTGTTGTCGGCAAGGGCGCATGGTGGATGCCTTGGCAGACAGGACCGATGAAGGACGCGTGGGGCCGCGATAGGCCTCGGGGAGCCGCCGACAGGGCTTTGATCCGAGGGTGTCCGAATGGGGTAACCCGCCGGCCGTGATGGGCCGGCACCGCATTCGTGCGGGGGGTACGCAGGGAAGTGAAACATCTCAGTACCTGCAGGAAAGGATATTCCGTGAGTAGTGGCGAGCGAAAGCGGATGATGGCCAAACCGGTGCCGTGTGATACCCGTCGGGGGTTGCGGCATGGGTGTTGTGGGACTTGGCGTCCGGGCTCCGACGGGCCCGGCGGCAGTGATAAAGCGGCGTGTGAGGCGAACGGGATTGAATTCCCGGCCGTAGAGGGTGATGGCCCCGTAGCCGAAGGCGCGCCGCCTGCCGGTTCTTGTTCCCAAGTAGCGCGGGACTCGTGGAATCCCGTGTGAATCGGCCCCGACCGTGGGGTAAGCCTGAATATTCCTGTCTGACCGATAGCGTACGAGTACCGTGAGGGAAAGGTGAAAAGCACCCCGGGAGGGGAGTGAAAGAGTTTCTGAAACCGTGTGCCTACAATCCGTCGGAGCCCTTCGGGGTGACGGCGTGCCTATCGAAAAATGAGTCTGCGAGTCAGTGGTGCGTGGCGAGGCTAACCCGTGTGGGGCAGCCGTAGCGAAAGCGAGTCCGATAAGGGCGTTTCCAGTCGCGTGTCCTGGACCCGAAGCGGGATGATCTAGCCCTGGGCAGGTTGAAGCGCGGGTAAGACCGCGTGGAGGACCGAACGGACCTGGGTTGAAAACCGGGCCGATGACCTGGGGCTAGGGGTGAAAGGCCAATCAAATTCCGTGATAGCTGGTTCTCTCCGAAATGCATTTCGGTGCAGCGTCGCGTGAGTGCCTCCATGGGGTAGAGCTACTGGATGCTTGAGGGCCCGTATCGGGTACCGACAGCAGCCAAACTCCGAATACGTGTGAGGTGTATCGCGGCAGTGAGTCGGCGGGGGATAAGCTCCGTCGTCGAGAGGGAGACAGCCCAGATCGTCGTCTAAGGTCCCCAAGCGCGTGCTAAGTGGGAAAGGATGTGGAGTCGCATAGACAGCCAGGAGGTTGGCTCAGAAGCAGCCATCCTTGAAAGAGTGCGTAACAGCTCACTGGTCTAGTGGTTCCGCGCCGATAATGTAGCGGGGCTCAAGCACGCCACCGAAGACGCGGCAGCGCAGTTCGCTGTGCTGGGTAGGAGAGCGTTCCGCGTGGGGCGAAGCGGCGGCGTGAGCCGGCCGTGGACCGCGTGGAAGTGAGAATGCAGACATGAGTAGCGAGAGGCGGGTGAGAATCCCGTCCGCTGGATGACCAAGGGTTCCGGGGCCACGTTCGTCGTCCCCGGGTGAGTCGGGTCCTAAGGCGAGGCCGACAGGCGTAGTCGAATGGATGAAGGAGTCGATATTCTCCTACCGGCGTCAAGCCGTCCAATCCAAGACGTGGAAGCATGCCCTTACCTGTGTCGGGTGGCGGTCTTCGGACCGTCCGATGGCATGGGACCGGCGTGTGGATGCGTGGCGGGTAGCGCGGGAGTGACACGGAACGGGAGCCGGGCCGCGGTGGTGGTTATCCGTGGTCAAGCATGCGGCGCGTCGGGCAGGCAAATCCGCCCGGCATGAGCGCGAGGTGTGATGATGGGGGGTCTTGTGCCCCGAATCCGGTGTGCCGTTCCGTCGAGAAAAGCTTCGGCGTGAGGAGTGGCGCCGCCCGTACCCCAAACCGACACTGGTGGTCAGGTAGAGTATACCAAAGCGATCGAGCGAATCCTGGTCAAGGAACTCGGCAAATCACTCCCGTGCCTTCGGTATAAGGGAGGCCCCGGCCGGTGATGCGCCTTGCGCGCGGAGCCGGCTGGGGCGGCACAGACCAGGGGGTAGCGACTGTTTACCAAAAACACAGGTGCATGCGAAGACGTAAGTCGCTGTATATGCACTGACGCCTGCCCGGTGCCGGAAGGTTAAGAGGATCCGTCATCCCTCTTCGGAGGGGGCAGCGGTGAATTCAAGCCCCGGTAAACGGCGGTGGTAACTATAACCATCCTAAGGTAGCGAAATTCCTTGTCGGGTAAGTTCCGACCTGCACGAATGGCGTAACGACTTCCCCACTGTCTCGACCAGGAGCTCGGCGAAATTGCAGTACGAGTAAAGATGCTCGTTAAGCGCAGAAGGACGAAAAGACCCCGGGACCTTTACTATACCTTGGTATTGGCGTTAGGTGCGGACTGTGTAGCATAGGCGGGAGGCTTCGAAGCGGGTGCGCCAGCATCCGTGGAGCCGGAATGTGAAATACCGCTCTGTCCTCATCTGGCCTCTAACCTCGGCCGGTCATCCCGGCCAGGGACAGTGCCTGGCGGGTAGTTTAACTGGGGCGGTTGCCTCCCAAAGAGTAACGGAGGCGCCCAAGGGTTCCCTCAGCCCGGTTGGCAATCGGGTGTTGAGTGCAATCGCACAAGGGAGCTTGACTGCGAGACCGACGGGTCGAGCAGGGACGAAAGTCGGAGATAGTGATCCGGTGCCGGCGTACGGACGCGGCATCGCTCAACGGATAAAAGGTACCCCGGGGATAACAGGCTGATCATCCCCAAGAGTCCATATCGACGGGATGGTTTGGCACCTCGATGTCGGCTCGTCGCATCCTGGGGCTGGAGCAGGTCCCAAGGGTTCGGCCGTTCGCCGATTAAAGCGGCACGCGAGCTGGGTTCAGAACGTCGTGAGACAGTTTGGTCTCTATCCTCTGCGCTCGTTGGAATCTTGAGGAGCCCTGCCCATAGTACGAGAGGACCTGGGTGGACGAACCTCTGGTATGCCGGTTGTCGCGCCAGCGGCACGGCCGGTTGGCTACGTTCGGATGGGATAACCGCTGAAAGCATCTAAGCGGGAAGCCCCCTCCAAGATAAGGATTCCATGAAGCCTCAAAGCTTCTGAAGACCCCATGCAGAACACATGGTCGATAGACCGGACGTGGACACCCCGCAAGGGGCGGAGCCGACCGGCACTAATGGTCGAGGACAACACAACACCCACCCCTTGAGGGGTGGCGGCATCAACCATACTGCGGATACGACCTGCGGCAATATGCACGACGGCCACAGGCGATCGAACACGGAACACGCGTCCACCATCCGGTCCCCGAACCACCAGAAGACCCCATGCCCTTCGCATGAAGGGGATGGATGAAATTGAAGATTCGCGGCGGTCATGGCCTGGGGGAGACGCCCGGTCCCATTCCGAACCCGGAAGCTAAGACCCAGCACGGCAATGGTACTGCACCCGGAAGAGTGTGGGAGAGTAGCACACCGCCGCCACAACACGAGAATATAGGAGGTATCCTCAGGAGAATATTCCTGAGGGTGCCTCCCTTTTTCATATTCGAGTCGAATCAATGTTTAGCAGTCTCTGCTGTCCTGCACAAAGTAGAGCGCCAAATAATCGAACATGGCCAAGCTAAACACGAAAGGCCACCTTCACATGAGCAGTCTTCGATTTGCTATTTGAACGTACCGATCCGGAAACTGTGGCTTGATTTTCCGCCTGTTGTTTATTGCATGGGACACCTAGAATGAAAAGCAGCCAAATCAGGTGTGCAAACACCGTATGCAAAGAAAGCGGATGAGCATGGGTAAAAGAATCATTCTTGTAGGAGCCACGGGCAGAGTGGGTGCATTGACCTGCGAGGACTTGGTCAAAGCCGGCCACGAAGTGATCGCCTGCGCAAGAGGGGCTTCGAAGATTCCCGCTAGCCAGCAGGTGGAGCCCATGACCCTGGATCTGCATGACCCGCTCTCCCAAGTAACCGAAGCATTCCGCAGGTCGCGCGCGGACGCGGTTGTCTTCACCGCAGGCTCACGCGGCAAGGACATCAACCAGATCGACGCATTGGGAGCCATGAAGACCATAGAGGCCGCCAAAACGGTCGGTATCACCAGGTACGTCATGCTGGGAGCCATGTATGCGGCGGATTGGTTGCGCTGGGAGCAACCACAGGTCAAACCTGCCATCGATGCCCTTGCCGACTATTACATGACCAAGAACATGGCCGACCAGTACCTGATCGGCTCCGGACTGGACTACACCATCATCGAGCCAGGCAGTCTGACCGAGCAGAAGGGCACAGGAGCCATCCAGGTGGAGCCCAACGGACCCGGACCCATACCTATCCCTGACGTGGCGCAATGCCTGGCCGACTGCGTCGACCTGCCGCAGACCAAAGGCAGGATTTACAACATCGTTGGGGGCGGCACACCCATCAGACAGGCCCTCACGGCAAAGCAGTAAGCAGTAATAGGACCGACCAATCTTTCAAAAAACGCATTCGACAGGAGACCATGGCGTGTCTACACAGCAGCGGTAATGATAGCTTGGTTGCATTGCTCGTTGCGGTTGATTGCGCGCTGGCGCTCCTAGGCCCCGTGATTTTATGAAGGCGGGGTTGACATGGGGACCGGACGAATCCTAAGGAGGTTGTTGATGAACATCACCAATTTTCGTGATCTGGGAGGTATACGGACCATTCACGGCCGCCGGGTCCGGATCCACAAGTTCATCCGGTCAGGACAGTTGGTCGGCCTGGACGAGGAGACCAGGAGGGATTTGGTCGACCGCTACCAGGTGACGCAGGTCGTGGACTTCCGTCGGCCCTTCGAGATACAGGAAAGCCCCGATGATCAGATTGACGGTGTGACCTTCACCAACATTGATCTGTTGGAGCAGAGTGGCACTAACAGTGCCAGCTTGGACGATTTCGCCTCGCTGGGTTCGTCGGATCAGGTCAACGGCCACATGCTGAATGTCTACCATGACCTGGTCATGAGTCCTGCGGCCCAGCAGGGGTATGGGAAGTTCCTGCGCATCGTTGTGGGCAATACCCAGGGGGCCACGCTCTTCCATTGCTTTGCCGGCAAGGACCGGACCGGGTTCGCCGCGGCCCTGGTGCTCTGGCTGCTGGAGGTGGACGACGACCAGATATTCGCCGACTATCTGAAGACCAACCAGGAAAGGATCGGCGCCAACAACGAGCTGCTGGACCAGTTCCGCGCCAAAGGCTTCGACCAGGATTCACTGGATGCACTGCAGATTGCGCTCTGCGTCAAGAAAGAATACCTGGCCCATGCCCAACAGACCATGCTCGAGACCTACGGTGATGTCTTCGCCTATGCCCAGCAGGCTCTAGGGTTCGGACCAGACCAGGTAGATGCCCTGCGCGACAACCTGCTGGAGTAAGTGCACAGGGCTGGAGCGGCTGGGACGGGTAGACTCGATTCTAGATGTCAATTGCGAGGAGGATATTGTGCGATACATGAATTTAGGACGGTCAGGATTCCGGGCCTCCCGTGTGGCCTTAGGAGTCATGCGCATCGATCAGAAGAGCCGCGAGGAAGCACGGACCATTGTGGAGACGGCCATGAATGCGGGCGTGGACTTCTTCGACACAGCAGACTGCTACCATGCTGGGGCCAGCAGCCGAGCCTTGGGACAGGCTCTGAAGGACCTGAGCGTAGACCGTGATAGCGTTGGCATCCAGACCAAGTTCGGCATTTTCCGCAACCCGGACAGCGACCAGATCACCCGCTACGACTTCTCCAAGGATCATCTGCTGAAGGCACTGGATGAGGAGCTGGTCAACCTGCAGACCGACCATGTCGACTTTGTGCTGCTGCATCGCCCCGACACCCTGGTCGACTTGGATGATCTGGCTGAGGCTTTCAATGAACTGCAGTCTAGCGGAAAGGTTCGGCACTTTGGTGTCAGCAACGTCAACCCCATGCAGGTGGAGCTGCTTCAGAGCGCAGTGAGCCAGCGGTTGGAGGTCAACCAGCTGCAGTTCGGCCTGGGACACACCGGCATGGTCGACCAGGAGATCCACGTCAATATGGGCGACGATCCCAGCCTGGACCATGATGGCGGTCTTCTGGCATATTCGCGGCTGAAGTCCATGACCATTCAGGCCTGGAGCCCCTTCCAGACCGGATATTTCGACGGGGTCTTCCTGGACAATCCCCGCTACCCCGAGCTCAATGCCGAGCTGGACAAACTGGCCAAGCAGCATGGAGTGACCAAGAGCGCAATCGCAGTGGCCTGGATTCTGCGGCACCCTGCAGGTATACAGGTGCTTCTGGGATCCATGAACCCTGAGCGCATCACCCAGATGGCCGCTGGGGCAGATGTAGATCTGACCGCCCAGGAATGGTACGACCTCTATCTGAGCGCCGGTCACGACCTGCCCTGATCCTCGCCGTATGGTCGCTCACGTCCATCCGATTTCGGCCCAGTTCTACTGTTTCAGGTTATGAAGGATTGCGCCCTGCCGTCTGATCTTGCATCGTCTGCGTATGCCACGCGGCAGGGCCTGCTTAGGCGGATAGTAGTTATCATGAGTGGCAAAAAATGCACAAAAGGATAGTCAGATCGGTTTCGAGGTAGTCGTACGCTGTCATGCATTATTTCACCCCACGACGTTGCGTTGCTACGTCCAAGATCATGTATCACGATCGGGCCAAAGCCCAGCAGGCCGCCGACCGTAGCATGGTCGAACGCGACATTCTTCTGTGGGTCTACCGTTGCGACTACTGCGGAAGCTGGCATCTGACAAGCCATGAGCCCGGCTCCTACCAGCGTATAAGGACTACCTCGCGAGCTTCGAAACCGCATAGTCGCAAACGCGGGTATAAGCCTCGTCACAGGTGAGGCAGTCATTGCCTCTGTAGCCCAGCGTTCTTGGTGATTACCAAGTTGATTCTGATTGATTCTGACGACCCCAGACAACAAGATTGGACTTCGCTGATCTTGCTGCCTGGGGTCGTCAGTCTATGTCTATTCGCCTAATGCTGGTGAACTAGGCTGTTGAACGTATCCAGCAACTCCTACGGTTTATCTGGCTGGCAGGAATTTCGTTGCCTAGCAGGCTGGATCGAAGCCCTGTCGGCGGATCGAATCCAGCATTGGTTCATGGCCGGAGGCAGGGTTGCGAACCTTGTCGGCCATCATGGCGCTGAATGAGCGGTGGGGATCGTCCAGGTGCCGGATGTCGCGATAGTAGCGGGTGACGGTCTGGTCGAAGTCGGCCAAGGCATCCTTCATGTCTCCATCATCTTCGACCCGATGATAGGTGTTGGTGAAGATTTGCGCCTGGCGAGGCATCCTGGGCTTGGGATCCGGATCCTGGGCCGGGTGGCCGATGGCAAGACCCAGAACAGGATAGACCAGTTTGGGCAGTTTGAGCAGATCAATCAATCTGTTTGTGTCATTGATAACGCTGCCCAGAATGACTCCGCCTAGGCCCAGGGCGTTGGCTGCGGTTTCCATGGCGTGTAGGGCCAGAACCGCATCGTTCTGCGATTGCAGGAAGACATAGCCGGAGTTGAGCAGGGTGGTATCCGGATCCACATCATCGGCGAATCGTCGGACCAGATCGGCATTGCGACGCTGATCCGCCAGGAAGATGTAGAGCAACGGGGCTTCGGCGACATAGCGCTGATGGGCCATGTCGGCGATGGCAAGTGCCTCATCATGGTCCGTCACTCTGATGGCCGACCATTCATGGAAGTACCGGCTGGTCGCTGCGTGCTGGGCCGCCTGCTCAAGCAGGGCGACGGTCTCTTCGTCAACGGGTTCTTCTGTGAATCCGCGGATGGAGCGTCGCTCTAGCAAGGTCCGTATGGTGGGATTGTCGGCCGGATTCGTGGTCGGGGTTTTCTGCGAGTTTGCTAAGGTCATTTTGACATTCTGACCGTCAATGCCTTCCAATGCAAGACCTTGTCGTCAAAATCACGCAATCAGCGTTATCTGGACCGGTCTGGTTATCAGTCAGCGTCCCTTGCTTTCAGCGCTGGTGACGGCGGTCGATCAGAGCCTGGGAACCCCGCTCGGACAGACCTGTGACCAAGGCGATAACGGCTGCCGACAGAACGCTGAAGAGAAGATCGTCAGTAGCGCTCTCCTGATCTTCTTCGGGGTTGTCAACGCCTCCGTTGCGCTTGCGGACCAGTCCGCTCCAGAAAGACTGGAAGAGTTTGCCTGCCAGCAGTGCCGCAATGCTGGGAAGTGCAAACTTGACCAGCTTGTCTGTCAGCGAGTCCGGATCCGATTCAATAGAGTTGCGCATGTCATTCACCTTGTCGTCCACCTGATGAAACATGCCGACCACTTGTTCGGCCATCCCGCCAGGTTCCCGTCCTGAGTCCGTCATAGGTCCATTATCCCACACGCATGGGGTTAAAATACCATGCATGGATACTGTGAAAAACGCGGCGGGCAATGATGCCTCGGCTGAGAGTGAGGGCTACGCCGTGCTGTTACGGCATGGTCAGACTATTTGGAGCAAGACAGGACAGTATACGGGACGCACTGATATTCCCTTGACTGACCAAGGATGTGAACAGGCCAGGGAGGCCGGTCAGAGGCTGGCCAAAGCCTTTCCCAAGGGGTTTGACGCTGGTTGTGTTTTTTCCAGTCCTCTACGACGTGCCAGGCAGACAGCCGAGCTGGCCGGCTTTCCTGATCCGACACCGATGGATGAGATTCTGGAGTGGGATTATGGCCCGGCCGAAGGGCATCGTCCTCAAGATGTGGTGGCTAGTCTCGGCCGCGACTGGAAATTGTGGGTCGACGGCCCGCAGGCCCTGGGCATCAATGAACTGACCGGTGACCGGGTGGTCGTTCTGCCTTCGGGCGATTGTGTTCCAGTGCACGTGACCCGCGGTGAAAGTCTGGATCAGGTGGCCGCTCGTGCGCGAGAGATAGTCAAATGGCTTGAACCCCAGGTATGGGCGGGGCGGCATGTGCTCCTGGTGGCACACGCTCATATTCTGCGCATCCTGACCACGCAGTGGTTGACCCTGGACCCAAGCAAGGCCCAGTTACTCAGGATGAATACGGCGCATTACGGTGTTCTTGGCATCTACCAGGGGGAACGCGTGCTCAGGCAGTGGAATGTGTGATTGAGATGAATATCGGATGGTCTTAGCGGGTTTGACGATTCTAATTGAGTCTGCACGGTATAACATAAATAAAATCAGGCAGAAATCTATAGCGCATTATGGTTGTTGTCCGGATGTGATGCTTTCGGCCCCATGCCTTGGACGGGATGTACTACTACGCAGAATTAGCTTGGCGGGTACTGTTTCGCAAGTGTTGGTTATTTTCTTGCCAGCGATTAGGTCCAAGGCTTTCCTGGCGGCGATCTTTCCAAGTTGTATGGGATCCTGATGGATTGTAGTCAGCCCGACTTCATGCGCGTACAGGCTGTCATCAAAACCTGTCACCGAGACTGTGGCTGGTACCTCAATGCCGCTCTTCTGCAATTCGAACATCAGAGGTACGGCTATGCCATCCTCTTGGCAGGCTATAGCAGTGGGAAGAGATGAAAGGCTGAATATTTGCGTTAAGGCATCATCTATCTGATCATGGCTGTCTGCGACCTTGATAATGGTGGGTTCTACTCCGTTTGCTCGGCAGGTATCGAGAAAGGCATTGACTCGCTTTTGCGCACTGAAATGGAGTACTGAAGCATACATCTCTGTAATTATAAAGGCAATATTTCGATGCCCCAAGGACATGAGATGTCGTGCCAGCAGCATGCCTCCTTGCACATCGTCAATATTGACCGCTGCGTCGAACAGCTCTGACAATGATGAATTGATGCCGATTAGAGGAACATCTGCCGAATGAAGTCGTTCAACTTCGTCCTTGTCTATGTCAAACGAAGTTACGATGACTGCATCAGCGTTGCGTCTGATAGGGAGATCGCGGAAGAATTCCTGTCGTTCTTGAAGGGTCAGAATCCGACGTATGGCAATGTCATAGCCAGCCGGGTTGAAGATTGTGTTCAACCCTTCCAGAATTGAAGAATTGAACCAGGATTGGATTGGGCTGCTGATTAGCAACGCGATACGCAACGACTGTCCTGATTTCAGTACAGTAGCTGATCTCATGATGGAGAAGTTCAATTGGCGTGCAGCTTCGAGCACTCGTGCTCTTGTCTTATCGGATACTAGTGAAGGGTTGTTGAAAGCCCGTGAGACTGTGGAAACCGATACATGTGCCGAGGCGGCAACATCCTGAATTGTCGCATTCACAAGGTTGCCGCCTTTCCATTGTCCCAGCGCTCGCAGGTCGACCTCTCCTTCAAATGCGGGAATCAGTTGTAGATGTTTACTCCAATAATATCCATGCAGTGGCATCTTGAGGAAGAAGGTTATCCGCGATTTTTACTGAAGCAAGAACTACGCTACCGGTAGGTAGGGGAATAGGGTGTTCGTTAAAATTGGTGATGATGGCTAGTTTACTATTCCCGCTGCTACAGGATCGGGTGTAGGCAATTACCTTCGGGTCGTCATAGTCCGTCAGCCAGCTCAAAGATGTATCGGGTATCTCTGTCAACAATCGTGCACGTTCAGATATGGCCTGCCTGTAGAGATTCAACATGGAGGATGGATCCGACTCTTCGCGATTAACGCAGAAGCTTGCGAACCACAAGGGCTGTGGCAGGTGCGGCCTTACGAATTGACTGGATTTGCGCGTGGAGAACCCAAAGGTTCCGTTCTGTCCGAATTTATGATTCCATTCTGCTGGCTCGGGGGAGTCATGGTCATCCCAAGGCAGGGGGACACGGCAACCGTCACGGCCTTTTTCTTTCAAGGCCCCTTTGGAACGTACGGCTGTCGGATCCTCTAGGCGCTCCCAAGGGATGTCAGCCACCTCAAAGAGACCCAATTCCTCCCCCTGATAAATATATACAGACCCGGGCAAGCCCATTTCAAGCAGGATAGCGGCCCTGGCCCTTTGTGTACCTAGTACACGGTTTTCTTCATAGGACTCGCCATTTCGCAGCACCCAGTCCTTAGCTAATTGATGCTGTGTTCGGGAGTGAATCTGAGGCAACGCATAACGGCTGGCATGCCGGACCAGATCATGGTTGCTCATCACCCATGTGGCAGTTGAGTGGGAACGTTCGGCTGTTTGCAGACCGTCCTCAATCGCATCTCGCATTTCTGAAGAATCCCAATTGGCCTTGGCAAATTCGAAATTGAATACTTGTCCCAATTCATTCTTGGAGGCGTAACGGTATTGGTGATCCGGCTCGACCCAAGCTTCTCCAACGGCAAAACGAGCCGGAGTATATTCGTCAAATACCTTTCTCCATTCACGATAGATGTCATGAACTTCTGGACGGTCCCAGAGAGGATTGCTCCCATCCGGATTATCTTTGTTTTGCAGAGTCCATTGGTTCAACTCCTCCAGAGGCCTGTTTAACACGTCCTTGGCCAGCCCATGTGCGACATCGATACGGAACCCGTCGGTTCCATGATCGGACCAGAAGCGTAGCGTGTGCTTGAAGTCTTCACGGACATCCGTATTCTTCCAGTTTAGGTCGGGCTGTTCGGAAGCGAATATATGTAGATACCATTGGCCGTCTTCTACTCGCTTCCATGCAGAGCCGCCGAATTCGGATATCCAGTCAGTGGGAGGAATGGAGCCGTCAGGCCCTCTACCGTCACGGAATATATACCGGTTACGGGCCTCAGACCCTTTTGGCGAGGCAAGGGCATCCTGAAACCATGGGTGACGATCCGATGTATGGTTGGGGACGATGTCAACAATGACTTTGATTCCGTGTGAGTGAGCCGTTGCTGTCATAGTGTCGAAATCCGCCATAGTCCCTAGGCGCGGGTCGACGTTGCGATAGTCGATGACATCATAGCCACCGTCAACCAGTTCAGAAGGATAGAAGGGCGAAAGCCAGATGGCATCAACTCCTAGGTAATCCAGATAACTTATTTCGCTGGTAATTCCAGCGATGTCTCCAATCCCGTCTTGGTTCGAGTCCCTGAAGCTACGTGGATAAATTTGGTAGACGACCGCTTGTTTCCACCAGTCGTCCCGTTTCTGCATCTGCTGCATAATGCTCCTCCTGTGACATTGTGCTGCGGCGACAGGTAAGTGGCCCCACCGATATGCCTAATTGCTCATGCCGGCTGCACTGCCAACCTGTACGATTATTGGATGGATATCTCTATCGGATCGCTCGAAAAGACAGCCGATCCGTACTGCTTCTATTTGCCGCCTATGGCCTCCTCTTTCTGCAGGTGGTATATAGATAACCTATACTACAGAGATGACAACGATTGCAATTGAGAGTCGTGGTGACTTATTTTTGCCGTGGAATTGATGTAAAGTAGCAGGCCCGTTATGGGACACTAATTACCGAAGTCTTCAGGATAATAAAGGGTTCTCGGATATGAAAGTAGCTTCGAATTATTGCCATAGAGAGCAATAAGCTAGAGACGCGTCTGAACTTAATGCATACGTTGTTTCTATTTTAGATGAGAGAAGATTGTTGTAATATCAGCTAAGTAAGAAGTCTTTTGTTGTTGAGACATGGATAATTTCGTTCATATTTGACAACGGTTGCAATAGATGCCATACTGCAAGTGTCCATGAGAATTCGCAAAGGAGCGTGAGCAATATGCGCAGCGGTATCGTGAAAAGTATGACCGTCATGACCACGGTAGCCATGCTGGCCGTAGGTTTGGCGGGCTGTGGTGGCGGTTCGTCTGCTTCCAGTTCCGATAAGGGAAGAGTTTATTTTCTTAATCACAAATCTGAAGTTGCCGATCAGTACCATCAGCTGGCAAAGGATTTCACAAAGAAGACCGGTATCAAGGTTGATATCGTCACGGCAGCGACCAACACACTGGATCAGACCACACAGTCGGAATTAGCCAAGAAGGATGCGCCGACCATTCTGAGCATCGGCATGGATAACTTCCCGAAATTTAAGAAGTATCTGCTGCCTATTCAGGATACTGACGTCTATAAGCTTCTGGACAAGAACGGCACGGAGTATTCCATGAAGGACGGCAACGATTCCTTCACTTTCCCCTTCGCAGCCGAATATTACGGCATCATCTACAACAAAAAGATCATTAACGAATACGGGACCAAACCCTACGCCGTGGTTAAAAGTGTCGACGATATCAAAGATTACTCGACATTAAAGAAAGTGATCACCTCAATTCAGGAGCACAAAGACGATCTGGGCCTGCAAGGTGCAGTGACTACGCCGTCGGTAGACGCTTCCGATGAGCACAGGTTCGTATCCCACATGTCACGTATACCGCTTTATTACGAATATCAGGACTCCAATACCACCTTCAAACCTGAATTGAAGGGCACTTATTTGAAGAACTACAAGGATCTTTTTGATCTTGAAGTTGCCAGCAGTCCGTCGAATCCAAAGACAGCCAGCAATAAGACCTATGACGATTGTGTCGCTGAATTTTCCCAGGGACAGGTTGCTTTCTTCCCTGAAGGGGTCTGGGCCTACCCATTGATTCGTAATAACAAGGTAGCGGATGAGGATATGGGTATGCTCCCTTATTGGATGGGTATTCCTGGCGAAGAAAAAATGGGACCTGCATCTGTTTATGATGCTTCATGGGCTATTAACAAAAAAACCAGCAAGGCCAATCAGGAAGCATCCTTGAAGTTCATCAAGTGGATGGTCACTTCCGAAGAGGGCAAGGAAACTCTTTCTCATAAGATGAGTTTCTCCGTGCCTTTCTCGGCATTCAGCGACAAATACCAGCCCAACAATGTCCTGACCTTATCCGCGCGGGCCTATGAGAAGCAAGGCAAGCCACTGGTTCGCAGTTTCAATCTTCCCAGCACTCAGTGGGGCGACAACCTGGCTAACGCACTCTTGGAGTATACCCAAGGCACCAAGGACTGGAACAATGTCGAGCGCAGCTACATTGATGGTTGGCAGAAAGACTGGAAGCTGGTCAAGCAAACAACCGGTGCCTTGCCGACTGCCACGAAACTCCACTAATCGATCGCAGACGAAAGCGGTCGTCTGAAAACAGCATCGCACGACGGGGGGCAGACCCCCGATGCGTGGAAAACGCATGAATCTGCCCCCACCTCGGCGTGAGAGATGTCTCAAAAGTTGCCCCGGGCAAAGTGGGCGACCGTTACATGTCAGAAAGTCAGCAACATAATGATATCGATGATAGGCAAATCCATACGTAAATGGTGGATGTTGTTCTCCTTACCGACCTTGGTAGCTTTTATGGTGGGGTTTGTGGTACCGTTCATACTTGGTATCTACTTAAGCTTTACAAACTTCACTACTATTACCGATGCTGAATGGATCGGTGTTGGCAATTATTCAGGTGTCTTTAGTGACCCTGAATTCATACATTCCTTGGTGCTTACAGTTCTATTTACAGTGATAACCACCGTCATCATCAATGCTGTCGGGTTCATGATCGCCTATATGCTGACCAAGAAAATCAGTGGATCAACATTGTTCCGCAGTATCTTTTTTATGCCTAATCTGATTGGCGGTATCATTCTGGGATACATCTGGCAGTTGCTGCTCAATGGTGTGCTGTCGTTCTGGAACCGTTCTATTACCTTCTCGGCGACTTACGGATTCTGGGGTCTGGTGATACTTACCTGCTGGCAACAAATCGGCTACATGATGATTATCTATATCGCTGGGCTGCAGGCTTTGCCCGGGGATGTCATCGAAGCGGCACAGGTGGATGGTGCCAGCCAAGGTCAAACCTTGCGACGTGTGATTTTGCCTCTGATGATGCCGAGCATCACTGTGTGCACATTCTTGACCATAACCAACGGATTCAAGACATTTGACCAGAACCTTGCATTGACCAACGGTGCTCCATCCAATAATTCGGAGCTGATCACGCTCAATATCTATCGAACTTTCTACGGAACCGCTGGCATGGAAGGTGTTGGGCAGGCTAAGGCTGTCATATTCTTCGTCATTGTGGCGATAGTGGCGATTGCTCAGAATCGCCTTTCTGCGAGGAAAGAGGTGGCATTGTGAGCAAAAGCACCTTGCGTCACGGCCGTTTGTGGACCGTGTTCTTTTCGCTGGTCTCGTTACTGTGGATTTATCCGTTGATCCTGGTGATCATCAACTCCTTTAAGAAAAAGGCATATATTTCCACAGAAACTTTCAGCTTGCCTAATGCAGAAAGTTATGCAGGGCTGGAAAACTATCGACGCGGCATTGAGCGTACGAATCTTTTGGTCAGCTTCGGGTGGACCATTATTCTGACCGTGGGAAGCGTTTTGTTGGTCCTGCTATGCACATCTATGTGCGCTTGGTGGATAGTCCGCGTTAACAACAAATTCGCAAAGCTCATCTATGTGCTGTTCCTGTTCAATATGATTGTGCCTTTTCAGATGATCATGTTCCCATTGTCCAAAATCACCGACATGCTCGGATTAAACACCCCTTGGGGTCTGTGGGTAATCTATTTGGGCTTCGGCGCTGGTCTTGCAGTTTTCATCTTTACAGGAGCTGTGAAATCGTTGCCGATGGAAGTCGAGGAATCGGCCATGATTGATGGGGCGTCGGTTCCGCAGACTTTCTTCAGAATCATCCTGCCTATGATGAAGCCAACAGTGATGAGTGTGGCCATTCTTGAAACTATGTGGATATGGAATGACTTCTTGCTGCCATATCTCACCTTGGATATCAGAAAATACAAAACTATATCGATAGCAGTGCAATATCTGAAAGGCGGCTATGGCGCTGTTGATCTGGGCGCCATGATGGGCTGCCTGGTCTTGGCCATCATACCGGTCGTCGTATTTTATGTGCTGTGCCAGCGATACATCGTTGAGGGCATCACTACTGGAGCTGTAAAGGGGTGAGCTGTGGGTGAAGTAACCAGCAGGAAATCGAGTGGAACAAGAGGCTACCAGCCAACAATGAGCCAGTCGATCTCTATGGGCTATGATGCCAAAGGCGGTGCTCGTAACCGTTCTTCATTGTATGCTGCGGCAGGATTGGAATGGCCAAACGACTATATGCCCGAGGAAGAGGTACCTCGATATAATGATTACCCATTTTGTGTAGATGTTTCCAATAATCGACTTTTGGCTTCGCTGGATCGTTCGGCATTCGTTCGTCGCGCAGTAGTCGGTGTTGGGTCTCAGGATGCGCGGGGTTCTGATGCCCCAGGCGTATACACTAAAAAACAATTGGCATACTTCGACGGTCGTTGCGGATTGCGCATGTCGATTGATGGCAGACCTTTGCAACAGCCTTCGTTGAACTTCGAGAAAGGCGTCGTTCCTGTCTTTTGCTTCTGCCGACACGACGTCGAAGTGATACTGCGGGTATTCGTGCCAGCTGACTATGAGACAAAGGTGAGCGCTGTTTTCTTGCTGGCTGAGGTGAGAAATCAGAGCGATTCGTCCCATACGCTGGATATTGAGTTGGATTGCGAAGAATCATGTCAATCAAAGTGGCCTGATTTGGCAATTGACGTAACCCTGATTACTAAGGATAATCCTGAGCGCTCTGGCAGCTGTCAGGTGAGCTTGGATGCCGGACAGATGATACAGATCGGTTGTATTTGTAGATTCGCTGTCGACGTGCTTCCATCACCTCCTGTGGTGACTCTTGAGGAAATGGATTGCGCGCTTGGGAAAGTCTTAGAGTCCGTGGGCTCGCAAGGAGTGTTAGAAGTACCAGAAGAGCCTTGGGTTGGTGAGGAGCTGACTCGGGCGGCTGAACTTGCTAGGCAGAGTGTCCTTCAACTTGCTGACGGTGAGGTCATCGGTTCTTTCTGGGGGTCTAATGTCAACCCGAAGCCTGATGTGTGGATGAGGGATTTTTCCTACACGGCTATTGGCTTAGTGGATACGAATCCATGGCTGGCATATAGGTGCGCTAGATATCTTTGCGCTGCCAGTGCTCCTGGCGAGCAGTGGGGTACCGCAGAAGAAGGTCAAGCAGGTGAATCGTCATATCGGCACTCTTTGGGTAACGCCTGCATGGGCGCAGTTGTCCTCTCGATGATTTATCGACGCTATGGCTACGACTTTGTGAATCAGCCTGATTCGGTAATCGTCGATTATCTTCATCAGCTTGCAGGGTGCATGATTGCTGACCGACCTGATCGAGGATTATTGTATGCCACGCGTTTTATCTCTGATGGTTTGTCTCGCGGGGACTTTCATACAGGTTCCAATATGCTTGCATGGAGAGCCGCAGATGCCTTAATTGAAGATTTTCATGCTCTGTTTGAGAACAGTACCATCGAGACGCTGTCGTCGATTCGTTCGCAACTAATGGAGACCATTGAAACGTTGTGCGTGGGGTCTTTTGGCCAGGGTGAGCAGTTCGTGGAAGGCGCATATGCCAATGGCGATCTGGTGCCAATTCATGATGCCGAGGAAAGCGATTTAGCGCTCGCAAGTGTATATGGTTTTACCAAGCGCGATGACTGCCGCATCATCAACCATATGTATTGGGCTCACAGTATAGGAAACCCTTATTATGCCCGTGTTTCTGGAGGCATTGATTTCTGGGATTTCGACGGCAGCAATGGTGTTTCATATCCTGGGTATCTGTGTTTATTGAAGCGGACAAGGAATCGCGAGGATCTTCGACATGCTTTTGCAGCAATTCGTAGAACGACCGATTTGGATGGGTCGTTCTGGTGGTGGCCATTTAAGCATGATGAGCTGGATGCGAATCGAATAAAACGAGGTCTGGGAAAGTGTGGCTGGGGCGGTGGTGAATTCGTGAGTCTCATGCTTCATGACATTCTTGGGATACAAGCTGATGCGAAAACCAGTTCTGTTAGTTTTGCGCCGTATCTGCCTTGGCACAAGGCCAGTCTTACTGGGTTCGCTTTCCTGGACGGCACGGTGGATTTTGTGGTTGACGATGAAAAGCTCAGTCTTGTAAATAACACGGATCACGATATACATGCTCGTCTTCAACTTTGCATGCCCGCAAATTCCATGCTTGAAGATGTCAAGATTAATGATTCAAGCAGAAGGATGGAAGCACAGCTGGTCAGGCTGTTTGACAGTTCCTCAGTGGTTTTGAAAGAGGTAGTGGGCCCACGAAAGCGGGTTGATATGACTATCGCTATTTCATAAGCGATCAATAGCCGACATACAAGTTCGGATGAACTAGAAAGCGATTGGTGCGATAGATGGTGCAAGCATACGAGAATGACCTGCTTTATCGCCTGTTGAGGCCCAGGCATGGTGTGACGAGATGCATAAATGGGGAAAATCCTCAAGGGAGAAAGGGGGAAGCTGGAAATTCAAGCAGTCCTTTAGGGTTTACCAGAAAAGGGCATCCTAGTCTGCCTGTTCTGCGTCGCGGCGAATCAGTCACTATTGCAGATATTCGGGAGCCAGGGATCATCAAACATATGTGGTTCACTGTCACGGATGCCACCTCGCCGCAGGGCTTATATGTTCTTCGGAATCTGTTGATCAAGATTTATTGGGACGGTGAAGAGAGACCGTCAGTCGTTTCCCCATTGGGCGACTTCTTCTGTTGTGGTCACGGACGGGGTGCTCTGGTGGACTCCTTACCTATCTGCGTTAACCCAACTAGAGGATTTAATTGTTACTTCCCCATGCCATTCAGCTCGGCCAGAATCGTACTGGTCAACAACCACGACGAGGATGTGCAATCAGTCTTTTATCAGATCGATTATGAACTTAATGATGCACTACCTGACGAGCTGATGAGGTTTCACGCTCAGTGGCGGCGGGAACCTGTCACTACCAGACAACAGGATTACACCGTTCTTGACGGTGTAGCGGGTGACGGAATATATGTGGGTACCTATTTGGCCCTTACTGCTTTGCAATCACGATGGTGGGGTGAAGGTGAGTTTAAATTCTTCATCGATGGTGATAACCAATTTCCTACCTGGTGCAGTACTGGTGCTGAGGATTATTTCGGTGGCGCTTGGAGTTTTCGATCGGAAACGAATAAAGATGCCATGCATGAACAGACCTATAACAGGGCCTTTATGGGCTACCCATTCTATTCGCGGACAACCGGGGGTGAAATCAGTGATTATTGGGATGACTCAAGCCCTATAGTACGGGGAATGTATCGCTGGCACCTAATGGACCCAATTATTTTCCATCAGGATTTGCGGGTTACATGGCAACAGATAGGTGGCCGCGAGAGTGGAATGTTCGAGCGGGAGGATGACGTGGCTACTGTGGCTTATTGGTATCAAACAGAACCGCATCTGCCTTTCCCGACTGTTGTTGAACAGCCTGATCCAAATCTGTTAATGCCTAGGTGACGTCGAAAAGAACATCATGCATATTCTTTCGCCAGAGTCAGCCTTTATGCGTGGACTATCTATAGTTATTGATGCGGTATGGATAACTATATTGATGATTGTGGTGTCGTTGCCCGTGATTACTGCAGGCTCTGCTCTGGTTGCTGCGAATTATGCAGTCAGGAGGTCTTTGGCGGGGATTGGACATGTGACACGAGATTTTTTCGCTGCCTTTACAAGCAACTTTACGCAAGCAACCATCCTGTGGCTGATTCTTGGTATTCCTGGCGCCGCTTTGGTGGTCCTCTGGATTGTCGTACGTTCATGGGCGCTACTGGCTCCACAGCTCATTGCTACTTGTTTTTGGATAATCGGTTTTGAATGGGTTTGGTGGCTGCAGGCCCGATTTGCCAACTCTGTTGCGGGAACACTAAAGAATTCATTGATTTTCGGGCTGACTAAATGGCCATATACCGTAGCGCTTGTAATGCTTGACTGCCTCATTTTCGGACTTTTGTTCGCCTCGGTGGCTGTCATGCCACGCGGTCTTTTTTTGCTCGCTCTGGTGGCGCCTGGAGGCTTGGTCATGGTTAAGAACGCAATTTTAAATTATGCAATGCGTTCCTACATAGCATAAGAAAGTGACTACCTGAAACTGATGCAGGAATCGTTCACTTGGATGGGAATAATATTTGCCAGAAGAAGTTGAGTGATGTAGGCTCAAGTTTCGGAGTGGTCATGATGGCTGCTTGCCCGGGCCGACGGGAGCCGGCCATTGGGACCACGAACGAAGCGCGAGCGGAGAACGTGAACGATGAGGTGCGGGCCAGAACCCACACCTCAATTACATCAGGAGGTAACGAGTATGGCACGTGCAGTTGGCATCGATCTGGGAACCACCAATTCCTGCATTGCAACACTGGAGGGCGGCGAGCCCACGGTAATCGTCAACGCTGAGGGCGCGCGTACCACGCCATCGGTGGTGGCATTCAGCAAGTCAGGCGAGATTCTGGTCGGCGAAGTGGCCAAGCGTCAGGCCGTCACCAATGTGGACCGGACCATCAGCTCGGTCAAGCGTCACATGGGCACCGACTGGTCCGTCGAGATCGACGGCAAGAAGTGGACCCCGCAGGAGATCTCGGCCCAGATCCTCATGAAGCTCAAGAGGGACGCCGAGTCCTACCTGGGCGAACCCGTCACTGACGCGGTCATCACCTGCCCTGCCTACTTCAACGACGCTCAGCGCCAGGCCACCAAGGATGCCGGCAAGATCGCCGGCCTGAACGTCCTGCGCATCATCAACGAGCCCACCGCCGCGGCTCTGGCCTACGGTCTGGAGAAGGGCAAGGAGGATGAGCGCATCCTGGTCTTCGATCTGGGCGGCGGCACCTTTGATGTCTCCCTGCTGGAGATCGGCAAGGATGACGACGGCTTCTCCACCATTCAGGTCCAGGCCACCAACGGCGACAACAAGCTGGGCGGCGACGACTGGGATCAGAAGATCATCGACTGGCTGGTCAGCGAGGTCAAGAACAAGTACAACGTGGATCTGTCCAAGGACAAGATCGCCCTGCAGCGGCTCAAGGAGGCCGCCGAGCAGGCCAAGAAGGAGCTGAGCTCCTCCTCGTCCACCAGCATCTCCATGCAGTACCTGGCCATGACCCCCGACGGGACTCCAGTCCACCTGGACGAGACCCTGACTCGGGCCCACTTCGAAGAGATGACCTCCGACCTGCTGGGCCGTTGCCGTACGCCCTTCAATAACGTGCTGCACGATGCCGGCATTTCGGTCCAGGACATCGATCACGTGGTGCTGGTCGGCGGCTCCACCCGTATGCCCGCCGTCAAGGACCTGGTCAAGGAACTGACCGGCGGCAAGGAAGCCAACCAGACCGTCAACCCCGATGAGGTCGTGGCCGTCGGCGCTGCCGTGCAGTCCGGCGTCATCAAGGGCGACCGCAAGGACGTGCTGCTGATCGACGTGACCCCGCTTTCCCTGGGAATCGAGACCAAGGGCGGCATCATGACCAAGCTGATCGACCGCAACACCGCCATCCCCACCAAGCGGTCCGAGGTCTTCTCGACCGCCGAGGACAACCAGCCCTCCGTGCTGATCCAGGTCTACCAGGGCGAGCGTGAGTTCGCACGTGACAACAAGCCTCTGGGGACCTTCGAGCTGACCGGCATCGCTCCGGCTCCGCGTGGTGTTCCTCAGATCGAAGTCACCTTCGACATCGACGCCAACGGCATCGTGCACGTCTCCGCCAAAGACAAGGGCACCGGCAAGGAGCAGTCCATGACCATCACCGGCGGCTCCGCCCTGCCCAAGGACGAGATCGACCGTATGGTCAAGGAGGCCGAGGCCCACGAGGCCGAAGACAAGCAGCGTCGTGAGGACGCCGACACCCGCAATGCCGCCGAGTCCGCCGCCTACCAGACCGAAAAGCTGGTCAACGACAACAAGGACAAGATCTCCGACGAGGTGGCCAAGGAGGTCACCGACAAGGTCAACGCTCTGAAAGAGGCTCTGAAGGGCGAGGATATGGACAAGATCAAGAACGCCCAGAGCGAGCTGATGACCTCTGCCCAGAAGATCGGCCAGGCCCTCTACGCTCAGCAGGGCTCCGGGGATGCTGCAGGCGCCCAGGGCGCTGCAGATGCCGCCGGTGCTGCCTCGGGTGCAGGTTCCTCCTCGTCCGCCGATGACGACGTGGTGGATGCCGAGGTCGTGGACGACGACGACAAGAAGAAGGACGGCGAGTGAGATGTCGGCCTTCGACAAGGATGATGCCGGGCCGCTGAAGGGCGACCCGGCCGCCGCCGGCGAACCGGACGGAAATGAGGCCAAGGCTTCTGACGCCGCCTCGACGCCCGATCAGGAAGCGGCCCACGGCCGTCACGCCGGCAAGAGCGCTGCAGACGATGGCCGGACGGCCGGCCAGGCCTCGCCGGATTCCTCCGCCAAGGATGCGTCGTCAGCAGATGCTCAGACTGATGGCAAGACCGATGCTGACTCGGCCAAGGAAGACGGTGCCGACAAGGGATCAGAGGGACTGACCCCTCTGGGCCAGGCCAAGAAGGAGGCCGCCGATTACCTGGAGGCCCTCCAGCGCGAGCGGGCTGAGTTCGTCAACTTCCGTAACCGTGCCAAGAAGGAGCAGGACATCTTCCGCCAGCATGGCATCGTGGATGTGCTTACCGCCCTTCTTCCGGCCCTTGATGACATTGACCGGATCAAGGAGCACGGGCAGATGGACGATTCCTTCCAGGCCGTGGCCAAGAAGATCGACAAGACCTTCGAGAAGTTCGGTGTCGAGAAGTTCGGTGAAAAAGGAGAGGACTTCGACCCCACCAAGCATGAGGCCATCCTGCACAAGCCGGATCCCGATGCCAAGAAAGAGACCGTTGACACGGTCGTCGAGGCGGGCTACCGGATCGGCGACCGGGTGATCCGGGCCGCAAGGGTAGTGGTGACCTCGCCCGAGCAATAGCAGGGACGGTGATTGCGGACCTTCCGCAGGCTG
The DNA here is from genome assembly GCF_048001765.1 of Bifidobacterium asteroides. GTDB lineage: Bacteria > Actinomycetota > Actinomycetes > Actinomycetales > Bifidobacteriaceae > Bombiscardovia > Bombiscardovia asteroides_K. Next base: position 200,007 of record NZ_CP181447.1, read on the forward strand.
AATCGACGCCTTCGCATGCGGCGGCTGAGTGGGTTATGTCCCGCCCGCCGCCGCACGCGAAAGGGCGGATTCCAATTCGATATATTCGTAGCTTATGAGGAAAGGAGACATGGATGGCTGAGAATGAATGGCTGAGCAAGGACTATTACAAGGTCCTTGGTGTCTCCAAGGACGCCAGCGAAGCGGAGATCACCAAGGCCTACCGCAAGCTTGCCCGCAAATACCATCCCGATCTCAATAAGACCAAGGAGGCCGAGGAGAAGTTCAAGGACATCTCCGAGGCCTACGACGTGCTCAGCAACAAGGAGCAGCGTCAGAAGTACGATGCCATCCGCCAATTCGGCATGGGGGGAGCCCGGTTCGCCGGCGGCTCCGGCCAGGGTGGCTTCAACACCGATGCATTTTCGGATATCTTCGGCTCCATGTTCGGTGGTGCCGGGGCGCCGGGAGGCACCCGTATCCGTTTCGGCGATGGTTCCGGGCAGCCGGACTTCGCTGACATCTTCTCCTCCTTCGGCGGGGGTGCCGGCGGTGGCGGTCGGACCGCCTACCAGGAGAGCAGGCCCAGACCCGTCAAGGGCGAGGATCGCAATTCGAAAATCGGGCTGTCCTTCCGTCAGGCGGTCAAGGGTGCCACGGTTTCCCTGAGCGTGGGCGGCAAGCGCTTCAAGACGCATATCCCCGCCGGAGTTCGCAACGGCCAGCGGATCAGGTTGGCTGGCAAGGGTCGGCCCGGCAGGGACGGAGGCGCCAATGGCGACCTCTACCTGCAGATCAGCGTTCAGCCCAGCCAACGGTTCACCATGAAGGACAGGGACCTGGTTATGAACCTGCCGGTGACCGTCTCTGAGGCTGCTCTGGGGGCCAAGGTCCAAGCCCGGGATATCGACGACCAGATTGTCACTTTCAAGATCCCGGCTGGCTCCTCCAGCGGCGACGAGATTCGCATCGCCGGCAAGGGGGTTCAGGACCGTCGCGGCAAGGGCGACCTGGTGGGGCGGCTTGAGATCCGCATGCCCGGTCGGCTGGGCATGGCCCAGAAGAAGGCCATGCGCGACTTCGCCAAGTCCAGTGGCGACTTCGACGAGCAGATCGCCGGCGAGCGCATGAAGATATGACGATCCGGGTGCCGGATTAAGTCGGAACGAACAGCGGAAAGGAGTGATGATCATGGTCAGGGTGGATCCCGAGACCAGGCGGATCTATCTGGCCTGCGCTCGCGGTCTGGTGGCCGGGCGCATCAGCCTGGATGCTGCCGACGATGCCGGTCTGGACATCGAACTGCCGGTCTTCAGCGTCGGCCAGGTCGGGCAGTTGGCCAACATCCATCCGCAAACCCTGCGCCAATACGACCGGCTGGGTCTGATTGTGCCGGAACGTACCGAGGGGGGTGCGCGCCGTTACTCCCTGCGGGATCTGGACCGGCTTGGTCAGGCCCAGCATTTGAGTCAGGACGAGTCCATCAACCTGGCTGGTGTGACCAGGATCCTGGCCCTGGCCGAGGAGAATCGCCAGCTGAGGCGCCAGCTGCGCCGCTCCCACCAGTCACAGGGGTCCAGTATGTTCGCAGCCGCTGCCGACGGTCGGGTTGTCGAAGTCAGGCGGTCCACCAGGGCCAGGCTCTGGCGACAGGACACGATGCATGACGAGGCCGATCCGACTGATTCCAAATCGCTGATCGTTTGGAGTGTACACTCCTGAGACAGGTGAGCGGCCTGTGCTATGGTGTACAGGTTGGCCGCTCGCCCAAGAGCTGCGGCTGATCGTCGCCTGAATGCTTTGAGTACGGGGAAACCGCTTGCGCGAAATTCGTCATTCTCTGCTTTGCAAGCGGCCTGCGAACTGTCGACCGACAGTACCGTTTTCTTCCCTGTTGTGAAAGGTCATTGTGACTGCTTCATCCATGCCCGATTCCAATTCTTCTAATACCGACCAACCTGCCGTAGAACCTATGACTTTTGACCAGCTGGGTGTACCTGAACCCTTGGTCCGCGTCCTGCGCAAGGACGGCAAGACCAGCGCCTTCCCCATCCAGCGGGATACCCTGCCTGATGCCCTGGCTGGGCGGGACATTCTGGGGCGGGGCCGGACCGGTTCCGGCAAGACCCTGGCCTTCAGCATCCCTCTGGTGGCTCGACTGGCTGCCTGCGAAGGAGGACGGACCGGTCATGGCCGCGGTGGTGCCGCCGGTGCAGGCAGTCTGCCCCGCCCGCGCGGTCTTGTCCTGGCTCCCACCCGCGAGCTGGCCAATCAGATCGACGAGGTTCTCAACCCCCTGGCTCAGGCCTACGGCATGCGGACCTGCACTGTCTACGGCGGGGTCGGCCAGGGTCGTCAGGTCGATGCCCTTCGGCGCGGGGCCAAGATAGTGGTGGCCTGCCCGGGCCGTCTGGAGGATTTGCTCCGCCAGCACAAGCTCAGCCTGGAGGACGTGGAGATTGCCGTGCTGGACGAGGCCGATGAGATGGCCGACATGGGCTTCCTGCCTGCTGTGGAGCGGATTCTGGCCCATGTTCGTCCTGGCGGTCAGCGCATGCTCTTCTCGGCCACCCTCGATCATGGTGTGGATGCTGTGGTCAAGCGCTTCCTTAAGGACCCCAAGATTCACGAGGTGGATTCCGCCACCCAGCATGTGGATCTGATGACCCACCACATCTTCCGCACCACTCAGGCAGCCAAGCACGATCTCGTACGTAAGCTGGCCTCGGGCACAGGACGGCGTATTCTCTTCACCCGGACCAAGTTCCAGGCCAAGAAGCTGGCCAAGAACCTGATTGACAACGGCATCCCGGCTGCACAGCTGCATGGCAATCTTTCCCAAAACCAGCGTGATCGCAACCTGGGGGCTTTCTCCAGGGGCGAGGTGAAAGTCCTGGTGGCTACCGACGTGGCCGCCCGCGGTGTGGATATCAGTGACGTAGACCTTGTGGTCCAAGTGGATCCACCAGCCGATCCCAAGTCCTTCCTGCACCGGTCAGGCCGCACGGCCCGGGCTGGCCGTTCCGGCGACGTGGTCACCCTTGTTCTTCCCGACCAGTGGCGTGACACCAGACGGATGCTGCGCATGGCCCATATCGATGCCAAGCCGGTTCAGGTGACTGCCGATTCGCCTGAAGTTACCGAGCTCGTAGGGCCCGTGGCCAAGCCGATCCACGGATGGTCCTTGCAGGCTGAGCAGCCGCAGGTTTCCGGTGATCGGCCTGCTCGTAGCGGGCGTGGTGGTGGCCGCAGTGGGCATCGGGGCCGTCCCAGGTCAGACAAGCGCTTCGATCGCGGTGGTCAGGGCTGGGCTACAGGCAGGGATCGAGATCGCCGGCCTTCTCGTTCCAGGCGGTCAGATGACCGACCGAGATTCGATCGTGAGGATGGCCCCTTGGACGGCCGGACCAGAGGCCATCGTCATTCCGGCAGCGGTCAGCGGACCCATGGTCACGATCATGGATACGGCAGCGGTCGCGCTGGCTCTCGTTTTGACGCAGGCCGTCGTGGATTCCGCCGTGGTCATCGTCGCGATGACAACCCCTTCCGCTCTGCCTCTAGGCGCTGATCCGTTTAGCGGCAATCATGATTCGCCTGCCTCGGTTGGCATAAAATCGGTATTGACGGCGTGCCTGGTCTCCAGCAGGGAAAAGAGGAGGATCCGATGTCAGTAAGTAAGCGCACGTTGGCCTACGATTACCTGCGCGATCAGATCGTCTTCTGCAAGATGAAACCTGGTGACCTGATTGACGAAAAGGCCGTGTCGGCCCGACTGGGATTCAGCCGCACACCTGTACGCGAGGCTATCAATAAGCTGGCTGAGGAGGGCCTGGTCCAGGTCTTTCCGCGCAAGGGGATCATCGTCAGCCAGCTTTCTCTTAAAGACCTCAACGACATGCTCGACAGCAGGATGCTGGTCGAGCCTTATCTTATGCATCAAGCCTTCGCTCATCTGGATGCCCAGACCCTGCGGAGCTACCGTGCGGCCGCCAAAACCAGGCTGGAGCGTGGATCAGTCAAGCCGGTCTCCATTCAGGATGACTTCGATTACACTTTTCACATGTATTTCGCCAGGCAGGCAGGGAACCAGTACCTGCTTGCCTTCATGAGCACCCTGCTGGCATTGAGCCAGCGTACCCGTGTTTTCCTGCCTTATCAGGAGGGGAGGGACGAGGCTTCCTGCCAAGAGCATATAGCCATCATCGATGCAGCGCTCAATGGTGACGAGGAGGGCGCGGTGGAGGCCATCCGCGCCCATCTGCACAATTCGCGAATCAGCTATCTACAGGCCAGCAGGGTTCATGCCGATTACTTCCGCTGATAGCATTTTCTTCCGCACCGTCCGACCTTGAGCAGGGACGCGTGTGCTGCATCCACTACATGGTCAGCGGTGATGCCGTAGTCTATGAGATTGCTTTCGCCGTCTCCCTGAAGTCCGAAGTCCTCGACTGAAATGGCCTTGCCCGCGTCTCCCAGATACCGGTGCCAGGACAGGGCGAGTCCGGCTTCGACGCTGACTCGTGCTCGTATCTCCTCGGGCATGACCCAGCTGCGGTAATCCTGGTCCTGCTGCTCGAACCACTCCATGCAAGGCACGGAGACAACGCGGGCCCCGATGCCTTCGATCGCCAGGCGGTTGGCTGCCTCCAGAGCCAACTGGACCTCAGATCCTGATGCCATGATCAGCATGTCCAAACGGTTCTCGGGCTCTTGGAGGATATATGCTCCACGGGATACGCCCTGGCGGGCTCGAGCCGAGGTTGCAGCCAAGTTGGGCAACGGTTGTCTGCTGAGCACTATGGCCGTGGGATGCGTGTCGCTTTTTTCGAAGATGTGTCGATAGGCTTCTGCCGTTTCGAATTCATCGGCAGGGCGGACAACAGCCAGACGGGGGATGGCCCTCATGGCAGCAAGATGCTCGACTGGCTGGTGTGTCGGCCCATCCTGTCCAAGGGCGATTGAATCGTGGGTCCAGATGTAGATATTGGGAATGTCCATCAGAGCGGCCAGCCGGACCGCCGGCCGCTCATAGTCGGCAAATTGGAAGAAGGTGCTGCCGAAGGGCCTGGTGTCCGAGTCCAACAGGATGCCGTTGGTAATGGCCCCCATGGCGAATTCTCGGACGCCGAAGTGGATTTGTCTGCCATAAGGATTGGCCTTTGGGAACTGGCGAGTGGCCCGACCGGCGGGAGCGAAGGATTCCGCTCCTTCCAGATCAGTCATGCAGGCGCTGCCCAGGTCAGCGGATCCGCCCCAGAGCTCAGGCATGATCGGGGCGATGGCGTTGAGCACGCGCCCTGAAGCCTGTCGCGCCGGCACGGAATCTCCCACATGCAACTCGTTTTCAAGTCCATCGATGGCGCTGTCGAGCTCCTTAGGCGGCTCGTGTCTACGGATGCGGTCGTAGAGAGCGGCCCACTTGGGATTGTCCTTTCGCCACTGTCTATAGCGTCGATCCCAATCGGCGTGGGCTCGAACACCCCGTTGCGCGGCCTGTCGGGCGTGCGCCAGAGCCTCCTCGTCAATGGGGAAGTCCTCATTGGGATCAAATCCGAGAAGGCTCTTCAGATCAGCCAGAGCCTTTGCGCCCAAAGGCGAGCCGTGGGTGGAGGCATCATTGGTCAGACCTGGGGTCGGCCAAGCAATCAGGGTGTTGACCTTGATGAACTTGGGGCGATCGGTGATCTCGCCTGCTTGATCCAGGGCGCGGGACAGCGCGGACAGATCTTCTTTGTAGCTACCGTCCGGCTGGACAAAATCGATGGAGTCGGTGTACCAGCCGCAGGCGCGCATACGTGCGCATACATCTTCGCCCAAGACCATGTTGGTGTCGCCTTCAATCTGGATATGGTTGGCGTCATAGATGACGGTCAGATTGTCCAAGGACTGATCGCCGGCCAATGAGCAGGCCTCTGCGCTCACGCCCTCCTCCAGATCGCCTTCTCCGCATATGGCCCAGATTCGATGATCAAAGGGAGAGGAACCCCTGGGGGCATCAGGATCCAGCAGGCCGCGCTGATAGCGCTGGCCATATGCGAAGCCTACGGCCGAAGCCAACCCCTGTCCCAGCGGACCGGTGGTCATCTCCAGACCAGGGGTGACACCCAGCTCGGGGTGGCCTGGAGTCCGTGTGTGGGCGCCGGACCGGTAGTTTCTCAAATCATCCAGCGTCAGGCCGTAGCCGGCCAGGAAGAGCTGAGTGTATTGAGCCAGGGATGCATGGCCGCCGGAGAGGATGAACCGGTCGCGGCCGGGCCAATGGGGGTCGGTCGGGTCATGCGTCAAATACCGCTGATAGAGGGCGTAGACGATTGGGGCCAAGGATATGGCCGAACCCGGATGTCCATTGCCGGCCCGCTCCACCGCATCAGCCGTCAGCACCTTGGCCATGTTGATGGCTCGTCGATCCAAATCATCCCAAGGCTTTTGCATGATTCCTTATCCGCCTTTCCAGGTGTGTTCGTGCACCGTTGGTCGTCTTCTGTGGTCAGCTTTCGCCAAGCCTCTTGGACGGCCCAAATTGACACCGCTGTCTTTCGACTTTAATATATCAGTAATATATCAGTTACGCAATGAAGCACTGATTCTGGCATCGGGCAGGAGAACAGTCAATGGGATCAGACCGAGCGCCGGAGCGAACAAAGGAGTCCAATGACGGATCTATCAATTTACCAGACCCTTGACAGGGCCAAGGCCATTCTGGACAGACAGGAGGCCAAGCACTCCTCGAGGGCCGGTTGGCTCATGGTGACGGCTCTGTTGATCGAATCCTGGGATATCTACTCGATGTCGTTCATCATGACCCACCTCAAGGATGTCTTCCACCCCAGCAGCTTTCTGCTTGGATTCGCGGCAGCCGGCACCCAGCTCGGTGCCATCGTCGGTTCCATCCTGGGCGGCTGGCTGACCGACCGGTTTGGGCGTCGCAACATCTTCTTGGCTTCCATGAGTATGTTTGCGGTCTGTGCCGTTCTTCAGGCGCTTTCGCCCAACATGTGGGTTCTGGCAATCATCCGCTGCTTTGCCGGCCTGCCGGTAGGGGCCGATGTGGCCAATGGCTTTACCTATATGATGGAGATCCTACCCAAAGGCAAGCGCGAGATCATGGGCAACCGATGGCAGTTCATGTTCTCCCTGGGGATTTTATGCGCCATTCTGCTGGTCACCGCCTTTGAGCTGAGCAAGATGCCGGCCAACCTGACCTGGCGGTTCATCCTGGCTGTGCCCGCCATTCCCGCCGGCCTGCTTCTGCTGGTCAGGTCCGGCCTGCCCGAGACCCCCGTCTGGCTTGTGGAGCATGGTGATTTCGTCAAGGCCCGGAAGGTGGCCAAGGAATACTATGGCAAGGATGTTTTGGCTGGCGTTCTGCCTGATCATGATATGCATATTCCCCAACCCTCCTGGCGTGAGGCCATCTCGGACCTTTTCAGCGACAGCTTCAGTCGCAGGAGCACCATATTCGCCTGGATATCCTGCTTCGTCCAGGCGTTCGAGAACTATTCGTTCTCCTTCTATCTGCCTACCATCCTGGCCGGCCTGGGCATAGCGACCCTCGTTCAAAACAATATGGCCATGTTCGCCGTCTACCTGCTGGCCTCCATCTCCGCTTTCGTAGGACCTCTTACCCTGCCCAAACTGGGGCATAAGGGATTGAGCGAATGGGGCTTCGGTCTGGTGACCATCGGCATTCTGGTCATGGACTTCGGCATCACCCGGACCAGTATGGCCATCATCATCGCCGGATCGGGCATCATGCTCTGGGGCCACTACTGGTCTTCGGAGAGTGGAATGACCATCGCCTCATTGGTGGCCAAGCCGGCTTATAGAGGAGCCGCTTCAGGCATTGCCTATGTCTTCGTCAAGCTCGCCTCCTTCCTGACCCTCTGGGTGTTCCCGACCCTTTATGACCGGCTGGGCGTGCCTAAAGCCACCCTGTTGATCGCTATCGGTCCTGTGGTGGCCTTCCTGGCCGCAATCTTCATTCTGCCCGAGACCTTCGGTCACGCGGTCAATGCGGAGACCATACAGTCGGCTGAAGCCAAGGCGGCCGGATTTGAAGACTGATTCGCTGATTGGAACGCTTCGTCTGCAAAGGATGGGCGCGTTTTGATCAACATGCGATGTGACGCTATGAAAAGGCGTCGATAAGAAAGGAATTATCACCATGTTCCAAGTACCGAAAATCAAGAAAATAGAGCTGACGACCGCCCGTGTTCCGTTGCCGGAAGGCCCATGGGGCGACCAAATCCACCATGTTGAGAACATAGAGGTCGTCGTTGCCGATGTCACGGCAGACAATGGGGTCACCGGCACGGGGTTCAGCCATACCTCCGGCTGGTGCGGGGCCACCATCGCCGCTCTGGTGAGGGAGATGATCCCCGATGTGATCGGCCTGCCCGTATCCCCTCGCGCGCTTTGGCAGCGCTCGTGGAAGTACATTCACGATGTAGGTGGGGCCGGTGTGACCACCCACGCCCTGTCCGCTTTGGATATCGCCTATTGGGATCTGCTCGCCAAGTCCCTTGACGTCTCTCTGTATGATCTGCTGGGCAAGGTGCGCGATCGTGTCCCGCTCTATGGGTCCGGCATCAATCTGAATCTATCGGCGGATGAGATTGTGGATCAGGTCAAGCGTTGGAAGGCCAAGGGATTCATCGCCGCCAAGGTCAAGGTGGGCAAACCCGACATCGAAGAGGATGTAGAGCGCCTGAAGGCCATCCAGGAGGCTGTGCCGGGCTTCCCCCTGGCCGTGGATGCCAACCAAGGGTGGGATTTGCCAGCCGCCTTGCGTGCCTTCAAAAAGTTCGATGATCTGGATTTGCTTTGGATCGAGGAGCCGTTGCCTTCAGACGATATTCTGGGGCATAGGATTCTACGTGAAAGGGTCAATACCCCGCTGGCCATGGGCGAGAACATATACAACCTCAATCAGTTCAATCAGTATTTTGAGCAAGGTTCCTGCGACTATGTCCAGGCGGATCTGGGCCGCGTGGGCGGTATCACCGGCTACCTGGACATCGCAGCAGCGGCCAGGGCCCACAATCTGCCCATGACGCCGCATTTCGTCTTCGAGCTCAGTGCCAGCCTCCTGTCGACCATTCCTAACATCTATGCTTCCGAGGTCACGGATGGCGGCACTTGGACGGATCTGCGGATCTTCAAATCCTCGGGGCATGTGGATGAGGATGGCTTCTGGGTGCCTCCCACTGGTCCTGGTCACGGCATTCAGGTGGACAGGGACTATCTGGAGGATCATCGCTTCTGACGGCATCGTACGCTCTGTGCCGAGACATCGGGGATCTGCCCACGATGACGCTCTGTCATCGTGGGCGGATTCCCGATGTCTTGCTCAGTGACTTAATAGAACCGTTTACGCTTTTCTTGCATACAGACCCTGCGTGCCTTTGCTTAGGGGAAGTCGGCGGATTTATGTCAAGGTCTGACAAATAGCGAAAGAAGGCCTGAAGGCTGATGGGGATAGCCGTAAGCTTAAGTTTTGGGTGCGGGGAGCCTGGCGGCAGAATCTCACGTGAGTATAAGCGCCGGTCGCTTGCACCTGAACCAGCTTCATTCAGTCGATTCGCGCTTTGACGAGTATTCTCGTTTCATTGGTCGGGCCTGGCCCGATCTCCTGCGGTGTAGATACAGACAAAGCGGAAAGTTGAAGGGCTCGACGGTGATTTCGTCTGTGGCCTGAGCCGCTGTGGCCTCAAGGGTATCCCTATGAAGGAACGTCGGTAGTTGGTGATTTGCCGTCTCTCGTCGGCCTGGCGATGGATATCATCTCAAGTAAGCGGTCGGACCAACTTTCGCCTGGTCCTGAATCCTGTGTTGACGATGACTGTGCTTGAGAATGTTCTTATTCCTGCTCATTTTGATGATTTGGGCATTGATGTGAGGCGAGCCGGATTTATTCTGCAGCTGATGGGCCTTGCTAATTACTTGCTGATTATATTCAGGACTTTGTTCTGAATTTGTCCGGAGGGCAACAGCTGAGAGCCGCTGTAGTGCGCGTGACTCTAACTCCAGTCTAGGATTGTCTTTGCGGTCGAGCCGATTGGGATTCTTGATTCAGCAAACGTTCCATTCGTCATTGGGCAACCGCGATTCCTGCCCAAGCGTGTTTCTGCTGCAATAATCGTGACACGCAGTTTGGATGCCGTAAGCGCATTTGATCTTTCCCTGGTGATACTTACGGTTAGTTTGCCTCATCAGATTATGCAGCCCACGGAGGATGAACTTTTTGCCCTGGTAAGGAGGAACGAGCGATGAAACGTTTTCTTGCTCATCGGATCTTTAGGGGGCAAAAGCGATTTTTTATACCTGGTTCACCTCTTCGCGCCTGTCTTCCTAATCATTCACATTCTTCTCAGCCAGGCTCATGCAGAAAATACCAATGTGGTTTCGTCGTCGACGCTCGGAAAGTTCGCGGGTCTTGGGGAGGTATTCTGAATCATTCATATGATATCGGTAATAGTCATTACTGTCATTGTGAACAAGGTTGTATTAGCGAGTCTGCTTTCCCTGACAAGATGCCATCTTTCGACCGAGCTATATCTAACGAGATAAGCTTAGCCTTGCGTCGGCAAATCGTCATCCTTGCAATCTGTTTGCCTAGCAGAGCAGGAAAAGCACGCCTTTCTATAAGGGAGTCGGTTTGATGTGAATTAGGCAATCAACTGCTGCAGGAACTGCACAGACTCAAGGTCAATGCATGCGGAACACAGATTGACTACTGCGGAATCTCTTGCGAGAGTGGAGCTGAGGGTAGTCGAAACCCCGACCTCTTCGATGCGAACGAAGCGCTCTACCAACTGAGCTACAGCCCCATTCGTTGCCCGACCGTAGCCGAGCAACAGAAATTTACTTTAGCGTGTGCCCCGGTCAAACGCAATTTCGAGTCGAGCTCAAGCCAACTGAATATCACAGCTCAGACATCAGTCCGACCCGGAGCTGGTTTTTTCGGTAGGAGTTTTATGGCCGAACTTCGCCTTGAGCAGGCCGATGACTGTGGGCAGGACCGAGATGGCCAGGATCAGGATGATGACCAGCTCGAAATGCTGCTGGACTGCGGGGATGCCGCCGAAGAAATAGCCCAGGAGAGTGAAGAGGGTGGACCATATGAGGCCGCCCAGGATGCTGAAGGGGGTGAAGCGCCTCCAGCGCATTCCGGAAATTCCCGATATGAACGGCATGAAGGTCCTGATAAAGGGGAGGAAACGTCCCAGAATCACGGCCAGGGGACCCCACTTGTCAATCAGGCCTTCGGTTTTCGCGATTCGCTCGGGGGTCAATGACTTCACGCGCCCCGAACGAACGATGGCCCGGCCGAAGAAGTGCCCGATGAAGTAGTTGCTCTGGTCGCCAAGGATGGGGGCCAGCCAGACGACTGGCAGGAGCACGTCCAGGGCCATGCCGCTGGATGGGTCATGGGCGAAGACGCCGGCTGCGAAGAGCAGGGAGTCTCCCGGCAGGAAAGGCATGAAAACCACGCCGGTCTCAATGAAGATGATCAGGAAGATGAACCCGTAGGTCGGTACCAGCCCCATGGCGATCCAGCTCGCGATGGCGCTGCGCGGATCCTTGAGCAGGTGTATCAGCCAGTTGACGAACCCCATGAATCGTGTTCCATTCCGTCGATGTGTGCTTTTCCAGAACCGAGACACACTTTAACAAGCTGGTCCTGGCGCCCGGTACCCGCTGGTCCGATTCCTTGCGAGGACAACACAACCCATCGTTGCCGGATTTATTGGCTGTCGGCCACTGTCTTCTCGTCGGTCCTCCTGTGCGAAGATAGGCAGGGAGGGTCACACAATTGAGGAGTGGACATATGGTCAATGACGAACGACTTGCCTTCCCGCAGGACTTTACCTGGGGCACTGCAACGGCATCATTCCAGGTAGAGGGTGCAACGCATGAGGACGGCAGGGGAGAGTCAATCTGGGACGTTTTCTGCAGGCAGCCGGGGAGGATAGTTGATGGCTCTAATGTCGATATCGCCTGCGATCAGTACCACCGCTACCCAGAGGACATTGCTCTGATGAAGCGGATGGGGGTGGGGGCCTACCGGCTGTCTGTGGCCTGGCCTCGAATAGTGCCGGAGGCAGGCGGTGCCATCAACCAAGCCGGCCTGGACCACTACCGGCGGGTGCTGGACATGCTGCTGGGCAACGGCATCAAGCCTGTGGTCACCCTCTACCACTGGGATCTACCCCAGTACCTGCAGGAGGTCGGGGGGTGGGCCAATCGCGACACCGCCCAACGATATGCCGACTATGCGGCCGTCCTGGCCAAGGCTCTGGGCGATCGGGTGCAGACCTGGACTACCCTGAACGAACCCTGGTGCTCGGCCTATCTGGGCTACGGCAATGGCGGTCATGCCCCTGGCATCTGCGACTATGGGCAGGCTCTTGAAGCGGTCCATCATCTGAATCTTGCCCACGGGCTGGGAGCCCAGGCCATCCGTGCCGAGCTAGGCGACAGGGCACGCGTATCGGTGACCCTGAACCTGCAGGTCAACCGAGCCGATAGCGACAACCCGGCGGATCAGGCGGCCAAGACCCGGGCTGACCTCTTCGCCAACGAGGTCTGGCTGGGTCCCATGCTGGCCGGAACCTATGACCAGCGCATCCATGATGCCGCTGAGGGTATCACTGACTGGAGTTTCGTTCATGATGGCGATCTGGAGCAAATTCATCAGCCTTTGGACGTGCTGGGGATCAACTACTATTCAACCAACCATGTGCGGGGTCGAAGCGTTGCTGGTTCCGAGCGCAACCCCATGCCTGCCCAGGATATGGTCGAAACGCTGCCTCCTCAGGGGCCGTTGACTGCCATGGGCTGGAACCAGGAGCCACAGGGGTTGACTGATCTGCTTATGGAGGTCTCCAGGCGTTTCCCTGAGCTGGAGCTCATGGTTACCGAGAACGGCTCTGCCTGGGAGGACCGGGTCAGCGAGGATCCATCCTTCCCTGGAGGCAAAGGGGTACACGACCCTCAGCGAGTGGCCTATCTTGACGAGCACCTGCGCGCCGTGGCCAAGGCCATCCAGGCCGGGGCCCGGGTGACCGGCTACTTCGCCTGGTCCCTGCTGGACAACTTTGAGTGGGCCTTGGGCTACACCAAGCGCTTTGGGCTGATCAGGGTCGACTATGACACCCAGGAGCGGATCTGGAAGGATTCCGGTCTGCGGTATGCGCAGATTATCCGCGACCGGGCAGTCTGAGGACGACGGTTTATAAACGCCTCGGCGAGGCGGTTGCGCATCGCTGTACGACCGCCCCGCCTTTGTCTTAGATCCAGCTGGACAGCCACATGTGCATGCGCCAGAAGTCGTAGGGAATAGGCATGGCGGTCCACAGCGGGTAGAAGAAGACCGAAGTCAGGCCAAGCAGGGTTAGGCCCATGATCATGGTCTGCCGGTAGAGGACGCTGTCCGAGTTCTGCCGTAGCCAGTTGACCACGTAACAGATTGCCAGAATCGTCCAGGGCAGGATGACGATGGAGTAGAAGGTGAAGGTGGTCCGGTTCATGTATTGGACCCAGGGCAGCCAGCCGGCCAGGAAGCCTGCCAACACACCCCAGATGCGCCAATCTCCGTGCTTGACCACGACGGCGATGACGATGGCCAGGATCACGCAGATGCTGCCAAGCCACCAGGTCAGAGGATTGCCTAGGGAGGTGACGGCCGCCACGCAGGGGGAGTCCTTGGCCAGTCCGCACAGGCCGGGGAAGCCGGTGAGCTTCTGCCAGTAGAAACTGGTGGGTCTGATCTGCAAGGGCCAAGTCAGGGGGTTGGCCATGTATGGATGGCGGGTATGCAGGGTGGTGTGGAAGTGCCACATCTGCCGATGGTATTCAGCCAGGGATCGGAGCCCCTCCGGCAACCAGGTCAGACCCTGATCAGGGTGTTGGGCCGCCCAATTGTGCATGAATGAATCGCTGTGCAGGAACCACCCCGTCCAGGAGGCCAGATAGGTGCCCGCCCAGATGGGAATCATAAGCAAGGCCGCCGGCAGCCCGTCCCGGAACACGGCACTCTGCAACCAGGATCCGTATCCTGCCTGATGGCGCTCCCAGCCGTCCCAGAGCACCGAGATCAGGGCGAAGACGGCGAAGAAATAGGCACCTGACCACTTGGTGCCGGTGGCCAGACCCAGTAGCAGGGCGGCGGCCGTCCGCCACCAGGACCAGGCGATGAAGGGGCCGGTGGTGGCCACGGGCAGCTCGACACGGCTTTCCTGCCTTTGATGCCCCTGTGACTGAATGACCTTCACCCGGTAGTGCAGGCGGAAGTCAGCCTGGTCCTTGGCCCAGGATTGTCGCAGCCTGGCCCGAGCCCAGTCCCGATGGCCCATCAGGCACAGCCAGGCTCCCAGGACGAAGATCATGACGAAGTTATCCAGCAGGCCGGTACGGCTCATGACGATGCCCAGACCATCGATGGCCATGAGGAAGCCGGCGGTCAGGGCGATTGGCAGGTTATGGAAGAGGCGCAGTGCTACACGGCAGAGCAGCAGGATGGCGATGGTGCCGGCCAAGGCAGTAGCCACTCGCCAGGCGAAGGGGTTGCCGGCTCCACCGAAGAGCTTGAGACCCAGGGCGATGCACCATTTGCCCACCGGCGGGTGAACCACGTATTCGGCCTGAGGCAGCCAGCCGCTGGTGTGCCCCTGGGCGAAGATCTGGTCGATGGGTAGTTCCAGCGGGCCGACTGTTTTCGGCCAGTTGCGTGGCTCGCCGGTCATCAGCATGGTCCAGGCATCTTTGACGTAATAGGTCTCGTCGAAGACGATGGCCCGGGGACTGCCCAGCCGTACAAATCGCAGAATCCCGCCTAGAAGAGCCATGAGGATGCAGGCCAGCCAGCCGCTTTGCCGATGGGAGAGCCGGGGAATCCAGTTGATCCCTCTCTTGGTATGCTGACCCTTGGGCCTGCTGAAAATGGACAGCATGGCAGGGCGACCGGACCGGTGGGCGGCGTGCCTGCCGTGTCTGGAGGAGCGATGCTGCGAAGAAAGCCCTACCAAAGATGTCATCACCCCTAGATTAGGCCATACTAAAGGCATGAGCAGCATGAATGGCCGGAGCGATGGACATACACAGGGCGGAGAAAGTCTTAAGGAGCCGATTTCATCCAGTGTTTCACGTGGAACAGTGGTGCTGGCGGCCACGCCCATAGGCAATGTCGCTGATGCCTCGACACGGTTGGTGGAGCTCCTGCAGTCGGCGGACTTGGTGGCTGCGGAGGACACGCGGAGGCTTTACGACCTGGCCAACCGGTTGGGGGTGCGCGTATCCGGCAGGGTTATGGCCTATCACGATCACAACGAGCGGCGGATGGCTGATCCCATCCTGGACCAGGTCCGTGATGGAGCCTGCGCGCTGGTGGTCTCGGATGCGGGCATGCCCACCATCAACGATCCGGGCATGGCCATCGTCAGGCGTGCCATCGAACGAGGCATACCGGTCACCTGTGCTCCTGGGCCCAGCGCCGTACTGGACGCCTTGGCTCTCTCCGGTCTGCCCACCGACCGCTTCTGCTACGAGGGATTTCTTCCTCGCCGACACCAGGAGCGGCTACGGCATCTGCGCACTCTGCGTAGTGAGGAGCGGACCATGGTCTTCTACGAGACTCCCCACCGCATTGATCAGGCTATGCAGGACCTTCAGGAGGTCTTCGGCCCCGACAGGCTCATGGCCCTCTGCCGGGAGCTGACCAAGGAGCATGAGCAGATCCGGCGGGGCACCATCGGCGACATTGTGCGCTCCCTTCAGGAAGACCCTCCCAGGGGTGAGATGGTCCTGGTCGTGGCCGGTGCCTCCGCCCTGGAGGTCAGGCGCAATGATCCTGATGCTATGGATGACCGGCAGCTGGCTGCTCTGGCACGTGACCTGTCCCGGTCCGAGGGCCTGCGGCTCAAGGAGGCCATCGCCCGGGTGGCCGGCGAGCATCCCCTGGCCGATGGCAGTCTGCCCAATCGCAAAAGGATTTATGCCTTGGCCGTTGAAGAGGATAAAGAGGACTGATTCCCGTTCCCCTCTTCCAGCAGTACCTCCAGTGCCCTGCGCACACCGGGCCCGCCCAGCTGGGAAACGGCCTCCAGCAAGGCGGGCGAGGCAGCGGGATTGGCTACCAACCATCGACGTAACTGGGGCTCTTCTCGGGCGATGGCCCAGAGGATGCTCGGGTCGGTCTCTGGGTCTGTGGCCATCAGGGCGGTTGGCACCAAAGGAGGCTCTGGCGGTGGGGCGCGCACCTCGGCCATTGGTTCCAAGCTATCGGAATCGTCTCGGTTCAAATTGTCTTCCGCCCGGGGGAGCGACCGGCTGCTGACGGCAGTCATGAGCCGGGCCATGCGTTCAGCAGCGGAGAATCCACGACGGCCGCGGTGCCGATGATGGCTATGCCCACGTTGGCTGCCTATCATCGTCTGGTTCATAGGATCGCCTTGAGTCGTCTTATGGTCTCCAGTCCTTGAGCGTGGCCAGGCCAGCGCGGATTGGAGGACAGGAGCTCCTCGCAGGATCCACAGCTGACCTGATACCGCTCCATGAGCTCATGCAAGACTGCTGTAATCTCCTCCCCGTTGCATTGGCCCGAGGAGTCGCAGGCCAGATCACAGGCCGTCCAGAGCGGCGAAGTCACCCAGAGCTTCCCGAGCTTCATCAGATGGCGGGCATCCAGCTGTCGCTGGTGGGGTCGCAGGGGCCTGCCATGGACCGGCGTGCGGAAGTGGGAGTTGGAGATGATGTCCAGCGCATCGGGAAATTGGCCGTTGATCCATATCCAAAGCGCCAGACCGCCGCATGCCGCTGCGCCGTAAGGAACCATGGGCGTGACGATGGAGGCGCGACCGTAGAGTCCCTCAGCCTGTTCGTTCAGATAACAGCAGGATTGGTCCAGACAGGTCACGATCCCTTCCTTCACCAGCAGACTGAGGCTGAGTGGACCGGGCAAATCCTCGGTTCGGATCAGACTGGGCAGTGGCTCGGGTTCGGGGGCCTGGGCCCCGAATTCGGTCGTAGAAGGACGGCTGCGAGTATGTGTCGGCGCTCCTCCGGCTTGTAGTGGTCGACTTGGCGGCTTGGTGGTAGCTCTAAGGGGGCGGCTGGCGCCAATGGCGGTGGTAGGTGTCCGCGGCGCTCCCCCGAGCGCGTGTTCTCGATTCATGGTTCGACTGTAAATGGTCGTGCCCGGGTTTGCCTGAGAGAGGGCCAAATTTGTGCATTTGTGGATAATTTGCTTGCTCGGCGGCAGTCCTGTGGACGAGCAGGGGGATTGTAGGCCTAAACCGATAATCTTGCTGGTATGAGTCATATCCTTGTTTCCGTCGCCTGGCCCTACGCGAATGGGCCCCGTCACATCGGCCACGTCGCTGGGTTCGGCGTCCCCTCGGACGTCTATGCACGCTACGAACGCATGAAGGGCAATGATGTCCTTATGGTTTCGGGGACCGACGAGCATGGCACTCCCATCCTGGTTGAGGCTGACGCCGAAGGAGTGGGGCCTCAGGAGATTGCTGACCGCTACAACCGGGTCATTGTCAAGGATTTGTGCGATCTGGGGCTCAGCTACGACCTCTTCACCAGGACCACGACCGGCAATCATGAGAAGGTGGTGCAGGAGCTTTTCCGCCAGTGCCGGGCCAATGGCTACATCTATGAGGGACAGCAGAAGGTGGCCATCTCGCCTTCCACCGGCCGGACCCTACCGGACCGCTATATCGAGGGGACCTGCCCCATTTGTGGCGCCGATGGCGCTCGCGGCGACCAGTGCGACAACTGCGGCAACGAGCTGGATCCGGACGAGCTGATCAACCCTGTGTCCAAGATCAATGGGGAGACCCCTCGGTTTGAGGAGTCAAAGCACTTCTTCCTTGATCTTCCCGCTCTGGCCGAGGCCAACCTGGCCTGGCTGAAGACCAGGAAGGGCTGGCGCAGCAATGTGCTCAACTTCTCCCTGGGACTCTTCAAGGAGGTCAAGCCGCGGGCTATCACCCGCGATATCGACTGGGGGATTCCCGTGCCTGTGGATGGCTGGGTCGACGATCCCAATAAGAAGCTTTACGTCTGGTTCGACGCCGTCATCGGCTACCTGTCGGCATCCATCGAATGGGCCCGCCGTCAGGGCGATCCCGAGGCCTGGCGCAAGTGGTGGAATGACCCCAAGGCTCTTGGCTACTACTTCATGGGCAAGGACAACATCACCTTCCATTCGCAGATTTGGCCCTCGGAGATTCTGGCATACAACGGCCAGGGATCCAAGGGTGGGCAGCCGGGCCCCTACGGCGAGCTCAATCTGCCTGAGCAGGTGGTGGCCAGTGAGTTCATGACCATGGAGGGCAAGAAGTTCAGCTCCTCCAGGGGCATCGTCATCTACGTCAAGGACATCCTGGCACGCTATCCGGTCGATGCGGTCCGCTACTACATTTCCATCGCCGGACCGGAGACTTCGGACTCGGACTTCACCTGGGCGGAGTTCGTCCGGCACAACAACGAGGAGCTGGCTGCATCATGGGGCAACCTGGTCAATCGCGTGGCCAATCTGCTCAACAAGGACTTCGGCAGCATCCCCCACATCGAGGAGGACTGGCTGACCGAGGAGGACAATGCCCTGCTGGACCGCAGCCTGCAGGCCTTCGATACCGTGGGATCGCTGATTGAGCATCATCGTCAGAAGGCCGCCCTGGTCGAGGCCATGGCCCTGGTGGGCGATATAAACAAGTACATCTCTGCCCAGGAGCCTTGGAAAATTAAGGACGACCGGAATCGTCTGGCTGCCGTCCTGCATACCGCCGCCCAGGCTGTACTGGACGCCAACACCATGCTGGCCCCCTTCCTGCCCCATGCCTCTCAGCGGGTCTGGGAGACCATGGGCGGCAAGGGCACCTTCTCACCCTTGCCTCATGTCGAGGAGGTTGACGACCTGGATCGGTCCGACTTCCACTATCCCATCATCACCGGCGACTACCGGCTGGGGGAGACGGTCCATCCTTGGACGCGCGAGCCCCTCAGGGACGGTACGCCGATCGATCAGCCCACACCCATCTTCCCGCGTATTCCCAAGGAAGCCGTGCAGGAGGAGCTGGACCGCTTCCAGGAGCAGCTGGACCGCCGCAAGGCCAAGGAGCGCGCCAGATTCGAGGCTGAGCAGGCCAAACTGGGCGACCAAGGCAAGTAACGGTCGATGCGCCCGGGACGGCTTTTGTGATTCACAGAGAACTTTGAGGTTTTCGGGCACTTCCTCCAAGGTAGCGCTGGTTATATTTGTTCTGTCGGTTGAGGTACTGGCCGATGGGGGTCATGCGGCCCCGATAACTGAACCCCTTCTTCTCTCTCTTCTCGCCCGGCGGTTCTTCGAACCGCCGGGTTCTTTCGTCATGGAAGACCCATAGGATGAGTAACCATGAAGGTTGCCCAATTCGCCTGTGTGCTCTTCGATTTGGACGGGGTGCTGGTGCCCACGACCATCCTGCACAAGGCCGCCTGGAAGGCGTTGTTCGATCAGGTCCTGCCCGCGAACGTCCCGGCCTACACGGAGCAGGACTACTACGCTTACGTGGATGGTCGCCCCCGCTATGACGGTGTCGATGCCCTGTTGCGCAGCAGGGGTATCGAATTGGACTGGGGCAGCCCCAATGACGATCCGCAGCTGGACACGGTCTGCGGATACGGCAATCGCAAGAACATGACCTTTGAGCGGATGCTGAAGCAGAAGGGGATCGATCCTTACCCGGACACGGTGGATTTGCTTCGGCATCTGCGCGCCGACAAGAAGCGTCTGGCTGTGGTATCCAGTTCGCGCAACACGGTCGAAGTCCTCCAGGCCGCTGGAATCGCCGGATACTTCGACACTGTGGTGGACGGCAATCTCAAGGACGAGATGGGTCTTCAGGGCAAGCCGGCCCCCGACACCTACGCCTATGCGGCCAAGGTGCTTGGACTGCGCAATGAGGATGCCGTTGTGGTCGAGGACGCCATCTCTGGTGTGGCCGCCGGTCACGCGGGCAGGTTCGGCCTGGTTGTGGGCGTGGACAGGGGCGCCGGCCGTGAGCAGTTGCTCAAGGCGGGTGCGGACCTGGTGGTGGACCAACTGATCGAACTGATTGACGATGATGCCAGCGAGCGTGGGCAGGAGGAGGACCCCGGTCTGGATGAGGATCGCTTCCCTGTGGAGGACTGGGGGTTCAGCGAGGTCGGTCGGCCCGATGCGGTCAGTGCCACGGTCTTCTCGGTTACCAACGGCTCCGTCGGTGTCAGGGGCGAAGGCGGCGGGGAACGCTGCCTGGGAAACGGCACCTTCCTGAGCGGTTTCCATGACACCTTCCGAATAGCCCATCCCGAAAGCGCCTACGGATATGCCAAGGTGGGCCAGTTGATCCAGGGGGTGCCCGATGCTTCGGACTTCACCATCAAGGTGGAGGGGCTACCTCTGGGTAGGCCGGAGAAGACCACTCAGCGCCTGGACTTCCGAACCGGAATCGCGACCACCACCAATCTGTATGATTTGGGCCATGGCATCCACCTGAAGACCGTGCTCACCCGCATGGTCTGCCTGTATGACCGCAGTCTGAGCGTCTGTACGCTTACCGTTGAGTCGCCCGACCGGGACATGGCTGTGGTGGTCGAGGGTCCGGTCAATGTCGACAACTCCCGCCATGTCAACTCCAGCGACCCCCGCAAGTCGAACTTTGTGGACGGGTGCGGAATCCACGAGGTGCTGGACAATGCAGTCTATGGCGAGCTGAGTGCGGATTGCAGGGTCTTCCGCTGCAATAATTCACGGCTCAGCCTGGCCCTGGGTGTCCGGCAGTTCAGGGACGGCCGACCTGTCGAGGGATCGGGCTGGCGCATGGATGTGCCCAAGGGCGGTTCCACCCGTCTGGTCCGTTATGCCGTCTACCGCAGCCACCCCATTCTTCCGGCCGGCACCAGCGGCAACGGTCTGGTCGTGCAGACGCGGGGCGAGGGGACCCGGAATCTGGTCGAGGACTGCCGCGATAGGCTGGAGGAGGTCAGCACTCTTTCTCTGGATGAGCTGGAGAAGCGCCAAAGGGAATGGCTGGATCAGTTCTGGGAGCGTCAGGATATCCGCATCCAGACCGACGATGGGGGTCGTACCCAGCAGATGGTGCGGTGGGAACTCTTCCAGCTGGCCCAGTCCACGGCCCAGATCGAGAACGGTGTGGGTGCCAAGGGCCTGAGCGGGTCCGGCTACAGCGGCCACTACTTCTGGGACACTGAGATCTACATTCTCCCCTTCCTGATTTATTCGGCACCTGCTCGGGCAAGAGCCGTCCTTCACTACCGCTACATGATGCTCCCCGCCGCCAGGCGCAGGGCCTGCACGCTCAACCTGAATGGCGCCCTCTTCCCCTGGAGGACCATCGACGGTGAGGAGGCCTCAGCCTACTTCCCCACGGGCACGGCCCAGTACCACATTGATGCTGACATTGCCTACGCGGTGGCGCAGTATGTACAGGTCACCGGCGATGAGGACTTCCTGCAGGCCGAGGGCATCGACATTCTGGTGGAGACGGCTCGTCTCTGGATGAGCCTGGGGCGCTACAAGGAGGACGGCCGCTTCCACATCCACTGTGTGACCGGCCCCGACGAATACACGGTCCTGGTTGACGACAACCTCTACACCAACCAGATGGCCCGTTTCAACCTTCTGGCCGCTTACAAGGCCTATCAGCACTTGCGTGAGAAGCATCCAGACCTGATCGGCACCATACGCGAAAGGCTGCATTTCGACGACGCTGAGGCCGACAAGTGGTCCAGCGCGGCTGAGGCCATGTTCGTCCCCTTCGACGATCAGGAGGGGGTCCATGCCCAGGACGCCCAGTTCATGCAACGCCCCCGCTGGCACTTCGACCAGTTCACGGCCAGGCCCCTGCTGCTGCACTACCATCCGCTGGTCATTTACCGGCACAAGGTGCTCAAGCAGACCGACGTGGTCATGGCCCTCTACCTGCTCAGCTCCTGGTTCACTCCGGAACAGAAGTTGGCTGACTTCGACTACTACGATCCGCTGACCACCGGGGATTCGACCCTGTCTGCAGCCTTCCAGTCCATCCTCGCCGCCGAGGTGGGGCATGACCAGCTGGCCATGCAGTACTTCCGTCGGTCCTTGTTTACGGACGTGGACGACCTGCATGCCAACACCACCGACGGCATCCACCTGGCCGCATGCGGAGGCGTCTGGTCCAGCCTGGTCTGCGGCTTTGGAGGCCTGCGCGACACCGGCGGAACCGGGCTGAATATCGATCCCCGCCTGCCTTCGTCCTGGCGCTCGCTGACCTATGAGTTGGAAGTGCGTGGCACCAGGTTCCAGGTCGCTGTAACAACAGACGGTGTCGATCTGAAGCGCTTGTCAGGACCCGAACTGGACCTTCTGGTTCAGGGGCATCCGCGTCACATATGAACTCCGGGTTCCGGGTCTAGACACGCCCGTTATCCGGGGTTGCATCTGGTTCAGGCTCCAATAGAATAGGCAACGCTTGACGAATCCAGGGCGGACATAAGCGGCGTTGCAGAGGCGAGGAACATAGCCGGGCGTCATCATCGGTCAGTCACTCTCCCGGACGGTCACGGCAATGAGAAGAGACCAGATCAGAGAAGCTCAACAGGGAACGTGAGGGTGTCCTCCAATGTACGTCGATTCTGCGAAGAATCAGCACAGCAACAACCTTCGATGGATCCTCCCCTACTGCAGGCCGGACGCCGGTAGAATCGCCGCCGCCTTCGTGCTCTTTGCGGGGGATAAGGTCCTGGTCATGCTTATGCCCATTTTGGCAGGCATGATCGTGGATCAGGTCATTGGCCAGGGGCATGAGGATCGGCTGCCCAAGCTTTGTTTCGCCATGATAGCCGTAACCCTTGGTCGTAGCATCTGCCGCTATGGCTATCAGATGTTCATGGAGCGTTTCGGCCAGAACACCATTTATCGGCTGGTCAGCGACGAGTACGAAAAGCTCCACGACATGGACTTCACCTACTTCAACCACACCCGCAACGGCGACATCATGAGCCGGATGACCTCGGACACCGATGCCATCCGCCACTTCGTCTCCTGGGTCTCCTACAACATCCTGGATGCTGTCTGCCTCTTTGCCGGGTCCCTGGCCGTCATGTTCACCATCGAATGGCGGCTGGCCCTGGCCCTGCTGGCTGTGACCCCATTCCTCTTCTACTTCACCTGGCAGCTCTCCAAGCACGCCCACCCGCTCTTCTACGCCATTCGCAACTCGCTGGCATCACTCAATTCCATGGTCGAGGAGAACATCGAGGGCAACCGGGTGGTCAAGGCCTTCGTCCGCGAGCCTTATGAGACCGAGAAGTTCGATCAGCACAACGATGACTACATGCAGCGCAACATGGACTCCGCCCGCAACAGCCGCACCTACATGCCCTGGCTGGACGGCTGCTCCTACATGCTCCAGCTGATCACCCTGATCCTGGGCGGCTGGCTGGTCATCCGCCAGCAGATGACCCTGGGTGCCCTGGTCTCCTTCAACAGCTTCCTGTGGATGATTGACGGCCCGGTGCGCCAGTCCGGCTGGCTGATCAACGATGTGGAGCGCTTCAACGCCTCCTGCGTCAAGATCCGTCGGCTGCTGACGGCCGAACCCAGAATCGTCGAGCGCAAGAACGCCCAGGCCGGCGTGGTCCAGGCGGCCACGGTCCGTGCCAAGGTCAACGGCGAGCAGACAGGTGATCCGGTCAGGATTCGTGGGGACATCCGCTTCGACCACGTCAGTTTCGCCTTCCCCGATGACCCGGAGACCCCCATCCTCAAGGACATCGATTTCCACGTGGCGGCCGGCACCCGGCTGGGCATACTGGGGGAGACAGGCTCGGGCAAGTCCACCCTGGTCAGCCTGGTGGCCCGTTTCTACGACCCCACAGTGGGCCATGTGCTCATCGACGGAATCGACGCCCGGCAGTGGCCCTTGGACCTGCTGCGGCGGCAGGTCAATATCGTGGCACAGGACACCTTCCTCTTCTCGGACACCATCGGCGACAATATCGCCTTCGGAGCCCACCGCGACGACGAGCAGTACGTCAGGACCATGGCCTCCATGGCTGGCGCTGACTCCTTCATCAACCGGATGCCCGAGGGCTATGACACTGTAGTGGGCGAGCGCGGAGTTGGCCTGTCGGGTGGCCAGAAGCAGCGGCTCAGCCTGGCCCGGGCCCTGGCTGACGACCCGGCCATCCTGATCATGGACGACACCACATCGGCTGTCGACATGGAGACCGAGGCCACCATCCAGCGGCATCTGCAGGAGATGGAGGGTACCAGGACCATGGTCACCATCGCCCATAGAATCTCCTCCATCAAGGATTCCGACCTGATCCTGGTCCTGGACCACGGCAGGATCGTAGAGCGCGGGTCCCATGAGGATCTGGTCCATGCCCACGGCCGCTACTACCGGATCTACCGCAAGCAGCTGGGGCTGCAATCCGGACAGTCGGCAGGGTTCTGACACATCAGCAGGCATGGCAAGGTGAGACGATGAAGCAACAAGAGCAACGTTCGGCAGGCACCACCCGCAGGAACACCTTCCGCGAGGACGAGGACCTGGAGGAGCAGATTGACTTCGGTGACATCAAGCGCATAGGGGTCTATCTGAAGCCCTACCTGCGCCAGGGGGTGATCATCCTGGCGGCGGTCCTGTCCATGAGCGCCATCGCCGTGGCCATTCCCTACATGACCAAGACCATGATCGACACGGTCATCCCCTCCAAGGATCCGGTCCGGCTCTTCGCCCTGGGGGCGGTCTTTCTGCTGGCCATCGTGGTCTACGAGCTCCTCCTGCGCTACCGGACCGTGGCCATCACCCAGGTAGGGCAGCTCATGCTCAAGGACATGCGCCGGGACCTCTTCACCCACATCCAGACCCTGCCCTTCTCCTACTTCGACTCCCGGCCCCACGGCAAGATCCTGATCCGGGTGGTCAACTACGTCAACACCCTCTCGGATACCCTGAGCTCGGGTCTGATCAACGTGATTGCGGACATCTTCACCTTCCTGCTGACCCTGGTGGTCATGTTCGTCATCGACTGGAAGCTGACCCTCTGGTCGCTGGTTCTCATGCCCCTGCTGGTGCTCTATGTATTGGTCCTCCAGCGCTTCCAGCGACGGGCCTATCAGCGCCTGTCCAACAAGCAGAGCAATCTGAACGCCTATATTCATGAGTCCATCGCGGGGGTCAAGACCACGCAGACCTTCGTCAGGGAGCGCGAGCAGTTCCGTACCTTCCAGGAGCAGCAGGGCCAGGTCCGCAGCGCCTGGATGCGGGCCGTGCACATCCAGTACCTGATGTGGCCAGGAGTGCAGAACATCTCCACCATCACCATCGCACTGATCTACTATCTGGGAATCACCGGCCTGGGCGGCGTGCAGGTGACCACGGGCATGCTGATCGCCTTCGTCGGCTATGCCAACAACTTCTGGAACCCCATCATCAACATCGGCAACTTCTACAACCAGCTGATCACCTGCTCGGCCTACCTGGAGCGCATCTTCGAGACCCTGGACGTCCGCCCCGAGATCGAGGACCGTCCGGGGGCCATAGAGCTGCCACCGGTCAAGGGCAGGGTGGACTTCAACGACGTGGTCTTCAAGTACGAGCCCGGAGGCCGCAACATCCTCAACCTGGTGGACTTCCATGTGCCGGCAGGCAGCACGGTCGCCCTGGTGGGGCCCACGGGCGCCGGCAAGACCACCATTGTCAACCTTCTCTCGCGCTTCTACGACGTGAGCGAGGGAAGCGTCTGCGTGGACGGGCATGACGTGCGCGACGTGACCCTGGCATCCCTGCGTCGGCAGATGGGGGTCATGCTTCAGGACACCTTCATCTTCACTGGCAACGTGCGCGAGAACATCCGCTACGGCCGCCTGGATGCCACCGACCAGCAGATCGAGGAGGCCGCCAAGGCCGTCCATGCCCACGAGTTCATCATGGAGCTGCCTGACGGCTACGACACCAAGGTCGAGGAGCGCGGTTCCACCCTCTCTGCAGGTCAGCGGCAGCTGATCGCCTTTGCCCGTGTTCTTCTGGCCGACCCCCGCATCCTGATTCTGGACGAGGCTACCAGCAGCATCGACACCCGCACCGAGGAGGCCCTCCAGGCCGGACTGGCCCACCTGCTCAAGGGGCGGACCTCCTTCGTCATCGCCCACCGGCTGTCCACCATCGAGAATGCGGACCAGATCTTCTACATCGATCATGGGCAGATTGTGGAGCACGGCACCCACCAGGAGCTTCTGGCCAAGAGGGGCGCCTACTACAGGCTGCATGAGTCCCAATACGCCATGATCCGCACAGCCAACGGCGACCAGGCGCAATCGACACAGCCTGGCGATGATGCAGGACAGGACAACCAGGTTCGGCAGGATCCGGCTGTCTCTGCGCAATAGCAGGCTGGCCTCTGTGTCGCTGCCGGTCCTCAGCCAGCAGTATTACATCGTTGTAAAATAGATAACGACAAGTCAAGGCCGACAGATTCGGCAGCCAGGGCAAAGGAGCAGACGTTGAGCAATACGGTTCACAAGGACGTCGAGGGAGCCGACCCCTACGGGTATCTGATGGTGCACTTCATCGAAGATCCCCAGGGGTATGCCGAGCGCCTCTACTTCGACCTGTCCCGGGGCGACGACCCTCTGAGCTGGGATCCGATGTACGGGGGCAAGCCGCTGCTGACCTCGCACCTGGGCACCACCGGTCTGCGGGACCCCTACATGGTTCGTGACCCGCGTAACGGCCGGGTCTATGTTATGGCCACCGATCTGCGGGTGTTCGGCGGCGATCAGTCGCAGGGCAGCGGCTGGGAGCACTGGTCCCACCACGGCAGCACCAAGCTGATGATCTGGTCCACTGACGACCTGATCCATTGGTCAGGCCCCTGGTCGCTGGATGTGTCCTTGCAGCAGGACGGTAGCAGGGTCCCGTTGGGCATGGCCTGGGCGCCGGAGTGCCTATGGGTGCCCGACTATGAGGGGCCGGGCCAGGGGGCCTTCGTCCTCTACTGGTCATCCAAGCTCTTTGACCAGGATGATCCCGACCATGCCGACCCGTCGGCCTACGACCGCGTGCTCTGGGGGTCGACCACCGACTTCACCCAGGAGCACTTCCGCTATGGGGGAGTGCTTATCGATACCGGTCGCAATGCCATCGACACCACCATGGTCCAGCGTCCCCTGCCCGGTGGCGGCCTGCGCACCTACCGGGCCACCAAGGACAACGGCTTTGGCCGGGGCATCTGGCTGGACAGCACCGACGATCCCCGCTGGTGGCTGCCACAGGCCCGGTGGACCACCATCCAGGAGCGGATCGGCGCCGGCTGGTGCGCCGATGGCAACCCCTCGGGTGTGGAGGGTCCGGCCCTCTATGCCGACCATTCCCGGAACCGTTGGTACCTGCTGGTGGATGTGATCCCTTCAGTGGGGTACAGGCCCATGGTCAGCGATGATCCGGACGCCGGATTTGACTACGCCCGGGAGCAGGACTTCCACCTGCGCCCCCATACCAAGCACGGCGGGGTTCTGTCCCTGACCCGGCAGGAATACGAACGTCTGCGCCCCCTGGCGCAGCAGAACTGAAACAAAAGGACCGAGAAAGGAGCAAGACATGGACAAGGCCTGGAAACCACCTATGGGGTGGAACAGCTGGGACAGCTACGGAACCACCGTCACCGAGCAGGAGGTGCTGGACAATGCGCAGGTCATGCGCGACAGGCTGCTTCCGGTGGGCTGGGACACGGTCGTCATAGACATCGCCTGGTACGACCCGACTGCCAGGGCCCATGGCTATAACGCCAAAGCGCCTCTGGTCCTGGATGACTATGGCCGGCAGTTGCCGGATCCGGTCCGGTTCCCGTCGGCGGCCGATGGCCAGGGGTTCGCTCCGCTGGCCGCTAGGATCCACGATTTGGGCTTGCGCTTCGGCATCCACGTCATGCGGGGCATCCCTCGGCTGGCGGTCGAGCGGAACCTGCCCGTCCTCGGCACCTCCTATACGGCCGCCCAGGTGGCTGATACCACCCATGTCTGTGCCTGGAATCCCGACAATTACGGTCTGGACCAGTCCCATCCGGGAGCTCAGGCCTGGTACGACGCCCAGGTCGACCAGTTCGCCCGTTGGGGGGTGGATTACCTGAAGGTGGACGACATGCAGGCCCCCTTCATGGACCGTGAGATCGATGCCTACGCCCGGGCCATCAGCAAGGCCGAGCAGGCGCATAAGCATCCCATGACCCTCTCCCTGTCCCCGGGCACCCGGGTGCCCACCACCCATCTTGACTTTCTGCGGGATCACGCCCAGCTCTGGCGGATTTCGGACGACCTCTGGGATCGTTGGCAGGACCTTTACGCCCAGTTCGCCCGTCTGGCCCGCTGGGCACCTCTGCAGAGCACAGGCCACTGGGCTGATGCGGACATGTTGCCCCTGGGGCATATCGGACTGCGGGCCGAGCGGGGCGGGGACCGGTCCAGCCTCCTGACGGCCGACGAGCAACGCACCATGCTGACCCTCTGGGCCATGGGGCGCTCGCCGCTGATGGTGGGTGGCGACCTTCCCAGCAGCGATGAGACCACCCTGTCGCTGCTGGACAACCCGGCCCTGGAGGAGGTCACCGCCGGTTCGGACGACAACGGCGAGATCATCCGGGAGCCGGTCGAGGGTGGGGATGACCAAGACAAGGCAATCTTAGGCGAGGAGATCGTCTGGAGGGCCCTGGCCAGGGATTGGGCCGACGGAACCCCCTCAGCCCATGCCGGCGGGGTCTATGCGGCTGTCTTCTGGACCGGGGATCGCCCTCGGCGGATCAGGACGGCCCTGTCCTCCCTGGTGGGCCTGGATGGGGCGGACGGGGCCTGGACCCCGGTCGACCTGTGGCGGGGCCGGGCCACTGAGTCCGCCCAGATCAGCCTGGAGGGACAGGGTGCCGACCGCGAGCTGGTGGCCCTTGTCCCAGCACACGGCGTGGTCTGGGTGGCTCTGGATCCCCGCTGAAGCTGATCAGCGCTTGGAGCCCCAGATGCAGACGTTGTTGCCCAGGGCACTGAAGGTCATGACCGTGCGGTGGTCCTTGTCCCTGGGCAGCCGGGCGAAGACGCCCTGGTAGGTCACGGTCCCGTCTTCCTCCTGGAGGTCCATGGACAGCCGTCCCTGGCCGTCGACCTGCCAGTGGCCCTGGCGCGCTCCGGTCACCTGGCCGCCGGGCTCCAGACGGATGTCCACGGCCTTGACCACGCCCCGGTATCGGGTGCTGTGAGTGTCGGTCACCTTGCGCGGTCCCTTGAAGAAGATGGTCGGATCGTGCTCCACCAGCTCATAGGTCCCGGCCTCGTCCTTGGCGCTGTATGGGCCGCCGGCCTTGGTGCCCAGGTACTCATAGGGGGCGGCTACCAGCCAGCCGTCCGCCGTGGGCATCAGCTGCCGGACCCGGATCTGATGCTCCTCCTTGCGGTCGGAGAATCTGGTGTGGTAGACCACGTAGTCACGGCCGTCCTTGTCATGCAGAGCAGTGTTCCCGCCCTGGGAGACCTCGATGTCGCCCTTCTTGTCCCCGCTCCACTGGTAGGAGCCCATCAGGCGGATGCCTGTCTCGCTGGTCCAGTTGTCGGCCTCGCCGCTGGTGGCGATGGCTGGGTTGCCCCGCTGGTCCAGGTAGGGGCCGGTGATGGAGTCCGAGCGGAACATCCGCATCTGGTAGCCACCGGTCTGCACCAGCTTGCCGTAGGAGAGGAAGAGGTACCAGTGGCCATTGGTGTGCAGCAGCGCCGATCCTTCGCCTGAGTTGCCGAATCCTCCGGCGAGTTTGTGTCCGTAGTAGGCGTCGGACTGGTTGGCCTGGGTGGGGTAGGTGGTGGAGTAGTCGCGCAGCCCGGTCTTGGGGTCCAGGCGGATCATCCAGATGCCGCCGAACCAGGAGCCGAAGCTCATCCACAGGCCCCCCTGCCCGTCATCCTTGACACAGGCATCAATCGCATTGATACCCGTATCCGTGTAGGACTGATAGCGGTCCAGCTCCGGGTCCGAGCCCAGCACCTTGGGAATGTCGGTGCGCATGTAATTGGCCCGGGTGAAGCCGGAGTAGACCACTGGCCCCACATAAGTCCAGTCGCCGTCCACCCGGTCGGCGGTCAGCAGGACGATGACCGAACGATGCTCGGCCCCGTTCAGGCTCAGGTACATGCACCACTTCTTCATGGTGGCGTTGTAGTAGACGTCAGGCGCCCACATGTTGCCGGTCACGTCCGGATTGGAGGACTGCTTGGGCCAGTCCTTCCATATCTTGGCAAAGATCTTCTTGTAATCTCGACTCAGGTTGTTGGTGAAGGGGGTCCAGTTGACCAGATCCGTGCTGCGGGCATAGGCCCGGTGCGAGCCGAAGACGTAGTAGTTCTTGCCTGAGCGAACCACGGAGGGGTCGTGGACCGAGACGCGCTTGGGCTCCTGGCTGGCGGCGGTTTTTGTGCCGCTGGCTGACGGCTGCTGGTTCGAGCAGGCGCCCAAGGCCCCTGTCAGCAGTATCGCCAGACCCGCCGTCAGGGCAGTCAGGGCCTTCATGGCCCGTCCGGTGCGTTTGGGTCTTCTCATGGTTCCTCGCTTTCCGTGGAGGCAGCCCGATCGACCTCGATGACGACCCGCGGCGCATGCCGAACTCATGGTTCGGTTCGGGTGAGCGAACAGCCCGGCCTCATCCATGCGGGCATCGGGCGTCGGGGACTGATCTCCATGTATAATTTCTATCGTTAGAAACGATAGTCGTCGGCGTTGAAGCCGGCAAGCCGGATGGAAGGAATCGTCATGGGTGAGGATGCTCTGGACGGTGGACGAGAATTCGGGGATGGGGTTGCACTCATGTGCTACACCCGGCATCCCACTGATCGTCAGGAGGCCAACAACGAGGACGTCGCACTGAGCATGCACCTGGCCCTGCGCTCGCGGGCGACCGGCCGTTGGGAGCCCCTGAACGGCGACTACGGCATCTTCTTCGCTGCGGCTGTGCCCACCAGGGCTGTCCCGGATAGTGCCCGCGGGGCCTGCACGGCCGGGGCCGCCCTGCCGGGCGAGGCGGCGCCGCCAGAGGGCGGGCACAATCCTGGACTGGACGCTCACCAGGCCTCGCAGGCGGCTCAGGAACAGGCGGTGGTCCCAGGGCAGGATCTGATCCTCAAGAGTCTGATCGACCCCTTCCTGCTGCCCCTGACGGATGGTACCTTCGTAATTTTGGCCACCAGGACTGCCAGAGGGGGCCAGTCGGACGGTTCACAGACCGACTCATTCATGACTGCTCTTTCACCGGATCTGCTGACATATCGACGGCTGCCGCAGGTCCATATCCTGGGCGCTCATGGGGTCCACCGGCCCAGGGCGCGGCTTCTGGACGATGGCCGGGGCTGCCGACTCTACTGGGACGACGATCGCGGGCGGCTGTGCACGGCCACGGTGGACGACCCGACGCGGATGGGCATGGTGGCCGGCATGAAGGTCCTGGAGGATGACGATCCCCTGGCCCAGGGCGACCCCTTGCCACTGGATCGGCGGCGGGCCCTGGAGGAGGACTGCGGCATGAAAGGCATCCTGGCTGGCAATGTGGTGCTGGTCAGCGCCGATTGTGAGCGGGGCCTGCTGGAACGCTTCGGCCGCATCTACAATACGGGCGTGAAGGTGGATCCGGTTCAGGTCACCCGGGGCGATGGCCTGGAATCGGTCCGGCAGGCCCAGGCGCGGCTCCTCTACAGCGACGGATCCACTGCCCTGCGCGGAGTGGATTGGGATCAGAGTCAATTGGAGCGCCTGGCCAGTGATCTGGACCAGGGTCGTCTGAATCCTGGAGAGACCAGGCTGATAGGTGGACGGGTCCGGCAGACGGCCTATCCGGTCCCCTTCGCCCGGCAGCGGGCCGATCCCTCCATTTTCCGCTGGTCCTGGAGGGGTCAGCGCCTGTTCATGTTCATCGCCACCGAGGATGCGGATGGCAATTGTGTCGACCCCTTGAACGGGCACACGCACATGCCCCTGCGGGTGGCCGATACCATCGAGGGTCTGAGCGATCAGGCCGGCGGTCATGAAAAGGAGGTGGACCTGCTGCGCAGGGGGGATCGCAACAGCGAGGGCCGGGTCATGACCGGCTGCTTCTGGGCCCCGGAGATTCATCTGATCGGCGGCAGGCTCTCCATTCTCTTCATGCCTTGCTTCGATGGTCCGCAGACCAACCCGGACGGGACCGCCAATGATCGGGCCGGAAAGCCGGACATGTGGACGGGCAGCTGCCACATCATGCAGCTGCGCCGCGACGACCAGGGCCAGGATCTGGACCCGCGTCGGCCTGAGAACTGGGACAGGCCCCGACCCATCCTGCGGGCTGAAGGCACCCCCCTCAACCCCATCCAGCGCATCAGCCTGGACATGACGGTCCTGCACGATACCGGCCGCTGGTATTACGCCTGGCAGCAGCTGGGCTCGGTCTGGATCGCCGCCTTCGATCCGGCCCGCCCCGACCGTCTGACCAGCACGCCGCGCCAGATCATCGTCCCGGAGTTCGCCTGGGACAACATGATTGCCGAAGGGCCCAACGCCGTGGTCCACGACGGCCGGATCTTCCTGATTTATTCCGGCTCCCTGGTGGGCATCGACTACACCACCGGACTGGTGACTGCGCCGGCCGGAGTCGGCGCCGATCTATGCGATCCCGGCGTGTGGAAGAAGCTGGACTACCCATTGCAGAAGTCCGGGAAGTACAATGGCCATTGGCAGCTGGGCACCGGCCACGGCATGTGGTCTCAGGACGAGGACGGCACCATGATCTACGTCTTCCACAATGCCGAGCATGATCAGGACCGCTACCTTGGCCGCGACAGTCAGGTAAGGCGCGTACATTGGTCTGCTGAGGGGATGCCCGTATTGGATATGCAGACGGATGAGGAGCTCGACCCCACCCGTGCCACGGTAACCTTGGAGGTCAGGGTCTTATGAGTTTAGCCGCTTCCCCCGGCACAGGACGTGGTTCCACCCCGACCATGAAGGATGTGGCCCAGGCTGCAGGAGTGTCGGTAAAGACCGTTTCCAACGTGGTCAATGACTACGAATTTGTCTCCGAGGCTACCAGGGGCAAGGTCAACAAGGCCATAGAGGAGCTGGGTTATCGGGTCAACGTGCCGGCCAGAAATCTGCGGCTGGGCTACACGGGAATGATCTCCCTGGCCATACCGGATCTGGCCATGCCCTACTTCGCTCAGCTCTCCTCCCTGGTCATCGAGGAGGCTAAGAAGCTGGGGATGCGTGTGCTGGTGGAGCCCACCCTCTACTCGCGCGAGGGTGAGATTGAGGCCCTGCACGGCTCCCAGCGATCCATGATCGACGGCCTCATCTACAGCCCGTTGGAGCTGGGCATGGACGACCTGGACCAGTTGCGGGTGGACTATCCCCTGGTGGTTGTGGGGGAGCGGATCTTCAGCGACCAATTTGATCATGTGGCGACGGAGAACGTTGAGGGTGCCAAGCACGCCACCGCCTATTTGATCAATACTGGCTGCCGTCGGGTGGCGGTCATCGGCACCCATCCCGGCGAGAAGCTGGGTTCGGCTGCTCTTCGCCTGGAAGGGTACAGACAGGGTCTTGAGGAGGCCGGCCTGGACTACGATCCCCGGCTGGTGGCCCCATCGCGCATGTGGCACCGTATCGACGGGGTCAACGCTATGAACTCTCTGTTGGACCAGGGCATCGTCCCCGACGGGGTGGTGGCTCTGAACGACATGCTGGCGGCAGGGGTTCTGCATTCCATACAAATGCACGGTATGTCGGTGCCGGACGACATCTCGGTCATCGGCTTCGACAATTCGGACGATTCCCAGTATCTGTCGCCCTCGCTGACCAGCATTTCGCCCGGGCTCAAGGCCGTGGCCAGGCTCTCGGTTCGTGTTCTCAAGGACAGGATCAACGGGGTGCAGCCGCTGAACACCAAGGAAGGCGAGCACGTCTTCCGCAAGGTATCCTCTTCGCTGGTGGTCCGCAATTCAACCCGTGCCCTGCCCGGAAACGAGATCGCCGTCTGATTGCTGATGTTCTTTTTCGTGTGTTCCTGGTTTCTTGATTTCTAACGTTGTAATATACTGAAGACGTTCTCGAACGATTCGAGGTGGCATCGGCGGACCATGGAGGCCTGCCGGTCGGAGCGCAGTCGCTCCGATGCCGACATGGAAAGGTGTGAACATGCGTCATCAATCGTCATCAGGCGCAGGACGACGGAGCCGAGGAGGAGTTGCAGCGGCAGCCCTCGTGGGCATGGTACTGGCGGGCGGCACAGTCGTTTCTCCAGCCTGGGCGGATCAGTCCCCAGCCGACGGCAGCCCCACAACAAGGATGTCGGCCAGTCAGCCCCAGCCCCTGCTTGGCTACGATTTTTCAGCCCTTGCTCCAGGAGACAAGGAGGCAAAAAATACTGTCTCAGGCTCATCCTTTGGCCCGGCCCGCATCCTGGACGCCGATGGTCAGCCGACCGGGGCAGTCAAGGCCGACGACGCGCTCCTGTTCGATGGATCCACCTATGTCAAGCTTCCTGATGACATACTGAGCGGACGTGCCAGCGCCACGGTGTCCATTCGCGTGCGCAACGACCGGTTCAACGCCTCAGGCCTCTGGACCTACCTCTGGTCGCTAGGGGGGACCGGCCAGCAGGCCGTCGGCTCCTGGACCGCCTCCACCCACACCTCCCTGTACACCTCCATCACTTCCAAGGCCAACGGCGAGGGTGAGACCTATCTGCCGGCATCCAAGAACCTGTCTGATGACCGCTTCTCCACGTTGACCGCCACCATCGATGGCAAGAACAATATGGTCCGGCTCTATATCAACGGTCTGCAGGTGGCTGAGGGCAAGGCCACGGTCAATCCCGCCGCCTTTGGCGACCAACATCACAACGTAATCGGCCAGTCCCGATACCCCGGCATAGGCGACGCGCTCTTCCATGGCGCAGTACGTTCATTCGCCGTCTATCCGCAGGCCCTGGATGCCGACCAGATCATTGCCACCTTGCCCTCTGAGGATCTTGGGGATCTGATCGACCAGCAGGCCACATCCCTGGCGGTCCCAGCCGCTGTGGACAGTGATTTCGACCTGCCGGTCGCAACTACTGTTGCCTCAGTGGGATGGACTTCTTCGGCTCCCGGAACAGTCAGCGTCAATGCCGCCACCGGCAGGGCCCATGTGGTCCCCGGCAAGCGGGATGTCCCTGTTACACTGACGGCCCGGCTGCAGGCGACCAAGGCCTCGAAGTCCTCCCAGGACGCTAAAGCCATCAAGCAGGACTACCGGCTTATTGTCAGGGGCACCTCCAAGGATGGTCAGAACGCATACTCGCGCGTCTCCGTGCATGATCCTTCCGTAGTCAAGGCCGGAGGGCGCTACTACATCTTCGGCTCCCACCGTGCCTGGGCCCGCAGCACCGACCTCAAGCATTGGGAGCCCTTCACCAACAATCTGAGCCGGGATTACCAGCGCATTCTGGATCCCATCTGGAAGGCATGGCCCAAGCAGTCCTCCAATCCGGACGTGACCGGCAACATGTGGGCGCCCGAGGTCTATTACAACGCCACCATGAAGAAGTGGTGCATGTACCTGAGCCTGAACGGGGGAGGGTTCCCCTTCCAGAAGTCGGTCATCGTCCTGCTGACCGCTGACGACATCGAGGGTGACTGGAGCCTGGTGGGTCCGGTGGTCTACTCCGGTTTCCAGAAGTCCAACGTGGCGGCCACCGACGTGCCCAAGGTGCTGGGACCCAATGCCGATCTGTCGCGCTATGCCAGCCTTACGGATACGGGTATCAATGCGATTGATGCCTGTGTCAAGGATGACGGGCAGGGGGGCCTGTGGATGAGCTTCGGCTCCTGGTTCGGCGGCATCTGGATGATCCGCCTGGACCCCAAGACCGGGCTGCGCGACTACTCCACCACCTACCCCACCCAGGCCAACCAGTCCGACGCCTACTACGGACACAAACTCGCCGGAGGATTCGGCAACTCAGGCGAAGGCACCGCCCTGGTCCATCAGGGCGACTGGTGGTATCTGATGCTTTCTTACGGTGGGCTTGGGCAGACCGGGGGCTACCAGATGCGTGAATTCCGCTCCCGTTCCATCACCGGCCCCTACCTGGATCAGAACGGCAAACCGGCTGTCTACGGGCGTGCAATGAATGATCTGGATGCCAACCGGGGTCTGCGGATCGACTCCTCCTTCGCCCAGCCCGGGCAGGACCAGGTGCTGACCTCCCAGGGAGGCAACGCACTGTTGATTGACGAAGACCGCGTCTTCAACGTCTACCACACTCGCTTCGTGCGCGCTGAGGGCAACCTGGAAGAGCACCAGGTCCGGGTCAAGCAGATGGTGCAGACCGCTGACGGCTGGCTGGTCATGACGCCCTTCGAATACCGGGATTCGGTAGGTCGGGTATCCTCCAGCCAAGTGGTTGGCGACTACCAGGTGGTGGTCCATGATCCGGTCCGTTACTATGCGGGGTCTGGACTGTCCAGCCCGGCCATCTACCGGTCGGTGTCAGTGAGCCTGCTGGCCGGTGGTCGGCTGGGCGGCCAGGTGCAGGGCTCCTGGACGGCGACTGGCGGCAATCTGACCATTAAGGTGGACTCGGCGGATCCTGGCACTTTGTTGCACGGCGTCTATCGGGCCAAGCTTGGCCGACAGCTTGATGAGCAGGGCCATCCGGTCGTCTTCTTCTCGGGGCTGGGCGGCGATGTCTTCACCGATGCCGGCGCCGATGTCTCCAAGGCAGCAGGTGCTGCGGCCATCTGGGGTTCGCGTCCCCTGACTGATGCCAAGGTTCAAGAGGATGCCAATGTCGATAGCGGTCATGCGACTGTTCCCGCCACGGACTCCGCCCATACACCTGCAAGTCGCTCCGGCAAGGAAGGCAAGGCCAGCCGCCTGCCCTCGACTGGAATGGCCCTGTCGGCTCCGGTCGCTGCCGCATCCGCGGCCCTCGTCTTGGGTCTGGGAGCACTGGTGTTCACCGCCATTCGCCGAGCCCGGGGCTGAACCCGAACACTGCCCAAGCAGCCCTCCGCCTCCGACTTCGATCGTCCGGCGGAGGGTGGGCAGTCCGCTAATATTCAACGTTGTATATTGGTCATATAGACCAGTACCTCCGTCTTCGTGATAGGAACACATGATGAGCGCATACCACAATCCCCTGGTACTCCAGCGGGCCGATCCCTGGGTCATCAGGCACAGGGACCTCTACTATTTCACCGCCTCCTACCCGGCCTATGACAGGATCATCCTGCGTGCCGCCGCCAGGCTGAATGACCTGCAGGCCGCACCTGAGCGCACTATCTGGCGCAAGCACGAGTCCGGCCCCATGAGCAAGTACATCTGGGCGCCCGAACTCCACCAGATCAACGGAGCCTGGTACATCTACTTTGCCGCTGCAGAGGAGGACTTCGGCTCTGCCGATCTGCCCACCCACCGCATGTATGTGCTGGAGAATACCAGCGAAGACCCCATGGAAGGCGAATGGACCGAGAAGGGGCAGATCCAGACCCCGATCGATTCCTTCTCCCTGGATGCCACCACAGCGGTGATCGGGGGCAGCCAGTATTTGATCTGGGCCCAGAAGGATCCGGCCATCGAGGGCAATTCCAATCTCTATATCGCTCGCATGGCCAATCCCTGGACGCTGGCCACTGATCCTGTCATGCTTTCCAAGCCCGAATACGACTGGGAATGCATTGATTTCAAGGTCAACGAGGGGCCGGCGGTCCTGCTTCACCAGGGCATGATCTACCTGACCTACTCGGCCTCGGGCACCGGGGTCCCCTATGCGGTGGGCATGCTGACAGCCCGTGAGGATGCCGACCTGCGGGATCCGGCCTCCTGGACAAAGAGCGATCATCCCGTCTTCAAAACGGCTGAGGAGAACCATCAGTATGGGCCCGGCCACAACTGCTTCACGGTCAGCGAAGACGGCAGCCGGGACCTGATTGTCTACCATGCCCGCAACTACACACATATCGAGGGTGACCCCCTCTTTGATCCCAACCGCCATGCCAGGGTCGGACTGATCACTTGGACCGACCATGGCCCGGACTTCGGACGGCCTCTGCCGGACGATCGGTGGACCCCGTCGAGCCGTCAGATACTGCCTCCCGACGGTAGTCATTGAGCGTCATTGCCGGGCCAAGTCCGACACGCTTGTACATCGTTGGAGAAGCGAGTAGTATATAATTTGCAACGTTAGAAAGATGTCGGTTTACAAAGGCGTGGGCTACGTTCACGTATCTGGGAGCGTGACCAAGCGATGCAAGCCATTGGACCAGATGGGCAGGACATGGTTGTTCCGGTCGTCATCGGTTCCTTTGTAACCGTTGCTTGATGTCGAAAGGACAGAGACAATGAAGGCAATCAGAAAGGCTGCGGTAGCCGCAATCGCGCTCGCCACGCTCAGCACCGTGGGGCTCTCGGCCTGCGGTTCTGGCAGTGGAGGCAAGGATGCCAAGGGCAAGGACGGCGTTACCAACATCGTCATGTGGCACGGATTCTCCGAGGCCGATGGCAAGACTCTGAAGAAGATCGTCGAGAACTTCAACAAGTCCCAGAAGCAATACCACATCGACGCCCAGCTGCAGCCCTGGAGCACCATCGGCGAGACCATGGTCACCAAGGTCACCTCGGGCGACGGTCCTGACTTCGTCACCACCGGTGCCGACAACGGCCAGGGCTGGTCCATTGACGGCACCTTCCAATGCGTGCAGGACTTCTATGACGATCCCTCCAACGAGACCAAGAACTACCTGCCCAACGTGACCAAGCAGACCCAGTTCACCATCGACGGCAAGAAGCAGCAGTGCGCAGTCCCCATGGGCTATGCGCCTACCACCGTCTGGTACAACACCGATATGTGGAAGGCCGCCGGCCTGACCGAGCAGGACTATCCCAAGACCTGGGATCAGCTCCTGGAAGTGGCCAAGAAGCTGACCAAGGGTGACGGTTCCCAGTACGGCATGGCCCTGTCCGACTCCGGATGGGCGGCCTTCATGAAGGGCAACGGCACTGGCCTTTACGATGCCAAGGGCAAGGTCACCATCAACTCCGAGCAGAACAAGGCCTTCCTGCAGAAGATGCGCGAGTTCTACAAGGGCGGTTACTCCAAGACCGGTATGGATGACACCGCTGCACGTGAGTCCTTCGAGTCCGGCCAGTCGGCCATGGTCATCGTCGGCCCCTGGGAGGACCAGGCAGCCACCGACAAGGGCATCAAGCACGATCTGTTCCCCGTTCCCAACGGAGACGGCACCTATGTCTATCCCGACGGCAAGAAGGGCTCCAACACCGGTTCCACCGGCCTGTATTGGTGGGTCACCTCGCAGGTCAAGGATGAAGCCAAGAAGAAGGGCATCTATGCCTTCTTCAAGTACTACAACAACCATGACAACCAGGTCATGTGGTCCCTGGGTTCTGCTTATCCGCCGAACAACAAGACCGTGACCACCGAAGAGCTCTCCAAGCGCCCCCTGATCGCCAAGGTCTCCGAGAACACGGACAACTCCTACATCGGCATCGCCGGCCTCAAGGGCGGCTTCGGTGATATCTCGGCCACCCTGGATTCGGTGACCCAGAACACCGCCCGCACCGACGATGATATTTCCGCCTCGCTGTCCAAAGCCTCCAACAAGATCCAGAAGTACCTGGACGAGTACAAGGCTGAGGACTGATTGACCATCCGCTCCTGAGGAACCGGTTTGGCGGCCAGTAGTGCCGCCGGCCGGTCTCCTCATGGCTGACCGTCGCCCGGGCCCGGCGTCCGGGCGGCACTTTGGAGTACTTATGTCCACTACCACTGGGATCCCACCCGCGCAGGGCGCCGACGCGGTTATCAAGGAGAACAAGAAAACCCTTTCCAGGCGCAATATCCGGATCGGGCTGAGCTTCATAGCCCCGGCTCTGATTGTTCTGTCGGTCTTCGTCTTTTACCCGACCATCAAGACCTTCTTCACCTCGTTGACTACAGACCGCATCAACCGCAAGGGTATCTTTGTCGGTCTGCATAACTACGCCGAGCTGTTCACCAACGCGGACTTCTGGACCGACTTCCGCAACACGGTCATCTACGCGGTCGTCTACGCGCCGCTGGTGGTCATCGTGGCCCTGGCCTTCGCCCTGTTGCTCAACCGCAAGGACATCAAGGGGGTCGGTTTCTTCCGCACCTGCCTGTTCATGCCCTACATCATCTCGCTGACTGTGGCGTCCATCGCCTGGAGCTTCCTTCTTTCGCCCTCCCTGGGTCTTATACCCTACTGGGGCAAGGTGCTCTTCGGCATCCAGCACATGGATCTGCTGGGAACCAAGTCCACGGCCCTGGCCACCATCATCTTCATCACCGTATGGAAGAACTTCGGCTATTTCATGGTTATCTTCCTGGCCGGTCTGCAGGGGATCAACCCGGACCTGTACGAGGCGGCCTCCCTGGATGGGGCCAACGCCTGGCAGCGCTTCCTGCACATCACATTGCCCGGGCTGTTGCCCACCTTCAACTACGTGGTCATCTTCGGACTGATCGGATCCTTCCAGGTCTTCGACCAGGTCTTCATTCTGACCTCCGGAGGCCCCGACCGCGCCACGGAGACCATCGTCTATCGTATCTACACCGAGGCCTTCGGCAACGGCAAGATGGGCTATGCATCGGCCCTGTCCTATGTCCTGCTGATCATGACGCTGATCATCGGCGTTATCCAGCTGGTCTGGAACAACAAGCATGAGAAGGAGGAAATCGGATGAGCCAGTCGACTCCTACCGCAAGCGAGCACGATAAGTTGCTCAGGAGGGCCCATGCCCGACACATGGTGGCAAGGGTTCTGACCTACTTCCTGCTGATCCTGATGACGGTGATCATCATCTTCCCCTTGCTGATTGTGCTGATCACCTCCTTCACGCCCAATAAGCTGACCCAGACCTGGCCGCCCAAGGTGATTCCCTCCTCATTCACCTTCGACAACTACACTTCGCTCTTCCAGCGGATGCCCATCGGCAGGCAGTTGATGAACACGGTGATCTTCGCCGGGGCTGTGACGGTCTTCTCGGTCTTCTTCGACTCCCTGGCTGCCTACGGGCTCTCCAGGATCGACTTCAAGGGGCGCGGCTTCCTGCTGGGAATCCTGATCGCCACCATGATGATTCCTGGCATGGCCCTGCTGATCCCGGTTTACAAGCTGCTGGCGAGCATGGGTTTGGTCAACTCCTACTGGGGCATCATCATCCCCAGGCTGGCTGATGTGGGTGGCATCTTCCTGCTGCGACAGTTCTTCATCTCTCTGCCCAAGGATCTCGACAACGCGGCCCGCATCGACGGTGCAGGCGAGTTCCGCATCTTCTGGCAGATCATCCTGCCCAACGCCAAGTCCGCGGTGCTGGTGGTGACCATGTTCAACTTCATGGGCAACTGGAACGACCTGCTCTGGCCGTTGATCATGACCAGCCGCCCGGAGACCAGGACCATCACCGCTGGTCTGGCCATGCTGACCGGCCATGGTTCCTCGGTCACGCCTTACGGCGTGGTCATGGCAGGCGCTCTGATCTCGGCGCTGCCCCTGCTGATCGTCTTCTTCTTCATCCAGAAGAGCTTCGTGCAGGGCATCGCCATGACGGGCATCAAGTGACCGACATCATCGGCACCAGGTGCAGGGCCAGTTGAGGGGCGGGCCGCTATGCTTGGTACCCAAGGGACCGACGGGGGTGACCAACCTCCGTCGGCCCCTTGTTTGTTCTGGATTTAGACTGGGCTGGTGAACGTTGCGGACGGGGAGGTCAGGCATGGATGAGCGTCAGGACGATCAGTATGGGCTGAGCTCCGACCAGGAGGAGGCCCTGGGGGTTCTGGCATCGGCGGATCCTCATGCCGGACAGTCCAAATGGACCATCTTCAGGCAATTGCCGCCGGATAAGCGTTGGCCCTACTTCGCCCAGCACTTCCTTCCTGGTATTCTGGCCGCTGGTCTGGTGCTGGCCCTTCTGGTCAGCCTGGTCGTCACCAGACTGACCAGGCCGCCAGACCCGCTTATTTCAGTCCAGGGCTTCAACATGAGCGCCCATGAGGAAGGGTTCGACCGCCTCAAACAGGGATTCATGCGCGACCGGGGAATCAAGGATGGTCGACTGGTGGATATGGAGGCGACCCTGACGTTAAACGGTCAA
The DNA here is from genome assembly GCF_048001765.1 of Bifidobacterium asteroides. Classification (GTDB taxonomy): domain Bacteria; phylum Actinomycetota; class Actinomycetes; order Actinomycetales; family Bifidobacteriaceae; genus Bombiscardovia; species Bombiscardovia asteroides_K. The sequence continues at coordinate 242,204 of NZ_CP181447.1, forward strand.
GGCTACGACGATTCGGCCAAGGCCCTGACCCGGGTCACCGCAGGCGAGATCAACATGGTGATCGCCCCTGCGGGACTCTTTCCGACTCTGTGCAAGCGTGGGCTGGTGGCTAAGCCCTCGCAAGGATTGAAGGGCGACGACCTGCGTCGGTTGGCCAGCCAGGGTGTTCTGGTGGATTCCAAGGGTAGGCAGGTATCTAATCCCTCCCATGCCATGGGTCTGGATCTCTCCCGCTCATCGCGTTGGCGGCAGGTGCCCGGCCTTCCTGATCACGCCGTCCTGGGACTGAGCAACGTAGCCGACACCATAACCTACGTCCGGGCCTTCGTCGACTATATGGATTTCGGCTGAGTCTGTGAGCATCTATGTCATGTACCTATACGTGAATGGCGAGGAGGATTCGTTAAGCCCATGTGGGCACGGCTGACAGGTAGGGACTTATGCGTGCTCGAACCTGCCAAGAAGCGGGTCAGCGGGTCAGGGCCCGCTTCAAAATCCGATACTCGCTCTCGGTGATGGGCATGATGGAGCCGTGGCGCTTGGTCAGCCGGCCGAAGTTCATGTCCGTGACCAGGGCCCAGTCCTTCTGCCGTCTGGATGACAAATCCGCCGAGCGGAAGGGCAGATAGCCCCGGCCCTCGGCGAACTGGTCGCAGATCAGGCCGAAGGGCATGGCTCTGCCGTCGGGTCCGGCGGCATCGGCATCGTTGTAGAGGAAGAGCTCAGGGCCCTCCAGATAGCGTGAGGAGTAGCGTCCCTGGCCGAAGATGTCGGTCAGGTTGGACAGGTAGGACCAGGCATGGTCGTCGTCCGTGCGCACCAGCTCATGGGTGACCGCATAGGGGTTGCGGGTGCGTTCCAGGGTGATCTGGTCATCCTTGGAGGCCCGGTACCACCAGCCGTCGGGTGCCTTGAGCATGGTCGTGTCGATGATCCCGTTGCTGCGGTCGATCCACTTGACCGGGCGGGAGAAGGTGATCAGGTCAGCGCTGGTGGCGTAGTACATGTTGATGCCGTCGCCCAGCTCATTGGCCAGGTCGGCTGCGGCCGGGTCCTCGGCGCTGTCGGCGGCGGCCGTGGCCCAGAAGATTATCCACTGCTTCCTGTCGGAATCCCAGCAGGCCTCCGGTGCCCAGGCCATGCCGGCCTTGGGAATGGACGAGGCCACATCAACCAGGCGGGGCCTGCCCCAGTGGGCCAGGTCAGGTGAATCCCAGATGACCAGACCAGTGGAACCGTTCACGGTGGCCCTACCCTCCTGCCAGCCGCCCCTGTGGTAGACGGACAGATCAGTGGCGATGATGTGGAAGAGGCCGTCTGGTCCTCGGACGACATAGGGGTCGCGCACGCCGCCCTCACCCTCGCCCCAGGTCAGCACTGGGTCACCTTGGGCGCGTAGGTCATGCCAGTGCAGGCCGTCCCGGCTGAGGGCGAAGTAGAGCTGTTCGTCCGTCTCAGCCTGTTCATGGCCGGTGAAGTGGACGAGGAGGTAGGCGCTGGTCGCTTCGAACGAGGGTTGCCAATCCGTAGACATGTTCCACCTTTCCTGCTGACGGCAACGGTACCGCGGCTGCGGGGGGCCGGCGGATGGGCGGCGGGTGCCCCTTCGCCCTTCCGTTTCGGCCGTTCCAGGACCGTCATGGGCGATTCTAGCTGCCAGCGTTCCCTTTGTCGGCGCCGCCCGTCCGAGCAGGTCGCGGTTTGGGTCGCACGGGACCCTAGACTGTGGACCATGAGCAAGCATCATCGCAACCGCAGCTGGGCACCAGACCCTGAGCCGCTGCCCGAAGGCATTGGGGTCATTGACGATCACACCCACATGGCCTCTGTGGTTCCTTTCGCCCAGGAGATGGACCGGCAGGCCAGGGAGCGTGGGCAGGATCCGGTCCCCGTCCGCACGGTCGACCAGCAGCTGGCAAGGGCCCGGGCCGTGGGCGTGGTTGGGGCCATCGACGTGGGCTGCGAGTTGCCCCATCTGCAGACGGCTGTGGATCTGGCCCTGGCCCATCCCGGGGTGGTTCACGCGGCCCTGGCCATCCATCCCAACGAGGCTGTTCTGCACGGCCATCGAGGGGTGCCGGGGCCGGACGGACTGCCACTGAAATATCAGCCCTGGCATGAAGTCTCTTTCGAACAGGCGCTTGAGGAGGTCGCCCGCTTGGCCCGCGCGTATCCCGACCAGGTGGTGGCCATCGGGGAGACGGGCATGGACCTCTTCCGAACCGGCCAGGGGGCCGAAGAGATCCAGCGACAGGCCTTCCGTGATCACATCGCCCTGGCCAAGGAGCTGGACCTGCCTATGCAGATCCATGACCGCGACGCCCACCGCCAGGTCATTGAGACCCTACTGGAAGACGGCGCTCCCGAACGTACGATCTTCCATTCCTATTCGGGTGATGCGCAAATGGCCCAGGTGGCTGCCGAGCACGGCTGGTATCTGAGTTTCTCGGGGACGGTCTCCTACAAGGGCAACGAGGGAATCCGCCAGGCCCTGCCTGTGGTCGGTATGGACCACATCATGGTGGAGACCGATGCGCCCTACCTGAGCCCCATGCCCTACCGGGGGCGCACCAACTCCCCCTACATGATTCCCTACACCCTGCGTGCCATGGCCGACGCTCTAGATTGCCCCCTGGCCCAGGTGGCCGAAGCGACGGCAGCCACCACGCGCCGGGTTTATGGCTTGTGAGGGATGTCCGACGGACGGTGCCAGGCCGGGATTAAACTAATGGTGTGTCGCGGTCTGAATCGCCCCTGCCGAGTGTGGGGGGAGAGTGCTACGGTTGTCGTCGCACGTGTGCGCGAACAGCAACATACGGCACCCGGAAGTAAATGAGTGAAGGCATTGGCCGATGGAGGGCTCTATGGCGGATGAGCGGCATGAATTGGCGGCTCAGGATGATGGCAGGGGCGCTGACGAACCACCCCGGTTATCTGGCGAAAAAGCGGCGAAACCGACGGCGGCTTCCCGTAAGGGTCGGTTGACGAAAGAATCGATACTTCCCCCGGAGAGCTTCACCAAGGCCCCAAAGATTTCGGCCAAATCCCGCACCCGGGAGGAAGAGAACGAGCTCAAGCGTGTCCGGCGCGAGGCCCAGCGGGCGGCCCAGCGTCGCCGCACCCCGCCAAAGGGTCCTCTGGGCCGCTGGTGGCGGCGGGTGCAGTCCTCACCAGACAGGATCAGTCTGGGCATGTGCATCGTGGCCCTGGGGGTGGTCTACGGCGACATCGGCACCTCGCCCCTGTACACCATGCAGGCCTTCGTGGCCGGGCAGGGCGGTATGGCCCGTGTGGACAGGGCGGCCGTGCTGGGCATGCTCTCCCTGGTCTTCTGGTCCATCACGCTAATCACCACGGTCAAATACGTCCTGGTGGCCATGCGCATCGACAACAAGGGTGAGGGCGGCATCTTCGCCCTGTACACCCTGGTCCGGCACTACGGCAAATGGCTGGCCATCCCTGCCATGGTCGGCGGCGCAGCCTTCCTGGCTGATTCGGTGTTGACCCCCGCAGTCTCCATATCCTCTGCAGTCGAAGGCCTCAAGACCATCCCCGTCCTGACTCCGATCTTCCGTGAAAACGGAAACCTGACCATGGTCATCACCTTCGTGATCATCCTGATCCTGTTTGCGGTCCAGTCGCGCGGAACCGAGCGGATCGGAAAGGTCTTCGGCAGTGTGGTTATGGTCTGGTTCGCCTTCCTGGCCCTGATCGGCATCTACTGCATAGGCAACGACTGGTCCATCTTCGAGGCCCTGAATCCGGTCTATGGCATCCGCTTCCTCTTCAGCCCGCAGAATCCGGTGGGCCTGACCATCATGGGCACGGTCTTCCTGTCGACCACGGGAGCCGAGGCTCTCTATTCCGACATGGGCCACGTGGGCCGTGGCAACATTTACGCCACCTGGCCCTTCATCAACGTCGCCCTGGTCTTCAATTACTTCGGCCAAGGGGCCTGGATCCTGCGCAACAGCGACAACAAGGCCCTGCAGGGTGTGGACGGGCTCAACCCCTTCTTCCAGATGATGCCCACCACCGTGCGTTACGTGGCGGTGCTTCTGTCGGTGACGGCCGGCGTCATCGCCTCGCAGGCCCTGATAACGGGCGCTTTCACCATGGTCTCGGAGGCCACCGGCCTCAACTGGATGCCCCACCTGCAGGTGCGCTACCCGGCGCGTACCCGCGGCCAGCTCTACATCCCCACCATCAACTGGGTCCTGTGCGCGGCTACGCTGACTGTGCTGGCTATCTTCAAGGATTCCGAACACATCTCGGCCGCCTACGGATTGGCCCTGACGGTGACTATGATTACCACAACCGTCCTGCTGGCCGACTACATCTGGCATGATGGCAAGCGGGTGCTCTCCCTGCTCTTCGCTGCGGTCTTCCTGGCCATCCAGATCCTCTTCTTCATGGCTTCCATGGCCAAGTTCATGCACGGCGGCTGGTTCACCATGCTGCTGACCGCGGCCATCCTCTACATTATGTACACCTGGGATGTGGGCACCAAGGTGGAGCGCTCGCAGCGTCGGCATATGACGGCCAAGGAGTGTCTGCCCGCCCTGGAGATGCTCCACAACGACTTCCGCGTCCCCTACTATGCGGACAACCTGGTCTATCTGACATCGGATGCAGAGATGCGGCGGCTGGACACCGACATCTTCTTCTCCATCTTCGCCAACCGACCCAAGCGGGCCCGGGCCTGGTGGGCCGTCTCGGTCCAGACCACGGACGCCCCCTACACCCGCAAGTACTCGGTGGAGAACTTCGGCACCAACTACCTCTTCCGTGTGCGCATGAGGCTGGGCTTCAAGGTGGACCAGAATGTGGCCACCTACCTGCACCAGATCATGCACGAGCTGATCGACAGCGGCGAACTGCCCAAGCAGCCCTCCATCTACCCCAAGGTGGACGAGGATCCGCAGATCGGCACAGTCACCTACGTGCTGGTCCACAAGGCCCTGATGCCCGAGTCCAAGATCGACTCCCGCGGTGCCTTCTCGCTGAAGGTCAAGTATGCCATTCGCAAGGTGGCGGGCTCGCCGATCAAGTGGTTCGGCCTGGCTCCCTACAACCCCATCGTGGAAGTGCAGCCCCTGTTCGTCTCCACCCGGGCGGTTCCCAAGCTGACGCGAGTGGTCCTGCCATCCCGCAAGATCAAGGGCGGCAAGCATCACAGGGACTGAGTGAGTGGAATCTCACCCTATGGGTCCTGGCCCAAATCGGGTCCGGGCCATAGAATTGACGGCATGGAACCTGGTGCCCGGCCTTTCCGGGCTACCGTCGAAAGGTGATGTGATGACACAAGCTCAAGCCAATATCGGAGTCGTGGGTCTGGCCGCCATGGGTGCCAGCCTGTCCAGGAACCTGGCACGGCACGGCAATACCGTAGCGGTCTACAACCGTCACTATTCGCGCACCGAGACCCTGATCAATGATCATGGCCAGGAGGGCCGGTTTGTCCCGGCCAAGACGCTGCAGGAGTTCGTGGCCTCGCTGACCAAACCACGTACCGCCATCATCATGGTCAAGGCCGGGGATCCCACCGACCAGATGATCAACGACCTGGCTGACCTGATGGAGCCGGGGGATATCATCGTCGATGCCGGCAACGCCTACTTCAAGGACACCATCCGCCGGGAGAAGGCCATTCGGGCCCGTGGGCTGCACTTCGTGGGCTGCGGTGTCTCAGGTGGCGAGCAGGGTGCCCTCTTGGGGCCCTCCATGATGCCCGGCGGGACCGATGAGTCCTGGAAGACCCTGGGACCCATCCTGGAGTCCATCGCAGCCAAGGTCGATGGTGAACCCTGCGTCACCCACATCGGAACCGACGGTGCGGGCCACTTCGTCAAGATGGTCCACAACGGCATCGAGTACTCAGACATGCAGGTGATTGCCGAGTCCTATGACCTGATGCGCCGGGGCCTGGGCATGGAGCCTGAGGCCATAGCCCAGGTCTTCGAGGAGTGGAACCAGGGGGATTTGAACTCCTACCTGGTGCAGATCACCGCCGAGGTGCTCCATCACACCGATGCCGCCACCGGCAAGCCATTCATCGACATCGTCACCGACCAGGCCGGCATGAAGGGCACCGGCACCTGGACCGTCCAGACCGCACTGGACCTTGCCGTGCCTGTGACCGGCATCGGCGAGGCCGTCTTCGCCCGGGGGCTGTCCTCTTCGCCTGAGCTGCGCAGCCAGGCTGCCCAGGAGGGCCTGAAGGGTCCGCAGCCCAAGGCCGTCATGGCCGATTTGGCCGCCGACCCCGAGGCCCGCAAGTCCTTCATCGAGGACATCCGCCAGGCTCTCTACGCCTCCAAGATCGTGGCCTACGCCCAGGGATTCAACGAGATGCAGGAGGGCGCCCGGGTCTATGGCTGGAAGCTGGACATGGGTGCCATCGCCCGCATCTGGCGCGGCGGCTGCATCATCCGGGCCAAGTTCCTGAACCGAATCTCCGATGCTTACGCCTCTGGCCGTGAGCCGGGCTCCCTGCTCTTCGACCCCTTCTTCAAGCAGGCTGTCGAGCAGGCCCAGGATTCCTGGCGGCGTGTCGTGGCCCGTGCCACCCAGGCCGGCATCCCCATCCCCGTCTTCGCCAGCTCGCTGTCCTACTACGACGGACTGCGTTCCGACCGGCTCCCCGCCGCCCTGATCCAGGGGCAGCGCGACCTCTTCGGCGCCCACACCTATGGGCGCGTGGATCAGCCAGGTGTCTTCCACACCCTCTGGGCCGAGGACAAGTCCGAAATCAAGCAGGACTGAGCCTGTCGCCAAAACCACAAGGGCCCACCCAACCATCAAGCCGGTTGAGCGGGCCCTTTGTCATCCTGTCAGTGGATCTTGGCTGTGGATTCTCGGACCACCAGCCTGCAGTCGGCAATCGTCCGAGTGGGAGGGCGATTATCGTCGTCGCCTTGCAGGCGGGCCAGGAGGGCATCCACCGCCTTGCGGGCCAGGTCCTCCTTGTCGGTGCTGATGGTGGTCAGCGAGGGTATATAGGACTCTCCCTCCTGGATGCCGTCGAATCCCATGACGGCCAGGTCCCGGGGAACCTCCACGCCGCATTCGTGCAGTCCTCGGATCAGGCCCAGGGCCAGGGAGTCGGTCATGCAGAAGATGCCGTCAAAGGGCAGGTCGGACGTCTCTGCCAGATGATGGCCCAGGTCATGGGCCAATTCCCCGTCCCAGCGGTCCAGGGGCAGGAAGTCTTTGGGGCTGGCCTTGATTCCGGCGTCTTTCAGAGCCTTCAAGCAGCCGGCCACCCTGCGGCCGCGGACCGAGTACCGTTGGACCGGATCGGTGCTGGCCGTCATGTCGGCGCCCACCACACCTATTCGTCGGCATCCGCAGTCCAGCAGATGCTGCACGGCCATGGCGGCTCCCTCGAATCCGGCCGTCATGACTGAATCAAAGACCGGCTGGGCTGAGGGGTCGTCCAGCAGGACCAGAGGCTTGCCATCGGCCAGCTCCTGCATCTCCTCATTGGTGATGCTGCCTGGACTGAAGATGGTGCCGTCGCAGAGTTGGCTGGTCACATGCCGCAGGATGGAGACCTCGTCCTGTTTGGAGTTGGAGGTCTGCTGGATGATGGCCTGCATGCCGTGGGCGTTGATCTGCCGGGAGATGGCCGCACTCATCTGTGCAGGGTAGGGCTTGTCAAGCTCGAAGATGGCCACGCCGATGATGCCGCTCTTGCCTGAGCGCAGGCTTCTGGCCGACAGATTGGCCGAGTAGCGGAGCTTGTGGGCGGCAAGCAGGACCCTGCGCCTGGTGTCGTCCGCTATGCGTGTATCGCCTCGAAGGGCATAGGAGGCAGTGGCCCGAGAGACCTGCGCCTCCTTGGCCACATCGCTCATCGTCACCATCTCGCACCTTTCCCGGGGTTCAGCCATTATCTTAGGCACGCATGGACCCTGGCAGAATGTAATTGACACGATTCAAACAACGTGCTATACCATATTGTGACAGCAGTTGAATCGTGTCAATTCCCGGGTCTCGACGTTGAACAGCCCGGACGGATGTTCAGAGGATTGATTGCAAGGAGGAGTCATGAAGCTGAAGCGAGCATGGAAGGGCATAGCCGCTGCGCTGGGGGTCGGCATGTTGGTGTCGGCCATGGGTGCCTGCGGAGCTGGCGGCGCTGACGGGTCCAAGACAACGTTGACCTTCCTGTCATGGAACAACGAACAGGTGATGAGGCCATACATCGACCAATTCGAGCAACAGAACCCAGGGATCAAGGTGGACTTCAGCTACTCGCCGCCGACCCCTGAGTACATCCAGACCCTACAGACCCGACTGGTCGGCAACCAGGCCCCGGATGTGTTCATCATCACCTCCGAGAACAAGGCTGACCTGATCAAGAACGGCTACGTGCGGGACCTGACCAACGAGCCCTTCATGCGCAACATCTCCCAGGCCAACAAGGACTTCGTCAGCCACGAGGGCAAGGTCTACGGAATGTCCGTGTCCTCCTGGGCCTCCGGCATCGTCTACAACAAGGACCTGCTGGCCAAGGTGGGTGCCAAGGAGGTACCGGAGACCTGGGACGGGTTCCTGCAGCTGTGCAAGAAGCTCAAGACCGCCGGGGTCACGCCTTTCCTGGAGACCATCGCCGATGGTCCCAGCAGGATCCCCGACGCCTTCATGGGCTCGCAGTTCGACAGGGACAAGGTCGACGTGACCAGTCTGATCGACCGCCGCCCTCAAAAGCCCGGCAGCGACCAGCGCGAGGCGGCTGCGGCCTGGATGAAGCTCTACGACCAGGGCCTGGTCACCCGGGACACGGTCGGCATCAGCGGCGACGACATGAAGACCCAGTTCATCAACGGCCAGGTGGCCATGATCTGCACCGGCCCCTGGGATCTGCCATCCATCGGCCAGGCTGGGCTCAAGTATGGTATGGCCCCCATGCCTCTCTTTGAGAAGGGCATGGTCAACTACGCCCAGGGATCGCCATCGCCCGCCTACGCCATCTACTCCCACCTCAAGGGCGACAAGCTCAAGGCGGCCCGGAAGTTCCTGACCTTCATGGACAGCCACTGGGCCCTGCAGCGTTCGGCCGACAACGGGGATGCCATCACCGTCCAGGGGTTCAAGGCCAAGGTCAAGCCCGAGTACGAGCAGGTCTACCGGGCCAACGTGCAGCCAGGCCATTACTTCCTGCTCATGAACTTCTATGCCAAGCCGGATGTGCTGACGACCGTCCGCCAGTCCGAGACCCAGCAGCTGGTGCAGGGGTCCATCAATCTGGATCAGTGGGCCAAGGCCATCGACGACAAGATGGCCTCGGTCAAGTAGGAAGGGCTGGATCATGGCTTCCCAATCTGCGGCAGAGCGTGCCCACGCCCATCGGCGTCGCACGGTCGGCCTGCGGCAGGATCTGACCTCCTTCTGGTTCCTTCTGCCCATTCTGGCCGTCTTCGTCATCCTCTTTGCGGTGCCGCTGGTGCAGACCATCATCTACTCGGTGACCGACTTCAACGGCTACAGCCTGAACATGCACTATGTGGGTTGGGAGAACTACCATAGCGTGTTCACTGATTCCTCGACCATGCAGGGCCTGGTGTTCACCATCCTGTACGCCGTGGCCCAGACGGTCCTGGTGACCATCTTCGCCATCCCCCTGGCCGTCACCCTGAACAGGAAGTTCTGGGGCCGCAACTTCGCACGTTCCCTGTTCTTCTTCTTCAGCGTGCCATCGCTGGCCATCATGGGCATGGTCTGGAAGTACATCTTCTCGCCTATGAAGTCAGGTGTCTTCAACACCATCCTGGGCGTCTTCGGCCTGGGACCGGTACCCTGGCTGTCCAACTCGACCCTGGCCCGGTGCTGCGTCATCTTCATCGCGGTCTGGGCGCAGATCGGCTGGCACGCCACTCTCTACCTGGCCTTCCTGCAGTCCATTCCCGGAGACCTCTATGAGCAGGCCACGGTGGACGGTGCCACCAGCCGCCAGCAGTTCGTCCACATCACCCTGCCCCAGTTGATCCCAGGCATCGTCACCTCCAGCTTCCTGCTCATGTCAGGCGGCCTCAAGGTTTACGACCTGCCCTACACCATGACCAAGGGCGGCCCCGGATACTCCACCTATACGGTGACCCAGTCCATCATTCAGCAGGGCATCGGCCAGTCCCAGTATGGGCTGGGCTCGGCCCTGGCGGTCCTGTTCACCGTGGCCACGGCCCTGGTGGTCTTCGCTCAGATGGGCGCCGCCAGCCTGATTTCCAGGAGGTTCCAATGAGCAGCAGCAAGAACTCGACCCTGACACTGAGCCAGCGGGAACGGCGGCGTTCGGTGGTCAGGAGCGTGGTGGTGCTGATCATCGCCCTGATCTGCGCTGTGCCCCTCTGGTACATCCTGATCAACACCTTCAAGACCGTCCCCGACATGGCCACCAATCCGCTGGGTCTGCCCAAGCAGTGGACGCTGCGCAACTACACGCGGGCCTTCGCTACGGTGCCTATCGTCCGCAGCCTGGTCAACACCCTGATTGTCACCTTCTTCGGCGTCCTCTTCCAGGTGCTGATCGGAGCCCTGGCCGCCTATGGGATGATTTTGCGCAAGTCGATCTTCACCTCGGTCATAGGGGTGATTCTCATGATCGCCTTTGTCATTCCCACCCAGTCCACCCTGATTCCCCTCTACCGGATGGAGTCCAGCGTGGGGTTGGTCAACACGCTCCTGGGCCTGATCGTCATGTACCTGGGCGGGGCGGTCTTCTGCTACTTCCTGATTGTGGGCTACATGCAGTCCCTGCCCTTCGAGGTCATCGAGGCCGCCAGGATCGACGGGGCTGGTCCCCTAAGGATCTTCTGGAACATCGTGCTGCCGCTGATTAGGCCCATCCTGACCACGGTGGTGGTCTTCCAGACCATGTCGACCTGGAATGACTTCATGACGGCCAACGTCTTCATCAGCAGCTCCAACCTGCGCACCATCGTTCTGCAGGTCTACAACGCAGTCGGCCAGTTCACCACTGATTGGCCCAGCTTCATGACCATCACGGTCCTGGCCCTGATCCCGGTCTTCATCTTCTTCATCTTCTGTCAGAAGTGGATCGTCTCCGGGCTGGTTGCCGGCGCGGTCAAGGGTTAAGGCGGCCAGTCGAAGGGTCGTAGTCAATGGCGGCGGTCGGAGGTTCCGGCCGCCGCACTCATGAAGGATCGGAGTCATAGTCCATGGAGGAATTCGCAAGCGTACATCAAGGGTCGGAGGGGACGGGATTGGCGAGCAACCCCTTGCATCGCTACTGCGCCGACCCGGATCTGGTCATGATCGGGGACCGCTGGTACCTCTACTGCACCGAGGACGGTCTGCCTGAATGGTCCTCGCATGCCTTCTACGTTTATGAATCCGGGGACCTGTGCCACTGGACCCGCAAAAAAATCCTGGACCTGGACCAGGTTCCCTGGTGGCATGGGGGACAGGGTGCCTGGGCTCCCTGCCTGTTGGTGCGCCAGGGACGCTGCATCCTGTATTTTGTGGCCGACGGGCAGATCGGCCAGGCCGTCGCTCCCGGTCCAACCGGCCCCTTCCGGGCGGCCCAGGAGCCTTTCATCGCCCGGGGGGACGACGACTGCCTGCCCATCGATCCCTCGGTCTTTGTGGATGACGACGATGCGCCCTATCTGCTCTGGGGCAATGGCCGCGCCTACATGGGGCGGTTGAGTCCGGACGGACTGCGTCTGGAAGAAGGCTCAGTGCGCTCCGCCGTGCCCGACAATTTCCGCGAAGCCATCACTGTCTGTCGACGCGGGGAAACCTACTATGCCTCCTGGTCGGAGAACGACACCAGGGACCCGAGCTACCGGATCCGCTGGTCCAGCGCACCATCGCTGGACGGGCCCTGGGCCGCACCCGAGGTCCTGATCCAGGCCGATCGTGCCAAGGGGATCCTGGCCACGGGGCACCACTGCATCACCCGTGTGCCGGGCCGGGGCGACTGGATTGTGGCTTACCACAGGTTCGCCAGGGACGGCCAGGGCGACGGCTGTCATCGCGAAATCGTCTTTGCCCCCTTGGATTTCGCTGATGACGGTGCCATGGTCCAGGTCCGTCCGCAGGTGGGATCCTACTGGTACCCGGCCCGGGACCGGGTCACTCCCTGACGATGGGGTGGCCGCCGAAGGCGCTGCGCAGGGCGGAGACCACCTTCATGGTCATAGGGTCCTCGATCTTGGAGGACTGACGGGCGTAGAGGGCCGAGGTGATGGCGGGTGTGGGCACCCCCAGCTCCAGGGCGTCTGCAATCATCCACTTGGTCTCGCCGGTCTCATCGGCCTCCCCGGCGATCCCGCTCAGGTGCGGGTCCTCCTTCAGGGCCTGGGCCAGCAGGTCCAGTAGCCAGGACTGGATGACCGAGCCCTTACGCCAGGACTCCACCACTTCGCCAGGCTCCTCGATCAGGTCGGAGGCCTCCAGAACCGCGTATCCTTCGGCCAGGGCCTGCATCATCCCGTACTCGATGCCGTTGTGGACCATCTTGGCGTAGTGGCCCGCACCGGTTCCTCCCGCGTGGACCAGACCGTAGTCACCCTCGGGCTTCAGGGTGTCCAGGATGGGCTGGATCCGGGCCACGTCCTGGTCCGATCCGCCGACCATAAGAGCGTAGCCCTTCTCTTTGCCCCAGATGCCGTTGGAGGTGCCCACGTCCACCAGGCCTATGCCCTTGGCGGCCAGGGCTTGGGCGTGCTCCTGGTCCTGGGTGAAGCGGGTGTTGCCCCCATCCACGACCAGGTCGCCACGTTCCATCAGCTCGCCCAGCTGATTGAGTGTGGACTCGATGGGCTTGCCGGCCGGAACCATGACCCAGATCACCCGGGGGGCCTCAAGGGCCTGGACCAGGGCCCCAAGACTGTCAACATCCCTGCCCGAGTCCGGAGCGATGTCGTAGCCGACCACCTGGTGGCCACCGGTACGCAGACGGTCCGCCATATTCTTGCCCATGCGTCCCAGGCCAATCATGCCGATCTTCATAATGTCAGTTCCTCTCCCTTGACTGCAACAGTGTGAAGTTGACCGCGATAGTTGGTGGTCGGCCGCGGTCGGGCCGAATTGTCGGTACTACCGGCGAGCTGCCTGTCGGGCTCGCTCAGCCTGAACCTGGGCGGTGTGTGCCTTGACATCGCACTGCAGGCCCAGGGTGTCGATGACCTCTTCGGCCTCGATTTCAGGAGACATGCGCAGACCCACGTCGATGGTCAGGTGGACCTCGTCCGGTCCCAGAGGTTCCAGGTCATCGAACTGGGAGCGCAGCATCTGCGGCTTCATGAAATGGCCCTTCCGCTTGGAGAGCCGTTCCATGATGGAGTCGTAGTCCCCGCTCAGGTGGATGAAGACCACCCCAGGCATCCGCAGCCGGTCACGATAGATCCGCTTCAGGGCCGAGCAGGTGACGGTTCCGGGCACTCCACGGCGTATGTGGTCCTCGATCCAATCATGGATGCTGTCCAGCCAGGGCCATCGGTCCTCGTCGTTCAGGGGGATGCCTCGGGCCATCTTGTCGATGTTGGCCTGGGGATGGAAGTCGTCGGCCTCGGCCATGTCCCAGCCCAGCTTGTTGCCCAGGTGCTCGTTCATGGTGGTCTTGCCGCAGCCGGAGACCCCCATGATGACCAGGATGGGTGTGCGGTCGTGGAAGTAGTCCGGGGGAACCGTGTTGTCCACTGCCGAAGGGACCTGGGGCTCCGGGTGGTCTTCTGCGCTCAGCGCGTCGGGATTCTTCAACGTTGTGTCGACCATGTGCAACCTTTCTGAAAAGTGATCTGACAATGACGCTCAGGCGGTGATGGGCACAAAGATGCTGGCGATCATGACCAGGACCAGGACCACTACCGACAGCAGGCATTCCAGAACCGACCAGGTCTTCAGGGTCTCGCCAACACTCAGGCCGAAGTACTCCTTGATCAGCCAGAAGCCAGCGTCGTTGAGGTGGGAGAGGAAGATGGAGCCGGCGCCGATGGCGATGACCAGGAGTGTGGTTGCCATGGAGCCCGCATGCATCATGGTCATGGCGTTGCTGAGGATGCCGGCCGTGGTCAGGATGGAGACGGTGGCCGATCCTGTGGCGATGCGCACAAAGACGGCGATGACCCAGCCCAACAGGAAGATGGAGATGTTGGAGTTCTCCACAAAGGTGCCGATGATCTTGCCGATGCCGGTGGAGACCAGTACGCCCTTGAAGCCGCCGCCTGCGCCCACGATCAGCAGGATGCCTGCCACGGCGGGCAGCGAGGCTCCCAGGGAGTCATTGACGGTCTTCCAGGAGATGCCCGAGGCTGCCTTGAGGACCAGCATGGAGACAATCAGCGCTATGGCCAGGGCCATGACCGGGTTGCCGATGAAGTTGATGGTCTGTGCCAGTCCGTCTGTGCGGTCCTTGAACCCGGGAATGGCGATTTCGAAGATGGAGGTCAGCAGCATGAGGACTGCCGGCAGCAGGATGCAGCAGACCGAGAGGGCGAAGGATGGCAGCCGGGTCTCTTCCTTGCCGGCCTGCTCGCTTTTGGCCGCGAAATCAGCCGGAGCCTGAATGGGTACCCAGCGGGAAGCCAGCCGGGAGAAGGCCGGGCCCACGACGACCAGGGTGATGAGGGCGAAGGGGATACCGAACATCATGGTCATGCCCACATTGCCGGTCTGCTTGAACTGGCTCAGGGCCGCCAGGGGACCAGGGTGGGGAGGCACACAGGCGTGCATGATGGACAGGCCTGCCAGGGTTGGGATGGCCACCCGCATCAAGGGGAGCTTGGTGCGGCGGGCCACCAGAATGATGACCGGGACCAGAATGACCAGGCCGACCTCGAAGAACATGGGCAGGCCGATCAGGGCGCCGATCAGAGCCATGATCCAGGGGATGGTGGCGGGCTTGGACTTGGCCACCAGGGTGTTGACCACCTGGTCAGTGGCTCCGGTGTCCATGAGGACCTTGCCGATCATGGCTCCCAAGCCGATCAGAATGCCCACGGAGCCCATGGTGTTGCCGAACTCGCCAGTGAAGCTGGTCAGGGTGGCTACGGGACCATAGCCGGAACCGATGCCGACCACCAGGGCGGCACCCAGCAGGGAGACAAAGGGATGAAGTTTGACGACAGTGACCAGGAAGATGAGCACCGCCAGGCTGAGCACCAGGCTGATGCCCAATCGGGTGGTGTTCAGGGATACGGCCTGACTCGCCGCAAGGGTCAGGAACCCTTCGGCTGTCGGTTGCGACGCTAAAAGCATTGCTGCCTCTTCTCTGAGGATGTGAACCGTTCGGCTTCGGCGGCTTCTCGGCTCTTATTTTTGCATTACGTAATATCGACAGTGTGATATTAAGTATGCCTTAACAGATAATATCTTACACGAAACTGGGATGGATTGGAAGATGGCATGCTGAGGGCAGTGTTAAGTCTCAAACTGTTTGCAGACCCCTCCGAGCCGGTTGGGAACGAGCCTGGTTGCTAGAGTGGAATTCGTGGAAAGCGCGAGCAAACCTGATGACGAAGCGGCTGCAGAAGGCACCCTGCATGATCGATTGCTGGACCAGTGGGGGGCGGCCATCGTCGATGGTGCAATCGCTCCGGGCGACCGGCTGCCCGCACCGGACCTGGACACCCAGAGGCCTTCGCGCACGGTCACCCGAGAGGTCACCAGGGTTCTTGAGGCCATGGGTCTGGTCACTGTCAAACGCAAGGTCGGAGCCACGGTCAACCCCCGTCAACTCTGGAATATCTATGATCCGCGGGTGATCGAATGGAGGCTGCGCGGACCTGACCGGGGGCGGACCCTGCACGAGCTGTCCGAACTCAGGGCATGCGTGGAGCCCATGGCTGCCCAGCTGGCGGCCAGCCACGCTGATCAGGATCAATGGGCGAAGCTGACGCGGGCCGCCATTGATATGGTGGCCAACGCTGACCGGGCCGACGGGCCGGACTATCTTCGGGCTGACGAAACCTTCCATCGAACCCTGCTCGAGGCATCGGGCAACGCTATGTTCGCGGCGCTAGGCGATGTGATTGCCTCAGTGCTGTCCGGGCGGACCCGGCATGAGCTCATGCCCAGGAAGGCCGATGAGAAGGCTCTGCGGCTGCACGGCGACATAGCTGCCCTGGTACGTCGGGGCGACGCAGAGGGGGCACGGCATGCCATGGAGTGGATCGTCGACGAATCCGATCGGGCTGTCGAGCAAATGACAAGAAAGGAATCTTCAGAGTCCCGAGATCTGTAAAGGCTCTTGCTACAGAAGGCTCAGCTCAGTTTCGAGGCGGCATCAGCGTCCAGGAGCCAGAGGGTCTCCAGGATGCCCCTGGCATAAGAGGAGGGGACGTGGGGATCGTCTATGGTTCCCAGGGCAGCAGCCACGGCCGAGGCCTTCTCTGCAGTTGAGGTGAAGAGCCAGACCTTGGGGGTCCGGCGGATGAATGGCGTGGTCATGGTGACCCTGAGCGGGGGCAGTTTGGGTGAGTTGCTGACACCCGTCACCAGCAGAGAGTCATCCTGCAGCCTGACCTCGGGGCGGTCGGGGAAGAGGGAGGCATAGTGGCCGTCGGGGCCCACGCCAAAGACCGCCAAATCCATCCGGCCCTCAGGGCCCAGCTGATCGATGATCTCCTGCTGATACGTAGCTGCCGCCTGGGTCAGGGCCCGTTCATTCGCCTCCTGGTTGGCTGCCTCAACCTGGGCTGGGCTGCGGGTGTCCACGGGCATGGAATGTACATTGGCCTGTGGCAGCAGCCCCTGGTCGATCAGCGCGCCGTACCAGGCCCGTCGTGCCTGTTCGTCGTTGCGGTCCGGGTCTTCCAGTCCCACGAACCGCTCATCGCTCCACCAGAGGTGGACCCGGCTCCAGTCCACGCTCTGGCTCAGGGGATCAGCACCCATCAGGGCGTAGACATCCGCCGCATCCCGCCCGCCGGTCAACGCCAGATCAGCCCGGTCCTGACGGGCCAGGAGGTCTCCCAGCTCCAGCAGGATACGGGCTGCAGTGGCCTGATTGAGCAGCTTGGTTGTGGCATAGGTCACGGTACGACGATCGGTCATCTGATCCTCCTTGCATGCAGGTGATGCTGGACTCAGCCTACACCCGGGCGTTTGCATGTGAATTGAGTCGCTACGGGGAGCCTACTGGTGGTCGACCATTCCCCAGCCCGTGTGGATGACATCCTGATAGACCTCGTCAGGATCCAGCCGACCCAGTTCCTCGCTCATGCAGTCCACGGCAGAGCGCAGGGGCATGGAAATTGTCTGTGGGGCTTGCCCAGGCTGGTTGATCCGGGCCTGGTCATCATGGTGGCGCTCCATGCTCATGACCCCGTCAGGGCGTTCAAAGTAGACACCGGTGACGGCCTGGGCCTGTGGGTCACGCTCAACGGTGACCGGCACCTTAAGTTTCAGCGCCAGCCAAGAGGCCAAGAGCTCCAATGGCAGGTAGTGGGCCTGGCCGGTCACTCTGACCGAACGGATGGGCAGGTGGGGTGGCTGCTGCACCATGGAGGCCAGCTGTGCCCGCCATATGGTGATCCTGGTCCAGGACAGGTCCACGTCCTGAGCATGCGAATGGGCCAGCAGCCCAGCGAAGGCAACCTGGCGATCGTCGGCCTCCATAGCATCGGTGATTCTGCTGGCGGCCATGGTCCCGATGGAATCCTGCGAGGGATCCAGGGGTGGATTGGTTGGCCACCAAACCACCAGAGGGGCATCCGGCACCAGGAGGGGGATGACCAGAGCATCGGAATGGTCCAGCAGGGCCCCCACTGGTCGCAGGACCACCACCTCACCGGCGCCAGCATCCGAGCCGAAGCGAATCTCGGCATCCAGTGTGCGCTCGCCGTTATGGTCGGTGCTCTTGTAGGAGACGCAGTCTTCAGAGGACTGTGCTGCAGCGAATCTCTGGTCCGCTTCCTGCTCGGCCTGGTGATCCTCGGCATCGGTCACCATGGCGATGACCCGGCAGGGGTGTTCACGGCTCGCGGCATTTACGGTCTCCAGGGCCGTCTCCAGATGGGCCTGTTCGGTGATGATGACCAGGGTCAGCACCCGTCCCTGGGCGGCCTCTCCCCGCTCCACGTGGAGCTCGTCGATCTCCCGGGCGATGGCGGAGGTGGTGGTGTTGTTCAGTCTGACTATCATGGCATCCTCCAGTGGTATCCGTCGCGGGCCAGCATCAGATCTGCCTCCCGCGGACCCCAGGTGCCGGCTCGGTAAGGCTGGGGTTGGCCCTGTCTGGCCCAGAACTCCTCGATGGGGTCCAGGATCTTCCAGGAGAGATTGACCTCTTCGGTGGTGGGGAAGAGGGGCGGGTCTCCCAGGAGCACGTCCAGAATCAGCCGCTCGTAGGCCTCTGGGGAGGCCTCGGTGAAGGAACGCCCGTAGGAGAAGTCCATGTTGACGTCGCGCACCTCCATGGCTGAGCCAGGGGTCTTGGCCCCGAAGCGCATAGTCACGCCCTCATCGGGCTGTACGCGGATAACCACAGCGTTGGCGCCCAGTTCCCGGGTGGCTGTGGCCTCGAAGGGCAGGTGGGGGGCACGCTTGAAGACGATGGCGATTTCGCTGACCCGCTTGCCCAGGCGCTTGCCTGTGCGCAGGTAGAAGGGGACGCCGGCCCAGCGACGGGTGTCAACATCCAGCCTGATGGCCGCATAGGTCTCGGTGGTCGAGGAGGGGTCAATCCCGTCCTCGTCCAGGTAACCGACCACGTGCTGGGATCCCTGCCAGCCGGCCGTGTACTGGCCTCGGGCGGTGTGGGCCGCCAGATCCTTGGGAAGACGGACAGCGGACAGGATTTTGGTCTTCTCAGCCGTCAGATCCGACGCTGAGAAGGAAACTGGCTCCTCCATGGCCGTCAGGGCCATCAGCTGCAGCAGGTGGTTCTGGATCACATCCCGGGCTGCGCCGATTCCGTCGTAGTAGCCGGCCCTGCCGCCGATGCCCATGTCCTCGGCCATGGTGATCTGTACGTGGGAGACGTAGTTGGAGTTCCAGACGGGCTCGAACATCATGTTGGCAAAGCGCAGGGCCAGGATGTTCTGCACGGTCTCCTTGCCCAGGTAGTGGTCGATGCGGAAGACAGAATCCGGCTCGAAGACCTCGGAGACCACCCGGTCCAGCTCCTTGGCCGAGGCCAGGTCGTGGCCGAAGGGCTTCTCGATGATGACGCGGCGCCAGGCCCCTTCCTTGGAGTGGGAGAGCCCCGACTCGGCCAGCTGGCGGGCCACCTGGGGGAAGGCCTTGGGCGGTACCGACATGTAGAAGGCATGGTTGCCACGGGTGCCCCGGACCCGGTCCAGTTCAGAGACGGTGGCCGACAGGTTGCGGAAGGCTTCGGCATCGTCAAAGCTGCCCTTGACGAAGCGCATGCCCTGGCTCAAATTCCGCCAGGTGGACTCGTTGAAGGGGGTTCGGCAGTGGGCACGGACGTTCTCCTCCGCAAAGGCGACGAATTGCTGGTCGCTCCAGTCGCGCCGCCCGAAGCCGATCAGTCCGAAGCTGGCTGGCAACAGTCCCCGGTTGGCCAGGTCATAGACGGCCGGCAAGAGCTTTTTCTTGGCCAGATCGCCGGTGACGCCGAAGATGACCAATGAGCTGGGTCCTGCAATGCGCGGCATGCGCAGATCGCGCGGGTCCAGCAGGGGGTTGTGCCAGGGCGCCTGTCGGCCGCCGTCCTCATCAGGGGGAGTGGGCTGGTCGGCGGAGCGCGCAAGTGGTGAAGTGTCCATAGTGCTCCTCGTGAAATACCGTGGCTCCCAGTGTACTGTCGGCAGTAGAAGGGCAGGGCTGATTATCCGCTGAAGTGTGCATAAGCGTCGCAAAGGTCACATTTGCGGCAAGGATCCCTAGAATGGTCGGTATGATTCCCAATGTTCCCATGGCCGAGGCCCTGCACCGTCAGTATGCGCCCTCCCAAGCCGCCTATGAACTGATATACACCCACTGCCAGATTATTGCCGCCCTTGCGGTGCGTATGACCGACCAGGTCAACGAACGCCTGCTGCGTGGTGATGACCCTGACGGGGTCCTGCCCGAACGGCCCCTGAATCGTGACCTGGTCCGCACGGGTGCTCTGCTGCACGACATCGGCACCTACCGGATCCTCAAGGATGACGGCTCACAGGGCCGGCCCCTGACCTTCCAGGGCGAGCGGTACATTGAGCACGGGCTGGAGGGCTATCGCCTGCTGCTGGACGCTGGGGTGGACGAGTCGGTGGCCCAGTTCGCCCGCAACCATACCGGGGTGGGGCTGACCCGGCGCCAGGTGAAGGAGGAGCATCTGAACCTGCCGCCGGACGATTACGTGCCGGTCAATCCCGAACAGGAGGTGGTCATGTATGCGGACAAGTTCCACAGCAAGCACCAGCCACCTATCTTCGTCTCCGAGCCCACTGCCGCCAAGCGCACCGCCAAGTATGGTCCCGATAACTTGGCCCGTTGGAAGCAACTGGTGGCCCGGTACGGCGTGCCGGACCTGCAGCCCCTGGCTAAGCACTACGGCATGACCATCGTCTGATCCTGCCGGACCGGACCCCAGGAACTGCGGAAGCGGCCGCCGAATTCGCGCAGCATCCACGGATCCGGTTGATAGGGGTTGGCTGGATCGGTCCGGCAGGCTGCAACGGCTTTCAGAAAAGAGACCATCCCCTGCGATCCGTAATTGTAAGGAGCTGCGCACCAGACCGGGTTTCCCTCCAGAACAAGAGGCCGATCCGATCCACGGAGGAAGGCCAGATCCACGCTGATTGGTGCAGAAGATTGACCCTTGGCTGCCTGGAGGGCACAGTCTTCGGCGATTCTTCGATGCCTAGGATCGAAGACGGCGCCGTCGAAGACCGTGGTAATGGCCCGGGAGCCCTCGCCCTCATGCAGGCAGTATCCGCTGGAGGCTGCAATCCTGCCACTGTCGACGATGACCCGCCATTCCTCATGGACATCGGGCAAGTGGGTCTGGATGCGAATCAGCGATTGCGGAGGGGCTGTACGCAGATTACCCTGCAGGTCTTCAAGGGTTCGTCGTGCTGCAGGCAGGCCCGATACCCGGCCGGCGGCCAGCTGCGACCAGGGGCGCTGTCCCAAACCTGATGGCAGTCGGCGCCAGGTCAGGATGGTTTCGGCCGTCACGGTCAGAATCCTGCGTCCGGTCAAGGACTGGTCCAGCACATCCAGCCACAAGGTCGGTGGGGATGACAGGACCCAGGAGGGACGGCCATGGGATGCCAGCCAGGCGTTCTGGGCGATCAATAGCCCTGGGGTGATCCATATGGCTTCCTTGACGCCGACTTCCTGAACGGGTCCGAATCCATGGTGATGATGCAGGATGACCCCTTGCCGTCGGCATGGGCCCTTGCTGCATAAATCGATTTGTTCGGCCATGACCCGGGGTATCCACTCCTCATGGGTGATGACCGAACAAATCAGTGCAGTGTCGTCCGTTTCCAGTCCGGAAGGTTGGGGCTCAATCGACGATGAACCGGTCGTCGTAGGTGCCCTCGTCTACGGTGTCCGAACCGCCCGAGGTCAGGATGATCACGGTGCAGTCATGACGGCGGGAGACTCGTTTCAGGGTGGCCAGCAGGGTGTCCCAGTCGCCTGGTTCCAGCCCCTCGGTGGGTTCGTCGGCGACGAGCACATCGCACTCGCAGCACAGGGCTCGGGCCACGGAGGCCAGGCGGAAGTCCAGGTGGCCCAGATCTGCCGTCAGCTTCTCCTGTAGGCGCTCTGGGAAGCCCACCTCGTCCAGCAGTTGACGGGCCAGGGTGTCCTTGGGGCCCAGGAAGGTGCGCCCACTGGCATCCATTGTGTAAACAAGGTTCTGAACGGCGGTCAGGTCGCGCCTCAGGGCATCGGTGCCAAAGATGGCTCCGATCTGGTGGCCGCGATAATCGGAGGCCAGCAACTGGCGCAGGTCCGTGCCCCGGAAGAGCACACTGCCCTGGGTGGGGGCTCGCAGACCGGTCATCAGAGCCATCAGAGCGGCCCGTCCGGAAGGCGAGGTGGTCTCGACCGAGTAGATGCGGCGTCGTTGGAAATCCAGATCGACATCGTCCAGGATCTGTTCGGGGCGACCCTGGACCTTGCGGGTGTAATCCACGTGCTTCAGGGAAAGCACCGGGTAGCCGCCAGGAACCAGCACACGTTGGTCCTCGGTCTCCGACAGCGGGTC
This sequence comes from Bifidobacterium asteroides, assembly GCF_048001765.1. Classification (GTDB taxonomy): domain Bacteria; phylum Actinomycetota; class Actinomycetes; order Actinomycetales; family Bifidobacteriaceae; genus Bombiscardovia; species Bombiscardovia asteroides_K. The sequence goes on from NZ_CP181447.1 coordinate 264,345, forward strand.
CTCTTCCTGATCGCCATCGAGATCTTCGGCATCTTCATGTTCGATAACCACTTTGAAGGCAGCCAGCGAGACATCTTCGTCCGAGGAATCATCCTCCTCGGACCTTTCGCCCGTCTGAGTGGCTGCTTCTTCCTCGGCTTCGGGCAGCGGATCGGTGTTGGTGTTCTCGGCGGCTTTTTGCTCAGTATCGGTCCTTACTTGAGCGGCTTGCTTCTGATCGGCCTGTTTCTGATCAGTCGTTGCCTGGGACTCCTCGTTAGGCTGCTGGTCTGATGTCTTTTCGCTCATGCCTCGTCCTCCAGGTCGTTGGTGTATAGCTGGGCGGTTCGGAAGGCCGCTACCCTGGCGGCTGCTGCCAGAGCTAGGACCAGGCAGACGGCCAGGCCAATCAGGATCATCTTCCAGATCAGACCAGCATTAGGCATGCCGGCCAGGCTCCCCAGCCGGAAGAGCGACCGGCCCAGGGGTCGGCTGATTGCGGCACCCAGAGCCAGGCCCAAGGCAAGTCCGGGCAGGGTGAGCAAGAGGGTCTCCAGGGCGAACTGCCAGCCCAGCCGGGCCTTGTGGACCCCGATGGTGATGGCCATGCCGATTTCGTTGGCGCGGCCGCGCAGCATGAGAAAGAGGCAACCCAGCAGAATCAGCCCGCCCGGCAAGCAGGCCAGGATGATGGTGGTTCGCGCCTGGTCGGCGGCCTGGTGGACCGGCTCCATCCGCCGCTTGTAGTCCTTCAGGCTGGGAGAGTCGATGTCGTACTGCGAGGCTTTGAGCCCGTCCTTGCGTAGTTCCTTGATGAACTTTTGGTAGGTGCTCGGTGAATCCAGCACGAAGGCCACCAGCAGTTCATGACCAGGGTCTCCTGGCTTGCTGGCCGTATCCAGCCCCAGCATGGCGAAGGTGGGGTAGGCCGTGTAAATGGCCCGGTTGGCTGCCTGGTCGGCCGCATTGCGGTAGTGATAGGTGCCCGAGACGGTCAGCTTGACCTGCTGATCCTGCTGGCGGGGATCCTTGATGGTCAGGGTATCGCCCACCTTGAGCTTGTTGGCCTGTGCCATCTGCTTGGAGATCAGCACGGTCTGGGTGCCGGAGGTATTCTGTGAGGCGTAGTCCAGCCCCCTGCCCTGGTCCAGCACGAAGGGGCCGTGAGGCAGGGTGGGTTCGGCTGCCTTGTCGGAGACGCCCACCAGGGAGTAGGTGCCTGACTGAGGCAGCCCCTCCGGGCTGATGTTCGCAGTCTCATGGAAGTAGGCCTTGTACTGCACGGCATCCATCTGCAGGCGCTGGGCGTATTTGGAATACTCGTTCCAGCCCAGGGGAGAGGCCTTGGTTCCCTTGCGCGGGCTGATGACGGCATCCACCTCTTGGGATTCGTAGTCGGTGGTACGTGCCTTGGTGTCAGCCTGGAGCACGGTGGCCGCCGTCGTGGCCAGCGCCGTCACGACCAGGCAGGCCAGAACCATGACCAGGCTCCGCGCCGCATGCCGCCTGATGGTGAACCAGGCGTTCTTGAGAACGAACATGACACCCTTCCTGATAGCGTTCCAGGGATGACCGGGCGGCCCACGATGGCGGGCCTTAAGTCCGGTCGCCGTCCTCCAGTCTAGCCAGGGACGTTCCCAAGCTAGCGGTGCGAACTTGGAGCTTGCTGAATGTCCTGCTCGGCCTCTGCCAGGTCGGCGTGGGAGAAGTTGCGCACCTTAAGGGAGACGGCCAGAGCGGCCAGAATCAGCACCAGGGTGAAGATCAATCCGTAGTGGGTGCCCCTGGTGAAGGCCTGGGCTTTATCGGCTCCGGCTGCATGCCCCTCGCCCATGGCCAGCAGGGAGGTGGTGATTGCCGTGGCCACGGCTCCTACAATCTGCTGCATGGTGTTGATGATGGTGCTGCCGTCGCCGGACTGCGGGCCGCTCAGAGAGTTGAGTGCGTAGGTCTGGGCTGGCGACATGGCCAGCGGGCAGCCGATCATGAGGATGATGTGGGCAGCCACCACCAGGGCCACAGGGGTGTGCGGGCCGGTGAACAGGAGAATGACCGTACCCACCAGTGCGACAAGGAATCCGCAACGGACGGGAATTCGGGCCCCGAAGCCGTCATAGAGCCGTCCGGCGAAGGCTGAGACCAGGGCGTTGATGGCGCCGCCGGGCAGCATAAGGATGCCGGTCATGGCCACGGGCAGGAGCAGCCCCCGCTGCAGGAACTGGGGCAGCAGATACATGGAGGAGAGGATGACTGCGAAGTCAAGCATGACCAGGGTGGCACCGTAGCGGAAGGCTGGGATGGAGAAGATGCGCAGGTTGAGCACCGGGTGCTCCAGGCCCAGCTGACGACGAATATAGAGGACCAGGGCTACTAGGGCCACGACCAGGATGATCAGGGTGACCGGGGAGAGCCATCCGTACCGGCTGGCCAGGCTGACGCCTGCCACCAGTCCGCCGAAGCCGACAATGGACTCCAGAATCGAGGCCAGGTCGGGCCGCTGGTGGGTGATGGTTCCCACGTTCTTCAGGAAGCAGACGGCGAAAATCAGGGCCACAACCAGGAAGGGGGTGAAGAACCAGAAGATCCAGTGCCAGGTCAGCTTGCCCAGGATGATTCCGGTCAGGGTCGGGCCGATGGCGGGGGCGAACATGATGACCAGGGCGCACATGCCCATGACCGTGCCCAGTCTGGTCGGCGGAAAGATCAGCATGGCCACGGTGAACATGAGCGGCAGGATCAGGCCGGTGCCGATGCCCTGGATCAGCCGTCCCGTCAGAAGGACAGGGAAGGTGGGGGCCATGGCCGAGATCACTGAGCCCGCCAGGAAGGCGACCAGGCCGAAGATCACGGTCTGCCTGGTGGTGAACCACTTGGAGATCAGGCTGGAGAAGGGCAGGACAATGCCGATGACCAGCATGTATCCCGTGACCAGCCACTGCACGGTGGCAGCGGGGATTTGGAAGCTCTCCATCAGGTTGGGCAGGGCGATATTGAGCGAGGTTTCACTCAGCATGCCCACGAAGGCCCCGATCATCAGCGCGGCGATGGCCGGCCAGGGATGGGGGACGGCCGGGCGTGACCGGTGAACGGAGGCAGAGGTGGACGTGTTTTGCACGATAATGATCTCCTTCTTCAGACAAACAGCACGCCATCTTAGGGAGGCGGTCATTTTTTCGTAAGTCGGCATGTCTACTCGCTTCGCCGAAGGCGTGCCGCATCGGGATGGAAAAGGTTATGCTCGGGAATGGTCGTCAGAGACCACAAGGAGGGTGCGTGTGGATTGGCATGCAACGGTCTACGGGTCAAGAGCCGTTGGTTCAGCAGGTCATGGTTTCTATGATCCGGGCGACGAGGAGGAGGGGCGGACCTTCGGCGACCCGGACACCATCTCTGACGCCGCTCTGCGTCGATTGGGCGGCAAGGCCTACTTCCGTGCCCATCAACTGCTGGATGACCGCCGCTTTACAGACCTGCGCCTGCGGCACCTGGGAGCTTTGACCGTTCTCAAGGGTCGTGTGCCTGCCACCTATCAGCCGGATGGCGACTGCATGGTTCAGGCTCGGCTGGACGAGCAGGCCCATCGGGTCATCGACTCCTCATGCACTTGCCGGGCCTTTGGGCGCCAGGGTCCTGCATGCAAGCATGTAGTCGCCCTGATCATGGCCTACAACGAATCCAGCCAGTCCTTTGTAGGATCGGATGACTGGACCGGTGACCAGGGTCGATCCCGGTCCACCCGATCGACCTCAGGGCCCCTGGCGGCCTATATGCACCGGCAGGAGGGTCGGCGTCGGCAGTCTTTTCGTGACCGCCAACTGAGCCTGCTCAAGCAAGAGAACGGACCGGTCGGAGGCCGTCACCTGCCCATTGGCTCAGTCGGGCTGATTCCCGATCTGACCAGTGAGCGCGGCGGCTGGCTGGTCCGCCTGCACATCACCCTGTCCTCCCACGGGGTCGCCTACCTGGTCAAGGATCTGCCGGCCCTGCTGCGCGCTGTGGACCAGGGCGAATTCATGTCTTACGGACGGCGGCTGGCCTTCATTCATTCTCGTGACACCTTTGATGACCGGGCCCAGGCTCTGCTGACCATTCTGGAAAGGGCCGGCGCCATCCGCCGCAGCCTGGCTGAACAGGAGGGGGGCATGCGCCGCCGTCTTACACGTGCAGGATTGGCGGGGATTCGACTCAGCGACGACGAGGTAGCGCAGATCCTCGATCTGTTCGTGGATTCCGGGCTCACCCTGGATTACACGCCTCCCGAGGACTCCTTCCTGCAGACCATGCCTGCCCCCGTGGTCGACGGAGACCCAGACCCCGGCATTGCGGTCAGCAAGGAGGCGGACGGTTACCGAATCACCCATGCCCTGGCCGTGGAATGCTTCATCGTAGGCCAGGCTTCTTCCTTCGTTATTGTGCGCCCCTCGCAGCCTGGCCTGGGGCTGGATCCGGGGCCGGTCATCCACCGTTGCAGCACGCGTTTCATGCGTCATCGGGACCTGTTGGAGACTCTCTGCCGCCCTGGCGAGGATCGAGATCTGCATCTGGATGAAGACGACCTGGACCTGTTCGCCCGGACCGTTCTGCCCGACCTGGACCAGGGTGCCCAGGAAGGATCTGGGCTCTCCGCCAGTCTGCCCGAGGAGCTGGATGCCCGGCGGCGGCCGCCCTGCAGGATCGAGCTTTACTTGGACAGGGATCGGCAGGGGGTCAGCTGCGACCTCAAGGCACGCTATGGGGATCGTCTTCTGTCCGTCGGCGCTGACCCCGCCTCGGAGGATGAACCCGGCAGGGATCGGGAGAGCGAATCCTTGGCCCGGCAGACGGTCCGACGCTATTTCCCCTTGATGGAGGATGGGTTGGCGCGCATCCCCGAAGAGAACGAGGAGGCTATACATACCCTGCTGACCCGGGGCCTGCCCGTGCTCAAGGGCCTGGGACGAGTCTTTTCAACCCCGGCCTTCGACGGGCTCAGCGTCGTCTCTCATCCGCAGATCCGCGTGGGTGTGCGGGTGCGATCCGGCCTGGTCGAGATCTCGCCCATTGCCGATGAGGTCCGGCCCGATGAGGCCGCTGCCATCCTGGCTGACTATCGCCGTCGTCGGCGTTTCCATCGTCTGAGCAACGGGGCCTTCGTCGAGCTGGCTGATCTGAATACCGAGGCTGTCGACACCCTGGCTGAAGACCTGGGCATCGACCCGGCTGATCTGGTCAAGGGGCCGGTCCGGGTGCCCGAATTCCAGCTCGGCTACCTGGATGCACTGGTGCCTGAGCAGGACCGCGATTCCAGCTTCCGCGATTACCTGAAGGAGCGCAAGCCTGATCCTCAGGGGTTCAAGGTCCCTGACGGGTTGCAGGGGCAGCTCAGACCCTACCAGGTCGAAGGGTTGCGTTGGCTGTGCACTCTGAGCGACCGTGGATTCGGTGGCATCCTGGCCGACGAGATGGGCCTTGGCAAGACCATACAGATGCTGGCCTACCTGCTCTCCCGTCGGAATCAGGCCAGGGATCGAGGGCCTTCGCTGATTGTCTGCCCGGCCTCCTTGGTCTACAACTGGGAGGCCGAGTGTCGTCGTTTTACACCGGATCTGCGGGTGGCGGTCCTGGCCGGGGGGCGCAGCCAGCGTCAGACTTTGCTGGATCAGGCCAGGTCCTACGACTTGCTGATTACTTCATACGATCTGCTCAGGAGGGACCTGGACCGGTATAGGAGTCTGCCCTGGTATGCCTTGGTCTTGGATGAGGCCCAGTACATCAAAAACCATGCCACCAAGGCAGCTCGGGCCGTACGCGCTCTGGACAGTCTGCATCGGTTCGCTCTGACCGGTACACCCATCGAAAATCGTCTGTCTGAGCTTTGGAGCATCTTCGACTTCCTGATGCCGGGGATGTTGGGTCCCTACTCCCGGTTCAGGGACCGCTTCGAAATGCCCATACTCAGCGGCGATCAGGATGCCCAGTCCCGGCTCCAGGCCCTGGTTGGACCATTCATCCTGCGCCGGCTGAAGTCACAGGTGCTGACGGATCTGCCCGAGAAGATCGAAAACGTGATCAGCGTGCCCCTGCAGGGTCGTCAGCGCAAGCTTTATGCGGCTCTGGAGCAGGAGCTGAGGGCCACGCTCAACAAGGAAAGGGATCAGGAGTACGAGGTCGGTAAAATCCAGGTGCTGGCCCAGCTGACCAGGCTGCGGGAGGTTTGCTGCGATCCGCGTCTGGTCTACCAGGATCAGGGTCGGGACCGGCGCGGCGAGTCGGCCAAACTGGATGCCATCGAGGATCTGGTGGTCTCCTGCCAGGATGCCGGGCGTAAGATGCTGATCTTCTCCCAGTTCACCTCCTACCTGGACCTGATAGCCCAGCGGCTCCGTCGGCTGGATGTGCCTTACGACCTGATCACCGGCGCCACATCCAAGAAGAGGCGGCTGGAGCTGGTGGAACAGTTCAATAGGGATGCCACGCCGGTTTTTCTGATCTCCCTGAAGGCCGGCAACACCGGGCTCAACCTGACCGGAGCCTGTGTAGTGGTCCATGCGGACCCCTGGTGGAACGCCGCTGCCCAGGAGCAGGCCAACGACCGCGCCCACAGGATCGGCCAGACCCAGGACGTCAACGTCTATCAGGTCGTAGCCAAGGACACCATAGAGGAACGCATCCTCAACCTGCAGCACAGCAAGAGCGACCTGGCATCGCGCTTTGTCGATTCCGCCGCCTCCACCGGCGCTTCCAGCGTGGCAAGACTGAGCAGAAAAGACCTCCTGGCCCTGTTGGGTTGAGCGGCTTGGACTGGGCGTTGACAGTCTGTATACGCAGTGTCATCGATGGCGAGTTTGACGAATACCTGGGAGTCGGAGCAGAAGCGGCAGACTTCCACTGATTGGGAGTCCTAGGCTTTTTATTGATTCATATTCATATGAGGCGTAAGCCAACTGTTTGGATGACGCGGCAAAGATTGATAGAGATCCGCTTGTGCTTATTCTTGCCCCCCTGCATTAGCGCTCGATGAGGTCGAGCATCACAATAATCGGGCCTCTTTCGTCTGCCAATGGTTGCTATGTCCTGGCCTATTGGGTTTTATTCTTGGATATATTCGTTTACAGCATGCGGCTTGATTTTCGCAGGATCATATTTCATTATCGGAGATGTAATTTGCTTGCCATTTGGACATTTCTGGTTTCCTTGTGTGCTGACCGTGGTTGAGATGTAGATTGTCATCCTGCCGAATTCAGTCTTCTCCCCTATCTAGTTCCATGCCAAAAGGACGGATTCTTTTGTGTTGTTTCCGTCGTCGCAATCTTACTTGTTTAGGGCGGGACTATAATAAATTTACGGTATTGATATCGAAAGTTACGTTATAAATTATGCGAGTTACTGCAGCGAAGAAGGAATGAGCATGTTTGAGCCCATGTGGCTATCGCCAAAAGTCATAAGACCCATAGTCGGCACCCGCAGGTTCTATATTGAAGGTCTTGATTTTCAAGATCCTGTCGCGGCGCGCATATATAGAGAACTGCTTGATTTCTTCGGGGCTAGCCAAGCGGCTGACCGGCAGTGCGCGGATTTGGTCTTCATAATGAATTCCGCTGCCCTACCTGCAGAACGGGACGGGGCCTATCGCATCCACACAGAGGGGGATTGTGTCTGCATCGAAGGCAATACGGCCACGGCCCTCCTCTATGGCCTATACGGATGGATGCGCAGAAAGGCATGCGGGCAGCAGATCGATGACTTTGAGTCAGTGCCGAATCAGGCGTTGAGAATGATCGATCACTGGGATCAGACGGATGGCTCGGTTGAGCGCGGGTATGCAGGCGAATCCATCTTTTTCGGCGTTCTGGGTTCTAATAGCCATGCTGATTTCCGTAATTTTCCTGATCGGCACCAGGACGATCCCTTCCGAGGTGATCTGGCAAGGGTGACCGCCTATGCACGTCTTCTGGCATCAATCGGTATCAATGCCATAGCTTTGAACAATGTGAATGTGCGAGGCGAGGCCAAGAAACTGATTGTCAAACCATACCTCGACCGGGTTGCAGTGCTCGCCGACATCTTCGGGCAATTCGGCATTCGGGTCTTCCTGTCGGTGAACTTTGCTTCGCCCATCGATGTCGGCGGTCTGTCCACGGCGGACCCCCTTGCTGATGAGGTCTCGGCTTGGTGGGAAAAGACAGTCGCTGATATATATCAGCGTATTCCCGCCTTCGGCGGTTTTCTGGTCAAAGCGGATGCTGAAGGAGAACCGGGCCCCACGCGGTACGGGCGCACACACGTCGATGGGGCGAATATGCTGGCTCGACCCCTGTCCAGGCACGGCGGCCTTGTCATATGGAGAGCTTTTGTCTATGACTGCAATCAGGACTGGAGGGATAGGAGCCTGGATAGGGCCAAATCCGCATATGAGAATTTCATCGGTCTTGACGGGCTGTTTGCTGAAAATGTCGTTCTCCAGGTCAAATTCGGCCCCATCGATTTCCAGGTCAGCGAGCCTGCCAACCCTTTGATAGGTCGCATGACCCATACGAATCTTATGATCGAGTTCCAAATCACCGCTGAATACCTAGGGCAGCAGATTGACGTCAACTATGTTCTGCCGCAGTGGCTGGCAATGACCAATTGGGATACCTGTGCCCCACAGGTTGATGCACGTGTCAAGGCAGTGGTCCCGAAGCTGTGCCTGGTTTCCGCTCATACGGGTTTCGCAGGAGTCAGCAATGTGGGCATGGATGACAACTGGACAGGAAACACCCTGGCTCAGGCCAACCTTTACGGGTTCGGTCGTATGTGCTGGGATCCCGATGCAACGGCTGGCTCCATTCTGGATGAATGGATGACGCTCACCTTTCCTGATTTGCGCGGTCCGGCAAGGGAGGCCGTCAGTGAGATCATGCTCACTTCGAACAAGACCTTCAAGAACTACACCGCTCCTCTGGGCGTAGGGTTCATGGTCAAGCCCGGTTTGCACTATGGCGTGGACGTGAACGGATATGAATACGATAGGTGGGGCACGTATCATTTTGCTGACCGAGACGGAATCGGCGTGGACCGAACGCAATCAACTGGGACAGGCTTTACGGCCCAGTATCATCAGGCTCTTGAGGAGCGGTTCGAGCATGCGGAAACAACCCCGGAGGATCTGCTGCTCTTCTTTCACCATCTGCCTTATGACCACGTGCTTCATGATGGGCAGACGCTCATCCAGCACATCTACAGTTCCCATTTCGAAGGCGTAAAGGAGGTTGAGCGATATATAACGCTTTGGAAGAAAGTCAAAGGCTCGATTCCCCAGGCTGACTGGGAGAACGTGGCAGACAGACTCCAGGCGCAGAAAACCGACGCAGTCGAATGGCGCGATCAGATAAACACATACTTCCATCGCATGAGCGGAGTGCCCGACAGGCTCGGCCGCAAGATTTACGCATAAGGGGGAAATACAGATGATCATTGACAATCCGGTGTTAAAGGGCTTCCATCCTGATCCATCCATGATTCGTGTTGGGGACACCTACTATATAGCCACTTCCACATTCGAGTGGTTTCCCGGCGTACGCGTCCATTCTTCACGTGACATGGTCCATTGGCAATATGTGACCAGCATCCTGAATTCCGAGAGAATGGTCAATCTGCGTGGCGACCCCTCCTCGGGCGGCGTCTGGGCTCCTGACCTCTCCTATTCCGATGGACGGTTTTGGCTGGTCTTCTCGGATATCAAGACCGTCACGGGCACCTTCAAGGATGGCACCAACTATCTGACCAGCGCCGAGCGCATAGAAGGACCCTGGACCGATCCAGTGCCCATCAACTATGTGGGGTTCGACGCGTCCCTCTTCCACGACGATGACGGCAGAAAGTATCTGATTCAGCAGACCTGGGATCATCGTGAGTATCATCATCACTTCGATGGAATAACACTGACTGAATTCGACACATCCACCATGCGGTTGTTGCCTGAGACATCCAGAACCATATGGAGGGGAACGGATGTCAGGTTGTCTGAAGGCCCTCATCTTTACAAGATCAATGGGTGGTACTACTTGTTCGCGGCCGAGGGGGGCACGACTTTCTCTCATCAAGAGACCGTCTCTCGTTCGCGGACGCTTCAGGCTGACTCTTTCGAAACCATGCCGGGCGATGAGCCTTTCCTGAGCAATTTCGATACCCCACGGTCCTACCTGCAGAAGCAGGGGCATGGATCGCTGGTGGACACCCCCATGGGAGAGTGGTATTACGCATCGTTGTGCGCTCGTCCCTGGCACCGACCCCAGGAGTCGGTCGTGGATCCTCGAGGGTGGTGCACCTTAGGTCGCGAGACATCCATCCAGAAGGTGGAGTGGGACGAGGACGGATGGCCTCACATCCAGGGAGGCCACGGAGGCAGTCGGTATGTGGAGGCTCCTAGAGATGCCCCAGTGTCTTCGCAAAAGCACGAGGAGGTCCATCAGCATGATGATTTCGAATCGGATACGCTTGGTCCGGATTGGTGTACATTACGGGTGCCCTTCAATGAAAAAATGGGCTCAGTGGGTGCAGGCTCCCTCCGCTTGAGGGGCCAGGGGTCGCTGCATAATCTTTTTGACTTGTCTCTGGTGGCCAGACGCTGGCAGGCCTTCGACTTCGACGCTCAGGTGCGGATGGATTTCGAACCGAGGTCCTATCAGGCTATGGCGGGGTTGACCAACTACTACAGCGACGCAAATTTCAGTTGGATATTTGTCACCTGGGACGAAAGGCGTAGCACGCGGGTGATTGAGGTCGCCCAATCTGATGGAAATCGTTACGTCTCATACCTCAAGGATGAAGCAATTCCTGTGCCTACGGGCGCTCATGTCTGGTTCAAAACCAAAGTCCGCACCTCGTCCTACTCCTATCAATACTCATTCGATGGTCGTCACTGGGCCACGGTTCCGGTTATCCTGGATGCGGCAGTCCTTTCGGACGACCATGTGTATAAGCAGATTGACGGTTACTTCACCGGTGGTTTTGTCGGCTTGGCAGCGGTTGATTATTCGGGTTATGGGAGCCTGGCCACTTTCAGCTCCTTTGATTACAGGGAGCTAAAGGAGAAACCATGATCAGCGGTGTGCAGATGTTCTGCTCGGAGTTCATGGGCACCGCCCTTATGATGGCCATCGCGGTCATGGTTGCCGCCAGTAGGTCGCTCCCCAAGACGGGGGCCTATCGAGCCGACTGGGTCAACGCGTCGTTGGGCTGGGGTCTTGCTGTCTATGTAGGCGTATATGCGGGGTGGAGAACGGGCGGCCATCTGAATCCGGCGGTGACCCTGGCCAGGGTGGTCGGTCACTGGATTGACCCACAGGCGACCCTGAACGGCCTGGCAATGGGCAAGGGTGGCATTCCGGTCACCATGGCCAATGTGGCCATCTTCATTTCCGCCCAGTTCCTTGGGGCTTTCTTAGGTTCCTGTCTGGGCTACCTGGGCACTCGCAAGCATTTCGAACTTTCGACCGATACAGATACCAAACTCATGATTTTCTGCACCAAGCCGGCCATACGTTCGAATTTCTGGAATCTGACATCGGAGGCCATCGGCACGGCCATCCTGGTTTCCTGGGTTTTCCTCAATGGTGGGACTCCTACGCAAGTCGGGCCGCTGGGCGTGGCCCTGGTCATCACGGTTCTGGTTATGGCCCTGGGAGGGGTTTCTGGTGCGGCCATGAATCCTGCTCGTGACTTTTCCGCCCGATTGGCTTACTGCCTTCTGCCCATGTCCGGCAAGAAGGATGCGGACTGGAGCTACGCCTGGATACCCTTTGTCGGGCCGATCGTCGGAGCCTGCATCGGTGTGCTAGCTCCTGCCTGGATGGGGCTTCTGCCTTGATCGTCGACATGGAAAAGCCCCTGGCCCTGTCAGGGGGTTATTACGACAGGACCGGGGGTCGAGTTAGTTAGATAGCTCAAGCTCAGTAGCTGGCTGAGGTGGGCTCCTGGAAGCGGACTGTCAGCCCGCGGCCGTGGTGAAGGAACATCTCCGCACCGTGGCGGTCGACGTCGCGATGGGTGAAGAGCATACGGATGGCGAATGCCGTTTGGGCATCATCGGGCAGGTCCAGGAAGGCCTTATGGGCATCCCAGCCATCGGCTGCGACAGCCTTGTTGGGTACGTAGGCATACCCATAGCCGTCCTCGTCCACGTAGCCCAGGAAAGGCAGATCCCATGCCTGGTGGTAGCTCAACTGATTCTTGTAATCCTCGACCTTCTTGAGGGCTTCGTCGTTGATGCCATACTTGCGGGCGACCTCGTTGGCCTTGGCGGTCTTCGCTGCGGCATCTTTTCCGAACATGGAAGTATCAACAACAATGACTGTATCGTCTACCATGACTGACCTTTCTGTGTAACGGCCTGCACGTGTGACAATCGACGTCATGACCGTGCAGGGCCATGACCGTTCAGGTGACCGTCCATCGTCGACGGTGACCTCTGGATGCAAGATTCCTTCCACCTGCAAGAATACCAAATTTCGTCTGCAGATAGGGGCAGGGAACCGTGAGGTTCGCCATAGGCGCCTGTCATCAGAGAAGAAGAGGCCCAGCTATGTTCTCATGCAGGGAACAATCAGCCCAGGTCGGCATCCTGATCCCTGCGACGTCGAAACAGGCACATCAGTGCCAGGCCTAGTACTGCAGTGCCGACAGTCAGTGCTACAGGCATGACTATGTCTGCGCCGGAGTTGGCTAGGACTTGGGAATCTTCAGGGGTCTTTACATGGTTATCAGAAGATTGGCTTGCTGGCACCGGTTTTTGGCTGTTGGAACTAGTTTGATCTGTTTTGCCGGGTGTATTATTAGACTCGGACGGCTTGTTTGGTTCTACCGGCAGATTCGGCTTGTCGTGTCCTCCGGAGTTGTCAGGGTTATCGGGGTTATCCGGCTTATCAGACTTATCGGGCTGGGCCCGGTAGGTGTTGGTGAAGGTGGGGTTGTTGCCGTCGACGGTGGCTTGGAGCTGGCCCTGCTGGTCGTCGGTGACGTGGACGGTGATCTTGGCTTCGTTCGTGTCGTAGGCGATGCCGGGCAGGCTGCCCTGGACCTCGTTCACGGAGTACGTGTACTCGCCGGCCCTATCCAGGGTCAGGGGCTTGAAGGCGATCTTCCCGTCGGCGTCGTTGGAGGCCTCGTCCAGCTTCCCCTTGTCCTTGTCCTGCAGGCGGAAGGAGAACTCCCCGGCCTTCAGGCCCCGGCCGTCCAGGTGCTTGACGGCGGTGAGCCTGACCGTGGCGGGCTGGGCCCGGTAGGTGTTGGTGAAGGTGGGGTTGTTGCCGTCGACGGTGGCTTGGAGCTGGCCCTGCTGGTCGTCGGTGACGTGGACGGTGATCTTGGCTTCGTTCGTGTCGTAGGCGATGCCGGGCAGGCTGCCCTGGACCTCGTTCACGGAGTACGTGTACTCGCCGGCCCTATCCAGGGTCAGGGGCTTGAAGGCGATCTTCCCGTCGGCGTCGTTGGAGGCCTCGTCCAGCTTCCCCTTGTCCTTGTCCTGCAGGCGGAAGGAGAACTCCCCGGCCTTCAGGCCCCGGCCGTCCAGGTGCTTGACGGCGGTGAGCCTGACCGTGGCGGGCTGGGCCCGGTAGGTGTTGGTGAAGGTGGGGTTGTTGCCGTCGACGGTGGCTTGGAGCTGGCCCTGCTGGTCGTCGGTGACGTGGACGGTGATCTTGGCTTCGTTCGTGTCGTAGGCGATGCCGGGCAGGCTGCCCTGGACCTCGTTCACGGAGTACGTGTACTCGCCGGCCCTATCCAGGGTCAGGGGCTTGAAGGCGATCTTCCCGTCGGCGTCGTTGGAGGCCTCGTCCAGCTTCCCCTTGTCCTTGTCCTGCAGGCGGAAGGAGAACTCCCCGGCCTTCAGGCCCCGGCCGTCCAGGTGCTTGACGGCGGTGAGCCTGACCGTGGCGGGCTGGGCCCGGTAGGTGTTGGTGAAGGTGGGGTTGTTGCCGTCGACGGTGGCTTGGAGCTGGCCCTGCTGGTCGTCGGTGACGTGGACGGTGATCTTGGCTTCGTTCGTGTCGTAGGCGATGCCGGGCAGGCTGCCCTGGACCTCGTTCACGGAGTACGTGTACTCGCCGGCCCTATCCAGGGTCAGGGGCTTGAAGGCGATCTTCCCGTCGGCGTCGTTGGAGGCCTCGTCCAGCTTCCCCTTGTCCTTGTCCTGCAGGCGGAAGGAGAACTCCCCGGCCTTCAGGCCCCGGCCGTCCAGGTGCTTGACGGCGGTGAGCCTGACCGTGGCGGGCTGGGCCCGGTAGGTGTTGGTGAAGGTGGGGTTGTTGCCGTCGACGGTGGCTTGGAGCTGGCCCTGCTGGTCGTCGGTGACGTGGACGGTGATCTTGGCTTCGTTCGTGTCGTAGGCGATGCCGGGCAGGCTGCCCTGGACCTCGTTCACGGAGTACGTGTACTCGCCGGCCCTATCCAGGGTCAGGGGCTTGAAGGCGATCTTCCCGTCGGCGTCGTTGGAGGCCTCGTCCAGCTTCCCCTTGTCCTTGTCCTGCAGGCGGAAGGAGAACTCCCCGGCCTTCAGGCCCCGGCCGTCCAGGTGCTTGACGGCGGTGAGCCTGACCGTGGCGGGCTGGGCCCGGTAGGTGTTGGTGAAGACCGCCGTGTCTATCTTGCTGCCCTCGCTGTCAGTCCACTGCGCAGTGGCGATACGGTGCAACTGAGCTGCATCGGTTGTCAAAGTGATGGTCAGGGTTGCAGTGCTCTGATCATACGTCAGACCAGGAATGGAACCGGTTTCCTGGTGTATACGATACTCGTAGCTGCCATCGTCGGGCAGAGCAGACACGTTGACAGGCACCTGGGTATTTTGGTTGTCGGCGTCTATGGTGATTTGGCCGGGCAACGCTGCGGACGGTGCGCCACGCAGGGGGTCGACAGCCAGTGTGAAGGAGTCTGAGTTGAGCCAGTTCCTGCCTTGGATCTGTACTTTGACTCCGGCAGACACTTCATTGGTGTCCATTGTTCCTGTCAGGCCGCAGTTGTTGAAATCCAAGGACTGGCTGGCCGTGTCCACCATATCCTCAGCCTTCTGGAACTCAATATCGTTGATGACGGCACCTTTCATGGTTCCGCCCTCCAGTATGTCGCTGGCTGAGGAGTTTTCGCTCGGGCTGGCTCCGCTGGCCTTTTGGATTGTTGTAGTCAGGTGGGTCCAGTTCGTGTTCGGAGCAGGGTCGAAGCGCAGGTGGAATTTCCCTGCCGGTATATTGGTCAGTTCGTACTTGCCCTGGGAATCAGATTTTGTGCTCAGATCATCATGTGGGGTGACGACCGACTTGACGGGCTTGTCGTCAGTATCGTCGAGCAGGGTCACTTTGACATCTTTAAGCAGAATATCGTCCGAAGAGCGGGTGCCGTCCCCATTGACGTCGTACCATACGATGCCACTGATGGAACGTTGAACAACCATGGCCTGGGCAGGCATTTGGTTCAGTGCATTGCCCCAGCGATTCCGATAGAGGTCGCCGGAGGAGTTGTTTCCGGGATTTATATGGAAAGTAATGTCATAGCGGAATTGGTTGGGCTGCCCATCGATGATGAAGGCCCAGGCGACCACGTTTTCAGGCATTTTCACTTCGCCACTTGTTGTGTTGAAGTCAGCCTCGTCCCAAGAGAGGTAATCCTGGGATTGTATGGAACTCGTGTCATTCACTCGCCATCGAGAATCTGTGGTGTAACGGATGGTGATTCCGCTCAGACTAGCCCCCGCCGAAGCTTTTACGTTCATATCGGCAAAAGTAGGTTCCCCGTGGAAGTCGGGTTTGCCGCTTGTCTGTTTGTACGGCATGATGTCGATGGCATAGTGATGCTGCTTGCCACTGCCCGAGGTGCTGCTCAGCATGTTGGTGAAGCCGATTGGTGCACCGGCTTCATTAGTGTCCTGTACGGCCGAGGTGGAAAGGCTGGTTGTGTTGGTCCGCCAAGCGTGGATGGTGAAGGAATCGGCAGTCTTCAAGTATGTGTTGGGCTGGGACATATTCTGTTTTGACTGAACTGTGGCAGAGGTCGTCAGGTCTTCGTTGGAACCGATGTCTTTGCTGGGGTCAGTCAGGTCACCCAGGGAGGTGGAGAAGTGGATGACGCGGTTATTGCCGTCCACAGGGATGTTGGTCAGTGTCCAGGACAGAGTGGTGATTCCGGTTACGGGGTCCGTGCTCACTGATGGCTCACAGGCGGTTCCGCCCTCTATGTGGCCCATCTCAGGCGTGGCTTCCGTATATGTGCCGCCCAATCGGGCGCTGCCGGGGATGTAGTGGAGCTTTGCCGGTAGTTTGTCGGTGATGTAGAGTTCGGTTTGGGCGCCCTTGTTGGCTTGGGAAGCTGAAGTGCCGGTGTTGATGGTTAGTCGCCAATCAACGAACCGTTGATCGCTGTCTAAGTCAAAGTATTCTTTGGGTTTGGAATTGGTGCTTGTTTGTGCTACGGCGTTGGAGATGGTGTTGGTTTCGCCGGCTACATAGAGGCTGTCCCCGTGCTCATTGCCGCCGGTGTCTCCGCCCAGGTAGCCGTTTATTTGGTCATAGCTGGCCTTGGTATAGCCTCCGGCGGATGTGGCTAAGACGGGAGATTCGATTTTAGCCAGCTCGTAGGGGTTCTGTTTCTTGGCCCAGTCCTCCCATTCCTGATCGCTGGAGTTCTCGGGGCTCAGCCCGGCCATAGCTGCTAATTGGCTGCGGGTGAAGGTGCGCGAAACTGATGTCAGCTGGGCTACAGAACCTACTTTGGCGTCGGGGAGGACGTTGATCACAAATCCGCCGAAGCCGAATCGGGAATTCACTTCGGCAACGTTGGTGGGCGCGGCAGTGCGCCCGCCCAGCAGCATGCCTACAACCGTGCCATGCTTCTTTGCTTCCTCCTGTGTGCTATAAAAGTTCAGATCCTCTATGTCGGCATTGGCTTGCTCAGTGTCGTTTTTCCAGTCCTTTCCGTCGGGTTTGGTGGCGTACATGACCAGGTCCTGTAACGGGTTTTGAATGCTCGTTGGCTGGTATTTATCGTAGTTGCCGTTCTGCCAGATGCCACTGACCCAGGGAAGATCCAGGCCGTCGGAGTCAGCAGGCAGCCCAACTACCTTTGGGTCGATCTTGACCAAGGACATCCCCAGCAGAGGTAGATCAGCCTTGCTGGTTTTGAAGTTAAAACCGGCCGTTACCCGCACTTTGGTCCCTGCGACTGCTGAGTCGGTCCCCCGTAGATTGTCAGGAGCAGTCCACCACCCGCAGTCCACGCCGTCATCAAAAAAGTTAGGAGCCGTCATGCAACTGTACTGAATGATGTTGCTGATGCCTGCCTTTATTGTGTTGGAGCCTAGCGCGAAGATGACGTTGTGCCACATGTCATCGGACTGGTCGGCTTGGTTTGACGTGTCCGTGGGGCCGGTGGCAGAGGGTAAAGACTGGTTTGATAGCGATTTCGCACTCATGTTGCCGTCGTCGACCTTGCTCTGCAGGCTGAGACCGGTCTGTCCATAGTAGTTGGCCACGTCCTTGCCGTCGACAGTGGAGGGGTTGAAGACATATAGGTAACCAGTGGAGATTTCGGCCACTTCCTGTCGCGTGCAGTCAGTCGAGGCCAGGGCAGTCGTGCACTCGGCGTCTGGTGCATAGGTGTGTCCCAGGTAGGGGAAGGGGTCGTTGGTTTTATAGTCCTTCAAAGTCAGGTCCAGCTTGAGTCCCTGGCTGTTGCGCTGTTCAGCCACGGTGTATTGACCATTGCCTTGGACTTGGTCCTTCCCAGCCGTGCCACCCGTGGATCGGGCATAGCCATAGTTGCTGAGAGTGGGTCTCCAGCCCTGATCGCCGGTGTTGCGCCCGCTGTTGTTGAAGTCGCCGTCGATGGTGCCGATGTCCCAGAAGTAGGGTTGCAGATCCTCTATCTTCGGGTAGGCATCTCCACCAGCGGTTTGCCACAAATTGCTCAGTGACAGGGAAAAGGTAATGGGGCCAATGGGAACCTCCAGACCCTTGAGACCCTTGGTTCGATCGGGCCAACGCATGTCAACGGCCCAGTTGAACTTGCTGATGATCCCCTTGCGCTTACCCAGCTCATGGTTGGGGTAATTGCTGGCGGCTGGGGTGTTGAAGTCGAATATTTGGTTGCCGGAGCCTTCATTGGTTCCGCCAGTGATTCGCAGGTTCAGATTAAGCTTGGCCGATACGGTGACCGGCTCGGACGTAGCCGAAGCAGGATCGGTCTTGGTGGTGGTATCCGGAGCGCCCCAGGCCTGGATCTCGGGGGCGAATTTGCTGCCATTGGGCATGCTTCGGACCCGGAGGACCAAAGTGACGCTGGAGGATCCCGGAATAACGGTGGACAAATTCTCTGTGGAGGTGAGTAGCCTGTAAACGGTTAGCACCTGTGTCGGATGACCGTCGATGGTCTCTGTAGTTTGCTTTGGCCGGTATCCCTGCGTAGTGTCCACCCAGCCCATGGAATCCACATCAAAGGTGACCTGGTCCTCAGGCTGGTTCAGTTTGAATTGGAAGCCTATTCGGCCCCGGCGATAACTGGTCGTCTCGCTGCGGGTATTTACGGCAAAAGAGTAGGTGTAGGACACCTTATCGAAAGTGCGCACTATGTCATTGTCTGCATCGTGGTCGTCGCCGGGGCTGTTGTCGTTGTCGAAAGGAGCCGTGCCGGTGGAGCGGGATGCCTGGGATAGTGTGGTGACCACGGCGTCGTCGGTGTCCAGCATCTCCTTGATTGCCGATTTGGAGGTCGGCCTTCTGCTGGGTTGTATGGGCGCGGCCTGGTTCGGGGGGGTCGACTTCGACTTCTGAGTGGTTTGCGCTGCCCCGGACGTGGCAGTGTCTAACTGTGGAGTCAAGGTTTTGGTCGACGTGGATGACACCTGGTTTGTCCCAGTCGCCTGTTGTGCATGTGTCGTTGTAGATGTTGATGTGGAGGTGGTGGTCTGGGCATCAGCTGTCTGCCCACCATCGGCTATGGCCATGGTGGGTATCAACATGGCCATAGCCATCAGGCCAGCCAGCACTTTTCCACTCAAATTACCCTTTGCCACGTTTCTCCTTTTGAGCGCCGACGACCGCCTAGGGCGTCGGGCCGGGCATCCCCTTCAGGTCATCCGGTCGACTGTCTACGATGGTTCTCGAGTCATTCGATACTAGTTTTACAGAACAGTATACAAAGTTATTGGTTATAATTCCGCTATTAATATGCGCCTCCGGAGAAAAGGGCCAACCATGGACATAACAGGGAGGTCTGCATGAGTGAACGGGATCATCATGAGCTATCGGTTACCGATTTTCCGGGTCACGGAATGCGGGAGCGGTTGGCTGTCTACGGGTTCTTCATCATCATGGGCATCGGTACTTCGGCCTGGATTTCTCGACTGCCAACAGTCAAGGCCAGCCTTGGTCTGCAGCCTTCGGGCCTGGCTCTGATGACCATCCTGGGCGGCTGTGGCGCTCTGGTCGGCATGCTGGTCTCAGGAGTGTTGACTGATCGGCTGGGCGTGCGGCGGGCCATGCTGCTGGCGGCCTCCACCTGGTGCCTGGGCATGGTAATCGCGGCCTTGGCTGTCACTCTGCAATCAGTGCCTGGGGTGGTTTTGGGTTTGCTCTTTAACTCGGCTGGGATTAGCCTCTGGGGAACGGTCAACACGGTCGAGGCCGGGGCAGTGGAGCGCTTCTCCTCTCGGTCGATAATGCCGCGCTTCCATGCTTCGTACAGTCTGGGCATGTTTCTTGCCCTGGGGCTGGGCTCGCTACTGTCTCATCGGGGTGTGGCCATAGGCGTGCACCTGGCTGTCAATGCTTTGATCAGCCTGGCTCTGGTGGTCGCCTGCGTCCTGCTCTGCCCGGCTCAGCCTCTAGGGGATTACAGGGGCGGCGCTGACGACGAACGTTCGGATCAGCAGGCGGGATCGGAGCAATCATCCTCCTTGGGCAAGCAGTTGGCTGCTTGGGGCGATGCACTGGTTCTCATGCTTGCCCTGATCAACGTGGCCTTGGAGGCCAGCGAGGGTGCCGTCAATGACTGGAGCGGAATCGGCCTGGTCGATGCCTTCGGTGTCCCTGAGTCTCAAGCCGGTCTTGCTCCCACGATCTTCGCTGCAACCATGATTGTCTCAAGGTTGCTGGGTACGCATCTGATTGAACGACTGGGGAATATGCGCTCGTTGGTCCTGACCCTCCTGGTCTCGGCTCTGGGCATCCTGGTCTATGCTCTTTCGCCCTCTTTTGTGTTTAGTCTTGTGGGCACTGGGATCTGGGGTGTCGGAGCTGCTCTGGGCGTGCCCATTGTCACCACTTTGGCAACCAGGGATCCAGCCGTGGCGGCCCAGCGTGCTTCGGTAATCTCCACTGCCTACTACGGGATTTCCTGGATCATTCCTCCGGCTATCGGATTTTTGGCCGACCATACCGGTGTCAGGCCTGCTCTGCTGCCCTTGGCGTTCTTGCTGGCGGCGGTTACCCTCTTGGTGCCCACGGTGTCCAGGCTCACTCGGGAATGATGCCCTTCGGTTTACAAAACTCCGCCAACCGGTCGTCGGGCGAATACAAGAGATGGAGACCGGCAGCATGGTCTTTCGGCAGATACTCGGATTCAAACAGCCGTTCCCAAATATTGCCGTACACGTCAGTGAATTTTATGGCTACTGCATTCAGTCGGCACCGGTCCTGAGGATCGTTTTTGTCTAAAAAACGGGGGGATTCAAAGATGTTCCCAGGGCAGATGGTAGGCAGGCTCCAGGTAAATCGTGAGTCTGGATCCATCGAGATTATCCAATCCGCTGTTGGCAATGTCCGCCAGGCGTGATGATGGCCGAATCCAGGGACCCTGTAATAGTTGATCGTATTGTTTGTAAGTTTGATGGGCCGTAAATGGGAATTCTTCAGCAAATCCCAGTGAACCAGAATTGAAACCTGGCGTATGGTGCCCTCGCTGTGGTTGGTGATGATCAGGTGTTCGTCGCTCCCTTCTTTCTGTTTATCTTTCCAAGATGTCTTGGACTCCCAGACATCAACGCGGGAGGCCTGTTTGAGCATGGTCTGGTAAAGGTCATAGCTACGACGTTCATCGTCCTTGGCGAATGTTCTTCTCGTCTGCCGGGCGGAGTACACGATGGTCGCAGGAATAGCCACAACTGTGGCTATGGCTGTAGTGGAGTTAATGATGAGATTAATAATGTCGATAATGGGCATGGACACTCCCCTGAATATCTGCAACATAGTCCCAAGCATGATCGTACATCTTTGCCATAAGTGATCCTATACATTCTAGAGGTGACCATCAGATGGTCAGATGGATGCCTTTCCCTGCCAGATTCTCCAAGCACTCCTGCAGATAGGATGCATCGTGCTCGGGGTAGATGGGGTCCGTCAACGGCTCTACAGCCAGATTCTCGTAGGGAGGGCAGTGCCTGCCACGGTAGAGCGGGTCATACCAGGCAGGATCGTGATGATAGCCGCGCTCGTGCATCGTTGCCATGACTAATAGATGAAATTGAAAGAGCTTGTATGGGGGATGAAGAAAGACATAGTCAACGGTGGCATGCCGTCGACCCCACCCCAGGCCCCGCAGGGCGGTGATCTCCCGATGCTGGCCCAGCAGCTGCTGTCTGGGAAGCAACGGGATCAGATCCTGATGCCACAATCGCATGACGACCCCCTCGTTGCGGTCATAGATGAACCCCCCTTCAGCCTAGCCGCTCGCATCACTGTAAAGCGGACTGGCAGAGGAGGGGTTCCGACAATTCCTTACTGGAGTTCCTTACTGGGCGATGAAACCACCGTCCACAACAAATTCGGCACCCAGCGCGAACTTGGATTCGTCGCTGGCCAGATAGACGCAGATTTCTCCGATGTCCTGGGGCTCTCCGATATGGCCCAGAGGCGTCAACTTGCTCATCCTGTCCTCAAGGCTCTGGCTGATCAGAGGGGTCTTGATGAATCCGGGATGGACCGAGTTGATGCGAACACCGTAATTGTTGTTGGCAGAATCCAGGGCGGCGGACTTGGTCAGTAGCCTGGTACCGCCCTTGCTGGCGTTATAAGCTCCGGCTCCGCTCAGGCCTACGAAGCCCTCGATGGAGGAGATGTTGATAACGGATCCACCGCGACCCTTCATGACCCGCATGCCATGCTTGGTGCCAAGGAAGGTTCCGTTGAGATTGATGGCGATGACCTTTTTCCAGTCCTCGTAGCTCTCCTGGTCCATGGTGGCCCCGCTGCCGCCTATGCCGGCATTGTTGACCACGGTGGTCAGTTGGCCCAGCTCCTTTTCAACGGTGTCGATGGTGGAGACCCACTGGTCCTCGTCCGTCACGTCCAAGGTGTGGAAAACGACCTGCCCGGGGTGCTCCTGCATGAAGCTGCGTGAAGCATCGCTCTCCTTGATGTCGGTAAGGGCCACCTTGGCTCCCTCGCGGACGAAGCATTCGGCTATGCCCACGCCCATGCCGCCGGTTCCTCCGGTGATAATGGCTACCTTACCTTGTAGTCGATCAGTCATATCCACTCCTTTATAGAGATGTGCTGTCGTATTCCATCTTATGGGATGGCATGCCCACGCTACCGATCAATGAATCCTAGTCCGAGCAGGAAGGCCCGGGTCTGCGTAGGATCCTTGAATACTGCGGTGTTGCCCAGGATTCGCTTGCAGACATCGCCCAATTCCCGGCGTATGGCCGAACGGATCCGGTCAGGATCGCGCGATCCCCCCAGCATGACTGTCAGCTCATCCCACTGATTACGGAACGCCTTTAAGGGCTCAGGAAGATTCTCGCCATCTTCCAGGGCTTGGGCGAGTCTTGTCAGCTGGGGCACCAAGCGGCCTGGCAGAACGAAGAGACCTTGGGCTTCTATTAATCCTATGGGCTCCTGCTTGATGGCATAGAACTCAGGATGGACGTGGAAGATGCCGTCCGGATACTGCTCGCTGACTCCGTTGTTGCGCAGAATCAGGTTCATCTCGTATCCCCGGTCAGTGATGAGCACGCTAGGTGAGAGCGCTGATTGACGGCCATGGGGACCCTGTGGGCGGACGTTCAGAGCTTCGTCGGAGTAATCGATCCAGCCGCGCCGGATCAGGTCACTTACCTCAATGATGTCCTCCCGATCACGACCTATCAGGCGGATGGCCGTGCCTGGCCAGTCCGGAATTTCGATCAGAATTCCAGATATGCCAGGCAAGGACATGGCCATCCTGGCTGGAGCCTTATGCAAGGGCAGAATCTCTCCTCCGCCCTGGTAGTGGTCGTGGGCCAGCACCGATCCGCCGATTCCCGGCAGAGCGGCATTGCATCCAAGGAAGTAGTCTGGGAATCGATCCACGAAGTCCAGAAGGTTGCCGAAAGTCTCTCGATCCACACGCATGGGCCTATGCTCTGCATTGACGCAGATGCCATGCTGGTCAAAGTAGCCGTAAGGAGAGAATTGCCAGAACCAGGGATGGCCGCCAAGGGTCACGCCTAAAGTGCGTAGGGTGCTCCTGCCCCGTCCTGCGAAACCTTCATTTGCTCTACATATGGTGCATGCCGGATAGCCGCTGCCCACCCGATTGCCGGCTGTGGCTTTGGCCATGGTGCGGAACTCGGGTTTGGCCTGGTTGATGGTGATGATCAGGCCTTGGGATTCGAACCTGGGGTTGCGATCCAGGCTGGCTTTTTTGATGTAGGTCGATGCGATTCCGTAATCATAGAGCAAGCGCATGGCGGCCATGGATCCCTTTGCCGCCTCAACAGCGGCGAATCTGTCGGCCACTTGGGATGGGGAACGGGTGATCTGTCCCATGAGGCGATCAGTGACCGCTGCATCCTGATCAGCTGTGAATACACCTGCGTCGTGGGCATCCCTGCAAAAAGTCGTCAGCAGGTTGGTGATCTCTTCGGCTGTGGAGCCTTGGCTCGCCAATTCTTGTGCGGAAGTCCGGTCGCTAGGAGTATAGGAGTCCAAATTCAGCAGTGCCAGTAGACGGTTGCGCGTCCAGTCCGTGTCGCGTTCATCCAATTCCAGATGCCGTCGGGCAAAGTCGAGAAGGGCATCCAAGTCTGCATCCAGGGCAGGTTGTTTTTCAGATTCCCGTGAATCGGTCCGTGGGTTCATCTGGTGGACTCCAAGATTTGCCCGACCATGCTGGCAGTCTGATTTGTGGATTTTTCCATCTGACGGGCCAGGGTCACCTGGGTGCGGCAGCGCACCAGGTTGTGCTCAGGATAGGCGACGGCGAAGTAAGTGTCCCCTTGCAGGTAATCAGTCAGGAATCGCATGCCGCATTCCTCGGTCATCAGCAAGGCGCTCAGGGGAAGCAGACTGGCCTCCCGATCGGTGATGCTTGAGCGGACCGCTCCAATGAACCCTTGGGCGTAGGACTGGAAAAGATCGGTGTCAAAGTGCACCTTTTCCAGGTCCTGTTCGTCCTCCAGCGCAGTGGAGGCCCCGAAGCGGATGGCGTCTCCGAAGTCGAAAAGCATGGAGCCGGGCATGATTGTGTCCAGATCGATGATCGCCCTGGCTTGGCCGGTGGTCTCGTCCATGAGGATGTTGTTGAGCTTGGTATCGTTGTGGGTCACCCGCAGGGGGATGGTCCCATCAGCCAGACCATCCATCACGGTGCCGTAACGGTCTGCGCGCTGTCGGAAGAAATCAATCTCCTCCTGGCATTCCTTGACCCGGCCTCGGCGGTCATCCTCGATGGCGGCCATCAGATCACGGAAGCGTTTGGGCGTGTCATGGAAATGGGGGATGGTCACGTTCAACTGGGAGGCATCGAAGTCGGCCAGATAATTCTGGAACCGCCCGAAAGCGTCTCCGGCGTTGCGGAAGACCTGGGGGTTGGGCACCATCTCATAGGATCGGGTGTGCTCGATGAATTTGTAGACCCGCCAGGCCCCTTGGTCGTTTTGGTACCAGGAGGCGCCCTGGTCGGTGGGTACGATGTCCAAGGTCTCCTGCCCCTGCGAGCGTAGGAAGTCGGTGACCAGCTCAATGTTGTGCATCAGGGCAGCAGTATCGGGGAAAACAGTCGTGTTCATCTTTTGCAGGATGTACCGTCGCCGGTCGGTTCTGGCCAGGTAGGTGACATTGATATGCCCGTTGCCGTAGGGAGTAACGTCCTCCAGACTGCCCTGCATGGCGAAGTGTTCTGCCACCTGACGCAGCGCGCTCTCATCAATCTTCATGGTCCCTCTTTTCCGAAGGCAGCTGTTGCCAGACTATGGCCGAGGGGCCCAGGTCAAGGGCTCGGCTTGTTCCACCGGGAAGACGAATCTCAGTCCTCTGCTCCATTTCGCTGTTGTTGATTACGCAGAAGGTTCCGGCCTGAGGAAAGACGGCCACCTCGCATTCAGGATTCTCGCTGCTCCACTCCCGGTACTGCTTCTCCTTGTGGGCCGCCCAGAACAGGGCTCGTTCCAACAGGCGGGCGTTGACTGCCGAATAGGGCAGTCCAGACAGATAAACTCCGCGTCCGCTGCCGTAGTCACGCACCGCCAACTGGACCTGACCGTCATCAGCCCTGAGCAGGCCTGTTTGTCCATCGATGGGGTAGGTGTCGAGAATCGGGTGACCGAAGTCGGCAGGGGCGTTCCCCGGCAGATCATGGGTGATGAAGTGGTCTTGGATGGGCGCGGAGAAATGTTTGTCTACAGAAAGCGTCCGGTAGCGCTCCTGATCCACGCCGAAGATGTCAGCCAGCTGGAAGAATCGTCCCTGCCAGTCCAGAGCCGTGGGCTGGCCGACTCCAATCAGGCCGCCGCCGTTTTCCGTCCAGGTGCGCAGAATTCGGACCAACTCGGGGTTCTTCCAGACTGTTCCGCCGCTGAAAGCGGTGCCTTCCGGCCCGCCGCAGATGATGACGTCGATGTCCTGGTCCACGCCCTGGCTCAGCAGATCGTCAAAGCTGATGAAGCGGACAGAGACCCTCATGCCGGAAAGGGCTTCCAGGATGCCATAGTAGGAGGCGGTCTGCTGGTTGGGCAGGGCGTGGGCCACTGTGTAGGCCATCCAGGAGCGCATGGCCCCCCAGGAGTTGAGCACCGCCACGGTCAACTGGGTGGCGGCAGGGCGGCTGCCTGTGTGTCGGTGCAAGTCACGGAACTCCTCCGCGATGGCTGCTACGGTGTCCACGAACTTGGGGAACTTTATAGCCAGCGAAGGATAGCCGCCATAGCCCATGCGCGATATGGGGCTGCGCAGGATGGCCCGACGGGCCTTCCTCCAGTTGTCCAGGCCCTCGATGCTGGGGTCGTTGCCCTCATGGAAGGTGTCTGGGAAGAAATATGGAAGGAAGCGTCCCTCGGTGTACCGAACCCCAGGTATGTCGGCAATCATGCGCAGGGTGGTTCCGTCGCCGACGGAACCGACCACTGCATCCAGTTTAAGGTCGGAGAACCCGGGCCGATAGGGTTCGGTGCCGATCCACTGGTCGCCTAGGAACATCATGGCTTCCTTGCCCGCGGCGTGGGTCATGTCGACCATGGTGGCCACATTTGCCCTTACAAAACGGCTGATGAAATCCATCCAGTCGCGCTGTGTTTGCGTGGGGACTAGGAAGGAGGAATTGTAGGAGCCGTCCCTAACGAAGTCCTCGGCCCGTGGACGGTATCCATATTCTTGTGAGAAATCCTCGAGGGCTCTAGGGCTGACCGTACAGGCGTATCCCAGCCAGTCGACGATCTTTTCCTGCTGATGCTGGTCGTAGAGCAGGGTGAATTGGTAGAAGAAGGTGGTGAATCGAACCACGTCGGTGGAAGGGTTGTCCCTCAGCCATCGGGCGAAGGCCTTCATGGCGAAGTCGCGGGTGGCGGGGTGGTAGATGTCCAGGGGAATCTGGTGCTCCCGATCGCCCCAGTTGTTGGTCAGGTGGTTGTACATCTCCACAGGATCCCAGATGATGCGAGCCAGGAAAGTGACCGTATATTCATGCATGGGCATGGCACCCTCGATGTGGACGCGGTCCAAGTCAGGGTCAAGATTCCAGGATTCGTCGGGCAACACCGCACCGGTGGTCCGGTCGATCACCTCCCAATATCGGTGGGGGTCGTCGTCGCGGTTGGGGGTGAATTGCTGGTCGAAGAAGCCGGCCATCAGATCGATGTCGACCCGTCCGTTCTGAGCCAGGACCCGATCCGTCAGCAGAAAGACCTGAGGCGTCTCGTCCATATGCTCGCGGATCCACTCGTTGTAGCCCCTGGCTGGGAAATAGGCGCTATAGACTTTTTTCCCCAGTCCAAGCAGTTCCTTGTCCAGGCTGGTGCCGTCGGAGTTGCGGATGGCATCCGCCCCCCACCTTCGGCAAAGCTCCTCGGTTTGTTTGACAAAGTGCTCCTCGCCAGGCAAGGTGAATCGGCCTGTGGTGCTCATATATCAACATGCTCCTTCGCGGATGGATGAATTGTTTGGTGGATGAGCCTCAGCCCTTGACAGCGCCGGCGGCAAGACCGGCCTGCCAGAACCGCTGCAGGCACAGGAAGAGAATGATGACCGGCAGCACCCCCAGCAGGGCCCCCATCATCAGAGCGCCTCGGTCGTTGAAGGTAGGCAGGGAAACCATGCCGTACAGACCCAGGGTCACTGGGTAGAGTCCCTCGCTGGAGAGCATCATCAGTGGTAGCAGGAAGTTGTTCCAGGTCGCCACGAACAGGAAGAGGAAGATGGTCACCATGGCTGGTGCCAGCAGTCTGAGGACAATGGTGAAGAAGATGCGCGCCTCGCCGGCTCCGTCAATCCTGGCTGCTTCCAGCAGTTCCGTGGGCACTGAGCTCTGTGCATATACCCTTCCCAGGAAGAATCCGAAGGGTGAGACCGAGCAGGGGATGATGATGGACAGCATGGTGTTGTCCAAATGCAGGGCCTGGAAGATGGAGTACTGAGGAATGGTCATCAGCGCGGCAGGCATGAGCAGGGAGGCCATGACAACGGCCATCGCTATGCCCTTCCCGCGGAAGTTGAACTTGGCTGTTCCATAGCCGGCCATGACCGAGACGATGGTTCCGATCACTGCGGATACGCCCGAGTAGATCAACGAATTGGCAACCCACTGCCAGAATCTGGCATGTGTCCAGCCCAGTAGCTTGCTGTAGTTGGTGGCAATGGCGTCGGGTAGGTCCTTGAGGCTCGATGCGAACCAGATACCATTGCTGCCGATCAGCTGGGAAGGCGACTTGGTAGAGGCGATGACAGCCCAATAGATAGGGAAGAGGAAGTAGATTAAGGTGATGATCAGGACAACCACCGTGATGATTTTGGCCAGGTGGGAAGGGCGCATGGAACGTGGCAGTTCCTGGGTGGATCCGGCTTTTGAATGAAAGATGCTCATTATTCATTCACCTTCCTTTCAATCCAGGCGTAGAGGAAGGCCAGAACGCCGGCAATCAGGGCCATGACGATGGCAATGGCCGAGGCTGGTCCGTTGCCCTTGGGGGTTAAGGTCCCACGGGAGGTGTTCATGGCCATCATCATGGGCGTGAAGGAGTTGGAGATGCCTGGATCGGCTGTCTGCATGACCTGGGGCTCGTTGAAGAGTTGGATGGTGCCGATGATGGAGAGCAGCATGGCCAGCAGGGCGGCGCCGCGCACATTGGGCAGCTTGATGTGCAAGGCGATCTGCAGACCGGTGGCCCCGTCTATGCGGGCCGCTTCGTACAGATCGTGGGGAATGGCCTGCAGGGCTGCTAGGAAGATGAGCATGTTGTATCCGGTGAAGGTCCAAGTGGTGATGTTGGCCATGGATGCCAGGACGACCTTGCCGGCGAAGAAGTCTACGGTGATGCCTATGGAGGATAGGCCCTTGACGATGGGTGAGATCTGCGGGTTGTAGAGGAAGACCCAGATGATGGATGCGACAACTCCGGGGATGGCATAGGGCAGGAAGTAGCCTAGACGGAATGGGGTCACGTGCTTGACCATATAGGAATCCAGCACCATGGCCAGGGCCAGGGCGGCGATGATCATAATGGGCACCTGGATCAGGGTATAGATCAGCACACGGCCGATTCCTGACCAGAAGGCGGCCGAGGTCACCACATATCTGAAGTTGGCCAGACCCACGAATTTATTGACCATGGTTCCGCCCCCGTAGGCGCCGCCACCCGAGGCGACGTCCTGGAAGAAGCTGGAATAAATGGCATAGATGATAGGGATGATGAAGACCACGATGAACAGGATGCCGAAGGGGGCCATGAAAGCCCAACCCGTGCGTTCGGCACGTTTCACCGCATCCGAGCGTCCCGCCCTGCCTGGTCGGGCAGCTGACGACCGACGTGTAGCACTCATTCTGGGTACACCTGTCCTTGTCTTAAAGAGAAAATGAGATTATGACCGAGCATGTTTGGGACCCGAAACACGTTCACCGGCTTCGGGTCCCAAACCTCGGGAATGGTCCCGCTCGGTCCTGATGGCGTCGATTACTTGGCGACGGCCAGGCCGTAGTCCTTGAGGGTGGCTACAGAGGTGGTCTGTGCCTGCGAGAAGATGTCAGCAACCTTGGCCTGCCCGGTGGCAGCCTTGGCGGCAGTTTCTGTCATGGCCGCAGCTACTGAGGAGAAGCCAGGCATGTAGGTGAAGTCGCCCATGTTTTTGTTGGCGGTGGCGAATTCCTTCATGAGGTCCTGATCGCCGAAGAAGGATGACCAGCTCTCGGGGGTCTTCGCTTCCTCGGTGGTGGCGGCCAGTACCAGACCTTGGGAGGTCAGGTCCTTGACCTGGGTGTTGAACCAGTTGAGGAACTCCATGGCCTGTTCAGGATGCTTGCTGCCTTTGAGCACAGCGACGCCGGATCCGCCGTCTGGGCTGGATTTGCCTGAATTGCCGAACCAGTCGCCCAGCTGGGCTACGCGCCATTCACCCTTGCCGGTATCGCCCATGGTGTCAACGATGAGAGGTGCCTCCCAAGCGGAGCCCACAGTACCGATCAGCTGGCCGTTCTTGAGCGAGGCATCGAAAGAGGGGTCCCAGCGTGGATTGGTTGGAGCAGCCTTGGCATCCAGCAGCTGCTGATAAACGTCGGCCACCTGCTTGGAGCCGTCGGTCTGGGTGTCCACCACCCATGCATCGTTCTTCACGGTGTACCAGGGCTTGGTGGCACCGGCCAGGCCTGGCATCATGTTGCCGGCCTCGTCGGGCTGGTAGGACATGATGTACTTGCCCTGTGCAGCCGTCTTCTTGGCGGTTTCGATCAGTTCGTCCTTGGAAGTGGGCACTGAAATGCCCAGCTTGTCAAATTCAGCCTTGTTGTAGAAGTAGACCAGCGGGCCAGTGTCCTGCGGTAGGCCGAACATCTTGCCATCAATGCCCATAAGCTTGTATGCACCGGGGGAGAAATTGTCCTTGTACTTGGAAGCTTCGGCACTCACGTCCTCCAGCATGCTCTTGGTATAGACCTCCGGCAGCTCGGCATAACCCACTTGGGCCAGATCCGGTGCGTTGCCGGCCTTGACATCGGTCTCCAGCTTCTTGATCATCTCGGCTGACTTGCCGTTGAGCTTGGTTGCCTTGACCTGAATGTTGGGGTGGGACTTGTTCCACCGCGCAACGATGTCATTGACGGGGGTCATGTTCGGCTTGTCCGGTAGCCGATGCAGGTAGGTGATCTGCACTTTTTCGTCCGACTTGGAAGACTCGCTTTCAGATGAGGACTTTGACGCCCCCGATGAACCGCAGCCCGACAGGGCGATGCTCAGGGCCGCCAGCGACGTCACCGCAGCGAGTAGTCGTTTCCCTTCAGATATCATTTCCCGCTCCTTTACGGTAAATGGCCGTCGTCGTCACCAGACGACCAGTTTCAGATTAACACATTAGGTCTAATTGTCAACACTATTTACAATTCATGGATCGGTCTTCCCTGCCTGGGCATCAAATCAATTCCCCGCCATGGTCTTGGTTTTGCCGCCTTCATGTCGGTCACGGCTGTCGGTGTTTACTTGTTGATAAATTTGTATCAGCTGTAATTGCATGTTAGAGATACGAAAAGGGGCGGCGGGGTATAAGACCTCGCCGTCCCTTTCAGTCTGAGTCGCTGTTATTAGTTAACTTCGTTTCCCCTGACTGCGCCTGGTCAGGAGGAGACCAGTTGTCAGTCCGAGCATAACTACGACCAGTAGGGAGGTCACCGCGACGCCTGTCGCCGATAGCCATCCGTCCTGCCCGTGAGCATTGGGGTAGGTTGGCTTCTGCTGCATATTCCCCTTGCCGCCGCTGAGGCCAGAACCATTGCCTGTGCCGGTGATCGGATTCTTTCCGGTATCTGATCCGGTGCCGATACCACCTATGCCTGTGCCTCCTGTGCCAGTTCCGGGTATTGCGGGCTGAAGCTTGCTGATGGCCGTCTGCAGATTGGCAGCCGCCAAGGCAACCTGATAGGCCGTGGCCTGCTCGTCGGCCAGCACCTGCTTGGCTGCGGCCAGCTTATCCTGCAAGGTCTTCCAGCTGTCCGGAGTGTAGTCGGCCTCCTTGAGTCCGGCAGCCTGATTCACCAAATCCTTCAGCTCGTCCTTGTCTACAGGTTCCGCCAAGGTCGGCAGGGTGCAATCGGTGGTCAGACGGAGCTCGGCTGCTGATACATAATGGTTGGCTTCCGAGTCGCTTTGGCCCGTGGTCTCAATTGCAGTCAATCTTACTCTGATCACATTGGATACCGGGGTGAAGGAGATCTTCTGCCAGGTAGTCTGCGTGTCGAAGGTGCCGGTTATCTCTACCGGCTCCGACTGCCCGCTACGGGTCAGAGTAATCTTGTAGCCTTTGATCTTGCCATTGACCGAATCACCGCCCGGCCGGGGGAGGTAACGCAGTCCATTGACAGTGGTGGGCTCTTGCAGGTCGAATTGATACCAGGCTGAGCCGTCCTCAAGGGCGTTTGCGCCCCACTTGGTGTGCCAGTAGGTTGAGGGCTTGCCGTCCTGGGCGTACTCCTTGGGTCCCTCGACGCCGCCTGCATCGGGCTGTTCACTGCCCGCGCTGACTGCATACTTATCCTTGGCTATGTCGCAGGCATCGCTTGCTTGCGACCCAGGCGCTGTGGCCATATAGTCCTCAAGAGCCGTCAGGATTCCGTAGGCATGTGACCAGTCCTGCGGTCCCGAGCCGTCCTTTTCAATCAATAGGCGGGCCTGATCCACCGTATGCAGGTAGGTCAGCCAAGCCTGGTCACTGTACTTTGCACGGCTGTCGTCGAAGCGGTCCCGCACCTGCTTGAGCTTGGCTCGGGCCTCTTCCTGGGTCTTGGACGTGTCTGGAAGCCGCTCGATGCGCAAGTTATCCAGGACAAAGTCCTGGTACCCTCCGAAGTTGGCCGCATCGCCAGATGTTCCCTGGCGGTCGGGTGCCTTGTCGGTCGAGTAAATGCCGAACCAGGAGGCATCCCGAGGTCCGCCAGTCAGCTCGAATTGGTAGTGGGCCGTGGTGCCCAGGGCCTTCTCCAAGGGTTTCAGCTGGGTGTGGGCCGGGTCGAACTCGCCCTGCCCTATGGCCAGAGCGTAGGATCCGGTGGAACCGGCCTGGTAGTCAAAGGAGATTCGGTAGGTGGCTCCGGTCAGGAACCGGGCATTCTGCGGAATGGTCTGGTAGACCAAGGTGTTGTCCTCAGTAAGTCCGTTGATCTTGACCGACCAATCTCCTTGCAGCACATCGTCCATTTTCTTGACGTCCCAGCCCGCCTGAGTGTAGGGGGCGTGAAGCTCGGACAGATGGACGCGGTTGTCTTCCACGCCCTCGGCGCCCGAAACCACAAAGGGCCATATGCCTTGGGCGTTGTGCTCGAAGTCGTTGGTCAAGGTCTTCACGCCACCATCTGCGTCGGTTTCCAGACCCTTGTATTCGTTCTTCACCAGGCGCAGATTGTCGAAGTAGGCAGATCCGTCACCTTGGTGGGACAGGGCCAGAACCGAATTGCCCTGATCCGGCGCTGTGAAGAAGACGTACATGTTCTGGAAGAAGCTGCTGCCGTCCACCGTGGCGCAGTTGGTGTTGTGGGGATCGGCCTGCACGAAGTTCCTGGCCAGGCTGCGTCCAGTGGAGTTGGCAGCCAGTACCTGGTCACCGTTGCGGACCTCCAGGCGTGCCTGGCCGTCACTGCGGTTATCCACGCCCACATAAAGGGCATAACGTGCACCAGGCTCCAGATCCTTTATGGTCTGTGTCGATTCGACTCTGCCATCCAGCTTGAGCATAGGATTGCTGGAAGCGCTTTTGACGATGGTGGCGCTCCCTGAGCCCTTGGTCTGCCAGTTATCCTCAAGGCTTTTCTTGCCGCCGTTGAAGCCTGTGTCGACCAAATGGGAACCTGTGCTCCAGGCGATGTCCGGATTGGCTGAGGTCCCGCGATGAACCACATAGGGGGTTCCCGCTTTGGCGTTCAGAGTGATCTGTCCGTTGACTACAGGTATATCCAATGGCTCGGTCTTTCCTTGGTCACTCAGTCGGTAAACCTTGACTGCAGACAAATTATGCCAGGAGTCAGGCAGGGTCCAGGTGGTCGTGCCGCCGCGGGTGTTCCAGTGATAGAGTTTCTGGTCGTTCGCTGACAGCGGCTTGCCGGTCTTGGTGTCCCAAAGCCATGGCAGTAGGTAGGACTCAGTTCCTTGGCCGCTGCCGTCGCCGGGCGAGACCGCTCCCTGCAGGACGGTTTGGCCGTCCAGCGTGATGGTGCGCTCGCGGTAGGCCGACGATGATTGGTCGTTGGATCCGCGGTCGATGACCACTTGGTGGCCTAGGTCGTCCTTCAAGATTATCCGCTCCTGGCCATTGTTGGCCGAAGGATCCTTAGGAGACTGCTGATCCAAGGGATTGTTGACCCAGCGAGTCACCTTGAAGTGCTGGATGAACTTGGTAGACAGATCGTGGGTGTAAAGGTTGGTTATGTAGGCATCATAATCGTTGCGGCCCTGCCAGCCTTCGAAGTCCTTCATGCTGTAGCCGCCTAGGAGAGGGGCATTGGCTGCGCCGCCGTAAGCGGGGTAGTCGCCGTCCCAGCTATCCTTCTGGTGGTTGCGCAGGAAACGCATGACCTGGGAGTTCTGCCCCTTTAGGGTGGAGCCTCCGTAGGTCAGATCGGCAGCCCAGTGCTGGAAGGTGGCGTCATATTCGTTGGCTGCACCCCATTCGTTGGCTACTCGCCAGCCATTGTCGGTAATCATCTTCGAAAGCTTGCGGGTTTCCCAGGAGTCCTCGTTGCCGGAGGTCCGATTGCCCCAGACGTCCACATAGATGAAGTCCAGATTGTCGCCGACCTTTTTCTTAAGCTCGCCGAATCTGTTTTGGCGGGAACCTGAGGCCAGGTCATGGATACCGTCGATGCCGACCGCTTGGTCAAGCCAGTTCCAGCCGTATTGCAGGTTGCCGTCAGACCGGCGGCGAACCAGATCCTCGTTGAAGGCCTTGGCCTCCGGGTACATCTCGTCGGCGTTGACATGTACGCCGAAGCGGGCACCGTACTTGGCTCCCTCCTTCATCAGGGTGTTCATGTCTTCGGCGCCGCCCATCCGGGTGCCGATGTCTCCGTAGTCTGGATGGCCTGAATCATGTCCCTCGTTGGCGTAGCCCTTGAGTAGGACGGACTGACCCAGCCCATCGGTGTTGAGGTCTACCTTCTTCACATTGTCCAAGGTGCTAAGGAAAGGATTCTGGGCCTGGCTTCCGAAGTTCATGGCAATACGCCAGGAAACCAGATCAGGCACCTCCTGAGCCCCATAAGGGTTGTTCATGATGGCTCGGTAGGCGATGGCCCCGTCCTGCCAGTCGACCCTGCCGTCCTGATTTTCGTCGCCTGTGATGGCCACGGCCATCTTGGGCATTTCGGTCTGCTCAACAGTGAACGCGCGGTTCTTGGAGTCCCGAACCTGACGATGGTAGTACCAGGCTGGGCTGGACAGTCCGAGTGAAGTTGACCCATGAACGCTGGCGGCGTCCGTGAGTACACGGGTGTTTTGACCACCTCCGGCAGTAGAGCTGCCGGCCGTGGTGCCGTCATGTTCGGTGTTGCTCCATAGTCCAGCGCTCAACGATCCTCCTGAGACGAATCCGTAGATGTAATCGGACTTGTTGGGATCGACTGTGGTGTCGTCGGTGATGGGGAAGGTGGTGTCGCCGGATACCTTGGTGTTCGAGGACATGCGTGCGCCTGTGAATTGAGCCCCGTCCTGATCACTGCTGACGGATACCAAATCCTGCCCGGGCAGGGCTATGGTCTGGATGGGGTGGTCTTCACCGGCAGCGTTTTCGATCTTGGTAATGTCCAGGTGCAGGGTGTTGGCCTTGAGCCAGAGGACCGCTGTCACAGTGGCATCGATGTTCTGATCGGGCTTGTGGGCGCGAAGCTGGTAGGTGGCCTTGTCTGTTCCCTGCTGGGTGAAGGTCACGTCCGAATCAGTCAGATCCATGTCTGTGCCGTTGATGTTCAGACGACGCAGATCCTCGTGTCGGCCGTACATGACCCTGTTGTCCAGATTGGTCATTGTGTATTGAACCACCGAGGGGAAATGCTTTCTGACCTGCACGCTCATCTCGGAGGTGCTCAGCGTGACCTTGGCCTCTGAGGTGGCTTTGTTCAATTGCAAGGGCCCTAGGTCCAGGTCGGCACGGTCAACCTGTATGTCCTTGGTGATGTCCTCGTAGCCCTGCTTGCCAATCTGTAGGGTGTATTTGCCTGATTTGATCTGTTGCAGGGTGAAGGCGCCTTCGGCGTCTGTCAATGTCGAGGCTCCCGTCATATGGACCTTGGCTCCGGCGATGGCTCCGCCGTCTGCATCGACGATTCGTCCGGCGACCGAGTGCAGATCAATCGGGTCTTCCTTGAGCTTGAGCTTGACTTCAGTGATCTGATTCTGATAGGCGCCAGCCTTCATGGCCAACCTTCCGGTTAGTGCGCCAGCCATGGGGCCGTAGTCGACATCCTCGAAGGCAGCGCGCCCGTCTACCGTGAGTCCTGCGCGCTGGCCGGTCCAAGTGATTCCTATCGTGGTCGGGGTATCCTGGGCCGGTGCCGGAAGTCTGGTTCCCGTGTACCACTGGCCGTCCCCGCCGTAGCGCTGCCAGAACCAGCCCCCGGAGTCATAGCCAATAAAGAGACCCGAGTTGGGATTGCCATACCCGAGGTAGAACCCGAACCTGTTCTCAGTGCCAGGCTGGGGCGAGCTCATGGTCAAGGTCAGAGCTCCTGGGCTGGTGAAGTCGTAAGTGGTAGCGTCCAAAGCGATGGCCGGGTATTGTTCGCTGACCGTCGTGGAATTGCCGTTGGCGGCTGAGGCCTTGAAGCGCAGCCAGCCATTGGACTTTTCCAACACCTCGCCGCCTTTGGTGGTAGCGGAATCCAGGATCCAATCGTGGTCTGCAGGATTGACGGGAGTGACCCGTGGATTGATACCAGCAGCTCTGGCTTTTGCTTTCGGTCCTGTAGTCAGGATTGACGGGGCATTGGCCTGGTAGGGCTGACTCCCCGTGGCAGCGAAGGCCGGATCCGCGGCCCCTGCGGTGGCCAAGGCGAATACTGTCGCCAGGGTCATGGATATGATGCGTTTCATATTTTAGACAAGCCTCCTTGCCGTCTATGTGATGACTGACGACTGAACCATGAACCGAGGAAGAGGTCGCCCGGAATCCACCACGTCATTGTTTTGGTCAGAACGTCACGTCAATGTCAAATGTAAGTGTAGTAAAGATAATGTTATTGCACAAGTAGAGATAGTTTCAAAAATGAGGCTTGATTATTTGTATATGTAATTGTCATATTGTGACCGAAAGGTTCTTCGGAGCTGCATTTGCAGATTTCGCTCGTCGATGCATATGGCTGAAGATCCGGTGAATGAACGATTCTTCTCTTATGGATTTATTGCCGCGGACGCGCTTAGACGTCGAGCAGATGGCGGTAGAGTTCATGATCCACAGGTCGGTTAAGACTGAGGTCGGTTATTGTGACAGGCACCTGGCCCTTGCCGTCCGGCTCTGCTTTCTCCGCGGCCCGCGACGGCCCTATAGCGGTGACGTAAACAAGATAGTAGTAGCGGCGATCTGCCTCCTCCTGTCTGCGCATGACGCAAAGTGGAATGTTGCGAGGTCCGCCAATTGCAGGGCTCGGTCAGGCGGTTTGAGTGGCCGACTTTCGTGTACCCTTGAGAGGAATAATGCCCAGGAACAAGGCCGCTACCATGATCAGGATGCTCAGACCGAACATAATGATGTAGCCGTGGGGCTGGTCAGCGATGGCGCCCCAGAAGAGAGCGGCGAAGGCCGATGCCAGGGACCCTACCATCTGGATGCGTGCATAGATGTTGGTGTAGTCATACGAGCCGAAGACCGCCGTAACCAGGATGGGTGTCTGCACAGTAGTGCAGGCGTAGACCAGGCCAAAGGCAAAGGCTCCCATCAGGAGGAGCGCAGGCAATCCGGGGAAGGCGACCATGAGACAGACGCCGAGAATGCCGCCGCCGATGCCCAGACAGAGACCGCCCACGATGCCACCGTCGTTAACCATTCCCAGGATGATCTTGCCGATAGCCTGGCCAGCCATGCAGGAGGAGGCGATCAGGCCTGTGTAGGCCGCCATGGATGGCAGGGATGCCGCATAGGAGGGCAGGAACTGGTAGATGGTCTGATTCATGGTGATCAGACCACAGAAGAGCGCCAGCGCCCAGAAGGCAGGGGAGCGCAAGGCCTGGGAAGCAGTCATGCCCACAGTCGACGCGGCAGGCTCTGGATTCTTTTTGTCTTTACTCCCGGTGTCCATACTATTGGTGGCCGCCTCAGCTACAGCGGGCTCCTGGTCGGTGGCGCCATAGGGATGCAAACCCATCTGTTCGGGTGTGCCGCGAATGACGAAAATGGTGAA
Organism: Bifidobacterium asteroides; assembly: GCF_048001765.1. Taxonomy (GTDB): domain Bacteria; phylum Actinomycetota; class Actinomycetes; order Actinomycetales; family Bifidobacteriaceae; genus Bombiscardovia; species Bombiscardovia asteroides_K. The sequence continues at coordinate 302,097 of NZ_CP181447.1, forward strand.
GGGCAGGGTGACCACCAGAATGAGAATGGCAAAGACCAAGTACCCCCGCCGCCATCCATCAGGGGCGGATCTGATGATCATGGTGCCTATCTGGTTGAAGATCGCCCCGCCTATGCCGGTGAAGGCCATGCACAGGCCGATGAAGAATCCGACCCGTTTACGGAACCAGGCGTTGATGAGCGTGGGCACCGATAAATAGAGGATGGGCGGCATGCCGATTCCCAGAACCACTCCGCATAGATAGAACTGCCACATGGCGGATGATCGGGACATACCCAGGCAGCCCAGCCCGGCCAGGATGGTGCTTGCCGTCAGGACGATGCGCAGATCGTTGCGGTGCATCAGCCATCCGGCCACTGGCAGGAAGATGACCATGGTGATGCTGAATACGCTGAAATACCCGGTGAATGCGGCCTTGGGAACATGGAAATAGCTGCTGACAGGAGTGAAGAAGATGCCTGCGCAACTGCAGACCAGAGATACCGGGATGGCTGTGAAGACGATGCCCGACAGCACGATCAGGTAGGGATAAACAGCCTGTTTTCGCGATGAGGGCTGTGTCGGTGTCGTCGACATGACTGCGACCTTCCTTTTGCGGAATCGGGACTGGCCAACTGTTGCTTGGTTTGCATGCTCCCATTGATTTGTGGTTTGTCTGCTTTGAATGTCCACTATGGGAAAGTTAAGAACTAATTGTAGTTCAATATTTGACCCTCACCTATCGTTACAATGCAGATTAAGTAGTTGTGTGGCATTTTGCTTTTACTTCTTGCAATGAGGTGATTAAGCCCGCTTTTGGCAGTGCAGCCGCCTTTCTTCGTGGATTACTGCGTCGATTCTACATGTGCACGGTCAGCGCAGTCCTGACTGACCTGCCCTTCTCAAAGGAGTCAGCCCGTTACCACACATTTGGTCAAGGCTGTGGATATGGACTTGGTTGCAGTAAAGACTTGCACCTCAAGCGACTCGAGGTTGTACCATCATGCCGATTGAAGATCAAGGAAAGGCGGAACTGTTATGACTGTTGCGGATAAGACAGTGCTGATCACCGGAGCCTCGTCCGGCATAGGGGAGGCCACGGCGAGGCTGTTGGCACAGCGAGGGGCCAAGGTGGTGCTGGGCGCTCGCCGCAAGGATCGGCTGGATAAAATCGTCGACGACATCGTTCAGGTGGGTGGTCAGGCGGTCTCCATGGCTCTGGATGTGACCGATCGGCATGCCAATGAGGACTTCGTGGCTTTCGCCAAGAAGCAGTTCGGCGGGGTGGACGTGGTATTCCTCAACGCCGGGCTCATGCCTAACTCGCCACTGTCTGCCCTGCATGTGGATGAGTGGGATCGGACAATTGACGTCAACCTCAAAGGCGCACTATATGGCATTGCTGCGGCTCTTCCGGAGTTCACCGGGCAGCGACACGGACAGTTCATCGCCACCTCTTCGGTGGCTGGACTCAAAGCCTATCCGGGTGGAGCGGTCTATGGGGCGACCAAGTGGGGTCTGCGCGATCTGATGGAGGTGCTCAGGATGGAGTCCGCCCAAGAGGGGACCCATATTCGTACCTCTACCATTTACCCGGCGGCCATTCGGACTGAGTTGCTGGATACCATAACGGACAAGCAGACCCTGGCCGATATGAACAAGACCTACGACAGCTACCAGATTGATCCAGAACGGGTGGCCCAGGTGGTGGCCTTCGCTATCGATCAGCCTGAGGATACCAATGTATCGGAGTTTACTGTAGGCCCTACCATCCAGCCCTGGTGAATTCCTCTGTCGCTGCCCCTAGTCGCTGCTGGAGGAAAGCAGACGAATGCCGGCTTGGGCCATGGCCTTTCGAGCCTCGACGCCCTGATCCTCGCTGACCGGTACGGTCAGATCCTCGAAGACCGTGACCTGGTAGCCAAGTTTTATAGCATCCAAGGCCGTCTCCTTGACGCAGTGGGATTCGGCGATGCCTACTACATCCACTTGGTCGACGCCAGCTTGTGCCAGGGCATCGGCCAAGGTGACTCCAGATGCCTTGGCTGCAGCGAACTCCTGCCTGCTCTGGATTTTATCGGTGTTGTCTTCGATGCCTTCGAATCCGGAGTAGGCTGCTGAATACTGGCCCTTTTTGAAGTGATGGGTGATGCCCAACTCCCGGATTTTGGAATGAAGCTCCGCCCCAGGTGATCCGGCCACGCCGTGCTTGGGCCAGGTGTCCACGAAATCCGGGTGATCGGACCAATGAGACCCGGGTTCGATGTGCCAATCCTGGGTGGTGGCCATGTAGGCGTAGTCCTGGGCATGATTGTGGACATAATCGGCGATTTTGCCAGCCGTGGCGTCGCCTCCCTCGACTCCGAGTTCACCTCCTTCGCAGAAGGTCGGTTGAACATCCACGACGATTAAAGCCTTGGACATGGTGATCACTCCCTTGGTCGATGCTGACGGTAGGTAGAGGAAATACCGGTTGAAGCTCCTCAATCATTTCCTCTTACGTATTAGTCTAATTCTCGCAGGTGAGCCGGTCCTCCAGGTTGAGTGCATGTGGACAAATGCGGCGGCGAATCAGCATCTTGCGCACAAGACGATAAGACAGGTAGCGAGGGAGGACAAACGTGGTTGCACGAGGCGGACCCATACGGACTTTTGGGGTGTTTACTTGGTAGTCTAAGTGCCAGGGTTGTACGGAGTTATAGCTGATGCTTCTGGGGCTACCTCTTCCGTACGTGACAGAGCGGGCATCGTTCCACAGGAGATGCGGGTATGAGGATCAATGAGTTTGGGCAACCTATTGGTGATGCGATTTCGTTTCCCGGGGCCATTACGCCGGAGCCTGTCATCTTGACTGGCAGTACTGTTCTGGCAGTGCCCTTGGACGGCAACCAGGGTGATGCCTTCTATGAACGGATTTTCAGTCCAGAATGCGACAAAGCCATCATGACCTATAGCACTCACGATCTCTACCCTAATAGACCATCATTTGACTCAGGGTTCGAATCCATGATTGAAAGTCGCAATCCTCTCTTCTTTGCTATTCTCCGCAATCCGTCTGCACATGGACTCAGTGTCGGTCAGTCTGCAGATGGAAAGGATGCGGATATACGGAAGCATGTGAAGCTTCTTGATTCGTCGGATCTGTTGGGCATGTATGCCTTGCAGCGGATAAGGTCCGACGTGGGAAGCATTGAGATGGGGCACGTTATCTATACCCATGAGTTGCAGAGAAGCAGGCAGGCTACAGAGGCCCAGTATCTGATGGCTAGGCATGTCTTCGAGGACTTGGGCTATCGCCGATACGAGTGGAAGTGCGACAGCCTCAACGCGCCCTCACGGGCGGCAGCGCTGAGGCTGGGATTCAAGGCTGAAGGCCGGTTCAGGAACGATATGGTCTACAAGGGCCGTACTCGGGATACGGATTGGTTTTCCATATTGGACAGCGAATGGCCGGCAGTGAAAGAGCGGTTGGAGACCTGGCTGGATGATGACAATTTCGATCAGCAGGGCAGGCAGAAGCGCCGTCTGCAAGATTGCTGAACTATTGCTGATCTGACTGCAACCCCTTATGGTTGCACTGCGGCATCTTTGAAAAAGCCGAAATAGGCGTTCATGGCTCGGGCTGTAGGAGTGTCATTGCGGCGCATCAGCGCAAGCGGAGTTCCTTCAAATAGCACTTTTCCGCCCGCGCTTCCGGCTCCCGGGCCCATATCGATCACCCAGTCGGCCTGGCCGATGAAGCGCAGGTTATGTTCTATGACGATGATAGTGAGTCCTTTGTTGGTGATGAGTTTACGTAGGAGCGCAATCTGCTACAGGATATTGGATTCATGCAGTCCGCTGGTAGGCTCATCCAAAATCAGGGTCTCATGAATTCCTTCCTTGAGTAGTCTGGCCAGCTTGAGGCGTTGCAGCTCACCGCCCGAGAGCATATCAAGAGCCTGCCCAACGGATAGGTAAGACAGACCCACATCCTCCAGGGCCTTCATAGCTGGCCCCAGCACTTCACGATATTGGTGCATAGCCTCGCTGGCAGTCAGTTTCAGCATGTTGAGCCATGAAGCCTTCCTTAATAAGGGTGCTCTTACCTGAGCCGGCCACCCCCCGGTCACCACAGTCAGCATTTGCCGGGGTATCTTGGCGTGGGCTTCTCTGACGTTGTGGGCAGTGACCTTGTCTATTGTATAGAAGCCATGCGAAGGCACCGATGGTTCATTTACCACGCCTGGATCTGCCAGGGCTCTGCCAGTTGCTGTGCCGCTTCTCAGCAGAGACTGATAGTTCCCTTCAAAGACGATCCGTCCGCCTTCACTGCCTGCCCCTGGCCCCATGTCGACGATATGGTCCGCAATGGCGATGAGCTCGGGGTCATGATCCACGATCACTACCGTATTGCCCCTGTCTCGCAAGCCTTCAAAGATTTTCTTGATCCCAGTCAGGTCATGGGGGTGCAAGCCAACGCTTGGCTATCTTGCGCATTAGGTCCTGCAGAATGGTCTCAGCCTGATCGTCATGAATCTTTCCAAGCCATTCCTGGAGGTCTGCCACGCTCATGGCGGAGCAGTCAGCTATGTTCAGTCCGCGGATCCTGGCTGAGCGCACCTTGGCGTTGACTCTGGCCCCCTGGCAGTCGGGGCACTGGGTGATTCGCGTAACCTCCTCCAGCTCATGCTGGTACTTGTCGTTGCCCTGGTTGATGAAGGTCTTGGTGATCCTGGGCACCAATCCCTCATACATGGCTGTCTTGTGCCAGTTGGGGCCAAGGTGTGCCGGTTTTTGCCTCTTGCCGTAGAGCAGGAAGTCGAGGGCATCTCTGTCCCACTCCTGTAGAGGCAGGTCGTTGTCAAAATAACCTGAATCCATATACCTGGTCAGCCTCCAGCCGCCCGGCTGAAAGGTGGGAAAGTTGATGGCTCCCTGGTTCAGCGAGAGATCCATGCTGAGCAGGCGATCAAGCACCAGAGTGCGCACAGTTCCCAGTCCCTGGCAGGTCGGGCACATCCCCGCAGGATTGTTGAAGGAATATGTCATGGAGTACCCGATGAAGGGCTGGGCCATACGGGAGAACAGCAGGCGTAGGGCGGTGTAGATATCGGTGTAGGTACCCACGGTCGAGCGGGCATTTCCAGAGAGCTGCTTCTGGGTGACGACAATGGAGAAGGGCAGGTTATCGATGCGGGCGACTTCCGCGGGCTCATACTTGGGCAGGAGCTGCTGGATGTAGGAGCTATAGCTGCGGTTGATCATGCGCTGTGACTCGGCTGCCAGCGTGGAAAACACCAGAGATGACTTTCCTGAACCTGACATACCGGTGACCACGGTGATGGCCCGTTTGGGTATGGCCAGCGAGACTTGCTTGAGATTGTGCGTGGAGGCCCTATCAATAAGGATGGATTCCGTCCTCATCAGGCGATCCGCTCCTGGCGGAGCTTGGCGATGAGCCTGTTGGCAAGAGCAGTGAACTCTTCCTGCTCGTCTTCAGACCAGACCTGTCTGGCGTCTTCCTCAAGGGTCTTATGCTGTTGATCGATGATGCCGAGCATGTCCCGACCGTCCTGGGTCAGGCAGGTCTCCAGCTCTCGCCGGTCACGGGTATCGGGCGTCTGTCTGATGTATCCGAGATCGCGCAGCGTGCTCAGGTTCTTGGAGACCTTGGATCGGCTCATACCAAGTAGCTGACCAATCTGTGAGGGCCTGAAGGCTCCAGTACGCAGAACAGTGAGGATATCGAATTGTTGCCAGGTGATGTCTCCTGGGTTGACCCTATTACGCTCCGCTACGAATTCGCACTGCAGATACATGAGAGCGTTATAAAGGGAAGAGGATTTATTTGATTTCATAATAGAAACTATATCATATTGGAAACTATCAGTTGATTGATTGGGCTCATCATGTATCAACTTCAAGTCCGTCCGGTTTTCTTGGTCTGCTGAAGGGGTGGGCGGACTTTTCGACTGTATGCCTGGGTGCCACTCTATTGCAGTCCGATACTGAACACTTATGGAATTCCTTGTGCCAAGGCTCATCCTGAGTGGAATTCTGATGCTATAGAAGGGTTGCGTATGTGCCGTAGAATCTATCGCGAAATAGGCTTCGGCGCATAGGGCTTTCTAACGGTTTCAAACTGGATTTGATCGATGGCAGGATTGCATTTCCCGCGAGCGGCGCTACACGGCAGCGTGGATTTGCAGTGCTAGCTGTGATCTTCGAGTTGCTGGATTGTCAAGGCAAAGACCAGCCCGCCATTGTCGAAACCTTCATCTCTGCTCGTGTATTGTGTCGGTCTACCTGGAGGGGTCTTTGCCAGATACCCCTCCAGGTTTATTGTTGCTTGTTTTGGGGTTACCGAGAACCTTTGGCCAGAATTTCTTCTAAGGTCGCATCCGTTCGGCGTATGGTGCATTCTCGATTAGTCATGTCCAAGGGGGATAAGGCCTTTCGCACCTCCGCCTCGCTTCCATTCATGACCCGCAAGGTCTTGCCGTCCAGAGTGACCGGCAGGTTCGCCTGCTTCAACAGTGCAAAGGCATTCCGCCACCTGCTTGTCTGGACCATGATGGAGGAGTGTCCACGTAGGACTTCTTCCAAGGTGCCTTCTGCCTGCGTGTGGCCATGTGAGAGAATAAGGCAGCAGTCACACTGTGATGCTTCGCTCATATAATGCGTGGTTACCAATATTCCTACCCCGTTGGCGGCTGTGCGGTGAAGCTCACGCCACAAGCGCATTCGTGATACCGGGTCCATTCCGGAAGTGGGTTCATCCAGAACCAGCAGTTTTGGCTGGTGCTCGGCAGCGATGGCATAGGCCAGGAGCCGTTGGGAGCCAAGCGGCAGATTGCCGACTGGTCGCTTTCCCAAGGAATTAGCATAGAGGGAGGTCCATCCGCGCGCTGCCACCTTGTATATATCAGCTGAAAACTGCATATTTTCTGTAGCGTTCAATGCTCGATAGAGTCCAAGGCCTTGAGGGACATATCCTATAAGACGACGTGTAGAGAAGCCTGGCTTTCCGCCAAACATGGACACCCATCCCTTATCCATTGTTTCAAGCCCAAGAAGAATCCTGATGAGCGTTGTCTTTCCTGCACCGTTCCCACCGATAAGTCCAAATATCTGACCTGGATTGACCTGTAGCGATACCTCATTGAGAGCCTTGAATGATCCGAATTGCTTGGTGATCGACATAGCATTGACGCATGGCTCGCTGGTATGCCTGATGGTTTCTGAACCCTTGTGGGGCCTCTCTGCAGAATCCGATTCCGATGACGCTGATATAGAAGCAGTGGTATGCTCCTTTTCTTCGTCGGAGAGAAGAAAAGCGATGGATGCATTCTCCAAGTCAAAATCAGTGCGGCGAAAGTCTTGAGGTGTTCTGCTGTCCTTTGGCGATGTCCAGATATAGACTGTATTGCCCCTTTGCCAGTTATGGTAGGCAAGCTCCGGAGGGCGTGCTCGCAATGAGGATCCGAACGAAGATTGCAGGATCATCGGCTTTCCGATGTCGAGCGCTGCCTCCCATAATTTGCCCGGCGCATCGTTCTGCATGGCTTGCGGATCGCCCACATACAGTGGTTTCCCCTTGTTCATCAGATACAGAGTCGAGGCACGGGCCGCCTCGTCCAGATATGTTGTAGCAAACAATACAGTTCTACCCTCGACCGCTTGGGATGATATCAGAGCGAGAATGTCTTCGCGACTGGCCGGGTCTACGCCTGTAGTCGGCTCGTCGAGCAGAAGGAGGTCAGGCTCATGCAGTGCTGCCATGATTACACCAAGCTTTTGGCGCATTCCTCCTGACAGCTGTCCTCCTAACCTGTTCCGGGCGTCTATCAATCCTGCGCTTTCAATTAAGTAGTCAATGCGCTCTTGAGCGTGTGCAGGGTTCATGTGGTAGATGCCGGCAACAAATCGCAGATTTTCCAGCACGGTCATGTCACGCCATACTCCTGAATCCGCAGGTTGGTAGCCGATGCGTTCCTTGTCGGGCAGTCCTGTAATCTTCCCGGAAGCTGCTTTTACCCGGCCTGCCAGCAGCTTCAGCAGAGTGGTCTTTCCTGCGCCATCTCCGCCTGTGAAAGCGGTCAGGCTGCCTGCAGAGAATGTCCCTGTGAAGGAATCAAGCGCTTTGACGCCATCAAAGGTTACATCGACGTCTCTCAATTGAAGACTGTTGTTCTGTCTGTTCATTTTCTTAAAGTCCTGATCTTTGCTCATCGTGCCCCTCCTCTAGTGAGTAGGCGGCGCAGTTTCAGCGAGGCGAGAGAAAACAGCACCACTGCTTCAGCAGTCAGTATTGCCACCGGCAGCCACAGCGATTCCCATGTAGACCCGCGCAGCATGATTCCCTGAGCCATCTGATTGAACCAGGTCAGTGGAAGTATGTACCCGATCCATCGAACCGATGCGGCCATGGATTCAAGCGGGAAGATGATGCCGCCAAGCAGCATTTGCGGCATGACCAACATCATCGCCATCTGTACAGCCTGCCCTGAGTTTTGGGATATGGTCGAAATAAAAATGCCCATGCCCAGCACTACAAACAGGAACAGGACTGTTCCCAGCAGAAATATCCAGAAATTACCGCGGAAGGGAATTCCGAATACCCATATGCCCAGGATGGTGATGATGGCCATGTCCACCAAGGCAAGCAGGAAGTAGGGGGCTATTTTCCCGACAATGATGCTGAATGGGCGAAGCGGCATAACAGCGAGCTGTTCCAATGTGCCCTGTTCTCGTTCCCTGACCAGACCGATGCTGGTGATCATGGTGCCGATCAGCGTGATAATCAGGCCGATAAGTCCTGGAATCATGACAAAAGAGGTTTTCAGGTCGGGGTTGAAGAAGATCGTCATAGCTGATGTGTTGATGTCATTTGCGGGAGCGACGTTGGTTTTCTCTGACATATCGCTGTTCTTTTCCAACGACAGCTGAGGTCTTGGTGGTGCGGGCTGGCCCTTTGCTGCTGCCTGTTGAGCGTCGAGCTGATACTCCTGAAGTTGCTGCTCGAATTGTCTCATTTTTTCTTGTTGTGTTTTCAGAGCATTCTTTTTGGCTTCCTTTGCGCTCTGCTGCATATCTTCACCGGTGAGTTGCAAAACTGTTTTTCTGGCGGACTGCGCGGCGAATAGACCTGAACCGTCGATGTAGGCATGAGCGTCTGTGCCAAGAATTCTGCTCTGCTTATCTGCGGCATCGCCTTTTACGGTGATGACTGCATCTGCCTTTCTGTCTCGCAAGAGAGTCTCGGCGTCGTTTCTTCCATGCATGTGCTCATCTATGCTGGTGATGGTCATTCCATCCTTGTAAGCATCGTATTTTTCCAGCTTTTCAGCGTATTGATTCGCGTTCTCTCCGATGACGATGACCGATACCTTGTCAACTGAGAAATTCGCGGCATAGCCAAAAATGAACAGCAGAAGCACAGGCATGAGGATAAGCATGGCCAGAGTTCTTTTGTCTCGCAAAAGCTCTCTGAACTCTTTGATCATCACGGCTTTCATGTTTCTCCAATCACTCACTCTCTCAGACCGGCCTTGATGGCCGTCGTGCATTTATTCATCATCGATGAACAAATGGTATGCTAGCACATATTCATCATTGATGAATTCTTGAGTTTCAGCTAGTATTTCCTGTTAGAAATAGAGGATGGAGAAAATGTCAGCCGAGGGAAAGTCACGCACGCGAAAGTCATCCGGAAAGAAGAAGGCAATGCCTGATAAGACGGCGGTAAGGGCCGCTAAGCGTGCAAAGGGGGATTGCTCCCGTAGGCAGCGACGCGGGCGCCCTAGCAGGGCGGAGAATTCTGCTGCACGGGAAAACCTACTTGAAGCGGCTTGCCGAGCTTTCTCCACCAGCCCATTTGATAAGGTCACCATGCGGGGGATAGCCCGAGATGCTGGTTATGACCAAAACCTCCTCTACTACTATTTCGGCAACAAGGATGATCTATTCTCACAATCCGTTGAACGGATAATCTCAAGCAACCAACTTACGGTTGATTTTGGGTTCGACAAGCAGACTCATAGGGCGCCATCGCACATTTCAGGAGCGGAATTCATGAACCGCTTCTTCCAATTTCTGGAACATTCCCCGTCAGGCGAAACATATATACGTATAGTGCGCAACGCGGCAGGCAATGATCATGTCCTTCACCTCTTGGTGAGCACCATATCCCAACAACTCGCCAAGGCGCGTCCTGAGCCTGCGGATATCGATCATAAAGATGAACGCATGATGCTCATTGCATCGCAGCTGTTCGGAATCGTCGTTTTGCGGTACATATTTCGGCTGGAACCGCTGTCCTCCATGCCGGCTCATGAGGTGGAACAGGCGGTTGCGCCGGTGATCGACCATTACCTATATGGTGATATCGCTTTTCAAGGATGAGGTCATAAAGGTATGCAAAATCATGATATAGGCGTTATTTCCGTGGTCAGAACTATGTATCGGAACTATGCATGTTGGAGTGACTCGTTCTTTACATCAACTTATATCAGCCTGTTCTAGCAGTAATTCATCAGCAAGTGAATATTCCGATACCCCCTCAATGAGCCAATCCTATATGACTGGGTACTGCAGACCGGTTTATATTGGATGGGCTTCCTCGAATCTAGGGATTGAGATAGTTGACCCATCGTGGTATCGAACAAGAAGAGTCCATGCTGTAATTCTGAATGCAGTTATTTAATCATTTATTCGATGCACATGGGAAAGGACAAACAGAACGTACCATTTGTTACCTTAAGTTCTCCATACTAAACGACCCGCTAAGACGAAGCAAAGTGGAAACGAATCAGATTGACAACGTAAAGGGCAACAATGCCGATATACGAGATTCGAAACGCGGGGTACTACTTTCGGCTTGGAACCAACCTTTTTAAGGATGACGCTTATAAGTGCTTGACTGTTTTATCCTCCGCTCATACAACGCGTCGTGATGCGGTAAAACAGATCATTATGAATCTCAGGCTGGCAGAGCAACCTGCGGACATAATCGATGCCTTGGAAGAAAACGCGGGGAACGGTTTGTCCAATATTGCCGGGTAGCGCCGAGCGTGTAAGGGAGGGGATTGTCCCTGTCGCTATGCCGCATCGGTAAGGAAGATGTGTTTGTGATGGTACTCGATAAATTCGTGGGAGGGTCGGCTGATCGATGGCAACGTGATCCTCTGGTCTTCGAAGGCATAGAGCCATTGATCGTTGATCGGTGAGTGCCTTACCTTGTCATGGTTGACCATGATGCGGTAATCGTCATCGATGGAGATAAGCCCTTGGTCAAAGGCTCGGTCGTGGAATGCATTGAGCAGCAGGCCGTTCGATGCAGCGGTTTTTTCGGTCGGGGTTGATGCTTTCCAAGGTTTGATATGGCTGGCAATCAGCATCGAAGGTATCTGCATACCAGTGATGCAGCATGTGTACTGGTAGTTCAAGAGCAGCGAATTGCGGAAGTACGACTGGTTGATCCGCTGAATCGTGGTCGCTTCGCGCTCGCCGCCTTCGGGATTGGGCTTGTCAAGCAGGAGCTTTGTTGCGGTTTCGAGCGGGGAATATCGGTCAGAGGCCAAGGGTGCTGGGTGGAAATGTTGTTTGTTCGCTTGCAGGAGTGCACGTTGAAGCAAATCGAGGCACTTCGCCATGAAGGCATCGGGATTTTCGGCGTACCATTGCCAGACTTGGGAATCCAGCTTGCTGCCATGCTTCATGCCCGCCTTGCCTTGGGCCCTCCGATTGACGTCATGGGCTGCGATGTTCCAGATTTTCAAGGCAACTGAGTCGGGAGTGCGATGCAGGAATGAGGCCAGACGCTGTACGTCTAGTCCATTGTCGTCACACTCTCTGGGCTCAAGCACGATGTACAGGGCAAACGCCATCATCGTTTCTTCACGCGACCAGTTGCGACGACGCGATGCGACATTGACGTTCATTGCCATACTCCCTGGCATGCCCCTGTCACTTAGGTGGTGAATTTGCCATCGTAACTGCACCACCTATCTCACTACCCAACTCAGTACATCCAACAACTTCTAAAAAACAGAGCGGGACAGTCGAAAACAGGTGAAGCTGCACAGAAATCTCGGAACATCGCCGTTATCAGTATGAAAAATGGGTTCTGAACTATTGTTCAAAACCCATCCTGGCGGAGGATACGAGATTCGAACTCGTGAGGGCGTGAACCCAACACGCTTTCCAAGCGTGCGCCATAGACCACTAGGCGAATCCTCCATGGCTGCAATGAACGGGGCCATAGCCTACGTGACCCTGATCAAGGCAACTAAGAAATAGTAACACAGGGCAAGGATTGCGGGCCAGTCCAGACGTGTCGCCGACAATCCTCGCCCTGTTTCTGTTTTCTTGTGTTACTTGATCTGATCCATGGAAAGGCCGAGTGCCTCAGCTACGCGCTGGCCATAGTCGGGGTCGGCCTGGTAGAACTGCTTGGTCTCAAGAACCTGGATTTCCTGGTCGTCAACGGATCCCAGGTTGTTCTTGATGGTCTGGATCAAACGGTCCTTCTCTTCCGGGCTCATCAGCCTGTAGAGACGGCCGGCTGCGGAGTAGTAGTCCTTGTCATAGGGACGGGAGTACTCGGTCTGCCCTTGGACGGTATCGCCGTGCATACGGGCATCGTTGTCCTCCACGGGACCACCCTTGCTGTTGGGCTCGTAGTTGACTGATCCGTCCTGGCCCTGGGACATGAACCCATCCCGCTCGTAGTTGTGGACCTCATTGACCGGGCGGTTGATAGGCAGCTGCTCGTAGTTGGCGCCCAGACGGTAACGCTCGGCATCCTTGTATCCAAACAGGCGGCCCTGCAGCAGCTTGTCGGGCGAGGGTTCGATGCCGGGGACGAAGTTGGCGGGTGAGAAGGCTGCTTCCTCTACATCATCGAAATAGTTGGTCGGATTGGTGTCCAATACGAACTCGCCTATCTCAATGCGCGGATAGTCCTTCTTGGAAACCACCTTGGTCACGTCGAAGATATCGTCCTTATAGTCCAGGCCCTCCTGGTAGGGCAGAATCTGCACGCAGACCTTCCACTTGGGGTAGTCGCCCCGGTCGATGGCATCGTAGAGATCATGCAGGAGGAAGTCCGTGTCCTCGGAGGCGACCTTGGCGGCGGTCTCGTCGGTCGTGTTCTTGACACCCTGCTCGCTCAGGAAGTGGTACTTGACCCAGAACTGCTCGCCCTTGGCATTAACCCACTTGAAGGTGTGGCTTCCGTAGCCGTTCATGTTCCGGTAGCTGGCCGGGTTGCCCCTGTCGCCCATCAGATAAGTTACTTGGTGAACAGACTCGGGGGAGTGCGACCAGAAGTCCCACTGCATCTCCTGGCTGCGCAGGTGGGTGGCCGGGTCGCGCTTCTGTGAGTGGATGAAGTCGGGGAACTTCAGAGGGTCGTTGACGAAGAATACGGGGGTATTGTTGCCCACCACGTCGTAGTTGCCCTCCTGCGTGTAGAAGCGCAGGGCGAAGCCGCGCACGTCGCGCAGGGTGTCGGGATAGCCGGATTCGCCGGCCACCTGGGAGAAGCGCAGCAGGATGGGCGTGGTCTTGCCAGCTCCGTTGAATACGTCGGCCTTGGTGTAGGCGCTCATATCCTTGGTCAAGGTGAAGGTACCCTTGGCTCCGGCCCCCTTGGCGTGGACTACGCGCTCTGGGATGCGCTCGCGGTTGAAGTGGGCCAGCTTCTCGAGGAGCTGGTAGTCCTGCATGAGGATGGGTCCGCGGGTTCCCGCCGTCTGGCTATGGTTATTGTCTGCCCAAGGCTGCCCTTCGTTGGTGGTGAGTTTGTCGTTCATATCTGCTCGATTCGTCTGACATCTTTGATTTTTTGCGACCGACAGCCCCATTCGGGCCGGTTCTGTGACCCTGCTTCTGGTCGACTGTCCGGTCGCTGATAGCAAGACCCTTGATAAAATCCTGCTATCCTCCACCGTATCCGACAGGCAATGGAGTTGGTGGATATGCGCGCTGAGCGAGAGTCAGATATCTCACTAACCAGATAAGGCGTTTATGGTGTCTAAAGTGATGGGCCTGCTGCAGACAGCATTGCAAAAAGCCGCCGACACTGCCTCATTCTTTCGGCAAATGGCGGCGGCCCTCATTGGAGCACTGGTGCTTAGAGCATCTGTATCAGTTCGCCCACATCCTGGATGACCAGCTGGAGGTTGAGCCCGGTCAGGACAGCCACCACAATCCAGGCCAGGAAGGCCATCCATCGAGGGTTGGCGTACTTACCCATGATCTTCTTGGAGGAGGTGAACCAGACCAGGGGAATCATGGATATGGGCAGGGCCACGCACAGGAAGACCTGGGAGTAGACCAGCAGGCTATCCAGAGCGGACTCCTTGCCGCCGAAGGCGATGGTGCAGATCAGTACGGGGATGATGGAGATCACTCGGGTGACCAGCCTGCGCAGCCAGAGAGGGATCCTCATGCGGATGAAGCCCTCCATGACGATCTGACCGGTCAGAGTGCCGGTGATGGTCGAGTTCTGACCTGAGGCCAGCAGGGCCACGGCGAAGAGGGTGGAGAGCAATCCGGAGGCGACAGGCCCGGCGATGCTCTTGTCGCCAAGAGCGTTGTAGAGGGCGGTAAAGGTGTCCAGCCCTTCGCCATGTCCGAAGAACATGGCCGCACCCAGCACCAGCAGCAGGCAGTTGACCACGAAGGCGGCGGACAGCTGGATGTTGGAATCCCAGGTGGCGAAGCGGACCGCGTTGGCAACCTGACGGTCGTCGCTACGGTCGAAGTCGCGGGTCTGAACGATGGATGAGTGCAGGTAGAGATTATGGGGCATGACCGTGGCGCCCACGATGCCCAGAGCCATGGTCAGCTGGCCATTGCCCAGGATGGCCTTGTCGGGGATGAAGCCGCGGAAGACCGCCGGCAGGTCCGGCCTGGCCAAGAAGACCTCATAGAGGAAGACCGCCATGATGACCAGGATCAGAGTGGCTACGATGGCCTCGATGCGTCGGAAGCCGATCTTGGTCAGCAGCAGGAGGATGAGCACATCCAGGACGGTTAGTGTGACGCCTACGATCAGCGGAATGCCGAAGAGAAGCTTCAGAGCGATGGCTCCGCCGATCACCTCGGCGATGTCGGTGGCCATGACGGCCAGCTCCGTGCAGATCCAGAGAGCGAAGCTGAGTCGGCGGCTGGTGTGCTGGCGTGTGGCCTGGGCAAGGTCCAGACCAGTCACGATTCCCAGTTTGGCCGACATGTACTGCAGCATCATGGCGATTAGGCTGGAGATGAGAATGACGCTCATGAGCAGGTAGCCGTATTGGGCGCCGCCGCCGATGGAGGTGATCCAGTTGCCGGGATCCATGTAGCCGACCGCCACCAGG
The DNA here is from genome assembly GCF_048001765.1 of Bifidobacterium asteroides. GTDB lineage: Bacteria > Actinomycetota > Actinomycetes > Actinomycetales > Bifidobacteriaceae > Bombiscardovia > Bombiscardovia asteroides_K. Next base: position 317,426 of record NZ_CP181447.1, read on the forward strand.
GCGCCTGGGCCGGAGAAGGCTGCCAGATTCTTCCAGAAGGAGGAGGTTGAGTTGGGCACGGAGACCGTGGCGTTGATCTCCTCCAGGGAGCGCCCATTGGCCGTCTCGATGATGGGATGGGATTGGTGCTGCCGACTGGCTGGCGGAGTCCTAACTTCGGATCCGGCTGGACTGGCGGACCCTGAGGCGGGTCGGGTCTGAGTGTTCGGCATGTCACCTTCCTTGATTCTGGACCATGTCGGTCGTGTGGCTGGCTATAGACTTCGACCCTTCGAAGTCTAATGGCGCTCGATGAAGAATACCAGAGGTGATCTGTGACAATGTCGAAATATGCCTGCGGGGGTACCTGCGGGTCGTGCTGTGGAGCTGTGCTATAGACTGTGGAACATGGAAATTGCCGAACTGTCTTCCAGCGCCCAGGATTATCTCAAAGTCATCTGGGACCTTCAAGAATGGGACCAGGGCCCTGTCCAACCCAGCGCTGTGGCTGATAGGACGGGCATGAAACAGTCGACGGTATCAGGTGCGCTGGGCCGTCTGGTCGATGCCGGTCTGGTCACTCACAGGCCTTACGGCAAGGTGGAGCTGACTGAAACCGGTCGTCGCTATGCGGTCACCATGGTCCGGCGCCACCGGCTGCTGGAGACCTTCCTGGTGCAGGCTCTCGGTTATGGCTGGGATGAGGTGCATGAGGAGGCCGACAGTCTCGAGCACGCCGTATCCGATAAGATGGTCGACCGCATCGACGACTATCTAAGACACCCAACTGCCGACCCGCATGGTGATGCCATACCTTCGCCTGACGGAGACCTTCCGCCAATACCTACAACCACAAGGCCTCTCTCGGAAGTATCTGCAGGGACGACGGTAAGGGTGCAACGAGTCAGCGACGAGGATCCTGATTTCCTCCGATACCTTGGTGAGAGAGGGATAGGTCCGGGCTGTATACTATCTGTATTTCAAAACAGAAGAGGATTGATTAGTGTACGATCAGAGCAAGTTCCTGCGGCTATACAGACTGCAGATGAAATGTCGGATATTTTAGAATTGATGCCTGATCACGCCAACCGTATCCAAGTTAGTCTATTAACGCATAAAGAATCGGAATAACAAAATACCCAAACGCTGTTATTCGCCATACCTCATCAGCATAGTCAAAGTCCTACTGACAAACGAGGTCCGGAAAAGCGAAGGCAAGGAGTGATTATGATTAGGCGGTTGACAGGGTTGAGCTCACGAGACCGCCAGGTTTTTAGTATTTCTTCGAATGTCGACAATGCCCATGGTGCCTCAGATGCAAAAGGTTCATTGGAGGTCTTGGAACTGCCACTTTCGTCAAATCGGACAGATATAGCTGAAAAAGCCCAACTCCCTCTAATTAAACGGATCAAGACCCCTAAATGGCTGGCATCGTTTCTGGGTATCTGCTTAGCATTTCTAATTGTTCTGATCTGGTTTCCTAAAAGCCAATCCATGTGGACACTGCCGATTCAGGAAATCGATGCCCCGTCCCACTATTACTTCATCCGCAAACTTATGCGCAATGGGGTTTCCGCGGCCCTGACCCTCAATCCGAACGGCTCCTTCTACCCACCTCTCTTTCATCTCCTGGTCTATGCATTGATCAGCATCTCCTCGGTGTTCGGGTCCGGTCTCAATATTTTCGCTTCCTTGAATGTGGTATGGATTGTGGCTTCTGGCCTGATTTTTCCTGCTGGCATGGCACTCTGGTGCTCCTACTTTCTGCAGAAGAGCAGGGGCTGGGGCAAGGAAGTTATCAGTTTTCTGATCCCTGTTTTGTCGGTGTCTTCTGCTGCTTTTCCATACTGGCTTCTCAGAGCTGGACCTCTGATCGCCTATGGATTCGCGTCCTGTATCCTGCCCTTCCTGCTTTATGGAAGTCTCAGGCTCATGGATCTTATGACCGGGGTCGATTCTGGGCGGTCTGGCGCCTTGGTCCGTTGGATTCTGATCGACCTTGCGCTATTCTTAATGATTTGCTTTGCTCAGCCTCGTGTCGCCTTCACATACCTTGCTCTGGTGGGATTCTTTGCTCTTATCAAGCTTCCCAGGAAGTTTCTTCTCTTTATACTTGCTCTAGTGCTGGCAGCCGGGGGACTCTTCGGCGCATATGTCATGTATCGCGACCCAGGCAAGAATTACCTTCACCCGTCCACATGGTTCCATACTTTCCAGCCCACCCGTTCTTTGTCGGGTGCCTTGGGAATCGTAATTGGTGATGGGATGTCCGGGTTGGCAGGGGTCAGTATGGCCTTGATGGTCTGTTTGGCTATTTTTTCTTCTCTGTTTTTGTCGGAAGAACGCAAATGGCTTGGGGCTGCCCTGGTGCTGACATTTCTACTCGTGGGTTTGGTATTCGTCTGCAGCGCATCCCTAACCGGGCCTATTGCCAACTTGTTGACGGCTGCTTGGTACCGGGGAGAGACCAGGCCTATCAGCATGATACCCTTTGCTGTGGTGCCCCTTCTGTCCTTTGGGGCGGATTGTTTGTTTGCCAATGGTCCTGACTTGCTTTGTAGAATGGTCCCATCGATGGACCGCGTAGCCGAGGTGCTGATGTCTTGGGCACTTTCGAGTCTGATGGTCATTCTGGTTCTCTTGGGTAACTTGTCAAACCCGATACGCATTGAAATGGCCGGTCAGATTGCTGACACAACAAGGCTGCTCAGCACTACCCAAGGTGCCCAGTTAACCACCCAGAAGAAGCAGGTCCTGGATGATCTGGCTACTCGCATCGAGCCTGATGCGGTCGTCATCTCTGACCCCATGAACGGATCAATGTATGGGATGACTCTGAACGGAACCAATATGCTCTACCCTGTCTATAACCCAATGCACACCAAGCACGGGGCCGTCTTTGGGCAGGTGGAGGAGGCTTTCGCTTCGGGTGACACGAATATTTTGTTAAATAGAGCCTGCCCTGTTCAAACCAATTACGCTCCCGAAAGTCCTCGCTCTGCACCGACGTCTGTCTATTTCCTGGCGATGGGAGATCAGGCCGACAGTCTGCTCATGTTTACGTATAAGAATCAGTACCTGCCGTTCCATGACCAGTCGATTATCAATAGATATGTCAACGAAGGCGCTCTGAAGCTGATCCGTGATTACAGCGACGGAGATTCTGCCAGGATAAATTGGGCCTTGTATAGGCTTGCCTGCCGTTGATTTATCTAACGTCTCTCGATGGGTTCGGTTTTACTGACAAGCTCTTTTTGTGTGTCCTCTTTCTTCGGAACATCCTCGACAGACTTTTCTCTCCTGCGTAGGTAGGTGAAGGTGTTGGTGTTGCGGATGTATGATTTCCGGTCGTTCCTAGCAAGGATATCCAGGGTGACGCCAGTGAAGATACTAAGCAGTCCCATCAAGATAAGGAGCACTGAGCAGACCAATGTGGGAAATCGCATGACTACGCCTGTCCTCCAGAAATCGATGATGACAGAAATCAGGAATCCTAGGCCTAGCACAGTCAGGATAGATCCGCAGGAGCCGAAGAAGGACATGGGCCGATACTGGCGTATCATTTGGAAAATTGTAGATAAGACCCTCATCCCGTCACCGAAAGTGTTCAGCTTACTGACTGAGCCATGGGGGCGATCTCGGTACTTAACCGGCATCTCATAAAGACGAAGATTCTTATCAAGGCTTTGGATTGTCATTTCGGTTTCAATTTCGAACCCGGTCGAGAGGATAGGGAAGGTTTTGACATAAGCGAAGGAGAAAGCTCTAAAACCAGTCATTATGTCGTTGATGTTGGCGTGGAAGCACCAGTTGATGGCCCGTCTTACCAACCTATTCCCGAAGTTATGGAAAGGTCGCTTATTCTCTGCGAAATAGGTTGAGCTGAGCCTGTCACCGATAACCATGTCATAACCATCGATGATTTTCTGGACCATGGCCGGGGCCTGCTCGGCAGGGTAGGTGTCATCGCCATCTACCATGATATAGATGTCAGCGTCGATGTCGCAGAACATAGCCCTGGTCACGTTCCCCTTACCTTGTCTTGGCTCGTGACGGACTATGGCACCATGTGTTTCAGCTATGGAAGCTGTTTCATCAGTTGAATTGTTGTCATAGACATAAATGCGTGCTTCGGGTAGATAGAGGTGAAAATCGTCGACTACTTTGCCTACTGTGCTGGCTTCGTTGTAGCAGGGTATAAGCACGGCGATATCCATATGATTCTCGTTCGACATAAGCACATAGGCAAGTATAGCTGACTGGTGGGTCTTACAGCCAAGGAGCCTCGGAGGATAATCGCTCAGACTTGTCGTTTAGCTAGTTCGGGGAAGAAAACGCGATTTATGACAGGTATTTGGTAGAGGCAAAGAGTCATTAGCAGATCAAAGATCAGACGGACAGTGAAGATAATCAGAGTCGCTGCGAGCGAGGTAAATTGATTCAGCATTCGTGGGATAATGATTTCCCACGGCAAGACGTCGTCCTCTAGGAGATGCACGCAAAGTATGGCCAGTGTGTATCGGCCCAACTTGACTAGTGCTGAATTTATCAAGGGCAGGCTTGAATCAATCAACTTAGACAGGCCAACCACGCAGACGGTACCGCCTAATGACCCTAGAAACGTCAGAAGGGGAAGTCTCCCATATTGATTCAGTGCCATGCTGAAGCCGCTAAATTTCCAAATAGATGCCACCCAAGCAATAGAGGGGATGATCCATAGCCAAGGATACTGGCTCAAGATTTTCGGCAGATTGAGTTGATGGGCCAGATGACCTAGGTAGACGAAAGTGGCGGCAGTCATGCCTGCTTGGATGCTCCAGGGCAACCAACCTATACGGGCACTCGTATAACCTATGGCGAAGAAGAGGGCAATCCAGATAGATGTATAGGGAAGATGTACCGCCAAGTTCACTAAGAGGTGAGCCCAAAAGAGCGCCAAGAGGAACCATATGGCACCGATACTGTGGTGAACAGACCAGAATGGTCCATCCACTGGTGCCCCGGCACCGTAGATAGAGGCCTTGGTCCAGATCACCAGGGAATTGAAGACAGGTCTGTGTAAAGGCAACGCAAGTAGAACATTGCAGATGATTACCATAAATGCGGTCAATCCATAGGAAACCAGAAGTTCTCTGATTTCCTTGCGCCAGGCAAACTTGTTTTCTGGGTGGGAAAAAAACCCTGAAAGTGCGAAGAAAAGAGGCATATGAAAAGAAAAACAGCAACTATAGAGAAGAAACGAAACAGGATCCATGTTCTCTGGCATGTTTACAATAAGTGTGCTGTGTCCCAGAATGACAGCAAGTATGGCGAGACCGCGTGCGATGTCAAAATACCGAACTCTCACTTTAGACATATTCTTTTAATGCCTTTCGCACTCTGTGCATGCATGCAACAGCATCTGACCGCCCACCCGCCAACTTATATTCAATGGTTGTGCCCTAAGGCTATCATGTCGCATTATGCATTTGCCAAGGTCGAAGACTACTTTTTTGGTACGGACTCTGATCCGGCAGCAACTAGTACCTATATTGTGTGTACTCCTGGCTTTTTCGGCAGAAGTTTTCATCTTCAATCTACCTTATTGGTTAACACGTAACGCCATGCCCGTCCAAGCTGTCAATGAGGGTCTGGGGCCCGGCTTGGTCAGGACAGGGGATGGAAAAGCAAGGGTTTCTGACCCTGAGCAGGCTTGGATGGACATATCAGCCTCTGACCGAATAGAATACTTGTATCTCAATCATGGCAGTGGCAGTCAAGAACGTAGTTCAAGTTCGGATGCTAAAAGCTTGAGTTGGACCACTAGCACTAAGAAACCAACTGATAGTGGCTGGTATCCTTCTACGGCCACTATCATGTTTTCTCCCGACAATGAGATGACCAGGTATTCACACATTGGTGGCGGAGTTACCGATGTCCGGTTGACATATAAAGTCAAGGCTGATGACACTTTCACGATTCCCTCTTTCACTGCTAATCCCCGTGTACCTTTTCGTGTATCTCGGCCGAGAGTGGCCTTGGAAGCAGTCTTGGTTTTGCTAATTATCTGCTTCCGGCCGGATTCTCCTCTTTATAGGCGTCGATTGGCCTCAGGAGACATAGTCTGTTGGGTCGGGATGTTGATTCTTCTAGTGGGTGAAATGTGCGCTGTGGTCAAATTGTGGTTGATAGCCGGTGGTAGCCACACGCCTACCGGGCTTGTGCTGCTGGATAACGGCCTTTTTTTCGACAACGGCCAATATAACCATATGGCTGATGCACTCATCAACGGTCATGTTGATTTGGGCATGCCAGTCAACAAAGATTTAGCAGCGCTTTCGAACCCTTATGACACTTGGGCGAGGACTCAGATTGCAGCAACAAGTGGAGATCGGACGCCGATCCTTTGGGATACGGCCTTTAAATCAGGAAAGTACTACAGCTATTTCGGGGTACTTCCTGCGCTCTTTATGTTTGTTCCCTTCAAATTGATTACCGGATCCGATTTATCTGTCGGCTCCGCTATCTTGATCTTGGCCCTAATTAATACCATACTGTCGATGATGGTGGCCGTCCAGATCGCTCGCCTTTTCTCGCGGTCGAAGTCATCTTGCAGCCTGGGCGCAGCCATGCTGATTAGTTGTGCCATTTTCATGGGTCTACAAATCATGAATCTGGTACCAGTGAGATTCTTCTATCAGCTTCCTCAGACCATGGCTCGGGCCTTTGTCCTGATAGCTATTTCTTGTTGGGTGCAGTCGAAATTGTCAGGTCTCAATAAGGCTTGGTTAGCCTTGGGTTCCTTGGCCATGGCCATGACCCTGGGATGTCGTCCGCAATTCATGCTGGCTGCCATCGTGGCTATTCCTCTCTTCTGGGAGGAGATACGCGGACTCTGGTTACAGGGGCAGACCGGAATTCGCGGGTTGGTTAGAGAGGTTGGAGTATGGGCCTGTGCCTTAGTGCCTGTTTTCCTGGTTTTTGCACCCCTCTTGGCCTATAACAAGGTGCGCTTCGGATCCTATCTAGATTTTGGGGCGAATTATAATTTAACTGGGTTTGATATGCCCAATTCCAGCCTTCCCTATACTCAGCTTTTCCCTATGATTTTCCTCTATTTTCTTCAACCTCCTGTCATTTCTGCCCTCTTTCCCCTACTGACTAAGACACCACAGTTCCTCCCCCTCTGGGCGCCCATGCAGAACAGTTATGGCGGTTATTTGACCACTATTGCTCCCTTCGCGTTGATACTTTTTATGATGCCGAAATGGCGTATCCGATTGAGAATGCATCGGGTGAGTTCACTCTGCTGGTTCTTGGGCTTTTATGCTCTGGTCGTTTTCTGCTTCGACGTGCATGTGGTTGGATACGATTCACGTTATCTTGTGGACTGTGGGTGGGCTTTAATGCTTCTTTTTGCAATGCTGTTTTTGTCCATTGACAGTGAGCGGAAAACAGACGAGTCCAAGAACGTGGTTTCGGTTAGTGAGACTGACTGTAAAGAACATCTTGGAGCATTTACTGAGCTTTCGCGTGTGATGATTGGCTTGGTCACGGCTGGAATGGCTCTGGGGGTTATCCTCAACTTCTTCCAACTCCAAGCTGTTGAGGGAACCCCGCTATGGTGGGATGTCTATTCCTGGTTCCTCTTTGTGTAGATACTCTAGGGTTTTGGCCTAAGGTTATTATTCGTATGTATGTTTTTCGAATGTAAAGCATGAATTCGGTTGTTGAGACGAGGTGCCTACAGGTATGCCAACCATGAAATTCGCCAACATTATTTTGGAGGCCAACCAGAGGTCAGTGTCCTACCCTGACCTTTACTGCCGTTCTGATCAGCCGGTGATCTTCGACGATCATGAGGGCGAATGGGCCATGTACAGAGCAGGGCTTTATGATTTCAATACATACTTCAATTCCTTATCGGTTATGAAGCTCCGGCGCTATACTAGGTCCACGGGGTATACCTTGCATTTGGAGCTACGAGGTGCCGACTGCACGGTTACGCAAACAATGGGCGATGCCTTTGCTGTGCACCCTATACCCGTCAATGAGGTGGAATTCCATGTTGCGGCATCTGATACATGGCAAGGTCTAGATATCCCATTAAAAGTAAAGGACGATATGGTCCTGATCGGGTTCAACATCGAGACTCAAGGGCGGGTTTATATCCGTAATGGTTACTACGCCCTGGATTATGAGGGTGATGAGCGTCCGGTGGAGCTGGCCCTGGCCACCACCACTTTCAAGAAGGAAAGCTACATCACTCACAATATCGGTCTCGTTCGTCGAAAAATCGTTGAATCCGGTGAAGACATTGCGGATCACTTCCATATGTATGTTATCGATAATGGCCGTACATTGGATGCTCCAGCTCTGGCCAGCGAACGGATACAGATCATTCCAAATGACAACGTGGGCGGGGCAGGCGGTTTTACCCGGGGAATGTTGGCTGCTATGGATCAGAAACCCAGGGCCACCAACATCCTGCTCATGGATGATGATGTGGATGTGTCTCCCGAAAGCATCAAGCGGACCTACAACCTTCTGAGAATCCTTAAGCCAGGCTACGAAAAGGCCATGATCAGTGGTGCCATGCTCAACTATGAGGTGGGCGAGGACCAATGGGAGGACATCGGGTACATGACGCCTGAAGGTACTTTCTCCCCTTGCAAGCCTGGTCTGCGTCTAGTGCTCTTTGAAGATTTGATTTACAATGAGCTCTTCAAACCCAACAAAGTTATGAAGGCCAATCTTTATGCAGCATGGTGGTACTGCTGCATTCCTCTGTCGGTCATAGACAAGAATGGTTTGCCTCTGCCGTTCTTCGTGCGTTCCGATGATGCAGAGTACGGAATGCGCTGTAAGACGCCCTTCATTACAATGAACGGTCTGTGTATCTGGCATATGTCCTTCCATGAGCGTTACAACGCCGCCGTAGAACGGTATCAGACAACTCGTAATACCATGATTGCCAAAGCGACCACCGGGGTCGCCCGGCGTTCTGACTTCATGCACGAGCTTCATAACAACATTCGGTTGGAGCTGAAGAAGTTCGGTTATCAGAACGCCGAACTTTGCCTGGATGCCTTTGAAGATTTTCTCAAGGGGCCAGGTTTCTTCAGCCAAATAGGGAAGGCGGAAGAGACCTTCCTCAGGGCGAATCGTGTCAAGGAGCAGCTGGTGGACTTCGATCAGTTGCAACGACAGCTGGATGCGGATCCCGAAACGAAGGGGCTCAGATTAAATCAAATCGACCGTCAATTGATTGATGGGGACAAGCCTCGCACCACGCTAGAGCGCTTGGAGGACTATGTAACCGATAATGGGCAGCGCTATCTTAAGACCGAAGGAAAGGGTTATGCAGTCATTCCTCTGCTCGGCTGGGTTTATCCGGCGGGGGCGATTCGCGGCAAAAACAAACTTATCGTTCTGGATTGGTACAACCGCAAGGGCGCTGTACGTGTTAAAGATCCTGAACGGTATGCCAGGATCAAGAAGCGCTATGCCAGGGATTTGCGCTATTACAGGGCCAATATCAAGAGGATTAGCCGCGACTATGCTCATGATCGTGCACGGCTGACCTCTCAGGGATTCTGGCGCAAATATCTGAAAATGGACTGAAAATTCGCCTTCTGTGAATGGTGTTTCATAGCATGTCAGGCCGAGTGCTGAAGTATGGTGGTGCGGTCGTCGATAGGAAATGAACGTGAAACAACTTGTGCAAAAGATCAGGGACCGATACGGGTATGCGCTGACTGTGCTGCGCGGCTTGGTAAAGACTGATTTCAAGCTGCGGTACCAGGGTTCTTTTCTGGGCATCGCCTGGTCGGTACTCAAGCCGCTTATGCTTTTTTGCGTCATGTATCTGGTTTTTGCCAGATTCCTGCGTATGTCAGACGGCACAGCCACTTATCCGGTTGTCCTATTGCTGGGCATCAGCTCCTGGCAGTTTGTGACCGAATCCACGAATGTGGGCCTGCGCTCCGTGGTAGACCGCGGTGACCTTCTGCGCAAGATACATTTTCCCAACTATATCGTGGTGGTTTCAGCCACGATTGGGGCCATGATTTCCTACGCCATAAACCTTGTTGTGGTTCTTGTCTTTGCTCTTTTCAGCAGGGTTCAATTCACTTGGCGAATCATCTTCCTGCCAATCAATGTGGCTGAGCTTTACATGGTCACTCTGGCCATGACGTTGATCATGGCAACCATGTATGTTTACTACCGCGATATCGCCCATATTTGGGAAGTGCTTCAGCAGCTGATTTTCTATGCTATGCCCATTATCTACCCCCTGAAGTATGTGACTGACCGTGGGGGTAGGCTGGCTTTTCTGGCTCGGTTGGAGTTGATTAACCCCATAGCCCAATCCATTCAGGACATACGTCACAACTTCATTGCGCCTGAGACTCAGCCTACTATATGGAACCAATTTCACAGCTTTTCGATTATGATGATTCCCTTGGTGATTACCCTAGGTCTGCTCTGGTTTAGTATCTGGCTGTTCCGCCGTAACAGCCGTAAATTCGCGGAGGTCATGTGATGTCTAGCGACGATCAAACCTACGAAGAAGTCCTGCAACGTTATCAGCAGTCGCCAGTGGTTCTTTCCGTTGATCATGTATCCAAATACTTTAAGCTCCCCACAGAGCAGGCCACCGGTCTCAAACAGGCATTCATTAACTGGACCAAGGGTATCAAAGGCTACAAGAAGCAGCAGGTCCTTCAGGACATCAGCTTTGAGGTTCATCAGGGGGAGTTCTTCGGCATTGTCGGGCGTAACGGTGGCGGCAAATCCACTCTACTCAAGCTGATTTCGCAGATCTATTACCCCGAGCACGGTTCCATCCACGTGGTCGGCAAGCTGGTCCCCTTCATCGAGCTGGGTGTAGGGTTTAACCCGGAACTGACTGGCCGTGAGAACGTCTACCTGAACGGAGCTCTGCTCGGGTTCACCAGAGATCAAGTGGACGCCATGTACGATGACATCGTTGAGTTCGCTGAACTTGATGACTTCATGGACCAGAAACTTAAGAACTATTCCTCTGGCATGCAGGTCCGCTTGGCTTTTTCCGTGGCCATCAAGGCCCAGGGGGATATCCTGGTTCTGGATGAGGTCCTGGCTGTGGGGGATGAGGCTTTCCAGCGCAAGTGCGATGATTATTTCACTGAAATCAAAAAAGACCCTACAAAAACTGTCATCCTCGTCACTCATGATATGGGTTCAGTCAAGAAGTACTGTACCCGAGCCATGATGATCGCCGACGGACGGGTGGAAGCCCTAGGTGATCCAGAGACCGTTTCTCATAAGTACACCTTGGCTAATTTGGAAGCTGAGCGTACAGCGGAGCACGAGATGCAGATTCAGCGTGGGGGCTATGCCAATGGGTTGAACGATCGCTGTCCTATTCTGAGAACTATTCCAGTTTCCCCACAGGTGAGTGACGGTACTGGTGTTTTCAAGTTCGATGTCGAGTACCAGTACGACCAGCCAGGTGATTTCTATCTAGCTGTAGCTCTGCACGACATCAGGCGGGGAGGCATTACCTATGACACAGGCCCAAAAACCATGCGTATGCGCCGCCACGGCCACCAGGTCGTTCACTTCGAGCTTCCGCTGAACGTTTTTAACAATGGTGAGTTCCGTTTGATTACGTCTTTGCGCACTCCCAATCCCAACGATCCTCATGGGACGGACGCTGTAGGAGTGGCGCTGGACGAGAACGCATGTGACTTTGTTATACGAAATAAGCGGAATGGAGAGTATGCTCTTCTCAGCGATCGGGCGCTGACCATAGCTGCCCTGGACCCTGACCAGGTGGACGAAGTGGATGGGTGATTCCCTTCTTCGTGCTCGGGATAGGATGATTTTGAGGCGATTCGGCGGCCTTGCCGCGGGAAGGTATTTGATCCATGAAGGTTCAAGAGATGGCAGACATAGGTTTTGAAAGTGTGGTCCGGGTGGTCTTTCCCGAGCGTGACCAGGAACAGGTGCTTCCTTTGTATGCCATTGACTGGTCGCCTTCGCACCTTTCGAATACGGTTCTGGATCCACGGACGGATGTGAAGCGCATCAGGCTGAACGCTATGAATCAGTCTGAATATCAACGGCTGGTGGGCCAGGCTCTAACGCGGACCGGTGCAGGCGCAGGCGCTACCACCAACGACTTCGACCTTCTCTCCCGGCGATCTCTGCGTATCCATGCTGGTGGGCGGATCTCACTCTGCACTTTCTTCAACGCCTTCCCAGCCGGTTACTGGCGTCGTTGGACCAGAGTCGATACCATCAGGCTGACCTTGATGGTTCGGGGCCGTGGTGAGGTACGAGTCATGAAATCCAATGGTCGGGGTATCTTCACCTCTGCCGGTTCTGCCCGAATCGAACAGGTTGGACAGACGGAACAGGGAGAACACATTACCCTGGACATACCCATGACTGGTCTGGTCGATGGCGGTTACTGCTGGCTGGAAGCACAAGCCAGCGAAGGTGATACCTTGATAATCAAGGATGCAGACTGGCAAGTACCCATTCGTGCCAGCACCGCATCCCACCAGACAAGTGTATCCGTCGCTATTACAACCTTTAACCGCGCCCCCTATTGTTTGAGGCAGCTGCAGGACCTTGCTGCTGCTACTGAGCTTCGTAGCCGATTGGATACCATATACTGTACTGACCAAGGTAATGAATTCGTCAGTGACCAAGAAGGGTATGGAGCCGTGGCACAGTCTCTGGGTGGCCAGCTGACTTATATGCGCCAACGGAATCTGGGAGGGTCAGGCGGATTCTCGAGGGGTATGTACGAGACGCTCAAAGCCGGTCGATCCGACTACGTCCTCCTCCTGGACGACGATGCCATCAGTGAACCGGAGTCTATCCTTCGTGCAGTTCAGTTCGCCGACTATGTATGCAAACCCATGCTGGTCGGTGGAGGCATGTTCCACCTGGACAACCGGACCGTCCTCTACACTCAGGGGGAGCGGCTGAACTGGAAACGTATGTGGATGGAGCCTTCTCAAGGGCTGGGTTACAATCATGATTTCGCCTTGGAGCCCCTGCGTGATTGTCCTGAACGCCATCAGCGTATTGACGAGGACTTCAATGGGTGGTGGATGTGTCTGATACCAATCAGTGTCATCAAGGAAATTGGTCTCTCCCTGCCGGTCTTCATTAAATTTGACGATGTGGAGTATTGTCTTCGGGCACAGCATGCCGGCTATCCCACGGTCTGTCTTCCGGGAGTTGCGGTCTGGCATCAAGCTTGGCATGAGAAGGATCCGGCGCGTACTTGGGAGGAGTACTACACGGAGCGCAACCGGTGGTTGGCCGCCCTGCTCCTAGAACCTGAGTTCCCTGTTTCTCGAATCATGACGGAAACCTTGTATGGGGATGCCAGTCTGGGGCTGCGTTTTACCTATTCAGCTATGGCTCTGCGCAACTTGGCGCTTCAGGATCTTTTGAGAGGGCCACAGTATATCGTTGAGACTTTCCCCACCAAGCTAGACCAGGTACGTCGCCTCAGGGCGGGCTTCACTGATGCGCAAACTACCAAGGATCTCTGGACTCTGCCGGCTCCTGCTCATGAGACTATACCCCCGCGTAAACGGCCACAGAGTAGGGAACATCGGATGTTGGTGGCGTTAAAGCTCCTTGCCAAGTCCGTGTTGACCGACCGTGATGCCACAAGAGACCAGCAGCCTGACACTTCCATAGCAGCTCAGGACGCATCTTGGACCTGGGTGGCTTTCGATGGCATAGATTCGGCCTTAGTCACTTCGCCAGACGGCGATTCGGTAGCCTGGCTTAAACGGGACAACAGAGAATTCCGTCGCCTGATGGGTCAGGGTTGCCGTTTGGCTTTGACTATCAGGAAGCACTGGAAAGAAATTTCGGCCCGATATCGTGATTACGGCCTAGCCTCTCTTGATACTTGGCAGCGGATTTTCGCCAATAGCGGCATGAAGGTGATTCCCTATCCTTCCGAGAGAGATGGAAAACCCGGGTCCAAGATAGATGGCGAATGACCGCCATGGTCGGCATAGGGAGTGATCAGAATTGCCCCTGCAACCTCATGATTACCGGCGGGGCGGGATTCATTGGGAGCAACTTCGTGCGTTGGGTCAGTCAGCACCATCCCAACACAAGGATTGTGGTCTTTGACGCCCTTACTTATGCGGCCATTCCTGGTAGCCTTCCCAATTCTGGTCCAAATGGCCCCTTTCTGGTCAAGGGCGATATTTGTGATCCTGGAGCCGTGGAGGGGGCTATCAGCGAATACGGAATCGATACCGTCGTTCATTTTGCAGCCGAATCCCATAACGACAACGCCATTCAAGCTCCCGATCCTTTCATCAAAACCAACATCGAGGGCACCTATATCCTTCTTCAAGCTGTTCGCCGACATGATCTGCGCTTCCACCATATTTCTACGGATGAAGTCTATGGCGATCTGGATTTTGGTGACTCCAGGCGTTTCGACGAATCAAGTCCGTACAGACCTTCCAGTCCATACTCGGCTAGCAAAGCAGCCTCGGACCATTTAGTCAGGGCCTGGTGGCGTACCTATGGGACTCGGGTGACCATCTCCAACTGTTCTAATAACTATGGACCGCGCCAGCATGTAGAGAAGTTTATTCCTCGTCAGATTACGAATATTCTCGCAGGGATTCGTCCCCGCCTCTATGGCGAAGGGCGGGAGTCCCGTGATTGGATCCATGTTCAGGACAACTGCGAAGCTATTTGGACGGTTCTGACCCGGGGGATATTGGGATCCACTTATCTCATCAGCGCGGATAACGAATACAGCAATCGGGATGTTCTAGCCATGATCCTAGAGGAGATGGGACAGGAACCTGATGCCTTTGACAGAGTACCTAACAGGCCGGGGGTGGATCGGCGTTATGCCTTGGACTCCAGCCGAATCCAGTCGGAATTGGGTTGGAGGCCTCGACACCGTGATTTTCGGCAAGGGCTCAGGGATACGATCGATTGGTACGCCTCGCATCAGGATTGGTGGAGGCCCGCCAAAGAAGAAACTGAGCGTCGTTACGAGATCCAGGGGCACTGAGTGTAGCTTGCTGCTTTTTATCTGAAGCAAGGTCGGGGCTGGTGTATATTCTTAATAGGTTACTGGCTTGCTGTCCTGATTTGGGACAGCAAAATCCGGTAATCTGCTACACCCTCCTGTCACGGAAGGTCCGTGACCTGTAAGTCCAAAGGAGGTGGGTGATGTCTGCGCATAAGTATGAATTGATGTTCATTGCCGATCCGGCCATGGATGAGCGCTCGCTGAAGAAGTTGACCGACCAGTATCTCGAGGTGGTCACTAACGAAGGCGGCTCCGTCGACAACATCGATGTCTGGGGCCGTCGCAAGCTGGCCTACGAGATCGACAAGCACAAGGAAGGCAACTACGTGGTGGTCGAGTACACCTGCGAGCCTTCCGCCAGTGCTGAGCTCGATCGTGTGCTCAACCTGAACGAGTCCGTCATCCGCACCAAGATTCTTCGCAAGGATGACAAGTAGGCAAACAGCAAAGGGACGTCGGAGCGTCGGCTGACATTCGCCCCAGCAGGCCCATTCCCAAGTCCTCATTCCGAGGAAAGGTCGTGACATGGCGGGAGATACATACATCACCGTGGTGGGTAATCTCACTGCGGATCCGGAGGTGCGTACGACCTCCAACGGAGGCACGGTGGCCAACCTGACCATCGCGTCCACGCCTAGGCAGTTCAACAGGAACTCGGGGCAGTGGGAGGACGGCGACTCGCTCTTCATGCGTTGCTCGGCCTGGGATTCCACATACAATCCCATGGCTTCCAACATTCAGGCCAGCCTGACCAAGGGCATGAGGGTGATTGCCCAGGGTCGTCTGGTGCAGCGCTCCTATCAGGATCGTGAGGGTAACAACCGCACGGTCGTGGAGTTGCGTCTGGACGAGATCGGGCCTGCGCTGTCACGGAACACCGCCCAGGTCACCAGGAACGCCAACACTGGTGGCGGTGGATCCCGAGGTGGTTTCGCCGGTTCCAATAACGGCGGCTACCAGGGTGGGGCTTCCTACCAGGGCGGCGCCGGCGCAGCATCGGCCCCCATGGGTCGTCAACAGCCAGCGCAGAGCCAGCAGGTCCCTGCTCAGGATCCCTGGTCATCGACCGGGTCCGGCGATTCTTTCGGATCTTTCGGTTCCACGGGCGAGTTCGGTGGTTCCGGGGACGAACCCGAATTCTGAAGTTTCATAGCGTCATCATTCATTTAAGGAGTACCAATGTCACGTAAAAGGCCGCAACCGCCGGTCAAGCCCTTCAAGAAGAAGCCGAATCCTCTGAGGGCTGCCAAGATTCATACAATCGATTACAAGGATGTGGCTCTGCTGCGCAAGTTCATCTCTGACCGCGGCAAGATTCGTTCCCGTCGCATAACCGGTGTCACCGTCCAGGAGCAGCGCGAGATCTCCAAGGCCATCAAGAACGCCCGCGAGATGGCCCTGCTGCCCTACGCCACCAACGGTCGCTGAGGGAGGTCAGGATTATGGCAAAGGAAACCAAGGTTATTCTGACCGATACCGTGACCGATCTGGGTCACAAGGGCGACGTTGTCGCAGTCAAGCCCGGTTATGCGCGCAACTTCCTGATCCCCCAGGGACTGGCTTTCGCCTGGTCCAAGGGCGCTGCTGCGCAGATCGAGTCCCTGCAGCGGGCACGTCGAGCCAAGTCCATGGCCACCCGTGAGGATGCCGTGGCAGCCAAGACCGCCATCGATGGGCAGACCGTCGAGATCGCGGCCAAGGTGTCCGATTCAGGCAAACTCTTCGGCGGCATCTCCAGCGATGCCATCGCCCAGGCTCTTCGTCCCCTGGCCGATGTGGATCCCCGCGCCATCTCCGTGGAGACCATCAAGACCACCGGCGAGTTCCCGGCCACTGTGGCTCTGCACCCCGAGATCTCGGCCGCTTTCACGGTCAAGGTCGTCGCAGAGTAGCAAATACGACCTATCCCCATCAGGATCCTTTGAAATAGGGATCTGGGCTTAAGCAGGAGGCCTTCCCGCAGCAGACTGTGCGCGGGAAGGCCTCCTTATGCATTACTGGGGATTACTCAATTCAGAAATTGCCGCCGTTCCAACCCCAGTCAGTGGTGGCCGTGTAGCGGATGTAGGTGCGGTCCTTGGGGATGGACAGCTCCGATTCCAATGTGTCCATGATGGTCTTGGTCAGACTTTCCCAAGCGGACTTGGGCACATCGCTGCCGAAGACGTTAACCTCCACATAGGCGGCAGGCTTGCTGTCGTCGCCCCCGAAATAGATGGGCATGTCGGACTCGAAGGGGCACATGAGCCAGCCTTCGGATTTGCCGGGGACAGCGGTGATGGCCTTGCCATAGGCGGTCTTGATCCGCTCGCGCTGTTCGGCGGTGATGGACGTGCTTACGTGAGTGTGGATAACGGGCATGGTGCTTCCTTTCCGGTCCGTCCGGCATGACCAATCAGAATGATTCGACCGCCTGGCGGATGGCTGACTATTCCCGTCCCATAGTAGCCTCGACCAAGCTGATCGAGCTCAGCGCCAGCCGAAGGGCCGGTGACGCAGGGACCAGGCCCCCAGACGGTGGGCCGCCGAACGCGGATTGACCGGCTTGCCAGGCGCGGGCGCGTCCAGCAGCCACTTGCGGATCAGGAAGTTCCAGATGGCCACCACCACGGTGGCTGTGATCTTGGCAATGTTGGCGTAGAGCAGGTAGCGGGCGTGCATGGTGGTGATGGCGTCCGGGGGCAGCATGGCAGTGCCCATCCACAGTATCATCTCGTTGATCCCCAGGCCGATGACCGAGGAGACCAGGAAAACCGCCATCTCCATCCACCGGGCCATGTCCTCCCGGTGTTTGAAGACGTAACGCATGCTGGCCAGATAGTTGAAGACCAGAGAGATCAGGAAGGAGATGGCTCCTGCCAGGACATTGTTCAGGTGCGGCCCCATGATCAACAGGTTCATGATGCCGATGTCGATAAGGAAGGCGATGACGCCCACGATACCGAACTTGAGCAGTTGCCCGATTAATCTACGCACGGTAGCCCATTCAATCATCCCTCATGTGCTGGCGGGGTACCGGAAGCCGCTTGTACGCAAAAGCCTTACGTTACGCCCTCAGGCGGGCAGCTCGGTCAGAATGGGCTCCTCGGTGCTGTTGCGAATCTGACGGAAGCCCACAAAGGCGATGGCCAGCGAGGCCAGAGCCAGCGTAGTGACCACTCCGAACCCGCCCTGGGATCCGTAACGGTCGATGAACTGCCCTGCTACAGCCGAGCCGGCCGAGGACCCGATAGAATTCATGGCGCTCAACCAGGCCATGCCTTCGGTGAAGCGGATGGGCGGCACCAGGTGGAGCATGAGCTGGTTGCCGTTGATCCAGGTGGGTGCCTGGCAGACGCCGATGATCAGGTAGATGACCATGATGGTCCACAGATTCCTGGCGAACATGAAGGTTCCGATACCCAGGTTGACCACCAGCAGGCAGAAGTAGAAACGCTTCCAGAGTGGAATGGTCCAGTTCTTGGCCCCGTAGAGCAGGGCACCGACCAGGGAGCTGAAGGAAAAGCAGGCGAAGACGAACCCGGTCATCTGCTTCATCCCTTGCTCTGTGGCGAAGGCGATGATGGAGATGGATGCTGCGCTCTGGAAGGCTCCCAGGCCGAACCAGGTGGCGCAGACGGCAATCATGCCGGCGCTCCAGAAGGCCCCGCTCTGGCCGTTCCCACCCTCCTGGGCACGCAGACGAGCCACCTGTTGAGCCTGCCGCTCCCGGTACTCCTTGCGGGTGATGCCCTGGGCGCGGGCCATGTCCGTCTGCGAGGGCGGTTCGGTTTCTCGGCAGGAAAGGAACATAAAGGCTCCGACCAGTACGCAGATTCCGGTGAAGGAGAAGGCCAACACGCCTGAAATGACCGCCAGGATGGAAGCCAGTGGGTTGCCGATCACCCACATGGCCTCGTCGAAGACCCCTGACAGGGACAGGGCCTGGTTGGTAGCTCGGTGGTCACCACGCAGCAGATGCGTCCACCTGCTGCGGCTCATGGCTCCCCAGGGCGGGATGGCCGCCATGAAGGGGGTGACCAGGTAGAGCACCCAGGTGGGTGCGTGAGCGGTGATGGCCGTGATCAGGACCGTGGCGGCCACGATCCAGACCAGAACCGTGGGGATGGAGACCTGCCGCTGGCCGAACTTGTCGACCAACTTGCCCAGCATGGGGCTGACCAGGGCCAGGGCCACGGCCTGGATGGCGGTCAGGGCGCCTGCCAGGGAATAGCTGCCGTAGTAGTGCTGCACCGAGATGGTGATGGTCATGCCCACCATGGGGAAGGGCATGGAGGCAATGACCGATCCCACTGCGAACCGCGCCGTGTGCGGCAGCCGCAGGAGCGCCGAGTAACCTCCGAAGACCCTGTGACCGGCTTCGATCAAAGCCGCCTTCAATTGCCGTGGCATGGGCTGTTCGTCTCGCTTTCCTTGGATGTTTTCCACAAGACCTTCTAGACGCACAAAAGGAAGTGGGGGTGCTGGGAGGACTGCTACAGTGGTAACCATATCGGCGCCTGATCGGTGCCATTCGATACTGATAATTCTACCCCCCGCCATGGTCACTTATGGGGCCTGCCGGGGAGTTTGGGAGGTGGGTCGTGCCTGCGACGACCATACATTTCGTCCGTCATGGCCAGGTTGATAATCCCGATCATATTCTCTATGAGCGATTGCCTGGATTCCATTTGTCCGACAAGGGCAGGGCCATGGTCGAGGCTACGGCCCGCTTTATGGCCGAGGCTCCTGGCATGCGCGATCTGGAAGCCGTCTACTCCTCTCCGCTGGACAGAACCAGGGAGACCACGGCCATTCTGCTTGAGCAGATCAACCCCGCTCGTGTTCAACACGGCTTGAAACCGTTGGAACCTATCTACGACCGTCGTCTGATTGAGGCCGGCAACGAATTCCGTGGCAGGCGCATCGGTCACGGGCAGGGAGCCCTCTGGCGACCCTCCAACCTGCGGCTGATTCTGGATCTGCGCCGTCCCAGCTGGGGGGAGTCCTATCGGCAGATCGCCCGGCGAGTAGCGGATTTCGTCCGGCAGGTCGTTCGCAGCCATCCTGACGCACAGGTCCTCGCCGTCTCGCATGAATCGCCTATCTGGTCGTATCGTCATCTCTTGGAGACCGGCCACCCCGAGCACAATATGCTCCTTAGGGCCACTGCCCTGGCTTCGGTGACCTCCATTACCCTGGACTGTGAAACCGGCAAATTGCTGGGAATCGCCTATGCGGACCCGGCGGCAGGCGTGTAAAGACCGCTTGAGCGGCCTAGGATAGCTGGGGATACTGTCGTGGATGACTGTCCGAGAACCCGATGAAGGAGCGTGATGATCATGGTGGATGTACAGGCAAGCGCGGAGGCGATAGCCGGACGGCCCGCCCTGGCCCAGGCGGCTGAGCAGGGGGCCAGGCTGGTAGACCTTTGGCCTTTGACGAATGCCGAGCATCTGGCCAACGACGCCAAGTATGCGGAAGACCTGCAGGTGCGCATCAGCATGGTGCTGGCGCAGCTGATGACGGGCGAGGATGTGACCATCCCCGACGCTGAATACGTCTATGAGGGCGCTGAGGACATCCCCGGTCGTCCCCAGGATTTGGTGGATGCGCTCATGGCGGCCAACGATGCCATCGAGGCGGCTGCACAGGCGCAGGACGACCAGTCCCAGACGCTTGCGGATTTGGCTGAAACCTTGGGCAACGGTTGGGGCCAGGCTCGGCAGCAGGATGTGGCTGCTGGTGTGGCCAAGGCTGAGCAGTCCCTGGATGATCAGAACAAATCTCCCGAAACCCCTCAGAACAAGGAAGGGGTGGCCCAGGCCCTGGCTACGAGTCTGGAGATCTGCCGGGACTTGCTTCAACGGGCAGGCGCTGACCCGGATCATGCTGCGGCCGCCGCACCGGTCCTGGTTTATGTCAATGAGTTTAACGAGCGACTGGGCATTCCCCGGGCCTTCCTGTCTGGCGAGGATGTCGTCCGCGCCCTGAAGGTACTGGATGATCCTGAGGCTTTCGCCGATCTGCTGGCCCCTCTAGTGGGCGCAGAGTGGGACCACCATCGTCAGGAGGTGCTCTGGGACCCCGAGGAAGCCAAGCGCAAGGCCAAGGAGGACGACGAGCGCAAGAGCCGCGAGGCCCTGCAGGCCAAGTTCGCCCACGTGCCCGAGGACCCCAATAAGCCCCCCGTGGAACTCTGAGAACATCTGCCCCTCGCCTGGCCATAAGTCAAGGCGAGGGGCAGATTGGATTCAGCGGTCGAAACGGATTCCTCGTGGATCGCTGGGCCTGGCCAGCAGAATGATACCAGCGACGGTTCCGGCGAGCATGATCAATACGCCCAAGCCAAGTAGGGAGAGCGAGGATTCCGGATGCCCGTCTGCAATAGCCACGATGGCGAAGATCAGAGGGATGCTGCCCACCAGTTCGCTTACGAAGGGCAGGAGTATCCAGAAGCCGGACATATTGGTGTCATGAAGGCGCCGTATGCTCACGGCCAGATTGGGTATGAAAAGTCCTATGGTGACCAGGAGGGACAGAATCCGTCCCACAAAGGTGGATCCTGAGCTGATGATCGAGATCGCAAGGTTGATGAGGAAGATCATTAGAAAAGCCCACCAGAATTCCCCACGCGAGGCCCTTCCGGAGAAGACGGAATATTTGACGAAGAACCGCTTGCAGGCGTTTACGAAGTCAATGCCGTACCAGGGTGCGTTCAGTGGCGGCTCGCCATTGTATCCGGCATCCGCATAGGGATAGGCCGGATACTGCGGGACCTGAGGTCCGGGCTGGTACCCTGCCTGATATCCGGATTGGTAGCCTGCCTGCGACCAACCCTCAGGCGACTGATAAGAGTTGTTAGATGTATAGCCAGCCGGCGGGGTTGTGCCATTGGCCTGGCCGGGATCCGGACCTTGACCGTAGGGTGCCTGCTGCTGTTGACCATAAGACTGTTGACCCTGTGGCTGTTGACCGTATGGCTGCCCCTGATATGGCTGTTCCCGGCGGTAATCGTCGGCAGGTCTTTGGGCTTCGCTGATTGGATGGTAGATATCGCTCTGATCCGAAGCTGCCGGCGCATAACCGGATTGTCCTGGTTGAGGTTGATTCAGGTAAGCCGCGGGTCCTGAGCCGGTTCCGTCTGCCTGATCGTTCCGGGGCCAGCCGTTGCCCGGACCTTGATTGGCTGAACCCTGGCCATTGGGGGCCTGGTTCCCGTTGCTGGTATCATCTGGATGGCTCATGGATATCGTCCCTCTCATCTTCTGTCGGTTATTCCGGATCAGACTTCTTCGTATATCCCTATTATGGCAGGCCAACTCTTCTGCTTGCCAATCATGCATAACTCAGGGGATAGGAGGCTCGTCATATTTCCTTTGGACGGTCTGTCAGATTCGGTATGTGATTGCTGCTGCAGGCTTCTTCACTCGTCGTCCGGATTGACCATATGATCATCGCCGGCATCGCCCAGCAGTAGCCGTTCCGTCAGGGTGATCAGGCCCAGTAGGAGGGCGGTCAGCAGGATGATGACCAGGGTGGCCGAAAAGATCAGCGGGGTCCTAAAGGAGTTGAAGGCCGATTGCAGCCATATGCCCAGGCCGTTCCTGGCACCCAGATACTCCGAGGTGGCCGCGGTCGCGAAGACATAGGCGGCGCTGATGCGCAGACCGCCGAAGATCTGCCCGGCTGCCACTCGCAACTTGACGTGCCAGAGGGTCCAAATTCGAGTTGCCCCGCAATTCAGCGCTACATCCTGGTAGAAGCGGGGCACGGATTTGAGTCCCCGGTAGGTTTGGACCACTATAGGAAAAAGCGCGAAGACGGCCACGATGACCACCTTGCCCACTGGCTCGAATCCGAACCAGATTACGAAAAGGGGGGCGATGGTAATCAGAGGAATCATCTGTGCGCCTGCGATCAGGGGGTAGAGGGCGTCGTGCAGGGTTTGCCAGCTGTAGAGGGCCAGGCCGATCACTATTCCCAGGACCGAGGCCAGGAGGAAGCCCAGAAGGCCCTCAAGGGTGGTGATGGCGGTGGCAGGCAGCAGGTCCTCCCGGGACTGCACTGTGGCAGCCAGGATTCGGCTGGGTGCCGGCAGAACCTGTTCGCTGACTCCGCCCAGGTGGGCAGCCAGCTCCCAGATGATCAGGAGCGCCAGCAGGGTGAGGGTCGGAGGCAGTGCCCGGGTTCCGCTCTGCTTCCGCACCCTCATTGACCGGCTGCTTCCCGAACGTAGCGATCAGTCCATAAGTCCGTAGCCTGAGGGGCCTTGTTTGGGTCGCCCTTCTTGGCGTCCCGGTAGGTGCCTGCCTTGAACTGGAAGTCCAGATAGTCCTGGGCGTCCTTGACGTTGATAAGCCCGCTGATGCTTTTTTGATCCGGGCTGTCAACCCAGTACCCCTCCTTGACGATGCTCTCCATGGAACGCTTGGCCAAGGTTGGATCGATGGCTGATCCCTTGGTCTCCTTGACCAGGATGTCCGCCGCCTGGTCGGGATGGCTCAGGGCGTAGTTATAGCCCTTCAGGCAGGCCTTGACGAATGCCGTCAGGGCGCGACGGTGGCCGGCTTGCTGTAGCCAGGAATTCTTGACCACGAAGCCCAGCTGGTCGGGGTTGCCGGGCACCCCCCAGTCGGCCTGGGTGAAGCAGTGCAGGGCCGGGCCCTTGAGCTCGCTCTCCACACCCTCCCAGTTGGCATAGAACCCAGCAAAGTCGCCCTTCCCGCTGGTCAGGGTGGCGAAGGTGTTGGTGCCGCTGGTCACCCGCTTGAAGTCGCCTTTGCCGCCTGCATAGCGGATCATCTGCTTGACCACAGCCGTCTGCTCGGCCGAGCCGAAGCTGACGAAGGTCTTGCCGTCGAAGTTCTTGGGTGTTTGGATGTCGGTGCGCGAGGCCAACGAGCACCAGCGCGCCACGGAATGCTGGCCTATGTTGAAGACCTGCCGCAGGTCGGCTCCCTGGGAGTTGAAGGTGGCCAGGTTGCTCAGCTTGGAGAAGCCTACGTCGGCGACCCCGTTCTGAACGGAGGTCTCGGCTCCTGCCTGGGCCGTCGGCAGGATGGTCAGCCTCAGGCCGGCCTTGTCGAAGTAGCCCAGGTGCCGGGCCACGTAGATGCCCACATGATTGGTGTTGGGCGTCCAGTCCAGCATGAAGGAGAGCTTGGAGCCGTCATCGGCCTTGTTCTCTGCCCCCTTGGCCCCGCAGGCTGCGCTCGTAGCCGCCATACAGAGCGCCGCTGCCAGGGCGAGCGCCCGTACGATCAGTTTGTGGCCGGGAAGTCTCCTGAAGCCGCTATTCTCCGACATGCTCATTACTGTCACCTTGCCTCTCCGGCACCCCTGGTGCCCATCCGCATCGGGGCCGCTACGGGAAGGTGAGGAGCCCGCGCGACGATCCGATACGGTCTTGACCGATGGAATTCTGCGATGTGTGCTACGGCTGCTGCCACCAGCCGCGCGAACAAGACCACTCTAGTCCAACCCAGCCGGTCCTGCCTCGCCGTGATGAAAGGTTGCATCATTTTGCCCTTATACTGGAGACTCACGAGAGGTCCGTGCGGGCCGACCGCTGTCGGTCTCGTCCGGAGCAAGACAACCGATTTCGGTAGGGTTCGACGGAGGGTTCCCATGTCGGTGACCATCAGTGATGTGGCCAAGCAGGCGGGCATGTCCGTATCCACGGTCTCCCAGGCGCTCAATGACAAGGGACGCATCTCCCCGCCCACCAAGGACAGGGTTCGTAGGGCGGCCATGGAGCTGGGTTACATCCCAGACAGCCGAGCCCGTTCCATGCGATCCTCGCGCTCGCATGCCGTAGGTCTGCTGGTCCCTGACATCCGCAACCCTTATTTCTCCGAGCTGGTCTACGCCGTCCAGGACCAGCTCTACTCGGCCGGCTACGCGCCCCTGATCGGCGTGTCCTCTTGCCAGGGCAGCAGGCAGGAGGACTATTACCGCATCCTTCTGTCTCGGCATATGGACGGTGTGCTGGTCGTGCCTGACGGGCCCACGTCGCCCATGCTGCGCACCATGCTGGCGCGAGAATTCCCCGTTGTTTTCGTGGATCGCCCTGACCAGACCCTACCCGGCGTCCCTCTGGTGGACTCCGACCCTGTGCCCGGCTTGGAGGCAGCCCTGGACGCTCTTGCGGCCAGGGGAAGCAGACGAGTGGCCTTCGTCCCAGGCCCAGAGAGCCGCTCCTACACCTTCCGCGAGCGCGAGCAGGCTTTCCTGGACGGCGTGGATGCCCGTCAGGGGTTGACGGGGTTGGTGGTCCGCCAAGGGTTTGAGGACCGTCCCCGGGCGGCCTCGACCATGCGCCACCTGCTCGGCCAAGGGGTGGACGCGGTCATCTTCGGATACTCGGCTGATGCCATCAAGGCTGTCGCCATGGAGTGGGAGGGTGATTTGCGCTCGCGTGTGCCCCTGGTCTCCTTCGATGATCTGGAGGTCTTTCAACTGATCAGTCCCCAGGTTTCGGTCATCTCCCAGCAGGTGGATCGCATGGGTCGCCAGGGCGTTGACATGCTCCTGTCCATGATCGAGCCGGGGCGGCAGGCTCCGGAAGGCATGAGCGTGGATCGCCGTCTACGCACCCAAACTCTATTCGTGCCAAGGGGTCTGCTGGCCTAGTAATCTATTGCGTTCATACGTTCTCTTCTGGTCGTTTATAAAAACCCGACTGTTCGGTTATCGCCGGACCGTGCCGTGTCGGGGGGGGGGGGTAGCTTTTTGCCCTGTGAACTAAAAGGGTTCACGACTCCACGGGATTGAGTGATTCGAAGCAGAGTCGCTCTTACGTGGGTGGGCGGTTTCGCCCGGGTGCGTTGAAGCACCATCAACCCTATAAGGAGATTGGTAATGAAGTGGCTCTTGGACTACTTGGGTATGTCTCGAAAACAGTTTGGTATTTTCATAGTCATTACCTTATCCACCTGTATCTATTGGTTTTCCAGCATCAAGAGTGTAATTTACGAACCCTTTCGCCAAGCTCTAGGGGTATCTAATGCCCAGCTTGGATTTTTGCTGGGTCTCATAGGCTTCGTGCAGATATTCGGTTACGCCCTGTTGGGCTGGTTGCAGGATTTGTTGCCTATCCGCAAGCTCATCGCCGTGGATCTGTGGGGTTATGGAATATTCGCCCTCATTCTGGGCCTAGTGCCTCATCTGCCATACTGGTTCCTGATACTGGCTTTCGCGGCCTTTGGCTTTTTCGGCGACGCCATCTATTGGCCAACAATTCAGAAGTCGACTAAGAGTTTGGCCACGGAGCGGACGCAGGCTGCCGCTTTCAGCACTCAGGAATGTATACGATCCGCCATCGGACTGGTGCTTAATGCCTGCACCTTAGGATTGTTCACGCTCGGGGGCTCGCAGATCTTCGGCGCTCGCATCGCTATGTGCACCTACCCGGTGTGCATGATGCTCTACTCTTTCGTCGTGCTTCGGTTTATTCCCAAGGACTTCCTGCATGAACAGGCTGGCGCAGTCAAGGGCAAGGCCCCCAAAAACAACGGGGCTGCGATGGTCCTGCGGGCTATGAAACTACCGATAGTGTGGACTACAGGCTTCGGTGCGGCTGCCACTTATTTGATCTACGTGGCTGCCAACACTTACTTTCTTCCTTTCGTCCAGGCATCATTCAAACTGTCTGATGCGGCTGCGGGTCTTTTCGGCATAGTCAATTCCGGGCTTATGGGTCTGATCGCGGCGGCTTTGTCGGGTGTGCTAGCCACAAAGAGGTTTAAGACAACCCCCCAGTGGATGGCGCTGCTCTATGTCATCGTTTGTGTCATCAGCATATCGGTCATCTTCACGCCCCGAAGCTCGGGATGGATGATTCCTGTGGTCGTCCTCTGCTGCCTCGTGACTTTCATCTGTGTGGCTTTGCGCGCCGTCTACTATGCACCCATAGGTGAGTACGGGGTAGATTCAGAGATCTCGGCCACCGCCATGTCCATTGCCTCATTCATCGGGTATTGCCCCTCGTTCTTTGCTTACATGCTCTTTGGAGCCATCATCGACAATTTCGACACCCAAAAGGCATATAACCTGATCTTTGGCATGCTGGCGATCTTCAGTGTTTTGGGAATTCTGGTCTGCCTGGTTGGCAACAGGGTCATACTTCGCAAACGCTATGCCGAGTCGCATGACGTGTCTGCCCAGGCATGAAGATTTCCATCTATCACAAAGGAGTATGAACAATTATGAAATTTGAACACCTAGGGACAGCTGCAGCCGAAAGGATCCCCGGCATTTTCTGCATGTGTGATCTATGTAAGCAGGCCAGATGCATCGGAGGCAAGGAAATTCGTACCCAGTCCCAGGCTCTGGTTGATGATGCACTCCTGCTTGATTTCCCTGGTGATACTTATTGTCATTTTATTAATAATGACAACTTTGATCTGCCGGCAATTACCCAGCTCTTCATCACTCACTGGCACTCTGATCATTTTTACGGTGAGGATCTGGCTTATCGCATGGATTCATATGCCGATGACAATCCCACCCACATGGATGTCTATGGCTCTGAAACAGTCAAAGGCTTTTACGAGCGGGCTTTCTTCCTGGAGGAGCATTACGATTACGACAAGTTAACGTATCATGCACTTCATCCTGGTGACAGCGTCACTGTGACGGCTGGGAATGGCAGGACCTACACGGTATACGCTTTTGAAGCCAAGCATGGCCATCATTTCGGCGATTGTCTCTTCTACGGACTGACAGACGGTCAAGTCGGTCTGCTGTATGCGCATGATACGGCCTACTTCTATGAATCGACCTGGAAGGACTTGGCCAAAGCTGGGCTTAAATACGACTACGTTTCCTTGGATTGCACCCATGGGCTGACTGATTTCAGCTCCGACGTCCACATGAACTTTTCTGACAATCTGCGAGTCAGGGATCGCATGGTGAAGATGGGACTGGCCGATTCGCACACTATGTTCGTGTGCAACCATTTCTCTCATCACGGCAATGCCAGTTATGAACAGATGCAGGAGGCCGCCGTCAAAGAGGGGTTTGTCAGCTCTTACGATGGAATGGTGACGAACATCCAGCCCCAAGCAGTCTAAGCGTTGGGCTTCGCTGGCGACTCTGACCATTTTGGTCAGGGCCGCCTTTCTGCATCTGTGCAGATGTAAGCTGGAGTGGAGATGACCTATGCCTTGTAGCGTGGTCTCGACAAAAGAAGTGCATACTGTGCGGAGTGTCGGGCGGCTGTGTCGTGCCTGTCAATGACCTTCAATAGCCTTTCGGCCATTTGCCGCCCTTGTCCAGACCCTGCTATTTGTGACTCAGTTCACAAAACACGGGAATAACTAGATGTAGGAAACGAATCATCCTCGGGCACTACATATGGTGGTCACGACGTGATAGAGTGAGTCTTGTCATCAAGAATGACATCCATGTGATTCGCCGTTCCCAGCATGGAATTTGGGAACGCCAAAGCAACTGCACATGAACACCTGTAAGACAGTATGAGGAGTGACGATGGATACTGAGGTCATGACCGATAGCGTGAAGGAGCGTGGCATTTCGGATCGCGATGCTGTCGATGGCATTCTGGTCGAGAAGCGCGACGGCCGGATCGTCGATTTTGATCCCGTCAACATCATGAATGCCATCGAAGCCGCCTTCAAGGACGTCAAGCATGAGGTCAGCCCCGAGGATCGCCAGCAAATCCGGGGTATGGCCCTGACTGTCCAGTCCGAGATCACCGATCGCTACACCAATCCGGTCAAGATCGAGGACATCCAGACTCTGGTCGAGCACGCGCTGGTCAATGCCCATCTTTACGAGATTGCTCGCTCCTATACCTCCTACCGTCTCGACCGTGACATTCAGCGGGCCAAGGCCACTGATGTCAACGAGGCTGTTCACCGTCTGACCAGCAAGGACGAAACCCTGGTGCGCGAGAACGCCAACAAGGATGCCAACGTCTACGCCACTCAGCGTGATCTGCTTGCCGGCGCGGTCTCCAAGGCTTCGGCCTTCGCCATGCTGCCCAAGGATGTCTCCAATGCCCATATGAAGGGTGACATCCACTTCCACGACGCGGACTACTCGCCCTTTACGGCCGAGACCAACTGCTCCCTGCCTGACTTCGGCGACATGCTGGCCCACGGCTTCGAGCTGGGCAACGCCATGATGGACTCGCCCAAGTCCATCGGCACGGCCGCTACGCAGATCACCCAGATCATCAAGGACATCGCCGGCTCTCAGTACGGCGGCCAGACGGTCAACCGCTGTGATGAGATGCTGGACAAGTATGCGCGTCTGGACTACAAGAAGAACTATTCCATGGCTGAGGCCGTCCTGCCGGACGAGGAGCCTATCGACGTGGCCAAGGATGTCGTCCGTGGCCTCAAGGCTCGGGAGGCTGATTGGCTCCATCTGGATGATCGTGCCCCCATCGGTGAGGATGCCCCCTTCGATCTGGACGCTCCGCAGATCGTTCGGTTGCGTCAGGTCTATGCCAAGATCCTGACCCGCAAGAACATCTACGATGCCATGCAGACCATGGAGTACCAGATCAACTCCAACCGTGTCTCCAACGGGCAGACGCCCTTCGTCACCGTGGGCTTCGGCCTGGGCACTTCCTGGTTCGCCCGGGAGATTCAGCGTGCCATCTTCCTGATCCGTATCCGCGGACTGGGCAAGGACCGCCACACTGCCATCTTCCCCAAGCTGGTCTTCACCATCAAGCACGGTCTGAATGCGGACGAGGGCGATCCCAACTACGACATGAAGCAGTTGGCTCTGGAGTGCTCGACCAAGCGCATGTACCCCGACGTGGTCTTCTACGAGAACCTGATCAAGATCACGGGCTCCTTCAAGGCCCCTATGGGTTGCCGTTCCTTCCTGCAGGCCTGGACCAACCCCGAGACGGGCGAGGACGAGGAGGACGGCCGTATGAACCTGGGCGTCGTCACCGTCAACATCCCGCGTATCGCTCTGGAGTCCCGCGGCGACAAGGATCGATTCTGGAAGATATTCGACCAGCGCATGGAGGTGGCCCATCACGCCCTGCAGTTCCGCATCATGCGCTGCAAGCAGGCCACGCCCATCAACGCCCCCACCCTTTACCAGTACGGCGCCTTCGGCAGGCTGAAGCCAACCGACAGTGTAGACACCCTCTTCCGCAACAGCCGCGCCACCGTTTCGCTGGGTTACATCGGCCTCTACGAGGCCACCAGCGTCTTCTACGGCAAGGACTGGATGAAGGACCACAGCTGGGATCCGGAGGGCAAGGAATTCGCCCTGAGCATCGTGCGTCGGATGAACCAGCTCTGCAAGCAGTGGGAGAAGGCTGAGGGATACCATTACTCGGTCTACTCCACCCCGGCCGAGTCGCTGACTGATCGCTTCGCCCGGATGGACAAGGAGAAGTTCGGCGTAGTTGACGGCGTGACCGACCATGACTTCTACACCAACAGCTTCCATTACCCGGTCTGGCTGCGGCCCACACCCATGGAGAAGCTCAGCTATGAACGGGACTTCCCCTATCTGGCCTCAGGCGGTTTCATCAACTACTGCGAGTTCCCCTCCATGCAGCAGAACCCCAAGGCCCTGGAGGCGGTCTGGGACTACGCCTACGACATCGGCATCGGCTACTTGGGCACCAACACGCCCATCGATCACTGCTTCGTCTGTGGATACGAGGGCGACTTCGAGCCCACCGAGGAGGGCTTCAAGTGCCCCGAATGCGGCAACGACGACCCTGACAAGTGCAACGTGACCAAGCGCACCTGCGGCTACCTGGGCAACCCCGTCCAGCGGCCCATGGTCCACGGCAGGCACGAGGAGATCGCCCACCGCGTCAAGCACATGGAGGGCGAGACCGGCCACGTGGTCCTCAAGGACGGATCCACCAAGGAGTGGTTCGACGACAAGGCCGAATAGGCTCTGAAAAGACGCAGTTAATGGCGGGCCGGGTAGTTTGCGGCCCGCCATTGTCATGAGGAGGACCAGATGACGGACATACAGGGAGCCATGAGGAAGACAGGCGGCCACCGTGACTTCGCTGCTGATGAGCAGGGGCGCGGTCCGGGGGTTCCCTCTGCGCTGACCAACAATCCCAAGGCCGGCCAGTGGGACGGTCGCCGGCTCAGTCGGGGAATCGTGGCGGACTACAAGCGTCTGGTCATGACCGACGGCGAGGGGATCCGTTGCTCCCTCTACGTCAGCGGCTGCCCCTTCCGCTGCCAGGGGTGCTACAACGCCTCCATATGGGACTTCAGCGCCGGGCACCCCTATACCCAGCAGCTTGAGGACCGCATCATCAAGGACCTGTCGCTGTCCTATGTGCAGGGCATCACCTACCTGGGCGGGGAGCCTCTGCTCAACACCCCCATGTTGCTCGGCCTTTCGGAGCGAATCCGGCGCGAGTTCGGCCACGAGAAGGATATCTGGTGCTGGACCGGCTACACCTGGGAGGAGTTGAACCGGCCGGGGGAGACCCCGGACAAGGCCCAGCTGATCTCCTACCTTGACGTGCTGGTGGACGGACGCTACTTGGAGAATCGGAAGAACAGCCTGCTCCAGTTCCGAGGCTCGGACAACCAGCGGATCATCGATGTGCCACGTTCCTTGGAGCAGGGCCAGGTGGTCATCTGGTCCAAGTTGCACGACCAGACCAGGTTCATTCCGGAGACCTACAGCAAGGACCGTCAGCAGGAGCAGCAGCGGGGCTGATACCGGCTCCTGCCCTGAATTGGTCTACGTCGCCTTGCCGGGGCACAATGGGTGTCATGACTGATGAGCATGATCACGACGCCAAACCCGACCTGCCTAAGGACCTGAGGGTCCGTTTCTGCCCTTCGCCGACCGGCACCCCGCATGTGGGCATGGTTCGAACTGCACTCTTCAACTGGGCCCAGGCCCGGCACTCGCATGGCACCTTCGTCTTCCGCATCGAGGACACCGATGCCCAGCGCGACAGCGAGGAGAGCTACCAGCAGATTCTGGAGGCCCTCAAGTGGCTGGGGCTGGACTGGGACGAGGGTGTGGAGGTCGGCGGCCCGGATGGCCCCTACCGGCAGTCCGAGCGTGGCGACATATACCGCGATGTAGCCCGGCAGCTGTTGGATGCCGGCTACGCCTACGAGTCTTATTCCACCGCCGAGGAGATCAAGGAGCGCAACCTGGCCGCCGGTCGTCCTGCCGCTTTCGGCTACGACGGTTACGACCGCGACCTGAGCGAGGAGCAGCGTCAGGCCTTCCGCGATCAGGGCCGGCGACCAGCCCTGCGCGTCCGCATGCCCGACGAGGACATCGCCTTTGACGACCTGATTCGCGGACACATCGAGTTCAAGGCCGGGTCTGTGCCCGACTATGTGATTGTGCGCCCCAACGGCGATCCCCTTTACACGCTGACCAACCCGGTGGATGACGCCCTGATGCGCATCAACGTGGTCCTGCGCGGCGAGGATCTGCTCAGCTCCACCCCCCGGCAGATCGTCCTCTACCGGTACCTGATGGAGCTGGGCATAGCCCGGGCCATGCCCCTGTTCGGGCACCTGCCCTACGTCATGGGCCAGGGCAAGAAGAAGCTGTCCAAGCGCGACCCCGAGTCCAACCTCTTCCTGCACCGGGAGCACGGCTTCATTCCCGAAGGCCTGCTCAACTATCTGGCCCTGCTTGGCTGGTCCATCGGCCCCGACCGTGATGTCTTCTCCATGGACGAGATGGTTGAGCACTTCGACATCCGGGACGTCAAGGCCAATCCGGCACACTTCGATATCGACAAGGCCGTGGCCATCAACGCCGAGCACATCCGCATGCTGGAGCCACAGGACTTCCTGAACCGGTCCCTGCCCTACCTCAAGCGCGACGGGCTGGTGAGTGCCGAGCGCTGGCAGGACCTGAGCGATCGTGAGCAACGGATTCTGAGTGCTGCCGCCCCCCTGGTCCAGCCCCGCGTACGTCTGCTGGGCGAGGTCTCCGGCATGGTGGGCAGTCTGCTCAGCCAGGAGGAGTACCTGGAGCCTGAGCCGGATGCCCGCAAACAGCTCAAGGACTCCGCCGGACAGGTCCTGGACCTGGCTATCGCCGCCCTGCAGGATGTGCCGGACCAGGACTGGAAGACCGATCACCTTCACGACCTGCTTACCCAGGCCTTGGTGGATGAGGGCGGCTATAAGCCCCGTCTGGCCTTCGGCCCGGTCAGGGTGGCGGTCTCGGGAAGGCGGGTCTCGCCGCCCCTGTTTGAGTCCCTGGAGATCCTGGGCAAGAGTACAACACTCCGAAGGATGTCCAACTTGCGCCAAAACCTCTGAGCGGGTATATTTCTTTTTTGTTGTGCTACTGACCTGCTGAACCGGGTTCGTACGCGGCGAAAAGTGAAGCCCCCGTCGTCTAGCGGTCTAGGACTACGCCCTCTCACGGCGCCAACACCGGTCCAAATCCGGTCGGGGGTACGACATGTGGCAACCGTCCAAGCGATTGTCGCACAGCCAATTGGGGTATGGTGTAATTGGCAACACAGGTGATTCTGGTTCATCCATTCTTGGTTCGAGTCCAGGTACCCCAGCGGTAGAGACATTGAGTCCCAAGGAGCGGAACGCCGACACGGTGTTCCGCTCTTCTTGTTTACGCATTACCATGGAATCTAGGAATGCTTCTGGTTTGCAAAGCGGCGGCCAGTGGTATCCACGAGAGTTGCCCACGGTGTGAGCAAGCAAACAAAAAGAGGAGGCCCGGCAGACTGCTATGTCAGAGTTTCCGATGACGGAATCTGATACTTTGAGCATAGAGGCTTGAGTGATGGACCCAATCATCGGCTGATCGGGCAACATCACCCGGTATATGAATCATTGTACGATTTTTTCGGTAAAGGTGTGTGATTATGACGACAATCATGGTGTTGGGAGCTGGTTATGCGGGTCTTCGCGCGGTCAAGAAGCTGGCTCATGCAAAGACTGATGCCCATATAGTCCTGGTCAATCAGAATGAGTATCACTACGAGTCCACCCAGTTGCACCAGGTGGCGGCGGGGACTAAGGAGCCTGCGGACGTGGTCTTCGACCTGCGCAAGTCCCTGCCCGATTCGGTGGAGCTGATTGTCGACAAGGTGGTTGGCATCGATCAGGACAACCGCCGGGTCAGCCTGGAGCATCACGATCCTCTGTCCTATGATTACCTGATCAATGCCCTGGGCTTCGAGTCCGAAACCTTCGGCATCAAGGGTGCCGATGAGTATGGATGGCCGCTCGTCGACGTGGACACCGCTCTGGCGGCCCGTAAGAAGCTGGAAGAGACGCTGGCCCGCTACAAGACCAGCCACGATCCGCTGGATCTGAGCATCGTTGTCTGCGGCGCTGGCTTCACCAGCATCGAGTACCTGGGCGAACTGGTCTACCGTCTGCCTCAGCTCTCGAAGCGCCTGGGCTTCCCCATGGATCAGGTCAAGGTGGATTGCATTGAGGCCTCGCCCAAGATCCTGCCCATGTTCAGCAAGGACCTGGTCGACTGGGCTGTGGATTACCTGCGCAAGCGCGGAGTCAACTTCCACACCTCCACCCCCATTACCGAGGTCAGGCAGGATGCCGTGGTCTCCAATGACCAGGAGTTCAAGGCCCATACGATCATTTGGACAACGGGTGTGCGTGGTAGCCACGTTATTGCCGATTCCGGGTATAATCAGAAGCGTAACCGTGTAGTGGTCAGGGATGACCTGTCGGTGGAGCAGCATCCAGAGGAGTTTCTGGTGGGTGATGTCAGCGCCGTTCCCGATCCGCAGTCAGGTCGGCTCTACCCGACCACTGCACAGATTTCGATGGCCCAGGCTGATACCGCGGCCGCGAATGTCCTTGCCAGAATGCGGGGACAGGAGCCCCAACGGTTCACCTTCCGGAGCCTAGGGACCGTGTGCTCCCTTGGCCCCCACGCCGGGGTTGCCGAAATCGACCGTATGGGCACGCTGAAGCTCAAGGGCAAGGCGGTCTCGGTCCTGAAGTGGATCGTAAACGAGCGGTCGGTCCTGGAATTGGCCGACGTGCGTACCATGTTGGAGAGCAACTGAACCAGCGTCTTAAAGACGCCAGGGGCTAGACGACGAGGGAGAGGAGGACGAACATGTTTCAGGTCATGAGGATGCGGCACATGTTCGTCCCCTTCCAGCATCGGATCGGATCGTTCTGGGCCACGGTGGCCATCGGCCCTGTGTTCATCGACATCATTGACTACCTCCTGCTCCTCCTCATTCCGGCGGAAACCGTGACCGACTGCGGCTTCCGCCGGGATGGTGGAGGCCCCCGTGCCCGTGCGCGGATCGGCAGGAGCGAGAGGAG
Source organism: Bifidobacterium asteroides (assembly GCF_048001765.1). GTDB lineage: Bacteria > Actinomycetota > Actinomycetes > Actinomycetales > Bifidobacteriaceae > Bombiscardovia > Bombiscardovia asteroides_K. Next base: position 352,745 of record NZ_CP181447.1, read on the forward strand.
AGTGGCATTAGCATGAGTTTTCTACAAGGTTTATGGTTCTTTGTCATCGGCCTGCTTTTTGCGGGATTCCTTCTGCTTGAAGGGTTCGACTTCGGCGTTGGCATGGCTACCAGGTTCGTGGCCCGTGACGGTGATGAGCGCGCCACCTTCATGAGGGCCATCGGCCCCCACTGGGATGGCAACGAGGTCTGGCTGATTACCGCCGGCGGCGCTATGTTCGCCGCCTTCCCGCTCTGGTACGCCTCCCTTTTCTCGGGGTATTACCTCCTGCTCTTCCTGGTACTGGTTTCCCTGATTCTGCGTGGCGTCTCATTCGAGTTCGCCTCCCACGCGCTGACCAGCCGTGAGCGCGGTGTCTGGCAGTGGGCCAACTTCATCGGTTCCCTCTTTGCGCCATTCTTCCTGGGCATGATGCTGACCAGCCTGATCCAGGGCATTCCCATGGACAAGAACGGCGATGCCTGGCCTGGGTTCTTTGACGTGTTCAACTGGCTGTCCGTGGTCGGCGGCATCGCTGTCGTCTTCTTCAGCTTCGTTCATGGCCTGCACTTCCTGAGCCTGAAGCTGGGCGCCATGGATTCCCGCCGGATGCTCAACGTCAGCGAGAAGGCTTACTGGATCGCATATCCGGCCCTGATTGTCTTCGTGCTCCTGGCCATCTTCAACACCGACTTCTACAAGGCACGCCCTCTGTCCACCTGGCTGATCACCGTCATCATCCTGGCGTCGGTTATCGGAGGTCACGTTGCCGTCTTCAAGAAGCGCGGCGGCTACGCCTTCACCTGCTCGGGCATCACCCTGATGGCCATTATCGCCTTTATCTTCAACGGGCTCTTCCCGCGGGTGATGATCGCTGACGATCCAGCACATAACCTGCTGATCCAGGATGCCTCGGCCTCGCCGCTGACCATGAAGATCATGACCGTTGTGCTTTGCATCTTCCTGCCCATCATGCTGGCCTACTTCATCTGGAGCTACTTCATCCAGCGCAAGCGGCTGGACACCGATGGAGCCCATCTGACCTCACCCGTGGCTCCTTCGGCCACCCTGGCTGAGACCGTCTGAGAGCCAAAGGAGGCAGGGGGGCAGTGCTGGCAGGACCGGAGCGCATCCGGAGGATAATGCATTGATTGACAAGAATCTCTTTCGTTTCGACGGAGTCCGGTCCACCTTGGGCCTGCTGGCTGCCCTGTCCCTGGTTCAGGGAATAGGCGTGGTGGTTCAGGCCTATGGGTTGACTCTGGCTCTGGTGCGCATTTGGCACCTTCAGAACCTCAAGGTGCTGGTGGTGCCGGTGCTGATCTTTTTGGCCGCCTACACCTGTCGACAGCTCTGCGACGTGGCCAAGGATCGTATCGCCACCGACCGTGCAGATGCCATCGTAGCCGAGCTGCGGCCACGTATTCAGGACAAGGTATTCTCACTGGGACCATCGGCCCTGGCCCGGCGTGGCACGGGCTCGGCCGTCACCATGCTGGTGGATGGACTCGATCAGGTGCGCACCTACGTGCTGACGGTCCTGCCAAAGATGATGGATCTCATCTTTATTCCCCTGATCGTCCTGGTTGTGGTCTGGATCCAGGATGCAGGTTCCGGGCTCATCCTTATGCTTATGCTGCCCCTGCTCATCTTCTTCATGGTCATCCTGGGTCTGGCAGCCAGGGATCGCTCCAGTCGGCAGTATGCTCAATTCCGCAAGCTCAACACCAGGTTCATGGATACGGTCCTGGGTCTGCCGACCCTGAAGATGTTGGGCATTGACAAGGAGTACGAGGACGAGATCTATTCGGTCTCGGATCGTTTCCGCAAGAGGACCATGAGCGTTATCCGGATCGCCATGACCTCCACCTTTGCTTTGGACTTCTTTGCCACCTTGGCAATCGCCATCATGGCCGTTTTCTTGGGCAACAATCTGATCAATGCCAAGGTGGAGCTCTTTCCGGCTCTCTTGGCCCTGATTCTGGCCCCTGAGTACTTCATGCCCATCCGCCAGTTCGGAGATGATTTCCACGCCACGCTGAACGGCAAGAACGCCTTGGACGATATCGCGGATATGCTGGACCAACCAGAGCCCAAGCGCTTGGAGGAACTGGACTGGTCCGGGTGGAAGGAAGAAAGCCACCTGCGCCTGGAAGGAATCGATTTCGCCTATCCTGGCCCCAAGCCAATAGAGAGCAATGCTTCAGCCGGGGCACAGATGGATGCCATGGCCAAGTCCGAGAGTCAAAAGCCTAGCAAGAAGAGACGCAAGCCCAAGGCATCCAAGATTCATGTCGGTGATGGGACGTCGGCTTCTGTGGAACTCGGTTCCACGGCATCGAAGGGAGCCGGTGTCGAAGCTACTGCGGCTTCACAGATCAGCGGGTCTGACGGGGGCTCGGAAGAGCAGCCCCTTGCCCTGAATGGGCTGGACTTCGACCTGCACGGCTTTTCCAAGGTGGCTGTTGTCGGCCGCTCCGGTGCCGGCAAGTCTACGCTGATGGATTTGCTGGCCGGATTTGACCAGCCCAAGGCAGGCACCATCGACCTGGATGGTCATCAGCTGGAGCATTGCAACGTGGCTGCCTGGCAGAGGCATATCAGCTACATTCCGCAGAACCCCTTCATCTTTCACGGTACAGTGGCCGACAATATTCGCTTTTATAACCAAGAGGCAGACGATGCCGAAGTAGACCGTGCAGCCGATAGGGCTGGACTGACCGACTGGCTGAAAACATTGCCTGAAGGTCTGCACACCCAAATCGGAGAGGGCAACCGCGGCATCAGCGGCGGCCAGGCCCAGCGGATCGCCCTGGCCAGGGGCATCCTGGATCCCTCGCGCGAAATCCTGTTCTTTGACGAGCCCACAGCCCACCTGGACATCGAGACCGAATACGATCTGAAACAGACCCTGCTGCCCATCATGGACGGACACCTGGTCGTCCTTGCCACCCACCGGCTGCACTGGCTGGCCAACATGGACTGGGTGATCATGCTGGAGCATGGACGAATTGTGGCCCAGGGCGATCCGCATGAGCTGATCGGACAAGGCGGACCCTTGGATGCGCTGATCGATGAGATGGGAGGGAACCAGATTGCCGACTACCAGCAGGACTGAAACCGCCGGAAGGGACGGCATGGGATCGCCTAAGGCCTCCCTCCGCGGCCGCGGACTGTCGGGCTACATGCATATCTGGCACCGGGACCATTGGTTCTGGCCCTACCTGCGTCAGAACAAGGGGCTGCTTGCCCTGATCTTCTTCCTGGGAACCATCACCTTCGTGTGCGCAGCCGGGCTGATGTTCACCTCAGGCTTCCTGATCAGCAGGTCCGCCCGTCATCCTTTCAACATCTTTGCCGTGTACGTGCCGGTGGTCCTGACCAGGGGCTTCGGCATTGGACGGCCTACATTCAAGTACCTGGAGCGCATCAAGAGCCATGACTGGGTGCTCCGAGTGGTTTCCAAGCTGCGGGTTCAGCTTTACCGCACCCTTTCGAAGGACGCAGCTTTCTTGAACGAGCATGAGCGTACAGGTACGGTACTTGGCATGCTCTCGGACGATCTGGACCACTTGGAGAACTTCTATCTGCGCACCATCTTCCCCACGGTAGTGGCCTACATGATGTGGGTGGTGGTCACCATAGCTGTAGGCGTCTTCTCCTGGCTGACCTCGCTCCTACTCTTCCTGCTTTTCGCTCTGATCCTGATCCTGATCCCGCTGGTCTCGCTGGCTTATTCAGACGGGCGTTATGACATGGAGAAGGCGCGGCGGCAGGACCAGTACACTGCAGTGACCGAGAGCTACATGGGCCTGGGGGACTGGGTGATCACACGCCGTCGTCGGCGTTTTGTGGATACAGCATCCGGCGACTTCAACGGTATCGCCACCGGCCGTAGAGAGCAGAAGCGATTTGAACGCTGGCGCAACTGTGGTATCCAGATGATTTTCGCCCTTATGGTGGTGGCCCTGATTGTGGGAGCAGATCTGCGTATGACCAGCTCCACCTCCATAGCTGACTTCGCGGCAGCCGTGGTTCTGGCGGTTTTCCCCTTGGTCGACTGCTTCATCGTGGTCTCGCAGGCTGTGGCTGAGGTTCCCCTCTACACAGATTCGCTGGACCACCTGAATGATCTGACCGAGCGGGTCGAGTCCCGGCAAACTGCGCCAAGTCCCCAGACCAAGCTGGAGGGGCCGATCAAGTCAATCGTCTTTGATCATGTCAGCTTCTCATACGGACCTCATGACCCCCTGTTGCTGGACGACTTCAGCCTGCGGATTGAAGGTGGGCAGCGGGTGGCTCTGCTCGGTCCCAGCGGAGAGGGCAAGACAACGGTCCTTCAGCTGCTTCTAGGCGATCTGCGCCCCACCAGTGGCCGCATCCTCATCAACGACATACCAGTCGACGCACTGCAGGATCAGCGTCCTGAGCTCTTCGGCTACCTGAACCAACAGGCATTCCTCTTCAACACCACTATCGCCTCTAACGTGCGTCTGGGTGCCCCACAGGCTGATGATGATCAGGTTCGTCAGGCCTTGAAGGCCGTACAGCTGGATCAGGTTGTTGCTGACATGCCGCAGGGAATCGACACGCCGGTGGATGAAGCTGGCGGTCGTCTTTCTGGCGGGCAGCGTCAGCGTTTGGCCCTGGCCAGGATTGTGCTCAAGCGTACTCCAATCATCCTTCTGGACGAGCCAACCATCGGTTTGGATCCCATAACCGAACGCAGGCTCATGGCCATGATCTTCAAGGTCAGCCAGGATCGCACCCTTCTTTGGGTGACCCACCACCTGCAGGGGCTGGAGGAGGCCGACCAGGTCATCTTTATGCAGGATGGGCACATCGCCATGCAGGGCCGGCCTGTTGACCTGTACCGGGAGAACGCCCGTTTCCGTGAACTTTATCGCATGGACGTCTCGGACGTGGACAAGGGTGCAGGTCAAGGGATATACTTGGATAAGCAGTCAGATTCAGATGGACGGAACCCTGTTGAATGACCATCAGGCTGTTTCCCGAGCAATGAATTTTGCACGGTTGTCGGGTTGCCGATCTTGGCGGATGGCTTCCCGATTGGTCACCGTGTACCGTCGGTTCATGGACTGGACGGTATGGAAACCGGAGCCCGCGGAAGCGACCAGGTCGCGAAGTCGGGGAGAGCTGAAAGGTTCTCGTGGGCATAAGCCTGGTCATATCTGAATCCGTCCGGATTCGACCCGTGTACCCGCGCCCGACGAACCCTGCAGAGATTGGGAGGAACGATGTTCACTGTATTGGGATTGTCTAGATTCCAGTTCGCCATGACGACGATATTCCACTTCTTCTATGTTCCTATGACCATCGGTCTGGCTCTGGCGGTCGCCATCATGGAGACCGTCTATGTGGTGACCAAAAAGGATGTCTACAAGAAGATGACCATGTTCTGGTCCAAGATCTTCCTGCTCTCCTTTGCGGTCGGCGTGGTAACCGGCATCATCCAGGAGTTCCAGTTCGGCATGAACTGGTCCAATTACTCAAGGTTCATGGGTGACATATTCGGCGCTCCACTGGCCATTGAGGCCTTGGTGGCCTTCTTCCTGGAATCAACTTTCATCGGCGTGTGGATGTTCACCTGGAACCGTTTCAAGCCGGCCGTGCATGCGGTCTTCATCTGGCTGACCTTCCTGGGTTCCTCCATGTCAGCCATCTGGATTCTGGCTGCCAACAGCTTCATGCAGCACCCGGTTGGATTTGAGATCAACCAGGCCACCGGCCATGTTCGGTTGCGCAATTTTGGTGATGTCGTATCCAATCCCCAGCTGTGGATTGAGTTCCCCCACGTCTTCTTTGCCGCCGTCTGCACAGGGGCCTTTGTGGTCATGGGTTGCAGTGCTTTCAGCCTGTTGAGGATGCATATGGGGAACAAGGACAAGGCCGTGGCCGCTGTCGAGGCTGACTCCGAGAAGCAGGCCAAGGTCAACTTGTTCACCAAGTCCATCCGTCTGGCCGCTCTGCTCGGGCTTATCGGTTCCATCTGCGTGATCACCTACGGTGATTTGCAGGGCAAGTACATCGTGACTGATCAGCCTATGAAGCTGGCTGCCACCGAGGCCATCTATGAGGACACCGGCGATCCCGCTCCTTGGAATGCTGTGGCTCTGATAAATGAGAAGGACCATAAGATTGAGGGGTCCATCGAGATTCCAGGAGCCATGTCGCAGCTGGCTTACGGCAAGAAAACAGGCGCCGTCAAGGGCATGAACACCGTCAACAAGGAGCTGCACGAGAAGTATGACGCCAAGTTTGGCAAGGACATGAACTACTACGTGCCGGTTACCACCCTATTCTGGGTATTCCGTCTGATGGTCGGAATCGGGTTTGCCTTTGCCTTGATATCAGCATTGGTGCTCTGGTTCACACGTAAGAAGAAGAACACCCTGTTCACCTCGCGTTGGAAGCTCTGGATTATGGGTATTTTCACCTTCGCCCCCTTCGCCGCGACGACCAGTGGCTGGCTGGTGACTGAGCTTGGACGCTATCCATGGCTGGTTTACGGTTACCAGACCATTGCCGATGGAGTTTCGCCCACCAGCACGGTGCCGAACCTGCTCTTCACCTGCATCGTCTACTTCCTGCTCTTCCTGGTTCTGGGCGGAGTCATGATCTTCTACACCAGGAGGACTCTGCACCAGGGACCCTTCTACAAGCCGGATGACGGCAATGGACTACAGCCTGCCAAGGTGCATGGAGCACCGGCCCGGGTGGCCTTGGCCTGACGATCGGCTGACCTAAACCTTTCCTTCCCCTTCGGTAAATCCCCCGCTTCGGACCGTATGGTTCGGGACGGGGGATTTGCTGTCGTAGGGTTCGCGATCAGCGGCGGATGGGAGTGAGATCCAGAAAAGAGAGCGATGCCGAGCATGAAGCGACAGATGTGATGGATGTTCCGCTTATTATATCTGGTGCCGGACTGGCTTGACTCGTTCAGGTCCGCTCGAGCTGGTTCTGTCGCGTCGATTCGGTCAGACCTGGGCGGTCAGCTTTGATGTAATTCTCTGCAAGAGGTCACGCACGCCTTTGTCCATAGAGGAAACCTCCAGGCTGTCTGAAGCCCGTCGCAGATAGTCTTTGGCGATTCGCCGGCTGCTCTCCATCAATTTGGGATGTGCTCTGAGGTAGTCAACCACCTGATCGGGATTGTCCTGCTGAACCAAAGTTCTGAAGTTCTCATCCTCCTGGAATCCCAGCAGAACCGGCAGGGTGTAAATCCCGTCACGAATATCCTCCAGCTTGGGCTTGCCGGTGTCACGATCCAGATCAAAATCGTTGATGTCATCGATAATTTGGAAGGCCATGCCCAGGTTGCTGCCGAAGTCTCTGGCGGTCCGCTCCAAGGCCGGGTCAGTCGGCTGGCCATCAAGTCGGATCCCGGTCAGGCAGGCCAGGCGGAAGAGGGCTGCGGTCTTGCCCGAGATGGCCCGGTCGTAATCGTCAATGGTTATATGGGTGTGGTGGCGGTCGGACTCCTGGTAGAGCTCGCCACCTACGATTTCGCAGACCGTGCCGGCCTGCTCGCGGATAAAGCCTGTGTCAGGGGCGATGGAGGCCATGATCTCCATATAGCGCGAAAGGATCAGGTCTCCCAGATAGATAGCGGCCTTGTTGCCCCGGATGGTGTGGACCGTGGGCTTGTTGCGACGGATGGGGGCATTGTCCAGAACGTCGTCGTGGACCAAGGTAGCCAGATGAAGCATCTCGATGGCGGCGGCGCCGGTGATGACGGTATCGTCCAGGCGCCCTCCGTTTCGTGCTCCGGCTCGGGCAAAGAGGACCACCATGGCGGCGCGAATCATCTTGCCATGGTTATCCAGCAGTCGACGGTAATCCTCCTGATAGGGGGCTACATGGGTACGCTCCTGGTGCAGGCGGTCGACAACCCGCTCAAGATCCTTGCGCAACAGGAGCTCTTGTCCTTCTGCCATGGAGGTACGCTCCCTCTATCTCGTTAAGAACCGCAACGTATTCAATATACCAAGACCGGGGCCAGCCTTGAAGATTGTTGGCCCGGTCCTGGCTGTCGTTGTACCCACTGTGGTCAAGCTAACATCGGGAGTCGGCCTGGATTCCATTCGTAAGGGGGCTGCACAGATCGACCTAGGAGTGAAGCCGGGTGAAGTAGGCTAGATGTATGAGTCAGCATCACCACGCAGATCAGGTTTCCTCACAAGGCGGCGAGGGAGAGCATGATCGTCTGCTGTCCGTTTCGGCACGACTGGGGCGACTTCAGTTCCATTACTCGGGCAAGTTCAGACTTCTGCAGCTGGCCGACGTTCAGGAGGGTCCCAAGGTCTCTCCGGACACAATCAGGCTGATAGCCGCGGCTTGTGATGCAGCGAAGCCCGATCTGGTGGTCTTTTCGGGTAACCAGGTGGCCGGTTACGACACGGCCTACGAGCGCACCTTCCGTAAGAGACGTTGGAGCACCCCCCTGGACGGCATATACTCTGCTGGTCTGAGTATGGGCGGTGCTCTGGGATTTGGGGGAGCCTCCCTGAAGCGCTCCGCCAAATCTCAGGATGGTCAAGCCGATGCGGACCACAGGGAGCTGAGTCGCAGGGAATCGGAGCGTCAGGGGGCTGACAGGGATGCCGAGCGTGTACGTCAGCAGAACATCAAACACACCGAGGATTTGGTCCGCAGAACCGTTGGCCTAATCACCGGCCCACTGGTTGAGCGCAGGATTCCTTTCGTCGTCACCTATGGCAATCACGACTTCCAGTGCGGCCTGGATACGGATCAAATGGATGCCATCTATCGGGAGGTGCCTGGTTGCTTGAACCCGGAGGCTACGGTCGCCCATCCTGATCGGGTCCATGCGCTGATCGGATCGGCCCTGCCCTCCCAGACTGCCTTTGTCTGCGCTCCGGGCACCTTCGCCCTCCCTGTGGCGGATTGTGACGGTCACGGGGTGGTCATGGGACTGGTTCTGGTGGACTCTGGTGACTATGCCCGTGCAGGCGGCTATGGTTCACCTTCGGCCCAGGCTCTGGACTTTCTGGCGGCCGCTCCTGACCTATTAGGCAATCGATCCATCGTCTTCCAGCACATGCCCATTCCCCAGTTCTATGATCTGCTCAAGCCGGTGCCGGCCACCACGGCCTATGCGGTTCAGGGCTACCGAAGTTTCGACTCCCATTGCTACGTCCTGGACGAGTCGCGCACCTGCCCGGGCTCCTACCTGGGCGAAGGTGTCTCCTGCCCGGACGAGGACAGCGGCGAGTATGACCTGCTCACTCGGAACCGGGGCTACTTCGCTCTCTTCGCCGGGCATGACCATCGCAATGGTTTTGTCGGACGCCGTGGGGATCTGATGTTGGGGGCCACGCCCACATGTGGATTTGGCTCCTACGGTCCTGTGCCCAGCAAGCGGGCGGCGCGGCTCTTCGAGTTTGACATCCGCCATCCCCATCACCCTCGCACCCAGCTTTTGGAGTTCGGGCAATTGGTGGGACGGCCAGGATCGCACAAGGTGTACACCTTCGCCATGAGCCATGTGCCTACTTCAACTGGGGACGCGGTCAACCTCTTGCGTCGGCCCGGGTTTTTGGCGGGTGGTCTTACGGCCTTGGCAGGGTTGATTGCCTCCTGGGGCTCCTCTCGGCGACGATAAGGACAGGTGTGCCGGGAAACTCGCTCAGACCCTACGACGGGCAGGGGATGAGGCTCGAAGCAGGGCTTCGGTCAGATATTTGCCGGCAGCCATGACCAAGGGAGCGTAGCGCCTTCCCGGCGTGGTGGACATGCGGTTGACCGGTCCAGAGATGGATATGGCGGCCATGACCTGCCCGGAACCGTTGCGGATGGGGGCCGAGATGGAACAGACGCCCTCTTCGCGCTCGTTGATGGACTCGGCCCAGCCGCGCTTGCGGACCGTGGCCAGGGTCGCTGCATTGAACTTGGCGTGTCGCAGACCCTGATGGAGGCGCTCAGGTTCCTCCCAGGCCAGCAGAATCTGTGCCGCGGACCCGGCCTCCATGGACAGCAGGGCGCCTACGGGGATGGAGTCACGCAGGCCCGAGGCGCGTTCCACCGCGGCGATGCAGACCCGGACCTCGCCCTGGCGGCGGAAAATCTGGGCCGACTCGCCCGAACGGTTGAGCAGTGTATGCAGGATGGGCCCCGAGGCGGTCAGCAGTCGATCCTCGCCGGCGGCGGCGGCCAGTTCGGCGAAGCGGGAACCCAGGACGAAGCGGCCATGCGCGTCCCGCAGCACGAAGCGGTGGCGCTCCAAGGCGATGGCCAACCGGTGGGCTGTGGGTCGGGCCAACCCGGTGGCGTTGACCAGCTGGCCCAGGGTCATGGGTCCGGTCTCCAGGGTGTCCAGAATTCGCACCGTCTTGTCCAGAACGCCGACGCCCGAATGAATTTCCTCCTGATGCATGTTTGGATCGTTTACGGAGGGATATCTGTCGTCGTCGTTCATAGAAGGTGTGTCCATGGTTGAATTATGCCATCTCAGTATATGAAATGCAAAAGTTCATAACGGTTGGGCAGTTCCATACTCGGTGGTAAGAGGCCGGCGGGGGTGCCGATGAGATTGGTGCCCTGGCCGGTCGTAGGCTTTCAGGAGGCGATATGGGACGCACAATGGCGGAAAAGGTCTGGACCGATCATTTGGTCAGAAAGGGCCAAGGCGGCGAGCCCGATCTGATCTACATCGATCTGCAGCTCATGCACGAGGTGACCAGTCCACAGGCTTTCGAGGGTCTGCGCCTGGCAGGCCGGAAGATTCGTCACGTGGACCAGGTCATCGCCACCGAGGATCACAACACCCCCACCATCGACATCGATCGGCCCATCGCCGACAAGGTTTCGGCCCTGCAGATCTCCACCCTGGAGCGCAACTGCCGTGAGTTCGGCGTCCGTCTGCTTCCATTGGGGAATGCCGACCAGGGCATCGTGCATGCTTTTGCACCCGTCCTGGGGCTGACCCAGCCCGGCATGACCATCGTCTGCGGCGATTCGCATACCTCGACCCACGGGGCCTTCGGGGCCCTGGCTTTCGGCATCGGCACCTCCGAGGTGGAGCATGTCCTGGCCACCCAGACTCTGAGCCTGAAGCCTTTCAAGACCATGGCCATCACCGTCCGCGGGCAGCTCAAGCCGGGCGTAGGCGCCAAGGACGTCATCCTGGCTGTCATCGCCAAAATCGGCACGGGCGGCGGCCAAGGGCACGTTCTGGAGTACCGGGGCGAGGCCATTCGGCGGATGTCCATGGACGCACGCATGACCATCTGCAACATGTCCATCGAGGCAGGGGCCAGGGCCGGGATGATCGCGCCGGACGAAACCACCTTTGCCTACCTGGAGGGCCGGCCGCACGCCCCCAAGGGAGCCATGTGGGATCAGGCTTTGGACTACTGGCGGACCCTGCCTACAGATCCGGATGCGGTCTTCGACAAGGAGGTCATCCTGGATGCCGACCAGCTGACCCCATACGTGACCTGGGGCACCAATCCCGGACAGGGCCTGCCCATAGCTGCTGATGTGCCTGTGCCCGAAAAGATCGCCGATCCGGCCAAGCGCCAGGCAGCCCAGGAGGCCATCGACTATATGGGTCTGAAGCCGGGGATGCCCATCCGCGACATCGCCGTGGACACTGTGTTCATCGGCTCCTGCACCAATGGGCGCATCGAGGATCTGCGCGCGGCAGCGGCCATCATGAAGGGGCATCACAAGGCCAAGAACCTGCATCGCGTCCTGGTGGTGCCGGCTTCTTCGCGCGTTCGCATTCAGGCCGAAAAGGAGGGGCTGGACCGCATCTTCGAGGACTTCGGAGCCGAATGGCGCAACGCCGGCTGCTCCATGTGCCTGGGAATGAACCCCGACCAGCTGGTGCCGGGAGAGCGTTCCATCTCCACATCCAACCGCAACTTCCAGGGTCGTCAGGGCAAGGGCGGCAGGACGCATCTGGCCTCGCCCGAGGTGGCTGCTGCGACGGCCATCAGGGGAACCATCTGCTCCCCGGCCGATCTGTAAGTCATCAACCGTACGTCATCGTCATCCAGAAGGCAGGAGGTCATCATGGAGCCACTTTCCGTTGTAACCGGGGTCGGGGTGCCCTTGCGCCGCTCCAACGTCGACACTGACCAAATCATCCCCGCCGTATTCCTGAAGCGGGTGAAGAAGACAGGCTTCGAGGATGCGCTCTTCTACGCCTGGCGAAGGGATCCGAATTTCGTACTCAACCGGCCCGAATATTCGGGTGCCCGCATCCTGGTGGCCGGGCCGGACTTCGGCATCGGCTCCTCGCGCGAGCATGCGGTCTGGGCTCTGCGGGACTATGGCTTCCGCGTGGTCATCGCCCCCCGATTTGCCGACATCTTCTATGGGAATACCGCTAAGAACGGGGTCCTGGCCGCCATCATGCCCCAGGAATCAGTGGAGTTGCTCTGGAAGCTCCTGGAGGAGGACCCCGGCACCGAGATGACCGTGGACTTGGGCGCTCGCACGGTCACCTGCGCGGATGTGACCCTGCCCTTCCAGGTGGACGACTATGTGCGATGGCGGCTCATGAACGGGTACGACGACATCGATCTGACCCTGCAGTACGAGGATGACATCCGTGCCTATGAGCGCATAAGGGCCGAGCGCTTCCCCTTCAAGCCGCGTACCCTGCCGGCTCAGCACATGCCCGAAGAGCCGGTCACTTCAGCCAGGGAGGGTCAAATCGACTGGCCTGGTCCACTGGCTGACCGCGGCATCATCTGACCGACGGGCCGTGCGCCCTGATATGAAAGTCATTCGCTCCCTCTTCGCCTACCATGGAATGTGACAGTCATTGGTCGACTGTGACCGGTTGGCAAGCAAAGAGGGGCGATTATCATGAGGCACAGCAGCGGCGATGTGCACAACTGGGGCGTTCGACAGGCAGTGAATGCCCTAAGTGCTTTTGCTTTCATCTATGTGGCCATTGAGACATTGGCAGGTCTTTTGGGAGGCAAGGTGGTTTTGCCTGCGCTCTTCCCACACGCCTCCAAGGAGCAATACAACGGTCCTTTAGGTGACTGGACAGTGGTTATCTCCGTGGTGCTGGCCCTGTTGTTTGCCTTGATCAGTCAATGGCCGGTCATCGTCGGCCATGAACGGCATGGCCAGGACCAGGTGCGTTGGGTCACTGCGCGCCGATTCAGCCTGCTGGCGTTGATCATCGCCCTGGCCTGCTTCTTCCTCAGTCAGCTGGTGGCCGGTGCGGCCAACTCTGGACTGAGCGCCATTCTGTCCGGTACTGGTCTGCATCCGCCGACCGCATCCGACGACGGCGGCATGGAAACGCCGATCATGCTCTTCTATGGCATTCTTCTGGGGCCCTTTGCCGAGGAGCTGGTCTTCCGAGGGGTCATCATGAATGGCTTGCGCCGCTTTGGTCGGGTCTTCGCCATCATTACCTCTTCTTTGCTTTTCGGCTTCATGCATGGCTCCTTGGTCCAGGGTCTGTTCGGTTTCATTTCCGGCCTGGTTCTGGGCTATCTGGCCATGGAGTACGGGCTGGTCTGGTCCCTGCTGGTGCACATGCTCAACAATGCCTTCTCTTCAGGTCTGCTGGCCAAGTACATGCCCCTGGCACCCGAGGTTGTTCGCATCGGCCTAGGCCTGCTCATGATCCTGGTGCTGCTGACCGGAGTCGTCGGACTGCTGTTCAAACTAAGGACTCTCCGTGATTACTGCCGGAGCAATCGCGCTCCCAAGGGGATATATGCTACCTGGAGGGCGCCTTGGTTCCTGCTCTTCTGCCTGGCATGCCTGCTGATGGCCCTGAGCGAATTCGTGCCGGGGCTGGCCTGAGCAGACAGTCGATGGCACTGGCCCATTGTCGGGATTCCGTCGAGGGAAGGGCGGGGTCGGGCTAGACTCGGACATGTAGTGTTGATATGAACGTGGGGAAAGGTTCGTGTCGCTGGACGCCCTTGGCGGTCGTACGGTAGTGCATGAAGGGGAAGGATCATCGACGGATGAGGGATGATGAGGATCGCGACAGCGGCGGCGAGTCTGCCGATGCCCAAAGCGATCAGGGGCGCTTGAAGGTGTCGCGCTCCTCTATTGCCCTCATGACTGCAAGCCACAGTGCCAGCAAGGATTACGCGCGCCACTGGGATTATGAGGAAGGGTCCATCAGCCTGCCACCCTTGAGCCTGCCGGGGGAGGCGGTGGATGATGGCTTGGCCTACCCGGGGCGGATAGCCCATAGGAAGACCGCTCTTCTGGGTGATGACGGAGCTGGTGGCAAGGGGCACAAGGGTGCCATGCCAGTTGGTGAACGACCCTCGGTGCTTCCCGGATCCTATGATTTTTTGAACTCGGTCACCATGGCCAGTCAACCGGAGGTTCCCACATTTCCCCCGGAAGACCTGCCAGTTGACGGGCAGAGCGGAAAGGATTCCGGCCAAGAGCCATCCCCTCGGCGTGTGGTGGTGCGCCGAGAGCTGGAGGCTTCCAAGGCCACCGGGACGGCCACAGAGATTTCGACACAGCCTGAGAAGCCTGCAGTCAAGGTCGTCTGGTCCTGGACCAAGCCCGAGACGAACAAAGGCCCGGTCTTCTCCTGGAATATGCCCAAGCGTCGTAAGCCGTCCACAAGCACCCGTGCAGGCAAACCTGCAGCTTCCGCACCGTCTGCCAATGCTGTCGACTCCGCTGTCTCGGTACCTTCCAAGGTCGAGCAGGAGTCATCAAAAGCTTCCGCTCCCGTTCCTTCCGTAGTCGAAACTGCCGAACCCAAGTCGATGACTACGGCCGGGGCGCCCTCGGCTTCCGGCTCTGAGGATCCGATGTCCGCGAAACCGAATCCGGAGGTCTCTGCGCCCGCAGCTTCTGCTGGTGCGCCTGCGACACCCGTGGTATTCGCCGACCGACCGGTCGTTGTCCGTCGTTCGGTTGCGGACTGGGATTCCCTGGTCACTGGTTCCCCGGCTCCGGCGGAGAACGGTGCTGCTGCACGATCCGTGGCCAGCGGAGCCGATTATCAGGGGCGTCGGGTCTGTTCGACTCCACGGGTAGTCGCTCAGCCTGCCGCAGTCGCCAGTGACGGCACCGGTGGTCGGGTCGTTTCGTCAAAGGCTATCGACGGACAGGGGACGGCGCTCGCGCAAAGGGATCATGTCGGTCAGCCCGTGCAGACCGGCCAAGGAGGCATTGCCGTTCAGCCTGCCCCCTCTGAATCTTCCGTGTCTGGGAATGCAGCTCCAGGCAGGCAGTCGGTCGTTCAGTTTGCGTCTTCGCCGACATCCGTATCCTCTCCAGGTGCTTCGGTGGCTCTCGCCGCCAAGGCTGCCGAGGCTGCAGCAGCTGCTGTGGCTGCCAAGGCCGAGTCCGCCGGAACCGAGGATACCGCGACGGATGCAACCAAGCCGTCCGGCTCTTCGCATGGTCTTTGCAAGCGTTTCGGGGGTCTTCATCTCGGCCTTTCCGCCAGAGGCCATGAAAGAAGTGGGGGAGCACGTCGGTCGTCCAAGCGGCGATCTGCTCGTAACCGCACCCGTCCTTCAGTCGAGTCGGCAGCCCCCAGGGTCGTTTCCAATGTTTCGGCAGAATCCGTCCCGGGAGCAAGCCGACCGGCACCCGTCAGTTCGCGGCCGATTGTCGTTCCAAGTGAACTTGATACTGCCACGCCAGCCGCTGCAGTTGCGGCCCAGCCCGCTGCCAAAAAGTCCATCGCCTACACGGCCAGTTCGGGGGTTCTCCACGCCGTCAACGGCCAGGCTGCCTTCGCCTTCGTCTACCTGGCCATATCCGTTCTGGTGCTCATGGTCGGTTCGGGGATGATCCTGCCTGTCATCATGGAGCAGGTCAAGGACCCCAGATCCATCGCCTTCCTATCCGATGGGATTACCCTCCTGTCGGTCCTGCTGGCGCTGACTTATGCCTGCATTTCAGAGTGGAGCGTTATTCGAGGTGAGGATCAGCGAGGACAGGACGCCGTTCATTGGCGCACAGACAGAAGAATGACGCTGGCGGCTCTGATGGCCCTTGTAGCGGTGCTCCTGCTGGGCCAGGGGATGGTCCATGAACTGAACAAGTTCCTCAACCACTTCTGCCTGCTTCTGCACATCCCCTCTCTGGCCTCGCGCAGCCTGCTGGTCACAGGCGCTTCCTCGCCGATGATGGCCCTGTACGCCCTCCTGGTGGTTCCCCTGGCTGAGGAGCTGGTGTTCCGTGGCATCATCCTCAACGGACTGCGTCGGTTTGGCCGAGTTTTTGCCATCCTTACCGCATCCCTGCTCTGCGCCCTGCTCCAGTGTGATCCGGTCTCTGGGCTTTGGATTTTCCTGCTGGGGCTGGCATTGGGATACTGCTCCCTGGAGTATGGTCTGATCTGGGCCATCGGAGCCCGTGTGGTCGGCGATCTGCTCTTCACCGGCCTGCCCAACCGCTATCTGATGAACGCTCCGCGAACCGCCCGTCTGTCGGTTTTGGCAGTGGCTCTGGTCTTGGTTCTGGCTGGGTTGCTCATGTTCTTCCTGCACCGCGCCAGCCTCTTGGATTACCGGCGGCGCTATCGAGCGCCTAAGGGAACCTATGTGTCCTGGAGGCAGCCCTGGTTCCTGCTCTATTTGCTGCTCTGCCTGCTGCTGGCCATCTTCAAGTTCGTGCCCGGCCTGCTCTAGAGCATGACGTATGGGTGCCGCCGGTGTTGGCGTAGACTTGGACCAGCTGGAGGTTGGTGCTGAACGACCAAATCTGCAGAGGATCATGAAAGGGCATGGTGACATGGGGCAGACAGCGACGGAAGCCGATGCGTCAGGGACTGGGCAGACTCAGAAGCCCAGACGAGGCACGGCGGATCGCGCATGGATGAGTGCGGCCAGGGGCATGCTCAACCGCCAGGCCGCTCTGTTGCTGGTCTACCTGCTTATCATCAACAGCGTCGGCCTTCTGTTCGGTGTTCTGGCTCAGATGGAGTGGAATGCCGTGTTCGATCCGGTGCCTGCCCACTCGGGATTTATATATGTGATGAGCCATGCCGACAAGGAGTATGGGGGCATCATCAATCTGATCGCCGCCTGCACAGGCCTCTGCTTCCTGGTTTTCACACGACGCCGGCAGATCTGCGACTCCGGTCCCTCGGGCATTTTCCACACTGATCTGCACCCCATGACCTGGCAGGTTCTGCTGGGATGCTTTGCGCTGACGCTGACCGGGCAGACCCTGGCTGACTGGTATCAGTCGGGCATGGACTGGACTACGGCGCGGCTGGGAGTGCAGCAGTCCTGGACCACGACCGAGCAGATTCAGCAGGCCTCGGGTACCATTCCCATGTTTGTATACGTCAGCCTGCTGGCCCCCGTCATTGAGGAGCTGGTCTTCAGAGGTGCCATCCTGCACGCGCTGAAGCCCTACGGCCACGTCTTCGCCATCGTCACCTCCGCCGTCATGTTCGGCTTCTTCCATGGCGATCTTGGCCAGGGGTTCTTCGCTTTCATCATGGGTTTGCTCCTGGGCTACTTGGCCTGCGAATACTCCATCTTCTGGTCCATAGCTCTGCACGTGTTCAACAATCTGGTCGTCAGCGACGGGCTGGAACTCCTTCTCGGGTTTATGAGCGACAATATGTCCTCCTACATCAACGTGCTCATGATGTTGGCAGGTATGCTGGCAGCCGTCCTGGTCCTCTACCTGGGTCGCCATCGGATTGTCGCTTTTCTGCGGGAAAACCGCACCTATACGAACGTCTATGGCGCTTGGGCCTGCCCATTTTTCATCATGCTGCTGTTGATCATGGGCTTCACGATGCTGACCCCCTTCGTTTCAGCCGGCGCCTGACCGGTATTTGACAGGTTGGACGCTCTATGCCTGAGGCGACAATTCACGGTGTCCCCACACCCCCTGTGGCAGACTTGCAATAAGGGCCGATGATGCGCCAAAGCCCGGCTCTGAGCGGATACGAGAAAGAAGCCGATAAATGCCCAAGGTGAATACACAGAATGATGTGCTGCATGTGGTGGGCGGCAGGCCCCTGCATGGCACCATACAGGTCCGCGGTGCCAAGAACTTCGTCAGCAAGGCCATGGTTGCCGCCCTTTTGGCTCCGGGTGTCTCAGTACTCAAGAATGTGCCTGTAATCCGCGATGTCCAGGTGGTCTCAGATTTGCTGAGGCTTCACGGTGTCAAGGTGGACGTCCGTCCGCAGGAGGGCGTGGTCACCATCGATGCCAGCCATGTGGAGCTGGCTGATGTAGCAGATGTGGACACCCTGTCGGGTTCTTCCCGCATACCCATCCTCTTCTCCGGACCGCTCCTGCATCGGATGGGAGAGGCGTTCATCCCCGTTCTGGGTGGCTGCCGCATCGGCAGCAGACCCATTGACTTCCATCTGGAGACCCTGCGCAAGCTGGGGGCAAATGTCGACAAGGAGCATGAGGCCGGTATCCATATCACAGCGCCAGACGGCCTGCATGGAGCTAAGATCCACCTGCCCTACCCCTCAGTGGGCGCGACGGAACAGACCCTGTTGGCGGCAGTCCTGGCCGAGGGGCGTACCGAGCTGTCAGGAGCGGCTACCGAGCCCGAGATTATGGACCTGGTGGCGGTTCTGCAGAAGATGGGCGCACAGATTTCCGTGGACGTGGACAGGACAATCCGCATTGAGGGGGTGCCCTCCCTGAAGGGCTTCACCCATACCTCCCTGCCCGACCGAATCGAAGCCGCCTCCTGGGCCTCCGCCGCCCTGGCCACCCATGGCGACATCATGGTCAAAGGCGCTCACCAGCCCGACATGATGACCTACCTGAATGTCTTCCGCAAGATCGGCGGCCAGTTCGATGTGCGCGACGACGGCATCCGCTTCTGGCATCCGGGTGGCGACCTGCGGCCCGTGGCCATCGAGACCGACGTGCACCCCGGGTTCATGACCGACTGGCAGCAGCCCCTGGTGGTCGCTCTGACCCAGGCCAAGGGTCTTTCCATCGTCCACGAGACCGTCTACGAGAATCGCTTCGGCTTCACCAAGCCGCTGATTCAGATGGGCGCTACCATTCAGCTCTACAAGGAGTGCCTGGGGTCCCTTCCTTGCCGCTTCCAGCAGCGTAACTTCAACCACTCGGCCGTCATCTTTGGGCCCACCCCGCTGACTGGCCAGGACATCGATGTGCCCGACCTGCGTGGCGGCTTCAGCCACCTGATCGCCGCACTGACAGCTTCCGGCCCTTCCACCGTCCATGGCATCTCCCTGATCGACCGCGGTTATGAGGACTTCCGCGACAAGCTGCTGGCCCTGGACGCGCAAATCGACTGATCCGGCAGACATAGATGGCTTCCAAAGGCAAACCCTCCCCCCGGTCTGCGGTGTCTGCCCTGTCTGACCAGCAGGTAGCCCTGCTGGCCCAACGGCACAGGCTGGTGGATCCGACTCGCTACTATCCCACTGGACACCGCACACCGGCCCTGGACGAGATAGACGGTCAGCACCCTGTGGGGACCACCCGTCTATTGCGTGGGGTCTCCCAGGTGGTGCGCGACTCCTGCCGGGTCTATGCCTGGGGGTTGGAGCGAGTGCCACAGGCCGGGCCCTTTATCACCGCAGCCACCCATGTGACCCAGTTTGACGTTTTCATTCCTATGATGGCCCTCTTCCACCTGGGTCGTCGTCCCCGCTATATGGCCAAGGCCGAGATGGCCCATTGGCCCCTTATCGGCAGCTGGTTCCGCATGGTGGGCATGCAGCCGGTCGAACGCAAGTCCGGCAAGGCCAGGTCGATTGAGGAAGAGTCGATCAGTATCATCACCTCGGGCAGGCCGCTGACCATCTGGCCCGAGGGGACCGTGACCCGCGATCCGCTGAAGTGGCCCATGTCGCTCAAGCCCGGGGTCGGCTTCATCGCCTTGGAAGCCTCACGGCAGCTGGGTCACATGGTTCCTCTGTATCCCAGCATCACCTGGGGAGCGGCTTCAATCAATCATAAGTGGCCTTGGCCTCGCAAGAACGTGGTTATGTGCTATGACCGGCTCCTTGACTATTCCGACCTTCTGGAAGACATGTCTCAGTGGGGCGCGGAACCTCCCAAGCAGTCCGTGCATGCCCTCTGTGTCCGCCTGCGCAACCGGATGGAAGAGGTCATGGCAGAGATTCGTGGCGAGGAGCCTCCGGCGGCCGGTTATTTTGATTATGTGACCATGACTCGTAAACCCAGAAGCGAGCAATAGGGCTGGAACCCGCCCCTAATTCCCCATGCCTGGCGGTGGTGTCATAGGATGGTGGGGACAAGAATGAGGCTGCTGGTCGGCGTTCCCGTGCGCACGGCATTATGCAAAGGAGAATGATGACGAAGATCGCGGTATTGGGAGCAGGCGCATGGGGAACCGCTTTTGCCCAGGTACTGGCTGACGCAGGCAATCAGGTGGTCATGTGGGACATCGACCCGAATGTCGTGGGTGAAATCAACGGTAAGCATTCGAATGCTCGCCGCCTGCCGACCGTGAAGAGGCTGCCCGACGCTATCATCGCCGAGGGTGACCGGGGCGAGGCTGTCTCGGGGGCAGAAATCGTGGTCGTGGCCATAGCCGCTCAGCACGCCTGTGAGGCCTTGAAGGAATTCAAGGGTCTGCTGGGTCATGACGCCATTGCAGTTTCTCTGATGAAGGGGATTGAACGGGGTACCGACAGGCGGATGGACCAGGTGGTCTGCCAGACGCTGGATTTGGATCGGGCCAGGTTTGCAGCCGTCTCCGGCCCCAACCTGAGCAAGGAGGTGGCCGCCCGCGAGCCGAGCGCCACTGTGGTGGCCAGCGCAGATGCCGATACCGCCATGAGAGTGGCCCGTGCCTGCACGACCGACTATTTCAAGGCTTTCGTCTCGGACGATGTGATCGGCCTGGAAATGTGCGGATCGCTGAAGAACGTCACTGCACTGGCTGTGGGGATGTCACGGGGGGCTGGATTCGGGGAGAACACGGCCGCCATGATCCAGGCCAGGGGACTGGCTGAGCTCACTGCCCTGGGGGAGGCTTGCGGTGCCAAGTCCAAAACTTTCGCCGGTCTTGCCGGGGTTGGCGACCTGGTCGCCACATGTGGGTCGTCCCTGAGCAGAAACTATACTTTTGGATTCAATCTGGGCCAGGGCAAAAGCATCGAGGAAGCCACTCGTGTCAGCAAGGGTGTCGCCGAGGGCGTGCCTACCACTGATGCTGTCGTCGCTCTGGGCAAACGTTACCAGGTGGCGACCCCGCTGGCTACGGCCATGAGCCATGTGCTGGATCAGGGACTGAGCTGCCGGGGCATGATCGATGAGCTGTTCGGCGGACGGATCACTACAGAGTTTTGAAGGCTAGAGGGGCGCGAAGACTGTGAAGCCGGCACCATCAACCTTCTGCTCGGCGATAAACGGTTTCCCGAATCAGACAGCACGTCTGGCTTATCTGGTCCTTGTGTCAGCTTCATCATGCCTGTTCGTGCCAAGCTTGTGGATGAGCGACCCTGACCAGGCCCTGTTGCTCGCCAAGGGGATATTCTGCTGTCTTGAATGATGTATCTGTCCAGGCAGGTATGAGGTTGGAATTCATGTCCAGGATGAGGAAAGCCGAGGAATGATGGTCAGGAAACGTGTTGTGGTGCTCTATGGCGGACGTGCCGACGAACATTCCATATCCTGCGTGTCGGCGGCCGGCGTGCTCAATGCCATCGATACCGACCGATACGAGCCCATCCCCATTGGCATCACCAAGGACGGCCGATGGACCATCGGCGGCCAGGATCCCAGGCAGTGGGGTCTTGGCGATGCCAGTCTGCCAACCGTGCAGATAACCGAAGGCAGCCGTCCGGTCATCCTCGACATGGCTCGTGGCAGGGAAGGGTTTCTGATTGGCGACCATGCCGACCTGGTCTCTGGATCCGAGCCTTCCAGGTCCGTCGGGTCCTTGGAGCCTTTGGGGCATGTGGACGCGGTTTTCCCGGTGCTTCACGGCCCTTACGGTGAGGACGGTACCCTGCAGGGCCTGCTTGAAATGATGGGTCTGCCCTATGTAGGATGCGGGGTCTTCGCCTCTGCCGCATGCATGGACAAGCACTACACCAAGATTCTGCTCAGTCAGGCCGGTATACCTGTGGCTCCCGGCATCACTATTGACTCCCGTGAACAGCGATCCGGAGCAGACCTGCTGGCCGCTGTGGAGAAGGCGGAGCTGCATTACCCGCTCTTCGTCAAGCCCTCCCGCGCAGGATCCAGCTTTGGTGTGGTCAAGGTGGAAGAGCCTCAAGCCGAAGCCCTGGCTGCTGCGGTCGTCGAGGCTGCAAAGCATGACTGGCGGGTCCTGATAGAGGAGGGCATTGAAGGGCGGGAGATTGAGTGCGCCGTGCTCGCCTCAAGCAAGGACAGAAAGCCCCGTACTGCCTGGCCTGGCGAGGTGGTGCTGGACAAGGTTGATCGGGACGAGGCCTTCTACGATTTCGACAGCAAATACGTGGACTCCTCCGCCTCCCACGTGGAGGTTCCCGCGGACCTGCCAGAGGAGACTCTTCAGAAGGTTCGCGACCTGGCTGCCAAGGCCTTCAGAACCGTGGACGGTGCCGGTCTGAGCCGTGTCGATTGCTTTGTGACGCCCGAGGGCAAAGTCATTGTCAACGAGATCAACACCATGCCTGGCTTTACGCCCATCTCCATGTATGCCAAGGCCTGGGAAGTCACAGGGATCACATACACCGATCTGATCACCGATCTGATTGAGGGTGTATCGGCCTGACGCGGGAGTCGCCTCCGGAGTTTGAGACTTCTCACGAGAGAGGAGGTCTGCTTTTGCATTTCTGTTAATGCTCAATATCTTTTGTCTGGAGCTCGGCCTCCTGAACCAGGTAGTCCTGGCCGGCCAGAGCACGAGTGGCGGCATCCTGCATATCGGCGGCGATGACACCCTGCTTGGCGAACATGACCACTTGGCCCTTGATGCCATAGGGGGTGAAGCCCTGGAGCTGGACAATGGGCGGGTTGGATGGCATGGCCATGCCCTTGGTTGCCTGAGCCACCGCCTGTGCAATGGAATGGGAGGACCTGGCTATATCGGCATCCCCTCGCAGAGTGAAGGGAACCGTGGTGGCGGCCTCGCCCGCCTCGGTGATTTTCTCGAGCGCCGTGGTATTGAGGATGGAGTTGGGGATCAGCAGCTGGTTGCCGGTCCTGTCGATGACAATGGTATGGCGCCAGGTCACATCGCGGACGGTTCCTGTGGTGCCCTGGATGGTGATGATGTCACCGGGCTGGACCACCTTGCTGACCATCAGTCCGAAGCCGCCGACGATATTGGCGATTGTGTCCTTCAATCCGAATGAGAGCGCCAGGCCGCTGACGCCCAGTGCAGCGACCACAGTGGATGGGTTGATTCCGAAGACGGGTTGCAGGACTGTGGCAGCAGCGAAGATCCAGATCAGGGCGCGAACGATGTTGACGAAGATGGAGGCACTGGGCAGGTTTGTCCGTTCCAAGGCACGTCGCATGGCCGCCGCTACAATCTTGGAGATCAAGGCAGCGCAGACAGCCACGACGATAAGAAGAATGATTTTTCCGAAATTCTGACGGAACCAGAGGATGACGGCATCGCTGAAGCTGGAGATGGCCTGTTCGGACCTTCCCATGGGATCCTTATTCGTAGCGATGCTTGTGCTGGCAAAATCGACGGTCAGATTCATGAGGCCTTGTCCTCCGGCTCGTTTCCATCGCTGTCCGTTAGCGGCTTGTCCATCCACATGTGCGGGCATCCCTCGTCCTGGTCGTGAATGCCCATGTCCCTATATCCTAAAGATCTATAGAAGCCTGCCACCCGTTCCTGGGCGTGGAGTGTGAGCCGGTCAGCCCCCTGGTTCCGAGCGGTTTCCTCAGCCTTGCCTACCAAATTGGCGCCCAGATGCTGACCGCGGTAGGGCTTCAGAACCGCCAACCGGCCAAGGGTCCATGTCTTGTCACGGTCGGGAAATATTCGGCACACACCGGCGGGTTCATCCCCGTCATAGGCCACGATATGGAGGCTGGCATCGTCGGTTTGGTCGAATTCGTTGTGGAAGCCCTGCTCCTCTACGAATACGGCCGTACGAATGGCCCTGGCATCATCGGGGATGGTCTCGCTCACCTCATACCGCATGTTTCCTCCTCGCCATGGTCCTCAGCTGCCTCCAATTTACCAAGCTTGACCCTGGGCGTGAACGTATGTCCGCAACAGAATGACGACTGGTGTGTGCGGCTGTCCGCTGTCTGACCCAGACGATTACATGGGTGGGGAATCTGCAAGCAGTGCAGACTTGCTGCAGTGACATTGAAGTGACGCGGGAATGATTGGATGGCCATGGATAAGGACTTAAAATTGACCGGTGCAGCTGCCGGAGCCGGTAAAGGGGCTTGGCGCTCGCAGAGGGAGCGGATGCTTGCTGGCGAGCTCTATGATGCCTCGGATCCCGAACTGGGCCAGCTGAGGGTCAAGGCCCACGAACTTTGCCGTCTTTTCAACGCATCTTCCGAGCAGGAGCGGGACCTGCGTAGCCGGCTCCTGGACGAGCTGGTGCCCGAGCATGGTCAGGATGTGGACTTCATGGGGCCTATCTATTTCGACTATGGATGCTTCACCAAGCTTGGTGCGCGTATCTTCGCCAATTTCAACTTCACTGTTCTGGATACCTGTCCGGTGCAGATCGGCGACGATGTGATGATCGGCCCCAACGTCACCCTGGCCACCCCCCTGCATCCCCTGCGGTGGCAGGAGCGGAATCTAAGGCGCCATGAGGATGGTTCCCTCTACGACTACGAGTTGGGCGCTCCGATCACCATCGGCTCCAATTGCTGGCTGGCCTCAAACGTGACTGTGGCTGGGGGTGTGACCATCGGCGACGGGGCGGTCATCGGGGCCGGATCCGTGGTCACACACGACATCGCGCCTGACTCCCTGGCCGTCGGTGCGCCCTGCCGGGTAATTCGTACCATCACCGAGGCTGATCGGATGGAACTGCCAGGGGAGGGCTGAAGGCTTCCTGGTCTGGCACAGCATCCATGCTGGCCAGCTGCTGGGCTATGGTCTGCGGGTCCCCGCCCGGACAAGCTGCCTGAATGCGCCCGTCCTGGAGGAAGATGACGCGGTGGGCCCGGGCGGCGACATTGGGGTCGTGGGTCACCATGAGGATGGTCTGCCCGCTTCGGACGGCCAGGTCGAAGAGGTCCATGACCTCCCGAGAGCTATGGGTATCCAAGGCGCCTGTGGGCTCGTCGGCCATGATGATTTCCGGGCTGGCGGCCAGGGACCTGGCGATGGCCACGCGCTGTTGCTGTCCGCCACTCATGTCTGCCGGATAGGTGTTGGCATATCCTTCCAAGCCGACGTTCGATAGGGCAGACAGGGCCGCTTGGGCGGAGATTTTCCTGCCGCCGAAGAGGCTGGACAGCATGGTGTTCTGCAGGCAGGTGAAGGCGTTGACCAGGTTGTAGTCCTGGAAGACGAAGCCGATATGGTCGCGGCGGAGTCGGGTCAGCTCCCTTTCTTTCATTCGCGTCAGGTCCTCACCGGCGATGGTTACACTGCCCTGCCTGACTTGGAGCAGTCCAGCGGCGCAATAGAGAAGGGTCGATTTGCCGGCGCCTGAAGGACCCATGATGGCCGTCCAGGTCCCAGCCTGACATTCCAGATTGATTTCGTCCAACACCCTGGTGCTCTGCTTCTGCCGCGTTCCATAGTCATAGCAGATCTTATTCAGAATGAGTGGGGTCTGTGCGTATGGATCCTTAGCCTTCCGATGCTGCATCCTTGCCTTCCTTTCGGTCGTCGCCTGTCTGGTCTCTTCTTCTATAAGACCATGGCGAGAGCTCCCGTCAGGGTGTTTTCAGGGTCGAATCGGGGACAGTTCAGGGTGGAATCCACAGAATTCGCCTTTGCTTCTGAAAGATATGTATCGTAAACGTAGAGGGGTCGTATCTCTTGCCGGAAGGGGGATTGATGGGCGGGTCGTCATCAGGATGACAGGGATTCGGTGATCGCTTATTTCCTTGGAATTGTAAGGATGCAACCGTTGGTTGACGGAAAATATCGGTGTCTTTGCCGGGTGCAACCCAAAGCTGGTGGCGGTCGGAGCCTCGCACGTTTCATCATGGTCTCGTTGCTGGTTGAATCGGCAATCTGCCGATCGGGAGAAAGAACATTATGAGTTTCAGAACCAACGTGCAGTATCTGCGTTCGCAGCGCAACATGACTCAGGAGCAGCTGGCCATGCTGGTGGGGGTATCCCGTCAGGCGGTGTCCAAGTGGGAGTCGGACAAGGCATATCCTGAGATGGACAAGCTCCTGGCCATCTGCGACCTTTTCGGCTGCACCCTTGATGATCTGGTACTGGGCGATGTCCGGCATCCAGGTTCCGGGCAGCGTGCGTCCAAGCCGGACCATCAGGAAACCACCCAGACGACTCCACCAACCAATGCGACTATGCCGCCTGTCCAATCTGCTATGGAAGACGTGACCGGCTATGCTTCCTTCAGCAATGTCTACAGTCTGCGCATGGCTTTCGGCATCGCCCTCATCATGCTGGGACTGGCTTTCGGCGGTCTCTTCGCCGGAGCCAACCAGCCGACCGACACGCAGAATGGTCTGGCCTTTCTTGCTCTGATGATTGGCATTGTTCTGGGTCTGGCCTGTCTCATACCGGCGGTTTCCGCCAGGAAGGACTTTCGCCGCAGGCATCCCTATGTGGCGGATTTCTATACCGACGAGGAGCGCTCGCGAGTCTATCGGCAGACTACCTGGGAGCTGGTCTGCGGTCTGGCTGTCGTGCTCTTGGATGTGGGGATCAACTCTGCCGGATACCTGATCTGGGGCTGGTCCGATCAGGTAAGGGGATTCGTCTTCTTCCTTCTTCTGGCTCTGGGGGTCTTTCTGCTGGTCCACGCTGGAACAAGCCATAGGATGATGAACCTCCGTGCCTACAACAGGCAGGTTGATTCCGTCGATAACGGTCGCTGGGATACCTATCGTTACGAGCACCGGATAAGCAATGCCATCAGCGGAACCATCATGGGCATTTGCACGCTGGTGGCCCTGACCATGCTTTTCTCCGGCAATTACGACAACCTCTTCGGTTGGCGGATCCCATTCTGGGCCATCTGGATCATCGGCGGAGTGTTCTGCGGAGTGCTCCAATCACTGATTGGCATCTTCCGCAAGCCTCCGCGTGCCTGAGACCGTCAATTTGCCTTACCTAACGGAATGTAGTAGTCTAACAAAGTTGTGTGTTCATCCGTAGCCTTGTGCTGCGGCCTGGAGCACCTGGGACGACTTGGAAAACAACGTAAAGGAAGTCATCATGGCAGCTCGTTGCGCGGTGTGCGGCAAGGGCCCGCAGACCGGTTACAGTGTTTCTCATTCGCATATCCGGAACAAGCGCATCTTCCGCCCCAACCTGCAGTCGGTGCACACCACCGTTGATGGTCAGAACGTGCGTCTGCGTGTCTGCGTCAAGTGCCTCAAGGCCGGCAAGGTGCAGCGCATCGCCGCCTGAGTGCGGTTCGTCGGTCGTATTTGGGACCCCCGGGGGCAAAGCTCCGGGGGTTCTTGTCATCCCGAGGGATGATGGTCGGCGCTTGCGGGAGGTGATCGGATATGTCGGCAGTGGCTCGTGTTGGCCTGCACAGCACCGTGGCCTCACTGGTGGCCAACAGGCGTCGGGTGAGCGCTCTCAAGGCTCTGGGTGTGGTCACGGTGGGGGATGCGCTGACCTACTATCCTTTCCGCATTACCGAACCCATGCAGGTCACCACCATTGCCGGCATTCGGCTGGGGGAGCCCTGTGCCTTCGCCGCCCGGGTTGATCAGGTGCGTCTGGTGCCACTGAGCGGGCACCGGGGTTTTCGGCTGGATGTGATGGTGGACGATGCGGCCTTCGTCACCGGTCGAGGTGGCACTCCGCTGTCGGTCAGGCTGGTCTTCTTCTCTCACAAGAAGCCCTATATGGACTGGATGGTCCGTCGGCTGCAGGTAGGGGCGGATTTGGTCGTAGCCGGTGAGCCCGGTGTCTACATGGACCAGCTCCAGTTCACCCATCCTGAGACCCTGGTTGTTGCCGATGCCGATCAGGAAATTGCTGTGGACGCTTCCCGGCCCGATGCGGCCAGCCTTGACGAGGCTCTGGAGCGCGTCCGTCGCCCGCGGCCGGTCTATCACGCCAGCTCACGAATCTCCTCGGACCATATTCACGATGTCATTCTTGGTTTTCTGCGTCTGCTGGCACAGGCCGATGGTGCATCTGGACCCATACCCCCAGCCGGCGCCGCCGAGGAGGAGCAGGCCAGTGCCGAGGTTCGCATCAATCCGGAAGCGCTGGGCCGGGCCATACCTGATGTGCTGCCCGAGCAGGTCCGTGTTGATCAAGGGCTGATGCATCGTGCCCGTGCCCTCTTGGGCATACATGCCCCCGACAGCCCTGACGACTTCGCTGCGGCCCGTAAGACCCTGCGCTACGAGGAGGCCTTCGTCTCGCAGACGGCCCTTCTACAGACCCGTCGCCAGACTCAAGAGCAGCCAACTTACCCATGCGTGGATTCGGGTGCCGACCGTCCGGACACCCTGCCCGCTCGTTTCATCGACTCCCTGCCATTCCAGCTGACTGATGGCCAGCGTCAGGTCATCAAGGATATAGGCGTCGACATGGCCAAGGATCAGCCCATGCAGCGACTTCTGCAGGGCGAGGTTGGCTCCGGCAAGACCGTGGTGGCCCTGGCGGCCATGCTTCAGGCGGTCCAGGCTGGCCATCAGGCTGTCTTGGTGGCTCCGACCCAGGTGTTGGCCGAGCAGCACTATGCCTCTATCGGTGGCATGCTCAAGGCCATGGGCACCGATGTGACCGCCACTGCCGTAGAAGGACGCCATAAGCGTGTGGACAACGTCACCATGATCCGTATGACTGATCAGCTGGTACTGCCTCTGGTACTGCTGACCGGCGGCATGAGACTGGCCCAGCGCCGCTCTGCCCTGGCTGTCTCGGCCTCGGGCCGTCCCTGCATCGTCATCGCCACCCACGCGGCCTTCTCCAAGACCTTCCAGGCCCCCAACCTGGCCCTCACCGTCATAGACGAGCAGCATCGTTTCGGGGTTGAGCAGCGCGAGGAGCTACGTCGCAAATCCGAGCGGGTTCCCCACCTGCTGATCATGACCGCTACGCCCATTCCGCGTACAGCCGCCATGACCTGGTTCGGCGATCTAGACATCTCCGCCCTGACCGAGCTGCCCAGCAACCGCAAGCCGGTCCGCACGCACGTCATCGCCGAGTCTGACGGAGCGACCATGGGTGCCATGTTCTTGCACCTGCGTCGACGGATTGAGGCTGGGGAGCGGGCCTATGTCATCTGCGCCCGCATCGACGATGAGGACGATCCCTCGGCCGCGTCCGACCATCCTGACCAATCTGGCGAAGCCGATTCCCAGCCTCAGCTGTTGGTCGATGAGGGCCAGGGGAGTAGCCAGCGTCCGCCTCTGCACTCGGTAGCTGAAATGAGCCAGCGCCTGGCGGCCCTGCCGCAGTTCCAGGGCATTGCCATGGCCACGCTGACTGGTCGGGATGACGACACCACCAAGAATGCTGTCATGGCGGACTTTGCCTCGGGCCGCACGCCCCTGCTGGTAGCCACCACTGTGGTGGAGGTGGGGGTGGACGTGCCCCAAGCCTCCTGCATTGTCATCTTCGATGCTGATCGGTTTGGACTCTCCCAGCTTCATCAGTTGCGTGGCAGGGTGGGACGCGGCGGCACAGACTCCTGGGCCTTCCTGATCTCGCGTGCCCCTGCGGATTCCCCGGCTGCCGAGCGGCTTGACGTCATTGGCGACACCACCGATGGGGCCAAAATCGCTGAGGAGGACATTCGCATCAGGGGAGCTGGCGACGTGCTGGGTGATGCCCAGTCCGGCGGGCATTCCTCCCTGAAGCTTTTGCGGGTGGTTACCGATGCGCCCATGATTGCCCGTGCTCGAACCCAGGCCGGCCAACTCTTGGAGTCCGACCCTACCCTGGCCGGGCAGCCCGAGCTGGCTGGCGCCGTTCTGGACTTCATGAGGGGCAACGAAGGTTTCCTGGTCTCCAGCTGAAAGGACAACGGACCATATGCACATCATCGCCGGCCGCTTCAAGGGATTCCCCATTCCTGCAGCCCTCAAGGGCACCCGGCCCACCACCGATCGGACCAAGGAAGCCATCTTCTCCCACCTGGAGTCCGAAGGCTTGCTGCCCGATGCACGAGTTCTTGATTTATTCGCCGGTACCGGGGCTTTGGGATTCGAAGCCCTCTCCCGCGGGGCCCAGAGCCTAGTTGCCGTGGAGTCTTCCGGCCGCGTCGCTGGACTGCTGTCTCGTTCGGCTGCAGGGTTGCGCCATCATCCAGCTTGGGATCAAACCATGGATATTCGTGTCAGCAGAAATCGTGCCGAGCGCTTTGTCCGTCCCCTCTCCTCCGGTCATGAGGACGCCGCTCTGTCCGAGGCTTGCTTCGACCTGGTCTTCATGGACCCGCCCTATGATCTGTCGACTGCGGATTGCCAGAGCATTATGACCGGTCTGACTGGCCGCGGAATGGTGGACGATGGAGGCATGATCATTCTGGAGCGATCGACACGCACCCCGTCGCCCACGGCTCCTGAAGGATGGGCCATTGATCAGGCTCGCACTTACGGGGAAACAGCAGTCTACTATCTGACAGCCTGCTGATTATCCCTGCAAATTTGGCGGCTGATCAATTTGAAGGCTGGTCCAGAGGTCTCGGATGGGTTTTCCCTGTGTCCCAGCCCAGGTCTTCCAAGAGACGGCGGTCATGCTTATCCAGGGTTGAGCAGTCCAATCGGGCAATCAGGTCGGGACGGATTCGACTGGTTCGCCTGATGGCCTCATCGCGCCGGAATCTGTCCACCTTTCCGTGGTCGCCGCTGGTCAGTATCTCGGGCACGGCCATACCGCGCCAGGTGGTGGGGCGTGTGTACTGGCGATATTCCAGCAGCGGTTCGTCCCCGGTGTAGGACTCTTGCACAATGGATTCAGGATTGCCCATGAAGCCGGGCAGGAGCCGGGTGATCGCCTCCAGCATGACCGAAACGGCCACCTCGCCCCCATTGAGCACGTAGTCGCCAATGGAGTATTCCCGGACGTCGATCCCCTGATTCCGGTAGTAGTCGGGAATGCGTGCGTCGTAGCCCTCATAGCGGCCGCAGCCGAATACCAGCCTCTTCGCCCGTGACAGCTCTGTTGCATCGGCCTGGGTGAACAGGGGGGCTGATGGATTGGGGAAGATCAGAACGGGTCTTGCCTGGCCCGTCTCGTGGCTGTCTATAGATG
Organism: Bifidobacterium asteroides; assembly: GCF_048001765.1. Lineage (GTDB taxonomy): Bacteria > Actinomycetota > Actinomycetes > Actinomycetales > Bifidobacteriaceae > Bombiscardovia > Bombiscardovia asteroides_K. The sequence continues at coordinate 384,024 of NZ_CP181447.1, forward strand.
AATCTGCCTCGGACACCGTGCCATAACTGCTGTCGTTTTGTTCTTCAGCATCAGCCGTGTCGGCTGTCTGGTCTGCGGATGGTTTCTGCAAAGCTGATTCGTCTGGCAAGCCCAACAAATCGTCCAGGCATTGGCCCCAAACTTCGGGTTTCATGACCATGCCGGCTCCGCCGCCTACCGGAGTGTCATCCACGGAGTGATGCACGTCATGGGTCCAGTCGCGCAGGTTGTGGGCGCGTATGGTCACCAGGCCTTTCTCCTGAGCCTTGCCTAGCAGGCTGAGTCCAGTTACGTCAAAATACTCGGGGAAGACAGAGACGATATCGATTTGCATGTCACCAACTCTACCCAAGCCTGTTCGGGTCAGGAGTGTGCACGAATTGGTAGGCCAGTGGGTGCTACACTAACTGGGTCTTCAAAGGTTGTGGATGTAAACAGGCTCGTCGTAGCATGCGGCTGTCAGCCCGCCGCCACCTTGGGAGATGTCATCAACGCAGCCAGAGAGCTATAACCGTTGCGCAAACAGCAATGAGGGTGGCATCGCATGATGCCATGCCGTACGGATCCGTGGAGATGGCTATGTGAACAGTCTGATGCGTTAGGAGCGGACGGTCCATGGTCGACCATGTTGATAAGAGAACAAAACTGCTGATTACCGGCACTGCCGGGCTCGCCTTCTGCGGGGTCCTTTTGGAGACCTCGCTCAACGTCACCTTTCCGGAGATGACCCAGTACTTCAAAACCGGGCTGGGCACGGTTCAATGGCTGACTACCGGCTATCTGCTGGTGGTGGCCTTGACGGTTCTGGCTGCCGCCTGGCTGGAGTACTCATTCACGACCCGCGCATTGATTCTAACCAGCGTAGGAATATTCCTGGGCAGCGACCTGATGTGTATCCTTGCTCCCTGCTTTCCCGTTCTCATGGCGGGGCGCCTCCTGCAGGGCGTCAGCACTGGTATCGCTCTTCCCCTGGTGTTTTCGTTGATCATGAAAAAGGTTCCTCTCCACATCCAGGGTCGTTACGTGGGCAGCGCCGGCATGGCGGTGGCCCTGGCACCCTCCCTGGGGCCGACCTTTGGTGGAGCCGTTATCCAGGCCCTGTCCTGGCGAGACATCTTCCTGATTGTGTTGCCCATCGAGCTGGTCTTCGGAATCATCGCACTCATCGCAGCTGACAAGGAGAGCGCCCATGTCGGCCCCTTCGCCTGGCTTCAGTTCCTTCTTCTGGGTGTCTTTCTGACCGGGCTGACCCTGGGGCTGAGCACCCTGGATGTTCATGGGCCCATTACCTGGCTGTCCCTGTTCATCGGTGTTCTGGCCCTTGCTGCAGGAGTCTGGGCCCTTGCGCATCAGCGCACCAGGCTGATCAACATCGCAGTCTTCCGGAGCCGTACCTTCACTCTGGCCCTGATTCTCTACTTCCTGGTCCAGTCCGTCCAGATCGGCCTGACATTTATCCTGCCCAACATGGCCCAGTCCGTCCTGGGGGAGACCTCCACCGTGGCTGGCTTGCTTCTGCTGCCGGGGAGCCTGCTCTCCGCCCTCTGCCAGCCCATTACAGGCGGCTACCTGGATGGCCATGGTCTGCGTGGACTGCTGGCGGTGGGAAGCGTTGCCTTCTTCCTCTCGGCCTTAGGCTTCCTGGTCCTCAGCCGGCACTTGTCCGTTCCGCTGATGATTCTTCTCTACGCCTGCTACATGGTTGGTCAGGCCTGCGTCTTCAACAACCTGCTCACGGTTGGGCTGCAGCATATCCCAGCCAAACTGGTGCCTGACGGTAATGCGCTCTTCAACACCCTTCAGCAGTATTCAGGTGCCGCCTCGACCGGCGTTCTGGCCGCCATAATCACGGGCATGCCCAAGGCCCGAGGGATTCATGCCGGCGTTCAGGCCTTCCAGTTCGGAGCCGTCTGGGCTTTCATCTTCGTCTTTCTCATCGTCCTGGTCATCCTCTTGGTGGCCTGGTTCCTGGAGCGCAGCCTGGCCAGACAGGATAAGAGCGAGATTCAGGTTGTATGACCTCTGATTCCCTCTGAAAGGCTAGTGGTTTTAATTCAGGAATGAGATGCCGACCCAGACGGCCCAACCTAGTGCAAGGACCAGGTAGGGCCACCAGTGCATGCGGGTGATGGCCACGAACTCCCGGATGAAGGCAGTCGGCCAGTAGTAGCCCTTGGTGTGTGAGCCGATCCCGTCGGCATTCAGTCCTACCTTGCTGGCGTATTCGCTGGCTCGGAAGACGTGGTAGTCACTGGTGACCAGGGCCACCCGGTAATGCTCTGGCCCGGTGCCCATCTCGTAGCGGTCATCCAGTATCTGCTTGGAGTAGCGCAGGTTCTCCAGGGTCGTGGTCGACCGGTCCTCCATGATGATGGCCTCGGCCGGCACCCCACAAGAATTGCGCAGATACTGAGCCATGGCCCTGGCCTCGCTGATGGCCTCGTCCGGGCCCTGCCCGCCTGAGACCACGAAGCGCCCGTTTCGTCCCTGCCGCTCCCAGAGGTCTACGGCCTTGTCCAACCGTCCCCGGAGCAGGGGTGTGGGCTCTTCGCCGCGCAGACCGGCTCCATGGATGATGATGTAGTCGTAGCGACGCTTGCGGGGCAGCATCCTGTAGAAGTTGGAATAGAGCAGCAGGGCCAGGAAGGAGAAGAAGAACCAGGTGGCTTCCAGGTCGATCAGCCCGGCCAGTTTCTGCAGCCATGAGGGGGCGCCGAATCCAGCCAGGAGGGGCGAAAGAATCATGTAGGCCACCACGGCCAGCGCCAGCAGTCCGGGCAGCAGAGTGGTCAGGGAGACCCCCTCGTGCCGGATGACGATGACCGTGTTGGCCAGCAGGAAGCAGATCACCAGCAGGGGGGAGAGGATGAGCAGGATGACCAGAGGCAGGATCAGCCAGCGCATCCCGAACTGCAGAAGAAGCGCTCCCCCCAGGGTCAGCAGGAGGAGCAGGAGCCAGATGGCATTGCGGAACTGCCGTGGCTCCTTGTGCAAGTCCCAGAGGAAGAGCAGGCCGAAGATGATGGCGGGTGCGTAGAGCAGGAGGAGTTGCAGGTGGTTGGACATGCGCCGATTGCCCCTTTCACGAGAATGGCCGCGCAGGGTCTGACTCCACTGTAGCGAATCGGTCAGTCACCTCCCATCCTTGACATGCCCAAGATTCCCAGACCGTCGTGGTAGCATATATGTGGTAAATCTCACACGTTCAATAGCTGAGGGTGGGCGATTCCCGACGGTGCGAACTCCAGGTCGAGACCATGATAATGATGGGTCCTTTCAAGGATTGCGCATCGGTGTCCGCATGGACGTGGTCGGTCGCAAGGCAGCGATGCGTTGGAAGGATTAGGGGTTCAAGTGATGTTGGGTTTCTCCGCAATCCGGAAATTGTTCGGATCTGGCGTGCAAGGTTGTAGAGAGGTGCGGTAATGAAAGTAGTAATATTCTCCACCTGCGTGGTGGACCTCATGTTTCCGAACGTGGGGAAGGCCATGGTGGAGGTGCTGGAGCGGTTCGGCTGCGACACCTATCTACCCAAGGAACAGATCTGCTGCGCCCAGCCCACTTTCAACAGCGGGTATGTCAAAGAGAGCATGCAGGTCATGCGCAATGAGGTCGACGCCCTGCTGAGCGTGGATGCCGACTACATCGTGGGTCCGGCAGGCTCCTGCGTGAATATGCTCAAGGAGCTGCCCTTCCATTTGCGGGCTGACCCTGTCTATGCGGCCAAGGCACAGACCATGGCTGACAAGACCTATGAGTTCTCGCAGTTCCTCTATCGGGTGCTGGGTGTGCTTGATGCCGGTGCCGAACTCGACGCTGTGGCCACCTACCACCGATCCTGTCACATGACTCGGCTGCTGGGGGAGCGGACCAGCCCATTCGTTCTGTTGGATCACGTCAAGGGCCTGACCATGGTCCCCTTGCCCCACATCGAGAACTGCTGCGGGTTCGGCGGCATGTTCTCCATGAAGGAGCCTGAGATCTCCAAGCAGATGGTGGACGAGAAGGTAAACGACGTGCTCAGCACCAAGGCCAGCATCCTCATCTCCTGCGATCCGGGCTGCCTGATGAACATCGGCGGTCGCTTCAACCGGCGTGGCGAGAAGATCACCATCATGCACCTGGCTGAGGTGCTCAATCACAACGTGGACATGAGTCGCGTCAAGTATGTGGAAGGCCGCTCTGCTGGCGATGGGGCCGTGGGTTCCGCCAGGGCTGCCAAGAAAGAGGGGGCTCTGGTATGAGCAGCATGGTCAATGGCAAGAAGGCCGCGCAGTATCTGCGGACCAGCAAGGCTCCCTTCCTGACCAGGGTCAAAGAGTCCGAGCAGGACCAATTCGCCCAACAGGCCGTGGCCAAGGCACAGGATGCCCAGTGGGTCAAGCGTGAGGCTGCCCGCCAGGAACTGGGCAACTGGGAGCAGTGGCGCGACCTTGGCGAGCAGATTCGCCAGCACGTCATCCGCTACCTGCCTGACTACCTGGAGGAGTTCGCCGACAACGTGGAGAAGCGCGGCGGTCATGTCTTCTTTGCACAGACTGACGATGAGGCTGCCCAGTACATCAAGCAGATCGCCATCGAGAAGAAGGCCAAGCACGTCGTCAAAAGCAAGTCGATGGTGACCAGCGAAATCAACCTGGACCCCACGCTGATGACTGTGCCCGGCCTGGAAGTGTTGGAGACCGACCTGGCCGAGTTCATCCTGGAGGAGGACGACTGGGACCAGCCCACCCACCTGGTCTTCCCCGCCCTGCACAAGAATCGCGAGCAGGTTCGTCAGGTGTTCGAAAAGAAGCTGGGATACAAGGGCGACAACGACCCTCAGCACATGGCTCGGTTCTCGCGCAAGGTTCTGCGCAAGCACTTCCTTGAGGCCGATATGGGCATCACCGGCTGCAACTTCGCCGTGGCGGATACGGGCATGATCAACCTGGTGACCAACGAGGGCAACGCCGACCTGGCCATGTGCATCCCCAAGACCCAGGTGGTGGTCATGGGCATGGAGCGCCTGGTGCCGACCATGAAGGAGGCCGAGACCATGGACAACATGCTGGCCCGGTCCGCTGTCGGCCAGAAGCTGACCTCCTACCTGACCTACACTGCGCCACGCACCGGCCAGGAGTCGGACGGACCGGACGATTTCTATGTGGTCATTCTGGACAACGGCCGCTCAAACGCTCTGGGGACGGTTTTCGAGCCTATCCTCCAGTGCATCCGCTGTGCCTCCTGCCTGAACGTCTGCCCCATTTACCGGCATATCGGCGGCCACGGCTACGGATCCATCTATCCGGGCCCTGTTGGCTCGGTGCTCTCGCCAGTGCTGGACGGAGGCTACGACGACTTCGGAGACCTGCCCTACGCCTGCAGCCTGTGCGCAGCATGTACGGCCACCTGTCCGGTCAAGATTCCTCTGCATCAGCTCATGATCGAGCACAGGCGGATCATGATGGATGACCAGTCCCAGGCCAATCTGATCGACGACACGGTCATGAGGGTCATGGGCCTGGGAACCGGCCACTCCTCGCTCTTCCGCACGGCTCTTGGTCTGGATCACACCATGCTGACGCCCATATCCAAGAAACAGCCGGAGACGGCCAAGAACCTCTTCGCCAGTGATCGACATGTGGAATGGATGCCCTTCGTCTTCGGCGGGTGGACCAAGGTTCGTGATCTGCCGGATCCGCCCAAGCACGGTCAGAACTTCCGCAGTTGGTTCGCTCATCACAAGAAGGAGCAGCAGGCATGACCGATCGTGAGGTATTCCTGGACTACTTGGCCAAGAAGAGCGGACGGCCCCGCCACCAGCTCAAGGATCATCCCCTGGTGCCGGTCAACGATCTGCCGGAGACCACTCTGTCTGGCCACACCCAGGATGAGCTACTTGGAATCGCCAGGAAGAGCAGCGAGGCTGTCCACGTGGACTTCCGCACCTGCACCAAGGCCGAGCTTCCCACTGCCCTGGACGAGTTCATCGATTCGCGCAAGGACGACAGCGACCATGTGATGCTACCCACCTCCGATCTGTTCGCAGACTTCGGTCTGGAGGAGTGGAGGGACGGTCTGAACCCGCCCGCCACTTTCTGGAAGCCGGGAGCCAGCCGCGAGGAGAACATCAAGACCGCCGATGAGTCCGGTACAGCCATTGCCTTTGCGGACTTCCTCTTGGCTGAGTCCGGCACTATCACCGTGGCTACCACCCCGGGTCAGGGACGGGCATTCCACTTCCTGCCGGTGCACTACCTGAGCATCATCCGCAAGTCCAAGATCCTGCCCCGAACCCGACAGGCCATGGACTACTATGATCCAGCCCTGGTCTCAGGTGAGCTCAAGACCTCCAACATCAACTTCATCACCGGCCCTTCCAACACGGGCGATATCGAGATGGTGATCGTGGTGGGCGTGCATGGCCCCCTGGATATGACCTACTTGGTGGTTGAAGACATGTAGCTCAATAAGATTTCCTGCTCAGGCAGGCGCATTTCCCGTAAGTGGGGAGTCAGCGGCTCGAAGAAGGACGCCGACTCCCCACTTACGGTTTTTCTAAAAGACGGGTTCAGCCCAGGCCGGGTAGAAGTCCTCCAGGTGGATCGATGGCCACGTACCCGTTTTCAATATCAACCTGGGGCACCAGGGCTTCGACGAAGGGTATCAGCCCTTCCGCCTCTTCGTTGTCTTCTGCGGCGGTCATGTGGATCTGCAGCTGCTGCTGGGCTATGCCGTGCACGTCGCTGACTTGGCCGACCACTCGTCCGGAGGGTTCACCCAGAGAGTTGCCCGGGGCCATGCGAACCTCGAGTCCGATCAGATCCTCGGGATACCAGGCATCCTCCTGCGCCAGCTCATCGGCTGGATCAGCCAGGACATACAGTTCGATGCCGTTCAGCGCCTCGGAGGCGTTCCTGTCTTCCACTCCTTTGAAGAGCACGATCCAACGCTGTTTGAAGCGACGGGAGGAGACCACTGTGAAAACCTGCCCGTCCTTGGTCTGTAACCTGGAGCCGGGGGCGAAGCGCCGTTCAGGCTCGTCGGTGTAGGCATATACGTTGACCTCGCCCTTGAGTCCTTGGGCGCGGCCGATACGGCAGACCCTCAGCAACCTTCGCTGCTGAGGGTCCGGACCCTGCGGGTCGTGATTGGTGGACCGGCTGGGGCTCACCGGCGCACGTCCATGATGTCGACGCGCACCTTGTGGTCGGCCAGCGCCTGGATCACGGTGCGGATGGCGTTGGCGGTCCTGCCGCCCCTGCCGATCACGCGGCCGATGTCCTCAGGGTTGACCCGCACCCGCAACAGCTCTCCGCGAGAGTTCTCGTGGGACTTGACCGACACGTCATCGGGAAAGTCCACGATGTTCCTGATCAGATGCTCAACTGCCTGTGCAAGCATGATAGCCGGTCCTTCCAATCCTTGGTGAATGTGCCTTACTCAGCAGCCTGTTCGGCCTGGGCGGCATCCGCCGACTCATCGGCCTTGGGGGCTTCCTTCTCCGCCTCAGCCTTGGCCTTGGCGTCAGCCTCGGACTTGGCGGCCTTGAGCTTCTGGGCTTCGTTCTGTGCCTGCTCGATGCGGGCCTGGGCGTCGACATCGGCCTGCGGCACCTTAAGGGTGCCTTCCTTGCCGGGCAGATCCTTGAACTTCTGCCAGTCGCCGGTAATCTTCAGAAGGTTGAAGACAGGGTCGCTGGGCTGAGCGCCCACACCCAGCCAGTACTGGGCGCGCTCTGAGTCGATCTTGATTGAAGAGGGCTGGGTGTTGGGATCGTAGGTGCCGATCTCCTCAATGACCTTGCCATCGCGCTTCTTGCGGGAATCGACCACGACCACGCGGTAGAAGGGGTAGAACTTCTTGCCCATTCTCTTCAGACGAATTCTGGTTGCCAAAACGGCTCTCCTTGGTACTTGGTGTGCCCGGCGGCGTCTCCATGTGGGGCATGGTGGCGCTCCTGGCGTGTTCCTCACGACCGTCGGAATGAGAGGGCTCCTCCGGACATGAATAACAGCAAAAAGTATACCTCAACCGGGGGATATGGCAGATGGTGAACCTGTATGGTGTTCAGAGCTGACGCGTCAGAGTCAGACGGGCCACTAGAGCTCGGTGGTCGCTGCCTGAAATCCGTAGGGCATGCATGGATTGCGGGACCAGATTGCCGTCCGTCAGAATATGGTCGATTTCAATCAACGAGGGTAGCGCGCTTGCGGAGGGGAAAGTCAGGTGGCTACCGGCTTTCAGGTGCAAAGAAGCGTCATGCAGCCCGGATTTGGCCAACATGGCCCGGAAGGTGGGATGCTGCAGGGTGGCGTTGCAATCGCCCATGACGATGGTGGGAACTGGTGAATGCGTCAGCCTGGTCAGGGCAGCGATGCCCATGCCCCATTGTCTGGCGCCTCGTTGAGGTGATTTGGGATGGACGCTGGCTACTCGGATCGGCCCAGAGCTGGTCTTGAGCTCGACCAGGGGTATTGCAGCCGCCGGAAGGTCCAGGGCTGATGCCGAGGCTTTGTCAGGTTTGCTGACCGAGAGAATAGCGTTGTGGCCGCCGTTGTCGTCAGGGCTCGCAGTCCCCTCTGTCAGATAGGGCAGGAGCTGATTCAGGCCTGCAGTCTGAAGCGACTCCAGCAGCTTTCCTTCTACCTCCTGCAGGGCCAGCACTTCTACTCCATAGGTGCGCACGTAATGCACGACTTCTTCGGGATCAGCCCTGCCAAAGCGGCAGTTCAGAGTCATGACGCTCAGTCCATGCTCAGAAGATGATTGACAGGTCCGGTCTGCTGGAGGAAGCCGGTAACGCAGGCGCTGGCAGCTGACCAAGGTGAGTTCAATCAGCGCCAGCAGGCATTGGGGCCAGGCACCTGCGACGACCGTCCATATCAGTATGGCCAATAGTGGAGCGGTCAGCAGGTCGATCAGGGCGATCAGTTCCACCAGGGGGCGGTGCCAGTCAGCTCCGGCAGGCAGGAAGCGCAGAGCCATCCATAAGGCGATGAGCCCCAGGAGAATCCAGAGAAGGGTGTTCACGTGCCATTGTCTCCTGCAGGAGGGAGGGGTTTAGCGGCCGCCGAAGAGACCGCCCAGTCCGCCGCCAAGGTTGGGGGGCAGGTCCGGCAGGCCTTCAGGCATCTGCGGAGTCTCTGGGCGCTTTGCGAAGGCGGAGCCGCCGGAGGATTTGCCCTTGTCGGACAGGCGCTCGCGTAAAGCCTTCTCTTCGGCCTCCCGCTTCATGGGATTGCCTGAACGGGAACCCTTGCGGCCTTTCTTGCCCTTTTTGCCCTTCTTGCCACCGCCAGCGCCCATGCCGCCCATGCCTGGGATCGAGCGGCTGCCGTTGGTCATCCGCTTCATCATCTTGGCAGCCTGCTCGAACCGCTGCAGCAGGCCGTTGACAGCAGAGACCGTAGTGCCGGCGCCATAGGCGATCCGGGCCCGCCGTGAGCCGTCGATGATGCTGGGGTCGCGTCGTTCCTGGGGAGTCATCGACTGAATGATGGCCTGGGTCCGGTCCACTTCCTTCTCATCGAACTGCTCAAGCTCCTTGCGGTGCTGGGCCATGCCTGGGATCATGCCCAGGATGCTCTTGAAGGAGCCCAGCTTGCGAACCTGCTGGAGCTGCTCCAGAAAGTCGTCCAGACCGAAGCTGCCCTCGGACATCTTCCCGGCGGCCTTGCGGGCCTCCTCCTCATCGAACTGGCGCTGTGCCTGCTCAATCAAGGTCAGGATGTCACCCATGTCGAGAATCCGGGAGGCCATCCGGTCAGGGTGGAAGACCTCGAAGTCCTTGAGGCCCTCACCGTTGGAGTCGAAGAGGATGGGCTTGCCGGTCACCGAGGCCACCGACAGGGCCGCGCCGCCGCGGGCATCGCCGTCCAGTTTGGACAGGACCACGCCGGTGAAGTCCACGCCCTGGTCGAAGGCCTTGGCTGTGGTGACCGCGTCCTGGCCGATCATGGCATCGATGACGAAGAGGATCTCGTCGGGGTTGACGGCGTCGCGGATATTGCGGGCCTGCTCCATCAGCTCCTGATCCACGCCCAATCGACCGGCCGTATCAATGATGACCACGTCGTAGAGCTTGTCTTTAGCTACCCTGATTGAGTCGGCCGCCACCTTGACCGGATCGCCCGTGACCTGCCCCGGGGCTGCCAGCTCGGATCCGCTGGTCTGCACGCCTGGCTCAGGTGCGTATACCGGCACTTCGGCGCGCTCGCCGACCACCTGGAGCTGGGTGACAGCATTGGGCCGCTGCAGGTCGGCCGCCACCAGCAGGGGGGTGTGACCGGCATCCTTGAGCCAGTAGCCCAGCTTGCCGGCCAACGTGGTCTTGCCGGCACCCTGCAGGCCAGCCAGCATGATGACTGTGGGCGGGTTCTTGGCGAAATTGAGCGGTCGATCCACTCCCGCTCCCAGGATGTCAGTCAGTTCGTCGTAGACGATGGAGACTACCTGCTGGGCGGGGTTCAGAGCCTTGGAGACCTCCTCGCCCAAGGCGCGTTCCCGGATGCGCCCGGTAAAGGAGCGCACCACGTCCAGGGAGACATCGGCATCAAGGAGGGCGCGGCGGATCTCGCGGATTGTGCCGTCGATGTCGGCCTCGGTCAGCCTCCCCTTGGAGCGCAGATGGGTGAAGGCCTGGGAGAGCCGATCGGTCAAAGATGAAAATGCTGCCATAATGCCCCAAGTCTACCTGTCAGCCGGGAGATTGGCCGGTTGTTCTGTAAGACCTGCGCCATCAGCCGACTGGCAGCAGAAGCAGGGGTCGGTCGACATACGGGTGAGACGCACCTCCCGTGAGCTTCGAAACGACTGTTTCCACGCCGCCTTGATCGTCGGCGGCATTAAAAAACGCTTTAGTTGCAGTCATTCTGTAGTTTTCGGACAGTCAGGTGTTGCAATACAGCCAGGTGGGCACGCTCTGTTCGGTTGTCTTCTTGGCTACCCCCCCCCCCCCCCCCTATTTGAAGCGTTCAGACAAGGTGCGGGAAAGGGGACTTCCGCCTTTTCACGGATTTAATTGTTCAGTTCCAAGAAGGTGACTCAATTTAAACCTTTAAGGAAATGTCTAGCAAAGTAGAGTGGTCATTTTTGACAGCACAGAAGGCCGTGCTATAATTGTCGAAACGATTCGATTATTTCAGAGATGATGCGAATCGCATAAAAGGAAAGAGCTGAATGTTGTTACGGATTGATCCCTCATAACAACATGCCCATTGAAAAGATAAATTCCAGCCAATGGAGGAGTGGAATATGAAGACGTGTAAATTGCTTGGTGCTTGCTTAGCGATGGCGCTAGCTTCTACGCCGCTTGCGGGGTGCGGGTCTAATAGCAGTTCTGCAGAGTCGACGGGTAAGCCAGACAGCATCTTGGTCTGGGATTATGGTGAGCCGGCAAGCGGGCAGGATAGAGGCTGGCATCGTGCCGCTGAGATCTTTACCAAAAAGACTGGGATTAAGGTGAAATTCGAGGTCAAGTCTTTCACTCAGATAGCCCAGAATGGCAGCCAGTTTTTGAATTCAGATCAAGCGCCCGACGTCATGAAGTCAAACAGGGGTAATGGTTCTGCTGGAGTGCTGTCTACGCAGAACCTGTTGACTGATTTGAAGCCATATGTGAAGAAATATGGATGGGACAAGAAAGTCACCGGTCAGGCGGCAGCTGTAGGCAAGTATGACCAGAGAGGTGTTATGGACGGGGATACCTGGTATGGCATTCCCTCGTATGCGGAAATGCAGCGTGTGTACTACAACAAGGACATATTCGCCAAATACGGTCTACAGATTCCCAAGACCTACAGTGAGTTCACCCAGGTTCTTCAGGCATTCAAGGATAAGGGCGTGACTCCCATTACAGCGGATGCTGGTGAATTCGGCGTTCTATGGTTGTGGTGGCAACTGGCTATGACCAAGGCAGACAGAAAGTTCGTTGATGACTGGCAGCTATACAAGCACAAGGTCAATTGGCGTAGTGAGCCGCTGACATTTGCTACAGATACCATCAAGGATTGGTTTGATAAGGGGTATATCTCGCGAAACGCCACCGGCATGAAGGCGGAGGATACAACTACCGCTTTTATCCGTGGAGAATATCCGATTTATCAGACGGGCAGCTGGAATCAGAACAGGTTCATGGAACAGATCAAGAACTTTGACTGGACAGCGGCCATTTTCCCAGATTCAAAGATGGTCGAGGGGTGCGCCGGCAATCTTCTGGTGATACCGGAAAAAGCCAAGCACAAGGATCTGGCTGCACAATATATCGACATCGTGCTCTCTGATGAAATCCAGAATTTCATCGGCAACCATGGCGGTGTGCCTGTACATGCTGATTCTAATGCCATTACAGATACCAAGAGTCGCGAACTTGTACAGGAATACAACGATGCCGCCAATGCGAACCGCATGAGTTACTATCCAGACTATCCAGCGCCGAATCTTACCGATGCTATGCCCGCCGCTTTCCAGGAACTGGTCAACGGGACCAAGAAGCCCTCGGAGATCCTTCAGACGCTTCAAAAAGATTATGACGATGGAGTCTCGCAAATGGGTCTTGATGACAACTGACAAAGAACTCTTTATGCCGGGCGCTTTAAACGCGTAAGCGCCCGGCTTTGCGACAGCCCCGAGTTCAAGTTATTCGGTTGTGTTCGGGGCATTTAGGAGGTGTAATCGTGTCATTGAGTAAAGACCACGGGACCGTTGCCCATTCGCGCATCCCTGGAAGTCGGCCATCGCGATTCGTGCCCTACCTGCTGCCGGGGCTGATAGGTATCTTCGCAATAGTCATAGTGCCAATTGGCTGGAATATATATCTGAGCTTTACGAGGTGGAGGGGAGTCGGACCCACCCGTTGGGTAGGCGGCAAAAACTGGCGACGCCTTATGAGCGACAAGACTTTCTGGGTGTCTTTCAGCCATTCTTTATGGATCATCGTCGCTATCGTAGTGATACCGACGATACTGGGATTATTGATTTCATCGGCTTTGACAGATGTAATTCAGAAGAAGTTCGGTCCGCGTGCATCCTCATCGCTTAGAGCGCTCTATTATCTGCCCCAGGTTCTGCCGGTGGCTGTGGCCACGATCATTATGGGCTGGATATTCAGGCCAGAAGATGGCGCAGTCAACGATCTGCTGGCTAAGGTAGGTCTGAGTTCGCTGCAGCAGAATTGGCTGGGCTCGACAAAAACCGCTTTGCCGGTATTGATGATTATTCTGATATGGATTCAGCTAGGGTATCCAATCGTCATCTTCATGTCCGGCCTGCAGCGTGTGGACCCTGAATTGTATGAGGCTGCCAGCCTTGATGGTGCTAATTGGTGGCAGAAATTCCACGTCGTCACATTGCCATCGATCGTTCCGGAGTTACTGGTCGTGGTGCTGACTTCGACGATCGGAGCGCTCAAAACATTTGCCCCTGTATTCCTTCTGACCAAAGGTGGACCTGGCACGTCGACAATGGTCCCTTCATATTACTCATACAACCAGTTCTTCCAGATACAGCAGGTGGGTTACGGAGCGGCCATCTCCACAGCTCTTACGGTAGTCATCATTATCTTCTCGATTGCTTTCACTGCAGTGCAGAAGCATGTCGAGAAGAACATGGATTAATTCATCCTTAAGGAAGCAAAATGAGTAGTCAAATGTCAGAGCAAATTACTGATACCTCACCATTCGGACACGCTAAACATATCAGGTCATGGGGGAATTGGACAGCGCTTATATTGCTGGTGCTGGGGGCCGTAGTGATGCTGTTCCCCTTGGTGATCCTGGCCTTGAATGCTTTTAAGACCACAGAGGATTACAACATGACGGGCCCCCTCTCTTTCCCAGCGCATTTGAGCCTTGAGGGGATGATATCCTTCTGGAACACCACTGATTTCCCAATGAAGTTTGCAAACTCTTTGCTTATATCGCTGGTTGTTTCGGTCGTTGGGGTCTTGTTGTCGGTTTTGAACTCGTTTGCTCTTGGGATAGGTCGAGTCAAAGGAAACACTGTGATTCTGCTTTTTATCATGTTGGCAAACATGGTGCCGCAAGAGGCTCTGCTGTACCCGCTTTATATCATGTTCAAGGCTATCGGGCTATACAACACTCAATGGTCGATGATCATTATTTTTACTGTTATTCAAAGTGCATATGGGACATACTTGCTTTCCGCTGTTTATGGCACTTTTCCCCAGGCAATCCTAGAGGCGGCGACAGTTGATGGTGCATCCCGCTGGCAGACGCTTTTACGGATCGTCCTCCCGATTTCTTGGCCTACCATAAGTGTTCTATTCGTTTTCTTCTTCATTTGGACTTGGAATGAATATATGATTCCCATGGCTTTCCTAATGAGCGACAGTGTTCAGACGGTGCCCCTGGCGCTTGCGACTATGCAAGGTCAGCATACTATGGCCGCCACTGATCTGGCTGCTGCTGCCTTGCTTAGTATAATTCCCACGATTGTCTTCTTCGTCTTCTTCCAGAGGAAGCTGTCCCAAGGGATCGTTGCTGGGTCGGTTAAGTAGAACATCGAAGAAAATGATTTCCAAGTTGGAGCATATTCAGGAGGACAAAATGGTTATTAACAGCTGTGGGGGAGCGATTGGGATGGATGCACTCGTGTTTCCTTCGAATGAACGATCTCGTTGCATTAATGCTGAAAATCCGAGCGGTGATAAAGGCAAGGCAGCCATGTCGTCCAGCCAGCTGGGTGTCGCGCGCAAGGGAACTCCCTGCTTGAAAAATATTGCTCCAGGAAGCCAGACGGTTCTTGCGGACATTAAGGGATCAGGCATCATACGTCATATTTGGATGACGGTTACTGATTCGACCTCATCCACAGGTCCCAACGTGCTGCGTAATCTGATATTGGAGTGCTATTGGGATGGCGAAAACAGTCCATCGGTCTGTTCGCCTCTTGGGGACTTCTTCTGTTGTGGTCATGCCCAAGCTTGCAGAGTCGAATCCATGCCGATGGCTGTCTACCCAAACAGGGGATTCAACTGCTTCTTTCCTATGCCTTTCCACAGTGAAGCCAGGATTATCCTGAGAAATGAGCATAACGAGGCGATTCCTGCTTTCTTCTACCAGATTGATTATGATGACGTCGATGATCTGCCAACGCAGGTCATGACTTTTCATGCGCAATGGAGGCGTCAGAAAATCACTCAATTGGCCAATGACTATACCATTCTTGATGGTGTAAGTGGCACTGGCTCGTATGTGGGAACATATTTGGCTTTGACAACTCTTGAGAGCCGTTGGTGGGGGGAGGGCGAGATCAAGATTTACCTTGACGGAGACGGCAAGTATCCGACATGGTGCTCAACTGGATGTGAGGACTATTTTGGTGGAGCTTGGAGTTTTGCGGCTCACGATGCCGACGGCAAGATGGTTGAACAGACCTACTGTGGGACTTATATGGGTTTCCCCTTCCGCTCGAGCAATCTGAACAGCAAGCGTCAGAGCGAGTATTGGGATACATCCAGCCCGGTCATGCGTGGTTTGTATCGCTGGCACATCCCCGATCCCATTCATTTCAATCACGATATCCGTGTCACTGTCCAACAGATCGGTGTGGATGAAAATGGGTATTTCGAACGGCAGGATGATATAGCGAGTGTAGCCTATTGGTACCAGTGTGAGCCTCACGATCCATTCGCAGATGAGGTCATGCAAGTAACGGAGCGTGATCGGCGTCCTCGTTGATACTGAAAAGTGGCTGAACTGAGATTATGGCTAGTTCAGCCACTTACTGTGCTCATTCGATGGTGGGAACTGATTGACGCTGGATCAGCGGCGGGTCTTGGAGCCTGACCTGCCCTGCAACATCCTGATTGCCTTCGATTGCCTTGGTCAGCATGTCTGATGCAGCCACACAAAGCGTATCCGGTGTCAGAGGCATCTCGGAGATATGCAGTGCTTTCAAGGTTTCGCTTGGGGTGTCAGCGGCGCAGGACATTACTGCTACGTCATCTGGTATGGTTCGGCCACTTTCTGCTATTCGTCCTAAAACCGCATCCAAGACTACTGGTCTGACCTCACTTATGAGGCCATTGGCCTTATGCGTCCCGATAGCTTTGAGGACCCGATTCGCATATTGGGTTTGATTGGCTACTCCATTTGATATTTCATGGAACTCGGCATCATACTGGCCGGCCCATTTGCGCAAACTCGCTAGCAAGATGAGTCGGTATCCAGAACGCCGACGATAATCCTGATCCGGACCTTTGAGAAAAATCAAACGGCGACGACCCGCTTGCACCATGTTTTCGATGGCGATTCGACCCATCTTCTCAAAATCCAAATCAATACAGGCACAGTCTTCATGGCGTCGGGGAAGGCCGATGGCTACGCATGGTCGTTTATATGTAGATGCCTGTGCAGCGCGGACATCATCATTCACAATATCCATAAGAACAACGCCATCTGCGAGATTTCCTAAGGTGACTCGGCGAATATCCTCTACACCATTTTCAGCAGTCAGCAGCAAGGAATCATATCCGCGTGAATGCTCCTGGCGAGCGAATTCAATGAAATAGTCAGCATAGGCTGTTCGGTTCTGCCCTAGCCGTAGGGGAGCGCTAATAGCGACTATGTGTTTATGCTCTGCACGTAGCATACGTGCACCTGCATTAGGTGTGTATCCCAGTTTTTTGACTGCGTCCATTATCCGCTGGTACGTGGTTGCCGATATTGGCCGCTTTCCTGAGAAAGCGTAGGAAACAGTGCTGACGGAAACCCCTGCCATTTTGGCGACATCGCGAATATCGGTCATGATTTCCTCTGGTACTGGATTTTATGGCTACGACCGATGGGTTTTGACACTTCGGTCGACCCTGCAAGTACATGCAGTCAGCAATTCGAGGTCCACGTAGGTCCGCTGGAAGTGTCCATGATGGTGATACCACTTGCCGCAAGCTCTTCACGGATCTGATCAGCCAACTTGAAGTCCTTGGCCTTTCGGGCTTTTTCTCGACTATCAAGCCGCGCGCGTACCAACATGTCCAAAGCCTTTTCGCACGAACCTGCTGATTGCGGTCCATCGCTATGGTTCCACTGTTCTGATAAGGGGTCAAGGCCAAAGACATCCAACATGCCACGCACGGACAGGAGAGCTCGAGAGACCTCGGCCATGGATGGTTCTTTGTTGGGTCCTTCCAAGTTGCTCAGCTGATCCATGATTGTATTAGTGCGCCGGATTAGCGCGAATATAGATGCGAGGGCTTCGGAGACGTTGATGTCGTCATTCATGGCCTGTACAAAGTCCGCTGGCAGGTCATCCGCGCTAAGTCCAGCCACGCGGTCACGCTCGGGCTGCGCTCCCAGGATCCGACCAGCCCGGTCCACGAAGTTGCTGATGCGCTCGTAGGCGCCCTCGGCCTCCTGCAGTGACTGGTCGGACCATTCCAGCATGGACCGGTACTGCACCGAGACCAGGGCGTAGCGAACCACCCAAGCCGGATGCTGCGACAGCACCTGGTCCACGGACAGCCCGTTGCCCAGAGACTTGCTCATCTTTTCGCCCTTCTGGGTCACCCAGGCCGTGTGCATCCATCGATGGGCGAATCCCCAGCCTGCCGCGTGCGACTGGGCCATCTCGTTCTCGTGGTGGGGGAATCGCAGGTCCAGGCCGCCTCCGTGGATGTCGAAATCAGCGCCCAGATAGCGGTGGCTCATGGCTGAGCATTCCAGATGCCAGCCCGGCCGACCTGTGCCGAAGGGCGTTTGCCAGCGAGCCGTGGGCGGATCGGTGGGCTTGGGTGCCTTCCACAGTGCGAAGTCGCGGGGGTCGCGCTTGCCGGGCTCCTCATCGGCGTCGGTATTCTGCCCATCGGTGTCGATGCTGGGTCCCAGCCGGTCGTTGGCCGCGGCCTGTTCGTCGGCGGGCTGGGTGCCGGTCTGCTGGTGGGTCAGGGCACCATATTCGGGCCAGGAGGCCACGTCGAAGTAAACATTGCCTGATGGGCGGCCCTGCTCGTCAGGCACCACATAGGCATGGCCGTGGTCGATGATGCGCTGTATCAGGTCGATCATCTCAGGGATATGCCCCGTGGCTCTGGGTTCGTAAGTGGGTGGCAGGACCCCCATGGTCTCGTAGGCATGGGTGAATTCGCGCTCGTAGATGTAGGCCCGCTCCCACCAGCGCTGGCCGTTGGCCGCCGCCTTGGTCAGGATCTTGTCGTCGATGTCAGTCACGTTCCGAATAAGGGTTACCTGGTATCCCAGCCTGAGCAGCCAGCGTCGAATCACGTCGAAGGCCAAGGTGGTCCTGATATGGCCAATGTGGGGCGAGCTTTGCACCGTGGCCCCACACACGTAGATGCCAACCTTGCCCGGCTCGATGGGCTGGAAAGGGGTCACCTGGTGATCAGCTGTGTCATACAGACGCAGACCAGCTGCGGCCAAGCTGACTGAAGCCTTGGAATCATGCGGTTGCGAACTCGTATCCATAACCTTGAGCCTACCAAGGCTTGCTGACTGCCCAAGAGGAAATGTGGAGCCTGCGGAGCCGGTTCGAGGGCTTATGTGCAAGAATGGAATCATGGCGAAACCTAGGGTGCTGGTGCTTCAGCATGTGGATTGGGAAAAGCCGGGTCGCATTCTCGACAATCTCCAGGAGTGCGGGCTGGACACCGAGATCACCAATATCGTGGATGAGAAGAAGCCTGAGCTGCCGCGCTCGCGTGAGTTGGCGGGGCTGGTCATCATGGGCGGGCCCATGTCGGCTGACGAGTACGCGCAACATCCCGGACTCAAGGCGGAGACCAAGCTGGCCAAGGCGGCGATGGCTGCCAACAAGCCCATCCTGGGGATTTGCCTGGGTCATCAGATTCTGGCGCGGGCTCTGGGAGGTACCCTGATGAAGGACCGGGAGCCCGAATACGGCATGGGGCCCATCCGCTGGGTGGGGCAGGACGACGATGTGGCCATGTGGAGCAAGAACACGGATGTGCTGCACTGGCATGCCGACCAGGTCACTCTGCCGCCGGGTGCCAAGCTATTGGCCCGCTCCCAGGCGACCAAGGTTCAGGCTTTTCGGCTGGGGTCGGCCCTGGGCCTGCAGTTCCACCTGGAGGTGACGGTGCCCATCTTCGAGGAATGGATGCAGGTGCCGAGCATGGTCGGAACGATGAAGAAATCCAAAATCGCTAAAATGCGCGACGAATTTATCAAGGGGATGCCGCAGATGCAGCCTCTGGCCGACGCAATCTTCTCCGCCTTTGCGGCCCGGTGCTCGACCCAGGCCGCTCAGCTGGCTGTCGCCTGAGGCTATTCCAGCTCTTCCCCGATGGCCAGCCACTCCTCCTCTAGCTGGTTTGACTGCCCGGTAAGATCCTTGAGCTTGCTGTTGAGTTCGTTAAGGCCCTGGTAGTCGCCGGGGTCATGCTCGGCCATCTGCCGTTCAAGATCCTTGCGCTGATCGGCCAGCTTGGCCAGCTTGCGTTCGATGGCGGAGGCCTGCTTACTCAGATTCCGTTTGGCAACTCGTTCGGCCTTGGCCTGATTGGGATCCCCGGCCTCCTTGGCTGATGCCTGGCCCGGTGCATCCGCAGCATTCCGGTCGGCAGACTCGACCATATCCAAGTAGTCCTGAACACCGCCGGGCAGATGAACCACCTTGCCGTTGATAAGTGCGAACTGCTGGTCAGTCACCCGCTCTAGCAGGTATCGATCATGGGAGACCACGATCAGGGTGCCTGGCCATGAGTCCAGCATGTCCTCCATGACGGCCAGCATGTCAGTATCCAGGTCGTTGCCTGGCTCGTCCATGATCAGCACGTTGGGTTCGTCCAGCAGGATGAGCAGGAGCTGCATGCGGCGCTTCTGTCCGCCAGACAGGTCGCTGATCCTGGTCATCAGCTGGGAGCTTTCAAAGCCCAAGCGCTCCATCAATTGGCTCGGGGACACCTCTTTGCCCTCCACCAGATAGGTGGGCCTGTAACGGCTTAGGACCTCCTTGATCCGATAGCGGCCCAGTTTCTCCAGTTCATCCAGACGCTGGGTCAGCACCGCAAAGCGGACCGTCTTGCCGACCTTGACGTGGCCTGCCGTGGGAGCCACGCTGCCGTCAATCAGACCCAGCAGAGTGGACTTGCCCGCTCCGTTGGCGCCTACGATGCCGAACCGGTCGCCAGGGCCGATCAGCCAGGTCACGTCGTCCAGGACTTTATGTCCGCTGATGGTAAGGGTGCCGGCCGCCGCAGTGCCTGGACGCTCCTTGTCGGGATCAGCGGCCACGGTCACCGAGCCCATCAGGGGGCGTTCGGCATGAGGGGAGGGGACCCGGTCGTTCTTGTTTTCATCGTCATCGGAGTCGGCCCCTGGATAGATCTTGGTCACGTCGACCAGGTCCACCACCTGTTTGCCCAGGCGTGAGGTGGCCATCCGCTTGAGTTCCAGGCTGTTGCGCATGGGTGGCACGTCCGCGATCAGCTCCTGGGCGGCCTTGACATGGAACTTCTGCTTGGTCGAGCGGGCCCGGGCGCCTCGGGTCAGCCAGGCCAGTTCCTTGCGGGCCAGGTTGCGGCGCTTGGTCTCGGCCAGATCCGCCTGGCGCTCGCGCTCCACCCGCTGGAGCATATAGGCGCTGTAGCCGCCCTCGAAGGGGTCGATGGTTCCGTCATGTACCTCCCACATGGAGGTGCAGACCTCGTCCAGGAACCAGCGGTCGTGGGTGACCAGCAGGAGGGCTCCGGAGTTTTTGGCCCAGCGGTTCTTCAGATGCTCGGCCAGCCAGTGAATGGTGAGCAGATCCAGATGATTGGTCGGCTCATCCAGGGCCAGGATGTCCCAATCACGGAGCAGCAGCCGGGCCAGGTCCACCCTGCGGCGCTGGCCGCCGGACAGGGTGCCCACCTTGGCCTCCAGCTCCATGCCGCCCAGAAGGGATTCAACGATTTCACGCGATCTGGGGTCGGCAGCCCACTCGTAGTCTTGTCGATTCTCCAAGGCTGCCTTACGGACCGTGTCCTCGTCCTTCAGGGGATCACGTTGGTCCAGCATGCCGAAGGTGAGTCCATTGCGCATGGTCACCCGGCCCTGATCGGGTTCCTGGGTGCCTTTCAGCAGATGCAGCAGTGTGGACTTGCCGTCGCCGTTTCGGCCAACGATGCCGATCCGGTCACCCTCGAAGATGCCCTGCGTCACATCCGTAAAGATGGTTTTGGTGGCGAAGGATAGAGCGACGTGTTCCAGACCGAGATCATAGATGGGCATGATTCCCCAATCTACCGCCAGCCTTGGATGGAATGAGCTGTGGGCTTTTCAGAGGGAGGGGGATTATTGGTCCTGGTCGTTCTCCTGGTCACGCTGATGAATTCTGTCCAGGTAACCGGTTTTGTCCGCATCGGTGATAGGCCGCAGGACAGTGCAGGGGTTGCCGACCGCAATTACCTGATCCGGTATGTCATGGGTGACGACAGACCCCGCTCCGATGACGGCTCCACGGCCAATCCGTACACGGCCCAGGACAACCACGTGACCGCCCAGCCAGGCACCCTGGCAGATTTCGATGGGTCGGGCCTGGCAGGCGCCAGCCTTCCGTTCCTCATAGTCCAAGGCATGGTTGGTGCAGAAGAGCCCTGCGTCGGGGCCTATCCACACATTCCTGCCTATGGTGATCGGAGCGTTGTCCAACATTACGGCCCCGTAATTGATCAGCGTCTGACTGCCGATCCGTATGTTGCAGCCCACCTCGCATCTGAAGTCCGGATTGATGACGACATCCTGTCCCACCTGACCGAGCAGGTCTTCCAGAATCCTTCGTCGTTCCTGCTTCTGCCCAGGACCGGTCCGGTTGTATTCCAGGAAGAGGGTCTCGGCCCGCTCCCTTTGGCGATCGATGTCGGGGTGGGTGTCCTGATAGACCTGACCGGATACCATCCGCTCCCATTCGATTCGGCCCGTCCAGCTCATTCCTGCAGTCACATCGTCAGTCATGGGCACCACCTTCCAGGATTACAGGACCAGTTAGCGGCCGGTGATCTGGGAACCCAGCACCTTCTCGCTTAGGGCCCGGGGACCTCGGGTAACGGCTACAGCGCCCGAACGAACCAGCTCGATGATGCCGAAGGGCCGCAACAGCCGCAGCAGGGCCTCCAGTTTGCCTTCGGCTCCGGTGGCTTCGATGGTCAGGGACTCGGGGTGGACGTCGACCACGCGCACACGGAAGAGTTTGACGATTTCCAGCACGTCGGAGCGGTTGCGCTCGTTGGCCTTGACCTTGATCATGACCAGCTCGCGTTCCACGGCC
Organism: Bifidobacterium asteroides; assembly: GCF_048001765.1. Taxonomy (GTDB): domain Bacteria; phylum Actinomycetota; class Actinomycetes; order Actinomycetales; family Bifidobacteriaceae; genus Bombiscardovia; species Bombiscardovia asteroides_K. The sequence goes on from NZ_CP181447.1 coordinate 406,254, forward strand.
TCGTCGCCCTTGAGCTCGACGATCTTGAGCACGTGAAGGAGCTTGTTGAGCTGCTTGATGATCTGCTCCAGGGGGACGGCCTCCACGTCTGCCGTGACCGTAATCCGGGAAATATCGTCCCGCTCCGTGGATGAGACCGACAGGGAGTTGATGTTGAAGGCGCGCCGGGCGAACAAACCGGCCACCCTGGCCAGGACGCCGGGACGGTTCTCGACCAGGACGGAAAGGGTGTGCCGTTCGGAACCGGGCTTGGATGCTGGATAATTGGCCATGTGGTGCCCCTCTCCTACTTGTTCATGCGACCGGCGGCGTCGCTGGCCATGGCTGCCCGGTCGGCTCCGGTCTGCTCGCGTGGTTCGGCCTGCTCCTGCTCCGGACGGATACCGGCCAGGGGCTGCACGCCCGGCTTGTAGATGATGGTGTCATTGGAGGCGCCTGCCGGGACCATGGGCCAGACCATGGCATCCTTCCAGACGCGGAAGTCAATGAGGACCGGCCGGTCGGTCACCGCGTTGGCCTTATCAATGGCCTCCAGGGCCTGTTCCTGGGTAAAGGCCCGCAGTCCCAGGCAGCCATAGGCCTCGGCCAGCTTGACGAAGTCGGGGATGCCGTTGCCGTCTGTGGGCTTGGCGCCGCCGTCCTCCAGATTGGTCTGGGAGTAGTGGCTGCCGTAGAAGAGGGTCTGCCACTGGCGGACCATGCCGTAGACCGAGTTGTTGAGTATGGCGATGCGGATGGGCAGTCCCGCCTGCCCGGCTGTGGCCAGTTCCTCGGAGGTCATCTGGAAGGAGCCGTCCCCGTCGATCAGCCAGACGGGCCTCGGATCATCCTCTTCTCGGGTACCGATTGCCGTGCCTATTGCGGCGGGCAGACCGTAGCCCATGGTCCCCAGTCCGCAGGAGGAGACCCAGGAGCGGGTGCGCTCGAAGTCGATGAACTGGCTGGCCCACATCTGGTGCTGACCTACACCGGATACCCAGATGGTATTGGGATCGGCCTTGTTGCTCAGGGTCTGGACCACCCACTGAGGGGCCAGGGTGCCATCCGGGCTGGGTTCAAAGGTTGTGGGGTAGTCGTGCCGCCATCCGTCGATAAGCCGCCACCAGGGCTTGAGGTCGGGCTTGCCCCAGGTGCGCTGGGCGGCCTTGAGCGCCGGGATCAGGTCGTCCAGCACCTGACCCACGTCTCCAACGATGGGTACGTCCGCCTGCCTGTTCTTGCCGATCTCGGCTGGGTCGATGTCGATGTGGATGACCCGGGCCACCGGGGCGAAGTCCTCCAGGCTGCCGGTCACCCGGTCGTCGAAGCGTGTGCCCACAGCCACCAGCAGGTCGGAATGCTGGATGGCCCCGTTGGCCGCCACCGTGCCGTGCATGCCGGGCATCCCCAGAACTGCTGGATCAGAGTCGGGCACGATGCCTCGCGCAGGCAGGGTGGTGACCATGGGGGCACCGGTGGCTCGTACAAGTTCCTGGACCTGCCGACGGGCGTCTGACCGGACTGCGCCGCCGCCCACATAGAGAACCGGTCTGTGCGACTGGACCAGGAGCCGGGCGGCATCGTCCAGGACGTGTCCGTGGGCACGCGTCACCGGGTTATAGCCGGGCAGAATCATCTCCTGGGGCCAGGAGTAGAGCATTTTGCCGTTCTGAGCCGTCTTGCTCAGATCCACCACTACCGGGCCCGGCCTTCCAGAACGGGCGATGTGGTAGGCCTCGGTCATGACCCGGGGGATGTCCTGGGCCTTGGTCACCAGATAGGAGTGTTTGGCCACCGGGTAGGTGATACCCACGATGTCAGCCTCCTGGAAGGCGTCGGTGCCGATGGAGTCCACGCCCACCTGGCCGGTCACCACCACCAGGGGAACCGAATCCATCATGGCATCGGCTATGGGGGTGACCATGTTGGTGGCTCCGGGTCCGGAGGTCACCAGGCAGACCCCCACCTTGCCCGTGGAGACGGCGTAGCCCTCGGCTGCGTGGCCGGCTGCCTGCTCATGGCGGGTCAGTGTGAAGTTGAAGCGCACCTGATCGTCGATGGCGTCATAGGCGGGCAGAATGGCACCTCCTGGAACGCCGAAGACCTGGGTGACCCCCAGATCCTCCAGGGACCGAATCAGTGCCTGGGCTCCCGTCATGGGCTCGCCCTGGGCAGGGACATCCTTGTCGTCATGGTCCCAGTTCTTGGGTACCGAGCTGAACGCTTGCAGAGGTGTCGGCAGACTCATGTTTCCTCTCGACCTCCAGACTGCGCGCCGACCTGCGGCCGTGCATGTCGAAATACGAACCTGTCGGAGCGTCGGCGGGGTGGGCGGACGAATCCCGATCAGGAGGAGGTACCTGTGCCGTTCGTGACGGCGTGCCTCCGGGGTTATGCCCATAGTCTAAACAGGGGTCTGGTCGGGGCGTGGCGGCAGTACCGCATGCCGGAATTCCGACAGGAACTTCAGGCTGATTGCTCGGTGCGTAGGGTTGCAAGCAGATTCTGATCGTCCAGCCGCTTCCACCCCTGGGCGGCCGCAGCCAGTTGGGCCTTCCGCTTGCTGCTGGCCCTGCCCTTGCCGATCACGGTCCCGCCGTCCTCCAGTCGCAGCTCGGCGGTGAAGACCTGGGCGTATTCCGGCCCGGAGACCGCCATGGTGTACCGGGGCTCGCCCAAGCCGAGCTTGTGGGCCTTGACGGTGACCGAGGTCTTCCAATCCAGTGCAGGCCCCTCGGTGGCCACCTCGGCCAGGGTGTCGTCAAGAAGGGTATGGACGGTGGTCCTGGCACCCTCGATGCCGTGCTCCACAAAGACCGACCCGATCAGCGATTCGACGGTGTCGCAGAGTATGGAGTCCTTGTCGGCCCCGCCGTTCTCGCTCTCGCCCCGGCCCAGAAGAATATACTGCCCCAGATGCAGCTTCTCCCGGGCGATGGCCGACAGGGCCTCCTCTGAGACCGCCTTGGCCCGCATCTTGGCCAGCTGGCCCTCGGTCATGTCCGGATGAACCTTGTATAGGGTCTCGGTGGCCACCAGTTCCAGAACCGCATCGCCCAGGAACTCCAGCCGTTCATTGTTGGGCATGCCTGGGTGCTCATGGGCGAAGGAGCGATGGGTCAGGGCGTGTACCAGCAGCTCCGGGCTGATCCTGCCGCCCAGGGCCTGGAAGAGTTCCTCAGCCGCCTGGTTGCCGGGATCCACCTGCTCCTGTTCCTCCTGCTGCATATGGTCTTCCTGATCCTTTCCGGAGTGCCCTTCCTGCATGGCCATTCTCGCTTTCTCGGCCCTTTCGCCTGATGATATGGAAAAACCCCTGCCACCCGTCGATGGCCGGGGTTCTCTCATTGCGTTCTGATCGCCAGTCGGCTCACTTGCTGAACTGCGAACGGATGGCGTCGCGGTAGACGCGCCCGCGGTACATGCCGCAGCTGGGGCATGCCATGTGCGGCAGCGTAGGAGCTCCGCAGTTGGGGCAGGTCACCGTAGCGGCGGCCTGGGTCTTCCAGTTGGCGCGCCGGGAATGGGTGTTGGCGCGCGAGGTCTTGTACTTTGGCAGTGCCATATTGTCCTCTATTTCGATCGAATACTTCGAGCTTAAGCGTAGAGCAGTTTACCGCAACCTCCGGTCATTCGCCAGCCTGGCCGGCGCTGCCGGGATTCTCCTCTTGCTCCAGACGCTGTTTGAGTCCCTCAAGGGCCGCCCAGCGGTCATCGATTATCTCGTGGTGGTGATCGGGATGATCATTCAAATCCATGCCGCACTGGGGGCACAGGCCCCGGCAGTCGGGCCGGCACAGGGGCTGCAGGGGGAGGGCCTCCACCAGAGTGTCGCGCAGCAGGGCCTCCAGATCCATGAAGGCGCCTCCGCTGACCAGAGGATAGGTCTGGCCGCCAGCCTCTTCCTCCTGCTCGGCCAGGATCTCCTCCTTGCCACGGGTCGGCTCCGGTTCGGGCTCCTTGTAGGGGAAGAAGACCACCGGGTCGTCCTTGATGCTGGTATTGACGGGCCTCAGGCAGCGGGTGCATTCAGTCTTCAGGGGCACGCTGATATGGGCCTGCAACAGGAGTCCGTCCACCAGGGAGTCGATGTCGCCCTCCACATGCACGGGCGTTCCTGCCGGGATGCCCACTACCTGGTCGCCGATGCCCTCCGGGGCTGGAAAATCACGGTCCACCCGGGTGCTCTGCCCTGCCCGCGTCGACACCTGGGCCACTGAAACCGCCCAGGGGGAATCCTCCGGTCTGCTCATCCCTGTGCCTCCTCTCCCTGGTCCGAGACTGACGCGTTCATGCTACGCGCCGCCTCCTGCTCACGCTGATGGAGAACCTCCAGGCCGGCACGCACATCCTGGCTCATCTTGCCCAGCTGGGTGTCAAGCTCGCCCATGACCTGGGCGGCATACCCATCAGCTCCCTGGACCAGACGGTCTGCCTGGGACTGGGCCGTGTCGATGATGGTCTGGGCCTTCTGCCGGGCTATGGCCACTACATTCTCTTGACCAGCCAGGAAGCGGGCCTGCTCGCCGGCCTCCTTGACGATGTCCGCAGCCCGACTCTGGGCATCGGATATGGTGGCGTTGGCCTGGGTCTGAGCCGTGTTCAGCCGACGCTCCGCCTCCCTCATGAGCGCCGAGGCCCGCTCCAGTTGCACTGGCAGCATTTTCTTGAGCTCGTTGAGGTCATCGGCCAGCTCGTCTCGGTCCACCTTGACCAGTCCCGGACTGAAAATTGGGGCCTTGGCCTCGTCCAGCATGGCCTGAATCCGGTCGATGATGTCATAGACGGTGGTGAATTCCGATCGGGGGTTCCCGCTCTTGCTCCGATCCTCCTGCAGGTCGGGCAGGTCCTTCATGTCGACTGCGGGCTTGGGAGCGCTCGCTCTGGTCGAGTCGTCGATAGGCTCGCCATCGTCCCTTTCCTGGGTCTGCTCGTTCATCATTGGCTCTTTTCCGTGTGCGGTGTGTCCCTGTGCAATGTGCCTATCAGCGCGTCCACGACGCTGTCGGGGACCATGCCGGTGATGTCCCCTCCATGCCTTGCCACGTCCTTGACGATGGTGCTGGAGATGTGCTCCCTCACCGGATCGGCTGGCAGGAAGAGCGTTTCCACCCCGGACAGCTTGCGATTGACCAGGGCCATGCCCAGCTCGGCCTCATAGTCCCCGTTCTGCCTCAGTCCTTTGACGATGACCGAGGCGCCCACCTTACGGCAGTAGTCGGTGATCAGGCCATCAGTAGAGGCTACGGTGATGTTCGGGTACCCGTCCTCGTCCAGGGCCCGGCGGATCATGGCCACCCGCTCCTGTTCGCTGAACATGGGGGTCTTGGCGGCGTTGACGGCCACAACCACGTGGACCGTCTCAAAGAAGCAGGCGCAGCGTTCGATCACGTCCATGTGGCCGGAGGTGACCGGATCGTATGAGCCAGGGCATACAGCGATAGTCATGATTCTCAGCGTAGCGCGTCATAGGGAGCGAACGTGTAGCTCGTCGCCGTACCATGGTGTCATGACTGCAAGCAAGAGCATTCGCATGGAAGATCCGGAGCGAGAGCAGAACCCCGACCAGGGTACTGGCACGGCCGTGCTGGACCGTCCGGACACCGAGACCGCCGAGAAAACCCGGCTGAACGACCAGGGCGATGCCGACAGGTTCGCCCACTACGTCTCCCGTGAGCGCATCGCCGAGTCCAAGCTGACCGGTCGGCCTGTCGTGGCACTCTGTGGCAAGGTCTGGGTGCCCAAGCATGACCCCTCCCAGTACCCGGTCTGCCCGGACTGCAAGCGCATCTATGAGCAGATGACCGGCGGCAGCCACTGAGCGCTGCTGAGCGGCCCAGATTGCCTCAGGACTATCTGCCCAAGGCGATTCGGTCGATTGTCTCCAGCTCCTCCTGGCTGAAGTCGGCCGACTGAACGGCCTTGAGATTGTCCAGGATCTGCTCGGGCTTGGAGGCGCCGATGAGCACCGAGGTGACAGCCGGGTCCCTGAGCAGCCAGGCCAGGGCCATCTCTGCCAGACTCTGGCCGCGTTGGCCGGCCAGCTCGTTCAGGTCCTGAATCTGCTTCAGCAGCTGTGGGGTCAGGGCGGACTCCTTGAGGAAGCGGCCGTCGGCCCGAATCCGGCTGTCTTCGGGAATCCCGTGCAGGTAGCGGTCGGTCAGCAGTCCCTGGGCCAGCGGGCTAAAGGTGATCAGTCCCTTTTTCTCTTTCATTACTGCCTGTTTGAGACCGTTGTCCTCTATGGTTCTGTCGAAGATCGAATAGCGGTTCTGATTGATGACGAAGGGGACGTGCATCTCGGTCAGGATGGCCGAGGCCCGTGCCATGGTCGGCCCGTCGTAGTTGGACAGTCCCAGGTAGAGGGCCTTGCCGCTGGTGACCGCCTGGGCCAGGGCGCCCATGGTTTCTTCAAGAGGCGTGTCCGGGTCAGGGCGGTGGTGGTAGAAGATGTCCACATAGTCAAGTCCCAGCCGTTTCAGACTCTGGTCCAGTCCGGACAGCAGATGCTTGCGTGAGCCGAAGTCCCCATAAGGGCCAGGCCACATTTCATAACCGGCCTTGGTGGAGATGACCAGCTCCTGTCGGTGGTGGCTGAAGCACCGCCGCAGGATGATTCCCATGTTGCGCTCGGCGGCGCCTGGTCCGGGTCCGTAGTTGTCGGCCAGATCGAAGTGGGTGATGCCGTGGTCGAAGGCCGTCGTGCACAGCTCCTGCATACGGTCCAGGGGCGTTGTGTCGCCGAAGTTGTGCCAGCAGCCCAGGCAGATGGGTGGCAGTTTCAGGCCGCTGTCACCGCAGCGCCGGTAGGCTGTGGAATCGTATCGGTTCGGGTCGGGCTGATAGGTTTCGGACTGCGGGCTCATCAGATGCTCCTGACCAAAGTAGGTAGGACCGGCTCGCCCTTCATCAGGCTCAGGGCGTTGATGGGCATCTCCTCAAGGGCCTTGGCCCGGTGCTCCCGGGCATCCAGGACGGCCTGCCCGCCCTGGAACTCCGGCCTGCTCTGGCCATGATCCACGTAGGTGACCAGCAGATCCCGCCAGTCCTGCTCAGGCGTATAGGCCGCCAGCGCCTGTTCGGCGCCCGAGATGACGTGCTCGGCATCGGCCACCCCGTTGTGGTAGGAGCGGTAGGCCAGCTTGCGTCCCGGTACCGAGGCCTTGCCCACCGACTTCTTGGCTACAGCCTCCATGTCCCCCTTGGAGTTCTCGCGCTCGGTCAGCTTGTAGACCATGGCGCAGGTAGGCGCCCCCGAACCGGTGACCAGCATGGTGCCCACCCCGTAGGAGTCCACCGGGGCATCCTGCAGGGAGGCGATGGCGTACTCGTCCAGATCGTTGGTGACGGTGATTGTGGCCTTGGTGGCTCCCAGGGAGTCCAGCTGGGCGCGGACCTGCTGTGCCAGCGATCCCAGGTCTCCGGAGTCGATACGAACCCCGCCCAGCTCGGGTCCGGCAACCTCGACGGCTGTCCTGACAGCCTCCTCGATGGAGTAGGTGTCGGTCAGCAGGGTGGTCCCCTTGCCTAGGGCCTGAATCTGTCCTTGGAAGGCCTCACGTTCATTGTCGTGAAGGAGGGTGAATGAGTGGGCTGCGGTTCCGATGGCCTTAAAGCCGTATCGCTTGGCTGCCAGCAGGTTTGATGTCCCCTGGAATCCGCCGACTATGGCCGCTCTGGCCGCTGCCACGGCTGCATATTCGTTGGCACGGCGCGCACCCATATCCATACAGGGCCGGCCCTTGGCTGCGGTGACCATGCGGGAGGCGGCCGAGGCCACAGCCGAGTCATAGTTGAGTATGGAAAGGATCAGGGTCTCCAGGAGGGTGCACTCGCCGAAACTGCCTTCGACCTGCAGAATGGGGGAGTCGGGGAAGAATATCTCGCCCTCCCGATAGCCGCGGATGGTTCCGGTGAAGTGGAAGTGCTCCAGCCAGTCGATGGTGGTCTGGCTAACGATGTGGCGGTCGGACAGGAAGCGCAGCTCCTCCTCGCTGGGGTGGAAATCCGCCAAGGTATCCAGAATCCGTCCGGTGCCTGCTACCACTCCGTAGCGGCGTCCTGTAGGCAGGTGTCGGGTGTAGACCTCGAAGACGGATTGGCGTCCGGCCGTACCGTCCTGCAGGGCGGCATCCAGCATGGTGTATTCGTACATATCGGTCATCAGAGCCGTAGAGGTTCCGGTGTCCTTACTATTGTTTTCAGCGTTCATATCTTCCCCTTTGTGGGTGGAAAAGCCCTTGGTTGGCACCCAGTCTAATCCTCTGACCACTTGGCTCGCCCTGCCCTCCCAAGGTCGGGCTAAGCTGGTCCGCATGAGATTCGTCGTGGGCATCTACCGATTGCTGATCGCCTTTTTCTGCCTGGGCGGCACCTACGAGGCCTGGCTGCTGGGGATCGGCAACAAGTGGGTCTATTTTACCTTCCAGACCAATATCGCCCTAGGCCTGGTCATGCTCTGGGCCGGAGCGGCCACCTTGCTCAAGGGCATCCAGCCTCCCGCCTGGCTCAAAGGCTGCCTGACGCTCTACATCGTCATCACCGGGCTGGTGGCCATCCTGGTTCTGGGGCTGAACAGCACGGACTACAAGCTGGTCCTGGGCATCCGGACCACATGGATGATCCACGTCATCAGCCCTATCCTGGCATCGGTGGACTTCCTCTTGTTCGACCCTCATCGTCGTTTCCACTGGCACAACGTGCTGACCTGGCTGATCTATTTCCCCCTCTACGTAGCTTTTGTACTGATCAGGGCTGCCATCTGGCCTCATTCTGGACCGCAGCCGGGCGGTAATCCCTACCCCTATGCCTTCTTGGACCTCGGACGCTTAGGATGGGCCCAGCTGATAGTCAACTTGGCTGAGTACCTGGTCGTCTTCTTCGCCTTGTCGCTGGTCATTTTCCTGATCGATCGCATCCTGCCGGCCAAGACACCGCTGACCATTGATCGGTAGACGGCAGACGGAATAATAATAATAGGGACCAGACCAGGGGAGCCTGGGCGGAACAGGAAAGGATCATCACTGATGGTTGCTATCAAGGACATGCTCCAGGAGGGTGCCGTGCTGCGGCCTGACGGCAGGGCGGCTGATGAGTTGCGGCCGGTCGTCATCACTAGGCATTGGACGGAGGCTCCCGAAGGATCGGTGCTGATCGAGTGCGGCAAGACCAGGGTCATGTGCACGGCTTCTTTCACGCCGACGCTGCCCCGTTGGCGTAAGGATTCCGGACTGGGCTGGGTCACGGCCGAGTACGCCATGCTTCCCAGGGCCACCAGCGACCGGACTGCACGTGAATCGGTCCGGGGAAAGGTCGGTGGCCGCACCCAGGAGATCAGCCGCCTGATAGGCCGTTGCCTGCGTGGTGTGGTGGATATGAAGGCCTTGGGTGAGAATCAGATCCAGCTTGACTGCGACGTGCTTCAGGCCGACGGCGGCACCCGTACAGCCTCAGTCACCGGCGCCTATGTGGCCATGGTCGATGCCCTCAGATGGGCCCAGGACCACCATCACATCCGTAGCGCCGACAAGGTGACCAAGGATTGCGTCTCGGCCGTCTCGGTGGGCATCATTGATGGCAAGCCCATGCTTGACCTTCCCTATCTGGAGGACAGTCGGGCCATGACCGATATGAACGTGTCAATGACCGGCTCCGGCGATTTCATCGAGATACAGGGAACGGCGGAGCATCGCCCCTTCAGCCGTCAGGAGCTTGGCCTCTTGCTGGACCTGGCGTCCAAGGGAAACAAGGAGCTTCAGGCTGCTCAGCGCAAGGCTCTGGCATCTGACTGACATCCGGGGTAGGCATTTCAGCGGGGAGGATCAGTATGGGGCAGGCCAGAAAAGTGGTTGTGGCCACGCACAACGAAGGCAAACTAGGTGAGCTTCGTCGCATACTCGACGGTTTTCTGGCCGATGAAGGGCAGAGAATAGAGCTGGTTTCGGCGGGGCAGCTGGGCCTGTCCGATCCGGTAGAGACCGGCACCACTTTTCAGGAGAACGCCCTTCTTAAGGCTGGGCAGGCTGCTCGTGAGTCCGGTCTACCTGCGTTGGCGGACGACTCGGGGCTGGTCGTTGATGTAATGGGTGCCGCCCCGGGGATTCTTTCAGCAAGGTGGAGTGGCCGCCATGGCGACGATCAAGCGAACTTGGAGCTCTTGCTGAACCAGTTGAAGGACATTCCCGACGATCACAGGGGAGGGCGGTTTGTCTGTGCTGCCGCCCTGGTCGTTCCTGATGTGCCGGGGTACGCCGTCCGGGAGTCTCAGGTGACCAGGATCGGCGAGATGCCCGGTAGCATTATCCGTCAAGCACGAGGAGAAAACGGGTTCGGCTACGATCCGATCTTCGTGCCACGCGATCAGCCTCGGCGCGCCAGCGACCTGCAGCCGTTGACCTCGGCGGAAATGACCTCGGATGAAAAGAATACCATTTCGCACAGGGGCAAGGCCCTGGCGGCCATCATGCCGATTCTCGTCAGCTGGGTGCTGGGCGACGGTCATATTAGAGGCTGATAAATCCTTATAGATTCCGTACGGTGAACGGTCGTGAAGCATCGACGATCATGCTCTGAGTACCGTTAGCACTTGAAGTATGCGAGGAAACGCGAAGGTGCGATTTTTTTATCTCTATGATACAGTCGGCGGTATTGGGGACAACTTAAAACAAAGCTGATCTGTTCTAGCAGATGATTCCATCGGGATTTGGGGGTTTCGTATTGAAGCGATTGCAAGAACGGAACAATAAGGGATCGCTGCGCATGAACCGTTCGATCATCGCCGTTTTGGTAACCCTTCTGGCGACTCTGGCCATGGTTGTCCCGCTAGGGCTGAGTGCTCTGTCGGCCAGTCAGGCCAATGCCGTTGATGGACAGGACGAGACGGCGAGCAGGAAGCCTCTGCTCTATAGAATGATGGCCTTCAACGACAGGATCGATACCTATCAGGATGAGCTGCGCATGGACTTCATCCTGCGCGTGAAACACAACGAGTTCAAGCCGGATTGCGTCGACCTTGGTAAGGCAGACACCGGTGGTAAGTCAAATTGCAATTTATCTTTTGTATATCAGTATGTTGGTTCTGATAACCCTGCAGATTATCATCGTGTAAAGTATATAAACACTATAACTCCAGATGATTATCTTGAAAATAACAAAACTGGGTATGCATATGATGGAGCTACAGCGTGGGCTGATAATCATCTGCAGCGCTTTACTGTTCATAAGGTAATCAATTCGGGTTTATACGACTACTTGACCATATCCATCGAAGGCGACATGAACATTGCGGATAAGTCTAAAGATCCCGCAAAGTTCGTGGCAGGTGGTCACCCTGAGCCCTTGAATGTCTTTGCTATCGTTGGTGATCAGAATACCGCCCTGTCTTGCGGTAGTTCTTCGTGGGCATGGGGTACCGAAACCTGCTCAACTTTCGATCCAGCCTCCATGAGTGATTTACAGGCTCAGGATAGATATTCAAATATCACCGCGAGTTTATCGAAGGATAAACAGATGAAAGTGTATATGGGTGACTGCTTGGGTAGCGGAGGAGACGACCTGCAATGCAGCGGCCCATATTCCTGGGTTGGGTGGGACAGCAACCCATATCTCTATCGAAACCATCAGGCTAATTGGGGTATGGTGACCGATTATGGTTTTCCGGCTTATAGCGATGGTACGGTTGGAAATATAAATGCCACAGCCCCGGGCACGGCTCCGGCACGGTCTTTCTTTGTGTATTGGATGAACTTGCGTGGTCCAGGCAACAAAACCAATGGCATATGTTCTGAGACCAGTTCCTATTACTATCAGTGGGTGGCTCTTAAGGACAGCCAGTGGGTGCCTGTTAAGGAACTGACTCCTGAGCCGGTCCTGGTGACAGGCCAGCAGCCGAGTCCCAACACTTTGACTACCACCTACGGACTGCAGGGCATGGTCAATACCAATGGCGCTTATAACGTCAATCCGACCGACCCAAAGTATGCGAATACCACCAACGTGCTTTTTGCGACTGATAAGGATGGCAATCCTATGCCTGCTCAGAAGGCTGATGGCGGGATTGATTTCAAGGAGGCCAAGGAGAAGCAGGATCTTGACGGCTATTTCAAGCTGGTGACCTGGCCTGACACCAGGAATTCTGATGGCACGGAATGTACAGCCGTCAGCCCTGAGGTGTACAGCCCCAAGAGCGCTGGTCTTGTGGGGATTGACGACAACATGTCCGCCGCGCAAAAGGATACGAATCTCTCTGCGGGTTGGACGATTGATACTGCTTTTTATAAGTATAATGTGCCGCGTCCCGATGATCCGACGATCACGAAGATCGAGAATGATGCGGATGCCGGCTTGGATGCTTCTGGGAGCGTGTATACGTCGAAGCTTGACCCGATAATCAGTGGTGAGTGCACGCCTTCCAAGGATGAGAAGCATCCTAATACGGTTGTTCTGTATGGCGAGGATCCCAACAATCCGATTGCGGACGGGCAGGGCACAAATGGCGATGACCTGTTGAAAAGCTCGGACACGTGGGGGTTCAGGTTGGGCGAGGCTACTTGTGAGGCCGACACTGGCAGTAAGCAGGGAGGGTCCTGGCGAATTCAGGACACCAATAAGCTGTATCCGTCGCCGGATCCGGGCAACAAGTACAACGGCTACAGGCGTTATCACGCCTGGGAGATCGAGTCCGCGTCAGGGTTCGGTCTGACCTCGTACTTCTCGAACATAGGAACAGCCTATTTCGTCTCGGGGGAGAATGTCCCGGATGCGACCAGGTTCTCGGTCACTGTGCCCCATACGGTCAATGGGAGCCTGCCGACGGGTTCGGTGGTCACGTTCAAGGGTGTGGCATCTCCTGTGTATACGGCCTGGTCGTCGGGGAAGCTGGGGATGACCGATTCCAGGATGGCTGTTTCCATGAAGCAGAATGCTGCCTCGGATTGGACGGCCTTGCTGACCACCCCGGCCAACACTTTCCAGCGGGATGCGGCGGTTGGCACTGCGTCTTCCGTCACGGATTCCGCGACGGGCCTTACGCTGGCCTTGACCAAGACGGGGGCTTCCACCTGGTCCTGGACGCTGAACATACCTGCTGATAGGTTCGCCGGTTATGACGGCAGCGACGAGACGCAGACCTATACCTTCCAGGTAGAGATGATCAACCCGATGAACGTCCGCTCGGGCCCAGCATCAATTGAGCGGAAGGTCGACATGACGCCCACGGCGTTGACTTTGGAGCGGTATGACGTCTTCCAAGTGGCGGGCAAAGCCTACAAATATGTGGACGGGGACAGGAAAGTTCCTGAGACCAAGGGGACTGTGGTGCATGTGACCTGGCCCGGCAATAGCGGCATGGATGTTGTTGTGGGGGATCAGGGTTCGTGGCAGGCGGTTCCTCCTGAGGGCATCAACCAGGGTGAGTTCTCTGCTCAGGTGCTTTCCGATGATGCTGAGGGTGCTGACGCGCAGGGCCGGTTCCAGGGCGGGAATCAGTCGGCTTCGGTGTCGCATGAGTTGGAGTTCCGTCCTTCCAATTCGGCTTTGCCTTTGACCGGCGGATGGCCGCTTTCGGTGCTCAGGATTCTGCTGTTGATGGCCCTTGGCCTGGTCGGCTTCGTGGCCTGCCTGAGGAACAAGCAGGAAAGCCGGCACTGACCCTCGCGGCATAAGACAGGATCCGCCCCCACCTCATGAAATTGAGAGGATGGGTGGGGAGGGGGTTCTGCCGTTGTCCAACCGACCCATCCCCAATGCAGACTGTGATTAGTCAAGACTCTGGACGGTCGCGAAACACCCTTGTCTGAATCCCAGATCACGCTTTCAGTCTCGGTACTCTTAAAGCATGTAAAGGGAAAAAGAAGATGCCATAAGTGAAGATGCAGTACTTGTGCTCTAGGGTTTCGTGGCCTGCACTGGGGTCAAATCAAGGGTGCAGTCCATCTGATTCTGGAGATGGTCGCATAGTGGTGTGGGGGGGTAGCGCGTTGAACCGATTGCATGAAAGGGGCAATAAGGGTCTACGGCATGTGGATCGCCCTATAGTCGCTGTTTTGATTACTCTTCTGGCGACCCTGGCCATGGTTGTTCCGCTAGGGCTGAGCGCTTTTTCGGCCAGTCAGGCCAATGCCATTGATGGGCAAGGCCAGACGGCTAGCAGGAAGCCTCTGCTCTATAAGATGTTGGCCTACAATGACAAGATTGATTCATACCAGGATGAGCTGCGGATGGATTTTATCCTGCGCGTGAGACATAACGATTTCAATCCGCAATGCGTACCGATGCGTGATACTTCTCCTTATGATTCAGTAAAGTGCAATTTGTCTTTCGCATATCAGTTTGAAGGAGCGCAAAATCCGTCTCACTATCGCAGGATACGGTATCTGAATACTATTTCGACAAACCCTAACGACCCTACTGGCGGTGCTGAGCAATGGGCGGAAAACGAGGCCGAGTTCTTTACGGTTCATAAAGTAATCAACTCTGGTTTATATGACTTCCTCGCTGTATCCATAGAGGGTGATTTGTCCTATATGGATACTTCCAAGGATCCGAAATATTATGTCACCGGCGGTTATCCGGAACCTTTGAACGTCTACGCAATTGTTGGTCAGCAAAACAATACGCTGTCGTGTGGAAGTTCTCCATGGACTTCTCCATGGGACTACACTACGAATGACTGCACCTTCGATCCCAGCACTATCAGCAGTAACGTCCAAGACAGGGTTGCAAATATCACTGCAGACCAGGGCAGGGGCATCAAGCTGTATATGGGCAACTGCCTAGGTGATAGTCCCCATCCTAAGTGCAGCGGACCCGGTTCTTGGGTTGGCTGGGACGGTAATCCCCCTCTTTATGGCAGTCACCAGGCCAATTGGGGCATGGTAACGGATTATGGATTCCCTATAGGAGATAAGCCGGTTCCAGGAGTGGCACCCCCCAAATCCTTCTTTGTATACTGGTTCAATTTGCGTGGAAATAACAGCGCTGGTGGAATATGTTCCACGACCAACTCCTATTACTACCAATGGGTGGCGCAGAAGAATAGCCAATGGGTGCCTGTAGATGCGCTGACGCCTAAACCGGTGCTAGTAACAGGTCAGAAGCCAGCCGTGAATGGCTTGACCAGTTCCTGGGGTCTTCAATATCAGGTCAATGACAACACTGCGTACAATCTGCAGACAAGTCCGGGCAATTCGAACGAATTGTATGCAACTGATAAGAATGGGAACCTCATGCCCGCCCAGTTGCGTGACGGTTCAATCGACTTCAAGAAAGCTCAAGAGTATCAGCAGCTCGATGGTTATTTCAAATTAGTTACTTGGCCAGTCACCACTAATAGCGATGGCACCCAGTGCAAGCCGACGGCAAGCACTCCTGAAGTCACCACTAAAATATACGACCCGCAACAGGATGGTCTTGTTGGGATAACAGACGACATGCCTGCAGCTCAGAAAAATACGAATTTGGACGCAGGATGGGTTATCGATACTGCATTCTATAAGTATGATGTGCCTCGTCCTGATGATCCGACGATCACCAACATCCAGAATGATACTGACGGTTCCTTGAATGCCTCAGGAAGCGTCTATACCGGCAAGCTTGATCCGGTGGTCAGCGGTGAGTGCACTCCCTCCAAAGACGATATGCATCCCAACACGGTTACTCTATTCGGAGAGGATACCGGCAATCCTTTCAAGGAGGAGCAGAGCAAGAGCAGCGACGATCTGGTCAAAAGCTCGGACTCTTGGGGGTTCAAGCTGGGGGATGCTGTCTGTAAGGTCGATCCCAAGAGCAAACAGGGAGGGTCCTGGCAGATACAGGACACAAATAAGCAATATCCGTCGCCGGACCCAGGCAACAAATACAACGGCTACAGGCGCTATCACGCCTGGGTGACTGAGTCCGCTTCCGGGTTCGGCTTAACCTCCTTCTTCTCGAACATAGGAACAGCCTATTTCGTCTCCAACGAGAATGCTCCGGATGGCAAGCTTTCTGTCACAGTGCCCCATACGAAAAACGGTATTCTACCGGCAAACTCGGTCGTCACCTTCAAAGGGACTGTTTCACCTATATATACAGCTTGGTCCTCGGGAGGGCTGGGAATGATTGATTCCAAGATGTCCATTTCCATGAAGCAGAACACCGCCTCGGATTGGACACCCTTGCTGACCACTCCGGTCAACACCTTCCAGAGGGATGCGGCGGTCGGCACCACGTCTTCCGCCACGGATTCCGCGACGGGTCTCACGCTGGCCTTGACCAAGACGGCGGCTTCCACCTGGTCCTGGTCGTTGAATATCCCTACCGGCAGGTTCGCCGGTTATGACGGCAGCGACGAGACGCAGACCTATACCTTCCAGGTCAGGATGGTCAACCCTCTGAATGTCACTTCGGATCCGGAGTCCATCGATCGGAAGGTCGATATGACGCCGACTACGTTGGCCTTGGAGCGGTATGACGTCTTCCAAGTGGCGGGCAAGGCTTATAAGTATGTCAATGGGAACATTAGGGTTCCTGAGACCAAGGGCACTCTGGTCCATATAACCTGGCCCGGCAATAGCGGCACGGATGTCGTTGTGGGGGACCAGGGTTCATGGCAGGTGGTTCCGCCTGAGGGCATCAATCAGGGAAAATTCACCGCTCAGGTTGCCTCCGATGATGCTGAAAGCAGTGATCCTCAAAGTGGCAACTTCCAGGGCGGGAACCAGTCGGCTTCGGTGTCTCACTCGCTGGAGTTCCGGCCATCAAATTCTGCCCTGCCTTTCGCTGGAGGATGGCCGCTTTCCGTGCTCAAAATCCTGTTGATGCTGACACTTGGTCTGGCTGGCTTTGTCGCCTGTCTAAGGAATAGGCAGGAGATTCGATACTGATTTTGGCGGCATAAGGCAGGGCCTGTGCTCACCCCCAGAAAATTTGGGAGATGAGGGCGGGCCCTGCTTGTGTTTCCTATACGCGAGACGGGATTTGAGCTCGGACGTCTGAAGGGTAGTTGATGGAAGAGCCGTTTGACAGGATCGAATTGTTAATGAGTGAGACGCTCTGCCAACTGAACTAAAGTGGCCTCCACCCCCAACGCAGATCAGCCGGATGAAGACTGTAAACGTTCACGAAATACCGGTCGCGAAATACCTGTCGTGAAACAGGCTATATAAACCCCAGATAATGCTTGCAATTTCAGTGTTCGTAAATCGTGTAAGGAAAAAGCGAAGATGCTATTTTTTTATCTCTATGATAGAGTCAAAACAGTTGGGGACAAATTAAAAGCAAAGTAGAGCTGCTCTAAAGGATAATTGTATCTTGATTTGGGGGTATTGTATTGAAGCGATTGCAAGAACGGGGCGTCAAGGGTCCGCAGCATGTCAGCCGTCAGATCATCGCCGTTCTGGTAACCCTTCTGGCGACGTTGGTCATGGTTGTTCCGCTTGGGCTCAGCGCCCTTTCGGCTAATCACGCCAATGCCATTGATGAACAGGACGAAACGGCCAGCAGGAAACCGAAGCTCTATAGGATGATGGCCTTCAACGACAGGATCGATGCCTACCAGGATGAGCTGCGCATGGACTTCATCCTGCGCGTAAAGCACAATGAATTTAAGCCGGATTGCGTCGGTGTTGGTGGGACTGACACCAAAAATCCGTCACAATGCAATCTATCCTTCATATATCAATTTGTTGGTTCTGACAATCCTGACTATTACAGACGGGTACGGTATATGAACACTAAACTCCAGATGATTACGTAGACAGCAATAAAAATGCTTACGCTTATGATGGGGCCTTAGCCTGGGCAAGGAATCAGGATGAGTTCTTCACCGTTCATAAGATAATCAATTCTGGTTTGTATGACTACCTGACTATATCCATTGAGGGTGACATGAATATTGCGGATTCCTCTTCTGATCCTGCAAAATTTGCGGTTGGTGGTCACCCTGAGCCCTTGAATGTCTTTGCCATCGTTGGTGACCAGAATAAGGCCCTGTCTTGCGGTAGTTCTTCGTGGTCCTGGACTACCAATAACTGCACAAATTTTGATCCGGCTTCCATGAGTGATTTACAGGCTCAAGATAGATATTCAAATATCACGGCAAGCCTGTCCAAGGACAAACAGATGAAAGTGTATATGGGTTACTGCTTGGACAGCAAAGCAGATATGAAGTGCAGCGGCCCGTATTCTTGGGTCGGTTGGGATGCCAACCCAAATCTCTATCAAAACAATCAGGCTAATTGGGGCATGGTGACGGATTATGGTTTTCCTGAATATAGGAACACTTCCACTACTGGGCTAATCAATGCCACTGCTCCGGGCACAGCCCCGGCACGGTCTTTCTCCGTGTACTGGCTGAATCCGCGTGGCAGTACAAATTGATAATCCTGATGGCATATGTTCTGAGACCAATTCGTATTATTACCAGTGGGTGGCTCTGAAGGATAGCGATTGGGTGCCTGTCAATGAGCTGACCCCTGAGCCGATCCTGGTGACAGGCCAGCAGCCGTCTCCCAATTCGGCAACTACCACGACTAGCAAGGCAGCCCAAGTCAGCAGGTATTCGGCTTTCAACGTGAGCCCAAAGGACCCGAGGTATCTTAACAACCCCAACGTGCTTTTTGCCACTGATAAGGATGGCAATCTCATGCCTGCTCAGAAGGCTGATGGCGGGATTGATTTCAAGGAGGCCAAGGAGAAGCAGGATCTTGATGGTTATTTCAAGATGGTCACCTGGCCTGTTACTACGAATCGGGACGGCAGCGCTTGTACCGTCAGCCCTGAAGTGTACAACCCCAAGAGCGCTGGTCTTGTGGGAATTGATGATAGCATGTCCGCCGTGCAGAGGGATACGAATCTCTCTGCGGGTTGGACAATCAACAGTGCCTTTTATAAGTATGATGTGCCTCGTCCCAATGATCCGACCATCACGAAGATTGAGAACGATGCTGATGCTGGTTTGGATGCTTCGGGTAGCGTGTATACGACCAAGCTTGATCCGGTGGTCAGTGGTGAGTGCACGCCTTCCAAGGATGCTGCGCGTCCCAACAAGGTTACTCTCTACGGCGAGGATCCCAGCAATCCCATTGTGGAGGGGCAGGGTGCAAATGGCGATGACCTGTTGAAAAGCTCGGATACGTGGGGATTCAGGCTGGGCGAGGCTGCCTGCGAGGTCGACACTAGCAGCAAACAGGGGGGGGGGGTTCCTGGCGCATACAGGACACGAACAAGCTGTATTCGTCGCCGGATCCTGGCAACAAGTACAGTGGCTACAGGCGCTATCATGCCTGGGTAACTGAGTCTATCTCCGGGTTCGGCCTGACCTCGTTCTTCTTGAATATTGCCACGGCTTATTTCGTCTCGGGCGAGAACGTGCCGGATACAAGCAAGTTCTCAGTTACGGTGCCTCATACGGTAAACGGGAGCCTGCCGGCGGATTCGGTCGTTGTGCTCAAGGGCGAAGTGTCTCCTATATATACAGCCTGGTCTTCGGGGGGTCTAGGGATGGCTGATTCGAGGATGGTCGTTTCGATAAAGCAGAAGACCGCGTCGGATTGGACGCCTTTGCTGACCACTCCGGCCAACACCTTCCAGAGGGATGCGGCTGTCGGCACTGTTTCTTCCGCTGAAGATTCCGCGACAGGTCTCACGCTGGGCCTGAACAAGACAACGGCATCCACCTGGTCCTGGTCGCTGAATATCCCAGCAGATAAGTTCACAGGCTACACAGGCGGTGACGAGACGCAGACGTACGCCTTCCAGGTTGAGATGATCAACCCGATGAACATCCGCTCGGACCCGGCCTCCCTTGAGCGGAAGGTCGACATGACGCCGACTACTTTGGCCTTGGAGCGGTATGACGTCTTCCAGGTGGCAGGGAAAGCCTATAAGTATGTGGACGGGGATACGAAGGTTCCCGAGACCAAGGGCACCCTGGTCCATATAACCTGGCCCGGCGGTAGCGGCACGGATGTTGTCGTTGGAGACAATGGTTCATGGCAGGCGGTTCCTCCCGAGGGAATCAACCAGGGTGAGTTTACCGCTCAGGTGCATTCCGATGATGCTGAGGGTGCTGACGCGCAGGGCAGGTTCCAGGGCGGGAATCAGTCGGCTTCGGTGTCGCATGAGTTGGAGTTCCGTCCTTCCAACTCGGCTTTGCCTTTGACCGGCGGATGGCCGCTTTCGGTGCTCAGGATTCTGCTGCTGATGGCCCTTGGCCTGGTCGGCTTCGTGGCCTGCCTGAGGAACAGGCAGGAAAGTCGACACTGACAGCGGAAGTATAAGGCAGGGCCAGTTCTTGCAGGCCCTGTTCTTAATCCCGGTGCGCGAGATGGGACTCGAACCCACACGTCCGAAGACACAGGAACCTAAATCCTGCGCGGCTACCATTACGCCACTCGCGCGTACGACATACCCTGCCGTTGAAAGGGCAGTTGGTGGAAGAGCCACTTGACAGAATCGAACTGTCGACCTTCTCATTACGAGTGAGACGCTCTGCCAACTGAGCTAAAGTGGCCTTCGCCTCCCGTCCGGACCTGCCGGAAGAAGACAACATGCTACATCATACTGGATGCGCGCGATAAAAACGCTTTGGGTTTCGGGCTAAGGGTGTACAAGCTTCTTGACACAATGGAGGCATGGATCTCAATGATTTCTATGCCGTCATTCCGGCCGGTGGCGTGGGTACCCGGCTCTGGCCATTGAGCCGTCAGGACCGGCCCAAGTTTCTCTATGATCTGTTGGGGTCAGGCAGAACCATGATCCAGGGTACTTTTGACCGGCTGGCTGGCATCTGCGGGGCCGATCATGTGGTCGTCTCCACTGGCCAGCGGCATGTGGACCAGGTGCGCCAGCAGCTTCCGGATCTGGCTGAGGATGCGCTCTTCGCTGAGCCTGTTCCCCGCGATTCCACGGCGGCTATAGCCCTGGCGACTGCCGTGCTGGCCCAGCGGCACGGCGGAGAAATCATCGTGGGCTCCTTCGCCGCCGACCACGTTATCCGGGACGACAAAGCGTTCGCGGCCTCAGTAGGGCAGGCAGTGGCAGCGGCCCGAGCCGGTTATGTGACCACCATCGGCATCGCCGCCTCTCGTCCCTCCACCGCCTTCGGCTACATCCACCAGGGTCCCTCCCTGGCCGATCGCATTCCCGGGGCCCCGGATGCCCGCCTGGTCAGCGAATTCGTCGAGAAGCCGGATGCCTCTACAGCCCAGGCCTACCTGTCCACAGGGGAGTACCGATGGAACGCCGGCATGTTCGTCATGCAAGCCCAGGTGCTCCTGGACTGCCTGCGTCGTTACAAGCCTGAGCTCCACGCCGCGGTCATGGCCATCGCCCAGGTCTGGGACCAGGGCGGGCAGGCCCGCAGCCAGGCTATGGAGGAGCACTGGCCGGGCATCGAGAAGATCGCCTTTGACTATGCCGTAGCCGAGCCCCTATCGGCGGCCGGCGGCGTGGCGGTTGTTCCCGGGGGTTTCGATTGGGATGACATCGGCGACTTCAATTCAGTGGCGGGTCTGCTGCCGTCCTCCAACAGGCGCAACATCAAGATTCTTGGGGATGCCGACCGGGTCATGTATCTGGATTCCGCTGGAGACATGGTCGTGCCAGGCTCCGAACGCACGGTCGCCCTTCTCGGTGTGGATGACATGATCGTCGTCGACACTCCCGACGCGCTCCTGGTGGCCCCCCGGGCCCGCAGTCAGGAAGTCAAGGACATGGTGGCCAAGCTGGCCCAGTACGGCTGTGACGACATACTCTGAGAGCAATCCGGATCGGCTAAGAAGATTGACCGATTTTGTTGTCTTCTGTCTGCTTTTGTGAGTAGTTTGGGGTACAGAACCGGGTGCTCGTCAGACCGGGCATCACCTCATGAAAGGACCCGAACAACCATGGCCATCAATCCTCCAGTGGACGCTACCAGCACCAAGGCCTGGGCGGCCTTGCACCAGCACTTCGACGACATGCAGCGCCAGGGGATCGATCTGCGCGCATGGTTCGCCAAGGACCCCCAGCGCACCGAAAAGCTCAGCTTCGAGCTGGGTGATCTCTATATTGACCTGTCCAAGAACCTGATTCAGCCCGAGACCCTGTCCCTGCTGGCCCAGCTGGGCCGCGAGGTCGGCCTCGAGGAGCGGATCGAGGCCATGTTCAACGGCGAGCACATCAACAACACCGAGGACAGGGCCGTCCTGCACACAGCGCTGCGCCGCCCCGAGGAGGACCGCGGCCGGCTGATGGTGGACGGCCAGGATGTGGTGGGTGACGTCCGCGACACACTCAAGCGCATCTACGCCTTTGCCGATCAGGTTCGCTCGGGCAGCTGGACCGGTCTGACCGGCAAGCGGATCACCACCGTGGTCAACATCGGCATCGGCGGCTCCGACCTTGGCCCGGTCATGGCCTATGAGGCTCTCAAGCCTTATGCGGATGCCGGCATCAGCGCCCGCTACATCTCCAACATCGACCCCAACGATCTGGCCGAGAAGACGCGCGATCTGGATCCGGAGACCACGCTCTTCATCATCGTCTCCAAGACCTTCACCACCCTGGAGACACTGACCAATGCCCGCCAGGCCCGCGCCTGGCTCCTGAAGAGCCTGGGGGAGCGTGGACTGCTGTCCAAGGATGGCGAGGACCTGTCGGCCGAGGCCATCCGTCGGCACTTCATCGCCGTCTCGACCGCCCTGGACAAGGTGCGCGACTTCGGCATCGATCCTGACAACGTCTTCGGCTTCTGGAACTGGGTCGGCGGCCGGTACTCGGTGGATTCCGCCGTAGGTACCTCCCTGGCCATCACCATCGGGCCCGAGCGCTTCGAGGAGTTCCTCAAGGGCTTCAACACCGTCGACCGCTACTTCCGCGACACCCCTCTGGACCGGAACGTGGTGGCCCTGATGGGTCTGCTCAACGTCTGGTATGTCAACTTCTTCGGCGCCCACTCGCACGCCGTGCTGCCCTATGACCAGTATCTGCACCGCTTCCCGGCCTACCTGCAGCAGCTGACCATGGAGTCCAACGGCAAGTCCGTGCGCTGGGATGGCACCCCGGTAACCAGTCTGACCGGCGAAATCTTCTGGGGGGAGCCCGGCACCAACGGCCAGCACGCCTTCTACCAGCTGATCCACCAGGGCACCCGTCTGATCCCTGCCGACTTCATCGCCTTCGCCAACACTCCCAACCCGGCCAAGGACGGCGACCAGGACGTGCACGAGCTCTTCCTGGCCAACTTCCTGGCGCAGACCAAGGCATTGGCCTTCGGTAAGACCGCCGACGAGGTCCGAGCCGAGGGCACTCCGGAGGCCATCGTCCCTGCCCGGGTCTTCACCGGCAACCGGCCCACCACTTCCATCTTCGGTGATGCGCTGACCCCGGCCGCCCTGGGCGAGCTGATCGCCCTCTATGAGCACATCACGCTGACCGAGGGCACGGTCTGGGGCATTGATTCCTTTGACCAGTGGGGTGTTGAGCTGGGTAAGAAGCTGGCCCGCGAAATCACCCCGGCCATCTCCCGGGATGACCAGGCGCTGGCCGAGCAGGACCAGTCCACCAAATCCCTGATCGCCTTCTACAGGGCCCACCGCCGCTGATGTCCGGCCGGGCCCTTGCAGGTCCGGCTCGTGGTATATTATTGGACAGTTGTTTGCCGGAAGGGTAGCTGCCGCATGGGCTCCCTTCCTTTCAGGTCCAGCCGGATGCTCCGGCGGATCGGCACCCCCGACGGCAGACCGTCGGGTTCCGTCCAGGATCGCCTCCTTTGGTGGTTGCGGTCCATGTCATGGGTCGATGTGCGGCGGCCATGGAGGAACAGTATGAACGCGATTCAGGAATTTGACGCCAGCCACATGAAGCCTGCGGAGCAGATCCCCGACTTCCGCCCCGGCGATACCGTCGAGGTCAACGTCAACATCACTGAGGGCAACAACTCCCGTATCCAGGCTTTCACTGGCGTGGTGATCGCCCGTCAGGGTTCTGGTGTGCGTGAGACCATCCTGGTGCGCAAGGTCAGCTTCGGTGTGGGTGTCGAGCGTCGCTTCCCTCTGCACTCCCCGCAGATTGACTCCATCAAGGTGCTGCGCCACGGCCGTGTCCGCCGCGCCAAGCTCTACTACCTGCGTGGTCTGCACGGCAAGGCCGCCCGCATTGTCGAGCGTCGTGACAACAAGGCCGAGTCCAACAAGTAGGTTTCGACCAGAGCGACCCAGCCCAGGCCTGGCCGCTAACACCCGGGATGCAATTCTCCCGGGTTTTTCCATGCTTGGGTGTGTACGCTATGAGGCATGCGGAACCTGTTTGCGTGAAGGTTCCGGCGGATGACAAGGAGTGGATATGGCCTTTCGGGATGAGGGAGCGACCTCGTCGGGACGCTGGTACCCGGACGGCAGACAGGCCACCTCAGCCCCGGTGCCGCCCCGTCATGCCTTGGACCGCCCCGGTGGGCGCGGTTCCACCAAGGGCAGCCACCCGCGGCTGGGTGAACGCGGTTTCCTGCCCGAGTTTCTGTTCGAGCTGGTTGCCCTCTTGGCCGTCGTCGCCGTCCTGCGCATATTTTTGTTCAGCATTTACGTCATTCCCTCCGGCTCCATGGAGAATACCCTTGGCATCGGGGACAGAATCCTGACCACTCACCGGCTGACCAGATCCATAGTGACCCCCCGCCGAGGGGATGTGGTGGTCTTCACCGACCCTGCCAACTGGCTAGGTGAAGAGTCCGGGCCCAGCTTCCGTGGCAGTCACCTGGTCAAGCGTCTGATTGGCATGCCCGGCGACACAGTGGCCTGCAAGGGACATGGCGCCCCGGTCACCGTGAACGGTGTCGCCCTGGACGAGAGCTCCTACCTGCGCCCAGGAGTGGAGCCTAGCTCCTTTGCCTTCAATGTCAAGGTGGACCCTGGTTACGTCTTCGTCATGGGTGACAACCGTTCCAATTCCGCCGATTCCCGCCTGCACAAGGACGACGGCCACAATGGCCTGGTCCCCATGGACAACATCAAGGGCACCGCGTTGCTGACCTATTACCCGGTGGGCAGCTGGAAGCTGCTCAACAACCAGCACAAGGTCTTCGATTCCGTGCCCGAGCCGACGAAGGACTGAATCGGCTGTGAGGCGGATTCTGCCGACCTTGGCCACCGAGGCCGCCTTGGCTGACCGGGGAGCTGAGTACGTGCTGGGCCTGGATGAGGTCGGCCGCGGAGCCCTGGCAGGTCCGGCCATGGTTGGCGTGGTGGCGGTCCGATCCGCTGACCTGTCCCATTTAAAGGTCCCTGACGGGGTGGCGGATTCCAAGATGCTGACCCCTGCGCGCCGGCTGGCCATGTATCGCGACCTGGAGGACTGGGCTGCCGGCTGGGCAGTGGGTGCCTGCTCCAACCATGAGATCGATCAGTGGGGCATCGTCCACGCCCTGGGCATCGCCGCCCTGCGTGCGCTGGCCGATTTGGAGCATGGGATGGATCTGGGACCTGACCGCCGTCTGGCTGCCATCCTTGACGGCCCCAATGACTACATCACACCGGCCGCTGATAGCTTTGACGCCCCCGACCTCCCGGTTCTACCCAAGGTGTCCACCCAGGTCAAGGGCGACGCCCACTGTGCCAGTGTGGCCTGTGCAGCGGTCATCGCCAAGGTCACCCGTGACCAGCTTATGGTCCGGCTGGCCGCCTCCGATACCGCCTTTGCCCCATACCAGTGGGAGCACAACAAGGGCTATGGGTCGCCCGCACACCTGGAGGCCATACGTCGTCTGGGGCCCAGCTATCTGCACCGGGTCAGCTGGCATTTGCCCTCGTCCGGTCCCGGGAGGGGCTAATATCGGAACGGTCGACACGGCTATCGGAAGAAGGTCACATGCCCGCAGGCAGCGGGGGCAGGTCACGGTCCAAGCGCCCCTCAATGTTCGAGGTTGCCCGGCTGGCCGGGGTCTCCCATCAGACTGTGTCCAGGGTCATCAACAATTCCAAGGACGTTTCTCCGGCCACCCGGATCAAGGTCCAGCAGGCCATCAGGAAGCTGGGTTACCGACCCAGTAACTCTGCGCGGGCCCTTGCATCCAGTCGCAGCAGGACCATAGGACTGGTGGCTGGCGGTGTCAGTCTCTTCGGGCCTGTCTCATCGATTACGGCCATCGAGACCGTGGCCCGTTCCCATGGACTGTTTATGTCGGTCATGATGGTGGACGAATCCACCTGCACGCTTGCCGAATTTCAGGAGCTCTGCGGCACCTTCCTGGAGCAGAACGTGGACGCTTTCATCTTTCTGACGCCCACCGATACCATGTTCCAGGCCGCCTGTCAGGTGGAGGTGAGCCAGCCCCGGGTCATCGTCACCTCTACGCATGGCATCACCAGCGTCGAAGAGGCCCTGAGCCGCCGGCGGGGCGACGGCAGAATTGCCCTGACCGGAATCGACCAGTGGGGCGCCGTGCAACGACTGGCCCGGCTGCTGGTCTCCCGGGGCCATAGGCGGGTGCTCTATATGGCCGGCCCTGCACAGTGGCGGGATGCCGCCACGAGACTGGCCTCCTGGAAGGTTGCCTGCGCCCGCTGCCGCATACGAACGGCCGTGGTCCACGCCCGCAGTTGGGAGGCGGGGGAGTCCTACACGCTGATGAACCACCTGATCGATCAACGGGGCATGAGTGGCACCTCCCTGCCTTCGGCCGTGGTTACCGCCAACGACAACCAGGCTGTGGGCGTGGCCCGATCCCTGCAGGAGCACGGTATCCGCATTCCCAGCGATATCAGTCTGGTGGGCTTCGACGACGTTCCCACGGTAGACAACATGTTCCCGCCACTGGCCACGGTTCGTCCCCGCTTTGAGGATCTGGGGGTGGCCACCATGCGGCAGGTCCTGGCCCTGCTTCACCAGGGGCAGCCGGTGGACTTCCCGGTCAGCCATCACGGTGTGGGACTGATTCAGGCGGATGTGATTCAGCGTCGGTCCCTGGGCTACGCCGTCAAGCGCCTCTGACCGCTGTTGGCCAGCACCCGCTGGCTTGCCTGATGCTCTGGTCTCAGATACAATTGGAACCATACTATGTGAGCGTTAACATATAAGGCAAAGGAGCGGACATGGTTGTTGGCGAGCAAGGCGTCATCGTAAGCGAACTGAAGGAGGGTGCGACCAGTCTGGGCATCGAATTCGGCTCCACCCGCATCAAGGCCGTACTGATTGACCACGACTACCGGACGCTGGCCACCGGGGACGTCGAGTGGGAGAACCGGCTGGAGGACGGCCTATGGACCTACTCCATGGACCAGATCCATCAGGGTCTGCAGGCGGCCTATGCGGCCCTGGCCGAGGACGTCCGTCGTCAGTACGGGGTGACGCTGACCAAGATTGGCGCCATGGGGATTTCGGCCATGATGCACGGCTACCTGGCCTTCGACAAGGATGGCCAGCTGCTGGTGCCCTTCCGCACCTGGCGCAACACCAACACCCGTCAGGCCCACGAGGAGCTGTCGCAGGCCTTCAAGATCAATATTCCCGAGCGCTGGTCCATCGCCCACCTCTACCAGGCCATTCTGAACGGAGAAGAGCATGTGCCCAAGGTGGCCTACATCACCACCCTGGCAGGCTACATGCACTGGAGGCTCTCCGGCCGCAAGGTCATCGGCATCGGCGACGCCTCGGGCATGTTCCCCATCGACTCCGCTCGCAAGGAGTTCGACCGGGGCCTGCTGGACATCTTCTCCCGACTGCCCCAGGTTCAGGACCAGCCCTGGGACATCCACGACCTGCTGCCTGAGCCGTTGACCGCCGGCAGTGATGCTGGGGCACTGACCGCAGAAGGGGCCGCCCTGCTCGATCCCAGTGGTCAGCTGCAGCCCGGCGTGCCCATGGCCCCGCCCGAGGGCGACGCGGGAACCGGTATGGTGGCGACCAACGCGGTTCGTCCCCGCACCGGCAACGTGTCTGCGGGCACATCCATCTTCGCCATGGTGGTTTTGGAGCATCCACTGCGCGACTTCCATCCCGAGGTGGATCCGGTCACCACACCGGCTGGGGACCCGGCCGGCATGAGTCATGCCAACAACTTCACCTCGGACCTGAACGCCTGGGTGGGGCTGTTCGGGGACTTCGCCAAGGCTGCCGGTCTGGACCTCAAGGGGGATGCGCTCTACGCCACCCTGTTCAACCAAGCGCTCCTTGGAGACAAGGATGCAGGCGGGCTGATCAACTACTGCTTCTATTCCGGGGAGTTCCTGGCTGGCCTGGAGGAGGGCCGACCCGTCTTTGCCCGCGGCCCCGAAGGACGGATGACCCTGGCCAACTTCATGCGCGCCCAACTCTTCTCTGCCTTCTCGCCGGTCACCATCGGCATGGATGTGATGACCCGCCAGGAGCATGTCCAGGTGGATACCATGGTCGGCCACGGTGGCATCTTCGCAACCCCCAAGGTGGCCCAGCGGATCCTGGCAGCCGCCTTCAATGCGCCCATCAAGGTCATGTCCACCGCTGTGGAGGGGGGCGCCTGGGGCATGGCCGTCCTTGCCGACTACCTGGGTCATGCCGACCAGACCCTGGCTGATTACCTGGATGCCAATGTCTTTGCAGGTGTCCAGTCCACAACGGAGCAGCCGGACCCGGCTGATGTGAAGGGCTTCAGAACCTTCTTCGACCGCTTCACCAAGGGCCTGCCAATCGAGCAGGCGGCTGTGAAGACCATTCCCCTGCAGGGATAAGGCGGGGAGCTGAAAACGTCAAGCGGCTGGATCAGTGTGATCGGGCCGGGAAAAGGAGTTACTGATGGTGTCCTTGGCTGATTATTCACCCGAGGTGCGCGACGAGGTGAAACTGGTGCGTGAGCAGGTGGCCACCTTGCATGCGCAGCTGACCAGATGGAATCTGGTGGTTTGGACGGCGGGCAACGTCTCGCAGCGTTTGCGCTCTGCTGATTTGATGGTCATCAAGCCCTCGGGGGTGCGCTATGAGCATCTGACCCCGGGATCCATGGTGGTCACCGATCTGGACGGCAATGTGGTTGACGGCGCTGAGGCTCCCTCCTCGGATACGCTATCCCATGCTTATATCTACCGGCATATGCCCGATGTCTATGGCGTGGTCCACACCCATTCCACCTATGCCACCGCCTGGGCGGCCACCGGCAGGGACATTCCCTGCGTGTTGACCATGATGGGCGACGAGTTCGGCGGCCCCGTGCCGGTGGGTCCCTTTGAGCTGATTGGCTCCGAGGCCATCGGCAAGGGCGTGGTCGACACCCTCAAGGATCACCCCGGCTGCCCGGCCGTGCTCATGCGCAACCATGGGCCCTTCACCGTGGGAGCCGATGCCGAGGCAGCGGTCAAGGCGGCTGCCATGACCGAGGAGGTGGCCCACACGGTCTGGGCAGCTGAGCAGATCGGCACGCCCAAGCCCATCGATCCGGCCGACATAGCCAAGCTCAACGACCGGTACCAGCACGTCTACGGCCAGCACTGAGCTGGAACATAAGCAAAGGAGCAAGAAGTATGAGCATGAAAAATCCCTTCGAGGGCAAGGAACTCTGGTTCGCCGTTGGTTCGCAGGACCTCTACGGCGAGGAGACCCTGCGCCAGGTGGGCGTCCAGGCTGCGGACATCGCCAAGTCCCTCAATGATTCGGGTCGGATCCCGGTCAAGCTGGTTCTGAAGCCCACGCTGAAGGATTCGGATTCCATCCTGAACTTCATGGTCGATGCCTCGTCGAACCCGGCCTGCATCGGGGTGGTGGCCTGGATGCACACCTTCAGCCCGGCCAAGATGTGGATCAGGGGTCTGGAGAAGCTGCGCAAGCCGCTGCTGCAGCTGAACACGCAGCACCATGTGGAGATCCCATGGGACACCATCGACATGGACTTCATGAATCTGAACCAGTCGGCCCATGGCGATCGTGAGTTCGGCTACATCCTGACCAGGCTGGGAATCCCGCGCAAGATTGTGGTCGGCCACTACACCGACCCCGAGGTTGCCGACAAGATCGGCGTCTGGGCGCGTGCATGCGCAGGCTGGGATGCCGCCAACAACATGAAGGTCTGCCGCTGGGGCGACAACATGCGCGACGTCGCCGTCACCGAGGGCGACAAGACCGAGGCTGAGAGGGTCTTCGGCGTCTCCGTCAACACCTGGCCGGTCAACGAGCTGGTGGACCATGTGAACGCCGTCACCGACGACCAGGTCAAGGATCTGATCGATGACTACAAGCGCAGCTATGAGGTGGCTCCCGAACTTCTGGACTCCCGGTACGACTCCCTGGTGGTGGCCGCACGCGAAGAGCTCGGCATGCGGGCCATGATGGAAGAGGTGGGCGCCACCGCCGCCGTGGACAACTTCCAGGATCTGGGAGGCCTGCGTCAGCTGCCCGGCGTGGGGGCCCAGCGGTTGATGGCCGACGGGTACGGATTCTCGGCAGAGGGCGACTGGAAGACCTCGGTTCTGATCCGGATCGGCAACGTCATGGGCTACGGTCTCAAGGGCGGTTGCTCGCTCATGGAGGACTACTCCTACAACTTCGTGCCCGGCCACGAGGAGATCATGGGCGCCCACATGCTGGAGGTCTCGCCCACGCTGCTGACTGAGGGACGGCCCCGCCTGGAAATCCACCCCCTGTCCATCGGCGACAGGGAGGACCCGGTGCGTCTGGTCTTCACGGCCACCCCCTGCACTGATGCTGTGGTCGTCTCCCTGGCGGATGTACGCGAACGCTTCCGCCTGGTTATGAACGTGGTGGATGTGGTCGAGCCCGGCGGGTCCCTGGCCAAGCTGCCTGTGGCACGCGCCCTCTGGAAGCCCCGGCCCTCGCTCAAGGTCTCGGCTGAGTGCTGGCTGCGCGCCGGCGCAGCCCACCATACCTGCATGACCACCACCGTTGGTCGCGAGGCCTGGGAGGACTTCGCCCGGATGGCCGGCGTGGAGCTCGCCGTCATCGACGAGAACACCGAACCGCGTCGTTTTGAGGCCGATCTACGTGCAGCCGAGCTCTACCACCGGCTGGACAACCGGCACTGATCGCCTGTCTTAGGACAGATTGCAAGGCCCTGCCACAACACATGTGGTGGGGCTTTTTATATTCGGCTTGTCGGTTTGCGTTGTCCCAATTTTGTCGGTACAGTGATAAATAGGCAATGGGAACAGTGGCATGTCCCAAAGTTGACATATTGCCCACCCCCCTGAGTCGGGGAAGTGATCGGTTGGGGAGGCGAAGATGTGCCTGGCCATCCTGTGCCTATTAACAAAGAAGGGAATGCGTGCATGCACATGCAACGAGATAATGAAGGGATAAGGCTCCCTAAGCTTTTAGGCTTGGCGGTTGCCGGAGCGACGCTCCTGGCGGGCATGGTCGTTTTGCCAGCCACCCAGGCTTCGGCCGCTGACGCCTATGGATTTGCCGCTGAAGATGACTTCGTAGCAGGCGATTTGGACACTGCCAAGGTGCCTCAGTTAACTGTCACCAAGTATCTGTCACTGAATGACGGCTATGCACCTACTGGCTCAGCCAATGATGCTGTTCAGCTGAACTCAAATCACGATCTGGCTCCTGCCAAAGACATTCTGTTTAACGTGAGGGAAGTACAGCCGGCAGACGGCAAGAGTCTGGCTGATATCAATGCTAATGAACCAACTTCCTATACATATAAGAACAATACGATATATGCTGGTGTGACCAACGGTCAAGGTGTCATCAACGATTGGTACCAAGGTGACACATCAGGAAAGCCAACTGATACAAAGCTGACTTTCCCCGCAGGTCCCAATCATTACTATATTCTGAGTGAGAATACAGCTGGTTCTTACGCTTTCGATCCCTCGAATCCAAACGGAATTGATCAGACCAAGTATAAGACTGCCGTTAACTCATTCTTTGGTCTGCCTTATGCAACTAATGGATCGGATGCACAGCAGACTCGCGGTTTCATCTATCACCTGCACCTGTATCCAAAGAACGTCAACGCTCAATCTTTCGCCAAGACAGTGCAAAGTGTGAAGGATGCCGACGGGAATGTCAAGGATCAAACCACTGCGACCGCTGGTGACACAGTCACCTATAAGCTGTCTCAGAAGATTTACAATGAAGGTACTGCTGCTAGCAACGACGGAAAGCTCGATGTCAAGGAATTGAAGGGTCAAGGGACCGATGTAAGGCTTGCTGATCGTATGTCTAGTTCCCTGCGGGGCAATCCAGCCACCATCAAGGCAGACATTCGGGATAGCAATGGTAATAAATTAGTAGATTTGGCAAAAACTGATGACTATACTCAGGATTTAGCCACTAATGCAAATCCCGCTCGGCTGAACGATACATCTAAGAAGATGTTTGCAGATGCGCCTTCTGATGATGTGACTTACTGGGTATTCGACTTCTTCACCACCGCTGGCGCTTCAAAAGTACAGACGAATGCCGCAACCTCTGTGATGGAGCTTGAGGTCACCTATGATGCTTTGGTCACCGGCAATGGTGATTCTACAGGTACCGGTGGTGTAGTTAATGATGCGGCATCTGACTTTAGCGAGAACAAGGGTTCTGACGGCAAGGGCAAGGATCCTGTGCCATCTCATACAAACGTTACCAATGCAGCATTAGCTTTTGGTTCTGTGCAGAGCAAGAAGCTGGGTTACCCTGCGTTGCCCGATACGGAATATCGTTTGGTCAAGGACGCTGATTCCACGGACAAGTACCTGGCTTCCGATGGTAAGTTCTACGGTTCGAAGGATACCGTTCCTAGCAATGTTCAGGTTTACAAGGCTACGGCCAACAAGAAAGGTCTGGTCGTCTTTGCCGCCCTGCCTATCTTCGGAACAGGAGAAAGCAAGGCAGCTGACAAGACTGTCCAAAATACAAGCTGGATGTTGGTTGAGACTAAGACCCCACAGGGCTGGCGTAACCCCGGCATCCCCTTCGGAAAAGTAACTTATGGGGATGTAGGTATGACCGAGGAAGGCATTGTACAGAAGTACGGCCGTAACGCTACTTTGCAGCCGAACTACGATGCTCTGAACTTTGGCAACTTTGACGCGCCTGTAGGTGAGATTGGTACCGAAACGAAGTTGATGTTCAACAACGTGGCAGTCTCCAAGTATCTGGCCCACTATAAGACCACTGATGGTGATTCTCCATTGGCTTTGCCTCTGACTGGTGGTCGTGGCATCCTGTTGCTGCTGGTTGTCGGTGCCCTGATCATGGGTGGTGCCCTCTATGCCCGCAATCGGCGCAATAACGCCGTCCGGGCCTGATGATCACGGTCACATCAAGAATCATGTGAGGTGACCCGATGGCGGACGGTTCCTCCGTGAATCGTCCGCCATTTTCATACGGACCGTTGAACTTCTGCGGTCCGCACATGTCGGGACGCTGGTCTGGGTTTTACTCAGCCAGCGAATCTGACGCAACCACGTCGTCGAAAGGCGGCCTTGGAAGGGAAGGTTTATGAAGGGAATTGCCTTGCCGAAATGCCTCACCCACCGGGTCCTGCCCTGTCTGATTGCAGCCTTGGCCTGTTTAGGTCTGACTGCTTTCGATATGACGCCGGCGGCAGAGGCGACGACGGTCAACCCGACCCTGACGGTGCAACTCAAGAGAGGGCATTCAGGTCAAGGAGGTCAGAATGACATCCTGCCGAGTGCTCCTGTATCGGCAGGAGCAGGGTATGTCTTTCGTGCCCTGAGACTGGATGCCGGTACTCTGAAGAGCCGGGTGGAGGCACTTGACCATAATCCTGGCGCTGATAAGGCGCAAGCGGCCATCAGTAACGAGGTGGCGGCCAACCCGGATGCTTTCAAGGACAAGACGCAACCCGCTGAATACTACGGTGTGTCTGATCAAGATGGCACTATAACCAACGCATCAGAAGCCAAATCACAAGGTGTCTGGCTTACAGGAGCCAATCTTGATTTAGACGCATCCAGCCTGACCGGAGGCAGTCCCGCAGTTTTTGATGGTGACTACTTCCATGCTTCATACTGGTTGGTCACCCTGGTAGCTACACCTAAGAACGCAAAGGTAAAAACCGATCCTGTGGTCGTACAGTTGCCGCTCTACCGCGAGCAGGGTGAAGTTCATCCACTTTATGATGTGACTATAAGTCCCAAGCTTGTGGACATACCTCAGGTCGTCCCAGTCGTGCGATCTGGAGGTCATGGCAAGCTGGCAGCTACCGGTGTCTCCATGGTAGCGCCTGGTATTCTGCTTATGATCCTGGCCATAATGGGCCTCTACTTGGCGGTAGTCGCACGATCCTGGAACAGGGATGAGCGCTAGGTATTCTCATGGCAATGTCGGTGTGATGCCATCAAAGGGCATCACAGGCATCTGTGAGGATGTGTAAAGACCGGCGGTATCATACAGGTGCCGCCGGTCTTTGTATGTCAAGAACTAACAATCGGACTATTTGAAGTGGGCACGAGAAAGGCTATAGATGGACCAGTACACTGACTCGGCTACTATGAGCCCATCCCAGACGACCGGAAACGGTGAAGTTTCCTATGCGTCCATGCCGGCTGAGTCAGCATCGTCAGACATGCCTGTTGAGCAAGGGGACATGCCACCTGCATATGCTCCTAGTTCCGAGGTGCTGCCCTCCTATCCGCCTTCGGCAACACCTAAGGATCGCGGAGCTTCAGAGTCAGATGATTCAGATGCAATAGGAGCTCCAGTGACAGTTCCAGGCCACGCTACAACGTCTGCTCCGATAGTTGTCGTTTCAGGAAATCATTCCCAGGACACAGATCAACAAGGTAAAGCAGGTCAGGAAGCTGCGACTGCATCCAAACAGGCCAAGAACGGTGGCAGGGCTGGCAAGTCAGGGCGGGGGTTCGGCCTCCTGGAAACCTTGGCATTTCTGATTGGTCTGGCAATCTTCCTCTATCCCCTGCTGGCAGCCTATGTGAACTATTCCAAGGACTCTGCCGCAGTAGACAACTACGATCAGATCGTGGATGCACTCTCGCCTGCACAGCGCAGGGCAATGTGGCGTGATGCCAAGAAGTATGACGAGGAATTGGGCAAGCCTACGCTGAGGGACCCCTTCAAGTACAAGGAAGTGAAGGAACCACTGGGTCGCTACTACAAAATCCTCAATGTGGATGGTAAGGGCATGATGGCCTATGTGGAGATCCCCAAGATCAACGTCAAGCTGCCCGTCCGGCACGGTACCAGCGATGAGGTGCTCAAGGACGGCACAGGGCACATCGCCACAACCCACGTGCCTACAGACAACCGAACAATCCATTCCGTCATTACCGGACACACCGGCGAAGTCGGCTACATGCTTTTTGACAACCTGACGCAGTTGCGCAAGGGGGACGTCTTCCAGATACGAGTGCTCAAACGGCATATGAGCTACAAGGTTGATCAGATCAAGATCATCCTGCCTACTGATGTGAGCGCACTGCAGCCAGTCCAGAATTCCAACTATGTGACCCTACTGACCTGCTACCCCTATGGTGTCAATTCCCACCGTCTGATTGTGCGTGGGCACTATATCGGCGATGACGTACCTCCCACCCAACCTGAAGGGGCGCCCATTTACATGGTCTGGGTGCTTCTGGCCCTGTTTTTGGCCTGCCTGGTGGGCTGGTACCTGCTCTCACGTCGTCGGCGCAACTGCCGCCACGAACTGGAGCAGATGGAACATCTGGAATCCCGCGCGACAGGACCGGGGGCCATGGGGGAGCCGCTGGCCACGATCATGGTCAGCCATGAGCAGGAGACCCGTTCAGAAGCCACCCGCCGCCGTCGGTTGATCAAAACCAGACGGATTTGCAGCGCGCTCATGTGGCTGTTGGCTGTGCTCGGCCTCTTCTTCGCCTGGGGTACGGTCGGCATGATGATGAGAATCAGTCTGCTGCCCGTATTCGACCTCGGCTACCACTGGTTCGACACCCACGTGCTGTACTTCTTCGGCATTAGCAAATTCTAAGCTGGTGTATGAGCGCACGTTTGACCACATGCGCCTGTTCTGCCGTAATCGGGCTTTTGCCTGGTTCTAGAATGGAGCGAGCATGGCCCGGCAGACTGCTGGGCTGCATCCTGGGAAGGTGTGGACCATGACAGCAGTTCCTGACATCTTATTGTCTGACGGCAATCGCATTCCGCAGGTGGGCCTGGGTGTGCTCAGGATCGACGACGATCAAACCGCTGGAGTAGTGCAATCCGCCCTGGAGCTGGGTTATCGCCACATCGATACGGCAGCGGGCTACCGCAACGAAGGCGGCGTGGGCCGTGGCCTCAAGGCATTCGGTTGCCAGAGCGGTCCTGGGCGTACCAAGCTCTGGCTGACTACCAAGCTGCGTGACTCAGAGCAGGGGTATGAAAGCGCCCTGCGGGCCTTCGACCGCCAGCTGGCACTGCTGGGCACTGACTATGTCGACATGTATATGATCCACTGGCCAACACCGTTCGATTGGCGGGCCGACCAGGTTTGGCGCGCATTCCATCGGCTGCGTGATGAGGGGCGGGTGCGGACCCTGGGGGTCTGCAACTTCCTGCCGGAACATCTGGAACGGCTGCACCAGGAGACGGGGGAGTACCCTGCCGTGGATCAGATTGAATTGCACCCCAGCTGGCAGCAGCGCGCGGTGACCGCCTTCTGCAAGGAGCATGGCATAGCCGTCCAGGCATACTCTCCATTGGCGCGAGGCGCAGACCTGAGAGCTGGTGGCGGCAAGCTGAAGGAAATAGCCCAGGCCCACAGGGTCACGCCGGCCCAGGTGGTGCTGCGTTGGCACATCGAAAACGGGACCATCATCATCCCCAAGTCTGTCCACCGCGAAAGGCAGGCGGAGAACCTGGACCTGTTCGGCTTCAGCCTGACCCCTGAGGAGCATGCCGCCATCGATGCCATGGATTCCCCGGTGCGCGCAGGACACGACCCGATGACCTATGCCTACGCCTGACCGCTATGATGGATAATTCATGCAAGCAGTCGACATAGGAGGTATCGGCGGTAGATGACCGGTCCGAGACGCAGAAGATATCGGTATCGTGGCCGCAGTCGGTATGGTTCGGTTTGGAGGAATCCCGCCCCGGCCCGTTTCCGCCGCGAATCACTCACGGAACGGGTGCTGATCCTTCTGGTAGTGGCTGTGGTTCTGGGCATCACCATCGGTCTGATACTGCCAAGGGTCAATGGTGGAGTCGGGCGGCTGACCGGACGATATACGGCAACTGGCGACGCGGCTCAGACCCTGAAGAGTCTGACGGTAGATGATCATGCACGCCCTGGCCGTCAGTACCGGCGTGAGGCCTTCGGCTTCAAGGAGACCGATGAGGACGGCAACGGCTGCAACGTGCGCGAGGATGTGCTGATCCGCGATCTGACTGATCTGCGTACCACCACTCCCGGCGGGTGCAAGGTGGCCAGCGGTCGTCTGCAGGATCCTTATACAGGGCGGACCATCGAATTCGTCAGAGGCCCTAAAACCAGCTCGGCCGTGCAGATTGACCATGTGGTCGCCCTGGAGAACGCCTGGCGGTCAGGAGCCAGCAAGTGGGATACAGCCCGCCGCTACCGCTTTGGCAACGACCCATTCAATCTTCTAGCCGTGGACGGCCCCGCCAACCAGGCCAAGGGGAGTGCCTCGGCCGACTACTGGCTGCCCGAGAACAAGGATTATCAGTGCTCCTATGTAGCTCGTCAGAT
Source organism: Bifidobacterium asteroides (assembly GCF_048001765.1). Classification (GTDB taxonomy): domain Bacteria; phylum Actinomycetota; class Actinomycetes; order Actinomycetales; family Bifidobacteriaceae; genus Bombiscardovia; species Bombiscardovia asteroides_K. The sequence continues at coordinate 443,821 of NZ_CP181447.1, forward strand.
AGCGGTCAAGGACAAGTACTCCCTGAGCGTCACCAGCTCGGAAAAGCAGGCCATGCTGGCCGTTCTGCACACCTGCCCGGGCCAGCCCCTTCCGCAGGATCGTTGATCCTGAGCCTATGGGAAATCGATGCTTCCACCGAAAGAACTAGCTGACAACTGGCATCTTTCAATCGATGTCTGGTATTTACCAGTCTGTCTATCCTGCACCTTGCGATGAATCCGGCCGAATCCAGCAGGTGCCGGAGAAAGACTCTCGGCAATCAGTCCTGAGTTTTGGTATCAGTGGTGGCGGCAGTGACGGCGGGGGCGTCGGTGTGGATGATATGCATGTGGCGCAGGAGCATCCGGGTCATCTGACGGCCGGAGCCAGCGCCGTTTCCACGGACGCCGAAGTAGACTAGAAGGACCATGCCTAGGCAGATCAGTGCCGAGATGCGTAGGGCCCACTGCACGCCGAAGATGTTGGCTGCGATCTGGGTGGAGTGGCCACCGCCCAAGGCGTTGTGGCGCAGGGCGGTGATGGACTCCATGAGGATGACCAGGATGGGTGCGCCGACAGCGCCGGCGATTTGCCGGGCCGTGTTGGTGACGGCAGAACCGGCGGAAACATCCTTGGGAGCCAGGTTGTTCAGGGACCAGGTGGTCAAGGGCATCAGTGTGAAGCCCATGCCGATCTGGCGGATGAACTGGCAGATGGAGACCAGGCCGATCCAGGTGTTGGCACCGATCATGCTCATGGCGATGGTGCCCAGCAGCAGGACCGAGCAGCCGGTCATGGCTACAGGACGGGCTCCCCAGCGGTCCAGCAGCCTGCCTCCGAAGAACTGGGCGATGGCGGTGCCGATGGCCCCTGGCAGCATGACCAGGCCGCTCATGGTGGCCGAGAAGCCGCGATCCGTCTGGATGTACATGGGCAGGATGACGGTGACCGAGCTGAAAGCGAAGAAAGACATGGAGGCGATGATGGTGCCCACGGTGAAGTTCCTGATCCGCAACACATGCAGGTCCAGCAGGGGCTTGTCATGATGAAGCTGGCGAAGAACGAACCAGATGATTCCGATCAGGCCGACCAGCATGAAAGGCCAGGTCATGATGGATGTGATGGGGAAGTTCTCGATGTTGGTGAAGCCGAACATGAGTCCGCCGAATCCGAAGATGGACAGGGCCACCGAAAAGAAGTCCGCCTTGACACTGGTGTCGCGTTGGCCGAAGTTGCGCAGGCCGAAGATGGACAGGAGCAGCGCCACAGCCCCGCAGATGCTCAGCGTCAGGAAGATGGAACGCCAGCCGTTGGCATCGGTCTGCCAGCCGCCCAGGGTGGGGCCGATGGCCGGGGCCACGCTCATGGCCAGGCCCACGGTGCCCATGGCCATGCCGCGCTTGGCCAGAGGGTAGATAGAGAAGACGGTGATCTGTAGGACGGGCCACATGGTTCCCGTGCCTATGGCCTCAAGGATGCGGCCCAGCAGGACCAGGGCGAAGGTCTGCGACTGCCAGCTCAATAGAGACCCCAGGGTGAAGACGGCCATGGAGGTGATGACGATCTGTCTGGTGGAGAAGCGCTTGGTCAGAAAGCCGGTCAACGGCACCATGACGCCCATGACAAGCTGAAATACCGAGGTCAGCCACTGGCCGGTGGTCAGGGTGATGTGGAACTCGTCCACAATGGTGGGCAGGGCCGAAGCCAGCTGTAGCTGGGTGAAGTTGCCCAGGAAGGTGATGACGGTCAGGATGGCTAGCGACAGGAAGGCTTCATGGGTGAGCTTTCCGTTGACGAAGGCTCCATCCTTGCTGAGGGTCCGCCCTTGCTTGGCGAGCTCCTGCTTCCTCATGCACCACCACTTCCTTTGGGTTCAGTTTTCGCTGCGCATACCACTCCCTGCGGTGCCGTCTTAGAAAGCAAATCCGGGCATACCGATACCGGTGACACTAAGAAAAGAACAAGAGAGCTAAGCGTCTGACAATGACCTTATAATATACCCGGCTGTGGATTGTGATTGGGTTTTTCCACATGGCTGACGCGGATGTGGTGAGCTTGTCCGGCGGTCAGCGTTTCCAGTATGCTGTGTAAGGCGGGCTTCGCTAATGTGAATACGGGAAGGTCCAACACGGGCTGATAAGGACGGACGTTTGAAATGAAACGGCGGTCAAGGTAGGTAGCATGCACGCACATGGTCATGGTCGTGGTAGATTCACGGCCCTCCTCATGTCCCTGGCAATGATGATTTCCCTGGCGGCCTGCGGTGACAATGTCCCCGGCGATGGCGGCGGAACAGGTAATACCGCAGATCAAGCCCTCTTCCAAGGCGAGTTCGCCGGATCTGGCGCATCCTCCCAGCAGAGTGCCGACGAGGCCTGGATAGCCGGCTTCCGCAAGCAGCATCCGGGTGCGCGTATCTCCTATGACCCGGCAGGTTCCGGTGCTGGGGTCAACGCCTTCCTGTCCGGTTCGACCATTTGGGCCGGCACTGATGCGCCGCTGACCAGCGATCAGCTTGAGCGCTCGCGTAAGGTCTGCGGTTCCGGTACGGCCTTTGACCTGCCCGTTTACGCCACTCCGATTGCTGTGGCCTACAATCTGCCTGATTTGTGGTCCAAGGGTTCAGATGGCCATCTGCGGATGGACCCGGCTCTGATTGCCATGATCTTCTCTGGAAAGGTCACCAACTGGCGGGACCCGCGCATTGCAGCCCTCAACCCGGAGGCCAATCTGCCTGATCTGGACATCACCGTGATTCATCGTTCGGACAAGTCAGGCACCACGAAAAGTTTCCTCTCCTACCTGCACGACTCGGCCGGGTCCGCCTGGCCGTATCCAGTGGGTGAGAATTGGCCCAACGACCTGGGGCAGGGCGCCAAGGGCACTGCCGGGGTGGTCATGACCATGAACCAGGCACAGGGCACCTTTGGCTATGCGGACGCGGCCCAGACCACCGGGCTGGGCACCGTGGCCGTCCAGGTGGGAAAGACCTGGCAGCCGCCTACAGCCAAGACAGTGGCCAACCTGCTGGATGCGTCCCAGCGGGATTCTCAGGCCAGTCAGCCTGGCAGGGTGGTCCTGACTGTGAACCACCGCACCACCCGGGAGCACACCTATCCCATTGTCCTGGTCTCCTACGACGTGGTCTGTACCGCTTATCGAGACGATCGGGACGGATCCAAGGCCCAGTTTGCCAAGGCCTGGCTGACCTATCTGCTGAGCGAGCAGGGCCAGCGCATGGCTGCGGCCAATGCGGGCAGCGCTGAGCTGGGGCAGGGGCTGCGTAGTCAGGCCATGGCTTCGGTGGAGACCATCGGGGGGAAGTCATGAGCGACAAACCTGACGAGACCGCGACCCTGAACAAGGCTAAACGGGTGGATCGGATCTTCAAGGCCTGCGCTACTGGGGCGGGCATCCTGATCCTGCTGGCCCTGGCTGCGGTAACCCTCTTTCTGATTCTGCGCGCTTTTCCGGCCTTCACCGGGGATTCGGATTCCCGCACCCAGGCCATACTCTCCCTGAGCGGTGGGCGCGCGAGCAGTTTCCTGGGCTATGTGGGTCCGCTGGTTTTCGGCACCATTCTGATTGCCGGTCTGGCTTTGCTCTTGGCTTTCCCCGTCTCCCTGGGCATCGCCCTCTTCATCGGCTACTACGCCCCCAACCGCCTGTCCACGCTGCTCAGCACGGTGATCGACCTGCTGGCAGCCGTGCCCTCGGTGATCTACGGGCTCTGGGGGGCTCTGGTCCTGGTTCCCAATATCACCGGCTTCTGGCGCTGGGTATCGGTTCATCTTGGCTGGATTCCATTGTTTACCGGACCAGCTGCGGCACCGGCCCGATCCGTGGCCACGGTGGCCTTGGTGCTGGCGGTCATGATTCTGCCCATCATCACCTCGGTCACCCGTGACATCCTGATCCAGGCCCCTCGACTGCAGCAGGAGGCCGCCTTGGCCCTGGGTGCCACCAAGTGGGAGATGATCAGGCTTGCGGTCCTGCCTTTCGGCCGCTCGGGCATCATTTCGGCCTCCATGCTGGGGCTGGGTCGCGCCCTGGGCGAGACCATGGCGGTGCTGATGATTCTCTCGCCAGGCTTCAGCTACTCCCTGCGGCTGCTGCAGGCTTCGAAAAGCCAGACCATCGCCGCCAACATCGCCGCCCAGTTCCCCGAGGCGGACTCCCAGGGCGTGGCCCTCCTGGTGGCCACCGGTCTGGTTCTCTTCATCATCACCTTCATCGTCAACTACCTGGCGCGCAGGATTACAGCAAAGGCGGGTGCATGATGGCAAGCCGAACTGATCGCGGACCGGTCATCGATTTTGACCGCTACAGGCCAACCAGGTCTTCCATCCGGGCACGCAAGCGCAAGGACCGGCTGATGACCGTCCTGATCGGGCTCTCCTTCCTGGTTGCCCTGATCCCGCTGGTCTCGGTGCTCTGGGTCAGCCTGTCCAAGGGGGTGCAACGGCTGACACCGGACTTCCTCACCCACAACATGAGCGGGGTGGCGGGCGGCAACCCCACGCCGTCCGGAGGCTACGGCGGCATCCTGCACGCAGTAATCGGAACCCTGGAGATCACCTTTGGGTCCATGGTCATATCCATTCCGGTGGGTGTCATGTGCGCGGTCTACCTGGTCGAATATGCCCATGGAGGCCGCCTGGCCAAGGCCATCGGTCTCATGGTGGACGTGATGAGCGGGATTCCCTCCATCGTGGCCGGTCTCTTCGCCTTTTCCATGTTCGCCCTGGTTGTCGGGCCGGGAACTGTCAACGGCCTGGCCGGTTCAGTGGCCCTCTCCCTGCTCATGCTGCCCACGGTGGTCAAGACCTCCGAGGATATGCTGGCCGTGGTACCCAACGACCTGCGGGAGGCCGCCTATGCTCTGGGAGTGACCAAACAGCGGACCATCACCAGCATCGTTCTGCGCACGGCTCTGCCTGGCATTGTCTCGGGCACTATTTTGGCCGTGGCACGGGTCATCGGGGAGACAGCACCCCTGCTGATAGCCTCGGGCTTCATCGCCACCACCAACCCCAACCTCTTCTCCGGGAGGATGACCACCCTGCCGGTCTTCGTCTACAACGAATATTCCCAGGGTCTGGCCGTCTGCGGGCCAGGCGCCGACCCGGGATGCCTGACCGATGTCCACATGCAGCGGGCCTGGGCTGCGGCCCTGGTGCTGATTCTTATCGTCCTGCTGCTCAACCTGCTGGGGCGGCTGGTCTCGCGCATCTTTGCTGTTGGGCGGACCCGTTGAGCGCCGCCATGAGAGAAACGGAGGCCGGAACATGGGCCAACGCATAGACATCAACCACCTCAACGTCTACTACGGCGACTTTCTGGCCGTCCAGGACGTGAACATGCGCATCCAGGCCAACAAGGTCACCGCCTTCATCGGTCCCTCCGGCTGTGGCAAGTCCACGGTCCTGCGCACCCTGGACCGCATGCACGAGATCACTCCAGGGGCTTATGTGAGCGGACAGGTGCTGCTGGAGGGGCGTGACCTCTACGGTCCGGACGTGGACCCGGTCGAGGTGCGGCGGGACGTGGGCATGGTCTTCCAGAGGGCCAATCCCTTCCCGACCATGTCCATTCGGGAGAACGTCCTGGCCGGCATACGGCTCAACAAGAAGCACATCGCCAAGTCTGACGCGGATGACCTGGTGGAGTGGGCCCTGCGTGGGGCCAATCTTTGGAACGAGGTCAAGGACCGTCTGGACAAGCCGGGCATCGGGCTTTCGGGCGGTCAGCAGCAGCGGCTCTGCATCGCCCGTGCTGTGGCCGTACACCCCCAGGTCCTGCTCATGGACGAACCCTGCTCGGCCCTGGATCCTATCTCCACCCTGGCTGTGGAGGATCTGATCAACGAGCTCAAGCGGGACTACACCATCGTCATCGTCACCCATAACATGCAGCAGGCGGCCAGGGTCTCGGACTATACAGCCTTCTTCAACCTCAAGGCCGTGGGTCAGCCCGGTCACCTGGTGGAGATGGACGACACCACCACCATCTTCTCCAATCCACACGAGCAGGACACTGAGCGCTACATCTCAGGTCGTTTCGGCTGAGACGGAACCGGTCCGCGCGCCCGCCCGGCAGGTATCATGGTTCCGGCATCCACGGAAGGAGCGAGGGCATGGGAGTATTGCTGGAACCGGCAACCCTCTTGGGCATCATCCTGGTGGGGTACCTGTTCAAGCGTTTTGGGCTCTTTCGCCCCCTGGACTACCGGGTGCTGCAGACCATTGTGTTCGACCTGGTTCTGCCCGGAGCCATCATCTACTCCTTTGCCACCAACCCCCACGATCCAAGCATGCTTCTGGTCTCGGCCTTTGCCTTCGTGGCCTCACTGATTCCACCACTGGCCATCTTCCTGACCAGCAGGCATCGTCCTACGGCTCAGCGGGCTTTTCTTATGCTCAACGGATCGGGTTTCAACATCGGATGCTTCTGCTTCCCCATGCTTCAGTCGCTGCTGGGCACGGCAGCCCTGGTGCCCGCAGCCATGTTCGACATCGGCAACTCGGTCATGGTCTCTGCAGGGACCAACGTCATGACCCAGGGGCTGCTGCATATTCGACCGGGCCAGTCTTTGGATCCCGATGCGGGGGAGCCGGTCAGGCTGGATGACCCCGATGCGCGCAAACTCCATCGCAAGGCCACAGCTATCTCCATAGCCAAGGGCTTTCTGAGTTCGCCCTCCTTCGACACCTACATGGTCATGGTGGTCTTCATGCTGACCGGAGCTTCGCTTCCGGAATGGTCAGCTCAAATAACCCGACCCTTTTCGGTGGCGAACGCTTTCTGCTCCATGCTTATGGTCGGCATGCTCATGGAGTTGCCCGGCGGACGGGATGATGTCAAGTCCGTATTGCAGATTCTGGCCTGGCGTCTGCCCTTTGGCATCTTGTTCGCTGTGGCCGCATGGTATCTGCTGCCCTTCGATCCTCTGGTCCGTCAGGCGGTGGCCCTGTGTTGCCTGGCTCCGACGGCGGTTTTCGCCACCATGTTCACCGATAAGGTTCTTGGCAACGCACGTCTGGCGGGGTTCACCCTGGCCCTGACTGCGGTGATTGGAGCCGTGCTCATGGTCTTGGCACACCTGCTGATGGGTGCCCTATGAGGATTCAGACTTTCTTATTATCTTTCTTATCGTCTTTGCCCTGGTCGCGATGCTCCTGCTCCTGACGCAGGGTGCGGCCCTCGCGGGTGCGTTGCTTGTTGACCGTGGCTGCTGCAATTCGCTCGGCGGCGCGCTCATCCTGTCCACGATCGACTTCGCTGTCGTGCACGTGCTGATATTGCTTCTGATCGTCCGGATCCCAGTGATTATCCCTGGCCATATGCCTCTCCTAGAAAGCGCCGTGCCCATCTGCTCAGCCCCATGTGGGACGGCTTCAGGGCCGTGCCGGTATGCCGATTATAGGTGAGCGGAAACTTATATAGCGGTATTGGAGCTCAATAGGGGGACCCCGTAACAGAAAAAGCCGAGTGCTCGTGATATTCTTTCCTTGTCTCATCGCCAAATAAGACAATAAGGAATCGAATATGCATAAGCTATTTCGGCTTTCGGATAATAATACCACAGTCTCTACGGAAGTGGTAGCAGGCATCACCACCTTCTTCGCCATGGCTTACATCATTGTGGTGAATCCCTCGGTGCTCTCGTCGGCAGGTATGCCTTGGGGTGCCGTCTTTCTTGCCACCCTGATTGCTGCCATCATCGGCACCCTGATCATGGGGCTGGTAGCCAACGTGCCCTACGGCGTGGCGCCAGGAGTCGGGTTGGATGCCTTCTTCACCTTCACTGTGGTCAAGGGGCTGGGCTTCACCTGGCAGCAGACCATGTGCATGGTCTTCCTGTGCGGCCTGATCAACATTCTGGTCACGGCCACCAAGCTGCGAAAGATGATCATTCAGGCCATTCCGCCCCTGCTTCAGCACGCCATCGGCGGCGGCATCGGCGTTTTCATCGCCTATGTGGGTCTGCTCAATGTGGGTATCATCAAGTTCTCTCCTGACAAGACTTCGGCGGCAGGAGCCAACCCCGGGCTGACCACCTTCAACACCCCCGGTGTCATCCTCTTCGTCATCGGCTTGTTGCTGACCATCTTCCTTCTGATCTTTAAGTTCAAGGGCCACTTGGCCTTCATCAACAAGGGAGCCTTCGTCATCGCCATCATCGTGGTCACATTGCTGGGCATCCCCATGGGGGTCACCAGCATGGCCAAGTCGGTCGATCTGGGCCAGGCCTGGTCACAGCTGCCGCAGACCTTCCTGGCCATTTTCAGTCAGGATGGATTCCCCGCACTCTTCTCCGACCCGGCCAAGCTGCCAGTGGTTCTGGTGACCATCTTCGCCTTCTCGCTGTCGGACACCTTCGACACCATCGGCACCTTTGTGGGTACCGGTCGGCGTTCAGGCATCTTCTCCGCCGAGGATGAGCAGGCTCTGGAGAACGGCCGCGGCTTCAGCTCCAAGATGGACAAGGCCCTGTTCGCCGATGCCACAGCAACTTCCATCGGAGCCCTCTTCGGCACTTCCAACACCACCACCTATGTGGAGTCCGCAGCGGGCATCGCAGCTGGTGGCCGGACCGGGCTGACCTCGGTGGTCATCGCCATCTGCTTCGCGCTCAGCGCCGTCTTCGCTCCGCTGATCTCAGCTGTACCATCGGCGGCCACTGCGCCCGTCCTGGTCATTGTGGGTTGCATGATGATGAGCTCCTTCGCCGAGATTGAGTGGGGCGATCTGTCTGAGGCCATTCCGGCCTTCTTCACGGCCATCTTCATGGGCTTTGCCTACTCCATCTCCTACGGTGTGGCTGCCGGTTTCATCACTTACTGCCTGACCATGGTATGCAAGCGCAAGGGTAAGGAGGTCCACCCCATCATCTGGGCGGTCTCGGCACTCTTTGTCCTGGACTTCGTGCTTCAGGCTGTGCTCTAAGCCCGGTTTCGTAGACACAAGCTATCATCCATAAGCAGCATTCGTCAGAACCATTGCTCAGCTGTGCGGGTAGTCGTCATGCTGTTGTCAGGTTGACCTGACTGTTTGAGGGTGTGCATAGAGTAAATCAGGCACAGAGACCGCAAAGGGGCCCCGTCACTACATGGGTGGCGGGGTCCCTCTCGTTTGTGCCCGTCAGTGCTTGTGCCGAGCGGCAGTCTTTCCATTTTGTCCGCTTTGCGTTTCAAGGCGCTGCCGTTTGGCGGCCAGTCCGCCGACTGCAGCCAGCGAGCCGACCATGAGGATGACTAGGATGCCTGCCTCTCCGGTCAGGGGGAGTACACCATAGTGGATGAAACGGAAGGCATTGGTCTCATCGTTGGGCTGTGGAACTCCATTGAGCGTCCAGGCGATGCTGACAGTCGTGTCGCCGGCCTGATGGTTTGGTGTCAGCACGGTCCAGGCGCCATCCGGCTGCCCCGTGAAGCTCAGGCTGGTTCCACTGACACCTCCGAACTGCACTGTGGACGGGGTGCCCAGTCTGAAGGGGAAGAGCACGTTGACAGGGGAGTAGACCGTTTGCGTCGCATTGTTCCCCAACCTTCCTTGGCCATCGTCTCCCCACCCCAAGGTGCTGCCGGTGGAGGCTATGGCCAAGGTGTGGCCAGTCCCGGCGCTGATCTTGACGAAGTGGTCGATGCCTGACGGATTGCCCATTCTGGTTGGCTTGTTCAGGCTGCCTGTGCCTCCGGTCCCCAACATGCCTGATGAGTTTTGGCCCCAGCCCCAGATGTTTCCGTTCTGGTCCAGCGCCAGTGAATTGCCGCTGACCCTGCTGCCTGTCAGCTGAGTGAAGGTGCTGACGTTTGCAGGCATGGCTACCAGGGATGGAGCAGTCCTCGTGGTGGTGTCGCCCAGACCGAGCTCTCCATTGCTGTTCCCGCCCCAGGACCACAGGCGTCCCAGATCATCGAGGGCGGAGGAGTGGCCGCTGCCCGCGATGATCTGAACAGGCCTGAATCCGCCTGTCGGGTTGGTGCCGGGTTTGGCCTGGACGGGTGTGGAGGTGTAGCCGTTGAGTGCTACATCGCTCGTGTTGCCCAGATCACCGTTCTGGTTCGATCCCCAGCCCCAGGCACGGCCCCGGGTGTCAGTCGCCAGGGAATGCGACCCGCCCGCACTGACCTGTGCGTAGCGGAATCCCGTCGTCTCGCCTTGCGGAGTTGCGACCTGGACGGGTTTGGTGGTGATCCTCGTCGTCGCCACAGTGCTTGAAGGAACGCCCAGTTTGCCGAACTCATTGGATCCCCAGCCCCAGGCTCTGCCCTGCCCGTCTACGGCCAGGACATGAGTGATTCCTGCGCTGACACCAGTGAGAGCGAAGTTAGTTGCCGTCATCCCGCTAGGGGCTTGCACGCGAATCGGGTTGGAGCTGTATGCAGCTGAGCCATTGGTGGCAACGGCATTGCTGCCAAGCTGTCCGGAGCTGTTAAGCCCCCACGCCCACACGTGGCCCTGGCTATCCAAGGCCACTGAGAAGGCCCTTCCTGCACTGACCTGTATGAATCGGTTCACGTCTGTCGGCTTTGGAATCTGAACCGGGGTCAAGCAGTCCGTTGTGGTTCCATCGCCGAGCTGTCCGTATTTATTGGCACCCCAAGCATAGATGTTTCCATCCGATCCGAGAGCCAGTGAATGATCATCGCCGGCGCTGACTTGGCTGAACCTAATGCCCCGAGCTGCAGGAGGGACCAGGGTCACCTTGGTCTGACCGCTGTCGGGACCCTGCTTGGGAGAGGTGGTCCATTGCCCGGTACCTGCAGTCCAGTGGGCTGTCAGCTTCAGGGGACCCTTGACGGGGGAAGTAAAGTCATAGGCCACATCGCCGTTGAACCAGCCGTCGAAGAGGAAGCCAGGTCGGGTCGGGTCTTGATTCGGTCTGGAAGCCGTCTGGTCTTCGACGACCGACTGACTGATGGGCTGGCTGCCGTCGACCTTGTCAAAAGTGACGGTATAGGAGGGCGGGTCATAGGTGAAATCCAGGATGTCATCGGGTTGCGTACCATAGAGATTCCAGGTGATGGTCGTATCCACTCGACCCTTCCTATGGGCTGGCGTCACCACCTGCCAGTTCGTACCTGCTTTTTTCAGGTTGCTGCCCAGTGTTTGGTCGAATTTGACCGCAGTAAGATCCGGTGTAAGCGGGAAGGCCGCCAAACCAGGCGTCAGCCTCATTGCCTTGCTGTTGTCATAACCCGTGGGGATGGTCGGATCACCCAGTTGGCCCCCGCAGTTCCACCCCCAGGTATATAGGTTCCCATCTGACCCCAAGGCTAAGGATTGCTCCCAGCCAGCATAGAGCCGAACCCAGCTGGTTTCCTGTCCAGCCACGGATGGTTTAGGCTTTTGCACAGGCCGGGGTCTGGTGATGTAGCTGGTTTGGCCGGTAGGGACGTCTGGCAAGCCCAAATCGCCGTACCAGTTGACGCCCCAGGTATAAAGATTGCCATCTGAACCGATACCCATGCCATGATAGTCCCTGCCCATGACCTGCTTCCAGGTGAATCCTGCAGGTGTCCCATTCGGACGAGGTATGAGAGTCGGCACATGCCTGTCTGTTGTGGTGCCGTCTCCCAGACGCCCGCTGTCGTTCCACCCCCAGCCGTAAAGATCCCCGTTCGTAGTGATGGCGAAACTGTAATCGGCTCCTACATTGAATTGCGAGAAGGTGACCCCATTGGGCTGAAGGACTTGGGTGGGTGTCAAACGATCTGTTGTGGTACCGTCTCCTAGGCGACCATAACTGTTCCATCCCCAGGCATAGAGTTTTCCGTCGGATCCCATGGCCATGGAACTGTACCGTCCCGTGGCCGGCTGGGTGAAGGTGATTCCCGTCGGCTTGCTTACGGGGACGGGTTTAGCGCTGTATGCAGCTGGATTGTTGGGACCTCTCGGAACGCTGGTATTGCCGAGTTGCCCATATGCGTTGAGTCCCCATGCATAGAGATTGCCATCTGAGCCCAAGGCCACAGTATGGTCCCACCGGGTTTCTGCCTGCTTCCAGGTAAATCCTGGCGCGGCTCCATCCGGCTTTTTCACCGGGGCAGGTCTGCTGCGGTTCTCGGTGGTTCCATCGCCCAGCTGTCCAGAAGCATTGAATCCCCAAGTGTAGAGGTTGCCATCCGAACCCATGGCCAGGGCGGAATGATCGCCAGCGTCCACCTTCGTGAAAATGAATCCTTTTGGCACATTGGCTGGCTTAGAAACTTTTATTGGGGATTGCCGATCGATGTTTGTACCGTCGCCTTGCTGACCATAAGCGTTTTTGCCCCAGGAATAGATGTTGCCGTCCGAGCCAAGAGCCAACGACTGGGTGGACCCTGACGTGATTTGTGAAAATTTGATGCCCCGGGTCGCTGGTGGAGCTACCGTCACAGTGGTGCCACCTGATATGGCTCCATGTGCAGGTGCCAAGGACCAATGGCCGTCGCCGGCTGTCCAGTTTGCGGTCAGCTTCAGGTTGTTGGTGACAGGCTGGTTGAAGTCGTAAGCTACCTGGCCGATAAACCAGCCGTCGAAGAGGTATCCCTGCCTGGTGGGATCGGTCGGTCGTTTCGCAAGACCTCCCGAAAGGACAATCTGAGAGTCAGGGGTTGCTGTGTCGGCTTGGACGGTATCAAAGGTGACCGAACATTGATTATTTGGGCAGGGGGTTGTCGATCGGGTGGAAGGGGTAGGGATTGCCGAGCCTAGTGAAGTGGGGGATGGAAAGGTGGGAGAGGGTGTTGTTTGGATAGGGGAATCCAGCTTTTGAGTTTCTGTTGGCAAGGAAGCAATAGAAGGAGTTTGGGTTGAGCTAGGTATACCAGGGGTCACCCCTTCGCCTTGGTTTTCCACGCTTTGCGATGCTGTCGGGGATGCGGTCGCATCCGCCTGTGCCAGGTCAATTCCTGAGAGATTTGCTAATGTGAGCCCTGAGGCGATAATGGCTGCAAGAGAAGCTATGCAGCATGCACGACTCCTGGATGACGATTGCATACGGTCCTCCTCGAAAGCAACGGCGCATGCAAGGTGGCACCTGCATCCCCAGCTCAATCCCCATGGCCAACGTGCATGACGTTCAATTGAAATCAGTTTATATCATGTGGTTCTGGAATACCAAGTTCTCATTGAGGCCTGTCTTTTGCCTTGGTGGTCGGATTTGCGGCAGGAAATTGGGATTGGTTGTTTCGTGGATATAGAAAGAACTTCCGGCAAGCCGAACCAGCCTGCAGGAAGTTCCTGATTGAGTTGTATGAAAAGGGATCAGTACCAGTTGGTCGCCTGGGATTGGGCCCATGCACCGCAGGGGTTCCCGTAACGGCCCTGGATATATCCCAGTCCCCAAACAATCTGGGTATGGGCGTCGGTCTGCCAGTTGGGACCGGCCGAGGCCATCTTGCTACCGGGCAATGCCTGAGGGATGCCGTAGGCACCCGATGGGTTGGAGGCGTTGGTCCGCCAGCCGGACTCCTTGTTCCACAGCTGTACCAGGCAGGTGAACTGGTCTTCGCCCCAGCCACGGGAGGTGACCAGATCGTGGGCGATGCTTTGGGCTGTACCCACGGGGACCGTGGTGGTGGTCGAACCGGACTTTGCGGGAGTGCCGCCGCCGGTGCCCACCAGGACCACCTTGTCCACAGGGACCGTTTTGACGAAGGAGGCGAAGATATTGCTGGTCAGGTGCTTATTGCCGGCTGCGGTGACCAGGCTGGTGGTCTCCATGACGCCGTTCTGTCCCTCCGTCTTGACCTTGGTGGTGCCTGCTGGGAGGGAGCTGGTCTTCTCCTCGATGGTGTTGAAGGGAATGGGAGAATCTTCCGTCTTGACCTGGGCGTCGGCCCGGTCGATGCGGATGACGGTCTTCTCAGTGACGCGAGTGGTCAGGGACGGGGTGATCTGGTCCCCCGGCTGCAGGGTGATGTCCCCGGCCTCCAGCACGGATTTGACATCGGTGAAGCCCGTTCCCAGGACCACCTTGTTCTTCCCGTTGATCTGAACATTTACATAGGAGGTGTTCGCATTAGCGCCGCCCGCACCGTTGCGGATGGCCTGCCTGGTGCTGCCACGGGACACTGTGTCCACATCTTGGGTGGCTGAATAGGATGTTACGCCTGACTTGGCTGAGCTCTCAGTGGATGTGTAGAAGTCGCGCGAGACGAAGCCTGCGCCAACGACCATGCCGAGAACAGTGACACCGGCAGCCAACCGCAGCCACTGACGCTTGGTCAGGGCCTTGACCGCACTCATCCGTCCTCTACGGTGGTTCGCCATTACTCTCCTCTGTTGAACCGACAGATCCTCAGTGATCAGTCGACGTAACGCTTCCTATCGACCACATGCTTCCGGTAGCGCCGAAAGGGTCACTGGACAAACACAGCAATACTTTAGTGCAAATTGGTCTTGGAGCCAACTCGACTGTCTCAGGCCCGCGCAGGGGTTGACAAATCGGCCTTACGAGCCTGATCAATAAGATCGTCCAGGTCCGAAGACCTGAGAGCGCCGGCCTGCTTGAAGATGATCTGCCCTTGCTTGGTGATCATCAGTGTAGGCACCGCCTGGATGTCGGCGGCCGCGGCCAGATCCTGGTTCTGGTCGATGTCCACCTTGCCGAAGACGATGTCGGTGTTGGCCTGCGAAGCCTTCTCGAAAATGGGGCCAAAGGCCTTGCAGGGTCCGCACCAGGTGGCCCAGAAGTCAATCAGCACCAGGTCGTTGTCCTTGATGGTTTGCTCGAAGTTCTCCGAAGTAATAGTCGTGGTGGCCATGATAACGCTCCTTGAAGTAGTTTGACTGTCGCGCGGGAAGCTCCCGTGCTTAGCAACCGCTTTCAATCATCAGCATTCCATCAAGGCTGGAGAAACCGCCCGAATATGCTCTGGGTGGAGATGTCCGCCGGGGTCACGTGGGCGGTCAAGACTGGTACGGATAATGGAGCCATGCCAGTGCTGAACGACGAGATTCCCGATGATGACGACTTCGATGCCGATCGCGACCGTGGTGCCTTCTCACACATCACCCCGGAGGACTTCAACCGGGGTTTTTCGGGCTCGAATCCCCCTGGGTGGCTGGACCGTGACGCCATCGACCGTGCCCGGCGTTGCCTGCCCATGCCCTATGTTGAGGTAGTGCCGGTTCGCGTGGATGACATGAGTGCCGTCACCCAGGTCGGCACCCTTCTGCGCGTGGACGATCAGGGCAATATAGAGCGCACCCTGATCACCGGAAGGATTCTCTACCACGAAACCATCAGGGAGGCCCTGGCCAGAAACATCGCCAAGGATCTTGGCCAGCTGGCCCTGCCCATGCTGCCTGCCAGCCCCCAGCCCTTCACCGTGGCCGAGTTCTTCCCCACGCCGGGGGTCTCGGAGTACTACGACCCGCGTCAGCATGCCATCGCTCTGTGCTACCTGGTGCCGGTGGCCGGGGACTGCAAGCCCCAGGACGAGACCTTGGATGTGGAATGGATCGATCCCAAGGGGGACATGCTGGAGTCCTTCATGAGCCAGATGCCTGGCGGACACGGGAAGGTACTGATGAGCGCCCTGACCTGGGCTGGTGCACTATGAGACGCGAACCCTTGGAGGCGGGCATGAGCATTGCCAATACCGAATATCGCCAGGGGAAGGGTCTGCCCTTGGTGTTGGTACATGCCTTTCCAGTGGACCACCACATGTGGGATCGGTGCGCGGCCTCATTGATTGCTCAGGCGGATCGTGCGGGTATGAACCCCTTCCCGGTCTATGCCCCGGATATGCCTGGAGCAGGCGATTGCCCCCTGCCCGGGCCGGCATCCTGCGGCCCGGCAGACTCTGATGGCGCCCTGCCTGGTGCCTTGGATGCTATGGCTCGTGCCTTTGTGGACATGATCGCCGCCACGGGGGCACAGAAGGCCATCTGGGTCGGTCTTTCCATGGGAGGCTACCTGGTTGAGGCCGTAGCCAGGCTTTATCCGCAGATGGTTGCAGGGCTGGCCCTGTGCGACACCACCATGATGGCTGACCGTCCGGCCTCCCGGGCCAAGCGGCTGCAGATCGCCCGAACCTGCGAGGAGGAGGGGACGCTCAATCCGGTCATGCACTTCGCCAGGCCCCAGGAGGGCGATTCCATGGTCAAGCGTTCGCCCGCCTTCGTACAGACCATGACCGAATGGATACAGTCTCAGGACCCCCGGGGCATCGCCTGGCGGGAGCGGATGGCTGCGGGCCGTCCGGATCAGAGTGATCTGGTCGGTCGCATCAGGGTTCCCGTGGCCCTGGTCAGCGGCCGCTGTGATCCCTCCAGCCCTCCACGCACCATGGAGCCTATGGCTCAGGCCATGCGTCAGGCCGGAACGGACGTTACCTTCACCGCCATTGACGACTGCGGCCACTTCAGCGCCGTTGAGCATCCGAATCAGGTGGCTGCTGCCCTGCTGGATCTGGTTCGTCGTGTAGGGAGGCTCTCATGAGCGATTCTGAGACGGTCTTCTCCCCGCTTGCTCTTACCGAACCCCTGCCCTTCCTACCCCTGGCTCAGGGGGATATAGACTACGACACGGTGTCGCGGCAACAGCCCGGTCTGCTTGACCAATTGCTGGAGCAGGACGGCACGGGGGTCATCCTGGTGCGGGGCGAGAAGGTGGCCGTGCCCAAGGGCAAGGGGGCACTGGCTGGCCGCACAGGAGCCAGTATCCGTCTGGCCACCTTGCCTGCTGCATACTTGCGTGGTCCTCTGACTGGCTCGACAGATCAACTCGAGCCGCCCTGCTACTACCTGGGCAGGGCCGACCAGCAAGCCTGGCTGGCCCTGGATCTGAATCTTGCCTGCGCCGGTCGGACCGTCCAGGACCCTCTTCGTGATCTTGCCCAGGCTGCGGATCAGCGCTTCGACTGGCTTGGTCTGCGCGAGTATGCCCCTCATGGACGTCCGCGTCAGGTGGGTCTGGCAACTTGTGCGGTCGCCCTGTCCGTATGGCATGGACGTCAGGCCTTCTGCCCCCACTGCGGCGCACCGGTCCATCCTTGTCAAGCCGGATGGGCTCAGATCTGCCAGGGGGATACATCAGGGGACCAACACACGCTCTTTCCCCGCATCGAACCCGCAGTGATCATGGCCGTGGTGGATGGCCGTGATCGGCTTCTGCTTCAGCACAACCAGAAGTGGCCTCCCGGCTTTCGTTCGGTCACTGCTGGATTCGTCGAGGCGGGGGAGAATCTGGAGCATGCAGTCCGGCGGGAGACCATGGAAGAGGTGGGGCTGAACCTGGGGGAGATGCGGTACCTAGGCTCTCAGCCTTGGCCCTTCCCAGCCTCCCTGATGGTGGCTTTCAGAGCCAGATCACTGAATACGGACATCCAGGTGGATGGTCAGGAGACCGCTGAGGCCAACTGGTTCACACGGGAGGAGTTCAGTGCCGCTCTGGCCTCGGGCCGGTTGCGCATACCTCAGGCGGCCAGTGTGGCCAGGCATATGATCGAGCAATGGTACGGCAGTGAGATCTGACTCATCCGAACGGTGTTGCACCCCAGGACCTGGTCTCGTCGTAAGATATTTCAAGGAACTGTCAGCAGCGAAAGGTGTGTTATGGCCATGGAGGGGCAAGAAGAGCCTCGTATCTCGGATGTCGACCAGGCCGAAACAGTGACCATGCCGCCGACGACCGGGGAGGGACCTGACCCTGTGGACCTGTTCGCCGACGAAGAAGCGGATCGGGCTTTCGGCGCTGGTGCTGCCCATAAGGCTCCTTCCAGCAGCCATCGCGGACGCACCGTCCTGGCCCTGCTGCTTCTGGCTGTGCTGATTCTGGTGGGTTGCTGGTTTGGCGTCCGTGCCTTCTTCCGCGATCGGGTGGCCCCCGGCGTCACCCTGGGTGGGCAGGTCATGATGGGTCGGACCAAGGACCAGGTCAGGCAGATCGTTGATAAGCAGATTCGTGACTCCCAGGTGGAACTCAAGGGTGAAGGCACCTCTGCCCGGGCAGGACTGAAGGATCTGGGTGTCAGTGTGGATTCGGATGCCACGGTCACCAAGATCATGAACGCCAAGGGCTCTGCAGGCGTATCCCGGCTGAATCCTTTCCATAGCGAGGCGGTGCCGCTGGTGGCCGAGCGGGATCAGCTGGCCATGGACAGGTATCTGACTGAACGGTTCATTCCCCGCCATGACCGCTCTGTTCCCTCTACCATCGTTTTTGATCAAGGCGCACATGCCTTCCGGGCCCAGGAGGGTCGCGGCGGCAAGGCGCCTGAGCTGGGCCGCGTGCAGGATGCCGTCTCATCCTTGATAGACAAGCCTGGCAGGCGTCTGGCCGTGGGGGTGGTCTACAAGGACGTGACCATGCCCATCAGCCTGGACACCGCCAATCAGGTGGCCTCCCAGGCCAACCAACGACTGGCCAAGGATCTGGTCATCAAGGGTGCTGATGATGACCTCATGACCGTCCCGGCCGCTACAGTGGCCACCTGGGTCAAGCCGGTCACCGATCTGGACAAGGGGACCATGGAGCTGGGCTTTGACCGGCAGGCCATCAAGCAGTATCTGGACCAGGAGCTGGCACGGCAACTGAATCGGGATATGGTCACCGCCGTCAACGTCAAGAACACCAAGGGTGATGTGGTGGCCGAGACCACCAAGGGAGTGGATGGTGTCCGGGTCACGGATGTGTCTGCCACGGCAGACCTGGTCGCCAAGGCATTAGAACAGGGTGACACGAACCCAGTTCAGGCGAGCGCCGAGATCACTCCCCACAAGGAGCAGACCCGGGTGGCCCGCTACGACGTGCCCGACGGCGACATCTGGATTCAGGTCAACCTCAGCGATCAGACCGCCACCGCCTACCACGGCACCACCCAGGTCAAGACCTTCCCCATATGCTCAGGCAAGCCTCATGACGGCAGATGGTCCGACACCGGCACCTTCTTCATCAATGTGCGCTACGCGGTCCAGACCATGCGCGGGGAGGGCTACGTCACACCCAATGTCAAATGGATCTCCTACTACAACGGCAGTGAAGGCTTTCACACGGCCAGCTGGAACTCTGCCGGCATTGCCAAGGGCGACCCCATCAACTACGGATCCCATGGCTGCATCAACATGTACGAGCAGGATGCCAAGTGGATCTTTGACAACGCCCCCATCGGGACCATGGTCAAGGTGGAAGGGCAGGTTCCATCGGGTCCGGCCCGGTAGGAGCACCTGCCCCGGCAGACGGTCGAGTAGGCTGGAACCATGAGCGATGAACACAGTGATGGAACTTCCCGCCTGGATGTGCCCGAACACCTGCAATATTCACAGGATCATGTCTGGATCGACCCCAGCCAATCCCCGGCGCCCATGGGCGTGACTGAGTATGCGGCGGACCAACTGGGAGATCTGGTTTTTCTGGACCTGCCCGAGACCGGCACCCACGTCGATGCGGGCGATGAGGTCATCGAGCTGGAGTCCTCCAAGGCAGTTGAGCCGGTGGTCTGCCCGGTGGCAGGCACCATCGCCTACGTCAACAGGGCGGCCTCGGACGATCCGGAGGTCATCAACTCCGACCCCTATGGGGAAGGCTGGATAGCCAAGATCGACTTGGAGGACGATGAGCCTGATCTGATGAGCGCCGAGGAGTACGGTCAGCTGCTGAAGAGCCTGAACTGACGGTTCGGTCATGACCAGGCGATCCGGCCGCAATGAGGGACCCCTACGGGTCCGATCGGTCAGCACCACCTTCGATTCGGCCGCGCCTGGGGAGGGCATCGAGAGCAGACCGGCCCCGGTGCGCCTGCTGCGGCGCCTGATTACCGGTGGCTTTGACTTATGGGTGGGACTGTCCATCAATATGACCGGCCGCCTGGGCTGGTCGGCCGACGTTCAACCCTATGTGGGTTACGGTACCGAGTCATACTCTCGGTTGATCTGCCGCACTATTCTGACCGACGGTCGCAGACGCGAGGATCCTGCCATTCGGGGTATTCGCGGCCTGCTGACCGTACCCGCGCCCAGGACAAGGGTCAGGCTGGCCATCGACAGCACGGCCATCGGGAGGGTCCAGGTGGGAGACTCCTCGGTCTACGATGCCGTCGACCCCAACCGCAGCCTGAGTGCGGATGCGGTCTTCTCCGACCGATCGGGCTACCTGGATCTGGTGGCTGAGCATCGTCTGACCCCAGGTGTACACCGGGTCTCCTACCAGGTGCGGGGTCGCCGACCCGTCGATGCGCCTTTATACATCGTGCCCGGTCAGACTCCTGTCGGCGTCATATCCGACGTGGACGACACCATCATGATCAGCCAGGTGCCCAATCATTGGAAGGCTGCCTGGAACCTGCTCCTGTCAGACCCACACCGCCGGGCCTCTGTGCCTGGCATGGCCGTGCTCTACAACCGCATCCGCGACCTGGACCCCCGGATTCCCTTCTTCTATCTGTCGGCCTCGCCCTGGAATGTAGAGGGATCCATACGCGGCTTCATCCGCGACCATGGCTTTCCGGCCGGCCCCCTGCTGCTGCGGGATCTGGATCCCAGGCCCAAGACCTTCGTGCCCTCCATCGTGCAGCACAAGATGGAGTTCATCCGCCAGCTCATGGCCGACTTTCCCAAGATGCGATTCGTGCTCATGGGCGACGACGGCCAGAGCGACCCATCCACCTTCGCCCAGGTGGTACGGCAATATCCGGGCCGGGTCCTGGCCATCGGCATCCGTCAGTTGAGCCCACAGGAGACCGGGCTGGGAACCTTGGTCAAACGCACTGCCACACAGCCTGTGCCGGTGACGGAGGTGCCGGTCTTCTACGGGACCACGGGCGCCAACCTGATGCGAACCCTGCTGCCCTATCTGCGTCGTTGTACCCGAATATAATCGCCCCATGAGTTTTTCGGCCGTCAATTCCGCGCCTCCTCGTGCACAACGCCGTCCTACTGATCGATGCTTCCATGGGGATTGCTTCGAGGATCCCTACGAGTGGATGCGCAACCGGGAGGATCCTGCCACCAAGGCCTACGTGCGTGACCAGAATCGCTACTGCCAGGAACGGCTTGCCGGTCAGGAGGGTTTGCGGGCCACCCTGCTCAAGGAGTTCACCGACCGGGTACAGCAGACCGACATGTCGGTGCCCACCCGGATGCACGGATACTGGTACTTCTCTCGGACGCTCAAGGGCCAGGAGTATGGGGTGCAGTGCCGCCTGCCGGTGCGCGACCAGGATGACTGGGACCCCCCTGCTGTTAAGACCGATGCGGGGCCTGGATCCATGCCGGGCGAGGAGGTCATCTTCGACGCCAACGCCGAGGCCAAGGGGCACGACTTTTTCTCTCTGGGATGCCTGGACCTGAGCGCCGACGGCCGGTGGATGCTCTATGGACTGGATACCCGGGGCAATGAGCGCTATGACTTGCGTATCCGGGATCTGGAAGACGGCCGAGACCTGCCTGATCGTATCGATCAGGTCTCCTCCGGGGCAGTGCTGACGCCCGATGGCCGCTGGGTCTTCTATACCGGGCTGGACAAGGCCTGGCGTCCGGACACGGTCTGGCGGCATAAGGTCGGCACTTCAGCCGATCAGGATGTCATGGTCTACAAGGAGGACGATGAGCGCTTCTGGGTGGGACTGGGCCTCAGCTACGACGAATCCGCCATGCTGATTGCCACCGGGTCCAAGACCACCAGCGAGGTGCTCATGCTGGACTTGAAGGATCCGCAGGGGGAGTTTGTGCCCTTGATCCCCCGCAAGGAGGGGGTCGAGTACGACATCAGCCTGGCCCGGTTTGAAGATGCCGGTCCGGCGGGGGAGGACCTGCCGGTGGCCGTGGTCTACCACAATGTGAACAACCCCAACTTCGAGGTGGACCTGATTGATCTGCGCAGCCACCGTCCGCCCTTCCGCCTGGGAGAAGGGGTTCGGCTGGCCCAGGGCAGTCCCTACGGCTGCGAGCGCTCCGGAGACCTGGCCTCCTTGCCGCCCGAGAAGCCCTATCGGGATCCGGGCAATCCCGCCATCCTCCAGGGCGCTCGTGGGTTGGGCATAGAGGGGCTGGGCATCCACCGCAGCTTCGTGGTCCTGACCTACCGGGCCGACAGCCTGCCCCACATGGCCGTCATCGCCAAGGATCAGGCATTGGAGGATCTGCGGGCGGGCCGACCCTGGCGCTTCCGCGAGGTCCTGCCTGAGCAAGGGAAGGATGGCATTGACCGTCTCTACAGCATCGGTCCCACAGACAACCCCTCCTACCAGGCCCCTGGGCTGCGCTACATCCGGGGTAGCTATGGAACCCCGGCTGAGCTGCGGGAGCTGGATCCGGTCAGGGGCGTGGACCGATTGCTCAAGCGGGCCCGCGTTCTGGGCGACTTTAGACCCGAACACTACGCCGAGCGTCGAATTCTGGTCCGCGTCAGGGATGGGGCCCTGGTACCGGTCTCCCTGGTTTGGCGGCGGGGCATGCATCCGGCGCTGGATTCCTGCGGGAGGACCGGGTCCGATGATATGGTCATCCAGGCGCCCGACCATCCCGAGCGCCGTCCCTGGCTGGACCAGGATCCGGACAGGCCTGCTCCCATGTTCATCACCGGGTATGGAGCCTACGAGATAAGCCAGGACCCCGGTTTCTCCACAGGTCGGCTCAGCCTGCTTGACCGGGGCGTGCTCTACGCGGTCCCCCATGTGCGCGGCGGCGGGGAGATGGGCCGTGCCTGGTACGAGCAGGGCCGTCGGCTGCACAAGGTCAATACCTTCCTGGATTTCATTGACGTGACTGCAGCTCTGCAGGCTCAGGGCTGGGCGGATCCACGTCATACCGTGGCCAACGGCGGGTCGGCCGGCGGGCTGTTGATGGGGGCCGTGGCCAATATGGCCCCACAGCTCTATGCCGGCATCGAGGCGGACGTGCCCTTCGTGGACGCGCTGACCAGCATCCTGGATCCTGATCTGCCGCTGACCGTGACTGAATGGGACGAGTGGGGAGACCCCCTGCATGACCAACAGGTCTACCGATATATGCGTTCTTACTCGCCCTACGAGAACGTTCCTGATGCTGATCGTCGGCGCCGGCTCTTCGGCGGCGACCATTTCCCTGCCATCCTGGTGACCACCTCCATGAACGACACCCGCGTGCTCTACGTGGAACCGCTCAAGTGGGTGGCCAGGCTGCAGGAGCCGCAGGTGGGGGCCGATGCCCTGATCAGGATCGAGGTCCAGGCAGGACACGGGGGCATCAGCGGACGTTACCGGCAGTGGGAGGAACTGGCCTTCGAGAACGCCTGGTGCCTGTCCATCATGGTCCCCGAAAGCCGCTGATCCGGTCCTGTCCGGGATTCGGTCGGGGTCGTGAAAGGGGCTTGGCTGGCTCGTTATGCTCGGGGTATGACAAATAGCAAGCAGAAAACATATCACATTGCGGTCATTGCCGGTGACGGCATCGGCAAGGAGATCGTTCCCCAGGCTCAGGCTGTGCTGGAGAAGGTGACCCATGGCAAGGCTGACATTCGCTACGAGGACTTCGACCTGGGCGCTGAGCGCTACCTGCGTGATGGAGCCGTTCTGCCCGACGAGGATCTGGACCGGCTCAAGCAGCAGGATGCCATCCTCCTGGGGGCCATCGGCGACCCCCGTATCAAGGCCGGCATCCTGGAGCGGGGACTGCTGCTCAAAATGCGTTTCGAGCTGGACCAGTATGTCAATCTGAGGCCTTCCAAGCTCTACAAGGGCGTGGTGTCGCCCCTGGCCAATCCGGGCGACATCGACTTCGTGGTCGTGCGGGAGGGCACCGAGGGGCTCTATGCCGGGGCCGGCGGCTCCATTCGCCGGGGCACCCCCCAGGAGGTGGCCACCGAGGTTTCCATCAACACGGCCTACGGGGCGGAACGGGTCATCCGCTACGCCTTCCAGCTGGCCATGAAGCGTCGCCGCCGCCTGACCCTGGTCCACAAGAAGAACGTGCTGACCAATGCGGGAGACATGTGGCAGCGGCTGGTCGACCAGGTGGGCCAGGAGTATCCCGATGTGGAGCGTGAGTACCTGCACATCGATGCCTCCACCATATTCATGGTGACCGAGCCCAGTCGCTTCGATGTGATCGTCACCGACAACCTCTTCGGTGACATCCTCACGGACGAGGCGGGAGCTGTGGTCGGAGGCGTGGGCTACTCGGCCTCCGGCTGCATCAACGCCTCGGGTACCTACCCGTCCATGTTCGAGCCCATCCATGGATCCGCTCCTGACATCGCCGGCAAGGGGATTGCCAACCCCACGGCGGCCATTCTCTCGGCAGGTATGCTCCTGGACCATCTGGGCTTTGAGGACGAGGCGGCCAGCATTGAGCGGGCCGTGGAGGATGACATCGAGCGCTCCGGCTCCACCCAGAGGAGCACGGAGCAGATCGGCAGGGATATTCTGGCCCGTCTGTGATCGGGCCGGTTGGCGGCTAGACTGGAGGGCATGACTATGGATGATGCCCCCCAGCCGGACGACCGGCAGTCCAGCGATGCGCCGACAGGAAATCCTGGTTTCGGCCCCTTCCCGTCCCCACAGGTGCCTCCCGAACATCGGGGGCCGGCCGGTGGGGATGCTCCTGCCGGAGCAGCTGACGGACAGCGACAGGCTCCGGGCTATCCCGCTGGCCATGATGCTGGCTTCGGAAATCAGAATCCGTACCAGACCGGTCAATATCCCAGCAGCCGGTATCCCCAAGATGGGTACCCGACGGGGCAGAGGTCCAATGCCGGATATCCGTTCGCCCCTCAGAACGGCGGCCAATATCCTGGGGCCTACCAGGCAGGGCCTTACCGGCCTGGTCAGTATCCGACCGCAGGGTATCCAGCCGGCCAGCAATATCCTGCTGGACAATATGCCGGTGGCCAATATACAGGCGGTCAGAATCCTCAAAGGCCCTATCAGCCGGGACTGGGCTATCCCGGCCAATACCCATCTGGTCGGTATCCGTCTGGCCAATACCCGCCAAGCGGGTACCCGGGCAATCAGTACTCGACAGGCCAGTATCCCGGTAATCAGTATCCCGGCGGGCAGTATCCGCCGCAGACCTCCATGCCCTGGCCCTACCCGAGTATGCCCCAGGGCGGGTACCCCGGAGCCATGCCCAACGGCAGAAGCCCCTATCCCATATTACCTACCCCGCACAGCAAGCTGGCAGCCGGTCTGCTCAGCATCTTCCTGGGCTGCTTCGGCGTGGGCAACTTCTACCTGGGCAGGACCGGCCGTGGCGTGGCTCAGCTCATGCTCACCCTGATTGGCTTCCTCTTCTTCTTCATTGGGCCGACCATAGCCATGATCTGGGGGCTGATCGAAGGCATCCTGATTCTGACATCCTCGACCGGCTCCTTCTGGCATCGTGACGCTCGCGGATGGGAGCTGACGGATTGAATCCGGCCCGTCTGCGCGGCGTCGGCAAGCAGATGGGCGGCAAGCTGGCGGCCGTGACCCTGACCCTGGGCCAGGGATCCGACTCCTGTCCGTTCATCGCCTCATGCAGGATTGACGGCGATTTCTTCACGGAGCCAGCCCCGGCAGCCTCTCAGGAATCCGAGGGAGATCATGGGCCGGTATACCGGCTGGAATCCGCAATCTGTGGCCTCCCGTTGCCCTTGGACCCTGGTCTGGCCCTGGAAAGGCTGGACAGGGTCATGGCAGAAGGGGATGGCCAACGGATAGTCGGCGTGTCCCCATGGACCCTGGTGACCGCGTTGAAGCGTGCCCTGCCGGATGGGCTGGTCATCCACAGGCAAGGGGAATCCGACCAACTGTCGTCAGCGCCTGACCAGACATTTTCCAGGCAGTCGCAGCCGGACGAGGTCGAATGCCGCCGCCGTTGGTCTGGCCTGAAACTGGACCTGATCAGGGACAGTCCACGTCAGCCGGTCATGCAGATGGCCATGGATCAGACTCTCAATGATGCCGTGGCCCAGGGCCAGTTGCCGCCCACCCTGCGCATCTGGAACTGGGCTGCGCCGGCGGTGATCCTGGGGCGTTTCCAGTCCCTGAGCCGGGAGGTCCACGTCGATCGGGCACGCAATCTGGGCTTTATTCTCGTCCGCCGCTGCACGGGCGGTGGCACCATGGTCATTCAGCCCGATCGGGCCATCACGTACTCCCTCTATCTGCCCCTGGAATTCGTCAAGGGGGCGGACCTGATCGACTCCTACCGGATCTGCGACTATTGGCTGGTCCGTGGCCTGCGCATGCAGGGGATTCAGGCTGGCTGGCAGGGCATGAATGACATCGCCTCCCCGCAGGGCAAGATGGGGGGAGCCGCCCAGCGCAGGTTGCCAGCAGGCGCTCGTGGACCGGGCGGATTGCTCCACCACACCACGCTTTCTTATTCGGTGGATGCCGATCTGATGGCCCAGGTGCTCAATGTGGACCAGGAGAAATTCCATGACAAGGCAGTGACCTCGGTCAGAAGCCGGGTGGATCCCATCGACAGGCAGACCAGTCTGTCCCGTCAATCCTTGATCGATGCCCTTCTGGATACCCTGCCCTCCCTGGTGGCGGATCTGCACATATCCAGTCCGGCGCCCGAGGTTGAGCAACGGGCCCGTACTCTGGTCCGGCAGCGCTACGGCCGTGAGGAGTGGACCGCCCAGATCGCCTGACCGGGAAAGGGGGGTTGATGTGTGTGGGTATAATCGTGCTCAGTCGCGTCGAACCCGGCGTGAGGTCATCAACCATGCGTGAGTCGGTGCAGACCCGCCAGACATGGCGAAAAGGAGTGCGGAGTATGGCGGTTCACAAGCCCAATGAGATTCCCGATGACGGGAACGCCCTCAGGCAGACCGCCCTATTCAAACAGGTGCCCAGACAGGACGCCGACCAGCTTTTGGACACCATGCACGAGTCCATTTACGCCAAGGGGTCCACGGTCTTTCGACAGGGGGACACCGATCACCGCATGTATCTGTTGGAGGAGGGCCGGGTCAAGCTGGTCCGCCAGTCGCCCGACCGCCGCATCCAGCTGCTCAGCATCCACGGGCGCGGTGAGATTCTGGGCGAGATTCCAGTCTTCGATCCCTCCGGCGGGCCGCGGACCGCCTCGGCTGTGGTCATGGTCAACAAGACCAAGGTGGCTGCCCTGGATCACGATACCCTCTTCGACTGGCTCAACCAGCATCCCAAGGTGGCTGTGGACATGCTTCAGGTGCTGGCCCACCGTCTGCGGACCGACAACGAGCGCATCTCCGACCTGGTCTTCCTGGATGTGCCGGCCCGCCTGGCCAAGACCCTGCTGGATCTGGCCACACGCTTCGGCGAACCCTTCGAGCAGGGGCTGATGGTTCCTTATGACCTGACTCAGGAGGAACTGGCCCAACTGGTCGGTGCCTCACGCGAGACCGTCAACAAGGCCCTGATGGACTTCTCCAACCGGGGATGGATCTCTCGCAAGGGCCGCACCATCATCATTTTCCAGCCCGGACCGCTGATCCGACGCTCGCGCATGTGAACGCCACTGTTCGGTAGAGCCGACGGCCTAGGATGGAGACCATGCCCGAACAAAAGAAATCCATGTCGGTCAGGCGCTTCTTCACGCTGCTGCTGGCTTACCTCATCTTCTGCGTCGCAGGTGGCGTGGTTGTCTCTGGTTTCCTGTTTCCCGCTGTCTTCGGTATCAACGCCGCCTCCAGGAATCTGATGCCTGCCCTGAAGACGGACAACATCGACTTCAACGTCAACGATCTGCCCCAGCAGTCCCGCCTCTACGCCTCCGACGGGCATACGGTCATCGCCACCTTCTATGCGCAGAACAGGATCGTGGTGCCCATCAAGGACGTCTCCGACTACATGCAGAAGGCCGTGGTGGCCCGTGAGGACCGTCGCTTCTTCGAGCATGCCGGCGTGGACACCCAGGGCGTGCTCAGGGCCTTTATCCAGACCTACATCAAGCAGGGTGACACCCAGGGCGGTTCCTCCCTGACCCAGCAGTATGTCAAGAACGTGCTCATGAGCCAGGCTGAGGAAAACAACGACCCCATCGCCGAGTACCATGCCCAGGAGGAGACCATAGCCCGCAAGATGCGGGAGATGCTGATTGCGGTCCAGATGGAGAAGAAGTACTCCAAGGCCGAGATTCTCCAAGGCTATTTGAATATTGCCCAGTTCGGCACCAACGTCTATGGGGTTGAGTCGGCAGCCAGGCGCTACTTCAGCAAGTCGGCCAAGGACCTGGATCCGGGCGAGGCCGCCACCATCGCCGCCGTGACCAAGAATCCCGCCCGCTTCGATCCAACCGTCAACGTCAAGGCCTCCCAGGAGCAGCGGGACATCGTCCTGGATCTGATGCGCCAGGAGAGCTACATCACCCAGCGCCAGTATGACGAGAACAAGGCCAAGCCCCTGGATCAGATGCTGCACGTGCAGTCGGTCGATGCCGGCTGCCAGGCGGCCGGAGACGCAGCCTTCTTCTGCGATTATGTGACCAAGCAGATCCTCAATTCCAAGGAGTTCGGCAAGAGCCAGGAGGAGCGCAACAAGCTCCTCAAAGAGGGCGGCCTGGACATCTACACCACCATGGACGTCAACGCCAACGCAGCAGCCATGAAGGCGGCCCGGGACACCATACCCGTGGATGATCGAAGCGGCTTCGAGGTCACGATAGCCGCCATCCGCCCGGGCACCGGCGAGGTCCTGGGCTTCGGTATCAACCGCATCTACGATGCCACCCAGAACTCGGGCGGGGGCACACGCACGGCCATCAACTATGCCGTGGATCAGATCGACGGCGGCGGCTGGGGCTTCCCTGTGGGGTCCACCTGGAAGCCCATCAACCTGGTGTCCTGGATGAAGGCCGGAAAATCCATCAACCAGTCCCTGCGCACCTCCACCAGCTATCCGCAGACTTCCTTCGCCTGCAAGATGGCGGACGGCACCCCCTACGGGTTCGGCACCGGCAGCTGGCATGTGGAGAACTCGGGCGGCGGCACCACGTCACCGGAGTCCCCCCTGCAGGGTCTGGTGCGCTCGCACAACACTACCCAGGCCTCCATGGCCCAGCAGATCGGTCTGTGCACCATAGCCGATACGGCCAAGGAAATGGGCTACCACAATTCACCCAAGGATCAGATGGACATCCACTCGGTCAACACCTTCCAGCCGCCTATGGTCATCGGCGCGGTCCAGGCCTCCCCGCTGACCATGGCCAACGTCTACGCCACCATCGCTGCCAAGGGCGTGGCCTGCAGCCCCATAGCCATGACCAAGGTGATCGACAAGAACGGCAAGTCCGTCAAGGTGCCCAAGGCCAACTGCCATCAGGCCATCGATCCGGGCATCGCCGAGACCGCCGCCTATGCACTCAACCAGGGCGTTGTCCAGCCCGGAGGCGAGGCGTCCACGACCCAGCTGGACGGTGGACGCAAGACCTTCGCCAAGACCGGCACCCACGAGGACAAGTACATGCTGACCGGCGGATTCGTGCCCCAGGTGGCTGCCTTCGTCACCGTGGGCAATGCGGAGGGTCAGGTTTCCTTCACCAACAGGACCATCAACGGAAGGTCCATGCACACCTGGTACGGCATGTATATCGCCACCCCGGCCTGGAAGGACTTCATGAACACCTACCTGGCCGCAGCCAATATCCAACCGGACAACTCCTACGGCAATCCCGATCCCCGGTTCACCGGCGGGGTCCAGCAGCCGCGGCCGTCTCAGCAGTCCCAGCAACGGTCCTCGGGCAGACAGCGGCAGACCTACCGTCACAGCCAGGGGGGACAACAGGGCAACCAGGAGACCAGTCAGGACCAGTCGCAGACAGTGGATTCGCCGGAGGACTAGGGCCTGTGCCTACAATGGAGACCATGAGGGATTCGTCAACGGGCGGACCACGAGGGGTGCGACCGCCCGCCGGGAGAGGCAGGAACTGATGGTCCAAGAATATTCAGAGCTGGATGACAAGGCCCCTCGGGCCGACGGCCGGGTCAAGGAAGATCAGGCGATGCCGGGGCCGGTGAGCGGCTCTGGCAGGCTGGATGTCTCCAAGCCGATCTGGCCCTTTGAGTCGGGTGCCGCCGACGGAAAGAAAAAGGCTGGCAAGGCTGCCAAGGGGGTCAAATCGGCCAAGAAGGGCAAGAAGGACAAAAGAGTCAAAAAAACCGGGAAATCAAAATCAGGCAGAAGGCGGGAGATGGCCCTGCCTGCGCTCTTCCAGCCCATGGAACTGCGTGACCAGCATATCCGCAACAGGATCTGGATGCCGCCCATGGACACTTATTCGACCCTGCGGCATGACGGGGTTCCTACCAACTTCCACTACCAGCACTATGTGTCCCGGGCTCTGGGCGGCTTCGGAGTCGTCATTGGCGAGGCCACGGCCGTGAATCCCCAGGGGCGGATCTCGCCCTGCGATGTGGGACTGTGGAACGACGAGCAGACCAGGGCATGGCAGGGCATCGTCCGGGACGTCAAGGCCGCTGGTGCAGTGCCCATCGTCCAGCTCAACCACTCGGGGCGCAAGGGCTCCTCCGGGTGCTCCTCCATGGGCTACATCAACGCTACCGTGCCCGTGGCCGAGGGCGGATGGCAGCCTGTAGGCCCCAGCCCCATCGCCTTTGGCAGGATGGCGGTCCCGGTCCAGCTCTCGCGGGCTCAGATAGCCTCCATCGTGGCCGACTTCCGCTCCGCTGCTGTGCGAGCCGTTCAGGCTGGCTTCCTGGGGGTGGAGTTGCATGCCGCCCATGGCTACCTGCTCTCCCAATTCCTTGATCCCCTGATCAACCGAAGAAACGACGAGTACGGGGGCGACCTGTCAGGCAGAATGCGCCTGCTGGTCCAGGTGACCGATGCCGTGCGCGAGGTCATTCCCTCGGGCATGCCCCTGCTGGTGCGCATGTCCGCCACTGACTGGGCCACTGGCGGTTGGGGTCTGGACGAGACCATCCGTACAGCCAAGGTGCTCAAGTTGCATGGGGTGGACCTGATTGACGTTTCCACCGGGGGTCTGGTGCCAGGCGTGAAGATTCCGGCCGCTCCCAACTACCAGGTGCCCTTCTCCTACCAGGTGCGCAGCCAGGTGCTGATTCCCACCACGGCGGTGGGGCTGATCACCAAGCCCAGGCAGGCTGAGCGGATTGTTCGCAAGGGCCTGGCCGATGCGGTCGAGATCGGTCGAGCCAGCCTACGCGACCCCTACTGGCCGCTCAGGGCCGCCTACAAGCTGGGGCTGTCCACTCAGCAGGCCCCCTACCCTGAGCCTTACCGGCGCGGGGCCTACGGCATCGCACGCTGAGAGCGGCCATGGACGTTGTTCGTGGCGGAGCAGGGACCATTGTGGTCATGCCCACTTATCAGGAGGCCGACAACATCGGGGTGACCCTACCTCAGCTCTTGGACTGCTGCCCCGAAGTCGATGTCCTGGTCGTCGATGACAACTCACCGGACGGCACCGGCGCTCTGGCCGAGGACATGGCCAGCCGCAACCCTCGTGTGCACGTCATCCATCGGCATGCCCGCCGCGGGTTGGGTCCAGCCTACGTGCAGGGGTTCCGCTGGTCGCTGGAACACGGCTATGACCTGATCTGCGAGATGGACATGGATGGCTCCCATCGACCCCAGGATCTGGCCAGGATGCTGGCTGTGGCCCGAGGTCATGCACATCCGGGCCTGGTCATCGGTTCGCGTCGGGTGCGCGGAGGCCGCACTCAACATTGGCCCTGGTATCGGGATTTGATTTCGCGTGCGGGATCCTGGTATGCCCGCACCGCCCTGGGGTCCTCGGTAAGGGACATGACCGCTGGCCTGCGGGTCTATCGAGCGGACGTGCTCAGGCGGATTGATCTAGGGAGGGTTCGATCCAGCGGCTACGTCTTCCAAGTGGATATGTTGCGCCGAGCACAGGCTATGGGCGTAAGCGTAGTCGAAGTGCCTATAGTCTTCGTCGAGCGGGTTCGCGGTAGCTCGAAGATGGATGCCGGAATCGTTCTGGAGGCCATGGCCCAGGTGACCCTGTGGGGACTTGAACGGTTGACCCGTCGAAACTGACATTGGCTCACATTCGTGTTCGCTTTCATAAGCGACCCTGCAGGTCTTATTTGAGCCTTGAAAAATAAATTACGCCTTGATGAATAGATTCCTGCAAGAGCTCCGGCAGGCCTCGGATGTATGGAAGAATGATTCCAGCACAGGAGAAATGTCAATTTTTCGTTCCCGTTTTGTGACGGCGACCGCAGTCCGATAGCCAGCTTGCCAATTTGGGCGAATGTGTGCGATAATGTTCGAATGATATCGTCACAACGCCAACACCTGATATTGAACCGGTTGCGTACTCGTGGCGCAGTCCGTATCACCGCTCTCTCCAAGGAGCTGGGCGTCTCCGCCATGACCATCCGCCGTGACATTGCCGACCTGGCGGACAAGGGTCTGCTCAAGAGGGTCCACGGAGGGGCCGTCACCACCAGCTCGCTTCTGGCTGAGCCGCTCTTCTCGGTCAAGTCGCAGATGGACATGGGCCTCAAGGACACCATCGCCCGTCGCGCCATCGACTACGTCTCCCCGGGCGACGTCATCGCCATCGGAGGAGGGACCACGGCCTATGTCTTTGCCCAGCACCTGCTGGAGAGCCGTCAGTGCGCAGGCGTGACCCTGCTGACCAATTCCATTCCCGTGGCCGAACTGGTCCAGGCAATGGAGAGCAAGGATGTGGAGGTCATCGTCACCGGCGGTGTCATCACCCGATCCAACTCCCTGGTAGGTCCCATTGCAGACAAGGTCATCGCCTCGCTGCGGGTCAACACGGTCTTTCTGGGGACCCACTCTGTCTCCATACCACGCGGCTTCCTGATGCCTAACTCCCTGGAGGCGGCTACCGATATGGCCCTGATGGACATCGCCGACCGGACCATCATCCTGACCGACCACACCAAGTGGAGCTGCACCTCCCTGTCCTTGTTCGCCTCCTTCGACCAGGTTGACACCGTCATCACCGACGATCAGCTGGACCAGGAGTCGGCCGAGGCCACCCGGTCCCTGGTCAAGCGGCTTGTTCTGGTGCCGGTCAACCCCGAGGAAGGTCAGGCTCGTGACGGGTCCTCCGACGGACCGGAGGCCCAGGTTCAATGACCAACCAGTCGCTCAAGGGTGAGCAGGTTGGCATAGCGGGTTGCCATGGATTGTCAATCATCACGGACGATGAAGGAGCAGCATGAAGTCAGAGCAGTATGTCCCCCAACGGTATGTTCCAGGCGACTATGCCAGGGAGCACATCCGCATCACCCCCACCAGGCTGGCCGACGGGCGCCGGTTCTTCTACCTGGACGATGATCCCGAGTATGTCTCCGGTCGCAGGACCAGGCGTCTGGACGATCCCCGTCCGCTGGCCGACCGGTTCGCACCGCATCAGGATCAGGAGGGCAGGACGGTGCCCTTCCGGCCGCCGCAGATGCGCCGGGACCCTCTGACCGGAGACTGGATCCCCATGGCCACAGCCCGGATGAACCGGCCGATCACCGCCGGTCCGCAGGCCACCGCCAAGGGCAACCCTCTGGCAGCCAGAAAGCCCGGAGACCCCTACCAGGATGGGGAGATCCCCGATGTGGACTACAACGTGGCGGTCTTCGAGAACCGTTTCCCCTCCATGATGCAGGTGCCCAATACGCAGGCGGCCGATCAGCCCTCCCTGGTGGATGGCAATCCCCTCTGGCCGGTGCGCGAGGCCAACGGACGCTGTGAGGTGGTCTGCTTCGACCCTGACGAGCACGCGCTCCCTGCCGATCTGCCGGTCTCCCGTCTGCGAACGGTGGTGGAGGCCTGGGCCTTCCGGACGGCAGAAATCTCGACCATGGAGGGCATCGAACAGATCTTCCCCTTCGAGAACCACGGCCAGGAGATCGGCGTCTCCCTGGCCCACCCCCATGGACAGATCTACTGCTACCCCTTCATCGCCCCCCGGATGGAGCAGGAGTTAAGGCAGTGCGCCGACTACAAGGAACGCACCGGCGACAACCTTCTGGCGGACATCCTCAAGGCCGAGCTGGACTCCGGTCGACGTGTCGTCTTCCGCAACGCCACCTGGGTGGCCTATGTGCCCGCCGCCGCCCGCTGGCCCCTGGAGGTCCACATGGCCCCCGTCCGCGACGGGATCCTGAGCCTGGACCAGTTGAACGACCAGGAGCGCTGGGATCTGGCCGTCATGTATTCCACCCTGCTCAAGCGGGGCAACGCCTTCTTCGACAAGGGCGACGGCAAGGGGATGGATCTGCCCTACATCGCCGCCTGGCACCAGGCTCCGCTGCACGATCCGCGGCGGGAGGACTACAGGCTCAACCTGCAGTTCTTCTCCTTCCGTCGTGCCGTGGACAAAATCAAGTATCTTGCAGGGTCCGAGTCAGGCATGGCTGCCTGGGTTTCGGACACCACCCCCGAACGAATCGCTGACCGATTCCGCCAACTGGGACCCCTGGACCTGGAGAATGGAGAGAATCAATGACGACGACAGTGGAATTCATACAGCCTTGGACCCAGGGTGCCGACGGCCAAGGGGCCACCAAGGCCCGCGAGCTTTTCCAAAAGGTCTATGGCGACGACCCCCAGGGCGTGTGGAGTGCCCCCGGCCGGGTCAATCTGATTGGCGAGCATACGGATTACAACGCCGGGCTCTGCCTGCCTATCGCCCTGCCCAATCGCACCTATGTGGCCGCCAGTCCCAGGATGGACAGCCGGGTCCGCCTGGTCTCCACCATGGATCCGGAGCATCCGGTCCAGGCTGACCTGGATGGTCTCCAGGCTCGGGGGGTAGGCGGCTGGGCGGCCTACCCGGTCGGGGTGGCCTGGGCCCTGCAGCGGGATGGATTCCCCCAGGTTCTAGGGTTCGACCTGGCCCTGGCCTCCTGCGTGCCCGTGGGGTCCGGGTTGAGCTCCTCGGCGGCCATGACCTGTGCCGTGGCCCTGGCTCTGGATGATCTGTTCGGTCTGGGGCTGGGCGGTGACGAGGCTGGTCGGGTCAGGCTGATCCAGGCCGCCATCACAGCTGAGAACGATATGGCCGGCGCCTCCACCGGCGGCATGGATCAGAGCGCCGCCATGCGGTGTCGATCCGGCTGCGCCCTGCGACTGGACTGCCGGCCGGAACTGGATGCTATGAGCAACGTGCGCCAGGTTCCCTTCGACCTGCAGGCTGCGGGCCTGGAGCTGCTGGTAGTCGACACCAGGGCCCAGCACCAGCTCAACGATGGTCAATATGATAAGCGGCGGGCCACATGCGAGCAGGCCGCACACCTGCTGGGGGTGGCCAACCTGCGCCAGGTGGCAGATCAGGTCAATGGGGCCGATGATCCTCCATCCGCCCTGGCTGCCCTGCTGGAGCAGCTGCCTGATAAGACCATGCGTCGGCGGGTCCGCCATGTCATCAGCGAGATAGGACGGGTGGACCGCTTCATCGAGGCCTTCGGCAGGGGCGATTATGTCCTGGCCGGCCGCCTGTTCAACGCCTCCCATGATTCCCTGAGGGACGACTACGAGGTCACCTGCCCGGAGTTGGATGAGGCCGTTGAGGCGGCACGTCAGGGTGGAGCTTATGGGGCTCGCATGACCGGCGGCGGGTTCGGCGGGTCCATCATCGCCATGGCTGACGCCGGCAAGGGCTCCGATCTTGCCCGTGACATTGCCGACCGATTCGCCTCCAAGGGATTCGAGGCCCCAAGGGCTCTGATTGCCCTGCCCTCCTCTGCGGCCACGCGCGAATCCTGAATCAGGCTGCAGACCTCTACGACCCCGCTTCTCCCGGCGCTCCTCTAAGCTGGGGAAGCGGGGTCCCGGTTTTCAGGGGGACCGGTCAAGGGTGAGGTGGATGAGGAGGACGGCCATGGACAAGGCGATCATCACGGTGGTGGGCAAGGATGCCATAGGCATCATCGGCAAGGTCTGCACAGACCTCTCCCAGCAGGGGGTCAATGTGCTGGATATTTCGCAGACGATTCTGGACGGCTTCTTCACCATGATGATGATCGTGGACTGCACCGCCTGCAGGGATGATTTCGATGCGCTGAGCCAGAGGATGGAATCTTTGGGAGAGGATATCGGAGTCTCCATCCGCTGCCAGCGCGAGGAGATTTTCACCAGGATGCACCGGGTCTGAGGAGGCAGCCATGATCACACGCGACGAGGTCCTTGAGACCAACGACATGATCGACCGGGAGCGCCTGGACGTGCGCACCATCACCATGGGCATCAGCCTTCTGGATTGTGTGAGCGGGGATGTGGACATGCTTTGCCGGAACATCCATCGCAAGATCGTCTCCCTGGCCGGCGACCTGGTGTCCACTGGGGACTCAATCGCCCGCGAGTACGGCATTCCCATCGTCAACAAGCGCATCACCGTCACACCCATCTCCTTGGTGGCCGCCGGAGCCTGCCACACCGTGGAAGACTATGTGGCTGTGGCCAAGGTCCTGGACCGCTCGGCCCAGGAGGTCGGGGTCAACCTGATCGGCGGCTATTCGGCCCTGGTCGGCAAGGGCATGACCCCGGCCGAGCGGCTCTTGATCAAGTCCTTGCCCAGGGCACTGAGCCAGACGGAACGGGTCTGTGCCAGCGTCAACGTGGGCTCCACCAGAACGGGCATCGACATGGACGCTGTAGCCCTGATGGGCCGGGTCGTCAAGGCCACTGCCGAGAGCACCGCCGACTCGGACAGCTCCGGCTGCACCAAGCTGGTGGTCTTCTGCAACGCTCCGGACGACAACCCCTTCATGGCCGGCGGTTTCCATGGGGTCAGCCAGGGGTCGGCCGTCATCAACGTGGGGGTCTCCGGACCCGGCGTGGTCAAGACCGCCTTGGAATCAGCCAAGGGAGCCGACTTCGGGCAGCTCTGCGAGACCATCAAGCGCACGGCCTTCAAGATCACCCGGGTGGGGCAGCTGGTGGCCCAGGAGGCCAGCCGTCGCCTGGAGGTGCCCTTCGGGATCATCGACCTGTCCCTGGCACCCACCCCGGCGGTGGGGGACTCAGTGGGCGAGGTCCTGCAGACCATGGGCCTGGAGCAGGTGGGCGCACCGGGGACGACTGCGGCCCTGGCCATCCTCAACGATCAGGTCAAGAAGGGCGGCATCATGGCTTCCAGCTCGGTGGGCGGGCTGTCCGGGGCCTTTATTCCCGTATCTGAGGACGCCGCCATGATCCAGGCTGCGCAAGAGGGGAGCCTGACCCTGGAGAAGCTTGAGGCCATGACCTGCGTCTGCTCGGTGGGGCTGGACATGATTCCCGTCCCCGGGGACACTTCTGCGGAATCTATCTCCGGCCTTATCGCCGACGAGGCGGCCATCGGCATGATCAATCAGAAGACCACCGCCGTCCGAGTCATTCCTGTCATCGGCAAGCAGGTGGGCGAATGGGCCGAGTTCGGCGGGCTCATGGGCGGTGGGCCGGTCGTGCCCGTCAATACCCGCTCCTGTGCGGCGTTCGTCAACCGGGGTGGACATATCCCAGCCCCCATTCACAGCTTCAAGAACTGAGCGCGCTCGCGGGGTTCAGCGGCCGCCTTGGAATCCCAGCTGCCGCCAAGCCTCGTAGATGGCGATGGAGGCGCAGTTGGTCAGGTTCAGGCTGCGCAGGCTGGGTCGCATGGGTAGCCTGACCTGTTCAGCCACATGAGGGCCGGCCATGATGTCCATGGGGTCGGGGATGTCGCCGGGCTCAGGGCCGAACAGAAGGATGTCGTCCGGTCGATAGTCGACTTCGGTGTAGAGCTTGTCTGCGTGAGCGGTGAAGGCGATGATCCGGCTGTCGGGCATGGAGCGGACCAGGTCATCGAAGTCCGGGTGCAGGACCACGTGGGCCATGTCGTGGTAGTCCAGGCCAGCCCGGCGCAGCTTGGTGTCCTTGAGGTTGAAGCCCAGGGGCTCTATCAGATGCAGGATGGTGCCGGTCACGGCGCACAGGCGGATGGCCGAACCCGTGTTGCCGGGGATTCGCGGCGAGTAGTAGCACAGGTGGGGTGTGGAGGTCTTCACCCGGCTGGCCTGATCGGCCTTCATCATGGCGTCCACTACCGAAATGGGGTTGCCGTGGGCGTCGGTGACCAGCTCATCGGGACCATAGTTCGATTTACGGTATCCGTACTCGTACATGCTTTCGACGGCCTTCGATGGATCGCCGGACCGTTCCTGCTCCTGCCTGTTCATGAGGCCAACCTACCGTCGCCAAACGACAGACAAGGCGGGGCTGGTCGGCACCGTCGGGCAGAATACGGCGGTTGAATGAGGCAGAATCGGATGGTGAAGGGCGGTGTGACCATGGAGAAGGCGGAGACGGCTTTGGCGGAGACTGAACCCATCCGCCAGCGGCTGTTCGACTGGTGGAGCCGATACGCCCGCGACCTGCCCTGGCGCTTTGGGCGGACCACGCCCTGGGGGGTCCTGGTCTCCGAGGTCATGAGCCAGCAGACCCAGATGAGCCGAGTGGTGCCCTACTGGATGGCCTGGATGAAGGTCTGGCCGGATGCAGCCTCCCTGGCTGCTGCGCCCAAGGCCGAGGTCATCACGTCCTGGGGTCGGCTGGGCTACCCGCGCCGAGCCCTGCGACTGCAGGAGTGCGCACAGCAGGTGGCCGGCCGGTATGCAGACCGGCTGCCCCAGGATTACGACCAGCTGGTGGCCCTGCCTGGCATCGGCGACTACACGGCCAGCGCTGTCATGAGTTTTGCATACGGCGAGAGGATAGCCGTCATCGACACCAATATCCGCAGGGTGCTCTCCAGGGTCTTTTTGGGGCGTGAATCCACCGGGGGCGCCGCCAGTCGAGAGGAGCGCCAACTGGCCTGGCAGGTCCTGCCTGAGGACGAGGGGCAGGAGGGTGTTAGCGCCGAAGACGGAGGACGGGAGGATATCGGTGCCCAGAATAGCGGTGCCCAGGAAGATGGTGGCCGTTTGGGACTGGCTGATCCGAAGGTCAGGTCGGCAGCCTGGCGGGAGCCGCCTTCGGCCCGATGGAACCAGGCCGTCATGGAGCTGGGCGCCACGGTCTGCATCGCTCGCAAGCCGGCCTGCGACATCTGCCCCCTGGCTGGCCACTGTCGCTTTCTCAAGGCTGGACTGCCGGGTTTGGGCGCAGGCAGGACAAGGCCCCGGCAGCGCTTCGCAGGTACCGATCGGCAGGTCCGCGGTGCCATTCTTCAGGCCCTGCGGCAGGCTTCGGGCGCGCCCGTCGCCAGGAAGGACCTGAAACCCCTGTGCGACGATGGAATCCGACTTGATCGGTGCATCGCTTCACTGGACGAGGACGGTCTTCTGGAGATCGGCCAGGACGGCAGCCTGAGTCTGCCGCAGTAAAGGCCGCCCTGGCGATTAGACTGGAGAAGTATGGCCAAGCGACGCATGAGCGAGAAGAAGCGGCGGATGTACCGTCGTCGGAGGATCGCAGCCGCCCTGCTGGCGGTGCTCTTCCTGCTGGTCTGTGCTGGCCTGGTCTGGGGCGTGGGGGCCGGCATCAGGGCACTGCGCGGAGGCGATGGGGGCCAGGGAGCCTCGACTAGCGCCCAGCAGTCCGCAAAGACCAAATCCAAAGACAGGGACAAGCAGGGCAAGGATAAGAAGAAGGATGCCGGCAAGAAGCGTTCCTCAGGAGCTCCTGACTGCGACAAGGGGGATCTGGCTCTGGAGCTGGCTGCGCCCGATCCCAGCACTGGGGTCGGTGGGTCCATCGACTTTACTGCGACCATCAGGCATAAGGGAACAGGCTCATGCTTGGTGGACGGCTCCGACGGTGGCCGGGTACTGGTCATCACCAGCGGCCAGGACACCGTCTGGCGCTCTGATGCCTGTCCGGTGGGGGCTCGCACCCTGCTCATGGCCACCGGCGACAAGGACGTACAGACCATCACCTGGCATGCCGACAGGAGCCAGGAGAGCTGCCAGCCCGACCAGAAGCTGCCCCGGGTCAAAGCCGGCTCCTACCAGGCCAAGCTGATGCTCAAGGCCGATTCGCACGTGGTCTCCCAGCCAGTGCCGGTCATGGTCCAATAGCAGCTTTTCCAAGACGACACGCCCATTGCGTCCATGGTTCTTGTCTGCTATAGTTTTGTCTTTGCATGAGGTGTGTCATATAGCGGGCATGCATCATCGAGGAGGTGCCCGCGAATAGGCATATGGCGGCCATTCGGCATCTCCCTGGGGTAACAGGAATGATCGAGTACGGCGAGCGATAAGGAACGTCCATTTTGGCTGCCAATAAAGCTGTAAGTAGTACCACCGCCACGCAGGCACGCGCTGACGAACACGACATCAAACTGCACAAGGCCACCGATCGTGTCAACTTCGGATCCATCCGCGAACCCATCGAGGTGCCCTACCTCCTGGGTGTGCAGACCGATAGCTTCGACTGGCTGGTCGGCAACGACCGCTGGAAGAAGCGGGTCGAGGAGGATCAGGTCAACGGAACCCATACCGTGGCCCCCGTCTCCGGCCTGGATGAGGTCTTCCAGGAGATCTCTCCCATTGAGAACTTCGCCCAGACCATGAGCCTGACCTTCTCGGATCCCTACTTCGAGGAGCCCCGGCACACGGTCCAGGAGTGCAAGGAGAAGGACTACACCTACTCCGCCCCCCTGTACGTGAACGCCGAGTTCGAGAACGGGGACACCGGCGAGATCAAGTCGCAGACCGTCTTCATGGGTGACTTCCCGCTGCAGACCCCCCATGGCACCTTCATCATCGGTGGTTCGGAGCGCGTCATCGTCTCCCAGCTGGTCCGCTCTCCCGGCGTCTACTTCGACCGCACCCAGGACCGCAACTCCGACAAGGAGGTCTTCGGGGCCAAGATCATCCCCAGCCGGGGCGCCTGGCTGGAGTTCGAGATCGACAAGCGCGATGTGCTGGGCGTGCGCGTGGACCGGAAGCGCAAGCAGTCCGCCATCGTCTTCCTCATGGCCATCGGCATGACCAAGCCACAGATCCGCAAGGCCTTCAAGGGCTACCCGCTGGTGCTGGACGCCCTGGAGAAGGAGACCATCGAGACCCAGGACGAGGCCCTGACCGACCTCTACCGCAAGATCCGTCCTGCCGACACCGCCTCGCCCGAGGCCGGCCGCAACCTGCTGGATTCCTTCTACTTCAACACCAAGCGCTACGACCTTGCCCGGGTCGGCCGCTACAAGATCAACCGCAAGCTGGGACTTGAAGCCGACTTCAACGACCGCAGCCTGCATCCCGAGGACATCATCGCCACCCTGAAGTACCTGGTGACCCTGCATGCCGGCGGACAGACCTTCCCCGGCCGCCGCGACGGCCAGGACATCGAGCTGCGGGTGGACGTGGACGACATCGACCACTTCGGCAACCGCCGCATCCGTCAGGTGGGCGAGCTGATCCAGAACCAGCTGCGCACCGGTCTGAGCCGTATGGAGCGCGTGGTCCGTGAGAGGATGACCACCCAGGACGCGGAGGCCATCACCCCGCAGTCCCTGATCAACATCCGCCCGGTCAATGCCACCATCAAGGAGTTCTTCGGAACCTCCCAGCTGAGCCAGTTCATGGATCAGAACAACCCGCTGGCCGGCGTGACCAACAAGCGTCGTCTCTCGGCCCTGGGCCCCGGCGGCCTGTCCCGCGACCGTGCCTCCATGGAGGTGCGCGATGTGCACCCCTCCCACTACGGACGCATGTGCCCCATCGAGTCCCCTGAAGGCCCCAACATCGGCCTGATCGGCTCCCTGGCGACCTTCGCCCGGGTCAACCCCTTCGGCTTCATCGAGACCCCCTACCGAAAGGTCATTGATGGCCAGGTGACCGATGACGTGGTCTATATGACCGCCGACCAGGAGTCCGAGCACACCATCGCCCAGGCCAACCAGGAGATCGACGAGACCGGACACTTCGTCGAGGACGAGGCCCTGGTACGTGACGCCGAGGCCGAGGCCAAGGATGTGCCCGTCTCCCAGGTGGACCTGATGGATGTCTCCCCCCGGCAGATGGTTTCGGTGGGCGCCTCCCTGATCCCCTTCCTGGAGCACGACGAGGGCCACCGAGCACTGATGGGCACCAACATGCAGCGTCAGGCCGTCCCCCTGGTCAAGTCCGAGCGTCCCTTGGTGGGCACCGGCTCCGAGTGGCGTTCCGCCATCGATTCGGGCGATGTCATCCTGGCCGAGAAGCCGGGTGTGGTCACCTACGTCTCCGCCGACATCATCCGCGTCATGAATGACGACGGCACCCAGTCCTCCTACAAGCTGGCCAAGTTCCAACGGTCCAACCAGACCACCTGCTACAACCAGGTCCCCCTGATCAAAGACGGGGAGCGGGTCGAGGCCGGCACGGTCCTGGCTGACGGCCCCGCCACCGAGAAGGGCGAGATGGCCCTGGGCAAGAACGTCCTGGTGGCCTTCATGCCTTGGAACGGCTACAACTACGAGGACG
This sequence comes from Bifidobacterium asteroides, assembly GCF_048001765.1. GTDB lineage: Bacteria > Actinomycetota > Actinomycetes > Actinomycetales > Bifidobacteriaceae > Bombiscardovia > Bombiscardovia asteroides_K. The sequence continues at coordinate 486,090 of NZ_CP181447.1, forward strand.
CCGTTATCATCTCCCAGCGGCTGGTCCAGGACGACACCCTGAGCTCCATCCACATCGAGGAGTACGAGACCGACGCCCGCGAGACCAAGCTGGGCGCCGAGGAGATCACCCGGGACCTGCCCAACGTGGGCGAGGACGCTGTGGCCAACCTGGACGAACGCGGCATCATCCGCATCGGTGCCGAGGTTGAGGCCGGCGACATCCTGGTCGGCAAGGTCACCCCCAAGGGCGAGACCGAGCTGACCCCCGAGGAGCGGCTCCTGCGGGCCATCTTCGGCGAGAAGAGCCGCGAGGTGCGCGACACCAGCCTGCGGGTGCCACACGGCGAGACCGGCACGGTCATTGAGGTCAAGGAGGTCACCCGCGAGGATGCCGAGGAGGACGGCGACGAGCTGCCCAACGGCGTCAACCGGATGATCCGGGTCTACATCGCCCAGCACCGCAAGATCACCCAGGGCGACAAGCTCTCGGGACGCCACGGCAACAAGGGCGTCATCTCGAGGATCCTGCCCGAGGAGGATATGCCCTTCATGGCCGATGGCACCCCCATCGACATCATGCTCAATCCCTTGGGCGTGCCCTCCCGTATGAATCTGGGCCAGGTCCTGGAGCTCCATCTGGGGTGGATCGCCCACTCCGGCTGGGACATCAGCCTGGATCCCGACCTGGAGGCCGAGTGGAAGAAGCACATCCCGGCAGGCGCTGAGAAGGCCGAACCCGGCACCGCCGTGGCCACTCCGGTCTTCGACGGCGTGCGTCAGGATGCCCTGAACGGTCTGCTCAAGACCACCCTGCCCAACCGTGACGGCGAGCGCCTGGTGGGCGACGACGGCAAGGCCGTGCTCTACGACGGCCGCACCGGCGAGCCCTTCACCAAGCCCATCTCCGTGGGCTACATGTACATGCTCAAGCTCCACCACCTGGTCGACGACAAGATCCACGCCCGGTCCACCGGCCCCTACTCGATGATCACCCAGCAGCCCCTGGGCGGCAAGGCCCAGTTCGGTGGCCAGCGCTTCGGCGAGATGGAGGTCTGGGCCCTGGAGGCCTACGGTGCCGCCTACACCCTGCACGAGATGATGACCACCAAGTCCGACGACGTGGACGGCCGCGTCCGGGCTTACGGAGCCATCGTGCGCGGGGAGAACCTGCCGGCGGCCGGCATCCCCGAATCCTTCAAGGTGCTGCTCAAGGAGATGCAGTCGCTCTCCTTGAACGTGGAGGTGCTCAACGCGGAAGGCAACGTGATCGAGATGAAGGACGAGGACGACGACCCGAGCGCCGCCTCCGACGACCTGGGCTTCAACATCGGCGCCCGCCCGGACGCCGCCGCCAAGGCCGACCAGTCCGCTCCCGAACCGGAGTACCGCTGAACCACCAGTCACAGGGATGCCCGCCTGAAGGGCATCCCGCCAAGAGGCAAACTTCAGAGCAGTTACAAGATCAGAGACAGGACACAGAGTGCTGGACGTCAATGCATTTGACAAACTGAGAATCGGACTGGCCACGGCCGACGACATACGCGGCTGGAGCTATGGCGAGGTCAAGAAGCCCGAAACCATCAACTACCGTACCTTGAAGCCCGAGAAGGACGGTCTGTTCGGCGAGCAGATCTTCGGACCTACCCGCGACTGGGAATGCGCCTGCGGCAAGTACAAGCGCGTACGCTTCAAGGGCATCGTCTGCGAGCGTTGCGGTGTGGAGGTCACCCGCTCCCGCGTCCGCCGCGAGCGCATGGGCCACATTGAGCTGGCCGCCCCCGTCACCCACATCTGGTTCTTCAAGGGTGTGCCCTCCCGGCTGGGATACCTGCTGGACATCGCGCCCAAGGACCTGGAGAAGGTCATCTACTTCGCGGCCTACATGGTCACCAAGGTGGATGAGGAGCAGCGCCACAAGGACCTGCCCGATTTGCAGGACGAGTTCGACAACGAGATCAACCAGCTGGAGAAGAAGCGCGACCTGGAGATCGACAAGCGCGCCAAGAAGCTGGAAGAGGACCTGGCCGAGCTGGAGAAGACCGACGAGGTCAAGGGCTCCATGAAGGCCCGTCTGCGCAACGGTGCCGAGCGTGACATGACCGCCATCCGCAAGCGCTACGACGACCAGATCCAGAGGATCACCGCCGTCTTCGACCGCTTCAAGACCCTGAAGCCCGGCGACATGGAGGGCGATGTGGATCTGTGGCGGGAGATGCAGGACCGCTACGGTGACTACTTCGAGGGCTGCATGGGTGCCGAGGCCATCAAGAAGCGCCTGCAGGACTTCGACCTGGAGGGTGCCGCCAAGGAGCTCCGTCACGAAATCGACACCGGCTCCGGCCAGCGCAAGGCCCGTGCCCTGAAGCGGCTCAAGGTGGTCTCCGCCTTCCTGAACACCGGCAACAAGCCCGAGGCCATGGTCCTGGACGTTGTCCCGGTCATTCCTCCCGACCTGCGCCCCATGGTGCAGCTGGACGGCGGCCGCTTCGCCACCTCCGACCTGAACGACCTCTACCGGCGCGTCATCAACCGCAACAACAGGCTCAAGCGCCTGATCGAGTTGGGTGCCCCCGAGATCATGCTCAACAACGAGAAGCGCATGCTCCAGGAGGCTGTGGACTCCCTCTTCGACAACGGCCGCCGTGGCCGCCCCGTCACCGGAGCCTCCAACCGTCCCCTGAAGTCCCTGGCAGACATGCTCAAGGGCAAGCAGGGCCGCTTCCGTCAAAACCTGCTGGGCAAGCGTGTGGACTACTCCGGCCGTTCCGTGATCGTGGTCGGGCCCTCCCTGCGTATGCATCAGTGCGGCCTGCCCAAGCCCATGGCCCTGGAGCTCTTCAAGCCCTTCGTCATCAAGCGGTTGGTGGACCTCAACTACGCGCAGAACATGAAGAGCGCCAAGCGTCTGGTCGACCGCGGCGATCCCGAGGTCTGGGGCGTGCTGGAGGAGGTCATCTCCGAGCACCCCGTCCTGCTCAACCGTGCGCCTACGCTGCACCGTCTGGGTATCCAGGCCTTCGAGCCCATCCTGGTCGAGGGCAAGGCCATCCACCTGCCCCCACTGGCATGTGCGGCCTTCAATGCCGACTTCGACGGCGACCAGATGGCAGTCCATCTGCCCCTGTCGGCCGAGGCCCAGGCTGAGGCCCGTTCGCTCATGCTGGCCTCCGACAACATCCTCAAGCCCGCCGACGGCCACACGGTCACCATGCCCTCCCAGGACATGATTCTGGGTCTGTACTACCTGACCACCGTGGTTGACGGAGCCAAGGGCCAGGGCCGGATCTTCTCCAGCCTGGCCGAGGCCCGGATGGCCCTGGACCTGGGCGAGATCGACATGCAGGCCAAGATCCTGCTGCGGGTCCCTGCCGACTTCGTCATGCCCAAGGACTGGGAGCCCGGTGACCTCAGGGTCGTCGACCCCGAGCCCGGCAGCCCTGACGTGGTCAAGGAAGAGGTCTTCAAGGACGGCTCCAGGCTCTTCGCCACCAACTACGGGCGGGTCCTGTTCAATCGGACGCTGCCTGTGGACTACCCCTTCATCAACGAGCAGGTGCCCAAGGGCAAGCTGTCCGGCATCGTTGACGACATCGCCACCCGGTACTCGACCGCACAGGTCGCGGCAACCCTGGATGCCCTGAAGGATCTGGGCTTCACCCGGGCCCAGTGGTCCGGCGTGACCATGGCCTTCTCCGACATCGTGGTGCCGCCCGAGCGCGAAAAGATCGTCAACGAGTACCAGGGGCAGGCCGCCAAGGTCAACTCCCAGTACGACATGGGTCTGCTGACCGACGAGGAGCGCCGTCAGGAGCTGATCAACCTGTGGACCGAATGCACCGACAAGGTGGCTGACGCCATGCAGGAGCACTTCACTCCGGACAACAACGTGAACATCATGGTCCAGTCCGGGGCACGAGGCAACTGGATGCAGATCCGCCAGATCGCCGGTATGCGAGGCCTGGTGGCCAACCCCAAGGGCGAGATCATTCCTCGACCGGTCAAGTCCAACTACCACGACGGCCTGTCGGTGCTGGAGTACTTCATCTCCCAGCACGGCGCCCGCAAGGGTCTGGCCGACACCGCACTGCGTACCGCCGAGTCGGGCTACCTGACCCGTCGTCTGGTCGACGTCTCCCAGGACGTGATCGTGCGCGAGGAGGACTGCGGCACCATGCGTGGTCTGACCATGAAGGTGGCCGAACGCGATGAGCAAGGCAACCTGGTCCTGGTCAAGGCAGCCGACGGCGGACCCTACTCCAGGCTCCTGGCAGCCGACGTCATCGACCCCAAGGATGGCAAGACCGTGCTCTACAAGCGCGGCGACGCCCTGTCCATGGACGTGCTGCGTGACATGGTCGCCCACGGTGTGGAGGAGGTCAAGGCCCGCTCGGTCCTGACCTGCGAGTCCACCCGCGGGGTGTGCGCCAAGTGCTACGGCTGGTCTCTGGCCACCAACAAGCTGGTGGACGTCGGCGAGGCCGTGGGCATTGTGGCCGCCCAGTCCATCGGCGAGCCCGGTACCCAGCTGACGCTGCGTTCCTTCCACTCCGGCGGCGTGGCTTCGGCCTCCGACATCACCCAGGGTCTTCCCCGTGTCACCGAGCTCTTCGAGGCCCGTACCCCCAAGGGCGAGGCTCCCATCGCGGAGTTCCCCGGCACCGTCAAGGTGGAGGATACCGACCGCGGCCGTCAGGTGACCCTGACCCCCGACGACACCTCCGTGGAGGCGCTGACCTACCCGGTCACCCGCCGTGCGCCCATGATGGTCAAGGATGGACAGCACGTCGAGGCCGGCACCCAGCTGATCGAGGGCTCCGTGGATCCCAAGAAGATCCTGCGCATCCTCGGCCCGCGCGCCGCCCAGGTGAACATCGTCAACGAGGTGCACACGGTCTACCGCTCCCAGGGCGTGGACATCCACGACAAGCACATCGAGGTCATCGTCCACCAGATGCTCCGCCGCGTGACGGTCATCGACTCGGGCGACACCGACCTGCTGCCTGGTGAGCTGGTCGACCAGGCCAAGTTCAAGGCCGCCAACATGAAGGCCGTCAAGGCCGGAGGCAAGCCGGCCGCCGGACGTCCCGAGCTCATGGGCATCACCAAGGCCTCCCTGGCCACCGACTCCTGGTTGTCGGCCGCCTCCTTCCAGGAGACGACCCGCGTGCTCACCGAGGCCGCCCTGAACCAGAAGGTCGATGACCTGAAGGGCCTCAAGGAGAACGTGATCATCGGCAAGCTGATCCCCGCAGGCACCGGTCTGGCCAGGTACCGCAACGCCACCGTGGAGCCCGACAAGGCCATCCGCGACACCATCTACCCCAACTTCGGTCTGGGTGGCGGCGATGTGGATCTGAGCGACGCCGACCTGAACGATGTGGACTTCTCCAACATCGACTTCGGAGATCTGAAGCTGGGCGACGACTTCAACCCGGACGACTTCCTCAACGACCAGGGCGGCCAGAGCCATCTGGACACCCCCAATGTGCAGGATCCGTCGGCTGAGGCCGGCGATCAGACGGCTGCCACGGGCACGGGATCCTCGAATGCCGCCACTGGCAGTGACTCCGATCAGAAGCCGTCCCAGCAGCCTGGTTCTGCCACCTTCTCCTCCTCGGAGGACCAGCATTCCAACCAGTGAGTGTATGCACGACCAGTAGCCGCAGATCCGCTTGGACCGGATAACCCGGCCCGGCGGATTCGGCCGCAGGATATGTGATAAAGAATGAGGGCCCATGCGATCTTAGTGATTGCACGGGCCCTCATTTTGTTTTCCCGCTGTCCGGGTTCTCGGCGGACGGGTCAGCGCAGGTGCCTAAGGGAAAGCAGGGTGCGCCAACGTCGGGTTCGCGGCAGGGATGTCAGGATGGCGGATCGAAGCTTGTCCACCAGTTGCCAGCAATCCTCGGCCTCCTGCTCATCTGAAGGGTTCTGGTCGAACGAGGCCTGATCCGCCATACTGCGCAGTCGATCCAGATCCCCGCGCAGTCCGGACGACGAGGACCCTGGGGGGTCGGTCAGCAGGGTCTGGGCGATTAGAGCCGCCTGTTCGCTGCGGGTGCCATCCATAGACAAGCCGGTCTGTCTGCCCAGGTTGCCGATCTGTCGCCAGCCGGCACGGATACGGGTCTTCGGATCGCCGTTCGACCGGGCCCGTCGACGCAGCCAGGACTTGATGGTCAGCAGGAGCAAAACCAGCAGAGCAGGCAGCCAGAGTGGCACTGTCCAGAGCGTCGCTTTGGCTACCAAGGGTCCGTACCGCTTCCAGAAGGAGGGTAAAGACTGCCGCGATGCCTCCTGGCCGCCAACGGTGGTTCTGCCTTGGGTAGCTCTGTCGTCACGAGGAGGATCGACCAGCGGGGGCGGTGGCTGGCGGACCAGGGTCTGCGGATCGGGCGGTGTGGAGTCCAGGGACTTGTCCGGGGTCTTGGTCTCCGGTGGCGTGGGGTAGAAGGGGACCCACCCGAGTCCCTTGAGATTGATCTCCACCCAGGCTTGGGCATCGCGTCCTGTGAAGTCGATTCGGGTGCTCCCGTCCGCCTGAGTCCTGGTCCGTGCCCGGCTGATGGAGCCGTCACGATTCTTGGGCAGGAATCCCAGGACCACCCGGGATGGCAGACCCATCTGCCTGGCCAGGAGGGCCATGGCCGAGGCGTATTGTTCGCTGTCGCCCACCATGGCCTGGCCCTGCAGGAGCTGATTGATTCGATAGTCGCCATGACCGGAGGGCGAGGGATAGTCGCCGGCCAGACCATGGGAGAACCATCCTTCCTGATGCAGCCGTTCCTCGATGGCCAGCGCCCTGGCGCCGCCGCGCGCCTGCATGGAGGTCATGGAGGCAGCCGCCTTGGGCAGGCTCTCGGGCGCATCCGCCAGGGGAGGCACCTGTGCATCTCCCGGATCGCTGTCGGCTATGCGACGGGCTGCGGGTCGGTCTTCGGCCACGCCGTGCACCGTATATCTGGCTCCGGCCTGCAGGGCCTGATTGGTCAGTACGGTGTCTGTGGCCTTGTTGAAGTAGAGGTCCTTCCGTTGCAGGCCCCGATCCGTATCGATGCCGTTGACCTGTCCGGCGGAAGGCAGCCAGGCGTGGTCGAATCCCTCCCGAATCAGAAAGGTTGCGGTAAAAGGCTGTCCGGTCTGTTCACCGTTTTTGGCCTTGCTCTGCTGGGTTTCTGTGCGGATCTGGGCACCGATGCGCCGGTAGTCGGCGGCTCCAGCGCCTGATGAGTCGGACAGATTCCAGACCTTGCCGTCATAACGGTCCATGACGGCCATTCGGACCGGCATGCCGGCGGGCAGGTTGCGGACCGTGACCAGGGTATCGTCGCGATGGCGTTTGATATAGGCGCGGTAATCGCTCAAGGGGCTGGTGAACTGGTAAGGGTCCATGGGGGGCTGATAGTGGTCTCGGATGATCAGCCGGGTCGGGGCAGGCAGCAGTCCAGCGGAGAAAATCAGTCCGGCTGTCAATGCCAGGGTCAGAAGCGTGGATGCAAGTCCTTGCAGGCGCAGCAGACCCAGTCCGCTGGCGCACCAGATTAGCAGGAGCAGCCACAGGATGCCGCCCGTCAATGCCGGGTGGAGGCCTTTGCTGGTGCCCAGGACGGCTGACACAGCCATGGTGGCCAGGATGGGCAGGGTGGCTGCCAGGACGGCCACCGGGTGCGCCGGCCGTCCCAGGTTGCGACCCAGGCCATGGCGGGCCAGCAACACGGCCAGATAAGAGGTCCAGAGCATCAGCGTCCACAGGGCCATCAGTCCGCCGGCTTCCTGACCAAGTGGCGGGTCGATGGCTGCCAGGGTCTTGAACGCGCCGAAGGTGGCGGACCACCCTTGTGTCAGGGTTGCCCAGGTGGGCAGGACGTGTGCCAGAGTGGTCCCGTTCAGGGCGAAGATGGGACCCAGCAGGAATTGGGCCGCAATCAGCAGCAGAGGTTGCAGGAGGGCTGTGGCAATACCACGGCGGGGGAGCAAGGCAATCATCAGTCCGACCAGGCAGGCTACGGCCCCCACTGTCAGCCAGAGGGGCAGGCTGCCGTAGACCGGAAGCAACTGCAGTCCGGCCAGCAGATTGAGGGGGGCAAGTGCGGCGACCAGAATGATAGGGGAGCGGCGCCCGGTGGGGTCGACAGTGGATTGCAGACCTGCCCGGTCAATCAGGCGTATGGGCTCCCTCTGGACTTGGTCCATCCATGATGCAGATGTGCTCATGGCTGGTTCTCCAAGAGGATGGGAAGGTCCTGCAGGCTGCCCAGAACGGCGTTGGCCAGGCCTGGCTGCGTCTGCAGACTTGGATTGGCATCCAGGTCAGCAGCCAGCAGCATGACCGGGGAGGAGCTCTGGGCAGATTCACCCGCCAGGGCTGAGGCCTGGTGGTCGCCCAGCGAACCGGTTATCAGAATGGTCAGGCTGGTTCGTTCGGGAGCGTCAGACAGGTCTGGCTTGTCGTAGCTGTCCTGGCTGGGGCGGATGGCACTGCAGGCATCCAGAAAGTTTCTGGGATCCTCCGTGGGCAGGATGGTTCCATGGGCGTTGGAATCGTCGGGTTCCGGGGCCACCGCTTGCAGCCGACGGCCATCAAGCAGGCATCGGCAGCCCAGGGAGGCGTAGATTTCAACTGCCAGCTCGAACTCATCAGCATTCCGGTATGAGGTGGCCTTGCCGTCCAGAATCAGTTCGGTCCTGGTGCGCAGGGTGGGCTCGTACTGGCGGACCATCAGGGTGCCGGTCCTGGCAGTGGACAGCCAGTGGACCCGTTTCATATCGTCGCCCGGAGCATAGGGGCGCAGGGCATGGAATTCCAGGTCGTCGTCGACAATGCCCGGGCCGGGATCCCCCTCCAGGTCGCGTTCCAGTCCGACTTTAAGTGGCGGCAGGGCCACCGTGCGGGGATGGATGTAGAGTTTTCGGGCGCCAGTCAGGATTCGGCGGCGGCGGATGAGTCCCAGCGGGTCACCTGCCTCCATGGTCACCGGGCCCAGGTCAATCACGCCACGGGACCTGGCTTCCATCTTCAAGCGGATCTGGTGACTCTGGCCGGGAGCCAGGGCTGGCAGTGGTGTCATGATGGTTCCCTGGCCCAGGGTCAGACCGATTCGGCCGCGGCGGGTGGAGCGGCTGCCCGGATTGGTCAGAACCAGGACCAGCTCAGCCTGGCCGCCCACCTCCAGACGGCCCTGGTCCAGACTCGTTTCAGCGCTACAGGACAGGTTGCCCATGCTCATCAGCAACCCCAGCAGCAGCATGCCTGCACCAAGCAAAGCGCCCGCCAGCAGTTCACGCCAACCAGTCGGGACGAAGGCCAGAGCACAAATGAGCGCGGCCAAGGCCATAGCCCGACCCAGGGCAGTGACCGACTGCCAGAGATCAGCGGTCTGGGATCGCAGGCCCTGTCTGGATCCTGTCGAGGATGTCGATCTTGCCTCCGGGGCAGGTCGGCGGGCGAAGGCGGTCATGGGTCACTGCTCTCCTGTGGGGACTGGGACCTTGGCCAGGGCTTCGGCCAGCGCCTGGTGTTCATCCATGTCCGCCAGCCTGCTCTTGGCCGTCAGAATCAGCCGGTGGGCCAGGATGGGGTCGACCAGTTGTTTGACATCGTCGGGGATCACGTAGTCGCGGCCCTGGGCGCAGGCCCGGATCCTGGCGCAACGGACCAGAGCCAGTCCGCCTCTGATGGAGGAGCCGACCCGGATGGCGGGGCTGTGCCGCGTGGCTTCGATGATGTGGATGACGTATTCCATGATGGAGGAATCACAGAAGACCTTGGAGGCGCAGGCGGCCATGGCCTCCACCTGGCTGGCATCGACCACCGGTTTGACCAGGCCGGCCCGGTCACGGATGTCGGCTTCTTGAAGGATGCGCATACTGGCATCATGCCCCGGTGCCCCAAGCGAGGTGCGGATCAGAAAGCGGTCCATCTGAGCCTCGGGCAGGGCATAGGTGCCTAGCTGCTCGATAGGATTCTGGGTGGCCATAACCATGAATGGCCGGGGTAGGCGGTAGGTGCGCCCATCCACGGTCACCTGGCCTTCCTCCATGACCTCCAGCAGGGCCGACTGGGTCTTGGGGGAGGCTCTGTTGATCTCGTCAGCCAGAACCAGAGAGGCGAAGACCGGACCGGGCCGGAAGGAGAATCGTCCTTGAGCCTGGTCGTAGAAGGTCACGCCCAGCAGATCGGAGGGCAGCAGGTCGGGGGTGAACTGGATCCGCTTGCAGTCCACAGCAATGGAGGCGGCCAGTGCTCGTGACAGCTGGGTCTTGCCGGTGCCCGGATTGTCCTCTAGGAGCACATGGCCTCCCGCGATCAGTGCAGTGACACAGAGAGCAATGGTCTCCTCCTTACCCAGCACCGCCTGGCCGACGTTGTCGACGATGGAGCGGAAGAGACTGGCGAAAGTCGACACATCCACGGCGGCTTGGCTGCGGCTTACTGCCTGTCTGTTGCCTGCGGCCTGGTCTTCTGATTCGGCGGCGGACCGCCGGTCCTGTCCGTTCTGTTCTGCCTGCCTGGGCTCGTCGGTCCTGACTTCGTATCCGGGAGCCGAGGTCCGCTCCAGCTGGGGGTGACGGGACTGATCGGTCACATCGACCAGGTCAGGCCTTGCAGAAGCTGGCGAGGACCGGTCGAACAGGTCACGGGCCGGCTGACGGACGGGGATGGTCCCGTCTTCCACCATGGTGCGGTCCGATGGGACGGATTCTGCCCCGGTCTTCTGAGTTCTTCCTTGCCCGGCAGCCACAGGGATGCGGCCGGGCCGGGTCCGATCGTCGTTCGCCGCCAAGGAGGATTCCTGCTGACCCAAACCTGCCATGAGGGCCTGACGCTGTCGCTTCAGTACGTCCAGTCGGTCAGCGGGGATCCGTCGGCCTCCGCTGCCTGCCTCACGGATGGCCTTGGGTGCACTCCTCCTGGTCGCGTCATCCGGGATGGTGCCGTCCTGCTGGATGGGTTCCTGTGCGTTTCGTTCATCCATGGTCATTCATCCTTGTCAGCTGATGGGACCCCTGACGGGTTAAGAGTCTTGTCGCTTGGCTTGTCGTCTTCCTTGGGCAGGGTCAGCTCCTTGGTGGCGGCGGGCGAATGGCCTTCGGACCCCACCCCACGGATGCGGGCGACAGCACGGAAGTTCAGCGTGGCGCCCGGCTTGGCGGATCCAGCGGGCAGGGTGATGACTTCACTGACCTCGGGCTGGTTGCAGGACAGTGTCCAGGAGGCCTTGTCGGGGTCGAGGCCATCGATGCTCACCTGGATGTCTGCGCAGGGTCGGCCGTGTTCGGCCCCGGAGTTCAAGACCAGCTTGACTTGGTCCTTGCCCTGGTACTCCAGAGTCTGGAACGCAGGCGGATCCGGATGAGACCAGGTGGCTCCGGAGGCCGAGGCCACAGGACCCGATCCGGCCATATTGGCGGGAGTCACGCTCACTGTGCAGGTGCCTCCTGCCTCGTCATGGGCCACGTCGAAGACCGCCTTGGTGGAGGTGGCCGACCGCCATCGTGGCGAACCGCAGCCGGAACCATCGGCGTGGACCGTATAGCCCTTGATGGGTGAGCCATGATTCTCCGGTGGACGCCATGTGACGGTCAGGGTTTCCTTGCTGCCGCCGTCCACGGTCAGTGCCTGCACGCCTCCGGGAAGCGCGTCAGGTCGGGCCGCTGCCGGCGAGGAATCGGGGGACCAGCCGACCTGGTTGTGGGCTTGGACTGTGAAGGAGTAGTCATGGCCGTTGGCCAGCCCGTCGATCCTGCAGGTGACGGCATTGCCGCAGGAGCGTTGTCCCGAGCCTGCCGATGAAGTGTAAGTGACCCGGTACTCGTCCACGGGACTGCCGTTGACTGCACCCGGCTCCCAGGCCAGGAGCACCGTTCCGTCGCCCGCCTGGGCGGCCCCCACCAGCATCCTGGGGGCCTGCGGGCGGTCGATGATCCCCACCGTGATGGTGGCGCTGACCCGGCGGCCCGGATCCCGACTGCCATCCTCGATCGTGGCCAGAATGGTGTTCGTGGAGGCGCCGATGTCGCGATCGGCTTTGATGGCGATCTTCCCGTCGCCCAGGTTGGTGGCTGTCAGTCGTGAGGTGTCGTCACTGACCAGGCCGACCAGGCGCAGCGGGGTGTCGGGGAAGGGGTTGAGGGCGCCGTCGAACAGGTCCAGCTCCAGACTCTGCCCGGCCTTGAGCCCCACCTGACGCGAGGGGACCGAAGCCAGAGGGCGGGTGGTGGCGACGATGCGGAAGGCCAGGTCTGTATGCACATCGCCGGATGGGTTGGTGATGGTCACCGGCAGGGTGGCCTTGGTGCCGGGTGTCGCGGTCTTGTCGGCGGCCACGTTCAGTTGGCCCCGAGGACTCAGCTTGGCATGGATCGGCCCCTGAGGGTCCCCTGAGGAGAAGGTGCTGTCGGCCGGATCGTTTCCCTGGGGCCAGCGGGTCATGGCGGACAGGGAGATGGTCTGTGCCGGTTCCCCGGCCACCAGATCGATGACCGGTGCCGAAAGGACCGGCGGGGAGGCTCTGCCGCCTACGACGGTGATGGGCAGGGTCAGTACCGACTCGTTGACGATGGCCTGGCCGCCTGGATCCCCGTCGCGGACGGCAAAGGTCAGTGAGGCTGGACCGGCATAGTCCCTGGCGGCGGTGAATTTCAGGGTGTGCTCGTCCACATAGGGATCGGATCCGTCTGACTTGGTGGCTGAAACGGACTGGCGGGAGGCGATCCGTGCGGTCTTGCCTGCACCCACTCTGACCTGATCGGCGATGTCGATGGTGATGCTCTGCCCAGCCCGCACTTTGAGGGCCGGAGCGCGAGGTCTCAGGACCGGGGGGAATACCCCATAGGCGGGGACCTTCACAAAAGCCATTGAAGTGATCTTGTACCGGGTGTTGGTCACGGTGTAGGGCACGGCCCTTGCCTGGTCGGTCAGATCAATGACCAGCTTGGTGGAGCCGGCTTCGCCTACGATCCTGGCATGGGCGCGGGCGCTGGGATGAATCCCAAGGTGCAGGTCATCGAGGGTGCCGGATGGATTGCTGATGGAGTCGGCCAGATTGACTTCCACGCTGCGCTTGTCCACTGTGTCCTCGGGAGCCACCTGGTAATCCTGGGCTATGGGAGGCTGGATGGGGGCTTGGGGGTCAGAGACCACAGTCAGGGTGGCCTGGTCAGTCAGCCCTGCCCGGTTGCGTGCCTGATAGACCAGATAGGAGGTGCCTGACTGCGAAGGAGCAGTCAGACGGATCATGTCGTCCTCTACGCTGGCCTGGTCCAGGCCCTGGCGCTCCAGGTTGGGGTCCAGACTCAGGGGATCGTCGTCCCCGGAAATGTCGTTGAGCAGGACCGGCACGTCGGCGACGGTCCCAGGCCGCAGCCTGACCTTGTCGTCCCGGGCGAAGACTCCGGTCACTGATGAGTCGGGGAAGACGCCGATGCGGACGCGCGCCTGGGCACGCTGCCCCACCCAGTCCTCCACGGCGTAGGTGAACTCGTCGGTGCCGTGCGAGTCGGGATAGGCCTCATAGATCAGGTAGTCGGCCCCGGCTTTGACGATCCTGCCCAGCCTGGGTGCCTGGTTGCCCAAGCCTGACAGGGTGTCGCAGTCTCCGTCCGGGTCGATGCCGGTCAGCGGGACGGGGATGCGCACCTTGGTCCCGGCAGCCACCTGGGCTCGTAGGTCCTTGGGGGTGGGTGCGGGCTTGCTGGCAGGGTCGGAGGCATGCACGCGGAAGGTGATGGTGCCAGAGGCTGCGTTGCCCAGATCGTCCCTGACCGTATAGGTGGCAGGGAAGTCCCCGGTGCGCTCGCTGGCCTGATACCTGACCGTATCCCCGGATACGAAGGCCAGGCCCGCAAAGTTCTGCTGATCCGTAGTCAGCTGCTGGTCCAGGGTGACGCTGGTTCCGTCAGCGTGGGTGACCTTGTCCATGACCGAAACCGTGACCAGACCCGATGAGCGGACACCTACCGTCAGATTCGGGGCCTTGGGCGCCGAGGCTGCCCTGCTTAAGGAAGGGGGCTGCAGGACGATGGTCCCTTGAGTACTGCCTTCGGCGTTGGCGACCGTGTAGGCGATGCTCAGCGGGCGTGTAGGGATTTTTCTTGCTGACAGGTAGACCCGGCGGTGGTCTACGATGCCGACCTTGATGCCGGAGTCCGGATCCACGCGCACATCGGTCAGGGCCAGCACTCCGCCCAGGGGATCCAGGTCGTTGTCGAGTGGATCGACGATGGCGGTCTGGTCGGTCCCCAGCAGGGCCACGTCGTTGACAGGAACCGGCGGCGCGGATCCGCCCTGGTCATGTTCCACCTCCAGCCTGACCAACCCCTGGGTCTCCTGGTCACCCTGGGCCACCCGGTAGGGCACATAATAGGTGCCCGGGTTGGCGGCAGTGGCTGTGAAGGAAAGGCTCTCGGCGTTGACCTCCACCTGGATTCCATCAGTCTTGTCGACCCGGACCAGGCGGATGGGTTGAGCGGCATTGGCATGTACGCTCCTGCTCAGGTCCACGGTGACCTCTCGGCCAGGAGTGGCCTGGCGGATGACCGGATCGACCAGCGGAGCCAGGGTGTTGATGGGTCTGACGGTGAAGTAGATGAGTCCCTGACCGCTCATGAGCCCGTCCGAAACGATGACTTTGACGGCCAGCCGACCGGAGGTGGCCGACCCGGCGCTCATGGTCAACTGTCCATCAGCTCTGGTGGACAGGGATATCCGATCAGAGTTGATCGGTTCGGCGCCGACCAGGGTCAGCGGATCCCCATCGGGATCTTCGAACCCGGCCAAGGCGTTGACGGTGGTCGTAGCGCCCTGCTCCACTTCGTACTCAGGCGGGGTATCGTTCTGGACCGGTGCCTGGTTGCCTCGGTCCATCTTGACCGGGGCGATGTTGAGGTCGATGCCAGCCGAGGAGACCTGGCCGCGTCCATCGGTGATGGAGTAGTTGATTCTGGCCCGACCGGCGGGTGCGTCGCTGGCATCCACCTGCAGGTAGCGGCCGTTCATGACCGGGGTCAGGCGCAGATTCCCCTGCGAACTGCGCGCATCCTCGATTCGTAGAACCGAGCAGTCGGTCTGGCGGTCGTTGCGCAAGGGGTCCAGCAGAGCTCTGGATCCGGCCCGAATGCCCAGACTGTCGTCTTCGGCCTGGATGGGTTGGGATCCTGATCGACAGGTGGCCGCGAACCGCTGGCGGTTGTCGGCCGAGTCCTGACGCTGATCGTTGCTGTCAGTGTGCTTGACTTCCATGGTCTGCCACTGCAGCCGGATTACCTTGGTGGAGGATTGTGGGTTCCAGACATCGCCAGTCAGCACATCGTTGAGGATGACCCTCCGGTGGTTGGCCCGGAAGACCAGGTCTGAGGTGGGGCTGATGGCTTCCAAGGTGGTGGGACTCGGCTGGTTTGACTGGACTTTGGGCATGGCTGTTCCTGTTGCACACAGTCGCAGGAAATTCCGTCCCGAGGAGGCCCAGGCCGTCCATAGGCATCCGCCGGAGGAGACCGGCTGGGCGGGTTGGCCGCTGCCACCGGTGCGTAGTGTCTCGACCTGATTCTGGGGGTGGTCCAGATCAATCAGGTGGACGCTTTCCTGATCGGTCAGACCCACCCAGGGTCCCTGGCGGTCCATATCCACTGGAGTGGACTGGAGTTGCAGGTCTCCCCGGTGCGGTATCCGGATGGATCCCTGCGGCCAGTAAAGCCGATCTCCCGCCAGGAGGACAGGTCTTCCGCCAATGACGCTGAAGGCAGTGGCCCGGACGGGAGCGTGATCCGTCAGTGAGTCCATCTCACGGTGGGCCCGGGAGTCAGGTCCGTCGATCCTTAACACGACCCCGTCCGAGGGCCGGTAGGCGTAGACGGCCCCGGAGGCATCCACGGTGACGGCAGCCCCGGAGCCCAGGGTCAGCACAGGGTCTCGGCGCTGCGGGTCCAAATCCCCAGGCGAAGCGGCCTGGCCCACCCAGATCTTGCCGGTCCGTGCCTGGAAGAGGATCAAAGTGGGCCCGTTGACCGTCCTCTGCACCCTGGCATCCGACCGGGTGGTGTCCCCCAGGGTGGCGGTGGAGGCCGCTATGGGAGCCATGCCTCCCTCACGGCCCAGGATGACCGCGTATCCGCTCTGGGCCAGGTCGAAGTGGTCCGTGCCCGTCGACAGGGCCACGTCCGCCTCGCCGATGTCGGGCTTGAACCGGGCGACCTTGCGCTCGTTCTCGGAGGCGATCCAGATGCTGCCATCGTCCACCTGAACGGCACGGCGGTCCACCCCATGAACGAACAAGGCGCCCAGGATGAGCAGGACCAGCGCCGTCAGCGTGACGGTCAGGATGGCAGCAGGGTTTTTAGCGCGGACGGCCAGAGCATGCCGCAGACGCAGCCCGGCCCGGCGCATCCGCAGGAAGCGTCCCTGCAAGTCCATAATCCCCTGGGTTCCTTTCCTGTCCTGCAGCACAGACCAGGATGCCTGACCCATGCCTTTGTCTTTTAATTAATCCCGGACCGCCGTCGACGCCCTCTCTGACGACTGATTTTAGCTGGTTTGCCCGGTCTTGGCGGTCTGTGAAAGTCGGGGTGGTCGAATGTGAAAATTCATCCACCGAAGGTTCACTGCACCGCGCAGATGATGGTCGGTTCCTGGGACATGCTCCGGTCGGCGCGCACCAGGGTGACGCTGATGCAGGTTTGGCCCCCCTGCGGACTGTCGATGCGGGCGGTCGGCTGTCGGGTCTGTACGCTGCGGCCACGGTCTCCGGTGCCGCCTTGGTCCAGGGGATGCCAGACATAGGTGTCTCCCGGCTTGGGGTCGGGATTGGCCCAGGTGAACACAGCCGCGGTGCCCTGGTAGCGGCCCTGACCCTGGGTGGGCGAGGGAACCGGACCTTCCTGCAGATCCTGGAGGTCGCTCGAATCGTTCGGATCAGGGGAGGGCGCCTGTTGGGATTGGGTCTGGGAGGAACCTGAAGCAGTCGGCTGCGAACCACGTTCGGAACTGTTCGGCAGACCGATAACCAGGGTACAGACCAGGACTATGGCCAGGACGGCAGCGAGGATCAGTGCCAGCAGGATCACACGACGGCGACCACCGGGAAACCGCTTGGCCTGGCTGCCTTCATGGTCAGCGGACGCCTCCCTGCCTGGTCGCAGACGTGACTGCGGGCTGGTCCCTGCCCCGGTCCAGGAGTGGCCGGACCCCTTATTCTCTTGTCGGCCTGCAATGGGTCGGTCGGCAATGCCTCCGGTCCGGGAGTGTGAGCGTACATCCGCTGTGGGGTAGGGATCGATTCCCTCGCCGATGAAGGGCGTTGCGTGGCCGTAGAGCTCCTGCTGGACCTTCTGGAGGGCACGACCGAATTCCAGCGCCGAGTAGTAGCGGTCGTCCCGGTCATGGGCCATGGCCTTCTCCAGGACGGCGGCCAGCATAGGGGAGGCCTCGCCCATGTGCAGAACCGGGGTTTCCGCTGTCAGAATCAGCTGGGCCAGGTGATCCTCATCACGGGCCCGGTAGGCGTACTCGTAGGGGGAGCGGCCGGCCAGCATGCCGAAGAGCGAGGCCCCCAGGGAGTAGATGTCGCTCGCCTCGGACCCTCCCGAGCGGCTTGCCAGGACCTCTGGGGCGGCCCAGGGTATGGAAAGTCCGCCGGCCCGTTCGCTTCCATAGATGCCCGAGGAGATGCCGAAGTCGGCCAGGACGGGCAGTCCCTGGTCGGTGATCAGGAAGTTGCTGGGCTTGACGTCCCGGTGCAGGATTCCCCGTTCATGGGCGCAGTAGAGGGCCGAGGCCATGCGCACCCCCAGGTCCAGCACGCCTTCCTGGTCCATGCCCCCCTTGAGCATGATGGTCTTGCAACTGCCGCCAGGAGCGTATTCGAGCACCAGGCAATCCCGTCCGTCACCGCTGACCAGGGCCTGGTGGATGCTCAGGATGCAGGGGTGGGTGGAGAGCTTGGCCAGGTTCTTGGCCTCGCGCAGAAAGAGCTGATGGGTCTGCCGGTCCATGCTGCCTTGGAGGGCCACCTTGACCGCCACAGGTCGGTTGAGCCCCTCCTGCTCATAGAGGTAGACGGCGGCGGTGCCTCCCAGGTCCAGGGGGCGCATAAGCCGCAGTCCGGGCAGTGCTGGAGCCTGGTCCATGGATGGAACCGCACCTGGGCGCCGGGCCTGGGAACCATTCTGCTGCAAGGGGTATCACCTCCTAAGGAATGCCTGAGAACTGCTATCCACGATAACAGCATGCCGCTCCCGATCAGATATCCTTTAAGTGGCCGTCGGACCGCTCGGACCAGCGGGTTCCGGGGCCTGCAGATGGACCATGCCGGACCCTATTCTTGTAGCTATGAACAAGCAGCCACCGGTGGATCCGCAAGAGGCCATGGGACCGGTCCGCGCCCTTATCGGTGATCGGCTCCGGAACGAGGAGGGTCGGCCCACCCGGGCCCTGGTGGTGGCTGGTTCTCCTCGCAGTGGCAAGACCAGGTTGGCCACTCAGGCTCTGCTGGCTGGCATGGAACAGTTCGGTGACGGCGCCAGCATGGCTGTGTCAGGTAGGACCGCGGCCGACCAGGTCAGCCGCCAGGTCATTCTGGAGCGGGGCAGGTCCGACCGCACCCGGCCTGTGGGCACCCTGCAGGCCTTGGCCTTTCGTCTGCTGACGCGGTCTCGGCTGTCCCAGGGAGGCCACGATCCGCTCCTGCCCAGGCTGCTCAACGGCGCCGAGGAGGATGCCCTGCTCAGGCAGGTCATGACCGTCCATTTGGAGCATGTCCAGGCCGGGGACGACTGCGCGGTCTGCCGACTCCTGGAGCGCTACTTCCGCAACGGGGCGGGCTGGTCGGCCGTTCTGGTCGGCGACGGACAGGGACGGGTCGTAGGGGTCGCCGACAGGTTCATCGCCCAGCTTCGAGACATGTTTGCCCGCATGACGGAATTGGGCCTGGATAGGGGTGACCGGGACCAGCTTCTGGATGCCCTGGCCGTCCAGCCCATGGACCCCGACCGCCGCGACCGCCTGGGCCTGCAGTGGCGGCTTGCCTTCGCCTTGGAAGATGAATACCGCCAAAGCATCACCGAGAGCTATCCGGACGAATTCCGTCTGGACCCCTCCATGCTTATGGTCGAAGCCTCCCGCGGCCTGGACGTGCTGGCTGATGATGACCTGCCCGACCTGCTGGTCGTGGACGACTGGCAGGACATCACCCTGGCCGGGATGGGCCTGCTGCAGGGTTTGAGCCAGGCCGGCTGCCGACTCCTTCTGGTGGGCAATCCCGACCAGTCGGTCCAGTCCTTCCGCGGCTCCTACCCGGAATTTCTGGCCACTCGCCTGACAGCCCTGTCCAAGCCCATGCAAGGTGCCGCCGCCCCCCTTCTGGCCCAGGACTTCGCCTGTCTGGACGCCGCCACAGTGACCCTGAAACCCCTGAGGATGGTGGTTCCGGAAGCAACCGCAGAGCATACCGAAGGCGGCCAGGGTTCCCATTCGGCAACTCCGAGGTCCTACGCCGATCTGGTGGCTGCCAGGGTCAGCCTGGGTATTGCCGGGGTTGAGGAGAACGATACCCCTCTGCCCGACAGACCCGGCAAGTTGCCCGCCTGGCCCGGAGCCGGTCCGGTGGCGCCTCTGACCGACGGCGACAGTCTCATCCGCGACGGCAGCGTGCAGGCCAGGCTCTTCCACACCCCCGACCAGGAGGACGACGATTTGGTCTGGCAAATCAAGCATGAGTTCCTGGCCGAGAAGCGTGACTGGAACGACATGGCCGTCATCGCCCACGACAACATGACCCTGCGCACCCTGGGCCGCAAGTTGCGTGTGCAGGGCGTTCCGGTGCGCTTCTCATCGGTGACCCGTCCGCTCAGCCAGGAGCCTGCCATCCAGGGTCTCTTTGCCCTGGTCGAGCTAGCCCAGTCGGTACTGGATCCCACCACAGCTGGAAGCGACCCGGACGACCCTGCCCAGGTGGCTGCCTGGATCCGTTCACGTCTGCGCACCCTGATGGTCGGCCCCCTCTTCCGGGTCCCCGCCACCGCCGCTCGTGCAGAGCGTCCCGTCAGGATGGAACACCTGGAGTCCATCATGGAGACCATGGCCGCCTTGGCCCCCCTGTCCGGCCAGCAGGGGAGTGATCCGGACACATCAGACACTTTGAATGATTTGCCGTTCCTGGGACAGGCCTGGCAGACCTGGGTTAAGGACCTGGCCGAGCGGCGGGCTCAGCGGGTTCGTTTATCCGGCATCAACGTTGACGACTCCCTGTTGACCGGGCACGATTCCCCCGAGCCAGGGGGCGGGTCTGGTCCCTTCTCCACTGCCTCGGCCCCCGATCAACCGGTGGATCTGGGCGACCGGGATGCTCAACGGCCAGCCATTCTTTCTGTCCAAGCCCTGGAGACCCTGCTGGTTCTGGACCCGGATGACCGATCCTCGGGAATCATCCTGGAGGCCATGACCGCCATCGCCGGAGGCCGCCGGGAGGATTCCGACGTTCAGGTCCTGGACAAGGCCCTGCAGGTTCTGCGTCTGACAGCCAGCCGCATCAGCGTCCTTGAGGACCGTCAGCCCCAATACGTGCTCTGGGAGGCCTGGCGGAGTCTGGACCTTGCCGACAACTGGCAGCGGAGGGCCCTGATGGCCACCCAGGAGGGGGAGGAGGCCAACGACCGTCTGGACGCGCTCATGCGGCTCTTCCAGTACGCGGCCGGCTCCCGTCGTTTTCCCACGGTCGAGGCCTTCATGGACCAGGTGCGCACCATGCAGATTGAGGCCGACTCCCTGGCGCGGATCGGGCCCATCGAGCACGCCGTCACCCTGACCACACCCGCCGGCGCTGCAGCCCTGGCCACCGACTGGCCCCTGGTCTGGCTACCCGCCGTCCAGGACGGTGTCTGGCCCAATCTGATTCCCCGCGACACCATGTTCGGAGCCGAGGAGCTGGCCGACCTGGTTCTGCACGACCGCATCGGTGACCCCCTGGCGGACACACTCAGCCACGATCCTGCCCTGCGCTCCATCCTCTATGCCGAAAAAAAGGGTTTTCTGGAGGCACTGACCCGGGCCCGAACCCAGGTGCGCATCAGTGCGGTCTGGAACGATGATCTGGTTCCTTCGGACTTTCTCTACGGCTACCTGCCCGAACGCTATCCACGCAACGCCGATATGAGTCAGGCCGAGTTCAGCATGGTCGGCGCTGGCTCAGGCGGCAGTGAGCGCTATGGGGGACTGGAGGTGTCTCCCAGGGGTCTGACTGCAGCCGCCCGATCCATCCTGGCTGTCCAGGCGTTGCTTCCGCATGACCAGGTCGACCGTGAGCGAGTGGACGATGCCGTGCAAACCTTGCGGTTGCTGGCCGACCAGGGCCAGGATTCGGCTGATCCACGGCATTGGCCTTTCCTCTACAACAATGATGAGGAGGGTGCCGCCGAGTCGACATTGAATCAGCATGTCCCAGACGGGCAGTCCACGGTTGGGCCGAACTCGGACCGGCATACCCCAGATGAACAGTCCGCAGTTGGCCAAGTCCCGGATGAAGAGGTTCCGACTGGACAGGCTGCCGGGTCAAGGTTTGCAGCCGCTGCCGCGGGTGTGGCATCGGTTACTGAAAGAGACCATGCCTCCCGGCCTGCGCCTGCTTCCGTCAATCAAGCCGGACAGGCAGATCGAATACAAAATCGTGACCGGGGTCATGAGCGCCGCCATGAACACCGATCAGACCGCCAGGTGGTTCTGCTTTCGCCCTCGGCGGTCGATGCCATATGGAACTGCCCCCTGGAGTGGGCCTTGGGCGATCAGTTCTCCGGCCCATCCCCATCCAGGGTGCCCACGGAGTTCGGCTCACTGATACACAAGGTGGCCAGCGAGGGCACAGCCCAGGGTCTGGACCGTCCCGGCCAAGGCGATCCGGACGCCCGCCAGCAGCAGGTGCGGGATGCACTTCTGGACATCTACCAGGAACTGGCCCCTCAGGAACAGCGCCTGCGGGACCCCGACGAACTCTATGACCAGCGCGGTCGCAGCAGTCGGGTGGAGCCCATCCTGGACAACCTGGCCTCTTATTTTGTCCGCTCCTCGGATTCCGAATACGGCCTGGGGGGCAAGAGCCCGGTCCCGGTCGGCGACCTGCTCGGAGTGCAGAGCGAGCGCTCATTTGATGTCAGCCTGTCCGTGGAGGACCTGGTCCCTCTTTGGAAGGCCACCTTCCCTGACAGGCCCCTGGATGCCGATGGGCTCTTCGCCCTGATGTCCGGCCTGGTCGACGGCTTCCCTTCAGCCCTGGATGCCAGGACCACGGTCAGGCTGACCGGTCGTATCGACCGTCTGGAGGTCCGGTCCCTGCCCGAGGGTATCCGTCTGCGGCTGGTGGACTACAAGACCGGCAGAGTCCCCTACACCCAAGGTCAGCTCTTCAACGACCTGCAGCTGGTCTGCTATCAGCTGGGCCTGGCCTTCCCACCCACGCCCGGCAGCAGCCCGGAGGTGGGGGCGGCCTGGAGCCTGCCCGAGGCCCCCGAGCTGGAAAGGACCGAGGGGATGAAGCTGAGTCAGTCCCTGCTTCTGCAGTTGCAGGCCCCGCCCAAGGATGCTCAAATGGGGCTGCGCCGGGAGGAGATGGCCTACCAGCCGCCACTGTTCGAGCGCAACAGGCTGGTCACTGTCGCTCAGCCCAGAACCGGCATGCCCTCTCCGCTCAAATCAAAGGCCGAGCCTGCGGACCTGCCTGAGCAGGTGCCGCCTGGGGTGGATGCGGACCTGTGGGACATGGTCCGAGCCGCCCGGGTCTCCTCCCAGGCTGTATGGGGGCTGACCATGATAGCCAGGGTCTTCTTCGCTGCCGGGGTCAAGCTGACGGCTGGCCGGGATGATGCGGTTTTCGACCCTACCCGTTGCCATCGGGCCAGCAATGGCCAGGAATGTCAGGCATGGCAACTGGTGGCGCCCAATCTACTGGAGGATCAAGAATGAAGCAGACTGCCGAACAGTCCGCCATTGTCGATGCGGATGTGAACGAGGATCTTCTGGTGGTGGCCGGTGCAGGCTCGGGCAAGACCATGACCATGACCAGCCGGATCATCACCTTGATCCGCCGGGGAGTGCCCTCCGAGCAGATTCTTGGACTGACCTTTACCCGCAAGGCTGCCTCTGAACTCCAGTCAAGGGTTGGGGCGGCGGTCATTCGACGCGACCAGGGCAGAGGCGCCTCGGCAGTGGATCCCGAACGCAACTTCCTCAAGCCGACAGTGTCTACCTATGATGCCTTCTTCCAGTCCATCGTGCGCCAGTACGGCCTACTGGTGGGCATGGATCAGGACACCCGTCCCCTGAGTTCGGCGGGAGCCTACCAGTTGGCCTCCCAGGTGGTCGCCGACCATCTGGATCTGATCTTTCCTGCCGGTGCCTCAGCGCAGGATGGCGACTCCGACGACCTGGGCTCCGCGACCTTCTCGACCACGGTCAACCGGGTTCTGGGGCTGACCGGGGCGGTGACCACCTCCATGATCAGCAGCGACTGCCCGGATTTCGACCAGGCTGTGGAGCGGATCCGCGCCTGGGACCGCGCCTTTGTGGATCGTGCGGACCAGCTCATCGGCGACCAGCCCGTGCCGGCCACCGAGCCCACAGTCAGCACCTCACCGCCCAAGCGAAGCAAGAAGGAGACAGACGAGCACTATCAGGGTAAAATCAAGGGCTTCCGAGACAAGCGGCAGAGCATTCGCCTCTACCGGGTGGATGCCATGCGACGGGCCGTCCTGACACGCGAGAAGCTGCTGACCCTGGTCCAGGACTACCAGCAGGCCAAGCGCCAGGCCAACATGGCCGAGTTCGGCGACTTCACCCTGGCCGCCTTCCAGCTGGTCGAGCGTTTCCCCTCCATCAGCGCCCAGCTGAGACGCCGCTACAGCCACGTTTTTCTGGATGAATACCAGGACACTTCCACCACCCAGGCCCTGCTTCTGGCGGCTATCTTCCACCCGCAGAATCGGCAGGAGGATCAGGGGAGTGCGGACCAGGCTCCCGGCAGGTCGGCCGTGACCGCCGTGGGCGACCCCTTCCAGTCCATCTATGCCTGGCGCGGGGCCAGTCCCGGGGCCTTCCGCACCTTCCAGGCCCAGTTCGGCATGTTGGCCGACCGACCCGACTCCGGCAACGGTCCTCTGTCTGGCGTGACAGCCTTTGGGCGCTCGCAGGACCAGGACCCGCTGACCCTGTCGCGCACCTTCCGCAACTCCAGCTGGGTGCTCAAGGCCGCCAACCAGCTGACAGTCCCCCTGCGACATCGGGGCCAGGAGAGCCGGTCCGAAGCGGAACTACGCGAGGTGGACGTGGCCAGGCTCCGTCCCCGTGAGGACGCCGACCCAGGCACCGTGGGCCTCTTGGGCTACAGCACCGGTGGCCAGGAGATCGATGGCGTGGTCAGGTTCGCCCTCAGAGCCCGCGAGCTCTATGGCAACCAAGGTGACGCGCCGCACGTGGCTGTCCTCTTCCGCTCCAAGGCCGCCCTGCCCAGGTACCGCCAGGCCATGGAGGCTGCAGGACTGAGTTGCCAGGTCGTCGGGTACTCCTCTCTCTTCGACCGGCCCGAGGTCATGGATTTGCGGGCCCTGCTCTCCCTGATATGCGACCACACCGACAGCGATTCCCTGATGCGCCTGCTGGCCTCGGCCCGGTTCGGCATGGACGCGGCTGATCTGAGTGCTCTGGCCTCCCTGGCCGCCAAGGTCAACGAGGACAGCCAGTACCGGGCCCTGGTCCGGGCCGGCCTGGTCGAGTCCGACCCCGACCCGCGCCGCCGTCGCGAGGATCTGCACCGTTACCGTGACCAGGTTCCCAACGACGTCTTCCTGGTGGACCTGCTTCTGCGTGATGACCTGCCAGACCTCTTGAAGAACTCCGGGCTCTCTGCCAGGGGACGGATTCTGGCCGCCGAAGCCGCCCGGGTCATCTGCCAGGTCCAGGCCGAGTCCTCGGCCCCCCTGCGCCAGGTGGTCATCGCCGCCATCCGTGCCCTGGACCTGGACGTTGACCTTGTGCTGGCTCGTTCCCTGGCCGATCCTGAACGTCCTCTGGAGCCCAGCCAGGCCAAGGCAGGCATTCAGGCTCTGCTGGACCAGGTGGATGTCTACCTGTCCGAGCTGCCCCAGGGCCTGGGGCCCAGCCTGCGCGGGTTCGTCTCCTGGCTGTCCTCCCTGGATCAGAGTCCCGAAATGCCAACTGACGGGGACGACCGACAGGCCGACGTGGCCCTGATGACCGTCCACCAGGCCAAGGGTCTGGAGTGGGATGCCGTGGCGGTGGTCGGGCTGAAGCGCGGAGCCTTCCCCAGCAGCCAGGGCGACCGACTCACGGTCAAGCCAGCCTTGGACCAACCGGTTGTCCAATCCCCGGATGGCCCGGTCTACCAGTACAACTGCACGGCCCGTACCTGGCTGGTCGATCCCCAGTCCGTGCCGGTGCCGGTCCGTGCCGATGCCATGATCCTGCCCCGCTTTCCCCACGACGCCCCCCTGGGAGCTGACCCCGAGGACCTGTTGGGTCGGTTGGACCTGGAGAGCCTGGAGGAGGAGGCCATGGGCCTGTCCCGGGAGAGCGGACTGGACGACCAGGCCCGCCCGATCCAGGCCGATGCCATTGCCGCCTCTCAGCGCGAACAATATGGCCGTCGGCTGCTGGACGACGAGCGACGGCTCATCTACGTGGCTGCTACCAGGGCCCGGCATGACCTGCTGCTGACCTTCAGCCAGGATTCCCAGGCTGAGTCTGCGGCCCTGAACACGCCGGCACCTGACCCGGATAAGGCCTCCAACTTCTGGACCGAACTGGTGGAGCTCTTCCAGGAAGAGCCCTATGCGGTCAAGCTGGAGCAAGTAGAGGATGCCCAGGAGGGTCTGCCAACGCCGCCCTTGGGGCTCTTTGTCGGTGAGAACGCCCAGTCCTACCGCCAGGCCATCGTCGACCGTGCCCTTGAAGAGGTGGACCAGGTCGCCGCCCGAGACGGCGAGCGTGATCAGGCGCTCTGGCCTCCGGTTCTGAATGCACGCACACGCGAAGCCCTGAATCGCTCGGCTGCCTGGGTGCGCGCCGGGGAACCAGGCGGCCACGAGATCCCTGAGGAGGGCGATGACGGGCTCTACGCCAATGCAGTCCGCGTCCTGCAGGTCAGCACGGGTCGCCTGGGGGTATCTGACGACCAGCTGCTGACAGATCTTGATCTGCTGCGGCGCACCGGCCGTCGGATCCTGGGGCACGGGGCTAGCAGCGTCACCGCCATCCAGGCCGGCTCGGCAGGGGGCGATCCCAAGATGGAGAGGGATTACTGGCAGGGGCTGGTCAGACCCATACCCCAGGTGGCCTCCCCACAGGCCGAGGCAGGCACCCGCTTCCACGACTGGGCCAGGCGCTTCATCCTGCCCGAGATTTCCGCCCCCCAAGGACTGGTGGACCTGCCCGATCGGGCGGAAGCACCGAATCTGCTCGATGGGCCGCTGGGTCCTGGTGCCATGGCTGAGAGGGCCCGCATGCTGGTCGGGCTTGAACAGGAGCGGGAGTCCTTGGATTCCAAGGCCGATCCCGTTAAGGCCCGTCTGCTGACCTGGGAGCGGCGGCTGGCTGAGTCTGACTGGGTCCAGCGCACCCCCGTCTGGGTGGAACGGCCCATCGTGGCGGTGCTGTCGGGCCAGATTGTCAAGGGCAAGCTGGATGCGGTCTTCGCAGGCGGACTGGACCCAGATCGCCCGGATCTGCGCTACACGATTGTGGACTGGAAGACCGGAGCCCGACCCCGTGGAGAGGAGTCGACCAACCGCCGTCTGGTCCAGCTGGACTTCTACCGGCTGCTCCTGTCACGCTTGGAGGGTATCGGCCTGTCGACCATCGACGCCTGCCTTTATTATGTAAGCGAAGACCGGCCCCAGGATCGACTCATCAGGGCCCGTGCCAGGACCGAAGAAGAAATTCTCGCATCCCTGGCCGAGGGCATCCCCGAGCAGTCGGACGAGGACTGAGTCTGCGGCAGACCCCGCCGGACAAGGGCGATGGGTGCCGCGCATCAGCAATCATGAACAGCAGGCGATCGGCGGACGGCCCAGGGCCGTCGTGGGGCCGGGCACGCCCGAATGGAGCAATGAGACAGATGACAACGTCCAGTAGTCACGACCAGGCCTCCCGGAGGAGGGGGAGCATGCAAATAAGACCCATGGTCTGGGCGGATATGCCCGACCTGGTAGGCACCTTTGATGCCACCTGGAAGGTGCAGGAGGATCCCGAGGGGACTGTGTCCCGGCTGAGCGCCGCGCATTTTATCCTGCATTATCTGATGGGTGCCACCAGGGCCCGGATAGCCGTCGATGGGCAGGACTTTCTGGGGGTGACCCTGCTGGCCGAGGGGCGCGGTGAACTGTGCTTCCCCCAGGCTCAAGAGGAGCTGGAGCGAGTGGACCAGCAGCTGTCCGCCACGACCTTGGGCGCTCAGACCCTGGACCGGGCCCGCCAGTGGCAGCTGACCGAGGTCAAGCTGGAAGAGAAGTGCGGTTTGTCCGTCCCGCCTCAGGCCGAGTTGAGGCTCTTCCTGGTTTCCAGCCGTGCCCGGGGACGCGGCGTGGGCGGCGCCCTCTGGCGTGACACCCTGGAGCATCTGGACCGGGCGGGCATCGAGCGCTTCTACCTGCATACGGACTCCTCCTGCGACGTGGGCTTCTACGATCACAAGGGCATGGAGCGGCTGGCCGAGCTCAAGGGGCGGGACCACGCGGCATTCGCCGGGCGCGACCCCTCCGACGACCCTCAGTTCTTCGAGGGGATCGACGACATCTTCATCTACGGCGGCCGTGTGAGCGACCAGTTGGGCAAGGACGGTGATCATGGCGGCCGCTAAATCCCCCTTCCTGCGCCTGTTCACCTACCCGGGCGCCGCCGGCTTCTGCCTGTCGGCCGTTCTGGCCCGCCTGCCCCTGGGCATGATGGGTCTGGGCATCGTGTTGGCCTTGAATCACATCTATGACAACTGGACTTCGGCCGGTCTGATGAGCGCCGTCTACACGCTCTGTGCGGCCCTGGTCACCCCCTTCTACGCCCGTCTGTTCGACCGGTTCGGCCAGCGTCGGGTCGGCGTGACCGCCCTGATCGTGCAGGCTCTGGCCATCCTGGGATTTGCCGTGGGTGCCATGCGCCGGGTTCCCCTGGGGGTGCTCTTTGTGCTGGCGGCCTTGATGGGCCTGACCCAGTTCGCCTTCGGAGCCCTGGTGCGCACCCGCTGGGCCTGGGTGCTGCGCGACGACAAGACCAATCTGCTCAACACCGCCTACGCCTTGGAGTCTGGCCTGGACGAGTGCGTCTTCATCCTGGGACCCATCCTCTCCGCCTACCTGGCCACCTCGGTCAGCCCGGTCTCCCAGCTCTACCTGCCTGCCCTGGCCCTGCTGGTCGGCGGACTGACCTTCTTCGCCATGCGTTCCACCGAGCCTCCGGCCGTCGTTCGCATGGAGGCCGTCAACCAGTCGGCAGCGGATCATTCGCCGGTGGACACCCATGGGGACGTCCTGCCAAGCGATACTGAAGGTCATCAAGGTTCGCGCTCGGCGCTGGTCTACCCGGGCATCCTCCTGCTGGTGGTGATCTTCGTCGTCTTCAACATGAGCTTTTCGGCGGTGGACGTCTCGGTGACCGCCTTGACCAAGTCCATGGGCCGTGAGGGCACGGTGGGTCTGCAGTTGGCCCTGTTCGCCCTGGGCTCCCTGTGTGGGGCGCTGATCTTCGGATCGGTCAGGCTCAGAGGATCCCGCTGGCGCTATCTGACGACCTTCCTGGTGCTGCTGACCCTGGGCTACGTGGTCTTCCGCCTGGTCATGGACAACCTGGTCCTGCTGGGTCTGGCCGAGGTGCTGACCGGCCTGTGCGTCTCGCCCATCTTCGCCACCGGCAACCTGATCGTGCGCGAGAACGTGGATGCCAGGGCCCTGACCGAGGGGCTCTCCTGGCTGTCCACCGGTGGCTCCATCGGCACCTCCCTGGGATCCACCCTGGCCGGAATCGCCCTGGATCAGTTCGGGCCCCACGGCGGCATGACCATCCCGGCGGTGGTCACCTGCTGCGCTGTCCCTCTGGCCCTGCTGGGCTGGGCCAAAAGCCGCAGGAGGGGTATGGTCGTGAAAAAAACCGAAAATGCACAGTGAAATGAAATGAACAGTCGAGAAGGAGGCAACCGATGATTCGCGTATCGGTGCTGGGCGCAGGCGGACGCATGGGAACCGAGGTGGTACGTGCTCTGAAGGACGCACAGGATATGCAGACGGCCCTGCTGCTGGGCCCGGACGATGATCCGGCTGCCATCAATCCGAGCAACACGGATGTGGCGGTCGATTTCACCAGTCCCGATGCCGTCCTGGGCAACACCCTGACTCTGATAGGGCAGGGGGTCCACTCCGTCATCGGCACTACCGGTTGGACCAAGGAGCGCCTGGACCAGGTCAGGCAGGCCCTGGACGGACATCCTGGGCTCAGCGTTTTCATCGCTCCAAACTTCGCCATCTCCGCAGTCCTGGCTGACCGATTCGCAGCCATGGCAGCCCGTTACTTCGAGTCGGCCGAGGTGGTCGAGATGCACCATCCCGACAAGGTCGACGCCCCCTCCGGCACGGCTCTGGGTACTGCTTCCGCCATCGCCGAAGCCCGCCGTCAGGCTGGCATGGGTCCCATGCCCGACGCGACCCAGCAGGCTGATGCTTCCAGGGGCCGGGTGGTTGACGGTGTTCATGTCCATGCCGTCCGGCTGCGAGGGCTGAACGCGCACGAGGAGATCCTCATGGGCAACCCCGGCGAGCAGCTGACCATCCGCGCAGACAGCTTCGAGCGCGTTTCCTTCATGCCCGGAGTCCTCCTGGCCGTGCGCCGTGCTGGGAGCATTCCCGGACTGACTGTAGGCCTGGACCATTATCTGTTCTGATATCCGCAAGAGCATCCCCGTCTGCAAGGAGCGTGAAGATATGACTGAGACCGTTGCCCATCTGCTTCCTCCTGCCCCATTTGGCCGGGTGATCCCCGCCATGGTCACGCCTATGAACAAAGACGGATCCGTGAATTACGAGGCTGCCGCCAATCTGGCCCGCACCCTGGTGGCCGATGGGGCCGACGGCATCCTGGTCAACGGCACCACAGGCGAGTCTCCCGTCACCCACATGGAGGAGAAGGTCAACCTGGTCAGGGCTGTCAAGGATGCCGTCGATGTGCCGGTCATTTCGGGTGCGGGCTCCAATGACACGGCGCACACGGTACGCATGGCCGAGATGACCCAGGAGGCCGGGGCGGATGCCCTGTTGGTGGTCATGCCCTACTATTCGCGGCCTTCCCAGGATGGTGTGGTGGCCCACTTCCGTTCGGTCTGCCAGTCGGCTCAGCGGCCGATTATTCTCTACGATGTGCCAGGAAGGACCGGACTGCACGTCGAGTTGGACACCTACCGGAGTCTGGCCGAGCTGGACGCGATTACGGCCGTCAAGGATGCCACGGGCGACCTGGCTTCCATGCCCCGCAAACGCCAGGAGACCGGCCTGACCTGGTATTCAGGCGATGACGGGCTCTATCTGCCTTTCCTGGCCCTGGGTGCGGTCGGCGTCATCTCGGTGATTGCCCATGTGGCGTCCGGACCCATGAAGCGTCTGGCCGACGACTTCGATGCCGGCGACTTGGATGGTGCAAGGGATCTGGCCGTGCGTCTGGATCCGTTGGTCCAGGCTCTGAACGGCCAGGGACAGCAGGCCGTCATGGCCAAGGCTGCCCTGAAGGCGGCCGG
This sequence comes from Bifidobacterium asteroides, assembly GCF_048001765.1. GTDB lineage: Bacteria > Actinomycetota > Actinomycetes > Actinomycetales > Bifidobacteriaceae > Bombiscardovia > Bombiscardovia asteroides_K. The sequence goes on from NZ_CP181447.1 coordinate 516,835, forward strand.
CAGACTGGATCAGACCGCCATGAGGCTGCCCAATCTGGGTCCCGATGAGGATCAGGTGGCTCTTGCTCGAAAGGGCATGAAGGCTGCCGGGCTGATCTGAGTCAGTCATGAAAGCAACGGCGCCGTTGCCTGTGACAGGGCACTCAGGCCGGGCAGTATTTGGTGGCGCCTCTCCAAGTATCGCAAGGGCTCCATGCGTATCGTTCCGCTTGGGGGTCTGGGCGAGATCGGCCGCAATACGAATGTGATCGAGTACAACGGCCACATCCTGCTGACCGACTGCCGCGTGCTATTCCCGGAGGATGAGCAGCCGGGCGTGGACCTGTTCATGGTCGATTCCACCAATGCCGAGGTCACCGGCCTGGAGGGTGACAAGACGGGGATCCCGACGGTTTCGAAGTGGGCGGAGGGAGCCAAATCCTTGGCTGCGGCTTCACCCAAGCGTACGGGCATGCCCCTGTTGTGGATGAAGGGATTCGGGCGCGGAGTGTGGTCATCTGCAAAAGCTGTCGGTCTGTATACATATGCGAAGTTCGACAACGAGGTGTTGAAATTCGTTTCCCATGATCCGGGAAAACCCTCTGTACGGGACCGTTACCCGCGGAACCCGTTCCGTGGCCAAAGACGGTGTAAATGTCTTGAAGTGTCGGGACTATAATCAGAATAAAGGCGGTGTCGGGCGGAAGACGTCGGTGTCTGAGGGCCGTGGTTATTTGAAGCCTTTCTCGCCTATGGCCGGGTTTTGGGTCCCGTGCTAGCGAAGGTAAAGGGCGAAGGGTGAGTGGTGGTGATGTCAGAGCCGAGCGGCGGGGGTGCTGATGCCGGTGAGGTGTCGGATGAGGTAATCGATTGGATTGATAAGGTTGATAAGTTTGCCCTGTCGTGGTTCTTGTCGAGCATGCTCGAGAGAGTCCCGCATGCGCGGCTTGGCGACGTTGAGTTCTCCCTGGGCGGGGTCCTGTGGAAGACGGTGCTGTACGGGCTGGCCTATGTGGCCGGGTTCGCCTGCGGCTGGCACTACCTGTTTGACCAGGACCAGGATTGGGTGCGCACCTGGATAGTTTGCCTTATTTTGCTTGCTTTCTTTGTCGGATTTGCTGTTCGGAACCTGTTGGGGCGGTATGAGTATGGAAAGGAGCGTCCGGGGCCTTGGTTCGTGGTCTTGTCTTTCTCGTTTGTTCCGGTGATCGGCGTCGTACTCGGGGCTGCCAGTTCTACCTCGGGTGGCGTGTTCCGGTGGGTTCCGGTGTCGGTGACTGTGTTGGTGGTTGTTGGGGTGTTGGTGTTTCCGGTGGTGATGCGGCTGGTGCGCAACAGGTTTGCGTCGTGGGCGGTGATGGTGGTGTTGTGTGTGGTGCCGTCCTGGATGCTGCTCAAGCCGACGGGGTCGGCTGGCGCGTCCTTATTCTGGTGCTGCCTGGTGGGCGTCGTCGGCGCCTTGTGGTTCGTGCTGGACATGTTGGGGATCGAGAAGTGCGCGAGCATGCATCGTGACGCGACTTTCGAGTGGCTGGCGGCCTGGGCGCTGGCGTTCGATCTGACCCTGACGATCGCCTCCATTATTGGAAACTCCAATTCTTATATGGGAGTCTACAAAGATGACGATGATACCGGCCGGTGATGCCGGACGGCGGGTTGTGCCATGGGTGTGCCTGCGTTGATGCCGATATCGGATGTTCAGCCCCGACGGACCGTCGGGACGGGTTTATGAAGAAAGGAAAGGTGAGGATTATGGCCAGTGCCCTGTTCTCGAAGAGGCCGCGTCGCGTGGATGTGATGAAGGGGTACGAGCCCATGTATGATGCGACCTTGCAGGAGTGCCTGCAACGGCCCTTCTACCTGTACGCTAGGGGGAAGGGGCGTTCCTGCCGCAAGGAGATGTGGGTTTTCTCCCTGTTTGTCTCGTTCATGGACACCTGCGTGACCCGCGTGTTCTCTTCTGGTCCCCTGGTCGTCATACCGGTGCTGTTCTCTCTGGCGATGCTGGTGCCTATGTATGCCCTGACGGTGCGGCGTCTGCATGACCTGGGCCTGTCGGGGTGGCTGGCGCTTGTCCTCTACCTGCTGATTGTGGTGGGCTTTGGCCTGGTTGTCGGTTCGATGGTGTCGGATGCCTTGGAAGGGCTGGATCCGTCCGCCCCTTCGCCTCTGGGGATCATCATCCTCCTTTTGGCCGTGGTCATCCGGCTGGTCATCATGTGCGTCCCCTCGCGTCGCCGTCATCCAGTTGTCGATAACGGGAGCTTAGGTGCGAGTCAGACTGGCACAGCGCAGTACCCAGTGGACCCGAACGGACAGTGATTCCCCTGCAGTAGCGGAAAGAGTGAAAGATGGGTGGTGGTGATGTCTGAGTCGAGCGGCGGGGGTGTTGGTGTCGGCGGGGTGTCGGATGGTGCTGAGGATCGGGTTGATGCGTTTGTCCTGTCGTCGGTGATGTCGCGTGTGGTCGGGAGCGTCCCGCATGCGCGGCCTGGCGCCCGTGAGTTCTCCCTGGGCGGGGTGCTGTGGAAGACGGTGCTGTACGGGCTGGCCTATGTGGCCGGGGTCGCCTGCGGCTGGCTCGTCCTAACCGACGACAGCCAGGATCGGGTGCGCGCCTTGATAGCTTACTCTCTTTTGATTGCTGTGCTTTCCGGATTTGCTGTTCTGATCCTGTTGGGGCGGTATGAGGATGGGAAGGGGCGTCCTGGGCCTTGGTTTGTGGTGTTGTCGCTTCCGTTCGCTCCGGGGTTCGGCGTCATATCCGGGGCTGCCGGTCGTACCTCTGGTGGCGTGTTCCGGTGGGTTTTGGTGTCGGTGGCTGTGTTGGTGGTTGTCGGGGTGTCGGTGTTTCCGCTGGTGATGCGGCTGGTGCGCAACGGGTTCTTGTCGTGGGCGGCGATGGTGGTGTTGTGCGTGGTGCCGTCCTGGATGCTGGCCAGGGTGACGGGGTCGGCTGGCGCGTCCTTGTTCTGGTGTTGTGTGGTGGGCGTCGTGGGCGCCTTGTGGTTCGTGCTGGACATGTGGGCGATCGGGAAGTGCGCGAGCACGCATCGTGACGCGGCCTTCGAGTGGCTGGCGGCCTGGGCGCTGGTGTGCGATCTGATTCTGCTGATCGTCTCCCTTCTGGGAGCCTCCAAAGATGACGACGATGCCAGCCGATGATGCCGGATGCCCAGGCCGGGCTGGACCCGTCCGTCCCCTCCGTGGTCAAAGACAATGTCGTGCCTTGAAACGGCAAGTCTATAATCAGGATAAAGGCGGTGTCAGTGGAAGACGCTGGTGTCTGAGGGGCCTTGGTTATTCGATGCCCTTCTCCTCGTTGGTCGGGTCTTGGGGGTCCGTGCTTGCGCAGGAGTAGGACGAACTCCGACGATGTGAGATGGAAAGAGACCAGTATGAACGGCACTTATACAAGAACGGAATCAACGCTCTGGCGGGCGAAGTGGCAGATTCGATGCTTTGAGCGGGAGGATGGTGTGTGATGGCTGTTGGTGTTTCTGGTTCCTTGCGGCTTCCTGCGGGGGGGTCCTGGCTGGAGAGCGCGTCTTCGGTCATGTCGCGGGTGGCGGGGTGTGCGCGTCATGCGGCTGTGGGGGAGCGTGCCTTTTCCCGTGCCGGCGTGGTGCGCAAGCTGGCGGTGTACGGGGCGGCCTTCCTGGCGGGGTTTGTGCCTGGCTGGGCGTTCCTGTACGACCAGGAGGAGCTGTGGGTACGGTACCGTTTTGTGGAGTTCGGCCTGGCGGGCCTGCTCTCGGTTTTTACGATGTGGTGGTTTTTGGACCGGTTCGAGAGCCGTGGGGGGCGTCCGGGGTTCTGGTGCCTGGCGCTGACGATGCCGACGATGCCCTGCTGGGGGGTGATGTTCGGCGCGATGACCGGCGCGAATCCGGGGGTGATGCGCTGGGTGTTCGTGTCGGTGGCTGTGCTGGTGGTGGCCGGGGTGACCTGGCTGAAGTTCGTGTCGGATCGGGTGCGTGGCCGTGTGGCGGCGTGGGCGGCTTCGGCTGTGTCGTGTGTGGTGCCGTCGTGGATGCTGTGCATGCTGTTCGGGGGTTCCCCCTTGTCGTGCCTGCCCTGGTGCGTGGCGGTGGGCGCGGCGGGTGCCTTGTGGTTTCTGCAGGACCTGTGGGCGATTGACTATTGTGCGGGCGATGATCGTGACGCCTCCTTCGAGTGGCTGGCGGCCTGGGCGTTGATCTTCGACCTGATGACCCTGGTGGCCGCCCTGTATCGCGGCGGCACCGCCGCACAAGGGCAATGAGCTTGCCCCGGGGGGGGGGATACTGCTCTCTGCCCGGCTGAGTAGTGCCAGGTGATGGATAGACGCGGATCGAACGCGCAGCGTGGGAGGTGGTAGAGTGGCCGGGCTTGCCCTGCCTTCTGGCTTATGCTACGGGGAACCGTCTCTTTCCCTCCTGTTGATTTGGGCAGCGACCGTGGAGGTTCGGCGCACGTTGCTTGTCCAAGACTAACAGGGGGGGGTGTCGTGAGGGTGACGAGTCCCCGTCTGCAAGTAGCGTTGAAGTATGTCTGAGTTCCAAACCCATCTGTTGGACAAGGCCCCGTTCGGGCGGGTCGTGCCGGCCATGGTCACTCCCATGAACCATGATGGGTCCGTGAATTTTGAGGCCGCTGGCAAGTTGGCCCGCAGGCTTGTAGCCGATGGGGCGGATGGGTTACTGGTCAACGGCACCACGGGTGAATCACCGGCCACCCACATGGAAGAGAAAGTCGATTTGGTACGAGCCGTCAAGGATGCCGTCGATGTGCCTGTCATCTCTGGAGCGGGCTCCAATGACACGGCGCACACGGTACGCATGGCCGAGATGACCCAGGAAGCCGGGGCGGATGCCCTGTTGGTGGTCATGCCCTACTATTCGCGGCCCTCCCAGGATGGGGTTGTAGCGCATTTCAGGTCCGTCTGCCGGTCTGTGGATCGTCCTATCGTGCTCTACGATGTACCTGGCCGTACTGGGTTGCACGTGACTGTGGATACCTACCGTCGTCTTGCCGAATTGCCGCATGTGGAGGCTGTCAAGGATGCTACGGGCGACTTGGCCTCCGTACCTCGCAAACGTCGGGAGACCGGCCTGACCTGGTATTCAGGTGATGATGGGCTCTTTCTGCCTTTCCTGGCCCTGGGTGCGGTCGGTGTCATCTCGGTGATTGCCCATGTGGCATCAGGACCGATGAGGCGTCTGGCCGACGACTTCGATGCTGGGGACCTGGATGGTGCAAGGGATCTGGCCGTGCGTCTGGATCCGTTGGTCCGGGCTCTGAACGGGCAGGGGCAGCAGGCGGTCATGGCCAAGGCCGCTCTGAAAGTGGCCGGTGTCTTGGATAGCACGACGATGAGGCTCCCTAATCTTGGGCCTGGTAAGGACCAGCTGATCCAAGCCGAGAAAGGCATGAAGGCCGCAGGGCTGATGCGTTCCTGATAAGCAACCAAGCGTCGCCCCTGTATCAGACGGGGGTACAGATAATGGAAACACAAGTGAGAATGGCAAGAAAACAAGAAGAATCAAACACGACCGGCAAGAGCAGAAATCGTCGGTCCTCCAAGAACGGCAAGCAGGGATCAGGCAGGTCCCGGGGCGAATCCCGCAACCGCCGCAACGGCTCCATCGCTCGCGGCAAGGGCACACAGACCGAGCAGCGTCTGGTGGCGCCTCCCAAGTACCGTAAGGGCTCCATGCGTATCGTCCCCTTGGGGGGTCTGGGGGAGATCGGTCGCAATATGAATGTGATCGAGTACAACGGCCACATTCTGCTGATCGACTGTGGCGTGCTCTTCCCGGAGGAGGAGCAGCCGGGCGTGGATCTGATTCTGCCCGACTTCAGCTACATCAAGGACAAGCTGGATCAGGTGGATGCCCTGGTGCTGACTCATGGGCATGAGGACCACATCGGCGGCGTGCCATATCTGCTCAAGCTGCGTCCGGACATCCCCCTGATCGGCTCCAAGCTGACCCTGGGGTTCGTTGACGCCAAGTGCGAGGAGCATCATCTTAAGCCCACGGAGGTTGAGGTCAAGGGCCGCGACAAGCTCAAAGTGGGCCCCTTCAACCTGGAGTTCGTGGCGGTCACCCACTCCATTCCTGATGCCCTGGCCGTCTCGGTGCGCACTCCTGCGGGTCACATCATCGACACCGGCGACATGAAGATCGACCCGCTGCCTCTGGATCATCGTCTGACTGACCTGAGGGAGTTCGCCAAGTTGGGCGAGTCCGGCGTGGACCTGCTCATGGTCGATTCCACCAACGCCGAGGTCCCCGGCTTCGTCAAGCCTGAGATCTCCATTGCCCCCGCACTGGACAAGGCCTTTGCCGAGGCCCAGCGCAAGATCATCGTGGCCTCCTTCTCCAGCCACGTCCACCGGGTGCAGCAGGTGGTCGACGCCGCCCACAAGTTCGGTCGCAAGGTGGTCTTCGCCGGCCGGTCCATGGTCCGCAACATGTCAATCGCCTCCGACCTGGGCTACCTGCATCTGCCCGAGGACACTGTGGTCGATCTCAAGGACGCCCACGGCATCCCCGACGAGAAGATCGTCTACATGTGCACCGGCTCCCAGGGCGAGCCCATGGCGGCCTTGGGCCGCATTGCCGACGGGACCCACCGGGACATCACCATCAATGAGTTCGACACGGTCATCTTGGCCAGCTCGCTGATTCCCGGAAACGAGCATGAGGTCTACAAGGTCATCAACAAGCTGGTGCGCCTTGGCGCCAAGGTGGTCAACCGCGACAACGCGGCCATCCATGTCTCCGGCCACTCCGATGAGGGCGAGCTGCTGCACTTCTACAACATCGTGCAGCCCAAGTGCGCCATGCCCATCCACGGCGAGAATCGGCATCTGGTGGCTAACGGCCTGATTGCCGTCAAGACCGGCGTGGATCCGCAGAACGTGGTCCTGGCCGAGGACGGCGACGTGGTGGACCTCTACCATGGCCAGGCCGCCGTGGTTGGATCCGTGCCCTGCGGATACGTCTATGTAGACGGCGACTCGGTGGGCCAGCTGACCGACGACGAGCTGGAGCAGCGCCGGATTCTGGGCACCGAGGGCTTCGTCTCCGCCTTCGCCGTGGTCGACACAGAGACCAGCAAGGTCGTCTCCGGCCCCAAGCTCTACCTGAACGCCGTGGCCGAGGACGAGAGCGAGTTCAAGTCCATCAATGCGCAGATAGTCGATCAGCTTGAGGATGCCATGTCCAAGGGGACCACCGGCACCTACCAGCTTCAGCAGATGATGCGCCGCACTCTGGGCGGCTGGATCTCCCGCAAGCTGCATCGCCGGCCCATGATCGTTCCCGTGGTGGCCGACATCGCCACCGACGTGCAGCCGCAGGACTGATTGCCGTTGCATGCATACTGATACCGAAGGCTCCGGTCGCCCAGATGGACGGCCGGAGCCTTCAGCGTTATCAGTAAAAAAGGGAGTGCTTACATGCTCACGATGATCTTGACGTGGTTTTCCGCGTCCTCACGCAGCGGACGGAAGCCCTTGTCCACGATGTCCTCGATCTTGATCCGGTCGGTGATGAAGGTGGACAGGTCGATGTTCCGGTCATGGATGAGCTTGATGGCATCGGCATGATCGTTCGCGTATCCCATGGACCCCGACATCAGCTTTTCGCCGAAGCCCATCTCCATGGTCAGGTCCAGGCTGATGGGCTTGACGTGGATGGCCACGACGACCAGGCTGCCCTGGGCCTTGAGTGCTGACAGAAGCTGGTGGACCACCGGTCCGGCGCCAGCCGCGTCGAAGGCTACATCGGCACCACGGCCATCGGTCTCGGTCTTGACTCGCTCCAGCAGATCCTCCTTGCTGGGGTCAATGACCAGGTCAGCGGCACCGGACTGAAGGGCCTTGTCCTTGCGGGCCTGGGAGAGCTCGGACATGATGACCTTGAGCCCCTTGGCCTTGAGCACGGTTCCCAGTAGCAGGCCGACAGGTCCTGCTCCGCCGACCAGGGCGGTCTGCCCGGGCTCGGTGTGGATCAGACGCACGGCGTGGTAGGCCACTGAGAAGGGTTCGATCAGGGCTGCCTGATCCAGGGGCAGGTCGCCCACGGGGAAGACGCGCTCGGCGGCCACCACCATGTGCTCGCTCATGCCGCCGCCCCAGCCGTTGATGCCGATGAAGCCCAGCTTTGAGCAGTCGTTGTAGTTGCCGGCCTTGCAGGCTGAGCATTCTCCGCAGGCCATCTCGGCCTCGACTACCACGGAATCGCCCACCTTCATGTCGGTGTGCACATCATCGGCAATAGCCTCGATGGTGCCCGAGATCTCATGGCCGAAGACCACCGGCAGGGTCTCCCCGGAAAGAGGGTGCGGGGTGTCTTTTGAGTTGCCGCCGTTTTGCTCGCCGTCATAATAGAGGTGAAGGTCGGAGCCGCAGATGCCGGTGAAGGCGGGGTGTATCTTGATGGTCCCCGGTTTGAGCTCGGGCTCGGGAATGTCCTCCAGACGTACATCTTCCTTGCCGTAGTACATCAATGCTTTCATATCGTATATCCTCTCTGATATGCGTGTAGGCCCTGCACGGACGAAGTTGAATCCCCAACATGACATCCCTGCGGGCAGGTGACGCTCCCTCATTGGAGACCGCCCAATCCCCATATTACCGCGGATACGCGGCCACGGTAACAGGAGTTTCGGCCAGCACCTCGCCGCCCTGGTCGAAATCAAAGTCGCCCAGCCAGTGTCCGAACCTGCTGGGTCCCTTGCCGCACCAGACCACACAGGCGCTGCGATCAGCCTGTCCGCTCAACAGACGGTTGGCGGTTCCGGTCACACGGTCGTTGCCCAGACGGTAGTCTAAAAACTTGCCGTCCCCGTAGTGGCGGGCCACCCGCTGACGCTGTTCCTGGTCCAGCACCCGCCAGGGGTCGGCGGCGCAGAAGACCCTGGCGGGCAGGTCCTGCTCAGCCGCCTGTATCAGGGCCAGACCTCCGCCCAGGCTATGCCCGGTAAAGAGCACCCCGCGCTCGGTTCCGGCCTTGCGCCGGGCCAGGTCAAGCGCCTGCTTGGCCAGAATGCCTGCCTGCTGTGTCTGTCCCGGCTCCCCGTTCAGTGGCGGCAGGAAGCAGGTCAACGCGGCATGGATGTCATGGCGGGGGTCGTCGCGCAGGTTGGTGCCTGCATAGACCACAACCAAACGGGTATAGTCCGGACCGTCCTCCAGGCCCTGGGCGGCGATCATCCCCTCGAAGCCGTTTTCGGGGCAGTAGCGTGAGCGCAGCACCCAGTAGCTGCCAAGGGCCGGATTCTCGAACCAGTGCAGGCCCGGACGGGTCTTGACGTCCCCTCGACCGATCCCGTAGGAGTACTGGCAGAGCATGTTGAGCTGCTGTGTGGTAAACCCGGTCCGGACCTGCATGACGCTTCCTTTCTGCCAGACTCATAAGGCAACGACCATGAACAACCGCCTGGAGGTCCGACTATTCCCGTTCGGACTGCGCCGTGAGAAAAGAGGGGAATCCTCCTGCTGGCCCGTCGGCTGGTGCCCGCATTAGACTTGACATGCCATATCCATACAGGACCTATGCCGATGCCGGTGGGGGCACCGACATCCATGCACGAAAGGAAATTCATGCCCGGAGCCAATCTGACTCGTGTGGAAGCAGAAGAGCGAGCCGTCGTCGTATCCAATGTCAGCTACAAGGTCAATCTGGACCTGACCAAGGGGCCTGTCACCTTCCCCTCCACAGCCCTGATCGACTTTGATGCACGGCCGGGGGAGTCCACCTTTGTGGATCTGATCGCCGACCAGGTCAGTCTGATCGAGCTCAACGGCCAGCGTCTGGACCCGGCCCTGGCCTTCCGGGACGACCGGATTGAGCTGAACGACCTGCGCGAGCACAACCAGCTGCGGGTGGAGGCCCTCTGCCGTTATTCGCGCACAGGCGAGGGACTGCATCGCAGCGTGGACCCCTCGGATGGCAACGTCTACCTCTACTCCCAGTTCGAGGTGCCCGACGCCCGCAGGGTCTATGCCGTCTTCGACCAGCCCGACATCAAGGCAGTCTTCGACTTCACCGTGGATGCCCCGGCATCCTGGACGGTCCTGTCCAACATGCCTCCCGCCTCCCATCAGGACCTGGACAGCCGCACCGCCGAGGGAACCCTGGAGGGCGGCCGCACCGAGGGCGTGACCCGTTGGGTCTTCCAGACCACCCCGGTCATGAGCTCCTACCTGACCGCCTTCGCCGCCGGACCCTATGCCCAATGGACCAGCGAATACCAGAACGAGGATGGACGGACCATCCCCATGGGCCTGTACTGCCGCCAGGCGCTCAAGGACTCCCTGGACGGGGATGCCGAATACCTCTTCGACGTGACCAAGAAGGGCTTCGCCTTCTACGCCAAGACCTGGGACCTGCCCTTCCCCTGGGCCAAGTACGACCAAATCTTCGTGCCCGAATACAACGCGGGCGCCATGGAGAACATCGGCCTGGTCACCTTCCGCGACTCCTACGTCTTCGAGTCCAAGGCCACCGGGGCCCAGATCAACCGCCGTGTGGAGACCGTCCTGCACGAGCTGGCCCACATGTGGTTCGGCGACCTGGTGACCATGAAGTGGTGGAACGATCTGTGGCTGAACGAGTCCTTCGCCGAGTTCATGTCGACCCTGGCAACCGCCGAGGCCACCGAGTGGACCGACGACTGGGCCACCTTCTGCTCCGGTGAGAAGAGCTGGGCCCTGACCGAGGATCAGCTACCCACCACCCATCCTGTGGTGGCCCCCATCCGCGACCTGCACGATACCGAGGTCAACTTCGACGGCATCACCTACGCCAAGGGCGGCTCTGTCCTGAAGCAGCTGGTCGCCTACGTGGGCCGTGAACGCTTCTTCCAGGGCATCCACAACTATCTGACGGCACATGCCCACGGCAACGCCACACTGAAGGATCTGCTGACCGAGCTGGAGAAGACCAGCGGCCGCGACCTAGGCAACTGGTCCCGGCTCTGGCTTGAGGAGGCCGGCATCACCACGCTGACCAGCCAGGTGCAGACCGATGAGCGGGGGATCATCACTGCCATGCGGATCGACCAGACCGCCCCCGAGGAGCATCCGGTCCTGCGACCGCACCGCCTGGCTGTGGGCTTCTATGACGAGGACCAGTCCGGCAAGGTGGTGCGCACAGACCGGTTCGAACTGGATCTGGACGGCCAGGGAGCCGAAGTGCCCCAGGTTGTTGGCAAGAAGCGTCCGGCCCTGATCCTGATCAACGACGACGATCTGACCTACGCCAAGCTGCGTCTGGATCAGGATTCCCTGGAGTATGCCACGCAGAACCTCTACCGGATTGAGGACCGTCTGGCCCGGGCTGTGGTTTGGCTCAGCATTTGGGACATGACCCGGGATGCACAGTTCCCTGCTGAGCGCTTCATCAGCCTGAGCCTGAAGGCTCTGGCCACCGAGCACCAGTCCACCACCTTCCGCTACGCTCTGTCTCAGATCTCCACGGCCGCCCATCACTTCACCGCATCCCGTCGCCGCCAGCCCATGTTGCAGCTGGTGGCCAGCACGCTCTGGGATCTGGCCATGAAGGCCCAGCCCGGTTCGGACGAGCAGTTCCAGCTTGTCCGCGCCTACCTGGGTTACGGGGATGACGCCGACTTCGAGGATCACGCCCGCGGTCTGCTGAACGGCGACCTGAAGCTGGAAGGGCTGACCATCGACAACAACACCCGCTGGCTGATCATCCACGCCCTGTCCGCCCACGACCTGCTGGCTGATGGGGAGATCGACCGGGAGCTGGCTGCGAAAGACACCACGGAGAACCGCGAGTTCGCCATGGGCGCCCGGGCCGCCCGTCCGACAGCCGAGGCTAAGGCCTGGGCCTGGGATCAGGCCCTGCACAACGAGGATCTGACCAACTCGCAGATCGAGGCCCTGGCCGACGGCTTCTCCGGCTCAGGGGACCAGGAGCTCTTCGCACCCTACGTGGACCGTTTCTTTGCGGCTGTGGACCAGGTCTGGGCCCAGAAGACCTTCCACATCGCGGAGACCCTGCTCAACCCGCTGTCGGCAGGCGGGCTCTACCCGACCAAGGCTGATCCGGCCGCCCTGGTCAAGGCGGGTGACGCCTGGCTGGCCGACCACGCCGAGGCCCCCAAGGCCCTGCGCGGGATGATCATCCAGAACGTGGAGTCCTCCAGGCGCATCCTCAAGGTCCGCGAATACAACGAGCGTCTGCGCTGAGTATTCCGCCCGCTCCGGCCCGGGTGGCGACGGGTCAGGGGCGGGGCCATAATGAATCTGTTGCCTGAATGCAGGCTGGTACGTTCGGAGGAGAGCAAATGCCCAGATTATTCGGTACCGATGGTGTACGCGGTTTAGCCAATAGAGACCTGACTGCACAGCTGGCCCTGGATCTGGGCGATGCGGCAGTCCGTGTCCTGGGCCGTGGCGCGGATCGGTCCGCAGGCCGCCGACGGGCCCTGATCGGCCGCGACACCCGGGTCTCCGGGGACTTCCTGGCCTCGGCCCTGGCTGCCGGCATGTCATCTGGCGGCTTCGACGTGATCGACGTGGGCATCATTCCCACCCCGGGCATCGCCTACCTGACCAGCGTACTGAACGTGGAGATGGGGGCGGTCATCTCCGCCTCCCACAACCCCATGCCCGACAACGGCATCAAATTCTTCGCCCGGGGCGGGTTCAAGCTCCAGGATTCCAAGGAGGACGACATCGAAGCGGTCCTGGGCCAGGACTGGGAACGTCCGGTGGGCGAGGGCGTGGGCCGCGTCTCTCATGACACGGTGACCGCCACCAACATGTACATCGACCACCTGGTGGAGGCCGTGGCCCCTGTTGCCCCTGACAAGACCCAGCCCAAGCCCCTGGACGGTCTGCGAATCGTGGCCGACTGCGCCAACGGAGCCACCTCGGTGGTAGCCCCCGAAGCCCTGCGCCGGGCCGGAGCGGACGTGGTGGTCATCAACGCCTCGCCCGACGGCTACAACATCAACAAACACGCCGGCTCCACCCATCCCGAGCAGCTGCAGGCCATGGTCAAGGCCTCGGACGCGGTCATGGGCGTGGCCTTCGACGGGGATGCCGACCGTTGTCTGGCCGTGGACGAAGAGGGAAACATGGTCAACGGCGATCAGATCATGGGCATCCTGGCCCGCGCCAAACAGCGCGAGGGCAAGCTGGCCAACGATACCCTGGTGGTCACCGTCATGAGCAACCTGGGACTCAAACTGGCCCTGAAGCAGATGGGCATCGTCACCGTCCAGACGGCTGTGGGCGACCGCTACGTCCTTGAGGAGATGCTGCGCGGGGGCTACACCCTGGGCGGCGAGCAGTCCGGGCACGTCATCAACCGGGAGTTCGCCACCACCGGCGACGGGACCCTGACGGCCCTGACCCTGGCCAAGGAGGTCGTGCGCTCGGGCAAGAGCCTCAAGGAACTGGCCGCCGACTTCCCCCAGCTGCCGCAGCAACTGATTAACGTCTCAGGCGTGGACAAGAACGCGGCCCGCACCAACGCCAAGGTCCAGGATGCGGTCGAGGCGGAGGAGCGGATGCTGGGCAACACCGGGCGGGTCCTGCTGCGGCCCTCGGGCACCGAGCCCCTGGTCAGGGTCATGGTCGAGGCGGCCACCCAGGAGCAGGCCGACCAGGTCTGCCAGCGGCTGGCCTCGGTCGTGGCCGACGAGCTGGCCATCTGAACCGACGACCCAGGAAAGGCGGAATCATCCATGTTCGGCAGAAAGGCGGCCTTCGACGCCGATCTCAACCACCGGGTGGAATCCATGCTGGCCGAGGCCGGCAAGGAAGAGCTCCTGCCCATCGTGCAGATGGGCGAACCCGTCCTGCGCCAGCAGGCTCAGCCCTACCAGGGCCAGCTGGCAGCCAAGACCCTGAACAGGCTGCTCAAGGCCATGCGTGCCACCATGCTTGAGGCCCCGGGCGTGGGGCTGGCGGCACCTCAGGTGGGTCTGGGCCTGGCCATCGCCGTCATCGAGGACCATATCCGCGACGACGAGGACGATCCGCGTCAGATCGACGAGCTGCCCTTCAGGGTCATCATCAACCCCTCCTATGAGCCTATCGGGCAGGAGACCGCGGCCTTCTACGAGGGATGCCTGTCCCTGGAAGGGTTCCAGGCGGTCCGGCGGCGCTGGCTGGACATCACCGCCAGCTGGGAGGACCGTTCCGGGCGCAAGCATCGCCAGCACATGCACGGCTGGCCGGCCCGCATCTTCCAGCATGAGACCGACCATCTGTCGGGTGAGGTCTACATCGACAAGGCCGAGATTCGCAGCCTGTCCTCCGATGACAACCAGAGCGAGTATTGGGCCTACGACCCGGTTCCCACTGAGGCGGCGAGGGAGCTGGGCTTCACCATCTGAATCCCGCGAACCTTCTAAATTCTCTTGACCCGCTGATCCAGGGCCATATCCTCAGTCAGTTCCGGTCCGTCCCCTTTCAGGGGCGCCACTGGGTGCATGGTCAATTCTTCTGAGGCTTGACGGCCGGGTTCCACGGCCTTGGGCAGGATTTCCGTGCCTTCTATGTCTGGGTCCAGCCAGGAGTCCAGGTTTTCATCGGTGATCAGCAGGGGCATCCGGTCGTGCACCCGGGCGGCCTCTGGCGTGGCTTGCGTCGTCAGGATGGTGGCGGTCAGCAGCCAGGGTTGACCAGGCCTGGCACGCCACCAGGAGTAGAGTCCGGCGATGTTCAGGGTGTGGCCGTCGGGAGCCTGGAAGTAGTAGGGCTGATGGTCAGGCGTCCACTCGTAGTAGCCGCTGGCCGGGATGATGGCCCTCTGACTCCTGGCCGAGTCCGCGTAGGTCCGCTTGGTCAGGGCGCTCTCCACTCGGGCGTTATGGGTGGGGTAGGCCATCTGATCGCTTTCGGACCAGGATGGGACCAGGTTCCAACGGGCCGGATGCAGATGCCGCTGCCCATGTCGGTCCTGGGCCACCAGGGTGATGACCGACCCGGGGCTGATGTTCCAGGAGGGCTTGGGCAGTCCTGGAGCCTGCCGGGCACCGTAGTGTTTGGCCAGGCTGGAGTAGTCCAGGTCGGCCGCGAATCGTCCACACATGAAGCCCATTCTATGGAGGCTTGGAGCCAGCGTCGAGGAAACGCCGGAGGCCCTTTCCCGGGCCAGTCTAAATGCTGATTGACCCCTCTTTCCTGCTAACATGAAAGTGGTCTGCGGCAGCGGTTCATACAGTGAGGATGGCCGTGGCCACAGCGGAATATTCAACGTTGTTTTTGCCCTGCCTGGCATGAGGCCGGTGGCGGCATTGTGATTAGGAGATGGTTTATGCCTCAGAAGATCAAGGCGTCGATTGCCTACGGCATCGGCAAGGGCTTTGCCCAGCCCGAGGAGATCATCATTGACGACCCCATTGGCGCGGAGGTCCTGGTGGACGTGCAGGCCTCGGGTCTGTGCCATTCGGATTTGCATCTGGTCGAGGATGACGACAAGTTCTTCCCCTTCCCGGCTGTGATCGGTCATGAGATCTCGGGCATCGTCGAGGCCGTGGGCCCCGAGGTGTCCGGTATCAAGTTGGGCGACCATGTGGTGGCCTCCCTGGAGCAGGTCTGCGGACACTGCGCCAACTGCCTCAAGGGTCAGCCCCAGTCCTGCACCCAGCAGCAGGAGTGCGTGCGCGGCGCGGGCGAGAAGCCCCGTTTGTCCTTCCCCGACGGCCGGCCCATCACCCAGGCCTTCGGCACCGGCGGTTTCGCCGAGAAGGCCCTTATTCACGAGAACCAGCTGGCTGTGGTCAACAACCAGGTCAAGTGGGATGAGGCTGCCTGCATCGGCTGCGCCACCATTACCGGAGCCGGAGCGGCCATCAACACCGCCCATGTGCGTCCCGGCGACACTGTGGCCGTCATCGGCACCGGCGGCATCGGCCTGAACATCATCTCGGGAGCCCGGATCTGCGGTGCCAAGCGGATCATCGCCATCGACCTGCTGGACAACAAGCTGGAGTTCGCCCGCAAGTTCGGCGCCACCGACGTCATCAACTCCAAGAACGAGGACCCTGTCGCCAAGGTGCGCGAACTGACTGACGGCGGCGTGGACCAGGCCTTCGAGGCCATCGGTCTGCCCGTTACCATGAAGCAGGCCTGGGACATGCTGGGTGTGGGCGGCACCGCTTACCCGATCGGTCTGACCAAGCCGGATGCCACGGTCTCCCTGGAGATCAACCCGGCCGACCTGCTGGTCCACCAGCGCGGCTTCAAGGGCGTATGGATGGGCTCCACCAACATCAAGCACGACATCCCCATGTATGCCGACTTCGCTGTGGATGGCAGACTGAACATGCATGACATCGTCAGCCAGCACATCAAGCTGAGCCAGATCGACGAGGCTTACAAGCAGCTGGTCAACGGCGAGGTCATCCGTTCGGTCATCACTGAATTCGACTGATCGGTCTTTAGGGTTTATTGGAAAATCAATTTATTCCAGAACTCTGTGCCTAATTGAGTAGATTCATGACATGGATCTATGAGGGGTTGTCGGACCGCTGCAGTCCGACAACCCCTTTACCTTTCCTTAGTTAGGATAATCTGCTCTATATGATGATTGGTCCGATGATTTCCGCGCTGAGTCAGAAAGAAGGTGATTCCTTATGCTCAGATGGTACATGATGTTTTTTAGAAAGACTAAATATTGCTTGTAATTAAGGTGCAACGAACTAAAATTTCTAATTTTCACTAAACTTCAGATTGGCATAAATTTTCTTTATGTTGTGAAAATTCGACCAGAAGTACATGTTGGATGTCGGTATTTCACGCACTGTTAAACATCGGTTCTTTCGCAATATAGCTTCTTTTGTGCCAAGACGAAGCATCGCGGTAAGTTTTGTACATGCGCAGTTCGCGGGTGCATTGCTATGCTGTGTCTTTTGTGCCTAGATCAACAAATATATGACTGTCATGGATGATCCTCAATAAAAAATGGACTAGCCTATGATGATGTCAAATACCATACACTGCCTGCTTTGGGATCATTTTTATTAAAATAATTTGCATATTAAGCTGTATTACTAGTGTTCTTTGGGGCGCATCACGCTTCCACGTTTAACGATAGTCATAGGTAATACCACGTGATTTTCTGTTTTTCGATTTCGTCGTTGATCGATAATCATTTCTATGGCCTTACGTGAAGCAGAGTTGAAGGGTTTATGAACTGTCGTCAGAGGTGGATCCAAGTAATTTGCAGGGAATATATCCTCAAAACCAACGACAGAGAGATCGTCGGGTATAGATAGGCCCCTTTCGTGTGCTGCACGGTAGACGGCCGTTGCTACCTGGTCGTTGCAGGCAAAAATCGCAGTGGGTCGATCAGAACGGTCAAGCAAGTGACAAGCAGCCTCATATCCGCTTTGAGGAGAGAGATCAGTCGTCTCTTCGAGCTCATCAGAAGTATCAATGTCCTCATGATGTGCTGCGGTGAGGAAACCTCCATATCTCGAAATGGTAGCCTGCGCATCTGCGGGACCATTGATTATGCCGATGCGTCTATGCCCCATAGATATCAGATACTGAGTTATTTGAAAGGCTCCAGTCCACCTATCAAAGGAGACCCACATTGCTTTGTCATCCAGAGGTGTGACTGGATTTAATATAACGTATGGAATATTTCTTGATTTTAAAAGCTTCTTTTCTGCTTCAGGAATTTGAGTTATCTGGTGTATCACCACACCCATGGGGTTGCGGTCAATGATGTTTCGGAAGCAGTGCTCTATGCTGAGGCCTGCCTCTAGCTGGGTTACGGTCAGTGCGAAACCGGCCTGCTGTACCCAATACGAGACTTCTTTGGTAAAAGCTGTTGTACAGTCTGAGTCGATATGGTCTAGAACCAGCTCAATTGTATGAGATACTTTGGTGCTGACCAGCGGTTTGAAGTATCCATTTTCTTCAAGCACCTCCTCTACATGTCGCCTAGTTTCAGCAGCGATTCCCGCTCTGCCATTGATGACCTTGGAAACTGTCGACGCCGAAACGCCAGCGAGCTCTGCTATTTCGGAAACCTTCACTGCAAGTCACTTCCTTCCCCCCATTGATCGATCCTTGCAAGGACGGGACTCAGAAACTTAGGGTTACAAAGGCAGACCTGTGCAATTGCAGGTTGACGCAGAGCCTGCTTAGTTCATAAGTATATAATAAAGATCCCCAGCTTGGAAATATTTCCAAAGCGTGTTTGTACTTTTCGAAGTATATCGCTATAGTCTGAACTGTCATCAAAGAATTGATCGCGGTATATATGACGAAGGAGTCTATCGTGAGCACAATCACCAAAGTCCAAACATATGATTTTCGCTTTCCCACTTCTCAAACCCTATCCGGCTCAGATGCCATGAATCCGGATCCTGATTATTCCGCTGCGTACGTAGAAGTTCACACTAATAAAGACGACGGTATCGTAGGCACGGGTTTTGTCTTCACCATCGGTCGGGGTAACGATGTGGTCTGCAGGGCCATTGATTCCATGTCGCAGGTCTTGTTAGGGCGTAATGTTGAGGATTTTCTTGATAACATGCGAAGTGCCTGGGATCTCTTGGTCGGCGACTCCCAATTGCGATGGCTTGGTCCGGAAAAGGGAGTGGAACATATGGCCATTGGCGCTGTACTTAGCGCTCTTTGGGACATTAAGGCCAAGAGGGCAGGCAAGCCCCTGTGGAGGCTCCTTGCTGAGATGGAACCAGAGGAATTGGTAAGCACGCTTGATTTCCGTTATCTGACTGATGCCCTTCGTCCAGAGGAGGCTACAGAAATCCTCAGGCAAGGGCAGGAAGGCAAGGAAGAGCGTATCAAATATCTGCTCAAGAACGGCTATCCCGGATACTCCACTGCAGCGGGGTGGCTGGGTTACGCAGACGAGAAGATGGTGGAAATAGCCAAGAAGGAGACCCAAGAAAAAGGCTTCAAGCAAATCAAGCTTAAGGTTGGGCATAATGTTGACGACGATCTGCGTCGTCTCGCATTGGCTCGTGAGACAGTTGGTCCTGAAGTTCGCTTGGCGGTTGATGCAAATCAAGTATGGGATGTTCCTGAGGCCATAGAGTGGATCAATAAGTTTCATGATTTTGATTTGGCTTGGGTGGAGGAGCCGACTAATCCAGACGATATCATTGGTCATGCGACTATTGCCCGTGCTATCAACCCCATCCCTGTAGCAACCGGCGAGCAGATGCAGAACCGCATCATGTTCAAGCAATTCCTACAAGAAAATGCCTTCGGCGTCATGCAGATAGACGCTACCAGGGTTGCTGGCCCTCAGGAGATCGTGCTTGAGTATCTTTTGGCAAAGAAGTTCAATAAAATTGTATGCCCGCATGCCGGAGGAGTCGGGTTGTGCGAAGCTGTCTGCCATTTTGCCATGTTCGATTACTGCGCAGTGTCTGGTACCATGGATGGCCGGATGATCGAATACGTTGATAACCAACATGAGTATTTTGTCCATCCCACTGAGATACTTAATGGCAATTATGTGGCTCCCACAGCCCCAGGTAATGGTACCGAGATGACGATAGAGACAGCGGAAAAGTATATTTACCGCGGTTGATGTTCGGTTGGGAAGCAATGATGCCCCCGCCCCTTCGCCCTCATTCCCTTCTATTTGATTCTGCTGAATTCATGCCTTTCGCTCCAAAGTTCTGAGCCCCGGACTTTTCCATTAGGAACATTTATGTGGTGAGCTCGAATGAAGCATGAATTCAATCATACATTGCACATCGTTTCACAGAAAGACGTCTCATGAATTCAATTATCGCAGCGGCTCCTTTACTCTTGGCAGCTGCTTCAGAACAGCCTCCACAGGTTCATCTGAACCCCGTGGCTCTATTGATCAGCATTATCGTGGGTGTGGTTGTGTTGATCATGTTGGTCTCTGCCGCACATGTTCACCCATTCATAGCCATAATGATTGCGTCGATGATCACAGGCATCGGATCAGGCTATGGTTTGATGAATACCATCAATTCCTTTCTTGATGGGTTCGGTTCAACGACCAAAAGCGTGGGCATATTAGTTGGAATCGGTGCCATGCTAGGTCAAACACTCATGGTTACGGGTGCCACCGGTGTGCTTGTAGACACACTGGTTGATCATTCGTCAACAAAATGGTTGCCCTGGACTATGGCTTTGATTGGTTCGCTGATAGGGTTGCCCATGTTCTTCGATGTGGGCCTGATTATTATGGTTCCGGTCATTATCATGGTTTCCAAGCGTTCCAAGTTGCCCATTATGATGATTGCAATGCCATCCCTGGCTGGTTTGTCTTCCATGCAGGCTCTTGTACCGCCTCATCCTGGACCCACAGCTGCCTTAAAGACGTTTTCTAACGGAAGCATGGGCATAACCATGGGAATTGGTGTGCTGATTGCTATTCCCACTGTCATTATTTGCGGCCCTCTCTTTGCGCGCTATGCTACAAGGATTGTAGGTAGAGGGGCTCCAGATACTTTCGACATGTCGAGTTTGGAAAATCGACCAGAGGGTAGCAGGCGTCCTTCGTTCTTGCTCTCTCTTATGTGCATTATTTTCCCAGCCCTTCTGCTGTTGATCACATCCATTGCAACAATGATCGATCCTAAGCTTGGCACTTCAAAAGCGCTGGGTCCGCAGATATTGCAGTTCGTCGGCAATCCTGAGGTCGCCTTGCTGATTTCGCTCATTTTCTCGGCCCTTGTCCTCTTCAAGGTCACCAATTTCCCATGGAAGAAAATTCAAAGCGAGGCAGGCAATTCTCTGAAGCCCATCGCAGGAATCGTCTTTATCCTAGGCGCGGGTGGTGGTTTCAAGACAGTCCTTATTGATACCGGGATTGGTGATATGTTAACTGAATTTGTGAAGACCTCCCATATTTCGGTGCTTCTTATCGCTTGGGTTATCGCTGCGTTTGTGAGGATCGCGACCGGTTCTTCTACGGTATCCGCTATAACTACTGCAGGAATCCTTGAACCAGTGGCTGTAGCGATGGGCCTGAACCCCGTTGGTGTAACTCTTCTGGTATTGGCCATTGGTGCCGGTTCCATCGTATTCTCATTCGTCAACGATGCCGGATTGTGGTTGGTCAAGGAATATTTCGGATTCTCTTTGACCGAGATGTTCAAGACATGGACCGTGATGCAAACCCTCTTAGGGGTTGTGGCGTTCATCTTCGTGATGCTCTTGAGCATTGTCCTGATGTAAAGGAGCGAATGGTTGGTTCGGGGATGAGCCCGTTCATCATAAACTTCTTGCCAGAAGAATAGGGGTTCATTATTTAACGAATGAGGAGTATTGGTATGGCGAAAAAATTCCACGGTATTTACTGTCCTTCGATCACGATTACAAAAAAGAACGGCGACATTGATTACAATCTTTGGGGCCGTCATCTCGACCATCTGATCGATGCCGGAATTGACGGAGTACTGATCTTTGGCAGCATAGGTGAGTTTTATGCATTCGATTTGGAGACCAAAAAGAAGGTCATACAGTACGTCTCAGATCACGTGGCGTGCAGAATGAAGGTGCTGGTGGGGATTGGCGGAACAAATCCTGATGAGGTGGTCGACTTCGCGATAAATGCCGAGGAATCCGGAGCTGATGGTGTTGTTGCTGTAGCTCCCTATTACTTCGGCCCTTCGAATGAGGCAGCTGAAGACTACTATGATATGATTTGCAAATCGATCAAACTCCCGGTCCTCCTTTACAATTTTCCTCCCCGAACAGGAATGGATTTGTCCCCAGACCTAGTTGTCAAATTGGTTTCCAGCCATCCCAATATTGTCGGAATCAAAGATACGGTCGATACGATCAGCCATACTCGCAAGGTAATCGCAGCTGTTCGCAAGGTTAATCCTGATTTTTGTGTACTCTCGGGGTTTGATGAATACTACACAGCTAACAGAATTGCCGGTGGCGATGGAGTGCTTTGCGGGCTAACAAACGTTGAACCAGAGACCTTTGTCGCCATGCATTCTGCATATGAGCATGAAGATTACCAGACGGCTCTGCGATGTGCGGAGCGTGTCAATGCCTTAATGCAGATATATGATGTGGCCGATCTGTTTATTTCCTCTATTAAAGGAGCGGTAAAGGCCAAGGGATTGCCGATTTGTACAGATATACGAAAGCCTGCTGTCCAACTTACTAGTGACCAGGAAGCAAGAATTGCTGATATT
Source organism: Bifidobacterium asteroides (assembly GCF_048001765.1). GTDB lineage: Bacteria > Actinomycetota > Actinomycetes > Actinomycetales > Bifidobacteriaceae > Bombiscardovia > Bombiscardovia asteroides_K. The sequence goes on from NZ_CP181447.1 coordinate 538,969, forward strand.
CTCGAATCCCGCTTATGATTCAGCTTGGCGCATCATGACTGGGTAAACAACGCTAAGTCAGCTGATTGTTACGGCTAATGCGGACGTTGCAGGAAATGATGACTCCTGTGGCGTCCGCACTCGTTGCGCTCTAGTGCTTTTAACAAGTGCCAGCTAGATTGTTTCTTCAATATGCATAAGATCAGAAAATTTGCAGCGACCAAAAGCACTTTTGGCTATTTGGCTTCGGGATTATCCGCCTCTTTGCCTCTGCATAAGGTGGGATTTCATTGCAGTTGCAAGAAAGATTCCGTTGTGGAAATCTGGCTGCTCTGATCTATGTGTATCAGATTGGTCTATGAGGATATTGCTGCTTGATTAATTATCCTCTGAAGTCTGATTATCGACGGAAAGCTGCTTCAGTTCGGCACGGACCTTCTGGAGCTTGGCGAAGGCTGTGTTGCGGTCCTGGGTGTTTTTGGCCCGGCCGTGGTCCCCGGTCAGCTTGGCCTCCTGGGCCTTGAGCAGGTCGATGCGCTCGCGGATGGCGAGTCGGTTGTCCAGATCCGTGCCGTCAGTCTGATCCAGGGTCACCTGGGCACACAGGCTGTCCCAGAGTTGGTCCATATCGTCGCCGGCTAAGGTCAGATTGGTCTGATCAGCAGGGCGAGGACTGCCCAGGTGGAGCGTATGCCTGGTCTCATGACCGGCTTTGGTGGGCAGGGCCCTGCGGACGGCCGGTGTGCAGACGAGACCCTCTTCATCTTGGTGAATGGTGATGAAGACCATGCCTGAGGAGCGCATTGCGGCGATGTGTTCCAACACGTCCTCCGGCACATCGGGAGTCTTCAGCCCGACGGCCATGACCAGCACCTCGTGGCAATGCGCGCCGTCCGTCACAGATATGGTCCCGGGGCGCAGCAGGGCCAGCATGACGATCTTGTCGACGCTGGTGGAGAAGTGCTGACGCAGTCGTGAGGAGACGGGCGGTCGCGTGGTGAAGGCCCTTATGGGCAGTTGGCCCTTGGCTGCTGGAATGGCGGTGGTGGGCGGCAGGCCCAGGGAGAGCGCGGACACGCTTTCGTAGCTTGCGATTGTCATCCTTGGCCTTTCTGTCGCTGTTTCCGTTATTCTACCGGCAGGAGCGCAATCGTGGGCAGGAGTGTCCGTTTGTCGGCAATGTATATTGGCTGTAAACCCACAAGACCAAATGCGAGGAGCTCTGCGGGTTGGAGTGGTGAGGGCTGAATGATGAGCAACGATGCAGATATGACCGTAACCGATGAGGAACGCAAATTGTTAGAGGGCTGGACTGAGGTCGATAGGGATCTAGGTGGTTGCAGTGCCGATATAGCCAAGACCGTTCTGGGATCCCGGCTGACCTTTGGGCGCATGGATGCTCCCCGTTCTCGCCACTGGCAGGTGCCCGAGGGTGTGGACTGCCTCAATGACATCGCATATGTGGACGACGGTCTGCGCACCCACAAGCTGGACCTTTACCTGCCTCATGATGCCCTGCTGCGCAACGGCAAGGTGACTCCGGTCTATATCGACATCCACGGCGGCGGGTTCATGTACGGCTACAAGGAGCTCAACCGCAACTTCTGCACCCATCTGGCACAGCGCGGCTTTGCGGTCTTCTCGGTCAACTACCAGCTGGTCCCCAGCACGGACTTCATGGGCCAGCTGGGCGACGTGCTGACGGCCCTGACCTGGATCAAGAACCACCTGGAGGAGTATCCGGTTTCGCCCGACAGGATCTTTCTGACAGGTGACTCGGCCGGAGGCACGCTGGCCCTATATACGCTGGCAGTGGAGTCCGATGACCAATTCGCGCAGAGGCTGGGGTTGAAACCTGCCGGGCTGCGGCCCCGTGGCGCTGCCTTGGTCTCAGGGCTTTTCGACCTGACTCCTTACCTATCGGTGAATCTGGATGGTTTCCAACCCAGTGGCTCGCCCACCGATGCCTTGACCATGGTTGCTCCATCCTTCTTCGGGAGCTTTGTGCAGGCTGGGGGCGACCAGGTGGCCGACCTGACGACCATGGTTGATATGGTCCACCTGCCGCCGGTATTCCTGAACACCAGTGCCGACGACTTTCTGCAGGGTGACGCTCTGAAGCTGGCCGGGATTCTGTGCAGGAAGGGCCGCGACTTCGAGCTGCATGACCCGAGGCCCAACCGCCTGCAGACCCTGGGGCACGTCTATCCGGTGGCCATGACCTGGCTGGAGGAGAGCCGGCAGGCCCTGGACCAGATCCACGATTTCTCCTACGACCTGATTTGAGCCCCTATGCGCGCCCGGTTCATCCGTTCGCTGGCTATGATGGGAAGAGAAAGGTGGGCATCGATGGCGTAAGGCCCCCGGTGTCTGCACCGCCGCTTACAGAGGAGTGATTCATGGACGAGAAGACCTTGGTAGAGAAGCTGAGCAACCTGGAGACCATCGACCAGCTGGTTGACCTGTCCAAGGAGATCGGCCAGCCCCTGTCATACAACGACGCGGACCAGCTCTTCGGCAGGATCAACCAGTGCAAGAATGATGTCGCACAGCTGGGAGGCGACACCATCGCCAAGCTGGCCAAGAAGGCCTTCAACATCTGAGGCATCCTAATCTGAAGTATCAGATTCCATAGGGGCGGGCCGGCATCCGGTTCCGCCCTCTTTTTATGCCCGATTTCATGCCCGGGCCCGGGCCTCCTGCTCAATCTGGGCCAGGCTCTTGCCTCGGGTCTCGGGCACCATGAACCAGGCGAACACCAGGGCGCACACATTGATCAGGGCGAAGAGCAGATAGGTGCCGGTGCCGCCCAGCCGGGCAAGCAGGGTGGGGAAGACCAGGGAGAGTCCGAAGTTGGTCAGGTTCATGGCCACGTTGGCGTAGCCCATGCCACGGCTCTTGACCTGCTGGGGGAAGATCTCGGACAGGAGCAGCCAGGTGACCGGGGCCACCAGGCCCTGGACGAAGATCACGTAGATCATCATCATGCCGATCATGATCCAGGCGGCCGTTCGTGACCCGCTGCCTGGGGCGTCGACGAACCGGTAGCAGACCCCGATGGCGGCCAGGAAGACAATGGTTCCTGCGAGTCCCACAGCCAGAATAACGCGGCGGTCGAAGCGGTCGATCAGTCCCAGCCCTCCGATGGTGGCCGCTATGGCGGAGACTAGGATGACGGGCACGGTGGCCACCATGGACAGGGAGGGGTCGAAGCCCAGGGTGTCGGTGAAGATGGTCGGTGCGTAGTAGTTGACGATGTTCAGTCCGGTCAGCTGGTTGATCATGGCTATGCCGATGCCCACAATCAGCACCCGCCGGAGCCAGGGGACCTTGAAACTGGCGGTCTTCGCGCTCGCCGGCTGCGATAGCTCCTGCATGGTCACCCGGGCCTCTGCCTGGTCGCGGGTGGATTCCAGGAAGGCCGCAGCCTGGTCCGGTTGGCCACGGCGAATCAGGTGGGCCGGGCTGTCATGCAGGAAGCAGGCCAGCAGGGCCAGCAGGATGGCCGGAGGCACTAGGGCCCAGAGCATGGTCCGCCAGTCGGCACCCATCCTGTCCAGGATGGCGTTGACGCTGACCGCCAGTAGCTGCCAGACCACAATCATGACCGAGTTGACCGAAACCACCCGTCCGCGTTCCGCCGTGCCGACCATATCGGCCAGGTAGATGGGCACGATGGTGGATGTCATCCCGATGCCAGCCCCGATGATCAATCTTCCCAGTCCCAGCAGGGCCAGACTGGGGGCCAGAGCGCTCAGCAGAGCTCCTGGGATGGCCAGCATGACGCCGGCCAGGATGATGTGCTTGGGGCCGAAGCGGTCGTTGAATTTGCCTGCCAGGTAGGATCCCAGTGCAGCGCCTATCAGCAGGGCTGAGGTGACCATACCCTGTTCACCGGCCGTCAGATGTCCGCCCGAGCCGGAGCCCAGGTTCATGCCGACCAGCGCCCCGGAGATGACGGTCAGGGTGTAGCCGTAGAGGCCGCCGGCCAACACGCCTAGGGCGGTCATCAGTTGTAGATTGCGCCGACGTCCTTGGATTGCAGCCATGGGTTCCCTTTTCGCCAGATCATCCGGGCATAATAAGAGTAATCATAGGCATCTTGGGGACTGGTCCGTCGATCCGGCTCGCCATGGTGAACCAGGGAATCGCCCGGAAAACCAGCTGCCGGATATGCTGTCTGGGTCCAGAACACCGGCGACATGAACATTTGAGGATATTGTCCACGACTTGCGCCTGTCATGGGGAGCGAAACTGCTCAATTTCGCATATGATAAACAAGTATCCACAACAAGGACATCGTGGATGCATACGGCCATGGTTCCATACAGCCTGGCAATGAAAGGAAATATTGTATGCGTAAGCTGATTCTCGATTTGGACACTGGTGTCGACGACACTCTGGCTATCTCCTATGCCCTGGGCAGCCCCGAAGTAGAGCTGATCGGCATAACTGGAACCTATGGCAACGTGCTCCTGGAGCAGGGCATCCGCAACGATCTGGCCATCACCGATCTGCTGGGCCACCCTGAGGTCAAGGTCTACCCGGGCCTGTCCCACGCCTCCAAGGCGGACTCCTTCGAGGTGCTGCCTGTCTCCGCCTTCATCCACGGAGAGAACGGCATCGGCGACGTGGCCATCCCCGACTCGGATCGCAAGGCTGAGACACAGTCGGCCGTGGACTTCATCATCGATGCGGTCAACACCTACGGCAAGGATCTGGTCTACGTGCCCACCGGCCCCATGACCAACATCGCCGCCGCCTTGGCCAAGGAGCCTGATATTGCCCAGCGCATCGGCTCCATCGTACTCATGGGCGGGGCCCTGACCGTGCCGGGCAATGTGGATGCCTGGCAGGAGGCCAACATCTCCCAGGATCCGGACGCGGCCGACGTGCTCTTCCGCTCCGGTGCGCCTGTGACCATGGTCGGCCTGGACGTGACCCTGCAGACCCTGCTGACCTACAAGGAGACCGACCGCTGGCGGCAGCTGGGCACTGCGGCAGGCAACTTCCTGGCGGACATGACCGACTTCTACATCAAGGCCTACGAGACCACTTCGCCCCACCTGGGTGGTTGCGGCCTGCACGATCCACTGGCCGTGGGCGTGGCCGTGGATCCGACCCTGGTCACCACCCTGCCCATGAACATGAAGGTGGAGACCGAAGGCGCTACTCGCGGGCGCACCATCGGCGACGAGCAGCGGCTCAACGACCCCAACAAGACCATGCGCGTGGCCGTCGGCGTGGACGTGCCCCGCTTCCTTGACGAGTTCATGACCCGCATCACCAGGCTGGCCTCCCAGGCTGACTGAGGTCTGCCATCCCCGGCAAGTTCACGCAAGAGAAAGAGAACTGAAGACATCATGTCCGAAAAGCAATCCACCGAGGATTCGACAGCGGTACGGTCGCTGATCCTGCTGCTGATCACCTTCGTCCTGGGCACCCTGTGCCTGCAGGGCTTCAACCTGGTCTTCCAGCAGGTCGGCAAGGATGCCGGCGCTCCCGATCAGGCCTCGCTGATCACGGCCCTGCCCAGCATCGTCCTGGGCATCGTCTGCTTCATCTACGGGTCCCTGGGTGACTTCGTATCCCTGCGCAAGCTGGTCACCTTCGGCCTATGCATACTGTTCGTCGGATCCGTGTACGGATACGTGGCCAACACGATCATGGCCCCCAACATCTGGAATGTGATCGCGGCCCGGCTGCTGCAGACCGCCGGCGAGCAGGTGGCTGGCTCGGCCTATCTGGTCGTGGCCACCAAGTACCTCAAGCCCTCCCTGAAGGTGATCTTCTTCGGCATCTTTACGGCAGGCTACCAGGTGTCTGCAGCCATCGGCATCTTCGCCGCCGGTCTGCTCAGCTCCATAGCCTGGCAGTACCTCTTCCTGATTCCCGCGGTCACCATCATCTTCCTGCCCATCCTGCTCAAGAGCCTGCCAACCGGCGGCGGCAACGGCGAGAAGGTGGACTGGCTGGGCTTCGTCATCTTCGGACTGGCCACGGCCCTGCTGACCCTCTTCTTCTCTTACACGGCCTGGTGGCTGCTGGTGGCCTCCGCTGTCTGCTACCTGATCTTCGCCGTGTACATCAGTCGGGCCAAGAGCCCCTTCATCACCCCGGACTTCTTCCGTAACAAGCGCTGGCTGATGGGCATCGGGCTGATCCTGATCTTCTACTTCATGAACTACTGCATGTCGCCCATCTTCAACGCCATCGGGCGTGACGTCTACAAGGTGTCGACCACCACGGTCTCCCTGCATGTGGTCTGGGCCTTCCTGGTGGCCGCCGTGCTGGGCACCACCTCGGGCGCCATCGTGGACAGGATCGGCCGCAAGACCGCCATCATCATCGCTGCCTGCCTGATGATTCTGGGCTTCGCCGGGACGGCCCTGGTGGTCAATTCCGGCCTGCTGGCCCTGACGCTGACTGCCTGCGTTTACTATGCCGGGGTCGGACTGATGTATTCGCCCATCGTCTCCACCGTGCTTGACACCCTGCCCCAGGACCAGTCGGGCCGCGGCGTGGGTATGAACGATTTGGTCATGAACGTGACCGGCTCCATCGGCATCGCCATCATCGGCGGCCTGATGGGCAAGCCCAGCCTGGAGGGCTTCAGCATCATGGGCGCCACCGGACCGGCCGCCAACTACAGCAACCTGCTGCTGATCGGGGCTGCCGTGTCTCTGCTGGGGTTGGTCGTGTATTTGGCCTGCAAGAAGACCATCTACGCCACGACTGCCGACCAGCAGTAGAACAGTCGTAGTCGACCATCTGAGCGAGGTAAGAGGAGCCGCTTCCCCCTGTTGCGCTTGGAAGGTCGACTTGATTGTGTGAGGGGCGCGGAGGTAGGGTGTCGGCCTTTGGGATGAGCCTTGTATGTGACATTCCTTCGTGCGCCCCCGGCCTGTCTTACTCGAGTGAAGCGTGAAGCAGCTGGTGCTGTTCCCTCCGGTGGCGGCGGGATGCCAGGACCCCGCCCATGCCGGTCATGCCGGTGGCCAGGGCCAGCAGGATGCCCTCCCCGCCCGCCCGGGGGAGCACTCCTGCTGGCAGGTACGTGTACCTGAGGGAGGTGTCCGGCTGCTGGGCTAGGCGGCCCAGCTTGTAGTCCACGCTGACCGTGACCGTGCCCGTGCCCGGCAGGTGCGCGGGCGTGAGCACGCTGACGCTGCTGCCGTCGCCGCGCGTCAGGCCTGTTGCGGGGGTCTGGTCGAATCTGACGCCGGTGATCACCGGCGTCAGGTTGAACATCACCGGCCAAGGAGTATCCTCTCCCCGGATGCTGGTGTCGCCTTGGCCGAGCTGGCCATAGTCGTTGCTTCCCCAGGCGTAGGCGTATCCGTCGGTGCCCACGGCCAGCGAGTAATAAAAGCCATTGCCGAGCTGTGCGGGTTTCAGTCCTCGGCTCGCGTCAGTGGGGCTGGCGGGGTCGCGCACGCGCACAGGAACAAGTGACTTACCGGTGTCCCATCCGTTGCCGAGCGGGCCAAAGAGGTTGTATCCCCAGGCGTAGGCGTATCCGTCGCTGCCTACGGCCACCGTATGAAAGTATCCGGCGCAGATCTCTCTGGCTTTCAGTCCTTTGCTCGCGTCAGTGGGGCTGGCGGGGTCGCGCACGCGCACAGGAACTTTCGAACCGGTTTGCCAATCGCCGCTTTCATTGTTGCCGAGCTGGCCATAGTCGTTGCGTCCCCAGGCGTAGGCGTATCCGTCGTTGCCCAGGGCCACCGAATGTACGCATCCGGCGCTGACCTGCAGGAAGGTGAAGTCCGCGGGCGCTCCTGCAGGCTTGCTCACTTTGACCGGCGTACGCCGCTCGGTTTGCGTCCCGTCGCCGAGCTGGCCAAACAGGTTGTCTCCCCAGGCGTAGGCGTTGCCGTCGCTGCCCAGGGCCAGCGAATGCGAGGTTCCGACGTTGACCTGCAGGTAGGTGAAGTCCGTGGACGTGCCTGCAGGCTTGTTCACTTTGACCGGCGTAGTCCGCTTGGTGGTTGTCCCGTCGCCGAGCTGGCCAGAGTAGTTGTCTCCCCAGGCGTAGGCGTTGCCGTCGCTGCCCACGGCCAGCGAATAATCTTTTCCTGCGCTGACCTGCACGTAGGCAAAGCCTGCAGGCGCTCCTGCAGGCTTGCCCACTTTGACCGGCGTAGGCCGCTGGTCGGTCGTCCCGTCGCCGAGCTGGCCATAGCTGTTGTCTCCCCAGGCGTACACGTACCCGTCGCTGCCCAGGGCCAGCGAATGATCGATTCCGGCGCTGACCTGCACATAGGTGAAGTCCGTGGGCGTGCCTGCAGGCTTGCCCACTTTGACCGGCGAAGTCTGCATGGAGGTATCGGTGATCGTGGTTGTCCCGTCGCCGAGTTGGCCGTTGTTGTTGCGTCCCCAGGCGTAGGCGTTGCCGTCGCTGCCCACAGCCAGGGAAAAACTACTCCTTTTTGATGCGCTGACCTGGTTGAACCTGATGCCCCGGCTGGTGTCCGGCGGGGTGATGGTGGTGGTTTCCTTGCCGAGCTGGCCGCCCTTGTCGGGGCTGATGCTCCATGCGCTGTTCCGATTGTCTGCTGTCCATTTGGCGGTGAGGGTGAGGTTTTGGGTGACGGGTTTGCTGAAGTCGTAGGCGACCTGCCCGGTGAACCATCCGTCGAACTGGTAGCCTGGGCGCGTCGGGTCGGGGGAGGGGCGCTGGACTCTGCCGTAGACCGGCTGGATGCTCTGGTCCTGTGGGGTCGGGTTTCCTCCGCCCGTGTCGAAGCGGACCGTGTAGGCGGAGCCCTGGCGGAGGTCTCTGGTCAGGGTCTGGTCGACGGTGTACGTCAGGCTTCTGGTGAAGGGCTGGTCGTCCTGCCTGCCGGTGATGGTGATGGCGGCCGGGCCGGGCTGGCGGGCGGGGATGTCCGTCTGCCAGGCGTCGCCGGTCCTGCTGAGTTTGAGCGGCTGGCCGTCCGTGCCGGCTGTTTCCAGGGTGGGCGCTGTGGCGGTGTCGAGCCGGGCTGGCCGGGCCGGATTGCTTTGAGTATCCAGGCTCCACGTGAACATGTTGCCTTGCCGGTCGATTGCGGTGACCCTGCCGCCTGCAAGGACGGCCTGCGTGTAGGCCCGGCTCCCGTCGTCCGCCCGGGCGGGCGCTTCGCCGGGCTTCCAGGCCCAGAGGCGGCCGTCCCTGCTGGTGATGACGGCCTGGTCATTGCCGGTGGTGATTCGGCTGGCCTTCAGGTTTTCCGGCAGGCCGGCGGCCGTAAGGCTGGTCGTGCCGTCGGCCTGGTGCCAGGCCTGCCCGTCCGCGTCCAGGAGGAGGAACCCCTGGTTGAGGGCCTGGGCCTGGACGATACGGATTTGTGTGTCCTGCCTGATGCGTGCGGGCTTGACGTTGCCGGTCTTGCTCGCGTCCCAGGCCCAGGCCTGCCCGTCCGCGTCCAGGGCGAGGGCCCGGCCGCCGGAGGCGGCGGCGGTGACGGCCCGCGCCTGTCCGGGCAGGCCGGTCGTGGCCTGCTCCAGGAATTTCGGGTTCGTGTTTTGACTGTCTTTCCGGCTGGCCTGGTAGGCGTGGACCTGTCCCTGCCGGTCCACCGCCAGCAGAAGGTCGCCGTCCATGCTGATGCCGGTGAACCGGGCGTCCTGGTTGGCATCGAGGATGGTGGGTGTCGATTGTCCGTTGTCCCAGGCGTAGATCCGCTGGTCGGATCCGAGCGCGGCCTGCAGCCGGCCGCCTGCCGCGGCCTGCAGCCAGCGGAACCCGTCGGGAGCCTGCGTGGGGAAGGGGACCTGCTTGGGCGCGCCCTCCTGCGTCCAGGTGTGGATGCGCCCGTCGCCGGTCAGGCCGACTGTCCGCTCGCCTGCGGCCTGGACGTTGACGTAGTAGTGCTCCTGCGGGCTGGGCGGGCTGATGGTCAGCCGGGCGCCGGCGGCGGGCCCGTGGTCCGGGCTCAGCGTCCAGTCCGTGATCCTCGACCATTGGGCTTTCAGGGTCGTGTCCTGGAGGATGGGCGTCCGGAAGTCGTAGGGCTGGCCGTCAAGCGTCCACCCGTCGAATTTGAATCCCTCGCGCTGCGGATTCTGCTGCGGGGCGGTGGCCAGCGTCCCGGTCTTCACAGTTGATTGGGTGTGTTTGCTTCCGTCGGCCGGGTCGAAGCGCACCGTGTGCGAAGGTTCATCATCCGTCTTACCGGCTGATTTAGCTGGAGCGGAGTCTGTGCCGCTTGGACTGGCCGCCGGCGTTGACGGGGCAACCGGGCTTGATGTCGTGGGGTTCAGGGGCGAGGCGGTCTCCAGCGGCGAGGGTGAGGGCAGGGGAGCGCCGGACGCGCTGCCGGGATTGGTCACGGGGGTCTGCTCGGCTGTGTGGCCCTCCCCCCCGGCAGGCACAGGAGCGTCCACGTTGGCGGACGCGACGCCCAGTCCTGCCATAAGGCCCACAAGGAGGATTAGTGCCGCCAGGACGCGAGGCAGGCGGGAAACCAGATGCATAAGCCGAATACCTTTCGCCAGCACCGGACACGATCGCTTCCAACACCCCTAAAGCGTGCCGATGACCCTTGCATGCAACGTACCTGTCGAGATGCCGTCCAGCCCTCCACTGCTCAAGCCAGCCCCCACGTCAGCCGTACAAGCCATATCGAAACCCAGCCAACTCCCCAACATCACTACACTCATCATGTTACCTGAAAAACAAGAACAAGCGATGCCGTTCGTGATATCAGATTCATATAGGTAAATCAGCTTCGGACTTTGTACCAGCACAGCATTTCTGATGATTGCATTACTGGTAAAAACAGCGGACAAGCATCGTACCACAACCGGTATTCCCCTCCCTGAAGCCATCTGTCTGCCCGGCGATAGAATGGGCTGACGAATCAGGCGTGAGGGAAGCGACGGCTATAGTGACGACTTTGGACGATGTGGCCGGCGAGGCCGGGGTGTCGAGGATGACGGCATCCAATGCCCTACGGGGCAAATCCTCGGTCAAACCCTCCACGGCACGTCGTGTGCTGGAGGCGGCGCAACGCCTGGGGTATCGGCCCAATCTGGCGGCCCGGCGGCTCAGCTCTGGCAGGTCCGGGATCATCGGCTTTTCCACTGTGGAACTGGACCGTTCGCCCTTCTCGGCGGCCCTGGCGGCGGCTGTATCGGATCAGGCCTTCAGCATGGGGTATCAGACCCTGATCCAGCAGACCCGACAGATGGCCAGCTACGAGTCATCCATGGTGGCAGACATCGCCACCCAATTCTGCGAGGGGACCATCCTATCCGCGCCTGCCCTGCCCGCTGACTCCATTGCCGCGCTCAATCGACGCTATCCCTTGGTTGTTTTCGACGGGCCGCGGCTGGGCCGGTCCGTAGACACCGTGCGCAGTCCCAACCGCCAGGGTGCCCAGGCGGCAGTGGAGCATCTGATAGACCATGGTTGCCGGCGGATTCTGGTTCTTGGTGGCGCCTACAAAGCCCCAGACCAACTGGCTCAGTCCAGCCTAGGGCAGGACCAGCGGCTCTCGGGGGCCATGCAGGCAGCACAAGGCCATGGAATCCGCCTAGGGCCTGAAGACGTGGTCGACTGCGACTGGGATCAGGGCAGCGCCGACCAAGCCGTGTCCGCCCTGCTGACTCGCCGCAGGGATTTTGACGGGGTCTTCGCTCTGACGGATGTGGTGGCCATCGGGGCCCTGCACGCGCTGGGGGAACATGGGGTGCGGGTGCCCGAGCAGGTGGCCTTGGTCGGTTTCGACGGGCTGGAAGTGTCCCGCTTCCTCACGCCCGCCCTATCGACCATCCGCGTGGATACGGACCGGGTGGCGACCGAGTGCCTGCGACTGCTCATGGCTCGGATGAAGGATCCGCCCGGCAGGCATCAGCCTGAGCAGGTGGTCCTGCCCTTCATGCTGGTGGAGGCTGGCAGCACAGCCCGCTCCTGAGCCCTTCAACCGCGAATCAACGCCAGAGTCAGCAGGTCAGGGGTGGGACCCTCGGCGCCAGCCTGGATCTGCACCCTGACGGCCCGGTCGGGCAGGGCATCCAATCCTCGACCTGTCAGGGGGTAGCGGTCCAGTATTATGCCGTTTTCACAGCTTCTTACGGGCTGGCCCAATTTCAGGCCTTCCGCCTGCAGGAAGTAGGGTGCGGCGCTGCCCTGATCCCGCATGGTCACCTCCAGCATTTTCGCTCCGCCGGTGGCGTCCCGCAGACGGTATGAGAAGCAGCCCCCAGCCAGGGCGTGACGGGTGTTGATTCCCTCAATCAGCTCCTGCCGGTCATTCCTGCCCTGATACTCGTGGTCGATTTCGGACTGCTGGGACCCGCAGTCCACACGGTCGCAGACCTGCAGCTCGTGGGCCTGTTCCTGTGCATCGACTTCTTCCAGGGCTCGGTGAACACGGTCCTTATTGCCATCCTGCGCCCAGGGCAGGTAGACCGAGTATCGGGAGGCCTCGATAGAGGTGAAGGGGACCAGCAGCAGGCGTGAATCGGTCCACCCCGGTTTTCCGCCCTCGGGTCTGCAGACGGCCACCTCTATGGCGCCGTCATCCTGGGGGTGGGGAAGAAGGAATTCCTGGGGCTCTCCACGGAGCACGGGCAGATTGCCCAGCGGACGCACGGGGCCGGAGGCGATGTGTCCGGCACGGGAGTCGTAAGCCTTCAGGCCAATCAGGTCGGCGTCGTCGCTGCGGGCGGCCATGACCTTGACACCGCGCAGCAGGCTGACCCAGTCCGAACCGTCCGGCAGGCGCTCGGCAGTCACCCGAACCTGGTGGCTCAGCTCCAGGCTCACTCGGCCGGTCCAGGTCAGATGCAGGTGGTCGAAGCGGGGGCTGCCATCCGAACCGGACGTCGCTGGCTCGACGGTCATGTCCGCCTGGCCTTGCGCGATCCGGTATTCGGCACCCTCAAGCCACCAGGGATGGCGTATGTAGAGGTCCAAGGTCTGCTGACTCTTGTCGTCGGCCTCCAGATCCAGACGGCCCAGGTTGGTGGCTCCAGGGCCGGGAGCGTAGGCCAGGCTGACCTGTAGTCCGCGCTGGGACCAGTCCAGGCTGGCGGGGATGAAGAGGTTGACCGCCAGGGACTCGGATTCCTGGCCGGAATCCTTCCCGGGTCGGCGCTCGAAGATTATGGCACCATAGTGGGCATGGTTTTCCAGTCCGGTGCCCACACAGCACCAGAAAGAGCGCTGGGCGCTGGAATAGACCCTATAGTGCCGGGGTCGCATGGGAGTGAAGTAGACGAAGCCGTGCTCGCGGATGCCCACCGTGGAGACCAGGTGGTTGACCAGGACCCGTTCGTAGAAGTCCAGGTAGCGTGCCTGCTTGGTGCGGTCGTAGAGGCGCAGGGCCAGCTTGGCCATGTTGTAGCTGTTGCAGGTCTCCAGGCCCTCGCGGGAGGTGACCATGGCCGAGAAGTCGTCCGGCGGATTGAAATGTTCGGAGATGGAGTGGGCCCCGATGGAGACCGTTCGTTTGTCCACCACCCCATGCCAGAAGGTGTCCACGGCTGTGCGGAAGGCCTCGTCTCCGGTGATCTCGGCCAGGCGCTCGTAGCCCAGGACCTTGGGTATCTGGGTATTGGCGTGCAAGCCGGTCAGCTGGTCCTTGCCGGCGGCCAGCGGCTCGAAGAAGGGAAGGTCGGTCAGGCGACGGGCCTGGCGAAGATAGCGGTCCTTCCCGGTCAGCTGACAGAGGCGGGCGAAGGCCTCGTTCAGGCCCCCGTACTCACAGGTCAGCATGGTTTGGAAATCCTGTTCGTCGATATTGTCCGCCAGGTCGCACCACCAGTCGGCCAGGCGCAGAACCATGACGCGGGCCATGTCGGAGGCGCTCTTGTCTCGGAAGGACTGCCAGCAGTCCAGCAGGCCGGCGAAGAGCTTGTGCAGGTTGTAGAGGGGCACCCAGGCGCCCAGCAGGTCGAAGGACTGGGCTTGCACATGACCCTGCCGCAGGTTTCGGAAAAGCTGGGCGCTGTGAGGCATGCCGCCCAGGAAGCCGTCGCCCGAGGCTTCCTGGCACTCGAGCAGGCCGGTCAGCATACGGGTGGCGCGCTCCAGGAAGGGCCAGGTTTGCAGACTCTGCCAGTAAGCCGCCAGTCCGGACAGGTAGTGGCCGCCGATGTGGCCGTCCAGGCCCATGGACTCCCAGTTGGGGTATGGATCCGCCTTGGCGGGCAGACCTGCCTCGCGCCGGTAGGGGGCCAGAAGACGATCGGGATCCAGGCTCAGCAGGTAGTCTGCGCCGGCCTGCTGCGCATCGGCGTAGATGCTGCCGGGGGTCAGACGGACCTGGGATGGGTTGAAGCGAACATCCAGCCCAGGATGGTCTTGCGCGGACTGGGATTGATGGCGTGCATCGGTCATGGCTCCTCCTTGCAGTGCCGTTTGGACTGGCCCGCGTCGGCTGAGTCGTCGGCAGTGCTGCTGATAATTGTAGCGCTACATATATTGTCCATTTCGGCAAAGCTGCCATGCGATGCCAAAGTCGTCTGGCGGAAGAATATGGGTGGCCCCATTGCGTTGGGGGAGTTAGGGCCACCCGTGTGGTCCGGGGGTGTTTGGGGATAGTGATAACCCGGACCTGCTTACACGAGGGAAGTCTTTATTGTTGTCGGCTGATGGTTTCCAGCCGGTGGCGTCTGGCTGCTGCGGCGCATGCGAAGGCGAGGAGCCCGGCTATCAGCAGGGGGACCAGACCGCCTCCGCCGGCCCTAGGCAGCAGGCTGATGGAGTTGTACCGATACGTGTTGCTGGTGTCGGGGGTTTGGTCTGCTCCGTTCAGCCTCCAGTCGATGGTGACGGTTGACGTGCCGGGCATGTGCGCCGGCGTGGTCGCCGTCCAGGTGCCGTCGGAATTCCTGGTCAGGTTGGAGGCTTCCGCATTGTCGAACAGGACATGCGTGGGGATGCCTAGCTCGGGGAAGTCGTCCTCGGCCGGGCTGGCGGTCTGAGCGCTGCCGGTGTCGCGGCCCAGCTGGCCGTTGGCGTTGTCTCCCCAGCTGTAGGGGTTGCCGTCCGATCCCAGGGCCAGGCAGTAGGATGCTCCTGCGCTGATTTGGGTGAAGGTGATTCCTGCTGGGGTATCCACCTTGTTGGGTCTGTCTGACGAGGTTTTGCCGCTGTCGCCCCAGGTGTAGAGGCTGCCGTCGGAACTCAAGGCGATGGAATGCCCGTCTCCGGCGCTGGCCTGGGTGAAGGTGACGCCAGACAGGGTATCGACCTTGCCGGGCTTGTCTGCGGGGGTGCTGTTGGTGTCGCGGCCTAGGCGTCCCTTGGCGGCATTGCCCCAGGTGTAGAGATTGCCGTCGTCGCTTACGGCCACGGAGTGGCTTCCGCCTGCGCTGGCCTGGGTGAAGGTGACGCCTACTGGGGTGTCGGCCTTGCCGGGCTTGTCTGCAGGAGTGCCGGTGGTGCTACGCCCAAGCTGGCCGTGGGTGTTGTCTCCCCAGGTGTATATCTGGCCTTGCGTGTCTACGGCCACTGTGTGGCCCTGGCCTGCGCTGACACTGGTGAAAGTAAGATCTGCCGGGGTGTCGGCTTTGCCGGGCTTGTCAGCGGGAGTGCTGCTGGTGACGTCGCGGCCCAGACGACCGGCGCTGTCGTCACCCCAGGTGTAGATGTTGCCGTCCGAGCCCAAGGCCACGGCATGTGATCCGCCTGCGCTTGCCTGGACGAAGGTGATGCCTACCGGGGCCTCAACCTTGTGTGGCCTGTTGGCTGGAGTGCTGCCGGTGGCGGCACGGCCCAGCTGGCCTCGACTGTTGTCTCCCCAGCTGTAAAGGCTGCCATCCGACGCCAGGGCCACGGAAAATCCATAGCCTGCGCTGACATGGACGAAGTTGACGCCTGCAGGAGTCTCCGCCTTGCCTGGATGGCTGTCCTGCCTGTCGGTGGTATCGCGGCCCAGCTGCCCGTGGCTGTCGTTGTCTCCCCAGGTGTAGAGGCTGCCATCGGAGCCCACAGCCCCGGAATGGAGGTCTCCTGCATCGACCTGGCTGATGCGGATGCCGCGTGCTGGCGGTGGGGTCAGGGTGACGGTCTGGCCGCCTGACTCGGGCCCGCTCTCCTTGTCGAGCTTCCATTTGGAGTCAGCTTTACTCCAGTGGGCGGTCAGCGTCACCTTGCCGGTGACCGGCCTGCTGAAGTCATAGGCTGTGTCGCCGATGAACCAGCCGTCGAATAAATAGCCCCTCCTGATTGGATCTCTATCGGGGCGTTTCATCTGCTTGCCCTCAGTTACGGACTGGAAGTAGAGCCCAAAGCCGCCAGCGGTGTCGAAAGTGGGGTGGTAGGTTTCCAGGTACCTGTAGGACAGATGCGCGTCCGGACGTTCGCCGTTCCTCTTCCAGGTGATGACTGCATCCACCTTGCCGCGATCATGTTTTGGCGTGATAACGCTCCAGGTGCCGTCCGAGGTGGGGTCGAGGTTGGTTCCGGGCGTCCCGCCGAAGCTCACGTTGTCGGGCTTGGGATCTTCGGGGAATGCGACCATGCCGGGGCGGCTGTCGTACTTGCCGCTGGTGGGGCGTCCTAGTTCGCCGTACTGGTTGTATCCCCAGCTGTAAAGGTTGCCGTCGGAGCCAATGGCCAGGGAGTGGGAATAGCCGGCGCTGATCTGGGTGAATTGTGCGATGCCCGTCGGCATGGTCACCTTACCGGGTTTGGCATCATATTTGGCTGATCCGGTGTCGCGACCCAGCTGGCCCCAATCGTTGTTTCCCCAGCTGTAGAGGTTGCCATCCGAGCCCAAGGCCAGGGTATGCCTGCGTTCTGTACTGATCTGGGTGAATTTCTTGACGCCTGCCGGCATGGTCACCTTGCGTGGTCTGCGGTCTATTGTTGCTGATCCGGTGTTTCGTCCCAGCTGACCGTATTCGTTGTATCCCCAGCTATAGAGGTTGCCGTCGGAGCCGATGGCCAGGGATGTCCAATCTCCAGTCATGATCCACGCGTATTTCTTGACGCCTAGCGGGGTGGAGACCTTGCGTGGTGCGGGGTCTTTATAGACAAAGTCGCCGGTGTTGCGTCCCAGCTCGTCGTAAGTGTTGTCTCCCCAACTGTAGAGGTCACCGTCCGAGTCCAGGGCCATGGAGTAGAAGGTTCCTGCGCTGATCTGGGTGATTTTCGCGACACCTGTCGGCAGGTTCACCTTGCCTGGCTTGGCGTCGTGTGTGGCTGAACCCGTGTCGCGTCCCAGCTCGCCGTAGCTGTTTGCGCCCCAGCTGTAGAGGTTTCCGTCGGATCCCATTGCCAGGGAATGCCAGGCTCCTACGCAAGCCTGGGTGAAGCGGACACCGGCCGGAGGAGTGACCAGCCCCGGCTGATTGCCTATCGTCGAATCGCCGTTGGAGTCACGTCCCAGCTGGCCATATCTGTTGTCACCCCAGCTGTAGAGGTTGCCGTCCGATCCCAGGGCCAGGGAATGAGAGGATCCTCCGCTGACCTGGGTGAAGCGGACGCCGGTCGGCGGGTTGACCAGGCTAGGTGTGCGTTTTTCCTCTTCAGGGGTTCCCGCTTTGTAGTTCTTGTCTCCCCACCGGTAGAGGTTGCCGTCTGAGGCTATGGCCTGGGACCCATCTTCCTCTGCCGGGATGATGTGGCTGAATCGTATGTCTGGTGTGGTGGGCTGGGTCAGGGTGATCTTGTCTCCTCCGGCGGCTTTCCCCGAGGTGGGGGAGAGGCTCCAGGCGCTGGTGCCCTTGGTCCAGTGGGCGGTCAGGGTGAGGTCTGTGGTGACGGGCTGGGTGAAGTCGTAGGCCACCTTGGAGTCGCCCTTGGCGTCTTTGGTGAACCAGCCGTCGAAGAGGTAGCCGTCCTTGGTCGGGTCTTGTGCGGGTCGACTGGCCGGGGCGCCTTCGGCAATGGTCTGTTGGTCGATGCTGCTGCCGTTGTCGCTGTCGAAGACGACCTGGTACGAGGTTGAACCTGTCTGAGCACGACCGGCTGCTGTGCTGACGGATGCGTCTGTTTGCCGGGGCGGGCTGATAGGTTTGGCGATGGCGTCGGCCGCAGTGAGGCCGCCGATGATCATACTGGCTGGAAGAATAACGATGACCTTCAAAAGGTCTACAACAATGGCTGACCGGGAAGACGCGTCCGGATGGCACATGATCGCTACAAACCCCTTTCCCAAGGTAAGGCGGTCCGATGATGAAAACCCCAAGTTTTTTCATCGGCTGCATGCCGGGCACGTTCCCGGTAGCTAGAAAGAACGCTAGCATGGAGGGTCGGGTCTGAGGGGGAGCAACACTCGGATAAAACGAGTAAAAAATATTATGTCAAGTTGGGATGCAGATATTTTCCTCTAGGCGCAGAGATAAATAAGAAAATGGGTGGCTCCCTGATTTCAGGGGGGAGTGTGGAGCCACCCATCATGGCCGGACCGTTCTTGGGGTGGGTTCAGCCGCTTACTCGAGCGAAGTGAATTCGTGCCTGTGGCATCCGGCCGCCAGGGCGCCGGCAACTGCAAGCAGTCCTGAGGCGAGCAGGAGGACTACCCCGGTGCTGCCGGCAAGGGGCAGGATGCCTTTGAAGGTATAGCTGAGGTGGGTCGGGGCTTGATTGGCGGCACCCAGGGACCAGTCCACGATCACGTCAGACAGTCCCGGGTTGTGGGCTGGCGTGGCCAGGGTAACCGATCCGTCCGCGTTCTGCTGCAGGCTGTTGGCTGACGTTCGGTCGAATCTGACACCGGTAATCAGCGGCGGCGGATATAACGGCACTAGTGTCGGCGTAATTGTCCGCTGCCCAATGTTGCTGCTGCCGATGCCGAGTTGCCCACTGATGTTGAGTCCCCAGCTGTAGCTCTTGCCATCCTGACCGATGGCCAGGGAATGAGCCGATCCTGCGCTGATCCACGCGACCGCGAACCCCTTGCCTACGCTGTTCTGGCCTGTGGGAGGTGACACCTGTGAGGGGACGAGCAGTTCGGAGGTGCCCTCGTTGCTGCCCAACTGATCAAAGCCGTTGTTTCCCCATCCCCAGGCCGTGCCGCTCTGGTCGATGGCCAGCGAATATGTAGCTCCAGCGATAACTCGGGTGGCTTGGAATCCCTGGCTGGCATCGGCAGGGTTTTTCACCTGTGTGGGTGTGGACCGGTCGGTTTGCGTGCCATCGCCGATTTCGCCAGCCGAGTTCCATCCCCATGCCCAGACCGTGCCGTCCTGGCCGATGGCCAGTGCATGGAGGTTACCCATGCTGATCATCCTGGCCTTGAAGGTCCTGCTGGGGTCCTTGGCCAGGGCCGGCGTCAGTTTGAGCGTGCTGTAGGTGGACTTGTCGTTGGTTTCGCTGCCCCAGACGTAGACGCGCCCGTTCAGATCGATGGCTGCCGAGTCGGTGGAGCCGGCGCTTATCTGGGTGGCCTTGAAGGGTTGGCCATCAGGACCCTTGACGGCCTGTGGATTGGAGCGGCTCTGCATGCTGCCGTCGCCAAGCTGGCCATATTGATTTTGGCCCCAGCTGTAGACGGTCTGGTCGGAGCCGATGGCCAGTGCGTGGGTGCCGCCTGCGGCGACCTGCGTGTAGGTGAACCCGGTGGCTGCACCGTCAGGCAGGTGAACCTTGGTCGGCGCATTCTGTGAGTCCGTCGTACTCGGATCCTGGCCGAGCTGCCCGTACCGGTTGTCGCCCCAAGCGTAGGCATTCCCATCGCTGGCAATCCCTACAGAAAAGCCGACGAAATTGCCGCTGGCGCTTATCTGGTTGAAGCGGATGCCTCGGCTATTTTGGGCGGGGTGATGGTCACCTGCTGGCCGCCCTGTGCGTCGCCATTGTTCGGGCTGATTGCCCAGCTGCCGATGTCTGCCGGGCTCCAATGGGCGACCAAGGTGATGCTGCTGGTGACGGGCTGGCTGAAGTCATAAGCCACATTGGAATGGCCGTTGGCGTCCTTGAGGAACCAGCCGTCGAACAGGCTGCCGTCCCTGGTCGGGTCTGTGGTCGGCCGTGTGGCCTGCTTGCCTTCGGTGACGGACTGGGGCCCGGGCATGCCCGAGGGCGCCGGAGGTGAGTCACTGTCGGAAGAGAAAGTGACATTGTAAGCGTTCATGTACTGGTAGGTCAGGTGGGTGTCGGGCCTGGGACCGTTCATGTTCCAGGTGACGGTGACATCGGTCTTGCCTGCTGCATGCTGGGGCGTAGTGACGCTCCATGTGCCGTCCGCCTTAGCGGTCGGATCTGTGCTGGGCGTGCCGCCGAAGCTTACGCTGAGTGGCCTGGGATCCTCGGGGAACTTGACCATGCCGGGATTGCTGTCGGAGCCGCCGCTGGTTTCGCGTCCCAGCTGATTGTAGGTGTTGCTTCCCCAGCTGTAGACGTTGCCGTCCGAGCCCATGGCCAGGGAAAAGTTGTCTCCAACGCTGGTTTGGGTGCAGCTGATGCCTGCCGGCAGGGGTACTTTGCCTGGCATGGTGCTCGTCGTAGTGCCAGTGTCGCGTCCCAGTTGGCCATCGCTGTTGTTTCCCCAGCTGTAGAGATTGCCGTCCGAGCCAGTGGCCAACGTATGCCATTCGCCATTGCTGATGTGGCTGAATCGTATGCCGCGTTTGGCGGGCGGAGTCAGGGTTATCTCGTCGCCTCCGGCGGCTTTTCCTGAGGTGGGGGAGAGGCTCCAGGCGCTGGTGCCCTTGGTCCAGTGGGCGGTCAGGGTGAGGTCTGTGGTGACGGGCTGGGTGAAGTCGTAGGCCACCTTGGAGTCGCCTTTGGCGTCTTTGGTGAACCAGCCGTCGAACAGGTAGCTGTCCCTAGTTGGGTCCTTGGCAGGACGGCTGGCCAGTGCGCCGTCATCGACGTTTTGGGGATCGATGTTGCTGCCTTCGACGCTGTCGAAGGTGACAGTGTGTGTTGTTGAGCGTGCCTGGGGCCAGCTGGGCTGTGTAGGCGTGAGGGGCGTGGCTAGTGGGGACTGGGGTGTCGTCGGCGTGGCCTGCAGGGTTGGCTGGCTTGTGTTGGCGCTTGTGTCGGTGTCGGCTGTGGCGAGGCTGCCCACGATCAGGCTGGCGGGCAGGATGATGGCAAGCAGGAGGCATGCGGCAATGGATGGACGGGCAGAAATATCCCGATGGCGCATGATAACTGCAAATCTCTTTCCCCAAGTCAGGTGGCCCGATGATGAAAATCCCCAAGTTGCTTTACGATCCTTGCGTCGGGCACGATCCCGACAGCTAAGGGTCAGGCTATCATGGACGGCCTGATTACGATAGGGGAAACTCCCGAATAAGCATAAAGAAGGGTGGCTCCGCTGTGTTGGGGGAATGCGGGGCCACCCTTGTAGGGTCCGGATCGTCATGATTTGGGGATAGACGCAATCCGGACCTGCTTACTCATGCGAAGTTTACTGCTTCAGGCTTCTAACCTTTCTCATGCGTCGCGCCGCGATGGTTACCGTGATGATGAACAGACCGACGGCGAGGGGCAGGAATATGCCAGAGCCGCCGGCCCGGGGCAGGACGCTGATGGAGGTGTACAGGTAGGTGTTGCTGGTATCAGGGAGTTGTGTAACCCCGTTCAGCGTCCAGTTGATGGTTACCGTAACCGGCCCTGGGGTGTAAGGCGGTGTGGTCACATTCCAGGTATCGTCATTGTTGGCGGTCGGATAAATTCCGCTCGTATTGCCGAATTGAACGAGTTTGGGAATGCCGACTCCGGGGAAGACGATCTTGCCTGGATGCGGATCCTGGTCGCCACTGGTGTCGCGTCCCAATATATCTTGGACACCCTTTCCCCAGCTGTAGGTGTTGCCGTCTGATCCTATCGCTAAGGAGTGATTGCCTCCTGCCTGAGGCTGGGTGAGGTTGATGCCCGTTGGAGTGTCGATTTTGGTGGGCAGATAGTCGGATTTGCCACTGGTGGTGCGTCCAAGTTGTCCGCAATCATTGTATCCCCAGCTGTAGAGGCTACCGTCCGATCCTGCAGCGAGGGTAAAGTAACTTCCCGCCACAAACCGGGTGAAATGAACACCTGAAGGCATGACAACCCTGGAAGGGGTCGAAGAAATCAGTTCCGTGTTTCCCAACTGATCTTTGCTGTTACCTCCCCAGCTGTAGAGATTGTTGTCGGAGCCGAGAGCCAGCGAGAAGTTCGCGCCCGTGCTGGCTTGGGTAAAAGTGACGCCGGTCGGGGCCTTTACCTTGTTGGGCTGAGGATCATATAGAAAAGTTATCTGATTAAGTTGGCGGCCCAGTTGGAACGAATTGTTGTATCCCCAGCTGTAGAGGTTGCCGTCTGAGCCCAAGGCGAGGACATGCTTGCTGAATGGACCCGTGAAAACCTGGGTGAATGTGATGCCTTCGGGTGCAGCAACCCTAAGAGGGTCTGTGTGCTTGAACACCGAGCTGCCTTGCCCTAGTGCGCCTCCCCTATCGTCTCCCCAGGCGTAGAAGTTGCCATCGGAGCCTAATGCCAAGGCGAAGAGATCTCCTGCGTAGACTCGAGTGTAGCGGATGCCCGCAGGCGGCGCGACTTTGTCTGGGGCATTGTAATTGTTGGCGAAGGTGTTGCGTCCCAGCTGTTGGGCATCGTTGCTTCCCCAGGTATATACATAGCCGTCTGAGCCAAGGGCCAAGGCGAAGTTTCCTCCTGCAGCGGCCTGGGTATAGCGGACTCCAGCGGGAGTTTGCACCATGAAAGGCCTATCCGAGCTGGTGTGTCCAAGTTGGTAATTGTAATTGAGCCCCCAGCTGTAGAGGTTGCCGTCTGAACCAAGGGCCAGGGAAAAATCCTGTCCCGATTGGATCCAAGAGAATCGGATTCCGCGTGGGCCTTGCGGGGGGGTAAGTTTGACGCTCTGGCCGCCAGTTTGCGGCCCCTTCTTTTTGTCGATGGTCCAGTGCGTGACGGGACTGAAGTGGGCGGCCAAGGTGATGTCCCCGGTGATGGGCTGGTTGAAGTCGTAGGCTATATTGGAGTCGCCCTTGGAGTCTTTGAGGAACCAGCCGTCGAACAGATAGCCGTCCTTGGCTGGATCCTTGTCGGGGCGGACGGCCTGATCGCCATCCATGACCCGCTGGGCATCTGATGTTGGTGTGCCGCCTGCGCTGTCGAAGGTGACCGTGTATGTGGAACCGTCGTACTTGTAGAGCAGGTGTGCATCGGGCTGATGGCCGTTTCTGGTCCAGGCGACCGTCACGTCCACCTGTCCCTTTTCGTGCGCTGGGGTGTGGAAACTCAAGGTACCGTTCTGGTTCTTGGTCAAGTCGGTAATCGGGGTTCCATCCAGATTGACGCTGATAAATTTCAATGCTTCTGGGAAGTCTGTCTTACCCGGGGTGGTTACTGGCACACCGCTGGAGGCGCCGGTACCCAGCTGGCCGCTGCTGTTGGCACCCCAGCCGTAGAGGTAGCCGTCTGAGCCCAAGGCAAGGATGTGCCTGTACCCTGCAATGGCTTCGGCATAGGTGACGCCGTCGGGCGTGACCGCTTTGCCTGGCTGGTTTGTGTTTTCACCGCCCGTATCTTGTCCCAGCTGGCCGCTGCTGTTGTCTCCCCAGCTATAGACGTTGCCGTCGGAGCCAGTTATCAGGGAGTAGTCGTGTCCGGCGCTGACCTGCCTTGTTTTGATGCCGTCAGGCAGGGCTATCTTGCTGGGCTGGCTGGTGCTGCCGTACCCCCAGCTGTATGTATTGCCATCTGAATCAACGGCCAGTATGTGGCGGTATCCTGCGCTGATCTGGCTGAAGCTCATGCCGTCCGCCGTATTCATCTTGCATGCCCGATTGGCCGGTTCGCTGGCGCTGGGTATACGTCCCAGCTGGCCGCTGCTGTTGTCTCCCCAGCTGTAGATGCTGCCGTCAGATGCGAGCGCGAAGGACGCCTTGCCGCCTGCGGTTACCTGGGTGATGGTTACGCCTTTTGGAAGCGGCACTGGGTTCGGGTACGCACTCCCATAACTCTCACCATTGAGTCCGTCGGTATCGCGTCCCAGCTGGCCGCTGCTGTTGTCTCCCCAGCTGTACACAACTCCGTCCGAGGATGCGGCCAGCACATAGTTTGGTCCTGCACTGACTTGAACAAAACTTTTGGAGGAATTTGCAGATGGGACCACCGGATTTGGCACGGGACCTGATGCGTGGATGCGACCCAGTCCTGACTGGCCATCCTCATTGCTTCCCCAGCTGTGTAGATGGTGATGGGTATCGATGGCCACAACGTAATCGTCTCCTGCGCTGACTTGGATGAAGCGGGCGCCATCTGGCACGTCTATTCGTCCAGGCCGATCGGCAGGTTCGTTGGCGGTTGGTATGCGTCCCAGTTGCCCCTTGCTGTTGTTTCCCCAGCTGTATGGCACTCCGAGCGAGTCGATGGCTATCGAAAAGTCTTTTCCTGTGCTGAACTGGCTGAAGCGAGTATCTCCTACGGGCGGCGGAGTCAAAGTGGCTGGCGTGTTGCCGGCGGCAGGACCATGGTTAGGGCTAAGACTCCACGAATTGAGACCCTTAACCCAGCGGGCTGTCAGCGTGAGGTTTCCGGTGACGGGCTGGCTAAAGTCATAAGCGACATTCCCAATGAACCAGCCGACAAAGGAATAGCCTTTGCAGTACGGGTCTGGGGGACGCATCAACCTGCTTCCAGGGCTGAGTATTGATGGTATTATTGACGAACCTATAGTGCTGTCAAACGTTACTGTGTATGTTGTGGTCGAGCGCGGCCGGACCGAGTTTCCGCTGCTTTCGCTATCCTTCTCAGAATCTTTGGGATTATTTTCAGACGGGGTGGTCGTCGGAGCTGAGGATGAATCGGAAGAGGAATGCGGCTTGGTGGGATTCTGGGGTGCGGTAGTACCTGACGGGGAATCTGAAGTGCCTGGAGTAGTGGAAGGCGCTGATGGTGTTGTTGAGGTGTTTGGGGTTGCTGTGAGTGAAGACTGTGTCGCTGGTTTTGTTGACGGGCTCTGTGAGTTTACGGTGCTGGAGGAAGTGCGGGGGTTTTGCTTATCTACTTGAGCGGTCGGTCGACCCCCCCCCCCCGGTGCCTTTTAGAGCAGTCTGCGCGCTCGCGCTGGCTGCACTAGACTCGTTCGTGACTGGCTCAGCGGTAGCAACAAGGCCAGTCAGAAAGCTGGTAGGCAGAATAATCGCGAGCAGAAGGCCAGCGGCAGTGGATAACCGAATCTGCTTATTCCGACGATGACGCATGATGGGTGCGATCCCCTTCCTCAAAATCAGCAGCTCTCCAATAACAACCCCAAGAAAAAATGAGCTGCCTGCCGAGAACATCCCCGGCTTATAAATCACCATGTTACCACGCTTTACACACATTGACTGCCGGATTGGAATTTGGCAGGATTGCGGGCAACTAGTTGTTCCCTTCTGGGTGTCTAAATTGCGTTGTTTTACTTTAGTGCTGGAGTTGAAGAGGGGGTGGGTGGCTCCGCTGTGTTGGGGACTGCGGGGCCACCCTGTTTAACCGGGCCATCTTGGGGTATGGTCCGGCCGCTTACTCGTGTGAAGTCTCTAGCTTTGCAGGTTGCGAGATTCGCGCCGGTGGTGTCCCGCTGCTGCGGAGCCGGCAGCGGCGAGCATTCCAGCTGCCAGCAAGATCAAGGTCCCGCTGCTGCCTGCATGGGGCAACATGCCTTCGTATGTGTAGGCCAGGTGCGCTTGGGGCTGTGCGATCCCTCCCAGTGTCCAGTCCACGATCACATCAGCCTGTCCCGGATTGTGGGCAGGGGTGGTCAGTGAAACAGACTGATTAGGGTTCTGCAGCAGGGAGTCGACTGCAGTTTTGTCGAATCTGACGCCGGTGATCAGCAGTGTCGGGTTGAATGACACCAGAGTTGGCTTGCTGCTTTGTGTTGTGCTTCCGTTGCCTAGCTGGCTGTATTGGTTGTTGCCCCAGGCGTAGGCGTTGCCATCCTGACCGATGGACAAGGAATGGCTCCATCCTGCGCTGATTCGTACGGATGCGAACCCGTTGCTGGTGCTGCCCTGGCCTGTGGGGGACGAGACTGGCCTGGGCAAGCTCCCGTTGCTGGTGCTCCCATTGCCCAGCTGACCGTTGGCATTGTTACCCCATCCCCACGCTTTGCTGTCCTGGCTGATGGCCAAGGAATTCCATGTGCTTGCACTGACCTGTTGGGCCTTCAGATTGGGTACCTGCTTGGGCAATGTCTGATAGCCGGTGCTGAAGCCGAGCTGTCCGTTGTTGTCCATTCCCCATGCCCATACCGTGCCGTCCTTACCAATGGCCAGGGCGTGCCATGCGCCTGCGCTGATCCGGGTGGCTTGCAGTCCTTTGCTGGTGTCCGTGGGATCAAGCACCAGCGTGGGGGTGGAGGAGTAAATGGTCCAAGTGCTGTTGGTCGAGGAGCCGTTGCCGAATTGCCCCCAATTATTATATCCCCAGGTGTATATGTTGCCACCCGCGTCCAATGCCATGATGAAGCTCCAGTTGGCGCTGACCTGAACTGCATGCAGACCCTGGTCGGTGCCGCCCGGGTCGGCCACTATGGTGGGCTTCGGTTTGGCATCGGAATTAGCAGTGTTGATGCTATCGCCGAGGGTTGTGGTTTCGCTTCCCCAGTTGTAGACCTTGCCCGTAGTATCGATGGCGACCGAGTCGCAGGCTCCAGCGCTGACTTGGATGGCATGGAACGGCTGACCCGTACTGGGGTTGATGACGACTTCCGGCTTGACATGGCTGCTCGTGTCCGTACTGCCTTTACCTAGCTGGCCGAAATCATTGCGCCCCCAGCTGTAAAGAATGCCGTCGGAGCCTATAGCCAGAGTGTGTGCTCCCCCTGCCGAGATTTGTGTGTAGGTGAAGTCTTCTTTTGCGCCCTCCGGTTTGAGGACCTCGGTTGGTTTATCCCGTTGTTTGTTGTCGCCGGTTCCCAGTTGCCCGTAGTTGTTGTTACCCCAGGCGTAGGCTTTTCCGTCGCTGGCCACACCCACTGAGAAGCCACGCATCTCCCTATTTTTAGAGCCACCGGCGCTGATCTGGTTGAAGCGGATGCCCCGGCTGGTTGTGGGCGGGATGATGATCACCTGTTGGCCGCCCAAAGAGCTCCCCTTGATCGGACTGATTGACCATGAGCCGTTGTCGACGGGGCTCCAGTGGGCGATCAGCGTGATGTCTCCAGTGACCGGCTGGCTGAAGTCATAGGCAATTTTAGAATCGCCATTGGCGTCCTTGATGAACCAGCCGTCAAAGCGACGGTCATTCCAAATCGGATCGGTCGGTCGTTTAACCTGGCCGCCGTCGTTGACGGTTTCAATATTTGCTACACTGCCATTGGCCGGGTCGAAGGTTATGGTACGCGGTGTTCCTATGTAGGTGTAACCCAAATATACTGTCTGGTCTGGCTGCGGGGTATTTAGCCTCCATGTCACGGTGATCGGAACCCAGCCTTCCGCATGCTGCGGCGTAGCGAAGGTCCAAGTGCCGTCGATATTGGATGTCGCTTCCGTAATGGCCGTTTCATCGAAGGTGACGCTGGTGAGCATAGGTGATACGGGGAATGTCATTGGACCAGGTGAATAGGCATCGTAACCGACTGTGCCCCTGCCGATCTGGCCACCATTGTTGAGTCCCCAGGTGTAGAGGTTTCCGTCCGAGCCGATGGTCAGACAATGGAAGTTTCCTACAACGGCCTGAGAGGCGGTGATGTTCGTTGGCATAGCGACTTTGCCTGGTTGCATGACTGAGCCGGAAGCGGTACGTCCCAGCTCGCCGGCATCGTTGAACCCCCAGGTGTAGAGGTTGCCGTCCGTGTCCATGGCCATACTGAACCAGTATCCGCCATAGGCTTTCACGATTTGTGTGCCTTCGGGTATACCAACAAGACCCGGCTTGTTTCTAGGTATGCTGCCGGTGCTGGTGGTGTCCCGTCCCAGCTGCTTGCAGTCGTTGTTTCCCCAGCTGTACATCTCGCCTTTCTGGTCAATGGCCATGGAGTGGAAGACGCCTGCAACGGCCTGAGTGAAAGTGACGCCTGCAGGCGTTTCGACTTGACCTGGCTGGCTGGTTGAAGAACTTCCGATGTCCCGTCCCAGCTGGCCATAATCGTTGTTTCCCCAGCTGTACAGCTTGCCGTCCGAACCCATGGCCAGAGTATGGTTCATTCCTGCGCTGGCCTGTGTCCAAGTGAAGCCAGGCTTGGCATCTGCTGGTTTCCCGGCAAGTCCCACGGGAACATTGTTGTCGGCATCGGTTGGACGTCCTAGTTCGCCATATTCGTTGTCTCCCCAGTTGTACAGGTTGCCGTCGGAGCCGAAAGCCATGGAGAATCCGGTTCCTGCGATGGCTTGGGTAAATTTGATTCCCGATGGCGCTTTTACTTGGCCTGGCTGATCGGTTGAGGCTCCTCCGGTGTCGCGTCCCAGCTGGCCATACTGATTGTTCCCCCAGCTGTACAGGTTGCCGTCTTTATCGATGGCCAAGCAGTTGGCGCCCGCCGCACTAACTGAAACGAAAGTGGCATGAGCGTTGCCGGGTATAGTCACCATGCCTGGCCGGTTATCGACCAATCTGGTGAGTTTCCGTCCCAGCTGGCCATCGCTGTTATAACCCCATGTGTACAGTTTGCCGTCGGAGCCGAGAGCCAGAGAGTGGTTCTTTCCTGCGCTGACTTGGCTGAATCGTATGCCTCTTGTGGCAGGTGGTGTAAGCGTGACCTTGGTGTTGCCGGCAATGGAGCCCTTGTCTGGGTCTATGCTCCAGTCTCCTGATCCCTCTGTCCAGTGAGCTTTGAGAGTCAGATTGTTGGTGACGGGCTGGCTGAAGTCGTAGGCGATGGGCGTGTCGCCGTTGAACCAGCCGTCAAAAAGGCAGCCGTCCTTGGTGGGATCGTCGGGCCGTTTTGCCTGTTTACCATCTGTGACGCTTTGCTTTATATCAGCGCCCTGCAGGTTTGTGAAGGTGACGGTGTATTGGGTGGATGAGCGAGCCAGCTTCTGACTGTCAGGACTTTTATCCTTGTCGGCTTCGTCAGGTTCTACGTACGTGGGGTCCGGGGGAGAGGGTGTGGATAAGGGAGATGCTGGTGTTGCCAGAGATGTTACCTTGCTGGAGGAAATGCCGGAATTTTGCTTAGCTACGCGAGGGGTCTGACGACCCCCCCCCCCCCGGTGCCTTCTGCTATGGCAGGCGCGCTTGCGCCGGCCACAGCAGGTTCGCTGGCGGTCGTGTCGGCTGCAGCGAGGCCACCAGCAATCAGACTTGCCGGCAGGATGACGGCGAGCAGAAGGCTGGCGGCCATGACTGGACGGCTGTGCGTGTTCTTATGCTGACGCATGATAAACATGATCCCCTTCCCCAGGACCTGCGGCTACATGCCCGGAACTCCCCATTCCGGATACACCACCGCGCGCCGGGCACAATCCCGGCCTCATCTGCAACAACTTTATCACCCCGGTGGACATACCTATGCAAAATTCCGTCGGTCCTAGCAAGTTCTAGATGATTGATCTTGCACAATCTGAGGAAAGTTTTTCCGTCTGGTTGTTCCGTCTGGCTTATTGATTCTTCTGGCCGAACGGATTGCAAAGAGGGGGCGGGTGGCTCCGTTGTGTTGGGGGGAGCGCGGGGCCACCCTGGTTGGCCGGGCCACCTTGGGGTATGGTCCGGCTGCTTACTCGTGTGAAGTCATTAGGCTTGCAGGCTGCGGGCCTCCCGCTGGTGGCGTCCGGCGGCCAGCAGGATCATGGTCCCGCTGCTGCCGGCGTGAGGCAGCATACCTTCGTAGGTGTAGGCCAGGTGCGTCTGGGGCTGGACGATCCCGCCCAAGGTCCAGTCCACGATGACATCAGCCTGTCCTGGATTGTGGGCGGGAGTGGTCAGGGTGACGGACCCGTCGGAGTTCTGTTGCAGGGTGTCCACGGTTGTCTGGTCGAAACTGACACCGGTGATTAGCAGGACCGGGTTGAAGGCGACCAGGGCCGGAGTGCTGCTCTGTGTCGTACCCCCGTTGCCGAGCTGGCTGTATGTGTTGTCTCCCCAGGCGTAGGCGTTGCCGTCCTGACCGATGGCCAGTGAGTGGTTTCGTCCTGCGCTGGTGCGTACTGTTGTGAATCCGCTACCCGCCTTGCCTTGGCCGGCGGGCGGCGATACGCGCATAGGGGTGGGTTGGTCGCTGGTGTTCCCGTCGCCGAGCTGGCCGTCGGTATTCCATCCCCAGGCGCAGGCTGCGCCGTTCTGGTTGACGGCCAGAGAGTGATGCACACCGGAGCTGATCCATGCGGCCTGCAATCCTTGGCTGGAGCCTGTGAGGCTTGTTACCTGCCTGGGGGAGGGTCTGCTGGTTTTCGTTCCGTCGCCCAGCTGCCCGTGGTCGTTGGCCCCCCCCCCCCAGCTGTAGACGATGCCGTCGCTGCCGACGGCCAGTACGTGGTAGCCGCCTGCTGCGACCTGCGTGTAGGTAAATCCTGCAGCAACGCCGTCGGGCAGGGGGACCTTGATCGGCGTTTTCTGCGTGGTGCTATTAGCGGTGCCCTGGCCGAGCTGGCCGTGCTGGTTGCTGCCCCAGGCGTAGGCGTTCCCGTCGCTGGCCACGCCCACGGAGAATCCGCGGAAGTCGCCGGCCTGATAGCCGCCGGCGCTGACCTGGTTGAAGCGGATGCCTCGGCTTATCTTGGGCGGCGTGATGGTCGCCTGCTGGCCGCCCAGGGAGCTGCCCTTGGCCGGATTGATCGACCACCCGCCGGTGTTGGCTGGGCTCCAGTGGGCGACCAACGTGATGTCACCGGTGACCGGCTGGCTGAAGTCATAAGCCATATTGGAATTACCTTGGGCATCCTTGAGGAACCAGCCATCAAACAGACAGCCGTCTGCTTTTGGATTTGGATAAGGTCGTTTGATCTGCCCGCCCTCTATGACTGACTGGTCTGCTGGCATATCCGAAGGTGTCGGACAGGCAGCGTCAACGGACGTGAATCCTACGCTGTATTTGGGGCCGGTGTATGTGTAGGACAGGTATGCGTCCGGCTGCGGCCCGTTCATGCTCCAGGTGATGGTGACATTTACCCATCCCTTGCTGTGCGGCGGAGTGGTGACGCTCCAGGTGCCGTCTGCGTTGGCAGCCAGCCCTTTGCCCGGTGTTCCGCCGAATTTGATGCTAGTGATCGCGGCGTGGTTGGTCAGGGGAATCGTACCTGGCTGATAAGAATCCCTTTTGTTGGTATCTCGTCCCAGTTGGCCATTGGAGTTGCGTCCCCAGCTGTAGAGGTTGCCGTCCGAGCCGATTGCCACAGCATGATTGCCGCCTCCGATAACCTGGGTGTAGTTGACGTTCTTCGCTGGCGGGTCGATTTTGGTTGGTTTGGAATCTGTCGAGCCCCAATATGGCCGTGCCAGTTGTGCGTGGCTATTGTTTCCCCACGTATACAGGATCCCTTGGTCGTCCAGGGCGAAGCCATTCCAGTCTCCCGCGCTGATTTGGGTCAAGCGCGTCTTTGTAGGTACGTTGACCTTGCCTCGTGCGTTGAACCCAGAGCTGCCAGTGTAGCGTCCTAACTGGTTGTAATTGTTGTAGCCCCAGCTGTAGAGCGCCCCAGTGGAATCCAAGGCCAGACAGTGCATGCCCTTGGCAATTACTTGCGTGTAGCGGACTCCGGCAGCAGGCGGATCCACCTTTCCTGGCTTGGTGATCGGCGTGGTGTTGGCGCCACGCCCAAGCTGACCGTAACTGCTACTGCCCCAGCTGTAGAGGTTCCCATCCGAATCAAGGGCCAGGGAGTGATCGTAACCTGCGCTGACCTGGATGAAACGAAGTCCGGCTGGCGTGTCCTCCCTGCTGGGTTGCCAGTTGTAGTCGGAGCCATACATTTCTCCCCAGTGGTAGATGCTGCCGTCTGATCCCACCGCCACGGAGTACTGGTATCCTGCACTGAACTGGCTGAAGCGGATGGTCCGAGCCGGAGGCGCAGTCAGGGTGATTAGAGTGTTGCCGGCTGTGGGGCCTTGAGTGGGTGAGAGGTCCCAGACATCACCGTTTTTGGTCCAACGGGCTTCCAGAGTCATGTCGCTGGTGACGGGCTGGCTGAAGTCGTAGGCGGTCAATGTGCCGCTGATGAACCAGCCATCAAATGAATAGTCGGGTCGGGCTGGGTCGACAGGTCTCTGCGCTTGGGTGCCTTCATCGACGGTCTGATCAGGTGTGGTGGTTCCGCCCTCTGTATCAGTGAACTTGATGGTGTACTGAGCGGCTGAGCGGGTCTGGGGATTCACGGTACTCGTGCTTGGTGCGGCGGATACTGTAGGTTGAATCGGCTCTAGGGGGGATGATGTGTTTAAAGGCGATGGGGTGGCCAGCGGTGATTGGGGTGCTTCTGATGCGGCTGTTGGCGTTGCCTTGCTGGGGGAAATGCCGGGATTTTGCTTAGCTACGCGAGGGGTCTGACGACCCCCCCCCCCCCTGTGCCCTCTTCTGTGGCAGTCGCGCTGGTCTCAGTGCTGGCATTGGCGTTTGTGCCGGCAAGGAGACCTAAAGGCAGGATAAAAGTGAGCAGAATACTGACGGCCATTGCAGGTCCGATAGATGTGTGCTAACGCTGACGCATGTTAAGCGTAATCCCCTTCCCCAAAGGCTGACCCACTGGCCCCTACCGGTTAAGTACCTTTGGAGGCTTCCCTGATGTGGCGTATATCCCCATCCCTCTGTGCGAGGGCACACGCAGGAAGCCCTGCATCTTTCAACTATACTACGTGCTGATACGGTTCTCTCAGTTGGAATGTCGGGTGGGGGGAGTGGGCATTCCCAGGCCTGGTTCCTGGTGTGACGGCACTGCTGAACTGGTCGGCAGTGCCTGATCAGGCAGGCCAACCGGCGATGAGGGCGTGCAGGCCCTTACGGTAGCTGGTCTCCATAAGTGCGCCGATTCCATCACCTGTAGAATCGAAGATCGTCTTCAGATCATCGAACCCCTGGGCGTCCTCAGCCAGTCTTTTGGCCAGATCCGTATTGGTCTGGCCACCCGCGCCGCCGACAGGGGGAGAGGCCTGGGCGATGGTGCTGCCCAGGGTCAGTCCGGCCAGGCTGTTGAGCAGGTGGATGGTGTCGGAATCGACCTTGAGCCCGTGGGCGGTCAGCTGCTTCAACCAGGTGCTGACCATGTGGAAGGACTGGTCCGTATTGATGGGATGCGTGGCCATGAGCGGGAGCGCCCGAGGGTGCGAAAGCAGCGTCCGGTGAACCTGGAGCATGACCTCTTCAAGCGCTTGCCGCCATCCCATGCCCTGGGGTATCGATTCGAGGTCGGTGGCTGACTGCCAGATGAGTTCGACGATCCCATCGAGCAGGGCGGCCTTGCTGGGCACATGGCGATAGATGGCCGGCCCTGACACCCCCATCTGCTTACCTAGGGCGCGGATGTTCAGGGCCTCCAGTCCGTGCTCGTCGACGAAGTAGAGGGCGGAACGCAGAATGTAGTCGCGGTTGAGCGTCGTCTTGACGGGTGCCTTGGGTGGGTCAGCCATGCCTTCCTCACTCCTTCCGCTGTACTCCTCTCTTGAATAGTACCGTTGCCAGGAGAGCCAGGGCGAGCAGGAAGGCCAACAGGATGCGCAGATCTGGCCAGACATCCGCCATTCCGGCATGTTCGAAATTGATTTTTCCCACGGCATCCATGGCCCAGTAGACGGGACTTCCCTTGGCCAGTTTCTGTGCCCAGTCCGGGAATCCGGAGACAGGGCTGAGCGCACCGCCCATGCCAGCCAGGAGCATACCAAGAATGTTGTTGAAGGACATGGCCATGTTCTGCGAGGACGAGAAGATGTAGAGCAGCAGGCCGAAGAGGGTCAACACAATCGAAATGGCCAGGCATACCGCGGCCAGGGCCAGGACTGACCCATTGGGCCGATAGTGGTAGAGCGCCGTCCCGATCAGCATGACCAGAGCGACCTGGATCACCTGCACCATGAAGGACACGCTCAGTTTGGCCATGACCAGATCGAGGAGGGAGACCGCCGACACCCGCATCCTGTCCCAGGTGTGCCATTCGTGTTCCTGGAAGAAAAGTTGCAGGACAAGCTGCAGGGAGAACATGGAGAAAAGAATGGCGAACCCCGGAAGCGCCTGCTCGGATCCGTTCGCGCCCAGATGCCCCTGGGCCCGCAGCGAGTCCCGGTAGGAAGGAAGCATGAAGGGGATGATGATCAAGGGAATGGCCACGATGACCGCCTGCAGCCAGATGCTTCGCAGCTCGATTTTGAAATTCAGGCGGAATGCAGCTAAATACCCATTGAAATGCATGACACTCACCTGTTCTCCCATGCTCGTGACCCGGCAGGAGCACTAGAGGACGCACCCATGACAGTCATGTAGGCCGACTCGATGTCGGGTTGGACGATGGTGATCGATGCCAGACGGACACTCTTCATGACCGGATCCTGCAAGAGGCGGGCCAACTCCTGCTCCGGGCTGGACACCGGGTGATCGGGCTCCAGGAAGCCGTCTGCCATCCGCCATCCGGGAGTCTGGCCTGGGGCATGACCGACAAAGCTGATACGCAGGGATGCCCGGGCGTATTTGTGGAGCACCTCCTGCAGGGAGCCCTGGACCTTGATCCGCCCGTCGATCAGGAAGGCCAGGTTCGCGCCCATCTCCTCCAACTCCTTCAGATAGTGGGTGGTGTAGATGATGGTGGTGCCCTGCCGGCTCATGGCCCTGACCATGTCCAGTATTCTGGCGCGGGCCTCCACATCCGCTCCGACCGTCGGCTCGTCCAGGAAGAGCACCGGGGGATTGTGAACCATGGCCATGGCGGTGTGAAGGCGTCGTTTCTGCCCTCCCGATAGATTATCGGCCGCTGTTCCTGACTTGGACGCCAGTCCCATGAGCTCTATCAGCTCGTCGGCCCTTTTGCCGCCCTGCTTGGTGTTCAGTCCCTGCAGACCGGCCATGCCGCGCAGATTGTCCCGGACGCTGAGGTGGGGATAGATGCCAAGGTCTTGCGGAGCAAGTCCGATGACCCGGCCGAAGATGCGCGAAGGGGTTCGATAGGGGTTGTGCCCCTCGACAGTGATGTGGCCTGAGTCCGGCTTGCCCAGCCCGGTCAATGCCGAGATCAGTGTTGACTTGCCTGCCCCGTTCCTGCCCAGCAGACCAAGGATGCTTCCGCGTCTGACCTGAAGATCCACACCCTTGAGCACCTGCCTGCTCCCGTATGATTTGCGCACCTGGCGACAGGACAGGGCATATTCCCCTGATTCGTTTTTTGCAGGTTGCAAGGTATACCTCCTGAGGATCGTTGGTGGTTAACAATGTAAACTATAATAACACTGTTAACAACCTGGTCTCGCCGAGGTGTTCATGGGCGGCATTGTGGGCTGCGTCAGCTTTCGGATATTCTGATGTGGCGTGGCGGGGATATACGCCTTGCATTGTCTCGGAAGTACTATGATTTTCCTTAGCAGTGTTGGGAATCTGGTAATTGCTCTTCAATGAAGAAGACCCGGGGGATTGCCAAGCGTGAGCGGACAGCCTTTTCGCCCACCAGACACGATTTTGTACAGGCCACTCTGTCTATTAACGATTATGTAGCTTCAGCTGGAGAGCAAAGCATCAGGCTAAGGAAATGGGTGGCCCCGCAATCTTGGGGTTTGCGGGGCCACCCCGATGACTCGGGCTAGAGCTCAACGGCGTCGTCTGCTTGTTTCTCGCCGATGGGATGTGGCTGCTGTGGCGCCTGCGGTGGCGAGCAGTCCTGCGGCGAGCAGGACCAGGAGGCCGGTGTTGCCGGCCCTGGGCAGGATGCCCTCGTAGGTGTAGCCCAGGTGGGCGGTCGCCTGCGCGGCGTTGTCTATGGTCCAGTCGATGGCCACGTCGACGGGTCCTGCGTCATGGGGCGGGGTGGTGATGCTCCAGGTGCCGTCCATGTTCCGGTACAGGCTGGTCCCGTCGATGCCGCCGAACTTGACCCCGGTGAGAACCGCAGGCGTCGGGTCGAAGGCGACCGCCACGGGGATGGTGCTTTGGGCTGCCGTTTGGTTGTTGCCCAACTGCCCGTACTGGTTGTCTCCCCAGGCCCAGAGGTTGCCGTCCTGCCTGATGGCCAGTGAATGGAGCTGTCCGGCGCTGATTCGACCGGCCTTGAACGTTTGGGCATTGTCGGCGGGGTCCTTGATGAGCTCGGGCTTGTTCTGATCGACGGTGCTGCCGATGCCCAACTGGCCGCTGCTGCCCCATCCCCATGCCCAGAGGTTGCCGTCCCGTCCGACGGCAAGGGAGTGGTTCACGCCCGCGCTGATCTGGGCGGCTTTAAGGCTTTGGCTGGTATTGGCGGGATCCTGTACGGTTTGGGGCTTGTATTTGTCGTTGGTGGTGCCGTCGCCCAGCTGCCCGTACCCGTTGTATCCCCAGGTCCAGGTGTTCCCGTCCGTATCGATGGCCAGGGCGTTCCAACTCCCCGCGCTGATCTGGGTGGCCTGGAAGGACTGGCTGGGCAGTCGGGCCGGATTGGATGCGTAGCTGGTGCTGTCGCTGGTGCCGTTGCCGAGCTGGCCGTTCGTGTTGTATCCCCAGGTATACACGTTGCCATCGGCGTCCAGGGCCATAACGAAGCTCCGGTTGAGGCTGACCTGGACCGCATGCAAGGCCTGTCCAGGATTGTCCGGGTCAGCGGCTGGAGTCGGGTTCTTCCTGGCCGTGCTGTATGCGGGCGTCTGGCCTTTGCCGGTGCTTTCGCTGCCCCAGGTGTAGACGTGCCCTTTGTCGTCGATGGCGGCCGAGTCTGCCACGCCGGCGCTGACCTGGACGGCTTTGAATGGCTGTCCGCTGGTGTCCTTGACGGGCTGGGGCTTGTACCGGTCCGTGGCGGTGCCGTCGCCCAGCTGCCCGTGGTCGTTGCGTCCCCAGCTATATACGATTCCATCGGATCCGATGGCCAGGACGTGCGAGTCGCCGGCTGCAACCTGCGTGTAGGTAAAGCCGGAATCCGCGCCGTCGGGCAGGGGGATTCTGACAGGGGTCTTCTGCATGCTGGCATCGGCCGGTTTCTGAGCGAGTTGTCCGTATTGGTTGTTTCCCCATGCGTAGGCGTTTCCGTCGCTGGCGACGCCGATGGAGAAGGAGCCTCCGGCGCTGGCCTGGCTGAAGCGGATGCCCCGGTTGATCGCGGGCGGGGTGATGGTCACGTGCTGGCCGCCGAGCACGTTGCCCTTGTCGGGGTTCAGGGCCCAGCGGGTGTCCATTCTGGTCCAGTGGGCGACCAGGGTGATGTTGCCGGTGACGGGCTGGCTGAAGTCGTAGGCGATCTTGGAGTCGTTGCCGGCGTCCTTGGTGAACCATCCGTCGAACAGGCAGCCGTCCGCTTTCGGATCGGGGGAGGGGCGTTTGGCCTGTCTGCCTTCGG
Organism: Bifidobacterium asteroides; assembly: GCF_048001765.1. Classification (GTDB taxonomy): domain Bacteria; phylum Actinomycetota; class Actinomycetes; order Actinomycetales; family Bifidobacteriaceae; genus Bombiscardovia; species Bombiscardovia asteroides_K. The sequence goes on from NZ_CP181447.1 coordinate 576,202, forward strand.
TGACCGTCTGGCTTTTGGGCATGCCCGAGGGTGTCGGGCAGGAGCTATCCGCACTAGTGAAAACGACGGTGTAGGAGTCTAGGTACCTGTAGGCCAGGTGGGTGTCCGGCTGCTGGCCGTTCAAAGCCCATGAGACGGCTGTGTCCACTTTTCCCCGCGCATGCGCAGGCGTGGTGACGCTCCATGTGCCGTCCGCGTTCTTGGTTATGTCCGTGCCTGCCGTCCCACCGAAGCTGACGGCGGTGACTGTGGTAGTGCCTGGCAGGTTCACTCGCCCGGGGATATGCCGATCGTTGGTGGTGTTGTCGCCCAGCTGGCCGTTGACGTTGCTGCCCCAGGAGTACAGGTTTCCATCCGAAGCCAGGCCGAAGGAGTTGTTGTCCCAACCGGCGCTTACCTGAACCCAGGTCAGTCCGGAAGGCGCATCCGTCGGCGCAGCAACCCGGACAGGAGTACTGCGCAGGGTAGTGGTGTTGTCACCAAGCTGGCCATTGTTATTAGAACCCCAGGAGTAGAGGTTCCCGTCTGAGCCAATGGCCAGTGATGCAACAGATAGGAGGCTTACTTGTTTCCAAGAGAAATTAGGTAGCACTCCATTCGGTTTATGCGCTTGAGTTGGGCCGTACACATCAACGGTGGACCCATTGCCAATATTGCCACTTCCGCCGTAACCCCATGCGTATGCGTTGCCGTCGGATCCGATAGCCTGCGAGTAGTAGTCACCCATTTGGAACTGTCCCCAGGTGAAATTGGAGGGAACCCCTTGCGGTGTGGCAACTCGAACAGCGGTGAGTATCTCTTCAGACGTTGATCCTGTACCCACTTCACCACGGCCATTTGTGCCCCAGCTGTAGAGCAAGTTATCCGACCCCAGCGCTAGGGAGTGCCAGCCCCATCCGTTCATTTGCTTCCAAGTGAATCCGGAAGGCACTCCTTCTGGCAATGTCACTTTGACGGGGGTATGCTTTTCGGTCATGGTGCCGTCTCCCAGTTGGCCATGATCGTTGCTGCCCCAGCTGTAGAGATTGCCGTCAGATCCTATGCCAAGAGCATGCAGGCTGCCCGATGCTTCCTGCTTCCATGTGAAGCCAGCTGGAGCATTTTGCGGCATATTAACAGGTTCGGGGGTTCTATGTGGGATTGTAGAGTTGTTCCCCAGCTGGCCGTAGGTGTTGTCGCCCCAGCTGTAGATCTTGCCGTCCGACCCCAGGCCCAAGGAGAACTTGTATCCGGCTGAGGCCTGGACCCAGGTGAAATCCTGGGATACGCCCTGGGGTTTCTTCACCCGGACCGGCTCGTGACGTTCAGTGATGGTCCCGTCGCCGAGCTGGCCCTGCTCATTGCTTCCCCAGGCGTAGAGGTTGCCGTCCGAGGCGACTGCAAGAACGTGCCCCCTCCCAGCGCTGACCTGGCTGAAGCGTATTCCTGGTGATCCGGGCGGGATCAGGGTGACTTTCGTGCCGCCGGCGACCGGCCCCTGCACAGGGCTCATGCTCCAATCCTTGGTCCAGTGGGCGGTGAGCTTCAGATCGTTGGTGACGGGCTGGTTGAAATCATAGGCGACGGGTGTCGAGCCGATGAACCAGCCGTCGAACAGGTAGCCGTCTCGGGTTGGATCCGTTGGACGTTTCACACGCTCTCCGTCAGCTATGGTTTGTGTCGTGTCGGTGCCTTGGGGATTGCTGAAGGTGACGGTGTGCGATGTGGAGGCGCGCGCCTCCAGTCCGGCGCCGTCCTCCTCGTCGAGAGTGCTGGTCTTGTCCGGCGTGGGGGAAATGGATGGGGTCGGGTGTGTGGGATTCGTTGGGGAGGATGTGGCCAGGGGAGAGGGGGAAATAGGAGAAATAGGAGTTGTTGCTGTTTCTGTCGGCTCGGTGGTGATGTCAGAAGCATTGCTGGACTGTTGCTCGGCTTCACGACCCACCTCTTCCCCACTATTTGCATGTGTGGTCGGCGTGACCGCGTCGGCGACGCTGTACTCGGTTGCAGCGTTATCCGCCGTGGCATAGGTGCAGACCAGGAGGCTTGCAGGGAGGATGATGGCCAGCAGGAGGCTGACCAACAAGGCCGGTCGAGCGGATATAGGTATATCAGAGTGCTGACGAGGCATAGTGTAATCCCCTTCCCCAGGAATCGCAGTCATATTGTCAAGAATCCCCAACCTCCGGCGAATCACGTGCCGAAGACAACTTTGGTCACTGATGACACATTAGCATAAGCGCTGGTGATCTCGAACAAACAAAATGAGGGAATGGCAGTTTCGTTCATGATGAAGCTTATTTTTGGACGAACAAAAATATGGGGTGGCTTCATTGTCTTGGGGGATTGTGGGGCCACCCCGATGACTCGGGCTGGTTTAGGCTAAGTCCCGGCCGCTTACTCGGGAAAAGTTTTACCTTGTTTACTGCCTGCGATTCTCACGTTGGTGGGAGGCTGCCGCTGTGGCGCCTGCGGTGGCGAGCAGTCCTGCGGCGAGCAGGACCAGGAGGCCGGTGCTGCCGGCCCTGGGCAGGATGCCCTCGTAGGTGTAGCCCAGGTGGGCGGTCGCCTGCGCGGCTTGGTCGATGGTCCAGTCGACGGCCACGTCGACGGGTCCTGCGTCATGGGGCGGGTTGGTGATGCTCCAGGTGCCGTCCGTGTTCCGGTACAGGCTGGTCCCGTCGATGCCGCCGAACTTGACCCCGGTGAGAACCGCAGGCGTCGGGTCGAAGGCGACCGCCACGGGGATGGTGCTTTTGGCTGCCGTTTGGTTGTTGCCCAACTGCCCGTACTGGTTGTCTCCCCAGGTCCAGAGGTTGCCATCCGATTCTACTGCCAAGGAATGAGAGTCTCCTGCACCGATAATGTTTGCCGGGAACTTTTGGCTGGCATCGCCAGGCTTGGAGGGGTTCCGGACCGGGGTAGGTGCTGAGGCGTTGCTCGTGCTATTGATTCCTAACTGGCCATAACCGTTTCGTCCCCATGCCCATGTGCGACCATCGTTATCAATGGCTATGGCGTGAAACACTCCTGCGCTAATACTTTTTGCTTTGAATCCTTGATCGCCTCCCGCCGGATTCTGCACGCGTACTGGTGTTGCTTGAGGACTGGTGCCGCTGGTGGTTCCGTTGCCGAGCTGGCCATACTGGTTGTATCCCCAGGCCCAGGTGTTGCTATCTGTATCGACGGCCAAGGCATGCCAGCCTCCAGCGCTGATCTGGGTCGCCTCGAAAGATTGGTTAGGCAAGGGAGTGGGATTCGGCGCATAATCAGCGCTGTTGCCGGATCGACTGAAGCTGTCGTAACCCCAGGTATAGATTGTTCCGTCATTATCGAGAGCCATGACAAAGGCCCATTTGACGCTGACTTGAGTTGCGATCAATGTTTGCTCGGAGCCGTTGATGCTGGCAGCCTGTGTTGGTACCAGTTTGGCTGGACTGTATGTGTTTTGGTCGTTGCTTTCGCTGCCCCAGGTGTAGACGTGCCCTTTGTCGTCGATGGCGGCCGAGTCTGCCACGCCGGCGCTGACCTGGACGGCTTTGAATGGCTGTCCGCTGGTGTCCTTGACGGGCTGGGGCTTGTACCGGTCCGTGGCGGTGCCGTCGCCCAGCTGCCCGTGGTCGTTGCGTCCCCAGCTATATACGATTCCATCGGATCCGATGGCCAGGACGTGCGAGTCGCCGGCTGCAACCTGCGTGTAGGTAAAGCCGGAATCCGCGCCGTCGGGCAGGGGGATTCTGACAGGGGTCTTCTGCATGCTGGCATCGGCCGGTTTCTGAGCGAGTTGTCCGTATTGGTTGTTTCCCCATGCGTAGGCGTTTCCGTCGCTGGCGACGCCGATGGAGAAGGAGCCTCCGGCGCTGGCCTGGCTGAAGCGGATGCCCCGGTTGATCGCGGGCGGGGTGATGGTCACGTGCTGGCCGCCGAGCACGTTGCCCTTGTCGGGGTTCAGGGCCCAGCGGGTGTCCATTCTGGTCCAGTGGGCGACCAGGGTGATGTTGCCGGTGACGGGCTGGCTGAAGTCGTAGGCGATCTTGGAGTCGTTGCCGGCGTCCTTGGTGAACCATCCGTCGAACAGGCAGCCGTCCGCTTTCGGATCGGGGGAGGGGCGTTTGGCCTGTCTGCCTTCGGTGACCGTCTGGCTTTTGGGCATGCCCGAGGGTGTCGGGCAGGAGCTATCCGCACTAGTGAAAACGACGGTAAGATTGGCGCCGATGTATGTATAGGCCAGGTACACGTCAGGTTGCTGCCCGTTCATCATCCAAGAGACAGTCACATTGACCCAGCCCGCTTTGTGCTGAGGGGTTATGACCTGCCAGGTGCCATCATTATTGCGGCTTAGACCGGTGCCGAGTCTCCTGCCAAAATGGACGGATGTAGTTGTGACTACATCAGACAGGCTCACTCGTCCAGGAGTGTGTCGCTCGTTGGTGGTGCCATCGCCCAGCTGGCCGTTGGAATTGTTTCCCCAAGAGTACAGGTTTCCATCCGAGGCCAGACCGAAGGAGGTGTTGTCCCAACCGGCGCTTACCTGTAGCCAGGTCAGTCCGGAGGGTGTGTTGGGCGGCGAGGCAACCCGGACAGGAGTGTTTCGCTGGGTGGTGGTGTTATCTCCAACTTGTCCTTGTCCGTTAGAGCCCCAGGAGTACAAGTTGTTGTCAGATCCTATGGCTAAGGCAGTGCTGCCTACGAGGCTGACTTGCTTCCAAAAGAACCCTGGGAGCGCTCCATTGGGTTTGTTCGTTACCGTTGGACTGTATTAGTCTTTCACAAGCCCGTTGCCGAGAATGCCGTTGTCGCCAGTTCCCCAGCCATATATGTTGCCATCGGAGCCTATTGCCAAAGAAGACCAGTCACCCATTTTGGACTGTTTCCACGCAAACCCTGATGGTGCCCCTTGCGGTGTATTCACCCGGACAGGGGTGGGTTTGTAACCGGTGATTGCTCCGATACCCAGTTCGCCACGATTGTTCCAGCCCCAAGAATAAAGTTGGTTATCCGAACCTAGAGCTAGGGAGTGCCAGCCCCAGCAGCTTGCTTGTTTCCAGGTAAATCCACTTGGTGCATTCAAAGGGGTGACTACTGGGGTGGGAGTATGTCTGTCATTGGTGGTTCCGTCACCTAGAAATCCGTACAGGTTGTTGCCCCAACTGTATAGTTTGCCATCGGATCCTATGCCCAGAGAGTGTAGACTGCCTGCCGCTTCCTGCTGCCAGGTGAATCCGGTGGGGACATTTTCAGGCATGACTACTTGTGCGGGAGTGTAATGGTCATTCGTTGTGCCGTCGCCCAGCTGACCGTAAGTGTTGCTGCCCCAGCTGTATATCTTGCCATCAGATCCTAGGCCCATAGAAAACATGTGTCCTGCAGAGGCATGGATCCAGGCAAAATTTTGGGGTGTGCCTTGGGGCTTTTCTACTCTTACTGGTTCGTGACGGTCGGTTTTGGTGCCGTCTCCTAGCTGGCCATGATCATTGCTTCCCCAGGCATAAAGGTTGCCGTCCGATGCGACCGCGACGGTGTGACCTTTTCCAGCACTTACTTGGCTGAAGCGTATTCCTCGGGGTCCGGGTGGAGTGAGGCTGACTTTCGTATTGCCGGCAGAGGGGCCTTGCACTGGGCTCATGCTCCAACCTTTAGTCCAACGCGCGGTGAGATTCAGATCATTGGTGACTGGTTTGCTGAAATCGTAGGCTACGGACGTATTGTCGATAAACCAGCCATCGAACAGGTAGCCTTCACTAGTCGGATTCTCTGGTCGTTTTACGCGGTTCCCATCAGGTATCGTTTTTGTCGTGGTGGTGCCTCTGGGATTGCTGAAGGTGACGGTGTGCGGTGTGGAGGCGCGTGCTTGGACCTGATCGCTGGCAACCCCAGTGGTCGTGTTGGACGTGTCCGGCGTGGGAGAGAGGGAGGGGGTCGGCTGTGCGGGATTCGTTGGGGAGGATGTAGCCAGGGGAGAGGAGGGAATAGGAGAAATAGGAGTTGTTACTGTTTCTGTCGGCTCGGTGGTGATGTCAGGAGTATTGACGGACTGTTGCTCGGCTACGTGAGGAGTCTGACGACCCCCCCCCCCCCCCGCTATTTCCATGTGTGGTCGGCGTGACCGCGTCGGCCACGCTGGACTCGGTTGCAGCGTTGTCTGCCGTGGCATAGGTGCAGACCAGAAGGCTTGCAGGGAGGATAATGGCCAGCAGGAGGCTGGCCAACAAGGCCGGTCGAACCGTCATATTCGAGTGCTGACGAGGCATACGCAAATCCCCTTCCCCAGGAATCGCAGCCACATTGTCACAGATATATCCCCAATATCCGACGAGTCACGCGCCGAAGACAACTTTGGCCACTAATGAAACAGTAGCATAAACTCTGATGGTCTAGAACAAACAAAATTGAGAAACTACTATTTACTTTCTGACGATTAAATAGGGTCCGTCGGTTTTCATTCGTGGCCGACCTTTCGTTCCCTGGGGGCTCATTACGGATTTGGTAAGCGAAACAGAAGGAATACCAGGAAAATAGATATGGTCATCAATGCAACGGCGAAGAGAGCAAACTCAAAACAGTGTTATGCATGCCAGGAGTTCAGCAGGGGAAACCGATAGCTATGGGACCATATAGCACTATGTAGGACGGCCACTGAGAGATTCGTGGCGGATGATATGGGTTCGCCAATGTGTTAAGTATGCGGCGTTGGCAGTAATACAGGACATGGTTGATGTATCACTCAAGTTTTCTATTCGTGTGCTAGTACATACGTTCTGATCGCAGTTGATCTTTCGCTAGATGGCCATAGTTGATTACTTGATCAAACCTGGTTTCCGCGTCAGCAATTTATCGAGGTAGTGGCAAATACCGATACAAAGTGCAGCGACTCGGTATGCTTTCGTGCCAAAGCTTACTGGGCAAATGCCGACTCTTTCTGCCGTTATACGCCAGGCAGCCTAACAGTATGGCAGCATCGCCCGAGCGACGTTCAGGGTACCGATTTGGGTGTGAGGCCTCATGAGCAGACTTTCGGTCTGGGCTATCTCGATACGTCCAGATGGGACTGCACCGAGATCTTCTTGAGACGAGACTCCAACGGCGGTAGTTCGTCTCAAGCCTGAAGGTCTGCGGCAAGATGTCATAGAGACAGGCAAAGGGGCAGCGAGATGGCACTGAATACGTCGACTCACTTGCCTTCTATTTCCATGGTCGTCCCATGTGGTCGCTGATATTTGGCCGAGTGCAGCAAAAGGGCGAGGCTGGCGTTGGGCGTCAACGAGATGGAGCACCAACAGATGGATGGGATGGTCTTGTAGTGCAGGCCGAGCGGGAAGGTGGTCTTTAGCATTAGCCACTCCAGCAAGCCACCTGGCTCCGTAAAGCCTAATTGGAACCTGTCCATCCATAACAATCGGCGATACAGTTCCCCTGGTTGTCGATGGCCGGCCCTTCATGGCCTTGCTGCAATTGGTTCCACAGATTGGGGTAATCCTGAAGATTGAATCCACCGCTGTGTTGAGTAGATGGGGCGGATCCGCCTCCTCCGCCGCCATGTTGACCGGTGGTTGGACGGGATTGTGTGTAGCCTCTCCATCCATTGCCGGAGGAGGCCTGCCGGCGTCGGGTGGCGCCCTGTTGTCGCGTCTGCTGCTGCGCCGCCTGCGCCTGGGCTACGGCCTGCTGGTCGGCCTGGCTTTTGGCCTGCATGGAGGCGTTCACCCGGTCGATGGCCGCCTGCAAAGCGGCCGTCGCATCCTGGCAGGCCTTCGCCGTATCCGCCTTTGACTGGCCGGCCTGGTTGATGGCCTGCTGCAGACCGTCACGAACCGCAGCATCGGTCACCTTCCCGTCCGAATCGGCCAGCAGCTTCGACGCCTCCTCCTTCTTCGCGTCCAATGCCGCCTTCGCATCATCCAGGGCCTTCGCATCACGGGAGGCAAGCACGGCATCCACCGCTTTGTCCACGGCCGCATATTCACCGTCCAGCTTTTTGGCCCTGCCGGCCGCTGCGTTCAGCTTGTCGGTGGACATGGAGGGCTTGCACCGGACCGTCTGTTGCCTGATCCCTTCAGCGTCCTTCACGCTGCGCGCCATGGCCACCACGGTCTTCGCATCCTTGACCTGGTCGGCCTTTATGCCCGCCGTCTCACGGTAGCGGGCCATCCTGGCCGGACCGGTCTTCCCCTGCAGGGGCTTCACCGCCCGGCTGCAGGAGTCCAGCGCCGCACCATGCCGGCGGTTCTCAACCACGCGCCAGCCCACAAGACCAGCCACAGCAACAACCACCACCACCGCGACCACGGCGACAACCACCGGGACCAGCCACTTCGGCCGTGGCTTGCCCGGCAGGTCTCCCCCGTCCTCCGGCATGATCGCCGGAGGAGCATAAGCCTCGCCCCCGACCGGTCCGGACACGCTCCCCAGACCCGCAGCCCCCTCATCATCCTGGTCCGCCATGACCATCCTCTCTAACCATCCGCGCGGATTGCTGTTGCCCTCCTCCAGGGCAACCGCCCGCGCAGTTCTGAATTAGGCTCCCGTACTTAAGCCAGCCATCCTTATCCCAGAATCCTGTCGATGTTAGACAGGGATACGTCTTGGCTGGGAAATCTCCGACTCACGGCAGGGGCTGGATATGCGCCTGCCGGCCGAGCCGGAGCCCAGGCGCAGTAGCCGGCGCGCCCAGCATCCGATCTTTCCAGGAGTCATCATTTATGTTTCCCTTCCATTATCATGAAGGGGACGGCCAATATGGTCGCCCGCAAACAACGCCAGCGGGATAGGAGACCTTGCAAGCAACCGGTCCCGCTGGCAAATTCTCAATCAATCAGCCAAGAACACACACGCCAGCCGAATTACAACCATTACCGCCTGTAGTATTCCCTTTGGACCATTCCTCAAACGCTTGTTCCGACCAATTGTCCTGAGCTGGAGCCGGAGCTGATCCGACGCCTCTGCCGCCCCGGTTGCCGGACGGCCGAGAGGCAGGCCGGCGGGTTTGCGTGGAGCCTCTCCGCCTATTGTTGGGGGAGGCCTGACGGCGTCGGGTGGTGCCCTGCCGTTGCGCCTGCTGCTTCTGCGCCTGCTGCTGTGCAGCCTGGGCTGCGGCCTGCTGGTCGGCCTGGCTCTTGGCCTGCATGGAGGCGTTCACCCGGTCGATGGCCGCCTGCAGCGCATCCGCCGCATCCTGGTAGGCCTTCTCGCCGTATCCCCCCTGGTCTGGCCCGCCTGGTTGATGGCCTGTTGCAGGCCGTCACGGGTAGCATTGTCGGCCACCTTCCCGTCCGAATCGGCCAGCAGCCTCGACGCCTCCTCCTTCTTCCCGTCCAGGGCCGCCCTGGCATCCTCCAGGGCCTTCGCATCACGGGACGCGATCACCCCCTTGGCAGCCTTAGACAAAGCCGCATATTTGCCGTCGATTCTTCCGGCCTGGTCAGCCGTCGCATTCAACTCACCGGTGGACATGGAGGGCTTGCACCGGACCGTCGGCTGCCTGATCCCTTCGGCGTCCTTCACGCTGCGGCGCATAGCCGCCACCGTCTTCGCGTCCTTGACCTGGTCGGACTTTACGCCCGCCGCCTCACGGTACTGCGCCAACCGGTCCGAACCGGTCTTCCCCTTTAGGGTCTTCACCGCCCGGCTGCAGGAGTCCAACGCCGCACCATGCCGGCGTGATTCCACCACGCGCCAGCCCACAAGACCAGCCACGACGACCACCACCACGACCACGGCGACAACCACCGGCACCAGCCACTTCGGGCGCCGCCCGTTCGAGGGGGCTCCTCCGCCCTCGGGCGCAATCGCCGCAGGAGCAGAAACCTCACCCCCAACCGGGTCGGACACGCTCTCCAGGCCCGCAGCCCCCTCATCATCCTGGTCCGCCATGACCATCCTCTCTAACCATCCGCGCGGATTATGACTCCCCCCCCCCCCCCTTTAGGATAACCGCCTGCACAGTACTAAAGTCAACTTTTGTACATAAGCCAGCCACCCTTACCACAGAACCCTGTGCGTAGACAGGAGATAAATCTTGGCTAATGAGTCTCTAGCTCACACAGGAGCTGGATATGCACCTGCCGGTCAAGCAGGAGCCCAGGCGCAACAGTCAGCCCCCCCCCCCCCCCCCCAGCATTCAAACTTTCCGAGAGGCATTAATCGCCGGTCATGGTTCCCATACCTCACCGTAAATGCAACAACCTCATAGCCACCCACAAGCAGCCCCAGCGGGACAGAGGACCTTCCAAACAGCCGGCCCCGCAGGCAAATCCTCAATCTTCCAATCAATCAGCCAATGCCACAAGCCTGACCTTTTTGACAGACTGGTTTTCCTCCATTTGTAGGAGGATCATTATTAAGCCTGTCTCTCCAGTTTGAATGATCTTCCTGCGGTGTCGCAGGTGCTGGAGCTAAACCGCCGCCTCCGCCGCCACGTTGACTGGTGGTTGGGCGAGAGGGCGTGTAGCCTCTCCTCACTCTGCTGTGTGAGGACGATGATCCTTGTTGCGAAGATTTTGAGCGCTTGGCAGTCTGCTGCGAGGCTTGTGTCTGCGCCGCCTGAGCTGCGGCTTGCTGATCGGCCTGGCTCTTGGCCTGCACGGAGGCGTTCACCCGGTCAATGGCCGCCTGCAACGAATTTGCCGCTTCTTGATAGGCCTTCGCCTCATTCCCTTTGACCTGTCCGGCCTGATTAATAGCTGTCTGCAGATTGTCACGGGTCGCGTCGTCCGCCACCTTCCCGTCGGAATCACCCAGCAGCTTCGACGCTTCGTCCTTCTTCGCGTTCAGGGCCGTCTTAGCATCCTCCAGAGTCTTCGCATCCTTGGATTCGAGCACTGCCCTAGCCGACTTGGATACGGCCGCATATTGACCGTCCAGCTTTTTGGCCCTGCCGGCCTCGGCATTCAGATCACCGGTGGACATGGAGGCCTTGCACGCTGCAGTCGGCTGCTTGAGCCCGCCGACGGTCTTCACGCTGCGGCTCATATCCGCCACCGTCTTCGCATCCTTGACCTGGTCCCCCTTCACGCCGAATGCTTCACGGTAGCGGGCCATCCTGGCCGATCCGGTCTTCTCCTGCAGGGGCTTCACCGCCCGGCTGCAGGATTCAAGCGCCGAATCATGCCGACGGTTTTCAACCACGCGCCAGCCTACAAGACCTGCTATTGCCACCACCGTCACAATCACTATCACGATTACCGGAACCAGCCACCTGGGGTGCGGTCTGCCAGACGGGGCACCCTCATCCTCCGATACAATTCTCGGCGGAGTCGAAGACTCACCCTCAATCGTGTCTGACACACCCCGCAAATTTGTACTCCCCTCATCCCCGTGATCCACCATGACAAATCCCTTTTTCTTACTGAAGCGAGCTACTGTCTTCTTCCAGCGTAACGGCCCGCACAAATCTCAAGTGGGCTCAAGCCCAAAAGCCAGCCATTCCCACCTACAAGACCCCGTTGGCGGAAATCAAAGATGAAGCTTGGCCGATAAGTGTTCAATTCACACAAGGGTCGAAAATGTAGACCCCACCGCAGGCAAAACTATGGTTTCCCTTTTCAATCGTTCTCTTCCTGTATGCGAAGCTAGGCACATGTCATGCTCACAGCCCACACTGTCGATACAGCTCCGCATGCGATCTATTCCTCAAAGACGGCTATGGAAGTAGCCTTAAGCCCATCTATGCCGGGCCCAGATGCAGAATTCGGCCGACCTAACGTCCAATCATCCCAAAGTCATCGTTTGAGATTCCCCTACATCTGAATACGAGAAGTGACAGCCCAACGGCCTTTTACAAATAAGGCCAGCGAGATAGGAGACCTTGCAAGCAACTAGTCCCGCTGGCAAATTCTCAATCAATCAGCCAATGCCACAGGAACCATCCGGATTACAACCATGCATCGTATTATCTGGACGATGTATGAAGTCATTCCATTTATCTTCCCAAGACCTATCATTCCCTTGGTTTTGTGGAGCAGATCCGCCGCCTCCACCGCCCTGATTGCCGGACGGCCGGGAGGCGGTCCGACGGGACTGCGTGGAACCTCTCCGCCCATTGCTGGAGGAGGCCTGACGGCGTTGGGTGGTGCCCTGCCGTTGCGCCTGCTGCTGCGAGGCCTGAGCCTGCGCCGCCTGGGCTGCAGCCTGCTGGTCGGCCTGGCTCTTGGCCTGCATGGAGGCGTTCACCCGGTCGATGGCCGTCTGCAAGGAGTTCACCGCATCCCGGTAGGCCTTCGCCCCATTCCCCTTGGCCTGGCCGGCCTGGTTGATGGCCTGCTGCAGGCCGTCACGGGTCGCGTTGTCGGCCACCTTCCCGTCAGAATCGCCCAACAGCTTTGACGCTTCGTCCTTCTTCGTGTTCAGCGCCGCCTTCGCATCATTGAGGGTTTTCGCATCTCTGGAGGCGAGCACTGCCTTAGCCGACTTAGCCAGGGCCGCATAATCGCTGTCCAGCTTCTTAGCCTTGCTGACTGCAGTGTTCAGCTCGCCTGTGGACATGGATGCATTGCATTGAATCAAAGAAGGCCTAAGACCGCCAGCAGCCTTCACGCTTCTGCTCATGTTTGTCACGGTCTTTGCATCCTTGACCTGGTCAGCTTTCACACCTGACGCTTCACGGTAGCGGGCCATCTTTGCAGAGCTAGTCCTTTCCTGCAGGCTCTTGGCAGCTCGGTTGCAGGATTCCAGCGCCGAACCATGCCGGCGGTTCTCTACCACGCGCCAGCCCGCAAGACCAGCCACGACCACCACCACAACGGCGACAATCACCGCAACCAGCCACTTCCGATGTCGCCCGCCTGACGTGGTATCCTCATCTCCCGGCACGACCGTCGGCGGAGCCTTATCGACCTTGGCCTCTTCGTCTGCTTCCTCAACTTCTGATTCCTGATCCTTATCGCCCATAACCCTTTCTCCGATTCTCTTCGCCGAGCATCACACACAACATACCAGGCTGGAAGATAACTACGAATTTATTATCACTCATGCAAAATCAAAAGAGGCCCCGAGCTATCACCAATAAAGATATGTATGCAACTATTGCGAGCCCATCCCCCGACAAGGTTTAAGTCTCGTGCCTGCATCGCAGATCCCCGTAATCGGTGATGTCGAAATGCAATTGTTTAAATTCGAAATTAATAGTCGGATCCAATCACAGTTCGCACCTAGACGTACAGATGGCGGTACCGAGAGAAGCCATGGCCGGCAATTGACCATGTTTTCCTATGTGAACATGAAAGCGTTGAAAAGCGTTGACCGACTCTCTGCCCCAAACCTCTATGGTCGATAATGCCCTCACTTCGTCAGCCGAACCAAGCTATATCAACAAAGACAGAAAGTCTGAACAAGAGGACATAGATTGTATGAGAAAGGTTAACTGTTCTATTTTAGCATTTCCCCTTTCAAAGGCTCTTGCTTATGTATGAGAGACGGCCGTAAAGCTGTTCTGAATTTGGTACATTCATATATCTTCTGACTAAAATTTTCATATTCATTTCATCATTCACCTATCGAATTACATCAAATTTTGTATCGTCAGAGGATTCATAATCAGCTTCCTGATAAAGTATTGAATATCAATGCATCAATGATTCACTGCACAGCAGCGCACGGAAGTTGTTTGCAGCCTTGACGAGACCACAAAGACTGTGCAGCAGAGGCAGACTCTGATGGGTGACAGAGTGGCATCGCCACAAATATGCGAGGTGGCAATGCGCGCCTGCCCAATCAATCACTGATCCTGAAAAGAGACAGAGGCTGAAGGAAAGAAGGAGTGTTTCATGGCGGGCCATGATGGCGAGGGGGCTGCGGGTCTGGGGAGCGTGTCCGACCCGGTTGGGGGTGAGGTTTCTGCTCCTGCGGCGATTGCGCCCGAGGGTGGAGGAGCCCCCTCGAACGGGCGGCGCCCGAAGTGGCTGGTGCCGGTGGTTGTCGCCGTGGTCGTGGTGGTGGTCGTCGTGGCTGGTCTTGTGGGCTGGCGCGTGGTGGAATCACGCCGGCATGGTGCGGCGTTGGACTCCTGCAGCCGGGCGGTGAAGACCCTAAAGGGGAAGACCGGTTCGGACCGGTTGGCGCAGTACCGTGAGGCGGCGGGCGTAAAGTCCGACCAGGTCAAGGACGCGAAGACGGTGGCGGCTATGCGCCGCAGCGTGAAGGACGCCGAAGGGATCAGGCAGCCGACGGTCCGGTGCAAGCCCTCCATGTCCACCGGTGAGTTGAATGCGACGGCTGACCAGGCCGGAAGAATCGACGGCAAATATGCGGCTTTGTCTAAGGCTGCCAAGGGGGTGATCGCGTCCCGTGATGCGAAGGCCCTGGAGGATGCCAGGGCGGCCCTGGACGGGAAGAAGGAGGAGGCGTCGAGGCTGCTGGCCGATTCGGACGGGAAGGTGGCCGACAATGCTACCCGTGACGGCCTGCAACAGGCCATCAACCAGGCCGGCCAGTCAAAGGCGGATACGGCGAAGGCCTACCAGGATGCGGCGGATGCGCTGCAGGCGGCCATCGACCGGGTGAACGCCTCCATGCAGGCCAAGAGCCAGGCCGACCAGCAGGCCGCAGCCCAGGCTGCACAGCAGCAGGCGCAGAAGCAGCAGGCGCAACGGCAGGGCACCACCCGACGCCGTCAGGCCTCCCCCAACAATAGGCGGAGAGGCTCCACGCAAACCCGCCGGCCTGCCTCTCGGCCGTCCGGCAACCGGGGCGGCAGAGGCGTCGGATCAGCTCCGGCTCCAGCTCAGGACAATTGGTCGGAACAAGCGTTTGAGGAATGGTCCAAAGGGAATACTACAGGCGGTAATGGTTGTAATTCGGCTGGCGTGTGTGTTCTTGGCTGATTGATTGAGAATTTGCCAGCGGGACCGGTTGCTTGGTAGGTCTCCCTTCCCGCCGATGTTGCTTTCGGACGAATATATGCGCGTCTTCTTCCTGGAAGCGGAAGGGAAACATCTATAAATACTCTTGGAAAGATCGGAAATTGAGTCGGCTGGTCTCTGCACTTTGGTTCCGGAGTGTGCTAAGGCGGCGGCCAGGGCCGCCGCTGTTAGCTGTTGTAGCCGTCATTGCGAAGTAAATAACATCTGGAAATGCATCTGCAGTTTGTGTTGCATGTACGGCACATGGTTCAAGGACGTGCTCCGATTCTCGATTTGGGGGAGAACGGTCGTGAAAACCCCAGCTTAGCCGGGGGTGCATATCCAGCTCCTGTGTGAGCTAGAGACTCATTAGCCAAGATTTATCTCCTGTCTACGCACAGGGTTCTGTGGTAAGGGTGGCTGGCTTATGTACAAAAGTTGACTTTAGTACTGTGCAGGCGGTTATCTTAATAGGGGAGGGGGCAGCCATAATCCGCGCGGATGGTTAGAGAGGATGGTCATGGCGGACCAGGATGATGAGGGGGCTGCGGGCCTGGAGAGCGTGTCCGACCCGGTTGGGGGTGAGGTTTCTGCTCCTGCGGCGATTGCGCCCGAGGGCGGAGGAGCCCCCTCGAACGGGCGGCGCCCGAAGTGGCTGGTCCCGGTGGTTGTTGCCCTGCTGGCGGTCGTGTTTGTTGCCGGTCTTGTGGGCTGGCGCGTAGTGGAATCACGCCGGCATGGTGCGGCGCTGGGCTCCTGCAGCCGGGCGGTGAAGACCCTAAAGGGGAAGACCGGTTCGGACCGGTTGGCGCAGTACCGTGAGGCGGCGGGCATAAAGGCCGACCAGGTCAAGGACGCGAAGACGGTGGCGGCTATGCGCCGCAGCGTGAAGGACGCCGAAGGGAT
The DNA here is from genome assembly GCF_048001765.1 of Bifidobacterium asteroides. Classification (GTDB taxonomy): domain Bacteria; phylum Actinomycetota; class Actinomycetes; order Actinomycetales; family Bifidobacteriaceae; genus Bombiscardovia; species Bombiscardovia asteroides_K. The sequence goes on from NZ_CP181447.1 coordinate 591,921, forward strand.
CAGGCAGCCGACGGTCCGGTGCAAGCCCTCCATGTCCACCGACGGGCTGAACGAGGCGGCCGGAAGGGCCAAAAAGCTGGACGGTGAATATGCGGCCGTGTCCAAAGCGGCGGATGCCGTGCTTGCCTCCCGAGATGCGAAGGCCCTGGAGGATGCGAAGGCGGCATTGGACGCGAAGAAGGGCGAGGCGTCGAAGCTGCTGGCCGATTCCGACGGGAAAGTGGCCGACAATGCGACCCGCGACGCCCTGCAGCAGGCCATCAACCAGGCCGGCCAGTCAAAGGCGGATACGGCGAAGGCCTGCCGGGATGCGGCGGACGCCCTGCAGGCGGCCATCGACCGGGTGAACGCCTCCATGCAGGCCAAAAGCCAGGCCGACCAGCAGGCCGCAGCCCAGGCGCAGGCGCAGGCGCAGGCGCAGGCGCAAGCCGCGCAGCAGGCAGCCCAAAGGTCAGGATCTCCGCAACGAAAGTCGGCGACCTCCACCAACAGGCGGAAAGGCTACACACAATCCCGTCGGCCCTCCTCCCGGCCGTCCGGCAACCAGGGCGGCGGAGACAGCGGATCAGCTCCAGCACCGTCTAGGGCACAAAATAGTGGTGGCTCAGATTCAAGTCTTGATGATTGGATTAACCATGTGGATCCCAGTCCTTGTAAAAAGGGTGAGGCCTGTGGCATTGGCTGATTGATTGAGAATTTGCCAGCGGGACCGGTTTCTTACCAGGTCTCCTATCCCGCTGACGCTACATGAGGGCATCTCTTCACGGTACTGGAATGGAAAAGGAAACATCAGCGATGACACTAGGAAGATAGGACGCTGATCCAGTTGTCTTCTGGGTCTGAGCTCAAAATACGGTCACTTATTGAATTGCAAGTGTGGCATTTTGGCTGAGAAAAGTACTCCCAATTTTTATACGGTGGCGTGATGACTGGGAAAAAGAAATTCCCTCGACTTTGGTAGAGGCTCATGCCCAGCTCCTAAGTTGGTCGAATACTGATCAGCTACGAACCATCACTGTTTACAACGAAAGTGGCTGAGTTGAGGATGACTGGCTTATATATGTGAGGACACTCTAGTTTTACGTGGTCGGTTACTCTGGGATAAGGCGATGGTGCTCGCAAGTGAGAAGAAGGATTGTTTCATGGCGAATCAGAAAGATGAAAAGATTGAGAGGCTGGGGAGTGTGTCCGGACCGGTCGGGGGTGAGGTTTCTGCTCCTGCGGCGATTGTGCCCGAGGGCGGAGGAGCCCCCTCGAACGGGCGGCGCCCGAAGTGGCTGGTGCTGGTGGTTGTCGCCCTGCTGACGGTCGTGGTTGTTGCCGGTCTTGTGGGCTGGCGCGTGGTGGAGAACCGCCGGCATGGTGCGGCGCTGGACTCCTGCAGCCGGGCGGTGAAGGCCCTAAAGGGGAAGACCGGCTCGGACCGGTTGGCGCAGTACCGTGAGGCGGCGGGCATAACGTCCGACCAGGTCAAGGATGCGAAGACCGTGGTGGCCATGGCGCGCAGCGTGAAGGACGCCGAAGGAATCAAGGAGCCTACGGTCCGGTGCAATGCCACCATGTCCATCGGGGATCTGAATGCGACGGCCGACCAGGCCGGAAAGATCGACGGCAAATATGCGGCTGTTGCCAGGACTGCCAAGGCGGTGACCGCGTCCCGGGATGCGAAGGCCCTGGATGATGCGAAGGCGGCCCTGGATGGGAAGAAGGGCGAGGCATCGAAGCTGCTGGCCGATTCGGACGGGAAGGTGGCCGACAATGCTACCCGTGACGGCCTACAACAGGCCATCAATCAGGCCGACCAGGTCAAGGGTGATGGGGCGAAGGCCTACCGGGATGCGGCGGCCGCCCTGCAGGCGGCCATCGACCACGTGAACGCGTCCGTGCAGGCCAAGAGCCAGGCCGACCAACAAACCGCAGCCCAGGCGGCGCAGGCAGCACAGCAGCAGGCGCAACGGCAGGGCGCCACCCAACGCCGTCAGGCCTCCTCCAACAGTGGGCGGAAAGGCTCCACGCAATCCCGCCAGCCCGCCTACCGGCCTTCCGGCAACCGGGGCGGCGGATTTGCTCCAGCACCATCAACGCCGCAAAATGGAGATGTCTCAGATTCGGCGGTCAATGATTGGCTTCACCATTTCAATCCTAGTCCTTGCAAAAAGGGCGAGGCTTGTGGCATTGGCTAATTGATATATGCAGGTACCTTCCACCCAGCCTGCGGTAATTGTTAAATTTGGTAACAGTGAATTGACAGAATTGATTGTGAACGATATGAATCGGGGAATCGAGCGGCTCGCAGAAATGGATAATCAGGACAAGTCTAAACCTAATTCTGACGAAGCGAAGGAGCCTCGTCCGAAATGGATGATTCCCTTAATTGCAGTCGTAGTAGTGTCGGTGCTGGCCTTGGCTGGTGTTTTCGCCTGGCGTGCCTATGAGCATCGCCAACATGATTCGGCGCTTTCCTCGTGTTCGCAAGCTGTTAGCAATTTACATGGGCTCACAAGACCGTCTCAGCTGGCCAGATATCATGAAGCCGTAGCTGTGCGGGCCGACCAAGTGAAGGACGCGAAGACTATAAAAACTATGAACCGGAGCGTCAAGGCTGTCGGCAGTCTTCGCCCGCAGACTCTTCAGTGCAAGACATCCATGTCAACAGAGAGTTTGGAAGCAACTGCCAACAAGTCTAAGAAGTTAGATGCCGGGTACCACGCTGTATACAAGGCTGCCAATGCGGTTCTGGCTTCCCGCGACGCCAAGACCCTCGATGATGCGAAGGCTGCTCTGAGTGGCAAAATAAACGAAGCAAAGAAACTGTTGCAGGACAGCGATGGGAAGGTGGTTGACAATACCGTTCGTGACAATTTGCAGAAGGTCATAGATCAGGCTGGCCAGATTACGGGAGGCGAGATAAAGGCTTATCAGGACGCAGTGAGCGCGTTACAAGTGGCCATTGATCGGGTGAACGCTTCTACGCAGGCCAAGAGCCAGGCAGACCAGCAGACCGCTGGCCATGCGCAACGGCAAAGCCGGCCAACATCCTCCAACAATGGTCGAAGAGGCTCCGTGCAATCCCGTCGGCCTGCCTCCCGGCCTTCCGGGAACCGAGGCGGCGGAGGCGGTGGATCTTCGCACGCGCCGACAGCCCCATCATCCCCACAAAGAGGTGATGGTAATGGAACCGGCGGGCATGCCGTATTGCCCCCGTTAGATACAACGCATCATGGTTGTAATCCGGATGGTTTCTGTGGCATTGGCTGATTGATTGGAAATTGAACATCTGCCATAGGTGCTGATTGCCTGGAGGATTTTCTACCCTGCTAGCATTGCTAGTGGGGTCATGAGGCTGTCTCTTTCACAGTACTTTGCTATATTCGCTGGGGAATGCGATATGGCTCGGCCTACGTCTGAACGTGTAGGTGTATATAAGGATATCAATGGCTTTTTTGAATCGGCCCTAGGCCACACACAAGTGAGAGAATTTATTCTCAGATTTTGGTATCGCTTTTGATTGATGCCACCTCACTGACGGGGGTTTAGGTAGCAGCTTGTCACCGGGGGTGATCCGCACTGAATGCGGGCCGCTACTGCTGGAGCGAGTGCTGATACGGCCGTTGCGAAGGTGATGAATACCCGCAGGGCTTTGCGTCGCACTTTCTCCATCGCATCAATAGGACGATGTGCCGAATCAGTGCAGGAGGCTGTACCCGGTATTATGCGGTCTGCTTCGGCAAACTCCGAACATGTGGATCGAGCAATGCAATCAATTTGACACCATTCGGCTGGTCACATGAGAGTTTGTGCGGATTACCCTGTTTAATGTCAATCTTTGCGAAGGGGAAGAAATTCTGCCCGTCGCCTGCCGGGTAATTCAAGTTTGAAGAAGAACGCTGCATGGCTTGTCCGTTCACCTTGCATTGCGCGGCTTCTGTCTGCTTAAGATCGGCCCGCTGTGCGAGTACATACAGGGTTCCCGACTTGTTCGCGGAGATGGTTGTGACGTTGCCGTCACCAGAAACGTCGTACTTTGTCAAAGATGAAAGGTAATTGGAGACCTGTTCCACGGACGGCTCTGACCGATTGGATCCCTGACAGCCCGAGAACAGGGCCACACTCATCAAAACTGCTACGAGGGCGATTATTTGTTTTTTCCAGATGGCGCCAGCCGTCCTTGCTTCCCTATGGAACCGGGCTGGCAATGCAGTGAGCCGCCCTAAGCTTTCTTGGGAGTCGCGCCGATGCACCTCTGCCGGGTTAGAGTCCGTCTGTTCAAAAGCCTTTGTCTTCTTCATTAGTTCTCCTTAGGCAGGTGGAAGAGGGTGCACAACACTGTTAACTGATTTAAGTTTCATAACTCAGAAGAGCGGTTATTAGTTATAGCCATGTTAGCTCGTTATTCAGGATATACGAATATTCACCAGTTTGTATCTTTCGCGGTCGAAATCTGGCTATATTTACCTGATTAGCACCATGCATGCGATTCCTACCTGCTTTAAGCTTGAGATCACAACAGGAATTGTGATTGACCTTGAGGAAGTCTCTGAAGACGTGTGCTTGTCACATTGTTTTCTTACCGGCTATTTACCAATACAGAAACAATTGCTAGAAAATTCATATGAGTCTGGCTGCATTTCTGAGTTGTGCCGCCAGTTCAGTGAATGTTTTCTGCCCGCTGACCATTTCTCGTATCCAGCGATACATGCCATTGCACTTAGGTTCGTCTGAATCGTCAATATCCAATTCGTCGTCCATTTTGAAAACCCAAGAAGACGAATCTTGCAAGGTGACTCTTTTGCCGGCTTGTTCCTTGCAGTGTTACCCTATGAATCTTCCAACAGTTTCAGCGCATTTGGGAATCGCTCATCGACTGCACGAACACCTCCGGCTAGGGTTCTCCGCAAATCAGGATGATCAATGCCATTGTGAGAGCGGAGCATGGCCTCTTCAGTAATTTCTTTGTTCTTGCCGGATTCATATACAGCTTTCCAGGCTGAACCGTCACGATGTAAATAGTCCACAAGTTCGAAGGCTGCCAATGGCCCGTATAAAGCGGCAACTCTTTGAACTACATTTCTCGCTGCTTGGAGTCCGGTTGGAGAATCAGTTTGTTCGTGCTCATCTATTGTAGCTGGGGCAGTTATCCGATTTGTGCCATACTCTTTGAATGCTGCATAAGCGCTCGGTTCCACGGGGCCGCATTCCCAGGCTTGTATAGGTTCGTCGAAAACCCCATGCCTGTGTATCCGAAGGCACTCAACCTGTGCGAAATACACCAGCTTGTTGATTTTCATATTTGTCAAATACAGGTGTGTATGAGGATAGGCGATCAACATGTTGGCGATAGTCAATGCAAGCATGTGATTCTTGCCTCCTTTCATGCTGATTTGCGCCCTCAGGGTAGCCAGTCCATATGCCCGCTGTAGTCGTGGTTGACCGGATTGGTGTTCCAGGGGTAGGGCAGTGTGGTCTGCGGATAGATGTCCGCCAGTAGATGGATGGCGTGGCCGAATTCATGGGCCGGTATGGACTCGTTTGGGTAGCGGGTCTGGTGCACGCCCTCAGCGATGCGTTCGATGTTGGTGGGGGAGATGGAAGTGATCGGGTCTTCGATAACGCCCCTATAACCTTATTTTGCCTGGTCCAACCGCGGCGAAAACGAGATGAGGGTTTTCCTGGACCTGGACTGAAGTTTGCTATTCCTCAAGCGCGCTGTGGCTTATGAGAGCGTCGCAGGGCGGCCAGGATCAGCAGAACCTCCAGGGTGCCAACGACCAGCAGGAGAATCAGTGCATGCTGGGAGCCGTTGATGGTGCCCAGTCGTCTGTCTGCGACTGCGGCCTGGCCTGCCGCGACGATAGTCGCCGCCAGGCTGCTGCCGATGGCTGCGGCAAACTGTTGGACGGTGTTGAAGATGGCGTTGCCGTCGGCCTGCTGTTCCTGGCTCAGCCTGTGCAGGCCGTTGGTCATGATGTTGCCGTAGCTCAGCCCGATGCCCAGCATGAAGAAAATATAGAGTATCAGGATGGCCACGGCTGTCAGTCGACGGGCCGTCAGGGCAAATCCCAGGAGGCCGATCAAGGAAACGAGGCTGCCGCTGATGATGGGAATACGCGGGCCCAGCTGATCGTAGAGCCTGCCAGAGAGTGGGGCCAGAACGGCTCCGATCGCTGCGCCCGGTAGCACCACCAGTCCGGCCTGCAGAGAGGTGCAGCCATCAACCAGCTGCAGGTGGTTAGGCAGGATGAAGGAGAGGGCCAGGGCGCTGATCTGAAAGAGGATATAGGCGCCGACATGCAGGGAGAAGCGGCTGTCGGTGAACAGCCGCACATCGATGATCGGTTGGGCCTGGTGCCGGGCGCGGAGGGTGAACACCGCCAGGGCGATAAGCCCCAGGGCCAGCGCACCGCTGAATCTCCAAGAGAGCAATCCTGTCGAGGCGTTGCTGATGCCGAAGATCAAACCTGCGAAGCCCAGGACCATAAGGAACACGTCAAGCGAACCCAATTCGGCCTGGTCGTCGTCTGCCTTTACTGGGACCGAAGGTATGCAGGCCAGTCCGGTCACCAGGGAAATAATGAGTATGGGGATCAGGATGATGAAGACGAAGCGCCATCCGATAGTGGTTGCTACCAGACCTCCGAAGGTGGGGCCGACAGCTGGTCCGATGGCCGTAATCAGGGTGCCTACGCCCATCATGGTGCCGATACGCTTTGTCGGAACCTCTTCAAGGATGATGTTGAACATGAGAGGCAGAGCGATGCTGGTGCCCAATCCCTGTATGGCCCTTCCAAGCAGCAGGAGAGGGAAAACCGGAGCCAGCGCGTCGATGACCAGTCCGGTCAGGAAGAGCAGGTTGGCACAAAGAAAGAGGGTTCGACTGCGAAATCGGCGCTTGAGAGCCGCCGAGAGCGGGGTGATGGAGGCGACGACCAGCAGGTAGAGGGTGGTCATCCATTGAACGCTGGAGGTCCCGATGCCGAAATGGCTCATGAGAGCAGGGAAGGTGATGTTCATGGCCGTTTCCACAATCACGCCGCAGAAGGACATGATGCCAGTGGCTACCACCGCGCCAATGACCCTGCGGGGGATTGCTGTGCTTTGTGCTTGCGTTGCTTGGATTGCGCTCATGAGCGAGATTCCTTTCCGGCCTGGGAGAAATCATCGGAATTCAAGGCGATGAAATAGGCCAGCACGCGGTCGAAGGCAGCCAGATCCCGATGGTCGAACCGGCGCTCCATGGCCTTTTGCTGGTTGTCGATATATGCCCGCACGGCTTTCTGCAGGCCACGGGCCTTGGCGGTGGGCGCAATGATGCGTTGGCGGCCGTCCCTGGGGTCCCGTTTGGCGGCGACCAGTCCGCTGGCCTCCATTCGCTGCAGGATTTTTGTCGTTGTGGATGGGCGGATGTCGAACTCCATCTCGATGTCCCGCTGGGTGTGGTCCTGGGACTCTCCCAGGAAGTCGATGATGGACATCTGGGTGCCGGTTAGCCCGTACTTGGCCGCATAGGCATCCATGGATCGTGACATGAGGTTGGCCGCCCTTTTTATCCGCTTACCGTAGTCTTCGCGCAAAGGCTCTCCTCGAACTTAATTGTTAGCTACCTAATGAATAATCTCCAAGGTATGGACAAGCTCTTCGGCATTGGCGCTACGGCGGTTTCGACACCGGCCAGGTGGTCGCTGACTTCCGCGCCACCTACTGCTAACCCCCGTGCCGTCCCGACCCTCCAACGGATCAGGACTGGCCCCACACCGATCGTTTCGCCCCACACGGTTGGGGCTTTTCTTATGCCCAGGAAGGGGCTGCCGCCCGATGACGAGCACGTATCAGCCGACCAGGTTCATGGCCGACAGCTCCACCTACGACCAGCGCAAAGCCGACTTCGCTGTCGCGTTCATTCAGGCGCTGCGCCACACGAAAGGCCGATGGGCAGGCACACCCTTCACGCTGCTCGGTTGGCAAGAACAGATCGTGCGCGACCTGTTCGGCACCATCAAGCCCGATGGGTACCGCCAGTTCACCACCGCCTATGTGGAGATCCCCAAGAAGCAGGGTAAGTCCGAGTTGGCTGCCGCGATCGCGCTGCTTTTGACGTGCGGTGACGGGGAGCAAGCCGCCGAGGTCTACGGGTGCGCAGCCGACCGGCAGCAAGCCAGCATCGTCTTCGAGGTCGCAGCCGACATGATCCGCCAATCACCAGCCCTGTCGAAGCGGGTGAAAATCCTCAGCAGTCAGAAGCGGATCATCTACAAGCCAACCAACAGCTTCTACCAGGTGCTCTCGGCGGAGGCGTACTCCAAGCACGGGTTCAACATCTCCGGGGTCGTCTTTGACGAGCTGCACACTCAGCCCAACCGCGCGCTGTTTGACGTAATGACCAAGGGCTCGGGTGATGCGCGCACCCAGCCGCTGTACTTCCTCATCACCACCGCAGGCACCGACACTCACAGCATCTGCTACGAGCAGCACCAAAAAGCCCAGGACATCCTGGCGGGCAAGAAACACGACCCCACCTTCTACCCGGTGATCTACGGCGCGGAGCTGGACGATGACTGGACGGATGAGGCGGTCTGGCACAAGGCCAACCCCTCCCTTGGGGTCACGGTGCCGGTGGACAAGGTGCGGGCGGCGTGCAACTCGGCTCGCCAAAACCCCGCCGAGGAGAACTCGTTTCGCCAGCTTCGCCTCAACCAGTGGGTCAAGCAGTCCGTACGGTGGATGCCCATGCACGTCTGGAAGCAGAACAACGCCCCCGTTGATCTGCCTGATCTGGAGGGCCGCGTCTGCTACGGCGGGCTCGACCTCGCCAGTACGACGGACATCACGGCGTTCGTCCTCGTCTTCCCGCCAGAGACCGGGGATGAGAAGTACGTGATCGTGCCGTGGTTCTGGATCCCCGAAGACAACCTCGAGCTCCGGGTGGCTCGTGACCACGTGCCCTACGACCTGTGGCAGCAGCAAGGCTTCCTGCAGACGACCGAGGGCAACGTCGTCCACTACGGGGAGATCGAAACTTTCATCGAAGAGTTAGGCACCCGGTTCGATATCCGGGAGATCGCGTTCGACCGGTGGGGCGCCGTCCAAATGAGCCAAAACCTCGAAGACGCCGGATTCACCGTCGTGCCGTTCGGACAAGGCTTCAAAGACATGTCCCCGCCCTCCAAGGAGTTGATGAAGCTGGCGTTGGAGGGTCGCCTGGCTCATGGCGGGCATCCGGTGCTCGCCTGGATGGTCGACAACATTCATGTGCGTACCGACCCAGCAGGCAACATCAAACCCGACAAGCAGAAGTCCACGGAGAAGATCGACGGGGTCGTTGCCACGATCATGGCGCTCGACCGCGCCATCCGACGCGGCAACACCAACACGGGCACATCAGTATACGACTCGCGGGGACTGCTGGTGCTGTGAATGCATACAAAACCGTAGACAGTTAGGTTAGCCTCATGTAGAGTCAGGTCAGTGCATCATCCGAGCACATAACACTCAACAGTCAATGTCGATGGTGACGGAGATAGAAAATGAAGATTTCCAAATTGGTTCAGGTTACTGCCATCGGAATAGCTTTGATGTTGCCAACTTCAACTATGGCTTCTGCCTCTGAGCTAACTCCCCAAAGTGAACAATCGGTAGCCTACTTAGGTTTAAGTGACAGCTACGAGTTTCCATCCCAGACTGAGGGTTCTGATCGCTATGTTGGTGGCAACGATGCTGCAGACAACACAATCCAGCCTATGGCTGCAACACGCGCTGCAAGGTTCATTGGGCGTATTGATGCGCATAACGCTCACAAATCAGGATCAGAGGTCTCTGGACATGTGTCGTGGACTCTTATTAGTGGTGCGAGTCGTAAAATGGAGGTGAAGTCAACGCTAAAAGCGAAAACGGGGTGGTTCGGATATTCCACCAAGGCTTCGTCCGGCAGGGTCTCGGTGTGGCCAGGCGGTGGCAGGGGAAAGGCTGCGGTTGCTCGGTATCGATGCAATGGAACCAAGAGTACAAAGTGGTATACCTACGGGGAAGGGTTTGCACCTGGAACTCAAAAACCCTGGGGGTATCACAACGGTAATGTAGTTACTCTTTCTTGCGGGGCTTAAGTTGAATTGAGCGATGAGGACAGGTCATGCGATTTCATTCACTGCAAGTGCAAATCAAAGGCAATGTGGTTAGTTCGAATGAAGGCTGCGATTCTTCGCGCGACATTGCTGATGAATTCTATCTCTTATCTCGTTCCTTGGGGTTTGAAGGTGAGAGGGATACCTATGCGGGCCTGTGGAGCACCCGGTTCGTATATAACGACCACTCGCTTCTTACAGGAGATTTTCTAGCCAGGGGTTTGCATCTCGATCTTTTGTGCGACGGTGATCATACAGTTCCGTTCGGTTCAATTTTCTTGTGCTTAGGGGAAACGATTAGGCGAATTGCTCAATGTGAAGTAACGGAACTGGCTGTGGTGTGCGAGCCCTATTCAGTTGGCATGCCGGGTAAAATCCGAAAGAGCGAGGCGCATCTTCAGGATTTCTTTAGTTTAAAGACCGACGAGAACCCTCTCCCCAAGGTGCAATGTTCAAGGATTGATTTTGCGTGCTATGGCCAGCGGCATGTGGTCGGGCAATCCGGATCAGTGGCGTTGCCGAGGTCGCGATGCTACTTACCTGAGTTGGCGCTACCATTTTCTGGGATCTGGTCACAGTGGGAAGATGATTGTTTGCTTAATGCTCAAACGATTCAAATTGTGGCTAGTTAGCTTGGCGATTTTTAGCGCTACCCTGGGTCTTTCGGGTTGCTCGCAAAATGTCAATCGCACTTCTGCACATAGCCAGCCAGCCATTCTACTACGCCTTTCTCAAGGAACGCGTGAGGTGAGCGTGTTCGAGGATCCGGCCTTTAGCGTGCTCCTTAATAAACCGGAGGCTCTCGATGAGGAAAATGCTCCAGCTCCCAAGGTTTGGAATACCATACATTACGAGCGCGAAAGATCAATGTCGATACGCGTTGATAACTGTGCGGAACTAGACTTATTAGAACTCATTGTTTACGATCAGCTTGACTCTCAAGGTCGCCCGAAAGGATATCAATATTTCACAATATGTGGGGCTGGGTCGGGAGAGAAGTGTAGCGCAATATCGCTACTTCCTATGGAAGCACAACGTCTTATAGACTCCCCTAAATTTAACCATTTCGCCCTTGCTGGGATATGCATCAGTGATGACAGGATGGATGCCGCAAGCTTTATCGCGTTTCTTAAAAAAGCTTAGATTCTGCAGATTATTGCGCTTGCAATTTAGCGAGTGCAGTGACCCAGGTCTTTAGCTCTGGGTTACTTGAGTGTTGTCCATAGATGCCCTGGCAGGTAGCCAGGGAGAATGGATGAATGGTGGAGAAGTTTAGTAAGCACACACCGGATCAGATTGTGCATAGGCTGAAAAAGACCCGCCAAAAGCGGGGCGTCGATGTACGACTGGGGCGGACTTTTAGTGCTGTGACTCGTTAGTCGCCATTCATCTTGGAAATTTGAGTCGTCGCTTCTTCCTGGGTGATGGTTTCGATCTGTTCCATGATGCTTTCGTTGAACATCTTGTATTGGAGAGTCGGCAGGTTCGGTTTCATCGTAGCCCATCAGCCGATCAGAAATCTCGTGCCTATATCCGTGCACCCATCCCTGCTCCAGGGCATAGAGAAAGTCCCCGTGCTGCTCTCGTTTACCGACTGTACGACCCAAGCCAAGGAAATATCGCGCCTTTGCAGTGTCGCTGTCTTTTTGTTTGTTCATACCGATGTTTCTTCCTTCGCGTAATCCATTCTTCCACCGAAAGGAGTACGAATGGGACTTTCGACTGGTTCAGACCCACCGCCCGGCAGGTGTCGAACCACCAGCTGTCCTCGAGTTACAGCTTCCTGTTCGGGCCCACCAGCTCCGGACGGACGGTCACCGAACGAAGCGCGATGCAGATGACTGCGGTGTATTCGTGCGTGCGGATTTTGGCGGAGGCGATCGCGGGCCTGCCCCTGCAGGTCTATCGCACCGAGAAGGACGGGTCGAAGGTCAAGGCCACCGACCACACGCTCTACCGGCTGTTGCACGATGAGCCGAACCCAGAGATGACCAGTTTCGTCTTCCGCGAGACGCTGATGACGCATCTGCTGTTGTGGGGTAACGCCTACGCGCAGATCATCCGCAACGGCCGCGATGAGGTCATCGGGCTGTATCCGCTCATGCCCAGTCGCATGAGCGTGGGGCGTGACGATGCAGGCAGGCTCTACTACGAGTATCAGACCACCAGCGATGAACCTGCTGGCCAGTGGTCTCGTATCCGGCTGTCGCCTGCTGACGTGCTGCACATCCCGGGGCTCGGGTTTGATGGGCTGGTGGGCTATAGCCCGATTGCGATGGCGAAAAACGCGATCGGCATGGCTCAGGCCTGCGAGGACTACGGGGCGAGTTTTTTCGCCAACGGGGCCGCGCCTGGCGGGGTGTTGGAGCATCCGGGCACGATCAAAGACCCGTCTCGGGTGCGTGAGTCCTGGCAGCAAACCTTTGGTGGTGCGAGGAATGCCAACAAGATCGCCGTGTTGGAGGAGGGCATGAAGTACACGCCGATCTCCGTCTCCCCGGAGCAGGCGCAGTTCTTGGAGACCCGTAAGTTTCAGATCAACGAGATCGCCCGCATCTTCCGCATCCCGCCCCACATGATCGGCGACCTCGAAAAATCGAGCTTCTCGAATATTGAGCAGCAGTCGTTGGAGTTCGTGAAGTTCAACGTCGAGGGGCTGCTGCGCGGCGACTACGTCTCCCGCATGAACGGATATGCGGTCGCCTGGCAGAACGGGTGGATGTCCGCCAACGACATCCGCGAGCTGGAAAACCTCGACCGTATCGACCCGGAGGCTGGCGGTGACCTGTACCTGGTCAACGGCAACATGCTGCCTCTCGGGCTGGCTGGTGCCTACGCCGCCACCCAAACCATTGACGACGGCGAGCCCCAGCCCGATGAGACCGAGCCGACTTCTGAGCCTGACGGGCAGCCGCCGCCTGATTCTGAGTCCATGTCTGATGAGCGAATTTTGAGGAGGACACGATTGTGAGACGTTTCTGGAACTGGCTCGACCCCGAGCCGAACGCCGGTTCGGGGCCGGTGACGATCTGGCTCAATTCGCCTGGCGGGGACGTAGTGGCGGCTGCCCAGATCTACAACATGCTGCTCGACTATCCCGGCCCGGTCACGGTCAACGTCGACGGCATCGCCGCCTCCGCGGCGAGCGTGATTGCGATGGCCGCTGGGACGGTGGCGATGACCCCGGTGAGCATGTTGATGATCCACAACCCCGTCACCCTTGCCGTGGGCGACAAGGACGAACTCGCGAAAGCCATGTCGATGTTGGAGTCGGTCAAAGACGCGATCCTCAACGCCTACCAACTCAAGACCGGGCTGAGCCGGGCAAAGCTGAGCAAGTTGATAGATGCCGAAACATGGATGGACGCCCGTGCCGCCATCGATCTGGGCTTTGCCGACGAGCTGCTCACCGGCAGCCGCGCCCCGATCTTTGATGCGGAGCCAGCCAAGAAGAAGCCCGACAAGGACGAGCCCGAGTCTGATGGGCCAGACGAGGACGACACCGAGACCGAGCCTGCCGAGCCGGATGAGGACGACGACGGCGAGCCGTCCGAGAAGGGGTCGCCGTTCCCGCCCAAGAAGAACCACGCGGACGGCGTGGTGTTTGCCCGGCGCACCTGGGAGCAGCAGCTCGTCGCAGCCTGCACCCACCACCAACCGGACGCCCGAACCGGTTCCCCCGGTTCTGTTCTGCCCGCTGGCTCTCGTGGTCGGCGGGTTGTTGATTTGTACGCCCAACTGACCAACCGAGCCCACTGAATGAAGGAGAACTTCTTATGTCCACGATGACTGTTTCCGACCTGCGCGCCAAGCGCGCCCACATTTGGGATCAGGCCAAGGCGTTCCTTGACGAGCGCCGCGACGCAAGGCAGTCTTCGCTGTTGTGCTGGGTTCCATCAGTGTGCCTGGCATTGCCCCGGCTGTTCCGCAGTTTCTGCTGTTTGCCAAGATGGGTTTGACCAATACGCCCTGGGCCATGATTCTGCCCAGCCTTATCAGTCCCTTCGGCTTGTACCTTATGTGGATATTCTCCGAGCAGGCTGTTCCCACGGAGCTCCTGGAGCCGGCCAGGGTTGACGGTGCGGGGGAGTTTAGAACCTTCCTGACCATCAGCCTGCCCCTGCTGGCTCCCGGAATCGTCACCACGGCCTTGTTCGCCATAGTGGCCACCTGGAATAACTACTTCCTGCCCCTGATCATGCTGAAGGATGCCAATTGGTACCCCCTGACCATCGGACTGAACCAATGGAAGAATCAGGCTAACACTGCCGGCGGTCACGCCATACAGAACCTCGTCATCACCGGATCGCTGATCACGGTCATTCCTCTGATGATCGCTTTCCTGATTCTCCAGCGGTACTGGCAGTCCGGACTGGCTGCAGGAGCGGTCAAGGAATGAATGAATTTTTGAAAATTGCGGTCACTTAAACCATCGCGAGGTGAGTGGCCGGGAAGGGAGTCTCTCGTCTGTCATATGGCAAGGATTCATCCCAATAAAAGCTGATGGAAAGCACTAAGAGAAAAGAGTGATGTAATGAAACATGCAAAAGGGCTGAAGCGCCTAGTGGCTTGTGCCGGCGTGCTGGCCATGTTTCTCGGTGTCACCGCCTGCGGAGGTAGCAAGCAGAGTAGCGGTGACGAAAATGTGGAGCTGAGCGTCTGGGCATGGGAGCCCACCTTGAAAGCGGCAACCAAGGAGTTCGAGAAGAAGTACCCGAACATCAAGATCAAGTTGCAGAATGCCGGGACAGCTAAGGAGCAGTACACTGCACTTGACAACGCCTTCCAGGCAGGCAAGGGAGCACCTGATGTGGCGCAAATCGAACTCTACGCCCTGAGCCAGTATGCCATCAATGATCGGCTGACCGATCTCAGTGACAGGACCAAGGGCTACTCGAAGTTCTACAATCCGGGCACTTGGAATTCGGTTCTGGTCAACAAAAAGCCCTACGGGCTGCCCTTTGGCTCGGGAGCCATGGCCTTCTTCTACAACAAGGATGTGTTCGACAAGGCAGGCGTTGATGCTACCCAGATCAAGACCTGGGATCAGTATTACGAGGCTGCTAAGAAGATTCGGGCGGTGGGTTCCTACATCGCTGCCGATTCCGGTGACGCGGGCTTCTTCGACGCCATGATCTGGCAGGCTAACGGGCATCCTTACAAGCTGTCCGCAGATGGCAAGGATTTGTCCATCAACCTTGATACCGACAAGGGAACTCAGAGCTTCATCAAGTGGTGGCAGAAGATGATCGACGAGGATTTGGTCGACACCAAGACCGTCATCTGGACCGAGGACTGGAACAAGAGCCTGAACAACGGCAAGCTCGCCTCTGCGCTGATCGGCTGCTGGATCCCAACTACTCTGGTCAACGTGGCACCCGACCAAGCAGGCAAATGGAGGGTCACAACCATGCCCACCCAGGATGGGTCTGCTGTCAACTCCAACCATGGCGGTTCGTCGCTGGCGATTATGGCTTCAAGCAAGAAGACCGATACAGCCTATAAGTACATTGATTTCATCTCGCGGAACCAGGCCAGCATTGACGCTCGTGTGGCAGGCGGTTCATTCCCTGACGACGTGAAGACCACTGAATCGAAGAAGTTCAAGGAGGCCACCACCGTCAAGAACACCAAGGGCGATGACATCGAATACTTCGGCGGTCAGAAGTACAACGAGGTTCTGGCCAAGGCGGCAAGCGATGTGATCCCTGGTCACGCCACGCTGCCCTTCGAGGTCTATGCGCGGACGGTATTCGCTGACGACGTCGGTTCTGCCTATACCGACAAGAAGATCACTCTGAAGCAGGGTGTGGATGCCTGGCAGAAGCACCTGAAGGAATACGGTAAGCAGCAGGGCTTCAACGTGCACTGATCTTCATAAAGTAATGGGAACTCTGCCGTTGCCTTGTATTGTTTGAGTATGAGGCAACGGCTTCGCCGTATGGGCAAGGACGAAGCCCTATGGCTGATGTATGTGTCGTTTCGTGGCTTCGTTTAAAGGCCGTCAGGAGCGGCTGTTGTGATTCGTTGGGAAATTGGTTTGTGCGGAAAGGAGGGTACGTCATGGCGAAGCCTGCTGAACACGGCATCGATGTCAATGCCTCTGACTTTTTGATTCACACTCCTTCGGCTATTGCGCGAACAACTTTCTTCTATCCGTTGCGGGTGGGCAAATTCTCCTATGAACCCGGCTACAGGCTGGAGCGACGATCCTTTGACAGCTATCTGATCATTCATATCGATAGCGGCAGGCTGACGCTGAATCTGCCCGAAGGCTCTTTTGTGGCTGAGGAGGGCCGGTTTGCGCTGGTCAACTGCTACGCACACCATGCCTACGGCACCGATGTCCCAACGACCGCCCAATGGCTCCACTTCGACGGCATCATGGCTCGGCCCTACTACGACTACATCATCAGGAAGCTAAGCAACGTTTTCATGCTTTCCTCCGAGACCTACGCCTTGGAGCGGATGCGGACCATTACCTCCTTGATGACGGCGGAAAACGGCTATTCGGAAGCGAGGATGTCCAAATACATCACCGACCTGCTCACCGAGTTTGCCGATGAGCAGCCGCGATCCTTCAAACGAAAGCAGGAGGAGGTGGTTGAGGACACGATTGCTTATGTGTCCTCCCACTTGTATGAGCCGCTCACCGTCTCCGAGCTGGCCAAGCGGGTCTTTCTGAGCGAGTACCACTTCATCCGATTGTTCAAGCAGGAGACCGGCATCACGCCCCATGCCTACCTGGTGGATTCCCGGATTCATGCGGTGCAGTATTTGCTGGTAAACACAGGGATGTCCATACGACAGATTTGTCAGCAGTGCGGTTTCACATCCGAATCCTCACTGTGTGCATCCTTCAAGAAGAGCACTGGCATGACGCCTATGAAGTATCGCAGACTCAAGCAGGGCGGGTGACTGACAGGTATTGATTCGGCTGTCAGCTCCTGAGGCGTATCTGAATAAATTCATCTCTACGATGCGCGCTTTACGCATTCACAAAGCCTGGTCTTCCATCGATCCGTCCCCTGACATTGGCGGAATCGAAGGTGAACGATAATTCGTTATCGTAATTGGGTCTGAGATCCTGCTATTAGTTTCGTTGTGTAACCATATGCTGCGGCGGAATAAGAACAGCAGCAAATCCGCTGGACGGGCTGCCGGGCTAAGTCAGACCATGTCTAAGCCAGACCACGCTCGAACTTACCCGGTCAGGCTTTCTTCCTGGCTACCATCGAGAAGGTCAGGGGAATCTGAGGCTGATTTCGGGGCATAATCCAGCCCTTGAGATCTGGGCTGTACTCAAGCATCGGCAGTGACTGCCAGTCATCCACATTATGCTCGCCGATGGCCTCTACAGTCAGTCCCGCACCCAACAGGGCACTGCTTATTTCCTGGAAGTCGTGAGCCCAATTGTGATTGGTGGTGTGCGTAATTCTGGGTGTTGTACCATCTTCGAGCGAGTCGGTTGCTGACGTGTAGCTTTGATCAGTCTCATAAGTCGTTTCTGTCCCGCTAAAATAATCTTGAACTATCGACAAGCCTTCGTTGTTCAAGGCGAAAAGCAGGGGATGGTTGTCGCGGATCATGAATATTCCGCCGTCTGCTAGCAGGGAGGCGATTGAACGAGCCCAGTCCTTCAGATCGGGAAGCCAGGTGATGGTTCCGCAGCTGGTGACGATGACATCGAACGAGCCTTTCTGCTCGGGCATGGCATCGGCAGCGCAACGAGCGTCGCTTTGAACATAGGTTATCGTTGCTCCGGCCCGTTCGGATAACTTCCTGGCATAATCCAGCGAGGTAGGAGAGAAATCCAGGCCATATACGTCTCGTGCTCCCAAGCGCCACCACGAGATGGTATCAGAGCCTATATGGCATTGCAGATGCAAAAGACGCAAACCCTTGATGCTGTGTTCGGGCAGATGGGGCTTCAAAACCTCCAGATCGCGCAAAGTCACGGGCGACAGAGCCGATGGGTCATCCGCAAAAGCGTCCAGGTCTCCATAGCCACCATTGGCATGCACAACTGCCCTGTCATTCCAGTTGAGGAGATTATCCTCTACATCCTCGTTCTGGTGCAAACCTTGAGGCAAGGTGCTCCTTTCTGATGAGGCTTATCAACAGTGATCGAGTTGGACAGTGTCTGAAACAGGTTTTTCAAGTGCAGATTTGTGCAGACTCGTAAGTCATACGCGAATATGCAATTTTTTATTATCTCGAATATCCAATACATTAGCAAATACAGGATTCCCGGGATGCGATTCGAATACTGCAATAGTAATTTTGACTTTGAGTTAAGTATTTTCCCGACCATCGATTGTGTATTAGATCAAATATCAGGGAATTCATAGTGGGCAATTGTCCACTTGTCGCTCTAGTTCGACGACTGGGAGATAAATGGTTCCCTGAGTTTTCGATGATTTCCTGTAGGAGCGTTTGTGTTTTATTTTCGAAAGTTCGTTTCCTCGGTTTTCATTTGTATCTTTCACTGATCTGTCTTTACTTAGTAATAATGAGCATAAAAAATAATCGTTGCAGTGTCGTATGCATGGTGCGTGGCAGGGGGTCTTTACAAAGAAGGGTAAATGACCTTGCTGTCGTCTCGTGGGGGGGGGGGGGGTCAGCTTTGCGCACTGCTGACTAAGCTTCATAACTTTACGCACGCCTTCAACGGTCGAAAAAGACCATCGAAGACGTCTGCTTAAAAAGACGTGCTAAGACCAGCCATGTGCACTATAGAGCTTGCCGGGGCATTAAATGATGAGAAAGTTAGTTTATATAAATACGGAAAACTAAACCAATATCTACCAGAAATTATATCGACCGCAATACGAATAATAGATACGCTGGTTGGCATAAGAAAATCTGTTACTGATTGGTCCGCCTCATTTCTGGAATATATAGTTACCTTGTCAAGATGACCATGATGCCGAAGCAAAAGGGGAATTATGTCGTCAAATAGCAAGCTATTGATCCTTGGTAACGGTTTCGATCTCCAGTGCTCACTGAAGTCTAGTTTCGACGATTTCATGAAAACGAGACTAGCCAAAGTTGATGAGGTAGACAATTTATTTAAAAGGTTACACAACCTACCTGATATTACCGTTACTAGGCCTGATCAATCGACGATTGGTGGTAACGCACTTTCTTACTGGCTTTGGGAGAAAGGCCTGACGGTTTGGGATTTTATTTTTTATGAGGATAAGCAAAAACGAACATGGTATGACATTGAAGACTGCATCAGAACTTGGGTGGACTATCGTCTGGTACCTGAGAACGCTTTCAATAAGCCACCGATACAACAAATCTGCCTGGACTATGAACACTCTGACCATCAAAAAGGTTTATACATTAATCCCCCAATAGAAGCAAAACAATGCGTATTGGTTTATGCTTGTGATTTCTACTACTGGAATGGGAAGCCAGAGATGCTTTTAAGCATCCTTCTTGATCAGTTGCATCACTATGAGAAAGCGTTTGCTGTCTATTTGCAGGAACAAGTAGACAAGAACCATGAATATTCGAGCCTTGCTACGAGCCTGCTGCTGAACTTAGTTAATGACCAATCTTCCACACCCGCGCTCAAAGCTAATAGTTACGATAAGCAATACCTGGGGAACCCAGAGTCGATTAACATATTGGATTTTAATTACACATACCCGATAATGGAAGACTGGGCAAACAAGCCGGACTGCCTCAACGTCCATGGCTTAGCTAACAAGGGAAACATCATTTTTGGCATTGATGGGACGAGATTAAAAACAACTCATGAGTGTTATGCGAACATTGTAAAATTCACGAAAACATATCGTCTTATGGCATTAAGTCGCAATCCACACCGTTCCCTTGTCCGTCCATATCTTTCTTATTCTTCAATCGGGGCGACGGACATGATTAAGTTCTTCGGCCACTCTCTTGGAGATGCGGACTACTCGTACTTCCAAGCTATTTTCGATGGGGTAGACCTCTATGAGAGTAATACACGCCTAATTTTTTATTACAACGAATATCGCCGGAATACGAAAAAGAAAAATGATAAAGCTAAGAGTGCACAAGAGGAGATGTTCGAGAAAGTCTACAACCTTATCAGTACATACGGTCAGACCTTGAACAGCAAAGATCATGGCAGGAACCTGCTGCACAAGCTCCTCTTGGAGGGTAGGCTGACTATCAAGCAATCTCCCATATACCCTAATCATGACTACTATCAAGAATACTGAACTCTGAAACTGTTCTTTTGCAGGTGAGAGCATGCCTTGGCTTGGATTAATCGTCTATTTCGTTGATTTTTCAGAACCAATCAGGCGAAAAACAAAGGTCTTTTGTTCGTTACAGGTGTGCGTGCCGGCCTTGGATGCATATAAGGTTCCAGATTTGTATGTAGTTGTGTTGTATTTCCGATTAGTGCCGGTCCGGGTCGTTTCACCGCCATGCGGCTTACATGGTAACTTATAAGTTCTTGACTACAGATTTCCGGGGTTCAATTGTCATTTCGGGCTTACAGCTCTACATCCAGATTGGACATTAGTGCTGGCCGTCAGTTGATTCTCCTACTAGCACTAGCAAACTGACGATTGGTCGTGTCTGCTCAGGGCTGACATCTCATTCAGCTGTGTTGTTGGAATTGCTTGCTACATGAACTGCGGTTTTCTCTGATTCGGTATACCGATAGGCATCCGTCAGTTCCCGGAGAAGTTGAGTACACGCTAATCTTTTTGATCGGCCCGAATCGTTGGCCGCCATGCAGTACTGCAGCATTTTTTCGTCAGGTGCGTCGCGCGTCATCTACCTTTGCCAAGGTGCCAATATAGTCTGTCAATGCTGTGTCATGAGCTATGCGATCCAACGCCTTATCGGCCGCTGTGCCAAGCATAATATTTCTTCCCTATCCTTTGGAACTTTCGAAAAAATTGTGCAAAATACAGAGTGTTACGAGTATAGGCGCGAGTAGGAGGGATGTAAACGCTCTCGATAATGAAGTTTTCGGCTCCCCTGTTTTGTATGCGCGGCACCTGAAAATGGAATGTCCGATAAGCAGCACAACATAACAGGAAAAGGAAACGCATGAATGCTATGAGCAATAATCCGACAAACATGTTCGGACGACTGTGTCTCGGACATGGTAAGTGCTACCAGCCACATTGAGGATTTGCTCACTAGAGTTGACCTCGTTGCGGCTGGTCTGTCGGAAGCCAGGCGAGAACAGTTGATGCAGAACACGGCTGACATGGGAGAATCTACGCAAAACAGGAATGGAAGGAAATCATATGAGTGAGCGCGTATTGCTGAGTACCAAACAGCTTGCCGGGCTCCTGTACTCCATGGGCCGCACCTTTGATGGTCTGCAGTCGACCTTCTTAGCCACTGAGGAGTTCCTGCGCACGGGAAACCCCCATGTCGTCAATTCCAAGGCTGACTACAACCTTCTTCTTGACCTGCGGCAGGCCGCGGAGTACACCCTGCACTACGACTATGCGCACAAGCCGATTGACCTTGCATACGTGAAGTCCATCAATGCGCAGTTGACAAGGACTGCTGCCATGGAACCAGGCAAGCTGCGCGACGAACGCATTCCTGTCATGGTCAACACCCCTTTGGGAAGGTACGAGCCACCAGTACCTGATTCCGCGGCAGTCGCATCACTGATAAAAAGCACCGTTAGGAGAGCAACTGGAAAAAACAACCTGGAAGAGGCGGTGCGTCTTTTCGCTGGCTTAGCCAAGATGCAGCCATTCGGCGACGGGAATAAGAGGACTGCGTTGCTCGCTGGTAATGGGCTGCTGATCGCGCATGGCGGACGGTATCCGCTCACCGTGCCCACAAGTGATAAGGACAGAACCTGGTTCAACCAGGAGCTGGCTGCTTATTATCTCAACAATGATCAGACGATTATTCGCCACTTGGCCAAGTGGAACAGGCAGCATGCACTTCAGGTAGAGGATAAGGATAACAGGGACGACAAGCCGTCCTTCGTCCCCGAACAGACTCTCGTGACCCAGGCTGACGGTCCTGACCTGTAGCGTCTTCTTCTTTCGGCTGGTGACGGTCAAACGAGCACAGCGATCGGCACATGGTGTGAGTCGGCCGGTGCCAGATCGACTGTTCTGACTTCGATGGCCTGTCCGACGCCTGCGTCAGCCGGACTGTGTATTAGTCCGACTGACAGTACCGGCATCTTGTCCAGGATGGGCAATTGTGCCAATGTACATGTGCGGATGCAAGCAGCGGGGGGGGGGGGGGTGCTCGTTGGCGATGCGTCAGAATACAAAAGTCATAGGGCTAGGAAATGGTTGCAGAGAACAAAGCCAAGTATTTCCTTATGCCTGGGTCGCCAGAGTGCCCCGGATGCGATTCGAACGCACGACACCTTCTTTAGGAGAGAAGTGCTCTATCCCCTGAGCTACCGGGGCAACGCAAACTACTGTACCACGAAGTGGGACTTGGGCAGGTCGCTGGTGTGCAGGCCCAGGGGGAGGCCCTGTAGCCGTGCTCTTCCTGGAGAAGTTGGCTCCCTATTCCAGCCCACCATACGTCCATGGTTTACAATTGCTCAACGGCCGAACTGACTATACATCCCTAAGAGGGGGACCGGGTTGGCGATGATTTGCTGGAGGAGACCATGGCGAGATTCAGACAGTCCTTCCTGGTGAAGCATATCTTTGGGTGGGTGGCCAGGCTGTTGGCGTTGGCCAGCTTGGTGGCCCTAGCGGCGCGTGCCTGCCCGGCATGGCTGTCATCGATTCCATACCTGCCGGATCTGGCCGCTCTGACACCCTGGTTCATCCTCTTGGGCCTGCTGGCCCTGGTCCTGGCTCTTATGGCTTCAAGATGGTTTACGGCTTTGGT
The DNA here is from genome assembly GCF_048001765.1 of Bifidobacterium asteroides. Taxonomy (GTDB): domain Bacteria; phylum Actinomycetota; class Actinomycetes; order Actinomycetales; family Bifidobacteriaceae; genus Bombiscardovia; species Bombiscardovia asteroides_K. The sequence continues at coordinate 614,882 of NZ_CP181447.1, forward strand.
TCTTATCGCCGCCTTGGCTCTGAATGTCTACTGGCAGTACCCCTTCTACCAGGAAGGATCCGAGCTCAATGGCCAAGCTGATCAGCTCATGGCCCTTGAGCATCCCGACCGCTATGACGACGTGGCCCGGGTTATGACGCTTAACGTCTATAAGGGTCAGGCCGATGCTGATCAGGTAGTCAAGACTGTCAGCGACAACCGAGTGGAGGTGCTGGCTCTGCAGGAGGTCAGCAAGGATTTTGTGGACCGTCTTCACAAGGCCGGCATCGACCGCTATCTGCCTCACGAGCAGCTCTCCACATCTTCGAAAGAATATGCCAACGGTCTTTGGACGGCCGCGCCGATGCAGTCGCCCTCAAAGGACGATGTGGGTTCTAGCTCTTCCATGATGCCGGCGGCCAGCATTGACTTCGGCAAGGGGAAGACCAGCGTCAGATTCGTCTCGGTCCACACCACCTCGCCGCAACCGGGCAGTTGGAATGCCTGGCGACGCAGCGTGTCCGACCTGGGGAAACTGCGGAAGCACGAGCACACTCGATACGTGCTGATGGGGGACTTCAACGCCACCTATGATCATGCGGTCTTCCGAGACATGCTGGGGGAGCGGTTCAGTGATGGGGCGCGTCAGGCCGGGCATGGCATGAGCATGACCTGGCCGGCCAACCGAGCCCCATTGCCCAGGTTGGTGGCCATCGATCATGTTGTGGTGGACCGTGACATCAGGGCCAACCGGCTGCAGACCATACCTATCGCTGGTTCGGATCATGTGGCTCTACTGGCCACGGTGATGGTGGAGTAGAGGGCTCTCAGGCATCCAGGTTGGATTGAGTGCCGGCCTGGGCTCCGGCGCTGGCCTGCTCCTGCTGGGCGGCGTCGAGCTTGGCCCGTACCTGGCCCAGCAACTCCTGGGCACGCTTGGCCAAGGCTTCGCCGATCTCCCACTGACGCATGGAGGCATCCAGATCCAGACCGCCGGCCTCCAGCGCTTGAACCGCCTGGATCAGCTGGTCCCGGGCCTGCTCATAGGGCAGTTTGGCGATGGTCTCGCGTTCCTTCTGGCTCAGGGCCGAAGCCAGTACCGGCTGTTCCCTGCCCTGCTCCTTGGTCTGCTCCTCGTCGGTGTCGCTCATGCCTGCTCCTCTTCTTATCTGATTTCTATCTGGTGCGTTATCAAATTTCTGGTGATGTGGATGGTTATCGCGGATGATCATACGCGGCAGATCCCGTCGGACCGGTCACTGCCCGCTGACGACCCTGGTCTCTATCCGGCCTTCTTTGACAGTCAGGGTCAGATCCTGATCCGTCTGAACCTGCTGGGGGCTGACGACTACCTTCCCGTCCAGGGTCTGCACGACCGCGTATCCACGGTCCAACGTGGACTGGGGAGAGAGGGCTGTCAGCGAGGACTGGAGCTTCTCCACGGTCAGGGAGGCGTCGTCCACGATCCGTCGAAGGGCGATGTCCAGGCGAACCAGGGACTCATCGACCAGCCGCTGGGGCTTGTCCAGCATGGTCTGTGGCTTGGTCAGGCTGGGACGGTTGGCATAACCCTCAATCAGCCGTGTCTCGCCTTCGACCATATTCTCGATTCGCGCGTTTATGCGCATCCGGGCCTCCTGGATGATGCCCTCCTGCTCGACCAGGTCGGGCACCACCCGCTTGGCTGCGTCAGTGGGGGTGGAGGCGCGCAGATCCGCCGCCAGATCGATCAGGGTCCAGTCGTCTTCGTGGCCGATGGCCGAGACGATGGGGGTGACGCAGGCTGCCGTGGCCCGGACCACGGACTCGTCCGAGAAGCCCAGCAGATCCTCAAAGCTGCCGCCGCCCCTGGCCACGATGATCACATCCACAGCCGGATCCGCATCCAGCTTCTGGATGGCCTCGACCACCTCGGGCGGGCATTGGGGCCCCTGAACGTGGGCGTGCACTACCGAGAATTCGATGGTGGGCCAGCGCAGACGGGCGTTGGTGATCACATCCCCCTCGGCTCTGGCCTTGGGTGCGCAGATCAGCCCGATGCGCCGGGGGAATTCGGGAAGGGGAACCTTGTTTTCTGCGTCGAAAAGGCCCTCGCCCTTGAGCTTGCGCCTGAGCTGGTCAATCTGCTCCTTTAGGTCACCGGTGCCCACACGCTTGATCCGGTCGGCCATGAAGCTCAGACGAGTCTGTTTGATCCACAGGTCGGGCCGCCCGTGCACCACCACCCGGTCGCCCTGGCGAAATTCCCTGGCCTGCGTGGCGAAGGCCCGGAAGCCCATGACGTTGATGGAAATGTCCTCGAAGTTGTCGCGCAGGGTCAGATATGCCGAACCGGTCCGGCGGGTGTTGATCTCCACGATCTGACCCTCCACCCAGGCTCCGGGCCAGCGGGCCACTGCGTCGTGGTACTTCTGGCTGAGCACACTGACCGGCCAGGGGTCCTCCTCAGTGGTATCGCGTGCCAGACGAGGCAGCTGATCCAAGGGCTTGGGGGCCAGTCCTGACGGGGCCAGTCCAGACGGGGCCGAGCCAGACGGCGCACCCATCGACCCGCGCATGTTCGAACCCATGTATGCTCGCACCTGATGCCTCCTGACCATCGGTTCCGCCAGCCTGACCAACTCATCCGGCATAGCCTGTACAGGATGGTATTCGGGTTGGTCGGCGAAGGAAACGTCCTCTCAGGGTCTCTCAATACGGGGACAATTCCATGTCCTCTGCAGGTCCCCCACAGGTTCTCTGCGGGCTGCTCCAGAGCCGATTTCGCCGAGGGCACAGTTCCATTTCTTCCGATTGCGGACAGGTTGGGATTGAGGTGAAAGTGTGGAGGAGAAGGGTTGGAACAACGCCCTGATGCACCTTCCCTCGTCTGGGGCTTGCCTGTAGCAGAGGCGGTTTTGCTGTTGGCTGTGTCAAAGCAGACAGTCTTGATTCCTCCATACCGCAGAAGTTATTCACGCTCTGGCGGTAGCATAAATAAAGCAAGCCGGATATGATGTGGTGTCTGCTTTTCGAACCCATCATGCGGCGGTCTCACGGATTGAGGTTGTTTCATGTCTGATGGCATCGACATAGCGGGTCGATATAAGGGCACAGGACCGCGGGATCTCCTGCGTGTGGGTTTGGACATCGGTTCCACCACAGTCAAGGCAGTGGTTCTCGGCACAGGGGACAGGCTGGATCAGGCGCTTTTCAGTGACTATCGCCGCCACCATGCCAATGTGCGTCAGTGCGTGGCGGAACTGGTCACCGACATCAAGCTTTCCCTGTCGCGGGTTGGTCTGGCCGGCAATCCCATCAGCCTGGTGATCACAGGCTCGGGCGGGTTGGAACTGGCCAGTCAGCTTCAGGCTGAGTTCGCCCAGGAGGTCATCGCCGAAACCGAGGCCATCAACGCCACCTATCCCGAAGGGGATGTGATCATCGAGCTGGGCGGCGAGGATGCCAAGATCACCTATCTGAAGCCCACCCCGGAGCAGCGGATGAACGGATCCTGCGCAGGCGGGACCGGAGCATTCATCGATCAGATGGCCACCCTGCTCAATACCGATGCTTCCGGCCTGAACGATATGGCTTCCAAGTACAAGACCATTTATCCCATCGCATCGCGTTGCGGGGTCTTCGCCAAGTCCGATCTCCAGCCTCTGATCAACGACGGAGCCGCCAAGGAGGATCTGGCCGCATCAATCTTCAATGCCGTTGCCACACAGACCATTTCCGGTCTGGCCTGTGGACGTCCCATCCGTGGCAACGTGATCTTTTTGGGCGGGCCCCTCTTCTTCATGAGCGAGCTGAGGGAAGCCTTCAAGCGGATCCTCCAGGACAGGGTCAGCCGCTATATCATTCCCGAGAATGCGCACCTCTACGTGGCCTATGGCGCCGCCATCATGGCTGGTCGTCACGACCAGGATGGCCAGGACAGCGCTGCGCATGTCAAGACCGACTACTCGCCAGAAACCGATGTGAACGACCCCTTCGGTCCTGCTTGGGGACTGGACCAGGCGGAGGTTGACAAGGCACGGTCCGAGAAGGCTTCGAACCTGGACAAGATGGCTCTGCAGGATGCCATGCAGGATGGCCGTACCACCACGCTGGTCGGCGGCGACGATAAAGTCCAGCCGGCCGAGACCGGCAAGGATGCTCGCCAGGATCAGGACATGCACTTTGATCTGACTTCGTTGGATGGTGTCCTCTCCGCCTTGAAGGGCCTGGAGAACATGCCTTCCACAGCCAGAACGATCCGCCCGCTCTTCCTGAATGAGCAGGAGCGCAAGGAATTCAATGACCGGCATGGTGCCCAGGTCATCCCCACCGGGAACCTATCCGGAGCCCAGGGGCCGCACTTCCTGGGCATTGATGCGGGCAGCACCACCATCAAGGCCGTCCTGATCAACGATGACAAGACCATCGTCTGGTCCACCTATGGGGTGCATAAGGACAGCCCCCTGATTGCCGCTGCCAACATCGTCAAGGAAGTCAGGAAGTCCCTGCCCGAGGGTGCCTACATCGCCCGTGCCTGTGCTACCGGATATGGTGAGGGCCTGGTCAAGGCTGGTCTGCATGTTGACGAGGGCGTGGTCGAGACCATGGCCCACTACCGGGCCGCCGAGGAGATCAGCCCCGGCGTTACCTCGGTCATCGACATCGGTGGGCAGGATATGAAGTACATCGCGGTCAACGACGGGGTCATCGATTCGATCTGCGTCAACGAGGCCTGCTCGGCCGGCTGCGGGTCCTTCCTGCAGACCTTCGCGCAGTCCATGGGCATCAGCATCCAGGAGTTCACCAAGCAGGCGCTGGCCTCCGAGGCCCCGACCGATCTGGGCTCCCGTTGCACGGTCTTCATGAACTCCTCGGTCAAGCAGGCTCAGAAGGAGGGTGCTTCCCCGGAGGACATCGCCGCAGGGCTCTGTTACTCGGTGGTCAGGAACGCCCTCTACAAGGTCATCAAGCTGCGTGACGCCAACGCCCTGGGGCCGGTGGTCGTTGTCCAGGGAGGCACCTTCCTCAACGATGCCGTCCTGCGGGCCTTCGAACTCCTGACCGGTCGCAAGGTGACCAGGCCCAACATCGCCGGGCTCATGGGAGCCTACGGTGCCGCACTGACGGCCCGCATGCACTGCCCGCAGAATGACGAGATCGAGGATTTCGCTGCAGCCAGCTCCCACATGGCCGCCGGGACGAAGTCCGTGGGCAGGACCCCCACTACGCCTAATATGGCTCCGGTTTCCACCAAGTCAAGGTTGTCACCGGCCGCCGTCAACAAGATTGCCTCCAAGAATGACCAGGGGGTCAAGACGACTCTGCCCGATCTGAGGGTGGAAGACGGCCATGTAGTCAGCTCCATCCTGGCGGGGGATGATCTGGACAACCTGTCCATGACCACCACCCACGATGTCTGCAAGCTCTGCCAGAACCACTGCAAGCTGACCATCACCGAATTCGAGGACGGCGGCCGCTATGTGACCGGAAACCGCTGCGAACGTGGCGGAGACAAGAACCGTAAGCGCTCCGACAGGCCCAACCTCTACGACTTCAAGTATAAGCGGGCCTTCGCCTACCGCCGTCTGACCCCTGACAAGGCCACCAGGGGTGATATCGGCATTCCCCGTGTGCTCAACATGTATGAGGACTACCCCTTCTGGTTCACCCTGCTGACCTCGCTGGGCTTCCGGGTCATGATCTCCGGGCGGTCCAACCACGAGCTCTTCGAGAGCGGGATGGAGTCCATCGCCTCCGAGAACATCTGTTACCCGGCCAAGCTGGTCCATGGACACATTCACTCCCTGGTGGAAAAGGGCATCAAGACCATCTTCTACCCCTGCGTCACCTACGAGCAGGAGCTGGTTCCTGATACAGACAACCACTACAACTGCCCCATTGTGGCCAACTACCCGGTGGTGATCGAGGCCAACATGGGCGAGCTCAAGGAGAACGGCGTCCGCTTCATGCGGCCCTACTTCAACCTGTCCAACAAGGAGAAGATGGTCGAGCGGATCGTCAAGGTCTTCGACTGGGCCAAGGTGAGCGAGGAGGAGGCCCGGACGGCCGTCCAGGAGGCCTACCGTGAGGATGCCCGGTTCAAGGAGGATGTCCGCCAGGAGGGGCTTCGTGCCCTGGCCTACATGCAGGAGTACGGAGTCAAGGGCGTGGTCCTGTCGGGACGACCCTACCATGTGGACCCCGAGGTCAACCACGGCATTCCCGAGACCATCTGCTCCCTGGGCATGGCTGTGCTCTCCGAGGATTCGATCTGCGAGCTGGACGTGCATAAACTGCCCAAGCTGAGCGACTACATCATTCCGGCGGCGGGGGAGCGGGCTCTGGCCTCCAACAACCCCACAGCCGCCAAGTTCCGCAAGACCGTGCCAGGCTTTGGTGACGACCATCAGAAGATGCCTCTGAGGGTGACCGACCAGTGGGCCTACCACTCCAGGCTCTATTCCGCCGCCAGGTTCGTCTCCGAGTATCCCGACCTGCAGCTGGTCCAACTGGTCAGCTTCGGATGCGGCGTGGATGCCATCACCACCGACCAGGTCCAGGAGATTCTGGCCGACAAGGGCGATGTATACACGCAGCTGAAGATCGACGAGGTCTCCAACCTGGGCGCAGCCAAGATTCGTCTGCGCTCGCTGAAGGCCGCCATGGACGAACGCCATCAGCGGGATCTGACCCAAAAGGACAGCGAAGACCAGAATGAAGCGTCCGTTATGGAGCAGGCGCCTGTGAAGGTCGCGGCTAAGGTTGCTGACGACCCATCGCCTGACCGGGTCCAAGCGGAGGATTCATCCGATTCTCAAGATTCGCAAGACCTTGCCAGCCATATGGAAGCAGTGGATGCGAATGCGTCTGACAAGCCGACACCCGATGGGTTCCGGTCCACTAATGCGCAGAAGATCAACCTATCCCAGCGCAAGGCCGACATTGTGGCTTTGGCACGGTTCGTGGCCCTGCACGATAAGAGCGACCAGGGTCTGATAGGCCTTCATCCCATGGGTATCAGGCCCATCCGGGAGACCATGGCATCGCGGCAGAAGGAAGCTGAAAGCAAGTCGGCAGAGCGCCCGGCTGAACGGGACAAAGCTGTTCAGCCCAGCGGGGCCGCTGCCAAGCCGACCCTGTCCAAGTACGCCACCGAGCATCGCTTCACCAAGGAGATGGGGCACAAATTCACAGTGGTGGCGCCGCAGATGTCCCCGGTGCATTTCTCCCTCTTGGAGGCGGTCTTCTCCAGCGCCGACTATCACTTCGAACTCCTGAAGCATGCCACGGCCGAAGACATCAACACCGGGGTCAAGTACGTCAACAATGATGCCTGCTTCCCGGCCATCATCGTGGTGGGGCAGCTGGTCAATGCCTTCCTGTCCGGCAGGTTCGACCCGCACAAGTGCGCGGTCATCGTCACTCAGACCGGCGGCATGTGCAGGGCCACCAACTACTATGGTCTACTGCGCAAGGCTATGGCTGATGCGGGCTATGGCTACGTCCCGATCATTACGCTGAGCGTTCAGGGATTCCGGGCCAACCCTGGTCTTCAGGTAACCCCAGCCCTGCTGCACCGAGCCGTCAAGGCCTTCTACCTGGGCGATGCCATGATCGAGTGCCTGCTCAGGGTCCGCCCCTACGAGCAGGAGCCCGGCTCAGCCAATAGGCTCTACAAGCTCTGGGACACGATCTGCAAGGAGACCATCGAGCATCACGGGTACTCCAAGACCGCCAAGAAGGTGTATGGCCACGGCTATCTTCCATACGGTACGCTGATGAAGCGGATGATCCGGGCCTTCGACCAACTGCCCCTGCGCGATATCCCCCGCAAGCCCCGGGTGGGTGTAGTCGGGGAGATTCTGGTCAAGTACCATCCCGATGCCAACAACCACGTGGTCGACCTGATTGAGAGCCAGGGCTGTGAGGCCGTGCTCCCCGGTGTATGCGACTTCATGGTCAACGGCATCTCCAACGCCGAATGGAACGAGGAGATGCTGGGCACTGGCGGCCAGGTGGGCGTCAAGAAGATCGTCCTCAAGGCTGCGGATGTCTATCGTGCCCCCATGATCGCCGGCTTCAAAGCCTCCCATGGGAAGTTCGACATTCCCGCCCACATCAGCGATCTGAGGGAGAAGGCCGCCTCGGTCACCTCCCTGGGTGTTCAGGCCGGAGAGGGCTGGCTCCTGACCGGCGAGATCATCGAGCTTATCCAGTCCGGTGCCCCCAACATCGTCTGCGCGCAGCCCTTCGCCTGCCTGCCCAACCATGTGACGGGACGCGGCATGTTCGGCAAGATCCGCAGGACCTACCCTGAGGCCAACATTGTCTCCATCGACTATGATCCCGGCGCCTCGGAGGCCAACCAGCTCAACAGGATCAAGCTTATGATCGCCGCTGCCAAGAAGCCGGGCGACCAGCAAAAGCTCGGCCAGGACCGTAAGGCTGCCGTCGAATCCCAGTCCGCGGAATCGACCGTTCAGAACGAGGAGAAGGTTCTGGAGAGCCTGTAGTCTTCAGGCCGAGGACGGCGTTTGTGGATAACGCGCCGGCCCCGGAACTGCTGAACCACGAAGATCGAGGAAAGAGGGGGTTCCCATGACCAGTCGCGAAGAGATCAAGGCTCTGCTGGACACCGACCAGATTTACGTTGCCGATACACCCGAAATGAAGCAGGTCCAGGACGCCCAGCAGGATCTGGTCTTCGAATTCAACGCCTGCCGCCCTACCCAGGTGGAAAAGAAGCAGGACCTCTGCAAAAAGATGTTCGGTTCATTCGGCCAAGGCAGCTGGATTGAGGGACCAGTTCGGGCCAACTGGGCCTGTAACACCTACTGGGGGAGCAAATGCTATGCCAACTTCAACCTGGTTCTGGTCGATGATGGACGCATTGACATAGGCGACCACACCATGTTTGGACCGAACGTCACCATCGTCACCACTGGGCACACAATTCGGCCCGATATACGCATCTATGGAACGCCACAGTTCACTATCCCGGTCAGCATCGGCAGGAATGTGTGGATCGGTGCAGGTGTCATCATTATGCCGGGAGTGACCATCGGAGATAACACGGTCATCGGGGCTGGTTCCCTGGTCACCAAGGACATTCCCTCTGACGTGGTCGCCTATGGCCACCCCTGCAAGGTCGTCCGTCCCATCAATGAGCATGATTATGAATACTTCTGGAGGGATCGCCGGTATCAGGCGCCTTATGATGCCCGGCCCTTCAAGATGGAGTAAGCGGGTTGATTGAGGGCTGACTCCTTGGATTCCTCTGCAGGCGGGTGTCAGGTATCCGATTGCTGATTTAACTCCGGTGGGTGCGGTTTCGAATGTTGAACTGTTGATATGCCTGGTTTGATCAGCAATATCCATCCCAGAGCGGGGAGGGGAAGATCAGAGCCTTGAACCGGCCCCATTCTTGGATATAATCGATTTTCGGCTCACGCAGCAGACGTATCTGTATGCCGTCCATGACTTCCAGACTCATCCTCACCTTGCCCTGCATGTCTGTCGCCCACTCTATGCCGTCAGGAAGCAGCCAGGGGAATTTGGAATAGTGCTCCCAGACATCTGCCGGTCTGCGGATGAAGTAATCGTGCAGGGGGTGGCTGGTGGAGATGGCCTCGGTTTCCAGGACCGTATATAGCTGGGTGAGTTCAGGCTGTCCCGCGTTGTGGGCGACCAGATAGTCAAAATAGGCCGGAAGATGAGGATGATCGGGGTCGGACCCGGGCAGGTCTGTCTGCACGAATTCCTCTGGGGTGCCATTGACGTCATAGATATCGGTGACCAAAAGGGAGAGCAGGCCTTCCTTGCTGCCTACGTAATGGAGGACGCCCGGCTGGGACATTCCCACCATGTCAGCGACGTCTTTGAGTGATATGCCGTTGTACCCATGCTGGCTGATGAGGTGGGCGGCGGCTTCTGTGATTTCCGCCCGTCTCACTTCTGGTGATTTTCTGGTTCGGCTCGCCATTGTATGGTCCTGCGGCTCCTTTTCACTATTTTTGAGCGCCTGGGTGCTGCTGATCTTTTGATACTCATGATACATGGGGACACATTCATAAAAGCGTCGGCTGTATGATCCAATAAGGTTTCAGCTCTGTCTGGTAAAGGGAAAAGAAGCACTGGTTACTCGCTGATTTGCGCCGAGTCAATGATTTGACAAAGCTATCGAACAACTGTTAGATGTATGATTATCTAATGATTGGTAGATATGGTTGGCTGCCAAACATTGGACGTGTCAGAGAAGACTAGTTGAAAGAGGTCGACACTATGAGCGACTCAACAACCCCGGTATCGGGAGATTCTGAACTTCTGCAGGCGCATAAGGCCGCCCTTGCTGCAGCCCAGCGGAATCCCCTCCTATCGCCCGAAACAGGCAAGCCGGTTCCCAAAAAGACCCTATTTCGGTTTGGTGCGAGCTTCCTGGCCTTCGGCATTCTATGGATGTCGGGCCTGGGCATCGTCAGCATCGTGCTGCTTCCCGAGCATCTCAAGCAGGTTCCCGGCATCGCTCCCGAGGCGCTGATGGGCATAGTCAATGCCTGTACAGCTGTGGCTTCGTTGGTTTCCAACCTGCTCTTCGGAAACTTTTCTGATCGCAGCCGCTCCCGGTACGGGCGTCGGACCCCATGGGTCCTGGGGGGTGCAGTCCTGGGCGGCGTAACCCTGTTCCTGACCGGCATGACCACCAACCCGGTCCTGTTGACCATCGTCTATTGCCTCTGCATGTTCGGTCTGAACTGCATGATCGCCCCCATGGTGGCCATCCTGTCCGACCGAGTGCCTTCCGGTGTGCGCGGAACACTGTCCGCCTTCTATGGAGCAGGCTCTACCATCGGTTCGCCCATCGGCTCCCTGATTGGCGCGGCCCTGGTGACTCATATGTTCACGGGCTTCGTCCTCGCCGGTGTACTCATGTTCCTGGGTGGTGTCGTGGCCATTCTGATCATGCCCAAGGAAGGATCGGCTACTTACCTGCCCAAGGATGAAGGCACCCTCATGGATGTGCTCAAGTCTTTCCAGCCTCCACGCTTCCATGGGGCCCATGACTTCTATAAGGCCTTCGCCGGAAGGCTCTGCATGTTGCTGAGCTATCAGATGATCTCCGCTTATCAGCTCTACATCATCGAAAAGTATGTGGGTCAAACCGTAACCCAGGCTGCCGCCACCATTTCGGTCATGTCCGTCATCACCATGGTGGTATCTCTTTTGGGCTCTTTGGTCTCCGGGCCTGTCTCCGACCTGATCGGACGGCGCAAGGTGCCGGTGGTCGTCGCCTCGGTCCTCTTCGCCATCGGCATCGCCATGCCCTGGATCAGCCCCACGGTCATGGGCATGTATCTATACGCCGGCATTGCCGGGTTCGGTTACGGGGTCTATTCATCCGTCGATCAGGCGCTCAACGTCGATGTCCTGCCCAGCAAGGAGGAGGCCGGCAAGGATCTGGGCATCCTGAACCTGGCAACCACGCTGGGGCAGATGGCCGGCCCTCTGGTCATGTCCTTCATCACGCTGAATTGGGGATATGCGGCGGCCTTCCCCACTGCCATCGTCTTCGCCCTGTTGGGATGCGTCTTTATCCTGATGATCAGAAACGTCAAGTGACCCCGGCCTATGCGGGCATACAGGAAAACCATGCAAGGGAGCAGAAGATTCATGAATAGAAATGCAGAACCGATTTGGGTTGCAACCACTCGGCAGCAGGCCATGCAGGAGCAGCACTTGGCTGTCTCCGCCTTGGAGAAGTCAACCGATCTGGAATGCACCGGTGTCAAATTACAGGCTTTGCGGGGGTTTGGCGGCTGCTTCAATGAGTTGGGGTGGCTGCCCTTGCAGGAGTTGGGGGAGGAGAAACGTGATGGGGTCATCCGTGAGCTCTTTAGCCCGGACGAGCTGAATCTGACCTTCAACAGGACCCCGGTGGGCGCCAATGACTTCGCTGCGAGTTGGTACAGTTACGACGAGACCGACGGCGACTATGACCTGGAGCATTTCAGCGTCGACCACGACGAGCAGACCCTGATTCCGTATATCCGCCAGGCCCAGAAGTATCAGCCGGACATGGGACTGTTCGCCAGCCCCTGGAGCCCGCCCACCTGGATGAAACGCCCCAAGGTCTACAATTTCGGGCGAATCGACATGAGCGAGCGCAATCTCACTGCCTATGCCCGCTACCTTCTGCGGTATGTGCGCGAGTATGACCGCCGCGGCATCCATATCGACCAGCTGCACGTGCAGAACGAGGTCTTTGCGGACCAGAAATTCCCCTCCTGCCTATGGTCCAGCGAGGATATGCGCATCTTCATCCGCGACTACCTGGGTCCTCTCTTTGCCAAGGAGGCTCCGGATACGGCCATCTTCCTGGGAACACTCAATGGTCCCGAGGATATGAAATTCGCTCCCGAAGGCATGATCCTGGAAAACTACAACCGGTACGTGGACAACATCCTCTTCGACGAGGATTGCCGTAGGTACATTGCCGGCATCGGCTACCAGTGGGCCGGCCAGCATGTCATCGAGCGCACCCACCAGTCCTGGCCGGAGATTGAGCTGGAGCAGACCGAGTCCGAATGCGGTATGGGCGGCAACACCTGGGAGTACGCCGAATACGTTTTCTCGCTGGTCAACCGGTATCTTCGGGCTGGAGCTACCTGCTACACCTACTGGAACATGGTCCTGGGCCAGGGCATATCGACCTGGGGATGGCGGCAGAACTCCCTCTTCTCCATCGACACCACCACGGGCCAGGTCAGGCGGAATCCCGAGTATTACGTCATGCGCCACTACTCGCACTATGTGCGCCCGGGCGCTCGCCTGCTGGAGACGCGTGGCCATTTCAGCTCCATGGCCACAGCCTTCGAAAATCCGGATGGATCGATTGTTGTCGTGGCACAGAACGCCCTGGATCGCGCCATGCCCTTCTCCTTCTCCGGGCCGGAAGAAGACGGCGAAGAGAGACAAGGCTTTAAGGCGACCCTGGAGCCACGATCCTTCAACACTTTCGTCCTATGAATTTAACCCTGTAGATTGAGATTGGAGTTCATCATGACAGACAACGCAGTCCGCACACGCCTTCCGGACAGGCTCATCTTCGGATGCGCCTACTACGACGAATACATGCCCTATGAGCGGGTGGACAAAGACATGTCCATGATGAAGTCCGCTGGCATCACCACCATTCGTATCGCCGAATCCACCTGGAGCACCCTGGAGCCCCAGCCCGGCGTATTCGACTTCAGCCATGTGGACCGGGTGCTGGATGCTGCCGGGCGCTTCGGCATTCAGGTCATCGTGGGCACGCCCACCTATGCCGTCCCCGCCTGGCTGGTCGCCATGCATCCGGATGTTTTGGCGGACACCCCCAAGGGCCACAACCGGTATGGCGCTCGTCAGATCATGGACATTGTCAATCCTTCCTACCGGTACTATAGCGAGCGCGTCATCCGCAGGCTTATAAGCCATGTGGCGGACACTCCCCAGGTGATTGGCTACCAGGTCGACAATGAGACCAAGTACTACGACTGCGTATCGCCCGACATGCAGCGCCTCTTCGTCAAGGATCTGCGACGGCGCTTTGATGACGATCTGGACCATCTCAATGCGGCCTTTGGCCTGGATTACTGGTCAAACAGGATTGACTCCTGGGAGGATTTTCCCGATCTGACCGGGACCATCAACGCATCCCTGGGTTCGGCCTTCGACCGCTTCCGTCGAAGCCAGGTCAGCCGCTACCTGGCCTGGCAGGCTGGCATTGTGCGCGAATATGCCCGCGACGACCAGTTCGTCACCCACAACTTCGATTTTGACTGGGGTCCGGGCTGGTCATACGGCGTACAGCCAGCCGTCGATCATTTCGAAGCGGCCGGATGCCTGGACGTGGCCGGTGTGGACATCTACCATCCCACCGAGGATGACCTGACCGGCAAGGAGATCGCCTTCGGCGGGGATATGACCCGCAGTCTGAAAGGTGGTGCCAACTATCTGGTTCTGGAAACCGAGGCCCAGGGGCAGAACGGCTGGTTGCCCTACCCGGGCCAGCTGCGGCTGCAGGCATACAGCCATCTGGCCTCGGGTGCTGACGGAGTCATGTACTGGCACTGGCATTCCATCCACAACTCCTTCGAGACTTACTGGAAGGGGCTGCTTTCACAGGATATGGAACCCAACCCCACCTATGAGGAGGCCGGCCAGTTCGGCATGCAGATAGCGCAGAAGGGTGTGGGGGAGCGCCTGATCAACCTTCAAAAGCGCAACAAGGTCGCCATCATGGTGGGCAACGACTCCCTGACCGCCCTGGACTGGTTCTCCCTGGAGACCGGCTTCCCCCGTCAGCAGGGGCAGATCTCCTACAATGATGTGGTCAGACGGGTCTACGATGCCCTCTTCGAACTCAACATCGAGTGCGATTTCATCAGCGACAAGGCTGACCGGTCCCAGCTGGGCCGCTATGCCATGGTCCTGGCTCCTGCCCTCTACAGCACCAATGAGGATACGCTGAAGGCCCTGGCCGACTATGTCCATCAGGGAGGTCACCTGGTGGCCACGCTGCGCTCCTTTGTGGCGGACGAGAACCTCAAGTTCTGGCATGACAAGGCTCCGCACCTGCTGACCGACGTGTTCGGCATTGACTACAACCAATTCACCCGTCCCGGCAAGGGCCTGACCCTGGATCTGCATGTGTCCGACCAGGCCGGACTGGCCTGCCAGGGACTGATTGAGCTGCTGAATCCGCGACCCGGCACTCAGATTCTGGCCTCCTATGACCACCCGGTCTGGAAGCGGTACGCAGCCGTGACCCGTCATGATTACGGCCAAGGCAGCGCGGAGTGGATCGGCACCCTGCCCTCTGCCCAGGGCATGCGGATACTACTTTCGGATGCGGCGGACACAGCTGGCCTGAACGGTCCCGCCCGGGATCTGGCTGGTCTGGTCACCGTGCGGGAGGGCATCAACGCCCGGGGGGAGCAGGTCTCTTACCTGCTCAATTATTCATCCAAGGAGGTCAAGCTGGAAGCGCCTTACAGAGGGCATCTGCTGGTGGCCGACGGGCAGGCTAATTCTCAGGCGCAAGTGGACCAGGGCCAGCCCATGACCATTGGACCCTGGGACCTGGCGATCATCGTTCGATAGACCGGCTTCAGTCTGATCGGCTTGAGACTGACCGGACGCAAATATGAGTGGATGAGTGCTCAGTAAGAAAGGAAGGTGCCCAGATGGCATCAAGAAAGTTGACGGAGGACCTGCCCTACCGCAATCCCGACCTAAGCGTGGATGAGCGAGTGGCCGACCTGGTGGGCCGGATGACCCGTGAGGAGAAGGTGGGCCAGATGATGCAGCTTGATGCCCGCTCGGGAGTGGACAAGGAGGTGGTGGACCAGCACGCCGGGTCCCTGCTGCATGTCTCTCCGCAGAACATGATCAAGGCTGACAAGGCCGTTCATCGCACCCGTCTGGGCATTCCTCTGCTGATCGGCGATGACTGCATCCACGGCCATTCCTTCTTCCGCGGGGCCACCATTTTTCCCGAGCAACTGGGCATGGCGGCTTCCTTCGACCCTGAACTGGTTCAGCGGATGGGGCGGGCCACAGCCCAGGAGGTCGCCACAACAGGCGTCCACTGGACCTTCTCCCCGGTGCTCTGCATCGCCAGGGACACCCGCTGGGGCCGGGTGGATGAGACCTTCGGCGAGGACCCCTTCCTGATCGGCGAGATGGCCTCGGCCATGGTGCGCGGTTACCAGGGCGGATCAGCCATGACCGGAACCCTGCCCAAGGACGCTGTGCTGGCCACGGCCAAGCACTTCGCCGGCTACTCCGAGACCCAAGGCGGGCGCGACGCCTCCGAGGCGGACCTTTCGCACCGTAAGCTGCTCTCCTGGTTCCTGCCGCCTTTCGAGCGGCTGGCCAAGGAGGGTGTGGCCACCTTCATGCTGGGCTACGAGTCCATCGACGGGGTGCCGGTTACAATCAACAACTGGCTGCTCAACGACGTGCTTCGCGGACAGTGGGGCTACCAGGGCACCCTGATCACCGACTGGGACAACGTGGGCCGGATGGTCTGGGAGCAGAAGGTACAGCCCGACTACACCAGGGCCGCTGCGGCCGCCGTCAAGGCAGGCAACGACCTGATCATGACCACGCCCGGTTTCTACCAGGGAGCCTTGGATGCACTTGATGCCGGGCTTCTGCACGAAAAGGACCTTGACCGGGCGGTCAAGCACATCCTGGCTCTGAAATTCCGCATGGGGCTCTTCGAGGATCCACGTCTGCCCGACCCAGAGGCCCAGAAGGTGATCATCAACTCAACGGAGCACCAGGAGCTCAATCTCCAGGTGGCCCAGGAGTCGGTAGTTCTTTTGAAGAACGACGGCATCCTGCCCCTATTCGGCGGGGTGGACGCCTATGACCGCCCCGGTGATGACTCGGCGCACAGCATAGCCCTGGTGGGTCCGCTGATTGACGATGCCCAGAACCAGCTGGGGGACTGGGCCGGCGGCTCGGGTCAGTGCGACTGGATCAAGGATCAGCCGCGGGAGATGATCTCGACCGTGGCCGACGGTCTGCGCCAGGAGCTGCCTGAAAACTGGCAGATCAACTGCGAGCAGGGCGTCGACGTGCTTCGTCTGGTCGACGACCCGGCGGGCAAGCTCTTCCCCGATGGCCAGCCCAGGCCCAAGGTGGCGGCCCCGGCCAAGATCGATCAGGGCCGCTTCGACAGGGCCTTGGACCTGGCCAGACGGAGCGACCTGGTGGTGGCCGTGGTCGGCGACGTGGTCCAGCTGGTGGGCGAGGGCCGTTCGACTGCCACCCTGGAACTTTATGGTCCTCAGCGCAATCTGCTGGATGCTCTGGCGCAGACGGGCAAGCCCGTGGTCATCGTGCTCATGTCCTCCAAGCCGCTGATTCTGCCACCGTCCGCACAGTCGGCCAGGGCTCTGATCTGGCAGCCCGACCCGGGCATGCAGGGCGGTCGTGCCCTGGCCAGGATTCTCACCGGCAAGGTTGAGCCCACAGGCAGACTGCCCATCACCTTCCCCAGGCATGCCGGGCAGCTGCCGGTATACTACAACCAGATCCGGGGCCAGCATGGAGACCGCTATGCCGATCTGACCCAGGATCCGGCCTTCGCCTTCGGTCAGGGCATGGGCTACACCACCTTTGCATACGGAAAGCCACAGGTCGATGGACCGGGTACCGTTGGACCCGAGGATACGGTCAGGGTGACTGTGGACCTGACCAACACCGGCCAGTGGCCAGGCACCGAGGTGGTCCAGGCCTATATCAGCGACTTGGTGACCTCAGTCAGCTGGGCTGACCACGAGCTCAAGGCCTTCCAAAGGATTCAGCTGGATCCAGGGCAGACCCGGAAGGTGGTCTTCGATCTGCCGGTGTCCGAGTGGACCTTGGTCGATGCCGACTGCAACCGCAGGGTCGAGTCCGGTCAGTTCCAGGTGCTGGTGGGGTCATCCTCGCGCAGGGAGGACCTGCAGGCTGTGACGGTGACCGTGGGTTGACCACCATCCGGTAGCGGAACTTCTCGCGTGTTGGTTGCCCAGGGCCCTCGCCCGCTCCTACCATGACAGCATGAGGAAAAGTGTAGGCGCTGGGTATGCGCACCTGTTGACGGTCCCTAATCCGCGGCATGTGGCCAGCCTGGTCGACTACTTCACACGTGGATCCAAGCCACGGTCCCAGTGGCGTTTCGGCATTGAGATCGAGCATCTGCCGGTCCGTAACGATGGGTCCGATGCCCCGGTTCCCTATGAGGGGGAGCGAGGCATCGAGGCCCTGCTGTCGGCCTTGGAACCCTGCTACGACGGCGATAAGGAATACCGGGAGGACGGTCACCTGGTAGGTCTGAGCAGGTCGGGCTGCGTGGTCTCCCTGGAGCCTGGAAGCCAGGTGGAGTGCTCCCTGGGCGTGGTGCGGGACAGCCGAGAATTCGAAGACCTCTACCGTCGCTTCCGGGCCGAGGTCGACCCCATTGCCGAGCGTCTGGGATTCCGGCTGGTCGAGTACGGGTACCGTCCGGCCGGGTCCTACGCGGATGTGGGCGTCAATCCCAAGGAACGCTATGCGGTCATGAACACTTACCTGGGTCGCATCGGCCAGTGCGGTCCCATGATGATGCGCAGCACGGCCTCAACCCAGATCAGCATCGACTACCAGGACGAGGACGATGCCATCGCCAAGATCCGACTGGGCACGGCCATCGGGCCCATTTTGGCCTACTTCTTCCGCAACACTCCAATCTTTGAGGGGAAGCCCAACCGCATGCCCCTGCGGCGCCAGCGCATCTGGGACTGGCTCGACACCCAGCGCACAGGCCTGATTCCGGGGCTGTTCGAGGACGGCTTCGGCTGGGAGGACTATGCCGTGGACATGCTCTCCACCCCGCTCATGGTGGCCGATGTCTCCCACACACCGGAGGTGGAGGGGCCGCAGGGGCAACAGGTCTTCATAGCCTGGCATGAGAACGCCGGGGAGATCTATCCTGACCGCCGGCTCAACGATGCCGAGATAGCGCACATCCTGACCACGCACTTCAACGACGTCCGTCTGAAGAATTACATCGAGCTCAGGCACTGGGATTCCCTGCCCATGGAACGTGCCAGCCGACTTCTTGAGGTCGTCGGTGGCATCTTCTACGACTCGGATCGATTCGTCGGACTTGTCGGGCTTTTGGACGGGGTGAGCGAGGAGGATGTGCTTGCAGCCAAGGCCGACCTGCAGGTTCGCGGCGGCCAGGCCAGCCCCTATGGTCGCTCCCTGGACTTCTGGCGGCAGGCGCTGGGTGCCGAGGACACCCTGGATGATCTGCCGGGCGATCCGCACCATCCCGATTTCTTCCAGTCCTGACGACTGTTTCGTTATGCGAACGGGTGGGTCCGGTTTCCTGAGGATGGTATAATCTGGTCACCAATGGGCCTTGATCCGTCATCAGCGGGGAGCCCTCGGAAGAACGGGATCGCTTGCGGTGGTCCTCAGTAGAACCGACGGGTGGGCCCGCATAGCCCAGATCAAGCGGTCCGGCACGGGTCATTGGCCGGGCAAGCGAGGTGGTACCGCGGTGGGCCCCATGGGTCCCTCGTCCTCGACATGGCGACATGAACGACCAGCGAGGAGCGTGAACGGTGAATCAGACCACTGATACCTCAGATGCGACAAGTCGGGATGGCGAAGTCTATCCCAAGGCGGTGGTGGACCCGGCTCTGGCCAAGGTGAAGCCCAATCCCTCCTTCCCCAATATGGAGGAGTCCGTTCTGGACTATTGGGACCATGACGACACCTTCAACAAGTCGGTGGAGCGCCGCCCATCGGGCGACCATGCCGACAACGAGTTCGTCTTCTTCGACGGCCCGCCCTTCGCCAACGGCCTGCCCCACTACGGGCACCTGCTGACCGGCTACGTCAAGGATGTCATTCCGCGCTACCAGACCATGAAGGGCCACAAGGTCAACCGTGTCTTCGGCTGGGACACCCACGGTCTGCCCGCCGAGCTGGAGGCCCAGCGCGAGCTCGGCATCGACAGCGTGGATCAGATCGAGCAGATGGGCATCGAGAAGTTCAATGATGCCTGCCGCGCCTCGGTGCTCAAGTACACCAGCGAGTGGAAGGACTACGTCCACCGTCAGGCCCGCTGGGTGGACTTCGACCACGGCTACAGGACCCTGGATGTCTCCTACATGGAGTCGGTCATGTGGGCCTTCAAGACCCTCTACGAGAAGGGCCTGGCCTACGAGGGCTACCGGGTGCTGCCATACTGCTGGAAGGACCAGACCCCGCTGTCCAACCACGAGCTGCGCATGGATGCCGATGTCTACCAGGATCGGCAGGACACCACCGTCTCCGTGGCCGTCAAGCTCAGGGATGAGGACGCCTATGCGGTCTTCTGGACCACCACTCCCTGGACCGTCCCCACCAATCTGGCCATCGTGGTTGGCGCCGATATCGAGTACTCGGAGGTCAGTCCGGTCTCGGGACCCTATGCCGGCAAGCGTTTCTACATTGCCACGGCCCGTCTGGGCGACTACGCCAAGCAGCTGGGGGAGGACTACCAGGTGGTCCGCACCCTCAAAGGGGCCCAGATGGAGGGCTGGCGGTACTGGCCGGTCTTCCCCTATTTCGCCGGAGAGCAGGCCGAATCAGAGGGCGGCACCCCCGGTCCCAATGCCTATACCATCTACACGGCCGACTATGTCGACACTGTGGAGGGCACCGGCCTGGTCCACCAGGCTCCCTATGGCGAGGATGATATGAACACCCTGAACGCCAAGGGTATCCGCAGCGTGGACGTTCTCGATGCCGGGGCCGTCTTCACCGAGCAGTGCCCCGACTACCAGGGCCTGCAGGCCTTCGATGCCAACATGCCCATCGTGCGTAACCTGCGCGCGGGCGATGGCCCCCTGGCACGGATTCCTGCCGAGCATAGGGCCATCCTCTTCCAGGAGAAGAGCTACGTCCATTCCTACCCCCACTGCTGGCGTTGCGGCACCCCGCTGATCTACAAGCCGGTCTCCAGCTGGTTCGTCTCCGTGACCAAGATCAAGGACCGCCTGCTGGAACTCAACCAGCAGATCAACTGGATACCCGAGAACGTCAAGGACGGACAGTTCGGCAAGTGGCTGGCCAATGCCCGCGACTGGTCCATCTCCCGCAACAGGTTCTGGGGCTCGCCCATCCCGGTCTGGGTCTCGGACGATCCCAAGTACCCGCGGGTGGATGTCTACGGGTCCCTGGATGAGCTCAAGAAGGACTTCGGCCGTTACCCGACCGATGACAAGGGTCAGATCAACATGCATCGGCCCTGGATCGACCAGCTGACCAGGCCCAACCCGGACGACCCGACCGGCAAGTCCACCATGCACAGGATCACCGATGTGCTGGACTGCTGGTTCGAGTCGGGGTCCATGCCCTTCGCCCAGTTTCACTACCCCTTCGAGAACAAGCAGTACTTCGAGGACAGGGATCCCTGTGATTTTGTGGTGGAGTACATCGGCCAGACCCGCGGCTGGTTCTACACCATGCACATCATGTCCACGGCCCTCTTCGACCGGCCGGCCTTCAAGAATGTGATCTGCCACGGCATCGTCCTGGGTTCCGACGGCCAGAAGATGAGCAAGCATCTGCGCAACTATCCGGATGTGAACGAGGTCTTCGACAAGTATGGATCCGATGCCATGCGCTGGTTCCTGATGAGCTCTTCCATCCTGCGCGGCGGCAATCTGGTCGTCACCGCCGATGGCATTCGTGACACGGTCCGTCAGGTCATGCTGCCGGTCTGGAGCTCCTACTACTTCTACACGCTCTACGCCAACGCGGCCAACAAGGGCGCCGGCTACCAGGCCCAGGCGCTGACACCGGACCGTGTGGCCGACCTGCCGGAGATGGACCGCTTCCTGTTGGCACGGACCCGTCGGCTGATCCAGTCGGTGCAGAAGGCCCTGGACGACTTCGCCATCTCGGATGCCTGCGATGCGGTGACCGACTTCATCGACGTGCTGACCAACTGGTATATCCGCAACAATCGCGACCGCTTCTGGAGCGAGGATCACCAGGCCTTCGACACCCTCTACACGGCCCTGGAGGCCTTCTCCCGCGTTCTGGCCCCCCTGGCACCCATGGAGGCCGAGCAGATCTGGCGCGGTCTGACCGGCGGCGAGTCGGTCCACCTGGCCGACTGGCCCTTCCTGGCCGATGAGGCCACCGGGCAGGAGACCGAACTGGGACAGGTCCTGTGCGACGATCCTGCCCTGGTAGCCGCCATGGAGAAGGTCCGCGAGGTGGTTTCGGCCACCCTGGCCCTGCGCAAGGCCGAGCAGATCCGTGTCCGCCAGCCCCTGTCCCGGTTGACCGTGGTGGTTCGTGACCCCGATGCGGCCCGTCCCTATGTGGACGTGCTCAAGTCCGAGCTCAACATCAAGGATGTGGAGTTCTGCACCCTGGACCAGGCCGGCCAGCATGGTCTGCGAATCATCCACGATCTCAAGGTCAATGCCCGAGCGGCCGGACCTCGTCTGGGCAAGCAGGTCCAGTTTGTCATCCGTGCTTCCAAGCAGGGCGACTGGTCCGAGCAGGATGGCCGTGTGGTCGTCACAACCCCCGACGGACCGGTGGCCCTGGAGCCAGGGGAATACGAGCTGGACAACCGGATCGAGCAGGAGGATGGTTCCCAGGCCGACAGGTCGGCCTCCGCAGCCCTGCCCACCGGCGGCTTCGTCATCCTCGACACCCAGCTGGACGACGATCTCCTGGCCGAGGGCTATGCCCGGGATCTGATCCGCCAGGTTCAGGATGCCCGGAAGACCGCCGGTCTGGACATCGCCGACCGGATTCGGCTGACCCTGACCCTGCCTGCCGAGGATGCCCCCAAGGCCCAGCAGTTCAATGACCTGATCGCCCACGAGACCCTGGCTACCAGCCTGACCGTCGATGTCGGCGATCTGGACCAGCCGCAGGTGGACCTGGTCAAGGCCTGATTGCAGCTGCATAAAAAGGGCTTCCATCCTGTATTGGATGGGAGCCCTTTTCTATTCGACCTGCCTGGATGGGTGTCCGCTCGCGTCGCACTTGGCCGTGCTGCGGGCAATCAAGCTTGCAGATCAGCCCTTGACCTTGTCGCTGACCTGGTCCAGGGTCTGCATATCCTGGTCGCTCAGTTCCAGATGGGCAGCAGCGAGCAGGGCCGGCAGCTGCTCAGGGGTGCGTGCGGAGGCGATGGGGGCCGCAATCCCAGGCCTGCGGTTGAGCCATGCCAGGGCTACGGTGGCCAGTTCGACCCCGTGGGCCTTGGCGATGCCGTCCATGGCGGCGACCACGTCCAGCCCCTCCTGGGTGAAGAAGTCCTTGACCATGCCCTCGCGCTTCTTGCCCTTGAGGTCGTCCATGGTCCGGTATTTGCCCGTCAGGAAGCCCGAGGCCAATGAGAAGTAGGGGAAGACCGCCAGATCCTCGTCCTTGGCGACCTGCATGAGGCCACCCTCATAGGTTTTGCGATAGACCAGGTTGTACTGGGGCTCCAGGGCTACCGGCAGGGTCAGGTCCTCCTTGCGTGCAATGCTGAACCATTCGCGGATCCGGTCCGGTGTGTAGTTGGACACTCCGATGGCCCGGACCTTGCCCTCCTTGACCAGCTTGTCGAAGGCTGCCGCAGTCTCCTCCAAGGGGGTGGAACTGTCGTCGAAGTGGGCGTAGTAGAGGTCAATCACGTCCAGGCCCAGCCTGAGCAGGGATGCGTCGGCGGCGGCCTCTATGTTCTTGGCCGAAAGACCGGAGTACTGGGGGTGCTGGCTGACCTTGGTGGCCACCAGAACCTTGTTGCGGTTGCCGTTCTTGGCCAGCCAGCGGCCCAGGACGATCTCGGACTCGCCGCCGGAGTGGCCCGGGGCCCAGGCCGAGTAGACGTCAGCTGTATCGATCAGGTTGCCTCCGGCTTCCGTGTATGCGTCCAGGACCCGGTCAGACTCGGATTCGTCGCTCGTCCATCCGAAGGTATTGCCGCCCAGAACCAGGGGGAAGATATCGGCATTGATGCCACGTAGCTTTGCCATGTTCATCCTTTCAGTCCGAAGTCTTTTTTAAGCCGAGTCTATTACCGCTTTATCGTCAGAAGGGATTATTCAGTCGGGTTCATCGTGTATAAATGATTGAAAAGGCCGGAATGAGGCGGTTTGTGGGTCCGGCATCCAAGGGTTTTAAGCTCGAAGGAGAACGCTTATGAGTTTGGGCATTGTCATCCTGGTCGTCCTGCTGATCATCTTCCTCATGGGGATCTTCGTAGTGCCTCAGCAAAAGGCATACATCATCGAGCGCTTCGGCAAGTACCAGCGGGTGGCCCTGGCGGGCATTCATGTCAAGATCCCCCTGGTGGACCGGGTGGCGACCAGAACCAACCTGCGGGTCAACCAGCTGAACGTCAAGCTGGAGACCAAGACCAAGGACAACGTCTTCGTCACGGTTGAGGTCTCTGCACAGTTCCGTGTGGAGGCAGCCAACGTGGCTACGGCCTACTACGAGCTGGGCGATCCGGAGGGCCAGCTGCGCTCCTACATGGAGGACGCCCTCAGGTCGGCCATTCCTGCCCTGAGCCTGGATGATGCCTTCGCCCGCAAGGACGATATCGCCTCCGACGTACAGCAGACAGTAGGCCAGGAGATGCAGCGTTTCGGTTTCTCGGTCATCAAGACCCTGGTCACTGCCATCGATCCCTCCAACGAGGTCAAGCAGGCCATGGACTCCATCAATGCGGCCCAGCGTGAGAAGGAGGCCACTAGGGAGCGTGCCGAGGCGCGTCGGATCGAGATCGAGACCCAGGCCAGGGCTGATGCGGAGAAGACCAGGATGCAGGGCGAGGGCCAGGCCAACTACCGGCGGGAGATCGCCAACGGTATTGTGGACCAGATCAACAGTCTGCGTGCCGTGGGCATGGATATCGACGCCGTCAACAATGTGGTGCTTTTCAACCAGTATCTTGATGTGATGCGTTCGCTGGCCGAGTCCGGCAATGCCAAGACCCTGGTTCTTCCTGCGTCGACCCCCGGTGGGTACAACGACCTCTTCAACCAGATGACCGCTGCATTGATGACCGCCCAGAGCAGCCAGGAGAGTCAAGAGAGTGTGGATTCCCGAGACGGCCGCGGGGAGGTACGGACAGAGAGCGGGACCGAGGCGCCGTCTCTCTAAAGTCTCATAGGAGGAGCCGAAGAAATCCGCCCTTTACATGGCAGGCCCGGTGGGGGCGGATTTCAGCTTTTCAGGAAGTCGGCTATAGCCTCGGCAGCCCGATAGCCCTTGTCGTACATGGCGTTGAGACCCTTGAGTGACTTGCTCAGCGTGGTCAGCCCGCACAGACTATCCGGGGCCAGGATGAGTACCTGGCCCTTCTTCTCGGCTTGTTTGGCTATGGCCACCTCGTCGTTGTAGGTGCGATAGCGCTCCATCAGGCGCTCGGCGGCCGCCGGATAGGTCCTGGCCAGGATTCGGGCCGGCAGGACATCCTTCTTCTGCTCGCGCAGAATATCCCTCTGGCGCGTCAGGACCAGCACGATGCGCTCATAGCCCTCGTCCATGGCCTTGCGGACCGGGACTGGATCGGCGATGCCGCCGTCCAGATAGGGCACGCCATCGATCATGTAGGGCTTATTGGCCACCGGCACAGTGGACGAAGCCTTGAGGACGTCATAGTTGTCCTGAGCCAGGTCCGACTTGTCGAAGTAAGCGGTGGATCCGTCACTGGCCTTGCAGGCCACAATGGTGAACAGGGCGGGATTGGCCTTCAAAGCAGGGTAGTCCAGGGGGCATTCCCCATCATGGGCTGACAGTTTGCCATAGACGTAGTCCAGGTCGACGAAGGTGTGCTTGGTCAGGAAGTTGCTCACACTCGCGTACTCCTTGCGGGAGGAGTAGACGGTGTAGAAGCGGTAGCAGCGTCTGAGCTGGCCCGACAGGAATGAGGCCAGATTGGCGCTTCCGGCTGAGACCCCGTAGCAGTGATCGAAGGTGATGCCCTGCTCCATGCAGCGGTCGAAGACTCCGGCGCCGAAGATGGACCGGTAGCCGCCGCCTACGTCGATAACGGCTGTTCTTTTGCGTGCCATGGACACCTCGTTTCCTGACAGAAATCCGCGCTTGATGACAGCTTATGCGTGAACGTTGGACAAGCTGTTCAGGGGCAGCAGGAGGCCAGCAGCCGCTTGGACAGGTCCAGCATGGCCGGTGAGGAATCAGAGTTGGCGATTTGTATTCTGCCGGGGCCAGGGCCCGGGTTGAGGGCATCGGCTTGGGCCAGCAGATCCTTGAGGTGGCGGGCCGTTCCCGTGTTGCCGTCGATCAGCGCCAGGTCCGGCGGGCAGATGCTGGCGATGGACTGGCGGAAGAAGACGAAGTGGGTGCAGCCCAGAACCAAGGCATCCAAATTCTGCAGATCATAGGGGTCCAGATAGCGGTGCAGGGTGGCAGCGACCAATGCCTGGTCATTCAGCTTGTCCGACTCCACAATGGTCACCAGGTCTGGGCAGGGCTGGGTCAGGATGGTGTGCCTGCCGGAGAACCGTGCCATCAGGCGCGCAAACCTGGTCTCTTTTAGAGTCAGCGGGGTGGCCGTGACCAGAACCCGCTGAGGCCGGCCTCCGCCTCGTGTGCAGGCCAGTTTCAGCGCCGGCTCCATGCCGATGACAGGGACCGGGTAACGTCGGCGCATCTGCTCCACGCAGACGCTGGTGGCGGTGTTGCAGGCTATGACCATGGCCTTGACGCCCTGGTCCATGAACCGGTCGCCGATGACCTGGCAGCGTTGGGCGATCTGGGCCGGCTCCTTGGTGCCATAAGGGGCGTAGGCGGAATCGCCGAAATAGAGGAGATTTTCTCGGGGCAGAAGGTTCTGGATGGCTGCGGTGACGCTCAGACCGCCCAGCCCGGAGTCGAAGATCCCGATTGGTGCATCTGATGCCATGTGATCCGCTCCTTTCGCAGCCGAAAAACCAGCCTAGCCTGTCGCCGAAGGGCCGTACTCTACAAGCATGAGTATTCCCCGGACTGTTTACAAAATGCAAGCCACCGGCAACGATTTCGTGGTCTATGCCGATCCCCGGGGGGATTTGGAACCTACGGACGACCAGGTGCGATGGCTGTGTGACCGGCATTTCGGGGTCGGAGCCGATGGGGTCATTCGGCTGACCCATCCGGCTGATGTCAGCGACCTGAGCCAGGAACAGGTGGATGCCTGTGACCGTTTCGGCTGCCAGTGGTTCATGGATTACCGGAATGCGGACGGTTCCTTGGCCCAGATGTGCGGCAACGGGACGCGCGCAGTCACCCTCTTCGCTCAGAAGCAGGGGCTGACGCCGACCATGGAGGGCTCCTCCTTCCTGCTGGGGACCCGGGCCGGGGTCAAGCGGATCGTCTCGCGCAGTCCTCTGCAGTGCGAGGGCGAGCATGTGTTCAAGGTCAAGGTCGGATCTTGGCGGATGGGCCCAGTGGGGGACCAGCTGGTCGACGGTGGGGCCCTGTCAGGCTCGGCTCCCGGCACCCTGGTGGATATGGGCAATCCCCACGCAGTCGTTCTGAACTCAGTCGCTGCCGAATCAGAGGCCGATGGGTTGCCCGAGACCATGACCGACCTGCTGGCCAGGACTGATCTGCCTGACCTGGGCGATCTGGACCTGTCTGTCCCACCGCGGGTCAGGCCTGGACTGGACCAGGGGCAGAATGTGGAGTTCCTGCGTCTGGATGCCTTGGATGCTGAGAATGGCATCGGGCGGGCCACCATGAGGGTCTATGAGCGTGGCGTCGGCGAGACTCTGTCCTGCGGGACCGGTCTGTGCGCCAGCGGTGTGCTGCTGCGAGCCCTGACCGGGATTGATCACTGGACCGTTCAGGTGGGTGGGGGCCGTCTGAAGGTGGACGTGGACCCTCAGGATGTATGGCTGACGGGACCGGCCAGAATGGTGGCCCGTCTGACCCTGGAGAATGTTCCCGGCTGCTGATCAGCCGAAGAGGGCGGATCCTTCCACAGCCAGAACGATGGTTGCCAGGGCGACCAGCCAGATCAGGTCGACCATCAGGTCGAAGTGCCGCTGGTAATAGGTCTGTAGCCATCCTGGCCGCTTGCGAGGCAGACCCTGCTGGATGACCGTGGCATGGCTGAAGGCCATGAATTGCAGGCTGGTGGCGAAGGTCATGACCAGGCACCAGGGGCAGAGGGCGTGGATGACGAAGAGCGACTGGGTGAACAGCCAGAGCGCATAGGCCAGGGCGGCAAGCGAGGCCAGCCAGGTCCCTGCCGCCAGCAGTGTGGGCATCTTGATCCGGCACAGGCCCACGACGGCCAGCGTCAGGAAGACAGACTCGGCTATCAGTCCCAGAAAGGCATTGGGGACCGGCAGGGTGCCCAGGCGGATCAGCTCGGCCTGGGGAGACTGGGCCACGGCTGAGCAGGAGACCACCGAGTTGATGTCACAGCTGAGCTGGCCCTGGGGGTGACGTGCCAGCTGAAGTGTCTCCGCTGACAGGACCAGGCTGGCATAGAGGGTTGCGAGTGAAGCCAGGGCGGCAATCAGATAGCTGGAAGTGGCTGAAGAGGTCGGTTCGCTCATAGGGTCCATCACCTCGGTGGTCGGGAAGGTTCTCTGAGACGGGAACGCGTTCACGAGTTTAGGATGGAGGCATGACGCATGAGGATACTGCCATGGTCTCCGGCTGGGACCTGCACTGCCACACCGTGTTCTCCGATGGCACCGTGACGCCTCGGGGGATGGTCGAGCAGGCGCAACAGCTGGGTCTGGAAGGTCTGGCCATCACCGACCATGACACCAATGCGGGCTGGGATCAGGCCCGTCAGGCGGCCCAGGACTTGGGGATGCCCCTGCTGCCGGGGACCGAAATCACCGCCCAGGATGGCCGTGTATCGGTTCACATGCTGGCCTACCTCTATGATCCGGAGGATCCGGTCATCGCCGGGCTCTTTGCCAGGACCAGGGAGGCCAGGCTGAGCAGAACCAGGACTATGGTCGAGCGTATCTCTCGGGATTATCCGATCACCTGGCAGGATGTGCTGGATCAGGTCAAGGAAGGGTCGAAGACCACGGTGGGCCGTCCGCATATCGCCGATGCCCTGGTCAAGGCCGGTGTCTATGCCGACCGGAGCCAGGCCTTTGCTGGGGTCTGCTCTTCCGGAAGCACTTACTACCTGCCTACGCCATCGCCGACCACCCATCAGGTGCTGGCAGCGGTCAACCATGCTGGGGGCGTCCTGGTCATCGCCCACCCCGGTGCGGTCAACCGCAATCCCGTCCTGCTCTCCGACCAGCAGATCGCCGCGCTGGCCAGGGAGGGTCTAGGAGGCCTGGAGGTCTGGCATCGGGACAACCCGCCTGAGCAGCGACAACGGCTGCTGGCCCTGGCCCAGCGCTGGGGGCTGCTGGTGACCGGAGGATCGGACTGGCACGGCCAAGGCAAACCCAATCGGATGGGGGAGAACAGCACCACTGATGAGGTGGTGGCGCGAATAGTGGATAGGGCTCGGGGAAGCCGTCCGGTCGCCTGGAGGGGTTAGCGGATACGAATCAGGGGCGGTCGGACCACAAGGACCCGGCCGCCCCCATCAGGCAGTCACAACCTCAGTCGGAGGAACCTCCCAGAACGCCGAAGCCCACAGGATGGGTGGTGTCGGAACCAACCACTGCGTAGCCCAAGGACTCCTTGGGAACGATGATGTGCCGACCCTTGTCGTCCACCAAATCGATGGGTCCGCCCTCGTTCAGGGCCTGGGCGATGTGGGCAGCCACCTCATCCGCCTTGGCATTGGTGCTGAAGTTGACCGTGCGGGCCACGTTCTTGATGCCGAATTCGATATCCATTGCTACCTCCAAGGTTGTTCTCCGTCGCCCAGACCTGCCGGTCCACGGATCTTCCGGTCTCATTATTCGCTGACCCGGGTGATTACGCTCTAAGCGTCCCCTTGGGGCTCCTCCGGGGAAGGGCTGGTCTCCGGCGGCGATGCCGATGCCTGTCCCTCTGCAGTGAGCGTGGGGGTCTGCTCGGGCAGTGGCTTTCTGGGAAGGAGGATGGTCTCTGCCTGATCGTTCGCAAGAGACTGGGCGGACGAGGCATCGTGCGGTTGGGAAGCAGCCGAAGGCGGTTCGTCTCCGGACGTGTCTGCGGACGAGCTGCTTACTGTAGCCTTCGGGTCCGCTTCGCCATCCGCATCCTCGTCGCCGGTGGCTGGGTCGCCGATGCCGCGGAAGTGATCGCTCAGGCCTGATTCCTCCTCCTTGGGAATAGGGGCAACAGCTGGTGGCTTGGATTTATTCCTGGCATCGGAGTGGTCCATGGCGGTCTGGGCCAGAGCCAGGCCAGCCATTTCCACCCTGTTGATGGCGATGGTGGCCGAACTTTCATCCGATACTTCTGCCGAGTCGGGGTCAGGCTTCGGCGTTGGATTCTCCTGTAGCTTGGCTGCAGAGGGGTCTTCAGCATTATCGTCGCCCAACAGGGTGCCCACGGTGATGGTGGAGGGTGTGCCAGCGGGTGACGGACTTGGCGTCTGCTGCCGGCGACGGGCGCGTTGGTCCTGCTCGTGGTCGCCCAGCTGCTGGGCCAGGCGCTCAACCTGGGCCTTGAATTGGATGATCCGTTCGTTGTCTGCATGATCCAAGGCGGTGATGAAGTCGCCCACCTGCTCCATCTGCAGCCAGAGATTGGCCCGGAGCATGATCAGGTCGTCCAGTCGGGCCCCCATCATCCTGCCGTAGGCTGCAATGACGGCGTTGCGGCGGGACCCGTCAAGCTTGGCGAAAATCCAGGCCAGGTCGCGGGCAGGATCGTTGATCTGCATGTCCTGCCAGCCGTAGACCCCGCTCAGTCCTGAGCCTGCATAGAGCAGATCGCCGTCGGAGAAGCCCCCATGCACAGTGCAGGTGTCGAAGGACCAGAGTCCGTCGGTCGCCACGATGGAGGCCCAGGAATCGGTGATTTCCTTGGGCACGTGACCATCCATACGCAGCCGTTTGATCCATCCCCGCAGTTGGGCTGCGATCTGGGCAGTTGAGAAGGCCGGATATCCGTGGGTTTTCAGAAAATCGGGGCGCACCCGGTGGATGGCGCCGATGGCTGTGCCCGCAGCCGTGCATTCGTTCAGGGTCAGCAGATGGAGGGGACGGATTCGGCCTGGGCAGTGGGTCATGACGGCAACAGCTGTGGTGCCGGTCGGGCTGTCGGCCTTCTCGCCTGGCTGGTAGGCCAGGATGCGCTCGACCTGGAAGCCCATGGCTGCCATCTCCTTGGCATCGGCCAGGGCCTGGGCTGCCTTGACTCGAGCAGCCAGCCGACGTTTGCCGGCCTCCGTGCTGGTGGCCCAGACGTCGTAGACGTTGCCGGTCGCGTCCTGGACCACGGCGCAGTCCACCCCCTGGGCGCGGTCCAGGCTGCTGAGCTGGTCGCAGTCGCGCGCGCCGGTCATGGGCACCTCAGGCATGGCGGCCGATGCCAGGGCGGCCAGGGTCAGCTTCGTTCGTTCAGTCACATTCTCAAGGATAATACAAGGACTGTTGCGGATTCGGTTGTCCACTTGACCACATGGGCACGCCGC
This sequence comes from Bifidobacterium asteroides, assembly GCF_048001765.1. Classification (GTDB taxonomy): domain Bacteria; phylum Actinomycetota; class Actinomycetes; order Actinomycetales; family Bifidobacteriaceae; genus Bombiscardovia; species Bombiscardovia asteroides_K. The sequence goes on from NZ_CP181447.1 coordinate 645,939, forward strand.
CGCCGGTTCCGGTACCGGACTTTGACACAATGGGGGTGTGCATGAGGATGAGGAACGATTGCTGGAGGGACTGGATCCTGCCCAGCGGCAGGCGGCTACCGTGCTTGACGGACCTGTGCGTATCGTCGCAGGGGCCGGGGCTGGCAAGACCAGGACCATCACCCGGCGAATAGCCTATGCCTGCGCATGCGGTAGCTGGGAGCCCTCCAAAACCCTGGCGGTGACCTTTTCGGTTCGTGCCGCGGCTGAGATGCGTGATCGACTGACCAAGCTTGGCGTGTCGGCCGCCCTGCAGGCGGCGACCTTCCATTCGGCCGCCCTGCACCAGCTCAGGCGGGTCTGGCCCCAGGTCAGCGAGACCTACCCTCCCGATTTGATCGAGGATGTGGGTCCCCTGGTGTCTTCTGCCTATCAGCGGGTCTGCGGGCAGGAGGCCGATCCGGGCCAGGTCAGGGACCTGACTGCGGAGATCAACTGGGCCAAGGTGGGGCTGATCGCCCCCCAGGACTACGTTCGGGTCTGCGCAGCCAGTCACCGTCTGCCACCGGCTGGTCTGGAGGCTGATCGGATGGCCGACCTGTACACGGTCTTCGAGAGTTCCAAGGCCGCCCATAATCAGATGGACTTCAACGATATTCTCCTGCTGGTCTGTCACATATTGGAAGAAGGCGGCCAGGCCGCTGCAGATATTCGAGACCGAATCGGCTGGCTGACGGTGGACGAGTACCAGGATGTCTCGCCCCTGCAGCACCGGCTGCTCAAGCTCTGGCTCAACGGCAGGCAGAACATCTGCGTGGTGGGCGACCCGGCCCAGACCATCTACTCATTTGCCGGTGCCACATCCTACTACCTGCTGAACTTTCCACAGGAATTCCCGGGCATCAAGGCCGATCTGGACCTGTCCACCGACTACCGGTCCACTGGAAGGGTGGTCCACTACGCCAACGGTATTCTGGCGCGCTCGCCGGTGCGTGACGACTATCTGAAGCTGACCTCGGCCCGTCAGGATGGCAGCAGAGTCGCGATGACCCGTTATGAGGATGATGCTGATGAAGCTGGGGCCGTGGCCTCCCGTATATCCTCCATGATCCGAAAGGGGGCCCGGCCTGGCCAGTTTGCAATCCTGACTCGGATCAATGCCCAGCAGACCCTGATCTGCCGTGCCCTGCACGAACGCGGAATCGGCTACCGGGTGCGTACCGAGTCAGGCTGGCAGAACCAGTCGGTCAATCTGAGCAAGCAGGAGGTGCTGGAACAGTTGGAGGGAGGCATAGGCCAGGGGAGGGTCACGGTCTCTACCATTCACGCCGCCAAGGGGTTGGAATTCGCCCATGTCTTCATCGTCGGCTGTGCCGAGGGGTTGATTCCCTTTGGTTCACCGCAGGAGGGGGATGCCCTGGAGGAGGAACGCCGTCTCATGTACGTAGGGGCGACCCGTGCCGAGGACACCCTGCACCTTTCCTACGCGGAGCACAAGGACGGCAGCGCCTTCGCCCGACGCGCCCCCAGCCGGTTCATTCACCGCTGAGCACTATCGCCTGGGCCCTCGGAACATAGGGAGCCACGGTTCAGGCTTGGCCGATGTCTGAGTCGCCTTTGTCTGAGTCGTCCTGGTCAGGTTGACCGTCATCGGGGTCCTTGGAATCCTTGTCGGCGCTCTTCTGGTCGCCAGGAGCCTCATGGTCTGGATGCTCCTGGTCATTGGAAGCGTCGGGGTCTGCCGGGGTGATCGGGTTGGCAGAGGAATCCTTCTCCTCGGCATTCAGCAGTTTGTCCAGCTCGGCATCCCAATCCACTGAGGTGGCGGGAGTGTCGGCCTTCTGCTCGGATTGCCCGTCTGCAGAGGTCGATGTTCCGACTTGGTCGGCATCCTCCTTGACAGGCAGGGAGGGCAGCAGATCAGGATGGGACCAGTGATCGTCGCGGCCCTGGACACCCTCGTCAGCGGTGATGCGCTCCCAAAGGTCGGCGGCCTCGCGCAACCGCTTGGGATGGAGATGCAGGCCAAGCAGGGACTCGAAGGTCTGTTCGGCCGGCCCTCCGACGGCGCGCTCGCGTCGGGTCATCTCCCGCAGCTGCTCCAGGTGGGGAAGGTGGGCCATGCCGGCGTTCCAGACCACACAGTCCACCCAGCCGTCCACCAGGGCCAGCAGGTCGCCCAGGCTGTGCAGGGCCTCCTTCTGCTCAGGGGTGTCTTCGATGCCGACATTGCTGAGGTTGATGGCGCCGGCGATGGATTCGGGGTTGATTTGCTCAGCATCACGCAGCTGGTCCTCCACAGCGTCCAGGTCGATGGAGACTCCCCGGGCGTATTTGCCAATCAGGGCCTCGAAGCGTGGCATCAACCAGGGGACGGCGGCGTAGAGCCGGGCGTGGGCGGCCTCCTTGAGGGCCATGTAGCGGGTGACTTCGTCCAGATCCAGTTCAAGGGATTTGGCATAGGCCTTGATGTTCTGTGGAATGAGAGCTCCGGCGGGATTCTTCAGCAGCGGGATTCCCTGGTCGAATCCTCCTCGGACCTCCTTGGCCAACTCGCCGGCGGCCTGCCCCAGCTGCATGGCGAAAGAGGTGTTTCCCAGCAGCTTCATCAGCGTGGTGGGATCCTTGAGGTTGTCTGGCAGTGGAATGGGCACAGGTCCGGCGAACATTCCCGAAATCTCGCCCTGGTCGAAGCCCTGGAAGCGCTGGCTTATGACGGAGGTCAAGGCGTCGCTGACCGCCTGGGCCACCGGGGAGGCGAACTTTACCCAGGCGTCTATGCTGCCCTCGATCCATCCGGCACGGGTCAGGGCTTCGGTCTGGCCCGGGGCGGGGTCGAAGGCGCAGACGGTGTCCAGCCAGAGGTTGGCTTCGCTCATGACTCGGGCCACCCGGTCGCTGTCCTCGGCTGTGACTGTGGTATCGGACTGGTCGGCCCTGGTGCGTCCCAAGGCGATGTTCTTGGCCAGTGCAACGTTGATGGGACCCTGGTCAGCCTGGGCCTGCATATCGGCCGGGGTGTTCAGCCCTCCAGCAGTGAAGGCCTGGATCAGGGCCTGGACCTCGGCGGGTTTGGGCAGCTGATCTGCTCCCTGGGCCGCCATCTGGGAGCGGATGGACTCAGGCAGCTGTGAGAACTGACTCCAGGCCAGCTCGCCCTGCACCGGGCCGAAGCACTCGATGAGCCATTGGTGGATTGCATTCTCGTCCATTGCTTTGTTCCAGTCCTCGCCAAGGCAGGCCGTCCGCCCTCAAGGGTGGTGCCTGCCGGGATTATCGTCTTCATCAACCATAATATTGGAGCTATGACACTTCCGCACGGGAAATCGCATCACTGCGCCACAGGCGCACCCGAAAGGCAATCCGGAACGCTTGGCGGGCCTACCCGCAAAATGCTGGTTGGCGGTCTTCTGGTCATTCTGGCCATCTTGGTGCTGTTTCTCCCTTCGCCTTATACCATCGAGACGCCCGGACCCACCCAGGATGTGCTGGGAAGTTCAAAAGGCTCACCGGTCATCATGGTGAAGGGTGGCCAGGTTCACCATGACAAGGGTCGCCTGCTGATGACCACAGTCAATGCCCGCGGAATCCCCGGCTACCCGGCCTCAAATCTGGATGCCTTGGTGGGCTGGGCCGATCCTCACGCCACGGTGCTTCCCCAGGAGGCCGTGGTCCCTCCCGGACAGAGCGTTGAGGAGTATAAGCGCCAGGAGCAGGGCGATATGCACGGCTCCCAGAAGGCCGCATCATCCCAGGCTCTGGCCTTTCTCAAGGCCCGAGGATATGACGTGTCAGGCCTGCAATTCAGCATGAAGGTTGCCGACATCGGTGGTCCCTCGGCCGGGCTCATGTACACCCTGGGTGCCATCGACAAGATCACGCCGGAGCAGGAGACCGGAGGTCTGACCATCGCTGGAACCGGCACCATGGATCAGAAGGGACGGGTCGGTGCCATCGGCGGTATTCAGCTGAAGATGCTGGGGGCCAGGCGGGACGGCGCCACCTGGTTCCTGGCGCCTGCGGCCAACTGTTCACAGGTGGCAGGCCATGTGCCACAGGGTCTGCGCGACGTGCGGGTGTCCACCTTGGACGAGGCCTACAAGGCCCTGGTGGCCATCGGTCATGGTCAAGGGGAGGGGCTGCCCCACTGCACGGCCGCCAAGGCCAAATAAGACAAGGCCGGTCCAATTGGTGAATTCCGGCAGTCTTGTTATGCTGAAAACGTGGCTGAGACTACAACCTATACAGCGGAAGAGTTCGGTTTTCATCCCGGCGATATCGTTCAGGAATGGATGTGGGACGACGATGTCGACGACGGGATCCGGACCAGGATCGAGGATCTGACCGGCGAAGAGCTGGTGGACGAGGACTATGACGCAGCCGTGGATGGGGTCATCATCTGGTGGCGGGACGGCGATGCCGAGGACGATTTGGCGGACACCATCATGGATGCCTCGGCCATGGTCAACAAGGGCGCGCCTTTCTGGGTGCTGACCCCCAAGCCAGGCAGGCCTGGGGCCTCGGCTCCAGGGGTCGTTTCCAATGCGGCCAAGACCGCGGGCATGAACGCCCTGATGCCCACCACCGTCAGCAAGGATTGGAACGCCACCCAGCTGCGGGCTTTCGGCAAGGGCAGGTAAGACTTCTGGCCGCATAAGCGCCAATGAACGAGGTGGTGGGCATCAGGATCAACCAATGCCCACCACCTCGTTGTCATTCAGGAGGAATTCCCGGAGGAATCCGCACGGCGAGCGGCCCTTTACTGCTCGCTCTTCTCAGCAATTGCAGGAGCCACCGTCGTGGCCTTGTTCTGGTATTCAGCCAGCAGGGTGCGCGAGCGGATGTCGCAGAGGTTGGCTACCAAGGCCATGATCAGGATGACCAGGCCCACCACGAAGATCCAATGCAGGCCGTCGAAGACGATGGTGCGGGCCGGACCCAGCAGGCGTGAGGGGATGCTCCCTGCCGTGGCCGGGTTGATCATGCTGTTCATCATGTCCTCGGTCAGTCCCTTATACCGGGGTACCTCGCGGGCAATGACTGTGTTCATGACGATGCCGAAGATGGAGACCATCAGCGTTTGTCCCAGGGAGCGGGCCAGGGTGTTGAAGCTGGTCGAGGCACCCACGTCGCCTGCGGGCACCACGCTCTGGGCGGTGATGGTCGAGGTGGTGATGGTCAGGCCGAAGCCGAAGCCGACCACGGCCGAGATGGCCAGGAAGACCCAGTAGGTGGTGGCCTGGGGGACGGCTATGTAGCAGACACAGGCCGTCAGGATGAAGGCCAGGCCGATGTTGGTGGCCCGGTGTGGCGGGTGGTGCATGGTCAGCGGTCCGGCCAGGTAGGCGCCCAGGAGCCAAAGAATGGAGGAGGGGGTGACCACGAAGCCGCCCAAGGAGGGATTCATCCCCAGCACGGATTGCATCCAGATGGGCATGTAGGTGTCGAAGCCCATGAGGAATCCGGCCACCAGGAGCATGCAGATGTTCTGGATGACGAAGGTCCTGATGTGGAAGAGCCGCAGGGGCAGGATGGGATCCTCCTGGTGGCCCTCAACATGAAGAAGCAGGGCAAAGGTGACCAGAGTGGCCGCAGCCAGAACCAGGGTGATCCGTGCATCGCCAGCCGATCCCAGGCTCTGCAGGCAGAGCATCAGGCAGATTAGGCAAATGCTGAGCAGTCCGATGCCCATGTAGTCGACGCGGGTTTCACGCGCCTGGATATGCTCGCTCAGGAAGATCTGGATCATGATGATGACCAGCAGACCGATGGGAACGTTGATGGCGAAGACCCAGTGCCAGCTTATCTGCTGGACGATGAAGCCTCCCAGCAGGGGGGCGATGATGGAGGCGATGCCCCAGGCCGAGCCGTTCAGGCCGATCATGCCCGCCCGCTTGTCCAGGGGATAGATATCGGCCAGAACCGTGTATGTCAGCGGCTGGATGGCGCCTGCCCCCAGGCCCTGCAGAAAACGGGCGCCGATTAGCTGGGGCATGGACTGGGAGAGTGCGCACAGGGTGGAACCGATCACGAAGACCAGCAGACCGATGGTCAGCAGCGGCTTGCGGCCGAAGCGGTCCGAAAGCTTGCCGTAGATGGGTGTGGTGACCGCCGTCATGAGCAGATAGATGGAGTAGACCCAGTTCATGATGGACAGCCCATGCAGGTCCCCGATGATGGTGGGCATGGCGGTGGAGACGATGGTCCCCTCGATGGCCGTCATGAAGGTGGCGATGAAGACCGCCACCGTCACCAGGGTGCGGTTGGTCTTCCTGCCACTGCCTGTATCGACTGTCTGTGACAACCCGAACCCCCTCTTATATGGTGTATATGTTGTGTTTCTCTTCTTTTGCGGACCAGGCCCGCGAATTCCTAGTGGATTATAGCCGCACCGTGCGGCCTTGTCACCGTGTAATCTGCTAAGGTAGTGTGCTGGTCCCGTGGCTCAGTTGGTTAGAGCGCCACCTTTACACGGTGGATGTCCCCGGTTCGAGTCCGGGCGGGACCACAGGGGTTTTTAGGGGGTGTGCCCGAAATCGCGTCTTAGCGCTCACGTAGAATCGATGCACGACGATCGTTGACAAGAAAGGTCAGGAGGTCGATGCCTGATGTCAGCTAAGCCTGATGCCCGTGGAACCGAGGCGACCATCGCGCGCTCGGGCAAGCGCAAGTGGGGATATGACACCAAGCAGGTGGACGCCTTCCTGGAGCGGGCTCACTCGCTCTATGAGAGCCAGGACCCTGATCTGACCCAGGAGGAGATAGCCAACGCTTCCTTCGACCTGTGCAAGAACGGCTACATCATCACCCAGGTGGATGCTGCCCTCTCGCGACTGGAGAGGGTGATTTCCGACAGGCAGACCAGTTTGGAGATAGCCCGGGTGGGCGTGGACGGTTGGACGACCAGAATGGTCAGCCTGCAATCAGAGCTGACCACTCATGCCGGCAGGCCCTCAGGCAGCGTCTTCAAGCGTGGGGATCCCGGCATGCCCTCATACGACTGCAAGCAGGTGGAGCGGCTGATCGAGCAGGTCCTCAATAAGACTTCTGACCAGCTCAACCTGCAGGCGGGACGGAAGGCCGACTCAGGCAAGTCGAAGAACACCGACATCACGGCTGACCGCGTCTCCAACGTCATCTTCACCCAGCGGCGGGGGAACAAGGGCTATGACGAGCGCCAGGTGGACTTCTTCCTGGCCAAGGCCGTCGAGCTTCTCGAGCAGCTGGAGTCCTTTGCCAGGGTCAGCGAGAGGGCCAAGAGAGCCAGAGCCAATGCAACGGCGCCTGCTGCTGTTCCTGCGCAATCGCAGTTGCCGGTGCAAAACTCTTCAGCTTCGGGCGTTCAGCCGCTGATCGGACAGAGCCAGGCACCCGCCTGGAGCATCCCCAATGCTTCCGCTGCTGCGAATGACCAGGGCAGTCAGGACGATTTCGCTCAACTGCACCAGGCAGAGCGTGCTATCTTCGAGGCGCCGGTCGCCAGCACGCAGACGACGCCTACAGCACAGACGGCGCAGCCCAATAGCTCGCTGAGCGCTCTGGCTTCGGCGGTCAACCAGCGGCTGGCCCAGGAAGGCGCTGGGGCGGCTACAGCAGCATCGGCGGTAGCAACTCCAGCCTCTTCGTCAGCCAGGTCGGCCTCCTCAGCAGGTATGAGCGGCGGAGCCCCCGTTGCCTCTGCCAATTCCGCCCCTGCCAATCTCCCTGTCTCCGGTCAGCAGGAATCAGTTATGTCCGCTTCCGTGCCGCCTGCGGCTGCACAGCCGGCCTCTGCGCCGACCAGCCACAATCCTGTGGCTCCCGCTGCAGCGTCAGCGGCACCTGCGTCGGTTGCGCAATCCGCGCCTTTCAACCCGGTGACGCCTTCTTCGCCCTCGCCTGCACCACAGACTCCTCAGCCGACCCCTTCGGCACCCGTAGCCTCCACTCCGCCTACTTCAGCCGGGAATGCTTTCGCCCCCTCGGCGACAAGGGCTGACACTGACGGCTCGTCTACGCCAGGATCCACCTCAATCATCTCCTCGCCCTTCGTCGATGGTCCTCTGGGCGCAGGCGGACCCCTGGGCAACTATGAGGAACCAGCACCTGCAGCGCCTGAGGTCCAGGAGCGTCCTTGGGCTGAGACAGCCGGAACCAGCACGGATACGCCCGACTGGGCCAAGCCCAGGTATTCACAACAAAACACGCAGGGGAATAAGCAGGACCAGGACCCGGATTCCTACCTGGCTTCGCTGCTCAACCAGGATCTGCCCAAGATGGATCTGGACATCCCCGATATTTCTTTCCCGGCTTTCGGAGACGAGGGGGAGCAGGATAAAGGCAGTCGATGAGTCATCAGACAACAATCAATACAGGTAGTGAAGGTAGACAGGGCGGTTTGTCAGTCGGGCGTGAGCGCACCTTGGCGGATTGGTCGCCCAGGGAAGATGCAGACCAGTCTCGCAGTCTGGTCATCTTGGGATCCACGGGATCCATCGGCACCCAGGCTCTGGATCTGATCAGTCGTCATAGGGATCGGTTCCAGGTTACCGGGTTGGCCGCTGGCGGGGCGCATGTCGAGCTCCTGGCCCGTCAGGCCCGCGATTTTGGCGTGACCCGTCTGGCTCTGGCCGACAAGGCGCAGGTTCCAGCCCTGCAGCAGGCTCTCAAGGCCCTGGGATTGACCGGCATTCAGGTAGAGGCAGGCATGGAGGCGGTTCAGGCGCTGGCTGGTTCCGGCAGCGATCTGGTCCTCAATGGCATCACCGGATCAGTCGGTCTGCGTCCATCCATTGCGGCCCTGCAGGCCGGATCCCAGCTGGCTCTGGCCAACAAGGAGTCCGTGGTGGCCGGCGGCCATCTGCTCTTTGATGCCGAGATAAGACCGGGCCAGATCAACCCGGTCGATTCCGAGCATTCGGCCATCTGGCAGTCCCTGCGTTCGGGACAGCATGGAGAGGTGGCCCGTCTGGTGGTCACCGCCTCAGGAGGTCCCTTCCGGGGTTGGAGCCGTCAAGCCATGCGCGAGGTCACACCTGAGCAGGCCCTGAACCATCCGACCTGGTCCATGGGTCCGGTGGTCACCATCAACTCCTCCACCATGGTCAACAAGGGTCTGGAGGTCATCGAGGCCAGTCGGCTCTTCCGGATCGAGCCCGAGCGGATAACCGTGGTGGTTCACCCCCAGTCCGTGGTCCACTCCATGGTCCAGTTCCAGGACGGGGCCACCATAAGCCAGGCCTCGCCTCCGGATATGCGTCTACCCATCGCCCTGGGCCTGTCGGCGCCCGCCCGTCTTGACAATGTGGCTGCGGCCTGTGACTGGTCCAAGGCCAGCACCTGGACTTTCGAGCCCTTGGATGACGAGGCTTTTCCAGCGGTCAATCTGGCCAGGCGGGCTCTGGGAAGCTGCGAGCCTATGACCGCGGTCTTCAACGCCGCCAACGAGCAGGCGGTCAGGGCCTTCCTGGATCACCGGCTGCCTTACTTGGACATCGTCGAAACCATCCGTTCGGTCATGGATGCCATGGAAACGCATCTTCCGGGAACATTCACATCCGTGGAGGTAATGGAGCAAGTCGAACATGAGGCGCGCCAAAGGGCTGATGCTTTGATAGACATGACTGCGTGAGTAGCATTCCCAAGACCGAACAGTCATCATCCTCCCAAGGGTTCCGCAAGACAGGCGAGCAGGCCATCAGCCAGACTCCGCTGCATCCTCGTCGCCGCTCCCGCCGGATCATGGTGGGGCCTGTGCCGGTCGGCGGGGGAGCCCCTATTTCGGTGCAGTCCATGACCAATACGGTCACTGCTGACATCAATGCCACCTTGCAGCAGATCGCCGAGCTGGCCGCCGCCGGCTGCGATATCGTGCGGGTGGCTGTACCCAGCCAGGACGATGCCGACGCGCTTCCCATCATTGCAAAGAAGTCGCCCATTCCGGTCATCGCTGACATCCACTTCCAGAGCAAGTACGTCTTCCAAGCCATCGATGCCGGCTGTGCAGCCGTCAGGGTCAACCCGGGCAACATCCGCAAGTTCGACCAGGTCGGCCCCGAGATTTGCAAGGCGGCCACCGACGCGGGCATCTCCCTGCGCATTGGCGTCAATGCCGGCAGCTTGGACAAGGACATCTACGCCCGCTACGGCGGCCCCACCCCCGAGGCCCTGGTCGCCTCGGCCTTGAAAGAAGCCCATATGTTCGAAGACGTGGGCTTTCACGACTTCAAGATCTCCGTCAAGCACCACGACCCCGTCACCACTGTCCAGACCTACAGGCTCCTGGCATCCAAGGGCGACTGGCCCCTGCACCTGGGCGTGACCGAGGCCGGGCCCTCCTGGCAGGGGACCATCAAGTCCTGCCTGGCCTTCGGCGCGCTCCTGGCCGAGGGCATCGGCGACACCATCCGGGTCTCCCTGTCCGCGCCGCCTGTGGAAGAGGTCAAGGTGGGCTGCAAGATTCTGGAATATCTGGGGTTGCGCCAGCGCCACTTCGACATCATCTCCTGCCCCTCCTGTGGCAGGGCCCAGGTGGACGTGATCGAGCTGGCCAAGGAGGTCACCGAGGGGCTCAAGGACATCACCGCCCCCATTCGGGTGGCTGTCATGGGCTGCATCGTCAACGGACCAGGCGAGGCCAGGGAGGCTGACCTGGGAGTGGCTTCGGGCAACGGCAAGGGCCAGATCATCATCAAGGGCAAGGTGGTGCAGACCGTGCCTGAGGACCAGATCGTCCCCACCCTGCTGGAACGGGCCAAGGAAATCGCCGCTCAGATGGATGCCAAGGCGGCGGCCGAGGGTGAAACCCTGCCGGAGGCGGGCCCCATGGTGGTCCCGGTCACCGGCCGTGCCAGCTGAGGGCGTAAGCGCCATCCCCGCCACCGGCTACAATGGCCGACGTGTCCCAAGAGGTTGAGCGTTCCCTCCCTGCAAGCGGGTGGAGCAGGGTCAGGCGGCTGATGACCAGCCTGCCCATCTTCGTCATCCTCATGGGACTGCTGGCCTCTGTCTCCCACTTGACCGCCGTTCCTTGGAAATACGAACCAGTGGATCAGAATTTCCCCACTCTGACTCCGGACACCGCGGTTACCTTCGACTGGCCTGCCGGGGTTGCCAGGGATGCCATGGGACAGTACCAGGTCGAATCCCGCCACCAGGAACTGAGCGTGGAAAGGCCCGCCACTGGCGAGCACCAACGCATCAGAATTCTAATTCGCGCTCCCAAGGGGGCTTCAGGCCATCGGCCGGCTGTAGTCTTCATGCATGGCGCTGGTTATGGCACCTGTGACAACTCCTTCGGGGACGTGGCCCGGTCCTTGGCCTCTGCCGGTTTCGTCACCGCTGTACTGGACAAGCCGGTCTGGTCCACCACGGATGCGGACCGGGACTATCCTGCTTCGGCCAGGGCCTACGAGCGGGTTGCCAATCTTTTGCGCGATCGTGATGATGTGGATGCCTCCAAGGTTGGCATCTATGCCACCAGCGAGAGCACCTGGATCGCCGCCATGTTGCTGACCATGGACCACCGGATCGCCTTCCAGATCCTGCTGAGCCCCATGGTCTATTCCCCGCGGCACGCCATGGGCTTCTTCGTGGCCCAGGACTTCGCCATCGCAGGGGCCAACCAGGGCTACCAGTCGGTGGTCCGTCGGCTCTTCAGCACCGATGCCTCCCTCTTGGGCCTGAACAATCTGGACATCGAACCCACCGACCGCTACACCTATGCCATTCCCACCCTGTTGGCCTACGGGGCCAAGGATGTGATGACCGCCCAGGTGGAGGGGGTGCAGCGCGTGCTGTCCCAGGCCCACGCCTCGGGCAACGAGAACGTCACTGTGCGTTCCTACCCGGTCTCCAACCATGTGTTGCGGCTGGGGGATGAGGCCCGGACCGGCACGCCCCTGGCCGACCACTACCAGCAGGACATGATTGACTGGGCGGTGGGTCAGGTCCATGGCCTGCATCAGACCAGCCCCAGCGTGGGCGGGGCCACCATCCACCAGTCCATCGCCGTGCCCACTGATCTGCGGGGGCGGCGCTCACTGACCATTTATATGTTCGTCCTGCACCTGCTGACCCTGGTCCTTTTGTTGGCGGCTCTGGTCATGGCTATGGTCGCCGGTCTGATGAAATTGTTCCGTCTGCGCCGGCGCAGGGACCCGGTCCTGGGCTTCAGCCATGGCTTCGGCGGCACCTTGGTCACCATCACAGGCACCACTCTGGCTACCCTGGTCCTTTTCGGAGCCGGTCTGGGCCAGGTCATCATGGCCGTGGTGCGCCTGGGTTGGGGCGGCGTGCCCGACCAGGCTGGGGTCAGCTACTGGAGTTGGCCTGTCATCCAGGTGGTCTGCGCCCTGGTCATCTGGGCCTGGTCGCGCACCTTTGCCCGCATGGTCGAGGTAGCCTCCCTGAGGGGACTGGACCGGCTGCCCGACCAGGTCCGCACAAGCAAGGCTGGCGGCCCTACTTTGCGTCAGCAGATGCGCAACTTGGATCCCAGGCCTGTTCTGGCCTCCACCCGCTTCGGCGTTGCCCTCTTTATCGTCACCACCCTGGCCATGTTCGGAGTCCTGCTGATCTTCGCCTTCTGGGGCCTGTTCATCTACCAATGAAAGGACGGGACCGTCGTGGCCATCTATCGTGACGAGGGCCTGGTCCTCAGAACGGTCAAACTGGGCGAGGCCGACCGGATCGTCACCATTCTGACCAGGGGACACGGCAAGGTCAGGGCCGTGGCCAAGGGGGTGCGACGGACTAAGTCCCGCTTCGGCGCACGGCTGGAGCCCTTTATGCGTGACGATCTGCTCATCTCACGCGGCCGCAACCTGGACATCGTATCCCAGACCGTCTGCATAGCCCCCTATGCGGATGCCATATGCGCCGACTATGACCTCTATGCCAACGGGGGCGTCATGCTTGAGACCGCCGACAAGCTGGTGGTGGGCGAACATGAGCCGGCTCCGGAGCAATACCGTCTGCTGGTCTCCGCCCTGGCCAGCCTGGCCGGTCACCGACATGGACCCCGTGACATCGGTGCCTCCTACCTGCTGCGTTCCCTGGCGCTGGCTGGGTGGAGGCCCCGGCTGGATTCCTGCATCGTCTGCGGCAGGACTGACCAGCTGACCCACTTTTCGGTGCCTGGCGGCGGTGTGGTCTGCAGTCGGGATAGGCCTACTGATGCCGTGGCGGTGGATCCAGCCACCCTGTCACGTTTCCGGGCGCTGAGCAGCGGGGACTGGTCCAGGCTGGACGGCAAGGGCTCAACCCCCCTCTGCGATGGTCTTGTCGAGAAATGGGGCGAATATTACCTGGAGCGGCCCATCAGGTCCCTGCGGCTATTAGATTCTTGAAGCATGAGCTTTGACCCCGTCGATTACACCTCCCTGGATGTGCCTGCAGCCCCCTTCTCCGACCCCGCTCGCATCCCGCATTTCCCCGAGGGCTCAGTCCCTCGGCACCTGGGTGTGATCATGGACGGGAATGGCCGTTGGGCCAAACAGAGGGGGATGGAGCGCACCCAGGGCCACCGGGCTGCCGAGCCGGTGGTCTTCGACACCATAGCCGGAGCGATTGAGGCCGGGGTCCGATACCTGAGCCTGTATACCTTCTCCACGGAAAATTGGAAGCGCTCGCCTGCTGAAGTCCGTTTCCTGATGGGCTTTTCCCGGGATATCATCCATCGTCGAGTGGCCCAGATGGACGACTGGGGGGTGCGCGTGCGCTGGGCGGGCCGTCGGCCCCGGCTCTGGAAGTCGGTCATCGACGAGCTGGAGGCGGCCATGGAGCGCACCCGGCACAACACTAGAATCGATGTGATCTTCTGCATCAATTACGGAGGCAGGGCTGAGCTGGCCGATGCAGCCACAGATATCGCCCGGGAGGTGGCAGCCGGGCAGATCAAGGGCTCCAAGGTGACCGAAAAGATGATCGCCCAGCACCTTTATAACCCCGACATACCGGACTGCGACCTGGTCCTGCGCACCTCGGGGGAACAGCGCACCTCCAACTTCCTGCCCTGGCAGGCGGCCTATGCGGAGCTGGCCTTTGTGCCTGAGCTCTTCCCCGACTGCGGGCGCGACGTGCTATGGCGGGCCATCGACGATTACATCCATCGGGACAGGCGCTTCGGCGGCGTGGACCAAGTCTAAAGAAAACAAGACAACTCAATTTGTGAAGTTAGCCATAGTCGTCCAAATTTACACGTCTGAACACTCTCGTAATGCCCTTGGAAGGTAGTCTGTGTCATATCGCAGCGGAGCAAGCCATGTCTGCTGTGGAATTCAGGGCAGCAAACGAAGCGAAGGAGTGACAGGCGTGGACGACAAGCAGCGCATTATGCAGATCATCGAAGATAAGTCACAGGAGTTCATCGAGGCCGCCGACCACATTTGGGGTACCCCCGAGACCAGGTTTGCCGTAAAGGAGTCGGTCCAGCAGCACTACAAGGTGCTGGAGCAGGAGGGCTTTGACATCGAGAAGGGCGTGGGCCATATGGACTATGCCTACGTGGCGACCTGGGGATCGGGCCGTCCGGTGATCGGCATCACCGGCGAATACGACGCCCTTGGAGGCCTCAGCCAGGTGGCTGATCTGGGCGAGCACAAGCCCCTGGTCGAGGGCGGCAATGGGCAAGGCTGCGGCCACAACATCCTGGGCATGGCCGCTGTAGCGGCAGGCGTGGGCATCAAGACCTTCATGGAGGAGAAGGGGCTCAAGGGGACCATCAAGGTCTTCGGCTGCCCAGCTGAGGAGTCGGGCTACGGCAAGGCCTTCATGGCCAGGGACGGGGTCTTCGACGGGCTGGACCTGGCCCTGTCCTGGCATCCCTCGGATGTGACCCAGGCCTGGGGCTCCTCCAGCCTGGCGGTCCTGCAGGCCTACTTCGACTTCACCGGCGTGCCGGCGCACGCGGCTGCGGCTCCTGAGCTGGGCCGGAGCGCCCTGGATGCCGCTGAGCTCATGAACGTGGGTGTGCAGTTCCTGCGCGAGCACATGATCGATGAGGCCCGCGTGCACTACGCCTTCATCGACGCAGGCGGCGAGTCGGCCAATGTGGTGCAATCCCACGCCCGGCTCTACTACTTCGTGCGCGCCCCCAGGATGGATCAGGCTCAGGATCTGTTCAAGCGTGTGGAGAAGATTGCCCAGGGTGCGGCCCTGATGACCGAGACCCAGGTCAAGGAGGAGTTCGACGCGGCCTGCTACAACTTCATCCCCAACCATCCGCTGACCGAGGCCATAGACAGGAACCTGGACCTCGTCGGCCCCCTACCACTGGACCAGCAGGAGCTGGACTACGAACGCCGCTACACCGACACGGTCCCCGAGGCCGGCAAGCAGCGGGTGCTCAGCCGTACCAAGGCCGCCTTCCCTGATCTTCCGGATGAGGAAGTCAGGAAGATGGCCGAGTCCACCATGGCCCTGAAGAAGTACCCGCTGGCCTTCACGGATACGGCATCGGGGTCCACCGACGTTGGCGATGTCAGCTGGCAGACGCCCACCGCCCAGTTCAGCGGCGGGTTCGAGCCCCAGGGAACCTCACCGCACTCCTGGCAGTGGGCGGCCAACGGCAAGTCCTCGGTGGCCCACAAGGGTCTGCTGGCTGCAGGCAAGACCCTGGCTCTGACCGCCTATGATGCCTTTACCGACCCGGACCTGGTCAAGGCCGCCAAGGAGGACTTCGACAAGACCTTCGCCGGCCAGGAGTACAAGGTCGTCATCCCTGACGATGTGATGCCCCACTGACCTACCTATTGTTCGGCTGCCGCCGGACCCGATGATCTCTGCGGATCACTTTGTCCGGCGGCGGTCGGCTTCGACTGAAGGATGACAGACCAATGGCAATCAAGCAATCCTCAAAAACGGCGAGCGGAACGCTGATCTTCTCCCTGATGGCCGGTTACTCGATCGTGTACATGGACAAGAACATGATCTCGACCGCCATCATCCCCATCTCCGAGCAGTTCCACCTTGACTCGGGGCAGACAGGCATCATCATGTCGGCCTTCTTCCTGGGCTACTCGCTCATGCAGATACCCAGCGGCTGGCTGGCCGACCGGCTTGGGGCCAAGCGTGTGCTGATGGCCTCCATGATCATCATTGGTCTGTTCAGCTACCTGTTCGGCCTGGCCAATGGTCTGGTCTTCTTCATCATCGTCCGGTTCTTCGCTGGCATGGGCCACGGCGGCTATCCTCCCTCCTGCTCCAAGTCGATTGCGGAGAACTTCCCCCAGGAAAGGCGTACCTTCGTACAGTCGCTGATTCTATCGACCTCGGGCATCGGCGGCATTCTGGCCTTCGTCCTGGGAGCCAACCTGGTTGCCATCAACTGGCATCTGGCCTACGCCGTGCTGGGCACCCTCTACCTGTTGGCCTTTGTCTGCATCCTGATCTTCGTGCCCTCCAAGCCACGCCAGCCCGAGGTTGACCAGAAGCCCGGAACCAAGGGTGCAGGGTTCCTGGAGGTTCTGAAGAATCGGAACGTGTTGGTCCTCTTCGTGGCCATGCTTCTGCTCAACATCCTCTTGTACGGCAATATCTCCTGGATGCCCACCTTCATCAAAAATACCTTCGGACTCTCGATCGGTCAGGCCGGCATTCTGCTGGCGGTCAATGCGGTCTTTACGACCGTCGCCACCATCTATGCTGGTCAGCTGCTCTCGAAGCTCTTCCTGGGCAGGGAGAAGGTTGCCATCCTGGGTGCCGGGCTGATCAGTGCCGTCCTGGTCGTCTGCTTTGTCTTCTCGCGCAACATCTGGCTCTCCCTCCTGCTGCTGATCCTGGTATCCTGCGTCTCCGTGGTGGCCTTCACCGGCATCTTCACCTGGCCCCACAAGATCATGGACCCGCACATCATCGGTTCCGCCATTGGCATCATCAACACCGGCGGCACCCTGGGCGGATTCCTGGCCCCCATGATCATCGGCTACCTGGTCAAGGCAGCCGGCGGCTCCTTCGTCGGGGCCTTCCTCTTCATGGGTGCGGCGGCCATCGCCTCCGGGCTTATGGCTCTGTTGGTCAAGGTCGGCAAGTAAAGCCGAGATTAAGGCGGCTGTGACGGTGTCATGGCCGCTGGTCCATGGCAAGGAGTCACTGTGAAAGGACCGGTATCTCTTCTAGGATCTCCGATTCTTTGGTTCTGAACATGGCTGCTTGAAGGCGATGCTTGCAAGATAAAGGGCCCGCCCCCTGAGGGATTTCAGGGGGCGGGCCCTTCCTGTGCCGACTAGAGGAGTAGGATCAGCGATCCGGCTCTTCCCAGATGGTGCCCAGTTTGGCGATGGAGAGGGAGTTGATCAGGGCCTTGCCCTCGCCGGACTCGGCGATCAGGCGGATACCGCGCGGTCCTTCGGCAGGGAAGGAGTAGGAGGACATGATCTCCAGCCCGTCGTTGACGACGACCTCGACCGATCCCCGGTCCACGATGATGCGCAACTTGAGCTTGCCCGAGGACTTGTCGACGGGTGCTGTGCGGTAACCCCGGTCGCCGTAGGTGTTGCAGTGGCGGTCAAGCACCACGCGGCCCAGCTGGTCGTCATAGCAGACCAAGGTGTGGTCGCCTGATTGTGTCCTGTGGATCTCCAGACCGATGCGCTCGGCCTGGGATTTGTTCAGGTCGATCTCCATATTGATGTCAGCGGTCTGCGCATCGTCCACCAGATCCTGGCTGCCGTTGACCTCCAACTCGATGGGACCGAAGTCCTGCTGGTCCTGGTCCAGGTTGGAGAACTCGCGTATGGGCAGGCAGCGCAGATGATCACCGGCCAGGGTGACCTCGCGGGGCACCGTGAACTGGCCGCACCAGCCATCATCCTGCATGGGGATGGGCTCGGTGAAGGGGCTCATCCAGCCGAAGACCAGTCGGCGGCCGTCAGGGGCCTGGAAGGTCTGAGGGGCATAGAAGTTGTGACCGTCATCCCAAAGGTGGAACTCAGTTTCCTGATGGAAGTCGCCGCCAGGCTGCCAGCTGCCGATCACATAGCCGGCGTTGTTATGGTTACGGGCTTCGAATCCGTGGGGCTTCAGGCCCATGGCCGAGTAGCAGATCACCCACTTGTCATCCAGGGGGAACATGTCGGGGCATTCCAGCATGAAGACCTCAGGGTCGGGATGCCGGTAGATGACCCGGTCGAAGGTCCAGTGCTCCATGTCCTTGGAGGTGTACATCCAGATCTCGCCTCGGTGGGCGGGGGTGCTGACTCCGAAGACCATGTACCAGAGCCCGCCCATTTTCCACACCTTGGGATCGCGGAAGTGCAGGATCTTGTCATCGGGGCAGGGGACTACGACCCCCCTCTTTTCGAGGTGGATTCCGTCTGAGGAGACAGCCATGCACTGCTCTTGGAGGTTGCCGTCATCTTCGTTGACTCCATTGCGCCAGCGGTGACCGGTGTAATAGATGGTCAGCCGGCCGTCGTCGCCCACCACGGCCGATCCGGAGAAGACTCCATCCTTCTCGACCTCCATGGTGGGCGCCATGGCCAGGGGCTCGCGCCGCCAGGTGACCAGGTCGGCGCTGGAAACATGCCCCCAGTGCATGTTTCCCCACTCGCTCCCGTAGGGGTTGAGCTGGAAGTAGGCATGATAGCGCCCCTTGTAGTAGCTCAGGCCGTTGGGGTCGTTGATCCATCCGGCCTTGGAGGCTATGTGGCACTGGGGATACCAGCGGTCATTTCGGGTGGCGAAGAGCCGGTCGATACTCTTCTGGGCCTTGTCCAGTTGAGCGTTCATGTCGACGTCTTCCTTTGTTGTTTGCTGGTTCATCCTTGAATCCTTTCGGGTTGGATGGGTGCTGTTGATGGTTGGTATGGGGATTAGCCCTGGGTCACGGTGGGCTTCTGCGAATCCCTGATAAAAGGATCACCGTCCACCTGCTGGTCGTCACGCTTGAGCACGAAGATGCCGTAGATCAGAGCGACCAGCACCACCAATGAGATGGTGTAGAAAGTGAACCGATCGCCGGCGCGGTCGTGGAGGATGCCCAACGGGGTGGACATGGCCACTTGGCCGACCTGGGAGGCAATCTGGAAGCCCACCATGTAAAGGGTGGCGGACAGCTTGGGGTTGAAGTGCAGGGTGAAGTAGCGGAAGGCCGGCAGGCTGAAGAGCGGGACCTCAATGGAGTGGAAGAGCTTGACGATGGAGACCATGACCGGGTCGTGGAAGAAACCGCACAGGCCGATCCTGGCGAACATGACCGTAGCCCCCAGCAAGAGGGAGTTGCGCACGCCGATCTTGCGCATGATGATGGGAACCACGCCCATCATGGCCGATTCCAGGAACACTTGGAAGGAGTTGAGGATGCCATAGACCTCGTGGCCCTGTTCCGGGGTGGGGAAGAGGTTGGCATAGTAGTTGGGGAACATCTGCTGGTCGAAGACCGTGTAGAAGGTGTTGGTGAAGATCACAAAGACAATCAGGAGCCAGAGGGCGGGCATACCCAGGACATGGATCATGTCGCGCAAAGAGGGCTGGGACTTTTCGCCCTCGGGGGTGGACTCCCTCTTGATTTCCTCGCGCTGCTCATCGGGGATCCAGAAGGCGTAGACCAGGAGCATGCACGCGCCGAAGGCGGACCCCAGCCAGAAGTTGATCATCGGGTTGATGTTGAAAGTGAACCCTGCGATCAGAGCCACAATAGCGTAGCCGAAGGAGCCCCAGGCGCGGGACTGGCCGTATTCGAATCCGAATTTGCGGCTGTACCGCTCGGTGATGGCCTCGATCAGGGAGCAGCCTGACATGAAACCTGCGGATAGAACGATTGAACCGAGTACGGCGCCCAGGATCAGGTTGGAATGCATGAGGGGGGCGTAGACGAACTGCACGAAAGGTCCGACCAGCGCTGCAATGGCGGCGATGAAGATGGCGAGCCTACGCTTGACCCCCAGCTCGTCCTGTATTACCCCGTAGACAAACATTATTATCAGCGTGCCGACGGAGTTGATGGAGTAGATGTTGCCGACCTGGGTGTTGGTCATGCCAAGGCCGTTGATCAGCCATGGCGAGTAGAAGGACCACCAGATGCCCCAGGCGCAGAAGAAGAAGAATATTCCGGTAGAGGATTCCAAATATGATGGATTCCTCCATGCTGATGATTTGGCGGCCATGCTGCCCCTCCCTCACTTGTTGTGCACCGCTTCTCCGCAGTGCCTTCCGTTTCGATGCACTTACTGTGTGCAGAGCGAATCCTGGTAGGTATCGTAGGCCGTCAATCGATTTACGTCAAACGATTGATGGTTGTTCTGCGTGCCTGTAAGCACGATTAGCGACTAGCAAAGGGTGCTGGCCGATTGGCGATTGGCACGAAGCCCTTCAGAGTTCGACCTTGTTTTACTATCTTGCGGTGAGGAGAGGGTGCGATTCGGCTTTAGTGATTGGCTGGGACCGAGTCCAAGGCAGCATCGAGGCGGGTGGAACCCTTGCGGATCAGGGCGCAATGGATGCGCACTCCGCCGGCCTGATCGAGCCTTGGCAGGACAGCACGGGTTTTGGGCAGGGGCATAGCAACGCGACGGGGATTGATTTGTGCAAGAAGTCGTCGCACCGCCCAGAAGCCCATCTCGTAGTGGGGCAGTTCGACCGTGGTCAAAGGGGGTGCCGTGGTTTCAGCGATGACCTGGTGGTTGTCCACGCCTACCAGGCTCAGATCCTTGCCGATGATCAGATGGCGAGCCGCGGCAGCCTGGTAGAGGTAAAAGGAACGTGAATCGTTGAAGCAGAAGACGCCATCGGGGTGCTGATCGTCCATCAGATCATCTACCTGGTCCATGGCTTCCTGGTTGAATCCCACCAGTCGGATCAGGTTCTGGTTTGAGGGTAAGCCAGCTTCCTTGAGAGCAGTTTGATATCCGCGCATTCTGTCTTCTTGCGCCGGCAGATCCTGTGTGGTGCCCAGGTAGGCCACTCGGCGGCAGCCTGATTCGATTAGGTGGCGGGTGGCATCGTAGCCAATGAGAAACTCGTCGGGTGCGATGCTTGGACAGCGGTTGGCCCGCTCCACTGCGTTGACCACCACGGCAGTGCAGGAGCGCAGAGCCTGTGGCAGGTCAATATCTTGGTCGTACATCTTGGCGAAGAGGAATCCGTCCACCCCATAGCGCTTCAGGGCCTGGATCTGCTCGGCCTCCCGAACGCCCCCATCGGTGGAGACAGTGAGAAGCACATAGCCGCGCTCGGCTGCCGCATCCTGTGCACCCTGAATGATGGCGCCGGCGTAAGGCGTGGTGGCCACCTCTTCGCTGATGAAGCCCAGCATGCCGGTCTTGCTCGTACGCAGCGACCGGGCCATGGGATTGGGCCGATAGCCCAGTGTCTTGGCCGTGCTACGCACCTTTCGGGCGGTTTCCGACTTGACTCTGCCCTTGTCGCGGCCGTTGAGCACCAGGGAGACCGTGGAGACGGATACGCCTGTGCGTTCGGCGATCTGCTTCATCGTGATCATGGGCACACCTTAACTTGCTCAGGCGATTTCAGCCCGGCTGATCTTGAGTGGCTGGGAGCTTTCAGCGGCTCTCCCCGCCCAGGATCTTGTTGACCCGCTCCACCTTCTCGTGGATCTGATCCCGCTTGCCAGGACGGATGTCCAGCCTCAGGCTGACGCCGGTCCTGTATCCCTTCTCGGCCAGAACCCGTGTGGCCTCTTCCACGACCTCCATGACCCGGTGCAGATCCCCCTCGATGACGGTGCTCATGGCGTTGGTCTGGTTGGGCAGCCCAGAATCCCTGATGACCTTGATGACCTGGGCCACGTAGGTGGACAGCTCCTCACCCTGACCAGAGGGTGCAATCGTGACCTCGGCTACGGTGTTCAGATAGGATGAGTCGTTCATGTCGGGCATATCGGGAACCTTTCCACATCGATTGGTGTTCGTAGGCAGGATGCCCGGTGTCCCCAGCGGTCACCTGCGCGGCCTCCCGCACCTGCCTTGATGGTAGGCCTCTACGCTGACAGCAGGTCACCCGCCGAAGGTATGCTGGAGGCCGGTCATCAGGTCGTATGCCCCCAGGAGGGGCTCCCGAGCAGAAGGTGTGATCAGTGGCAGTATCGAAACTGGATGAGGTCATTTCCCTGGCCAAGCGCCGAGGATTCGTCTTTCCCGCAGGGGAGATCTACGGCGGGACGCGTTCGGCCTGGGACTATGGCCCCTTGGGCGTGGCCCTCAAGGACAACATCAAGCGTGAATGGTGGCGGACCATGGTGGTCACTCGCGACGACGTGGTCGGCGTGGACACCTCGGTCATCCTGCCCACAGCGGTCTGGGAGGCCTCGGGCCATGTTTCGGTATTCAACGACCCCCTGATCGAGTGTCTGAACTGCCACAAGCGGCACCGGGCCGACACCCTGGAGGAGGCCTACGTCGAAAAGCACGGCCACGATCCGGAAAACGGACTCAAGGACATCCCCTGCCCGGACTGCGGCACCAAGGGACAGTGGACCGAGCCGCGGGACTTCAACATGATGCTGCAGACCCACCTGGGACCCGTCCAGGACGAGAAGAGCCTGCACTACCTGCGCCCCGAGACCGCCCAGGGCATCTTCGTGGACTTCAAATCCGTCATGGCCTCCTCACGCTCCAAGCCCCCCTTCGGCATCGCCAACATGGGCAAGAGCTTCCGTAATGAGATCACGCCCGGCAATTTCATCTTCCGTACCCGCGAGTTCGAGCAGATGGAGATGGAGTTCTTCGTCCACCCCGGCACTGACGAACAATGGCATCAGTACTGGATCGACGCCAGGACCCGTTGGTACGTGGACCTGGGCGTCAAGCCCGAGAACCTGCGCCACTACGAGCACCCCAAGGAGAAGCTGGCCCACTATTCCAAGCGAACCGTGGACATCGAATACCGGTTCGGCTTCCAGGGCTCCGAGTGGGGCGAGCTGGAGGGCGTGGCCAACCGCACCGACTACGACCTCAAGGCCCATGCCGAGCACTCGGGCGAGGATCTGAGCTATTTCGACCAGGCCAGCGGGGAACGCTACATTCCCTACGTGATCGAGCCTGCGGCAGGTCTGACGCGCTCGCTGATGGCCTTCCTGGTCGATGCCTATGACGTGGACGAGGCCCCCAACACCAAGGGCGGGGTCGACCGGCGCACCGTGCTGCGTCTGGATCCGAGGCTGGCCCCGGTCAAGGCCGCCGTCCTGCCCCTGTCTAAGAAGCCTGATCTGCAGCGGATCGCCCATGACCTGGCCGCCGACCTGCGACAGAATGAGTGGATGGTGGACTACGACGAGTCCGGCGCCATCGGCCGCCGCTACCGTCGTCAGGACGAAATCGGCACGCCCCTGTGCATCACCGTGGACTTCGACACCCTGGACGACAAGGCGGTCACCATCCGCAACCGCGACTCCATGCAGCAGGACCGGGTGGCCCTGGACCAGGTAGAGGACTATGTGCGCCGGGTCGTCGGTGAGCAGCGGGTGCGTTACCCCATGGGCCCGTCCGACCTGACCGGCACGCGCGCCGCTGACGGCTACACGGACCTGGCCAGCGAGCCGGGTACGGACGAGAGCGAACCGATCAAGGTGGCCGAGGCCGGTGGCCGGTACTGAGACTGATCGCCCGACCCCAAAGGTTGCCCCGGTGCAGCTGGGCCCGATAACCGTACCTGTGCCGGTCATGCTTTCGCCCATGGCGGGCGTGACCAACTGGCCCTTCCGCCTGCTCTGCCGCGAGTACGGACCCGATGGACTGTATGTGGGGGAGATGGTGACGGCCCGGGCCCTGGTGGCGCGCAACCCCAAGGCCTTCCGGCTCTGTCGCTTCGCCCCCCAGGAGAAGGTGCGCTCCCTGCAGCTGTACGGGGTGGACCCTCAGATTATGGAGCAAGCCACCAGAATGGTGGTTGATGCGGGCTGGGTCGACCATATCGACATGAACTTCGGCTGCCCTGTCCCCAAGGTCACCAGACATGGCGGCGGATCCGCCCTGCCCTGGAAGACCGACCTCTTCTCCGAACTGGTCCATCGTGTGGTGGCTGTCTGCTCGCCTGCCGGAATCCCCGTCACTGCAAAGATCCGGGTGGGCATCGACCATCAGCATGAGACCTTCCTGGAGGCGGCCCACATCGCCCAGGAGGAGGGGTGCGCCGCCGTCACCCTGCATGCCAGGACCACGGCTGAGTACTATGGCGGCCATGCCGACTGGGACCGGATCGCTCAGCTGGTCCAGGCTGTTGATATCCCCGTCTTCGGCAATGGCGACATATGGACCGCTGAGGATGCCCTGGACATGTTCGCCCAGACCGGCTGCGCAGGCGTGGCCATAGGCCGGGGCTGCCAGGGCCGTCCCTGGCTCTTCGCCGACATCGCGGCGGCCCTGGCCGGCTCCCCGGAACGTCAGGAGCCCACCCTGGGCCAGGTGGGGACCATCATGGCCCGCCACGCCAGGCTTCTGGTCAAGTTCTACGACGGCGACGAGCGCATGGCCGTCCACGATATGCGCAAGCACGTGGCCTGGTATCTCAAGGGCTTCGCCGTGGGCGGCCAGGTACGCCGCGGCTTTATGGCCTGCGAGAGCCTGGAGGAGATGGACCGCTGCATCGCCAATCTGGACCAGGACATGCCATACCCGCGGGCCGTGGCTGGCAAGCCAAGAGGCAGGGTCCGCTATGCCAAGAAGGTCCGTCTGCCCTATGGCTGGCTGGATTCGCGGACCACCACCCATCAGGAGCGCGAGACGCTCTTCGGCAACGACCCCATGGACGCCTCCTACTGAAGCCGGAAATATTCCCGTCACCAACCATGCGCATCCGGGTCTAGAATCAGGGTTTAGAATACGGACAGAACGGCGTGGAGGTTCTTTCGGAAGGCCAGGGCGGTTGGCTCTGATCTCCCGGCCCTAGGCCCACGGCCGTCAGGGAGGGTCGGAACGCCTGTGGGCAAATGCGTGTTGGCGTATATGACCTGCGATAGAGTTGAGCGTAACGTGAGTGACGGGAGCATACTGTGAGCGAGATTGCCCAGAATGACAATTTCAATGACAAGACCAACATCAAGGTCGTTGGTGTTGGTGGAGCCGGTGGCAATGCTGTCAATCGCATGATCGCCGAGGGTCTGCAGAATGTCGAATTTGTGGCCATCAATACCGATGCCAAGGATCTCCTGCGCTCAGAAGCCGATGTGAAGATCTCCCTTTCTGACGCCAACAGCCGAGGCCTGGGGGCCGGAGCCGATCCGGAGAAGGGCGCCAAGGCTGCCCAGGACCATCAGTCCGACATCGAAGAGGTCCTCAAGGGCGCCGATATGGTCTTCGTCACTGCAGGGGAGGGCGGCGGCACAGGCACCGGCGCCAGCCCCTTGGTTGCGCGTGCAGCCCGTCAGCAAGGTGCGCTCACCATCGCCGTTGTCACCCGTCCGTTCACCTTCGAGGGGCCCAGGCGCTCCGCTTCCGCCGAATCGGGCATCGAGAACCTGCGCAAGGAGGTCGATGCCCTTATCGTTATCCCCAATGACCGGCTTCTGGACCTTTCGGATCGCACGGTTTCGGTCATGGACGCCTTCAAGACCGCCGACACGGCTCTGCTGGCCGGTGTTCAGGGCATCACCGACCTGATCACCATGAACTCCTACATTCACGTGGACTTCTCCGATGTCACCGCTATCTTGAAGGATGCCGGCACCGCCCTCTTCGGCATCGGCGCAGCCAGGGGCGAGGATCGCGCCACCCAGGCCGCCGAGATCGCCATCTCCTCTCCGCTCCTGGAGGAGAGCATCGAGGGTGCCCATGGGGCCCTGATCAATGTGGCCGGCCCTACCGACCTGAGCATGCAGGAGGCCTCTGCTGCCGCCCAGCTGGTTCAGGATGCCATCCATCCCGAGGCGCAGATCATCTGGGGCTTGGCCTTGGACGACGCCTACGGGGACGAGGTGCGGGTCACGGTCATCGCCGCCGGATTCGACCCCACCCCTAAGAAGGAGGAGACCCCGGCCCCTGCAGTGGACACGACTACAGCACCGGCAGCGGCTACCCCGGTCCAGGAGCCCCAGCAGCCGCTGACGACTCCGTCCGTCCAAGCGGAGTCCGATGAGACCTCCGAACACGATGTGGTGCCCCCCGCCTCAGGCGACGACGGCACCTCCGACCCGGGATATCTGGATATCCCTGACTTTCTGCGGTAATCAGGCGAAGGAGCAGGTATGGCAGGATTGATGAAGAACGCAATGTCCTTTTTCGGCATGTCGGATGTCGTGGATGACGATGACGACGACCTGGCCGACGATGACGAGGCCCGCGATGGCTTCGATACCGATCACTCTGTGACTCCCATGGCTCCGCAATCCACGTCCAGCAGCCAGGAGGCCGAATCCACGCCCTTCCAGAGTCGGATCAACCGCATCACCACCATCCATCCCAAGTCCTATGAGGATGCCCAGATGGTTGGCAGGGCCCTGCGTGACGGGGTGCCGGTGGTCCTCAACCTGACCGGTGTGTCCGAGTCGGTGGCCTACAGGATCGTCGATTTCTCGGCCGGCGTGGTCTTCGGGGTACGCGGGTCTATTGAGCGGGTCACCCCCAGGGTCTTCCTGCTCAGCCCTGCACAGGTCAACATCAAGGTGGAGGAGCCCGAGTCCGGCTCCTCGGCCAAGGGGCTTTTCGCCCAGTGACCGACGCCCAGGCAGCCGTGTCCGCAGGAGTCTAAAGACGCATGATTGTTCCTTTTATTCGATACCTGGTAGACATCTGCATTGAGACCTACCTGCTCATCCTCTTCGTGCGGATGATTCTGGACTGGGTCATGGTTCTGTCGCCCCGCTGGTACCCCCGTGGCTTCGTGGCCTCGCTCATTCGGGTCATCTATGCCTTGACCGAGCCGCCCCTGCGCTGGCTGCGCCGGTACATCCCGCCCCTGCCCATGGGTAGGATCCAGCTCGATGTCTCCTTCATGGTGCTCTACGCCGCCCTGATCATCATCCAGGTGCTCCTGGGGTAGAGACAAGACCGCTGATACGGCAGACTCCGTGCTAGCATGCAGTAAGAGAACACAATCGGGCTGGTTGGCCTGAAGCGAGGTGGAGAAACATATGGCTCTATTGACGCCTAATGACATAAGGGAGCATACCTTCCAGACAGTGCGGTTTAAGGAAGGCTACGACGTCGACGAGGTCGACGACTTCCTGGATCAGGTCACCGATACGGTTGAAGCCCTGGGCAAGCAGGCCATGCAAGGCAATGCTGCTTCCACCCAGTCCCTGGGTACCGATGTGGCCTCGCTGAACTCAAAGATTTCCGACTTGACTGCTCAGGTGGAATCCCTGCAGACAGAAAACCGGGATTTGAAGCAGGCCCAGGGTAATGCCGCCCAGCAGCCGGCCGTGGATGCCCAGACCAAGCGGCTTCTGGCCGAGTCGCAGAGCCAGGTCAAGACCCTGGCCTCCCAGAACGACCAGCTCAAGCGTCAGGTCGAGCAGCTCAACTCCCAGATCGACCAGCTGACCGCCCAGGCCGCCGCGGGCAACAATACCCAGTCGTTGACCAACCAGTTGACGGCCATGCAAAAGGAGCGCGACCAGGCCCGCCAGCAGGTCCAGGCGCTGACCAACCAGCTCAATGCCTCCCAGCAGAACATGGCTGCGGCCCGCCAGCAGGTCACGCAGGCCCAGAAGGCCTCTCAGGAGCAGCAGCAGCGCACCGAGCAGCTGAACAAGCAGTTGGAGGAGTCCCGCAAGCGCGAGGAGCAGCTGCGCCAGCAGGTCTCCAAGACCGAACCCTCCACTGAAACAGGCAGTCTGCAACGGATAGCAGGTGCCGGCGCCGACGAGGACGACGTCGAAGCGAGGTCCACCGCCATGCTCAAAATGGCCTCGACGCTGCACGACCAGTACGTGGATAGGGGCAAGGCCAAAGCTGCCCAGTTGGTTGCCGACGGCCATGCTAAGAACGACGAAATCGTCAAGAAGGCTGAGGACTACTCCAAGAGGACACGCGCCGAGGTGGATGAGTATTCCAAGCGAGTACACTCCGAGGCTGATGGCTATTCGCAGCGTATACGCTCCCAGGCCGATGAATACTCGGTCAAGACCCGTTCTGACGCTGATGCTTATTCCAAGCGCCAGCACAGCCAGGCCGACGAGTACGAGACCCAGGTGCAGATCCGGGCACAGGAGTACGACAAGAACACCCGCGACAGCGCCGATCGCTATGCCGCCGATGTCAAGAACAAGCTCATGGACCAGTCCAAGGTTCTGGAGGAGAATATCCAGGGGCTCAAGCAGTTCGAGGCTGGCTACCGCAGCAAGCTGACCGGGTTCCTCAACCAGCTGATCAACCAGCTTTCGGACACCAGCAATTACCAGTCCATGGAAAAGAAGTCCGAACAGACCCACTGATTCCATCCGGTAATGACGAAGAACACACACAAGGGACGGCTGCGCGGGCGCGTGGCCGTCTTCGTCGCTCTGGCGGCAGTGGCCATAGCCCTGGACCAGGTGACCAAGGCCCTGGCTTTGGCTCGGCTGGGCAGCGGTGTCAGGGTGGCCTTGCCTGGACCATTGCGTGGACTGCGTCTGGTACGCAACCCCGGGGCCTCTCTTGGATTGGGATCGGGTAGTACCTGGATCATATCCTTGATTGCCCTTGCAGCCTGTCTGCTCATCATTGTTCTGGCTCTGCGCACCACCTCCATGCTCTGGACCTTGGTTCTTTCCCTGGCCTTCTCCGGGGCGGCAGGCAATTTGATTGACCGGGTGGCCTATGCCTCCGGTTTTCTTGACGGTGCCGTGGTCGACTTTCTGGACTACGGCTGGTCGGTGGGCAATGTGGCCGATATCTATCTGACCCTGGCTGGTGTGGCCGTAGTGGTGCTCATTATCTGCAATGTGCGATTCAGCGACAGGGATAAGCTCAGAGAACATGGGGGAGCGGCCAAGTGACCCGCCTTCTTCCTGCGCCGGATGCCCTGGTGGGTCGGCGCCTGGACATGGCCCTGTCCAAGATGTTGGGCCTGTCCAGGGCCAAGGCCAGCGAACTGGTGGCCCAGGGCCATGTGCGGATCATGGGCCGTCGGGTGAACAAGGCCACCACACTGATGAGCGGCGATCTGATAGAGCTGGACGAGCCCGAGCCAGCCAAACAGGTGGAGCCGGTGGCCGAGGACATGCCCGTGGTCTACGAGGACGAGGACGTGGTCGTCGTAGACAAGCCGGTGGGGGTGGCAGCCCATCCCTCAATAGGCTGGACCGGCCCAACCGTTCTGGGCAGCCTCCTGCAGCGGGGCACCCACATCACCTCCATGGGGGCCCAGGGCCGTCAGGGTATCGTCTCCCGCCTGGACGCTGGCACCAGCGGCCTCATGCTGGTCTGCAAGTCCGACCTGGCCTACAAGGAGATGCGCCGGCAGTTCGCCCGGCATGAGGTGGTCAAGATCTACCACGCCCTGGTCCAGGGCAATCTTTCCGAGGACAAGGCCACCATCGAGGCCCCCATCGGCCGGGCCCGGGTCTCGGATTTCCGCTTCACGGTCACCCCTGCCGGCAAGGAGGCCATCACTCACTGGGATGTGCTGGAGCGCTTCGGCTCGGCTACCCTGGTCAGTATCAACCTGGAGACCGGGCGCACCCATCAGATACGCGTGCACTTCTCATCCATAGGCCATCCCCTGGTGGGCGACCACATGTATGGGGCCAATCCCGACCTGGCGGACAGGCTGGGTCTGAAACGGCAGTGGCTGCACGCCATGCGCCTGGAATTCCGCCATCCCCGCACCAAAATCTGGACCAAGGTGGTCTCCTCCTACCCGGCTGATCTGCGCCGCTCCCTGCAGATCGAACGTCAGAGCGCCACTGGTATACGCAGCTAGCGGACTCCGGCGATTCGGCCAGGGGCCTGGGTAAGTTGGAGATATGTCCTCAACCCGGTCAGACTTCGTTCATCTTCACACCCACACCCACTATTCCACCCTGGACGGGGCCAGCAGGATTCCCGACCTGGTTGCCGAGGTGGGGCGGCTGGGGCAGCCGGCTGTGGCCATCACCGACCACGGCAATATGCACGGGGCCTACGAGCTCTGGCGAACGGCCGTGGATGCTGACATCAAGCCCATCATCGGCATCGAGGCCTATGTGACCCCAGAGACGGCCCGTCAGGACAAGAGCCGGGTCCACTGGGGAACCGACGAGCAGCGTTCCGACGACGTCTCCGGCGGCGGCTTCATCACCCATATGACCCTCTGGGCCAGCGACGACACGGGCCTGGTCAACCTGATCAAGGCCTCCTCGGTGGCCAATCTGGAAGGCCTGGTCGGCAAGTGGCCCCGCATGGACAAGGACCTGCTGTCCACCTACCACAAGGGGGTCATCGCCACCACTGGCTGCCCCTCGGGCATCGTCCAGACCAGGCTGAGGCTGGGCCAGTTCGACGAGGCGCTGCGGGCCGCCGGGGAATTCCAGGACATCTTCGGCAAGGAGAACTACTACGTGGAGCTGATGGACCACGGCCTGGAGATCGAGCACCGGGTGACCAAGGACCTGCTGGAGATCGCCCGTCGTCTGGATGCCCCCCTGGTGGCCACCAACGACTCGCACTATGTGCGCAAGGAGGACGCCTCGGCCCAGGATGCCCTGCTCTGCATCAATTCGGGATCCCGGCTGACCGACCCCGGCCGCTTCAAGTTCGATGGCAGCGGCTACTACATCCGCTCGGCCCAGGAGATGCGCGAGATCTTCAAGGAGTTCCCCGAAGCCTGCGACAACACCCTGGAGATCGCGGAACGCTGCAACGTCATGTTCGATGACCACGAGGACGGGGCCTTCATGCCCCGCTTCGACTGCCCGGAGGGCTGGGATGAGACCTCCCTCTTCCTGAAGAAGGTGGACGAGGGGTTGAAGAACCGCTACCCGGACGGGGTGCCCGAGGAGGTCTCCCACCAGGCCGACTACGAGTGCGGGGTCATCTGCCAGATGCAGTTCACCGGATACTTCCTGGTGGTGGCCGATTACATCAACTGGGCCAAGAACCACGGAATCATGGTGGGGCCGGGCCGTGGATCGGCGGCAGGGTCCATGGTGGCCTACGCCATGGGCATCACCGAGCTGGACCCGCTCAAGCACGGGTTGATCTTCGAGCGCTTCCTCAACCCTGAGCGCGTCTCCCTGCCCGATATCGACGTGGACTTCGACCCCGAGGGGCGCATGAAGGTCCTGGACTATGTGGGCCGCAAGTACGGATCCGACAAGGTGGCCCAGTGCGTGACCTACGGCACCATCAAGACCAAGCAGGCCCTGAAGGACTCGGCCAGGATCATGGACTACGAGTACTCGGTGGGCGACCAGGTCACCAAGGCCCTGCCGCCTACGGTCAATGGCAAGGATATGAGCCTTAAGGAGATCTTCGATCCCCAGTCCAAGCGCTACCCGGAGGCCAAGGAGTTCCGCGACCTGTACGAGTCCAACCCGGACGTCAAGCGGATCACCGAGGAGGCCAAGGGCATCGAGGGCATCATCCGCCAGACAGGTGTGCACGCCTGCGCCACCATCATGGCCTCCAATCCCATCACCAACACCTCGCCGCTGATGGAGCGCACCGACGGCACCGTGACCACCACCTTCGAGTACCACACCTGCGAGACCCTGGGGCTGGTCAAGATGGATTTCCTGGGGCTGTCCAACCTCACGGTCATCAGGGACACGGTCAACAACATCAAGCGCAATGGCAAGGAGCCCATCAGCATCGAGAAGGTCCCCTTGGATGACAAGGAGACCTACCAGCTGTTGTCCCGGGGTGACACCCTGGGCGTCTTCCAGCTTGATGGCGACGGCATGCGCTCCCTGCTGCGCATGCTCAAGCCCGACAACTTCAACGACATCTCCGCTCTGATCGCCCTCTACCGGCCAGGGCCCATGGATATGAACTCGCACATCAACTACGCCAAGCGCAAGAACGGGCTGCAGAAGATCGAACCCATCCACCCTGAGGTGGCCAAGCCTCTGGCGGGTGTGCTGGACGAGACCTACGGCCTGATCGTCTACCAGGAGCAGGTACAGTCCGCTGCCCGAATTCTGGCCGGCTATTCCCTGGGTCGAGCCGATGTGCTGCGAAGGGCCATGGGTAAGAAGAAGCCCGACGTCCTGGCCAAGGAGCAGGTCCCCTTCTTCGAGGGCATGAAGGAGCATGGCTACTCCCAGGAGGCGGCCCAGGCTGTCTGGGATGTTCTGGTGCCATTCTCCGGCTATGCCTTCAACAAGGCGCACTCCGCGGCCTACGCCCTGATCGCATACTGGACCGCCTACCTGAAGACCCACTATCCGGTGGAGTTCATGGCCGCCCTGCTGCAGAACGAGCGGACCAACAAGGACAAGACCGCCCTCTACCTGGGTGAGGCCAGAAGGATGGGCATCCGCATCCTGGCGCCTGACATCAACGAGTCCGTGTCCGAGTACTCCGCTGTCGGCGACGTGGTCCGCTTCGGCCTGGGAGCCATACGCAATGTGGGCGACAAGGTGGTGGCGGACATCATCAAGGAGCGCCAGGGACCCCGGGGTAAGTACGTCAACTTCATGGACTTCGTCAAGCGGGTGCCCATGGAGGTGCTCAACAAGCGAACCGTGGAATCCCTGATCAAGGGCGGTGCCTTCGACAGCATCGACCCCAACAGGAGGGCCCTCTTCCAGATCCACGATGAGGCCATCGACCAGGTCATGCCCATCAAGCGCAAGCAGGCCGAGGGCCAGTTCGACCTCTTCGCCGACGCGGATGACGACGAACCCCAGCAGGATGCACTGGGCGATGCCCAGGTGACCGTGCCCGACATCGACGAGTGGGACAAGTCCACCAAGCTCAACTTCGAGCGACAGATGCTGGGCCTGTATGTGTCCGACCACCCGCTGAGCGGCATGACCTCGGTTCTGGCCGGCATGCGTGACATGTCCATCGCCCAGCTGCTCAACCGGTCCAAGAGCATGGACGGCAAGGCGGTGACCCTGGCCGGACTGGTCACTGCAGTGGACCGCCGGGTCTCCAAGAAGGGCAATCCCTGGGCCATCGTCACCATCGAGGACCTGGAGAGCTCCATCCAATGCATGTTCTTCGGCAAGGTCTATGACGCCCACTCGGACGACCTGGTCCTGGACTCGGTCATTCGGGTGAGGGGAGTGGTCGAGTTGCGGGACGAGGCCACCAACATCCGCGTCAACGATATGGAGGTGCCCGTCCTGGAGTCGGCGGACGAGCGGCCTCTGACCATCACCCTGCCCAGGCAGGCCCTGGATCGGGGGCACATGGAGCGGCTGGCCCGGATACTCAAGTCCCACCCCGGCTACTGCCAGGTCCGTCTGGCCGTCACCGACGACCGGGGCAACGTGCGTCTGTTGACCTTTGGCGATGGATTCCGCACCCGGCACGACACCTCTATGATGGCCGAGATCAAGTCCGTCTTCGGACCCTCCTGCCTGCCGTCGGCCTAGGACGCGCCCGGAACCGTCTCACCATTTGGGACGGTGGTGAGTCGCTGGCTTTGGCGACACAAAAGTTCACTACCATCAAAGTATGTCAAAGCTCATGATGAGAACCATGGATCTGCGCGGGAAAACCATGTCCCGCGCCCAACTCCTCGCCGCCATGCCCCGGGCCGATATGGGTACCCGGGAGGCCAGCGCCCAGGTGCAGCCCATACTGGACCAGGTGCGCGAGCACGGGGCTGCGGCCCTGCGCGACCTGGAGGAGAAGTTCGATCATGTGCGTCCTCATGATCTGAGGGTCCCGGCATCGGCCATGCAGGAGGCCTTGGAGCAGCTGGATCCCAAGGTCAGGGCGGCAATCGAGGAGTCCGTCAGCCGCATCCGCAAGGTCTGCACCACACAGGTGCCCAAGCCCATGGCCACCGACCTGGCACCCGGCGCCCGGGTCAGCGAGCGGTGGATCCCGATTGAACGCGTAGGCCTCTACGTGCCGGGAGGCAAGGCACTGTATCCTTCCTCGGTCATCATGAACGCGGTCCCCGCCCAGATTGCCGGCGTCGATTCCCTGGCCGTGGCCACTCCGCCCTCATCCGATGACCCTCACGGTCTGCCGGCGGCCATCATCCTGGCTACCTGCGCCATTCTGGGAGTGGACGAGGTCTATGCCGTGGGCGGCGCCCAGGCCGTGGCCATGTTCGCTTACGGGGCCAGGGGGTCGGAACCGCAGGACGGGGAGATTCTCTGCGACCCGGTCGACAAGATCACCGGGCCGGGCAACATCTTCGTGGCGACAGCCAAGCAGATGGTTTCGGGCATGGTGGGCATCGACGCCGTGGCCGGACCTACGGAAATCGCCATTCTTGCCGACGGGCAGGCCAACCCTGACTGGGTGGCGGCAGATCTGATCGGCCAGGCCGAGCATGACGAGCTGGCCGGCTCGGTGCTGATCACCGATAGCCCGGAACTGGCACAGGGCGTTCAGGCGGCTCTGGAGCGCAGGGTCCCTCGAACCGAGCACGCCGACCGGGTGCGTACCTCCCTGGGTGGCAACCAGTCGGGAATCATCCTGACCGACGGGATCGACCAGTCCATCGACGTGGCCAATGCCTATGCCGCTGAGCATCTGGAGGTTCAGACCGCCGATCCTGACGCCGTCATCGACAGGATCCGGAACGCTGGAGCCATATTCCGCGGTCCTTACTCTCCTGTTCCCCTTGGCGACTACATGTCCGGGTCAAACCACGTCCTGCCCACCGGCGGAACCGCCCGGTTCGACGTAGCCCTGGGCGTTCATACCTTCATGAAGCCGGTCGAAGTCATTGAGTACGACCAGGAGGGGCTCAAGCCCATCGCGGCCAAGATCAACGATTTCGCAGTATCCGAGGACCTGCCCGCCCATGGCGAGTGCATCCTGAGCCGGTTCCTGGACGACCCCTACGACAAGGCCGATCTGGAAGCCAACGAAGAGAGGGCTGGCCTGCTGTGAGCGCCATACCCGCCGATCTGCCCCTCCGTATGGACCTGGTAGGGGAGGAGCCCTACGGCGCCCCTCAGTTGGATGTCCCGGTCTGCCTGAACGTCAATGAAAACCCCTACCCCCTGGACCAGGAGGTGGTCGATGCCATCTGCCAGCGTGTGCGCCAGGTGGCCCCCGGCCTCAACCGCTATCCGGACAGGGAGCATGAGGACCTGCGGCGGGCCCTGGCTGTCTATCTGAAGAGGGAGTCGGGGACCTCGCTTGAGCCCGAGCAGATCTGGGCGGCCAACGGGTCCAATGAGATCATGCTCCAGCTCTTCCAGGCCTTCGGTGGGCCGGGCAGGACCGCCTTGGGCTGCGACCCCACCTACTCCATGTATCCCGAGTACGCCCGGGACACCTTCACCGACTGGGAGCTGGCCCACCGGCGGTCTGATTTCAGCCTGGACATGGATAACACCATCGAGCGCATCAAGGCGCTGAGGCCAGCCATGGTCCTGGTGACCAGCCCCAACAATCCCACGGGGACACCCTTGCCCATGGATCAGCTGACCAGGCTCTTGGAGGTCTGTTCTCAGGTCCCTGTGGCGGGCGCGGATCCGTCCGCCCGACCCATCGTGGTCGTGGATGAGGCCTACATCGAGTTCCGCGACCCGGGCACACCCTCGGCGGTCAGTCTGATCGGGCAGTACGACCACCTGGCGGTCAGCCGTACCATGTCCAAGGCCTTTGCCTTCGCCGGCGCCAGGGTGGGCTACATGGCGGCCTCCCGGGGAATAGTCGACGCGGTCCGTATTGTTCGGATGCCCTACCACCTGAGCGCCCTGACCCAGGCTGCGGCCCTGGCTGCCCTGGAGCACACCGACCTCCAGCTGGCCCGGGTAGATCAGCTTCGCCAGACCCGTCAGAAGACCGCCGAGTGGCTGGCCGGGCAGAAATTCCATGGTCAGCCCTTGACTGTGGTCCCCTCGGCATCCAATTTCATCCTCTTCGGCATCTTTCCCGACCGGGATGCCGTCTTCGAGGCCATGAAGGATGAGGGTGTGCTGATCCGGGCCGTGGGTCCCCAAGGGTATCTGAGGGTCTGCATGGGCACGGACGCGGAGATGGAGCGATTCCGCCAAACCCTGGTCCATGTCCTCAAGCGGTTCTAGGAGGATCAGACCAGCGGCACGGCTATGCTGGTGGTCTAGACGCCGTGCAGGAGTCACAGTGCGAACTGGAGCGCGCGGCAGAAAGCGGAGGAGCAGCAATGGCAGGCAGAACAGCCACCATCACCCGCCAGACCAGTGAATCCAAGGTGAGCCTGAGTCTGGACCTGGATGGCACCGGGGTGACCGATATCGACACCTCGGTGCCCTTCTATGACCATATGATGACAGCCTTGGGCAGGCATTCCCTGATCGACCTGACCATCAAGGCCAGCGGGGACACCCAGATCGATGTTCATCACACCGTCGAGGACGTGGCCATCGTCTTTGGCGAGGCCCTGGCCCAGGCCCTGGGAGACAAGCGGGGCATCAAGCGCTTCGCCGATGCCACCGTCCCATTGGACGAGGCCCTGGCCCGAGCCGTGGTCGACATTTCCGGCAGGCCCTATGCGGTCTGCACCGGTGAGCCGGAGGGGTTCGAGTACGCCATGATCGGCGGGCATTTCACCGGCTCCCTGGTCAGGCACGTCATGGAGTCCATCGCCATGCATGCCGGCATCTGCCTTCACCTGACCCTCTTGTCGGGCAGGGACCCGCACCACATTGCCGAGGCAGAATTCAAGGCCCTGGCCAGGGCTCTGCGCTTCGCTGTGGAGCCAGATCCCAGGGTGAAGGGCATCCCCAGCACCAAGGGGTCGCTATGAGCGCCGATGAACACGACAACAACGACAGCAGGGATCAGGACCTGCCGGATTCCGGGCATCATCTGAGCGAGGAAGAAGTCGAGCGGGCCTTGGCCAGCTTTGAGGCCGAGTTCAATGAGGGCCAGAACCAAGAGGATCAGCCAGCTGAACACTCTGGATCAGGCGTGAATGCCGATCCCGCTGACCAAGGGTCGGTGGAACCGGACGAGGCTGATGGCGTTGCGGCTGACTTCGACCAGGAGCTTGAAGGCCTGATCGGCAACCGGGCCAAGGCCGCCGTCATGGTAACCCGTCTGGCATCTGCAGAGCTTTTGGCCGCCTTCTGCCAGATATCCGATATTTCTGCCTGGTGCATTCAGGCCCGTGAGGGTGCCGTGGCCGTCCTGAGAAACCTGGACGGGGACGGCCCCGAGGCAGCCATCCGCGATCTGACCACGGTCGTATCCGGGCTCAGCGCCATTCTGGCGGTCAACCGGGCCGACAAGCTCGAGGTGACACTCTGGATCAGCGGACAATCAGGTCAGACGCTTGCACCGCCCATTCTCTTTGCCGCCACCGCCGACTTTGTGGAGGACCTGATGATCGGGACCACCACAGTAGACAGGCTGCGCCAGGATGGGGCCACCATCTTCGACTCGGGGGAGTACAACCGCGAGAAGGCCATGGGCATCATCGCCTCGCACACCAGGTTCGGGGCCGGAGGATCGACTCGCAAGGGCCGCGTCGAGTAAACGTTTGGACAAAAGACCTGCTAGGAGGAACATGACCAGGATACAGGTGCTTGACTACGGGTTCGGCAATGTCCGATCCATGGTGCATGCCCTCTCCCAGCTTGGGGTCGATGCGCAAATCAGCGCCGATCCCGACCTGGCCATGAAGGCCGACGGCCTGGTCATTCCCGGCGTGGGGGCCTACGGAGCTTGTATGGCGGGGTTGCGGGCCGTGGGCGGCGACCGCATCATCCTGGATCGCCTGGCCCAGGGACTGCCTGTTCTGGGGGTCTGCATTGGCCTCCAGGTCATGTTCCAGTTCGGGGACGAGGACGGCCACAGCGAGCCCGGACTGGGCTTGATCCCCGGTCGGGTGACCAAGCTGGATGCCGATGTGGTGCCCCATATGGGCTGGGATCATGTCCAGGCACCTCAGGGAACACGACTGCTGGCAGGTGTCCAGGATCAGCGCTTCTATTTCGTCCACTCCTATGCCGCTATGGCGGCGCAGCCCGATCTGTCTGTGCGTGTATCAGTATTGAATGAACATAGCGACAGCCAGCCAGAGTCGAACAGGACCATACAGAATGCCTCTTTCGGCGAACCGCTGGTCACCTGGGCCACCTTTGGACGCAGCAGGTTCGTGGCCGCCTATGAATGCGGTCCCTTGAGCGCCACCCAGTTCCATCCTGAAAAGTCCGGACAGGCCGGCGCACGGTTGTTGACCAACTGGGTGCGGACCCTTCCCGAGGCTTCCGGACTCCCCTGCGAGAAAGGTGAATGAGATGCTGACGCTTCTACCCGCTGTCGATGTCCGTGACGGAAAGACGGTCCGCCTGAGGCAAGGGATCTCCGGCTCCGAGAAGGTCTATGGTGAGCCTGCTGATGCAGCCAAGGCCTGGGTAGACCAGGGTGCCGAGTGGCTCCACCTGGTCGACCTGGATGCGGCCTTCGGCACTGGAGACAACCGCGACAAGCTGGCCGCCCTGGTCAATCAGCTGGGGGACCGCGTCAAGGTGGAGCTCAGCGGCGGCATCCGCGACGACGCCAGCCTGGAGGCAGCCCTGGATGCAGGCGCCACCCGGGTCAACATCGGCACGGCGGCCCTGGAGAACCCGGAGTGGACCAGCCAGGTTCTGGGTCGCTACGGAGAGAAGGTCTGCGTGGGGCTGGACGTGCGCGGGCACACCCTGGCCGCCCGGGGCTGGACCAGACAGGGCGGGGACCTTTTCGAGGCCATGGAGCGACTGGACCGGGACGGGTGCAGCCGGTACGTGGTCACCGACGTGACCCGCGACGGGATGATGACCGGCCCCAACCTGGATCTGCTGGGGCAGGTGGCTGACCGGACCCCAGCCAAGGTGACCGCCTCGGGGGGCATATCCAGCCTGGATGACTTGAGCCACATCCTGGATCTGTCCGATCGGGGCGTGGACAGCGCCATCCTGGGCAAGTCCCTCTATGAGGGGGCCTTCACCCTGGAGCAGGCACTTAACCTGGTTTCGGGGCATTGTTAACGCTATAAGCAAATCTGCGAAATATAGGAATGGGAGCATAAGCTCTATGGATAAGCAAGAGGAGTTCGCGCTGCGCACTGTCGAGGAGCGTGATGTCCGGTTCATTCGTCTCTGGTTCACCGACGTTTTGGGCACCCTGAAGTCGGTGGCCATAGCGCCCACCGAGCTGGAGGTGGCCTTCGAAGAGGGGCTGGGCTTCGACGGCTCGGCCATCGAGGGCATGACCAGGGTCTCCGAGGATGACATGATCGTCAAGCCCGACCCGTCCACCTTCCAGATACTTCCCTGGAGGGGCGGGCCCCAGGGCACAGCGCGGATTTTCTGCGACGTGCTCACCCCGGACGGCGAGCCCAGTAGCGGTGACCCCAGGCACGTACTCAAGCGGGCCCTTGCCAAGGCCAAGGAGAAGGGCTTCATCTTCTATACCCATCCGGAGATCGAGTTCTACCTGTTTGAGAACCAGGATGACTGGTCCCAGACCCCGACACCCATCGACGAGGGCGGCTACTTCGACCACGTGCCCCGCAGCCCGGGGATGGACTTCCGCCGGGCCTGCGTCAACATGCTGGAGCAGATGGGCATCTCGGTGGAGTACTCCCACCATGAGGCCGGACCTGGGCAGAACGAGATCGACCTGCGCTATGCCGACGCCCTGACCACCTCCGACAACATCATGACCTTCCGGACCGTGGTCAAGGAGATCTCCCTGGAGCGGGGAATCTACGCCAGCTTCATGCCCAAGCCCTTCACTGACCAGCCAGGGTCGGGCATGCACACCCATCTGAGCCTGTTCGAGGGGGATACCAACGCCTTCTACGAGGTGGGCCAGGAGTTCAATATGTCCCAGACGGCCCGGCAGTTCGCCGCCGGCATCCTGGCCCATGCGGCCGAGATCTGCGCGGTGACCGACCAGTACGTCAACTCCTACAAGCGGCTTTGGGGCGGGGCCGAGGCGCCCAGCTACGTCTGCTGGGGGCACAACAACCGGTCCGCCCTCCTGCGCATACCCCAGTACAAGCCCGGCAAGGGCAACTCGGCCAGGATGGAGTTCCGCGGCCTGGATCCGGGAGCCAACCCCTACCTGGCATACTCGGTGCTGCTGGCTGCCGGCCTTGACGGAATCGAGCAGAAGATGACCCTGGGCGAGCCCACCAGTGACGATGTCTGGGAGCTGACCGACGCCGAGCGGCAGGCCATGGGCATCGAGCCCCTGCCTGACAGCCTGGATGCGGCGCTCAAGGTCATGGAGAAGTCGGACTTCGTGGCCCAGGTGCTGGGCGAGCAGACCTTTGAGTACTTCCTGCGCAACAAGCACCGGGAGTGGGCCGGGTACAGCCGTCAGGTCACCCCCTACGAGCTGGCCTACTACCTGCCCAGGCTTTGAACCCGAGTCTTACTGGTCCGATCGACCGAACCAGCTGTTGTAGATGATGACGAAGTTGCGGTTGCCGTAGCTTGAGCAGCGGTTGCCTTCGCCGTCGCCTGCCCGAAGCGCTGCCTCGTTGGGCTGGTAGGGCGTATAGATATAGAGCAGGGCAGTGGCATCGTTCTCGATGTAGACCTTGCCGCTGCCACAGGAGGCATCGGGGCTGAAGCGCACATCGTTCAAGACCTTGGTCTGGTAGCCGTATTGGTCCCGGTGGGCCTGATAGTAGCGGAATCGGTGGGCGGCCCCGTAGACCTGGTTGAAGAAGCCGGCATAGCGGGCGTCACAGTCTGCATCATCAGGGCAGGAAAGGCCCATGGCCGACTGGAGCTGGACCTGGGTGGGGGGCTGGTCGGTGGCCACCAGGTGCTGCTCCTTTTGCAGCATGGTCAGGAGGACCTTCTGGCTGATCCCACAGGAGCGGGCGGCCCCGTCGATGATCTGAGCCGCGCTCTGCCCCTTGCCGCCCTTGTAGGCATCACAGAGGCCGTCACTGGGGCGGTCGGGAACATCCATCTGCAGACTGCGCAGGCAGGTTGATCCGTTGCAGGAGGCCCCCTTCTGGTCCAGGAAGGCCTGAACATCGTCAGCGTTCATGTCCACGGTGTCATGGAAGCGGTGATCGGTGATGATCCTGCCTGGATTGAAGACGTACTCCTGCGAGAGCTGCTCCTGGTGGCGGATGACGCGGCCGACCATCAGCCGGTAGGAGACGAAACGGACGGCCAGGACACACAGGGCGACCACCAGGACTATGGCCATCAGGGCGGCCCCCAGGGTCTGCACGCGGCGGAGGGTCATCCGTCCGCGTTTGGTGCCGCCCCTGCGTCTTTGTCCGGATGGCCTTGTACTCATGGTTTTCCTTCCAGTGCCTTCCTGATCCTTTGCAGGCTGACAGGGATGGCCGTCCCCAGCTCCTGGGCCCAGATGGAGACAAAGTACTCCTCCATCATCCAACGTCCCCTTCGCGCACGGTCCATGGCCTGGTCTCGTCCGGGACCGGCGGGCAGAGCCTGGGCCGCCTTGGCCGCCTGGTCCACCAGATCCTGGGCGGTCTGCGCCTGCCATGCCCATCGTACGTCACGGTCCTTGTCTCTGCGGGCCTTGTCCAGGCGCATCAGGTCCGCCTTCAGGTATGTGCGCAGGCGGGGAAGGGCGTAGGGCGGGTCGGCACTGATGAAGCCCTTGGCCACCAGGCTGGCCGAATGCTGGCGTATCCACTGGAGGACCGAAAGCAGGGGTAGATCGGCCGGGCCGGACACGGCCTTGTCCACCTGGGCAGAAGTCTCCAGAATGGCGGTCACATCCTTGGCCACCTGATACACAGTGTCCTCGTAGACCTGGCTGACGCCGGCCACGGCTTCCTGCAGGGTCCGGTCGTCGGTAATGGCCTCGGTGTGGGGGATCAGGCGCTTGACAGCGGCCATCTGCAGGTCCTCGGCCAGGGCGGAGGTGTCCGCATAGGGGGCCGAGGCCAGCATCAGGGCCTCCCTGCTCAGCCAGCGTGAGGAGATTCGCTGGGCAGGCAGGTGAAGCTTATCCAGGGCGGCCTGCCAGATCAGTTCCTCGCGCGGCTTGGTGGTGGCGCCGGACTGATGGAGCAGGTCGGCACTCTTGACCACCTGGCCTTGTCGGGCGGCCTTGCTGGCCTGGGAGTCCACCCGGGACCGGGCCGACTGTCGGGCCTGTCCGGCCAGGTCGCGTTGCAGATCAGTCAGGGACTTGGACCGGCCCAGGACCTTGGGGTGGCCGTGGCCCTTGCGGCCCTGACGTCGATCCTCCTCCACCTGGAAGGTGGGCCGCAGGTAGTCGGGCAGTCGTTCCAGCCTGGACTGGGTGAAGACCTCCGGGTGCAACTGGGCTCCGACCGTATCGATGGCTGCGGCGGTGAAGGCCTGCTCGAAGTCCGGCCAGCCTCCGTCGGGGATGGCTCCTGCATTGTTTGCGTCCTCGTCCGCATGCTGCTGGTCCGCCGACCCGTAGGTGGCCTGGTCTGCCGAAGAAGGATCGGCACCGGGCAGCAGTGGATAGTGGCCGTCTATCCAGGCGCGGATGGCTCGGGCGGCATCAGGTGCGGGGACGAACTGGACCCGCAGGGCCTTGGGCAGGGACTTGATGGTGGCTGTGATCAGGTCGTCCAGAAGGCCGGGCACGGTCCAGCTGAACTGTCCGGGTGTCAGCTGGTTCAAGCAGTGCAGGGGAATGTGGACCGTGATGCCGTCGTCCGGCTCTCCGGGCTGATAGCGATAGGTCAGGGGCAGATCCATGGGCCGGCCGTCGATGCCCTGGGTATGCCAGTGGTCGGGATAGTCACCGGGCCGGTAGGAGGCGGACTGGTCGTTCAGGCGCTCCACCTTGTCGGGGTCAAAGTCCAGCAGGTGTGGGTCCGCATCGTGGTGCCGCCGCCACCAAGAGCCCAGCGCGGCCAGGGAGGTGGCCTCCTGGGGAATGCGCTCCTGGTAGAAGTCATAGAGGTCCTCTTCGGTGAAGGTGCCGGTCACCTGACGGGTCCGGCTGGTACGCTCGCCCGCCTCGCTGAGCACCTGCCGGTTGGCTTGGATGAAGCCATCATGCGGAAAGCGCTCGCGCACATCGCCCTGGACCAGGCCCTGGCGTATCAGCATGTCCCGGGCCTGGCCGGGATTGATACGAGCCCACTGGACGGTCCTGTCGCGCACGATGGGCAGACCGTAGAGCAGGACCTTGGAGGTCGCCACCGCGGCTCCGCGTGAGGCCGACCAATGGGGTTCGGCGTAGGTGGTCCTGGTCAGGGACTTGGCCAGGGGCTCGGCCCAGGCGGGATCGATGGCTGCGCAGCAACGCGCCCAGAGCCGGGAGGTCTCCACCAGTTCGGCGGCCATGATCCAGGGCGGGTTGGCCTTGGCCAGGGCGGAGCCAGGGAAGATGGCGAAATGCGTGCCGCGCGCCCCCTGGTAGTCGTTCTTGGCCTGTCGGCGAGCCCGCTTCATGGCCTTGGTCCGGGCCGCGCCATGTAATCCGGCGAAATCGGAGGCCTTGGGTTCGTGGATCACCTGCATGCCCATGCTGGAGAGCAGGCCGGCCAGCATGGACCGATGGATCCCTTGGTCGTCCCAGGAGCAGACAAGGGCGTGTGCCGCCTGCTGCCCAATAGGCAGGTCCAGCAGGGCCTGATCCGGTCCCTTGACGGGGACGGGGGAGCCCACCTTCATGTGCAGACCCCGGCACATCTGGGCCAGCTGCCGGTAGAGATCATGCCACTGCCGCATCCGAAGGAAAGCCATGTATTCCTGCTTGCAGGCCTTGCGTAGGGCCCCGTTGGAGGGCTCCTTGTCCTGCGGGAAGAAGCGGTTCCAGATATTCAGGGCCGTCAGGAAGTCGCTGGAAGGGTCCTCATAGCGGGCATGGATCCGGTCGGCCTCCTCGCGTTTCTCCTCAGGGCGCTCGCGGGGGTCCTGCAGGGAGAGAAATGCTACGACTACCAGAACGGCGGCCAGGGTGTCCGGGGTGGCATCCTGACCGGCCTGCAGGATCATTCTGCCAAGGCGGATGTCGATGGGGATCCTGGCCAGCCGTCGTCCAAGACTGGTCAGCCGGATAAGGCCCTGCTGGCGGGAGATGGCCTGCAACTCAGTCAGTTCCCGCAGACCGTCGCTGACTGCTCGGGTGTCGGGCGGGTCGATGAAGCCGAAGTCGGTCACGTCCTCGGCCGTATGGGCCACGCCCACTGAGAGCATGTGAAGGATGACCGACCCCAGGGAGGTGCGCAGGATCTCAGGATCAGTGAACTTGGGACGGGTGTCATAGTCGTCCTTGGCGTACAGGCGGATGGCGATGCCGTCGGCCACGCGTCCGCAACGGCCTGCACGCTGATCGGCGGAGGCCTGGGAGATGGGCTCGATGGGCAGGCGCTGGACCTTGGCCGACTTGGAGTAACGGCTGATCCTGGCCAGTCCCGGGTCCACCACGTAGCGGATGCCCGGCACCGTCAAAGAGGTCTCGGCCACGTTGGTGGCGATGACGATGCGCTGATGGCCGTGGTGTTCGAAGACACGGTGCTGTTCCTTGGCCGACAGGCGAGCGAAGAGGGGGATGATCTCCAGGGCATCCGGGCGGCGCATGTCGGAGGTTCGCGGACCGAAGTAGCGTCGCAGGGCGGTCTCGTACTCGCGGATGTCGCGTTCTCCGGCGGCGAAGACCAGTATGTCCCTAGGGCCGTCCACGTGGGTGGAGTGGATGACCAGCTCGGCGCAGGCCCGGGCCACCGCCTTGGGGATGTCCGGATCCTCCCTATCCTGGCCCTCCTCATCAGAGTCGAACCCTGGGACGTGCCGCATCAGTGCCGGAG
Organism: Bifidobacterium asteroides; assembly: GCF_048001765.1. GTDB lineage: Bacteria > Actinomycetota > Actinomycetes > Actinomycetales > Bifidobacteriaceae > Bombiscardovia > Bombiscardovia asteroides_K. Next base: position 690,600 of record NZ_CP181447.1, read on the forward strand.
CTGATCCGGCGGGCTCGTAAAGGGTCTGGACCGGGTAGGTGCGGCCGGAGACCTCCAGCACGGGCACCTGGGTGTGCAGGGCTTTGGCGAAGTGGTCTCGGAACTTGACCGAATCGATGGTGGCAGAGGTGATGATCAGCTTCAGATCGGGCCGCTTGGGCAGCAGGGCGGTCAGATACCCAAGCAGAAAGTCGATGTTCAGGCTGCGCTCGTGGGCCTCGTCGATGATGATGGTGTCGTAGGCCCGCAGCTGGGGATCGCCCTGGATCTGTGCCAGAAGGATACCGTCGGTGACCACTCGCAGTCGGGTGCTTCGGCTGGACTTGTCGGTGAAGCGCACCTGGTAGCCGATCTCATCACCCAGTCTGGTACCCGTCTCCGAGGCGATGCGCTCGGCCACGGTTCTGGCGGCGATCCTCCTGGGCTGGGTGTGCACAATCTGACGTCCGTGGTCGCCGCGGCCCATCTGAAGGAGAATCTTGGGGATTTGGGTGGTCTTGCCCGAGCCGGTCTGACCTGAGACGATGACCACCTGGGAGGACTGCACGGCATGGACGATGTCCTCCTTGGCCGCGCTGATAGGTAGCTCGGCGGGATACTCGAACCTCATGCCCGGCCCACCTCGATGATCCGGTAGCCTTTGGCCGAGGCATACTTCTGCGCTGTCCAGCCGGGGCCCAGTGCGTCAGCCAGCCAGGGAATCAGCGAGTCGGCACCCAGATTGCGCTGGACCACCAGATAGGCCCGGCCCAGAGGCTTCAGCCTGGGCAGGTAGGTCATTAGCAGGTCGTGCAGGGCCGCCTTGCCCACCCGGATGGGCGGGTTGGACCATATCAGGTCATAGCGCAGATCGTCCGGTACCTGCTCAGGGGTCAGCGTGCACACCTTGTCAAGGCCCAGGGTTTGTGCGTTGCGGGCAGTCAGATCCAAGGCCCGCTGGTTGGTGTCCACAGCGTAGACGTTGGCTTCGGGCGATTGCATGGCCATGCTCAGGGCGATGGGCCCCCATCCGCAGCCCAAGTCCAGAAAGTCGCCCTCGGCCGGGGGCTGGGGAACGCGTTTGAGCAGGACCGAAGTGCCCAGGTCAAGCCTCCCTGACGAGAAGACCCCGTGGGAGACCTCCACCTGGCAGGTGCGGCCGGCCAGCTCCACCTGGATGGTTCGCCGCTGGTCAGGGGATGCCGGACGGGCTACGAAATACTGTTCGCCTCCATCCGTCCCGGTCCTGGAGGATTGCCCCCGGCTGCTGCCATGGTCCCTGTCCGTCATGTCCATCCAATCCGTCTGTGAAGTTTGCCCGTCCCTCGGGCGCTCGCTGATGTCTGCTAAGAAGATGATAATAAAGACTGTGTCATGATTCCGCCTATACCGGATTCGTTCCCTAGTCCATAGATCAATGCAGAGGTGCCTTTGACCCAAGAAAAACCGACCCGAGAGCATGGTTCAGCAGTTGTCGATGCCCATCAGGACCCGCTCGCCCACAAGTCCGAGGTGCTGACAGGCAGTAGGGAGCAGGTCGGGCAGGACCGGGATCAGGAGTGGGAGGAGCGCAGCCGGCGCAATGCCTTCCGCCATGTAGAGGGGCTGGGTGAGCTCCAGGACGTGACCGAGGTGGAGTACCGCAAGGTCCGTCTGGAGCGGGTGGTCCTGGTCGGCGTTTGGTCGGGTTCGCGGACCACGGTCGGTCAGGCCGAGGAGTCCCTGCGTGAGCTGGCAGCCCTGGCGCGTACCGCTGGAGCCGAGGTGCTTGATGGACTGCTCCAGCAGCGGGTCAAGCCGGATCCGGCCACCTACCTGGGCTCGGGCAAGGCGCGGGAGCTGGCCGATATTGTGGCCCGGCTGGGTGCCGATACCATCATCACCGACGACGACCTTCATCCCTCCCAGCGACGTGCCCTGGAGGATGTCACCAAGGTCAAGGTGGTCGACAGGACGGCCCTGATTCTGGACATCTTCGCCCAGCACGCCACCAGCCGAGAGGGCAAGGCCCAGGTGGAGCTGGCCCAGCTGGAGTACATGCTGCCTAGGCTGCGCGGCTGGGGCGGATCCCTCTCCCGCCAAGCCGGAGGTCAGGCTGCCGGGCAGGCCGGCGGCATAGGATCCCGCGGACCCGGAGAGACCAAGATCGAGACCGACCGGCGGGTCATCAGACGGCGGATTTCCCGGCTGAAGCGCCAGATAGCCCAGATGGCCCCCTCGCGTCAGGTCGAGCGTGGGTCCCGGCGGCGCTACCAGTTGCCGGCCGTAGCTGTGGTGGGATACACCAACGCTGGCAAGTCTTCGCTGACTAATCGGCTGACCGGGTCCGAGGAACTGGTGGAGAACGCCCTCTTCGCCACCCTGGACACGGCCGTCAGGCGTACCAAAGCGGCAGATGGTCGACTCTACGTTTATGTGGACACGGTCGGGTTCGTCCGTCGCCTTCCCACCCAGCTGGTGGAGGCCTTCAAATCAACGCTGGAGGAGGTGGGGCAGTCAGACCTGATTCTGCATGTGGTGGACGGCTCTCATCCTGATCCTTTCGGTCAGATTAGGGCCGTGGATGCCGTGCTGGCAGACATTCCAGGAGCCGAGTCCATTCCCCGACTGCTGGTCTTCAACAAGGTGGATCTGATCGACCAGTATGCCCGGCAACGGCTTGCCAACCTTGAGCCTGAGGCCTTTCTGGTCTCGGCCAGGCAGGGGCAGGGTCTGGAGTCCCTGCGCAGGCGGGTGGAGGAACTGTTGCCTGCCCCCGCCGTGCATGTCCAGGCCATCCTGCCCTACACCAGCGGTTCGCTGCTGGAACAGGTGAGGCAGCTGGGACGGGTGGATTCATTGGAATACCGGGCCGACGGGGTTGCGCTGAGCGCTGATGTGGGCGACCGCTTGGCGGCCGCCGTGCTTGATCAGGCCATTGACCAGAAGCCCTTGCAAGCTTCGGAGGGTGACACGCCATCGGCCGGGCTGAACTCTTGAGGGCAGATGCACACCAGGTCACCTATGCTGGGTAGACTACGTATGTTGTCAGCGGCAAACCCGTTTCCCGGGTTCCGATAAGAGAGGTCCATAAAACTATGGCGGAATCATCAATCAAGCCAACCAAGCTAGCGATCGTAGGAGCCGGAGCTGTGGGGTCGACCCTGGCATTCTCGGCGGCCCAGCGTGGCGTGGCTCGAGAGATTGTTCTTGAGGATATCAACGCCCAGCGTGTTGAGGCTGAGGTCCGCGACATGCAGCACGGATCCAGCTTCTATCCCACGGTCACCATCGATGGCTCGGACGATCCGCAGATCTGCGCCGACGCCGACATGGTGGTCATCACGGCCGGAGCCAGGCAGAAGCCGGGACAGACCCGACTAGACCTGGCCGGAGCCACCATCAACATGATGAAATCCATCATCCCCCAGATGGTCGAGGTGGCCCCCAATGCCATCTTCCTGCTGATCACCAACCCCGTCGATATCGTTACCAGAGTCTCCCTGGAGCTGTCCGGACTGCCGGTCAATCAGATGTTCGGTTCGGGCACCAATCTGGACTCTGCCCGCCTGCGCTACCTGATCGGCCAGCAGACCGGAGTCAACGTCAAGAACGTCCATGCCTACATCGCCGGTGAGCACGGCGACTCCGAGGTCCCGCTCTGGAGCTCGGCCACCATCGGCGGCGTGCCCATGTGCGACTGGATGGAGCTGCCCGGCCATGAGCCTCTCGATGCGGCCAAGCGTGAGGAGATCCACCAGGAGGTGAAGAACGCCGCCTACCAGATTATCGAGGGCAAGGGGGCAACCAACTTCGCCATCGCCATGTCCGGCGTGGACATCATCGAGTCCATCCTGAACGGCACTGACCGAATCCTGCCGGTCAGCTCCCTGCTGGAGGATTTCCATGGGATCTCCGACGTGTGCATGTCGGTGCCTAGCGTGCTCAACCGTGACGGGGTCAACACCCACATCAACACCCCGCTGAGCGACGGCGAGCTGGCAGCCCTGAAGCGTTCCGCCGAGACCCTCAAGGAAACGGCAAGCAAGTTCGGCTTCTGAGTATTTCTTAGAAAACCCTTGCCTTGTGTCCCCTGGTGACATACTTTGGTGCCTGATGAATCGGGGTATGCATGAACGCTCATGAAGGTGGTGTCCAGGGCGGCGGATCCGCCCATCGTCGACAGTTGCTGACGACCCTGGCGCTGACGGGATCGGTCTTTGTGGCTGAAGTCGTCGGCGCCTTGGTCACCCGCAGCTTGGCCTTGCTGGTCGACGCCGGACACATGATGACCGACATGGCTGTGCTGATCGCCTCCACAGTCACTGCTGTGTTGATGGAGCGCCGTCCCACAAACCGGCGGACTTGGGGCTGGTCCCGTCTGGAGGTCATCACGGCGGCCGGCGGGGCTTTGGTTCTGCTTGCTGTGGGCATTTACGCCATTGTGGAGGCTGTCTTGCGGCTCTGGTCACCTGGGCGCGACCAGGTCCATCAGCAAGGGCTGCTGCTTTTCTTCGGCATCCTGGGACTGGCTGCCAATGTGGGGTCCATCCTGGTCCTGGCCTCCGGGCATAAGGACAACCTGAACATGCGTGCCGCTTTTCTCGAAGTGGTCAACGATGCGCTGGGTTCGGTGGCGGTTCTGGTATCAGCCGTGGTCATGATGCTCACCGGCTGGGCCGGCTTTGATGCCGTGGCCGGAGGTCTGATCGCTCTGCTGATGATTCCGCGTGCGATCAAACTGCTGGCCAGCAGTGTTTCCGTGCTTCTTGAGGAGACCCCAGCGGACCTTGACATGGCCAAGGTCAGGAAGCACCTGGAGGGTGTGCCTGGCGTACTTCAGGTTCATGACCTGCATGCCAACAGCGTCTCCACCGGCCTGCCCCAGCTGACAGCACACGTAATCGTTCCCAAGGGTACGACGGCCGTTGAAAACGAACGAATTTTGACTAGCATGCAACGCTGCCTGCGCGATCATTTTCCGGTCTCGGTTGAGCACACGACCTTTCAGATAGAACCGCAGGGTCACCGAGACAGCAGCGGTGAGCATTTGGGCATGTAGTCCTCAGACCTTGCGCAGGACGGTGACCACCTTGCCCATGATGACGGCGTGGGTACCGTCAATGGGTGAGTAGGCCGGGTTGTGGGGAATCAACCAAACGTGGCCCTTCTCGCGGCGGAAAGTCTTTACCGTGGCCCCATCGTCCAGCAGTGCCGCGACGATATCCCCGTTCTCGGCCTCCTGTTGACGGCGGACGACCACAAAATCCCCGTCGCAGATGGCGGCATCGACCATGGAATCCCCATGGACCTCAAGCATGAAGAGCTCACCGGATCCCGTCAGACGTTCGGGCAGACGCATGACATCGTCCACATGCTGCTCGGCCAGAATGGGCTGACCGGCGGCGATTCTGCCGACCAGGGGCACGTCGCGCGACTGCATGATCGCCTCGTCGGTCTGCGTGTCGGGGAAGGGCACGATCCTGGCGGTTCCAGCAGTCGGCTCAGGCTGGTCTTGGACCAGCTCTATGGCACGTCCCTTGTTGGCGGTCAGACGAATGTAGCCCAGATCCTGCAAGACCTGAAGCTGGTGCTTGACGGAAGAAGTGCTGCGTAGTCCCGCGTCTTTGCCGATTTCCCTGTAGGAGGGCAGGAATCCACGCTCTGCCAGGTGCCGCTTGATAGCTTCCAAAACCCTGGCCTGACGATCGGTCAGCTTGGGTCGGGATCCCTTATTCAGGCTCTCGGTGCTGACGGAAGTTTCAGCGGCTTCCTGAGAGTCGGCACTGTTGGTGATAGTGGGCTGGTTGAGGGAGCTCGTAGCCGTGGACCCGGTAAAGGGGATGGTACTCACGATGGGCTCCTTTCCTTGCAAACTGCACTCAGTCTAACCTGCCCGGAGTGAAAAATCAAACAAATGTTCGAATCAGCCTTGCCAAACGACTCTCGAAGTGCCACAATAAGAACATCTGTTCGATAGAACAAATGTTCGAAAGAGGTGTGCCATGGTTGTTCGTACCTGTGCCAGTTCCCGCATGTCTGCGTCGTCGAACCTGTTTTCGGCCTGCCGGGCGTATGTAGGTTCTGCGTTCTCGTCCGTCATGGCCCGTCTTCGTGGAGCTGCCAAAGCCTGTGTGTCTGAGCAAGGTTTTGTGAGTGTCATTGTGCATAGATTCGCTGTTTTCCTGGCTGTCGGTGCTCTGACCCTGGCTGGAATCGGATTGATGGCTCGACCGGCCAGCTCCGCTCCGGGACCGCAGGAGGTTATCACCAGAACGGTTCGTCCGGGCGATAATGTCTGGTCCTATGCGACTTCGATCACCCCGCAAGGGGAGGATGTGACTAAAAACGTGGACCGCATCATGCAGATCAACAACATGTCTTCGCCCAATCTGCACGTTGGTGACCGGATTCTGATCCCCAGTGACGATTGAGACAGCGACTTTCGATCCAGGGAATCAATGAAGGGATTCAATGACTTGTCGTATGAATGAAGGCAATAGCCGAATTCGAGGAGTTTGTCCAGGGTTGTACGCTGATAGGCCCGGTATACGTGGGTCTTGCGGTCCTTTGGCGCTATGATATTGCGTATGCACTGTCCTTTCTGCCAGAATCCCGATACCAAGGTTGTGGATACGCGAATTAGCGACGACGGCCATGCCATCAGACGCCGCCGTGAGTGTCCGCAATGCTCGCGTCGGTTCACCACGGTGGAGACTTCGATTCTCTTGGTCATGAAACGCTCAGGTAATGCCGAGCCCTTCAATCGCGACAAGGTCATCTCAGGAGTGAGGAAGGCCTGCCAGGGCAGGCCCATCGATGAGAATGACCTGAAGCTCCTGGGCCAGCAGGTTGAAGAGGATCTGCGCTCACGCGGCCTGGCTCAGGTCGATTCGGAAGAGGTCGGCAGGGCCATCCTGAAGCCCCTCAGGGAGCTGGATGAGGTGGCCTATCTTCGCTTCGCCTCGGTCTATCGCAACTTCAGCAACCTGGAGGACTTCCAACAGGCCATTGACACTCTGCGCGCTGAAGACCAGTCCGCCGAAGAGCAGTCTGCTACTGCACGGTCCTGAAGTTAACTACTCAGGCACCAGGTACATCATCCCAGGTCCAGCAGCCTCTGATCCTCGGAAGTCTGGGCGATGACCAACTCCTGGGTCGGTCGCGTCATGGCCACATAAAGGTCGGCCGCCGCACTCAGCCTGGAAGGGGCTTCGTTCTGGATGGCTCCCGGCTCAACCAGAACCACGGCGTCGAACTCCAGCCCTTTGGTGTGGCCGGTGGTCGTGATCGTGATTTGGCGCTCCTGAGCCTTATCAATATGCAGCCGTGTACTGGCCTCAGCTTCCAGAGCACTGGGAACGATGATCGCCAGGCGTCCGGTACCGTCTTTGCCTAGATGTCGTTTCGCCAGTTCGTTAACCAGGTCAGGCAGCCGATCCAGCAGGCTGGCCTGATCGTCAGCCCGCAGGTGGCTGACCGATCCTTCAACCTCGCGCACGGCCTTGAGTGTTGAAACCTCGAGACCCTCGGAGGCTGCGAAGGCGGAGGCCAGGTTGGATACCTGACGGGGGTTGCGATAGTCGATGGTCAGCTGACGCAGGTCCCACCCGTCCGGACCGAAAAGCTTATCCATGGTGGAGGCCCAGGACCGTGTGCCACCAAGGGCCGCCGTCTGAGCAACATCCCCGACGATGGTAAAGGACCGGGAGGGGCAACGCCTGACCAGCATCCTCCAATCCATGGCCGTCAGCTCCTGGGCTTCGTCGACCACAATGTGCCCGTAGACCCATTCTCGGTCGGCGGCCGCCTGGGTGGCTGCCTGGTTGTCGTCCTGGCCGTTGATGGAATCCAGCAGCATCTGCGAGGTCACGATGCCTGTGCCGATGCCGTTCTGAGCCAAGGTGTCGCTGGCAAACCGGCGTTCCTCGTCGCGGCGGGCCTTTTCAGCCTGGTCTCGATCCGCCTGGCGGGGGTCGGGGCCCAGCAGCTCCATGGCCTCGTCCAGGATGGGGATGTCGGATACGGTCAGTTCGGCGCCGTCTGGGCGGGTCAGCAGGTCAATCTGTTCGGGAGTCAGCCAGGGGGCGAACCGGCGCAGACGGTCCGGCCTGGACCAGAGGTCGTTGACCAGCCAGCGGGGGTTCATGGGGAGCCAAGCCAGGTTGAGGGTCCGTCGCACCTGGTCGTTCAGCCTCAGCAGGGAGGTGACCCGGGCAAGTTCCTCGGCTCCGGGCTGATAGTCTACCCCCTCGGCATAGCGGGTGGTCATGGCGTTCAGGGCCGAGCGCACAAAGGTGTTCCTGGCCTTGTTGTGGGGCTGATGGCTGCGGCGGGCATCGACCAGGGCCTGTTCCAGGTCTACCGCCAGCATGGGTACGGCAACCCCGTCCACCTTGACCGTGGGCAGGGAGGCAGGCACCCGTTCCCGAGATGCGACGGCGTTGGCTACGGCCTCGGCCATGCGGATGTCCCCCTTGAGCCGGGCCACGTGCGGGTCCTCCTGACGTTCGGTGCTGATGCCGGGGATGAGGTCGCCCATGGTGCGGCTGAGCACTCCGGTCTCACCCAGGGAGGGCAGGACCTGGTCGATGTAGTGCAGGAAGGCGTTGCTGGGCCCGACGATGAGCACGCCCGAACTCTCCAGTCTGCGCCGGTGGGTGTAGAGCAGATAGGCCGCCCGATGCAGGGCCACGGCCGTCTTGCCAGTGCCTGGTCCTCCCTGGACCACCAGCGGGCGGGTCATGGGGGAGCGGATGATCCGGTCTTGTTCGGCCTGGATAGTGGCTACGATGTCGGTCATCTGCCCGGTGCGGCGGCTGGACAGGGATGCCATAAGCGCGCCCTCTCCTGCTAGGGTGCCGCCCTGGGCCGCCTTGTCCACCTCGGGGGCGGACAGGTCCAGAACCTCGTCCTCGATGCCGGTGACCTGACGGAAGCTGAGGGTGATGTGCCGACGCATGACGATGTCGCCGTGGTCGGCTGGGGTGGCCTCATAGAAGGGGCGCGCGGCCTCGGCACGCCAGTCGGTCAGAATGGGCTCGTGGTTGCTGTCCAGCAGACCCAGCCGTCCGATATATCGCCGGCCGCCCTGGGCCGTATCCAGTCGGCCGAAGACCAGGCGGTCCTCCACGGCCCGCAGCTGGGTCAGCCGGTCCTCATACATGTTGGCGAAGGAATCCCGTTCGGTGCGCTGGGTGGGGGATCCGTGGGAGCCGGCGGCCCTGACTGCGTCCAGTCTGGTTCGGGCCTGCGTCCGCAGCTCGTCCAGACGGCCGTAGGCCCTGTCCACCGCCGTCTGCTCTTCATGCAGCTGTGAGGAATAGCTCGACATGTGCGTCCGTTCTGTCCAAAGTTCAAAAATCGGATGATCCAATATACCGCTCGACCTCTACTTTTTCGGCTCTGAAGACCCTCGGCCGCGCTCTCTTTGACAGGTGGCGAAACGCCGGGCCGGACCCTCTGGTGAGTCGAATGGTTGGGTTTGGGCCTGAAGTGGTGTCATAGTGGTGAGCAATGGGGACGAGTGGGGTAAAGTGGGGAGCACTGCGTAGGGGACGCTACCCGATGGGGTCGTCCCATGGTTACCAAACTGGCATTGGAGGTGGGGCATGGCCGATACATACGAGGCAGATGCCGCCTCGCCTTCCCTGCCGCCCATGCTTCTGGGCACCTATACGCCCAAGATGGATTCCAAGGGCCGCCTTGCTCTGCCGGCCAAGTTCCGCACCCAGCTGGGTCAGGGCCTGGTCATGGCACGCGGCCAGGAGCGCTGCGTCAGTCTGCTGCCCACCGAGGAATTTCGGCGGATGGCCGTGCGTATCCAACACACCTCAATGGGCGACAAGTCAGCCAGGGATTACCTGCGAGTATTTCTGTCCGGTGCTGTCGACCAGGTCCCCGACAAGCAGGGTCGCATTCTTGTTCCGCCCATGCTGCGCTCCTATGCACGGCTGACCGGCCCGGTCGTGGTCATCGGCGTGGGCACCCGTGCTGAAATCTGGGATCAGGAGTCCTGGACTGCCTACCTGGAGAGCAAGGAACAGGGCTACGCCGACATTGCCGACGATGTTCTTCCGGCGGTGGATTGCTGATGGAGGCCCTCATGGAAAATCGCAATCCGCCCGATCAGGAGGCTGTGGACAGCGGCATGGTCCATCGTCCCGTCCTGCTTGAGCGCTGCCTTGCGCTGGCGCGACCCGCCTTGGATCACCCGGGCACCGTGGCTGTGGATTGCACGCTGGGCCTGGCCGGTCACGCCACCGCCTTCCTCAAGTCCTGCCCTCAGGCCCGTCTTATTGGCATTGACAGGGATCTTGAGGCTCTGAATCTGGCCACAGGCCGGATGCACGACGAGGGTCTGACCGACCGCTTCACGCCGGTGCACGCCCCCTTTGACCAGCTGGACCAGCAACTGGATGCCCTGGGCCTGGGCCAGGTGGACTTGGTCTTCATGGATCTGGGGCTCTCCTCCCTGCAGATCGACCAGCGCGACAGGGGATTTACCTACCGGCAGGATGCCCCGCTGGACATGCGCATGGACACCAGCCAGGAGTTGACGGCCGCACAGGTTCTGGCCGAGTACGACAAGGACCAGTTGACCGACATCTTCTCCCGGTATGGGGAGGAGCGCTATGCAGGACGCATCGCCCGGGCCATCGTGGAGGCCAGGCAGGAGCAGCCACTTACCACCTCGGCCCAGCTGGACCGTCTGGTCGACAGGGTTGTGCCGCGTGGTCATCGTCCCCCGGGTAATCCAGCCAAGAGGGTCTTCCAGGCCCTGCGCATCGAGGTCAATGGGGAGCTGGATCGTTTGAGGCGCACCCTGCCCCAGGCCATTTTGCGGCTGGCTCAGGGGGGTCGTCTGATTGTGGAGTCCTACCACTCCCTGGAGGACCGTATGGTCAAGCGCTTCATGGGGCCAGGGCTGCATGTGGACCTGCCGGCGGGCATGCCGGTGGTGCCTGAACAAGCCCGCCCCTATTTGTCGGATCTGACACATGGGGCCATCAAGGCAGACGCGGCCGAGCAAGAACGCAACCCCCGATCCGCCTCTGTACGCCTGCGGGCCGTGGAGATGATCGGAGCCATCCCGGAGGAGCGTCGTCGTCGGCTTCAGGCCGAGGTCCGTGGTGAGGGTCCAGATGGTCGCCGTCGTCACGTCGGCCACGGTTCGGAATCGAGGCGCCGGTCATGACCATGCCAGCACGTTCAGTCCGTTCCAAGGCCTCGCCGGACAAGGGGCATCCCCGCATCCAGGAGATGCCCACCAGGCCTGAGCTCAGTCTGATCAAGGGCACAGGTAAGACAGGCAAGGCACGCCAGCCCGAACGAGGTCCAGTGGCTGAGGGAGCCCGGCGTCTGATCGGCTGGACCCGGACCCGCGGCAATCCTCTGCTGCGCATCATGACCTCCGTGGTTTTCCTGGCTGCCTGCATGTTCGGCTCCTTGATGCTACGCACCCAGATGGTCCAGGATTCCTTTGAAGCCACCCGGATCCAGCATGAGATCAGCAATCTCAACCAGGACGTCCAGGATGACCAGAACAAGCTCGATCAGCTTCAGGCATCCCTGCCGGACAAGGCCCAGCAGTTGGGCATGCAGCCACAACAGGGTCTGAACTCCATCGATCTGCAGGGTTACAAGCCCCCTCAGGATGCCCAGGGCAAGGCGGCACATCCATGAGTGGCAAGGGAACCAAGCACTCCTGGCACCTGTCTTTCTGCAAACGTTCCTTGTCCGTGGGCCTGATTCTGATCCTGGTGGCGGCTCTGGCCTTGGGCAAATTGGCCTATATCCAACTCTTCGACGGAAGGTCCATGGCCCAGGCTGCTGCGGCGGGTCGCACCGTGCCGCATACCATCAAGGCCCAACGTGGCCGCATTCTGGACGTCAATGGCCGGGTGCTTGCCCAGAGCCTGGAGCGGTATAACATCATCGGCGATCCCGAGGCGGCTGCCTCCTTCATACCCATCAACTGCACCAAGCGCACAGGCAGTGACTGCCACAGCATCAAGGGTCACCCGGTGGGTGCCGACGGTGCTGCCGGCGTGGCACGCCTTCTGGCACCGGCCCTGGGGATGAACGCCATGGAGCTGGGCGGCAAACTCAGCGTCCCCGGACGGTACGTGGTCCTGGCCAAGCGGGTGACTCCCGAGGTCAAGCGCTCCATCGACAAGCTGGGTCTGCAGGGGATCATCACGGCCGAACTGAGCAGCGAACGTACCTACCCTCACGCGGATCTGATGGGAGCCCTGATCGGGGGCATCGACGACAGTGGCAAGGGCGTGGCCGGAATCGAGCAGATGGAGAATCGACGGCTGACCGGCACTGACGGCTATACGGTCTATCAGCAGGGGATGCTGGGCCAGGAGATTCCCGGAACCGTGACCCGTCAGCGCAATCCGGTCAACGGCAAGGACGTGAGATTGACCATCGATCAGGACGTGCTCTGGTACGTCCGTCAGGCCCTCAAGTCAGGCTGCCAGAACTATCATGCGGACTGGGCCCTGGCAGTGGTTCAGGACACCCACACCAACGAGATCCTGGCCCTGGCCGACACCGACGATTACCAGGCGGGCAGCGACCAGGCCAAGGTCAACTCCTCCAGGGCCGTGGCGGAGACCTTCGAGCCCGGCTCGGTCGGCAAGACCATCTCGGCCGCGGGCATGCTCCAGGAGCAGGTGCACTCCATGACCGACCGCTTTACGGTGCCCGACCACATCACCCTCGACAACCAGCAGTACAAGGATTCCTTCAACCATGGGGATGAGCATTGGACGCTGGCCGGCATTCTGCAGAATTCCTCCAACGTGGGCATGGTCATGGCCGGTCAGAACTACCCGGACCAGAAGCGTTACGACTATCTGACCCGCTTCGGCATCGGTCAGGTTTCGGCCCTGGGTCTTCCGGGGGAGTCCAAGGGACTGCTGACCACGCCTCAGACCTGGGACCGGCGCACCAGGAATACGGTCCTGTTCGGCCAGGGCTATGCCACCAACGCCGTCCAGCTGACCAATGCCATCGCTACCCTGGCCAACAAGGGGGTCCGTTCCGACCAGACCATCATCCGCGGTCAAGGGGCAGTCAAAGCCCATCAGGTCAGGGTCGTGGACGAGAAGGTGGCCGCTGAGGTCATGAACGCAATGGAGTCAGTGTCAGAGAAATACGATAAGACGGTCAAGGTGGAAGGCTACAGGATAGCCGCCAAGACCGGCACCGCCGAGGTGGCCGACAGCTCCGGCAGGCTGAGCGGCATCGTCAGTGACTGGGTGGGTATACTGCCCGCTGACGATCCCCGCTTTGTGATCACTGTGGTGCTGAAGAACCCCCACAGCAATGCCGGGGTTTTCGGCGGAGTCACCGCCGGTCCCATCTTTGCCCAGATCGGTGAATTCCTTATGCAGAAATACCAGGTCCCCACGTCCCAGCCCAGAACCGATGCTATCCCGGTAACATGGTGATACCGGCAGGCATCATGGCGTTCCCGGACAAAGGAGAGATTGCAGCATGAGTGCGCTGAGTGAATCAATCTCCCGACGGTTGACCCTGGGTCAGCTCAAGGGGCGTTACGGGCTTACCTTGGTTCCCGACTTCGCTGAACCAGTTACGGTGACATCACTGGTGGATGACCTGCCCTCAGTGCGGCCCGGCAGCCTTTATGTGCCTGCAGATCAGCAGGTGGACCAGGGCATGATCGAGGAGGCCGAGCGCCGAGGGGCCTACGCAGCCCTGTTGCCGACTTCGGCCCGCCAGGAGGTGGGACGAGCCAACATACCCCTGCTCTTCGGCACCATGCACCCCTGGCAGATGGGCCAGCTGCTGTCCAATGCCGCCGGTGATCCCTCGGGAGCTCTGGCTGTCTTTGCCCTGGTCGGTTCCCAGGTGCAGGACCAGGTGGATCTCTTGGCCGACTTCCTGCACGTGCTGGGCAATCCCGTCGGTATTCTCAGCGCCAAGGGCTCATACTCGCTGGACCGGCGACTGGACCTGGAATACCCCCTCAGCATGTTCGATGTGCAGCGCAGTCTGTCCATCGCCCTGGAGGACGGAGCGGCCGCCGTGGTCATCTCCGTGGATGATCAGACCCTGGCCAGGGATGCCCTGCAGGCGGTGGACCTGGATGTGGTGGCCCTGGGCGCCCAGGAGGGCTCCACCCGCGATATGCGGCACGTGCGACTGATCTCCAGGGCCCGCCGATATGGGTTCAGCCTGGGCGGGCACACCATCGTAGCCAGGCGCAACGAGGAATCAGACGTGCTGGCCCGCCAGTCCCTGCCCGCCGATGCGGAAAGCGACGATCTGTCCCTGTGCATCGCCATGACCATGGCCGCCGGCGTCAAACGCAACAACATCAGGAGCGCCCTGCGCGTCTCCCGCGAAATGTCCTGAGAGGTGAGGATGAGTCAGTCTGTAGGGGCCGGGTCCATGCCCATGACCCTGGAAGAGGTCGTCGAATACGTGCACGGTCGGCTGTTCGAGGCCGGTCCCGGTCGCGAACCCGATCGGCGGTCGGTGCGCATGCGGGTGGTGACAGATTCCCGGCAGGCGGGGGCCGATGGACTCTTCGTAGCCATCAAGGGCGAGCATGTGGATGGCCATGACTATGTTCCCGGTCTGGGTGTCAAGGGCTGCCGCGCGGCCCTGGTCGACCACCTGGTTCCGGGCGCTGACCTGCCTCAGATTCTTGTGGATGATACGGTTGTGGCCCTGGGTCTGTTGGCCCGGGCCAACATAGACCGTCGGCGCAAGGCCCAAGGTCCCTTCACTGTCATCGGTATCACCGGCTCTGTCGGCAAGACCACGACCAAGGATCTGTTGGCCTCCCTGCTGGCCCTGCTGGGTCCTGTGGTGGCTCCGGTCGGGTCCTTCAACAATGAGATCGGTCTGCCTGTGACCGCCTTGCAGGTCGGGCCGGACACCCGTTACCTGGTGGCGGAGATGGGCGCCAGCCACGTGGGCGAGATAGCAAGTCTGACCCGGATGGTTCCCCCGGACATGGCCCTGGTCCTTAAGGTGGGAGTGGCCCACCTGGGAGAATTCGGCTCCGTGGAGCGCATCGCCCAGGCCAAGAGCGAGATCGTGCAAGGCCTGGTTCCGGGCGGGACCGCCGTACTCAATGCAGACGATTCCCGGGTGGCCGCCATGGCCGATCTGGCCTCTGGGCCTGTTCTGCGGTTTGGCATGGCCGCTGAGGACGGCGGGCGGGATCGCAACCTGGACGGATCGGCTCGCTATCTGGACAGTGACAGTCTGGACAGGCCGGCCTTCGAGCTGCGCCTGCGCGGCCAGCAGCCGGTTCGACTCCGTCTGGGCATTCCGGGACGGCACAACGTCATGAACGCCCTGGCCGCCGCCACGGTGGCCCACGCCTTGGGTCTGGACGCAGAGCGCATTGCCGATGAACTGGGCGAACAGCGGCAAATCAGTCCGCATCGGATGGCCCTGTCGTCGGTCCGGCTGCCGGATGCCTCCTTCACCCTGATCGATGATTCCTTCAACGCCAATCCCGACTCCGTGCGGGCCGGTCTGGACGCCCTGGCCGCCTGGAAGGGATCCGATGGCCCGGTCTATCAGATAGCGGTCCTGGGGGTCATGCTTGAGTTGGGTGATCGAGGGGAGCAGTTGCACCAGGAGATCGGTGCCTACTGTCGTCGCCAGGGCATTGATGCATTGGTCGCGGTGGGTTGCCGGGACCAACAGATGGATGCTCTGGTCCAGGCCCTGGTCCGTGGTGCCGGTGGCCCATCCGATCCGAGCGAGGATCAGCCTGGGTCCATGTGTGTCCTCTTTGCCCGGGACGCTGACCAGGCCGACCAGATGGTTCGCCGCCTATGCGTCAGGCATCCGGACCGGCAGAATCTGGTTCTGCTCAAGGGCTCACACATGTCTGGCCTGTCCGATCTGCCCGACCGGTGGCAGGGCTGAGCTATGGGTCCACTGGCATCCCCGCAGCGGGGTCTAATATTCAAGGACAGAATCCAAGAGTTGGAGTACACACTGTGATTGCCCTCATCATCGGAATCCTGGTCGCCCTGGTGGTGACGCTGGCGGGGACCCCCCTGCTGATACGGCTGGTCCACCGCCTGCACTACGGGCAGTACATCCGCCAGGACGGACCCAAGTCCCACCTGGTCAAGCGCGGTACCCCGACCATGGGCGGGCTGGTCATCAACCTGGCCATTCTGCTGGGATGGGCGGCCTCGGCGCTCTATCGTTACCTGTCCCGGGGGGAGTCCGTGTCCCTGTCGGCCATGCTGGTCCTGTTCGCCATGCTTTCCATGGGCTTCCTGGGCTTCATCGACGACTTCGCCAAGGTGCGCAAAAAGCAGAATCTGGGCCTGTCGGTCAGGGCCAAGTTCATCGGCCAGTTCATTCTGGCCACCATATACGCGGTGCTGGCTCTGAAGCTGCCCACCAAGAACGGCTATCCCAGTGCCCAGGCGGGCATATCCTTCGTGGAGCAGCCCATCATCGACTTCAGAATGGCAGGCAGCGTCCTGTCCGTGGTGCTCTTCATCATCTGGGTCAATCTGCTGATGACGGCCTGGAGCAATGCGGTCAACCTGACCGATGGCCTGGACGGGCTGGCTTCGGGCTCCTCCATGATCGCCTTCGTGGGCTATACGGTCATCGCCTTCTGGGAGAGCTACCACTTGAAGGGCGGCGGCCATCCCGGCCATGCCTACGCGGTCTCAGACCCCCTGGACCTGGCCATCATCGCCTGCTGCGCGGCCGTGGCCTGCTTCGGCTTCCTCTGGTACAACACCAATCCGGCCTCCATTTTCATGGGCGATACCGGATCCCTGGCTCTGGGAGGGCTCTTCGCAGCCCTGTCCATCGCCACCCATACCGAGCTGCTGGCGGTCATCCTGGGCGGTCTCTTCGTGGGAGAGGCAGCCTCTGATGTGATCCAGGTGGGCTACTTCAAGCTCACCCACAAGCGGGTCTTCAAGATGGCCCCCATCCACCACCACTTCGAGCTGATGGGCTGGCAGGAGTCCAAGGTGGTTGTCCGATTCTGGATGGTGGACCTGATCTTCGTCCTGCTGGCCCTGGTTTGTTTCTATGCAGACTGGGTGGTCCGCTCCGGGCTGCCCATCTGAGTGCGTCCATTCACGGTACCGGACTTCGGCAGCCGGTATCATGCCAAGCAGATGCCGGAGCTAGCGGAATGAGGTGTTCATGGATATGGACTTGAGCCAGAAGCGCGTACTGGTCGCCGGGCTGGGCATTTCCGGACGGAGCGTGGCCGCAGCCCTGCGAGGACGGGCAGCTGGTGCGATCACTGTGGACCAGCGTGCCCCACAGGCTGATCTTCATGACTTCGACCAGGTGGACTGGAGCCAGGTGGATCTGGTCATGGCTTCGCCTGTCTTCAATCCGCGTACTCCATTTATCCTTGAGGCGCAGCGTCGGGGCATCCCCGTGGTCAGCGAGGTGGAGATGGCTTGGCTGCTGCGGGTGCCCTCAACACGGACCGGCCGTCCAGCACCCTGGATCGGGATCACCGGTACCAACGGCAAGACCTCAACCACCAGGATGGTCTCCGCCATGATGCAGGCCAGCGGGTTTACGGCCCCGGCGGTGGGCAACATCGGCAAGGCCGTCTCCACAGCCGTTCTGGACCCTGACAATGACATACTCTGCGTGGAACTGAGCTCCTTCCAGCTGCACTTCACCTTCTCGCCGGCTCTGGAGTGCGCGGCCATCACCAATCTGGCCGACGACCATCTGGACTGGCACGGGGGCTTCGAGGCCTATGCGGCCGACAAGGCGCGCGTCTACCGGGGCGTGCGCAAGGCCCTGGTCTACAACGCAGATGATTCCCGGGTCTCCGACCTGGCCAGACAGGCTCAGCCAGCCCCCGGCTGCCGACGGGTGGGCTTCACCTTGGGTCGGCCCGAGTCTGGACAGTTGGGCGTGGAAGACGGTTGGGTAGTGGACCGCAGCGGATTGACTGGTCAGGATCCTGAGGAGGGGGTCAGGCTGGTCCGGGTGGCCGATCTGACGGACCTGTGCGAGCCCGATGGCACGGTCTACCCCCATCTGCTTGCTGATGCCCTCTGCGCTCTGGCTCTGGCACTGGGCGCTGGGGCCCGTGTCGACGCGGCCATCGAGGCCATGCGCGCTTTCACGCCCGGCGATCACAGGATCAGTACCGTGGCTACCCTGGGCCAGGGTGCGCAGGCCATCCGCTTTGTGGATGACTCCAAGGCCACCAATGCCCACGCGGCTGAGGCCTCCCTGGCCAGCTACCATGACGGCCAGGTGGTCTGGCTGGCCGGCGGACTGGCCAAGGGCGCCCGCTTCGACAATTTGGTCCGGTCCCGCAGATCCAAGCTGGCTGCAGCCGTGATCATCGGTCAGGATCAGCAGCCCATGGTCCAGGCCATCAAGGACCAGGCGCCCGATCTTCCGGTTACCTTGATCGATCCTGGTACAGGCGACCAGGTCATGGCTCGAGCTGTTCGTGCGGCAGGATCCTATGCACGGCCCGGCCAGGTTGTTCTGCTGGCACCCGCCTGCGCCTCCATGGATCAGTTCGCCTCCTATGCCGACCGGGGCGACCAGTTTGCCCAGCAGGCAACACAATGGGTCCACGAGCATGAAGCGCGACACTGATCCGCACACGGCTCCCTCCAGGGAGTCCGGCGGCAAGGGGGACTACCGGGGCTGGCGGGCTATACTCAATCCGCTCTGGTGCTACTACGGCTTTCTGGCTACAGTCGTCGCCACCACGGTCTTCGGCCTGATGATGGTCTTCTCCTCCTCGGCTGTGGATCTGGTGGCCCAGGGTAGCTCACCCTGGAGCCAGGTCATTCGCCAGAGCATATATGCAGTGGTGGGGCTCTTGCTGGCCCTTCTGGCCCTGAGGATCAGCGTCGACCACTACCGGAGTTGGAGCACCTGGTTTCTGATTGCCAGCCAGGGCATCCAGCTGCTGACCCGCACTCCGTTGGGGCGTTCTGCCAACGGCAATGAGGGGTGGATCTCGGTGGGGGGCATATCCATGCAGCCGGCCGAGCTCCTCAAGCTGGCCCTGTGTCTGTGGCTGCCCCAGGCCCTGATTGAAGCCCAACGGCAGGCCGGCGAGGATTCCGATCTGAAGAGCCTGGCCAAGGCCTATGCCAAGCCGGCTGTCGGTTTTATTGTCAGTTTCCTGCTGATCATGCTGGGCAAGGACCTGGGAACGGCCATGATCATCGTCATTATCGGCTTCGTGGCCTTTCTGGTCTCGGGCTTCCCCCTGCGCTGGCTGCTCAGCCTGGCAGTCCTGGGGATGGCCGCGGTCATCGGCTTTTCGGTCTACGGCAACAGTAACCGAACCCAGCGGATCTTGGCCGCCTACGGCAAGTGTTCGGAGGACGACATTCAAGGGGTCTGCTACCAGTCCATCCATGGGCTCTACGCCATGGCCTCAGGGGGATTGACCGGGGTCGGGCTGGGCAACTCCAGGGAGAAGTGGAACTACCTGCCCGAGGCACACAATGACTTCATCTTCGCTGTCATAGGCGAGGAGCTGGGCTTTGTAGGGGCAGCCATGCTTATTCTGGTCTTTGTGGTTATGGGCTGGTGCATGCTGAGAATCGCCCTGACCACCAAGGACCGGTATGCGGGCATGGTGCTGATCTGCCTGGATGTGTGGCTGGTGGGCCAAGCCCTGGTCAACATTTGCGTGGTTCTGGGCCTGCTGCCGGTCATCGGGCTGCCCCTGCCCTTTGTGTCGGCCGGAGGGACCGCGCTGATCTCCTGTCTGGCTTCGGCTGGGGTGGCTCTGAAGATGATTCGGACCCAACCGGACGTGATGGCAGCCACGGACGGGTCCTGAGATGCGGAATGGACATGGCGGAAAGGAAGCGGATTCGCGGATGACGACAGCGACGAGGACCGGGAAAGGGATGCCTGGGGTTGCCCAGGAGCATGCCGGAAAAGGCGTTGGTCCCCATCTGGTGTTGGCCGGCGGGGGGACGGCAGGGCATGTCAACCCCCTGCTCAGTGTGGCTGCGGCTATTCGAGAGTGCTGTCCCCAAGCGGCTGTCAGCGTGATCGGCACTGCTGTCGGGCTGGAGCACGACCTGGTACCGGCAGCCGGACTTCCCCTGGATCTGATTGAGAAGGTGCCCTTCCCTCGACGTCCCGGCAAGGCCGCTCTGGTCTTCCCCCGGCGTTGGCGGCGTGAGGTGCAGCGGGTCCGAGGCTATTTGCAGGCTCGGTCGGCCGACCTGGTGGTCGGCTTTGGCGGCTATGCCTCGGCGCCGGCCTACAGGGCCGCACGGAACCTGGGTCTGCCCATCGTCGTCCATGAGCAGAACGCCCGGGCGGGCATGGCCAACAAGCTGGGTGCCCGCTGGGCTGATTTCGTGGGTACAGCCTATGAGAATACCGGCATACGGGCCCGGTCGGGAGTGCCCGTGCGCCGCGTGGGCCTGCCCCTGCGGCCGGCCATTGCCCGACTGGCCAAGCAGATGGAGGCTGACCCTGCAGGAGCCCGGCGGGAGTCTGCGCAGTCTCTGGGATTGGATCCCGATAGACCCATCCTGTTGGTGACTGGGGGATCCTTGGGTGCGCTCAGTCTGAACAAGGCGGTGGCTGGCGCAGCCCGGCAGCTGCTGGACCGAACCCAGGTCATCCATCTGACGGGTCGTGGCAAGGCCGACCAGGTCAGGAAGCAGGTGGTGGCTGACTTGGGCGATGCGGCCATCAACGATTTGGACCCAGCCCACCGGGGCCAGGGGGACTACCACATGGCCGAATACCTGGAGCGGATTGATTTGGCATTCGCCTGCGCTGATCTGGTGGTCTGCAGGGCTGGTGCCGGCTCTGTCAGTGAGCTGGCCGCCCTGGGCGTGCCCGCCATCTACGTGCCCCTGCCCATTGGTAACGGTGAACAGCGGTTCAATGCTCAGCCGGTCGTCCATGCCAGGGGAGGGCTCATGGTGGATGATGCGGCCCTGAATGCTCAATGGATAGCCGATCATGTCCCTGCCCTCATGGCCGACAGGGATAAGCTGGCTGACATGCGCCGTCGGGCCTGGGAGTACGGGATTCGCGACGCCGCCCAGGTGATGGCCGAGCAGATTCTGACCATGGCCGACCAACACCTTGCCCGCAAGGATTCTGGGAGGGCCTAATCGGGCATAATGGAGGCAGGCGACGGGCGACCGTCTTGAATGGTCCTGAACTGTTGGAGGAGATGCAACTACTGTGCCCAAGCATGAATTGAATACAGTGCCCGGTCGGCAGGACAGCGGTGACCGGTCCCTGCCGGTCCTGGACCCCTGCCTGCCTGCCCTGGCCCAGGCCGGAGTGAGCGACCCCAAGGACCTGGGTCCCACACACTTCATCGGCATAGGCGGGGCCGGGATGAGCGTGCTTGCCGAGATGCTCCACCAGGAAGGGGTTCAGGTCTCCGGCTCCGACCGCGCCGAGGGGGAGAAAACCCGTCGTCTGCGCCAACTGGGAATTCGGGTCACCATCGGTCAAGATGCCAGCAACGTGGCCGGGGCCCGCACGGTGGTCTGGTCCAGTGCCATCAAGCCCGACAATCCCGAGATCCTGGCAGCTCGTGACGCCGGCGCTCGGCTGGTACATCGCAGCGACATTCTGGCCCTGCTCATGGCTTCCAGGATTTCAGTCACCGTGGCCGGAGCCCATGGCAAGACCACGACCAGCGCCCTCTTGGCCCACCTGCTGACCAAGGGCGGCGGTGGGAATCTGGCCGATCCCAGCTATGCCATCGGAGGCAGCCTCCAGAGCGACCAGGGGCCCATGGACGGTGGGCATGTGGGAGCCGGACGGGTCCTGGTGGCCGAGGCGGACGAGTCCGACGGCAGCTTTGGCAAGTACACCCCGGACATCGCCATCATTACCAACGTGGAGCCCGACCATCTGGACCACTACGGCACGGCTGATGCCTTCCACCAGGCTTTTGTGGAACATGCTCGGCATGCCCGCCGCTTCCTGGTGGTCTGTGGGGACGACCAGGGCGCTCTGGAGGTGTTGCGACGGCTTCACGGGGACTGCCAGGCCAGAATTATCGTCTATACTTCGGATTCCCAACTGAATATTGACTCCCTGCCTGGGATTCTGGGCCTGGTGCGCATCGGGTCTGAGTCCGAGAGCAGCGGCAGCGGTCGTGAGCATTGCCGTCTGGCTCTCCCCGCGCAGGTGCTCCAGGCGGCAGGGCTGGAGGTCGGCAAGCCGCTGGATCTGCAGGTGGATCTGGCGATCCCCGGCATCCACAACGCCCGCAATGCCTCCGCAGCCATCATCGCCGCCATCCTGCTGGGGATGGATCCTGGTACGGCCGCCGCTTCTGCCGCCGACTTTCGTGGAGCCTCTCGACGCTTCGAGGTCCGCGGAATCCGGCATGGGGTCACCGTAGTGGATGATTACGCCCATCATCCTACGGAGATTGCCGCCCTGCTGACCGCCGCCAGGCGACGCTATCCTGGCCGGACCATCAGGGTGCTCTTCCAGCCCCACCTGTATTCGCGCACCGCCATCTTCGCCGACCGTTTTGCGGCGGCTTTGTCTCTGGCGGACGATGTGACCGTCACTGACATCTTCCCCGCGCGTGAGCTTGCCAGCGATTTCCCGGGCGTGGATGCCGGAACCATCCCCGCTGCCGCCCGCAAGGCATCGGGCCAGGAGTCTCAGGATTCCGGGAATAGGTCTGCTGGAGCTATCTTCCAGGCCTGCCCGAACATGCGTCAGGCCGCTCTGAATCTGGCTGAGCGGGCGGAGCCGGGTGATGTGATCCTGACTGTGGGCGCCGGCGATGTAACCGACATGGGGCCGGTCATTCTTGACAGGCTGGCTGAACGGGACGAGCAGTGAAGACCGGCAAGGGTCGCCGCGCCTCCAGTGGGGCTTCATCCAGGACCAGGGCCGTCCGGGCTGCCAAGGCCGCACGGACGGCCCGGTCTGGGCGCACCAAGTCTTCGGGAGAGGAACAGCGGACCAGCAGAACTGCCAGATCGGCCAGGTCGACTCTTTCCGATGGTGCAGCACTGTCAGGCCGCCGGTCCAAGACTGAAAAGACCGGCAGCGAGGGCAGGCGTCTCAAGCGGTCGAAGCGCCTTAAGGGTCGTCTGAATCGTACCAAGAATCCAGGCGGATCCCGGACTCGCAGTGCCAGGTCGGCCTCCTCATCCTCCCGATCCCTGGTGAAAGGGAACAAGGCCTCGGCCTCAAAGTCTGCGACCTCACGCACGACAAGTTCGGCCGGAGGATTCGTTGATGCCCGGACCATACCGCCGGACCGGCCTGTCTCAGGCAGGATCGGCACTGATCAGGAGGAGCAGGGGCTGGGGATTTTCGTTCGTCCCAAGGTGCTGGACTTTCAGGCCCGGGTGCGCGAGAAGAAGAAGGTCAGCCGCAGGCTGGTCCTTATCCGGACAGGCGTTGTCATCCTGGTCATGGCGCTGATCGCAGGACTGGCATGGCTGCTCTTCCTCTCGCCGGTCTTTCGCCTGCAGACCGACAAGATCGATGTCAGCGGCGGCAATGCCTGGGTCTCCAACGATCGGGTGGCCTCAATCGTGGCCAATCAAGTGGATCGCTCGTTGCTGCTGGTTTCCACCAATGGCGTCGAGCAGGAGATCAGCGGCATGGCCGGGGTGACCGATGCCAAGGTCCGCAAGAGTTTTCCGCACGGTCTGGAGGTGACCTTCGATGCCCAGGAGCCCACGGCGGTCTTCAAGGATGCACAGGGCAAGCTGACGGCCGTCGACAGGCAGGGGAGGGCGCTCAACACTGTGTCCAAGCCGGTGGACGGGGTGCCGGTCATCCAGGTGGCCACCGTCAAGCGGGCCCAGCAGGATCAGGCGGTCAGGCAGACCCTGCGGATTCTGTCGAGCATGCCCGAGGCCATGCGCCATTCGGTGACCAAGGTGACTGCGGAGACCCAGGACTCGATCACCACCGAGCTGGATCAGGGCAGGCATGTCATCATCTGGGGCGACGGCTCCGACCTGAAGCTCAAGCAGGCCGTGGTCGACAAGATCATCAATGATCCGTCCAAGATTGGCGACAAGCATCAGTTGGACGTATCGGCGCCTCTGCGACCCATCGTTAAATAGTCGCTGGAGGAACAGCCGTCTTCATCAGCCTGTCGGTGTCCAGCAGGATGGTCACAGGGCCGTCGTTGACCAGATCCACTCGCATGTGGGCACCGAAGCGACCTTCGGCGACAGGGACACCGGTCGCGGCCAGGGCCCGGTTCAGGTCCTGCCAGATGCTCTGGGCATGTTGGGGCTCTCCGGCCGCCATGAAGCTGGGACGGTTGCCGCGACGCAGATCAGCATATAGTGTGAACTGGGAGATGGAGAGGATGGAGCCGCCGCAGTCCAGGACCGACCGGTTCATCCGGCCCTCCTCGTCGGCGAAGATACGCATCCGGGTCAGCTTGCGGACGGCATAGTCCACCTGGTCAGACGCGTCGCCATCCTGGACGGCCACCAGGAGCAAGAGGCCCGTGCCGATGCTCTGGGGTTTGAAATCGGGATCCGGCTGCCCCTGTTCGTCGACCACATCGACCCGGGCATGGCTGACCCGCTGTATGACGATTCTCATGCTTTCAGTCTAAGGACTTCAGGCGTTGTTGTAGTGCCGCAGGGAAAAGCTGGAGCGGTACCTGGTTGGTGTCAGGCCGGAGAACCGTTTGAAGACCCGCATGAAGTACTTGGGGTCGTCATACCCGCAGGCCTCGGCGATTTGGCTGACGCCCATGCAGGTCGACAGGAGCAGCTCCTGCGCCCTTTCGATGCGCACCCGCCTGATCTGCCCGGTGATGCCTATGCCGAACCGCCGCTTGTAGATGGTCGACAGGTAGGAGGGCGAGTAATTGAAGTTCTCCGCCACGCTGGCCACACTGATCCGGTCGCAGGCGTTGATGCGGATCCAATCCTGGACCTTCTGGAGGGTGCTGTCCTCGTCGTCCGCTTCCTGAGAGTCCTTGGGCGCGGGCCCTCCCATGGAGATCTCCATGAGCAGACAGGTCATGAAATAGCTGCAGTAGGGGCTGGGCTCCGGGTAGGTGCGCTGATAGATGTCCAGCAGCTGGTTGAACATGACGGTCACCCGGTTGTTGTCTGCCAGACGAAAATCCAGGGGCAGCACCACGCGTGCCACGCCCTGGCCCTTTCCATCCCTCTGTTCGTCAGTCAGGCCCTGAACCCCTTTCCAGTCGGGCAAGGTGAAGTGGGCCCAGTAGAAGGTCAGCGGCTCTTGTCCCAGCCGTCGACTGCCCTCATGAGGGGTGCCGGGCGGGATCAACAGCAGACCGCCTGCCTTCAGATCACGTTGTCGTCCGGCTACGGTCAGCGGGAGGACACCCTCTTCAACCAGAATCAGCTCAAAGCTGTCAACGGTGCGGCGCTCATGAATCCATCCTGGGGTGCCGATGAAGCGCCCTGCGGATTTGAAGACCGCCGCATCGTTGGGGAAACTGGTGATGATTGCCTGATACGTGCTGACCGTCCTTACTGTCTGTGAAATCTTGGCCTGAGGACGCGGTCAGTGGCTGGCCACCTCGACGTAGGCATGGTAGGGCTGGTCATGGTCAATGGTCCAGAGGGGGACGAACTCCAAGCCGCTGTCCCGGTGACGGAAGACCAGCTTTTCGCCCTGGCGTTCAAAGGCGGACCCGGGATCCTTCCGGTCGATGTTCAGGCTCTGCATGTCGGTGCTGGGGCTCAAGGCGGCAAGCATGTAGGGGCCCCAGGCCACGGCGGCCAGGGAGGGCCTGTCAGGGGTGCCGATCAGCCGGATGGTCGGGTCGAACGTCAGCGTGACGGTGGTTCCTGACCAGGAATCCAGACCGCAGGCGCTCGCATCCAGGACCGCCACAGCCGGGTCGGTACCCATGAGATCCTGGGAGACGGGGGTACCATCGATGTCGATGTGGAACCTGCCGCGGGTCCAGACGGGGATGCGCAGGGCCAGGCGCGGCCTGTCCAGAGCCTCTATGGTGATGGTCACTTTCTCGGGGTGGCGGTCGTCCACGTCCACGTTCAGGGCGATCTTCCGGTCGATGTCGTTCAGGCTGCAGGGCAGATACTGCTCGATCCACAGGGTCGTCTCGTCCGTGTAGAAGGCTCCATCGGCGTAGTAGAAGTGCGATTCCAGGCCGGTGCCGTGGCAGCAGCTGTTCTCCTCATCGAACTCCTTGCGGCCGCCCGGTTGGGTGGGGAAGAAGTAGAGGCTGCCGCCCTGGGGCACATGGTCGGTGCTGGCGGCGATGTGGTTGAGTGTGGTCAGCTCGGTGTAGTCTGCATACTCCTGGTCTGGGTCGAAGGAGAACAGGAGCGCCGACAGCTTGAGCAGATTGTAGGAGGCGCAGGACTCGGCGGTGTTGTCCTTGAGCAGGGCGCCGATCACGTCGGGCTGCTGGAACATCTCCCCTTGCCCGGTGCCGCCCATGGCATAGATGTGGTGGCCCATGACCGACTTGAGGAAGAACTCGGCCTGCTGCAGGTAGTAGGGCAGTCCGGTATGGCGGAAGAGCTCCACCGAACCGATGACCTGGGGGATGTGCTGGTTGCCATGCAGCCCGCCAAGGGCATCCACCTTCTGACGCATGGGGACCATGAGACGGTCGTTGTCGAAGAGGCGGGCGGCCTCCAGGTGCTCCTTACGGCCGGTGATGGCGTACAGATGGGCCAGGGATTCGTTCATGCCGCCGAACTCGCCGGCGATGTACATGCTCCACATGTTTTGCAACTGCTCGTGGGGGAGACGGTGGACGCGGTCATAGACCCAGTCGCCCAGATCCGAGGCCACGCGCAGAGCCGTTTCATTGCCGGCAAAGTGGTAGGCGTCGATCAGCCCCGCCAGGATCTTGTGCAGGGTGTAGTAGGGCGCCCAGATGGTGGGGTAGGGCGCGTACTGTTCCAGCTTGTCGAACTGGCTCTCGTCGTAGGCCGACAGGAAGCCCGGCTTGGTGGCTCCGCTCTTTGCAAAGGCGGCCTGGACCTCGGCCAGACCGTCGACCAGGTAGGTCAGCTTGGTCCGAATGTCCTTGTCGCCGGTGGCGGCATACCCCAAGGCGTATGCGGACAGGACGTGGCCGGTGGTGTGGCCGCGCAGGTTGGAGTCCGGAGCATCCCAGCCGATCATGGGCTTGGCGCCCTTGGTGTCCAGGTGGGCGGCCCGGCGGAACTCCACCAGGAGCTGATCGTCGTCCAGGGTCTTCAGGAAGGCTATCCGTCGGCGCTGGTTGCCCGCCAGCATGCCATCACCGTGGAGCCGCACCCGGGAGATTGGCACGCGGCGGACCCTGGGGCTGGAATCCACAGGCTGTTCTGGGTCTTCGTCAACCACCTGAACCTTGCATTGCAGGCGGATGTCGCTTCCGTCGATGGACCCCTGGAAGTCGTGCTCGCCGATCTGCTCGTCCCGCTGTCCAACGCCTTCGTCCCAGTTGACCCGCTGGGAGACCTTCTGCCCGTCCTTGGTCAGCACGGCCGTGAACATGGGCAGATAGTAGGTGGCGCCCTTGTGCGCTTTGATCTCGATGGGGTAGACCTTGCGCACTTCAATCTTGTTGGGCATCTGCAGCACGGTCACATCGAAACTGCGCTGGGCCCTGGCACCGCCCTTGGTGACGGTCGCGGTCAATGTCACGTTCCGGTCGCCTAGGCCGTATTCGGGTTGGTTGACCTTGCCTTGAGGGGTCACCCATCGATCGTCGCTGCTGGCCCATCCGATGGTGGTTCCCTCCATCCCTTCGGTCGGCAGTTTCAGGTCGAAGTCCACGGTGCCCGTGTTGCCGATGTAGATCTGACGGGCCGCTTCGTCGACGCAATCCTGATCAGTGTGCATGGATGATGTCATGATGAATTACCTACTTCCTCCGTTGACAGGCGGATTCTGGCCGGTCATGCTTTCCGTCGGGTCGTCTCCGATCCGTCGGCGCCGCTCTGCCCCGACGCCTTGGTGCGCCTTACCTCATCAGTCTATGGACGAAAGCCCGATTGTGAAGGTGGGGGAAATCGTCGAATGGGTGGACAATCTTGTGTCTTTGGCCTGGAGTGGTTCAGGCTGGCTTCTATTCTCTTGCAATCCGTGCAATGGCGCGCTTTCTGAGCAAGGAACGTCCTGCCAGGGGAACTTTGCCGAGCAGCTGCCGGATGGTATTACCGAGAAATATCCACCTTTTTCCATTCTCTTTGCACCTAAGGCCGAGGGACAGAAGATTTACCGTTCACAGTGGAACAGCCTGTGGTTCCACGCAGAGCAAAAGGGTGCCGAACAACGAGGGTCGGTGCCATTGAGAAGCGAGGAGAAGCGTATGGCAACATCATTGGAACATGTCGACGAGCAGTCGGACAAGGACCAGCAGGATTCAAACCTGGTGGTCGATGAATCCGGTCTCAAGGTCGATCATCGTCAAGAGGAGGAATTGGAACATCTAAGATCAGATCGTTCCTTCTTCGGTTATCCCAAGGGCATTGGCATACTGGCAACGGGCAACCTTTTCAACTCCATCTGCTGGGCCTCTTACGGGGCTGTGATGATTTACTATCTCTACAAGCCCTGGACCAAAGGATTGGGATTCACCCAGGGTGAGGCGGCCCAGCTTATCGCCATCGTGGCGGCCATCAATTCCATGTTCGAAATACTGGGTAGCTGGTTGGCTGATCGAGTTTTTGGCGCTCGCAAGGCGCTGGTCATTGGCAATATCACCAAGGGGCTGTCCTGCGGCCTTCTTGCTATCCCTGCATTCTCAATCGGTCAGGGTCGCGCTTTTGCCATAGTGGGCATGGTTCTCATGAACATTCCTATCGTCGGTGCCTCCAACGCCTCGTTGACCGGTATGCTCTTCCACCGCGATGACAGTCGCCGTGACGGGGCCTTCGCCATTCACGCCATCGCGAACAACATAGCGGGCTTTATCACTCCTGTGATTTCTGCTCAATTGGGGCTGGTCAACTATCACTACGGCTTTGCTATCGGGGCGGTCGCGGCCCTGCTCTATGCCGCTATTATCGGCTTGCCCGGTAATCGTTTCTTCGGATCCTTGGGTTCAAAGCCGTCCAGGCCCTTGAGCGCCCAAGAGAAGAAGCGCTACAGTCTAATCGCACTGGTGGCCCTAGTTGTCATTGGTGCTTTCATAGCCGTGTTGCTCTTGTCCAAGAAGGTCAGTGTGAACAGCCTGGCCAATACCGTCAGTTCATGCACATTTGTGGTGGCGATTCTCTTCTTTGCCATTATCTGGCGTTCCAAGCGCATTAGCAGCACTGAACGGCATCGGTTGCGTGCAGTGACTCCACTGTTTATCATGCAAATCGTGATTGGTGTGGATTACGCCATCCAAGGAACCACCTTGCTGATGTTCTTGGATCAGCGGATCAACCGCAAGTTCTGGGGCATCGAAATCGCGCCAGGATCTTTCACAACTATCGTGGGTATTATTTCTTTGCTTTCGGGGCTCTTCTTCAGCTGGTTCTGGGTCACTGATCTTGGCAAGCGTTGGAAGTCGACCAGTCGTCTCTGCTTCGGTTTCTTTTTCTCTGGCATTGCTAATTTCGTCCTGATTGTGCCGACTGTCGTGCTCAATCCTCACGCCGGAAAATACTCGGTGGTATGGCTGTTGGTTTATTACTTGGTCAGCAATTTCGGTGGATTCCCTTACGGTGTTGCAGCTAACTCAACTGTTGCTGCCATTGCTCCGAAATCTTACGAGACGCAGATGCAGACCTCACTAACCTTGTCTGCAGCCATCGGTACCGCCATCATGCTGGTCGTCTACGGAAGGTTGAAGTCGCTGGATCAGCAACTTCCTCTATTCCTCATCATCGGCACTTTGGAAATTGTTGTTGCTGTTGTGGTAATGATGTTCAGCAAGCGTTTTGAATCCATGATTCTCGATGATTGATGAGTGGACTGGTCTTTGTCGAGCGATGATCTCGACAAAGACCGCGTGATAGTAAAGAGGCGAGCATTTTCGCAACAGCCCTGTGCTAGTTGTTGATAGCGGCACCGGAGGTCATCAGCAATTTTGCGGCTTCCGGTGCCGCTCATTTGTACGGATGCAGCCATTAATTGATTGCTGCGGTCATCATCCGGTCGGTATTAATGTCCTCGCCCAAGGTGAAGGTGTGCTCGCCGGTCCGCATGGAGCCCATGACTTGGTAGAAATATTGGGCGGGCTCATTATGCTCCCATATGCATACGTCCGGCCACATTGTGCTCAGGATTCTGAGACTGCCCAGGGTGGTGGTCAGTACGGTCCACGAGGATATGGTTCCCTTTTCGGCCCGTTTTGTGGCTGTTCGGGAACCTGAATCAGATTCTGAGCAGGGGAGTGGTCGACGGTCCATTGCAAGAAGGAATCGGGGTTGATTCAGGGGCAAATCAGGGGTTTGCCGGATGTTATCTTCCGCGCAGATCGGCTATTCATATACATAGAGGTGGATAGCAGAATGTACGCACGAGGACGTGGCAGGTGAATGAAACATGACTTGGGCCTTACGTGATTTGAAAGCCAATAGTGGCATCTGGGCTGGCGTCTTTATCGTTCTTGTGGTTACCCAAACCCTGCTCTGCGCCATGAGTGTGAGTATGGGAGTCAACAGCTATTACCAGGGTCTGTCGGTCAAGACCAGAGATCCCGCCAAGAGTCTGGCTTCGGCCCTGAGTCTGGTCTTCCTCACGGTCATTGTGCTCGGCTGCTTGGTGATCAAGCAGACACTGCAGGCATCAATTCGCCAACGTCGGCGAGGCCTGGCCCTTATCTCGCTGTTGGGAGCCACGCCTAAGCAGATCCTGCTACTTACACTTTTGCAGGTGATCATTCTGGTTCTGCCGGCCTCCCTTGTTGCCGTGGCTCTTTCACCTGCGCTGGCTGGAAGGATCCTCGATTGGTATTCCACCGGGATGCGAATACCGGTGCATTTCGCTTTTACCTGGCGCGGTTTTCCGAGGTCTGCCCTGACTGGTCTCGCAGTGGGGTTGGCCACGGCCGTCTTGGCGACCAGCCGAACATTGCAGGATTTGGGAAAGATGACACCAGTCCGGGTGGTGCGCCGTGCTGAGGAGAGCGAATCGATTGACCGCCCCCGACATGGACGTGGTCTTGTATCCCTTTTTCTTGGGCTGGCCTTGCTGCTGTTGCCGTTGCCTGTCTTTGCCTATCTTTCGCACAGCGGCTCTGGGCCCTTGGATCCTAAGCAAGTCCAGGCGGTCATAAGTGCCGTTGGAAGTGGACCGCTTTTCGCCATTCTCTTGCTTCTGATTGCCTTGGCACGTTCTGGGGGACCAGTTATAAGCTGGGTCACTCAACTTTGGACTGCTCTGGTGCCGTCATCGTCTGCCGTCTGGCGGATAGCGCGTTCACAGGCTGTGGTCAGGAGTCGAGACACTACATTCGGCTCAACAGTTATAGCTCTGACTGCCTGTATGTTTCTGGTCGGCGGTCTGTTGGCTGCCGGAGGCACCAGTACCGTCGCCATGAACAAGGTACCGGGAATAGCGAATGCCACATCAGGTGGAACCTTGGAGTTGCTCTATGGTTTCTGGGCAGCGTTGCTTGTCGCCCTGGTCGGCGTGATCGCGGGATTCGCTATCGCCGCTCGGGATCGTGACCTCGATCTGGCGCTCCTGTCAATCGCTGGGGCAAAACCGCAGCAGCTTACTGCTATATCCACATTGGACGGCACCATCGTGATGACTACAGGCATTATCATCGCAGCAGGCGGCACCGGACTGGTCGGACTGAGCACAGCTATGGTCTACTGGCCCCTTATACACAGTCTGTGCGTAGTTTTTCCTTGGCAGTTTTTCCTTTTCTGCGGGTTGCCAATCATCGTCGTCGGGTCGCTGGCAACCATGCTGACGGCGCGGCCTGCATTGAGACGCTCGCCCATAGCTATTCTGCAAGGTGCCATAGGCGAATGATTGACAATG
This sequence comes from Bifidobacterium asteroides, assembly GCF_048001765.1. Classification (GTDB taxonomy): domain Bacteria; phylum Actinomycetota; class Actinomycetes; order Actinomycetales; family Bifidobacteriaceae; genus Bombiscardovia; species Bombiscardovia asteroides_K. Next base: position 722,472 of record NZ_CP181447.1, read on the forward strand.
AACTTTTACTCCTGGGCTCGCGATGCGTAATTGAGCGGTCTTGCCAAGCACTGATCTCGGCCATGGCTGTGTGACATATTCATCAACCTGCAGTTCCTTGCTGTATTGACCAGTGCTGGTCAATACAGCAAATACATGTTGGCTGCTCGAAGATGGGTATCGCCATTATGGCACGTTAATCTTGAGGAGATCCTACTGACGATTAACTCTTTAACTGAGAAGTGGATAAACAATTGGCGGTCAAATTTGTGTATTGAGTACAGTGATTCGTGTCAGTCGGAACAAGGCTCGATCACCCAGACTTCCACATATGTCACAGTGTTTGATCGTGGTTGCCGGTGGTCATCAAGGTAAGAATCATTCGATTCTTATCGCGCTTGTACACCAGGAGCCAGTCTGCGTCGACATGTAGCTCCTCATATTTGGACCAGCGTCCTTTCAACTGGTGATTTCGGTATCTACGTTTAAGCAGTGCTGAATTGTAGTCGGCCAAATCGTCGAGCACTTGATCGAGCCTGCTTAAGTCGAAATGCTTCTTCTTGATTTTCTTGACATCACGCAGAAACTTCTGTGTATATGCAAACTCATACATGATGGATGATGTCTTTCATATTCTCTACATGACCCGCACGAGTGACCGGCGAAGCCTCAGCGTCCTCCATTTCCATGTCAAATTTGGAAAGTTGGGAGCGAAATGGAAGTCCTCCTTCGCGCAGGGACTGAGAGAGAAACATGTTAATCGCCGTGCCGAGATCAAGACCTAGATCTTCGAAAAGCTGTGAGGCTCGACGCTTCATATCTTCGCTGGTGCGAATTTGAATTCGCGCTGTCTCTTTCATTACTTTCACCTTCCGATTGCTCAATTAGTCCTCGTTATCTCCAGAATTATATCATTCTTGCTCCGATTGGAGTTGTCTTGGAGTTGTCTTGGAGTTATTTTAACTCTGAAAATAAAGCAAAGAGATGACCAAGAATTCATGAATAAGATTGTATGGACAATATGATGCACTAGAAATGCAAAGATATGGATTCTTGAACCGTAAAGCGGTATGAAAAGGGCCAGCCAAGTTGCCTCGGCTGGCCCTTGTCTTGTGGAGCTGCGGGGAATTGAACCCCGGTCCGGTGACCGCACCCTCAGTCTTCTACGTGCGTAGTCTGCTGGCCTTTGTGGCTATCTGTCTGCCCCCACCTGTGTCGCAGACAACCGGTGGCGGGCATAGCCGCAGTAAAAGTCCCCGAACCGCCCTGTGGCGCGGCAGTTCAGGCAAGTCTTCTTAATGACGCTCAGCATCCCCCCGAAGGCGAAGGGGAGTGAACGGAGCAGCTGCTCACTGGTTAATCCTGGCGCGAAGCTCAGGCAGCGAGAGCGAACTCAGTGCGGTTAGATTTAGCACTTGTTGTTTGCGGGAGGACATTAACGAGCGGACCCCCGCGTTCTCGGCACGCTTCCCTGCGACGAACAGGTCACCGTCGAAACCGATCAGCCCCAATCTTGAATTATCAAGCTCCGCTGGCGCCAATTTGGGCCAGCCTCGTCAGTATACAACAGATGGACGCTGCGGATATTCCCGTTCTCCCTCGGCATTGACTCCAATTCGGTCAAGCCACAGAGCCCAGTCGGCTGGTGGCATAGTCGCTGAAGGCATGCACCTCCTCCACGTCCTCGTGGAAGGCCTCGCGCTTGGTGTCGTTGAAGAGGAAGACGTTGAAGCGAGGCATGTCATCACCGGCAAAGGGGATGAAGCGCAGGCCGTCGCCGGGATGCACGCCGGCCGAGGTGATCAGGCTGCAGACCAGGCCGGATGTGGTCACCATTTTCAGTGTTTCCACGTCGGAGACCTCAATCAGATGACTGACCGGTTCAGACAGGTGAATCAGCCGTTGGGCGGCCTGGGCATGGACGAAATCGCGGTTGAGGGTGGCGAAGGGGACATCCCCGGGAAGCATGGACAAATCCTCGGGGTGCAGGCTGGTCATTCCCGCCGTGCCCAGCCGTTCGACCATGGACTGGGTGCAGACCATGCCGAAGGGGAAGGAGGCCAGCTTGGTCGTCTCCACACCATCCACGCTCAGCGACTCGTTGACGCTGGCAACCGCCCCGTAGTCCACACGGTGGGCCTCTATCTGGCTCAGCAGCTTTTGGGACCCTATGGTTTCTACGGTCGTGTTCTTGTCTGGTTCGCACTGCCCTTGCCGCCCCTGCCCGGAGCTCAGCAGTGAAGAGATGATGGGTGGCAGGCCGATTGTGCGCCGTCGAATCCCGGTCCTCGCAGCCAAGGCCTCAGGCAGGGAGTTAATAAGGTCCAATGCCTGGCCGACGTGGTCCACCACTGTTCTTCCGGATTGGGTGAGCTGTGTGCCGTCACCTGCGCCGAAGCGCTGCCTTTGGACCAGCCTGGTTCCCAGACGTTTTTCCAGTCTTCTGATGGCCTGTGAGACGGCAGGCTGGGAGATGCCCGCCTCCAACGCGACGTCGGTGAAACTGCCGTACCGGGCCAGCATGGTAAGCAGCTCGAGGTCGCGGACATTGTCCATATAGGTCATGAGCCGCTTCCCTTGATTGGTGCTCAGATTATTGCTTGTCTTTATTGCTTATCCGTCAACTTTGGCGAAAGACTACTTATAAGAACCATATCATTATCATCTGGACTTGAGAAGATTGACCCTTGAAAATATTGACAGATCATGACTCATGACTGGGGTCCGGCCGCCACGATTATTGATTATCAATCGTGCCGGCCGGACCCCAATTTCAATGTCGCAAGAAGCGAAGATGCAGATTTCGCTCAGGCGTCGTAGTGCCACTGTGCCTTGGCAACGGCGGCATCCACGTCCTCAATCGGCTCACGGTTCAGGCCTTCCTGGACCGCCTGTGCAGCTACAGCAGTGGCGACTCGACGTGAAATCTCCTTGAGATCGGCTACCGGCGGCAATACGGCGGTTCCGGGCTTGTCCACGTCGATCATGTCGGAGATGGCGTAGGCTGCGGCCAACAGCATCCCCTTGGTGACCAGCCGTGCCTTGGCGACGATGGCCCCGAAGCAGATGCCGGGATACATGAGGGCGTTGTTGCCCTGTCCGATGGAATAGGTGACCCCCTGGTAATCAACAGGCTTTGAGGGGGTGCCGGTGATGACGAAGCCGCGGCCATGGGTCCAGGCAATCACGTCGGCAGCCTTGGCCTCGGCCAGTTCCGTGGGGTTGGAAATGGGGCAGATCAGAGGCCGCTCCACATGCTTGGCCATGGCCTCAACAACATCCTGGTTGAAGGCTCCGGCCCTGGTCGAGGTGCCGATGAGCACCGTGGGCTGGAAGGCGTCGACAACCTGAGCCAGTGAGGTCTTGTCGGTGACTGAGGCGAACTCATCCGGCTTGCGGGCGTAACGGGTCTGACCCTCGGTCAGATCATCCTGACCCTGCTCGATCAGCCCCTGACGGTCGAAGAGCAGGACCCTACTGCGTGCGGTCTCGGGATCCATGCCCTGACGGATGATCAGGTCGTCCACGATCTGGTCGGCGATGCCCACACCGGCGGTCCCTGCGCCGAAGACCATGATCCTGGTGTCCTTGGGGTCGGCTCCGGCGATTTTCCTGGCGGCGATCAGGGCGGCCAGTACAGTCACGCCGGTGCCCTGAATGTCGTCATTCAGGGTCAGGATCCGGTCCTGGTAGCGCTTGAGGACAGGCGCCGCCTCGGGCCTGCCGAAGTCCTCCCAGTGGATCAGGGCCTCCGGGTAGCGCTGCAGGACCTGCTGGACGAAGTCATCGATGAAGTCGTCGTAGCGCTTGCCTCTGACCCTGGCGAAGTGGTTGCCTACGTAGTCTGGATTGTCCAGAAGGGCCTGACGATTGGTACCGACATCCACCATCACCGGCAGAACGCGCGAAGGGTCGATGTTTGCGGCGGCGGTGTAGACCGCCAGCTTGCCCGTCAGAATCTCAGCACCCTGTGCACCCCAGTCGCCGATGCCGAGAATGCCTTCCGCATCGGTGCAGACCACCAGGTCGATGGGTCGGTCGCCGGCGTACTGGTCCAGGGCGTCGCCAATCCCCTCGGGGTGATCAATGGAGATGTAGGCCACGTCGCTGCCCGAATAGAATTCGTCGTAGCGTTGGATGGACTGGGCCACAGTCGGGGCGTAGACGATGGGCATGTACTCAGTCAGGTGCTTGTCCATGCTCCTGTAGAAGAGCCGACGGTCGGTGCGGCAGACGCTCATCAGGTAGAGCCGCTTGTCCAGATCGGTGGGCTGGGCCAGGAAGCGGCGGTAGACGATGCGCTCGCGTTGTTCGTCATCCTGCACAGCGGCAGGCAGCAGCCCGTCCAGCTTCAGCTCGCGCCGTTGCTCATAGTCGAATCCCAGTCCCCGGTTGGCATAGGAATCGTTGATGGTATCGAATCCTGTCATGGTCTCACTTGTCCTTCACGATCGGGGCCGGCCGCGTTGCCGGACCTCTGCAATCAGCCTAGAAAAGCCCCTTGCTGACCGGCAAATAAGCATCGTCTATATGTTGCTAAGGGGATCATTTCAGTCTTTGACGGGTCTTTGAGGTCATCAACGACTGCCGGTTATGGCTTCCTACATATAGGCAGCGCTTATTTGTCGCCCCTGTCGCCTGCCGCATAGCATAAGTCCACATGAGCAAGCCGACGAGGAGGTCGGCGGTTTTCAGGCGGTCATACGCCGAACCATGAGCGAAGGAGCAATGATGGGTGAAGCAGTACGAACAGGCGGGGGCGGGGGAGACCCCCAGACACGGGCCACTCAGCCTTTCAATACGGGCCAGCTGGTCAAGGCTCTGATTTGCGTGGCGGTAGGGCTGGTCATCTTCCTGATTCCGCCTCCCAAGGGTCTGACCCCCCAGGGCATGCACATGCTGGGAGTCTTCGTGGGCACCATCCTAGGGCTGATTCTGCAGCCTCTGCCCACATCAGCAGTGGCCATCATCGGCATGACCGTGGGGATGCTGACCGGGGCGCTGGATCCCAAGAAGGCGGCTTTCAACGGACTGGGCAGCGCCTCCATCTGGCTGATTGTGGCGGCCTTCTTCATCGCCCAGGGATTTGTCTCCACAGGACTAGGACGCAGAATCGCGCTGGTCTTTCTGTCTAGATTGGGCAAGTCCAGTCTGGGCATAGCATACGGGCTCTCGGCCGCCGACCTGGTCCTGGCTCCGGCCACTCCGTCAAACACAGCTCGTCTGGGCGGCATTCTTTTCCCAATCATCACCTCCATAAGTGACGTGCAGGATTCAAAGCCGGACACTGATGAGTCCCGGCGACGCATCGGCGCTTACCTGGCGATTACGGCCAACAATGTCAACGCCATCACATCGGCCATGTTCCTGACGGCTATGGCGGCAGGCCCGGTCGTCGGGCAGCTGGCCCAGAAATTCCATGTGGACATCGGGTGGGGCACCTGGGCCCTGGCCGGCATCGTGCCCGGCCTAATCTGCCTGATTCTCATTCCCGCCCTGATCTACCGCATCTTCCCGCCCACCCTGCGGAACGTGCCCCAGGCTCAGGAGGATGCCAAGGATGAACTCAAGGGACTTGGTCCGCTGAGCATGCACGAGTGGATCATGGCCGTGACCTTCCTGGTCATGCTGGTCCTCTGGGCGACCGGCTCGGTGATACACATCAACTCCACCACCGTGGCCTTCCTGGGCGTGGCCGTGCTGCTGTGCACCAAGATCATCACCTGGCAGGACATGGTGGCCAACAAGTCGGCCTGGTCAACACTGATCTTCTTCGGCGTCCTGGTGGGCATGGCGGAACCGCTGAACACCCTGGGCGTCACCACCTGGGCAGGGGAGATCATTGCCGGACTGGTCAAGGGCATGCCCTGGGTGCTGGTCCTGGTCATTCTGACGGTCTTCTACTTCTTCATCCACTACATGTTCGCTTCGGAGCTGGCCCAGGTGGCGGCCATCTACACGCTCTTCGTCAGCGTGGCCGTGGCTGCCGGTGTCCCCGCCATGCCTGCGGCGCTGATGCTGGGATGCGCCAGTGGTCTGATTGGCGCCATGACCCATTACGCTTCCGGGCCGGCGGCCTTGATTTACGGTGCCGGATATGTCAAGACCTCCGAGTTCCTGCGGATTGGTCTGATCTGCGGACTGGTGACCGTGGCCATCTTCCTGACCGTGGGCCTGGGCTGGTGGCGGCTCATCGGCATCTGGTAAATTCCGGATTCCGTTGATATAGATCTGGTGCAGATATAAGTTTGGTCCCGTCCAGTCGACAGTTCGACCGGGTGGGACCAAATCTTGTTCAAAGTGCGTGAATCATTTACCCTGCTGGCCCAGGTAGTCGGGGATGTGTTCGGGATACTCGGGCCAGGCGCCCTGCTGGGTGCAGACGAAGGCGGCGGTGTTGACGGCAGCCCGGTGGGCCTGAGTCAGGGAGGCTCCCAGCAGGCGATTGATGGCAAAGGTGCCGGAGAAGGCATCGCCGGCCCCGACCGTGTCAGCCACGGTGATCTCAGGCGTGGGCAGGTGGGAGGACTGGCCGTCCGCCAGGTAGATCGTGCTGTAATCGCTGCCGGCGGTCAGCACGATGGTGTCCAGGTGCCACTGGTCCATGAACCAGTGGCAGAGCTCGTCGTCGGTGGCTCCGGGAACGTGGAACATGTCGCGCAGGGTGACCAGCTCCTCGTCGTTGAGCTTGAAGACCGTAGCCATGTCCAGCAGCTCCTGGATCAGATCCTTGCTGTAGAAGGTGCCACGCAGGTTGATATCGAAGAAGCGCATGGCATGGCTCTTGGTGTGGCGCAGCACCTGCAGGCAGGTCTCGCGGGACTGGCTGCTGCGCATGCCCAGCGTGCCATAGCAGACCGCATCGGCCTTGCTGGCCAGCCCGGCCAGGTCATCCGTGTATTCCAGATGATCCCAGGCAACATCGGGCTTGAAGACGTACTGGGGAATGCCCTCGGTCAGTTGGACCTCGACGGTGCTGGTGGGGTGGTCGTTGTGTTGCAGGACGGCATCGACGCCGGCCTTGTGAACAGCCTCCTCAAGCTCCCGGCCCAGGTCGTCGCGTCCCACGGCGCTGATGGCATAGCCTTCCGCCCCGTTCTTTGCGGCGTGATAGCTGAAGTTGACCGGTGCGCCACCGGCCCGCTTGCCTGTTGGCAGGACGTCCCAGAGGATCTCGCCGATGCTGAGGACCACGGGTTTACTGGTCATGGTGTTCCTTTCCTGATGACGGACGATGCGCCCGCTTTGTGCTTGTTGATTTCACAGCTGTGCGGCCCATGCTGGCCGGGTGTTCCAAAAATTGGTTGGCTGCTACTGCGGCGGCCCCGGTCAGCGTGGCATCGGCAGGTAGGTTGGAGAGCAGGATTTGCGTGTGCTCGCGCAAGCCAGGCAGGGCTCGCTGGGACACCATGGCCCGAACACGTTCCAGCAGATGGTTTCCGGCGGCGGCTACCATGTCTCCGATGACGATCTGGGCGGGGTTGTAGGCGTTGACGATGGTCACGCAGCCATACCCCACGTAGTCGGCTATCTGATCCACCAGGGCCTGTGCGAGCGGCTGACCTGATCGGGCCTGGTTGAACAGACTTGCGCAGGCCTTGGCGTGGGTCATGGCCTCGACTCCAGGGAAGTGATCCCGCATATCCGGCCGGCACAGGCGGCGGTGGATGGCTACCGCCGAGCAATAGCATTCCAGACAGCCACGGTTGCCGCACTCGCAGGGCAGACCGTTCAAATCGATGCTGACGTGGCCTATCTCGGTGGCCGCTCCCTGGCTGCCGTCCACCAGGGCGCCTCTGTCGATGACTCCCAGCCCAACGCCTTCGCCCACCAGGAAGTAGGCCATGCTGGATGCGCTCACGCGGGGGTCGAAGAGGCTCTGGGCTAGCGCGCCGGCTCGGGCGTCCTGCTCGATGAAGGTAGGTACACGGAAGGCCTGACCGAATTCGTGGATAAAGTCCACCCCACGCCAGCCGGGCATGCTGGTAACCAAGGCGATGCGGCCGGACTCGCGCAGGTAGGGGCCCGGTACGGCCACGCCCACGGCCACGATGGCGGGATTCGCCTCCAGTCGTCTTTCCACTCGAGTTCTGACCTCGGATACGGCATCGGGGATGTCATCGGGGTTGACGGGGGGCAGCTCCTCCGAGCTCAGCAGACGACCGCTGATGTCGAAAACTCCGATGCTGACCAGGCTGCGGGCGAACTTGACTCCGATGACCTGGTAGCGGTCGGCGTTCAGGGCCAGGCCGATGGATCGGCGGCCGCCCTCTGAGCCCAGGTTGCCGGTCTCGCTGATCAGGCCCAGGCCGATCAGACGGCCTACCAGCTTGCCCACCGCAGCTGGCGTCAGATTGAGGTCCCTGGCCATCTGGGCTCGTGAACTGGTGCCATGCTGATGCAGATACTGCACGATGCGTGACTGGTTGAGCTCGGATAGGGCCTTTGGTGTGCTGGCGTATGGACTGCCGCGCATGTCAACCTCCTCCTTGAGTGGTACAGCCACGCGATCTCCGCGTACTTTATGAACAACGTTTATACATTAACATCGTTTATTAATCTTGCGCAACCTGTATCAACTCGTTTCAACCTGTTAAAGGTTTCTCGACAGAGGCAATTCACCGTTGGCCGCGTCATCATCAGCTTAAAAAGTTCGTCAGCATGTACCCCTTACCATTGCGATGGATCGTAGTTCTTGCAGGCTCACCGCCCTGCGCAAGCTGCTTATGCGTTGGATATTAGATTCTGCCAGTGCCCGCTCGTACTGGGTGCTGGTATCTCTCCTCGTCCCCGGCGTATGGGTAGACTGATGCGGTGGCCATCGATGGTCGTGGCTGGAGCATGCCGTTGATGGTGTCGTCAATGGTATCAGTCTGTTTCGGGAAAGGTCTGCAGCATGAGTCTTGAAAATGGTATCGACGCCGTCGCCGATCCGCCTAGGGAGCGGCCATTGGCCCTAATTCCCCGGCCGCTCCACTTGCAAAGGGATCGGGGCCAGTTGCTGTTGCCAGTGGCGGGCAGAATTGTCTGCGGTACGGTGGTTGACCAGGAGCTGGGTTCCGTCCTGAGCGACCAGTTGACAGATACCATTAAGCAGGCCACGGGAATGGTCTGGGATCATTCGCGAGGGCAGGCGTGGAACGGCGCGATCAGTCTGGATCTGGACCAAAAACTTGATTCCCAAGAGTATCTTCTGCGTATCGCCGATCAGGGAGATCGCCACCCGATCGTGGATATCCGCGGCGGCGACGGTCAGGGACTGCGATGGGGGGTGCAGACCTTTCGCCAGATCATCATGCAATGCGGTCCTGTGCTCCCGGCCCTGCACATCCAGGACCGCCCCGCCTACCCAACGCGCATCTACAGCCTGGATGTGACCCGCGGCCGGGTGCCCACCATGGACTGGCTGCGGCACTGGGCGGACATATTGGCCCTGTATAAGTTCAATCAGTTGCAGCTCTACATCGAGCACACCATGGCTTTCCCAGGCATGAGCGAGGCTTGGAGGGGCACAAGCCCTCTGGAGCCAGGGCAGATTACCGACTTTGATGACTATTGCGCCCGCCTGGGCATCGAGTTGGTCCCTTCGATTTCCACTTTCGGTCACCATTACACCAACCTTCGCACTCGCGGATTCAGGGATCTAGGCGAGTTTCCCGAGCAGGCGGACCGGACTTACTCTTTTATAGAGCGCCAGGAGCATCACACCATCAATGTCAACCATCCGAAGGCCCTGGCATTCTCTACAGGGCTGATTGATGCCTACGCACCGCTTATGCGTACGCGAAATTTCAATATCGGCGGAGACGAGACCTTCGATCTGGGCAAGGGACGCTCGCGGCAGGACGGTTCCAGCAAGGATCCTGCTGATATGTATGCCGATTATCTGATCAGTCTGTGCAGTCACCTGCATGCACAGGGCCGCCATCCCATGTTCTGGGGCGATGTCGCTGTGTCCATGCCCAAGGTCTTGGACCGGTTGCCTAAAGACTGCACGTTGCTCAACTGGCTCTACGACCCACAGGTGGAACCTGACAAGGTTGCCCTTGTGGCCTCCACAGGAGCCCGGCAGGTAGTCTGTTCAGCCGTTCACGCCTGGAATCTTCTCCTGCCCGCAATTGACGATGCATGGAACAACATCAGCCGTCTGAGTCGATACGGGATCCAGTACGGTGCAGTTGGGGCCATGGTCACCGATTGGGGCGATTACGGGCACATCAATGATCCGCGCATGAGCTTGCCCGGTATGGCCTACGCTGCCCAGTGCTTCTGGAACCCCGATGACGATGATCGAGCCCAGGTGGATAGGGATATGGGCCTGCTGATTTATGGGGATGCGACAGGGGACTATCTGCCGGCACTGATCCAGGCGGGCTCCAGTGCGGTCTTTGGCTGGGAGGATATGGTCCGCTACTGGGAACTGGATGACGGCCATGGGGGCCTCAACCAGGATGTGGCTGATTTCCTGGCCTCTGCATTGCCAGGCATGAATGGGCTAAATTCATCTGCCGATGTCAGGGAAGCACGCCGGAATATGCTCATGGCTTTGCGTAATCGTTTTGAGCAGGTGGATCAGCGTGACGCTCTGCTGGTCGACGCTGCTGCACGCATGGGAAGAGCCGCCGCAGAATGCCGGGCTGATGCGCGCAGAACTCTCCAGGCTCAGTTGATGGCTGTCCATGGTCAGCGCCTCTTCAACGCGCTGGGTCGCAGTCTGGCCGTTCGCCATGGCGTTCTGCCCGGAGCTAAGGATGCCATGGCCGACGGGGACTTGGCCGATGCTTTGGAGATCTGGTTCGAGTCTTACGCCACGGTCTGGCGTCAGGTCAGCCGCGAATCGGAGCTGGGGCGGATCGCCTCTGTGATCTGGGGCTTCGCCGACATTCTTCGGAAGGGATGAACTCCTGATTAGATCGGTCGCGATGGTCATATTGAAAGATGGGAAAAATGCGAGAATGACCATCAATGAGTAGAGGATTGCTCTGCGGCATTTTGAGCTTTCCATGCATAGTGTCTTAGGTTTGCATAGATGTCGAGTTGAACAAATCGCTCAAGCATCTGCCCGTCGGTCATCGCCTTGGCTGGTTTCTTATGTCAAGGTTTGAAACCGGCGGGACAGATTATCGGACCAAAAGGAGTTCGGCTTTCGTCGTCGGGTACCTGTTGGGTAATGGACCCTATGCGGTGAAGGAGCTTCTTGAAATCAACTGAGTGGAACCAAGGGCGGAGATACTGAATCTACATAATTTAACGAATTGACAAAATCAATCCGTCCCTCTACCCTAATGTTCAGGAGGCAGGAATTGGTTTCCTCCCCTGTGAACGCCGTAAAGGCAACTGCATTAGGCAAAGGAGCATTTCGGATGGGTCTGTGGGACATTGACAAGATCGAATACGTGGGTCGCCAGGGCGTCAAGGAAGGCCTGGGCTTCCGTTACTACGACAAGAACAAGGTGGTGGCCGGCAAGCCAATGAAGGACTGGCTGCGCTTCGCTGTGGCCTGGTGGCACACCTTCAACCAGGGTCTGGTGGATCCCTTCGGCGATCCCACCGCGCAGAGGCCCTACTACCGCTACACCGATCCCATGGATCAGGCGCTGGCCAAGGTGGATTACGCCTTTGAACTCTTCACCAAGCTGGGGGTCGAGTTCTTCTGCTTCCACGATCGCGATCTGGCTCCCGAGGGCGACACCCTGCGCGAGACCGACGCCAATCTCGACAAGGTGATCGACCGCATCGAGGCCGCCATGAAGGACACGGGCGTCAAGCTGCTCTGGAACACCTCGTCGCTCTTCACCAATCCTCGTTTCGAGGCCGGGGCCGGCACCTCGCCCTTCGCTGACATCTATGCATACTCGGCAGGCCAGCTCAAGCACAGCCTGGAGATCGGCAAACGGCTCGGTGCCGAGAACTACGTCTTCTGGGGTGGCCGCGAGGGCTACGAATCCCTCTGGAACACCCGCATGAAGGAGGAGCAGGACCACATGGCCGCCCTCTTCCACATGTGTGTGGACTACGCCAAGGAGATTGGATTCGACGCGCAGTTCCTGATCGAGCCCAAGCCCAAGGAGCCCACCCTTCACCAGTACGACTACGACGCGGCCACCACCATCAACTTCCTGCGCACCTACGACCTGCAGGATAACTTCAAACTCAACATCGAGGGCAACCACGCCAACCTGGCCATGCATACCTATCAGCATGAGGTCCGAGTGGCCCGTGAGGCCGGATTCCTGGGATCCTTGGATGCCAACCAGGGTGACAAGCTTATCGGCTGGGACATGGACGAGTTCCCCTCGGATCTCAACGATGCTACCGCAGTCATGTGGGAAGTGCTGGCCAACGGAAGCATCGGCCCCCGCGGAGGTCTGAACTTCGACGCCAAGCCGCGCCGTTCCTCCTTCCTGCCTGAGGACCTCTTCAGGACCCACATCGTGGGCATGGATACCTATGCTGCCGGTCTGCTGGTCGCAGCCAAGATGCATGAGGACGGCTACATCGAGCAGCTGCAGCAGGAGCGTTACTCCTCCTTCGAATCCGGTATCGGCTTGACGGTAAAGGACGGCACGGCCACACTGGCCTCCCTGGAGGAATACAGCCTTGACAAGCCGCAGGCCGAACTGATCGCCGCCGACAAGTCCGACCATCTTGAAGTGGTCAAGGCCACTATCAACAACTACATCGTTGAGACTCTGGCTCAGGCCTGAGATTCTTTTCGCCACATTGCAGATCCTGCGTGAGCTGTCAAACGTATCGCGCAGGATCTTTCTGGGTGTCCGCTCATCATGAGTTGTGTAGACTTATTGTGATTTATGAGTAGTTGTATTCCGCGTCGTGATTTTGATTCAATCAAAGAATGGCTGACATGACGCATCAGGGCTGTCAAGAATGTTCGATTGTGCTAGAGCGCACGACCAGCCTGGTGGGGAAAACGACCTCATGACTGACTTTCTTCCCCATATGCATGTCAAAGAGCATTGAGGCTGCCTGGGAGGCCATCTCAGCCATAGGCTGTCTGATCGTCGTCAGCGCTGGTCCGAGAAACGCGGATGCCTGTATGTCGTCGAATCCTATTACTGATATATCATCCGGTATGCGTAGATGGAGCCGACGAGCAGTTTCGTACAGGCCCATGGCCTGAAGATCGCTTCCCGCGAAGATGGCAGAAGGTATGGAGCCGTTTGATAAAAGCGAAAATGCTTCGCGCCTGCCGCTATCAACGGTAAAGTCGCCGTACCGGACAAGACTTGGATCAACAGCGATGCCTGATTCTTCGAGGGCAGCACAGTATCCATCGTATCTGGCTTTGGAACACATCATCTTCCTGGGACCGTTGATGATGCCGATTCTTTTATGCCCCTGCCGGATAAGAAACCGGGTGGCAGTCAAGCCACCTGTCCAGTTATCGGCTCTTACAGAGGCAGTTGATACTGAAGGATTGCCATAAGGGTCCAAGATCACATAAGGTATTTGACGCGACGAGAGGAGTTTGCGCTCTTTCTTGGACAGATCTGAAAAGACAAGAATCACACCCAGAGGCCTGCGCTCGAGGACGCCGTTGACCCAGGCTGAAGAGGGGGAACGTCTATTGCCGCTTTCGGCTATGGTGACGCTGCAGTTGTGCTCTCTGGCCGCTCCACACACGCCTTGAAGGAGTTCCATTCCCCAGATGCTGTCGAATTTCTGAAAAACGATTTCAATATTGTTATTGGTCTTTTGCGCTCTAAGCGGCCTGGAATAACCGACACTTTCCAGGAGAGATTCCACATGTTCTCTTGTGCCATCCGATACATCCGGCCGGCCGTTGATGACTTTTGAAACTGTAGCTATAGACACTCCTGCTTGTTTGGCGATGTCCGTCAAACGTGGCTTGACTCCGGAAGAGCTAGTGGGCTTACGCCCATTGTTCATATTCATAGTTATTATTATATCTCGAAATTTTCGCTTTCAGAAATTCCATATAGAGAATCAGTTTATTTGGATAAATGTCCCGTGTTTTAATAAACACAAACTTAAGTTTTGAATTTGTTAGCGAAATATAATATAATCTCATTCGATAATGATGAAACTGATCATGATGAGTGTTCATCTGGTGCGAGCCATTGGAGTCTTTATTTCAAAGCCAATTCCACGTGGTGCTGAAGCGATAGGGCTCTTACTTGTTGGCACAATCGATCAACTTGCAGTGAAAGGCAGAGATGGCTGGAATGAAAAGGTTGTCGCGTAAGGAAGCTGCTGTCCAAGCAAAGGCGTTAGTTGCGGGGATGTCAGCACATGAGTGCGTGGAACAGCTTAATTATGATGCACCTGGTATAGAACGGCTGGGCATTCCGCCTTACAACTACTGGAATGAAGGTTTGCACGGAGTAGCACGGGCCGGGACCGCGACGGTTTTTCCTCAAGCCATTGGGATGGCGGCAAGTTTTGATCCGGATCTTCTCCACTCTGTTGCGGAGGTGATTGCTACAGAGGGAAGGGCTAAGTACAACAGTTCCGTACAGCTCGGTGACAGGGATATCTATAAGGGGCTGACCTACTGGTCGCCGAATTTGAATATCTATCGTGATCCAAGGTGGGGAAGAGGACAGGAGACCTACGGTGAGGATCCTTATCTGACTTCTCGTATGGGCGTGGCCTTCATACGTGGCCTTCAAGGAGAGGGCAAGTATCTCAAATTGGCTGCGGCCGCAAAACACTTTGCCGTTCATTCAGGTCCTGAAGCCATACGGCATGGTTTCGATGCTCGCATAAGCCTGCAGGAATTGTACAGAACCTATCTTCCAGCTTTTAAGGCAGCAGTGAAGGAAGCTGATGTCGAGTCAATTATGACCGCTTACAACTCGCTCAATGGTGTTCCCTGCAGTGTCAATGCTGAACTGATCAATCATATACTCCGTCAGGAATGGGGTTTCCAAGGTCATGTCGTTACCGACGCTTGGGCATTGGAAGACGTTTATGGAGACCATACCTATGCTGCAGACGCTCAGGAAACGATGGTTTTGGCTATCAGGGCAGGCGTGAATCTATGTACAGGAAGATGCTCTGGGGCCACTGCAGATGCGCTGGCTGCAGGTCAGCTTGGTGAAGAGGAGGTCCGGGAGGCTCTGGAACCGGTTTTTCGGACTCGGGTTCGTCTCGGTATGTTCGCGGACGACTGTCCGTACGACTCTATCGGAATAGATCAGTGCGACACGGAGGATCACCGGGATTTGAGCATGCACATGGCCCAAGAGACCTTCGTCCTGCTCCATAACTCAGGAATTCTGCCCCTCGATACTAATGCGTACGGTTCTGTCTGCGTGGTGGGCCCCCTGGCTGACTCAAGAAGTGCACTTCTTGGCAATTACTTCGGCACTCCCACCCACTCCACGACGATCCTACAGGGTATGGAATCGGCTTTGAAAGGCATTATGCCTGTCCGCTATGCCCAGGGCTGCTCTCTAACGGGTAATCATGCCAGGTCGGAACTGGCCCATGAGGATGAAGGCGAATCGGAAGCTCTGGCCATGGCAGCAGCCTCCGATCTGGTAGTTGCGGTGATGGGGATGGATTCCAGCATTGAAGGCGAGCAGGGCGATGCAGGCAACTCTATGGGGGCAGGCGATAGAGGGCAACTAGGTCTTCCTGGACGTCAGGAACATCTGCTCCGCGCTCTCTTGGATGTCGGCAAACCTGTCGTCCTTCTTCTTGTTGGCGGTGGCGGCTTCGCCCTGCACGGGTTGGAGGATCACGCAAACATGGCGGCCATTATGCAGATTTGGTACCCGGGCGGTCAGGGCGGCAGAGCGGTGGCAGGCGTGCTTCTGGGGGAAACATCGCCTTCTGGCAAGCTACCGATTACTGTCTATAGAACTCATGCCGGTCTACCCTCCTTCCAGGAGTATGAGCTTGGGAATCGGACTTATCGTTTCCTCGACAGGCTTCCTCTGTATCCATTCGGTTATGGGTTGACATATTCACAAACCAAGGTAGACAGGCCTTCGGTCGTTCTTTCCGGTGGCTCCAGGCGTATTTCAGTCGGTGTCCCGATTCGGAATGAGGGTGATTACCCCGTGAGCGAAGTGGTTCAAATATATCTGGCCCATCATGAGTCTGGATTGTCGGTGCCGAACTGGAATCTTGTGGCTTTTACCAGGGTTGATCTTTCGCCAGATGAACAAGTTGTAGCCGATCTGGAAATCGGACCAGAGGCCTTTATGGAGTTTGATAGCCAGGGAAAAATGGTTGTCGATGGGGATTTCTTCACTCTCTATGCAGGTATCAGTCAGCCGGATGCACGTTCAGTGGAATTGTTGGGTCAAGCTCCCTGGCCAGTCGAAGTCAACTTTGCTACGGGCGGTGTTCGAATACTGAAACCGGGTCCTGCGGCCGTAGCAGGGAAAACGGAGTGATATGAAAAAGAAACTCTCAGTGTCGCCGCTCTTTGGCAACGGCGCCATTCTCCAGCGTGACCGCATTCTTAAGATTCGCGGGCTTTCCCGGGCACATGCGCGGGTCCGCATCGCAGTAGACGGAGCGTCCGATACTGTCGAGAGCGATCCATCCGGGCGTTGGGAGGCTTGTCTGCCTCCCCATGAAGCTGGTGGCCCTTTTGCCATGACCGTGGAGAGCCAGGACGAGTCACTGACCGTCGAGGACTTATATTACGGCGATGTTTGGCTTCTTGGGGGCCAGTCAAACATGGAGCTTCCAGTCAGGAGGATTTTGACCAGGTTTCCTGATGCGCCAGCATGCGGGGATTCTTTGATCAGATACATCAAGACAGATGCAGGGGTCGATTTTCTTAAACGTCATCGTGACTTTGTCGGCGGTCCTTGGCGAGCTGCCTTAAAAGAAGATATTTATGATGTCTCGGCTGTCGGATTCTTCTTTGCCCTGGATATTCGCCGCGAGGAAGGCGTTCCTGTTGGCCTTATAATGACGGCTCTGGGCGGATCGAGCATAAATTCTTGGCTCAGTGAACAGACCTTGGCACGAGTGGCAGCTCTGCCTCCGGATTTGCATGAATTGGACCAGGAGCACATTCATCGGGAAGAAGAGGCGTTCGCTGCTGATGAGCATAAGTATTACTCGAGATTGGACAGTCGGGATCCGGGCCTGAGCAACGGATGGGAACAGCCTGGCCTTGATGATGCGTCTTGGGAGCGAATCGAGCCCGCAGATATAAGCAGGTTCAGCTTTACGGGTTCAGGATCCGTCTGGCTGAGGCGATACGTACACGTGCCCAGACAATTTTGGGGGAAGAAGGCTCAGCTACGGCTAGGCACTATGGTCGATGCGGACCAGACTTTCGTGAATGGCCGTCAGGTTGGCGCAGTCGGCTACCAGTATCCTCCACGGAATTATTCGTTGGAAAAGCTGGAGGGCGACTTCCAACTGACCATAAGGCTGAAGATGGTTCACGGGCAGGGGGGATTGACTGAGGGCAAACGTCATGTGCTGGCTTTGAGCAGCGGTAATCTTATCGATTTGGATCGTCAGGGGCCTTGGGCGGTCAGGAGAGGGGCTGATATGCCCGATCTGCGGGCACAGACTTTCTTTACCCATCTGCCTGTCGGGGACTTCAATACGGTCATCAATCCCTTATCGGGCTATCACGTTCGTGGTGTGCTTTTTTACCAGGGTGAAGCCGATACCGGTAATCCTGAGGCCTACGCGCGAAGAATGGTTGCTTTGATCGATGAATGGCGTCGGATACTGGATGATTCATCTGTTCCATTTATTTTCGCCCAGTTGCCTAATTATGGTTTAGAGCACCAACGTTACTGGCCCAGGCTGCGTGATGAGCAGAGGAAGGCATCCGAAGTTCTTCCTAACACTATGATGATTGTGACTTTGGGGATGGGCGAGGACAATGACCTGCACCCATTGGATAAAAAGTCCATAGCCCATTCCTTCGCCAAGGCCGCAGGCGTTATGTCTTATGGAAAGTCGGGTGAGCCGTGCGGCCCTATGCCGCTTCTTGCTAGCTGGTGCGCGGAAAAGCATACGGTCAGGGTCTCTTTTGCTCATGTCGGAGAAGGATTGGTGCAAACCGGGCCGTTGCCTATGGAAGTCCCCGGCGTTGGCTTGATCAAAGCCGATATCCGCGACGGAAGTATGGTGGAGTGTCTGGTGCAGGACGGTTTCGATCCTCGTGGGAAAACGATACGATACGCATGGTCTGATACGGCCAAGCCGGTGCTCTACAATTCGGAGAATCTTCCAGCCAGCCCCTTTGAGCTTGAGATCCATTGATCAGGTAATAGACGGGTCTATGGCATGTCCATTCAGGTATGGACATCGGCGTGATCATGCATTTTTGCATCGATGGACATATTAGAAAGCCGCCTCAGAATTGCGATCAGTGTAAGGGCGGTCATTGCGTAATATAGGACATCGAAAGTTTCGTCTACATAAATGCTTGCAATAGTTGGTTTTCATGCGTAAAAGACGATAGAACGATAAGACAACTTGACTTTTTTCGGAAAACGAATCAAAATTAAACCGGTTCTCGAAACTGTCTTTCGGGAATCGCCGAGATGTCTATGATGGCAAATCTGGGTTCGAAGATGAACGGAGTTTGTAATGAAAAAGGGTTCAATTTTCAGGGTCGTTACGGCGGGGTTAGCCGCCGTTGCGACCCTCCTGCCACTATCGGCCTGTGGTTCCGCACAAAAGAGTGCTGAGAAGAAGGATGTCATCATCAGCGCACCCACGAACGCGACCACGGCTCTTACAATCAATTACAATCCTTTCTCCTCCCTTGCTCTTACGGGGACAAACGGAGGCTTGTATGAGGGGCTGTTTTTCTGCAACAGCTACGGGACCAAAGGGCTGGAGCCTCTGCTGGGGACTTCGTATAAAATGAGTCAGGATGCCAAGTCCATCCAGATCAATTTGCGTAAGAACGTGGTCTGGTCGGATGGACAGCCTTTTACTGCGGATGATGTGGTATACACCTTTGACTTGTTGAGCAAGAACAGTGCTCTGAACACGGTTGGTTTCCACGGGAGGGCATCCAAAATCAACGAGAACGAAGTTAAGCTGGACTTCGACCAACCTCAATCCGCCAACGGGTTCACTTTCCTCACAACGGTGTATATAGTTCCTAAACACGATTGGGAGAAGAAGAAGGATCCAGTTAGCGATACCAACGAAAAAGCCGTTGGAAGCGGTCCTCTGACTGTTGAAGGCGGCAACTTCTCTTCCATGTCATACACGCTGAAGAGAAATAAGCACTATTGGGATAAGGGGAAGCCGAAGATTGCTGGTATCAGGTACATTGTTTATTCCAATACCCAGTCGCAGCAAGATGCGCTTCTTGCCGGTCAGTTGGACTGGGCAAACCTGAATATAGTCAATGCCGATCAGGTCCTCTCGAGCAAGCCTGCCATCAAGCAGGTGAATTTGCCTTCCAGCCAAGTCTCACTGATTACTTGCTCAAATGCAGAGTTGGGTTGCAAAGGGCCGATTACAGACCCTGCTGTTCGCAAGGCGATCTACTACGGGATCGACCGTGGACAGCTCAATAAGCTCTCATTCAATAATTCATACCTGAAAATCAATGGCTCGCTTTACCCGACTGAACAGTATGAGAAGTATTTCGACAAGTCAGTTGAAGATTCCCCGGTACCTATGAAAGCAAGGGCCGATAAGGCTGAGCAAATTTTGAAAGATGCCGGATACTCCAAGGGAAGCGATGGGCTCTATCAAAAGGATGGACAACCGCTGAGCTTCGAGGTCGCGGTCACCAATGGAACTTCTGACTGGATTAGCGCTATTGATGTGGCGAATCAGCAGCTTAAAAAGATTGGCATTGAGCTGAAAACCAAGCAGGTTTCTTCCAATGAGTGGGGCCAGGGACTACGCAAGGGAGACTACGATCTGACTATTTACGGCCTGTGGTTGCCAAATGCGACTGAAGCTTGGAATTTCTACAACCAGTGGTTCAACGGGGCGAAGACCGCGCCAAAGGGCCAGACAGCCTACCCAGGTTATGCCAGGTACAATAATGAGACTGTCAACAAAGCATTGGAGACCATCAACAGTACAACCGACTCAGCGGTCAAAAAGAAGGCATACTCGCAGATTCAAAAGCAGGTCTTCGAGGACATGCCCTATATTCCGCTGCTGCGGCAAGGTGGCCAGGTTCAGACCTGGACCGATAAGGTCAATGGATATCCGACCAAGGATAATCTCTATGCAAATCCGCAGACCTGGGCCAATCCCGATCTGGGTATCGTCATCAAGAATCTCAATCTGAAGTAACATCGCTTTCCACTGGTGGGGGAGGTCGGATGGCATCCCCCACCAGGAAAGCATCCTGGGGTGGAAACAAAATGAAATTCTATCTTCGAAAAATTGGGTTTTACCTGGTGGCCTTCGTGGCGGCGATTACTATCAATTTTGCCATACCGAGAATGATGCCGGGTAATCCTGTTGACTCCCTCATAGATAGGCTTGCTGCCAAGGGCGGAGCAATTGCTCCAGAGACCAGGGCGGCTGTTCAGTCTATGCTGGGCGATACCCAGACGGGAATTGTGTCGCAGTATTTCGAATATGTAAAGAACATCTTCACAGGGCATTGGGGTGTTTCAGTCACATTCTTCCCGACGCAGGTTACCGAGTGCATCGCTTCGGCGCTGCCGTGGACTGTAGCGCTGGTCGGATGCACGACTGTCATTTCCTTCTTTATCCAGCAGCTTTTGGGTATTGCAGCAGGATGGCGACATGGCAGGCTCTTCGATAATATCGTCTCTCCGGTGGCAACGGTTTTCCAGTCCGTTCCATACTTCTGGCTGGCTTTGATTTTCATCTGGCTTTTTGCCAAGACCCTGAATATCTTTCCCTTGTCAGGCGGGTATGACTATAGAAGCGTCACTCCTGGTTTTTCCTGGGATTTCATATCCAGCGCCCTGTATTATGCGTGTCTGCCGGCCTTGGCCATTCTTGTATCTTCTTTGGGAGCTGGGGTAATCGGCATGCGCAACATGATGGTTTCAACCCTGTCTGAAGATTACATCACAACGGCAGAGGCAAAGGGGCTTTCTCCACGCCGTATAAAGTACGGCTACGCGGCGCGAAACGCAATCCTGCCTTCTTTTTCGGGGTTTGGAACTTCGCTTGGGCACGTAGTGGGGGGATCGTTGCTGACAGAGCAGGTATTCTCCTACCCGGGGATCGGCCAAATGATGTTGCAGGCTGTACAAAGCAATGACTACGCACTCCTCCAGGGGCTCTTCCTGATCATTACCGTTACAGTGCTGGTGGTCAATTTCATAGTTGACCTGCTCTACGGTCTTGTGGACCCCCGTACAAGAATTCAGGATTGAGGTATCACCATGCCAGAGGAGAATACTAACCAGTTGAATTCTGTCGACAATACAAAGCTTGTTGGCAACATGAATAGGGCGTCTAGGAACAGCCGCTTGGCCATAATCAAGGGCATGCTGCCCAAACGCTCCGCTCGTCTGGTCGCCGGCCTTTCCATTCTTGGGTTGGTCCTATTGGTGGCCATTTTCCTGCCCCTGTTCGCGAAGGAGCCCAATCAGATCAGCGATATCGGTCTTACTGGTCCATCGGCTTCG
This sequence comes from Bifidobacterium asteroides, assembly GCF_048001765.1. Taxonomy (GTDB): domain Bacteria; phylum Actinomycetota; class Actinomycetes; order Actinomycetales; family Bifidobacteriaceae; genus Bombiscardovia; species Bombiscardovia asteroides_K. The sequence goes on from NZ_CP181447.1 coordinate 744,020, forward strand.
CATCTACTGGGAACGACCAAGTCGGGACAGGATGTCCTGGCACAGCTAGGCTATTCCACCCGAGGCTCATTGATCATAGGGTTCTCGGTCGGAGTCATCGCCCTCATACTTTCCACAATCTTTGGCGTGCTGGGGACCTATATCGGTGGATGGGTGGATGAGACATTTGCGCTCATAACCAATGTCATGCTGGTTATTCCAGGGCTGCCGCTGACCATCGTCATAGCTGCGATGATTCCGAATAAAGGCACAGGCATGCTCGTGGCTGTAATATCAGTGACGGCTTGGGCCGGCGCTTCCAGAGTTCTCAGGGCACAGACGCTTTCAATCAGAGGCCGTGACTACGTTCTTGCTGCACGAATTGCCGGTGAACACCCCCTGCGTGTCATCTGCGTAGAGATTCTTCCTAACCTTCTGCCCGTTATGGCTTCCCAGTTTACCTTCAGTGTCCTCGGAGCCATACTGAGCGAGTCGTCCCTTTCTTTCATCGGATTGGGATCCTCCAGTCAATTTTCTTTGGGAACCATGCTGTTCTATGCCCAAAATGGATCAGCCCTGAATGCTGGTGCATGGTGGTGGTTCCTGCCGCCGGGATTGATGATTGCCCTGGTCGGCGCTGGTTTGTCCTTCGTCAATTTCTCCATTGATGAGGTTATTAATCCGCATCTGCGCAATGCAAGTGTAAAGACCCCTAAGGGGCACAAGCATGGACGAAAAAGGACATCCGCCCCGGACAAGACCCTGGAAGGAAAAGGTGGCCAGGAATGATTGAGAATAACAAGGGAACGAATATCATGAACGGGTCTTCTTCTTCAGTTGAGCGAGACCAGGTACTCCTGAGCGTTAACAATGTTGATGTCGTATATGAAACCGACTCACCCGTCCATGCCGTGCAGAATGCCTCTTTCGAACTTCATCGAGGCGAGATGATGGGCCTTGCCGGTGAATCAGGCTGTGGGAAATCAACGCTTGCTTACAGCATCAATCAACTGCTGAAACCCCCTGGGACCATTAAATCCGGGACGGTCATCTTCCACGATAAGAGCGGTGAAGATATCGATGTCCGTGCTTTGCAGGGTCAGTCACTGAGGAACTACCGGTGGGAAAAATGCTCCATGGTTTTCCAAGGCGCTATGAATTCTTTGAGCCCTGTGACGAGAATCGGCAAACAGCTTGGAGATGTATACAAGACGCACCGACCGTCCATGAAGGCCAAGGAGCGCCAAGATAGATGCGCCCATCTTCTTGAGATGGTGCACGTGGACCCGAATCGATTGGCCGCCTATCCCTTCGAGCTGTCGGGGGGAATGAGACAGCGCGTAATGATAGCCATGGCTCTGGCGCTTGAGCCGCAATTGATTATCATGGATGAACCGACAACAGCACTGGATGTGGTTGTACAGCGAGAAATCATAGAGGAGATTTCCAGGTTAAGGCGCGAGCAGGGATTTGCCGTTATTTTCATTACCCATGACCTGCCCATGCTTTTGGAGATTACAGACACGATCACCGTCATGAAAGACGGCAAGATAGTGGAGCATAATGATTCGCACGAGATATATCGACATGCCAAGCACCCATATACCAGGAAACTCCTGACCTCTTTCCCGTCCTTGACAGGCGACAGAGGTTCTTTGCTTCGCTCCTATCAAGAGAAGGACAGGTGATTTTGATGGCCAAGCTGAGTATCGAACATGTCAGCAAGGATTTCGAGCTGCGCAAAGGCCTGAAGCACACAACCATCCATGCTGTGCAAGATGCCAATTTCATCTTGGAATCAGGCAAAACCGTTGCTTTGGTCGGTGAATCAGGTTCGGGCAAATCCACTATTGCAAGGATGATCACCTGTCTGGAATCCCCGACATCCGGCCAGATAAAACTGGATGGCAGGCTGGTTCCGCATAAGGGGCGCGAACTCTATCGGTACCGGCACAATGTTCAGATGGTGTTCCAAGACCCCTTCGCTTCTCTCAATCCGTACCACAACATTTATCACCATCTTGTTCGACCTATGAAGGTTAATGGAATGGCATCCAGTGAGGAGGAGTATGTGCAGAAAGTTGCAGATCTACTAAAACGAGTGGATCTATATCCTGCCGAAGAATATATGTGGCGTCGTCCACACGAGTTGTCAGGCGGTCAAAGGCAGAGGGTGGCCATTGCCCGCGCTCTTGCGCCCGGTCCTAAGATTCTTATAGCGGACGAGCCGGTTTCCATGCTTGATGTGTCCTTGCGTGTCGGGGTTCTGTCCATGCTGGCGAAAATTCAGCATGAAGATCATTTAGCAATGCTTTATATCACTCACGATCTGGCTACGGCCAGGCATTTCTCCGATAAGATTATGGTCATGCAGAAAGGCCGGATTGTAGAGGCAGGGCCTTCCGACCAGGTCATCCTGCACCCGCAGAACAGCTACACGAAAATTTTGCTCAACGCTGCCCCGGATCCCGAACGCTACTTTGAGCGCCAGGAAGAAGCGAAGAGGCAGGAGAAGGAGCGTCAAGGGGGTATTTCCTGATGAGGCGCACTGTCACAAGCCTGATGGACGGATGGGAATTCTGCGATGATCGGGCACCTGGGCAATGGAGGGAAGTCGAGCTGCCCCATGATTGGGCTATCGAACGACCGGTCAAGGAGGACATGCCCGGGGGTGGTGAACAAGCATTTCGTGATCGTTGGGGGATTGGCTGGTACCGCAGGACCTTTCATATGGATGAAAGACCTGCGAGCAAAGCCTGTTGGATTCATTCAGACGGGATATATGAATGTAGCTCAATACACGTGAACGGGGTCTATGTAGGAGGCCATGACTACGGGTATTCGCCTTTTTCCTGTGATTTGTCGGACGCTGTGCACCCAGGGGAGAATGAGATTCTTATTCGTGTAGACAATACTCGGACCCCTCCCGACCGATGGTACAGCGGCGCAGGAATATATAGGCAACTAAGTATAGTAGAGGCCTCGAACCCTCATTTGGACCAGGATAGGGTCAGTATAAAGCAGCATATCGATGTGGAAAGTTCTCGGGCAGACCTGTCATGCAGAATTCCTCTGGTCCATTCCACCCGAGAACATGAACCGTGCAATCTGCACATCAGGGCATCACTGGTTGATAAAAACGGCATCGTTGCAGCATCGGGCGAATTGGAGAACCTGGATGGAACGCTGAAGTTGAGTGTGTCGCATGCACATCTGTGGAGCGCCGAAGATCCATATCTCTATAAGTTGCATATAGGACTGTACTCTGACGATCAATTGATAGATGATCTTAAGCTGCATATCGGATTGCGCCGAGTGAGTTTTGATGCTGAACAGGGGATGTTGGTCAACGGAAGCAAGGTCATCTTCAAGGGGGTGTGCCTGCATCAGGATTTAGGATGCATGGGGTCCAGGACTTCCAGTGATCTATTACGCCAGCGGTTGCTTTTGTTGAAAAAAATGGGTTGCAATGGCATTCGGGCGGCGCATCATGCCCATCCTACTGAATTGTTGGATCTGTGCGACGAACTGGGTTTCTATGTTTATGACGAGGCCTTCGACAAGTGGTTCAGCGGGCATGATGAGCATTTCTTCGCTGAGCACTGGAAGGAAGACCTTGCAGCACTCATGTACAGGGACAGAAATCGCCCCTCGGTGGTCATGTGGGGTCTGGGCAACGAAGTAGAGCACCAGGCCCAGCCGGCTATGCTTAGGACCCTGTCAACGATGGTCGATTATGCCCACGGACTTGATCCAACCAGGCCTGCCTGTTGTGCCCTGAGCCCCCATTTCCAGCGACCCGATCAGAGCAATAATGGGGATGGCATAGTCCAGGCCACGGATGATGTTTCGGCCAATGAGGAAATCTCCGACCTGGATGAAATTGTCGGATGCATCAAGGCTGTTGCAGATGTCAGCGACATGGTGGTAGTCAATTATGCAGAACAATGGTATGAGCGGATCCACAAGGCAATCAGCGATAAACCGATTTTTGGTTCTGAGGTCTACCAATATTTCTCGGGTCACCCCGATCAGATGCAGAACTTCACTGACGCCAACCCCAATCTTGTACCTTTTGAACATTCCTATGTTGTAGGCGGGGCCATATGGGCAGGATTCGACTATCTAGGTGAATCCATGGGTTATCCTTCCAAGGGTTGGAGTGGAGCCTTGATTAGGACTGACAACATTCCCAAAACCGGTTATTTCCTGATGCAGAGTTACTGGTCTCGGGAACCGATGGTCCATTTCTGTGTTCTCGACTATAGCCAGCCTGACGAGATAGTCAAAGAACATTGGGATATGCCCCCATACCTGCATCATTGGGACTTTCCTGGAACCAGAAGAAGAGTCCTGCCTTTCATGATTGCCACCAACTGCGATACGGTTCGTCTGTTCCTGAATGGGAAGGAATTCCACCTAGAACAGCCGAATGAGGAGAGGAACCGTTGCATTAAAGGCTATCTGCCCTACATACCCGGCTGCGTACATGTGGAAGGCTACAGAAATGGGAAGAAGGTCTGTCAACAAACAGTGCAAACCCCAAGCAAACCCGCGAGGCTTCTTTTTGGTCCAGATACCAAATCGGCCAGTATTGGGCTTTTTGAGTCGGACAAGACGGATTCTGGCATTATGCAACGTTTTCCCGCTGATAAAGGTTTCAGGTGTCTGATCGGACTCAGGTGTGTTGACAAGGACCGGGTCCTGTGTTTTAGAAGCAGTCCTTTAATTCATTTCGAAATTCAGGGGCCGATTCGAATGGTTGGGCTGGACGATGGGTGTCTGCTAAGCAATGGTGATTATGGGGCAAAGCAGGTGCGTGCCTATCAGGGGCAGTGCGGCGTGGTGATAGGAGGGACGGGTGAAGCCGGGCCTGCAAAAATCATGGCCCAGGCTGAAGGCATGGAGCCTGCTGTCCTTGAATGTCTGATGTCTTGAACGGGTTTTGCAAGTCGCTTCCATACTCACCCGCATACCGAAGACGGTAGGGCGGCTTTCAGTGCTTTCTGGTGTCCGAACGCCTGAAGTTGAAGGAATCGTCCTTGATGCAATACAGCAGAACTGAAATGAGGAATATGCAGATCTCCTGGTAAACCGAGCATTCGGTGAAGGTGTGAAAGGTTCTCTGATGATATTTCCTGGGTCATCGCGAATTTGTCTTTGACAGATTCGGGATGTTTCGAGGTTACTTTTCGAAACGCAAGGCCGAGATATCTTTTGACGGATAAACTTGGTCAGGTGTCTAGGGCTTGAATGCATGCTGGCGTAGCGTCGGCCTGGTTCGAACCCAAGCACCTGGCAACCGATAGGACCTGAACCTGTGGATCACCGATGAGGATGAGGCTTTATGTTTATTCCACGCTACTATGAGGACCCTTCCAGACTGCATGTGGGGACTGAACCCAATCGTTCCTACTTCATCCCAGCCTCAGTGCCGATGGATTCCAGGGGTGACAGGAGGAGAGAGTCGGATCGTTTCCTGGATCTGGACGGTGACTGGGATTTTCGTTATTATCGCAGTCTTTATGATCTTGATGCTGAGGTAACCTCTGCCCAGGAGGCTGGTGAACCTGTTTTTTACCAGGAGGACTTCAATCCCGAGGCTGATGCCGGTCATAGGGTGTTCAAGCCTATTACTGTGCCTGGAGTCTGGCAGACACAAGGGTATGACAATCCCCAGTACACGAACACCAGGTATCCTTTTCCCTTTGATCCCCCGTATGTCCCTCAGGACAATCCATGCGGGATCTACCTTCGGACTTTCGAATATCGGCCTGTTGCCAGGGCCCCGCGTGCTCTGCTTAACTTCGATGGGGTGGATTCCTGCTTTTATCTATGGGTGAATGGTGAGCTTGTGGGATACAGCCAGGTATCCCATTGCACCAGTGAATTCGATATAACCAAAAAACTGAAACCGGGGCGCAACCGTCTCGCAGTTCTGGTGCTCAAGTGGTGCGATGGCAGTTATCTGGAAGACCAGGATAAGTTCAGGATGAGTGGCATCTTCAGGGATGTCTATATCCTGCGTCGACCTGAAAGCCGCATCCGGGATTACTTCGTTCACACTAACCTAACGCAGGATAACTCCCGAGCCTGTGTCACTGTGGATCTTGATATAGCGGCTACTGGACAGTCGGCAAAATCGTCTGTCATGGGCAGGATCGTGGACTCAGCAGGTTCGAAGATCGCTGAAAGCAGGGCCAGTGGGGGCGAAAATCAATCATGTCTGCGAATGGAAATCGACCATCCCCGTTTGTGGAATGCCGAAGACCCGCAGCTTTACAGGTTGGAGCTCTACTATAAGGGCGATGCCGTGGGGACGTCCATGGAGGATCCCGACGAGGTCATTACCGACTACATTGGACTGCGATCTGTTAGCGTCGAAGGCCAGGTGGTCAAGGTCAACGGCTCGCCCATCAAGATTCATGGTGTGAACCGGCATGATGGAGATCCCCGGACGGGATTTGCCATTGATCAAGATCAAATCATGCGCGACTTGGTTCTGATGAAAGAACATAATGTCAACGCCATCCGCACTTCTCACTATCCTAATGCGCCGCAGTACTACTCACTCTTCGACCAGATGGGCTTCTACCTGGTGGCTGAAGCAGACCTGGAGACACATGGAATCGAATACCTCTATCATGGTCCCGGCTGGAAGGAACCCGACTATTGGAACGGCAAGATAGCCGACGATCCAAATTTTACCCAGTCTATCCTTGATAGGGCCCAGCGCAGTCTGGAGCGTGATAAGAATCACCCCTCGATCATCATCTGGTCCATGGGCAACGAGAGCGGGTACGGATGTGGAATTGAAGCGGCTTTGGCCTGGACTAAACAGCGCGACCCCTCGCGACTCACCCACTACGAATCGGCAATCCACGGCTCACCCAGGACAGACCTTGACTATTCCAATCTGGATATCACTTCCAGAATGTACCCCTCAATCCGTCAGATCAAGGAGTATTTCACCTCTGAGGGTCCCCATGGCGTCAGCTCTCACGGGGATGACGGGGACGGAGGCAGGCGACCGTACTTCCTGTGCGAGTTCTGTCATGCCATGGGATTGGGGCCCGGCGATCTTGAGGACTACTTCCGTGTTTTCCAGGAGCAGCCGGGAATTCTTGGTGGATGCGTTTGGGAGTGGGCTGACCATGCCATTGATCAGGGACGGTCAAGAGATGGTCGACAGGTCTACACCTATGGCGGTGATCACGACGAGTACCCGAACGATGGCAACTTCTGCATGGATGGTTTGGTGTACCCTGATCGGCATCCCCATACTGGTTTGGAAGAGTTCAAGAATGTCTTTCGTCCAGCTCGGGTAGTTGATTTTAATCCGGCAGATGAAACAATTCGTCTGCATAATTACCTGGACTTTATTTATTTGGATGAGTATCTGACCCTGTCTTGGACCGTGCTCAGGGATGGCGAACCGGTTCTTACTGGTGGATTGTCGGAGAATGCCGAAGATGATCTGCACATCGCTCCTCATCAGGAGGGCAAGGTCAAGCTTCCTCCTATAAAATGGCCCGACCGCGGAAGAGTGACGCTCTTGGTTTCCTATGCCTTGAAGAAAGAGGACCGGAACCTTCGTCGGGGACATTTACTGGGGTTCGATGAGTTGAATGCGGGAGCGCTGGGTCTGGATGAACGGCGCAACAGTGTGGCTGGATTCATTTTAGAAGAACACGGACACAACCGACAAGATGTCGTCCGGCCTATGACCAAGGAAAACGCAGGCACGATTGAAGTGGAGGGGGATGACTGGCGATATGTCTTCAACAAGCGTACCGGCATGCTTGATACTGCAATTGTAGCCAATCGACAGCTTCTGACAGCTCCCACCCAAGTCAATGTCTGGAGGGCTCCAACAGACAACGACGCCATCATTAAGCAGGAGTGGATCAGGGCTCAGTACGACAGGACTGTGACCAGGGCGTATGAATCTGTTCTGAATATTGATGAGGACAGAGGCATTACCACGATTCGCACTGACTTGTCCCTGGTGTCGCCGAGCATCCAACCCTTGGGAAGTATCCAGGCTACATGGTCCTTTGATTGTCTAGGAGGTTTGGATCTTGGGTTGAGCTTCCACAAGGATTCCGAATTCCCTGTACTGCCAAGGTTTGGCATACGCCTCTTCCTCCCCAGAACCATGGACAAAGTCACATATTGTGGATATGGGCCCTACGAGAGCTATAGGGACATGCATCAGGCCAGCCACTATGGCGTTTTCTCAAATACTGTGGAAGACATGGTCGAACACTATCTGCGCCCACAAGAGAACGGTTCGCATTTCGGTTGTGATTATCTAATGGTCGAGGATGGCTGGTCGGCTTTGGAGGTCGTTGGAGACACTCCCATCTCCTTTAGCTGCTCCCCATATACCCAAGAGGAGCTGACTGAAAAAGGTCACGACTATGAGCTGCAGGAATGCGGTTCCACTGTGCTTTGCCTGGATTATGCAACTGCAGGTGTCGGCTCCAATAGTTGCGGACCTGATTTGGCTCCTGCCTATCAAATGAATGAGTCCGAAATCACCTTCGGACTGCATCTAAGGGTCCAATCACACTAGATCCGTGAACCCGGATGGAGAGGAATTGCTCTCCATCCGGGTTCATTTTCGCCAGTTCCTGTATTGCTGATATACCTGGTCCTGAGGCTGTCCCGATAGTGTTTCTTCAATATTCACTGGCCAGACGGGGGGCTGATTCTGACCGAACAAGGTCCAGGCTGCCTGACGTGCTGCTCCGATGGCGACGTACTCATCGATTTGTGGCAACTCCACATCCATGCCCAGAATCTGAGGTGCATATGCCCTGACTGCCTTGGACTTTGCCCCTCCGCCGACCAGGAGGATTCGCCTGACTTCGGTGCCGAGATGTTTCAGCAATTCCAGGCAGTCGCGTTGTGAACAGAGAAGACCTTCAATAAAGGCGCGAGCCAGGTTCTGCCTGTTTGTGTTTTCCAAGCTCAGTCCATTGATGCTGGCCCTGGCATCCGGACGGTTGGGGGTGCGCTCGCCATCAAAATAAGGGATTAAGGTGATGCCGCCGGCTCCTGGTTCTGACTGGTCGGCAAGATCTGCCAGGCCATCGTAATCAACGCCCATGGCTGCACGGCCGGCATCAAGAATTCTAGAGGCGTTGATTGTGCATGCCAGGGGGAGCCAGTGCCCAGTGGCATCAGCGAAACCTGTGACTGATGCGCTCATATCGTATGCGGGAACAGGGCTGATGGCGGCGGCAACTCCGGAAGTGCCCAGAGAGATCGAGACGTCCCCTACTCGCATTGACAGCCCGAGAGCGGTCATGGCATTATCGCCCCCGCCAGGTGCGATGATGCATCCGCCGGGTACCTTCTTGCCTGCGATTCGAGGATCGGCCTTGGCGCCGACCTGATATGGCCCCAGGACCTTGGGAAGGATGACCTTCTCAGCCATTCCGTCAGGAAGGGCCATGCTGAGGAGATCGCGTCGATAAGTGTCGGTTGCTGAGTTGAAGTAACCGGTGCCGGATGCGTCCGACCGGTCAGTGAAGAGGTCAGTCAGGTGTGCGTCATCACCCTTCGCGGCGGCAGGCCCATGTCCGGCAATGGCCCAACTCAACCAGTCATGGGGAAGGCAGATGGCAGCGATTTTATTGGCGTTTTCGGGTTCGTTACGACTAACCCAGTTCACTTTGGTGATGGTTAAAGAGGCGACTGGAGAAGAACCGACCGCTCTGACCCAGCGCTGTCGACCGCGCATATTCGGATCAGCATCCAGGTCCGATTCGGTTCCGCTTTCTTTAGGAGGTCGGCCCAGGCGGATGATCAGCTCCTCAGCGTCAGCTGCAGAACGGGTGTCATTCCAAAGCAGCGCATCGCGAATGACCCGGCCGGTATCGTCCAGAAGGACCATGCCGTGTTGCTGACCGCCCACTGAGATGGCGGAGATATCGTCAAGACCGCCAGCCTCTTGGGCCGCCTTTCTAAAGGCAGTCCACCAAGCTTGCGGGTCGATGCTGGTCCCATCGGGATGTGATGCCTTGCCGAAACGAACCATTTGTCCCGTCCTGGCATCCGTGATCCTTACTTTGCAGGATTGCGTCGATGTATCAACTCCTGCCACCAGCACTCTATCCATAGCCGCCTCCTTGCTCGAGCAGATGTATTGCGATTCTTATGCCATCCTACCCTAATCATTAGATGAATGAACTAAGTATTGCTGGATGACATTGACAATGGCAGGTGGAATACTAAAAAACGGTCTGTTTGTTCCTGCCGTCCACGATAGACGTCAATTTTAAGAAGGTCGATTTATGGTTACCTTGCGTTCAATCAATCAGGACGATCTGAGAAATCACAACCTTTCGGTCATCATCAATACCATTCTACGTTCCCCGTCAGCGCTGAGCAGAGCTGATTTGGCCAAAACGACCGGCTTGACCAAAGCTACAATGTCCCTACTGAGCGCACTTCTCTTGAAGAACAAGGTTATAGGGGAGGGGGAGCCGGGGACGACACAGACCAGTTACGGTCGTCCAAGCACGCCTCTATCCATCGCCCATGGGCGATGGGCCGGCATGGGCTTGCAGATCAATACCGATGGTTATGGGTGTCTGGCTCTGGATCTAGATGGAACGCTGATTGATTCAGCCTGGATCGATGACGATATGCGTGAAGCTGATCCTGAAAAGGTCTTTGCCAGCCTGGATGCCTTGGCAAAGCCCATTGAAGGCAGACTCCGCGAGGATAACTATAAATTGGTCGGCTCTGGTCTTGCCCTTCCTGGCTTGGTCACTGGCGATATGCAGTTGCTCATGGCTCGAAACCTAGGATGGGAGCGAATCGACCTTTCCGGATTCGCCTTGGTTCGTCGACTAAACCCCGTGGCGGGCAATGAGGCCCGGTTGGCGGCCTTGGCCCAGATTCCGGGATTTGCGACTCAACGAACAGCAGGTGGGGGGAATGACCTTCTTTCGCCGACTGATTCTTTTCTTTACATTTCCACGGATATCGGTATTGGAGGTGCTGTGGTTCGAGGGGGTACCGTCGAAGTGGGCGATCATGGTTTTGCAGGTGAGCTAGGGCACGCTTCTGTGGATCTGAACGGTCCCACTTGCCGGTGCGGGCGGCGGGGATGCCTGGAGACCTATGCCGGTCGCAGGGCCCTGGTCGAAGCTGCGGGCATCGCATCTGGGGCTGAGGCTGTTTCCACTTGGGCGATAAACGAGCTCTACAGACGCTGGCAGCAAGGAGACGACAAAGCCGTCGAAGCTATCGACAGAGGCTTGGATGCCATGATCTCGGTCATCGTCACAGCTATAAATATTGTAGATGTGGATGCCGTTATATTGGGCGGTTTCTGGCCTAATCTCGGAAGAGATCTTGCACAACGCCTGCAGGAACGGATCAATCGGTTGACCCTGGGCAGGAACGCCGCACCGGTAAGGGTGCTCATGCCCAGCCTGTCTGCCTATCCGGCCCTGCGGGGTGCAGCCTCTGTCGGGCTGCGTAAATTCATCGACAACCCTTTGGGATTCTTTGACAACTAAGTATGGTCAAGACAGGTGTTTATGGCCGATGTACCTGTTTGATTATGATGAGTTATTCGCTCAAGGTGACCGATGGGGTGTCGGTGATCGGATAATAATTGAGTTTGTTCTTGATTTGTTTCTTCCAACGTGACGGTGTATCGATAAATTTTGTTATACCCTTCCATGCTGCTCCGAACGCGACGGAATTGCTTGTTGAAATTGACTTCAAAACGTTGATTTTGGCCCATTTTGACGAAAGCACGCGTTTGGAGAGCTTCAGAAGAAGTGGTTCTTTTAAGTACTCAAACAGCTTCGAATACAACCCGTCCAAGACGATCGTCGGCACATCGCATATATTGACGAAATCAGCCAAAGCTAAACCCAAGTAGTCGGCGGCGCTCGCCACGGCTTTGCTGGCCCGGGTTTCGTTTCGCATCAGGGCGGCAAACAAATTGCCTATGGGGCTGTCCTGGGAAAAACCTGACGCCGCCATTATGGCATTCTGCCCGGCAAATGATTCAAGGCAACCGGTGTTTCCACATGAACATACATTAGTGCCTTCAGCAACATACACGTGGCCGAGTTCCCCTGCCCAACCGTGATAACCTGCATCAAATGAACCGTTCTTCATCAACGCGGCATCGATGCCTGAGCCTCCTGAGACATAGAGAAAGTCGGATAGCGGTTCACCATGTTTATTCCTGAGGTAGTTTTCAGCATATGCCCCGGCGTCCGCCGAATTTAAAAATGAAATTGCCGGCATGTACTTTTTTTCGCGACCTATATGAAGGGAACGAGCGAGGTCAACGTCGGTCCATCCAAGAGTCGGACTGCTGAGAAGATGTGTACCGTTCCTATCGAAGTAACCGTGCAGAGCTGCGGTGACATCGACCACAATCAGATCCGCATTTCTTGCCCTTTCATGCAGATCACTGATTATGCGTCCAACCAAAACAAGTGTTTTAGCTGCCTCTTCTGTTTCGGTCTGCAGATATTGTTGTGCGAGTATTTGACCTGACAGGTCGACGACAGAGGCCTCTATGGAGTCTCTCATAATATCCACGCCTATCGATGCATAGGTGTGCAGAGCCGGAGCCAAGGGGACGGCTGGCCGCCCAGAACCTATGTTTTTCGAGTCCAGTTCCCGGATAATCCCGTACGCGATGAGCTGCTCGACAAGACGCGAGAGTGTCGACCGATTTAAGCCTGTAATTTTTGCCAGATACGCGCGAGAGGGATCAGGAAGCGAACCGGTTATTACAGCCTTGGCGATTATTGCAAGATTGTGGTTGTGCAGGCTGGTCCTGCCTGCTGTATTCAAGACGTTCTTCTTGCTTGCTGCTACGTTGCGCATAGTATTGAATCCTCTTTCAGCCATATATTAAGTATGCACCAAAGTTCAAATAACAGCATTTATTCTCTGCTCAATAGCAAAATACAAAACGTAGGATTAATAAGTTGCACAGTTGGACAAAATGATAAACATAAATTACTATGTTGCATAAAGCAATAATTGCATGATATGACCAAGGAGGGTGATTGTGCAGAAACTGGTAGCCGGAATTGACTCTTCGACACAGTCATGCAAGGTCGTGATTCGCGATATCAATACAGGCAAGCTGGTGCGTTCAGGTGCTGCAAGACATTGCGGAGGAACGGAGGTCAACCCACATGTGTGGCGACATGCTTTGGATGCTGCCCTGCAACAGGCTGGCGGATTAGACGGAGTCGTTGCGCTTTCGATTGCCGGGCAACAGCATGGCATGGTTGCTCTTGATGCTGATGGTCATGTTGTCCGTGATGCCATTCTTTGGAACGATACCAGATCTGCACCGCACGCTTTTGATCTCATCAATGAGCTTGGTGATGGCGACTATGAAAAAGGGAAGCGTAAGTGGGCTGATAGCGTCGGAAGTGTTCCCGTAGCATCACTCACAGTGACGAAACTTCGCTGGATGGCGGAAAAGGAACGTGGCAACTGTGAGCGCACAGCGGCCCTCGCTCTGCCGCATGATTGGCTGACCTGGAATTTTCTAGGGGGCAAGGATATTCATGATCTGGCTACAGATCGTTCAGAGGCCTCTGGAACGGGCTATTACTCTCCGGAGGAAAACGCATACAAATACGACCTGCTTTCATTGGCGGCAGGCAGAAAATTTGCTGAGAAGATTGTGCTCCCCTCTGTAAAAGGTCCGAATCAGGCAGTTTCCAAGACCATAATCAAGGGACACGAGATCACTGTTGGACCAGGGGCAGGTGACAATGCTGCAGCGGCATTCGGTTTAGGACTCAAGCCTGGGGAAATCGCAATGTCTATTGGCACATCAGGCGTTGTCTCCCTCGTCTCGACAAAGGCTACGCACGATCCTCAGGGGTATGTCACCGGATTCGCTGATGCAAGTGGGAAATACCTACCCTTGGTCTGCACTCTTAATGCATCACGGGTTATCGATTGCTTCTGCGCCATGTTGGGAATGGATTATGAGGAATTCTCACGAGCGGCGCTTTCGGCTCCACCTGGTGCTGAAGGGCTAGTTGTTCTTCCGTACTTTGAGGGTGAACGGACTCCCAACTATCCTGATGCCACTGGCGCAATTCATGGTATAACGAACACGAATCTTACGGCTTCCAATCTGGCAAGGGCAGCAATTGAAGGTATGCTGTGCGGAGTTGGCATCGGAATACGGGATATGCAGAAGCTCGGCATATCGGTTACCAAGATTAACCTCATTGGTGGCGGAGCGCGTTCGGAGGCCGTCAGGCGTATAGCCCCATCGGTTTTAGGCTTGCCTGTGACTGTTCCGGAGTACAGCGAATATGTTGCAGATGGTGCTGCACGGCAGGCTGCTTGGGTATACGGGGGCAACAAGGAGCCCCCGATATGGACGCCGAACCTTTCCAGTGAATATCAATGTGATTTTTCTCCCTTCATATCCCAGCGATTTGAAGAAGTGTCAGCCTGCTTTATGCACAAAAAAGAAGACAATGCACTTGCTTGAGTGAGTAAAACACTTTTTTTCATAACTAAAAAACAAAGAATGCAACATCAAATAATCAAAGGAGATACGCGATGCGTAACATAATGAAGGCCGCACTTTCCGCTGGTCTTGCCTTGACTTGCCTGGCTTTCTCGGCAGGATGCGGTTCTGGGGGAGTCATCGGCAGCAAAAATGGTGCGAATAGCAAAGCCACAAAAATCGTCCTGGTTGCCAAGCAAGAGGGGATTCCGTGGTTTGATGATATGAGATCCGGGGTTAAGCAATTCTCGGAAGACAACAAAGGCAAGGTTGATGTCAAGCAGATTGCGCCAGATTCAGGCGATTCGGCCAAGCAGGTTCAGATGGTATCCGATCTCATCTCTCAGCAGGTTGATGCCATTGTGGTTGTCCCCAATGATCCGCAGGCACTGAAGCCGGTGATCAAGCAGGCCAAGGCGAAGGGGATAGTAGTAGTGAGCCATGAGGCCAGCAACATCGCAGATGATGTGGATTACGACATCGAAGCTTTCAAGAATGAAGATTTTGGAGTTGCTTTCTGCAAACCTCTTGCAGAGAACATGGGCGGAAAAGGAAAACTGGCAGCGGTTGTAGGCTCAAAGACAATGGAGACCCATATGGCATGGTACAGGGCCTGCAAGAGCATGATGGAAAAGGACTATCCGAATATTCAATTTGTTTCCAGTGAACCATACGAAGATAACAACAATGATGACACGGCTCGCAAAGTTGCCACTGAGATCCTTAACGCGCACCCTGACATCACTGGTTTCTTCGGCACATCAGTATCGGCCGGCTCCAATATGGCTGCAGTTCTTAAGGAGCGGAGCAACAGGAATGTCTATGTCTCCACTTTGGGAATCCCCTCGGTGGATATGCCATACATTCAAGATGACTGGGTTCGTTATGCTCAGACATGGCGCCCCAAGGATGCTGGTTATGCGGCTCTTCAACTGGCTTATGACAAGGTTCAAGGTAAGAAGATCGCCAGCGGTATTGATTTGAAAGCCAAGGGTTACGAAAAGTCAGAGGTAAAGGGCCACCAGGTATATGGGGACGCTCCTTTGATCCTCAAAAAGGGCGATTACAAGGACGGTAAGTATCCGTTCTGATTCAACAGGTCATATGTCTGTTGTCGTTTCCAATATTCTTTGCGAAGCAAGGGAATAACAGTGATGAATGCACAATTATCCGCTACAAATATATGCAAAACCTTCGGCGGTGTTCAAGCATTGCGGAGCGTAAATCTCAGCATCAGGAAAGGTGAGGTTCACTGCCTCGTCGGAGAGAATGGGTCAGGGAAATCCACGCTCGTAAATATTCTTTCTGGCGGACTAGTGCCCGACAGCGGAAGTATTCAAGTCGGGAATTCGGAGTTTTCGTCGGTTACGGCACGACAAGCTATAAGTCTTGGGATTGCAGTCATACACCAGGACTTGTCGCTATTCGGAACCATGAATGTCCGAGATAATATCTGCCTGCCCGGTCTGGTTCATCGTAAGCGGTGGATTATCAACTACCGTCGTTGCGACGAAATCGCTTCGAGAGCCCTGGAGCGGATTCATGCGGATATCGATCTGGACGCGCGAGTAGAAAGCCTGTCCATGGCGGCCAAGCAACAGGTCGCCATTGCCAGAGCGCTTGCCCTTGAAGCCCATATCATTTTCATGGATGAGCCAACGACTGCGCTGACGTCCGTTGAAGTACAGAGTTTGCTGGACACCATCCAGAAGCTGAAAGCATCAGGCGTATCCATTATTTTCATTTCTCATAAGTTGGATGAAGTATTTTCCGTGGCAGACAGGATTACTGTATTCCGATCTGGCGAGGTCGTTGGTACATACCAATCGGATGATCTGGATAATCGCAGGTTGTCGGCTTTGATGACAGGTCATGATGTTGTGTTCGGTGATCCAGAGGACCATGTCGTCCCTGAAGCTCAGCCTGTATTGGAGATGAAAAATGTGAGCGCAGCCCGGGTACGCAATGTGAATTTGACAGTCAGACCTGGTGAAATTGTTGGTTTGAGCGGATTGCTGGGCTCAGGTAGAACCGAAACAGCTTTGACCTTATTTGGGCTGAACAAGCTCGAAAAAGGCCATGTCTTTATAAATGGGAAAAGGGTTTCTATCAATAATCCACGGGAGGCAATCGAGGAGGGTATCGCCTTGGTACCCGAAGATAGGCAGGAACAGGGACTGTTCCTTGACAGGACATTGCTTCAGAACAGTGTGGCCAGTGTACTTAAGCCCTTATCTAATTCGCTTGGACTGATTAACGCCAGAAAAGAGCATGAAATTGGTAAAGAGGTGCTGACTGGTCTGAAAGTGAACACCCAGGATCTTTCCATGCTTGCACAATCCCTTTCTGGTGGTAATCAGCAAAAGGTACTGCTTGGCAAGTGGGTTGCCACAAAGCCCAAATTGCTGATATTGGATTCTCCCACCGTAGGTGTGGATGTGGGTTCAAAATCCCAGATTTATGACATTATTCGTCGTTTGGCCGGCCAAGGCATCGCAATACTGGTTATTTCCGACGAAGAGGAAGAATTATTGGCGGTGTGTAACCGTATAGCTATTTTTGTGCAAGGAACAGTGACGACTGAGCTGACGGGAGACCAATTACAATCAGGGTATTCACAGTTATATCGAAATGCTGATAAGAAATCTGATTCCCATGCCAGGGGCTCAAGGCTTGTAAATGAGAAAGGAAGCAATTCCTGATGAGTCAGAAGATCCAGGCAAGGATGCCTCGAATAAAAAAGTTAAATTCCATGGAAATCACACTCCTCTCCATTATCGTGGGTTATTCGGTGATTGTTTCTTTGGTGAATCCTAATTTCCTGACACTGGGAACATTCGCTGATCTGACCCGTAATGGGACTGGAATGGCAATACTGGCTGCCGGGGTGTATATGATTATGATTTCCGGCGGCATTGATGTGTCTTTCCCGGCTGTGGCTATTACGTCAGGATATTCAGCTGTACTCCTATCCTTGGCATTCCATATAGACTCACTGCTGGCGATACTGCTAATGGCAGCCGTCATCGGCGCCATTCTCGGTGTCTTTAACGCGTTGCTTGTATATTGGTTATCACTGCCTACTTTCATTGTCACGCTAGGTACATCCTCAGTCTTTTACGGACTGATGGCTACGGTTTTGGGTACGAAACCCGTGACGATTAGCGAGATGCCCAAGTCCCTCCTAGATTTTGGCGCGTGGAATGTCGTCTCATTCACCAGCAAAGGACAAAGCAGCGGTATAGCGGGTTTCTTCCTTATAGCTGTTCTCATCTATATCGCCTTGTGGTTCATCATGAACCATACAACATTGGGGCACAGCATTTATGCCTTGGGCAATTCAGAGGAATCAGCACGACGGGCAGGTCTGTCGCCCTTGAAAATCAAGCTTTTTATCTATCCTTTGATGGGCGTTCTTTCAGCTTTGATGGCGATCATTTCCTTCGGAAATCTCAAATTTGTTGATCCAACCAGCATCATGGGCACAGATATGACAGTGATAGCTGCTGTGGTGATTGGCGGGACCAGGATTACTGGAGGATCCGGTACGTTGCTGGGGACATTCCTTGGAGTGACGCTTGTGCAGTTGTTAAATAATACTCTTGTGCTTCTTGGGATTCAGTCTTCCTGGAACAACCTCTTTATCGGGGCCGTCATGGTTTGTGCGGTCGTTGCCATTTACTACGGCGAAAAGCGCCGTAACCGTCGAAGCATGTCCTTCCTGGGATGAGGGATGAGGATTATATTATGGGACAAGAAAAATCAAGTGAATTGAAAGTAAATCGTATAAGTGGTGTCCTACGGTCATTGGTTGTTAGGCTTGATAGACCGAGCAAAGTGCTGTATTGCTCGGTACTGGTTGTCTGCATCGGGTTCTACATATTGCTCGGCAACAGTCTTTATAATGTAGGAACACTCCAATCCATGGGCTTCCAGGTAGGCGAGTTTATGTTCCTAGCTCTTGCCATGGGGACAGTTATGCTGACGGGCGGTATCGATTTGTCCGTGGTGGCCAACATGAACGTCGCGGCAATCATCGTGGCTTGGTTCCTATCGGGTAGTGAAGTCGGACGTGCAGGCTCAGTCGGATTGTCGATTGCCATTGCCATTGTGTTGGGAATCCTATCCACGATCCTATGCGGCGTTATGAACGGGTGTCTGGTTTCATTTGCCGGCGTCAACCCCATCGTCGCTACCCTAGGTACTCAGCTGTTGTTCACTGGAGTGGCTTCTGCATCGACTAATGGATCTTCCGTTGCTGTTTCAGTTGCTGACTATTCCACACTTGGAACCGCGACCATACTGGGCATTCCCGTAGTTTTCCTAATTGGCTTGGTGAGCTATGGCATCATTGGCTGGATTACGAGTCGCACGCGTTACGGCCGTGAACTATACTCGTATGGTTCAAACCCTGTTGCATCGCTTTTCTCTGGTCACAGAGTGAACCGTACCTTGATACTTACCTATGCTCTTTCAGGTATATTCGTAGGATTGGCTGCTTTTGTCATGGTAGCGAGGGTTAATTCAGCTCGTGTTGGCTTCGGAGGCACGTACCTGTTGCAGGCTCTGCTTGTTGTTGTGCTGGCAGGATTTGATCCATTCGGTGGTCGGGGCAAATTCAGCAATCTGCTTTTAGCGGTCATTATGCTTCAAGTTTTGCAAACAGGGTTTACCATTTTGAACTTCTCGCCCTTTGTTAAAAATTTGGCCTGGGGTTCTGCTCTGATCATAGTCATGGTCATTAGCAGAGCTCTGGAGCTCAGAGCAAAGCACACTCAAAAGGTCAAGTAGAAGGGTTCGCTTCGGTGACATCGAACATCGAAGAATCATCGGAAAATGATTGGATAATGAAATGACAATGGACAGCGAGCAGACAGAGTCAATACTTGATGAACTAAAACAGACTTTTGATAGTATGGATTACGCGAATGTCGACTCTTTCATTCAAATGCTTAAGAAAGCACGGCATATTGTTTGTGCTGGAGTAGGTCGTGAGGGATTGACCTGTAGGGCTTTCTGTATGCGCTTGATGCATTTGGGCTTTGACTGCCACTGGGTATGGGATGACACGGCACCCGCTCTTGGACCTGGTGATTTATTTGTCTTTACCTGTGGATCTGGAGAGATTGCGCATCTCCTCACAATTGCCCGCCTAGCCAAGGACGCGGGCGCTTCAGTCGTTTGTTGCACCGGCGTTCCTGGGAGTACGGCCGCATCTGTAGCAGATTTGACTATCTTCATCCCGGCAACCGTATTCAAAGGTCAGGGTGACTTGGTTCCCTCCCTACAACCGATGGGAACTTTGTGGGAAACAGCGTCATGGGTATTCTTTGATTCTCTTGTCTACGAAATACACAAGGAAGAAGGCATAAGTTACTCATCAATGACGAAGCGACATAGGAACTACGAGTAATTCCTCCAATCTCTAATGATTTACCCGGTCTTTATCTGAATTTCAGGTTGCTCCGGCAATCTGAGAATATTCATCTAGGGCATTCCTTTGATGAATAATCGGTCCTGGAGGCCGGGTTCTTCATGGGGAAAGATTGTTGTCCTAATACTCTCCTGCAGTTGTCAATAGTATTCCGATTTTCCACCGGCTGCGTGAAGACCTGAAGTTGCCCCTCACCCCCCGAGACGAGACTGGTTTGCAGTGTTCAAAAGTTTGTTGCTGAGGAACGAGTTCAGGACGAAACAGTGGGTTAGCTGCTATTCGCAACTAGAGCCCCTGTATGCGGTAGAACCGCCTTTGTCTAGGTGGTTAAGGCAGAGACAGTTAATACCAGATTGTTGCAGTACTAGTCGGCGATTGGTCTCTCCAGCCCTTTGAAGACGAAGAGGGCGCGGGCATCTCCGCCCTGCAGGCGCTTCAGATAGGTTCGAGCTCGGGCCATGCGTTCCACAGTGGTTTGGGCCAGTGGGGCCGGGAGTTGATCGGGGTCGAACCAGCCGACTGACAGGCTCTCATCATCACCCACAAAGGGGTCGGCATTGCCGCTGGGGTCGGGCCGGCAGATGAACAGATGGTCCATGTACATGGTCCGGTCACCGTTGGCGTAGGTGACCACCTCCTGGGAGGATGTGACCGCCGCCAGGTCGGTGACGATCACATCCACCCCGGTCTCCTCCTTGACCTCACGGGCCACGGTGTCTGCCGGGTCCTCGCCCGGCTCGTTGATCCCGTAGATCAGGGCCCACTGGCCGGTGTCAGAGCGCCGGCCCAGCAGGACGCGGCCCTGGCCGTCAGTGACGAAGGCTGTCACGCCGTTCAGCCAGAGCAGGTCATGGCCTATGGACCGGCGCAGTCTGAGTACAAAGTCAGGGGTGGGCATATATCAGTCCCGGTCCGGGTCGGCCAGCGCAGCCCGCTGAGCCATCCAGGCCTCCACCTCTTCCACGGTCTTGGGGATGCCTGCAGACAGCCACTGGGGTCCCTGCTCGGTCATGAGCACGTCGTCCTCCACGCGCACGCCGATGCCGCGGAATTCCGGGGAAACCAGCAGGTCGTTCTCCTTGAAGTAGAGTCCGGGCTCGATGGTGAAAATCATCCCAGGGGTGATGGGTGCGCCCTGGTAGGACTCGTACCTGGCCTCCGCGCAGTCGTGCACGTCCAGACCCAGATGGTGGGCGCAGCCACAGGCGTGCCAGCGGCGGTGCTGCTGGCCCTGGGGGGAGAGGGACTCCTCCACGCTGACCTTGAGGATGCCCCACTCGTGCAGGGTTTCAGCCAGCACACGCATGACGGCATGGTGGATGTCCGAGTAGGTGGCGCCGGGCTTGGCGGCCTCGAAGCCGGCCTGCTGGGCCTTGAGCACGGTCTGGTAGATCCGCTTCTGCAGTGGGCTGAAGGTGCCGCCTACGGGGAAGGTGCGGGTGATGTCGGCCGTGTAGAGGCTGTTGACCTCCACGCCGGCGTCGATCAGGAGCAGGTCGCCCTTCTGTACCGTCCCGTCGTTGCGCATCCAATGCAGAATAGGAGCATGTTTGCCCGAGGCGATGATGGACCCGTAGCCGACGTCGTTGCCTTTCTCGCGGGCGTTGGCGTTGAAGACGCCCTCCAGCATCCTCTCGGAGCGAGGCTTGCCCACCACCCGGGGCAGGTGGGTCAGAATCCGGTCGAACCCGTCCTTGGTGGCGGCGATGGCCTTGCGCATCTCGCCCACCTCGTAGTCGTCCTTGATCATGCGGGCCTCGGAGGTGAACTCTTCAAGCTTGTCGTCGGCTTCCTCATTACGGTCCGGACCACCGATGCCGTTGGCCTTGCGGGCGGCCTCCACCTGGTCCAGGACCTCCTGGTCGGCGGTGCGGATTACCCGCATCTTGACCGCCCCCTGGTCCGGCCCCAGATCCTTGGCGATGGCATCAGGGAAGGAGGCGATGTCCTTGGTGGGGATGCCGGTCATGATGGCCAGCTCCCGCAGTCCGGCCCGGGGACCCACCCAGTACTCCCCATACTGGGAGGACCGGTAGTAGTCGCGGGTGGACTGATCGGCCCGGGGATGGACGAAGAGCTCAGGGGTATGGGTCAGGCCCTTGGCGGCCTCCGGACTGTCAGGGTCCACCGGGTCCAGGACCAGGATGGCTCCGGGTTCATAGTCCTCGCCCAGTCCCGTGTAGTAGGCGAAGGTGGTATCTGGGCGGAAGGCGTAATCGTTGTCGTTGTTACGGGTCTTGTAGGAACCGGCGGGAATGACCAGGCGTTCGCCAGGGAAGCGATTGCCCAGTTCACGCAGACGGCGCTCAGTGTATTTGCTGGACTCCAGCGGCTCGATTTGAGGCTCCTGGGGCTGCCAGCCGGTGGTCATGAACTCCTGGAATGCGGGGGAGTTGGGGCGCAGGGTGCGGTTGTTCACCCGGTCCTCCATATTCTGCTCATCCAGGTCCACGTTCTTGGGATCGGTGTCTCCTTGTAGATGCTCCTGAGCGGATGCGGTCACGTCCAGCCTCCTTGAAATTCCGGTTCTGACTATGTTGGTTCCATGGTAGTGCGTTCGGCCGATGTGACAGTCGGCTGTTTCGGCCCTCAATCGGGGCAGGTCGCGCATAGAATGGGCGGGAAGCATCCACAGCCAGCAGGAGGCGCAGGCAGAATATGTCATTCGAACACCCCAACAGCAAGGGTCAGGATATTCGCGATGTCGAGCGGGCCATCATGGCGCGTCCCGCCGAGCATGACAGCCCCAATCTGGACTTGGACAGGATGGGGATGATGCTGGACCTGCTGGGCCACCCCGAGCACAGCTTCCGGGTCATCCACGTCACCGGGACCAACGGCAAGGGGTCCACGGCGCGGATGGCCGAGGCTCTGGTGAGGGCCTATGGTCTACGCACCGGGCTCTATACATCGCCCCACCTGGAGCGGATCAACGAGCGGATCGCCATCGACGGCAAGGAGCTTTCAGACGAGGACTTCGTAGACCTATACCAGCAGATCGAGGATTTCATCGCCATGGTGGATGACCGCTTCGCCCAGCAGGGCAGGGCTCCCATGAGCTTCTTCGAGGTCCTGACCGCCATGGCTGTCTGGGCCTTCGCCGACGCCCCCGTGGACGTGGCCATCGTCGAGGTTGGGATGGGCGGCCGCTGGGATGCCACCAACGTCCTCGACGGGGATGCCTCCATCATCGGGCCGGTGGATATGGACCACATGCAGTGGCTGGGGGATACGGTCGAGCAGATAGCGGGGGAGAAAGCTGGGATCATCAAGCCCAAGTCCACGGTCATCGTCGGCGCCCAACCCCATGAGGATGCCGTCATGCCCATCATCGAGCAGGCTGTGCGCGAGCAGGGCGCCCCCACCCTGTTGAGGGACGGCAACGAGCTGGAGGTGGTCTCCCGCATGCCTGCAGTGGGCGGTCAGGTGGCCACCTTGCGCACGCCTCAGGGACTCTACAAGGATGTGCCCATCGACAAGTTCGGCGAGCATCAGGCTCACAACGCCCTGGCGGCCCTGGCGGCGGCCGAGACGGTCATCCCCGTCAACGGAGCCCTGGACCAGGATCTGGTGGCCGAGGCCCTGAGCCAGGTGCGCATCCCCGGACGGATCGAACAGGTGCGGACCTCGCCCACCATCATCATCGATGGCGGGCACAACCTGAACGCGGCCCAGTCCCTGCGCTCGGCCATTGAGGAGAACTACGACTTCAAGCAGCTGGTGGGTGTGATCTCCATGATGGCCGACAAGCAGGTGGAGGACTACCTGGGCCTGCTGGAGCCCGTGCTGGACAGCGTCGTGGTCACCGAAAACTCCTGGAAGGGCCGGGTCATGCCGGCCGAGGATCTGGAGCGGATCGCCGTCCGGGTCTTCGGGCCCGACAGGGTGGTCCGGCGCGACCGGATGCCCGATGCCATCCAGACGGCCGTTGACATGGTCGACAGCGAGGACCAGACCGGCGTGGGCTATGGCCGGGGGGTGCTGATCTGCGGCAGCTTCGTCACCGCCGGCGACGCCCGCACCCTGCTGGCCGAGCGTCCCAACCCCGATTTGGCCAAACCTAAGGCGGAGCGCGCCTGATGTATCTCAAGGAGCTGACCCTCAAGGGCTTCAAGTCCTTCGCCTCGGCCACCACCCTGCGCTTCGAGCCGGGCATCACCGCTGTGGTGGGCCCCAACGGATCAGGCAAATCAAACATCGTCGATGCCCTGGCTTGGGTCATGGGTGAGCAGGGGGCCAAGAGCCTGCGCGGCGGGTCCATGGAGGACGTGATCTTCGCGGGCACCTCCTCCAGACCGCCGCTGGGCCGGGCGCAGGTCACCCTGACCATCGATAACACCGACCGGACCTTGGACATCGACTACACCGAGGTCACCATCAGCCGGACCATCTACCGCAACGGCGGGTCCGAATACGCCATCAACGGATCAGACTGCCGCCTGCTGGACATCCAGGAGCTGCTCAGCGACACCGGACTGGGCCAGCAGATGCACGTCATCGTCGGTCAGGGGCGGCTGGATGCCATTCTAAGGGCCGATCCGGCCGGCCATCGGGCCTTCATCGAGGAGGCGGCCGGCATCCTCAAGCACCGCAAGCGCAAGGAGCGGGCCCTGCACAAGCTGGCCAACACCGAGGCCAACCTGTCCCGCCTGGACGACCTGATCGGCGAAATTCATCGGCAGCTGGGCCCGCTGGGCCGCCAGGCCAAGGTCTCCCGCCGGGCCGACATGATCCAGATCAGCCTGCGGGACGCCCAGGCCCGCATCCATGCCGACGACGCTCTGACCTCGCAAAAGAAGCTGGAGGATCTGCGCTCGCGGATGGTTCAGACCCGTGGGCAGCTGGCCCGGAGGCAGGAGGAGCTGACCAGGGTCAAGCTGCGCATCGAACAGTTGGAGGGGCTGGATCGGCAGTCCAGTCCGGCCCTGGATGCGGTCAACCAGCAGTGGAACGACCTGACCAAGCTGGGTGAGCGGGCCGGGTCCCTGGCATCCTTGGCCAGGGAGCGCAGCCGTTCGCTGGAGGCCGGCATGGTGGCCGACCAGGGACAGGATCCCGGGGTGCTCAGGCGGCGGGCTGACGAACTCAAGGACCAGGCCGACCGGGAGGAGGGCCAGGTCGGAGCCGACCGGATCGCCCTGGATGGCTGTGTTCAAGCCCGTGCGGATCTTGAGCGGCGGCTGGCCGCTCACCGGCAGACCATGACCGAGCTGCGGCAGGCGGCCAGAAAGCGGCAGGCTCGGTTGGGGGACCTGGCGCAGCTGGTGGCCAAGGAGGAATCGGCCCTGGAACTTTCCAGGCAGCGCGAGCGTGACCTGGTCCGACAGCAGGATCAGCTCAGGGAGGGTCTGGAGCGGGCCAGAAACCGGGTACGGGACCTGGACAACCAGGAGGAAAGCCCCGACCAGGACGGCAGACAGGCCCTGGATCAGGCAGGTCAGGTCAGGGACCAGGCCCGCAGCAGACTCAACGACCTTCAGGAGCACGAACGTCGAATCCAGTCCGATGCCATCTCGGCTCAGGCCAAGGCCGACGCCCTGGCGGACACGCTGGACCATCGTGGCGCTAGCGAGGCCCTGTCCCAGGCTGGGGGTCCGGCCCTGCTGGGTCAGCTGACCGACTTCGTCTGCGTGGAGGAGGGTTGGGAGGAGCCCCTGGCCCAGGCCCTGCACGACTATGCTTCGGCCCTGGTGGCCAAGGATGGTCAGACGGTCAATCAGACCCTGGAGCGTGCGCGCCGGGACCGTCTGGGACGTGCCGCACTGATTTCGGCATCAGGCCCGCTCGAGGGGGCAGTCGTAAAGCCGGGCGATGGCCCCTGGCGGTCGGCCGCTGACCTGGTGGCCCTGCGTGAGCATCCTGCCGATTCTGACCGGGCCCAGGGGGTGCTGGATGCTGTCCGCAGTCTGCTGGCCTCCACAGCTGCCGTCGATGACGCTGATCAGGCCCGACGTGCCCTGAAGGATGGATGGCAGCAGGCGTTGACCCGCTTGGGTGACCTCTACGACCGGGTGGGTGCTGTGGGCGGTTCCGCCCCGGCCACCAGTGATTTGGCACTGACCGCACGCAGGGATAAGGCCCTGGCACAGGTGGAGGCCCTACAGGAGGAATCCAAGGCATTGCAGCCGCAGATGGATGCGGCCCATGCCGTTCTTGAGCAGGCTGAGCAGAAGCTGCAGGAGGCGCGCAACCAGTGCACCGAGGCCCGGGTCAAGGCCGAGCAGGCCGCCCGGGAGCTGGCAGCAGCCCGCAAGGAATCGGATCGGGCCCAGGCCGGGGTCAAGGATCTGGAGGACCGCCTGGCCCAGGTGCGCGACCAGGTGCGTACCCACGAACTCAAATTGGATGACCTCAAGGCCGGCCTGGCCCGCGCCCAGGAGGACGGGGGGTCTGACCCTGACGACCCGGAGGGCATGGAAGAGCGGCAACATGAATTGGAGACGGCCCTGGACCAGGCCCGCACGGCCGAGATGGAGGCCAAGCTGACCTGGACCGAGAGTGACCGGCGGCACACCTCCCTGCTGCGTCAGATTGATCTGCTGCGGGACCAGGCCGACCAGGCCGAACGCCACCGGCAGCGGATAGGCGAGGAGAACCGTCGTCGCAAGGCAGGCATGGCCTCCCTGGGGCTTATCGCGCTTAGGGCCGACCTGCTGGCCCAGCTGATCAAGGGCAGGATGGACCATACGGCCCGCCACCGAGATCAGCTCAGGGCCAAGGCCTCGGCACACGACAAGGAGTTGACCAATCTGCGGGCCGACAGGGACGCTCTGGAACCCAAGGTGGCCGGTCTGCGCCAGGACGAGCATGGTCTGGATCTGGAGCGGGAGCGTCTGGGCGGCGAGGACGGCCGTCTGCGCCAGCGCATCCAGGATGACCTGGGCATGGAGCCTGAGGAGCTGATACGCGAATACGGCCCCGACCGTCCGGTACCCGTCCTGGATGACGAGGGCAATCCTGTGCCTCTGGACCAGGAGCCGACCGAGGAGGACGGGGATTCGTCGGCCTTCAAAACGGTGCCCTACCAGCGCGGTGAACAGGAGAAGCGGCTGGCCAAGGCCAAGCGGGACCTGGCCGCCCTGGGCAAGGTCAACCCGCTGGCCACCGAGGAATACGAGGCCCTGGAGTCCCGCAACCGCTACCTGCACGAGCAGCGTCAGGATGTAATAGGTTCCCGGGACGATCTGATGGCCCTGGTCAAGGATCTGGATTCGACCATGGTCACGGTCTTCAAGGAGGCCTTCGACGATACCGCCCAGGCCTTCGAACGCATCTTCGCCACCCTCTTCCCCGGCGGGCGCGGGCGGCTGCGGCTGGAGGACCCGGACGACCTGCTGACCACCGGCGTTCTGGTCGAGGCCAGTCCGGCCGGCAAGAAGGTCCGTCGGCTCTCCCTGCTTTCGGGCGGGGAGCGATCGCTGACGGCCCTGGCCCTGCTTCTGGCCATCTTCACGGCCCGACCCAGCCCCTTCTATGTCATGGACGAGGTCGAGGCAGCCCTGGACGACGTCAACCTGACCAGGCTGCTCAAGGCCTTCGAGCAGCTGCGGGAGCATGCCCAGCTGATCATTATCACCCACCAGCAGCGGACCATGGGCATCGCCGACGCCCTCTACGGGGTCACCATGAGGGGGGACGGGGTGACGGCCGTCATTTCCCAGCGGCTGAAGGATCCGAATCGTTCCGGTCGCGAAGAGCCCGAGCCCGATCAAGGGTGACCTCTGCCAGGACTGCCTGAGAGTCCACGATGGGCAGTTGCGGCATGGGGTAGGCCTCGTTGAGCACCGAGAGCTCGGTGCAGCCCAGCAGGACCGAATCACAGTGGTAGTCGTTCAGGAAAGCCTGGAGGACACCAAGGTAGCGGTCCTGGTCCAGTCGGCCTTCCTTGACATCGTCGTAGATCAGCGCGCTTACCCGGTCCTGCAGGGCCTGGTCCGGGTCCACCAGCTGGTAGCCGGCGCTGTCGGCTGGTCCTTGGTAGATGGCGGCATGGCGGGATCCCTCGGTGCCCATGTACCCCATGCGCGGATGGGATTTCGCAGGATAGTGCCGATTAGCCCAGTCAATGGTGGCCTGGGGCATGCTCAAAATGGGCACCGGGGTCAGGGCCTGGAGTCTGGGCAGAATCTGATGGGCGGTATTGCAGGCCATGACCATGAAGGAGGCTCCCATGGCCGTGGCCTGGCGGACGTCCTCGGCAAGATAGGGGAAGGGATCATCCTTGCTGCGGCCCATGATGAACTCGGTGCGGTCGGGCACGGTGGCGTGGTTGAAGACCACGTAGTCCAGAAAGTCCTGGTCCCGGTGTGCCCCGGTCATCCGGTCCAGCACCCGTACGAAGCTCTCGGTGGCCAGCGTGCCCATGCCACCCAGGACGACGAAGAAGTTTCTCATGCCAGTGTCCTCTTGTCACGGAAGTAGCGCCGGTAACGACGCCGATAGATTGCGAACATGTGTCGAATCAGCAGCCAACGCTTGAAATTGCGGTCCTTGCTGTACTCCAGGGTGGTGCCCCAGTCCCCGCGGCGAATCATGGCCATGGCCTGCCGCTTGTCCTCGGATTCGGCGCAGTATTTGCGGAAAATGTCCTTGGGGATCTCCATCCAGAGGCGATGCCCCCGGCCGAAGACGGTGCGTCCGTTGAAGGGGGTGTCCAGAACCAGGTCGTCCACGAAGTAGCGGGCCAGGTTGAAGCCGTTCAGGGTGACCACGTAGCTGCTGCGGCCCTGGCGCAGATTGATCTCGAAGAGCTTGTAGATGCCGTCGCGCGGGTCGTACTTCATGTCGAAGTTGGCCACCCCGCTGTACTTGATGTCCTCAAGGAAGGCCTTGATCCGGTCGAAGATGTCCTGGTTGTAGTCGGGGATGATGGCCGCGTAGTTGCCCACGGCCTCGGGGGCGGGATCCTCCAGCAGGGGATGGCCCAGGAACATCATGCGCACCCGGTGGTGACGGTCCACGTAGGCATTGAGCACCCTCATGTTGTCATCGCCCCCGGGCACGAAGTCCTGGATGACCATTTTGGAGGTGTATCCGGCCCGGTAGGACCTGCGGATCATGGTGTCCAGCTCATCCGGGTTGCTGAAGATGAAGGCCTTCTTCCTTCCGGGGAAGTCGATGCCCAGCCACTCGTCGCTGTCTGCGGGCTTCATGGCCACCGGGTAGTCGAAGGGCAGGTTGCGGTGGTGACCGGCTTTGACGTCATCGGCATCCACCGAAACAGTCTTCGGGTGGGGCAGGTCATAGCGGTCGCAGAGCTCGTAGAAGGAGGATTTGAGCGAGAGGGAACGGTTCAGTTCCTTGTCGATGGCGTTGAAGACGAACCGCTCGCGCAGGGGCTCGCCGAACTCGTCCAGCAGGTTGGCGTAGGTGTCCCCGCAGGGCAGCAGGAGCAGGGTGACCCCCGGGTGGTCCCGGTGATAAGCGTCGGCCCAGTCGTTCAGGGTGGACACGAAGACCTTGGGATTGGTGAAGTCGTGGACCAGGTGCAGGTCCAGGATCTTGCTGTACTTGGTGGGGGAGAGCTGGTAGTGGCCGAATGCGGTGGAGACCAGGCCGTAGGCCTCGTGGAAGGCTCGCGCCATCCCGTAGGTGTTGATGTCGGTGCCCAGTATGACCGGTTGGAATTCTTTCATGTTTCTGAAACCACCTACCATGTGCTCGTGCGCCCCACCCTGCCGTGGGGCATTCGGCTTTCCATCTTAGAACCTGCCGGGATCGTCAGACCTTGGCTGCGCCGGTGGCTCCCAGGTCGTAGCTTTTTGTGCCCAGCAGACGTGCCACTACATGGTCGTCGCCCTCGTAGGGCACGTGGCGGCCTTGATTCTTGAACCAGCGCTCCTCGCCCTTGCCGGTGACCAGAATGATCCGCAGACGATCCCCCGGCTGGCCCGGTTGACCAAGACCCTGTTCGATGGCCTGGGTCCTGTCCAGTACGATACTGGTCTCCAGGTTGGCGTTGGTGACGAAACTCAGCATTTCCCGGTCCACATGTTCCGAGCTCTCCTCGTTTTCGTCGTCAGAGGTCAGGATGAGTCGATTGACGCGGTCCTGGGCTGCCTGGACGATGCCCTTTCGCCGGTCGATACCCCTGCCGCCGGTTGCTCCGCAGACCAGAGTGATCTCAGGCTGACGCTCGCCGTAGCGCTCATCCACAAAGTCCAGAAGGGCCTTCATAGAGGCGTAATTATGGGCGTAATCGACATAGGCAATCCGGTTGTCGGCTTGGAAGCATTCCATCCTGCCGGCGATGCGGATCTTCTCCATGGCGCGGAGGGCATCGGCATCGGGTTCCAGCCCCAGCCGGTTCAGCATGGCAAAGGCGGCTATGGCGTTCAAGGCGTTGAAATCACCGGCTATGGACAGGCTGACCGGGGTCATGGGACCGCTGGCGGGGCCGATCAGATAGTCGTTGCCCTTGTCCGGGGCCTTGCGGGCCACGAAGTCGGCCTCTTGTTGGCCGAATCCAAAAGTGGTCACTGGAATACCGGCGGCGCTTGCATCCTGGCGGATCAGGTCGGCCCTCTGGATGTCGGCTCCCATGACCAGCTGTCTGCTGTTGTAGGCTATGCGGCGCTTGCAGTAGAGGTAGTCCTCGAAGGTGGGATGCTCCATGGGGCTGACGTGATCGGGGGAGATGTTCAGGAAAGCCCCTAGGTCAAAGGTCAGTCCGTAGACGCGATCCACCTTGTAGGCCTGGGAGGAGACTTCCATGACCAGGTAGCGCATGCCGGCATCCACTGCCTGGCGCATCATGCGGAAGAGGTCCAGCGACTCGGGTGTGGTCAGCTGGGATTCTACATAGTGGCGGCCGTCCAGGCAGTTGTCCACAGAAGAGAACAGGGCCGCCCGACCTCCAGAGAGTTCGCCCAGTATGGCGTGCAGATAGTAGGCGGTGGTGGTCTTGCCCTTGGTGCCGGTGATCCCCACCAGGGTCAGCTGGTTCTGCGGATAGCCGTAGAAGGCGGCCGAGAGCAGGCTCATGGACTTGCGCACGTCATTGACGATGATTCCCGGGGCGCTGGTGTGGGCGGACAGGTCCTGCTGGGCCACGTAGGCCGCCGGACCTTCGGGACCACAGGCATCCATGTACTCGGGCAGGAAATGTCCCTTGCAGAAGAGCAGACTGCCGGGTCCCGCCTGGCGGGTGTCGTAGGTGACGTCGGTGAAGGGCTTGAGCGAAGAGTGATTCGTCGGCTGATCCAAGGTCCATCGATCACCCTGAATTACCTCGCGCAGCTGATCATGTTTGCGCAGCAGCTCCAGGGCCGAAGCCATCGTCAGCGCCATGCCGTCTTCCTCCTCGTCTGATGGGATTCTTTCAGCCCGACTGCAATCCGGTCGAGGCCAGGTCCAAGTCTATAGTCCCGGCCAGGCAGGCACGGAGGAGTCCCGCCACCCCTTGACCGAAAATATACATATGCTTCAGGTCCCATACCGAAAGTGACTGGGCCCAGTGATGAAAGGTCAGAGCCAGGAGTCGGTGACCGGGCGGCGCCCTTGCGAGATCAGGTACTGATTGAAGTGGTCCCTCCACTTGGCCTGTGCCTGCCGCTGCCAGTCCATAAGGGAGTCCATGGTGATTCGGGCCACCTGGGGGAAGAGGGTGGTCATGGGCTTGATCAGGTCCACGGCCGCCACCGTATCCGCCGTGGCATTGTGGAAGTTGCCGTGGGGGATGACGCCGTAGTACTCGCTGGTCATTCCCAAGTTGCGGCGGCCCGACCGATGGGAGATCTCCCTGTCCAGAACAAGAGGGTCCACCACCAGCAGATCGCCCTCGCTCAGGGGCTTGACCGAACCCGCGCACCAGCGGGCGATGTCCCCGTCCAGCATCTGCACGTCGAAGGGGGCGTTGTAGGCCAGCAGGGGGATGCGCTTGTCCTGGGCGCGGGCGATGAGTCCGGCCATCTGCTCGGTGGCCAGCCCAGGCTCCATGCCCTCGGTGGCCAGCTGCTGATCGGTGAACCCGTTGACCCGACTGGCCCCCTTGCTGATATGCCGGTGCGGATTGACTACCCAGGTGGCTACTGCATCCCCTGAGTAGCCCTTGGTCGGGTCGCGCAGAACCAGGCTGGCCGAGACAATGCCGTCCTTGCCCGGTCTGGTACCCGTGGTCTCGGTGTCGAACCCCAGAAGCCAGGAATCCCCCAGGCGAGTCGATCCCTCCTGCTGCGGGGCGGACTCAAGCGCCTGCTCCATGCTTGTGTACTCGGTGTTTTCCATAAGAGTGATTTCTCCTTCGTCATTATGGTAACCGAGGAGCTACCGGCCCGCGACCGGGTCGGAACCGCAACGGGCGAGGGGGGATGGCACAATAGGGGTGTGGCAGATACCAGCGAACTCGAAAGCAGAAAACGTCAATTCGAGGCTCTGGCCATGCCTGCGGTCGATGTGCTCTACCGTCAGGCCATGCGCCTGACCAACAACCCGGATGACGCCCAGGATCTGGTCCAGGATACTTTCGAGCGCGGATTCAAGGCCTTTGACCGCTTCCAGCCCGGCAGCAACTTCGAGGCCTGGATGACCACCATCGAGCGCAATGCCTACTTCAACCAGTATCACAAGGCCAAGCGGCGTCCGCAAAGGGCCAACGACTCGACCGGCGAGTACAACGACTGGGACATCTATTCGGCCTCGGAGCACGGGTCCGAGGGGCTCAAATCCGCAGAGCAGGAATACATGGAGACCTTCGCTCCCAAGGAGATCATGGCCGCCTTGGACCGGCTCAGTCCGGAACGCCGGCGAGTCTTCATCGACGCCGCCATCGACGGCAAGAGCTACCAGCAGGTGGCCGACGAGGAGGGCATCAAGATCGGCACGGTCATGAGCAGGCTGAACCGTGCGCGCTCGCAGCTGCGCCAGGAGCTGGAGCGGTATGCCAAGGAGCGGGGCTACCAGCAGGAACACGGAGCTGCGGGCAAGCCCTCAGCGGAACGCCATGGACCTGCTGAGACCAGGCCTAGTATAAAAAAAGAGATCAGCAGCAAGGGGCACTGAGGGCCCCAGAAGATCGGGTATCAGGAAGCGGGCAGGAGCATGGACGGACGCGTGGAGATGAGTCACTACGCCTACGATGGCGGCGGCTCTGTCAAGGTGACCCACACCAGCCTGCGCATCTACCAGGATGCCTCCTGTGTGGACCCCAGCGACTGCTTCGATCCGGAATCCTGCTGCGATGATCGGGAGCGCATGGTCATCGAGGAGCTGCGCCGGTATCTGCGTCCCGAATGCGCACCGGACTGTCTGCTGGACCGGCTCAGGCACATGTTCGATCAGATGGATGAACTGGAGCAGGGGACGCCGGAGCACACTACGGACAAGTAGGCAAAGTCAAGTAAGCCCAGCCGGTTTCTTGACAGAGCATCGCTTCTGTCCGGCTATTCGGGCTATTGCAGGAATCATGGTCATGCCCATGCAGCCATGGTTTTTTTTTTTTATGCATATATGCAAAACCCCGGCACCGTTGGTGCCGGGGCAGACGATCAGGTGTTCGGCCTCTTGCCGTGGTTGGCGGCCTTCTTGCGGCGATCCCTGCGCTTGCGTCCGCGCATGCCCATGATTGGACTCCTTTGCTACTGATGAACCTATAAGCCTTGCCGATTATCGCACACCGGGCTGACCTTTGTCGACCAGCCAGGATGCTCAGACGCTGCTCAGACCTCTTGTGCCCGGTAACCCACCTGGGTGGTATAGATGGCGGCAGGCTGCAGAATGACCAGGTTCCGGCCGGTTCTGAAGGCGTTGGCATAGGCCGTCATGGGTTCCACGGCAACTCCGGCCGGGCGCATGCCCGCGTCGAAGCCGGTCCCCGTGCAGACCTGCCAGGAAGTGATGGTCTCATCGCCCCAGAGCTGAATGCGGATGCCGTCCGGCCGGGTGAACCAGGCCGAGCAGGTGCCGTCGTCGTCCCGCTCCACATCGGTCCAGGCATCGTCGAAGTTCGCATCCTCGCCCAGCACAGGACCCTGGCGCAGATCGGTCCGCCCCTGGACGGGTTCGGTGCCGGTGGGCAGCAGTCTGTCCGGATCTACCACCACGTGGGTGCGGCAGGGGATGGACAGGGTGCAGGGGGCGTTGTCCTTCTGAATCTGGTCACCGGCGCCCTGCTTGCCATTGGCCAGCCAGGGGTGGATGCCGAAGGCCCAGGGTGCGGCCTCATCGCCCAGGTTCAGGGCACGGGTGGTCATGGTCAGCCCCTGGTCGCCCAGGGTGTAGGTGACGGTGACCACTACGTCGAAGGGGTATCCGCCCATGTCCGGCACCCGCCAGGAGAGGCTGACGGAGTCCTCGGTCAGGGCTTGCAGCCGCCAGTAGGCCCGGTATCCGTACCCGTGAATGGCGGTGTTCCGGTCGTGCTCGTCGATGGGCAGGGTGTAGGTGTGGCCCTGGAATTCGTAGGTGCCGTCCTCGATCCGGTTGGGGAAGGGGACCAGCACGTTCCCATTGCTGCAGGGTACGGTTCCATCCGGGTCGAATGAGGCCAGCAGGTCCTTTCCCCGGTATTTCAGGACGCGCAGGATGGCTCCCAGCTCGGTCACCACCGCCTCGTAGTCCCCATGACGGATGCTGTACTGCTGTCCTGTCCGGGGCACGGCCCCGCCCATCATCTCGTTCGTATGCATGCTCCCACTTCCATAGTGCCGTTGATGCTTGGTACGCCACCATCCTAGCGCCTGGGTGGTCTTGGCTTCTTGGTGAAAAAGTGGCGGATGGACTACCGGGGTGCTCTCCGGCTTTCTACCATGAACTTGCATTGTCCGGAACCGTCCGGATTGACATCGATAAGGAGCGGTAGTGGCAGGATTTCGGACCACTGTGTGCGAACAGCCGACCCCACAGGGGCAGGGGCGGGTCATCCTGGCTGATCCGCGTGGGTTCTGCGCGGGGGTGGACCGTGCCATCCAGACTGTGCAGACCATCCTGGAGGCGGACAATCCCCACCAGAATCAGGGTCTGCCCCCGGTCTACGTGCGCCGGCAGATAGTTCACAACCGGCATGTGGTCGAGGACCTGTCCCGGCGAGGGGCCGTGTTCGTGGATGAGCTGGACCAGATTCCCGACCAGGCCGTCCGTGCCGGGGTACCTGTGGTCTTCTCGGCCCATGGAATCGCTCCCTCGGTCGTCAAGGAGGCCCAGCGACGCGGGATGCGCGTGGTTGATGCCTCATGCCCTCTGGTCAGCAAGGTCCACCGCGAGGTCCAGCGCTTCGTTCGCGACGGCTACTCGATTATCTACATAGGCCATCGGGGGCATGACGAGGCTATCGGAGTCATGGGGGAGGCCCCGGACCGGGTTTACCTGGTGGAGCATGAGGCCGATATTGAGGCTTTGGACTTCGGACCCGACACGCCGCTGGTCATGCTGACCCAGACCACTCTGAGCCTTGATGAGACCGCCGACCTGGCTGCAGCCCTGCGCCGACGCTTTCCCTGGATCCAGGAGCCGCCGGGCTCGGACATCTGCTACGCCACCCAGAACAGGCAGCAGGCGGTCAAGCTGGTGGCCGGCCAGGCGGACTGCATGATTGTGGTGGGGTCGGCCAACTCCTCCAATTCGGTGCGTTTGGTCGAGGTGGCCCGTCAGGCCCTGGATGCGCGTTTCCCCGGTCAGGGCCAGCGGAGGGCTCACCGAGTCGACGATGCTGGCGAGCTGGACCCGACCTGGCTGCAGGGCATGGATTCGGTAGGACTCACCTCGGGTGCTTCGGTTCCCGAAAATCTGGTTCAGGGGGTGCTGGAGACCCTGGCCTCCCGAGGGTTCACCCAGGTGACCCGGGAACGAGCAGTCGACGAGCATATGCACTTCGTCCTGCCCGCCGCCCTGCGCTCGGCACGGGCATCCAGGAAGGTTCCACAGGTTTCACAGCCCCAGAGCTAAGCTCCAGCGCTCAGGATTCCTCAGTCAGTGGCTAGAGGTGCGGTCTTGGCCTTGAGGACACGGATCAGATCCCGAGGGTCCAGCCCAAGGCTGATGCCGCGCTTGCCGCCGGAGACCATGATAGTCTCGAACTCCAATGCGTCCTGGTCCAGCACGGTCACGTGTTGGGTGCGCTGGCCGAAGGGCGAGATGCCGCCCAGGACGTATCCGCTCTCTCGTTCGGCCTGGGCCTTGTCGGCCATGCGGGCCTTCTTGGCTCCCACGGCGGCCGCCAGGTGCTTGAGATTCAGGTGGCCGGTCACCGGTACTATGCCGATGACCCGTTCCTTGCCCGTGTCGGCCATCAGGGTTTTGTAGACCGTGCGCGGGTCCAGGCCCAGCTTTTTGGCGGCCTCGATGCCGTACCCCTGGTCCATGTGGTCCGCATTGTGTTGATACTCGTGGATCGTGAAGGGAACCCCCAGACGCTCCAGCTGGGCCATGGCCGGAGTCGCGGCATCCGAGTCTGCCCGCTTCTTCTTGCTCATGACTCCATGCTAAGGTACTGACCGTTCAGGTAGGCTGAGGGGTGTCTTTGGTGCCATTGCGCGGAAAGGGTAGTCCATGACTGCTGTCAATGCCTGGCTGCTCGATGCTGTGACGGGCGGCTGGGGGCTGGCCGTGCTTTTCCTGGCCGCCTTCCTGGATGCCCTGATCATCCCCATACCCACGGAGCTTATGGTTTTGGCCACGGCTTCGGCCTTTCGGGCCTCGGGGCGACCCCTGCCCGTCCTGGTCTTTCTGGTATGCGCCCTGGCCTTCGCGGGCGGCGATGCCTGCACCTATGGGCTGGGGCGGCTGGTCCCGCTGAATCGGCTGGCCGTCTTCCGTGGCGCCGCAGGCAAGGCTGTGACCTCATGGGCCCACCGGGCCCTGCTGCAGGGAGGCGGATTCTTCACACTGGCCTCGCGCTTCGTTCCCTCGGGCCGGACCGTGGTCAATCTGACGGCCGGCGCGGCGCGGTATCCGCTGAACCGTTACCTGCCCCTGGCTGCACTGGCCGGTCTGCTCTGGTCCATATACATGTGGACCTTGGGGTATCTGGCCGCCTCTTGGCTGGAAAACAACCCTCTGGCCGTCATGGCCATCGGCTTTCTGGCGGGCATGGTCGTCGGCCTGGTCTGCGACCTGGCCATGCGGGCGCTCACCCGGAGGCGCTGATTATAAGCAAGGGGCCCGCCCCCGTAGGGAACGGACCCCGAAATCGCTATGGCCGGAGGAACCGGTCGGATGCTCAGTCGCCCAGTTCGGCGAAGTAGAGCAGGGTGCGGATCATGTTGCTGGTGAAGCCGTACTCGTTGTCATAGAAGGCAACGGTGCGGACCAGCTGGTCGTCACCATAGGTGTTGACATCGGTCTGCGTGGGATCGAAGATGCCACCGTGGGTGTCGCCGATCACGTCGGAGGAGACGATGCCCTCGTCGTTGTAGCCGAAGTAGTCCTTGCCCTCGAAGGCCTTCTTGGCGGCGTCGTTGATCTCGTCGACAGTGACCTTCTTGTCCAGGACGCAGGTCAGCTCGGTGACGGAGCCGGAGGGAACGGCCACACGCTGTGCATGGCCCTGCAGCTTGCCGTCAACGGAGGGAACGACCTTGCCGATGGCCTTGGCGGCACCGGTGGAGTGCTCGATGGTGTTGATGGCGGCGGCGCGGGTGTTGCGCGGCTTGTTGCCCTTGGGGCCGTCCAGCAGCATCTGGGAGCCGGTGTAGGCGTGGATGGTGGTCATGTAGCCGATGCGGATGCCGAAGTTGTCATCCAGCATCTTGACCATGGCGGCCAGGGAGCCGGTGGTGCAGGATCCGGCGGAGATGATCTTGTCGGAAGGCTTCAAGGTCTTCTCGTTGACGCCGTAGACCACGGTGGGCGTGGTGTCGTCCTTGGCGGGAGCGGAGATCAGAACCTTCTTGGCCCCGGCGTTCAGGTGGGCCTGGGACTTCTCGGAAGAGGTGTAGAAGCCGGTGCACTCCAGCACGTAGTCCACGCCGTCGTTCTTGACCCAGGGGATGTTGTTGGCATCCTTCTCGGCGTAGACCGGGATCTCCTTGCCGTCCACCACGATGGCGGTGTCGGTGGAGGTGACCGAAACATTGGTTCCGTCGTCGTGCCGGAAGGTGCCCTGGGTGCTGTCGTACTTGAGCAGATAGGCCAGAATGGCCGGGGTGGTCAGATCGTTGATGGCGGCAACCTCGATGTTGGAGGCGTCACCGCCACGGGCCTGGAGCTCAAAGATGCGCCGGAAGGCCAGACGACCGATACGTCCGAATCCGTTGATGCCAATCTTTACTGTCATTCAATTCTCCCTTGGAGATTGGCCGTATACAGCACAAAAATTACCGGACCGTATATGGCCGATTACTGATAACATCTCATAGTTTATAGAAACCTGTGTACTTATAGCAAGCGATTACGCGGGTTGTGCCGAGGAAAAAACGAACAAAAAAAATGGTAGATTTTGTTGTTTGTTTGCGCAACAAAACGATCAGGAATTGTGAGAATTTTCGTTCGTATCGGCCAGCCAATTCTCCCACTCCTGCTGACGGAATCCGACCAGGACATGCCGGCCATCCAGCAGGATGGGGCGTTTGACCAGCATGCCGTCGGTGGACAGCAGCTGCAGCGCCTGCTCCGTATCCATCTGCGGCAGGCGCTTGCTCAGGCCCTGGCTGCGATAGGCCTGACCCGAGGTGTTGAAGAATCGCCGAACGGGCAGGCCGCTCATGTTCAGCCATTCGGTCAGTTCCTCCTGGGTGGGGTGGTCACCCTTGATGTCTCTCTCGGTGAAGTCCACATTGTGGTCACGCAGCCAGGTGCGGGCCTTGGCGCAGGTGGAGCAGCGGTTGTAGCAGATGAAGAGCGGGTGCTCGGCTGTAGGTGTTGCTGTCATAAATTTTCCTTTCCAAGTGGGGTTTCCAGTCAAACGAGGCTCAGGCCAGTCGTCGGGAGGGCCGGGTTTCCAGGGAGCCTAGGTCGGCCTTGGGCACCAGGCTGGTGCTCCAGACCGGCGCGGGCGCCGAGGTGGGGTAGGTGACGAACACGGTTCCTTGTTTCAAGGCTATGTGTGCGGGCCTGCCGGGCAGGAACTCGTTGCTGACGCCGGTCACCTGCTGGTTGGTCATGGTCATGCCGTCCGTCTGGTATTTGAGGCCCTGCTCGACCACGCCCAGGGCCTGGTCGTCGGCAGCTAGGACGGAGACCATGGACCTGGGCGGGCAGTCCCAGGCGGGGAAGTCCAGGCTTCCGGGGCCAAGTGCCGTGACCAGCATCCCCTGGCCCCAGAGTTCAGCCCGGCCCCCGCTGGCTGCAATCAGATGGATCAGGTTCAGGTTGGCCAGCGTGTGGTCCATACGCCCGCCTAGTCCGCCGTATATAAGGAATCGTTGGCAGCCGCGCTGCCAGCCCGCCTTGACTGCGGCCAGCAGGTCCGTGTCGTCCTTTTCGGCGGGCAGGACCCGGCGGGGGATGTCTGTCCGCAGCTTTCTGCTGCCAGCGGGCAGGGAGTCGAAGTCGCCCACAACCAGGTCCGGCTCGTCCCCGTGCTCCAGGGCCGGCTCCAGTCCTCCGTCCGCAGCGATGACCAGGGCCTGTCCGCCGTGTGCAGTCTCTTCACCGAAGTACTGTCCGGCGCCCCAGATCCGGCAGAGCAGTGTCTGAGCAGACTGACTGTCATCCTGCATAAGATTCTTCTTTCTGCGCTCGCCCATTGGACGCGTCCCCATCATCCCAGACCAACCAGACGGATCAGGAAAATCAGCCACCCTTGCACCAGGGCCATGTAGGTCAGGGTGCCGCAGGCGATGCTGACCATCATGTTGCGCCAGCGCAGGTGGACCAGGGCTGTGACCAGCAGAGCCAGGGCTTCATAGAGCCCGTGGTCGCCTCCCACCAGGTCGGTGTGCCTTAACGAATAGACCACCAACAGTCCCATGACGGCGGCGGGCAGCAGGCGTCCCAGCCTGGTCACCAGGGCCGGCGGCCGACGCCCCTCCGGCCAGATTATGAAAGGCAGAAATCTGGTGGCCATGGTTCCCAGGACCACAATGCCTATGGTGATTAGTTGCTGTGCAGTGGTCATGAGGCCTCCCTTTGGCTGTGGAAGTCCAAGAGGATGAAGATGGCCAGGATGACCACCATGGACGGGATGATGAACCGGTCGGGTCCGAAGACCAGCAGGCAGACCAGCGAGGCCAGCAGACCGATCAGGGCCGGCAGGCGGGCCTCGGCCTGTCGCCACTGCTCCAGGAAGAGCACCAGGAACATGGCGGTCAGCACGAAATCCAGCCCCCTGGTGTCGAAGTTCGCCAGGTTGCCCAGCACGGCACCCAGGGTCGCGCCGCCCACCCAGTAGATCTGGTTGAGCAGGGTGACGAAGAAGAGGTACCAGCCCTTGTCGGTTCCGGCAGGATGAGGATCGGCGGACTCCAGAGCGAAGGTCTCATCACACATGCCGAAGATCAGGTAGGGCTTCTTCCGGCCTGTCCCTCGAAAGACCGGCAGCATGGCCAGGCCATAGAAGAGGTGCCGTGCATTGACCATCAGGGTCAGCATCAGCGCACCCCAAGGATTGAAGGTGGACAAGAGCAGATCCACGGTCACGAATTCCATGGACCCGGCGTAGATCAGGGCGCTCATGGCCAGCGGGTAGATCACCGGGAATCCACGGCTGGTCATCAGAAAACCGTAGGAGATCCCCAGCACCAAAAATCCGGCCATGATGGGCAAGGTCCGTGGGAAGGCCGCAGCCAGGGAGCCCGGGATGGTTCCGGAGGCCTTGGCATCTTCGTCTGCCTCTTCCTGCTCGTGCTGCATGACCCGCCTCCTGACTTCGATTTGGAGATGGTCATATGATAATCGCCTCTCGCGCCGCAGGGGCAGGCCGGTCGACAATGTGAGAAGGCTGTCAAGACGTAACAGGGTCGGAATAGGCGCTCTCCGGCTCCTGTTGAGCCTAGCAAAGGTAGAGGTATGCGAGGAGGAATCATGGATAAGAACAAGATTTCGACCAACAACCCGGCCACGGTCGTTCTGGCTGGAGGATGCTTCTGGGGCATCGAGCGGTTCTTCCAGGAGGTGGACGGGATCATCGACACGCAGGTGGGATATGCCCAGTCCACAGTGCCCAACCCCAGCTATGAGCAGGTCTGCAGCGGTGTCACCGACGCTGTGGAGAGCGTGCGGCTGACCTATGATCCCCAGACGGTCAGTCTGCGGACCCTGACCCTGCTCCTGTTGGATCTGATCGACCCCTTCTCGGTGGATCGGCAGGGTAACGACCGGGGCCGGCAGTATCGAAGCGGCTTCTACTGGGACCCCGAGCATCGAGAGCAGGAGGAGCCCGTCTTTCGGCGAGCCTTGGAGGAACTGGAGCGCAGGACCGGCCGTCATCCTGCTGTGCAGGTGGAGGCCCTGATCAACTTCTATCCGGCTGAGGAGTCCCACCAGGACTACCTGCTCAAGAACCCCGGCGGATACTGCCACATCCCGCTGGAGGCCATTGCCAACGCCGCCTCCCGCCAGCGCTACATCGAGCGCATCTGGTCCCTGGATCCTGAAAGCTACGAGGTGACCCAGCACGCGGCCACCGAGCGGCCCTTCGCCAACGCCTACGACGGGGAGTTCCGCCCCGGCATCTATGTGGACGTGGTCAGCGGGCAGCCGCTCTTCTCATCCGTGGACAAGTACGATTCCGGATGCGGCTGGCCCGCATTCACCAAGCCCATCGATCCCGACCTGCTGGTCAACCGCAAGGACTACAAGCTGCTGGGTCGGCCTCGGATCGAGGTGCGGACGGCACAGACCGGCATCCATCTGGGGCACGTTTTCGACGACGGTCCGGCCGACCGTGGCGGGCAGCGCTACTGCATGAACTCCGCCGCTCTGCGATTCGTGCCGCGGAACCGGATGGAAGAGGAGGGCTACGGCGACTATCTGCCCCTGGTGGACCGAGCAGCCGCCTGACCAGGCCCGGTCCTGAGGGTTGTGTTATACTGCTACTCGGCTTGAGAAATCAAGAAAGCGGATGATCCCACCTGGGGGCCTTCCATGGCTTCGGGTTCGACCTGCGCCGGTGACGGTCGGCCGTCATCATGCACGGTGCAGGTATTGGCTGTTTCACTGCCATACGGCTGCGATAGTCATGTTCGAAACTATGGGTTCTTCGCTGGGCAGTGGATGTTGTGGTATTTGAGAAGGAGTCATCATTAGCGACGAACCAAGGATTAACGACGATATACGAGTGTCTCAGGTACGCCTGATCGGGCCCAACGGCGAGCAGGTGGGAATCATTGCGACCTCCGTCGCCCTCAACCTGGCCAAGGAGGCCAACCTTGACCTGGTCGAGGTTGCGCCCAAGGCCAAGCCTCCGGTCGCCAAGCTCATTGATTACGGCAAGTTCAAATACAACGAGAAGATCAAGGCTCGTGAGGCGCGCCGCAACCAGAGCATGTCGGAGATCAAGGAGATCCGCTTCAGATTGAAGATCGACGACCACGACTTCGAGGTCAAGGAGGGGCACGTGCGCCGCTTCCTGTCCGCCGGGGACAAGGTCAAGGTCACCATCATGCTGCGTGGGCGCGAGCAGTCCCGGCCCATCGGCGGCGTGGAGCTCCTGCGCAAGCTGGCTGACGACGTCGCGGATCTGGGCTCCATCGAGTTTGCCCCCAAGCAGGAGGGGCGCAACATCATCATGACCCTCTCGCCCAAGGGCAAGAAGGTCCACACCCAGTCCGAGCAGCGTCGGCGGGGCGGCCAGGCCCGTGCCGAGCGCAAGGCCCGTCAGGCGGCCCATCTGGCTGCCAAGGCCGACAACAATACTTCTCCCAAGCAGATGAAATCCAAGGAGGGCAGCAATGCCGAAGATGAAAAGTAACTCCGCCGCATCCAAGCGCGTCCGGACCACGGGTTCGGGCAAGCTCATGCACGCCGGGACCGGTATGCGCCACAATCTGGAGCACAAGTCGGCCAAGAAGCGTCGTCACCTGTCCACTGACGAGGTGCTCGCTCCGACCCAGTCCAAGAACATGAAGAGGATGCTGGCCCGCTGAGCGGGTGCAGTCGCGTCGAGTGAGATTTTAGAAAGCTGAGGAATATCTATGGCACGAGTCAAGCGGGCAGTCAACGCGCATAAGAAGCGTCGGGTCGTCCTGGAACGGGCGTCAGGCTACCGTGGCCAGCGCTCCCGTCTCTACCGCAAGGCCAAGGAGCAGCTGCTCCATTCATATACATACAACTTCCGGGACCGCAAGGCCCGCAAGGGCGACTTCCGCAAGCTGTGGATCCAGCGCATCAACGCCGGATGCCGCGCCCAGGGAATCACCTACAACCGCTTCATCCAGGGGCTGCGCCTGGCGGGGATCGAGCTGGACCGCCGTGCCCTGGCCGACCTGGCCGTCAACGACATCGACACCTTCAATGCCATCGTGGCCGAGGCCAAGAAGGCCCTGCCTGCCGATGTGAACGCTCCGGTCGCTGCCTGATCA
This sequence comes from Bifidobacterium asteroides, assembly GCF_048001765.1. Classification (GTDB taxonomy): domain Bacteria; phylum Actinomycetota; class Actinomycetes; order Actinomycetales; family Bifidobacteriaceae; genus Bombiscardovia; species Bombiscardovia asteroides_K. The sequence continues at coordinate 787,365 of NZ_CP181447.1, forward strand.
GCGGACCTGAACACCGTATTGCAAGAACCTCGCCTTTCGCGAGGTTCTTTGCATATTTGACCATTCCTCAGGGGGACGGTAAGTTGATTGACGACAATGATGCCGGGAGCCGCCATGAACGATGATCACAGCCTAGACGCGTCGGCAGGCCAGGCCAGTCCATCACAGAGCAGCGATAGATTCAAGCAAGCCAGAATCAATAAGTCGCGCCCTATCCTTAGGTCGCGGGTTTTTCTCTATGTGACGGAGTTTTTCTCGGGGATGGCGGTCATGGCCGCAGAGTTGGGGGCCTCCCGTCTGCTGGCCCCTTACTTCTCGTCCTCCCAGATCGTGTGGACCATCATCATCGGGACCATCATGATCGCCCTGGCCCTGGGTGCCGTCGTCGGCGGCCGCTGGGCCGACAGGAATCCAGACCCGGACAGGCTCTACCTGTGCATCATGGCCGCGGCCGTCTGGATCGCCCTGATCCCCCTGGTCGGCAAATATCTGATCATCCTGATCTCGGGACTGCTGATCGTGGCCGTCTCCACGAACTTCCTGGTCCTGGCGGCCTTCATCTCCTGCCTGATTATCTTTGTTCCGCCCCTCTTCCTCCTGGGCACCATCACCCCCGGCCTGGTCAAGAGCGCCACCGACTCCCTGGACGACAACGCTTCGGTGGTCGGCCGGCTCAGTGCCTGCAACACCGCAGGATCCATCCTGGGCACCTTCCTGCCTACCTTCGTGACCATCCCGGCCGTGGGGACCTTCGTCACCTTTCTGATCTTCTCCGGGATACTGCTCCTGGTGGCCTTGGTCTATTTTCTTTCCTCCCAGGTGCACCGTCTGGCCTGCCTGATCGCCACGGTGGCCTTTGTGGTCTCGGCCGCCCTGTCGCCGATGACGGGGTTCGCCTTCTGGGAGAAGGGCCTGGCCTACGAGGGCGAGTCCATCTACAACTACCTGCAGGTCAAAACCCTGGCGGACAGAACCATCCTTTCCACCAACGTGCTCTTCGGTGTCCAGTCGGTGACCATGAAGCACCCCGGGATGACCGGCATGTACTACGACACGGCCCTGGCGGCACCGCTCATGGCCGATCAGGCCCGCTCGGCCCTGATCCTGGGGATGGGGACCGGAACTTACGCCCGGCAGCTGAAGCGGTACTATCCCCGGATGGCCATCCAGGGGGTGGAGATCGACCAGTCCATCAGCAGTCTGGCCCTCAAATATTTCGATCAGCCCGCCGATATTCCGGTTTCCACATACGACGGCCGAGCCTGGCTGGCGGCCACGCACCGGTGCTACGACCTGATCATGGTCGATGCCTATCAGGACATCACCATACCCTTCCAGATGAGCTCCACCGAGTTCTTCAACCTGGTCAGGAAGCACCTGAATCCGGGCGGGGTCATAGTGGTCAACATGAACATGATCGACGACGGTAAGGGGTCCATCAATGCAGCCCTGACCAATACCATCACCAGTGTTTTCGGATCCGATGCCATTCTGACGGCCGACGTACCCCAGACCACCAATCGCGAGCTCTTTGCGCGTCGTCCCGCCTCTGATGATTCCTCAGGAACAGGGGGTGTCAAGAAGGCGGCGATGAGGGACTACCCGGGTTCCGATCTGCTGGCGGAGGCTGCCGCCAGGGTCAGCCCTAATCCGGACCTGTCCCAGATGATGGAGCAGGTCAGCTCCCGCCTGAGCACGGTTGGGGATGCGAAGGGAAGGGTATTGACCGATGACAATGCGCCGGTGGAGCTGCTGGGCATGCACGCCATCGACGGCATCATCAACAGGGAGGCCGGCCCCTACCGACGGATTCTTCAGCAGGAGGGGATTCAAGGACTGATCCGGGAGGTCTCCTGAGTGTTCGCCCCAATCTTACGCGCGTTGGAAGCATGGAAACAGGGGAGCATAGCGTTAGACTATGGCCTGAGACCAGCACTGATGAAGAGAACCGGAGGTTAAGCGGTAGTGGACGGTGATCATCAGGAGGGGCTGACCGCATTGTTGGATCAGTTCCTGGCCTACACCGGTCTGGAGCGGGGTCTTGCCCCCGCCACGGTCAAGGCTTATAAGTCCGATCTGACCATGTACATCAACTGGTTGTCCGGCCGTGGCATCACCAGCCTGGAGCAGATTCAGACCGCCGATGTGGAAGGGTTTCTTGCCCATCTGGCCGACGAGAGTCCAGCCAGCCGCTCGCGGAGGATGGCCGCCGTCCATGAGTGGCATCGGTTCGCCCTCAAGCAGGGGGTGACCGACCAGGATGTCTCCCGTACCGTCAAGGCCCCCAAGGGCACCTCGGCCCTGCCCGATGTGCTGGACGTGGACCAGGTGGCCCGACTGCTGGATGTGGCCGCCATGGGCGGGTCCAAGGATCCGGTGGTCCTGCGGGACAAGGCCCTGCTGGAATTCATGTACGCCACCGGTTGCCGGGTCTCGGAGGCTGTCGGCACCAACCTTGAGGACATGGACCTGCACGAGCGGGTGGTCCGTCTGACCGGCAAGGGCGACAAGCAGCGTCTGGTGCCCATGGGCTCCTACGCCTGCCAGGCCATGCAGACCTACTTGAATCTGGGGCGGTCCAGCCTGTGTAATCGGGCCACCAAGGGCAGGGAGCTGCGGGCCGTCTTCCTCAACAAGCGGGGCAAGCGGCTGACCAGGCAGACGGTCTGGCAGGTGGTCAGGGATGCCGGCCGCCGGGCGGGATTGAACAGGCCCCTGCACCCCCACACCCTGCGGCACTCCTTCGCCACTCATCTGCTGGAGGGAGGCGCCGATGTGCGTTCGGTCCAGGAGTTGCTGGGCCACGCTTCGGTGACCACGACGCAAATCTATACACACGTCAGCCCCCAGGCCCTGATGGAGACCTACCAGACGGCCCATCCTCGCGCTCGCTGACCCGCCAACCCGCGAATCCGCTCGGAAACTTGATAGGGTAGAGGCATGCCTACGGATTTGTTAGGGCGCGAGTATGAGACGTTCGCTGCCCCGGAGCCTTTGAAACAGCACGGCCCGGCCCGTGTCCTCGCCATGTGCAACCAGAAGGGCGGCGTGGGCAAGACCACCTCATCGATCAACATCGCTGGGGCCATGTGCCAGTATGGGCGACGGGTGCTGATCGTGGACTTTGACCCCCAGGGTGCGGCCACCGTGGGTCTGGGCATCAATGCCAACAGCGTGGACAACACCATTTACACCGCCATGTTCGACACCTCCCTGGATGTTCACGAGGTGGTCCGGCACACCCGTTTTGACGGTCTGGACATCATCCCGGCCAACATCGATCTGTCAGCCGCCGAGATTCAGCTGGTCACCGAGGTCGGCAGGGAACAGGCCCTGGCGGCCACCATCCGGCCCTTGCGGCAGGAGTATGACGCCATCATCATCGACTGCCAGCCCTCGCTCGGTCTGCTGACCGTCAACGCGCTGACCGCCGCGGACGGGGTCATCATTCCCGTGGCGGCCGAGTTCTTCGCCCTGCGCGGCGTGGCCCTGCTCATGCAATCCATAGAGAAGGTCCGCAGCCGCATCAACCCCGACCTGCAGGTTTACGGAGTACTGGTCACCATGTACACCAAGACCCTGCATTCGGATGAGGTGCTTCAGCGCATATACGAGGCTTTCAAGGACAAGGTCCTGCACTCCATCATCAGCCGGTCCATCAAGCTGCCCGACGCCACGGTGGCCGGTGAGCCCATCACCATGTTCGCCCCCGAGCACAAGACCGCCAAGGAGTATCGGGAGGTCGCCCGGGAGCTGATTGCCCGCGGCATCGTGGCGTGAGCGGATCAGCGGACGGCTTCGCCGTCGATCTGGATGTCTACCAGGGACCCTTTGACCTGCTGTTGGGCATGCTGGCCAACCGAAAGCTCTCGCTGACGGAGGTCTCTCTGGCATCCATCACCGGGGAATTTCTGGACTATGTGCGCACCCTGGACTTCAGCCAGGGCCTGGACCAGGCCAGCGCTTTCCTGGATGTGGCCTCGGTTCTGGTGGAGGCCAAGAGCGCTGCCCTCCTGCCTGTGGAGGACGAATCCATGCGCGACCAGGCCTCCATGGATGCCCTCCGGGAGCGTGATCTGCTCTTTGCCAGGCTCCTGCAGTACCGGGCCTTCAAGCAGGCGGGGCAGGACTTTCGAGCCAGGCTGGCCGCCAACTCGGGCCGCTACCCACACCCCGGCCATCTGGAGCCCCAGCTGGCTCATTTGCTACCTGATCTGGTCTGGACCTTGAAGCCGGAGGATCTGGCCCTGCTCTGCGCCAACGCCCTGGTCAACGCTCCGGCCTCAGAAGTTAGGCTGGACCAGCTGCACGTGCCCTTGGTCGACCTGAACAAGGAGGCCGATCAGGTTCGCCGGGCCCTGCTGGCAGAGCCTGGTCAGCCGGTGGCCTTCGCCGATCTGGTTGCCTCCTCCAAGGGTCGGGCTCAGGTGGTGGCCCGATTCCTGGCGGTGCTGATCTTCTTTCGGCAGGAGCTGATCCAGTACCGTCAGGATGGCCCCTACCAGCCGCTCTACCTGCGCTGGGTTGGGCCGACACAGGAGCCGGAAACGGCCTTGATCAGTGAGGGGGACTTCGCATGAGCCAATCCTCGGCTCCCGATACCCGTCCCGAATATGTGGACTTCGACGTGCAGGACTTTCCCGGTGGACTGGCCGCCTGTCTGGAGGCCATTCTGGTGGCCACGGACCGGCCTCTGACTGCAGAGGATTTCTCCCGGGTGCTGGCCGTGGATCCGGGCCCGGTCAATGCCGCCCTGGAATCGCTGGCCGAGTCCTATGGCGACCGAGGGTTCGAACTGCGTCGGACCGCCCGGGGCTGGCAGCTGACCAGCCGGGCTGCCTACCAGCCCGTGGTGGCGGCCTTCGTCAAGGACGGCCAGACGGCACGGCTCTCCCAGGCGGCCCTGGAGGCCTTGGCCATCGTGGCCTACCGCCAGCCCATGACCCGTGCCCAGGTGGGTCAGATTCGCGGGGTCAATTCGGACGGAGTCATCCGGGCCCTGCTGGTGCGCGGCCTGGTTCGCGAGGAGGGCCTGGACGAGCAGACCCATGCCGCCCTGCTGGTCACCACTGACCTTTTCCTTGAACGGATGGGTCTGCAATCCCTGGAGGATCTGCCCTCCCTGGCTCCCTTCCTGCCCGACGAGGATTCGGCTCTGGCCCAAGCACATGAGGAGCTGTCCGGGCAACTTCAGTCCCCGGATCCGACCCAGGGTTCGCCCCAGGGCGAGGAACAGTGATCGCCTGTCACACAAGGCGGTTACACTTGTCTCTGTTTGTCCAATTCCTGGACCACGCCAACCGGCAGTCAGGCCGGTGGAGGCATGGATAGCATTCACGAGAATGAGGTTTTGATGGCGGTACGCGGCGATATACGAAATGTGGCGATTGTGGCACACGTTGACCACGGCAAGACCACCCTGGTCAACGCCATGCTGCAGCAGTCGCACGTCTTCTCCGAGCGGGAGGAGGTGCCCGACCGGGTCATGGACTCCAACGACCTGGAGAAGGAGAAGGGCATCACCATCCTGGCCAAGAACACCGCCGTCAAGTACACAGGCCCCCTGGCTGCCAAACTGGGCCAGCCCGACGGCATCACCATCAATGTGGTGGACACCCCCGGCCACGCTGACTTCGGCGGCGAGGTGGAGCGCGGCATCTCCATGGTCGACGGCGTGGTGCTGCTGGTGGACGCCTCCGAGGGACCCCTGCCCCAGACCCGCTTCGTCCTGCGCAAGGCCCTGGAGGCCAAGCTGCCCGTCATTTTGGTCATCAACAAGACCGACCGTCCCGATGCCCGCATCTCCGAGGTGGTCTCCGAGTCCACCGATCTACTCCTGGGTCTGGCCCAGGATGTGAGCGAGGAGGGAGTGGATCTGGATCTGGATTCCCTCCTGGACCTGCCGGTGATTTACTGTGCAGCCAAGGCCGGCAAGGCCTCCGTCAATCAGCCCGCCGACGGCGCTGTGCCCGACAACGACGATCTGGAGCCCCTCTTCGAGGCCATCCTGAACAACATCCCCGCCCCGGAGTACGAGGAAGGCGCCCCCCTGCAGGCCCACGTGACCAACATCGACGCCTCCGACTACCTGGGCCGTCTGGGCCTGGTGCGCATCTACAACGGCACCCTGACCAAGGGCCGCCAGTATGGTCTGTCGCGCGTGGACGGGTCCATCGAGAACTTCAAACTGACCGAGATCCTGCGGACCAAGGGCCTGCAGCGCTTCCCGGTGGATGAGGCCGGCCCCGGAGACATCGTGGCTGTGGCAGGTGTGGAAGACATCATGATCGGCGAGACCATCGTCGACCAGGACGATCCCCGCCCCTTGCCTCTGATCCACGTGGACGACCCGGCTGTCTCCATGACCTTCGGCACCAACGATTCGCCCCTGGCCGGCACCGAGGGCAAGGATCACAAGCTGACCGCCCGTATGCTCAAGGACCGTCTGGACCGGGAGCTGATCGGCAACGTCTCCATCAAGGTGTTGCCCACCGACCGCCCTGACGCTTGGGAGGTCCAGGGCCGTGGCGAGCTGGCCCTGGCCATCCTGGCCGAGCAGATGCGCCGCGAGGGCTACGAGCTGACCGTGGGCCGCCCCCAGGTGGTCACCAAGACCGTGGACGGCAAGCTTCAGGAGCCCATGGAGTCCGACACCATCGACGTGCCCGAGGAGTATATGGGTGCTGTCACCCAGCTCATGGCCGATCGCAAGGGCCGTATGGAGACCATGACCAACCATGGCTCCGGCTGGGTCAGGATGCAGTTCACCGTGCCCTCCCGTGGCCTCCTGGGCTTCCGCACCGCCCTGCTGACCGCCACCCGCGGCACCGGCATCTCTTCGTCGATTTCCGCCGGCTATGCCCCCTGGGCGGGGGACATCAAGACCCGGCAGAACGGGTCCATGGTCTCCGACCGCTCCGGCAAGGCCAGCCCCTACGCCATGCAGAAGCTCCAGGCCCGCGGCGAGTTCTTCGTCAAGCCCCAATCGCCCGTCTACGAGGGGCAGATCGTGGGCATCAACAACAAGCCCGGCGACCTGGACATCAACATCACCCTGGAGAAGCACATGACCAACATGCGTTCCTCCACCGCCGACGTGCTGGAGACCCTGACCCCGCCCATCGACATGAGCCTGGAGGAGTCCCTGGACTTCGCCAACGATGACGAGTGCGTGGAGGTGACGCCCGAGTCCATCCGCGTGCGCAAGATCATCCTGGACAGGGATGCCTGGTACAAGTGGAACGCCCGCCAGCGCAGGGCCAACAAGAAGTAAGCCTTCTCTCACAATCTGAACAGTCCGACCCGGCCGCCCCACGGTGACCGGGTCGGACTAGTCTTGAACCCATGAAGTCTCAGGTTTCCAAATCCAAGGACCAGGCCGCCTCCCATTCGACGGGGGAGTCTGGCAAGGCAAGTCTCGTCCGCTGCCTGCTGGGACTGCCCATCGGTCTGGCTGTTGGCGTGCTGGGAACCCTGGTCCAGCGTTCCGGGGCCGCCCAGGGTCTGCCCTGGGGGATGCTCCTGGCCTATCTGCTGGTGGCTCTGGCCTCCTGGTGGGTCCGTTGCGACAGCGGCACCATGGGTCTGGCCCTGCATCTGGTGGCCTCGACGGTCACGGTCTGGCTGCTCTCCATGCGAGGGCCGGGCGGTGATGTGCTCATGCCCTACGCCAACTTCCCCACATTCTTTGCCAAGTATGCGGTCTTCCTCTGGATGGGTGGACTGGTCCTTATCCAGACCCTGGCCATCTGCCTGCCGGCCTCCTGGTTTGCTGACGGTCCCCTGCGTCGTCATGGGCGATCCGCATGAGCCAGGCTGCTTCAGAATCACCGGCGACTGTGCCCGAGCGGGTTTCCTTGCACTTCCTGGGTCCCGAGGGGACCTTCACCCATCAGGCCGCCCTTGAGGCCGCCAACCTCATGGAGACAAGGCTGGGCTGCCAGGCGAATCTGAGGTCCTGCACGGATGCGGCCGCCATTGTGGCTGCCGTGGAGGAGGGCCGAGGCTGGGGGGTGCTGGCCTGGGAGAACAACGTGGAGGGGCATGTGGTGCCCAACATGGATGCCCTGATCGACGCTGAATCGGTAGCGGGTTTCGGCATGGTCCGCCTGCCCATCATCTTCGATGCCTTCGTCCGGGCCGACCATGGCCCCCTGCGCCAGGTGGGTGCCCACCCTCATGGACTGGCCCAGTGCAAGGGTTTCATCAAAGAGACCGGCCTGAATCCGGTGACGGCCAACTCCAACGCTGCGGCCTGCCGTGATCTGGGCCCCGATCAGGTGGCTCTGGGTCCGCGCATCTGCGGGAGCCTTTACGGACTGAAGACCTACCGGCGTGAGGTTCAGGACTATCAGGGGGCCCGCACCGACTTTCTTATGCTGGCTCCCCGGGATCAGGCCGCCGGGCTGGCACACCGCCTGGCGCCGGGTGGGGATTTCGAGTCCATCGTCACCTTCATTCCCCTGAATACCGGGCCGGGCGTGCTGGCCAACCTGCTGGACCGCCTGCGCGATGCGGGCCTGAACATGACCTCGTTCATGTCCCGGCCCATCAAGGGGCACGACGGGACCTACAGCTTCGTAGCCAGCATCGACGCCGCACCATGGCAGAAGGGTCTGCATCAGGTGCTGGCCGACCTGCTGGAAAGGGGGGACTGGCTCAAGACCCTGGCGGTCCATCCGCGCACCCCGCATCCGGCGCCCCCCATCCGTGAATGGATGCTGCCCAGGGCGGGGGCCTTCCGGGGCGAGGACCCCGATTCCGAGACGATCAACAAGGAGTTGTTATGGTAGACGAATCCACGCCCTTCCCGCACATGGACCTGTCAGGGCCCGAGCATATGCACCCCATGGCGGGCATGGCCGCCTCGCCGGTGCTGACCTCGGCCCATAAGATTGCCGTGGCTGGGCTGGGTCTGATCGGCGGATCGTTGGCCCGTCGCCTGGCCGCCCGGGGTCGGTTCGTGATCGCATGGAACCATAATGACCGCCCCTATGAGCAGGCCCGCAGCCAGGGGATTCACTGCGTGGACACTCTGGAGGAGCTGGCCAAGGGCAAGGCAGATGTGCTGGTTCTGGCCACTCCCTTGCGTGCCATGCCCGACGTGCTCCAGGTCCTGGCTCCGGTGCTGACCCCTGGCACCACCCTGACCGACGTGGGCAGCGTCAAGGGTCCGGTCCGCAGGCAGGTCGAACAGGCCGGTCTGGCGGATCGTTATGTAGGCGCCCATCCCATGGCCGGCAGCGAGGGCTCCGGATACGAGGACTCGGACCCGGCCATGCTGGAGGATGCTCTCTGGGCCCTCTGCATAGATGAGCATACGGACTACAGCCGCTTCCTGACTGTGGCCGACATGGTCACCCAGGGGCTGGGCAACCGGCTGATAGCCCTGGATGATGCCACCCATGACCGGGCTGCGGCACTGATCTCGCACATGCCCCATGTGGTGGCCACCGCCCTGGCCAACATGCTGACAAGGTCGCCTGACCGTCGTGTGGCCTCGGCCTTGGCGGCCGGATCCTGGCGGGATATGACCCGTGTGGCCCTGACCGATCCTGAGCGGACCCGGGCCATGGTGGAGGAGAACGCCCACCAGGTGGCCGACCTTCTGGATGCCTTGGTCAAGAATCTGCAGGGCATGGCTTCCCTCTTGCGGGACCAAGGGTCGGAGGCCGACGAAAAGCGTCGGGACTTCTTCCTTCAGGCGGATCCCTTCCGGCGCTACAAGGCTGCCTTGGGCGACCAGGAGCAGATGTCCACCACTGATTTGGAACTGGATCCGCAGGAGGGCAACTGGCGGCAGGAGCTGTTGGATTCGGCCCTGCGCGGGGAGCAGGTCTCGGCCTTCTTGACCACCAGTCGGGCCCGGGTGCTGCACCCGCCGGTCATCGATTGAGACCGGGAGGGTCCGGCCGGGGCGAACGGCGTTCCGGAACCGGCTTCAGCGCCACCATGTCTGCCGCCTGAAGGGTCACGCGCTCCCCGGGACGCGACCCATTGGCCGCCGGGTCCCTGTCCAGGATCAGCCGATGTCCGTCCCAGTCGACCACATGGCCCACGTAGTCGCGGAACTTGGGCCTTCCGTCATCCGGGTCCGACCCCAGGGCAATCCTGACTACCAGCCGTGCTCCGGCGGGTATGGTTGCTGGCAAACGCATGGCCATCCACCTCCTGGGTCAGTATCGCCTGCGGCTGCGACGAGGGTGTAAGCGCCTAGACTGTATTGCACATGCAACACAGTCAAGCGAAGGGAGCGCCCGTAGTGGACCAGGATTTGCAGGACTTTACCGACTATCTTTCCCGGGTGGCAGGCAAGAGTCCCAACACCGTGCGTTCCTACCGGGCCGACCTGGCGGGCTTCCTGCACCTGATGCACCTGCATGGCATCGATGATCCCGCACAGATCGACCTTGCCACCATCAGATCCTGGCTGGCTCACGAAGCCGCAACTCACGCCCGCTCGACCATGGCCAGGAAAACGGCCGCACTGAGGTCCTTCTTCGGTTGGCTGAGCCGACACGGCCGGATCGAGACCGACCCCACCCTGGCCCTGAGCAGCCCCAAGCAGTCCGAGCATCTTCCTCGGATCCTGACGCATGACCAGGCCCGCACTCTGATGGATACGGTCGACCAGGATCCGGTCGAGCCCCGGGAGGATGAGGAAGTTCAAGCGGCCCTGCAGGTGCGGGACGCGGCCATGCTGGAGCTGCTGTACGCCACGGGCATGCGTGTGGCCGAGCTCTGCGGACTGGATCTGGATGACGTGAACAGGCACAGCCGTACCGTAAAGGTTCTGGGCAAGGGATCCAAGGAGCGGGTTCTGCCCTATGGCCTGCCTGCCGATCGTGCCCTGGATCACTGGCTGGGGGAGGGGCGACCGGTCCTTGCGGGTGCAAGGGCCCAATCGGCCCGCAAGGCAGGTCGGGCCCTCTTCCTTGGTCAGCTCGGCGGCAGGATTGGCCAGCGTCAGGTCCGCAAGGTGGTCCACCAGGCGGCCGGTCAGGCCGGGGTGCCCGACATTGCCCCCCATGCCCTGCGGCACTCGGCTGCCACGCATATGCTGGATGGGGGAGCAGATCTGCGCGAGGTTCAGGAGATGCTGGGTCACTCCTCCTTGCGAACCACCCAGCGCTACACCCACGTATCCATCGAGCAGCTGCGGGCACGGTACAAGCAGGCTTTTCCAAGGGCCTGAGATTCGGCAAGTGAGACGAGACTTGTCCTGTGAAACATCCTGGTACCAGAATATGGCCTATCGCAGCCTACACGTCAGTCCAGGAACCTCGAAGTGTATGCGCGAGAATGAGGACCGGCTAAAGGGAGCAGCAGCAATGAAAAAGGGTTCACAGCTTACGCTCGTATCCGCGACCATCTGCACCTTGGCGCTCTTGGCCAGCGGCTGCGGCAGTGGCAGCAGCGGTACCAACACCGAAGGTACCGAGCAATCGTCCAGCGGTCAGTCCAGCAGCAACGTCTTGGTTTCGGTCCACGGATGCGAGCCGGCCCAACCGCTCATTCCCAGCGGTACAGCGGAGAGCTGCGGCGGGCAGGTTGTTGATGCCATCAACTCCAGGCTGATTCGCTTTGACGACCAGGGCAAGGCCCACAATGATCTGGCCTCGGAGATAAAAGGGAACGATGACATGTCCCAGTACAGGATCACCCTGGCTGACGGGCGCAGGTTCTCGGACGGCACTCCCATCACCGCCAAGTCCTTCACCAGGGCCTGGTCCTGGGCAGCCAATGTGAACAACGGCCAGCTGAATGCCAGCTTCTTCGCCAATATCAAAGGCTTTGATGACCTGCAGAAGCAGGGTGTATCTGCGGATGCCCAGTTCTCCGGATTGAAGGTCATCGATGACAAGACCTTCACTGTGGACCTCAGCTCGCCCTCGTCCACCTTCCCCATCCAGGTGGGCTATAGCGCCTTCGCGCCGCTGCCTGAGTCCTTCTACAAGGATCCCAAGGCCTATGGGGAGAACCCGGTCAGCTCGGGTCCCTACAAGTTTGAGTCCTGGCAGCACAACGCCATGGTCAAGCTCCGCAAGAACAGTGATTACGGCGGGGAGGTCAAGGTCCAGAACGGCGGCATTGACTACAAGGTCTACACTGACATGGGTTCGGCCTATTCCGATGTGCAGGCGGGCAACCTGGATGTGATTGACAGAATTCCCACCTCTGCTGTCAAGACTTTCATGACCGACAGCATGGTTCAGGGCTACAACAAGCCTGGTTCCGTCCTGCAGATGTTCACCATCCCGACCACCATGGAGCACTTCGGTCAGGATCAGGAGGGCCACCTGCGTCGTCAGGCCATCTCCATGGCTCTGGACCGCAAGATGCTGATCGACAAGGTTCTGGGCGGTCTGGGTGTGCAGCCCACCGACTTCACTGCGCCGACAATCCCGGGCTATGCCAAGAACCTCAAGGGTTCGGACAACATCAAATTCAACGCCAAGAAGGCCAAGGAGTACTGGGCCAAGGCCGATGCCATCAGCCAGTGGCCGGCTGACAGGAGCTTCCGGATGCTCTACAACGCCGATGGCGGCTCCAAGGATTTCTATGACGGCATGGCCAATTCCATCAAGAACACGCTCGGTATCAAGGCCGAGGCCACTCCTGTGCCCACCTTCAGCGAGTTCCGTGGCAACATCAAAAAGCGCCTCTACAACGGTGCGGCCTTCAGATCCTCCTGGTCGCCGGACTACCCCTCTCCTGAGAGCTATCTGATGAGCAACTTCGCCAGCTCTGCGGCCGATGGCAACGGGTCCAACGACGGCGATTACAAGAATCCCAAGTTCGATGCGTTGCTGAAGCAGGCTGCCAAGGCCAAGGACACCAATGAAGCCAACAAGTTCTTCCAGCAGGCCGAGGAGATCCTTCTGCAGGACATGCCGGCTGTGCCGCTCTACAACCCCACCAACAATGGTGCCTCCGCCAAGAAGGTCCATGGGATGCGTCTGGGCTGGGACGGTTACCCGATTTTCGCGGAGCTTTCCAAGGACCAGTGATGTCAAGCAGCTGCTGGTCTGAGACCGGCAAATGAGATGAGACTTGCTTTACGAAACATCTTCGTACCAGAATATGGCGTAATGTGGCTTACACGTCAGTCAGGGATCCTTGAGGTTCGGTCATCCCAGTGTTCCTGGCCATAGACGTGAGGTTGACACTCAGTAAATATAAGAAATATAGGGAGCAGCAGCAATGAAGAAGGGTTCACAGCTTACGCTCGTGTCCGCTACCATCTGTGCCTTGGCGCTTTTGGCAAGCGGCTGCGGTGGAGGTTCAGACACCAAGGGCGCACAGCAGTCGTCCAGCAGCCAGTCCAGCAACAATACCGTCATTTCGGTCCATGGGTGTGAACCGGCCAAGCCGCTCATTCCCAGCAACACAGTTGAGAGCTGCGGCGGGCAGGTCGTGGATGCCATCAACTCCAAGCTGGTCCGCTTTGACAATCAAGGCAAGGCCCATAATGATCTGGCTTCGGAGATCAAGGGCAACGATGACATGACCCAGTACAAGGTCACCCTGGTCGATGGGCGCAAGTTCTCGGACGGCACCCCAATCACGGCCAAGTCCTTCACCCAGGCCTGGTCCTGGGCGGCTAATGTGAACAACGGGCAGCTGGCTTCCAGCTTCTTCGCCAACATCAAGGGCTATGACGATCTGCAGAAGCAGGGCGCGCCCGCGGACGGGCAGCTGTCCGGTCTGAAAGTCGTGGATGACAAGACCTTCACCGTGGATCTGAGCTCGCCTTCGTCCACCTTCCCCATCCAAGTGGGCTACACCGCCTTTGCGCCGCTGCCTGAGTCCTTCTATAAGGACACCAAGGCCTATGGCGAGAACCCGGTCAGCTCGGGTCCCTACAAGTTCGATTCCTGGCAGCACAACGCCATGGTCAAGCTCCGCAAGAACACTACCTACAAGGGTGATATCAAGGTCCAGAACGGCGGCATCGACTTCAAGGTCTACACCGACGTTGCTGCGGCCTACTCCGATGTGCAGGCGGGCAACCTGGACGCGATCGATACCATTCCCACCTCGGCCCAGAAGACCTTCATGACCGACAACCTGGTTCAGGGCTACAACAAGCCTGGTTCCGTCCTGCAGATGTTCACCATCCCGACCACCATGGAGCACTTCGGCCAGAACGAGGAGGGCCACCTGCGTCGTCAGGCCATCTCCATGGCTCTGGACCGCAAGATGCTGATCGACAAGGTCCTGGGCGGTCTGGGTGTGCAGCCCACCGACTTCACCGCGCCGGCCATTCCCGGCTACTCCAAGAACCTCAAGGGCTCCGATAATCTGAAGTACGACGCCAAGAAGGCCAAGGAGTACTGGGCCAAGGCCGACGCCATCAGCAAGTGGCCCGCTGACAAGAGCTTCCAAATGGTATACAACGCCGATGGCGGAGCCAAGGACTTCTACGACGGCATGGCCAACTCCATCAAGAACACACTGGGGATCAAGGCCATAGCCACACCTGTGCCCACCTTCAGCGAGTTCCGTGGCAACGTCAACAAGCGCGCTTACAACGATGCGGCCTTCCGGTCGGCCTGGTCGCCGGACTACCCCTCGCCTGAGAGCTACCTGCTGAGCAACTTCGCCAGCTCGGCTGCCGATGGCAACGGGTCCAACGACGGCGACTACAAGAACCCCAAGTTCGACGATCTGCTGAAGCAGGCTGCCAAGGCCAAGGACACCAATGAGGCCAACAAGCTGTTCCAGCAGGCCGAGGAGATCCTTCTGCAGGACATGCCGGCTGTGCCGCTCTACTACGCCAACAACAAGGGCGCGTCAGCCAAGAATGTGCAGGGATTGACTCTGGGCTGGAACAGCTATCCGAACTTCGCGGAGTTGTCCAAGAAGAAGTGATGATCGTGCCGGAAACGGCATAATCCGTCGTCACTGACCCGGCCGGATCCGCCCAAAGCGGATTCGCGCCCGGGTCTTGTGTACTCGGCGGATTCGGGAAACCAACCAAAGGAAAGAGCAGCATATATGAAGAAGCAATCGGCCCTGACCATTGCTGGCGCCGGACTGTGCGTCATGGCGCTCACGCTGGGCGCCTGCGGCGGATCCGGCGGATCCGACTCCTCAGCCAAGGGGACCGACACCGGCAGCTCGGATGCCGTCATCTCGGTCTTCAACCCTGAGCCGGCCAATCCACTCATTCCCAGCATGACCAACGAGGTGGGCGGCGGCAACCCCATCGACGTCATGTTCTCCAAGCTGGTCCGCTTCGACGACAAGGGCAAGCCGGCCAACGAGATCGCCAAGCAGATCAAGGCCAACGAGGACAACACCCAGTACACCGTGACCATCAACGACGGCTGGAAGTTCTCGGATGGCACCCCGGTCACCGCACAGTCCTTCACCAAGGCCTGGTCCTGGGCGGCCAACATCGCCAACAAGCAGCTGGGTTCCAGCTTCTTCGCCAACATCAAGGGCTATGACGACCTGCAGAAGGAGGGCACGCCTGGCGATGCCCAGCTGTCCGGCCTCAAGATCATTGACGACAAGACCTTCACCGTGGATCTGACCTCGCCCTCGTCCACCTTCCCCATCCAGGTGGGCTACACCGCCTTTGCCCCGCTGCCTGAGTCCTTCTACAAGGACACCAAGGCCTTCGGCGAGAAGCCGGTGACCGTGGGACCCTATAAGTTCCAGTCCTGGGAGCACAACAAGGCCATCAAGCTGGTCAAGGATCCTTCCTACAAGGGCGGCGTCAAGGTCAAGAACGGCGGCATTGAGTTCCGCGCCTACACCGATGCCACCGCAGCCTACCGTGATGTGCAGGCCGGTAACCTGGATGTGCTGGACACCCTGCCTGCCTCGGCTCGCAAGACCTTCCAGACCGACAACACCGTCCAGGCCATCAACGACCCGGGCTCGGTCATCCAGATGTTCACCATCCCCACCTACATGAAGCACTTCGGCCAGGATCAGGAGGGCAAGCTCCGTCGCCAGGCCATCTCCATGGCCATCGACCGGCCAACCATCATCAAGAAGGTGCTGTCCGGAACCGCCAAGGAGGTCCACGACTTCACGGCCCCCGTCATCCCCGGCTATTCAACCAGCATCAAGGGATCCGACGTGCTCAAGTATGACCCGTCCAAGGCCAAGGAGCTCTGGGCCGAGGCCAACAAGATCTCCCCCTGGGGCGAGGGCGACACCTTCAAGATCGCCTTCAACGCCGATGGCGCCCACAAGGAGATCTACGACGCGGTCACCAACTCCATCAAGAACGCCCTGGGCATCCAGTCTGCGGGCAATCCTCTGCCCACCTTCAGCGAGTTCCGCTCCAACGTGCAGAACCGCAAGTTCACCGACTCGGCCTTCCGCTCCGGTTGGCAGCCTGACTACCCCTCGCCCGAGAGCTACCTGTCCAGCAACTTCGCCAGCTCGGCAGCCAACGGCAATGGGTCCAACGACGGTGACTACAAGAACCCCGAGTTCGATGAGCTGATGGACAAGGCGGCCTCCGCCAAGAACATCGACGAGGCCAACAAGATCTACCAGCAGTCCGAGGAGCTGCTCTTCCGCGATCTGCCCGCAGTCCCGCTCTACTATCAGAACTCCAACGGCGTGGCAGCCAAGAACATCAAGGGATTCTCCTTCACTTGGAAGGGAACCCCCGCCTACTACAACCTCAGCAAGTGAGGTGACGGGAGTCTGAATCCCGCACCTTAAAACTGACACCGCCCGGGCCGGCGCGGAAGGATCCACTCCGCGCCGGCCTTGGTGTTCTTGCACCCCTGTTGAGGTGTGCTGGTAGACTCAAACAAGAATTTTTGCGGCGGCCCCGATCCCCATGCCGATCCCGGTCGCGGATGACAAAGGAGAATAGCCGATGGGAAAATATCTTCTGCGACGTATTCTGCAGATGATCCCCGTCGTTCTCGGTACGACACTGCTGATATACGCGCTGGTCTTCGCGCTTCCTGGCGACCCTGTGGCCGCCATGTTCGGGGACAAGCCGGTCAACCAGGCCGTTGCCGCACAGATACGCTCGGAATACAATCTCGACAAGCCCTTCATCGTGCAGTACCTGCTCTTCCTGAAGAACGCGCTGACCTTGAACTTTGGTAACACCTTCGCCGGCCAGCCCGTCATCAGCGTGATCGGCAGGGCCTTCCCGGTGACCATCAAGCTGGCCCTGATGGCCTTCGTCTTCGAGGGCATCTTCGGCGTGATCTTCGGCATCATCGGAGGCCTGACCAAGGGCAAGTGGTCGGACAACATCATCCTGGTCCTCTCCCTGCTGCTGATTTCGGTGCCTACCTTCGTCACCGGCTTCATCCTGCAGTACCTGTTCGGCGTCAAATGGAAGCTTTTGCCAGCCACAGCCGGAGCCAATCCGGGCTTCATTGATCTGCTCATGCCGGCCATCGTGCTGGGGTCGGTATCCATGGCCTCCATCATCCGTCTGACCAGGACGGAGATCACCTCAAACATCTCCGAGGACTACGTGCGCACGGCCCGGGCCAAGGGCATGAGCAACCGGTCCGTCATTATGCGGCACGTGCTGCGCAACTCCCTGATCCCTGTGGTCACCTACCTGGGCGCCGACATCGGCGGACTCATGGGCGGGGCCATGATCACCGAACGTATCTTCAACATCCAGGGTGTGGGCAACACCCTCTACCAGGCCATCCTGAGGGGCGAAGGCACCCTGGTGGTCTCCATCGTGACCATTCTGGTCCTGATCTTCGTCATAACCAGCCTCCTGGTCGACCTGCTCTACGCAGTGCTCGATCCGCGAATCCGGTATGCGTGAGGGAGAGGGACCGACTATGAGTGAAACGGCAATGAACGAGTCAAGCGAACAGAACGAAAGCCAGGCCCGCGTATACTTCCCCGACCCCTTGCCGGGGCAGGAGCGCTTCGTGGCCCCCATCGACGAGACGCCCCTTCGCGAGGTGGACTCGGTGGATGAGGACGTGCCGCCCACCAGCATGTGGGCCGACGCCTGGAAGACCCTGAGGCGCAACCCGCTCTTCATCATCTCCGCAATCCTGGCAATCGTGGTCATCCTGGTGGCCCTCTTCCCCAACCTCTTCGCCAAGCAGGACCCCATGGCCTGCAACCTGTCCAACTCCGTGGAGCCGGGTCGGCCGGGACACCCCTTCGGCTTCGACCTGCAGGGCTGTGACGTCTACAGCCGCGTCATCCACGGGGCCCGGACCTCGGTGGCCATCGGCATCATGACCACCATCCTGGTTACCGTCTTCGGCGGACTCATCGGCGCAATCGCTGGATTCTTCGGAGGTTGGGTCGACGCAGTGCTCAGCCGCATCACCGACATCTTCTTCGCCATCCCCATGATCCTGGGCGCCATCGTGCTCCTGCAGATGTTCCGTACATCCACCTCGCTGTGGAAGATCATCCTGACCCTGACCCTCTTCGGCTGGGTCAACATGGCCCGCATCACCCGAAGCGCCGTCCTGGAGGCCAAAAACCTGGAGTTCAACACCGCATCCACGGCCCTGGGCTCCACACCCCTGCGCAACCTCTTCCGGCATATCCTGCCCAACTCCTTGGCCCCGGTCATCGTCATGGCCACCATGTCGCTGGGTACCTACATCGTCTCCGAGGCCACGCTGAGCTTCCTGGGCATCGGCCTGCCCTCCACCGTGGTCTCCTGGGGCGGAGACATCTCGACGGCCCAGACCCTCCTGACCACCAACCCCTCGGTCCTCTTCTATCCCTCCGCAGCCCTGGCCATCACCGTGCTGGCCTTCATCATGATGGGCGACGCGGTCAAGGATGCATTGGATCCCAAGAGCAGAACGGCCTGAGTGGAGGAAGCATGACTGAAGCAGACAAGAACATGACCACCAATCAGGAGCAGCAGCCACTGCTCGACGTGCGGGACCTGCAGGTGGACTTCACCGCCGATGGACGCACGGTCCACGCGGTTCGCGACGCCTCCTTCAACGTCTATCCCGGCCAGTGGGTGGCCATCGTGGGGGAGTCCGGCTCGGGCAAGTCCACATCAGCCATGGCCGTGTTGGGCCTTTTGCCCGGCACCGGCAAGGTGACCGGTGGCAGCATCCGGCTCAAGGGCCGCGAGCTGGTGGGCCTGGACCGCAAAGGATACGAGGCGCTGCGCGGCTCCCAGGTGGGCCTGGTCCCGCAGGACCCTATGAGCAATCTGAACCCGGTCTGGCGAATCGGCTCCCAGGTCAAGGAGGCGTTGACCGCCAACCACATGGATGTCTCCCGGGAGAAGCGCTCCCGGCTGGCCAAGGCTCTGGCCGGCGACGAAGAGGTGAAGGTAAAGAAGTCAGACGACGAGCTCTTCATCTCCTCCAAGGACCTGCCTGGCCTGCTCGAGGCCGCCCGTAAGGCCCTGAGCGATGCCGGGGTCGCCGACGTGGACAAGACCATGGAAGCCATGAAGGCCGAGTGGGATGTGGGCTCCGAGACCCGCTGGGGCGTGGCCAAGTCCCTGATCGATGCCGGTGTGGATGACGACACGGCCTGGACGCTGGCCAAGGAGCATGTGACCGGCTCGGACATGAACGACCGCATCGCCGGCCTGTTGTCCGAAGCTGGACTGCCCGAGGCCGCCACCAGGGCCCGGCAGTATCCACACGAGTTCTCCGGCGGTATGCGTCAGCGCGCACTGATCGCCATCGGCCTGGCCTCCCGGCCTGACCTGCTGATTGCGGACGAGCCCACCAGCGCCCTGGATGTGACCGTCCAGAAGCGGATTCTGGACCACCTGCGCAGCCTGACCGAATCCCTGGGCACCGCCGTGCTCTTCATCACCCACGACCTGGGTCTGGCGGCCGAGCGCGCCCAGCACATCGTGGTCATGTACCGGGGCCAGGTGGTGGAGTCCGGGCCCAGCCTGGAGGTCCTGCAGCACCCCCAGCACCCCTACACCAAGCGGCTGGTCCAGGCTGCGCCCTCGCTGGCCTCCCAACGCATCATCTCCGCCAAGCAGCGCGGTCAGGATGCCGAGGGCCTGCTGGAGCACCACGTCAAGGGCGAGAGCACCCTGGAGCGCAGCGAGCACGTCATCACCGTGGAGCACCTGACCCGAGAGTTCAGGCTGCCCCGGCGCAAGGAGATGTTCAAGGCCGTGGACGACGTCTCCTTCTCGGTCAAGCGGGGGACCACCCTGGCCATTGTGGGGGAGTCCGGCTCGGGCAAGTCCACCGTGGCCAACATGGTCCTGCACCTGCTCAAGCCAACCTCGGGCAAGGTGACCTACGAGGGCCAGGACATCGCCGGCTTCGGCGGCCGTCAGCTCTTGGAATTCCGGCGGCACGTACAGCCGGTCTTCCAGAACCCCTATGGCTCCCTGGACCCCATGTATTCCATCTACCGCTCCATCGAGGAACCCCTGCGCATCCACAAGATCGGCAACGCCAAGTCCCGGCAGAAGCGGGTCAAGGAGCTGCTGGACATGGTGGAGATGCCCGAGTCGGTCATGGGGCGCTACCCTAACGAGCTCTCCGGCGGACAGCGTCAGCGCATCGCCATCGCCCGGGCCATGGCCCTGAATCCGGATGTGATCATCTGCGACGAGGCCGTTTCCGCCCTGGACGTGCTGGTCCAGGACCAGGTGCTGCGGCTGCTCAACGACCTGCAGGCCGAGCAAGGGCTCAGCTACCTATTCATCACCCACGATCTGGCCGTGGTCAGGCAGATCGCCGACGAGGTGGTGGTCATGCAGCACGGTCGGCTGGTGGAGCATGCCACCACCGACGAGGTCTTCGACCATCCGCAGCGTCAGTACACCAAGGATCTGCTGGACGCCATCCCCGGCGGCAAGCTGCGCCTGGGTCTTGACTAGGTATCCTTTGCACAGACTCACAAGGAAATGAGGCATCATGGGATTGTTCGGTTTTGGAAAGAAACGCGCCAAGCAGCGGGCCGAGGAGGACGTCGAGGATCAGAAGGACCAGTCCAAGGAGCTCGACGAGTCCAAGGACGCTGAGGAGCCCGACCAGTCTTCTCAGGAGGACCGCGATGAGACGGCTGCGGAGCAGGAAGAAGCCGAGCAGAGCGGGAAGGGCCCCTGGGACAGCATGGACCCCGAGGCCCCCGACACCGATGAGTACCTGGACATCGGTGCCCTGATGCTGCCCTTCCTGCAGGGCAGTGAGCTCAGGCTCAAGGCCAATTCGCAGACCGGCGACGTGCTGGGAGCCACCATCACCTACAAGTCCTCCAGTCTGGAGCTGGAGCCCTTCGCGGCCCCCAAGTCTCTGGGCCTGTGGGACGAGGTCCGGGCCGACCTGCTCAAGGCCAATCCCTCCTGCAAGGAGGTGGACGGTGTATTCGGCAAGGAGCTGACCCTGCCCGTCAAGGTCAAAGGCAAGAACCTGCTGACCCGTGTGGTGGGCGTCGACGGACCCCGTTGGATGCTGCGAGGCATCTTCTCCGGCCCGGCAGCCAAGGGTGGCAAGGAGAAGGATGTGCTTGACGGATACCTGGCCGACCTGGTCGTGGTCCGTGGCGATGAGCCCCTGGCTCCCCGCGACCTGGTTCCCATGCATGCGCCCATCACCCCCAACCAACGCCGCGGAGAAGCCGAAGATTCGGAGTCCAAGGACGATGAGGCAGCGCAGATTCCCGGCAAGCCGGAGGGCCCCTTCGATTCGGACCAGCAGACCGAGGTAAAGACCACACTGTCTCGCGGACCCATGTTCTCGGAGGTCCGCTGAGGCTGTGGAGCAGAAGCATTCCGGGCTGGCTGCGCTGGCCGACGACGATTTCTCGGTCATGGAGGCCATCGGCGGATGGCGGGGGATTGTCGAGTCCCTGCTGCCAGGGCTGGTTTTTCTGGTTGTTTTCCTGGTGACCGGCCGTCTGGGACTGACCGTGGCGGTTTCGGCGGCCCTGGCCCTTGTACAGCTTCTGATTCGCCTGGTCCAGCGGCAGTCCTTTCTGGGTGCGCTGACCGGTCTGCTTTCGGTGGGCATCTGCCTGGTGGCTGCATGGCTGACCCGGGATGCACGTAACTACTATCTGCCGGGATTCCTGACCAACGGATTCTGGATTATCGTTTTGGGCGTCTCGCTGCTGGCACGGATGCCCGGTATAGGCCTGCTGGTGGAGTATCTGCGCCGACCCGTCGTCTCAGGCTGGAAGCAATGGCTGGCATCCTGGCGGGGCGAACCTGACCTGGTTCGGGCCTATACCCAGGCCACCCTGGTCTGGATCGCTGTATTCGCGCTGCGCCTGCTGGTCCAGGTGCCGCTCTACCTGACTGGTTCCGTCGGGTTTCTTGGCGCCGCACGCCTGATACTGGGCCTGCCCTTGTTCGCCCTGGGCATCTGGGTCAGCTGGCTGCTGATCGGTGGCCCCTACCATCGTCGCCAGGCCGACCAGGGTCAGACCGACCAGGAGGTTCATGCCGATCATGACTGAGACCAGGGTCCGTCTTCGCATCGAACGCTATGCCGACCAGGGGCGATGCGTGAGCCACCTGGAGGATGGTCGGGTCGTCTTCGTCCGCTTTGCCCTGCCTGGGGAACTGGTTGAGGTCCTACTGGACGAGCCTCACGGTCGGGCCGGCAGGTTCGCCACGGGCGAGGTCACTCAGGTGTTGGAGGTCAGCCCTGACCGACGCGAACCCGCCTGGCCCCTGGCTGGACCCTTGGCATGGGGAGGCGGCCTGGGTGGCGCCGATCTGATTCACGTCAGTCTGCCCGGTCAGCTGGCCTGGAAGGCTGATCTGATTGGTCAGCAGATGGCCCGTCTGGGCGGGGTGGACGTCCAGGTGCCGGTGGCCCGGGTTCCGGGCGATGAGGAGCTGGGCGGTCTGCACTGGAGGACCCGAATCGAGCTGGTGGCCGACGACCAGGGCCGCCCCTCCATGCGTAGGCGGGGTTCGCATGACCGTCTGCGGATTCAGACCATGCCCCTGGCCACCCAGGAGCTGCTGGACCAGGCCGACGAACTGGGCATCTGGGAGGGCGGCCTGCCGGCTGGTGCCCGCATACGTCTGGCCGTGCCCCAGCCGCGAGATGGGGGCTCGGTCGGCGACAACTACGCTCTGCTGGTGGATGGCCGACTGAGTAAGGGGAGCCGTCTGCTGACGGAGCGGCTGGAGGCCGGAGCAGGACCTGAATACCAGGTTCGGGCCGACGGATTCTGGCAGGTCCACCGTCAGGCACCGGTCGTGCTGACCAAGGCGGTCCTGGACCAGGCCAGGCAGGCCCTGGATGGGGTCGCCGAACCGGTCATCTGGGATCTTTACTGCGGATCAGGGCTCTTCACTCTGCCCCTGGCCGCCCTGGCTGATGGACGTGTCCGGCTTCTGGCTGTGGAAGGATCTGCTGGCGCCGTTACCAGTGCGAAAAACAACGTGAAGCGGGCCGGACTGGACTGGGTGGCCCTGCGTCGTGGGGACGTGGCCAAGGTCCTGGTTGGCGGTGCGCCCAAGGGGCTGGGACATCCCGACCTGATTCTGCTGGATCCGCCCAGGGCCGGCGCCAAGGCTCAAGTCTGCCGACTGCTGGCCGCCAGCGGGGCTGGGACCATCATCTATGTGGCCTGCGATCCGACCAGCCTGGCCAGGGATACGGCCACACTGATTTCCCTGGGGTACAGCCCCAAGCACCTTGAGGCCTTTGACATCTACCCCATGACCCACCACGTGGAAACCCTGGCGGTCTTCACCCGCACGGCGGGAAGGCAGCGCTGACATGAGCCGCGCCGGGCGGATCGTGGCAGCTGTCAGGAGGCTGGCGGGTCTGCTGCTGGCGGTCGCTCTGCTGACAGGCCTGCCCATGCTGACCGGTTGCGCCCCCATGGACAGGGCCGTGGGCGACTCCTGGCATGAGGGCACCGTGCCCCATGACGGCGTGGATCGGTCCGACACGCTCGTGGCCTTGATTGGATGCCCGCAGAAGGGTGACAAGGACCCGGACACCGGTCTTGACAGCCGTATTCTGGCATCCTTGAAGGCCGAACGCATGAAGGGTTATTTTTCTTCAGCGCAGTCCGCCAGTGATCAGCAGGATGGGGTGCAGGATGCCGTCAACCGCGGGGTCAGACTGATTCTGATTCGCCAACCCGGACTCGGTGACTGGACCCCGGCCCTGAAGGCAGCCCGGAAGGCTGGCATCCCTGTGGTAGAGTTCGCTCAAAGCGCCAAGGCTTGGACCCCTGACCCAGGTAGGCTCTACTATGCGGCTACGGTCCACCCGGTGGATCCTGCCGGGAATCCACATGCGCCCTTGCTGGCTGACGCTCTGCAGACCATTGTGGACGACGGACCGCATGCAAGGATTATGGCCGTGCGCCTGAGCGCCGACTGAGAGGGGGGCCAAGGATGAGCACAGGCAGTGAGCAGGAGCCGACTACGGGCACAGCAGCGGGCACAGGCTTTCCGGACACTGACCGGCCGGGGCTGAGCTCCCAGGAGGTGGAGCAGCTGAAGGCCCAGGGCCTGGTCAACGTCTCCCAGGACCAAACCTCCCGCAGTCTGGGCCAGATCATCCGCGACAACGTCTTCACCCTCTTCAATGGGATCATCCTGACCGCCATGGTGGTGGTCCTGCTGACCGGCCAGTGGAAGGACGCGGTCTTCGGCCTGGTCATCATCATCAACACCGGCATCGGCGTGGCCACCGAGCTCAAGGCCAAGCACACCCTGGACGGGCTGTCCATCCTGGTGGCCTCCGACTATGCGGTGCGCAGGGATGGGCGCAACCTGACCGTGCCCCACGATGACATCGTCAAGGGGGACCTGCTCTGGATCCGCTCCGGGGACCAGGTGCCCGCCGACGCGCAGATCATCGACACCTACGGCCTGGAGCTGGACGAGTCCATGCTGACCGGCGAGTCGCGCACGGTCAAGCACAAGTCGGGCGACCAGGTCTACTCGGGCTCCACGGCCGTCTCGGGCATGGCCCTGGCCCAGGTGACCGCTGTGGGCGCCGACTCCTACGCCGCCACGCTGACGGCCAAGGCCAAGGTCTACAAGAAGGTCCGCTCCGACTTGAACGAGGGCATCAACACCATCCTCAAGGTCATGACCGTGGTGGTCATTCCCCTCTGCCTGCTGCTCATCTTCACGCAGATGCGGACCGTGGGCGGCTTCCAGACGGCCCTGGCCACCGGAGCCTGGCGGCAGGCTGTGGTGTCTGCTGTGGCCGGGGTGGTGGGCATGATTCCCGAGGGCCTGGTCCTGCTGACCTCCCTGAACTTCGCCCTGGCCGCTATCCGCCTGGCCCGGCATCAAACTTTGGTCCAGCAGATGGAGTCCGTGGAGACCCTGGCCCGGGTGGATGCCCTGAATCTGGACAAGACCGGCACCATCACCGACGGGGGCATCGTCTACGACGACCTGCACCCGCTGGCCGAGGATCTGGCGGCACAGCAGATCCGGCAGGCTCTTGTGGATGTCTGCGCGGAGGAGAGCCCCAACGCCACCGGCCGGGCCATCCTCAAGGGGATGGATGACCTGCACCCCGGCAGAGCCGTCAGCCGCATCCCATTCTCCTCGGCCCGCAAGTGGAGCGCCGTAGCCGACCAGTCCGGCAAAATCTGGTACTTCGGCGCCCCGGAGGTGCTCCTGGCATCCCAGGCGGGCAGCTGGCCCCAGGTGGACCAGCAGGTGGCCGACCTGGCCGACCGTGGCTACCGGGTGCTGATGCTGGCCGCCCCTGATGGGTATCCGAGCACCGACCAGCCTGATTACTTCACCAGCAGCCCCGGCCTGCCCGGGAACCTGAAACCCCTGGCCCTGATTACCTGCTCGGAGCACATCCGCGACGACGCCGCCGAGACCCTGGCCTGGTTCCGCCAGCAGGGCGTGCGCTGCCGGGTCATCTCGGGCGACAACCCGGCCACGGTGGCGGCCATCGCCAACAAGGTGGGCCTGACCGGCGACCGGGCGCCCAGGGCTATGGATGCCCATCAGCTGCCCAAGGACACGGCAGCCCTGGCCGAGGTCCTGGAGGACGTGGACGTGCTGGGCCGGGTCCTGCCCGACCAGAAGAAGGCCATCGTCCAGGCCCTGCACCTGAAGGGCCATACGGTGGCCATGACCGGCGACGGGGTCAACGACTCCCTGGCCCTGAAGGAGGCGGACCTGGGCATCGCCATGGGCAATGCGGCGGCCGCCACCAAGGCCGTGGCCCAGCTGGTCCTGGTGGATTCGCGCTTCTCCCACCTGCCCGACGTGGTGGCCCGGGGTCGGCAGGTCATGGCCAACATGGAGCGTGTGGCCGGCCTCTTCCTGGTCAAAACCGTCTACTCGGCCCTGATCTCCCTGGGCGTGGTCCTGACCGGTATCCCCTTCCCCTACCTGCCCCGGCACATCACCTACATCGGCGCTCTGACCATCGGCACCCCGGCCTTCTTCCTGGCGCTGGCCCCCAACACCAGGCGCTACCGGCCCGGCTTCCTCAAGCGGGTGGTCACCTTCGCCCTGCCCTCGGGCATCGCCACTGCTCTGATTGTGCTGGCGGCGGCCTGGAGCCTGCCTAGCTTGTTGGGCCTTGACCTGGCCCGGCCCGGAGACCTGGGACGCTGGCGGTCGGTCTGCGCCATCGTCCTCTTCTGCATGGGCGTGCTGGTCCTGACCCAGGTGGCCCGGCCACTACGCTCCTGGAGGGGTCTGCTGGTCCTCTTCTTCGCCGCAGACGGGGTGATCGGGGCCCTGATTCCCTTGGTGGCGCAGTTCTTCGCCATCAGCCTGCCCACCGGTCCGGCCCTGGCCGCCACCGTGGCCTTCGCCCTGGTCGGAGCCCTGCTCATGGTCCTGGCTGTCCTGGGCTATCCAGCATGCGCACGTTACATCCGTCAGGTAACACATCGGGGCTAAGAATGGAACCTAAAAAGCACAAATAGCGTCACTGACGGCCTGGGGTCCTCCCGCCGCCGGTCCACATGGGCGCAAGGGCAGTGCCTGAGTGTCCAAGGAAGGGGTGGTGCATGTCAGAATCCGCACAAGATGCCGGTCGTTCCAAGCTCAAGGTGGGCTCCGAGGAGTTCGAATACTACCGGATCAGCGACCTGCCGGGAATCGACCACCTGCCCTACAGCCTGCGCATCCTGGCCGAGAATCTGCTGCGGCACCAGAACGGGACCACGGTGACCCGGGACCAGCTGGACCAGCTTCTGGACTGGGACCCCAAGGCCCAGCCCGACAGGGAGATCCAGTTCAGCCCCGCTCGGGTGCTCATGCAGGACTTCACAGGCGTGCCCTGCATGGTCGACCTGGCCACTATGCGTGATGCCGTCAAGGCCCTGGGCGACGATCCCTCCCTGGTCAACCCGCTCATCCCTGCGCAGATGGTCATCGACCACTCCGTCCAGGTGGACAGCTCCGGCGTGCCCGGCGCCTTGGAACACAATATGGACATGGAATACCAGCGCAACAGTGAGCGCTACCGCTTCCTGCGCTGGAGCCAGCAGGCCTTCCAAAACTTCCGCGTGGTGCCCCCGGGCACCGGCATCATCCACCAGGTCAACCTGGAGTACCTGGCCCAGGTGGTCATGCGCAGGGACAGGAACAAGGGGGAGGGGCCGGCCCTGGTCTACCCGGACTCCTGCGTGGGCACCGACTCCCACACCACCATGGTCAACGGCCTGGGCGTGCTGGGCTGGGGCGTGGGCGGCATCGAGGCCGAGGCGGCCATGCTGGGCCAGCCCATCTCCATGCTGGTGCCCCAGGTCTTGGGCTTCAAGCTGACCGGATCCATTCCCGAAGGTGTCACCGCCACCGACGTGGTGCTGACCGTGACCCAGATGCTGCGCGAGGTGGGCGTGGTGGGCCGGTTCGTGGAGTTCCACGGCAAGGGTCTGGCTCAGGTCCCCCTGGCCAACCGGGCCACCCTGGGCAACATGAGCCCCGAGTTCGGCTCCACCTGTGCCATCTTCCCCATCGACCAAATCACCCTGGACTACCTGCGTCTGACCGGCCGCAGCGACGATCATGTGCGCCTGGTGGAGGCCTATGCCAAGGCCAACGGTCTGTGGATGGATCCGGAGGATGCCGACTGCCCCGAGCCTGAGTATTCGCAGGTGCTGGAACTGGACCTGTCTACGGTGCGGCCATCCATTGCCGGCCCCCGGCGGCCCCAGGACCGCATCCTGCTGGACCAGGCCCAGAAGACCTACCAACGGGACCTCAAGGATTACAGCGACCAGGACAAGGACAAGGGCGAGGCTGTGCCGGTCAAGAAGGCCGACGGCAGCGAGTTCAGCCTGCGTGACGGGGATGTGGTCATCGCGGCCATCACCTCCTGCACCAACACCTCCAACCCCTCGGTCATGGTGGCCGCCGGTCTGCTGGCCCGCCAGGCGCGCGCCCGGGGTCTCAAGCCCAAGCCCTGGGTCAAGACCTCGTTGGCGCCGGGCTCCCAGGTGGTGACGGACTATCTGAACCGGACCGGCCTGAGCAAGGACCTGGATGCCCTGGGCTTCGAGCTGGTCGGCTACGGCTGCACCACCTGCATCGGCAACTCCGGCCCCCTGGACCCGGCCATCCACCAGGCCATCGCCGATCATGACCTGACGGTGACGGCCGTGCTCTCGGGCAACAGGAACTTCGAGGGCCGCATCAGCCCGGATGTGAAGATGAACTACCTGGCCTCGCCGCCCTTGGTGGTGGCCTACGCCCTGGCCGGCACCATGGACTTCGACCCCTGGCGCGACCCCCTGGGCCAGGACAGCCAGGGCAAGCCGGTCATGCTGGCGGACATCTGGCCCTCCCAGGAGGCCATCGAGTCCGTGGTGGGCACCGCCCTGGATCGGGACATGTACCTGCGCGACTATGCGGACGTCTTCGGCGGGGATGATCGCTGGCGGAAGCTGGAGGTGCCGGAGGGCGAGCTCTTCCACTGGGACCAGGATTCCACCTACATCCGCCGCCAGACCTTCTTCGACGGCATGAAGGCCCAGCCCGACGCCCTGGAGGACATCCACGGGGCCCGAGTGCTGGCATTGCTGGGGGATTCGGTCACCACCGACCACATCTCGCCCGCAGGGGCCATCAAGGCCGACGCACCGGCCGGTCGCTACCTGCAGGAGCACGGCATAGCCGCCAGGGACTTCAATTCCTACGGTTCCCGGCGCGGCAACCATGAGGTCATGGTCCGGGGCACCTTCGGCAACATCCGCCTGCGCAACCAGCTGCTGGCCTCGGTGGGGATGGATGTGCGCCCGGGAGGGTTCACCTACGACTTCCTGAACGGCCAGGAGACGACCATCTTCGAGGCGGCGCAGGACTATGCCAGGCAGGGCACGCCCTTGGTGATACTGGCCGGCAGCGAGTACGGCACGGGCTCCTCAAGGGACTGGGCGGCCAAAGGCACAAGGATGCTGGGCGTGCGGGCCGTCATTGCCAGGTCCTTCGAGCGCATCCACCGCAGCAACCTGATCGGCATGGGCGTGCTGCCGCTGGAGTTTCCTGCGGGTCAGTCGGCCCAGAGCCTGGGGTTGGACGGCCAGGAGACCTATGACCTGGTTGGCATTGATGCTCTGAACAACTCCCTGCCCGATAAGATTCAGGTACAGGCTCGGCGGCCAGACGGCAGCAGGGTGGAGTTTGCGGCCAAGGTTCGTATCGACACTCCTGGCGAGGCCGAGTACTACCGCAACGGCGGCATCCTGCAGTACGTGCTGCGTGGTCTGCTGGCCAGGGCCGATCAGGAGGCCTGAAGATACAAAAATCCCCGCCCACAATGCCAGGGGCGGGGATTTTCCTTTTTGTCAGTTGCGGTCGCCGACCAGATTCAGGATGTAGAGGAAGAGGTTGACGAAGTCCAGGTAGAGGTTGAGGGCGCAGAGGATGGAGACCCGCTTGATGGCCTCCGGCCCCTGGCTGCGGTAGGTGGCGAAGATGACCCTGGTCTGCTGGGCGTCATACATGGTCAGCCCGGCGAAGAGGATGATGCCGATGGCCGAGACTACGCGCAGGGCCGTGTTGGAGGGGGCCACGAAGAGCATGACCACCTCGACCAGGATCAGCATGAGCAGGCCGACCATGAAGATGGACCCCATGCCCAGCATGTTGCGCCGTGTGGTCAGCCCCAGCATACTGAGGACGAAGAAGAAGCCTGCGCTGATCACCAGTGTCAGCATGATGGAGGGCAGTGAGTAGGTTATGAAGATGGTGCTCAGGGTGAAGCCCATCAGGGCCGCATAGATGTAGAACATGACCCGGGCGGTGGAGGTGCGCATGCGCATAACCCGGACGCTCAGAATCATGGCGAAGGCCACCTGGACCACGGCCATGCCGATCCAGCCCAGGGCGCCCGTGGCCTGCATGAAGGCCAGGAGCAGTCCGGTGCGGGCGGTCAGGTAGGCCGTCAGGGCGGTGACCAGCAGGCCGATGGCCATCTCCGCATAGGCGCGGGACATGGAGACCCGTTCCGCCTTTTCAAAGCTGTATGCTGCGTTGGTGTCGATGGGCGCGCCCATGCCGTAGGACTCACCACCCTGCATGGTCGGCATCGGCTGCTGCGCGTACTGACCGTATGGGGCCTGCGGCCGCGGATTCCCGTTGAAAGCCATCTGCTCCTCCTTGTCTTCCCGCCTGTGGCGGTATGGTCGTCTTATTCAAGTCTACATGGCCGGTTTGGCGGTATAAAGGGTGTTTGCTCTGGCTGGAATCAGGCGGGGATGGCCGCCATGGCAGGGCGGTTGCATGCCCAGATCCCGCTATGGCGGTTGCCCCTCTCCTGATGTGCCGCCCAAACTTTGCAGGCTGGACGGAGTGTGGTGGGGGCGCAGGAGGGAGTGTCGGCTCTCTTGGGGTTTGAGCCTTCAGTGACACGTTCCTCCATGCTCCCCCTGTGTGGGCCGGGGGCTGGGGGTTTGATACGCCGCCCCTGGCCGCTCTTACTCGTGCGAAGCGTGTAATAGTTGGTGTGTTTCCCTCCGGTGGCGGCGGGATGCCAGCATCGCGCCCATGCCGGTCATGCCGGTGGCCAGGGCAAGCAGGATGCCTTCCCCGCCTGCCTGGGGGAGCACGCCTGCAGGCAGGTACGTGTATCGGAGTGAGGTGTCGGTCAAGGTGCTTCCTGCACCGCCCATCGTGTAGTCCACGCTGACCGTGACCGTGCCTGGTTGGTGTGCGGGTGTGAGCACGGTGACGCTGTTGCTGTTGCTGATATGGTTCAGGTTCGTGGCAAGGCTGGTGTCGAACCTGGCGGCTGTGATCACCGGCTGCAGGGGGAACATCACCGACACAGGAACAGGATTCGGCTTCTCGCCACTAGTGGTGCCGTTGCCGAGCTGGCCATTGTTGTTTTGTCCCCATACTTTCGCGTATCCGTCAGTGCCGATTGCTGATGAAAAGTATCCTGCGCTGATTTGCACAGCATTCAGCCATGGTCCATCCGAGCTCGTGGACTGCGCGGAGGCGAACACCTTTACTGGGGTACTCTGATTGCTCGTGGTGTTGTTGCCGAGCTGGCCATAGTCGTTGCGCCCCCATGCCCAGGTGTTTCCGTTTGTGTCGACAGCTATCGAATGATTGGCTCCGGCGCTCACCTGCACGGCTGTCACTGTGCCCGTACTTGCGGGGTATTGCACACGCACGGGGACAGGATTTGCGACGTGTTCTCCGGTGCTGGTGCCGTTGCCGAGCTCACCATAGTTGTTGCGTCCCCATGACCATGTGTTCCCGTCCTCGTCGATGGCCAGCGCATGCCTAACGCCGGCGCTCACTTGGACGGCCTTCAGCCAGGGGCCCGCAGCAGCCGTGGACTTGCTGGAGGCGAACACGCGGCTGGGCGTGGGGTGGAAGACGGTGGTGCTGGTACCGTCGCTGGTGTTGTTGCCGAGCTGGCCGTTGGTGTTGTAGCCCCAGGCGTATACGTACCCGTCCTGGCCGATGGCCATGTCGAAGGACCATCGGGTGCTGATCTGCACGGCGTGGAAGACGCTGCTGGCATCCGAGGGGTCCTCGACCGTTGTGGGCACGGTCTGCGGGACAGTTGCGGGCAAGTTGGACGAGACGGCCCATGCGCTCTGGAAGCTGCCCCAGGTGTATACGGTGCCGTCGGCGGCCAATGCCATGGAGTTCCAGGCTCCTGCGGAGACCTGGATGGCTTTCAGCCCTTCGCCGGTGTTGTTGGGCCCGTGCACGCGCACGGGGGTTGACGAATTGGACTTGGTGTTGTTGCCGAGCTGCCCGCGGTTGTTATTCCCCCAGGCGTATACGTACCCGTCGCTGCCGATGGCCAGCGAATGATAGCCTCCGGCAACGACCTGCACGTAGGTGAAATCTGTGGGCGCGCCTTCAGGCTTTGGCACCGGGACGGGTGTGTTCTGCTGGGTAGTCGTGCCGTTGCCGAGCTGGCCATACTTGTTGTATCCCCAGGCGTAGGCGTTCCCGTCGCTGCCCACAGCCAGTGAATACCCCCCCGTCACATCAAACGGGGCGTATCCTCCGCCACTGACCTGGCTGAACCTGATGCCCCGGCTGGTGTCTGGAGGGGTGATGGTGGTGGTTTCCTTGCCGAACTGGCTGCCCCTGTCGGGGTTGATCTTCCATGTGTTGTCGGGGTCTTTGAAGGTCCAGTGGGCGGTGAGGGTGATGTTGTCGGTGACGGGCTTGCTGAAGTCGTAGGCGGTGTTGCCGGTGAACCATCCGTCGAACAGGAAGCCTTCGCGCGTCGGGTCGGGCGTGGGCCGTTGCACTCGCCCGTAGGGGTAGTCGACCTGTTGGGGTTGGGGCGCCGGGCTTCCTCCGGCTGTATTGAAGCTGACCGTGTAGGTGGAGCCTTCTCGGATGTCTCTGGTCAGCGGCTGGTCGACCGTGTAGTCGAGGCTTCTGGTGAAGGGCTGGCCGTCCTGACTGCCGGCGAGTGTGATGGTGGCTTGTCCGGGCGCGTGGGCGGGTGTGTCCGTCTGCCAGGCATCGTTGTTCCTGGTGAGTGTCAATGCCTGGCCGTCCATGCTGGCTGTTTCCAGGGTGGGTGCCTGGGTGGTGTCGAGCCGGGCTGGCTTGCCGGGCCGGCCCTGCTCGTCCAGGCTCCACGTGAACATGCCGCCTTGCCTGCTGATGGCGGTGACTCTGCTGCCGGTGCTTGCGGCCTGCGTGTATGGTTGGCTCCCGTCGTCCGCCCGGGTGGGTTTGCTGCCGGGCTCCCACGCCCAGACGCGGCCCTCCCTGTCGGTGATGATGGCCTGGTTCTTGTCTGCCGTGATCCTGCTTGCTGTCATGTCCTCCGGCAGGCTGTCGGCTGTCGGTTTTGTTGTGCTGTCGGCCAGGTAGTAGACCTGCCCGTCCTCGTTCAGGAGGAGGAACCCCTGGTCGAGGGCCTGGGCCTGGAGAATGCGCATGCCCGCGTCCTGCCTGACGCGTTCTGGTTCGGCTTTCCAGGTGTTGCTTGCGTCCCGGGTCCAGGCCTGCCCGTCGGAGTCCACGATGAGGATCCGGCTGTCGGAGGCGGCGGCGGTGACGGCCTGCGCCTGTCCGGGCAGGCTGGTCGTGGCCTGTTCGGCAGGCTTCGGGTTCGGATTCTGGCTGTCGGCCTGGTCGGTCTGGAAGGTGTGGACCCGGCCTTGTCGGTCCACAGCCAGCAGAAGGTCATCGTTCATGCTGATGCTGGTGAACCTGGTGTTCTGGTTGGCATCGAGGATGGTGGGTGTCGATTGTTCATTGTTCCAGGTGTAGATCTGCTGGTCGGATCCGAGTGCCGCCTGCCGTCGGCTGCCGGCTGCAACCTGCAGGTAGCGGAACCCGTCTGCAGCCTGGGCGGGGGTGGAAACCTGCTTGGGTGCGCCTTCCTGCGTCCAGGTGTGGATGCGCCCGTCGCCGGTCAGGCCGACTATGTGCTGTCCGGCGGCCTGGAGGCTGACAAATTGAGGTTCTTGATTTTTGGGCGGGCTGATGGTCAGCCGCGCCCCGGTGGCGGGACCATGGTCCGGGCTCAGCGTCCAGTCCGTGACCTTGGTCCACTGGGCTTTCAGGGTCGTGTCCTGGAGGATGGGGGTCCGGAAGTCAAAAGGCTGGCCGTCGAGTGTCCACCCGTCGAACCGGAAGCCCTCACGCTGCGGATTCCGTTGCGGGGGAGCGGCCAGGGTGCCGGTCTTCACTGTTGACTGTGTTGGCTTGCTGCCGTCGGCCGGGTCGAAGCGCACCGTTTGTGTGGCTTGTTCATCCGGCTTCTCTGCTGATTTGGCCGGAGCGGGGTCTGTGCTGCCGGGTGTTCCCGTCGTCGATGACGGGGTGCCCGGGCTTGCTGTCGGGCTTAATGGTGTGGTGGCTTGTATCGGCGATGGCGAGGGCAGTGGGGTGCTGGTTGCGCTGCTGGGGAGAATGCCGAGGGTTTGCTCAGCTACGCGAGGGGTCTGACGACCCCCCACCCCCCCGCTAACCGCAGGAGCATCCGCCTGGGCGGATGCGATGCCCAGGCCTGCCAGCAGGCCCAGCAGGACGGTCATCATCGCCAGGATTCGACGCAGACGGGTAACCATACGCATGAAACCAAAACCCCCCTCACCAACACCAGGCGGAATCAACGCCGCCTGCCTATTAAAGTTCTTCGTTCTTCCAGTCGAAAAACCGTTCTGTCTATCGATGCCCATCCTGCATCAAACAGCAGAGTCCAATGGCGGAAGCTAGTCGCCTTCTTGATATCCCCTGTCTCTCACCATACCACCCGGTCAGCAGAAAACAACACACGAGCCAGGTCAGCTCTTTGACGACAACGGATCTTTCGGCTGGGAAAAGCGTTTGTTCAAAGCAATTATCTGGTACTGGGAGCACAGACGAAGGCCGAGCGGACTTGGGCTCCATCCCCCCCCCCCCCTGGTCGGCGTGCCCAAGTTTCCCTTTCGAAGGCAGAAACGTGCCGTGCACGCCTGCTCTCAATTCTTGACTGCAGTATTTGGACAGTAGTGTGGTGGCGGAGGCGCAAGAGGGGTGAGTTTTAAGTGGCATTCCTCCGTGGGCCCCTGTTGTAAGCCGGGGGGGGGGGTGATTGATCTGCCTCCGGCCTGTCTTACTCGTGCGAGGTGTGCAATAGCCTGTGTCGTTCTCTCCTATGGCGAAGTGAAGCCAGCACCGCGCCCATGCTCGTCATGCCGGTGGCCAGGGCGAGCAGAATGCCCTCACCGCCGGCATGAGGGAGAACGCCTGCAGGCGTGTACGTATATCTGAGGGAGGTGACGGGACTTTGGGCTTTGCCGCCCAGCGTGTAGTCGACGCTGACCGTGACCGTGCCCGGCTGGTGCGGGGGTGTGAGCACGGTGACGCTGTTGCTGTTGCTTACAGGAGCCAGGTTCGTGCCGGGGCTGGTGTCGAACCTGGCAGCAGTGATCACCGGCTGCAGGTTGAACAACACCGACACAGGAATAGGATTCGCGCTATCGTCATTGTTGCTTATTCCGTTACCAAGCTGACCAGAAAAGTTGTTTCCCCACGCTCTTGTGTCCCCCCTCGAATCTATCGCTAGTGAATGCTTATATCCTGCGTTTAGTTGAACGGCTTTCAGCCATGGGCCTGCCGAGCTTGTGGATTGTGCGGAGTCGAATACCTTGACGGGAGAAAGCTGATCGTTCGTGGTACCGTTACCGACCTGACCATTGTCGTTCTGTCCCCATGCCCAAACGCTCCCATTGGTGTCTATGGCCATCGAGTGATAGATTCCGGCGCTCACCTGTGTGGCTTTCAGACTTGTGCTTGAGTCGTTCGGATTAATCCGTACCTGCTTGGGAAGAGGATTCGCGTTATAGTCGCTACTGGAGCCGTTGCCAATCTGACCATTCCGGTTGAATCCCCATGCCCATATTTTATTTTCCTCGTCGATGACCAGTGCATGCCATCCTCCGGCGCTCACCTGTAGGGCTCTCCACCCTCTGCCCGTATCCTGGGGGTAAGCAGGATTGGGTATGCGGCTGGGGGTTGAATGCACGGTAGTTGTATGAATTCCGTCGCTTGTGTTGTTACCGAACTGGCCGTTGGTGTTGTAACCCCAGACGTACACGTACCCGTCCTGGCCGATGGCAAGGTTGAAAGACCAGCTGGTGCTTATCTGCACGGCGTGGAAGACTCCGCTCGGATCTGAAGAGTCCTCCACCGTTGTGGGAATGGTTTGTGGGGTAGTGCCACTTGTGGTGTCATATCCTCTAGCTTGGCTTCCCCATGAGAACACCGTCCCGTCGATGCCCAACGCCATGGAGTTCCACATTCCCGCGCAGACCTGGATTGCTTTCAGGCCCTCGCCGGAGTTGCTTGCGCCATAGACGCGCACAGGGACAGAGGAATTCTTTGTGTTGTTGTTGCCGAGCTGTCCGTGGTTGTTGTTTCCCCAGGCGTATACGTATCCGTCGCTGCCTATGGCCAAGGAATGACTGGCTCCGGCACTGATCTGCATGTATGTGAAGTTCGCTGGTGCACCTGCAGGCTTTTTCACCTGCACGGGAGTAGTTTGATTGGTGTTTGTCCCATTCCCGAGCTGGCCATACATGTTGTTTCCCCAGGAGTAGGCGTTCCCATCGCTGCCCACAGCCAAGGAAAATGCAGCTGATGAGAAGTCCTTTACGTTACTTGAGCTGCTGGTTTGGTTGAATCTGATGCCCTGGCTGGTTGGCGGGGTGATGGTGGTGGTTTCGTGGCCGAGCTGGCTGCCTGTGTCTGGGTTGATTCTCCAGGTGTTGTTGGGGTCTTTGTAGGTCCAGTGGGCGGTGAGGGTGAGGTTGCTGGTGACGGGTTTGCTGAAGTCGTAGGCGGCGTTGCCGATGAACCATCCGTCGAACTGGTAGCCGCTGCGGGTCGGGTTTGGGTAGGGGCGCTGCACGCGTCCGAACGGGTAGGCGACCTGTTGGGCTTGGGGTGCCTGGCTTCCTCCTGCCGTGCTGAAGCTGATCTTGTAGGTGGAGCCGGGCTGGGCGGTTCGGGTCAGGGTCTGGTCGACCGTGTAGTCAAGGGTCCTGGTGAAGGGCTGGTTGTCCTGCCTGCCGGCGAGTGTGATGGTGACTGGTCCGGGCTGGCTTGCGGGCATTTCCGCCTGCCAGGAGCCGTCGGTCTTGATGAGCGTCAATGCTTGGCCGTCCAGGCTGGCTGATTCAAGAGTGGCCGCCTGGGTGGAGTCGACTTTTGCCGGCTTGTCCGGCTGGCCCTGGGTGTTGATGCTCCACTGGTATAGGCTGCCCTGCCTGTCTAGGGCGGTGATCCTGTTGCCGATGCGGACTGCTTGCATGTAGGGCTGGTTCCCGTTGTCGGCGCGCATGGGTGTCTCGCCGGGCTTCCAGGTCCAGATGTGGCCGTCCGTGCCGGTGGTGACGGCCTGGTTCTTGTTGACGGTGATCCGGCTGGCTTTCATGTTTTCCGGCAGGCCGGTGGTTGCTGGGCTCGTCTCGCTGTCGGCCAGGTGATGGGCCTGCCCCTTTGCGTCCAGGAGGAGGAACCCCTGGCTGAGGGCTTGGGCTTGGGTGATGCGCATGCCCTGGTCCTGCCTGATGCGTTCGGGCTTGACGTTGGCGGTCCTGCTTGTGTCCCACGCCCAGGCCTGCCCGTCCGTGTCCACGATGAGGGTCCGGCTGGGGGAGGCGACGGCCAGTGTCGCCTGGGCCTGTCCGGGCAGGCTGATCGTGGATTGCTCAGTGGGTTTCATGTTCCGGCTGTCGGTTTGGCCGGCTTGGAAGGCGTGGACCTGTCCCTGCTGGTCCACGGCCAGCAGTAGGTCGTCGCTTGTGCTGATGCTGGTGAACTTGGTGTTCTGCTTGGTGTCGAGGATGGTGGGCGTGGGCTGTTGGCCGGTCCATGTGTAGATGTGCTGGTCGGATCCTATTGCGGCCTGCCATTGGTTGCCGGTTGCGGTCTGCTGGTAGCGGAACCCGTCGGGGGCCTGGGCGGGGGAGGGAACCTGCTTGGGTGTGCCGTCCTGTGCCCAAATGTAGATGCGGCCGTCGCCGGTCAGGCCGGTAAACTGGTCCCCTGCGGCTTGGATGCTCATGTAGTAGGGCTCTTGCAGGCTGGGTGGGTTGATGGTCACCCGGGTGCCGGAGGCGGGCCCGTGGTCCGGGCTCAGCGTCCAGTCCGTGGCTTTGGTCCAACGGGCGGTCAGCCTCGTGTCCTGCAGGATGGGGGTCTGAAAATCGAAGGGTTGGCCGTCACGTGTCCACCCGTCGAACCGGAAGCCTTCGCGCACGGGGTTGTTTCCCGGAGGGGATGCGAGAGTGCCGGCTTTCACGGTCGCCTGGGTAGGAGTGTTGCCGTCGTCTGGGTCGAAGCGCACCGTGTGCGAAGCTTGACCGTCCGTCTTGCCGGATGGCTTGGCTGTAGAGGAGCTTGTGCTGTTGGTGGCGTCCTTCGGCGTTGACGGGACTGGGCTTGGTGCCGTGGGGTTCAGGGGTGATGCGGTTTGCAGTGGCGAGGGTGAAGGCAGGGGAGTGCTGGTTGTGCTGTTGGGGAGTGTGTCGGGGGTTTGCTCAGCTACGCGAGGAGTCTGACGACCCCCCCCCCCCCCGCTAAATACAGGAGTGTCCGCCGGACTGGCGGACACGACATCGTCCGCGTTGGCGGACGCGACACCCAGGCCTGCCAGCAGGCCCAGCAGGACGATCGCCGTCGCCGATGCACGACGCAGACGGGTACCCAGATGCATGAAATCAATCCCCTTCACCAATGCCAAGCGGTATCAAGGCCTCCTGCCTATCAGCATTAACGTCTTTCGAAGTCGATGAACCGTCGCTACTGTGGACGTTAACCGCCCCTAAAGCAAAAGCCAGCTATCTCCCAACATCCCCACTTTTCACTTTACCACCAAGCCAACAGAGAACGCACGAAATG
This sequence comes from Bifidobacterium asteroides, assembly GCF_048001765.1. Taxonomy (GTDB): domain Bacteria; phylum Actinomycetota; class Actinomycetes; order Actinomycetales; family Bifidobacteriaceae; genus Bombiscardovia; species Bombiscardovia asteroides_K. The sequence continues at coordinate 826,090 of NZ_CP181447.1, forward strand.
CAGAAGCGCGACGGTAGGCCTTAAACAACAGCTGATCCCATCTTGCCTGGCAGATAGAATGAACAGACAACACGTCACGGCCGCTGATCGGCCGATAAGGAGCATGCCTATATGACCGGAAACGTCACCGACACCGTCATCACCCTCAACAATGGGGTCAGCATTCCCCAGCTGGGTCTCGGGGTCTTCCAAACGCCTGATGGCGAGGCCACCAGCCAGGCCGTCACCTGGGCTCTGCAGGCGGGCTATCGCCACATCGACACCGCCATGATCTACGGCAACGAGCAGTCCGTGGGGGAGGGCCTGCGTCGCTCCGGTGTCGACCGGCGGGATGTCTTTCTGACCACCAAGCTCTGGAATGACGACATCCGCGCTGGGCGGGCCAAGGAGGCCTTCAAGGAGAGCCTGGACCGGCTGGGCGTGGACTACCTGGACCTCTACCTGATCCACTGGCCCGCCAAGGGCTGGCAGCAGGCCTGGGAAGACATGGAAGAGCTCTACACCCAGCGACGGGTGCGGGCCATCGGGGTCTGCAACTTCCAGAAGCATCACCTGGACGAGCTGCACACCATCAGCGGCACCAAGCCGGCCGTCGACCAGATCGAGTCCTCGCCCCAGTTCGTCAACGGCGACCTGATCGACTACTGCCATGGCACCCTGCGTGTGGACGTGGAGGCCTACAGCCCCCTGGGCGGCACCGGCGGCAACCTACTGGCCGACCCCAGGCTCAAGGCCATGGCCGAGCGCTATGACCGCTCCCCGGCACAGATCGTGCTGCGTTGGCACCTGCAGCGCGGGGTCATCGTCATCCCCAAGTCCACCCACAAGGAGCGAATCGAGCAGAACGCACAGGTCTTCGACTTCGAGCTGAGCGACGAGGACATGAAGGCCATCACCGCCATGAACAGGGACGAGCGCACCGGTGCGGATCCCGACAACTTCGACTTCTGACATGGTGGTACAGGAGGAGACCCGACCTTGAAGGCGGGGCCTCCTCCTGGGACCCGGCGGAAGCCCCAACCCTTCCACCTGGCCTGGTTTCTATGGTAAAGGATTTGTGAGGATTCAGCTAATCGTTATTGCTGCTAATGGCCTCGTCGTCGGAGTCCTGCTCCTGGGGAGAACCTGAGATGTCGCGGTGGATGGACTGCATCTGCACCTCGATGTTCTGCAGGGAGCGGGCGCAGTCCAGCAGGGTCTGCGAATGCTCGGCCAGGCGGGCGTCGGGCAGGTCGGACTTGTAGCGCAGCTGGTGCTCCAGGGAGGCCCAATAGTCCATGGCGATGGTGCGGAACTGCACCTCGACCGGCGTGTAGTGGGGGCCCGAGGTCAGGAAGACCGGCACGGCGTAGATGACGTGCAGGCTGCGGTAGCCGTTCATCTTGGGGTTGCGGATGTAGTCCTTGACCCTCAGCACCTGGATGTCCGACTGGTCGGAGAGGTAGCGGGAGACCGAGTAGACGTCGTCCCGGTAGTTGCAGATGACGCGCACGCCGGCCACGTCGAAGATGTGATCGCGCACCGAGGGAATGGTGACGGGCAGGTTCTTGCGGTGCAGCTTGCCGATCAGGGAGTCCACGCTCTTGAGCCGACGCTCCATGTGGTGGATGGGGTTGTGGCTGAACCGGACCTGGAATTCGGTGTCCAGCACGTCCAGCTTGGTCGAAATCTCGTACATGGCCCCCTCGTAGGTCTGCATGAGATTGACGAACTCCGTTATCTCGTCGATGTCCAGCTTGGGACGGTCCTTTTCGTCCAGGTCGGACAGTCGCTGCTTCATTTCGGATGCGCTCATGGCACTGTTACGCTCGAGTATCACATGAACCTCCCATGCCGCCGTTCGTAACCATGACTTATGGTACGCACAGGCCCCGATGGCCGTGGGACCCGACCTGCGCATACAATCATGGCTTATGGAAGCAGGCGAGGGCATGAGCGTGACCGCTCAGCGTAAGGACAGCAGGGGCGTCTACTATGTGCGGACCCTGGGCTGCCAGATGAACGAGCATGATTCCGAGCGGATCGCCGGGGTGCTCCGGGCCCAGGGCTACCGGCAGGCTACGCCCGAGCAGGTACGCGCGCGCGAGGTGGACGTGATGGTGCTCAACACCTGCGCCGTGCGCGACAACGCCACCCAGCGCATGTACGGGACCATCGGGCGCTGGCACAGGTTCAAGCAGCACAAGCCCGACACGCGGATCGCCGTGGGCGGTTGCATGGCCCAGAAGGACCGGGAGCGGATCGTGAAGGCGGCGCCCTGGGTGGATGCGGTCTTCGGCACCAGGGACATCGGCTCGCTGCCCGGGCTTTTGGACAAGGCCCGCAAGGACGGGCGGCCCCAGGTGGGGGTTTCGCAGGAGCTGCGGGATCTGCCCGGGCGGCTGCCGGCGGTCAGGGCCTCGCGCTCGCAGGCCTGGGTGTCCATATCGGTCGGCTGCAACAACACCTGCACCTTCTGCATCGTGCCCTCGGTGCGCGGGCGGGAGCGGGACCGGTCCATGGAAGACATCCTGCAGGAGGTTGAGGACTGCGTGCGCTCCGGGGCCCGCCAGGTGACCCTGCTGGGGCAGAACGTCAACTCCTACGGCTGGTCCACGGGGGACCGCTACGCCTTCGCCCGGCTCCTGCGGGCCTGCGGCCGGGTGCCTGGGCTGGAGCGGATCCGCTTCACCTCGCCCCATCCGGCGGCCTTCACCGACGATGTGATCGCCGCCATGGCCGAGACGCCCACAGTCATGCACCAGCTGCACATGCCCCTGCAGTCGGGCTCCGACCGGATTCTGCGGGCCATGCGGCGCTCCTACCGGTCCCAGCGCTTTTTGCAGATACTGGATAAGGTGCGGGACGCCATGCCCGATGCCCTGATCACCACCGACATCATCGTGGGCTTCCCCGGGGAGAGCGAGGAGGACTTCCAGGCCACCATGGACGTGGTGCGCCGGGCGCGCTTCTCGTCGGCCTTCATCTTTGAGTATTCGCCGCGTCCGGGCACGCCTGCCGCGCGCATGCCGCAGCTGCCCAAGGCCGTGGTACAGGACCGGTTCGAGCGGCTGCAGGCCCTGCAGGAGTCCATCACCATGGAGCACATGCAGGCCTTTTTGGGCAAAGAGGTGGAGGTGTTGATCGGCGACGGGCACGGCCGGCACGACGGCAGCACCCATCGCGTGACCGGGCACGAGCGCACCGGGGTGCTGGTCCACGTCGGCGTGCCCCAGGGGATGCCTGCGCCAAAGCCCGGGGACCTGGTCACCTGCACCGTCACCCAGGCCGGGCCCCACTATCTGATCGCTGACCCGGATCCCCGGGCTGGGCAGGTCTATGACATCCGCTGAACCCCGCATCATCTCCATCGTGGGTCCCACAGCCTCGGGCAAGACCGCCCTGGGCGTGGCCCTGGCACAGGCTCTTGAGGCGCGCGGGCAGGAGGCACATATCGTCAATGCCGACGCCTACCAGATGTACCGGGGGATGGATGTGGGCACGGCCAAGCCTTCGGTAGGGGAGCGGCAGGCGGTGGTCCACCACCTGATCGACATAATCGAGCCGGAAGAGGCCATGAGTGTGGCCCGCTTCCAGGCCATGGCCCGGTCCCTGATAGCCGACCTGCGGGCCCAGGGAATCCGGCCGATCTTGGTCGGTGGCTCAGGGCTCTATACCCGGGCTGTCATCGACGATCTGTCCTTCCCCGGCACCGACCCGGCGGTCAGGGCCAGGCTGGAGGAGCGGGCCCAGGAGGAGGGACCCGGGCTGCTCTTCCGCGAGTTGCAGGAGCGGGACCCGGAGGCTGCGGCGCGGATGGACCCTCGGAATGTGCGGCGGACCGTGCGGGCTCTGGAGGTCATGGAGATCACCGGACGGCCCTATTCGGCCAGCCTGCCCCGGTACCGCTACCTGCTGCCCGCCCTGCAGCTGGGGCTGGACCTGCCCCGGGAGGAGCTGGACCGCAGGATCGACCAGCGCACCCAGGCCATGCGCGACCAGGGGCTGGTCGACGAGGTGAGCGGGCTGCGGAACCGCCTGGGGACCACGGCCTCACGCGCCCTGGGCTACCAGCAGATTCTGGACTACCTGGACGGCCGCACCGACCTGGATGCCGCCTTCGGTCTGATAGCGCAGAAGACCAAGCGCCTGGCCCGCAAGCAGATGGGCTGGTTCGGCCGGGACCCGCGCATCCACTGGCTGAATGCCCTGGCCCCGGACCTGGCCCTGCAGGCCCTGGACCTGGTGGACCGGGCCGACCAAGGCTGCTTCGACCAGGCGGACGCCCAGGCCGACCAGTCGGACCAGAGGAGGGTGACCAGACACCATCTGGGCGCGCTTTGACTTCAAGTACTTGAAGTTCCTAGGCTGAACGGGTATGACCACCATCACGCAGCCCCAGGCTGAACCCCAGACCGACCGAACCCAGAACGCCCAAACCCAGACTGCCCAGGGATCCGGGCCCTGGTACACCATCCGCCAGGCCTCGCTCATGTCGGGGATGCCGGAGACCACCCTGCGCTACTACGAGACCATCGGCATCATTCCGCCCATCGCCAGGGACCCCTCGAGCGGCCACCGCTGCTACAACCAGGAGGATCTGGACCTGCTGGAGACCATCTCCTGCCTGAGCGCCACGGGCATGTCCCTGGAGCACATGCGGGAGTATCTGGGCAACCGTGCGGCGGGAGCCGAGGCCGCCGGACGGCAGATCGAGCTCCTGGCCGAGCAGGGACGGCGGCTGGACCAGCGGATGGCCGGCCTGCGCGCGCGGAAGCGGTATGTGCAGCTCAAAATACGATACTGGGGGCGCGTCCGCGACCACGATCAGGCCGGGGCGACAGAACTGATCAACCAGAGTGCCCGGATCATCGAGGCCGCCAAGCGCAGCGGCAACGAGCGGCTGCCAAGCTGAGGTTGCCGGGCTGAGGCTGCCAACTCAGTGGGCCGGACCCTGGTCCCATCCGGCGATCAGAAATATTCGGGTTGGGTTGACCGGGCGGACCATGCCCGCAATCAAGGCCTGCAGGTCATCGGTGCTGCCCCGGAGCGCTCGTTGGATTGCCCGGCGGTGGGCGGTCGGATCAGCCCGTCCCCAGTTCAGGTCCCAGCCGGCATCGTGCGACAGGCGCGAGAGGAAGATGCGCAGGGTCATGCCGTCACAGTCAGCGAAGGGGTGCAGGTAGGAGAGCTCGTCGTAGTAGTGGGCCAGGCGCTCCACGAAGACCGGACGGTCCAGGCTGGCCAGGTTGCGTTCGGCTGCCAGCTCCTGGCCGATGGCCGCAGCCCCCTGCTCCAGCATGGTCGCCGGGTACAGACTGGTGCCGTCCTCCGGTTGAGGTCGGCGCAGCGCTCGCTCTTCCGGCTGGCCGGGCAGCAGTCGGCGGTGGATGGCCCGCAGCTCTGCAAGATCGCCCTCGGTCGCCCAGGGTCGCTGACAGACCAGGATGGTCCGCAGAAAGAGGGTATCCGTCGGGGCATCCGCCTTGGCCTCCAAGCGTCGGGCCTGGTCGGCCAGCGCCTCGGCCTGCTTTCTGCCCGCCATAAAGTCGCTGGCCGCCTGAAGGGCCCAAGGACCGGGCTGACGGTCATCCAGAAGCAGGTTGCGCAGGGCGAAGGCCACGGCGCTCTGACGTTCGGCTGGTGTCATGCCAACGATGCTAGCCCTGGCGGCCCCCGTCTGAAAGAGTTGTGCACACTGACCCGGCGGGCCCGATGCAGACCGGGGTTCTGGGTAGGCTGAAAGGGTTATGACACGTAAGCAGCAAGCAGACGCACGCGGTCGCGGCCGGACCGCATCCAAGGAAAGCCAAGACCCGGAACCCTTCTGGCACAAGGCCTTGCTGGCCCTGCCCCGGGGCCTGGGATCCCTGGTGCGTGCCGTGGCCGGCAAAAACGCTGACAACTCCGCCTACCGCAAGGACGGGCTCTGCTTCGTACTGGTCATTCTGGCCGTGCTTTTCTGCGCCAGCGAATGGTTCCGTGTGGACGGCTTCCTGGGGCGAGGACTGCACGCCCTGGCTGCGGGCGTTCTGGGGCTCTGCAGCATCATCCTGCCGGTGGTTCTGCTCTTTGCGGCCTTCCGGCTGGTCTGCTACACCGGTCGCGAGGCCGGCAACCTGCCTGTGGTGGGCGGCCTTATGGTGGTGCTCTGGTCGGTCTGCTCCATTCTGGACGTGCTCATGGCCTCGGATTATCGCGGCTTCGACATGAGGGCCATCAGCGATTCAGGCGGCCTTCTGGGGTTCTTCCTGGGGTCGCCCCTGGCCTGGGGGCTGTCCAAGGTCTTTGCCGTCATCATCTTCGTCCTCGTGGCCATTTTCGGCTTCTTCATCACCTTCAGATTCCATATGAGTGATCTGGTCGCCTCGCTGCGCGGGAAGAGGACCCATGCCGCCAGCTCGGCTCCGGCGCAGACCGCCCCCAACGAGGTCCGGCTGGGGGACGACACCCTGCCCTTGGCGCCCGGCGTGCCAACACACGAGGAGCAGGACCAGGAGGATGCCCAGAACTCCGGCAGGGGCGGGGTGGCCGGTTGGTTCAGCCGCTTGCTGCATGGCCGCATCGGCAAGGATACAGACACCCATCTGGAGCGTTACGAGGCTGACGAGCCCTTCTCCCAGGCGGCTTCTCTTGAAGGGGCTGACCAGGGTGATCAGTCGGCGCAGGGTTCCGAAACTGACCAGGTGTCCACGCAGAACATGCCTGCGGTGGAGGCCCCGGCCACAGCTGCCCTCCTGGATGCCAGGGAGCAGGGGCATCCCAAGGTGGATCCGGCTGCCCTGTCCGGCGTGGGGGCTTCGGACCCTTGGGCCGCTGCCGCAGCAGCAGCCGACACCGTCCAGATGGACGCCCAGCCCGCTCCGGGAGCAGGAAACCAGACGGCTGGAGCCCAGGGTACGGGAGCCCAGGATGCCGGCGCATCAGGCTCCTCCGATGAGCGCCAAGCGGACGAGAGTCGGCCCTACGTGCTGCCCAGCACGGATCTGCTGGTCAAGGGCAAGCCCCACGCGGTCAGGACCTCGGCCAACGACGCGGTCATCAAGGCTCTGCAATCGACCTTCCAGCAGTTCGATGTGGACGCCAAGGTGGTCGGCTTCCTGCGCGGCCCTTCGGTCACCCAGTACGAGGTGGAGCTGGGCCCGGGCGTCAAGGTGGAGAAGGTCACCAACCTTCAGCGCAACATCGCCTACGCGGTGGCCAGCTCGGACGTGCGCATCCTGTCGCCCATCCCCGGAAAGTCGGCCATCGGCATCGAGATTCCCAACGTCGACCGCGAGATCGTCCACCTGGGCGACGTGCTGCGCTCCGACAAGGCCCAGCAGGACGACAACCCCATGATGACCGCCGTGGGCAAGGACGTGGAGGGCCACTATGTGACCGCCGACCTGACCAAGATGCCCCACCTGCTGGTGGCCGGCGCCACGGGCTCGGGCAAGTCCAGCTTCATCAACTCCATGCTGGTTTCGCTGATCATGCGGGCCACGCCGGAACAGGTCCGCCTGATCATGGTGGACCCCAAGCGCGTGGAGCTGAGCGCCTACGCCGGCATCCCCCACCTGCTCACGCCCATCATCACCGAGCCCAAGAAGGCCGCCCAGGCCCTGGAGTGGGTGGTCAAGGAGATGGACGCCCGCTACGACGACCTGCAGTTCTTCGGATTCCGGCACATCAAGGACTTCAACAAGGCCGTGCGCGAGGGCAAGGTCCACGCTCCGGCAGGCTCCAATCGCAAGGTGGCTCCTTATCCATATCTGGTCGTGGTGGTCGACGAGATGGCCGATCTGATGATGGTGGCCAAGAACGACGTGGAGAGCTCCATTCAGCGGATCACCCAGCTGGCGCGTGCCGCTGGTGTCCACCTGGTCCTGGCCACCCAGCGGCCCTCGGTGGACGTGGTCACCGGCCTGATCAAAGCCAACATCCCCTCCAGGCTGGCCTTCGCCACATCCTCCTCAACGGATTCCAGGGTCATTCTGGATGCCACCGGCGCCGAGACCCTGATAGGCCAGGGCGACGCCCTCTTCCTGCCCATGGGCCAGGCGAAGCCCACCCGCGTCCAGGGAGCATGGGTCTCCGAGTCCGAGATTCGCAAGGCGGTGGATTATGTGCGCACCCAGCGCAAGCCCCACTACCGCGAAGACATCGAGCAGATGGCCGACAAGGCTGACCACAAGAACGAGATCCAGGAGGAGATCGGCGACGATATGGACGAGCTGCTCCAGGCGGCCGAGCTGGTGGTGACCACCCAGTTCGGGTCCACCTCCATGCTCCAGCGCAAACTGCGTGTGGGCTTCGCCAGGGCGGGGAGACTGATGGACCTGCTGGAGTCGAGGGGAATCGTAGGGCCATCGGAGGGTTCCAAGGCCCGCGAGGTGCTCATCCAACCGCCGCAGCTGCAGCAGGCCCTGGCCTTCATCAGAGGCGACGCCACCTCCATGGATTCCACCCCGGATGAGCAAGCGCAGGGCTGAACATCGGCCCAAAAAGCTGGGCCTGGTCTACCGTTATGATGAAACTGCCGCCCGGCATGTGTTGTTGGACGGCCCGAGCGCACGAGTATCGCGTATAAGGAGTGGCAATGCAGGAGCATGCCGAGTCAGAGACCGGTCGTGAGAGGCGCAGGCTTCTCGAAGGATGGAATTCACCCCCAAACCTGGTCACCTACACCCGTATCCTCCTGGTCCTGGTCTTCATCGTCCTGGATCTGATGGCCGGTCCCTGGGGCGAGCGCAGGCCTGGCATGCGGTGGACCGCCGCCGTGCTCTTCATCCTCGCCGCTTCGACCGACAAGCTGGACGGGTGGCTGGCCCGCCGGTACAACCAGGTGACCGAGCTGGGCAAACTCATGGATCCCATCGCCGACAAGCTGCTGATCTGCTCGGCGCTGATCGTGGCCTCCGTCTTCGGCGAGCTCTGGTGGTGGGTCACCCTGCTCTTCCTGGTGCGGGAACTGGGCATCACCCTGCTGCGGGTCCTGGTCATCAACAAGCAGGGACGGGTCATCGCCGCATCCCGGGCCGGCAAGTATAAGACCTTGTTTGAATGCATCGGCCTGGGCATGCTGATGGTGCCCCTGTCGCCGGTCTGGCCCTGGTACCTGGTGGCCACCCGTGTGGTCATCCTTGTGGCCCTGGCCCTCTGCCTTTACTCGGGAGCTGAATACGTGATAGGGATGCGGCGATGATCGGCAAGAGTGTGCAGGGCCGTTGCGACGACCTGGCTGGACGGATCATCGACACCTGTCGTGATTCGGGCCTGCTGCTGGCCGCTGCCGAATCGCTGACCGGGGGACTGCTGGCCGATGCCTTCGTCAGGATTCCCGGGGCGTCAGACGTCTTCCTCGGATCGGCCGTCACCTACGACATCGCCGCCAAGGCCGCCATTCTCAAGGTGGACCAGGACCTGCTAGCCACCCAGGGTGCGGTTCATCCACGGGTCGCCCAGGAGATGGCTGAGGGCACGGCCAGGCTCTACACCAGGCCGGCGCACGAGGATACGGTCATAGGCATGGCCACTACCGGTGTGGCCGGTCCAGGCCCTGACGGGGATGATCCTGCCGGGCTGGTCTACATCGGTCTGGCCCTGCCTGTTCGTGTGTTGGGTCGACGTATAGAGACCGGCCTTCAGTCCCACGCCTACCGCACCTATGCATACGAGCTGCATCTGGACGGCGACCGTGAGCAGGTGCGTCGGGGCACGGTCATGCGGATTCTGGACCAGCTGGATCGGGCCCTGCATTCGCGCGGCTGACGGCCTGATACGGTAGGTCGCTTTTACGGTTTTACAGCTTCTGCAAGTCGATGCAGGGCTTTGCGCTTGCAGGGTCTGTTGTACCCATCAGGCCTAAGCAAGAGCATATCAGTATTGAGCCATTCCCCCTACCTCCGGATTCCTTGCTTTCGTATACGTGACCTTGGTCACAAAGCAGGCCTTTTCGGTTCCTCCCCTGGAATAATCTACCGGCTCGTCTGTTGGTCAATGTGTAAGAAATTGAACACGATAATGGCGAAAGGGGCTGCTATGGCCAGCACCGAGACCGTGATGACTCGAACCAACGATACCTATGATGTCAAGCCGGCCGCACCCGGAGTGGAGCGCAATGCGCGGGTTCGTGATCTGACACCCGCCCAGCGTCGTGCCGTCGTCTTCGCCCAGCAGCAGGTGATTCGTGCCAAGGCCGCCAAGAAGGCCAAGGAGGAGCGCCAGGCCAACCTGAACAAGATGTGGATGGAGGAGGACGGCATGGAAGCCAGCCGTCAGCGGGCAGCCTCCACCAACGACGGCCGGGCCGTCACCCACACCGTCTCCCTGCGCGAGGCCCTGGGCCACGTGCTGCGCGAGCTGAGGACCAACGATCACAAGACCCTGCGTGAGGTCAGCGAGAAGGCGGGTGTGTCCCTGGGTTACCTGTCCGAAGTGGAGCGCGGCCAGAAGGAGGCCAGCTCCGAGCTGCTGAGCTCCATCGCCGACGCACTGGGCCTGGGTGTGCCGCAGACCCTGCGGATGGTGGCGGACTACCTGGAGTCCACTCAGGAGTAAGCATGTCAGGTCCAGCCGGTCGACCCGGCGGACCGCCCTGGAGGGCGTCCGGTTCTGAGGAACCAGGCGCCCTCTTCTGCTGACTGTCGGTTGCTACGGTAGAAGGAGCGTGACAGGGTGGGTCTTGGACGAAAGGTGATGTCGGGTGCGTGAACGGGAATTCTGGCAACTGCTGGAGGAGGTCTTCGGCCGGGTCTACGGACGCAGTCTGGCCCGTGACCAAAGACTGACCGCCTTGGATGCCATGACCGTAATAGAGGCACTGGATGCGGGCGTGGAGCCGCGTGTGGTCTGGAACGTGCTGTGCGATCAGATGGAGATTCCCGACTCCCGACGCTGGGGAAAAGACCACAATGCGCCGCCCATGCCGGCAGCCTGATCGGCGGGTTTTATCCTCCGCGAATTTATTTCCCATTCCAGGCGATTTTCGAACATTTGTTCGCATGGGCGGGTATACTGATACCCATGGTCCGGTGACCGCCGGCACGTTCGACCACATCGGGCGCCGGGACCGCAGACGGGTTCCGACGGCGGATAGGCTGTCAATCGTGAGGTCGTCAATCAGGATGTCGTCATCGTGAGGTCGGTTACTAAGAAGGAGAGCCATATGGCACGTCAGAGCAACAGTGGCAAGGCGAAGAAGGAAGAAGAAGGCGGGATCGACCCCCGCCGCCAGGCAGCCTTGAACACGGCCCTCGCGCAGGTGGAGAAGAGCTTCGGCAAGGGTTCGGCCATGCGGCTGGGCGACAAGCCTGCCCAGGATGTAGAGGTCATTCCCACCGGTTCCCTGGCCTTGGACATGGCCCTGGGCATCGGCGGACTGCCCCGCGGCCGCATCGTCGAGATCTATGGTCCGGAATCATCGGGCAAGACCACCCTGGCTCTGCACGCAGTGGCCAATGCGCAGGCCGGCGGTGGAGTGGCTGCCTTCATCGATGCCGAGCATGCTCTGGATCCTGAGTATGCCAAGAAGCTGGGTGTGGATACGGACTCTTTGATTGTCTCCCAGCCGGACAACGGCGAGCAGGCGCTGGAGATCGCCGATATGCTGATCCGGTCGGGCGCCCTGGATGTCATCGTCATTGACTCGGTGGCTGCCCTGGTGCCCAAGGCCGAGATCGAGGGCGATATGGGCGACAGCCACGTGGGTCTGCAAGCTCGTCTGATGAGCCAGGCTCTGCGCAAGATGACCGGTGCCCTGTCCCAGGCCAACACCACGGCCATCTTCATCAACCAGCTCAGGGAGAAGATCGGCGTCTTCTTTGGCAGCCCGGAGACCACCACCGGTGGCAAGGCCCTGAAGTTCTATGCTTCGGTCCGCCTGGATATCCGCCGCATCCAGACCCTGAAGAACGGCGACGAGGCAGTGGGCAACCGCACCAAGGTCAAGGTGGTCAAGAACAAGATGGCCCCGCCCTTCAAGGTGGCCGAATTCGACATTCTCTACGGGGAGGGCATCTCCAAGGAGGGTTCGGTTCTGGACATGGCCCTGCAGACCAACATCGTCAAGAAGTCGGGCTCCTGGTTCACCTACGAGGGCGATCAGCTGGGTCAGGGCAGGGAGAACGTCCGTCAGTTCCTCAAGGACAATCCCGGCCTGACCAAGGAGATCGAGGATAAGGTCAAGGTTGCCTTCGGCCTTATCCCTGCTCCCTCCGAGGACGACAAGGCCGATCAGGCTGATGCTGACCAGGGCAGTAAGGAAGACGACTCGGCTCCTGTCGACGTCAACGGTACTGTGCCTACGGCCCAGGCTGCATGACCCGATGATCTCGGCCGAGGACTTCCTCAAGGAAAATCCTGTCCGACTGGCTCAGGCCGAAGATTCTGCCGACTCCAGCACAGGGTCGAAGAATTCTCGGTCGGACAGATGCCAGGTAGACTCTGCGGGTACGCCTGCTCCAGCAGAGTCGGTGTCAGTCCTTGATTCTGCTCCCGAGCAGAAGGATGACAGCTTCAAGGAGGACAGCAGCCCAGTGCAGGCTGCTGTCTTGGGTCTGGGGCATGGCGCCAGGTTCGGAGGCAGTCTGGAAGATGCAGACAGTTCTGCCAATGCTGATATGGGTGATGAATCCCTGGCAGGTCGCCATTCCCATGGCCGCCGTTCTGTCCCTGGTTCCGATAGAAAGACCCGTCATCGTGGCCGTCGCCCACGTGCCGGAGGTTTTGGCTGCGGTTCCGCGCCTGCAGCCCCGCGAGCAGATGCCGATGACGCGGATGCTTGCAGGGAAGCTGCCCTGACCCTGCTGGATGCGGCAGCCCGTTCTAGCGGGGCTCTGGCCCGCCGTTTGGTCGACAAGGGTTTTGATACGAACGTAGTCGATCAGGTGATCGACAGGCTGACCAAGCTGGGCCTTTTGGATGACCGGGCCTATGCCCAGGATCTTCTGCGTTCCTGCCTGCATCGCACCATGGGGGAGCGGGGCGTGCTCTTGGAGATGACCCGCAAGGGTCTGGATCCGGGACTGGCTGCGCAGGTGGTGGCCCAGGCCTCTCGCGAGGGACTCTTTGTTGACTCCGCCTACGAGCTCGGCCGCAAGGTGGCCCGAAAGACTGCCGGGCTGGATCTCAAAGTCCGAAAACGGCGATTCTGGAGTGCTGGATCCCGCAAGGGCCACTCTCCCGGCCTCCTTAACCAGGTGGCGGCAGACCTTTTCGTCTCTGACGACCCTCTCGATTGAGTTGATTGCTGCTAAGGCACCACGCAGTAAAAGAGAAGATGAGACCTCTCATATACCCCGGGTTCTGTCATCGACCGGATCGGAATCCGGACGACGGATGGCCATCCATCTCGACCTGACGTTGCCGCCAGGCTCTAGCGGCCTACCCGAAGGCGGGACGAGCAGCCCCTGAATGCCTTCTGCTTGGCCTTGCTCCCGATGAGGCTTGCCATGCGGTCGGCGTTACCGTCGATCCGGTGGTCTCTTACACCGCCGTTTCACCCTTGCCCGCCTTAACAAGGCGAGCGGTCTGTTCTCTGTTGCGCTATCTCTCAGGTCACCCTGGGCGGACGTTATCCGCCATCGTGCTCTGTGGAGCCCGGAAGTTCCTCAGCCCTTTCCAGGAGGAGGGGCCGCGGCCATCCGAGAGGTCTCGGGGATACAGCATAGCGGAACTGAACGACCGGACCAGCGGTCAGGATTCCGCTCTGGCCTCAAGCTCAATCAGTGAGTCAGCCCTGCTCTTCGGATACAATCGGAAGCACAGTCGATGGTGACCAAGTCCGCCATCGCACCAGCGGCTCGTCCGCTCACAAGTGCAAGGAGATTCCCATGGAGATCGTCATTACCGGTCGACATACCCAAATCAAGCAGCGGCTCCGCGATGTCGTGGACAGCAAGATGAACAGGGTGACGGCCATCGCGCCCGATGCACAGCGCATCCAGGTCGTTCTGACACATGAAGGCAATCCCCGCCAGGCTGACAGCGCCAAGAGGGTGGAGCTCACGGTCCAGGCCGGCAAGACCGTGATCCGCGCCGAGGCCTCCAGCGCCGACGAGTTCAGTGCGCTGGACATGGCCTTGGACAAGCTGACCCAGCGTCTGCGTCGGGTCCGTGACCGCCGCAAGGACCACCGCCGCGGACTGGAGCATCCGCCCCTGCCCGCCGATCTGCCCGTGGATGACCAGACAGGCGATGAGGGCGATCAGGGCCAGGAGTCCAACCCAGACAACAGCGCCCAGAGCGCCGTGGCTTCGGACCTGGCGCCGGGCCAGTCGGTCGAAGTACAGGTGGGCGACACCCCCATCGTCATTCGCCGCAAGCTGCACATCGCCGAGCCAATGAGCATCGACGAGGCCCTCTACGAGATGGAGCTGATCGGCCACGACTTCTTCCTCTTCGTCAACAAGGAGACCCAGCGGCCGTCAGTGGTCTACCGTCGGCACGGTTGGAGCTATGGCGTCTTCGAGATCGATACGCCTGAGCATGTAGGCCAGAAGAAGTAAGCGCAAAACGGATACTGAACTGTGGGGCGATTCCCCGGCGGCAGGTTGGCCCGGCCTCCGGAGAATTGCCCTTCTTCAATGACCGACCTGGTTGCCGAGGCCGCAGCCGGGTTTGTGGAACCATCGGTTTCGAGAAAATCGGTGCATTCGCGTAAGATAATCAAGGTCTGGGCCTACGTCAGCTGAGGGCGTGCGAAGGCCATAAAAGAACGGTAGGGAGCGCAACGTGGTAGCAGTCTTGGACAAGGTCCTCCGTATGGGCGAGGGTCGTCAGATTCGCAAGCTTCAGGGGGTGGCCAAGGCGACCAACGCCTTCGAGGATCAGATCTCGGCCATGAGCGACGAGGAGCTCAAGGGTCAGACGCCAAAGTTCAAGCAGCGACTTGAGAACGGCGAATCCCTCGATTCCCTGATGCCCGAAGCCTTCGCCACGGTTCGCGAGGTTTCCAAGCGCACCCTGGGCCAGCGGCACTTCGATGTCCAGCTGATGGGCGGAGCGGCCCTGCACTGGGGCAACATCGCCGAGATGAAGACCGGCGAGGGCAAGACCCTGGTGGCCACCCTGCCCAGCTATCTGAATGCCTTGGAAGGCAAGGGCGTGCACGTGGTCACGGTCAACGACTACCTGGCCTCCTACCAGAGCGAGCTCATGGGGCGCATCTTCCGCTTCCTGGGCATGAGCGTGGGTTGCATCATCACCGACCAGCGTCCCGCCGAGCGCCGCAAGCAGTACCAGGCGGACATCACCTACGGCACCAACAACGAATTCGGCTTCGACTACCTGCGTGACAACATGGCCTGGGACAAGGACGAGCTGGTCCAGCGCGGCCACCATTTCGCCATCGTGGACGAGGTGGACTCCATCCTGATCGACGAGGCTCGAACTCCTCTGATCATCTCCGGACCCGCCGAGGGCGATGTGACCCGATGGTACCGGCAGTTCGCCAAGCTGGTCCCCAAGCTCACCAGGGATGAGGACTACGAGGTCGACGAGAAGAAGAAGGTCGTCGGCATACTGGACCCCGGCATCACCAAGGTGGAGGACTACCTGGGCATCGACAACCTCTACGAGCCCGCCAACACCGCCCTGATCGGGTACCTGAACAACGCCATCAAGGCCAAGGAGCTCTTCCTGCGCGACCGCGACTACGTGGTCCAGAACGGTGAGGTCCTGATTGTGGACGAGCATACAGGCCGTCTGCTCAAGGGCCGCCGCTACAACGAGGGCCTCCACCAGGCCATCGAGGCCAAGGAGGGCGTGGAGGTCAAGGCCGAGAACCAGACCTTCGCCACCATCACCCTGCAGAACTACTTCCGCATGTACGACAAGCTGGCGGGCATGACCGGAACGGCCGAGACCGAGGCCGCCGAGTTCATGAACACCTACAAGCTGGGCGTGCTGCCCATCCCCACCAACAAGCCCATGATCCGCAAGGATCAGCCGGATCTGATTTACCGCACCAAGAAGGAGAAGCTGACCGCCATCGTCCGCGATGTGGCCAAGCGGCATGCCAAGGGCCAGCCCATCCTGCTGGGCACCGCATCCGTGGAGTCCTCCGAGGTGGTCTCCTCCCTGCTGGACGTGGCCGGCATCGACCATCAGGTCCTCAACGCCAAGCAGCATGCGCGCGAGGCTGCGGTCGTGGCCGTGGCAGGGCGCAAGGGGGCTGTGACCGTGGCCACCAACATGGCGGGGCGTGGCACCGACATAATGCTGGGCGGAAACGTGGAATTCCTTGCCGATCAGAAGCTCAAGGAGCAGGGTTACTCCTCCGACGACACTCCTGAGGAGTATGAGAAGCGCTGGCCCAAGATGCTGGACTCCGTCAAGGAGCAGGTCAAGGACGAGCATGAGGAGGTCGTCAAGCTGGGCGGCCTGTACGTACTGGGCACCGAGCGGCACGAGTCCCGCCGTATCGACAACCAGCTGCGCGGCCGCTCAGGCCGTCAGGGCGATCCTGGCGAGTCCAGGTTCTACCTGAGCCTGGAAGACGATCTGATGCGCCTGTTCAATACCGGGATGGTGGCTCAGCTCATGTCCAAGAGCCTGCCCGAGGGTCAGCCCATCGACAAAAAGAGCGTCTCCAAGGGTGTGCGCAACGCACAGAAGTCCGTGGAATCCCGCAACTACGAGATCCGCAAGAACGTGTTGAAGTACGACGATGTGATGAACAAGCAGCGTCAGGTCATCTATGGCGAGCGTCAGGCGGTGCTCAAGGGCGAGGACATCCACGAGGACATTCTCCGCTTCATCAGCGAGACCATCACCTCATACATCCGGGGTGCACAGAAGGGCTCGGACAAGCCCGAGGACTGGGATGCCGACGGGCTTTGGAAGGCGCTGGCCTCCGTCTACCCGGTCAGTCTTGACCAGGATGAGACCATGGACTCCCTGGAGGGTCTGAAGGGTGACAAGGCCGTCAAGGCTCTGGCGGACAAGTTGGTGGAGGATGCCGATTCCATCTACCAGCAGCGTGAGGACGAGCTGGGCGAGAAGGGCTCCAGGCAGCTGGAGCGCCAGGTGGTCCTCTCCGTCCTGGACAGCAAGTGGCGTGAGCACCTCTACGAGATGGACTACCTGAAGGACGGCATCGGCCTGCGCGGCATGGGTCAGCGTGACCCCCTGGTCGAGTACCAGCGCGAGGGCTACCAGATGTACAACTCCATGATCGACGCCATCAAGGAGCAGACCGTGCAGCTGCTCTTCAACGTGGACCTCAAGCAGATCGCGGCCAGCCAGGAGAACGAGCGGAGGGCCCGCGAGGAGCGCAAGGAGAACGAGGAGAGCCAGTCCCAGCCGGTCAACTACCAGGCGCCTGAAGAGCCTGATGCCGAGGACGAGACCACCGATATCGACGAGATTGCCGAGGAACATGACGAGGGTGCTCCGGCTGGCAGCATCCAGGAGGATTCAGAGGAGGATGCCTCTGAGGATGCCGCTGACGAGGGTGCTCCGGCCCCGGTCGGGCCTGCCCCTATCAGCCATGCCGAGGGCAAGGTCCCTGCCAACAAGAGGCCCAAGGCCGTAGAGGATCACTCGCCTTGGTCTGATGGCCGCACCTTCCCGGGCACGCCCCGCAACGCCCCCTGCCCCTGTGGTTCCGGACGCAAGTACAAGATGTGCCACGGCCAGAACGAGAAGAAATGACAGGTTCGCATAATCACTAGCGGCTTCTGCAGATAAGGTTGCCGATACATTTAGGGTTGCCGATCTGACTGACGGCCATCGCTCATAAGGGCGGTGGCCGTTTCCATATATTGGATTGCTTACTTTCATATATTGGTAGCAAAGTGACCAGAATATGGGATTGCCTTGTGCAGGGGAGGGGCAGGGCAGTAAACCTAGAGCAAACAGCGGGGCATCCAGCCCCGCTTCTTCAAAGGAAAAGAGTCATCATGCGGCCACTTAGCTGGAAATCCGTCCTGAACTCCTTGGTGTCCGGTCGGCACCTGAGCGCGGATGAGGCCGAGTGGTGCATGAACGATTTGATGGACGGGCATGCCGACCCTGTCCAGGTGGGAGCCGCCCTGTCCATGCAGTCCGCCCTGGGACTGACCAGCCCGGAGGTCGAGGGGGCTGCCAAGGCCATGGTGGGCCATGCGGTGCCGCTGAAGGTCAGCGGCGACGTGACCGACATCGTCGGCACCGGCGGCGATGGGGCAGCGACGGTCAACCTGTCTACCATGGGTGCCATCGTGGCTGCGGCTGCGGGGGTCAGGATCGTCAAGCACGGCAACCGGGCCGCATCCAGCAAGAGCGGCACTGCCGACTGTCTGGAACAGCTGGGTCTTCCCCTGGATCTGCCGCCCAAGGAGGTGGCTGCCATGGAGGATCGCTACGGCATCACCTTCGTCTTCGCCAAGACCTTCCACCCCGCCATGCGGTTTGCTGGGCCTGTCCGCTCGTCGCTGGGCATTCCGACCGTCTTCAACCTGCTGGGACCTCTGACCAACCCGGTCAACCCGCGCTATGTGGCCATAGGATGCGCCCAGCGCCAACTGAGCCCCATGATGGCCCAGGTCTATGCCTCTCGCGGTCAGGAGGGCATGGTCTACACCTCGGTCGAAGGCCTTGACGAGATGGCCCCCACCGGCCCGGTCTCCATCTGGGAGATCCACCAGGGCAAGGTGGAGGAGCGAACCTTCGACCCGACTCGCGAACTGGGTCTCGACCCGGTCAATCCGGAAGACCTACGCGGTGGCGATCCCGCCTTCAACGCCAGCGTCGTCAGGGACTTCCTGGCCGGCAAGTCGGTTCCTTCGCGTTCCACGGCCCTGCTCAATGCGGCCTCGGCCATCGTGGCCGACGGCACACAGATCGATGCCGGTCCCGAGGCCGACCTGAGCGTCCGGTTTGCCCAGGCCTACCAACTGGCTACCCAGGTTGTGGACCAGGGGAGGGCGGCCGACCTGCTGGCAGCCTGGATCCACGGAGCCCAGGAAGCGCAGTCCCGCTGCCGGCAAGAGGAACGGACACGCCGTCCGGTCCTGGTCTAGGTTCGCGGCTGCCAAACCTGCTTGGACCCCGCTGGCTGATGTTTCTGCCAGTGGGGTCCGAACGTATTGGTGGCCTAGATATGGCGGCACTCGGCATTATCGCCGGTAGTGCCGTTCGTCGTCATCGAAGAGCCCGCTTGAATCGTCGCGGAAGTTCTTCCGGTCGATAATCAGTCCTGCGATGCCTATCAGCAGGAGCAGTCCCGCCAGCAGGCCGGTCAAGCCGGACCAGCGGGGGATCAATATGGTCAGGAAGAAGCAGATCAGGCCCAGCATCGTCATGATCATGAAGGCCGCATGCCTTCTGCCCAGGTCGCTCAGATCGGGGTTGGGCGGCACAAAGTTCGACGACTGGTCCATGACCTCGTCGGTGTCCAGCCAGCTGCTGCCTTGGAAATCGCGCGGCCCGGAGCCGCCGACGAAGGAGTCGCGCTTCAGGTCCTCGGCCCTCAGCGCCGCCTTCTTCTCGGACTTTCGGGCCTTCTTTTCGAACTCCTTGGCCGTCCTGGACGATTCCAGGGAACCCAGCTCGTCAGCGTGCGAATTCAGAAAGTCCGCCCACTCCTCGTCCCCCTGTGAGGGCCCGGTTCCCGCCTCGCTGTTATACTGATTCCCGGCGTCGTTATGCTTGTGCTCGGTCATAGAACCATCGTAACCTCGGCCGCACGCATTCGCTACCAAGGAGTCTCTGTGCTGTACTGGTTCTTCGTCAAACTGCTCGGTCCGTTGGCGCGTACCTGGTTCAAACCGACCGTTGAAGGCACGGGGAACATTCCCAAGCAGGGGGCTGCCATCATCGCCTCCAACCATCTGGCCGTCATCGACGACGCCCTTCTGCCCATCACCTGCCCCAGGATGATCCACTTCATGGGCAAGGCCGAATACTTCAACGGCAAGGGGATAAAGGGCAAGTTCAAGAAGTGGTGGTTCAGCTCGGTCGGAGTCTTCCCCGTCGATAGGTCGGGCGGCTCCAAGTCGCTGGGAGCCATGGAAACGGCACGCTCCATCCTTGAACACGGGCATATCTTCGGCATCCATCCGGAGGGCACACGCAGCCCGGACGGCAGACTTTACCGTGGACACACCGGGGCGGCGCGGCTGGCCTTCGAGACCGGAACGACAGTGGTGCCCACCGCCATCATCGGCACCCGGCAGCTTCAGGAGCCCGGCCATGTGCTTCCGCATAAGGGCAGGACCAAGGTCATCTTCGGCAAGCCCATCACCGTGCCCTACGTGCCGGTCAACAGCCTCACCCACGAGGAGATCCGCAACCTGACCGACCGCATCATGCAGGAGATTCAGGAGATGAGCGGGCAGCGCTACGTGGATGTGTATGCCCAGGTCATCAAGGCGCATGAAAACAAGGAAGAGCTGCCTGACGACTGACCGCAGAGACAGGGCGGTCAGACCACAGTCAGGGTCACGACGGCCGGCGAACCGTCATCATTGACCACCTTGACCTGGGTGCCGGGGTTGGGGTCCTGGATTCGCACCGTGTGGGTCAGATTGCCCAGTGGCGCGGAGATGTTGACCTTGAGCCCGTATCCCTGCAGGATCTGTGTGGCCTCATCCTGGCTCTTGCCCTTCACGTCGGGCATGCTGATGAATTGCGGCCCCTTGGAGACCACCACGTTGACCGCATCGCCCCAGTGCAGCTGTTCCTGGGCCTGGTGGGAGGCGGAGATCACCTGGTTGCGGGGCACCGTGTCTGACCAGTCCTCGCTGTAGTTGACCTTGAGCCGGAGGGCTTCCAAGGCCGCCTTGGCATCATCTCTGGCCTTGCCGATGATGTCGGGCATGGCCACCGGCATCCGACCCTTGGACAGGACCAGACTGACCTTGGTATCATGCCGGGTCCTGGTTCCCGGGGCCGGTTCCACCGAAATCGCCGCTCCCTCGGGAATATCCATGGAGTACTGGTCCTTGGAGGAGTCATGGTCGACTCGGTCGAACCCGGCCGCCTTCAGGGCTTGCAGGGGGTCCTTGCCGTTGGAGGTGTCCGGCATGAGGATGTCCTTGGGCACTGTGGCCTGGCGAATCCCCTTGGAGACGGTCAGGCTGAGGCTGCCGCCCCGCTTGCTGATATGGGCTCCGACGGTATCGGGATCCGCGGCCATGATGGCCCCTTTGGGCACCTGGTCGCTGAAGTCGTAGTCGGTGTCGACATCGATGCCTGCGACCTTGAGTGTGCTGGCGTACCTGGCGTAGTCGGCGCCGATGACCTTGCACTCCTGATTCTCGGGGCAGGAGATGTCATCCGGCTTGGGAAGGGCGACATAGCTGCCCGGACCCAGGTAGTACCACCAGGCGCCACCGCCGCCTCCTGCCAGGGCCAGCATCAGCAGAACCACCAGCGCGATGATCAGGCCCCTATGCCGGTGCTTGGGTCTGGCCGTCTCGGCGCCTTGCTGCATGGTCTGGGCGGAAGTCGGGACGACGTTTGCATCGGCGGGGGATGCTGCCCGGTCCTGAGGCTGCAGGACGGTTGTGGTTTCGGCCCGGGAGGGGGTGTCCACGTCGTTGAGCCGATAGCGCCTGGTCGCTGCGTCCGCATCGGTTTCGGGCGGGGCGGGCACATTCAGGACCGTGTCCGAATCCTCCGGGTCGCTTGCTGCAGCAATGGTCTGTGTGGCTGCGTCTTCGGAATCGTCGCTGGGTGCCGTGGCTGCCTGCCTTGGCGGTTCGGTCATCTCAGGGTTGGCGGACCCGGGCTGTCCGCTGGCTGCGGCTGCCGCGGTCGCTGTGGCTGTTGCAGGCAGCACGTAGTCCATGGCCTGCCGGTCCAGTCCCCTGACCACCTTCCTCAGGCTCTCCAGGGCCTTGCCTGCGTCGTCCGGGCGGTTTTCCGGTGAGCGGTCGGTCAGCCCGGAGACCAGTGCGGCCACGGATGGGTCGATTCCCGGGCAGATGCTGGCCAGGGAGGGGACGTCCTCGTGGACGTGCTTGAAGACGATGGTCACCGGATTGTCGCTGGCGAAGGGGACCGTGCCGGTCAGCATCTCGTAGGCGATGATGCCCACGGCATAGAGGTCGCTCTGGGGGGAGGCCTCATTGTTCTCGATGGTTTCGGGGGCCAGGTAGGCGGCCGTGCCCATGAGCATGCCCGTGGAGGACAGGGTGGCCTGGGCGGCGGCGCGGGCCAGGCCGAAGTCGGTGATCTCCACGTGGCCGCGATCGTTGATGAGGATGTTTTCCGGCTTGATGTCGCGGTGGATGACGCCGGCTCGGTGGGCGGAGGCCAGGCCGTCCAGTATTTCGCCCACGATCCGCAGGGTCTCCTTCAGGGGATAGACGCCCTGCCGGGCCATGTCCCGCCGCAGGCTGATGCCGTGGACATACTCCATGACCAGGTAGTCCAGCCCCTGATCGACGCCGGTGTCGTAGACCTGGACGATGTGGGGGTTGGCGATGGCGGCCGCCGACCTGGCCTCCCGGCGGAAACGCTCCTCGAACTGGGCCCTGTGCGGTCCCTGGGCCAGCATGGTGTGCATGATCTTGACCGCCACATGCCTGGACAGCCGCAGGTCCAGGGCCTCGTAGACCGTGGCCATGCCACCTTGCGCAATCTCGCGCAGAATGCGGTAGCGCCCGTCTATGATCCGGTCGCTGGTCCTCTCGTCCGCTTCACTCATGCTCGTCTTGTCCGGCCCTCTGTACCTCGGAGGCCTGACCGGCCTCGGCATCAATGGAAGATACACGTTCATGATACCCGGCGGTGGTGGCAAGCGGCAGGAAGCGTCTGCAGGCCTTGAGGAAGACGGTTCGTCCCTCTGTCGACAGATGCAGATCATCGGCCAGGGCCTGGGCTCGGGCCTGGGCTCGGGAGGACAGACCGGCAATGCGTCGACGACTGGCTTCCACGGCCCCGCAGGAGCGCATCAGGTCACGGACCATATTCACCTGGGCGTCCTTGCGGCGTTCGGTCGGTGAATTGTAGAGTCGGCGGACCTCCTTGGCCTGACCAGGGCCGGCCATGGCCAGGGTGTCGGCCAGGAGGACGGTTCGCTTGCCCTCACGGATGTCGCCGCCCACGGGTTTGCCGGTGCGGCGGTCGTCGCCTGTCACATCCAGCAGATCGTCCGCCAGTTGGAAGGCCAGACCCAGATCCAGGCCCAAGGTGCGCACTGACTCTTTGTGCTCTTCCAGGTCTGCTCCGGCAGCCAGCAGGCCCAGGGCCAGGGGGGCCATGGTGGTGTAGGAGGCGGTCTTCCAGGCCATGGTGTGCAGGGCCTGACTGCGCAGGCGTTCCGGATCGTCCAGGGAAGCCTCTTCCATACCCATGTCCAGGATCTGGCCGGTGACCACGGCCGTCTGCATGGCTTGAAAGGCTCTGCCGACGGCCGATTCCTGAGGCAGGTCGGCAGCCGCCTGGAGGGCCATGGTTGTGCTCAGTGATGCCAGCAGGTCGCCAAGGAGGATGCCCAGGCCGGTGCCACGGGCATCGGGGCCTGCGGGGAGCCGGTCGCTTGGATCGTTTCCGGCGGCCGACCGGCTCAGGGCCAGATGGGCGGCAGGACGGCCCCGACGACGGGGGGAGCCGTCGATGATGTCGTCGTGGACCAGGGCGCTGGTCTGATAGACCTCCAAGGCGCAGGCAAGGTCCACTGCCGCCTGTTCACGGTCCGGATTCTGCTCGGATTCCAGAGCCCGCCAGACATCGCAGAGCAGGAGGGCGCGCAGTCGTTTGCCGCCACGGCCTGCCTCGATTGCCTGGTGGATGACCTCCTGCAAAGCCCCCTGTGAGGGGTTCTGATCCAGGGGATGGTCCGGTCCGGGCTCTGGAGCAGTCAGGTGGTCGCATTGGCTCCGGAGCAGTTCCTCCATGCGTTGTTCGACCCGTGCTGCAGTCACGCTCTTCATGTCTTAGAGCCTATCCGCATATCTGCCCAGCAGGCAGGCTGCAAGGCCCATGGCTGCAAGGACCATGGTGGATGGATGACCCCACTTGACCACATGATCGGCTGTGGCCTTCCTAACGGTTCCAACTGGTTCAGGATGGTGCCCAGGCTCCCCGGACCACAGACCGGGAGCGGATGGGAGGCGATGACGGCATGAACGATTCATATGAACACGGCATGACGAAACTGGTGGAGAACTATCGAGAGGGTCGACGACGATGGGGCGTGGAAGATGCTGACAGGCGATGGCTCCAGCAACCCTTGACAGACTGGACTGCCGGCTTGAGGGGGCAGCAGCAGGGGCACCCGCCTCTGGACTCCGACTCGGCGGACCGTCTGGCTGTGGCCATCAAGGAAACCCTGGCCATACGCGACGGGCTGATTCTGTCAATCCTGGCGCCTGAGCCTGGTCTGCATGCTGACCGGCTGCTGGACCTGTGTGTGCGTCCCAACGATGCGTCCAATGTGACGGTGCTCTGCAACATTCTGGATGCGGTCTTCAAGGACCCTGCCACGCGGCCGGACCATCCGCGTTGCCGGGCCGGGCTGGCCATGCTTCAAGCCATAGCTGATCAGGTTCCGCCGGGGTTTCGGTCCCAGCCCCTGGCGGTCGCGGCCTACGTCGACTGGTGGAATGGGGGATCCCGGGCATCCGGGTTCGCCGAGGAAGCTCTTTCCGACGACCGCTCATGCAGTCTGGCCGCCATCGTCCTGGCTTTGATCGGCCGCGGCATCGAACCGGCCTGGAGGCAATCGGGCTGAATCGGGAATAATCGTCCCCCTGGGGTGGTTCACTTAGTGAGTCTAAGATTTGACCTTGCCATAGCTGTGCCTTGAAAGCAGTGTCGGCGGGTGGGATGATCCAGGAGGAGAATTTGGCCACGAAGGACACCAAGTCAGCCAAGACAGCCGCAGTGGATACCGGGAAGGGCCGGACCAGTTCAACCGCCGGCAAGACCAAGACCGCCACCAGGTCCAAGACCAGCAGCAGCAAGGCGTCCCGCAAGACCGCAGCCCGCAAGACCGCCACTGCCAGCACTTCGACGGCCAAGACCAACCGTCGCCCGGCCTCCAAGACCAAGAAGAAGGTCGAAGAGGAGCCCATCCTGCAGCCGGAGGAGCAGGAGCCCGACGAGGACCTGCTCGAGGACCAGGAGGACGACGACCAGCTGGACAAGAGCGAGGATCAGCTGGAGGACGAGCCCGACGAGGACGATCAGGAGGAGGACGAGGCCCACCAGGTCGAGGATGAGGCCGAGGAGGACCGCAAGGCCGCCCATGCCCTCGCCGCCAAGGTCAAGGGCGCCTTCGTCGTCGACGATTCCGATGACGATGAGAATGTCACTCCCTCAGGCAACCCCAAGCGTCGTGTGGTCACCGCCGGCGCCACTGCCGATCCCGTCAAGGACTACCTCAAGCAGATCGGCCGCGTCAGCCTGCTGAACGCCGAACAGGAGGTGGACCTCTCCGAGCGTATCGAGGCCGGCCTCTATGCCCAGCATCTGCTGGACACCGAAGGCGAGGGCATGGACTTCAAGCGCCGCCGCGAGCTCAAGTGGGCCGCCAACGACGGGAAGAAGGCCAAGGACCATCTGCTGGAGGCCAACCTGCGACTGGTGGTCTCCCTGGCCAAGCGATACACCGGCAGGGGCATGCTCTTCCTGGACCTGATCCAGGAAGGTAACCTGGGTCTGATCCGTGCGGTGGAGAAGTTCGACTACACCAAGGGCTACAAGTTCTCCACCTACGCCACCTGGTGGATTCGTCAGGCCATCACCCGTGCCATGGCCGACCAGGCCCGCACCATCCGTGTGCCCGTTCACATGGTCGAGGTCATCAACAAGCTCTCCCGCGTCCAGCGTCAGATGCTGCAGGACCTGGGTCGCGAGCCCACCCCCGACGAGCTGGCCCGTGAGCTGGACATGCCCGTCGAGAAGGTCCAGGAGGTCCAGAAGTACGGGCGCGAGCCCATCTCCCTGCATACCCCTCTGGGCGAGGACGGTGACTCGGAGTTCGGCGATCTGATCGAGGACACCGACGCCATCGCCCCCTCGGATGCTGTGGCCTTCTCCCTGCTGCAGGAGCAGTTCCAGCAGGTGCTTGAGACCCTGAGCCCCCGCGAGGCCGGCGTCATCAAGATGCGTTACGGCCTGGAGGATGGGCAGCCCAAGACCCTGGACGACATCGGCCGCGTATACGGGGTCACCCGTGAGCGCATCCGCCAGATCGAGTCCAAGACCATGTCCAAGCTGCGGCATCCTTCGCGCTCGCAGACCCTGCGTGACTTCCTGGATCAGTGACCTCTGCGCCCGGCGGGGAGGTCCGGATGCTGTCGAGGCCTCCTTGCTAGAAATGGTCATCGGTGCGTAAGCGACCGCCCATGCGAGGACCCGTGTCCCCTGGGCGCCAAGAGGTGAACGGCGAGGTAAATGGTGGCGAAAAAGCCTGAAAAGGGAAAGTCCTATGGTGCCGGCAGTCTGACGGTCCTGGATGGCCTGGACGCAGTGCGCAAACGTCCAGGCATGTACATCGGGACCACGGACAGCCAGGGGCTCATGCACTGCCTTTGGGAGATCATCGACAACGCCGTGGACGAGGCCCTAGCCGGCCAGTGCGACCACATCAAGGTCATTCTGCACAAGGACGGCTCCATCGAGGTGGACGACAACGGCCGAGGCATCCCCGTCGATATTGAGCCTCGAACCGGGCTGACCGGCGTGGAGGTGGTCCTGACCAAGCTTCACGCCGGTGCCAAGTTCGGCAACTCCTCCTACACGGCCGTGGGCGGCCTGCACGGCGTGGGCTCTTCGGTGGTCAACGCCCTGAGCTCCCGACTGGACGTGGAGGTGGACAGGGATGGCAAGACCCACCGGATGCGCTTCCACCAGGGTCATCCCGGCATCTACCAGGACCCTGATCCGGAGCGACCCTCGCCTGACTCGCCCTTCAAGCGCACCAGGAAAAACCGGCCTACACCCCTGGAAGTAGTGGGCAGCGTGCCCAAGTCCCGGACCGGGACCAGGGTGCGCTACTGGGCCGACCCGGAAATCTTCAACCCCACGGCCCGGTTCAGCTACGCCCAGCTGATCGACCGGGTGCGCCAGACCAGTTTCCTGGTGCCCGGCCTCAAGATCACCGTGATCGACGAGCGCATCCCCGCAACAGGAAGCGCCGAACAGAACCTGCGCCTGGAGGTCGATGGCGAGTCTGCTGCGGAACAGGATGATCAGGACGTTCAAGGGAACCTTCTTGAATCGTCTGTCAGCGGCGACTCTTCGGAAGAAGATGCCGGAGACGAACGTGCCGAAGGCGCACAGGCTGATGATACCGACCTTTCGGCCACAGAGCAGGCTGACCGGGCCATGCTGAAGCCGGAGGACGAGTCCGGCCATCAGCGTGTGGAGGAATTCCTGCACACCGGCGGGGTGAAGGACTTTGTTGACTTCCTGTCCAAGGGCGAGCCGGTCAGCGACATCTGGCGGATCAGCGGCCAGGACACCTACCAGGAGGAGACCCAGCGGGTGGGCCCCGACGGCGAGCTGCACGCCGAGCAGGTGGAACGTGTCTGCGGGGTGGATATCGCCCTGCGCTGGGTCAACGATTACGATTCAGTCGTCCGCAGCTTCGTCAATGTGGTGGAGACGCCTGGCGGAGGCATGCACGTGGACGGGTTCATGAACGCCATGACCCGCCAGGTGCGCAAGGCCGTGGAGGCCAACGCCCGCCGCCTTAAGGTCAACCTCAAGGACTCCCACACCAAGGTGGAGCGCGACGATGTCCTGGCCGGTCTGGTGGCCGTGGTCACGGTGCGCATCGCTGAGCCGCAGTTCCAGGGCCAGACCAAGGACGTGCTGGGCACAGCCCAGGTCAAGCCAATCGTCAGCCGGATGACCGACGACCAGTTCGGCCAGATGATCAGCGGTTCCAAGCGTGGCTTCAAGGAGCAGTCCGGCCAGGTGCTGGAAAAGATCGTGGGCGAGATGCACGCCCGCGTCCAGGCGCGCAAGACCAAGGAGGTCACCAGGCGCAAGAACGCTCTGGAATCTGCCTCCATGCCCTCCAAGCTCTCGGACTCCATGCCCGGCAACGACGACATCGCCGAGCTGTTCATCGTCGAGGGCGACTCCGCCCTGGGTACGGCCAAGGCCGCCAGAAACTCCATGTTCCAGGCTCTGCTGCCCATCCGCGGCAAGATACTCAACGTGCAGAAGGCCTCCCTGTCCCAGATGCTGACCAACAAGGAGTGCGCCTCCATCATCCAGGTGGTCGGCGCCGGCTCGGGAGCCAGCTTCGACATCGACCAGGCCCGCTACAACAAGGTCATCATGATGACCGATGCCGATGTTGACGGCGCCCACATCCGCATCCTGTTGCTGACCCTCTTCTACCGCTACATGCGGCCCCTGATTGAGAACGGGCGGGTCTACGCCGCCGTGCCGCCCCTGCACAGAATCGCCCTGGCGGGCAAGAACAAGGGGAAGTTCATCTACACCTATTCGGATGATGAGCTGGAGGGCAAACTGGCCGACCTGCAGGCCAAGCACATCGACTACAATCCCGATGTGCAGCGGTACAAGGGTCTGGGCGAGATGGACGCCGACCAGCTGGCTGACACCACCATGGATCCCAGGACCCGCATGCTGCGCCGCATCCGCATGGAGGATGCCGCTCAGGCGGCCGGCATCTTCCCCCTGCTCATGGGCGACGACGTGCCGCCCCGCAAGCAGTTCATCGTGGACAATGCGGACGACTTCGATCGCAGCAAGATCGACACCTGATCGACCTTCAGCAGGGCCCAAAGGGGCGGGGAGAGGAGTGTGACGCATATGGGCGATCCCTTGGACAATTTCTCCCCGCAGACGGCCGACTGGTTCCGCCAGGCCTTTCCCGAGGGGCCGACGCCGACCCAGGTCCAGGCCTGGCCTGCCATCCGCTCAGGCGGCGATGCACTGATCATTTCGCCCACCGGATCGGGCAAGACCCTGGCCGCTTTTCTTTGGGCCATTGATGAGCTCATGACCAGGCCTCGGCGCTCCCGGAAACCTGGGGTCGCCGTGCTCTATATCTCGCCCATGAAGGCCTTGGGGACTGACGTGGCTCGCAACCTGCAGGCTCCGCTGGATGGCATCGCCGAGCGATTTACACAGCAGGGACGAAAAGCGCCCAAGGTCCGGACGGGCATCCGCACCGGAGACACCGATGCCCGTGGCCGCAGGGCCCTGGCCGCCCATCCGCCGGATATTCTGGTCACCACCCCGGAATCGCTCTATCTGATGCTGACCTCCAAAACAGCCAGCACTCTGAAGAACGTGCAGACCGTTATTGTGGACGAAATCCACGTTTTGGCGGGCAACAAGCGCGGGGCCCATCTGGCGCTGAGCCTGGAGCGGCTGGACGACCTGGTCGGGCGGCCGGTGCAGCGGATAGGCCTGTCGGCTACGGTCCGGCCGCCCGAGCAGGTGGCACGTTTTCTGGGCGGCAGCCGTCCGGTCAGCCTGATCCAGCCCAAGTCGTCCACAGCCATGGACCTGCGGCTGATCGAGCCCCTGGAGGATATGGGCGATCTGGTTGCGCCTCCTGGCGAATCCGGGCAGGAAGGACAGGAGAGCGACAAAAGAAGCGGATCCATCTGGCCAGCCATCGAGCGTGCCATTCTGGACCAGATCCTGTCCCACCGCACCACCCTGGTCTTCGTCAACTCCCGCGGCCTTGCCGAGCGCCTGACCGCCCGGCTGAACGACCTACACCAGTCCGATCTGCAAGCGTCCAAACACCGTAGCCGAGGCAGCAGTGGACAGGGCCAACCAGGTTTATCCCCACAAACAGACGAGCCCACGGCCAGGGCTGGGCAGGTCGGGGAGCCAGCCCACTACGATTCGGCCACCGGGTCTACCTCCGAGAGAACTTCCGGCCTGGTCGTCGACCAACCCATTGCCATGGCGCATCATGGTTCGGTGTCCAAGGAACGCCGCCGTCAGGTGGAGGATGACCTCAAGGCCGGCAGACTGCGGTGCGTGGTAGCCACCTCCAGCCTGGAGCTGGGTATCGATATGGGTTCGGTCGATCTGGTCATCCAGGTCAATGCCCCGTTGTCGACCGCCTCGGGACTGCAGCGGGTGGGCCGGGCCGACCACCAAGTGGGACGGGTATCACAGGCCAGACTTTTTCCCCTGACCCGCGAGCAGATCCTGGAGTGCACGGCCAGCATGGAAAGCATGGTCCAGGGCGACATCGAACCCACCATCATGCCCAGCAGTCCCCTGGACGTTCTGGCCCAGCAGACGGTGGCCGCGGCCGCCATGGGACTGCTCAAGGAGGAGGACTGGCTGGCCACGGTCAGACGGGCCGCGCCCTTCGCCCACCTGGACCGGCAGGTCTACCGGGCGGTGCTGGGTATGCTCAGCGGCGCCTATACCTCCCAGGATTTCACCGCCTTCCGCCCCATCCTGGTCTGGGACCACCAGACCGGCACGCTGACGGCCCGACCCGGTGCGCAACGCCTGGCGGTCACCTCCGGAGGCACCATTCCCGACCGCGGATCCTACACTGTGGTCATGCCCTCTGAGGCCGCCGGCGGCAAGCCCCGACGAGTGGGGGAGCTGGACGAGGAGATGGTCTACGAGTCCCGCAAGGGGGACGTGATCACCCTGGGCACCACCTCCTGGAGGATCCAGCAGATCACCCGCGATCGTGTGGTGGTGGTCCCCGCCCCGGGACGCTCCGCCAGACTGCCCTTCTGGCACGGGGAAGGCACCGGCCGCGACCCCGCCTTTGGCCGCCGCCTAGGCAGGCTCGCCAGGGAACTGTCCCAGGGCCTGATACCGGCAGTACAGACTGCCTCCGGTCGGCCGGCCTTCACTCAAGCCGTCTCTTCTCGTCTGCTGGAGGACGGTCTGGATCGTTCTGCCATCAATAATCTGGCTGCCTTCCTGGCCGAGCAGCAGGCCTCCACCGGTCAAGTGCCCGACGACCGGCACCTGGTGGTCGAGTGCTGCCCCAACGAGGAGGGTGACCTGAGACTGATCCTCCACTCGCCATACGGACGCAGGGTCAACGAGCCCTGGGCCCTGGCCATAGCCGCCCGGCTCTCCCGTGAGCGCGGCTACGACGGATCCGTCTGGGCGGGGGAGGACGGCATTGTCGTGCAGATTCCGGGCACTGACGCCTTCCTGGAAGATCGGCGAATATTCGGATTCACCCCCGACCAGGTGGAGCGCGAGGTCCGACGGCATCTGGTGGGCTCGGCGCTCTTCCAGGCCCGCTTCCGCCAGTGCGCAGCCCGCTCGCTCTACATGCCCAGGATGGAGCCTGGCCGCAGGGTTCCGCTCTGGCAGCAGCGTCTTCGAGCCTCCCGTCTGCTGGATGCGGCCCTGAAGGAGGATGACTTTCCCCTGGTTCTGGAGACCATGCGCGAGTGCCTGCAGGACGTCTACGACATGCCCGCCTTGCACGAACTGATGGCCGACCTGGAGCAGGGGAGCGTCCGTCTGATTCCGGCCTCCACCAAGACCCCCTCACCCATGGCCTCAGGTTTGCTCTTCGGTTACCTGGGGACCTTCATGTACCAGTACGACATGCCCAAGGCCGAGCGCGACGCCGCCATGCTGGCCATCGACTCCGATCTGCTGGAGCAGATGGTCGGCCAGGTGGATATGGCTGACCTCCTTGACCAGGAGACCGTTGACCAGGTGACCGCTGACCTGCAGCGGCTTTCGCCCAGGACCCGGGCCAGAGGGGCCGAAGGACTGGCAGACCTCTTGCGCATCCTGGGCCCCATGGATTTGGCCGAGATTCGTCGGCGTATGCGCGGCCAAGAGGACGAGCCGGCGACGGAGGCACAGGTCCGGGCCATGCTGGAGGAGCTGCAGGTCCAGTCCAGAGTGGTTCCGGTCAGACTAGGCGTTCGCGACTGCTGGGTATGGGCCGGTCAGGCAGAGCGGCTGACGGCGGTCCTGGGCCCTGGTATCCAGCCATCCCCACAGGCAGCAAAGGAATCGGAATCAGACAACGAAGCCTTCGACCAGCTGGTCAGGCAATACGCTGCAGTCCACGGGCCATTCACCACCCAGGATCTGGCTGGTCACCTGGGCCTAGGCAGTGCTCTCTTGGAGGACAGGCTGCGCTCCCTGGCCGCACGCGAGCTGCTCATGACGGGGGTCTTTCCCAGACCTGACCTGAGTGCCTATGGCGAGCCTGGTTGGGAGGGAGGCGAGCCCCGCCGAGGGTGGCTGGATTCCGAGGTCTTCCGTCGGCTGCGCTCGCGGGCCCTGGCCAAGGTCAGCAAGGCCGCCAGTCCCGTTCCCAGCCATGTCTACAGCGACTTTCTTCTTCACCGTCAGGGTCTGGCACCCTTGGGTCAGGAGCCCTTGATGGGCACTGAGGGGCTGCTGGAGGTGGTCGGTCAGCTGGAGGGATTGAATCTGCCGCCCGCGCTCTGGGAGTCGGCCATCTTCCCGGCCAGGGTGCGTGATTACGGTCCTGCATTGATGGACGATCTGCTGGCTTCGGGCCAGGTGGTCTGGGTGGGATCCGACCAGGGGGAGGGACCGCTGGGCGCCATGACCTTTTACCTAGCTGAGGACCTGGATGAGGATATTCCCCGGCAAGCCACCGGTTCGCTGCCTGCTGGGGATGAGGCCGATAAGGTAAGCAGGTCGAGCGGCCAGGGAGATCCGGGCGACTTGGAAGAGTCCCTGCTGGATGTTCTGGCCGACGGGGGAGCCTACCGCTTTGATCGCCTTCTGCGTGCCTGTGCCGGTCGTGGTGGCAATGACATCGCGTCCCCTGATTCTGAGTCTCCAGACCAGGAGGCCCTGGCCCGGTCGTTCTGGGGGCTGGTCAGGCGTGGACTGGTCACCAACGCCTCCCTGGCTCCGGTCAGGCGGCTGGTCCGAGGATCCGGACCACAGCCCTCGGGGAGGACCCGCCGTTTGCCCCATGGTTTGCGTGGACGCGGCAGGCCCTTGGGTCGCGCAGCCTTGACACGGGCGGCCGGTTCATCAGCGTTGTCGGCGGCGGAGGAAGGATTCTGGACTCTGGTTGCCGATCAGCGCGGACCAACAGCAGGTGCGGCAGGGATTGGCATGCACAATTCAAGCGACGATGACCGGCAGCGGACCGTCCACCTGGTCCATGAGGAACAAGCCATCCTGGACCGTTATGGGCTCCTGGCTCCGGTCCTGCCTGAGGTGAGGTCCCTCCCTGGCGGATTCTCGGCCCTTTATCAGGTCTGCAGGCGCATGGAGGAGGCCGGCCAACTGACGCGTGGAGTCATCGTCGACGGTTTCGGCGGCGCCCAGTTTGCTCCTCGGGAAGTGATTGACCAGCTCAGGGACTTCCAAGAGGGTCAGCGCAATGATGATGGCGATGGTGGATTGGAACAGCGTCCTCCCGAGCCCGTGGTCATGGATGTGACCGATCCTGCCAACCTCTATGGCACGGCCCTTACCTGGCCGACCACATCAGGGGATGGCGGCGGTCGGCCCATTCGGCGGATGGGGAACCTCTTGGTGCAGAATCGAGGCCGTGCCCTGGTCTATGCGGCGCCCAAGGGGCATCATCTGCTGGTCTTCGGTGAGCCCGGGCGTGGGTTGCTGGAGGCGGCTTTCTCTCAGTTGGCTTCATGGCTGAGGCAGGGCGGACAGGGTCGCATCCTCTTCAGTGATGCCAATGGTCAGCCCCTGACCATGCGCGAACCGGTGGGCATGGCCATGGCTGCGGCCGGATTCACAGCCGGGCCGGGCGGTATGGCCCTCTACTGAACCTTAATTGAACGCGTCCTCAGGCCACGAAGGCGATGGGCGCTGCCAGCTCCTGACCGGAGGCATCCCGGCGCATGTCCACGTCGGGCAGTTCGACCGGCGATCCGGCGGCGGTGCTGGCATGCAGGGGCCAGGCGCCAACACGGGCCAGCAACAGGGTGTCCTGACCCTTGAGGAAGCGCTGGGAGCGCACGCCCCCTGTGCCGCGACCCTTGACCGGATACATCTCCAGCGGGGTCAGCTTGGCCGATCCGTTCTCTGTACCGGGCAGGGCCTCGGAGTCGCCAGCCACGGTCAGGACCACAGCCCCGGCCTGGGTGCTCATGCCATCCTCGCCGGTCTCCTGGTAGGTCCAGCCGATCTCCCCGGCCGGCACGACAGCGAAGGTGGCTACCTGGCAACCCTGGGCCAGACGGATGCCCACCATGCCGGCTGCATTGCGGCCCTGGGGCCGAACCTTGTCCCCGGTGAAGGTCAGCAGGCTGGAATCCGAAGAGATGAGCACCATGCGGTCCCCGTCCTGGCAGGGGGCTGCGAAGACCACCTGGTCGCCATCCTTCAATTCGATGACCGACCAGGAGTCCATGGTGGTCGGGGACTCGCGGTTCCAGCGCTTGACCGTGCCCAGCCGGGTGCCCAGGGCCAGGGGTCGGGAGTCGGCCATGTCGATGACGGTGACGGCGTGCTCGTCGGCCTGTGGTTCGGTGCTGGCGGTTCCGCCCAGGAGCTCGTCAGCCACGATGCCCCCGCTCAGGTTGGGGTTGGCGGTGGCTGGGATCAGCGGCAGGTCGGCCACGGGGGCGGTGATCAGCCGGCCAGCCGTGGTGACCAGGCCGTAGGTGGCCAGGGTGGTGGTGGCGAATATGGCGATGATCTGGTCGTCGTGCCCCCGGTCCTGGTTGCGCGGCCGGGACCGCCAAGCATCCAGGGCACCCGGGGTGCTGCGTGCCAGCAGGCCGGTGGCGCTCATCATGACCGTGCAGGGCTTGTCCTCCATGTGCAGGTCGCCGCCGTCACCGCCGCGGCTGGTTCCTCCGCTGGCCAGCAGTGCGGCCTGTGGGCCAGCACTGGCCTTGCTGGGGGTTTGCTGGTCGTCGGCTGCTGCTGACTGCACGGGGGCCAGGTCACCGGAGGGCTCCTGGTCCAGGATGACCGTGCGCCTGGGTGTACCCCACTGGGCCACCGCCTGATCCATCTCCTGGATGACCACCCGGTCCAGCTCGGCCGAGGAGCCCAGAATCCGCTCCAGTTCCTCCAGCTGCTTCTTGAGGTCGTCGCGCTCACCCTCCAGCTCGATCCGGCTCATCTTGGTCAGCCGCCGCAGACGCAGGTCAAGAATGTACTGGGCCTGGGTCTGATCCAGGTCGAAGACCGCCATCAGCCTGGTCTTGGCCGCATCCGCATCGTCCGAGCTGCGGATGACCTGGATGACCTCGTCAATGTCGACCAGGGCCAGCAGGAGCCCCTCGACCAGGTGCAAACGCTCCAGGGCCTTCTTGCGGCGGAACTCGCTGCGCCGATGAATGACCGTGCGCCGGTGCTCCACCCAGACCTCCAGCAGCTCCTTGAGTCCCATGGTTCTGGGCCGTCCGTGGACCAGGGCCACGTTGTTGATGGTGAAGGAGTCCTCCAGGGGCGTGTACTTGAAGAGCTTGCCCAGAACCTTGCCCGGGTCGAATCCCGTCTTGATCTCGATGACCAGGCGGGTCCCGTTGTGCCGGTCGGTTAGGTCGATGGCGCTGGAGATGCCCTCCAGCTTGTGGTTGCGCACCCCCTCGGAAATGCGCTCCAAAACCCGCTCGGGGCCCACCATGAAGGGCAGCTCGGTGACCACGATGGCCTTCTTGCGGGCGGTCACGTTCTCCAGGTGGGTGACGGACCTGGTCACGAAGGCCCCGCGGCCGTGCTCGTAGGCCTTGCGGATGCCGTCCCGTCCCACGATGATTCCGCCGCCGGGCAGATCCGGACCGGGCATGTAGCGCATGAGTTCGTCCAGGCTTGCGTCGGGGTGGGCCATCAGATACTTGGCGGCGGCCACCACCTCGCCCAGATTGTGCGTGATCATGTTGGTGGCCATGCCCACGGCGATGCCCGAGGCCCCGTTGACCAGCAGGTTGGGGATGGCCGAGGGCAGGACCTGGGGCTCCTTGAGCTTGTTGTCGTAGTTGGGGGAGAAGTCCACCGTGTCCTGGTCGATGTCGGCGTTCATGCCCAGAGCCGCCGGGGCCAGCCTGGCCTCGGTGTAGCGGGAGGCCGCCGGTCCATCGTCCAGGGATCCGAAGTTGCCGTGGCCGTCGACCAGGGGCAGACGCATGGCGAAGGGCTGGGCCAGGCGGACCATGGCTTCGTAGATGGATGAGTCCCCATGGGGGTGCAGCTTGCCCATGACCTCGCCCACGGCCCTGGCGGACTTCATGTAGGGGCGGTCGGGGTTGAGGTTCATCTGCCCCATCTGGTAGATGATCCGCCGCTGGACCGGCTTGAGTCCGTCACGGGCGTCGGGCAGGGCCCTGGCGTAGATGACCGAGTAGGCGTATTCCAGGAAGGACTTGCTCATCTCCTCGTTCAGAGGGGTTTCGACGATGTGCTCCTTGACTTGCCGGGGGTCATACCCCGCCGCCTTGCTCCTACGATGAGTTGCCATGCTCCAGCTCCTGCTCCTTCACGTTCCGCCTTATGATAACCGGACGGTCCGCCAAAGCGTGCCTGCCGGGCCCGATGTCGGCCTGGGGTCTGACCGTGCTTGAATGGAAGGCATGGGTCTGGATACACCTGACATGAAGAAACTGCTGCAGCCGAGTCCGCCTATCCAATACGGGGACCAGGCGGGAGACAACCACGTTGGCGGACCCCGGCATCTTTCCGCCGTCCTGCCCGCCCTGAGCGCCTGTCTGGGAACGCCCGTGGCCACTGATGTCCATCCGTCCGCCAAGGCACTCCAGGAGGCCCTGGGACTGCCTGATGCCAGCTCGGCGGTCGTCGTCCTGGTGGACGGGCTGGGATTCTGGAACTTGGTCAGTCGCCAGGGCCATGTGCCCTACCTGCGCTCGCTGCTGTCCGAACCCATCAATCAACGTCCCATGTACACCAGCCTGCCCTCGACCACGGTGGCGGCCATGGGGGTCTTCGGCACCGGAACCAGCCCTGGACTGACCGGCATGACCGGCTACACCCAGCTGAATCCGGACACCGGTCAGTTGGGCCAGATGATCCAGTTCAGGGGGGCCCAGGACCCCGAGCGCCTGCAGCGCCGTCCCACGGTCTTCGAAACCCTCCAGGCGCAGGGGGTTCGTGTGACCTCCTCGGGCCTGCCGCGTTTCCGCGACTCCGCCCTGACCCGTGCGGCTCTGCGCGGCGGGGAGTACCTGGCCCACAACCACTCCCGTCAGCGTCTCCTGGCCGCCTGCGAAGCTGCCCGCCAGCCGGGGCTGACCTACCTCTACATCCGCGAAGTGGACAAGGTGGGCCACCACAGCGGTTGGGAGGGCGAGGAATGGGTGGCCGCTCTCGAAGCGACCGATGCACAGCTGGCCGAGCTTCATCGCCGCCTGCCCGCCGGGACGCTGACGGTTATCGTAGCTGACCACGGCATGGTCCAGGCTGATCCGGACCGGCGTATCGACATCGCCCAGGACCCGGAGCTGAGCCAGGATGTGCGACTGGTGGGTGGCGAGCCCAGGGCGGTCATGCTCTACCTGGACCAGGGGGCGGATTCCCAGGTTGTGGCTGCACGCTGGCGTGAACATCTGGGGGAGCGGGCCTGGGTGCTGACCCGGGACCAGGCCATCCAAGGGGGAATCTTCGGCCCTGTGGATGCCCGGATTCGACCCATGATCGGCGATCTTCTGGTTCTTGCCGGTGACAGGATCACCCTGGTGAATTCTGCAGATCAGACTGATGCCGCGACCAGACTGCCTGGCGTCCACGGCTCATGGACCCGTCTGGAGACGCAGATTCCCTGCCTGATCGATCTGGTCTGACTACTTGCCGAAGAGAATCTCGTCCCAGCTGGGTACGGCCGATCGCCCGGAGTGCTTTTTGGCCCGCTTGCTGCGGCGTCCCTCCTTAGGCTCGTCCTCTTGCTCATCCTGGCTGGCATCATCGCCTTGGTCCTGCTGCTGGGGCTGTTCCTGGTCAGCCTGGCTCTGCCCATGGTTCTGCACAGGCAGGACCATGGTGGATTCATTGTCTCGGATGGGGGGATGCTCGGCCGTGTCGGGGTCCTCGGTCAGTTCGGCACGGGGGTGGCTGGGTTCCCGCTCGGCTGTCCGATCCTGGCCTTCCTTGGGCTTGCCATAGAGCCAGGCCGTGAGCGCTGCCTGACGCTCGCCATCCTTCTGGCCGTCCGATCCAGTATCCTCTTCTTCGATTTGGGCAAGGGCATCCTCCTGGTTTGGAGGACGCCTGTCGGTCTGGTCATCGATCTCTTCGGCAGGGTCCTGGTCCCAGGCAGGCCGCTCCTGTCCATGGCCGTCTGCGGAATCATCCATCAGCATCCTTGCCGCCCCGTTCAGACAGGTCACGGTGTTGTCATGCATGTTCCAGGCCCAGCGGGCGTTGAAGATCCGCTTGTCCAGCGTAAACACGCCGTTGATGTTCCAGGGTTGGTACCCCCGCCTGGTGGCCTGCCAGGAAACCTGTGACAGGCTGACCCCGGCACGGGCCAGCACCTTGCCAATCAGCTCCTGGTAGTTTCGCCCGTCCGACCCCTTGGGCGCCGGCATGGTCATGAACTGCTCGATGGCGTACTTCTTTTCGGTCTCCACAGGGGCCGCGAAACGCCGTACCAACGCTTCGTTGACAGCGTATTGCTGAGCCACCTGTTCGGGGCGGGCGCCTGCGCGCACAGCCGCCTGAATGGCTGAGACAGGCAGTGGCTTGGACTTGCCGGTCTGGGGGTCCACGTCCTCTTCCTCCTTGACCTGCTTGGCCTCAAGAATGGCGCGATCAAGCGCATCGTCGACCCTTACGGCGAAGTGCCGGTGGTCACAGACGAAGACCAGATCGCCCCTGTCGTCGACATGGTCAAAGCTGGCCACCCTGGTCCCATTCTCAGACATGCACGCCCCTATCCTCTTACGGTTCCTTTACACGGCCTTAGGTATTTCCATTGTGCCCTACGGTTGGTATTTTACGTGCTTTTGAAATCGTGTATCCTATGCGCAGTACATATCGTGTGAAATGACCGGCATACGAGGTGGCTGGTCGAACAAGGAAAGGGTACACGATGGCACAGGATTACGATACCCCGCGAGACAAGGACGAAGACGAGGAATCCCTGCAGGAGCTTGGCAAAAGCGGCCAGGATGCCGGGGCTGACCTTGACGACGACGAGAACGCCATCGCCGAGGACTACGAGCTGCCTGGCGCCGACCTGAGCAATGAGGACTCTTCGGTGACCGTCATCCCCATGCAGGGCGATGAATTCATCTGCTCCAACTGCTTCCTGGTCAAGCATCGGAGCCAGCTGGCCTACACCACCCCTGACGGCAAGCCCGTCTGCAAGGAGTGCGCCGCCTGATGGCCTATGACGAGTCCTACAACGAGCCTGAAACGGTCGAGGTCCTGTTCAAGTCCTTGGATGGGGCCGAGGTGCCGGAATACGCCATGCCCGGTGATGCGGGAGCCGATCTGCGAGCCAGGGTGGCTGTAGATCTGGCCCCCTTCCAGCGGGCCTTGGTACCTACCGGCGTTGCCCTGGCCCTACCCAACGGCTATGTCGGCTTGGTTCATCCCCGCTCGGGACTGGCGGTCAAAATGGGTGTGACCGTGCTCAATGCACCCGGGACCATCGATGCCGGCTACCGGGGTGAAATCAAGGTTCCACTGATCAACCTGGATCCGCATGAATCGGTCCACTTCGAGCCGGGGGAGCGGATCGCCCAGCTGGTCATCCAGCGCTACGTGCAGGCCCGTTTCGTGCCCGCCGAACGCCTGCCTGGCTCGGTGCGTTCGGATGGCGGATTCGGCTCGACCGGCCGTTGAGGCACCCTTCGGACACGAGCGGCCAGAATGGGCCAGGCGCAAGTGTAGGATTGGTGCATTATATCGGGACATTGGAGGCTTGAATGGTCACTCAGGAGGGCAGCGTCTGCAGCAATGATGTCGGCGATCAGGCCCCTTCCGGCCTGTCCTCCAGAGCTCTGGGCTGCGAGGTCAGCGACGATCCGCTCAACCCCCTGATGCCCATCTGGGAGATTTGCGCCGCCCATCATCCGGGCGAAGATCTGTCCATGCTCCAGCGCGCCTACGACCGGGCTGTGGTCCAGCATGCCGATCAGAGGCGCAAATCCGGCGAGCCCTATATCATCCATCCGCTGGCTGTGGCACAGATTCTGGCCGACCTGGGCATGGGGCCCACGGTGGTTTCGGCAGGTCTGCTGCACGACACCGTGGAGGACACCGACTACACCCTGGAGCAGTGCAGGGACGAGTTTGGCGACACGGTGGCCGGCCTGGTGGACGGGGTCACCAAAATATCCAAGATGGACTACGGCGATTCGGCCCAGGCCGAGACCATCCGCAAGATGATCGTGGCTATGAGT
Organism: Bifidobacterium asteroides; assembly: GCF_048001765.1. GTDB lineage: Bacteria > Actinomycetota > Actinomycetes > Actinomycetales > Bifidobacteriaceae > Bombiscardovia > Bombiscardovia asteroides_K. Next base: position 866,259 of record NZ_CP181447.1, read on the forward strand.
CGGGATGTGCGCGTCCTGGTGGTCAAGCTGGCCGACCGGGTCCACAACGCCCGCACCTGGCGCTATGTCAAGGCCGCATCGGCCCAACGCAAGGCCCGCGAGACCCTGGATGTCTATGCGCCCCTCGCCAACCGGCTGGGCATGAATGCCATCAAGACCGAGCTGGAGGAGCTCAGCTTCAAGACCCTCTATCCCAAGATCTACAACGAGATCGTGGTCCTGGTCTCCCGCAGGGCCGGCCAGCGGGAGGTCTACCTGCAGCAGATCCTGGACGAGATCCACGAGGATCTGGATGCCCAGGGCATCAAGGCCCAGGTGACAGGTCGGCCCAAGGACTACTTCAGCATCTACCAGAAGATGATTGTGCGCGGGCACGATTTCGCCAACATCTACGACCTGGTCGGTGTGCGCATCATCGTGGATACCATTCGTGACTGCTATGCGGCCCTGGGTGCCGTCCATGCCCGGTGGAGCCCAGTGCCCGGGCGGTTCAAGGACTACATCGCCATGCCCAAGACCAACCGCTACCAGTCCCTGCACACCACGGTGGTGGGACCTGGCGGCAAGCCGGTCGAGATCCAGATCCGCACCTGGCAGATGCACCGTCGTGCCGAGTTCGGCATCGCCGCCCACTGGAAGTACAAGGAGAACGGGTCCGCCGGCCGCGAGCTCTCCCAGCCTGACAAGTCCGATGTCAAGCGTGAGCGACAGGAGGGGGAGCTGAGCCAGGAGGACAACCTGACCTGGATTCAGCAGCTGGCCGACTGGACCAGCGAGACTCCTGACTCCAATGAGTTCCTGGGCTCTCTGAAGGACGATCTGGGCGCGGCCGAGGTCTATGTGTTCACGCCCAAGGGCAAGATCATCTCCCTGCCGGCTGATTCGACACCGGTGGACTTCGCCTATGCCGTTCACACCGAGGTGGGCCACAGAACCATGGGCGCGCGCGTCAACGGCCGTCTGGTCCCCCTGGACACCAAGCTGCGCAACGGGGACACGGTTGAGATTCTGACCAGCAAATCGGACACCGATGGGCCCTCGCGCGACTGGCTCAGCTTTGCCAAGAGCCCCCGCGCCCGCAGTAAGATCCGTCAGTGGTTCAGTAAAGAACGCCGTTCGGAGACCATTGAGGAGGGCAAGGACGAGCTGATCCGCGCCATGCGCAAGCGGAACCTGCCCGTGGCCACCCTGCTTACCCCCGAAGCCATGGTGGGAGCCGCCGACGAACTCAACTATCCCAATGAGAAGGCGGTCTATGCCGCCATTGGCGATGGACAGGTCTCCACCCAGAACGTGATCTCCCGGCTGGTTCACGATGCCGGCCGTTCAGCCCTCGAGGATGAGGTCGAGCAGGAGGCCATTCCCCTGCAGCGGGTCACCAAGTCCAGTCGGCCGGAGACCTCCCAGGGAATCTCGGTCAAGGGCGTGGACGATGTCTGGGTCAAGCTGGCCCGTTGCTGCACTCCGGTGCCGGGAGACCCCATCACCGGATTCATCACCCGCAACCAGGGCGTCTCGGTTCACCGGTCCGACTGCCAGAATCTTCTGGATCTGCGCAAGAAGCAGCCAGAACGGATCATCGAGGTTTCCTGGACGGGCAAACAGGGCACCTTCATGGTCCAGATCCAGGTGGAGGCCCTGGACCGGCCCCACCTGCTCTCCGACATCACCCAGGTACTGTCCGACCATGGCGTCAATATCCTGTCGGGCAGCCAGTCCACAGGCAGGGACAGGGTGGCGGTCAGCCAGTTCGTCTTTGAGATGGGCGACCCCCAGCATCTGAACACCCTCCTGTCGGCTGTCAGGAAGATTGACGGGGTCTTCGATGCCTACCGGCTGACCGGAGCCAAGGGCTCGACCAGTCCCCATATGCGGGCCATCTGACCTTCCCCTGCACCCCAGCAATTACCACTTTGTCAGCTTTCCCTCCAGACTCCTGCGACGGCCTCCTTCATTCTGTTCTGTCGAAGTGATCCATTGCTTTCAGCCTTGATAATTCGCCTGGCCAAAGGCGAAAAGACGGTTATCAACGGCGGTTACAGAAGGACCCCCGGTGGTCAATGACCAAGCCGGGGGTCCAAGCTGAAACGGCTGCGATCAGCGCACGGCGTTCATCCACTGCTCCTTGGTGGCCTTCTCGGCCTCCAATTCCTGCTTCTTGGCCGGATCCTGCTCGGCGGCGATCCGCCGGTCCAGATCCTTAAGCTGGGCGGTCAGCTGCTGCTCGAAGCTGGAGACTCGGGCATCGGCCTCGGGGTCGGACTGATTCCAGGCGGCATCCTCAACGGCCTTGATCTGCCTGTCTACGGCATCCATCCTGCCCTCAATACGACGCACGTCGTCACGGGGAACGAAGCCAATGGCATCCCATTCCTCCTGAATCTTGGCCAGTTCCTGGCGGGCCTGCTTGGCGGCCTTGGTGTCCTTGACGGGCAGTAGGGCCTCAGCCTTGGCCACCAGGGCCTCCTTCTTGGTCAGGTTCTCACGCTCGTTGACCGAGGTCTTGTCACGGTCGGCCTGGCGGGCGTTGAAGAAGACATCCGCGGCCTGGCGGAAGCGAGCCCATAGAGCATCGTCATCCTGACGTCCTGCACGTCCGGCCTGCTTCCAGCGGTCCATGAGCTCGTTGAACTGGTGAGAGGTGGGTCCCCAGTCGGTGGAGTCCTTGATCTGGTCGGCCTCAGCGATGATCTCGTCCTTGATCCGCTTGGTTTCGGCCCGCTGGGCGTCACGCTGCTGGGCCCACTTGCGGTGGGCCTGGTTGAAGGTGGTGCGGGCGGAGGAGAAGCGCTTCCAGAGCGCGTCCGCATCTGCCTTGTCGATGCGGATGGTGGTGCGCTGGTGGTGCTGCCACTGCTCGAAGAGGGAACTGAACTTGTCCGATGTGGAACGCCAGTTGGTGGAGTCGCCCAAGGAGGCGGCCAGCTCTTCAGCCTTCTCCACAATGGCGGTCCGCTCCTTGATGGCCTTGGCCATGGCGTCCTTGCGGGCCTGTGCCAGCTCGGCCTTACGGGCCTGCCCCTGCTCGGCCAGTTGGTCCAGCTGTGTGCGCAGGGCGGCGAGGTCGCCGACGGCCTCGGGCTGGCTGGTCTCCTCCTTGAGCGAGGCTACGGACTCGTCGATTTCGTGGGCCTTGATCTTGGGGCTGCGCAGCCGGGAGGCGAAGAGGTTCAACTTCTCCTTGAGGTCCAGGTATCGGCGGGCATAGAGATTTAGGGCCTCCTTGGCATCAGCGTTGGGGAACTGGCCCACCTGGCGCTCCTGGTCGCCCTCGCGGACGAAGACGTTGCCCTGCTCGTCCACCCGGCCGAAGGCTTCTGCCTTGTCTATCTCCTCCTGGCTGTATGTGGGAGCGGCGGGAGCGGCCTTGACGTGAGGGGCCTTGCGGGCCAGGGCTGCAGGCGAGGGGACTGCTTTGGGCTTTGCCGGCTTAGGTGCAGCGGGTGCTGGCGCAGGCGCTTCGACAGTTGCAGGCTGGGGCTCAGCCGGCACCTGTGCGGTCTGTCCCTGTCCGGCTTCGGGTGTTGTCGCAGCGGCGACCTGGCCCTCCGCGTCCGCGGTGTGCTCCTCCTGCGGTGTCGAGGTGTTCTCGGGTGTGATGGCGGTGTTGTCGGCCATGGCCAGCTCCTTAGGCTTGTGTGTTGGAGAGATCGCAAAATATGGCAATACCATTTTCCTTGACCTCCTATAGTATAGGTTCTTATGGCAAAAGGCACATCTCTATCCGGTTTTCCTGAATGGCTTCCTTCACAAAGAGTGGTGGAGCAGCGCATCATCGACACGCTCCGCAAGGTCTTCGAATTGAACGGCTACATCGGCATTGAGACCAGGGCCGTGGAAGAGGGCTCCAGCCTGCTCAAGAAGGGGGAGACCAGCAAGGAGATCTACCTGCTCTCCCGACTGCAGGACCTGGGTCAGGAAAAGGATGTGCCGGTAGAGCGTCGGCTGGGCCTGCATTTTGACCTGACTGTGCCGTTGAGCCGCTATGTGGTGGAGAACAGCAACGACTTGACCTTCCCTTTCAAGCGCTGGCAGATTCAGAAGGTATGGCGTGGGGAGCGCCCCCAGGAGGGACGGTTCAGGGAGTTCGTCCAGGCTGATATTGATGTGATTGGCAACGGGGAGCTGCCCGACCACTACGAGGTCGAGGTGCCCCTGGTCATGCTGAGCGCTCTGGAGGAGCTGCGGGCCTTCGGACTGCCCAAGCCTACTGTGCACGCCAACAACCGCAAGCTTTCCGAGGGATTCTACCGGGGTTTGGGTCTGGAGGATGTCGAGGGCGTTCTACGTGAGATCGACAAGCTGGACAAAATCGGCCCTGACGAGGTGGCCAGCCTGCTGGTCAGTGAGTGCGGTGCCAATCAAGACCAGGCCAGGGCCTGCCTGGATCTGGCCGAGCTGACCGCCGACGATGGCAAGCAGCTGCGCCAGCGCTTTGATGCCCTGGTTGACAAGGTCGGCATCGACAAGGAGTCTTCTTCATATGCCCTGGCCATTGAGGGGCTGGAGACACTGGCCATGATCATTGATGAGGCCGCCCGCATCCGGCCGGGCTCGGTCATCGCCGACCTGAAGATCGCCCGCGGTCTGGACTACTACACCGGCTCGGTCTACGAGACCTTCCTGGAGGGGGCGCAGTCCCTGGGATCCATCTGCTCCGGCGGCCGCTATGACAACCTGGCCAGTCAGGGCAACCGCACCTATCCCGGTGTGGGGCTGTCCATCGGGCTTTCTCGCCTGCTCTCCTACTTGCTGGCCCAGGGCGTCCAGGCCTCCCGGGTCTCTCCGGCGACGGTCATGGTAGCCGTCTGGGACGAGGAGGATCGCACCATCAGCAACCACATCGCCCAGGACCTTCGTGCCAGGGGGATCGCCGCCGATGTGGCTCCCACCGCAGCCAAGATCGGCAAGCAGATCCGCTATGCCGACCACCTGGGCATTCCCTATGTCTGGTTCCCGGCCAAGGAGGGCCAACAGGAGGGTGACCAGGTCAAGAACATCATTACCGGCGAACAGATTCCGGCTGACCTGGTGTCGTGGACGCCGGATAGCCTGTATGCCCGGCAGAGTGTGGAATACCAGGCCTGACGCAGGGGCAGGCCGAGCATTATGGAGGTACAGGAAAGCATGGGCCAGTCGGCTTACAGAACGAGCTACGCCACGGATGTCACGCAGGATATGGTCGGTCGCCAGGTCACGGTGGCCGGATGGGTGGATCGGCGCCGTGATCATGGAGGTGTGGCCTTCATCGACCTGCGTGACCGCTCCGGTCTGGTGCAGATCGTCATCTACGACGAGGAGGAGGCCCGGCCCCTGCGCAGCGAGTACGTGATCCAGGTCACCGGCAAGGTTCGCGAACGTCCCGAGGGCAATGACAACGAGCACCTGTCCACCGGGCACATCGAGATCGTGGCGGACAAGATCGAGGTTCTGGCCAAGTCGGCAGCCCTGCCCTTCCAGGTGTCCACAGCCCTGGAGAACGAGGCCGAGAACAAGCTGCCCGGCGAGGATGTGCGGCTGCGCTACCGTTATCTGGACCTGCGCCGCCCTTCCATGCAGCGCAACATCCGTCTGAGGGCCGCCATGAACCGTGCCGCCCGTGCCGCCCTGGACAAGATGTACTTCTGCGAGATTGAGACACCGACCCTGATCAAGTCCACTCCCGAGGGTGCCCGCGACTTCCTGGTGCCGGCCCGTCTGGTGCCCGGATCCTGGTACGCCCTGCCGCAGTCCCCCCAGCTGCTCAAGCAGCTGCTGATGGTGGGTGGCTTCGAGCGTTACTACCAGATCGCCCGTTGCTACCGCGACGAGGACTTCCGTGCCGACAGGCAGCCCGAGTTCACCCAGCTGGACATCGAGATGAGCTTCGCCTCCCAGGAGGACGTCATGGCCATGGCCGAGCAGGTCATCGCCGAGGTCTGGAAGGCTGCGGGATTCGAGATCACCCTGCCCATCCCCAGGATCAGCTGGCAGGAGGCCATGGACAAGTACGGCTCCGACAAGCCCGACCTGCGTTTCGGCAATCCCATCGTCGAGCTGACCGAGTACTTCAAGGACACCCCCTTCCGGGTATTCCAGGCCCCTTACGTGGGTGCCGTGGTCTACCAGGGTGCGGCCAACCTGCCCCGCAGGCAATTCGATGCCTGGCAGGAGTGGGCACGCCAGCGGGGTGCCAAGGGACTGGCATACGTCCAGTTCACCGGCGACGGCACCCTCAAGGGCCCCGTGGCCAAGAACCTGTCCGATGCCGAGCGTCAGGGTCTCAAGGAGGCTGTGGGAGCCTCGGATGGAGATGCAGTCTTCTTCGCCGCCGGTCCCCGTGAGGCCTCGCAGACCCTGCTGGGTGCGGCCCGTGTGGAGATTGCCCGTCGCCAGGGGCTGCTCAAGCCCGACGAATTCGCCCTGACCTGGGTTGTGGACTTTCCGCTCTTCAAACCCACTGACGACCCGGACGACGACGATGTGGCAGTGGGCCATTCCAAGTGGACCTCCATGCACCACCCCTTCACCATGCCCTCGGCCGATTGGATCGACCGTTTCGACAAGGATCCCGAGCACGCCATGAGCGACTCCTACGACATCGTCTGCAACGGCGAGGAGATGGGCGGCGGCTCGGTGCGTATCCACCGCGACGACATCCAGGACCGGATCTTCAAGGTGCTGGGCATCGGTCCCGAGGAGGCCCAGGAGAAGTTCGGCTTCCTGCTGGATGCATTCAAGTACGGCGCTCCGCCCCATGCGGGCATCGCCTTCGGCTGGGACAGGACCGCACAGATTCTGACGGGAGCCGACTCCATCCGCGATGTCATAGCCTTCCCCAAGTCCGGCGGCGGCCAGGATCCCATGACAGGGGCTCCGGCACCCATCTCCGACCAGCAACGCGCCGAGACCGGTGTGGACTGGGAGCCGGATCAGGAGGATGCCGACTGAGCGCATTCCGTCACTGATCGACGAGAGTCTAAGAGGGCTGGAATCCTGCGGGGTCCCGGCCCTTATGTTCCTGTCCGTTTAAGCCTTGGCAGGTCGATCAGTCGCGCCTGGCCAAGGCCTCTGCTTTACAGGAGAACCGTTTCTATGGCCGTTCTGCAACAAAGGATGAGTAAACTGCCCAATATGAGCGAAACAACCAAACATCCGTCGGAGCGGATTCTGCCGGAGAGACCGGTCTCGGATCTCCCCGCCAAGGACAAGTCCGGGCCGCTGGTCGAGCTGGCCCACGTCGAGAAGCATTTTGGGAGCCTGCATGTCCTCAAGGACATCAACCTGCAGGTCGAAACCGGCGAAGTGCTGGTGGTGGTCGGACCCTCAGGCTCCGGTAAGTCAACCATGTGCCGGACCATCAATCGCCTGGAGTCCATCGACTCCGGTGTCATCAGGATCGAGGGGGAGCCTCTGCCCCAGGAGGGACGCGACCTGGCTCGGCTCCGGGCCGAGGTGGGCATGGTCTTCCAGTCATTCAACCTGTTCGCCAACAAGACCATTTTGGAGAACATGACCCTGGCACCCATCAAGGTGCGCCACATGGCCAAAAAAGAGGCCGAGGACCTGGCCATGGACCTCTTGGCCCGTGTGGGTGTGGAATCGCAGGCCTCCAAGATGCCCTCCCAGCTCTCAGGCGGTCAGCAGCAGCGAGTGGCCATAGCCCGCGCCCTGGCCATGCAGCCCAAGGTCATGCTCTTTGACGAGCCCACATCTGCGCTGGACCCGGAGATGGTCAACGAAGTGCTGGACGTCATGATCCAGCTGGCCCAGGAGGGCATGACCATGATCTGCGTGACCCATGAGATGGGTTTTGCCCGTCAGGCCGCCGACCATATCGTCTTCATGGCCGATGGGCGCATCCTGGAGAAGGACGACCCTGACGACTTCTTCGACCATCCCAAGACCCAGCGGGCCGCTGACTTCCTGTCCAAGATTCTGACCCACTGAAGCAGGAGGGAAGCATATCCGCATGAATGCAAGCATGCATGGCATGGGTCAGCCGCTGAAACGGCTGGCCAGGAATCTGACCGCAATCCTGTGCGCTCTGGGTTGCCTGGTCTCTTTGGCGGCCTGTGGCTCCGACAAGGAGGCAGGCAAGATCCGCGTGGGCATCAAGTTCGACCAGCCTGGTCTGGGCTTCAAGAAGGCCGGGACCTATGTGGGCTTCGACGTGGATGTGGCCACCTACATCGCCGACAAGCTGGGTTACAGCCCTGACGACATCGTCTGGAAGGAGGCGCCCTCCAAGCAGCGTGAGGCCATGCTCCAGAACGGTGACGTGGACATGATCCTGGCCTCATACTCAATAACTGACGAACGCAAGCGGGCTGTCTCCTTCGCTGGACCATACATCGTGGCCGGCCAGGACCTGCTGGTGCGCAAGGAGGACCATCATATCCGCGGCCCCGAGGACCTCAACGGCAAGAGGCTTTGCTCGGTGACCGGATCCACCTCAGCCGTCACCGTCAAGAAACGGTTCGCCAAGGAGGTCCAGTTGATGGAGCAGCCCGGCTATGCCGAATGCGCCACCGCCCTCTTCTCCGGCATCGTCGATGCGGTCACCACTGACGACATCATCCTGGCCGGTCTGGCCTCCGCCTCCCGTGGAAGGCTGCGGCTGGTCGGTAAGCCCTTCACCCAGGAGTACTACGGCGTGGGCATCAAGAAGGGCAATACCAAGCTGGCCCACAAAATCAATGCGGCTCTGGCTGACATGGAAGCCAACGGCTCCTGGCAGCGGGCGCTGGAGAACAACACCCGGGGCACCCACTACAAACCCGACCCGCGCTACAACCCGCCCAAGCCCAAGGAAGGGGAGTGAGATGTCAACCATCATCGAACTGTTTTCCGACTATGACATCCCGGCAGCCTTCTGGGTCAACATCCAGCTGACCCTCTGGTCGGCCCTCTTCTCACTGATTCTGGGCATCATCCTGGTGATTATGCGCATCTCGCCCATCTCCTCCCTGCGGGCCGTCGGCCGCGGGTACGTGGAGTTCTTCCAGAACATGCCTTTGACCATCATCATGGTCTTCATGGTCCTGGGTGCCTTCGCCCAGCTCAAGATCAGCTTCTCGCCGGAATTCTCCGTCAACTTCTTCTGGCTGGCGGTGACGGGCCTGTCCCTGTATACGGCGGCCTTCGTCTGCGAGTCCCTGCGATCGGGCATCAACACGGTGCCTCTGGGCCAGGCTGAGGCGGCCCGTGCCCTGGGCCTGAGCTTCTTCCAGTCGGCTTCGCAGATCATTCTGCCCCAGGCCTTCCGCGGTTCGGTGGCGCCCCTGGGCAACACCTTCATCGCTCTGCTGAAGAACTCCACCGTGGCTGCAGCAGCCTCAGTGGCCTCCGAGAGCTCCTCCCTGATGAGCGAGATGATCGAGTTCCACGCCAACGCCATCGTGGCCATCTTCCTGATTTTCGCCCTGGGATACGTGGTCCTGGTTCTGCCCATCGGGGCTTTGACCACGTACCTGTCCAACAAGCTGGCAGTGAGGAGGTGAGCAGCCATGGCACAGGACAATGAGAGCTCGCTGCTCTTCGATCAGCCCGGTCCCAAGGGTCGGCGCACCATACGAATAGTCAACTGGATAGCTGCCGTCATCTTCGCCATCGTGGTCATCCTGGTGCTGATGAGGCTGCACAACCCTCCGGAGGGTGAGAACCAGCTGAGCTGGGAGCTCTGGCGCCCGGCCCTGGACTACGAAGCCTGGTCGGACTTCTACCTGCCCGGGCTCTGGCTGACCATCAAGGCCTCGGTTGTTGCCGTGATAGGCTCGGTCATCTTCGGATTCGTCTTCGGCATCGGCCGTCTGCTGCCCAACGGGCTGGTAAGGGCAGTCTCGGGCGTCATAGTGGAGTTCTGCAGGGCCGTCCCGGTGCTGATGATGATGATCTTCTTCTGGCGTTGGTTCGCCTTTGCTGGAGTCAGCCAGGCCTCCTATTGGGCCGTCGTGCTGGGTCTGATCCTCTACAATGGCTCCGTGGTGGCTGAGCTCATCCGTTCGGGCGTGGGTAATCTGCCCAACGGCCAGCGTGAGGCCTCTCTGGCTCTGGGGCTGACCAGGACCCAGTCGCTGATACAGATCGAGGTTCCCCAGGCTGTCTATGCCATGTTGCCGGCGGCAGTAACCCAGCTGGTTGTGGTCCTCAAGGACACGGCTCTGGGCTCCATCATCATGTACACGGATCTGTTGCAGGAGTCCCGTCGTCTGGGCTCCATGTACTTCAACATCCTGCAGACCCTGGTGGTGGCCTCGGTGGTCTACTTCTTCGTCTGCTTCCTGCTGTCCCACTTCGCCCGCTGGCTGCCCAAGAAGATGCAGGAGCGCACCGCCGCCCCCGCCGACTTCGTGGAGCCGGCCGCGCCAGTGGCCATTATGGACCCCTCCAATGTCAATCAGATAGCCGTGGCCAAGGAGGTGGACGAGGATCGGTACGGAGGTGCACCGCGGCAGTACCACGCCCACCACCGTGGATCCAATGCCTCCATCCAGCACTGGAAGAAGACCCGCTATATCCAGGGCTATGACAGGACCCAGCCCGACACGCTGGTCGATCCTCGCAAGGGGATGGAGATTCCGGAATTCCTCAAGCCCGGGCGTGGCAGCCGCTCCAGCAGTGGTCAAAAAGCCGAAGGCGGAAATAGGAAAGGCGAGAAGAAGGAAGGCAGGAGTAATAGGGAACGCAAGGAAAAGGACTGACCGGTCCCCAGCCCCTGTAGCTTGCTTGGATGGCCCATGATCCGCAGCCAATCTCCGGCCGGACTTGTGTGCCTGGCCGGATAGACTGGTGGACATGGTCCAAGAACATGCTGATTCCCCAACCGCCTCAACCGACCAGCCTCCATCCCTGGGCGACCTGGTCCCCGAGGCGGGAGGCCCGCGCAACCTGACCGAGGATCAGATCTACGACCGCTTCTTCTCCTGGGTGGCTTCCCGAGGCATTACACCCTGGCAGCATCAGGAGGAGGCCGTCCTCTCCCTGGTTTCAGGCGACCATGTGATTCTGTCGACACCGACCGGCTCGGGCAAGTCCATGGTGGCCCTGGCCATGCACTTCATTGCCCTGTGCACTGGACGGCGCTCCTACTACACGGCCCCCATCAAGGCCCTGGTATCCGAGAAGTTCTTCGACCTGGTCTCGGTTCTGGGCCGCGACCGGGTGGGCATGATCACCGGCGACACCCACATCAACACGGATGCCCCGGTCATCTGCTGCACGGCCGAGATCCTGGCCAACCAGGCCTTGAGGGAGGGCAGGCATGCCGACATCGGTTGCGTGGCCATGGATGAGTTCCACTATTACGGGGATCCGGATCGAGGTTGGGCCTGGCAGGTACCCCTGCTGACCCTGCCCGATGTGCAGTTCCTGCTCATGTCGGCCACCCTGGGCGACGTGGATCAAATCGCCCAGGACCTCGAACGCAAAACCGGGGTGGGGGTGGATATCGTGGCCGATGCCCCCCGACCGGTGCCACTGGATTATCGCTACGTGGACACCCCCTTGCCTAACACTGTGGAGTCATTGCTGGCCGATGGGGATTCGCCCGTCTACATCGTTCATTTCTCCCAGGATGCCGCCCTGGAGACGGCCCAGGCCCTGTCCAGCACGGGGGTCTCCGACCGGGGGCAGCGGGACCGGATCAAGGAGGCCATGGCCGGCACACGCTTCACAACGGCCTTCGGCAGGATTCTGCAGCGGCTGCTGCGCACCGGGGTCGGGGTCCACCATGCGGGCATGCTGCCTCGATACCGGCGCTTGGTGGAGCAGTTGGCCCAGGATGGCCTTCTGCCGGTCATCTGTGGTACGGACACACTGGGAGTCGGCATCAACGTGCCCATCCACACCGTCCTGCTGACCGGACTGACCAAGTTCGACGGCTACAAGATGCGTCGTCTGCGGGCAAGGGAATTCCATCAGATTGCGGGCAGGGCCGGACGCATGGGCTTCGATACCAGTGGCCTGGTCGTGGCCGAGGCGCCTGAATACGAGATAGAGAACGCCAGGGCCGTGGCCAAGGCGGGCAATGATCCCAAGAAGCTCAAGCGGATCAAACGCAAGAAGCCCCAGGAGGGGTTCGTCACCTGGGGCAAGGGGACCTTCGACAAGCTGATTGAGGCTCGTCCCGAGACCCTGACGCCGCACCTGAAGATCACCCACGCCATGGTCCTCAACGAGGTCGACCAGGGCGGAGATGCCAGGAGGCGGGTGGAGGACCTGATCGAGGACTCACGCCAGACCCCACAACAAAAGGAGCATCTGCAGGACCGGGCCGACGAAATCTTCCAGACCCTGACCGACACCGGGGTCATCGAGACCGAAAGGAACCCGGACGGCGGCCTGGACTACTTCACGACCGTGGACCTGCCCGAGGACTTCGCCCTGGATCAGCCACTTTCCCCCTTCCTGCTGGCTGCCCTGGAGCTGCTGGATCCCGAGGATTCTGATTACGACATGGATCTGCTCTCCATGGTCGAGGCCACCCTGGAGGACCCCCGGCAGATACTCAAGGCCCAGCAGCGGCAGGCCCGCGACGCTGCCATCCAGCAGATGAAGGAGGACGGCCTGGAGTACGAGGAACGGATGGAGCGACTCCAGGAGGTGACCTGGCACAAACCCCTGGAGGAGCTGCTGGGGGAGGCCTTCGACCGCTACCGTCGGGACGTTCCCTGGGCCAACGACTATGAGATCCATCCCAAGTCCGTGCTGCGGGACATGATCGAGACGGCCTCGGACTTCAACGGCTACATCGCCCGTTATGGAATATCCCGGTCGGAGGGGACGCTGCTGCGGTATCTATCCGATGCCTATCGGGCTCTAAGCCGGACGGTTCCCGAAGAGTTCATGGATGAGCGGCTGGAGGACATCCTAGCCTGGCTTGGTCTGATAGTCCGTTCGGTGGACTCCAGTCTGGTGGATGAGTGGGAGGCCGCAGGCAGGGCCGAAAATGGCGAGGTCGCAAGCGGTCTGGATGCCGCCCCGCCCAAGGTGGAAAACCAGGTGGTGGCGGACCGGCGGGGGCTGACCCTGCTGGTGCGCAACGCCATGTTCCAGCGGGTGGAGCTGGTGGCCGCTGACCGCCCGGAGGCCCTGGCCGACCTGGATGCGGACTGGGGCTATGGCCTGCGGGCCTGGAGCGACGCACTGGACGACCTCTACGAGGACCATGAGCAGATCCTGACCGATGCCCAGGCCAGGTCCTCGGACTTCCTCAGCCTGGATGACCGGGACGAGCGTCAGGGACACACCTGGCGGGTCCAACAGATCTTCGACGATGTTGAGGGGGAGCGCGACTGGGGAATCGCTGGCATCGTGGACCTGGACGCCACTCAAGACAGCGGCCAGGTGGTCTTCAAGGAATACCGGGTGGGTCCCATCGAGGAACTGATGGACCTCTAGAACCGGGGCCTTACAGGACTTTGGAGAGGAATGACTGCAGCCGGGGGCTCTGCGGGTGACCGAAGATCTGCTCGGGAGTGCCCTCCTCTTCGATGATTCCGGCGTCGGTGAAGATCACTCTGGAGGAGACCTCCCGGGCGAAGGCCATCTCGTGGGTGACCAGGATCATGGTCATGCCGCCCTCTGCCAGGGAGCGGATGACCTGGAGCACATCGCCCACCATCTCCGGATCCAGGGCCGAGGTGGCTTCGTCGAAGAGCATGATGTCCGGGTGCATGGCCAGTGCGCGGGCAATGGCCACACGTTGCTGCTGCCCGCCCGACAGATCCGTGGGTCGTGCGTCCGCCTTCTCTTGAAGTCCTACCGTCTCCAGCAGGTCCAGGGCCTGCTGCCGGGCATCCTCCTTGGGCGTCTTGTGCAGCATATGGGGGGCCAGCATGATGTTGTCGGCCACGCTCATGTTGGGGAAGAGGTTGAAGTGCTGAAAGACCATGCCCACATGCTCGCGCAGTTTGTCGATGTTGGTTTTTGGATCTGAAATGTCGATTCCATAGACGCTGATCGTGCCCGAAGTCGGCATCTCCAGGGCGTTGATGCAGCGCAGCAGGGTGGACTTGCCCGCTCCCGAGGGGCCGATGATGGAGATGACCTCGCCAGGCTTGACCTCCATGTCGATCCCCTTGAGGACCTCGGTGTCGCCGTAGCGCTTGTGCAGGTCGCGGATGGATACTGCCGCCTGGGATTCTCCACGGTTGCGGCGATTCTGGTTCTGACGGATGCGACGGGTCAGTCGTCCGGTGTCCATGTCCGGGTCCTCGAAGTTCATCGATGCAGCCTCCTATCGAGCATATTGGCCATCCAGGTCAGGGCGCTGATGGCGACGAAGTAGATGACGCCCACCATGAAGAGGGTTTCGGTCACGCGGAAGTTGGCCGCGTAGATTTGCTGGGCCTGGTAGAGCAGTTCGCCGAAGCCGATGGCCAGCAGCAGGGAGGAGTCCTTGAGCATGATGACCAGCTGGTTGATGATGGAGGGCGTGGCGATTCTGACGGCCTGAGGCAGGATGACCCGGCGCAGGGCCATGCGACGTGTCAGGCCCAGACTGCGTGCACCTTCCATCTGCCCGACGTCAACCGAATCGATGGCCCCGCGCACGATCTCGACCAGGTAGGCTCCGGAGTTCAGGGACAGGGTCAGCGCGCCGGCCAGCCAGATGCTGATGCGGTGGCCGATCAGCTGGGGGACGCCCAGGTAGAAGAAGAAGGCCCAGACCAGGACGGGTGTGCCCCTGAAGACCGCTACGTAGATCCGGGCAATCCAGGACAGGATTCGGTTGGGGCTGATTCTCCACAGTCCCAGGATGATGCCGATGGCCAGGGCGATGACGAATGATATGGCCGTGATAGCCAGGGTGTTGCGCAGGCCCAGCATCAGGGAGGGGAAGGCCTGGCGGACCAGTTCGAAGAATCCTGGCCGGGAGGCGGAGGCCTTTTTGTCGGAATTGCTGCTGCCAATGTAGGTATCGACCAGCTTTTTATAGCTGCCGTCGGCCTTCATCTTGGCCAGACCCTCGTTGAAGGCGGCCACAAACTCCTTGTTCTCGCCCTTGCGGACGGCTGCCCCGTAGGAGGCGCCAGGCTCCTTCTTGGTCACGGTCTTCAGCCCGTTGCCCTGGGCGATGCCGTAGGCCAGGACCGGATAGTCGTCAATGACTGCTTGTGCATTGCCGGACTTGACCATCTCGTACATGGTGGAGGACTGGTCCACCGCCTTGACGCTAAATCCGTACTGGTCTGCCCGCTGCCTGGCGAAGGCCTCGCCCTCGCTGCCGGTCTTGACGGCCACCACGCTGCCCCGCAAATCCTTGTAGCTGTGGATCTGGTCGTTGTCCTGGGCGATGGCCATCTGCACGCCGGAGTCGAAATAGGGGTCGGTGAAGTCGTAGACCTGCTTGCGCTGGTCGGTGATGGTCATACCGGCTATGACCACGTCGGCCTGCTGGGAGTTCAAGGCCTGCAGGGCGGCGTTGAAGCCCAGGGACTGGATCTGCACTGAGAAGCCCTCGATGTCGGCGATCTTGCGGATCAGATCCATGTCGATGCCGACCAGGTTCCCGGAGGAGTCCCTGAATTCGAAGGGGGCAAAGGTGGTGTCGGTGGCGACGCGGAAGGTGCGTCCGTGGGCCGCCTGCGCGGCGGGGGAGTCCTGGGCCGCCTGCGCCGGCGTGGCCAGGGGGGCGACGATCAGGGCTGAGAGCCCCAGGACCAAGGCGAGCAGGCCCATGGCCCACCTGCCTGGACCCGATGTCCATCCCTGGCGAACATGCTTGGCGATCACTGGCGATTCTCCTTATTGTTCCGACTGTGCCGGTCCCGGTTTTCCATGGGCCTACCTGAAGATATTCAGGCGGATGACCAGTAAACTGTACACACACCGTGTTTCTGAGGCCCAACTACGCGCTGGGCGATACGGCCATATGGGTTCCCAGTCTAGCGCGTTCGTCTTTCTATTTGCGGCAGGCTCGGGCTTATGCTGGTGAGGGCAGGGAGCCATAGGGGCCCCGAGGAATGAGGTATTGCAGATGGTTGATGATCTCTTCCAGGCGGCGGATCCCCCCGAGGAGCACACACTGCCTCTGGCGGTCAGGATGCGGCCCAGAAGCCTGGACGAGGTGGTCGGCCAGGACAAGGTCACGGCTCCCGGAACCCCCTTGGAGCGGCTGGCCCGGTCGGATCCGAACAACCGTCTGACGGCTCCCAGCTCGGTCATTCTTTTTGGTCCTCCCGGGGTGGGCAAGACCACCTTGGCCTATATCGTGGCCCGACAGTCAGGGCGGCATTTCGAGGAGCTTTCGGCCGTCACCTCGGGGGTCAAGGAAGTGCGGCAGGTTCTGGCCCAGGCTCGGGAGCGGCTGGTCAGCCAGGGGCAGGAGACGGTCCTTTTTATCGATGAGGTCCACCGCTTTTCCAAGTCCCAGCAGGATGCCCTACTGCCCAGCGTGGAGAACCGGGATGTGACTTTTATCGCAGCCACCACGGAGAATCCCAGCTTTTCGGTCATTGCGCCCCTGCTTTCCCGCTCGGTGGTGGTCAAGCTGGAGGCCCTGGACGACCAGGACCTGGCCAAGCTGGTTCGCAGGGCCGTCAAGGACCAGCGTGGGCTCAAGGACCAGGTACGGCTGGATCCCCAGGCCCTGGACCAGATTGTGCGTTTTGCCGGGGGTGACGCCCGCCGCGCCCTGACCATTCTGGAGGCTGCGGCCGGGGCCGTCACCGAGGACGGGCCTCGTGCCAAGGGGGCGCGTCGACCTCTGATCAATGCCAAGGTGGTCTCCTCGGTCATGGACGTGGCCGCCGTCCGTTACGACAAGAAAGGCGACGATCACTACGATGTGGCCTCGGCCTTCATCAAGTCCATGCGGGGTTCCGACGTGGATGCGGCCTTGCACTACCTGGCTCGGATGATTCGGGCCGGCGAGGACCCGCGCTTCATCGCCCGACGGATCATGATTGCCTCAGCCGAGGAGGTGGGCATGGCCTCTCCCGAGGTGCTGGAGATCACGGTCGCGGCTGCCCAGGCCGTGGCTATGGTGGGAATGCCGGAGGCCCGGCTGATCCTGGCTGAGGCGGTCATCGCCGTGGCCACAGCGCCCAAGTCCAATGCCTCCTACCTGGCCATCAACCAGGCCCTGGAGGACGTGGATGCCGGGCATATCGGCCAGGTTCCCCTGCATCTGAGAAACGCCCCCACCAAGCTGATGAAGGCCTGGGGCAACCATGAAGGCTATCAGTATGCCCACGATGCGCCGGACGCAGTGGCACCCCAGCAGTACATGCCGGACGAACTGGTCGGACGACGCTACTACCATCCCAACGATCGGGGCTATGAACGTAAGCTGGGCCCACGTCTGGAGGCCATCAGGGCCATCCTGGACAGGGCTGCCGGGGCGGAGGGAAACGCCGGGTCTGGGCAATGACCGTCCAGCCTCCTATACTGGGCACCCAATAGACGTTGAGCAGCCACACAATGACCGAAACGCCGCAGGGTTCAGACCTTCCATATTGACGGTCGCCATGCTCCCACAAGGAGCCTGTCGCTGTCGGCAGGTCTGGCATGGACGCATGGGGCATGCCTGCCTCATGCACGGGCGCGAGGGTGACGATGTCGACAGCGGTCATTGACAATGCAGACATATCCGAACAAACGAAGGGCCTCGGCGTGGCCGAGGACGACCTGGCGGTCCGCGAGATTACCCGGCGAGTAGACAATGCTCGCGAATCGGCTACTTTTTACAAGATCGTGGCCTTGGTGGCCGCGGGAATGCTCATGGACAGCATCGATGTCTATGTGGGCAGCGCAGTAGCCAGTTCGGCCTTGAGCACCGGATGGTCCACGGTCGCCCAGAATTCCCTCTTCCTGTCGGCTGGATTCCTGGGGCTCCTGGTGGGCTCGCTGCTGGCCGGTTTCATCGGAGATCTGCGGGGGCGTAAGACGGCCTATCAGATCAACCTGCTGCTCTTCGGCGGCTTTACCCTGCTGGGCGCCTTGGCACCGAACATGGCCATTCTCTCGGTCTGCCGTCTGGGGGCCGGTCTGGGGCTGGGCGCCGAGATTGTCACTGGTTTTTCCATGGTCAACGAATTCGCTCCCATCAAGCACCGGGGCCGTTGGAGCGCCATCGTCTCGCTGGTGGCCAACACCGGAGTGCCCCTGGCCATGCTCCTGTGTGCTTGGATCATTCCGCGCTGGTCCTGGCGGCCGCTCTTCGTGGGCATTGGTCTGGCGGCGGCGCTGATTTGGTACCTGCGGCGTGACATCCCCGAGTCCCCCCGCTGGCTGGCCCTGCACGGGCGGATGGACGAGGCCGTCCAGGTGGTCCAGCTTTTGGAGGCCGATAATGGTCAGGGAAAGTCTGACTCTGGCTCTGGCAGTGGTGACGCCCTCGCCGGAAAGAATGAGGGCGTTAAGGCATCTGCCAAGGCATCGGGTAGCGTGGTTCGCGGCCTTATTGTGGCCACTGTGGCTGTCTCGGCCACCAACGTCTGCTCCTATGCCTTCACATCCTGGGTGCCCACCATCCTGCTCAAGCGGGGCATAGATCTGAGCGGATCCCTGTGGATCAGCACGCTGATGATGCTGGGCGCCCCCCTGGGCTGCCTGATCGGATCCCTGCTTCTGGACCGGATCGGCCGCAAGCGGATCATCGTCACGGCCTTCCTGCTGACGGCGGTCTTCGGTCTGCTCTACGCTGCGCAGACCAGCCAGGTTACGGCCATTCTGGTGGGCATCCTGCTTATGGCCAGCCTTTACGTCCTCATGTCTTCGGTGGTGGCCGTCTATGCGCCTGAGCTCTTCCCGACCACGGTCCGCTTCCGCTGCGTGGGCATCGCCAATGCCGTAGCCAAGCTCTGCAACGTTCTCATGCCTGTGCTGATTGGGGCCATGCTCAGCCAGTGGGGGAGCACCTCAATCTTCGTCACCATCAGCCTGGTTGCTCTGGCCTCCATGCTGGTTGTGGGCCTGATGGGATGGGAGACTTCCGGCCGTTCGGTAGGCTGATGGGGGCTGACCCAGGGGCGTAAATAGCCTAAAATCAAAAGACCCGGCATGAGCCTGGTACCGTCGAGAGGCGGTCAAGGAATCGGCCAGGTCTTTTCTCGATGAGAGAGATCAGAGCTGGTTGGCCAGCAACCGGTTGTATACGCAGCGCAGTTCACTCTCAAAGGTCTCGGGGTCGATATCGGGATTCTGCTTGAACAGGTCGATCCACCAGTTGTTGACCAATCTGATTCTCTTGCGCGCGATGTCTGCGCCTGACCTGGTCAGTGCGATGATATTGACCCGGTGATCGGCGGGGTTCTGTTCACGGCTGACCAGTCCCTGGGCCTTCAAAGCCTTGAGATCCCGGGCCAGCAGACTGGGGTCTACACACAGGTCCCGGGCTATCTGGCGCTGGCTGAGGCCTGGATGGTCATAGAGGTATACAATCAGATCACCCTGGGTGCCTCGTAAGGTGGTTTCGCCTGTGTACCGGCTGGCATCGTTGCGTGCATGCCGGTAGATTCCGGCTATACAGCTGCTCAGGTTGTGGTAGTGGCTCTTCTTCAACATCGCTGCTGCCCCCTAGCTGGTAAGGAAGATCAAAGAGTTCGGCGGGCATGATTGACCGCATAGACCCCTTCGGCGCCGTTCCCCTTCCAGACCTGTTTCCGGCAACTCCCTAGCCTCGGCCTAGCACGGACGACGCATTTTCATCATATCAATACCGTCGACACCATAGGTATCGTCCACGATCCAGACATGGGCCAGGCAAGCATGATTTCTCTGGTACCGATCCTGTTCGAAGCCATTCATCGTCGATTATCCAAGGATTGTCTGCCTACTTCGGGCCTGTGCTTAGGCTGGTGGGCTAACAGGAATTGCCTTGTTGCTCTGCCAAGGAGGTCTGCATCTGGCAGGGCAGGGCCAGCCGAGGTCAGGGACTATCACCGTCATTGCTCCACGGTATGCTAAGATGTCCCCTTTCGCGACGAGATCTGGAAAGGATTGGCATGCGGGTACTGGATTTCGACGGCACCATCTACGATGGCGAGAGCCTGCTTGACTTCTACCTGTTCACTGCCCGCAAGGATCCGCGGGTGTTGCACTACCTGCCGATTGCCCTCTTCTATGCAGTCCGCTACCGCCTGGGTCGGGTCACCCTGGAGCAGCTGGATTCGGCCATGCGTCGGGTGGGCTCGCGTTACCTGCGTCGGTTGACCTCGCGTCCCGGCTTTGACATGGACCGACTGGTCAGCCAGTTCTGGGATGCCAACATGCACAAGATCATGGATTGGTACACCCCCCAGGCCGACGATGTGGTGGTGACCGCCTCCTTCGATTTAGTGGCGGGGGAGGCCTGCCGACGGCTTGGCATCACCCGCTGCATCGGCTCCACCTTGGATTTGGAATCCCTGACCGTGGGCTACCTCAACTTTGGACCTGACAAGCCTCTGCATTTTCAGCGGATCCTGGGTCAGGAGACGGCCATCGACGCCTTCTACACCGATTCGGCCTTCGACCTGCCCATGATCGATCTTGCCCGGCGGGCCTACCTGGTCGAGCATGGCAAGGTTCGCCGCATCAAATAGGCAGGCTGGTCACCACAGCTTTAATCAGTCAGTTCATGATTCGAAGGGAAAGGCCAATCCCCACTGGCGGCGCAGGGAGTCCATGAGCTCCATGATGCGCAGGGTGTCCTTGTGGGGCATCTGGGCGCACTCGCTCTTCCCGTCCAGGATGGCCTGTGCGGCGCCGGCCACCTCGTACTCGTAGCCGGTCAGCTGGTCGGGGATGGGGTAGCGCTTCCTCAATTTGTGGTCCCCGTCGTACAGGTCAATGGACTCCACGTTGTTGATGTTGGCGCACTGCAGGTAACCCCGGTCTCCCCAGATGCTGCCGGTCCGGTCGCTGTCCGAGACCATGGAGCTGGTCGCCGCGCCCATGGATCCATCCTTGTAGAGAATGGTCGTGGAGTTCTGGCTGTCCACGCCCTCCGGACTGCGGACCCAATCTGTGCAGACCCGCTCGATGGGCTTGGGCCCCATGACCATGTCGATGAAGTTGAGAGGGTAGACGCCAACGTCGAGCAGAGCGCCGCCGGCAAGGGCCGGATCGGTCATTCTGGCCTTGCCTACGGTCACGTAACCCAGGTTGGCGGTGACTGTCCTGACAGTGCCGATTTCCCCTGAGGAGATGATCTCGTCGATGATGGAGCGCGAGGGCATGTACCTGGTCCAGATGGCCTCGGTGCAGAGCAGGCCGGTGCTTTCGGACGTCTCAATGACCTGCCTGGCCTGATCGGCGTTGGCTGTGAAGGACTTCTCGACCAGCACGTTCTTTCCGGCCTTCATGCAGGCGATGGCCTGCTCGGCGTGGAGGCTGTGAGGCGTGGCGATGTAGACCAGATCCACTTGGGGATCATCCAGGAGCTCCTGGTAGGAGCCATAGGAATGCTGGAATCCATATTTTTTGGCGAAGGCGGCCGCGCGATCCCCATCCCTGGAGGCCACAGCATAGGGGGCCACCAGGTGGCTATACCGTTGATCCCCAGCCATCATCACCACCGTCTTGGCCAGGGCGTTGGCTATCCTTCCGGCACCGAGAATGGCGAAGTTGATCCGCATGCCCTTCTGCTCAGCCTCTTGCCGCTTGCCGTTCAATCTGCTCATCCTTGACTCCTTCGTTTGGATCGCCATCTGCGGTGATGGCCTCATACAATTCCTGCAGGGTTTCCTCAGCATGGTGGGCATCCAGCTGGCACTCCCAGACAGTGAAGACCCGCCAGCCCATGGCTTTCAGCTTTTTGCGCTGCTCCTGATCCCGCAGACGGTTCCTCGTCAGCTTTGTGGTCCAAAACTCCACATTGGATTTGGGAAGGGAGAATTTGGCACACCCCTCATGCATATGCCAGAAACAGCCATTGACGAATACCATGGCCCGCCACTTGGGCAGAACCACATCAGGATGGCCCGGGTACCTCTTGTCGTTCTTGCGAAACCGCAGACCGCGCGAAAAGAGGTAGGACCGGACCTGGCGCTCTATTGATGTTTCCGTGCCCCTGATTCGGGACATGGTGTAGCTGCGTGTGCCGGGCTGGAATCTGCTGGATGTCTTTTTCGAAACCATCCCCGGCCCGGCTCAGAGGACTTCGACGCTGTTGATGAAGACCGGCTCCAGGGGACGGTCGCCCGAGTCGGTGGCCACGGCATCCAGCTTGTCGACCACCTTCCGGGAATCCTCGTCGGTAACCTGGCCGAAGATGGTGTGGTGCCCGTTCAACCAAGGGGTGGGCACGGTGGTTATGAAGAACTGAGATCCGTTGGTGCCGTGGGTCTTCCCGGTGGCGGGGTCCCGGCGTAGCCCCGCATTGGCCATGGCCAGCTTGTAGGGTTCCTCAAAGGTCAGGGAGGGATCGATCTCATCATCGAACTCGTAACCGGGACCGCCTGTGCCGGTACCCAGCGGGCAGCCGCCCTGGATCATGAAGTCCTTGATGATCCGGTGGAAGGTCAGCCCGTCATAGAAGGGATCCTGACGCTTCTGGCCCGTCTCGGGGTCGGTCCAGTCCTTGCGGCCGGCGGCCAGATCCAGGAAGTTGGCTACGGTTTCGGGGGCCTGATCGTCAAAGAGGTCCAGGCGGATGTCGCCTTCTGAGGTATGCATGATGACTGTGCTCATGTCCCCAATCCTTTCATAAGACGGCGACGCGAACCGAGGACCCGAAGGGCATCAGGGCCAGGCGGGCCATCTTGAAGGCCTGCAGGCCGAATGGTATGCCCACCACGGTCAGCATGGTGACCAGACCGGCCGCCAGATAGGCCAGAGCCAGCCACCAGCCGCCAAGGATGATCCAGAGCAGGTTGGCCAGCCAGGATCCCAGCCCGCCTCCATAGATGACCTGCCTGCCGAAGGGGGTCAGGGTGAGTCTGGCCATCTTGAAGGCCTGGACGCCTAGGGGGATGCCCACCACAGTCAGGCAGAGCACGATGCCCACCAGTGTCCAGGCCAGTGCGATGGCCAGTCCTCCCAGCAGCAGCCAGCAGATGTTGCCGATCAGGCGCATGTAGGTCCTTCCGTCAGGGTGGCGGTGACGGCCTCGGAGCAGGCGGTCACTTTCTCGATGATTGTGGTCAGTCGTTTCTGCCGTTGTTCGGGGGCCAGTTCCTGGTCCAGGGCATCAATCAATCGCATACCGGATTGGACAATGCCTCGCGTCACCTCCACGCCCATGGCCGGATCCGCTGGTCGCAGGGCTGTCCAAGCCTGGATCAGCGGCTTGTTGACCTGCCGGTGGAAGTCCAGCAGAGCCTGGACCTGCCGGCCTGTGGACCGATCGCTCCTTGTGGTGCTCTCATGGGGATTCGAGGTGCTCCCGTAGATCAGGGCCTGACGTAGCTGTTCGTCGTGCTGCTCGGCGTAGAGGTTCATCAGCCAACCGTGTCCGTGCAGTCCGGCCTGCTCCAGATTGGTGCGGGTCCAAATCTCGACTGTTCGGCGCGGGTCTTCTGCCTTGCCCAGGGCTTGGTCCAGGGCACGACCCCAGTCAGGCAGGTGTCGCTCCATGACCATGTCGCAGAGCTGATCGGCGTCCCGGGCGTAGCGGTAGAGGGAATTCCGTGCCAGATTGGCTCGTCGGGCCACCTCGGCCATGGTCAGCTGGTCGCGTCCGCCGGTGCGCAGGATGGCCTCGGCGGACGCGATGATCCGGTCCAGGGTTTTGGCTCGGTGCTCCTGGAGCGTGGATTCGCGAATCCTGGGCATGGTCCTCCTTGGTCTGGCCAGCCGGGTGCTGCGGTTGTGAATCGGGTTCAGCCGGTCTTGGGGCATATGATATGGCCTATTTGCAGCAGAGCCAAGCCGCCAAGGCCTCTTTAGCCTGCGGCTTGTCCGCGCTGAGTGAACTTGCCAGACAGGTTTTCGCGACGTATAGTCGCAAAAAATCGCAGACCATGGTGAGGGGAGATCTGATGACCGGATCGGCAAGCATAGACGTGAAGAAAAGCCGTCAGAAAGGCAGCCAGGAGTCTCCGGAGGCGGCACCGCCCTGGCGTGCACTCTGGGTGCTGGCCCTGGGTCTGGCCATGATTGTGCTGGATTCGTCCATCGTCAACGTCTCCATTCCTTCCATCATCGCTGCCATCCACATCAACCTGGCTCAAGCCCAGTGGGTGACCGCTCTCTACAGCATCGTCCTGGCGGCCCTGCTCCTGCCTTCCGGTCGGTTGGGGGACATGATCGGGCGCAAGCGGATTCTGCAGGTGGGCACGGTCATCTTCGTGCTGGGATCCGTCTTCGCCGCATCGGCATCCTCCGGTACATTGCTGCTTCTGGCGCGGCTTGTTCAGGGAATCGGCGGCGCCCTGGTCATGCCATCCACCCTCTCCACCGTGTCCGCAACCTTCCGGGGTCGTCACCGGGCTACTGCATTCGGCATCTGGGGGGCCGTCATGTCCTCCGCTGCGGCGGTCGGCCCCTTCCTGGGCGGGGTCTTCACCAGCACCATCGGATGGCGGTGGATCTTCCTGGTCAATCTGCCCTTGGGGCTGATTGTTCTTGTGGCCAGTGCATTTTTTGTGCCCGAAACCAAGTCAGCGCCCGGGCAGACTGGCAACCGCTGGGGGATGCTTGCCGACTGGAAGGGCATACTTCTTTCGGCCCTGGGATCGGCCCTGGTGGTCTTTGCGCTGATCGAGGGGCAGACCTACGGCTGGTGGCGTCCCCGTGCTGCACTTGAACTGGGCCCCCTGCACTGGTCTGCATCGGCAGCCCTGTCGCCGGTTCCGGTGAGTCTGATCCTGGGATTGGCCCTGCTGGCCGCCTTCGCGCTGATCGAGCTGGCCAGGGCGCGCAGGGGCAAGATGGTCATCCAGGACGTGTCCATGTTCGCCATTGGCACCTTCGGCTGGGGCAATCTCACGGCCGCCATTGTCAACGCCGGTCAGTTCGCGGTCATGTTCATCCTGCCTCTCTACCTGATCAACGCCAGGGGCCTGAGCCCCCTGGGGGCCGGATCCATCCTGGGTGTCATGGCCCTGGGGTCAGTTGTTTCGGGCGGTCTGGCCCGGGTGGTCTCAGCCCGTCTGGGAGCCGGCGGCACGGTTCAGACGGGCCTGCTGATGGAGATTGTCGGCGTGGCCCTGTCCATTCTGCTCATGCGTGGGTCGGTACCGGTCTGGCCCATGACCCTGACTCTTATCATTTACGGTGCCGGTCTGGGCTTTGCCTCGGCACAGCTGACCAGCCTGGTGCTCTCCGGCGTTCCGGTGGCCCAGTCCGGCCAGGCTTCGGCCACCCAGTCCACCATCCGCCAGTGGGGGACCGCCTTGGGCGCTGCAGTCTCAGGTTCTGCCCTCTCCCTGGCTCTGAGTCTGGTGCTGCCAAGGCATCTGACAGCACTCAAGGGAATTTCGGCGCAGATGGCCGATGGCCTGGTCAGATCTGTCCAGTCTTCAGCCGGAAACGCCATTGTCGGCATGCGGGCCCAGGGCACCCGGGGCCGGCTGGGAGTCCTAGGGCCTCAGGTGACCAACGCCCTGACCGAGGGGTTTACCCAAGGCGCCCAGTGGGCCATGGGCTTTGCAGTCCTGCTGCTTTTCCTGGGATTGGTCGCCTCGGTACTGGTGCGTCGGGCCGCGCGTAAGGCTGGTGCCGATAAGGTCTGACGCGTCCGCAATCCCGTCTTCTCCGTATCGCTCCCTATCCGGGACTGTCTGCCCGTGGGCCGGCCCTGACACGGTTTAGAATCATGGGTATGGGCATACAAGAGGAACAGCCGCGGCGGGATGGCGATCTGCTGGTGGCTCTGGCTCAGATCGACACCTGTGTGGGCGATCTTGACGGCAACGCCGACATTATTATGGACTACTCCCGAAAGGCGGCTGAGCAGGGGGCGACCCTGGTGGTCTTTCCCGAGATGAGCCTGACAGGTTACCCAATCGAGGACCTGGCATTCCGGGCCAGCTTCCGTCGGGCCGCCTGGTCTCGGGCCGACCGTCTGGCCAGGGAGCTGGAGGAGCAGGGTCTGGGCCATCTCTATGTGATCGTGGGAACCGTCGGCACCGACACGGATCAGGACAGGCCCCGCAACCGGCTGGTGGTCCTGCATCAGGGTCGGGTCGAGGCTGGCTACGACAAGCACTTCCTGCCCAACTACGGTGTCTTTGACGAGTACAGGATCTTTACCCCGGGGGATAGGACTGTGGTCCTGGAGGTGCAGGGGCACCGGATAGGGCTGGCCATCTGCGAGGATATCTGGCAGGATGGCGATCCCATCAGCGACCTGGCTGACCGGAACATCGACCTCCTGGTAACCATCAACGGCTCCCCATTCGAGGAGGGCAAGGGGCACGTCCGTTACGAGCTGGCGACTCGTCGGGCCAAGCAGGTCGGCGCGCCTCTGCTCTATCTGAACCAGGTGGGCGGTCAAGACGATCTGGTCTTTGACGGAGGCAGTTTTGTGGTGGACCAGGATGGCACCCTACTGGAGCGCTCGCCAAGGTTCGTCCAGGATCTGTCCACTTGGACCCTGCCTGCACCAGGGGAGCGGCCTCTGCCCAGTGAACCCTGCATGGCTGAAGAGATGCCTGGGGATGAGGAGGTCTATCGGGCCTGCGTGCTGGGTTTAAAGGACTACATGGCCAAGAACCGTTTCACGGGCGTCTGCCTGGGGCTGTCAGGCGGGATCGACTCGGCCCTGGTGGCCACCATGGCCGCCGATGCCTGCGGAGGGGAGCACGTGCGCGGCATCTCCATGCCCAGCCGCTACTCCTCGGAGGGCTCCCGGGATGATGCAGCCGACCTGGCCCAGCGTCTGGGCGTGCGTTACGTGGTGCAAGCCATAGGCCCTGAATTCGACGCCTTCCAAGGGCAGTTGCATCTGGAAGGGGTGGCTGAAGAGAATCTGCAGGCCCGGATACGCGGCGTCATCGTCATGGCCTACGCCAATGCCGAGGGGCTTCTGGCGCTGGCCACAGGCAACAAGTCCGAGCTGGCCTGCGGCTATTCAACTATCTATGGCGATGCGGTCGGTGGCTATGCGCCCATCAAGGATCTGCTTAAGACCAGGGTCTGGCAGCTGGCCCGCTGGCGCAATGCCCAGGCCCAGGCGCGGGGCGAACGTGAGCCCATCCCGGTCAACTCCATCGTCAAGCCACCCTCGGCCGAGTTGCGTGAAGGGCAGAAGGACTCTGATTCCCTGCCGGACTACAACCTGCTCGACAAGGTCCTGGAGGCGTACATCGAGCATGCGCATGGTCGGGCCGACCTTCTGGCCGACGGCTTCGACCCCGACACGGTCGACACGGTCATGCGGCTGGTGGATCGGGCAGAGTGGAAGCGGCGTCAGTACCCGCTGGGGCCCAAGGTCACCTCTCTGGCCTTCGGCCGTGACCGTCGGCTGCCCGTCACCAACGCCTTCAGGGAGTGATCACCATGGGTCTCCAAGAGGAGCAAACGGCCTGGTACTTCAACACCGTCACCGGCAGGCCTGAACAGGGCAAGCTGTCACCACAGGACAGGCGGATGGGCCCCTACCACAGCAGGCAGGAGGCTCTCGATGCCTGGAAGATCGCCAAGCGCAGGAACAAGGAATGGGATGAAGAAGACCGCCGTTGGCGGCAGGCCTGGGAGGGAGACCCCGGGCAGGGACAGTCGTCAGCTGACAGATGAAGCTCTTGCTGGATCGCCCTCTATCTTTGGCGACCTGTTGGTCGTACAGTCAGGGCGGTTCGGGACTCAGGCGGTGTGCCGGGCGACCTCGCAAGATATGGGCGTGGCGCCCATTGCGAGTCTGCTCGCAGTGTGATATAGCTCACGTCGCGATTCGGTTTCCCGTGGTAGTGCGCACCCTATACTTGAAAGTGACAGTGGTGTGAGGAAGCGCCATTGACCATATCAACAAGGAGTTGACTATGACAGCAGTTGAGACCAATACCGTCTCTCCCGCAGAGCTGCAAGCCAAGGCTTGGAAGGGCTTCAAGGGCGAGGACTGGAAGAAAGACATCGACGTTCGCGACTTCATTCAAAAGAACTACACTCCGTACACCGGTGATGAATCCTTCCTGGCGCCGGCTACGGAGAAGACCAAGTTCCTGTGGAACTACCTGGATGACAATTTCCTTGCCGTAGAGCGCAAGCAGCGCGTCTACGACGTGGACACCCACACTCCGGCGGGCATTGACGCCTTCCCGGCCGGATACATCGACGGCAAGCCTGCCGGCGAGACCCAAGACGACGTGATCGTCGGCATGCAGACCGACGTTCCCTGCAAGCGCGCGATGATGCCCTACGGCGGCTGGCGCATGGTTGAGCAGGCCCTCAAGGAGGCCGGCAAGGAGCCCGACCCCGAGGTCAAGAAGATCTTCACCCGGTATCGCAAGACCCACAATGATGGCGTCTTCGACGTTTACACCAAGAGGATCAAGCTGGCCCGCCACAACAAGATTCTGACCGGTCTGCCCGATGCCTACGGCCGTGGCCGTATCATTGGCGATTACCGTCGTGTGGCCCTCTACGGCATCGACGAGCTGATTGCCCGCAAGAAGGCCGACAAGGATTCGATTCCTTACCGCAACGACTTCACCGAGGAAGAGATCGAACACTGGATTCGCTTCCGCGAGGAGCACGCCGAGCAGATCAAGGCTCTGAAGCAGCTGCTGACCCTGGGCAAGGAGTACGGCCTGGATCTGAGCCGTCCTGCCATGAACGCCAAGGAAGCTGTCCAGTGGACCTATATGGCCTACCTGGCCTCGGTCAAGAGCCAGGACGGCGCCGCCATGTCCATCGGCCGTCTGTCTGCCTTCTTCGACGTCTACTTCGAGCGTGATCTGGCCGCTGGCCTGATCGACGAGACCGATGCCCAGGAGATCATCGACAACATCGTGATGAAGCTGCGCATCGTGCGCTTCCTGCGGACCAAGGACTACGACAACATCTTCTCGGGCGACCCCTACTGGGCCACCTGGTCCGACGCTGGTTTCGGCGACGACGGCAGGCCCATGGTCACCAAGACCTCCTTCCGTCTGCTGGCTACTCTGACCCTGGAGCACCTTGGACCCGGCCCCGAGCCCAACATCACCATCTTCTGGGATCCGAAGCTGCCTGAGGGCTACAAGCGCTTCTGCGCCCGTATCTCCATCGACACCTCCGCCATCCAGTACGAGTCCGACAAGGACATTCGCGCCCACTGGGGCGATGACGCTGCCATCGCCTGCTGCGTGTCCCCCATGAGGGTCGGTAAGCAGATGCAGTTCTTCGGCGCCCGTGTCAACTCCGCCAAGGCCCTGCTCTACGCTATGAACGGCGGCCGTGACGAGATGACCGGTATGCAGGTCATCGACAAGGACGTAATCAAGCCTGTCACCCCCAAGGAAGACGGTTCTCTGGACTTCCAGGAGGTCAAGGACAACTACGAGAAGGCCCTGGAGTGGCTGAGCGAGACCTACGTCGAGGCTCTGAACATCATCCACTACATGCACGATAAATACGACTACGAGTCCATTGAGATGGCCCTGCACGACAAGGAGGTCTACCGCACCCTGGGTTGCGGCATGTCCGGCCTGTCCATCGCCGCTGACTCCCTGTCGGCTATCAAGTACGCCAAGGTCTACCCGATCTACAACAAGGATGCCAAGGGCACCCCTGAGTATGTCGAGGGCGCTGACGACGACCTGATCGTCAACTACAAGACCGTTGGCGAGTTCCCGATCTACGGCAACGATGATGATCGCGCCGACGACCTGGCCAAGTGGACCGTGTCCACCGTCATGGGCCAGATCAAGCGCCTGCCCGTCTACCGTGGCGCTGTGCCGACCCAGTCCATCCTGACCATCACCTCCAACGTGGAGTATGGCAAGAACACCGGGTCCTTCCCCTCCGGCCACAAGAAGGGCACCCCGTATGCTCCCGGTGCAAACCCCGAGAACGGCATGGATTCGCACGGCATGCTGCCTTCGATGTTCTCCGTGGGCAAGATCGACTACGACGATGCTCTGGACGGCATTTCGCTGACCAACACGATCACCCCTGACGGCCTGGGCCGTGACGAGGATGAGCGCATCAACAACCTGGTGGGCATCCTGGATGCCGGCAACGGCCATGGGCTCTACCACGCCAACATCAACGTCCTGCGCAAGGAGCAGCTGGAGGATGCTGTCGAGCACCCCGAGAAGTACCCGCACCTGACCGTGCGTGTCTCGGGCTACGCCGTCAACTTCGTCAAGCTGACGCGCGAGCAGCAGCTCGACGTGATCTCCCGCACCTTCCACCAGGGCGCGGTGACCGACTGATCGCCCTTGTGGCGATAGCCAACCGTCTATGAGACGGTGAATCATGGGGCGGGGCGCACCAAGGCCCCGCCCCCTTTTCGTCTTTTTCAGGAGGATCCGATGACGGAGACCACCACCTTCCATACCACACAGCCGCACATGCTCAAGGAATCCAAGGTCTACCAGAGCCAGACCCTGATGGGCGGCCTTTCGGGGTTCGAATCGCCTATTGGACTGGACCGGCACGACCGCATGAATGCCCTGCGCACGGGCGACATCGGATTTGTTCACTCCTGGGACATCAACACCTCAGTGGACGGACCGGGCACAAGGATGACCGTCTTCATGAGCGGATGCCCCCTGCGCTGCCAGTACTGCCAGAATCCTGACACCTGGAAGATGCGCGACGGCCAGCCCGTCTACCTGCAGGCCATGATCGACAAGGTGGCCCGCTACCAGGACCTCTTCAAGAGCACGGGCGGAGGAATCACCTTCAGCGGCGG
Source organism: Bifidobacterium asteroides (assembly GCF_048001765.1). GTDB lineage: Bacteria > Actinomycetota > Actinomycetes > Actinomycetales > Bifidobacteriaceae > Bombiscardovia > Bombiscardovia asteroides_K. Next base: position 896,947 of record NZ_CP181447.1, read on the forward strand.
TGAGTCCATGATGCAGGCAGCCTTTGTCTCACGCGTCTTTCGCGCTGCCAAGGAGATGGGCGTCCACACATGCTTGGACACATCAGGTTTCCTCAATCGCAACTACACCGATGCCATGATTGACGATATCGACCTGTGCCTGCTGGATGTCAAATCCGGCGACGAGGCCACCTACAAGAAGGTGACCGGTGGTACGCTGGCCCCCACAATCGAATTCGGCAAGCGTCTGGCTGCCCGCGGCAGCAAGATCTGGGTTCGCTTCGTGCTGGTGCCGGGGCTGACCGACTCCGAGGAGAACGTCGAGAATGTGGCTCGGGTGTGCGAACAGTTCAAGGATGCCATCGAGCACATTGATGTGCTTCCCTTCCATCAGCTTGGACGGCCCAAGTGGCATGAGCTGCGCATTCCCTACCCGCTGGAGGATGCCAAAGGCCCTTCCGCGGCCCTGAAGGATCGGGTCAAGAAGCAGCTGGAGGCCCATGGCTTCGTGGTCTACTGAGGCGCAGAACTAGTTTGGTTCCCGGGTAGCCCAGGAACAATCAGAATAATTTTCTTATGACTCCCCACGGCTAACACCGTGGGGAGTTTTGTCTGCTTGTGTGAAGGCCAGCCGGTCAATCAGCGAATGGCGGACTCGCTGAATGGCGGAATCATTAAATGACTGGAACGTTGAATGACCGGCTTTATGAATGACCGATACTGTACATCGATAAATTGCCGACAAGGCATGCTTGGCAAAGGTCTTCCAGTGGGTTGAGGGCATGGACTATGCTTTCAGGCGTGTGTTTTCCGGGCCGGTCGGCCCGGTGTCGTGATGGAAGACAAACTACAAAAGAGGTTGAGCGCAGGTGACCACGGAGCCTAAGACGCAGCTGCTTTCAGAGCCCGCCCAGGGTGTGCCGTCGGTCATTGACGATATGGCCGGGTACAGCCGGGCCTGTCGGATGCTGTCCCAGGGCAGCGGTGCACTGGCCGCGGATGCTGAACGGGCCTCGGGCTTCCGCTATGGCCACGACGACTACCTGGTCCAGTTCAAACGCCGGGGGGCGGGGATATTCCTGCTGGATCCGCCCGCTCTGATGCAGGCCGGCTGTGACTGGTCGGAATTCAATAAGGCTGTTGATGGGGCCCAATGGATCATTCATGACTCCCCTCAGGATCTGCCTGGCTTCTATGCATTGGGCATGAGGCCATCATCGCTCTTCGACACTGAGTTGGCGGCCAGGATGCTCAATTTAGGTCATTACGGCTTGTCTGCAGTGACAGCACATTACCTGGGGCTGACGCTGGCCAAGGAGCACTCTGCTGCGGACTGGTCCTATCGTCCACTGCCGCGTGATTGGCGCAATTACGCCGCCTTGGACGTGGAGCTGCTGGATCAGGTGCGAGTGCGCGAGCTGGAGGATCTGCGCCGTCACGGCAAGGATGAATGGGCCAGGCAGGAATTCGCCTGGCTGCTGGAGCGGTGCAAAATCCCCAAGCCGGAGCCTGAGCAGCCCTGGCGGCATATCTCGCATATCAACGCCCTGCACAATGACCGTCGAGGCCAGGCTGTGGCCCGTTCCCTGTGGACCACCCGAGACCAGCTGGCCCGCCGCTACGACATAGCTCCGACGCTGCTCCTGCCCGACAAGGCCATCATCGAGGCCGGCAGGCTCAAGCCCCACAACAACGCCCAATTCCGGGCCATCAGATCCCTGAACGAGAGGGTCAGGATCCACACCGGCGGCGAGCAGGACCGCATGTTCGAACGCTATGCGCCCATACAGCGCCGGGTCAGGCCCTCGGTCTGGAAACAGGCCATTCTGGAGGCACTGAGTCTGCCTACCGAAGAGCTACCGGTGCCTCCCAAGCCGCGAGGGGAGGAGACCAACGCCCCCAAGTCCATGCAGGCCTGGAGACGCCGCCATCCGGACCGGTTCGCCAGGCTGGAGGCAGCGCGCAAGGCAGTGACTGAAGTGGGACACCGGACCAACACCCCCGACGAGATTCTGATTAAGCCCCGCTACTTGCGCAACCTCTGCTGGACAGACGAACCGGAGAAACGGGATGTGGCCGACTTCCTGCGTCAGGAGGGGGCCCGTCCCTGGCAGGTTTCGCTCCTGTCAGAGTCCCTGACTCGCGCTATTATGTAACGGTTGCCTTACTGGCAGATCAAACGGTTTGGATGAATTGGAGCGCAGCGTGAAAATCAGCGTCAGAAACCTCGAGCCCACCAAGGTCAGGCTCACCATCACCGTCGATCCCGATGAGCTGAACCCCTACCTGGATCAGGCCCGTAAGGAGATCGGCAAGCAGGTGACCATCCCCGGCTTCCGCAAGGGCCATGTGCCCGGACCCATCATCGATCAGCGCGTGGGCTTTGCCAGCGTGGCGGGCGAGGCCGTCAACGCCGGCGTGCCCGAGCTCTACTCCAAGGCCCTGGAGGAGAAGCAGCTGCACGCCATGGCCCAGCCGCAGATCGACGTCAAGGACATTCCTTCCTCGGCCAAGGACGACACCAAGCTCAAGTTCACCGCCGAGGTGGAGATTCGTCCCAAGTTCGAGCTGCCCGATATTGAGGGCATGGAGATTGAGGTCCCCAAGCCCGCCGTCACTGATGAGGACGTGGACAAGCGTCTGGACAACTTGCGTCAGCGCTTCGGCACCCTGGTCAGTGTGGATCGTCCCGCTTCCAAGGGCGACTACGCCAACATCGATCTGGATGCCGTCATCGACGGTGAGTCCGTGGACTCCCAGCAGGGGGTCAGCTACGAGCTGGGCTCCAACACCATGCTGGACGGCCTGGATGAGGCCCTGGACGGGCTGTCCGCCGGGGAAGAGACCACCTTCGAGGGCACCCTGGAGGCCGGTGAGCACCAGGGCGAGAAGGCCCAGATCAAGGTCAAGGTCAACTCGGTCAAGGCCGAGGAGCTGCCCGACCTGGACGACGAGTTCGCCAAGGAGGCCTCGGAGTTCGAGACCCTGGAGGAGCTGCGCGAGGACGTGCGCAAGCAGTGCCAGGTGGATGCCGAGGGTCGGCAGGCCACTGATGCCCGCGATGCCTTCATCGCCAAGCTCCAGGACGGCCTGGACATCCCGGTGCCCAAGGGCATCAAGCAGTCCATGGTTACCGATCAGCTTAAGAACACCGGCAAGGATCCGGACAAGGCCAGCAAGGACGAGAAGGCCGAGGCCGAGGAGAGCGTGGAGAAGGAACTGCGCGACCAGATGACCCTGGACGCTCTGGCTGAGAAGCTGGGCATCACGGTCAGCCAGGCCGACGTGACCAACTTCCTGGCCTCCATCGCCCAGCAGTACGGCATGGATCCCAGCGCCTTCATCAACGGCATCGTCCGCAACGGCCAGCTGGGTTCGGCTGTGCAGGAGGTCGGCCGCTCCAAGGGCATGCTGGCCGGCATGCGGGCCGTCACCTTCAAGGATCCCGATGGCCAGGTGGTGGACCTGAGCCGCTTCCTGGGCGAGGATGAGCCTGAGGCCCAGGAGGAGCAGGACGAGAGTGTCCAGGCTGCCTCCGCCGCGGCTGAAGTGGCAGACCAGCTCTCCCAGGATCAGGAGTAGCTTTCAAAGCAGCGAACAGGGCCGTACCCAGTGGCGAAACAGCCTGGGTGCGGCCCTGTCGTAGCGGTTGCGCAAAGAGCGGAAAGACCGAGACCGCGTCGATTGCGGGGGCTACTCTCAATACAGATACGTTTATCGAAGGAGACAGGGTGAACAACTCATTGGCAACCAGTCCCGTGATGGAGGAGGGGGAGGCCCCTACGCCGACCGATCCCATCTTCAACCGACTGCTCAAGGACAGGATCATCTGGCTGGGGGACGAGGTCAAGGACGCCAACGCCAACGTCATCTGCGCACAGATGCTGATGCTGGCAGCCGAGGATCCCAAGAAGGATATCTGGCTCTACATCAACTCACCTGGCGGATCCATTACGGCCGGCATGGCCATCTACGACACCATGCAGCTGATTGAGCCGGACGTGGCCACGGTCGCGGTCGGCATGGCGGCATCCATGGGCCAGTTCCTGCTTTCCAGCGGGGCCAAGGGCAAGCGCTTTGTCACCTCCCATGCAAGGGTGCTCATGCATCAGCCCTCTGGCGGCGTCGGTGGCACAGCCACTGATGTCAGGATCAACGCCGAGCTGATCATGGACATGAAGCGCACGCTCTCCCAGCTGACGGCCGAGCAGACCGGCCACACCCTGGAGGAGATCTACCGGGACAACGAATACGATCACTGGTTCACGGCCCAGCAGGCCCTGGAGTACGGCTTTGTCGACCGGATCGTGACCACCCACGGCACTATGACCGCGGATCAAGGGAAGTGAGCACTCCACATGGCATCTGAAGAAGCGCAATTCGTAGCACGGGCCCGTCGACTGGCCGGCCCCCGCGGCCTGGCCTCCATGCCCACCGACCGCTATGTGCTGCCGCAGTTCGAGGAGCGGACCCCTTACGGCTACAAGCGTCAGGACCCCTACACCAGGCTCTTCGACGACAGGATCATCTTCATGGGCGTCCAGGTGGATGACACCTCCTCGGACGACATCATGGCCCAGCTGCTGGTTCTGGAGAGCCAGGACCCCAACCGCGACGTGATCATCTACATCAACTCGCCGGGGGGCTCCATGACAGCCATGACCGCTATCTATGACACCATGCAGTACATCAAGCCCGATGTGCAGACCGTCTGCCTGGGCCAGGCTGCCTCGGCTGCCGCCGTTCTTCTGGCGGCCGGCACCAAGGGCAAGCGCCTGATTCTGCCCAACGCCCGTGTGCTCATCCACCAGCCGGCCATGGAGCAGGACTTCGGCAAGGCCACTGAGATCGAGATTCAGGCCAAGGAGATGCTGCGCATGCGCACCTGGCTGGAGGAGACTCTGGCCAAGCACACAGGCCAGGATGTGGAGAAGATCCGCAAGGACATCGAGGTGGACACCATTCTGACCGCCCAACAGGCCAAGGATTACGGGATGGTGGACGAGGTCCTGGAGCACCGCAATTAGCTCCGGTGACTGCACGCATGATTGATCGTCCGGATGGCGGCGGGTCCCTTGGACTCACGGCCTCCGGACGTTTTTGGCATCATGGTTGATGCCAGTTAAAAGGTTTGATTTCGGCGATCCTCGGGGATTCTCCGGGAAGGGAGAGCCATGGGCCGTGTGGTCAGCTACAATGACGGACTGAATCGCTGCGAGTTCTGCGGCAAGGACGAGCACCAGGTGCGCCGCCTGGTCAAAGGGCCTTCCTGCGCCATCTGCGACGAATGCATACGTCTATGCGCCCAGATCATCCAGGAGGACATGGCCAAGGATGCCGCCGACCAGAGGGTGACCCTGCCTGCGCCCTCGAAGATATTCGCCTATCTGAACCGGTATGTCATCGGCCAGGAGGCTGCCAAGCGCACCCTGTCGGTTGCTGTCTACAACCACTACAAGCGCGTCAATATGGACCTGGGCGACCGTGGCCGTGTTGCTGACACCGCGTTTGATCGAAAGGACGCGGCACCACGCGTCCAGGTGGACAAGTCCAACATCCTGCTCATGGGCCCCACCGGCGTGGGCAAGACCTACCTGGCGCAAACCTTGGCCACCATCATGAACGTCCCCTTCGTCATTGTGGATGCCACCAGCCTGACCGAGGCGGGGTATGTGGGCGAGGACGTGGAATCCGTCCTGCAGGGACTGCTTCAGGCTGCAGACGGCAACATGGACCTGGCCCAGCGGGGGATTATCTACATCGACGAGATCGACAAGATCGCCAGGAAGTCTGGCGAGAACACTTCCATTACCCGGGACGTGTCCGGCGAGGGGGTCCAGCAGGCCCTGCTCAAGATCATCGAGGGCACCCAGGCCCGCGTGCCGGTACAGGGTTCGCGGCGGCATGGGGATGTCCGTACGGTCGTCATGGACACAGCCAACATCCTCTTCATCTGCGGCGGCGCCTTCGTCGGCCTTGAGGAGATCGTCCGCCGACGGCTGGGTCTGCGAGAGAGCGGATTCTCGGCTACCCAGGGGACTGACAGGGTGCCCGACGACCGGGTCATGAGTCAGGTCAGGGCTGAGGACCTGGAACAGTTTGGCTTGCTTCCCGAGTTTGTGGGGCGATTGCCGGTAATCTCCACACTTGAGCCGCTGGGCGCCGATGAGCTTCGGCGGGTGCTGACCGAACCGGACAATGCCCTGGTCGACCAGTACCGGCGCATGTTCCTGGATGACGGGGCCGATCTGGTCTTCACCGATGCCGCCTTGGATCGGGTTGCCGCCATCGCCCTGGAGCGCAAGGTGGGCGCCCGAGGGTTGCGGGGGATTATTGAGCATACCCTTGAGGCAACCATGTTCGAACTGCCTGATAGGACGGATGTCTCCCGTGTTGTGGTGGATGCCGATGCTGTGGACGGGACGGGATCACCCCGCTATGAGACCGGGCAGGGCATGGCTGCAGCTGCTGGTCGTCGTTTGGCCTGACCCCGCCACGATGAGCTCTGCTGTTGGCCGGGCCCGATAGGATGTTCATTGTTGCCGGAAGGGAGGCCCCATGGGTGCTCGTAGCGCTGTCGTGGTCACGCACAGCCGGGTCCGGGCAAGCGGCCACCTGGTGGATGAGGTCGAGGAGCAGCTGCGCCGGGACGGATTTCGCGTCTCGATTGTCGACAATATTGCCGCCCCGGAATTCGGCAGCCCCAGCCAGAAGGTAGCCGACGACACCGAGATCGTCATCGTTCTGGGCGGCGACGGGACCATTCTGCGGGCTGCAGAGCTGGTCAAGGGCACCGAGGTACCCATCCTGGGGGTCAACCTGGGTCACGTGGGATTCCTGGCGGAGTTCGAGAGCTTCCAGATAGGGGAGGCCATTCGCCGGGTGGCCGATCATGACTACTCCATCGACGAGCGCATGGTGGCCCATGTGGACCTGTGGATACCCGGAGCCGATCGACCACTGAGCGACTGGGCCCTTAATGACATGACCCTGGAACGATATGATCGGGGCAAGATGATCGAGGTATCGGTCAGAGTGGACGATGTGGAGATGAGCTCCTTCGGCTGCGACGGCATGATTGTGGCTACCCCGACCGGATCGACAGCCTATGCCTTTTCGGTGGGCGGGCCCATCGTCTGGCCTGATGCGCAGTCGTTGCAGATGGTGCCCATAGCTGCCCACGCCCTTTTCGCCCGATCCCTGATCATCGGCCCAAAGTCGCAGTTCACCCTGGATATCCTGGGTGATTCCCAGTCGGCCGGCTGGATTTGTAATGACGGGCGCCGCCAACGGCCTGTGCCCAAGCGGTCCCGCATTGTGGTGCGGCAGTCCCACGACATCCTGAGGCTTGCCAGGCTGTCCGGGGTGCCCTTTACCAGACGGCTGGTTTCCAAGTTCGACCTGCCGGTGGTCGGCTGGAGGGAGCAGCATCGCCCCTCGGCGGCTGCGAATGGACAGGACCAGGGGGAGTCGCAGGAGTCGAACAAGGAGCACTGATGCTGGAAGAGCTGGAAGCACGAGACCTGGGTCCCATCCATCATGCCCTGTTACGGCCTGCCGCTGGCATGACGGCCATCACCGGGGAGACCGGGGCTGGCAAGTCCATGCTGCTCAACGCCATCAGACTGATCTCGGGGTCCACTGCCCGACCGCAACTGGTGTCGCCTGGGGCAAGCGAGTCCTGGGTGCAGGGGATTTTCGATGCCGGAGCAGCAGGAGTCGAGAATCCAGTGACCGCTGCCATAACCGAGGCTGGCCTGCCCTTGGAGGATGAGGGGCAGATCTTCCTGGCCCGAACCATGCCGGTCAAGGGTCGTTCCCGTGCCGCTCTGAACGGCAGGACGGCACCTCGTGGTCTGCTGGAGGAGGTGGCTGGGATGCTGGTCACTGTTCATGGCCAGGCGGATCAGATGCGTATGGCCAGTCCGGCCCGGCAGCGCGAATTTTTGGATGCCTATGCCGGTGACGGCCCGCAGCTGGAGGCTTTTTCCAAGGCCTTCAGGCAGTACCGACAGGCCCAGGACCATCTGGAGGAGCTGCGCAACCAACAGTCCGGCGCTATGGCCCAGGCTGATTATCTTCGTGAATCCATCGCCCGGATCGATCGCGTTGACCCCCATCCCGGTGAAGATCGTGAACTCAAAACCCAGCGGAATCGGATCGAGCATGCCGCCCAGATCAGTCAGGGAGTCATGTCCGCGCTGTCTGCCTTGGACTCCGGCCAGATCGACCCGGATGCGGACACACCTTCGGCTACGGCCCTGGTGGAACGAGCTATTGCCGCCCTGGAGGGCATCGGTGTGGAGGGGATCTTTCAGGAGTCGGCCCAGCGGTTGCGGTCGCTGAATGCTGATCTGTCTGACTTGGTCTTCACCCTGAGCAGCCAGTTGGATGACGAAGGCCAGGAGGGAGATCTGGACAAGATCAACGCCCGCATCCACGATCTGGATGAACTGACCCGACGCTGGGGACCGGACATCGACGATGTTCTGGCCTGGCGCAAGAAGGCTGCATTTGAACTTGAGGACATGGATGCCTCACCCGAGAAACTGGAGGAGCTCCAAGGTCAGGTTGAGCAGCTTCGCGGAAGCGCCTTGAAGGCGGCACGGAATCTGTCTGCGTCACGGGCCAAGGCTGCACGAAGGCTGAGTGATCTTGTCGATGGCGAATTGCACTCCCTGGCCATGGCGGGTGCCGGGCTTGAGATTCGCGTCAGGCCGCGTCAGGACCAGGACATGGACGGGCATGGTCTGGACCAGATCGACTTCCTCTTCAGACCGTATCCAGGTTCGGATCTTCTGCCCATGGGCAAGAGCGCCTCGGGCGGCGAACTCAGCCGGCTCATGCTGGCTCTGGAGCTGGTGGCCGCGGAAGCCCGGACATCATCGGGGTCTGACGGAGCTGATGCTGGGCATACTGGACTAGATTCCCAGGTTGGCGACCCGACGATGACCTTCATCTTTGACGAGGTGGATGCTGGTGTAGGCGGACGGGCTGCTGTAGAGCTTGGTCGTCGTCTGGCCCGGCTGGCCGTCACCGCCCAGGTGATTGTGGTCACCCACCTGCCGCAGGTGGCTTCCTGGGCCAATCGGCAGTTCGTCGTGGCCAAAGGGCGCGAAGGCGGCGATGTCGTAGAGACTCTGGTCCGCCAGGTAGAAGGCGAGGACAGGGAGCGGGAGATCGCACGGATGCTGGCCGGCAGCGAGTCTGCAACCTCCCTGAAGCACGCCCGAGAGCTTCTGGCTTCAAGCAGACTCCAGACCAGCTAAGTCTGGTTGTCGTCTGCTCTTTGCTGTACCTAAGTCCGACAATTCAGCGAATTTGACAAGCTTTTGTGGCCGTGCAATGCATGCTCGACATCCGTCATTCCGTTGCTTTTCATTCTGAGACTTTGACTGCAGGCAATCGGCTGTCAATGAGCCTGTGGCAATGGACGTGCCGGATTTTCGTTGATGACACCGTACCCGCCCTGGATATGAGCAATGCGGCGATGATCTGTTTCAAATGGATTTTCTCCGAAGTCGTAATCGGCCGGGATTTCAGCACTGCAGCACCGTTTCTGTCGATTCTTGAATCGCGCAGACAGAAGATCAATGGCGGATTGTCTTCATGGCGAAACTGTTATAGTGTATACATGAACACCGGTACAGCTCAGCCAGGGTCGTGCCGACAATCAATGAAAGGGGCTTGGATGAAGCTGATCATCTCATCCCTGTCCGGACAGCCGATTTACCGGCAGATCGAGGACCAGATACGTTCGGCCATCCTGACCGGAGACCTGAAAGCGGGGGAGGGACTGCCTTCTCTGCGACATCTCTCGCAGGAGCTCAGGGTGTCCGTGCTGACCGTGACCCGCGCTTATACCGAACTCGCCCAAGAGGGCTTGGTGGAGAACATCCAAGGCAAGGGGACCTTCGTGGCCGACAGCGGCGACAAGGTCATGCGGCAGCATTTGGAGGACCGCGTGCAGTCCCTGCTGGGGGAGGCGGTCGATACGGCTCGTCGGGCCGGCATGGAGCCGGACCGGATTCGCGGCCTGCTCGACGGCCTGCTCGGCAACAGGGGTTCTGCACCCGTGTCCGAAGAAGGAAAGGAATAGGAGTATGCGTGCATCACCGCCGATGACAACTTCCGGTGAAGAGGTCGACTATGCCCTGCGCGTCAGTGACCTGGGGAAAAGCTACGTCAAGGCTGACGGCACGGGTTTCCGTTTGCAGCAGGTCACCATGGACCTGCCCATGGGCTACATCATGGGATTGATAGGCCCCAACGGTGCAGGCAAATCCACCCTGATCCGGCTCTTGCTGAACATGACCCGCCGAGACAGCGGAGAAATCAGCATTCTGGGCCGTGATCCCTTGAGCCAGGAGGAGGAGGTCAAAGCGGATCTGGGTGTGGTCTTCGATTCCATCTATTTCCTTGAGGCATGGAAGGTCAAGGCCATCGAGCCAGTGATGGCACCCATGTATCCCTCTTGGAACAGTGAACGCTATCAGGACTATCTGCGTCGGTTCGGGCTGCAGGAAAACCGCAAAATCGGCAAGCTCTCCCGTGGCATGCAGATGAAACTGATGCTGGCTGTCGCCCTCAGCCACGACGCAAGGCTCCTGATTCTGGATGAGCCCACCAGTGGTCTGGATGTCCTGGCCAGGGACGAGCTCATGGATATTCTGCTGAACTACATCGGCGACGGTCGTCATTCCGTGTTGTTCTCCACGCACATCACTGCGGATCTTGAACGGGTGGCTGATTTCGTTACCTACATCAATCGAGGGTCTGTCTTCTACACCGGCCCCAAGGACGAGTTGATGGAGGCTTTCCAGATAGTGAGAGGAGGGCCGGACGATCTGGCCAGAGCGCAAATGCCGCATCTGATGGGCTTGCAGCGTTCCGCCACCGGTTTCGAGGCTTTGGTCCCCACTGAACACTTGAAGGATTTTCTGGCATCGGCTTCTCCTGCCGCCGTGGAGCCTTCGGATGGTCGTTACCTGGTGGAGCGGGCCGACTTCGACAACATCATCAGACTGACCGCGGGCTCACCTGCCGCGACTGACAGGTGTAAGGAGATGGAGTCATGAAGGCGATAGCCAAGCAAATCAGGTTGGACATGCAACGTTTCTCAGGAACAGGGAGACCTTGGGTTGGTGTGCTGATTTACATGTCTGTGCCCTGCATCGGAATCCTGCTGAACCTAGTCATGGTCCTGACAGGCAATGATGGGGAAGATGCAAGGACTGCCTTGACGGGAGCAGTGGCCGGCATGGGAATCGGACTGATTGTAGGCCAAGTATTCGGCTTGTTCGCCGATTTCAACAATACGGCAATTCGGTTGAACGGTCTGCTGCCCGTAACACGTGATCACCAGGTATTCGGACGCTATGCTGCTGTAATTCTGCTGGTCCTGGTTCAGTCTTGCGGCTATGCAATATTCTTCTTCTACGCTACTGATTCATTTTTGCATGGTCGGGACCATTGGCGTGACACTGTCTTGTTTGCTCTGGGGTTGTTCCTGTTGGAATCTTTGCTCTTTGCAGTAGCTACGCCCTTGTTTTATTGGCTGGAACCAGTTAAGGCAATGATAGTCTTCCTGGCGCTTCTTGGTTTGGTACCAATTATGGCCCTTATCGGCAGTTTGTTGCCCTTTGACTGGGGGACCTTCTGGAATTCAATCTTGCGATTTTTGACATCCGATCTGTGGCGGCCAGTGCTCCTCGGTTTGGCCTTGATTCTGGCGGTTGATATGGTTTCGATAGTCTTATCTCGCAAGGTCTATGTCAGGAAGGAGATCTGAGTCGATTCGCTCAGGCTTCAGGACTGCATGACCGCGTGGCGGACGTAGTCGGACATGTCCCCTGGATCGATGCAGTCCTGGAAGCGCACAGGTGCGTTTTCCAGGGCGCGCAGAGCCTTGGGGGGCCTGGTGTTGGTGGCCTCGGCCAGGATGTCCATACAGCCGAAATCGCTGTCCGGGGTCTCCAGGCCCAGGGATTGGCAGACCACCCGGGGGAACTTGTAAGGACTGGCCGTGGAAAGCAGCACACGGGGCACAGCGGAATCCCTGTCGGTCTGCCCGGTCATGACCTGGTAACCGCAGGCCGTATGCGGATCGATCAGGTATCTCCGGTCCTCCCAGCAGTTGCCGATGGCCGATGCCACCTGGTCCTCATCAGCCCAGCCGCAGGAGAAGAGTCCGCGGATTCTGGTCATAACGGCTTCGGGCACCTGGTATCGTCCCGTGGACTCCAAATCGCTCATAAGCGAGGCAATCAGTTTGGTGTCGCCGTCGGCCATGTAGTAGAGCATCCGCTCCAGGTTGGAGGAGATCAGGATGTCCATGCTGGGGGAAGTGGTGGTGTAGAAGGGACGGTTGCGGTCATAGATGCCTGTGGTCAGGAAGTCGTTGAGGACCCGGTTACGGTCCGAGGCCACGGTCAGGCGGGCCACTGGAAGCCCCATCATCTTAGCGTAGTATCCGGCCAGCACATCGCCGAAGTTGCCGGTGGGCACGCAGAACTCGACCGGATCCCCAGGTCTGATTACTCCCCGTTCCATCAGGAACCCATAGGCCCGGAAGTAGTAGACGACCTGCGGGGCCAGGCGGCCGACATTGATGGAGTTGGCCGATGAGAGCACGGTCGAGGCCTTCTCGCTCAGTTTGCGAGCCAGGTCAGTGTCGGCGAAGATGGATTTGACAGCGGACTGGGCATCGTCGAAATTGCCCCGAACCGCACAGACCTGGAGATTGCCGCCCTCCTGGGTGACCATCTGCAGGCGCTGGATCTGGCTGACCTTGCCCTGCGGGTAGAAGACGGTGATGCCCGTGCCCGGCGCGTCTGCGAATCCGGCCAGCGCAGCCTTGCCCGTGTCCCCGGAGGTGGCTGTGAGCACCATGATCCGTTCGCCATCGTCACCGGCCAGGGCCATCAGTCTCGGCAGAAGCTGCAGGGCCACGTCCTTGAAGGCCGAGGTGGGCCCGCGGAAGAGCTCCAGTACGAAGTCGTTGCCGCCCAGGTCCACCAGAGGGGTGATTGCCGGATCGGACCACTGTTCTCCGTATGCTGCATCCAGGCAGGAGTCCAGTTGAGCGGAGGAGTAATCACTCAGCAGTTCCGAAAGAACCAGCTTGGCTGTGCCCCTGTAGTCCAGACCGGCGACCGAGGCGGGGTCAATGGCTAGAGCATCCAGCTCATCGCTGACGTAGAGTCCGCCGTCAGGAGCCAGGCCTCGTCTGATGGCCTGCTTGGACTGCAGCTGCCCCTTGCCGCCTCGGGTGCTGTGGTATGTGCTCATGGTTGCCTGCCCCTCCGCCATGTCGCCGAACTGATCATTACCAGGGCATTCTACCCCGTGCTTGGGTCCGAACCATGGTCCTGCTCGGTTGGCGGAGCAAACCATCTATGGACGCGAGGGCCTGCCAGGGGTCGGCATGGCGTACAGTATTGCCCACCAGCCCCTGTATCCGAGGCTGTACGTTAAAGACAAAGGAGCGACCCATGGTCGAAGAGAACCCGGTACAGCAATCCTACGATGTCCTGAACTCTTCGATCTCGCAGGTGGATCCGGAGATCGCTGCACTGCTGGATGGAGAGTTGGAGCGTCAGCGCGGCGGTCTGGAGATGATCGCCTCTGAGAACTTCGTGCCCAAGGCCGTCTTGCAGGCCCAGGGATCCGTGCTGACCAACAAGTATGCCGAGGGCTATCCTGGCAGACGCTACTACGGCGGATGCGAGTGGGTGGACCAGGTCGAGAACCTGGCCCGGGACCGCGCCAAGGCCCTCTTCGGCGCCGAGTACGCCAACGTCCAGCCTCATTCGGGCGCCCAGGCCAACGCCGCCGTTTACCAGGCCCTGATCAAGCCCGGCGACACCGTGCTGGGACTGGCCCTGGACCATGGCGGCCACCTGACTCACGGAATGAAGATCAACTTCTCCGGACGCTTTTATCATGCCGAATCCTACGGGGTCGATCCGGACACCTTCCGCATCGAGCCCGAGATTATCCGTCAACGGGCCCTGGAGACCCATCCGGCCCTGATCATCGGCGGGTGGAGCGCCTATCCGCGCATTGAGGACTTTGCAGCCATGAAGGAGATCGCCGACGAGGTGGGGGCCAAGTTCTGGGTGGATATGGCCCACTTCGCGGGTATGGTGGCAGCCGGTCTGCATCCCAGCCCGGTGCCCTATGCCGATGTGGTCTCCTCCACGGCCCACAAGACTCTGGGCGGACCCAGGTCCGGATTCATCCTGGCCCGTCAGGAGTATGCCAAGAAGCTCAACTCCTCGGTCTTCCCCGGCAACCAGGGCGGGCCGCTCATGCATGTGATCGCCGCCAAGGCCGTGGCCTTCAAGCTGGCCGGCACGCCTGAATTCAAGGAACGCATGGAGCGCACCTTGGAGGGCGCAAAGATTCTGGCCGAGCGTCTGATGGCCAAGGATGTGGCCGACAACGGCATCACCGTGCTCACTGGAGGGACGGACGTCCACCTGGTCATGGTGGATCTGCGCAACAGCGAGATGGACGGTCGCCAGGGGGAGGACCTGCTGGCCAAGATCGGCATCACTGTCAACCGCAATACGGTGCCCTTCGATCCGCGCCCGGCCTCTGTGGCCTCCGGTCTGCGCATCGGGACCTCCGCCCTGGCTACTCGCGGATTCGGCCCGGCCCAGTACGAGGAGGTTGCCGACGTGATCGGCACTGCGCTGGCCCTGGGCCCCCAGGCGGATCTGGATGCCCTCAAGGCCCGGGTGGACCGGCTGGTTGAGGCCTTCCCGCTCTATCCTGACCTGGACCAGACCCACTGATTGGCCTTTGGAGGAGGGAGAGCAGCAATGCCCTCCCTCCTCCTGTCGTCATTGCCCCTGCTGAGGGTTACAATCGGTACAGAAATGGGTCTGGCGGACCCGTGAGGGCGAAAGGATCTGACGAACATGAGTGAAAGCGATAACTCCGGTCGCCAGGATGTGTTCGATCGGGTCTGTGCCATGGCCGATGCGGCAGCCGCTGCACAGGCAGGTCTGGCGGGCATGACCGGTCAGGCCAGGAACGCTCTCTTGCTGGCACTGGCCGATGCACTGATCGACCAGGCCGATCAGATTGCCGCAGTCAATGAGCAGGACTGCACCCAGGCTTTTGAAGAAGGAATGAGCGCCGGTCTGATCGACCGTCTGCGCTTGGACAAGGTTCGTGTCGCTGATGCCGCCCGGGCCGTGCGCATGGTGGCTGGGCTGACCGATCCCCTGGGCGAGGTGGTTCGCGGCCATGACATGCCCAACGGCATGCGGCTCAATCAGGTGCGGGTTCCTCTGGGTGTGGTGGCCATGATTTACGAGGCCCGCCCCAATGTCACCATCGATGTGGTGGCCCTCTGCCTCAAGTCCGGCAATGCGGCCCTCCTGCGAGGAGGCCATGCGGCCGATCGCACCAATCGGGCCCTGGTGGAACTGATAGGTGGGGTTCTTCGTGAGCAGGGGCTGGATTCGGCTCTGGTGGCTTCCGTGGACCGATACGGTCGCGAAGGGGCCCAGGCTCTGATGAAGGCACGCGGTCATATCGATCTGCTGGTGCCCAGGGGTGGCCGCGGGTTGATTCGCAGCGTAATTGAGCAGGCCACCGTGCCCACCATCGAGACCGGGGCTGGCAATGTCCATATTTACGTGGACCGCTCGGTGGACATGGATCAGGCCATTCCCATCATCGTCAACGCCAAGACCCAGCGGGTGGGCGTCTGCAACGCCGCCGAAAAGCTGATCATCCACCGGGATGTGGCCGCTGAATTCCTGCCCCGTGTGGCCCAAGCGCTGACAAGGGCCCAGGTCGAGCTGCACCTGGACACGGTCTCCATGGACATCCTTGCCGGACATGGTCTGCCTGAAGACCTGCTGGTCCGTGCAGAAGAGGCTGACTGGGATCGCGAATATCTGGATTTGAAGATGGGGGTCCGCGTGGTGGACTCCCTGGATCAGGCCATTGAGCACATCAACCGTCACTCCACTGGTCATACAGAGGCCATCCTGGCCCGGGACTACGAGGCTGTGGAGGAGTTCTCCCGCCGGGTGGATTCAGCTGTGATCATGGTCAATGCCTCGACGCGATTCACCGATGGCGGCATGTTCGGCATGGGTGCCGAGCTGGGCATCTCCACCCAGAAGCTGCATGCCCGAGGGCCTATGGGTCTGCAGGAGCTGACCACCACCAAATGGATCGGCTACGGCAGGGGGCAGGTGCGGCCGTGAACGAGAAGATCGAAGAGCTCTTCCAACGCGAACACGACAATCCGCGTATCTGGTTGAGGGTGGCTTCAGAGCGGTTGAGTCTGTTGCGGTACGTCTTTCTGGTCCAAATCGAGGACGGCATCCCGGATGCTGACCAGCGCTCCTGCCTGGAGTACGCCGATGCAGTCCTGATTGGTTGGCCTGACGAACATGCCGATGATGTGCGTGACTTGGATCAGGACCAACTCAACCAGGTCAGGCACGACATCACCGTCATGGAGGAGCGGGTGCCGGTCTTCCGTAAGCAGGAGCAGGAGGGGCGCATCGCCGACCTGTCCGACTCATTGGTAGCCATCACCGGCTGCGTGGCCCAGGTCCGTCGGGCCTATCAGCCGGGCTTCCCTCTGCCCACCTATTCCGAGATCCGCCGTGTGGTCCAGGAGGAGTGGAATGCCGACATGGAGCGGATCGATCCTGACCGGGTCAACCCCAGCGCCGAGCAGATGCGCCAGGAGGCCGAGTCTGAGAACGAGGAGAACGCCTCGGAAGCCAGACGGGAGGGCGAGCAGGCGTGAACCGGATGATGTCTGAACTGTCCAAGGAGGGGGAATCGGGGCAGGAGCCATCAGATATTGACGGGGCCTGTGGACCGGCCCACCCTAACCGTCCACCCCGGGTGGGAATCATGGGCGGCACCTTCGATCCCATCCATAATGGCCACTTGGTGGCTGCCTCGGAGGTGGCCTGGGTCTACAACCTTGATGAGGTCATCTTTGTGCCCACCGGCCGCCCGGCCTTCAAGCTGAATAAGACGGTGACCAATGCCGAGGACCGCTATCTGATGACCGTGATCGCCACGGCCTCCAACCCCAAGTTCACGGTCTCCCGAGTGGACATTGAGCGTCCTGGCATCACCTACACGGTGGACACCCTGCGCGACATCAAGCGGATGCGTCCCGACAGCGACCTCTTCTTCATCACCGGGGCGGACGCCGTGGCCGAGATCATGCGTTGGAAGGATGCCAACAGAATGTGGGACCTGGCCAAGTTCGTGGCCGTCTCCCGACCCGGCTACTCCTCCAGTCTCGACAACCTTCAGGTGCCTGCCCACTGCGTTGATACCCTGGAGATTCCGGCCCTGTCCATCTCGTCCACGGACGTGCGGCGTCGTTCGGCCCGGGGAATGCCGGTCTGGTACCTGGTCCCGGACGGGGTGGTGCAGTACATCAACAAGCACGGGCTCTACCGCTCGGCTTCCTGAGCTTCGCGTACCGTCGTACTCGCCAACACGGACTGCCCTGCTGTGTCAGCGCGCGCCATTATTATGGAGGCTGTCCGCTTCAGCGAAAACAACGTTTGGAGATATGGTGAGCGCGATACTCAAAGGCAGACCAGGAAAAAATCTCATACTTGTCACAGGCCGGACCCATCCCAGACTCGCGGCGGACGTGGCCGATCAACTCGGCATTGACGTCCTGGAGACGACAGCATACGACTTTGCCAACGGCGAGATGTATGTGCGTTATACGGAGTCGGTGCGTGGTGCGGATGTCTTCGTTTTGCAGACCCACTCCGACCCGGTCAACAAGTCCATCATGGAACAGCTGATCATGATCGACGCCCTCAAGAGGGCCTCGGCGCGGTCCATCACCGCAGTCTGCCCGCTCCTGGGCTACTCCCGTCAGGACAAGAAACACCTGGGCCGCGAGCCCATCTCCTGCCGACTCATGTTCGACCTGCTCAAGGCGGCCGGTGCGGACCGAATCATGTCGGTCGACCTGCACGCTGCCCAGTCCCAGGGCTTCTTCGACGGGCCTGTGGACCACCTGATCGCCATGCCTGTGCTGGTGGACTATGTGCGTGACCGGATGGATCTGTCCAAGGTGGCCGTGGTCTCTCCCGATGCGGGCCGCATCCGGGTGGCGGAGCAGTGGGCCCAGCGCCTGGGAGGCGTGCCCCTGGCCTTCATCCACAAGACCCGTGACATCACCCAGCCCAACAAGGCTGTGGCACATCGTGTGGTGGGCGACGTGCGCGGCCTGGATTGCGTGCTGGTGGACGACCTGATCGACACCGGCGGCACCATCGCCGAGGCCTGCAACGTCCTGGATGAGGCTGGCGCCAACTCCATCACCATTGTGGCCACCCACGGTGTCATGTCCGGACCCGCCGTGGAGCGGCTTAAGTCCTGCAAGGCCAAGGAGGTCATTCTGACCGACACGGTCCCCATTCCCCAAGAGAAGCGTTGGGACGGGCTGACCGTCCTGTCCATCGCCCCCCTGCTTGCCTCGGCCATCAAGGCGGTCTTCGAGGACGGCTCGGTGGCCCGGCTCTTCGACACCTATCCTGCCCATCATGGCCAGGGCTTCCTCTTTGCTTAAAGCCTTGCCTGCCCGCCATGGCGTGGCGTAATCGTCCGGCTGTGGCATAATGAACCTGGCGGGGCCCCAGGGTTCCGCCTTTCCCCCATGGTGTAAAGGCAGCACACGGGTCTTTGGAACCCTTAGTCTTGGTTCGAATCCAGGTGGGGGAGCTTACGCTCGCCGATTCCGGTCGGAGACGGCCTCCTAGGGGTCGGTGACCAACCGAAAGGAACTGTCTTGGCAGTCAAGAAGATCGAAACCTGGCTCACCGACATGGACGGCGTGCTGGTGCACGAGAACACGGCCCTGCCCGGCGCTGCCGAATTCATCGACACCCTCAAGCGCAACAACCGCCAGTATCTGGTGCTGACCAACAATCCCATCTACACCCCTCGTGACCTTTCGGCCCGCCTCGGTCGTTCGGGCATCGACGTGCCCGAGGATCGGATTTGGACCTCGGCCCTGGCCACTGCCGACTTCGTGTCCCGGACCATGCCGCGGGGATCGGCCTACGTGATCGGCGAAGCCGGGCTGACCACGGCCCTGCACGAGGCCGGATTCATTCTTTCCGACATCAACCCGGACTATGTGATCCTGGGCGAGACCCGAACCTACTCCTTTGAGTCCATCACGACAGCCATCCGCTTGATTCTGGGCGGCGCCCGCTTCATCTGCACTAATCCGGACGCCACCGGCCCCAGCGAGAACGGCGTCCTACCGGCAGCCGGCGCGGTGGCGGCCCTGGTGACCAAGGCCACCAATCGGGAGCCTTACTTTGTTGGCAAGCCCAATCCCATCATGTTCCGCACAGCCCTGAATAGGGTAGGCGGCCACTCCGAGACCACGGCCATGATCGGCGACCGGATGGATACCGATGTGGTGGCCGGAGTCGAGGCCGGCCTGAACACCTTCCTGGTGCTGACCGGTATCACCACACGATCCGAGGTGGAAACCTTCCCCTACCGCCCAGACCAGGTGGTGGACTCCATTCAGGATCTGATCGACATCGCCGAGAGCGGGGTGGTGGAGTTTTGAGCGGCGGGCAGACGCTGACCGCTGGCATCATTCTGGCCGCAGGCGAGGGCACTCGTATGCGCTCGGCCCATCCCAAGGTTCTGCACACCCTGGCCGGCAAGACCTTCCTGCAGAGGGTCATGACTTCGGTAACTGCACTCAATCCCGAGCTCACGGCTGTGGTGGTTCATCATCAGGCCGACCTGGTGGCGCAGGCTGCACGCTCCTATGATTCCCAGGTGCGCATCGTGCGTCAGGACAGCCGACCGGGAACGGGGCGTGCGGTCCAGTGCGCCGTGGACCAGCTGGATGGGGAGCTTCGGCACGACGGCCAGGTGCTGATCGTCGCCTCGGACATGCCCCTGCTGGACGCGGACACGCTGCGTAGCCTGCTCGACTACCATGTCAGCTCCGGCGACGGAGCTACGGTGTTGACCGTCAATCTGGACGACCCCACCGGATACGGCCGCATCATCCGTGACCAGGATGGACGGGTCCTGCGCATCGTCGAACAGCGGGACGCCACCGGCACCGAGCTGGCCGTCAAGGAGGTCAACACCTCCGTTTACGTCTTCGAGGCAGACCTGCTCCGACAGGCGGTCCGCGGTCTGGATGACAGCAACGCCCAGGGCGAGTTCTATCTGACCGATGCCCTGGAGACTGCCCGCCGCCTGGGCAGGGTCGGGGCCTTCGCTGCCCCTGATCCGCTCAAGGTCGAAGGTGTCAACGACAGGATCCAGCTGGCCGATCTGGCCAAGGCCCATAACCTGCGGGTCTGTCGAGAGTTCATGCGTCAGGGGGTGACCATCCTGGACCCGTCCACCACCTGGATCGAGGACGATGTGGTCATCCAGCAGGATGCCGTCATTCTGCCTGGATGCTTCCTGCAGGGTCATACCGAGATCGCCTCGGACGCGGTCATCGGCCCCTATACCACCCTGATCGATGCTATCGTCGAGCCGCAGGCCAAGGTGGAACGTTCCCGCGTGCAGGAAACCAGGATCGGAGCCCGGGCCAACATCGGTCCATGGACCTATCTGAGGGCTGGCAACGTCCTTGCCGAGGACACCAAGGCCGGGGCCTTCGTGGAGATGAAGAAGGCCACCATCGACCACGGGACCAAGGTGCCTCATCTTTCCTATGTTGGGGATGCCCACATAGGCCACGACAGCAACGTGGGAGGCGGGTCCATCACAGCCAACTATGACGGCGTGCACAAGAACCGCACCGAGATCGGATCGGAAGTACACGTGGGCGCAGGGAACCTCTTCGTAGCTCCCGTCCAGGTGGGCGACGGAGTTACAACCGGAGCCGGATCGGTCATCCGCCATCCAGTCGAGGATGGGGCCATGGTCTATTCCACCAACGACCAGCACCAGGTTCCGGATTGGAAACCCGCCTGGGAGCGGTAACCTGACAGCATCTGCTTGACAACAAGGAAAGGCGTGACAAGTGCCAGCATTGCAGGAATCCATCGACGCGGTCCGGGTGGCCGCTCGGGCCGCCAATGATGTCAAGGCCATGGACATAGTGGCTTTCGACGTCTCACAGCCCATCGCCATCACCGACATCTTCATGGTGGCCACCGGCAGCAATGAACGTCAGGTCCTGGCCATCGCCGAGGAGGTGGAGAAGCAGCTCCACCTGCAGAAGAATCTGGACCCGCGCTCGAGGGAGGGTGTCCAGGAGGCCCAGTGGGTTCTGCTCGACTACGGTGATTTCGTCGTTCATATCATGCACAAGCAGGCCCGTGCCTACTACGACCTGGAACGGCTTTGGAAGGACTGCCCGCAGGTGGACCTGCAGCTGGAGCACCCCTTTACCCTTGCCGATGATGACCCGGATGGCCGGGTGCCCTCCAAGGCGGATGACCTGAATGGGGATGATCTGCGCAGCCGTTTCGCTGACCCTCAGGAAAGCCATGACTGATTCGGATACCGCCGCTGAAAATGGCCAGCATGTGCGCTCCTTGACCGTGGTCCGTCATGGGCAGACCTCATACAATGCCGGACACAGGATGCAGGGCCAGGTCGACATTCCCCTCAACAGCGTAGGCCGCTGGCAGGTGGAGAGGACCGCCGAGGAACTTCGGGCTGAGTATGTGGATGGCGCCCCTCAAGACCGTCATCTGCTGGTGGTCTCCTCTGACCTGGGTCGGGCTGCCGCCACCGCCCACGCCTTCGCCGACCCCCTGGGCCAGACGGTCCATCTTGATCCCGGGCTGCGTGAACGCGGCTTCGGCGAGTGGGAGGGAGCCAGCGCCGAGGAGGTCCGTCAACGCTGGCCCGAGGATTACGAATCCTGGTCCCGGGGCGCCGGGGGAGAGCTGCTCCACGGTGCCGAGACCAAGCCTCAGGTGGGCAAACGAGGCCTGGAAACCCTGAACCGATGGATCCATCGGGCTGGTCCGGACACGGATCTCATGGTCTTCTCCCATGGGTCCTTTATTGCTGAGGCCCTTCAGGCCTTGCTGGGCATGGCTGCTGCATATCCCGAATACCTGGGTCTGGTCACCATGCGGAACGCCCACTGGGCGCGACTGATGCCAAGAGACCTGCCGGACGGCAGCCTGCGCTGGTCCATGATCGACTACAATCGCGGTCCGGCCATCGCCATGCGTGGGGACTGGGACAATCCCCGGGGGCTGGTCCAGACCGACTGAGGCTCATGGGCGGTCGGCATACCATCACAGTATCGCCATGACTACCAGCTACCATAAGAGCGCAGCCACCAGCCATAGGATCAAAAGGGGTCGGAGTGAAGCAGTTCTTTCATGACATTTCCTGGGCGCAGATCATCGCCGGCGCTCTTGCAGCCATGACCTCCTTCTGGCTGGCCGCCAAGATCGGCGTGGCTGGATCCATCATCGGCGTTGCCATCGGTTCCATTGTCTCTGCCGTGGCCTCGCAGATTTACAAGAATGTTTTGGAAGCCTCTGGCCAGAAGCTGCAGGAGTCCGTGGTCGGCGGTGCTGACCAGGACGATGACGACTCGGATTCGGATGGACAGACCACGACGAAACCGGCTCAGAGCAAGGATCGCCCTGGCGATTCCAAGGATGCTGCCGACGGGTCAACCCAGGTCATGGCCCCGGTAGATGGTTCCACGCAGGTCATGCCTCCCGTCGGTGACGAAAAGTCGGCATCCAAGACCGGCAGGACCATTTCGTCCAGCAATGGTCCACGAACACACGCGGCCTCAATCACGGCAAACAGCAAGAAGAAGCTGGATCAGCGCCGACGCAATGTCATCATCGTCTCCGTGGTCAGCGCCCTGGTGGCCGTGCTGCTGTCCGCCCTGGCCATCAATGCCCTGACCAAGGGCGAAGGCACCGACAAGGTGGTTCGCAACGTGGTCAGCCCACCGACCAGCCAGGTGGTAACCCCCAGCCAGGAGGAGGAGACCCCCTCCAAGCCCGCGCGGCGCACCGAGGAGCCTGAATATCAGGCGACTCCCGGTGCCCCTCAGAACCAGCCCTCCGGGTCAAATCAGAACCAAGGCAGCGAACAGGGATCCGGGCAGGGTCAACAGCAAGGAGGAAACCCCACGAGCTCGCCTTCGCCGTCTGCCGACGCGACCGGCTCCACGCCCAGTCCCTCCAGCACGACTCCTACGCCACAATCGTCACCGACGAGTACGGCCAGTCCTTCGGCTCGTAGCTAATAACCAACCTGCCGCTCGGCGTGGCACACCCATCCCACCATGTAATGTGACTAGGGTCACTTTCGGGCGGTTCAAGAGGCCCGTCCCTAAGGATCTGGTCCCGAAGGCGGAATCAGCAATGAGAAAGGTGTGTATATGCGCAAGGTTCTGTGCTCTCCAGGCTCCTATGTTCAGCAGGAGGGCGCCATGGGAAAGCTGGCCGAAGAATACACGGCTCTGGGCACCAAGGGCGCCCATCTGATCGTCGACCCGGTCATCGACGGGCTCTACCACGACGACATCGTCGCCTCCTTTGAGCACGATGGGATCCCCTACGAACTGATGAAATTCGGCGGCGAGTGCTCCATGGAGGAGATCGACCGTCATCGTGCCCATCTGGGTGACAGCGATGTGGTGGTCGGTATCGGCGGTGGCAAGACCTTGGATACAGCCAAGGCCGTGGCCCATTTCGCCAACCTGCCGGTCATGATCGTGCCCACGGCAGCCTCCTCTGACGCGCCCTGCTCACGACTGTCTGTGCTCTACACGCCTGAAGGTGTCTTCGATCGTTACCTGCCCCTGCCTGCCAACCCGAATGTGGTCCTGATGGATACCGACGTGATTGCCAAGGCTCCGCTTCGGTCACTGGTGGCCGGTCTGGGCGATGCCTTCGCCACTTACTATGAGGCAGCCGCCTGCGTGCAGTCGAACGCGGTGACCATGACCGGGGGACACGCCACCATGGCCGCCTTCGCCCTGGCCCGTCTCTGCCGCGACACCCTGCTGGAGGATGGCGTCAAGGCCGTGGCCTCCGTCAAGGCCGGTGTGCGCACAGCCGCCCTGGAGAAGATCATCGAGGCCAACACCCTGCTGAGTGGTCTGGGCTTCGAGAGCTCCGGCCTGGCTGCAGCCCATGCCATTCATGACGGAATGACCGCCCTGGAGGGTACCCATTCCATGTTGCACGGCGAAAAAGTGGCCTTCGGCACCCTGGCCCAGCTGGTTCTTGAGGATCGGCCTTTGGAGGAGACCCGCAGAGTCTACGACTTCTTCCGCAGCGTGGGTCTGCCCACCTCTCTGGAGCAGATCGGCATCGGTCAGGCCAGCGATGAGGACTTGCTCAAGGTCGGCGAGCACGCCTGCGGCCCTGACGAGACCATGGGCAATATGTCCTTCGAGGTGACCCCCACCGACGTGGCTCACGCTCTGCGTGCAGCCGATCAGCTCGGCAAGCAGCTCTGAGTTCTCCTGCCCTGATCCCCTGTAAAGGGCAGGCGGCCGCCGGCATGAAGTCGGCGGCCGCCTGTATTTTGACTGGTTTTGCGCTGGTCACCTTTGCAGGGAGGCAGCAGCCTTTCGTATGGCTTCCTCATCAGGGCAGGTAGCTGGACCGGGCTGTGTAGTGGAAAGGGCCCCTGCGCAGTTGGCCAGTGTCAGCGCCTCCTCGATGGGCAGGCCTTGGAAGATGCCCGCGCAGAGGACACCCGAGTGGGCATCGCCGGCACCGTTGGTGTCTATGGCATGGACCTGTGGTGTGGGAATGTACTCGATCTGCATCGAATCCTTGGGCTGGCAGTACCAGGCACCACGGGCACCGGCCCGCAGAACCACCGGACTGCCCAGTTTCTGCGAAAGCGAACGGCAGGTGGATTCCAGCTTGGTTTCACCGCGAACATCTGGTCGGCATCCCAGACGTTCCGCTAGGATTGGTCCCTCGCGTTCATTCAGCGACCAGATCGGATGCAGTCCGTTGACCGTTTTCAGCACATCCAGCGCAATATCGGCCACCATGGGTCCCAGGTCGAAGAGCACGGGGAATCCTTTGCCCTGGTGTCTGTGAGCGAATCCGACCAGGCTTCGGGTGTTGTCCCCGTGGCAGAAGGAATATCCGCTCAGGTAGATGACATCGCCGGCAACCAGGTCCATGCTTTCGTAGGTTCCCTCCGGCACGCGGGTCTCTGCGCCCCTTGTCGATACGAAGGTGCGTTCCCCCGAGGGCTCGATCATGGCCACTGAATAGCCGGTATCACAGTCGTCCAGCACAGGCCCTTGGGCGGGAACTTGAAGGGCGGCAAGGGCTCCACGGGCCATGTCCGCCATCGGACCTGTGCCAATCGCCCCCATATAGGCTATCGGTGCCCCCATCTGCCTGGCTGCGTGGATCACGTTGTATCCGCCGCCGACCTTTATGGCGCTCCGTCTGGCGAATATGTCCCCGCCACGTTCCGGAAGGTGGTCGATGTCCATGCTCAGGTCAATCACCACCTGACCCAGATGGAGAATCCTTGGCTCAGTCATTGCCGCTGCCCCTCACCGCCACGGAATCACTGGAGAGGAGGTGCAAAATGGCGTAGAGGATTCCTCCCAGGAGAAGGGATACCAGCCACGCCAGGCCGTTCCTTCCCAGGAAGCTGCCGGCCAGCGGTCCTGAGAACCAGACCTCGTTCTTGGAGACCTGGGCCGTCACGAACAGGAAGCCGACGACTATCCCGACCAGCCAGCTGATGATGGCAGGGAGGTTGACTCCGTGCCAGTACCAGTATGGGGAATCGGCTTGAAGGTTCAGAAGGCCGTCCGAATCGTAGCGTTTGCGGAAGATTATATCTGACAGGAAGATGCCTGCCCAGGTGCTCAGCGGCACTGCCAGTAGGGAGATGAAGGTAACGAAGGGGCCGTAGAATCCGTCGGAACCCAGCGTGAAGTACAAGGCTCCACAGGTGGTCACCACCACATCGACGATAACCGCATAGACACGGGGGATTCTGATGCCCAGAGTGATGGTGGTCAGACCGGCCGAATACACGGAAAGGTTGTTCGACATGAGCAAGCCGGCGAATGCGGCAATCAGATAGGGGATGGAGACCCAGGCGGGCAAAGCGCTTCGAACCGCGGCAACTGGATCAGCGGCGGAGGCAATGGTGGAGTTGCCTGCTGTCAGGACCGATCCCAGGCCGATGACCACGACCAGGGGGATGCCGGCACCGGCCGCTGCAGTCAGAATCAGAGAGCCGGATTTCACCGAGGTCTTCTGGTAGCGGGCCATGTCTGCGCCGGAGTTGACCCAGCCGATTCCCGTTCCCGCGGCTATGGTACCGACACCGATAAGGAAGGCGCTGGCTGAGCCGGGAGTATGGCCGATGAAGGAGGACCAGTCGACGGTCGTGGCCAGATAGATGGCAACCAGGAGGGTGAGGGCGCCGAATATCCAGGTGGCCCATTTCTGCACGGTGAGAATGAAGGCGTGACCGGCGGCCGAGACCACCACGGTCAGGGCTACGAAGACGGCGATGCAGACGAAGGTCAGGAAGGGGGAGCGCTTGGCATCAGCCGGGGTGCCGAAGATGATGGCGATCAGGGAGAGCAGTGCAAAAGCGCCGGTCATCGTGTTCACCGTCTCCCAGCCCAGTCTGGACAACAGGGCCACCAGGGTGGGGCCTGCATTGCCTCTGACGCCGAAAATGGCCCGGGACAGGGTCAGTGTGGGGGCCCCTCCTCTTCTGCCTGCTATAGAGATGATGCCGACCAGGGCGAAGGATCCGAAGGCTCCGATGGTGGTGGCAAGCAAGGCCTGCCAGAGGTTGAGGCCCTGGGCAATCAGTGTTGCTCCCAGAGGGATTCCCAGGATCGAGATATTGGCGGCGAACCAGACCCAGAAGAGCTGGCCGGGCGACCCGTTCCTCTGGTCCTCGGGCACGGGTTCTATGCCCCTTTGCTCAACCCTGGAGAGGATGGTGCCCTCTTTTGGTGCAGTTGACATGGATTGTCTCCTTTGACTCAAGATGTACTGAATGTAGTGAGGATTGCCTGGATTCTACATTTTCGTATTCCCGGCTGATTCAGTCTTATCGGTTTTACGCTTTACTGCCTTAGGGCAATCAGGCCTCGGGCTGTCCGCTGCAGGTCGAGGCGGGATACCGAAGCCACCTGGGAGCAGAGTGCAGGGTCGAAGACCTCGGGGCCGGTGCATGCGCCGGTCATTGCTCCGGTCATTGCGGCGATGGTGTCCGTATCACCGCCAAGGTTGACCGCAGTGAACAGAGCCGATTGGGGATCGTCGGCAAACCTCCAGGCCAGGGCGAAGGCGGCTGCCACGGACTCATTGGACTCGACCGAGGTTCCGCAGTCTTCAATGAGGTGGCGTTCGAAATCGTCCTCATCGCTGAATTCCTCAGATAGTCGTATTGCCTGGCGGGCGCGTGCGGGGACCGACGCCTTGGGAGTCCAGGCCCCGGGGGTCTCCATGGCTGGCACCAGGCGCAGGGATTCATTCAGTGCCTGGCGAACGGTCATTCCTTCAAGTCCCAGACTGACTGTCGTAGCGATCAGCGCGGCACTTTGAAAGCCTGCGACCGTGTCGTGGGTGACCTGGCAGGACTCGTAGATGCGATTGGCCAATCGTTTGGTGTCTTCGGGTCTGTTGGCTATGCCTACCGGGGTGACTCGCATGGCCGCCCCATTGGTGGTCCCGGTCCTTCCCGTGGTCATGATGTCTGCGCATCGGCGAACCTGTTCCAGAGCCAGCTTGGTTGAGGGCCCCAGCAGATCGAACGATCCGCGCGACTTCATGTCATCCTCCCAGGCCAGAAGGCACTTGGCGAATTCCTTTGGATCGATGTGTCCCTTGCCTTCGATGATCAGATTCGCCACAATCAGCGCCTGCTCGGTGTCATCGGTCACAGACCCCGCAGGCATACCGGGAGCTATAGGCTGATCCGCGATGGCATCACGAAGTGTGCCAACCCTGCCGTAGGCCTCATGGATAGCTGCTGGACTCATGCTCTGCGTGGGCATGCCCAGTGCGTCCCCCAAAGACAATCCAGTAAGCGCGCCCAGTGCGCCTTTGTCGGTTCTGGTCATTGTTGCGCAAGCCTCCGGAGTCGTTGCGATGGATCCATCAATCTGTCTGTAGATGGATTGCGAAATTTCTGATCGGAATCATTGTATGCCCTTGGAACATTGTCGGCACAGGCGGTGAAAGATGCCTAACTTGCAATGGAGAATGGGAGCCCGATTGAGTTCCATCCCTGTGAAGTGGGAGATAAAAACAGTGCAGGCACACCATGGTTACAGACTTGATCAAGGTATGGGTTCTATAGAGCGTGGACGACAATTGGCTGAGATTGCCCGTTGGAACCGTAACTGGGTTTGCCGCTGTGTCTTAGTCCAGGCTCTCGCAGTTGCAGAGGCGCTGGATATAAAAAAGAATCCCGAGGTGACCTCGGGATTCTATCTGTGGAGCTAGGGGGGTTCGAACCCCCGACCTTCTCCATGCCATGGAGACGCGCTACCAGCTGCGCCATAGCCCCGTGCTTGCCTTGCTTGGTGAAGCCTTGCTTATAGTACACCGGGATTGGCGAATGGAGCAACTCAGTGTGTTGCCCCGGAATTGCAGGGATTGTGAGCCATTTGATGGATTTTATCCTCGAATGGTCTTGAGTCATTCCTGAGCTTGCAAGTGCGCTAGCATGATGAACAAGGGGCGACCAAGGGGGTCGGCAGCAACGGAAAGGCGGCGGACCATGACCGGCAAAAACGATGCCGAAGTGCGGGCTGAAAAGCGGAACGGGAACCATCCTGGGGACCAGCTCATCATCAACTGCCTGCCCTTGGACCAGAGTGAACGACAGGAATTCCTCCAGGCGGCTCCAGGCGTTCGTCAGGAGTTCATTGTCGACACGGACATGCGGCAGAGCATGCATTGGCTCATCGATGTCCCTCAATCCCTCCGATCGGAGGCCACGATCATTTTGGGTAATCCGCCGGCCGAGCAGGTGGTTGCCTGCCGTAACCTGGTCTGGCTGCAGACCAGCAGCGCGGGTGTGGATGCCTACCTGAAACCGGGGGTTCTGCCTTCGGATGCCATGTTGACCAGTGCCTCAGGCGCTTACGGGCAGTCGGTCTCCGAGCATATGTTCGCCATGATGTGGGCCCTGATGAAGGACCTTCCTGGTTACCGGGACAATCAACGCATGGGCCGTTGGGAACCTCGCGGGGCTGTCCTTTCACCGCGCGGTTGCCAGGTTCTGGTGTTGGGCACGGGGGATATCGGAGCCTCCTTCGCCCGTCTGGCCAAGGCTGTAGGCGCTCGGACCATCGGCATCAGGCGGCATCCCGACCAGTCGGTGGAGGGGTTCGACCGTCTGGCTGGTTTTGACGATCTGGATGCCCTGCTGCCTGAGATGGATGTAGTGGCTCTGGCCCTGCCTTCAACGCCGCAGACCAGACATATCATCGACGGCCATCGTCTTGCATTGATGAAGTCCACCGCCGTGCTGATCAACGCGGGCAGGGGAGATGCCGTGGACTGCATGGCTCTGGCCCAAGCCCTGGATAAGGATGGCATTTTCGGTGCAGGGCTGGATGTGACCGAACCGGAACCTCTGCCTGAAGACCACCCACTCTGGAGGCAACCACGCTGCCTGCTCACTCCGCATGTAGCCGGGGGAGCCTACCTGCCCTCCAACATGGACAAGGTTCGGGAAATCTGCCTGGATAACCTTCATCGATTCATTGATGGCAGGCCCCTGCGCAACCGGATGAGGTGACCACTGTGCCTACAGAGCGAAACCGCAGCGGCCGCCGTCATCGGCGGACAATGGTTCTGCGGTGGGCGGCTGTCCTGCTGGCGCTCGCATTGATTGTGGCGGGCTCCTTGGCC
The DNA here is from genome assembly GCF_048001765.1 of Bifidobacterium asteroides. Classification (GTDB taxonomy): domain Bacteria; phylum Actinomycetota; class Actinomycetes; order Actinomycetales; family Bifidobacteriaceae; genus Bombiscardovia; species Bombiscardovia asteroides_K. The sequence continues at coordinate 926,814 of NZ_CP181447.1, forward strand.
CTGGCTGGCAGGCTGGTGGGCATCGGGCCTGCTCGCCATTCAGACAATCAAAACTCCTCCGCAAACGGCCCCAGGACCGCTTCTCACGGCCCGCCCGGGTATTCTCCAGAGCAGACCGCGGCCCATCCGCCTCTGACCTCGCCTGTGGACTACAACCATGACGGCGTGGATGACTACACGGCCATGGTGCGTGGAGCCCATCAGGAGGCCCGCCGCCATCCTCATTATGACAGTGGCTACTACCAGGGCGGCTATCCTCCCGATGACCGCGGCGCCTGCACCGACGAGATCTGGAGGGCCTTCCGGCAGGCCGGCTACGACTTGAAAGCCATGGTCGATGCCGATATCGCCTCGTCTCCTGGAGCCTACGCCGGAGTGATCAACAGCCCGGATCCGAACATCGACTTCAGACGCACCAACGTCCTCGGCGTATTCCTATCCCGGCATGCCCAGCGTCTGACCAACGACACCGTGGCCACCGACCAGTGGCAACAGGGCGACATTGTCATCTTCGACACCTCCTGGCACATCGGCATGGCCTCGGATAAAAGGGACAGCCAGGGCATCCCCCTGCTTCTGCACAACATGGGTCAGCGCGCCAGGGAGAACGACTACCTGGGGTCACCGGGCCATCGTCCCATCACCGGCCATTTCCGATTCGATGCCTCCAAAATCCAACCCGCCGTCCTGCGCCCATGGAGGGGGTGACCCGGGACTACCCTGCGAAATTGAGCACGGCGACAACTGGTTATCTGCTACTATCGGTTCGGCCAGACACGTCGGCCAGGTCCGAGCATGAGAGGCGGTGATGGCGATGATGAGAGTATTCAGCACCATGAACGGGCAGATCGAGCAGATCGGCAAGGCTTCCAAGGGCTCATGGATATGCTTATCGGCGCCCACCGATGTCGAGCTGGCCAACGTCTCGCAGACCACGGGCATAGACCTGGCTGACCTGCGTGCCCCCCTGGACGATGAGGAGCGTTCCCGCGTGGACGTGGAGGACGAGTACACCATGGTCATCGTCGACATTCCCCGGGCCGAGGAGCGCGACGGCCGGGACTACTACGAGACCATCCCTCTGTCCATCATCGTCACCGAGGATCTGATCGTCACCGTCTGCATGCAGGACACCGTCCTGCTCCACCCCTTCATGGAGGGCACCATCCGGGGTTTCAACACCTTCATGAAGTCCCGCTTCATCCTGCAGATCCTCTACCGCAACGCCACCCTCTACCTGCGATACCTGCGCATCATCGACCGCGAGTCGGACCGGCTGGAGCTCAAGTTGCGCCACTCCATGCAGAACCGAGAGATCCTCATGCTGTTGGAGCTCAACAAGACCTTGGTCTATTTCGCCACCAGTCTCAAGTCCAACGAGATCGTCCTTGAGAAGCTGACCGGCCTGGAGCGGATCAAGCGCTACCCGGATGATGAGGACCTTCTGGGCGACGTGATCACGGAGAACAAGCAGGCCATCGAGATGGCCAACATCTACTCAAGCGTGCTTTCGAACATGACCGATGCCTTCGCCTCCATCGTCTCCAACAACGTCAACAACGTCATGAGGATCTTCACCATCATCTCCATCAGCCTGTCGGTGCCTACGCTGATCTTCTCCATGTATGGCATGAACTTCAACCAGGGTATGTTCGGCATGCCCTTCACTGACAAGCCTTGGGGTTTTGCGGTCGTGGTGATTCTTTCGGGCCTGGTGACCGCCTTGGTAACCTGGTTCCTGACACGTTCGAAAATGTTCAAGTAGGGATCGATCATGTTTGCACGCAGGATTGCGGCGGCTCTGCTGGCACTGGTTCTGGCGGTGCCCCTGAGCGGGTGCGGATCGCAGGAGGATTCCTACCGTGCGGGTTCCATCGGTCCCAAGATCAGCGTGGGCATCTCCTTCGACCAGCCTGGACTTGGATTCGCCCAGTCCGGCCAGTACCGGGGACTGGATGTGGACGTGGCCCAGTATGTGGTCCACGAGCTTGGATACGCCGAGTCGCAGATCGTTTTCCGCCAGGTGAAGCCTGCGAACCGCGAGCGCATGCTCGAACAGGGCCAGGTGGACATGGTTGTGGCCGGCTACTCCATCACCCAGGAACGGCAGAAGCTGGTGGATTTCGCCGGGCCCTATCTGGCTGCCGGGCAGGATTTGCTGGTTCGCCGCACCCAGAACGACATCGCTGGAGTGGAGGATCTGGCCCAAAAGCGGGTCTGTGTGGCAGCGGGATCCACCTCCGGGGCACTGGTGCGCTCGCTGGCCCCGGATGCCCAGGTCCAGGAGCGGGATGAGTTCCCCGAGTGCATCACGGCCCTGCTCAGCGGGGATGCGGATGCTGCCAGTGGTGATGACTTCGCCCTGGCTGGCCTGGCTCATGTTCGTGGTGGCGGCCAGTTGCGCCTGGTCGGCAAGCCCTTCTCCCATGAACGGTACGGCATTGGCGTGCCCCACGGGGATCCTGAGCTGGTGGACGTCATCGACCAGGCCCTGAAGAGGATGATGCGGGACGGATCATTCAAGGCTGCCCTGAGCCGGGCATCCAAGTCGATTGGTTTCTCCGTGGATGGCGCCGCCCGCACCCTGCAGCCTGGCGATCACTGAGCACGGATTCCGCCAGGATGACGGATGCTGGACATCAGCCTGGCCGTGTCCATGTGAATGGCGATAATTCACCATATGAACGCGAACGAAGACAGGGATCATCAGCAGACCCAGGAATCCAATCAGCCTCAATTCCGCTACGATGCCGCCATGGCTCAGACCATCGAGGAGCACTGGCAGCAGCGCTGGGACAAGGAGGGCACCTTCTGGGCCGCCAACACCAAGGGTGACCTGACGGATGCCCACGGAGATCACGCTGGAGGCCGCAGTCCCTACTTTGTCATCGACATGTTCCCCTATCCTTCGGGTAAGGGCCTGCATGTGGGCCACCCCCTGGGCTACATCGCCACAGACGTGGTCAGCCGCTACCACCGGATGAAGGGGGAGAACGTCCTGCACGCCATGGGCTACGATGCCTTCGGTCTGCCCGCCGAGCAGTACGCCGTCCAGACCGGCCAGCATCCCAGAGTCACCACCGAGCAGAACATCGCCAACATGCGCTGGCAGCTGCATCGGCTGGGACTCAGCTTCGACGATCGCCGCTCCTTCGCCACCATCGATACCGACTATGTGCGCTGGACCCAGTGGATCTTCTCGCGCATCTACGAGTCCTGGTACGACCCCGACTACCGCCGTGCCGACGGGGGGATGGGCTCGGCCAGGCCCATCAGCGAACTGGTCGAGGCCTTCAAGTCCGGAAGCAGGCCCATTCCAGGCCATCCCGGCGCTTCTTGGGAGGAGCTGGACGAGGCTGAGCGCTCCGAGGTGCTCAACGACTTCCGCCTGGCCTACATCTCGCGCTCGCCGGTCAACTGGTGCCCCGGGCTGGGCACGGTCCTGGCCAACGAGGAGGTGACCGCCGAAGGACGCTCCGAGCGGGGCAACTACCCGGTCTACCAGCGCGAGCTCAAGCAGTGGTCCATGCGCATCACCGCCTACGGCCACCGGCTTCTGGAGGATCTGGACATTCTGGACTGGCCCGAAAAGGTCAAGCTCATGCAGCGCAACTGGATCGGGGAGTCGCACGGGGCTTCGGTGGACTTCGCCGTGCCCAGCCCTGACGGCGATCAGACCATGGAGGTCTACACCACCCGTCCCGACACGCTTTTCGGCGCCACCTTCGCCGTGGTCTCTCCCGAGCATGACCTGCTCCAGCACCTGCCCGAAGAGTGGCCCGAGGACGTGCCCGAGCAGTGGAAGGGCGGCTATGCCAATCCCACGGAGGGTGTACAGGCCTATCGGAGGGCCGCCGAAGCCAAGACCGCCAAGGATCGTGTGGACGAGGGCGGAGTCAAGACCGGCCTGTTTACCGGGCTGTATGCGGTCAACCCCATCACCGGGGCCAAGCTGCCCATCTTCACTGCCGACTACGTGCTGATGGACTACGGCACCGGAGCCATCATGGCTGTGCCCGGTGGCGATCAGCGCGATTACGACTTCGCCGTCAAGTACGGCCTGCCCGTCGTCTACACGGTCAGCCCACTGGCTGATTCCGGCCAGACCCTGGACGACTACCGGGGCAAGGCGCCTTTCGTCTCCCACGACGGCATTGTGGTCAACTCTTCGGTCCGGGCCACCCAGGCCGCTGGCGACCAGCTCAGCCTGGACGGCCTGCGGGTTGACCAGGCCATCGAGAAGGTCACTGCCTGGCTGGAGTCTGCCGGGGTGGGCCATGGGACGGTTTCCTACCGGCTGCGCGACTGGCTCTTTTCACGTCAGCGCTACTGGGGCGAGCCTTTCCCGGTGGTCTATGACGACCAGGGCCTGCCCCATCTGCTGCCCGACGATCAGCTGCCGGTGGCCCTGCCGGACGTGCCCGACTATTCGCCCAAGACCTTCGACCCCGAGGATGCCCAATCCAGCCCGGAGGCACCGCTGAGCCGCAACCAGGACTGGGTGAACGTGACCCTGGACCTGGGTGACGGGCCCAAGGTCTACCACAGGGACACCAACACCATGCCCAACTGGGCCGGCTCCTGCTGGTACTACATGCGCTACATCGATCCCAAGGATGACCGGCACATGGTTGATCCGGAGGAATACGACTACTGGCTTGGACCCAAGCACAATGCCACGGCCGGGGAGTCAGGCGGTGTCGACCTCTACGTGGGCGGCGTGGAGCACGCGGTGCTGCACCTGCTCTATGCCCGCTTCTGGCACAAGGTCCTCTATGATCTGGGTTACGTCTCGTCCAAGGAGCCCTTCCACAAGCTCTTCAACCAGGGGATGATCCAGGCCTACGCCTACACGGACCAGCGCGGCCAGTACGTGCCCGCCGCCGAGGTGGAGGAGCATGAGGAGGGCGGCAAGGTCAGCTACACCTGGCAGGGTCAACCGGTCAACCGCGAGTTCGGCAAGATGGGCAAGAGCCTCAAGAACATCATCACCCCCGACGACATGTACCGCACCTACGGGGCCGACACCTTCCGCCTCTACGAGATGAGCATGGGTCCCCTGGACGAATCCAGGCCCTGGAACACACGCAACGTGGTGGGTGGCATGCGCTTCCTGCAGCGGCTCTGGCGCAATGTTGTGGACGAGCAGACCGGCGAGGTGGTCCTGGACGAGGGTGAACCCGACCAGAAAACCCTGAAGCTGCTCAACACCACCATCCACGACGTGACTGCCGAGATGGAGGCCATGCGGCCCAACACGGCCATCGCCAGGATGATCGTGCTCAACAACCATCTGACCGGGCTGAATCCGACGCCCAGGGCGGCCATCGAGCCGCTGGTGCTCATGCTCTCGCCCATCGCTCCCCACATCTGCGAGGAGCTTTGGAGCCGTCTGGGTCACAATGAGTCCCTGGCACATGCCCAGTGGCCGACCTGGGATGACCGCTATCTTGGCGAGGACACGGTCACCGCCGTGGTCCAGGTCAAGGGCAAGGTCCGCGGCAAGCTGCAGGTCAGTCCCGATATCGCGCCCGACCAGCTCAAGGCCATGGCCCTGGCACTGCCCGCCGTCCAGGAGCGGCTGGGCGGCAAGGAGCCTCGGAAGGTCATCGTCAAGGCCCCCAAGATCGTGTCGGTCGTGCCAGCCTGACATATTGCACTGTCCGCAGCCAGGCCAGGCTGTGGACAGGCGACGACCTTTGACCACATAGCCCCTCGACTTCATACCGGGGGGCTTTTTCATGTCAGGCTGGGTCCATGAGCATCAACAGCACCCAGCCGCCGGCGCCGCCCCTTCAGGCGCTGGCCCTGAATCAATCGGTCCGTTCGGAGGGGCCAGCCTTTGGCATGGCCGAGTCCAAGGTTCGACGGAATCGGCCTGTCTGGTCATTTACGCCGTTGCAGGCCTTGACAGCCATCCTCATTCTGGTGGCGGCCCTTGCCCTAAGCCTCACCCTGCTGGCCCAACAGGGACGGGCCCTGGCTGCAGGAGTGACTGTTGACGGATCCGGGACCGGCTCATCGGCTCCAGCGAACGGTAATGTGAACAGCGCTGCACACCGAGACAAGCAAGTCTCGGGTAACGAACATGGCCGGAGCACTCCGAGTGAAACGGGTAGCGAGCAGGCCAATCCGGCCTTAGGTTCCGCCCAACATACGGAAAAGGCCGACGGTGCCGCTGCCGCTCCGGCCTCCAGTGCCTCCTCAGGTTCGGCCGATCAGGCGGGACGTGTGAATCTCAATAGCGCCAGCCAGCAGGATCTGGAAAACGTCAAGGGGATTGGTCCTGTCAAAGCTGCAAAAATATTGGAACATCGGCGCGCCATCGGCGGTCGCTACTCGTCAGTCGACCAGCTCCTGGATGTCCCCGGCATCGGTGCCAAGACCCTGGCCCGATTACGCCCATATCTGGTGGCGCAATAATGGCCGGTCATTCAAGAGTCCATGATGCAACTGATCGGGAGAACGGCAGCCGCAATCTTCGGATGCTCCCCGCTGCCTGTCTGGCCTGGGCGGTTGCACTACTAGTCCCTTGGCTGCTGGACCTGGGCAGGGGCGGTGATTTGACCAAGTCGTTGGGGGAGTCCAGAGGCGACATGGCCGGAGCTAGTACTGCCGGTGGAAGTATGGGCATGACGGTCTGGATGACACCGCTTGTCCTGGCACTTTCCTTATTCCTCGCAATGGTCCTGCTTGCCATCAGGCTCGTCTGCTTGGTCGCCACAGAGGACACCGATTGCAGGAGTCAGATATTTCGCCGGCCCCATCGCTCACGCAGACGGCACCAACTGTACCAGGTTTGTGTGCCTCGTAGGAATAGAGATGACCAGGGCGAAAGTCCTTGGAACGAAAACCATCGTGGTATCCGGTTTCGGTGGTTGCACCGGTTCTCAGGCCAACGCTCGCATGCTGTGTTCAGGCGCTGTTCCGATTGCAGGTCTTCCTCATTCCGCCCCTCTTCCGTGCTTGTTTCCGCCTTGCAGTCATTGGTGTCCACCTGGTCTGGTCCTCGGAGGCTACCAATGCTGGCCGTCCTGGCTGCGGTGGCTTTGGCTGTGGCAGTTGCCGCTGCAGTTGGTCATGAGTCAGTGTGCGGTGGGCCGGCGGCCCGTCAGATCCGTCAGGGGAAGGCGCTTGTCGAGGTGCGCGGCCGGGCTGTGGGCCCTATGAGCGCATCCTCTCGACGAGGTTGGGACTGTCAGGCGGAATTAAGGCTGCAATGGGTGACTGTGGCTGGGGTGCGCATGCCCTCCGATGAACGGATTGTCCTCTTCGCCCGTAGTCGGTCATGCCTGTTGCAACAGGGTGGACAGTATCGTGCGCAAGGCCTCTTGGAACCCTCCGCTTACGGACGTCCTATGCCTTGGCTGGCCGTGGAAGGCGGAATAAAAGAAGTCAGGCCGCCAGGCCCCAGTAGACAATTGATCGCTCGCATGCAAGGGGCTTTTCTTGAACAGACCAGCAGGCTGGACGACCAGGGGCGGATCCTGGTCCCGGGGTTGACCATGGGCATCCTGGGCAACCAGGCCCTGCCGGGTTCGGACGGGTCCTTGGGCAGAGCGGCAGTGGAGCCCGCCTATGCCGCCCGTCTGACCCAGGATTTCCGGGCATCAGGCATCCTTCATCTGATGGCTGTCTCCGGCGGGCACTTCATGATCCTGGCCTTGCTGCTGGTTTCGATCATGCGGGCCCTGCGCTCGCCGCCCCTGCTGATGGCCTTGGTTTTGTCTGTAGCCTATCTGGGTTTGGGAATGCTGATGGTCCCCGGGGATTCAGTCTTGCGAGCTCAGGCCATGGGGTTTCTTTCAACACTGGCTCTGGCCGCCTGCCGGCCTGCACAGTCATTGAATACCCTGTCCTGGTGCGTGCTGCTGGTCCTGATTCTGCGGCCTTCCATGGCCGCAAGCTACGGTTTTGCGCTCTCCTGCGGTGCCGTGCTGGGCATAGGTCTGGGCAACCGGCGGTTGACGAACCTTCTTGAAGACCATCTTCCGGCATTTCTGGCGCGTCCATTGGCCACGACCCTGTGTGCCCAGGCCGGGACGCTGCCTGTGCAGGTGCTCATGAGTCCCGGACTGCCTCTGCTGGCTCCAATGGCCAACCTTCTGGTCACTCCTGTGGTCGACGCTGCCACGGTGACCGGCCTGCTGGCTCTGCTCACCTCCTGGCTCTGGCCTCCAGTAGGGCTCTTGCTGGCACGACTGACCTCCCTGGGTACCGGAGTCATGGCTTTTGCCGCCACATGGCTGGGCGAGGCTGTTGCTCCGGCGGCCTGGCCATCGGGGCCAGTCGGCAGTGCCTGCCTGCTTGTTCTGGGTCTGATGGCCGTAATTGATCACAGGCTGATTCGACTCATCCGTGCCCGGAGGCGGGACTGTTCATGGTCATCTGTGACAGACGTGATCTCGGGGGTTCCCTTTCGTCCATCGGCCTGGGTGTCAATCAAGGGCTGGTTGCAGCAAACCTATGGTCTTCTAGCACAGTTGGCCTTCAAAAACGACCGAGGTTAATGTCCAGTGATGAAGGGAGATTTGAGTCATGACCAAAGCTCAGCAGGAGAACCCTTCCGTCCATCTGGTGGTCGGCGGCGATCCCTTCCTCAACGGGCAGCGTGTCAAGGAGCTGTGCGCACAGGCATGTGCCGCCCATCCGGACAGTGAATACATAGAGATGGACGCGGCAGACTGCGACGCTTACGCCTTTCAGGAGGCGGTCGGACCTTCCCTGCTCAGTCAGACGGCCGTGATCCTTCTGGATGATCTGCAGGCGGCCGACGAGGCCTTGACTCAGGCCTTGGTGGATTTCTGCCGCGAGCCGGCAGGTTCCGAATCCAGCATCGTCATCGCACACCATGACGGGGGCAACAGGGGCCGCAGGCTTTTGGACCAGATGGAACGGGCCGGAGCAGTCATAGAGCGTATGCCGGATCTGAAGAAGTTCGATGACAAGGTCGACTTCGTCTATGGACAATTCAAGGCTCATCAGCGCCGAATTCAGCCACGGGCGGCTCAGCGTCTGGTGGATGTCCTGGGCGAGCGTACTCCTGAACTGGCTGCCATGTGCTCTCAGCTCTGTTTCGATTTTGACCAGGATCCTATGACCTTGGAGATCGTCAATCGCTATTTGACCGATAACCCGGCTGTATCGGGGTTCGCCGTGGCGGACAGGGCCCTTGCTGGCCGACCGGCCCAAGCCGTCGTCGCCCTGCGTTCAGCTTTGGAACAGGGTAACGAACCGGTATCACTTATCGGAGTACTGGCTCTGAAGTTGCGGACGCTGGGCAAGGAGGCGGCCATCGAGTCAGGGTCCATCACGACAGCCGAGGCCAAAGCCGCCTACTGGCAGTTGCGGGAGGCAAAACGACAGCTGCATGGATGGACCTCCTCCGGTCTGGCGGCCTGCATTGAGGCCTTGGCCCAGGCTGATGAGATAAGCAAGACCAGCAGCGGCGACGCCCGCTATGCTCTGGAGCGGGCAGTGGAGTTGATTGCCGCCAAGGGAAGGACATTGGCATGAGCCTGCAGGACAGCGCCGGACATCAGGATGGATTCGAGCTGGCCGTTCCTACAGGTGAGGACATGCAGCGTCTGGGCAGAAACCTGGCCTCGTGTCTGCAAGGCGGGGATGTGGTCCTCCTGTCCGGGCCTCTGGGGGCGGGCAAGACCACGCTGGCCCAGGGACTGGGCAACGGACTTGGAGTGGACGGCCCTGTAGTCTCGCCCACGTTCACCATCGCAAGAGAGTTGCATGGCCATCTATCCGACGGCTCGCCGGTCACCCTGATTCACGTTGATGCATACCGGCTGGGCGGACAGGACTATCTGCCAGGCGAGGATGCCGTGGATCGGCTCCTGGATGAGCTGGAGTCCCTTGGTCTGGACGAAGAGCTGGAGGATCCGGGCCAAAGCACGATCATCCTGATGGAATGGGGTGAGCAGATGGCCTCGGCGCTGGCCGATCAACGTCTGGAGGTGATCATCGACCGACCCGTGGATGCCCGGGAAGATCCTGACGCGCCACCCAGCTCCCAGGGTCAGCGTATGGTACGTCTGCGTGGAGTGGGTCCTTCATGGGCCACCAGACTGGAGCAGCTGAGAAAGGCGATGACGGCATGAGCGGGAGCGATACGCCCCTTTTGGTGATCGATACCTCATATGGCTCGACTGTGGGGCTGCCCGGGAGTGAGCCTTGCATCGAGACTGACTCGCGCTCGCATGTGGAACGCCTCCAGGTCAATATCGCCAAGGTCATGGACCAGTCTGGGCTGTCTGCAGACGATTTGAGGACCATCGTGGTGGGACTGGGTCCTGCACCCTTCACTGGTCTGCGGGCAGGCATCGTCACTGCCAAAGCTCTGGCATTTGCCACGGGTGCTCGCCTGCTGGGACAGGACGTCCTGGAGCCGCAGGCCCGCTATGCTTACAGCCGGTTCAACCAGCAGGACCAAGACCATTCCCGGCTCCTGGTCCTGGCAGTCAATGATGCTCGGCGTCGGCAGCTCTACTATCGGCTCTTTGACGACTTTGGAGACGTGGAAGCCCCGGCCCGGCCGCTGACCGAAATGAGCATCGACTATCCAGCCGCTATCTGTGAGAGAATCACGGCCGTTGTAGAAGAGCGTGAGTCTGTGCACCAGGGTCCTGTCACTCTGGTCATCAGCGGCCACGGAGCCGGTCGCTACGCTGACCAGTGGGAACATTTGGATAAGGATTCTGATATACGGGTTGTGCTGGACGAAGGGTCCTTCCTGGAGGATAGGGCACAAGGAACGGGTCTGATGGCTGCTTGTGCATGCCGACGTGCCCAACAGGGGCTGATTGATTCGGTGGAGCCGCTTTACCTTCGCAGGCCGGATGTCTCCGTACCCAATCCGCTTAAGCACGTGGCAGTCCAGTCATGATTCGCAGGGCGGCTTTGGGGGACCTGGACCAGCTTGTCGATCTGGAGGCGTGCGTTTTCGGCGACCAGGCCTGGAGCCGGCATGAGCTGCGGTTTGAGTTGTCTGCGCCCTCGCGCACCTACCTGGTGTGGGATGGCCGGGGTGCCATCCTGGGCTACGGAGGTTATTGGTCGGGTGAAAGGGATGCCGAGCTGATGACTATAGGGGTGCTGCCGGAAGCCAGGAATCGAGGCATTGCGGGATCCCTGCTGTCCAGGCTGATCGCAGGAGCAGATCGCGAGGGTCTGCAGCGCATGAACCTGAAGGTGCGCGTAGATAATCCCGCGGCCATCAATCTCTACAAGGATTTTGGCTTCTCGAAGACGGGTCTATCCAAGGGCTACTATCAGCCTGAAGGCGTGGATGCCTGGGCTATGACCAGACCTTTAAGCTCGGTCGGGCCGGGTCCGGTGGGCTCTGTCGGCAACAGGCTTTCAGAAGGACAGGAAAGGATCATTGACCATGAGTGAGCCTCTGGTGCTTGGCATCGAATCCACCTGCGATGAGACTGCGGCCGCCCTGGTTCAGGGCAACCGGCTGCTGTCCAACGTGGTGGCATCCTCCATGAACGAGCACGCCCGCTATGGCGGTGTCATACCCGAGATCGCCTCGCGGGCACACGCTGAGTCCTTTGTGCCGGTCGTCTCAAAGGCCCTGAAAGATGCGGACATGGACCTGTCACAGGTCGATGCCATAGCGGTCTCGGCCGGACCAGGACTGGCCGGATGCCTGGCCGTAGGTGTTTCCGGTGCCAAGGCGCTGGCCTGGGCGGCGAAAAAGCCTCTGTATGGCATCAACCATGTCATCGGCCACATAGCGGTCACCCAGCTCCAATTCGGTCCCTTCCCTCAGAATGCCCTGGCCCTGATCGTTTCCGGCGGCCACACCTCGCTGCTGCAGGTTGATGACCTGGCGCGATCGGTTCAGGTGGTGGGTACCACCCTGGACGACGCGGCGGGGGAGTGTTTCGACAAGATTGCACGCCTGCTCGGCTTCCCCTATCCCGGCGGCCCCCACATCGATCGCCACGCCCGTCTGGGCGACCCTCACGCCATCGCTGTGCCCCAAGGGCTGACCAAGGGCCGGGCCGGGGCCGAGCATCCCTATGACTTCAGCTTCTCCGGAGTCAAGACCGCCGTGGCTCGATGGGTCGAACGCAGACAGCAGGCCGGGCTTGACATTCCTGTGGATGATATTTGCGCCTCCCTGGCGGATTCCGTGGCCACCGTCCTCTCCCGCAAGGCCATGGCCGCCTGTCATAGGTTCGACACGGATACCCTGATTGTCGGAGGTGGTTTCTCTGCAAACTCGCAGCTGCGCGTCAAGCTTCAGGAGTTCGGCGACCAGGAGGGCGTCAAGGTCCGTATTCCGAAGATCAACCTGTGCACGGACAATGGTGCCATGGTGGCCATGCTGGGCGTCAATCTGGTCCAGGCTGGCCTGTCTCCCTCTGCTCCTGACTTCTCCATTGACTCGGCCATGCCCATGGACAGGATCCTCATGTAATCGACACGCCAAGTTGTCGGATATGAAAGTCCGGACTATAGTATGGTAATTGTGTTCAGCGAGAGTTGAACGGGACATTCCCGCATAGCTCAGTTGGCAGAGCGTTCGACTGTTAATCGAAATGTCGCTGGTTCAAGCCCAGCTGCGGGAGCTCTCAACCGCCGGTGATCCGGCGGTTTTCTTTATCTGTCAGAGGTCTTTATATTGTAAAATCTGTCATGTAAATAGCCCTTTCCCTTCTCTCAAATACTCCTGGTTGTTGAAAATATAAGTATCGGAATCCTCAGCCGACTGAATTAATGTGAGGTCTCCTGACCCGAGGCCTGATGCCTCGGCATGTTGTGAGTATTCTCATCCCTAGTGTGAGATGAATGATTATGTAGCATTTCGTTCGGCACGAGGACAGGCGTTTTTGTGATTACATGGGACCACAGACGGATGGCTCGTCGAATTCACAACGTTGTACTATTCAGATGTTCCATAGTTCCAACATGGACGAAAAACGTGGACGATAAAGTCAGAACGAAGGAGTCAGACGGTGACGCAAGGGCAGCAAACTCACAGCGGCAGGGCACAGTTCAGGATGGACGAGGAGCAGGAGTCTACGCCCATTGACGATCGCCTCTTCGGCTCCTTTGTGGAGCACCTAGGCAGGGGAATCTACTCGGGCATCTATGAGCCGGGCCATCCAAAAGCGGATGAGCAGGGTTTTCGCAGGGACGTCATGGATCTGGTCAAGGAACTGGGCGTGACCACCATCCGATACCCGGGCGGTAACTTCGTCTCGGGCTATCGCTGGGAGGATGGCGTGGGACCGCGCGAAAGCCGTCCTCGTCGTCTCGACCTGGCCTGGCACTCCGGCGAAAGCAACGAGTTCGGCCTGCACGAGATGAGCGACTGGCTGGACAAGCTGGGCGGCAATGAGCTTATGGAGGCCGTCAACCTAGGCACCAGGGGCATGCAGGAGGCCCTGGATCTGCTTGAGTACTGCAATGTGCCATCGGGCACCGAGCTTTCGGAACGGCGTCGTGCCAACGGCCATGATCGCCCCTTCAACATCAGGATGTGGTGCCTAGGCAACGAGATGGACGGCGACTGGCAGATCGGCCACAAGAGTGCAGAGGAATACGCAGATCTGGCCAACCGGACAGCTGTGGCAATGCGCATGATCGACCCGGACTTGGAACTGGTTGTATGCGGCTCCTCCTCGCACACCATGCCCACCTTCGGCCTCTGGGAGCGTACCGTGCTGGAGCGCTGCTTCGAAAATGTGAACTTTCTCTCATGCCATGCCTATTACGCGCCCAAGGATGGGGACATGGCCAGCTTCCTGGCTTCCGGCGTGGACATGGACAGTTTCATCACCGACGTGGCGGCCATCATCGCAGCCTCGCGTGCCCGGCTGGGCAGTGATCATCAGGTTTTCATCTCCTTCGACGAGTGGAATGTCTGGTACCAGGATGCTGAGGCCAGCAGATCGCCCGAAGGTATCGGCAATTGGCCTATAGGCGCGCCGCTCTTGGAGGATGTCTATTCGGCGGCAGATGCTGTGGTGGTGGGCGACCTGCTGATCACCCTGCTTAGGCATGCCGACGTCGTTCATGCGGCCAGCCTGGCCCAGCTGGTCAATGTCATCGCCCCCATCATGACCAAGCCCGGCGGCCCGGCCTGGAGGCAGACCATTTTCTACCCCTTCGCCCTGACCGCCCGTTATGCACGAGGTGGCAGCGTGCTCAAGAGTCTGCAGAGCGGCGACACCTATGAGACATCCCGCTATGGCCAGGTGCCCATGACTGATTCAGTGGCCGTCAGAGGTGCCGATGGCTCCCTCAGCGTTTTCGCCGTCAACCGCAGTCTTGACCGTTCTGTTGATTTCAGCATCGCCCTGCCTGAACAGGATCGAAATCGGCATGCCACAGTCAGCACCCTGCACGAGGAGGACCCCTCTGCACACAACACGCTTGAAGACCAGGAGCGAGTCGTCATGCATGCCCGGAAGGACTTCAGGATGGATGAGGACGCCTTGAACCTTCAACTGCCTCCCATCTCCTGGACGGTCATTCATCTGGCTTAAAAGGCCGCTAAAAGCATCTAGGCCGGGAACCTTTCGAGGATGCTCGATTATGGTTCTCTTGCGGTCTGTGTTGATGTGGACGACTACATATTCGACCACATGCCTCCTTCCGGTTCACGTGGCTGCGGCATCCAATCCATCATGATGGTGGGCGCCCAATCGGGCATCCACGATGACGGAATGAAGGTGCGACTATGGCCTGTGCGCGTGACCATAAGAACAAGGGCATCAGGCGGGTTACCGGCCGGATGCCCATCATGCCTTCCGGCTGTCGGCCCCCATGGTTTCCCAGGACCCTGCTGGTGTTGATGCTGGCACTGGTCCTGTCGGCTGCGGGGCCGACGGCAACCGTCACGGCTCAGCCTGCGCCGACCCTGCCTTCGGCTGCAGCTCCGGCGCAGAGGGGTCGAGTTGCCTCGTCGACTGTAGCCTGCCGCCGGGGCTGGCTGTGGCCCCTTGAACCTCTGCCTGGTGACAAGGCCGCCCCGCTGGTTATGCGTCCCTTCGATCCCCCGGATCGTCCATGGCTGCGCGGTCATCGCGGGATAGATTTGGCGGCGGAGCAAGGCAGTGACATCCGTGCTCCGGCAGACGGGGTCATAGCCTTTGCGGGTTCCGTGGCAGGTAAGGACGTGGTCTCCATACGTCACGGCAACCTGATCTCCACCTATGAGCCTGCACAGAGCTCTCTGCCGACAGGAACCCGACTGCAGGCCGGTGCAGTCTGGGGAAGGGTGCAGGGAGCCTCCGACCACTGCGCCCAGGAGTGCCTGCACTGGGGCCTGAAAGACGATCAAGGCCATTATCTGGATCCTGGCGCTAGGGTCGGATGGCATCGCATTCGTCTCAAGCCCCTGTAGGAATGTGAGGTTTGCTTGCAGGACTCGCGCGTTTGCAGACCGGGTATATCGCCAGCCCGGCAGAGCGGTTAGAATCGTTATGCATAAAGCCGTTTCAGCAGGGAGTGGTCATGCAGAACATGCAG
The DNA here is from genome assembly GCF_048001765.1 of Bifidobacterium asteroides. GTDB lineage: Bacteria > Actinomycetota > Actinomycetes > Actinomycetales > Bifidobacteriaceae > Bombiscardovia > Bombiscardovia asteroides_K. The sequence goes on from NZ_CP181447.1 coordinate 942,318, forward strand.
CAAGAATTCACGCGTCCGCTTGAGAAGCCGATAGATGCTGATGTCAGCGTCTTCTCTCTGCTTGAAGACAGGGTGGAGCGCCTGGGCGACGATCCCGTAATCGAATACCGGAGCGGACGTGAGTGGAACACCATCACGGCCCGTGAGTTCCGGGATCGTGTAGTCGGACTGGCCAAGGGGCTTATGGCCCGGGGGATAGGCCGGGGGGACTCGGTAGCCATCGTGTCGCACACCCGATGGGAGTGGACTGCCCTGGACATGGCCATCCTGTCCATTGGAGCGGTGACAGTGCCGGTCTACGAGACGGACTCGCCCGATCAGATCCGGCGCATCTTCAACGACTCCCATGTGGGCATGGCCTTTCTGGAGGATGACGACATGAGGGCCCGGGTGGACGCGGTTCGTTCCCAGTGCGCCTATCTGAACGACCTGTATGTGATCACCAGGGGGGCGCTGACCACCATGACCGCCTACGGACGGGCTGTGGACCAGGCAGACTTCCAAGCCCGGGCCGACTCGGTGCAAGGCTCCGACCTGGCCACTATCGTCTACACTTCAGGTTCCACGGGCAAGCCCAAGGGCATTGAACTCAGCCACGGCAACATCGTCTTCACCGTGCGGTCAGGCGCTCAGGCAGTCCCTGACATATGCTTGGGTGAGGGCAGACGGCTTCTGCTCTGCCTGCCCCTGGCCCACGCCTTCGCCCGCTGCCTGCAGTTCTTCGCCATCGCTACGGACCTCACCTTGGGGCTTACCGGATCCATCCGCAATCTGCTGCAGGACATGCAGACCTTCAAACCCACTTTCATCCTGGCTGTGCCCCGAATCTTCGAGAAGATCTACAACGCCGCCTCCCAGCGAGCAGGCACAGGCACCCGGGGCAGAATTTTCCTGGATGCCGCAGGAGTGGCCAGGCAGTGGTCCCGCCATCAACAGAACGGCACCCGCGTCCCCATGTCGCTGAAGACCAAGCACCTCATGTACACGGGAACCGTCTATGATCCCATCTTGGAGGCCCTGGGCGGCCGGGTCAAGTATGCCATTTCGGGCGGCGCCCCCCTGGACAGGGACATTGCGGACTTCTTCAATGGCATAGGCCTGCCCCTGCTGGAGGGCTACGGTATGACCGAGACCATGGGTCCTGTGACAGTCAACCCAACCGAAGGCTATCGGCTGGGCACCATCGGTCTGCCCATGCCCGGCATCACTGTGGGCATCGACCAGGAGGGCCAGCTCTGTGTCAAGGGCCCGGATGTCTGCATGGGCTACCACAACCATCCCGAAATCACCACCAGGCAGATTCGCGACGGCTGGCTGCTGACCGGCGATCTGGGCAGTCTGGACGAGGACGGGTTCGTTCGGCTGACTGGCCGGCGCAAGGAGATCATCATCACTGCAGGAGGCAAGAACATCTCGCCGGCGCTGTTGGAGACGGCTGTTGAACGCTCGCCCATCATCAGCCACTGCATGGTCATCGGGGACCGCAGACCATTCATCTCGGCCCTGATAACCCTCAATCCCGATGAGGTCGACCGCTGGCTGCGGGACCAGGGTGCTGAGCCCTTGAAAGATGCCGCTGCGGCCGGGGAAAACCCCATTATCCGCACCGAGGTCGATCGTGCCGTGGACGCGGCCAACGCTCAGGTATCCCGGGCCGAGGGCATCCGTCGCTATCTGATTCTGGACCAGGACTTTACTCGTGAAAACGGATTGCTGACCGCATCATACAAGCCCCGCCGTCAGGAGGTTCTCAAGCGGTATGAGGACAGGATTGAGCAGGAGATTTATGCTCAAAGACCTGCGTCGGCTGGCTTGATGTAGCCTGTATCGATCAGCGCCGCCTTGAGGTTGGAGGCCGAAACCGCGACCAAGGGTCTTGACAGGCGACGCACCTGTTTGCCGTCCTGGTTGACGGTCTGGATCGTCTCCATCGCTGGCGCCTTGCCCTGGCTGTTGAGGCCGACGCAGACCTTGGCAATATCAGCCGCAAGCCCCAGCCTGTCCTCCAGTCCGGTCATCCACTGCTGTCCGTCCACTATTTGAGGAATGTTGTCAACGTAGGCGCCGTATCCGCTGATGATGGGCCAGGCAGTGTGGTCGTCCGAGGGCGTTGATTCCTGGGTTTTGCCCGTAGTCTGCGAAGAATCCTCTTGTGACCCCGTCGAATTCTGGGGTGTAGGGCTTTGGGCGGGTTTGGGCACGCGCTGTCGATGCAGATCCTGGCGGCCGGCCATGGATCCCACGATACCGGATATGGAGATCTCCGGGTTGACGTCCGCTGACGAACCCCGGTATCCCAGATCCCCGAGCTCAGAAACCACTCCGGAAACGATGAAGTCGTTCATGGCCAGAATGCCATCCACTTCGGTGTGGGTCTTGGCGCCATTGTTCATGGCCAGGCGGGTCGCCAGCTCTTTGCCTGTAGCCGAAGCATCCTTGCCCGGATCGAAGGCGACCGCCGTCCAGTCCTTCTCGGTGCTATCTGCATTCAAACGTCCCGATGGACTGACAACCCGCCCGTCCTTGAAGTAAGGACCCAGCACCTGCCAGATTCCAGCGAAGGCCTGGGCGGGGAAAGAACTCTGCCCATCCTGCTCCTCTTGCTGGTCCTGCTCAGCCTGGCCGGATTCAGCATCCTCGTCAGCAGAGGGTGCATCAGAGGAGGATGTCTCGGCTGTGCGGTTCGGCAGCAGAATCTCGATGCGGCAGGGGTTGTTCCTGCTGACCTTGTCCAGTTCCAGCTTGCTGGCCAGCTTGTCCGCCTGCATCTGACCGATGGCCCGAGCATCGGACAGCTGTACAAACAAGTCCGGCTGAATGCCCGGAACCTGATTGGCCAGCAGCACCACATGCATACCCGAGCCCGCGGCCAGACGCAGAGATGAGACCAGACGTACGCGCGCCTTGTCCTTGGCATCGGCAACCAGTGACTTGCTGATGTAGTCGCCGTACTGGCGGGTAATGGAGTCTGGCGAGGTCATGGGTGCCACCACCAGTGTGGTCGGCTCCGAGGCCTTCCCGGCCCTGCGCTCCGAAAGACGGCTGACCACGTAATCCTGCAGTTCCTTGCTTTGGTCCTCCAGATTCCCGCTGGTATAGGTATCGATGCGCTTTCCGGAAAGATTTTCCTTGGTCAGTGCCGTCCTGAGCTCTGGAACCAGGGCGGCCCACTTGTTGATGGGCGTGTGCTGGGAGAGGGTGATACCGTCAGAGGGAGTGAAAATGGCCACCCGACCTGGTGCTTCGGCAGCTGCCGTTGAGGTCGCCGGGCTCTGCTGAGCGCTCGGGGATTGTTTCCCTCTGCCCATTGCCGGACCGCAAGCACCAGTCGATGCCACCATGACCAGGCATGCCAGCAGGGCCAGCAAGCCGGACAAATGCCGTGCAAAGCCGGTCTTCTTCACATTCGCTCCTTCGTTCCGACAGAGCCCGACTCTGGCCGGGTCCCGAGCAACCATTCTATGGGTTCTCGGGCAGGAGCGTATGGAGTCTCCTTGCTTTTGCGCACAAGGTTCGCGCCTAAGGGGCAGACAGACAGAACCGAACAGAGCAGATTAACCTCCTGCAATGGCCAGGAGATGATGCCCCGTCTGATATGTTAATCCGCCTTGGGTCCCGTGGCCCCTGTCGCAGCTGAAGCCATACGCTCGGCGAGGGCATGGTCCAGGGCATCCATGAACCCTTCGGTGTCCAGCCAGGGCTGATCAGGACCGACAAGGCTGGCCAGATCCTTGGTCATGCGGCCGGAGCGGACGGTCTCGATGACTACGGACTCCAGGGTTTGCGCGAACTGGGCTACCTTGGGCGTGTCATCCAGCCGTGCCCGTTGCTTGAGTCCGCCGGTCCAGGCAAAAATGGAGGCGATCGGGTTGGTGGAGGTGGTCTCTCCCTTGAGCCAGCGCCGGTAATGCCTGGTCACGGTCCCATGGGCGGCTTCGGCCTCTACGGTCTGCCCGTCGGCCGTCATCAGCATGGAGGTCATGAGGCCAAGGGACCCGAACCCTTGGGCTATTGCATCGGATTGAACATCGCCGTCATAGTTCTTGCAGGCCCAGACATAGCCGCCCTGCCATTTGAGCGAGGAGGCCACCATGTCGTCGATCAGCCGATGCTGGTAGGTCAGTCCCTCTTGTTCGAACCGACTCCGGTACTCCTGCTCGTAGACCTGGGCGAAAATGTCCTTGAACCGGCCGTCGTAGGCCTTGAGGATGGTGTTCTTGGTGCTCAGGTAGACCGGGTAGTGCCTCTGCAGGGCATAGTTGAAGCAGGAGCGCGCAAAGTCGCGGATGGAGTCGTCAAGGTTGAACTGCACCTGGGCCACGCCCGGACCTGGGTAGACGGTCACCTCTCTGGTCACCGGATCGTTCCCGTCCTCGGGGGTGAAGGTGACACTCAGCTTCCCCGGCCCAGGCACGGTGAAATCAGTGGCCTGGTACTGGTCGCCGAAGGCATGGCGGGCCACCACGATGGGTTTGGACCAGCCGGGGACCAGCCGGGGGATGTTGTCGATGACGATGGGCTCGCGGAAGATGGTTCCGCCAAGAATGTTGCGGATGGTGCCGTTGGGCGACTTCCACATGCGCTTGAGTCCGAATTCCTTCACCCGGGCCTCGTCAGGGGTAATGGTGGCGCACTTGACGCCCACATGCTCGCGCTGGATGGCCTGGGCCGCCTGCACGGTGACCTTGTCGTCGGTGGCGTCCCTGTTGCGGATGCCCAGGTCGTAATAGTCCAGGTCCACATCCAGATAGGGCAGAATCAGCCGTTCCTTGATCATTTTCCAGATGACCCGGGTCATCTCGTCACCGTCGAGCTCGACAATGCGTCCCTTCACGGCGATCTTCTCCATGGCGGTCTCCTAACAGTGGGCGGGTCGGGGGCCGGATCCTGCTCCCGGTGCCGCAGTTGCGCTCGCGAACAGTTCTATCCCAAGTTTGTTACTCTCCATTCCCCTGCTCGTAACCCGTTCGTAGCAAGCCGGAGCGTCATCATGAGGCGCTAGGCTGGCAGATATGACACAGGAAATCGAAATAGGTCTCGGCAAGAAGGCCACGGTGGCCTACACGCTCGATGATGTCTCCATACTCCCGTCAAGAAGGACCAGGGACCCACAGGATGTTTCCACGGCCTGGCAGGTGGATGCCTACGAGTTCGACCTGCCCCTCTTGGCAGCGCCCATGGACTCGGTGACCAGCCCCGAGACGGCCATCGCCCTGGGTCGGTTAGGCGGATTGGGCGTGCTTGACCTGGAGGGGCTGTGGACCCGATACGAGGATCCGCAACCGCAGCTGGACCGGATAGCCCACGCCTCGCCGGAACAGGCGACCGGGGTCATTCAGGAGGCCTACCGGGAGCCGGTCAAGGCGGAGTTGATCACCCGCCGTCTGCAGGAGATTCGCAAGGCCGGAGTCACAGTGGCCGGGGCCCTGTCGCCTCAGCGTACCCAGGAGTTCTACACCACAGTGGTCGACGCGGGCGTGGATCTCTTCGTAATCCGTGGAACGGCGGTCTCGGCTGAGCATGTCTCCACCAGTCATGAACCCTTGGATTTGAAGAAGTTCATCTACGACCTGGACGTTCCGGTCATCGTCGGCGGTGCCGCGACTTACCAGGCTGCCCTGCATCTGATGCGCACGGGTGCCGCCGGGGTGCTGGTCGGGTTCGGCGGGGGAGCATCCTCAACTGACTCCGCCACAATCGGAATTCAGGCACCTATGGCCACTGCCATCTCGGATGTGGCCGAGGCGCGTCGCGACTACCTGGACGAGTCCGGTGGACGCTACGTTCAGGTCATCGCCGACGGGGAGACCGGCACCTCGGGGTCCTTTGTCAAGGCCTTGGCCATGGGGGCCGATGCGGTCATGCTGGGCACGCCCCTGGCCAAGGCCACGGAGGCTCCTGGTCAGGGCATGCACTGGGGGGCCGAGGCCCATCATCCTGAGCTGCCTAGGGGTCGCAGGGTCCAGGTCGGCCAGGTGGGGAGCCTGGAGCGCATACTCTTCGGGCCCAGCGATCGCACCGATGGCAGCCTGAACCTGATCGGGGCACTGCGCCGGGCCATGGCCTCCACCGGATACGTGGATGTCAAGAACTTCCAGAAGTGCCGTGTGGCAGTGACTCCTGCTCCCCGCTGCTGAGCAGGACAGGGCATTCAAAGCCTATTTATCCACAATCCGTATCAAGGCCGGTTCAGGTTGACCACATTCCTGAACCGGCCTTTACATTGCCTGAGCGCATTCTTACTCTGGACGTAATCGCTGTCGTTGCGTCGGTCGCCCAGTGCACCTCGCCGGCATGAGAGGGGGAACAAGCACATCGAAGTGCGAGGGGAGAAGTATGACGGAGTATATGGATCTGGCGCCGACCTGGGATGGGGATCAGGCAATTGAGGATTCGCCGGGACAGGAGTTCGGCGGCTGGTGGCCGTCTACCTGTGCCCAGGTGCCGTTGGGGCTCGGGGACATCAACCTGACAGTGCGAACCGTCAACTTCATCCGGCCGGCGGATGCTGCTGGGCCTGAGGGTCTGACAGGGGATCTGAAGCGAATTCTCGTCAACCTGTGTGCGCTGGCATGCAGGGTCTTCGATGTACTGCGGGGCCGCCTGCCGATGAAGAGCCTGGACCGTATGCTCAACCGTGTCTGCATGGAACGGCTGGCTATGCTGGCACAGCTGATGCGTGATCGGCATCTGGGTATGGTTCGCACGTCAGATCATGTCGGCCTGGCCTACCTGCCACTGATTCCTAAACTGGTCGAACTCTACCGCGTTGACCGCGACCGGTACGAAACCACCATCGGATTCCTGGTCGGCGAGCGCACGGTGCTGACCAATCTGATCGTTGCAAGAAGCGGTTCGCGCTGGGTCTGTGTGCGCTTCGACATGGGCTAGACGGTGGCTTTGGCGGGGTCGCCCATATGATGGTGGGTATGTTGCGTGAATATACGGTCGAGCTTCAACACCCGACGACGGACAAGGACACCATCTATTCACTCCTGGCAAAACGCACTGCCCGCGATCCTGAGGAGCTGGTTGCCCAGTGGCAGGATCCCATGACCAGAAACTGGCATGACGTCAAGGCCGGGCAGATGTCCGCACGGGTTCGCGCCGTGGCCAAGGGCATGATGGCCCTGGGCGTGGAAAAGGGCAGCACCGTGGTCATCTACGCCTCAACCAGCTATGACTGGGGGGTCACGGACTTCGCCTGCGCCGCCATCGGAGCGGTTTCGGTGCCAATCTACGAGACCGACTCGCCCAGCCAGGCCCAGAAGATCGTCCAGGACGTGGACTGCGTCCTGGCCTTCGCCGGCGACTCGGAGCATGCACAGATTCTGGAGCAGGTTCGTGGGTCCTCGCCAAAACTCAAGTATGTCTTCAACTTCGAAGCCGGTGGCCTGAATGCAGTCAGCGAATTCGGCCAGGGGATCGACGACGAACGCCTTGACCGGGCCATCGCCCAGGTCAAGGCCGACGATCTGGCCACCATCGTCTACACCTCGGGCTCAACCGGTGAGCCCAAGGGCGCCATGCTCTCCAACCGGAACTTCGTCCACATCGTCTTCGTGGGCTGGGATGTGCTCTACCATATGCTGGCAGCGCCCTCGCGTCTGATGCTCTTCCTGCCCCTGGCACACTGCTTCGCCCGTTACATCCAGTACGTGGCCATCGGCGCCCAGGGCGTGGTCGGGTACGTCTCCAACGCCAAGCACCTGCTGACCGACCTGCGCACCTTCCGGCCCACCTATCTGCTGGGTGTGCCCCGTGTCTTCGAGAAGGTCTACAACGCCGCCTCGCAGAAGGCCGGCACAGGCCTGGCCGGCAAGGTCTTCGCCAAGGCCACCAGGCACTTCATCAAGTGGTCCAAGGACGAGCAGGAGGGGCGCGGCCACTCGCCGCTGACGCGCCTGGCCCACGCTTTCTATACCAAGACCGTCGGCAACACGATCGAGTCCGCCCTGGGCTCCAACCTGAGCTACCTGGCCTGTGGCGGCGCGCCCATGAACGCCGACCTGGCCCACTTCTTCAACGGGATCGACGGGATCACCTTCATCCAGGGCTACGGGATGACCGAGACGGCGGCACCCTGCATCGTCAACTTCGAGGATGCCAACGAGGTGGGGTCGGTCGGCCGCCCAGGTTCGGGCATCACGGTCAGGCTGAGCGACGACGACGAGCTTCTGGTCAAGGGACCCAGTGTCTTCATGGGCTACTACCACCAGCCCGAGCTGGATTCCACTGTTCTCGATAAGGACGGCTGGCTGCACACCGGTGATCTGGCCCAGATCGACGACCAGGGCTTCGTCTTCATCACCGGCCGCAAGAAGGACGTCATCATCACCGCCGGCGGCAAGAATGTCAGCCCGGCGCCTTTGGAGGATGTCATCAGCACCTGCCCGATTGTCTCCCAGGCCGTGGTCGTGGGCGACGGCAGGCCCTTCGTGGGCGCCCTGGTCACCCTGGATGCGGGCATGCTGAAGTCCTGGCTGACCTCCCAGGGTCTGGACGCTGACATGAGCATGGAGCAGGCCAGCCATAACGATGCCATCCATGCCTTCATCCAGCAGTATGTGGACAAGGCCAACTGCAACGTCTCTCGGGCCGAGTCGGTGCGCAAGTTCCTGGTGCTGGACCAGGACTTCAGCCAGGAGGACGGCACCCTGACCCCAAGCCTGAAGGTGGTGCGCCCCGAGGTGCTCCGCCAGTACGCCGAACTTGTGGACAAGGTCCTCTATGCGCCCAGGACGCCAGCCAAGCCCGCCTCCAAGGAGAATGACATTGTCAGCAGGGCACGGACCACCATGAGCGATTCCCTGGCCAGCATGACCGGACGCAAGCGTGATGGCCGTCCGGAGGGGGAAGCAGCCCCAGAGGACGAGAAGGACGGCCGCGACGGCCGGGATGACGAGGAGTAGGCAGTGGCGATTCGTACAATCAGAGTGGTTCCCGATCCGGTTTTGCGCACCCCCTGCGATCCTGTGACCAGTATCACCCCGGCTGTGCGCAGTCTGGTGCGTGACCTGGTGGACACTGTCGACGACCCGGGCAGGGCAGGCCTGTCGGCCAACCAGATCGGCGTGGGCCTGCGCGTCTTCTCGTATAACATCGGCGGCAAGGTGGGCTACATCATCAATCCGGTCATCGACAAGACCTCCGGCGAGCAGTATGGCGAAGAGGGATGCCTGTCCCTGCCCAACCTCTGGTATCCGACCCGGCGGGCCGATTACGCCCGGGCCCACGGCATCGATCTGGACGGCAAGACGGTGACCCTTGAAGGCCATGGCATCATGGGGCGGATGATCCAGCACGAGTGCGATCACCTGGACGGCCATGTCTACGTGGATCGGCTGGAGAGCGATGTCCGTCGCAAGGCCATGCAGCAGCTGAGATCAGCCAGGTAGGCAGAGAGCGAAAGCGATACCCGAGGTCATTGGCCTCGGGTATGATTGTTATTTGGCGTGTCATTGCGCAGGTCCGCTGTCACGGGTGGGCAGGCGCGTCCAGAGTATTCCCGAACACACGCCGCAAATTCGCGCCATGTCCGCGACGTCCTGTGTCGGTCGGCTCCTCGGAGTTGCACGCAGGTGCACATGGCCAGGCAATAACCGACAATGAAAGGTACGGACATGGCACAGATCACCATGAGCGAAATGCTGAAGGCCGGCGTCCACTTCGGACACCAGACCCGTCGTTGGAACCCCAAGATGAAGCAGTACATCCTGATGGAGCGCAACGGCATCCACATCATCAACCTCTTCAAGTCGCTCGGTCTGATCGACCAGGCCTATGACTTCATCAAGCAGACCGTGGCCCACAACGGCACCGTGCTCTTCGTGGGGACCAAGAAGCAGGCCCAGGAGGCCATCAAGGCCCAGGCCACCCGGGTGAACATGCCCTACGTCTCCGAGCGCTGGCTGGGCGGCATGCTGACCAACTTCCAGACTGTGACCAAGCGGGTCGGCCGCTTGAAGGAACTGGAGGAGATGGACTTCGACGACGTGCACGGCTCGGGGCTGACCAAGAAGGAGCTTCTGCTCCTGCGGCGCGAGAAGGACAAGCTGGAGCGTCAGCTGGGCGGCATCCGCAACATGAGCCGCACCCCTTCGGCCCTTTTCGTGGTCGATATCAACAAGGAGGCCCTGGCGGTCTCCGAGGCCAACAAGCTTGGCATCCCGGTCGTGGCCCTGGTGGACACCAACACGGATCCTGAGCTCGTCACCTACCCCATTCCCGCCAACGACGATGCCATCCGCGGCGTCGAGCTGCTGACCAGACTGATGGCCGATGCCGTGGCCGACGGTCTGCTGGAGCGCTCCGGCAAGGCCGCCAAGACCGAGGAGGCCTCCGACCAGCCCATGGCCGAGTGGGAGAAGAACCTGCTGGAGAACAAGGACGGACAGCCACAGGAGCAGGCCCAGGAGACCGCTCAGGCTCCCCAGGCCGAGCAGCCTGCGCAACCGCAGCAGGAGACCCCCGCTGCCGATCAGGCCGCCTGAAATCTGGCGTCTAGATAGGAGAGTTTCATGGCAAAAATCACCGCTGCACTGATCAAGGAGCTGCGTGATCAGACCGGCGCCGGCATGATGGACGTCAAGAAGGCCCTGACCGAGGCCGAGGGCGACATGGCCCGCGCCAAGGAGATCATCCGCGCCACCGGCATCCAGGCCGCAGGCGCCCGCGAGGGCCGCAAGGCCCAGGAGGGCCTGATTGCCTCCACCGTCGTCGAGGGCGGACAGGGCCAGATCGGCTACGCCGTCGAGCTCAACTCCGAGACCGACTTCGTGGCCAAGACCCCTCAGTTCATCGAGTTCGGCCAGGAGGTCATCGACGACGTGGCCAAGGCCGATGCCTCCAACGCCGAGCAGGTCGATGCCGCTCCATCCAAGTCCGGCACCGTCAAGGAGACCGTTGAGGAGGCCGGCGCGCTCTTCCATGAGCACGTCAAGGTCGGCCAGGTGGCCCGGGTCGAAGGTCCCCGTGTGGAGATCTACGCCCACCGCAAGTCCGTGGAGATGCCCCCCTCCATCGTGGCCATGATCGCCACTGATGAGGCCGGCGCCCAGGTCGCCCATGAGGTGGCCCTGCAGATCTCCGCCATGAGCCCCAAGTGGCTCAGCCGCGAGGATGTGCCTGCCGACGTGGTGGAGTCCGAGCGTCGCGTGGCCACCGAGAAGTCCCAGGCCGAAGGCAAGCCCGAGAAGATCATTCCCAAGATCGTCGAGGGGCGTCTGAACGCCTTCTTCAAGGAGACCGTCCTGCTGGAGCAGCAGTACGTCAAGGACACCTCCAAGACCATTGGCGACCTCTTCAAGCAGGCTGGCGGCAAGGCTCTGGCCTTCGCCCGTCTCGAGGTCGGTAAGGGCGACGAGGAGTAGTAAGTAGTCCAGCAATGTTTGACGACGTCTTGCCTGATCCTGTCTGAGGGACGGGCGGACGACCGGCATTGACGGTAGGGGAGTGGCTTTTATGGTCGCTCCCCTTCTTTTGTCCTGGGCCTCCTCAAGGAGGGGTTGTCGTCCAGCCTCGATACCCTAGTTAGCGGCGTATTCCGCCTGTCATTGTCTGGAGAAAGGGCTTTTATGACCGGATCCGATTCAGCACAAAACCCAGCATCGCCTCGTCGTGTGCTGCTCAAGCTCTCCGGAGAGGCCTTCGGGGGAGGCGAGGTCGGCATCGACGTGCAGGTGGTCAAGCGGGTGGCCAGGGAGATCGTCCAGGCGGTGCAGAGCGGCGTTCAGGTGGCCATCGTGGTGGGCGGTGGTAACTTCTTCCGTGGAGCCGAGCTCAGCCAGGCCGGAATCGAACGCTCGCGCGGCGACTACATGGGCATGCTGGGCACGGTCATGAACTGCCTGGCCCTACAGGACTTCCTGGAGCAGGCTGGACAGGCCACCAGGGTACAGACGGCCATCACCATGGGCCAGGTGGCAGAACCCTATATCCCGCTTAAGGCCATCCGTCACCTGGAGAAAGGGCGTGTGGTTATTTTCGGCGCCGGATCCGGTATGCCTTACTTCTCCACAGACACCGTCTCCATCCAGCGGGCCCTGGAGATCCACTGCGTCGAGGTCGTCATGGGCAAGAACGGGGTGGACGGCGTATACACGGCTGATCCACACAAGCAGGCTTCTGCGCGCATGTTCACCAATTTGAGCTACCAGCGGGCCCTGGTGGACAACCTGGCCGTCATGGACGCGGCGGCACTGTCCATGGCCCGGGACAACGACATGCCCATCCGTGTCTTCGGACTTGAAGGAGAAGGCAATGTGACCGGAGCGCTCGAGGGCCAACGTCTGGGCACCCTGGTCCACGGCGGTCCTGATCGTACCCTGTGACCGGTTGCGGGCACGCCTCGCGCCGCTTGGCCCCGTGGCCCCATGGCCGTAGAGTATAAGAATGACGGACCTTGCGCGCACAGGCGGATGGTCCATACAACAAGGAGCAGATCATGACCACAGTGGTGGACCAGGCCGGAAGGCAGATGGACAAGAGCATCGAGGCGACCAAGGAGAACTTCTCGGGGATCAGGACCGGGCGTGCCAACCCCTCCTTCCTCAACGACATCATGGTGGAGTACTACGGCACTCCCACGCCCATCAAATCGCTGGCATCCATCGGCGTCCCGGAGCCTCGCACCCTGGCCGTCACCCCCTTCGATCCATCCCAGGCAGGCGCGGTCGAGAAGGCCATCCGCGACTCGGATCTGGGTGTCAACCCCAGCCGTGACGGCAACGTCATCAGGGTCACCATGCCCGAACTGACCGAGGAGCGCCGTCGGGACTACGTCAAGCTGGCCAAGAACAAGGCCGAGGAGGGCAAGGTGGCCGTCCGCAACATCCGGCGCAAGGTCAAGGAGGAGCTGGAGGCCAAGGTCAAGGATGGTGACCTTGGCGAGGACGAGGGCAACCGGCTGCAGAAGGAGCTGGAGACCGTCACCAAACAGAAGAACGATTTGATCGATCAGCTCCTGGATGCCAAGGAGAAGGAGATCCTCGAGGTCTGATCCGCTCGGGGAGGATCCACTGTTCATGAGTACTAAGGAAAGCTCCGCCGAGAAGGCAGGCCAGGATGCCGTCGCAACCCTGAACAAGCGAACCGGGCGCAACATGCCGCAGGCGGTGGCCACTGGCGCGCTTCTGGTGGTCATCATCCTGGCCTGCATCCTGGTGCGCATCGACGCATTCATCTACCTGATCGTGATCTTCATGACCCTGGGGCTCTGGGAGCTCAGGGTGGACTTTGCCACGGCGGGCCTGCATATACCGGTGGTCGAGCTCTGGATCTGCTCGGCGGCCACCATGTTGGCCTCCTTCTACGCGCCGGACCATGTGGCGGCCATGACTGCCGGTGTTCTGGTGACTGCCTTGGTCGGGGCTCTTGCGGCCACACGCAACCATCGCCTGGGTGGCCGTCTGCTCAAGGCAGTGAACGCCAAGCTCTCGGGCAAGGATGCGCAGACCATGGCCGATGCCTCCTACGGTGCCGCCGAGGGGAACAGCCGATCAAGCAGCCTGGCCAATGTGGGTGTCACCCTCCTCACGGTTGTCTACATCACCCTTCTGGCCTGTCTGATAACCCTGCCCACCACCTTCGGCGGGCATCCTGCCGCACATGCCTTCATGGTGATTTTCCTGCCTGCCTTGAGCGACATCGGCGGACTTCTCTTCGGCTCGCTCTTCGGCAAGCACAAGATCTCGCCCCGCATCTCTCCCGGTAAGTCGTTGGAGGGACTGGCAGGCTCCATGCTCTGCTGTCTGATCGGCGCCCTGGTCATCTTTGCGGCCACCTATCCCATGGCGGATTGGGGACGGATTTGGTGGGTCGCCCTGCTCATGGGCATTATGGTCGGAGCCACAGGCACTCTAGGGGACCTGAGCGCATCCTTGATCAAACGCGACCTGGGGATCAAGGACATGGGCCATCTGCTCAAGGGTCATGGCGGGGTGCTGGACAGGGTGGATTCCATCCTCATGTCCGCACCGTTCATCACACTGGTTCTTTTGGTCACTGGCCTGTGATTGGAATTGATGGCGATACAGGATGAGGTAGAGGTATGACGGATGTCGATATGACCGGTGCCGAGCCTGAGACCGGCATCACCCCCGGAGGCAAGGATGGCGCTTTCCGCGACGTGCTGGCGGCCGACCATGCTAGGCGTGGCAAGCCGCCGCGCCACTTTACGGACATGGACCAGCAGGAGCGTCAGGAGATCTGCGCCCAACTGGGCCTGCCGAAATTCCGTGTCTCGCAGCTGGCCAACCATTACTTCAATCACCTGTCCACCAACCCGGACGACTTCACGGACTTTCCTGCAGCTAGCCGTCAGGAGGCCGCACGCCGCTTCTTCCCTGAACTGATCACCCCGGTCACCGTTCAGAAGGCGGATCAGGGTACCACCATCAAGACCCTCTGGGAGCTCTTCGACGGGTCCAGGATCGAATCGGTGCTTATGCGCTATCCCTCCAGGGCCACCCTCTGCATCTCCAGCCAGGTCGGCTGCGGCATGGGTTGCCCCTTCTGCGCCACCGGTCAGCTGGGACTGACCAGGAACATGTCGACCGGTGAGATTCTGGAACAGGTCAGGGCCGCCTCCAAGATGATGAGGTCCGGACAGGTCGCCGGAGGACCCGGGCGCCTGAGCAATATTGTCTTCATGGGGATGGGCGAGCCCATGGGCAACTACCGGGCTGTGCTTTCCGCAGTCAGGCAGATCAGCGCCCTGCCACCCAAGGGATTCGGCATCTCGGCCAGGAACATCACCGTCTCCACGGTCGGCGTGGTCCCCGGTATCCGCAAACTGACCAAAGAGGGAATCCCGGTTCGTCTGGCCGTCTCCCTCCATGCTCCCAGCGACAAGCTGCGCGACGAGCTGGTTCCCATGAACCGCCGCTTCAACACCACCCAGGTTCTGGATGCAGCTCACGACTACTACCTGGCCAGCGGCAGACGGGTCAGCATCGAGTATGCCCTGATGCGCGGCATCAATGACCAGGCCGAGCATGCCCGCCTTCTGGCCAAGCGCCTCAACCACTACGGGGACGACTGGGCGCACGTCAATCCCATACCTTTGAATCCGATTGAGGGGTCTCGTTGGACGGCCTCCAAGCCTGAGGATGAGCAGCGCTTCCTGGACATCCTTCACAAGGCCGGCATCACTGCAACCATGAGGGACACCCGCGGATCGGACATCGACGGCGCCTGCGGACAGTTGGCAGCTAAGGCCGTCAAGCTCCAGGCCTGATTCAGCGTTTGCAATGTGGTCATGCCATAGTGTGGACATGCGGCAGTCTTCAGACACCGCAGAAGCTAGTGTCGTGACTCAAACAATTCGGTTCAGGCAGGAAGGCAGGTCGCATGACGGTAGCGGTTCGTGTCATTCCCTGTCTTGATGTCGACCAGGGCCGTGTGGTCAAAGGCGTCCACTTCAAGAACCTGCGCGATGCGGGTGACCCTGTCGAACTGGCTTCCGCCTACTACCAACAGGGAGCCGACGAACTGACCTTTCTGGATGTGACCGCTTCGGGCAGCGGGCGAGCCACCATGGTTGACCTGGTCAAGAGCACGGCCGACCAGATTTTCATTCCGCTAACCGTCGGCGGAGGCGTGCGCACCCCGCAGGATGTCGACACTCTCCTGAGATCCGGGGCAGACAAGGTCGGGATCAACACGGCAGCCATCGCCAATCCGCAGGTCATAGGCGACATCGCACAGCGGTTCGGCCGCCAGGTGCTGGTGCTCTCGGTCGATGCCCGCCGATCCGATGCAAGGGGGATTACCTCAGGATATGAGGTAACCACCATGGGCGGCCACCAGTCAACCGGCATCGATGCCATCGACTGGGTCAAGCAGGCCCAGGAACTTGGGGCCGGCGAGATCCTCCTCAACTCCATGGATGCGGACGGCACCCGTCAGGGATTCGATCTGGAGATGATCTCCGACGTGCGCAAGGCCGTATCCCTTCCGCTCATCGCCAGCGGCGGGGCAGGCAAGGCCGCCGATTTTCCTCCTGCTGTCAAGGCCGGAGCCGATGCTGTCCTGGCGGCTTCCGTCTTCCATTTCGGCCAGGTGTCCATCCAGGACGTCAAGCAGGCGCTCCATGCGGCCGGGTATCCGGTTCGATGGCAGGCCTGAACCAATCCACGCAGATAATTTCGGCACCGCACGGTGCATGGCATTTGCAGACCGTGTTGGCAGCCATCGGGAAACCATACCCATACCTTGAACAATCAACTGACAAAGGTAAGTCGGACAAATCAGGAGAATGAGGATCAATGTCACAGTCTTCGAAGGACCAGGAAGCACGTTTGGATCCGAGCATAGCGGCCAGGCTCAAGAAGGATGCCAAGGGACTTGTTGCCGCTGTGGTCCAGCAGTATGACAGCCGTCAGGTCCTCATGGTCGGGTACATGGATGAGGAGGCCTTGAGACGAACCCTGACCACGGGTAGAGTCACCTTCTGGTCCCGCTCCAGACAGGAATACTGGCGCAAGGGAGACACCTCCGGGCATGTCCAATACGTCAAGGGAGTCAGCATCGACTGCGACGGGGATGCGCTGCTTATCGAAGTGGACCAGGTGGGGGCGGCCTGCCACACCGGAAGCAGGTCGTGTTTTGAAGCCGGAGGACCCTTGCCGGCGGTGCAAGGCAACCGTACGCAGGCACAAATGCAGAGTGAGGAAGGGTAATCCAGTGCAGAAAGACGCTAAGGTTGTGGCAGGGAACATACAGGAAACTGGAGGGAAGGGCTCTATGACCGTCTTGGATGAACTGGTGGCCGGCGCCGTGGAGGATGCAAGGAGCCGGGTACAGACGATTCCCTTGGAAAGCCTCAAGCAACAGGTCAGGAGTATGAAGCGCAAACCTCTGGACGCCGCCCGCCTGCTCAGGGAAAGCGTCGGCATTCCGATAATCGCGGAAATCAAGCGCGCCTCGCCCTCCAAGGGGTATCTTGCCGACATCAAGAATCCCGCCGCCCTGGCCCGGCAGTATGCCAACGGGGGCGCTTCGGCCATATCGGTCCTGACCGAGGGCAGGCGCTTCCTGGGGTCCTTGGAGGATCTGCGGCAGGTCAGACAGGCCGTGGGCATTCCCGTGCTCAACAAGAACTTCATTGTTTCCGACTATCAGGTCTGGGAGTCCAGGGCCAATGGGGCCGATATGATCCTGCTGATTGTGGCTGCCTTGGATGACACCCGTCTCAAGCACCTGCTCGACCTGGCCGGGAGCCTGGGTATGACCGCCCTGGTCGAGACGCATGATCGCCAGGAGATCGAGCGGGCCATTGCGGCCGGCGCCAGGGTGATCGGCATCAATGCCCGGAATCTGAAGGACCTGAGCGTTGATGTCGACCAGTATGCCCGGTTGGCCTCCAACCTGCCCAAGGACGTGGTCAAGGTGGCCGAGTCCGGAGTGTTCGGGACGGTCGAGTTGGAGCGCTATGCCCGGGCAGGTGCCGATGCGGTCCTGATAGGTGAAGGTCTGGTCACCTCCCAGGACCAGGAAGGGACGGTCCGCCTGCTGGTTCAGGCTGGTCACCGCTTTAAGGCCGCCGAGGCCAGGCCCCTCTCGACCCATGACGGTCCTTATTTCGGCCCCTATGGCGGACGTTTCGTTCCTGAGGCCCTGGTTGGCGCCCTTGACGAGCTGGAGCGGGTCTACAAGGAGGCCAAGGCCGATCCGGCCTTCCGTGAGGAGCTGAACAGGCTCAACCGGGTCTATGTGGGGCGTCCCTCGGCCCTGACGCCGGCTCCCAGGTTCGCCGAGCTGATCAGCGACCGGGTCGGCGGTCAGGTCAGGGTCTTCCTGAAGAGGGAGGACCTGAACCACACGGGCGCCCACAAAATCAACAACGCACTCGGCCAAGGGCTCCTGGTCAAGCGCATGGGCAAGACCCGGGTCATCGCGGAGACCGGCGCCGGGCAGCACGGCGTGGCGACGGCTACGGTCTGCGCCCTCCTGGGCTTCAAGTGCCGAATCTACATGGGGCAGGTCGACGCCCGTAGACAGGCCCTGAACGTGGCCAGGATGCGAATGCTGGGAGCCGAAGTCGTCGAGGTGACCACCGGTACCAGGATTCTCAAGGACGCCATCAATGAGGCCCTGCGCGACTGGGTGACCAACGTGGAGTCCACCCACTACCTGCTGGGCACGGTGGCCGGCCCACACCCCTTCCCGACCATCGTCAGGGATTTTCAGAAGATCATCGGCGAAGAGGCCTCCGCCCAGCTTTCCGCATACGGCATCGACCATCCTGACGGGGTTGTGGCCTGCGTCGGCGGAGGTTCCAACGCCATCGGCATCATGAACACCTTCCTGGACGATCCCCGGGTCTCCCTCTATGCTTACGAGGCCGGCGGGAACGGGCCCGGTTCGGGCGAGCACGCCATACGCCTGTCGCCCGGCACCGGTCAGGTCGGCGTCTTCCAGGGGACCAAGTCCTATCTCTTGGAGGACGACCAGGGCCAGACCATGGACACCTACTCCATCTCCGCCGGTCTGGATTACGCCTCGGTGGGACCTGAGCATGCCTGGCTGCACGACCTAGGCCGGGTCAAGTATGACTATGCCACCGACAAGGAGGCCATGCAGGCTTTCAGCGACCTCTGCCGGACCGAGGGCATCATCCCCGCCCTGGAGTCCTCGCATGCCTTGGCCGGAGCCAGCAAGGCGGCAACCGACCTTTTGCGCAAGGGAATCAGGAATCCTGTCATTCTGATCAACATCTCCGGCAGGGGCGACAAGGATGTGGCCACGGCGGGCAGATGGTTCGGCTACCTTTCCGAGCAGGAGGCCAGCGCTCTGGAAGCCCAGGCCGGGCACGCCAAGAGCAATGAAGCAGAAGAGGAGGCCCGTTGATGGTCAACCAGCAATGGCAATGGCAGAAAGCCCCCGTCCAACCTGTCCAGCCCAAGGGGTTCAGCCGCGCGACCAGCCCGGTGGCGTCCACGCTGCAGGCCCTCCGCCAGCAGGGCAGGCCGGCCTTTATCGGTTATTTCCCCTATGGATTCCCAGATGTGCCCACATCCCTGGAGGCCATGAGGGTCATGGTGAGAAGCGGGGTCGATATCGTCGAGATCGGACTGCCATACAGTGACCCGGTTATGGATGGTCCGGTCATCCAGGCGGCCAGCAAGTGCGCCATCGACAATGGCGTCAAGGTCGAGGGTGTTTTCGATGCGGTGCGTCAGGTTCAGGCGGACGGCGCAAGGGCTCTGGTCATGAGCTACTGGAATCTGATACTGCATCACGGTGTGGCGGATTTTGCACAGAGCATGGCCGAGGCCGGTGGGTCCGGGCTGGTCACCCCGGATCTGATCGTCGACGAATCCGGGGAATGGATAGAGCAGTCGGACCGCTATGGCCTCGATCGGGTCTATCTGGTCTCGCCCGACTCCACCGATGCACGTCTGCAGCTCACCTCCCGGGCTGCCAGGGGCTTCGTCTATGCGACCTCACGGATGGGAGTGACCGGCGAGCGGACCAGCATGTCCAATTCAGCCCAGAACCTGGTGGCTCGGGTCAGGCATGCGGGTGCTCCTTATGTCTGCGTGGGCATCGGGGTTTCGACCGCCCAGCAGGCCTCTCAGGTCGGCGCCTACGCGGACGGGGTCATCGTCGGCTCGGCTCTGGTCCACTGCCTTCTGGATGACGAGGGCAGGCCGCGGAAGGACCGCAGAAAGGCTCTGGAGGCACTGGCTGAGGTCTGCTCAGATCTACGCTGGGGCATCTCCCAGTCCAGGAAGTGAGTGGGGCTGTAAGGTCCAGGGGCTAGATTGGGGCTTTATGACGCTTGCCTACATTCCATCGCCGGGAATATCCAGCTTCCAACTGGGGCCGGTCACCATCAGGTTCTATGCGCTGACCATGCTCCTGGCCATCATCGTGGCTGCCTGGATCACGGCCAGGCGCTGGAAGAAGGAGGGTGGCAGGACCGACCAGATTCTGGACATCGCCATCTGCGCGGTACCGGCCGGCATCGTCGGTGCAAGGCTATATCACGTCATCACCACCCCCGAACGCTACTTCGGAGCCAACGGCAACCCGGCAGACATCCTGCGCATTTGGCGTGGAGGGCTGGGCATCTGGGGTGCGGTCCTCCTGGGAGCTCTGGCAGCCTGGGCCTGGTGCCGTCACAAGAATTACCCGACCGCCCTGCTGGCAGACAGCGTGGCTCCTGCCCTTCTGGTGGCCCAAGCCATCGGGAGGCTGGGCAACTGGTTCAATCAGGAGCTCTACGGGGCTCCCACCACGCTGCCCTGGGGATTGAAGATCGACGCGGCAGGTTCCGCCATCGGCAGCAGCGAACAGTGTTATGACGGGGCCACCTGCCCGACCGGCACCCTCTTCCAGCCCACATTCCTGTATGAGATGATCTGGAACCTGATCGGCGCAGCCCTCCTGGTCTGGATCGGCCACAAGGCGGTGAACGTCCTCAAAGCCGGATCCCTTTTCGCCCTCTATGTCATGTGGTACACCCTGGGGCGCACCTGGATCGAGGCCCTTCGCATCGACTTCGCCCACGAATTCCTAGGTGTCAGAGTCAACGTCTGGGTGTCCATGACGGTCTTCTTCCTGGCGGCCGCAGCCTTCGTCCTCATAGCGCGCAAGGGCAAGCCGACCTCCCTGTTGTCCGAAAAACTTAGGACCATCACCGAGCTCGAGGTCCGTCAGGAATCCGAGGCCCAGAGCAAGTAGGGCAGTGGTCGGCCACCCAAGGGCCGGGACCTGTGCAATTGAGCCACAAACCGGTGCCACCCGTCTTCCGTACAACATAGAATAATCTCCATGAGCATTCAGATAGCACCCAGCATTCTTTCCGCCGATTTCGCCAACTTGGAGCGGGATCTCAAGGCTATTGCCAATGCCGATATGGTCCACGTGGACGTGATGGACCACCATTTCGTTCCCAACCTGACGCTTGGCGAGCCTGTGGTGGAGCGCATCTGCCAGGTGACCGACCTGCCGGTTGACGTGCATCTGATGATTGAGGACCCCGACCGCTGGGCTCCTGAATTCGCCAAGCTGGGTGTCGCCTCCGTCACCTTCCATACCGGAGCCGTCCATGCCCCGGTCCGTCTGGCCCGCCAGTTGCACGACATGGGGGTCAAGGCCTGCCTGGCCGTGCGCCCCGCCGAGCCTGTGGAACCGATCTTCGATATTTTGGATGAGTTTGACATGATTCTGGTCATGACCGTGGAGCCAGGCTTCGGCGGCCAGAAGTTCCTGGACAATCAGATGCCGAAGACCCGCCGCCTGCGTGACCAGATCACCGCCCGGGGCCTTAAGACGCACATCCAGGTGGATGGCGGGGTAAGCCCCACCACGGCTCCCATCGTGGCAGGGGCTGGAGCCGATGTGCTGGTGGCGGGCTCAGCGGTCTACGGTGCTGACGACCCGGCCAAGGCCATTGACCAGATCAGGCAGGCCGCGCAGGTAAGCTACAAGGACTGACAGGTTTTGCAGGAAGAATGGAGATAGCCAGATGAAGACCTTCGATGGGTTGTTTGAGGAGCTCTCGACCAAGGCCAAGGAGCGCCCGGAAGGATCCTTGACTGTTGAAGAGCTGGACAAGGGCACGCATTTCATCGGCAAGAAGATCAATGAAGAGGCCGGAGAAACCTGGATCGCCGCTGAGTATGAGGGCAAGGAGCGGACGGCTGAGGAGATGAGCCAGCTCCTGTATCACATCCAGGTCATGATGATCGATCGGGGCATCACCCTGGAGGATGTCTACAGGTACCTGTGACTTCCAATCCCATCCCGCAGTAGATTCGCTTCCGCAATTAGGAGGTTGGCCGTGTTGAAGGTCGCGGTGCCCAATAAAGGCATGTTGTCCCAGCCCGCATGGAGGCTGCTGTCAGAGTCTGGCTATCGTCTTCGTTCCAACGATCGGCAGCTGGTGGTCGATGACGTCGACAACGACATCCAGCTCTTTTACTTAAGGCCCAACGACATAGCGGTCTATGTTGGCCTGGGAACCATTGATTTGGGCATCACCGGGCGTGATCTTCTGCTGAACTCGGGTACCGGGGCTGTAGAGGTCACCCAGCTGGGATTCGGCGCTTCAACCTTCAGGTTCGCCGCTCCCGAGGTCAGCGCTATCAGGAGTCTGCAGGATGTGGACGGCAAGCGGATCGCCACCACCTTCGACCGGCTTCTTGGCGATTACCTGGCCGGCAAGGGACTCAAGGCGGAACTGATCCACCTGGATGGGGCGGTGGAGTCCTCCGTCCAGCTTGGCGTGGCCGATCTGATCGCTGATGTGGTCTCCACCGGCACCACCTTGCGCAACGCCGGGCTTCGCGTCTTCGGCGATCCCATCCTGAAATCCGAGGGGATTCTCATCAGGTCCCCGCACCTGGATCCGAATGATGAGCGTCTGGCGGTCATGTCCCGCAGGCTGGAGGGTGTGCTGACAGCCCGCCGCTATGTGTTGATGGATTATGACATCCCGGTCGAGCGTGTAGCCATGGCTGTAGGCATCACGCCCGGTTACGAGTCTCCGACAGTCTCCTCCCTGCACGACAAGCAGTGGGCGGCTGTCAGGGCCATGGTACCCAGGGATCAGGTGAACAATCTCATGGACCGTCTCTATGAGATTGGTGCGCGCGCCATCCTTGTAACAGCCCTTCAAGCTTCTAGAATGTAGTCGGATGGCACTGATTGATCGAATTTCACGCAGCAGGTACAGCCCTGAGCCGCGGTCGGTAATTTTCACCGTACCGAATGTCATCAGCCTGCTTCGCATCCTGTCCATACCTCTTATTGCCTACCTGGTGGCCAACCGGCATCTGATCATTTCCCTGGTGGTCATGCTGATTTCGGCCCTTTCGGATGGTGTGGACGGAATCATTGCTCGCAGGTTCAACCAGGTCAGCAAGCTGGGTCAGATTCTTGACCCGGTGGCCGATCGTCTGCTCATCCTCTGTTCCGTCCTGGCTCTGAGCATCGCCTCCATACTGCCCTGGTGGCTTCTGGCTCTGGTCGGTGCCAGGGATGTGCTCATGGGACTGCTGGTTCTGGCTCTTGCCCAACACAACTACGGCCCTCTGCCGGTGCACTTCGCGGGCAAGACCGGGACGGCCGTGCTCATGCTGGCCATACCTGCTCTGATTTTCGCGGATGTGGGCACCTCTGCCTTCTTCCGCGTCTTCCATCTGGTGGCTCTCGCGGCCGTCATCTGGGGTGTGGCGCTCTACTGGCTGGCAGGGCTGATCTACGCACGTCAAGGCATCGGGCTGCTTCGCCAGGACCGTCAGGACCGCCACGATGACTGAACCGCAGATGACGCCTGAGTCCTTCCCCGTGCCGCCCGACCGTGCCCTCATTCATCGGCGGGCGGCTTTTTCGCACTCCAGTGCCGGCCTGGAACGCCACTATGTGGATGAGGAGAGCTCTGAGCCCTCCCAGGAGTCCATCCGGCGGCGCATGGCCGATGAGTCCCTGAGGCTGATCGATGACCTGACCAACCGCCCCATGGATCCCATGTTCGAGGATGCCCGCCTGTTGCCCGCTGAGCGTAGATCACCGGTGAGCGTGTGGGTGAACAGGATTCTGGTCTTCGTCATCTGCGTGTTGGTCGGCTTGGCCGGCACTGGCATAGTGCAAGTGCTCCACAGGGACCCGCGTCAGAAGGTGCGCGAAAAGCTGATTACCCAGGTTGAAGCAGTCAGCAAGCGCGCCAACGACCTTAACGGACAGATTTCGGACCTTAACGGCAATATCGACACGCTTTCGGGTCAAGTGGGCGGCCAAGGCCAGGACGGCACGCAGACAGCCGACGATCTGACCAACGGCACCAGCAAGGTGCAGGGCCAGGGCATCGTCATCACCCTGGCCAACCCTATAGCCTCCAAGGATTCCCGGGATAATGCCGATCAGATCAAACTGGTCACCGACCAGGACCTGCAGTGGTTTCTGACCAAACTCTGGTCTGCAGGAGCAGAGGCCATCGCCATCAACGGCAATAGAATAGGAACACAGACATCAGTGCGCACGGCCGGTCAGACCATCCTGGTGGGTACCGCCTCCATCGAGGCCCCCTACAAGATCGAAGCCATAGGAGACCAGGGTGCCCTGTCTGATCTGATGTCTCGCAGCGATTTGCAAAGTCGCTTGCGTGACCTGAAGAATGCGAATATCACCGTCAATGTGAACAAGCAGCGACGGCTGAACCTGGATGCCGTCGGTCTGCCCAATCTGTCCTATGCCGGAAGGAGTCATTGACATGTCGGCAATTCTCGGCCTGATTCTAGGCGTGGTGGCGGGCATCTTTCTCAAGCCCGACATTCCCATCGTCCTGCAGCCCTACCTGCCCATTATGGTGGTGGCCGCCCTGGATGCATTGATGGGCGCGGTCCGTTCCTACTTCGAGCGCAGTTTTTCGGACAGGGTCTTCGTGGTCTCCTTCATCTCCAATGTGATCACGGCCACCCTTCTGGTCTTCCTGGGCAACCAGCTGGGCGTGGGATCTCAGCTGTCCACGGCTGTCATCGTGGTCCTGGGCATCCGCATCTTCTCCAACGTATCCGCCATTCGACGTTTCATTTTCAAGGGGTGAGCATATGAGACATACCCTCAGGAAGAAACGCGATGAACAGATGCCCAAGAGCATTCCACCAAGGCGGCCTGGGCGGGTAAGGGCTCCATCCGACGATACGCAGACCGGCGCCTTTCCGGTGGTCCGTCGGCGTCCTCTGCGCACGCTCAACTCCAACGCCACCAGGGTCAGGCTGGTCACCAGCGTCCTGGTAGCCCTTATGTGCGCCCTGCTGGGCTTCGGGTACGCTGTCCAGGTGCGCAATAACCAGTCCTCCTACCAGAGTCTGTCTGAGGAAGAGCTGGTGCGGGTGCTGGACGAGACCAGCAACCAGGTCGATAAGCTGGAGGAGCGCAAGAGCCAGCTCAACCAGCAGCTGACCTCCATCAAGTCCGCCGCCGACAAGCAGAAGGAGGCAGCCCGCATCGCACAGCAGAACGAGCAGAGCAGCGGCATCCTGTCCGGACGGCTGCCGGCCCAGGGCAGGGGAGTGGTGGTGACGGTCACCGAGGACAGTGATCGTGTGGATGCCTCCACCATGTTCAACCTGATTGAGGAGCTGCGCAACGCCGGGGCCGAGGTCATATCCTTCAATGATGTCCGGGTGGTCACGAGCACCTATCTGCTGGATACCCGCACCGGCCTGCAGTGCGATCATGCCAAGCTGCACAGCCCCTACGTCGTCAAGGCCATCGGGGATCCGGACAGTCTGCAGAACGCCATTCAGATCGCCGGGGGAGTGGGCTCGCGGATCAAGGTGCAATTCCATGCATCCGTGTCCGTGGATCAGTCCGATAGTGTCAAAATCGACCAGGTTCGACGCGTGCAGGACTACCAGTATGCAAAGCCTGTAGAATAGGCAGTTATGACAGAACCTATTCCCACTGCGGGCGAGACGACCATCATCGGCATGCCGGCCCTGAACATTCCAGTCACCTCCAACGGTGACCGTCCACTGACCAAGGACGATTTGGAAACCATGGCCCGATTGCCCGAGGGTACAGCCCTGCTGATCTCTACCAGGGGAGCGGTGTCGGGATCGCGCTATCTGTTGGACGAGGACCAGGTCAGCGTAGGCCGCGATCCGAAGGCCGACATTCTGTTGGATGACTCGACGGTCTCCCGGGCGCACGCCATATTCGTAAGGACCGATGACGGCTTCCGTGTCGAAGATACGGGCAGCCTCAACGGCACCTACGTCAACCGTGAACGCGTGGACCAGGCTGATTTGCACAACGGCGACGAGATTATGATCGGCAAGTTCCGGTTGGTCTACTTCGATAATCGGGCAGTCATCGCCAAGAACTGACAGGGGGCTTGACATGGCCGAAGAGGTGCCGATGCTGGTGCAGGGGGAACTCTTTTCGCCTGAGCAGGCCGAGGGCACGACCCGTGGCTATCGAGGCACGGTTGCGGCCAAGGTGGCCGGCATCACCTATCGGCAGCTTGATTATTGGGCACGCAAACGAATCGTAGAGCCCTCGATCAAGGCTTCGCACGGGTCAGGCTCCCGCAGGCTTTATTCCTTCAAAGACGTGGTCATCCTGGCTGTCCTTAAGCGGCTTCTGGATGCAGGTGTCAATCTGGTCAACGCTACAAGCACCGTGACTTACCTTGAGCGTCGTACCGTCGGTCAGCTTGAGCATGTGACCGTGGTCTGCGACGGTGATCAGGTAACCGAATGCACAGGCCCCGATCAGGTCTTCGCCTTGATGCAGTCCGGGCGCGCCGTTTTTGCTATCTCTGTGGGCGCAATCTGGCATCGTATGGATCTGGAATTGCAAACCTGTGACCATGTGGATTTGACTACTGGACAGCTGACCCCAGGACTTCCTGAGCGGCCCATTGACGAGCTGACGGCCATGCGCCTGCGTCAACGACTGGAGCACCAGCACGAGCAGCGCCAGCGGGCTGCATGATTGATGGGACAACATTGTGCGACGGCATGCAGCGCGGCCAAAACAGGGGAGAAAAACAATAAGTAATTTGACATAACGTACATTATCGGCCTATTAGATCATGATTATGATTTTGCCATTTTCCAGAGATTCATGGTCGATCTATTGTGGTCAAACTTGGTGACGCTTCACTAGCTTCACTCAAAGATTGCAAAGGGCCACCCAGGTAATCTTGGGTGGCCCTAGGTGGTCCTAAAAGGCAGGATACAGTTCTGGTCGACTCAGTGCTGAGTTTGATCGTTATCGAAGTAATCTTCGGCGGCCTGGGACAATTGGTCGACTTGATCGATGACTCGGTAGCATCCGTGGGACTCAAGTTCTCCGGGCTCGGCATAGCCCCAGCCGCATCCCAGACAGTCCAGACCGGTTTCCTGCGCACCATCCGCATCGGTCCAACGATCGCCGACCATAAGGGCCCTGTCGCTGAGCTTTGCATTGAAGCCAATCTGCTCTAGCGCGTAGGTGATGACCTGATCCTTGGTGACCCTTGTGGAGTCCTTGCTGGCGCCATAGACTCCATCTACCAGTGGCCTCAATCCGAAGTGGTCACAGACGGGCAGGGCCTGGTACTCGGGTTTGCAGGTGGCCACGGCCAATGTCAGTCCACGCTCGTGCATACGATTCAGCTGCTCTGGGATGCCATCGAAGACGGAGGCGAGCAGGCGTCCAGGTATGTGTTGTCCAGGATGCTCTGGATCCTCGAATGTTGCCATCTCGCTGTAATAGCGCCGGTATATCTGTACGCCCCTGTCGAGGTCTTCCTCCCTGACGCCGTTGCGTCGCAACGATACTTTCACGGCCGGTCCGATGAATCTGCGAAGCTCGCTTTCATCGGGCACGGTATAACCGAGATCTTTAAAGGTTTGTACCACGGAAGCGATAATGCCTGGGTGTGAGGCGGTCAGGGTGCCGTCGAGGTCCAGAAGAACCAGACGGCGCGGTGATTTACTCATAGTCGGGGAACCATCCTTCGCGATGCATTTTCAGGCGCTTGTCCAGTACGGCCTTGAGCTCGTCCTCGGATCGACGCTCCAGCAGCATGTCCCAGTGGGTCCTGGTCGGCTTGCCGGTCTTACCGGAATCCTGCTCGTCATGTCCTTCAAGGTGAGCGATCTGCCCGCAGCGGCACTCCCACTCCTGCGGCACCTCAGCGCCCTCAGCCAGCGGCAGAATGGTCCGATGGCCCTTGGGGCAGATGTAGGCGACC
The DNA here is from genome assembly GCF_048001765.1 of Bifidobacterium asteroides. Lineage (GTDB taxonomy): Bacteria > Actinomycetota > Actinomycetes > Actinomycetales > Bifidobacteriaceae > Bombiscardovia > Bombiscardovia asteroides_K. The sequence goes on from NZ_CP181447.1 coordinate 970,018, forward strand.
TCGCTGCGTGCCGCGAAGTCCACATTCTGATCAGATTCCAGGGACTTCGCCCCAATACTCATGCCGCGAAGACTGCGCTCTGCCATGATTCCTCCATACTCGTGTCCGTCACTGCCTCCAAGCTACAGAACAGTGTTGACCTGAAACTTATTCCCTGATCGGGCCTGTGTTCACTCCACGCCCGTGTAAGCCACAATGCCGCGATTGACCTGGTCTGCGGCGATGCTGGCAGTTCTGGCTAGGTGATGCCCTCCCCTGCCCAGGTAGGGTTCCACCTGGACGATTTGGGTGAGCACATCGGACAGGCGTTTGGCATTGCGCACGAAGTCCCCCGCCGTCAGATCGCTGTCATGCAGAATGGTGGTCAGCGAGTCGCCGCATGCCCAGTCGTAGATGGTCGGTCCCAAGCCAAAGTCGATTTCCGGCGGCAGTTCCAATCCAGCCTGATCACAGCGTTCCTGCACTTGCGACCACTGGCGCTTCATATCCTCCATAGCCTCGACCAACCTGGGAGCTCGATACCCGGCCCTCTCCCCCGGCTGCTCCCCTACCCCACGGCGGGATTCGTAGACCAGCCCGGAGACTGCGGCTGCCAGTTCTGCCGGCTCCAGATCGTCGAGGATGCCCCGATCCAGAATCTCGGCAAGGCTCAGATCCTGCTCGCTGTAGATGCGCCGGAGTAGCTGGCCTTTCCTGGTCATTCGGCAGTCGTCAGGCTCCACGGGGCGGGTGTAGCGCAGGTCAGCCAGAATCTGGCAGATCCTGTCGAACTGGCGTGAGACTGACCCGGTTTTGGACTCGTACTGTTCCCGGGTGTGCTGCAACTCCTTGTCCATGCGGATCCACCGGTTCCCCCAGCGCAGATGCTTGGGCAGGTCCGGGCACTGGCGGCAGGGATGGTTGCGTTCCTGCTCGCGCAGCTGGTCGATGTGCAGGTCAAGGTCACGGAATGCCCGGTCACGAGCCTTCTCGCTGGTAAACCTTTGACGCTTCAAGCGGCGGCGATCATTCTTCTGTGCCGAGGATAGGGCCGCACGGATGCGCATGAACTCGATCAGATCGCCACGGCTGCATTGGGCTGCCTTCCGGTAGTCCTCCAGGCCGCTGGTCAGGGTCTCGATGCGCTCCTCCAGCTCCGAAGCTGATCGATTGGCCTCCCACTGGGCAAAGGAGTGGTCCAGGGTGTCCCTGGCCCGGCTGTAGCTGGATGAGTTGAGCAGGTTGACGGCCATGTTGAAGGTGGGCCGGAAACTTGAGTGCAGCGGGTAGACCCTTCTGCTGGACAGGGCTGCCATGGTCTTGGGGCTGAAGTCCCGGTGATCAACCACCACCACATGGCCGATGTCGTCGATGCCCCGCCGGCCCGCCCGACCGGTCAGCTGGGTGAACTCGCCAGGCGTCAGGGCTACATGGCCGGTGCCGTCGAACTTCTCCAGTTTTTCGACCACGACGCAGCGGGCGGGCATGTTGATGCCCAGGGCCAGGGTTTCGGTGGCGAAGACCACCTTGAGCAGTCCCAACTCGAACAGATGTTCGACTATCTGTCGGAAGAGGGTGACCACGCCGGCATGATGGGCGGCAAAGCCCTGCTCCAGAGCGAAGCGGAACTGGGAGAATCCCAGCGCCTTGAGATCCTCCTTGCTGAGCTGGCCGGCGGCCATGGAGTCCACGATGTGCCGTATACGGCGGGCCTCCTCGTCAGTGGTCAGTTGCAACCCTGCCCGGATGCATTGCTGGACGGCCTGGTCGCAACCGGTGCGGGAGAAGATGAAGTAGATGCCGGGCAGCATATCCATGAAGTCCAGCTCGTCGACCACGTCGGCCCGGCTTGGACGATACCGCTCCCCCATCCTTCGCTCCGGCCTGCCGCCTCGGCCATGGCGATGGTGATGCCCCTTGTCGCGGACCTGGAGGCGCTCCTGTCCGGCCTTGTCCAGCTGAGCCAGTCGGGAGACAAGCCTCGGGTTGATCTTTGGCGTCTGCCGTCCTGAGCCGTCGTGTCGATATAGGTCCAGGATCTCGGGCTCGGTGTGTCTGTCGGCCTGGACCAGGACATGCTGCTCCAGCGGCACAGGCCTGCGCTCAGAGACCACCAGATGGGTGCGTCCACGCACCGAGGATATCCAGTCGGAGAATTCCTCCACGTTGGACACGGTTGCCGACAGCCCCACAATCCGGGTGGAGGCCGGAAGATGGATGATGACCTCCTCCCAGACGGGCCCCCGGAAGCGGTCGGCAAGATAGTGGACCTCGTCCAGGATCACGTACTTCAGGGCCGTCAGGGTGGAGGACTGCTCGTAGAGCATGTTGCGCAGGACCTCGGTGGTCATGACCACGATGTCCGCCTCGGAGTTGATGGAGGTATCACCGGTCAGCAGCCCCACTCGGTCCTCGCCGTAGCGGTCGACCAGGTCATGGTATTTCTGGTTGCTCAGCGCTTTGATGGGGGTGGTGTAGAAGGTCTTGACGTTCTGTTCCTGGGCCAGGAATACTGCGAAGTCGGCCACGATGGTCTTGCCGGCACCGGTGGGAGCGGCCACCAGGACGTTGTCACCATCCTCCAGGGCGGTGATGGCCTCCAGCTGGAAGTCGTCCAGAGGGAAGGGCAGCTTGGACTGAAAGCGTGCGGACGCACCGGTCATGCGTTTGCGGTGACGACTGAAACGGGCGTAACGTTCCGCCGGCCCCGGTTCGGATGTCGATGAATCCTGTCCGTGGTGACGATGACCTGACATGTTCCTCCAAGAACTACCTATTGAACTGCTTCCACCGCCGCCAGATGCGGCCGTGGTTCCTCCTGCGCTGCTCCTTGCGTTGCAGGACCAGGGCATGGGCCTGGCTGTAGCGCTCTGTTGACTGCGACAGGGGCAGGGCGAAGGCCGGACCTTTAGTCCTATCCGTAGCCTGTGACTGCCCTGCTGCCGGGGGCTGTGGCATGTGACGGATCAGATCGTCCGAGACCCGCCCGATCGAGCGGCTGGCTGCCATGGCGTGTCGGATGGCGTAGATTGCTCCGCCGATCAGCATGGCAAGCATGAAGATCACCAGAAGAATCCAGATCCATCCAGGCATGGCACTCCTTTCCGACCGGAATTAGTGCCGGTCCTGCTCCTTGTCGTGAGCGTCGCTGATGGTGATCTCGCGCTGGGCACGGGCCAGGATCATGGTGCGCAGGGTCTTGGGCGCCACTGCGGTGATGTGTTTGGCGTGGGCGATGCAGAAGGCCACGAACCAGGAGTCCGAGGAAACGGTCAGGTGAACCTTCTGCCCGGACCCGCAAGGCTCCACAGAGGCACCCGGCAGGGACTTGATGTAGGGCAGGTCCGGCCGGTCGGTGATGAAGACCGCAGCCGTGCCGTTGTCGAAGGACCACTTACGCAATTCGCTGACCGGTACGTCCGGGAACTCCACCTTGTGGCTGGGCTTGACGATGGTCGCATGCTCGATTCTGGCGATTCGTAGAACCTGCCACTGCCGGTTGCGCCCGGTGCCCTGCTTGAGGTGGCGGCTGGAATCCGAGGGAGCGTCCGCAGCCTCGGTGCCCTCTGCGGCGTCACCGATGTCGGTCCAGGCGGCGACATAGTAGACGCCCTCATCCACGAAGATCTTGGCTGGGGCCACAACCTTGCGGCGGGTACGGCCGGCTGCGTCCGTGTACTCCATATCCAGCAGGGACTCGGTCTTGATGGCCCGGCGCACCACCGAGAAACTCTTGGGTTCGGTCTCATACCCGGTAAGGGAGAGCCAGGGTGTCTCGCCCGGCCCAACATGCGTGCGCAGGCGCTGGTAGAGGGACTCGGCCTGGCTGCGGGACTCTTCGGGCAGCAGGGGCGAATGGGCCAGGTAGTTGAGCGAGGCGGTCAGCATGCTCAGGTACTGGGGTGAAATGCCAGCTAGCCGCTCCAAACCCAGTGAGTTGGTGGCCGAGACGATGCCGCTGTCGTCCAACAGGGACCAGTCGATGTCGAAGAACTGGCTGCCGGCCATCTCCCCGTCGTCCGAGACCGTGGTCAGGGTGTTGATGTCCTTGTGGATGGTATTGACATACTTGCGCAGCTCTTCCTTGCTGTTCGGGTGGCCGATGAAGCGGTCAGCCAGCTCGGCCAGGGAGAATTCCTCGCCCAGGTGTGCGGACAGGAAGAGCATGAGCCGCAGTCGGCGGTCCACCTCGGACCCGGTCTGGAATGAGGATGCACTGGCCCTGCGGGCGTGCCGTAGGTCGGTGTCGTCGTCGCTCAGGTCACTGGCGAAATGCTCGACGCTGGTCCGGGCGATCTCCGGGGAGATGACCGTTGCCGCGCCGGGGCTCTGCGACTCGTCGGCCAGCTTGAAGCGGGTGGCTGCATCCAGACGGCGCCGGAAAGCATCCGCAGCCTCCTGTGGGCTGACGATGGAGGCATCGGGGTGCTCCAGGACGAACATGGCCAGATCGTCCGAGTCGGCATAGGCCACGTTCAGGTTCTCCCCGTCCACGTCCACGGTGGCGGCGAAGCGTCGGGAATCGATGACCTTGACCAGGTTATCGGGAATACGCTGAGTACCCAGTCCCGGAGCTATGGAGTCCAGACCCAGGCCAGGGATGGGCACCTGCGGCACTCGGGGCGTGGTGCGTGAGACTGGTCGGGTCGGCTCTTCGCTGGCCTCCTGGGACATGGCAATGGATCGCGCCAGGTAGTTGGCTGCGGCCAGTACCGGCATGTCTTCCTGGTTGAAGTGCATACGGATGCGGGGCTCGTCCCCCAGCTGCAGACGGTAGGAGGCGAAATCCTGGCCCTCGGACTTGGAGGAATACTCGGGCTGGCGGGATTCGATGGCAATGCCCATGGCCGCCAGCTTGGCCCGGTCACGCTGGAACTGCTTGGCGAAGGCAGCCTTGGCGGCCTGGTCGGCCAGCTCGCCATAAGAGTCGGCATAGGCCTTGACCCGTTGCGCTATTTGCCGTGATGTAAGCCATTGCGGGAAAGCGGACGATAAGACGGCCAGGACATCAAGTTCGTGCTTGCCCCACTTATCCGAGAAACGCCGTCTTCCGTTCGTGCCTTCTGCCATCAGTCCTCGCGTATCGTTAAAATTTTGTGTATCAGTGCGCCTAACGCACATCTATCTATCATAGATTGATTTTCAGAACCGTGGGAGCCAAACACCCAAATATGGTCCCTTTTCTTGACAGGCTGAACCCTGATGCGCCCGGCCTTAGACCCACTCGTCCGGTTCGATTCCTTGGGGTCCTACATACTGACCATTGGGTACGTATGAGGAGCGCCCCTGATCGCTCAGATGGGCATCCGCATACAGGGTCACATCCCTGCCGAAGGTCCAGTCTCCCTCGATGGTGACCGTGTTGGCGGCTGCCAGGCTGGGAACCCCGTAGGGGAAGCGCTCATCGAAGTCGGCGATGTACTTGTAGTAGCGCTCATCCAGCTGGACGTTGGGGAAATCGTAGTTGCCGTCCTCCATTTCATAGGAGTCGGTCAGATGGAAGCGGTCGGAGCGCATGATGAACAGATCATCGGTGGTCTTGACCGGCAGGAAGCGCATACGGTCCACCTGTACACAGATGGCTCCCTCGAAGAGCGTGGCGGCAGAGCCCATGGCGGTCTCCAGTTGTACCACGGGTCTGGTGGAAGGATCAGTGGGGTCGACGGTCTTCCGGTTCTCGATGATGGGAAGGGGCAGCACGCCGTCATATTCGGCCAGCTTGTCACGCAAGGCATCGACCCTGACCCAGATGCTGTTGGTATTGAAATAGGGATGCTTGCGGATGGACGTGGCCGAGCTGCGGTCGTGCGGGTCCACCTGGGACATCTCCCGTAGGATGAGGCGTCCGCTGGCCTTATCGATGACGATGTGGCCGCCTTTGCGATCTGCCTCGGTCCGCTTGGCCACCTCGATCATGAAGGGCGCTCCGGACTGTGCGAAATAGCCGGCCAAGGTCCTTGAAGGCCTGGCGCCCAGGTTGTCGGAGTTGGAGATGAACAGGTAGTCGATTCCCTGTTTTTTGAGTGTGTCCAGCAGGCCGGTCTCCCAGATTGTCGAGAAGATGTCGCCGTGGCCGGGAGGGCACCATTCCAGGTCGGGATTGGCCGGGAAGTCGACAGGACGGCCGGTGTCGGCATCGATCTTGGGTTCGATGTGCTGAATGATCTCCATGGGCACGTCGTTCTGGACGAAGCGGCGATCCTGTTTCACCACGCGCATGGTGTCTCGTGAGGTGCGGAAGGAGTTCATGAAGATCAGCGGCAGCGGCACCCCTAGACGCTTGCGTGCAGTCAGCACCTGGCCCATGATGATGTCCAGGAAGCGCATCCTACGGGCCTTGTGTCGGCGGATGGGCAGCAGGGACTTTGCCTTCTCCAGACCCATGGAGGTGCCCAGCCCTCCGTTGAGTTTGATGAAGGCGGTGCGGGAGAATGCGTCCAGAGCCATGTCCATGTCCATGGCGTCGTGGATGTCCTTGGTGCGGGGCACGTCCTTGAGCGGGGTGACGTCCTTCTCGCGCACGCAGGCCTTGGCATCTCCCCGTTCCCAGGTTTCGTAGAGGTGCTTGAACTGGTTGATGGAGACTTCGCTCATGCCCTTGTCTCGCATCTTCGCGGCCGAAAGGTCGAAAACGTCTGTGCTCATGGAACCCCTTCCGGGCTGGGACGACTTGCGGCCGACGCGGGTTGCGCCGACCGTCCAGAATCATGATAGCAAGTTGAGCATGGGACCCGGCCTGTCTGGTCTAGTCTGCCAGGACTCGCCGGACCGTTGTCGGCCCGGTGACGCTGTGCTACTATCTCTACTCGGTGCTGATGCACCGTCGGGCCGTAGCGCAGTTTGGTAGCGCACTTGACTGGGGGTCAAGGGGTCGCGGGTTCAAATCCCGCCGGCCCGACCAAATAGCAACGATTCCAAGGTCTTAGGCCTTGGAATTTTTTGTATGCCTCGAATCGGGCACATATCGGGCACATCGCCCTCCAATTCGGAAGAGTTTCAGCTCATTCGGGCCGCACGGTGTTACGGCATATCAGGGCCGCCACATCCTCGGGCCGGTATCTGACCAGTTGTCCTATATGTACGTATGGGAGCTCGATTTCCTGCGCCCTCCAGGCGTTCAGGGTGCTTACCGGTATCACTAGGATCTCTGCCGCTTCTGCTGGCGTCAGCATTCTGGCCGGAGTCGGGGCCGGGTTTTCGCTAATTGTCTCGTGTGTTTGGTTCATACCTGTTCCTATGCGTCAGCGTGGGCCGCCTCGGGGTCGTGCTGGTTATCGCTAATTGGAATGAGTTGGTATCTGACGCATAGAGGTTGTCATGGCAAAAGCATGGATAAACGATAGGTGGTTGAAGGCCGCCCAGGTCACGACGGGGCAGGACCGTATCTGCAAGGAGGAGCCGTCCGCATATATGAAACACTCCCTATCCAAATACACGGATGACCCTGAGAACGCCAAAGTCCCTGTGCAATACAGGGCCAAGGATTTCGGAAAGGGTCGCGTTGGGAGGTGCGATGGAGGACTGATGGCACCACCCGAAGAAAACTGTTCCGCTACTACGGCGAAGCTGAGGCTTTCATGGCCGAGATCGAGGACCGGATACGGTCAAACCGGTACATGGATTCCAGGGACTCACGCCGGTCCTTGCGGCAGGCTGCGGACTTATGGCAACAGGGTCTCGCAGGTACGATTAAGGGTTCGACCGAGGGACGTTACAGGTGCGAGCTGTGCGTTTGGGTCATGCCCCGATGGGGGAATGTGGCCTTGAGGGATATTACCACGGTGCAGATCCAGCACTGGTATGTCAGCCTGGCCGAGGGGACTGCGCCTTATGGAGGTGAACAAGGTTCCGCCTCCACACTGTCTGCGTCGTCGATTCGCTCAGTGGGTAAGATTGTGCTGGGGTCCATTCTGGATGTAGCGGTGGAGAACCGTTGGATTGACTCAAATCCGGTGGCGAAGGCCAAAGTGCCACATGACAGGACGGTTCAACGGCGGATATATTTGACTCCACAGGAGATCAGGATTATTGCTGGGCAGATGGACTCGGCTAACGCCACGGTCGTCTACCTGCTTGCATACACGGGGCTGCGTATCGGTGAAGCCTTGGCCCTGAGATGTGGAGACGTGGATCTGAGCAGGAACCGGCTTAACGTGCTTCGTACCCAGTCGGTCGATGCCAACTCACACTTGGTCGAAACCCTTCCGAAGGGGAACCGGACCAGGTTCGTTCCCATACCCAGCAAGCTGTTGCCCATGGTCAAGACTTTGCTGGAGGACCATGGTACTGAGAATTATCTGCTGCGTGGACCGCGAGGTGGCAGGCAGACCACCACCAACTGGGCGGAATCGCATATGTGGGCGCCGGCCCTGCGTGATGCCGGCATGCAGGATATTGAAGGATTGGTCATTCACTCTCTGCGCCACACCTACGCCTCTCTTGCGATCAAGGCCGGCGCGGATGTGAAGAGGGCTATAGGAACTAAACGCGTTGTTTATGTTGGGGGTTTGGCCTTGTGGCTGTAAGCGTGTTGGGTGGTTGTTAATAGGTCGGGTTGTTAATAGGGGTCTTGCAGGGGTGCCCGTTCCTGTTCGATTGGGGAATGAGAACCAGATCGAAGAGGGCCAGGCATTGCCCCATATGCCATGGGCGGATGCGCAAGCATGGGCGCAACAGATCAGGCACGCAGCGCTGGATGTGTCCGTCCTGCTCGATCGCGTCCACCGCGCGCAGGCAGGACCGGGCCCGCGCCGCGCAGTTGAGGGAGTTCCTGGACTGGCCGCTGACGGGCAGGACCCGGGAACAGATGGGGGCCATGGGCGCCAGGGCCTGGCGTAAACGGGTCGGCTGGTGCTGGAACATCAAGCCGGCAATCACACCGGACGGGGTGGTCCATCACACGCTCATGGCCGACGGCACGTATATGGCACACGGCTGGTGCCTCCTGATAGCGATCGACGGGCAGACGGGCCAGGTCATCGACCGGCAGTGGTGCCATCAGGAGAACACGGCGGCCTACACGGCCCTGTCCTCCCGCATCCCCGGGCCCGACGTGCTCATCACCGACGGCCTTCGCGGCGTGCAGAAAGCCTGCCATGCCTGCTGGCCGGGCACGCGCATCCGACGCTGCCTGGTGCACGTGCAACGCACCACCAAAACCGACCTGACACTCAAACCACGACTTCAGGCCGGCAAGGAACTCAAGCGACTCTCCGACCAGCCCACCCGGGTCCATACCATCGAGGAAGCGGTGCGTCGGGGTGAGGCCTTGAACGCCTGGCACGAAAGATGGAAAACCCTCATCGACGAACGCACCATGGCCAAGGACGACCCAGCCAACCCCAAAGCCAGCCACCAATCCTGGTGGTGGACCCACCAGGAACTCCGCCGCTGCTACCGCAGGCCCGAACACCTCTTCCAAGACAGGCAGCTCTTCGCCTTCCTGGAACCCGAACCCACCGCCGGCGGGCCAGTGGAACGCACCACCAACCGGCTGGAAGGAGGAGTCGACTCACCCATCAAACGCACCCTCCTGCAACACCACGGCCCACCCGAGAGCCACATGAGACGCGCCTGCGAACGGCACTGCTACATGAAAACCGACAACCCCGACCCCGCCAGCCTGATCAGGGACGAACACCACCAGCCACAACCAGCACCCAAACGGGAAACCAGACAGGAACAGGACGAGCCCGAACACTACGGCACCGCCATCAACTGGAACGAGTTCCACACACCAGTCAGATACCCCAACACCACACTCTGACCAACACACAACCAAACCCACACACAGAACCTAAAACAACGCGTTTAGTTCCTATAGCCCCTGATGCCGGAGAGACCGTTCTGTATCAGCATAGAGGCTAGATTGGCTGAGCTCTGATAAGGATGCGAAGGGTAAGGAATACGAGCGGTGTCCATCTCAGTTACACCCCTTTAGATAAAAAAGTGCCGCCCTAGTGTGCATATCATATAAATATGATAGAGGCAGTGGCGGCTTCTAACAAGCTTTAATATACTCGGGATATCAGTTAGAAAGCTTCATCAAGATAAAGCTTCACAATATAAACACATTTCTTATCGGATGGTCTTTCTTCTATCATGAGCTACTGCAGATCACCCTTCAATCGGCAAACATAAAACTGGTCGGCTCGGCCGGGGTTGTGGTCATCGGCGGCTGCGCCTTGATGTCTGGCCGCCGCTGTCGCACGCCTGCGGCGTGCTGCTGAAGGGGTTGGGAATGTGGTGTTTGTGCCGCCCCCTTCCATTCTGGCCCGGGCCGCTGCGACTCAAGCCCCGAGCGTCTCCGCCCACACCCCGCTCCGGCCGAGGGGGCCGAACAGCATGCCCCCTCGGCCTCCGGGGGAGTGTTCGGATCCACGCGGGGGCTTGACTCTCCGCTATACCCGGGCCGCCATTCCAGGCGTCGGCACAAACAGTCCCGGCACCAAGGAAAGGAACACCCATGAACACCACAACCACAGTGACCATGCTGCCCATCGACGCCATCAGGCCCAACGACGCCAACCCCCGAAGCGAGATAGGAGACGTGTCGGAGCTGGCCATGAGCATCGCGTCCCAAGGCATACAGCAGGCCCTGGTCGTCACACCGGCGAACCAGGAGGGGCGGCACACCCTGGTCATCGGACACCGGCGGCTGGCGGCCGCCGAGCAGGCCGGCCTTGCAACCGTGCCCTGTATCATCACCGACATGGACGAGCAGACCCAGGCGGAGGTGATGCTGGTAGAGAACATACACCGTGACCAGCTCACCGCCCTGGACGAGGCACGCGGATACGCCCACCTCCTGGACCTTGGCGAAGACGTGGACCAGATGGCCAAAGCCACTGGCCGCAGCCGCAGCACCGTGCAGCGACGGCTCAAAATATCGTCCATCGACGACGAGAAAATACTCGCGCTGCCATCCCAGCTGAGCTTCGAGGAATTGGAGACGATAGCCGACTTCCGCGACGACGAAGGCCTGCAAGACCAGCTCATCAAAGCCGCAGGCACCAACAACTGGAACATGACACTGCACCAGGTCCAGGCCAAACGGTCGCTGGACAAGTGGATCGAACAGGCCCAGGAAGCCATCAAGCAGGCCGGGCTGCCCATCGTGCCGCTGACACCATCACAATCCTGGTCTGACCCGGAAGGTTGGCGCACCATCGCCCGATTCTCCCCGGATACCGACCCCGACCCCAAGCAGGCCCTCGACACATGGCTGGAGGAATGGGAAGGCGACAAACCCACGGCCGCCGGACTGCTCGACCGTGGCGGACAGTGGCGCGTCAAAATCACCCTGCTGGAGCCATACACCCAACAGGACCAGGAGGACGAACGCCGGCAAAGAGAGGATGACCTGGCCAGGTGGCAAGCCGAACAAGAAGCCGAAATCGCACCGGCCAAGCAACTGGACACGGCAAGCCACGACCTGCGGCTGGCCTACACGCAACGGCTCATGTCCCTCAAACGCCCCGCCAAAAACCAGTCCCAGGCCCTGTCCATGCTGGTCATCGCCCAAGCGAGCCAACGCACCTGGTGGGTCAGCCGGGACCAGGTGCGGGACACATGGCGCGCCATCGTCCAGGACCAGGAAGCCGAGCTGGCGCAAAAGGCCGACCTTGACGAGAGTCGCCGCACCCAGACGGCCTTCGCCCTGTGCCACGCCATCATGGAGACACAGATCAACCACGAGACCTGGCGCAGCCAAGACGACATAGACGGCCTGCTCAAACCCCTCTACCGTGCCCTCCAAACCGCAGGCTACGCCATCAGCGACGAAGAGCAATCCGGTCTCGACGGCGACCTGGTGCCCCGACCTGAAGAGGAAGACAACGAAGGGAACGAAGATGAAACAGACGACGGCGACCAGGAGGAGGACACCAAAGAGTGAATGAACCCCGCAGCCGGCGGCGGCGCAGCGATGCCTCGCGCCACCCCACGGGGTGGAATCGGCATCGTCGAACGCCCCGCGTTCGGACAGCCAGACCGCAACGCGAGGAACGCACGACTGGTTTGTATGTGCAATTTGTACTACACTCATGGTCATGGAGATCGAGATAGAGCAATCAGCCCGCAAGCACGGCTGCGCCGACGACGAAATCAGGCACGCGGTCCTCCACTCCATAGGCCACGAACAAATCGAGGGCTACGGCGACGAGATGACGGTGGTCTTCGTCGGCCAGCCACACCCCGGGGCCCTACCCGACAACCTGCTCGAAGTCATCGTCAGCAAATGGCAGGACGGCCAGCTCCACGCCTTCCACGCCATGCCGCTGACCAGCCGGTGGCAACATCTCAGATACCAATAGACACAACCAACAAGGAGCCAGACCATGACCAACACACAGACACCCGCCGACAGGGCAGCACACGCCGAAGCACTCGACCGCATGGCCGACGCCGGCCAATTCACACCCATCGAAGGCACCCGGGTATACCGGGGCTACGACGCCGGCCCCCTGACCGACGACGACCTGCTCTCCATCTTCGCCGGCCGCCCCCGCGACGAACTCAAACAACCCACCAGCAAAACCTGGCAGGTACGCACCACCCCGGCCCTGGACCAATGGGCCGAAGCCGCCGTCAAAACAGAAGGCACCAACCTATCGGCACTGATCCGCCAAGCCACCGCCGAATACCTGGCACACCACTACCCAGGACTCCGAAGCCAGATGGCCTGACCCATCAGGGCAACATCATCAAGGGACCCCTCAACGGGGTCCCTTTTTCCATGCTCGGCTCGGCCGGGGTTGTGGTCATCGGCGGCTGCGCCTTGATGTCTGGCCGCCGCTGTCGCACGCCTGCGGCGTGCTGCTGAAGGGGTTGGGAATGTGGTGTTTGTGCCGCCCCCTTCCATTCTGGCCCGGGCCGCTGCGACTCAAGCCCCGAGCGTCTCCGCCCACACCCCGCTCCGGCCGAGGGGGCCGAACAGCATGCCCCCTCGGCCTCCGGGGGAGTGTTCGGATCCACGCGGGGGCTTGACTCTCCGCTATACCCGGGCCGCCATTCCAGGCGTCGGCACAAACAGTCCCGGCACCAAGGAAAGGAACACCCATGAACACCACAACCAGCCTCCAGGACGACGTCAAGCAACTGAGCCAGGACCACCAACTCATGCTCACCGCAGGCCGACAGGCCCTCGACAGCATCATGCGCATACTCGACGGCACCCACCAGCCCGAAGCCATAGGACACGACCGGCTCACCCGCATGGCCGCGCTGATAGAAACCTCACTGCCGCACCGCGACGCGCTCCTGGTCGCCGCCATCAACCCCGACACCACCCGAGACGACCTGACCACCATCACCGAACAACCCCACGACCCCGCCGCCGTCAAACTCATCTTCACCAGCCTCACCACCTGCTTCGAAGGCCGGACCCCCGTCAACCAGGAACGCGCCGACAGAGCCTACAACCTCTTCGACCAGCTCACCGCCGCCGTCGGCCCCACCCCACACCTCAGCGCCTCCAGAGCCTACCTGGCCTGGGCCGCCCGCGACCCCGACCAAGCCAGCTCATACATGGTCCAAGCCCTCACCCTCGACCGAACCAACAACCTCGCAGCGCTCATCGCCCTGGCCCTCAGTAAGAACATCAACCCCACCGACGACTAACACCACACACAACCAAACCGAAGAGGTCTCCTCCCAAACCAAGGAGGAGACCTCTCCGCGTCCGATGCGTTTCTCCCGCCCCATAAAAGGGGCACTCGAATCCGCTTCATTCCCTAGGAATGATCGTTGTTTAGATTAATCATGCTTGTCTGCAGCATCAACGGCATGAATGACGAGTAGGGAGATGAGAATGGTGAGAACCTCAGTTATCAAAGATGAGAGCGCCATGGCTTCCCACCTGCTGAAGGCCAAGGCCATCAACCCCATGAGAAACACAAAACTCACAACTTCGCTAACAAGCTTCTTCAAGACCTTGTGACTGCTCATGCTAAACAACACATCCACCAACGCATCAGTTATGTAGGTACCAAAGAACCACAACAGAAAGATAACGATGGTACCCAAAACCCCACGCCACCCATGCACCCAGGAACGAACGCCACCGAAAGGGAGCAAGCGATAAGTGACACCAATGCCGACCGCAAAAGGAAAGACAAAACCCAACAACACAGTTCCGAAAAAACCAACACCGGTAATCGCATCCGAAACCGTTACATGGTCTGATCGTCCACGGTCACTCATCGCTCACCCCTCTCTCCATGAATCAGAGGAACAAATCAACCCATGTCGCCGTGTATTCAGCAATATCGTAAGGGATGCCCAGCTGCATCAAACCTGAGACGATAGCGGCATGAGTCCAGACGCCGGTGGCTTCCAGGAAGTCTGCAATCCGACCGGCCCACGGAGCAATCTTGGCAGGAAGCTTGGAACCTCCCCAGCGCAGAAGCTTAATGACAGCTTTCTTGGCGATCGTCGTAGCCCAATTCCTCGATTGGAAGCCATTACCGGCAGTGCCATCATGCATCGAGAATGCATACTCGGTCAGGATGCCAGCACCTTCATAATCACCGTTTTCCCATGCGGTATCCGCTATCTCCAGCACATCCCTCGGAGTCAGCGAATCGGTGACTTGACTCACGATAGATGTCGAAGCGGTATCCACAGGCTCTGCAGCCATCGCCTGACTGGGAACCATGGCGACTCCCATAGACAGCGCAAGTGGAACAGCAACGCTGGCGAGCAACCTACTTTTGATAGTGTTCAGAGCTTTCATCATAAGCCCCTTTCCGTTTGTTGAGTCAATTCATCCTTGATAACCAATAACGAAGTCAGCGGTGTCAGCCATGGCACCTCTGACAACCCAGCTAAAACTGGAATACTGCACTGATAGATAGGCCTAACTATCATTCTTGAGTTATTACATCAACGGTGACAGTAGCACCACCGTTACACCATCATAGGGCTATAGGAACTAAACGCGTTGTTTATGTTGGGGGTTTGGCCTTGTGGCTGTAAGCGTGTTGGGTGGTTGTTAATAGGTCGGGTTGTTAATAGGGGTCTTGCAGGGGTGCCCGTTCCTGTTCGATTGGGGAATGAGAACCAGATCGAAGAGGGCCAGGCATTGCCCCATATGCCATGGGCGGATGCGCAAGCATGGGCGCAACAGATCAGGCACGCAGCGCTGGATGTGTCCGTCCTGCTCGATCACGTCCACCGCGCGCAGGCAGGACCGGGCCCGCGCCGCGCAGTTGAGGGAGTTCCTGGACCGGCCGCTGACGGGCAGGACCCGGGAACAGATGGGGCCATGGGCGCCAGGGCCTGGCGTAAACGGGTCGGCTGGTGCTGGAACATCAAGCCGGCAATCACACCGGACGGGGTGGTCCATCACACGCTCATGGCCGACGGCACGTATATGGCACACGGCTGGTGCCTCCTGATAGCGATCGACGGGCAGACGGGCCAGGTCATCGACTGGCAGTGGTGCCATCAGGAGAACACGGCGGCCTACACGGCCCTGTCCTCCCGCATCCCCGGGCCCGACGTGCTCATCACCGACGGCCTTCGCGGCGTGCAGAAAGCCTGCCATGCCTGCTGGCCGGGCACGCGCATCCGACGCTGCCTGGTGCACGTGCAACGCACCACCAAAACCGACCCGACACTCAAACCACGACTTCAGGCCGGCAAGGAACTCAAGCGACTCTCCGACCAGCCCACCCGGGTCCATACCATCGAGGAAGCGGTGCGTCGGGGTGAGGCCTTGAACGCCTGGCACGAAAGATGGAAAACCCTCATCGACGAACGCACCATGGCCAAGGACGACCCAGCCAACCCCAAAGCCAGCCACCAATCCTGGTGGTGGACCCACCAGGAACTCCGCCGCTGCTACCGCAGGCCCGAACACCTCTTCCAAGACAGGCAGCTCTTCGCCTTCCTGGAACCCGAACCCACCGCCGGCGGGCCAGTGGAACGCACCACCAACCGGCTGGAAGGAGGAGTCGACTCACCCATCAAACGCACCCTCCTGCAACACCACGGCCCACCCGAGAGCCACATGAGACGCGCCTGCGAACGGCACTGCTACATGAAAACCGACAACCCCGACCCCGCCAGCCTGATCAGGGACGAACACCACCAGCCACAACCAGCACCCAAACGGGAAACCAGACAGGAACAGGACGAGCCCGAACACTACGGCACCGCCATCAACTGGAACGAGTTCCACACACCAGTCAGATACCCCAACACCACACTCTGACCAACACACAACCAAACCCACACACAGAACCTAAAACAACGCGTTTAGTTCCTATAGGCCCATTTAAATCAGTTGAGTCAACATTGTTGTATAGGATATGCCCCGAATCCGGCCTATAAAAAGCCTCCAATAGGGAAAGCAGCGTAGTTTTACCTGAACCCGACGAGCCCACGATGACGGTTCTTTGGTGTGGGACTGCGCTAAAACTAATGTTCTGCAGAGTGGTATTTCGTTCATCATCTTTGTCCGCTGTATTGTAAGAAAAGCATACATCTTTGAACTCCAGCGTAATGTTGGCTGTATCAAACGAGGAATGCCCATCTGGGGAAAGCATATTGCTCGAACTTACGGTTTCGCTTTTATCGCGCAAAGATTCAATGTCTTCTATTCTCCTGAGTGGTCCTAAAGCTTTGAAAGCCGTGGTTATAGATGAGGAAAAGGAGCTTAGCGAAGAAACAACCATAGTCAAATACATTGAAAAGGAGATGAAATTAGAAATATCAAGATCCCCTTTCGCTATTTCCGCGCCGCCAAAGGAAAAAACGATTAGTAAGGTCAGCTGTATGGCGCAGTTCACAATGGACCGAATGATTGTTTCCTTGTTGGCCACTTTTACTGTTGCCCGATACACTTCTTCTGCGGTACCGACTACTCTTTTCGTTTCAGGCACTGTTGCCATAAAGGCCTTAATTGTGCGAATTCCAGCTAATGATCGCAGTATGGCATTAGACAGTCTTGCTGTCTTAGCTTGTACCAGTTCGGTATAGGCCTGCAGACGAGAAGAAGCAGCAATCATCAACAGAATGGATGTGCACGAAGTTATAAGTGCCACGGCAAAGAGTCTGGTATCAATGAACAGCATAGCGACAGCTGATCCGCAAGCTGTTAACAGATTCGCGGCCACTTTAAAGAAGTCTGATGACAGGGCTGAGCGTAACTCATTAGTATCTGAGATGACAGTTGAGACATAGTCACCCGACTCCCTCTTATCATACTCTTGTACCGGCAGGCCGAGGATACAGGTAATGAGATTGCTACGTTTATCGAAAACTATTTTCGCCGCAAGGCGGTTTGCCATATTGGATCCCAAACCATCCAGGACGATGCCTGCTACAAACAAAAGCGCCAAGACTGCAATTGGTCTCACCAACTTCTGACTCTGTTCTATGGCGTGTAGAAGATAATTGACACACAGAGGTTGTAGTAACGCCAGACCTGAAGACACTATACCCACAGACATCACAACAACAGTGATAGCTGTGTGCGGTTTCAATAGTCTGAATACATTAAAAATTGTGGTTTTTTGACGTTGCTGAGTTTGCATAGTTGACATGATTTCCGCTATTCGCCTATGGCTGTTTGGACGGTTTCAATTGCCGATCGCTTCAAACTAGAACGTGCAGAGAAAAATGTGGAAAGTGTTCCCGCGGCGATAATGGGCACAGCAAGGATAATGAAGAACTTCCAGGGGAAGACCACTACAAAGAGATTCTTGGAAAGAGGGAGGAATGTCACAGCGGTGAAAACTCCGACGAGCAAGGTGGCCCCCGCAGAGATAAGGATACCGGTGGTCACGAGGATGAAACCATCCAAGGCCGATATGGCAAGTAGCTGTCCGGGCACAGCGCCCGCGATGGAGATAAGGGCCAGATCAAGGTTGCGTTCCTTGGCAGAGATGGCGAAACTGGCGACCGCACCGATTACAGCAATGAGCAAGGCCGACCACAGGCTGGACATAAGCTCTATCGGTGTGGCTGATCCCATGTCTTTCAACTGGGGAAAGCCACTTATGGCAGCAGTACTGGTTTGACCTGTGATTAACAATCCACCGAGCAGGAACAGGCAAGCAGTCAGTGAGATGATGGTGGAGCCGAATGCCTTCCCGCGACTTCTCACAATGGCTTGTGCCCGTGCGATCTTCCAGACATCGGATTGCACAGGAACCAGATTCGTCCATGTTTTGGTGGCCCATTGGATGATGGGTCCTCCAGAATAGGCCAGAGCGACCAGAAACAGCAGTATCGCGATGATCGGGCCTAATGACATGGGTTGCATGATGATGCCCAATTGGGTCTTACTCAGAGTTTTGGGGTCGTTCAACACCAGGATGACGGCAGCGACAGCCGGTGCCAGCAGGGCGATGAAACCACCGATAATAAGGAATCTCCTCAGACCGCGCCCAGCTCTCGTGACGTGGACTTCCTCAGTTCCTGAACCTCTCAGCAGCTCAACCGGAAGCACTTTCCTCAAAGCACGCAGAGTAAAGAGAGCACCCAACAAAGCCACAATGAAACCGACTGCAAGCCCCCTCAAAGCAAAGTCTAAGAAACCCTGCCAAGTAAAAGTGATAAGCGGCGGTAACAGCACGGCCTCCAACTGGAACTTTAGAATCCGTGGGGCAAGAATTGGCGCCAGCGCCATACCAACGATGGAGGAGATCAGAGTCAGCACGAACACCTGCACCATGGTGAGGGTCAGCACCTGCCTAGGTGTGGCACCAAGCAGGGACAACAATGCAAGTCCCTTCCGCCGCTGCCTTATGGAAGCCTGAATCGTCACCATAATGACCAGGCAACCCAGGACCATTGCTATCTGGTAGACCGAGTCCACGTTAGTGCTGAGATGGTGAGATACCACACCCACTTCCCCCGGGGAATCATGTTTGAGATCATTGATTCCCTTGCATACACTCATGGCGCACAGAATCGTCTGCGTGACCACAAGCACAAGAAACACACCGGCCCAGATTCCTCTATTGGCTTTCAGATCATTCAACGCCCACTTCATGACTTACACCTTTCACGCCGCATCGCCATACAGAATCAGGGCAATAACTACGCTTGCTCTTCCACATTCCCTGATGCGACAAATCCGCCATCACTCATGGTGTATACGACGTCGCATTGCCGGGCCAGGCGGAGATCGTGTGTGACCACGACCACGCATTTACCGGGTCGATGGGAGAAGTCCCGCAACTGCGAGAAAACCAACTGTCCGGACTTCTGGTCAAGAGCACCTGTCGGCTCATCGGCGAACACAACATCGGGATCCGCGACCAAGGTGCGAATCAAGGATACCCGCTGCTGCTCACCACCTGAGAGCGAACTAGCTGCGTCATTGTCGTGCCCGCTCAAGTGGAACTTATCCATGAGGGCATCGATGCTTCCTTGATCGACCTTGCGATGGCTGAGAGTCAAGGGGAGCAGGATATTGTCACGAACGGTCATGGACGGGACAAGATTGTAGGACTGAAACACAAACCCGATATGCGATCTGCGAAACAAAGCCAAGTTACGCTGGTTCTTCTTAGTTAGTTCCTCACCCAGCACCCACACATTTCCTTGAGATGGCTGTTCAAGACCAGAAAGGCAATATAGCAAGGTGCTCTTACCACATCCAGAGGGCCCTGTAATTGCGGTCATGGCACCACCAGCAGCAACAAAAGAAAGATCATTGAACACCACAGTGGGAGTCCCGTCACCCGAGACGAAATTCTTACTTAGCTGTTCAGCTACTACCACACCATCACGCATAATATTAACCTTCATGGTACTGAGATCAGAGTATCGCCAGACCTCATGCGATTATAAAGCCCCACGACAACGAGTACTGAATCGGACATTTCTATTGAAACAAACGCCCCATATCTGAAAAAGATAGGTCCGTTATTGTACCTTAAATCACTGAGGATATAAGGTCCTGGTTCACCGCCTATTGCTTCCTCTAGTTTGAGGGTTAATCTTTCAAGATGCTCATCAGAAAAGGGATATATGGTTATGAATTTTCCACTAGAGCTGCGTCCTGCATATTTGGTATTGGAGGATCGGTACTGTTGTTTATCCCTGAGATATTTGAACATAACATGCTCTGAAATACAGATTTTAGAAACTTTTTCTAAAACTGATTGTGCATTGTCAAGGGAAGCCGTCACATGAATTTTCCATCCGTGGGTCCTCATTATGCAAGCAGTCGGCTGCATATATGTCCATACTACGGATTTATTTGAAGCCCATCCTATCGGACAGTCAGGTTCAGGATCCCATGACTCTTCGGCATGTGCCATGAGACTACGGCTATCGACAAAGAAAGGAGATCCTGGGTGCGTCGCCCGCATGTATACAGCTTCCCCAATCATTGCGTCTCCCATCGTTGCGGACTATGCTTTGTAGTAATATTATCAGAACCCGGTTCAGTGTCAACTTCTGTTTTAACTCGCTTCTTGAATATTAATAACTTGCTCATTGCCTTTGATAGCTAAGTACCCATACGTCGCCTTTTAAGATGGCAACTTTCCTTTGAGTAGAGATGGACCTTCAATTGCTGCATCCAATGATGTCAAGACACCAAGCCGTTTGCATAGCAAACTTTTCCCAGCGTCTATACTTACCTGATCCTCCCCCGTGGCTTCCATTCTGAATGATATTAACGACTGCGTCTGCACCGATTTCCTGGAGCAGTGACACCCACTTCAGAGATTCTGGGCTATAGGAACTAAACGCGTTGTTTATGTTGGGGGTTTGGCCTTGTGGCTGTAAGCGTGTTGGGTGGTTGTTAATAGGTCGGGTTGTTAATAGGGGTCTTGCAGGGGTGCCCGTTCCTGTTCGATTGGGGAATGAGAACCAGATCGAAGAGGGCCAGGCATTGCCCCATATGCCATGGGCGGATGCGCAAGCATGGGCGCAACAGATCAGGCACGCAGCGCTGGATGTGTCCGTCCTGCTCGATCACGTCCACCGCGCGCAGGCAGGACCGGGCCCGCGCCGCGCAGTTGAGGGAGTTCCCGGACCGGCCGCTGACGGGCAGGACCCGGGAACAGATGGGGCCATGGGCGCCAGGGCCTGGCGTAAACGGGTCGGCTGGTGCTGGAACATCAAGCCGGCAATCACACCGGACGGGGTGGTCCATCACACGCTCATGGCCGACGGCACGTATATGGCACACGGCTGGTGCCTCCTGATAGCGATCGACGGGCAGACGGGCCAGGTCATCGACTGGCAGTGGTGCCATCAGGAGAACACGGCGGCCTACACGGCCCTGTCCTCCCGCATCCCCGGGCCCGACGTGCTCATCACCGACGGCCTTCGCGGCGTGCAGAAAGCCTGCCATGCCTGCTGGCCGGGCACGCGCATCCGACGCTGCCTGGTGCACGTGCAACGCACCACCAAAACCGACCCGACACTCAAACCACGACTTCAGGCCGGCAAGGAACTCAAGCGACTCTCCGACCAGCCCACCCGGGTCCATACCATCGAGGAAGCGGTGCGTTGGGGTGAGGCCTTGAACGCCTGGCACGAAAGATGGAAAACCCTCATCGACGAACGCACCATGGCCAAGGACGACCCAGCCAACCCCAAAGCCAGCCACCAATCCTGGTGGTGGACCCACCAGGAACTCCGCCGCTGCTACCGCAGGCCCGAACACCTCTTCCAAGACAGGCAGCTCTTCGCCTTCCCGGAACCCGAACCCACCGCCGGCGGGCCAGTGGAACGCACCACCAACCGGCTGGAAGGAGGAGTCGACTCACCCATCAAACGCACCCTCCTGCAACACCACGGCCCACCCGAGAGCCACATGAGACGCGCCTGCGAACGGCACTGCTACATGAAAACCGACAACCCCGACCCCGCCAGCCTGATCAGGGACGAACACCACCAGCCACAACCAGCACCCAAACGGGAAACCAGACAGGAACAGGACGAGCCCGAACACTACGGCACCGCCATCAACTGGAACGAGTTCCACACACCAGTCAGATACCCCAACACCACACTCTGACCAACACACAACCAAACCCACACACAGAACCTAAAACAACGCGTTTAGTTCCTATAGGCCTGTGAAGACCCTCCAGGCCGTCCTGGGCCACGCCTCTGCTACCGAGACCCTGGCACTTACGCTGATCTGTGGCCGAATCGCACCGGTGAAGTGGCAGTAGTTATCGGAAAGGAGATCCGAATTTGACAATGGAAGTTTGCCCATAGCTGCGACCATGCTGGACGGCAATCAGGCTCTTGGAGCTTCAAAATAACGAGACGGTGCTTCTGCTCAAAAATGTGCCCAAGCACTGTCTTCTGTGAATTTGTTAATACCTCAGACTTTTGCAATAACTATGCAATAATGCGCAATTCTTTGACGTTTTACGCCTATTCGTAAATAACAATGGAAAGCTATAGGAGCGCATCCCAGGTGCTGGTCCAACGTGGGACAGGGGCATCCGAGCATACCTGCGTCATCGCTGACGCATGCGGGAGTTTTTTATGACTGTGGTCGTTATTAATTGGCTCACTCATTCTTTGATGTAACCCCCTTCGACGATTGATTTGACTGTTTTATAATCAACTTTCCATGTATCGCCCTCTTTAATAAATCCCAAGTCCATGACGACAGGAGTAGTCAAGACCGCGGTTCGGCCATCTCTACCTTTCATCACTTTGCCTTCATCGATTCCGTTCGTGATTTTATTGAAATCTTCTGTACGGTTCTTCGTAAAACGCATAAGGGTCGATCCGGTGGCATACTTAGCTTTCACCGAGGAATCCTCTAAGCACTCATGACTTCCAAGGCTAAGAGCTTTCTGTCCATCACCCATATAAATGTTTTTAAAGTATTCCTTGGCAACGCCCTTAATCTGAGAACTCTCTTCTACTGATAAAGATTGGTTACTATGCGATAGTTTTCCAGAGTCCTGACCGCACCCGGATAAAATTGAAATACACAGAATAGCAGATAGCAGCGCAGCCAGGAATGCTTCGGCTTTCCTGGACGTTTTGATGCTCATTAATCGAAGAAGCATTGTCGTCTCTTTCACTTATTTTGGTGGTCTCAAAAATAAAAGATCCGGCAGGCAAATAAACTAGGATTCACTCGCACAGGCCTTTCAATTAATGATAAAATTCCTTGTTAATTCAATACGAATCCTACTATGAAGGTACTATTCCATTGAATTATCTACACCAAGCAACACTCGGCGTACTGCAGAAGCAGAACGAGTAAGAGCTCATACCTCTGCCTCGGCTTGCTTTAGATTGAGTCTCAGCGGTTTTTTGTAAACTGAAGACGTAACCCATGTTCTTTCACCTCCTATTCTACTGTTAGTGGCGGCGTTGGAATTTTACAATGCACCAGGCTAAAACTACTGGGGCAAAAGAAGAAGCTGTAGGAACTGTATTTATTGCCCCTTTGATTTTCTCCAGCCTGCTTCTGCAACGATAAAACAAAACCCATTTTGACTCTTTAAGATGCACTACATATGAATATGTGGCATTGCAAACAATTCTTAACCATCCATAGACTGTGGATTATCGAAGACACCGACTCACCAGCGAATCTATTTTCACAATTTTAAAGAAAAGTGGTTACTGGCGCAACCTACAGACTAAATGAAATTCCTTTGTTGTTCTGGTAACAGACAGAATTCTAAGCATAACGCGTGCTGCTGAGCCGTTCTATCTTGTGGAGCTTGCGCCATAAGGTATCGCGAGCAGCTCGCCACTGATCGCTGAAAAAGTAAACACAATACTCCAAGAATCTTCCTGAAAACTTACACACTTATTGCCACAGTCCCGAGGCCACAAGAGATGCCATGTTTGACAAGTGGGGCGAAAAGTATCCTGCTATTCAACGACTATGGGAGAACGCGTGGGGGCAATTCATTCCGTTCCTGCACTATGATGCGGAGATCCGCACGGTCATCTGTTCCACTAACGCTATCGAAAGTTTGAATGCTAGGTTCCGAAGGTCGGTGCGAGCCCGGGGTCATTTCCCGACCGAGCAAGCAGCACTCAAATGTCTCTACCTCACGGCACGCTCACTGGATCCTACTGGGAAGGGCCAAGTACGCTGGACCATGCGATGGAAACCAGCATTGAACGCGTTCGCCATCACTTTCGCTGACCGCTGGCCCGACGCGAAAGACTACTAAATGAAAATCGCCAGTTACACACATAACGAGACAGTCCCATTATCGGGGTTGTCAGAGTACATTTTGATGCTTTTCTACATTTCTTGACCACCCGACGACAGGTGTTCCTGCCTTGAAATCAGAGCAGACTAGATGCTTACTCGTCATTTCATGCTCACCGTTATTTTCAAATCTTCTTATACTGCTGGCCGCAACCAACAACCCACTTGTCGTTACACTGTCGGGGAGCTATTGACTAACTACCCTATGCGAGGGTGAAATAAAATCGGGCACATTTCGGGCACCTCGCTACTCATAAGTACCTGCGTCAGTTCGTATCAGTTAGTACTCGGAACATGCTAGGATTGGCTGTATACCTTGGATTATTAGCATCAGTTAAAGGCAGATCGCATGTACCAGAACAGCGGCTTATCTTACAATGGGTCGCGGGTTCAAATCCCGCCGGCCCGACAAGAAACCAATGGTTCCAAGCCGCTTGGGCTTCGGAACTTCTCTTATTTCCAGAGTCGGGCACATTTCGGGCGCATTGCTTGTGCAAGGTTCCCTTCCCAGCTCATTTCGGCCGTACTGTGTTTCGGGTTATACACCAAAACAAAGCTTATGGAACTGTACTGAGTCAAGTGTGCTGTATGGCAAATCAGGCTGCATGCTTGTATGAGAGCCCGCTATCACTCTGCAACGGTTGGCGGCTGGACCTTAAATGCACCTGAGGTCAAAGCAAGAAGAAGATCTGCCCGGGCTGCTTGCTGGGACAAAGCTACCTTCTTGTCGTGGCCTTATCCGGCCAGTTGGTACAGGTAAAGCCCCCGTTTCCCGTTGCCAGCCGAGGACGGCTGTCACCAGAGCAGGGCCGCAAGAGCGTACCCGGCAACAGCGCAGACCACGATTACGAGCAGCAGAAACAACAGCCTCTTCCTCAGGCTGGGCATATGGACACGATCAGATCGGTCCACCTCTTCACCCGCCAGGAAAGCCTTGATCTCCCTGTAGGTCCGGATATCGTTTCGTCGTTTGATGTTCTCCTCAAGGCCGATGATCATTCCGAACAGGACCAGGAGGGCGAGGAGCCCCATGAGTGAAAGCGGCCACGGCCACTCCCGCTTGGCAACTGCGACCCCATACAGCACCAGCCCATCCACGATGAAGATGACCGCGGCCAGGCCAGAGAGGATCATGTTCAGGATCTTCATGCTTCGTACGTCTTTATCGAGCGCCTGCTTCATGGTGTCGAGGTCTCCTTTGATCAGCTGGTCGACGCTCACGTCGAAGAGGTTGGACAGGAGGAGCAGGTTCTGCACGTCCGGGTAGGTACGGTCGTTCTCCCAGTTGGATATGGTCTGGCGGGACACAAATATCCTCCCCGCAAGATCGTCCTGGGACATGCCCCGCTCCGAGCGATACCGGCGAATCTGACTGCCCAGTTCCATACCCCTGCCACCCGCCTTCCCCGGCCATCGTCCGCTGATCGATGTTAGTTGATGACCATGCGCCTGCATCATCGAGGCCTGCGCAGGTCCGACCCCTTCAAGCTATCAACACACCCCCCTCCATACCAAAAATTCCCCCGCCAAAAGTCTTTGACACCCTTGTTTTTCAAGGATTATCGGCATAATTCAGTCTCAATAGAGGTTGGACAAACATCCCCAGATGGGCTATCAGCGCCGCACCAAGCACTCTCCTCTTATTGCCCATTGCCTAGCTGCTGACCTCGGCGGAGGCGGTGGTACATCATCCTTGAAGTGAATCTTCGCACAGTAGGTCGTCGAGTTCACTCGCGAGGCGGATGTTGCCGCCGCTGGATTTCATTTCTGTCGCCATCGCCGCCAAGGATTCGCGGATCCGGTGGCTATTCATGACCTCTCGGGCAGTATGGGCCAAGGTCTTGGAGGACAGGTCCTGACGGCGGATGACCCGGCCCAGTTCCAGCTCCTGGACCCGCCCGGCGACGGCTGGCTGGTCGTCGGCCATGGGCACCAGGACCATGGGCACCTGGCTGTAGAGGGCTTCGTTGACGCTGTTCATGCCGCCGTGGGTGATAAAGAGAGAAGTGTGGTCAAGTACCGCCAGCTGGTTGACTGAATCGTAGATGTGGAAGTTGCCGGGGATGCGGCCGAGCTTGGATCGGTCGAACCTGGAGCCGACGGCCATGACCACCTCGACCGGCTGGTCGCCGAAAGCCCGGATGCAGTCCAGGTAGAACTTGGTGAAGTCGTTGAAGAGCGTGCCCAGTGAGGCATAGATGATCGGCCGGTCCCCGGCCTCCTCCACCAGCCGGTCGACCGTCTCGTCTGTGCGAGGTCGCCCGTCCAGGGAGGGGCCGATGAAGTGGAATCGATCCGCAGGCAGGCTCTCGTGGTCCATCTGGAAGGACTCGGCCGTATAAACGTAGGTCATGGTGGGCAGGTTGGCGACCATCTCCCGAACCAGGTCATCGCTCTCGATCAACCCCCGGCGATGCATCAGGCGGGAAAGCAGCTTCAACGCCAAGCCGCCCTTGAGCATGAGCGAGACATGCCAGCCGCCGGTGGCGGTGATTGTTTCCAAGACTTTGGGCGTGTATGCGAAGATGGAGTTGAGGCGGATGGAGGGCAGCCCGAGTCGGTCGGCCAGTGTCTTGCCGTAGACGAAGAAGCCCTCGTAGAGCAATGCGCTGTACTTTCCCTCCCTGCCCACTCGTAAGACAGTGCGCGCGGCCTGGGCGATCGACTTGACTGAACTCTCGAACCTGCCGGGGTGCTCACTATAGGAATCATAAGAGATGAACCGCGCTCCGGTGGCCTCCACCGCCTCCCGCCAGCGCGGATCAGCGATATAGTCAACCCTGTATCCCTTCCCCATCAGAGTCCGAACCGTAGCCAGAGTCGGGTTCATGTGCCCCTGATAAGGCAGATTCACCATCAGCAGTCTCCTTGGCCGGTGGGCGTAGATCTCGGTGTTGTCCAATACCCTGTCACTGCCTTGCTCCATACACCACACCGTCCTCTTACTGTGGATCCAACATCATCGTCTTACTGGAATAACGTACTTATTCGTTCTCTGGGACCTAGAGAATTTCCACTCGTGAAGCATCACTTTCAATCACATATAGTGGGGTGCCTGCTTTTTTCTCAACAACAGTTCCAGACAAACACCGAGACCCTAGAAGCAATGATCCATTAATAGACTTTACATGATATCCGTTTTCTGGTTGATGACTTTCATATAAAGTCACCCTTGATGATGAAGCAGAAATTGAACACTCTTCCTTCACCTGTAATGATGTTGAGCTGATACTGCTGTTGGTTACGGAGAACGTCGCGGATATGCATGAACTGTGCTGTATCTGTAAGGATCCACCGGAAAACTGACCTCCAAGTTTTCGGACATTGATGCCATCAATACGGGCGGAACCAGATGAAACCTGAATATTCAGCTCATCCAGTATGTGATGCTGCGATAGAGCGATCACCAGCGAAGGATGAGTCCACAACCAAAATAATGAGGGTCTTCCCCTATCTGCCTTGTTTCTCCAGATCGGAAACCGTTGTGCAATGGTCAGAGTATTTCCATGCGTCTTGCTTGTGGTGAAGTTGCCTTGGTCACAAGAGCGAAAATAAATACCAGGATATTGCGAAGACAAAACAATTATTTGTATATCACTGGTTGATGTTGATATCGAACTGAGTTGATCCAATTCCATATATTTATGAAGGCTTTTTACGTCTATCATGTTCTACTCTCCCCCCTGAACGCTTGTACGGCTGCCTCGAAACAGATGACAGCAAGGACGAAGGCGACAACTATGGACACCGTCATTCCTCCATCCATTCCGAAGCCTACCGCTTGCCTGGCACCTTCAACAATGTAAGTAAGTGGGTTGAAACGAAATTCCAGCCGGATCAATCGGGCCTAGTGCAAGCACTACATATTAGACAAATTTGACTACATATTCATTCTGTCGAACGGTCAACTATAAGACAGATACACTGATAGTCAGCTTTTACTATCTGAATGGACGAATATTGGCGGTATGGAGTTACGGTGGGCGTAAACATCACAAGACTTTTGGTTCTCGGAGTGGTCATCCTACGGGAACCGTCATACGGATACGAAATCGAGAAGGAACTCAAAAATTGGAATGCGAATCTATAGGCCGGCATAGCGAAAGCTTCCGTCTACAACCAGTTGAAAACCCTGGCAAATAATGGCATGTTGAAATTCGATTCAACCGTAAAGACGAAATTCGGCCTACACAATATCTGTATTGCACAACTGAACAAGGGAAGCAAGAGTTCAATACCACCAACCCTCAGCCAGGCGGCCTCATGTCGATACTGTTATTCATTCCTTTCCTGTCTCAGGAAGAAATATCAAATGCTTGCCAAAACCGTTACAGTATTATTCCTCATTTATCAAATCATTCAATAAAGAAATGGAGAAATGGTTTCCACCGGAGACAGAGAGGATATCGTATATAAAAGAGATTTTTATTGCGAAAAAGCCGCAATCGAAGCAGAGCAAACGTGGTTGCTGGATTTTCTCGACAGACTCCCTTCATACTTTCGCCACTGATGACCGTCTCCGAATACAATCGATAAGATTCTCTGCACTGAAATAAGGCTGCAAACCAAATCGGGCATATTCCGGGCACATTGATACACTGACGTACCCGTTCAGCTCGTATCAGTTAGTACTCGGAATACGCTAGTATCGGCAGTATTCCAGTCGTTATTAACAGCAGTTACGGGCAGCTAGTATGTACACGTACAACAGCCTTTTTCAACAAGAGGTCGCTAGTTCAAATCCCGCCGGCACGGTCAAATCAACGAATCCAAGGTTTTTGGCCTTGGAATTTTTTTTATTCCCGGACGTTGGGCGCGTATTTGGTATTTCGCCGGCCTTCCGGTATTATTTGCTCTTTCTCTGCACTGCGCTGTGGCAGATTGAGGGTGGCATTTTTATATGAAGGCACAATACAACCGGAATTTCACTAACTCGCGCCCCCTACCCTGCACACCAATATCAGGCTGCTGGGTGTCCTGGAATCATTTGGCCTCCCAGCGTATCGAACTTACAGCGTCCAGGAGGCTTTCGTCGTGGGAGACGACCACTAGGGCTCCTTTGTAGGGTGCCAGTACCTCGGCCAGAGCTGACTGGGAACGTAGGTCCAGATGATTGGTCGGTTCATCCAGGATCAGTAGCTGGGGATGCTCCAAGAATCCCAGGCACAGCAATAATTTGCGGCCCTCGCCCGCAGAGAGTTCGTGGCCGGCCAGGAGATCTTCCGGGTCAGCGTTGAGCTGGGCGTAAGCCGTCATCAGTTTCTTTCTCTGAGCTCCAGGCAGTGCGGCCGCGTCCTTCAAGGCCCTGTGTATTCGTGCCGAGCCAATGATCTGAGGCAGGATCAGGCGGGGTAGATCCGTGGGCAGACCGGCGACCAGCAGCTCGAGCAAGGTGGATTTTCCACGTCCATTCGGACCACTGATGCCGATGTGGTCTTTCGGCCCGATGCTGATGGTCTCTAGGGCTGGCCCATGCTGGCTGTCTGTCCCGCTGTCTGTAGCTGCATTCCCGCGAAGATACAGGTTGAAGTCTTCGACGCCGTGTCTCTCCATCCAGTCACGTAGGTCGCTGCCATCAACCCGGACCAATTCACGTTTGTGGCTGGCTTCGGCCTGCAGGCTCATGCTCCCGTCATAGCGTTTGGCGGCAGTCTGTAGGTCGGCGGTTTGTCTGCTAATTGCGGCGATGCGAGCGTCGGCCTGCCGGTAGCTGCGGGCGGCTGCCGTTCCCGAGGCTCCGGGCCTGGCCAGTTTGTGACTGTTTCGGGCGTCGTGGTCGTGGGGGTCGATCCTTCCTCCCTGCTGTCTCAGAGCATCTACATGCTGGAGTTTCTGGAAGCGGGCAGCCTTGAACTGATTGAGCCTGTTCAATTCCCGGCGGTTGCTACCCAATTCCTCCTGGACGTGACGATCCTCGGCCTTTTCCTGCTCCTCGATCTGCGCCAGACTGCCCTTGAACTGGGTTAGCGTCAACACATTGCCGTCCTGTGTGTGACGTGTGCGGAAGACCAACGACCGAGGGCAGCTGGCATCAATCAGGGCCCGGTCGTGAGAGATTAATAAACCGATGCCTGCGAAGCTGTCCATGGCCTGGCCGATACGAGTCCTAGATGCTGCATCCACATGGTTGGTCGGCTCATCCAGGATCAGCAAATCAGGTTCACGGCTGAGGGAGCAGGCTACTTGGATGCGCTTCGCCTCGCCGCCGGAGAGGGTCGAATACCGGTAGGCCCAATCATCTGCTATGCCCAGGGTCCGCCTTACGGCTACGGCCCGCTGCGACCAATCGTTGGCGAAATCGTCCAGGTTACGAGGTTGTTCGGCGATGGCCTGGGGGCAGTATTCGCAGATCAAGCTGCTGGGTTCCGGACTGATTCGTCCTTGGGTCGGCGATAGGCGTCCGCACAGAAGCAGAGCCAGGGTGGTTTTGCCGCAGCCGTTGTCGCCGAGCAGGGCGGTCCAGCCCCGCTCCAAGGTCGCGGACAGATGCTCAAAAATGTCGTATGGGCTGTCCGGGTAGGCGAAGCTGAGATTGGTGATGGTGATGATACTAGGGTTCGACACGAATTTCCTCCTGATGGTGATGCGGTCTGGTTCATCATTAGGGGAATCGTCGGCTGTGACTGGTCAGCCGGTTGCTCAGCCAATCGTCGTGTAGCTGTGGCACACTGGCATCATGCTGGCATGAACGCAGTGGATGGTGCGAATACGAGTGACATAAGTTTTGGCCTGAAAACTCCCCTGCTGGCGACAGTCGCCGCAAAGAACCGCGAGTCCGTACTTTGATCACTACGCGTGGTTGGTGCATTGGAACAGGACTCACCAATTCCGGCGGTCTACGCTGACCGCCTGGGCAACTGTCTCATCACAGGCGCAAGTCGAGATCCTCTTTCTCTCGGAACACCTTGGCATATGGGGCTGTTCCTCAAAATAGCTTTCTTCCCTCAATTTTAGCCCAGAGTCTCCTCCTTTGCATCGCAGTTTCAGACAGATGTTGGTTGCTGGGCTGCCTGTGGCGAATTGGTTGAGAAATCAGCATGATTTTGTCCCTCATCATTAGTCGTTGTGAACTTGGGAGATGGTAGAGCTGATGTACTCCAACAGGGCTGCGGTTGCTGGTCCCCTCCTGTTCTGTTTACAAACACCAGGAGTGGGCTGGGGACCGCTACGGGGTCTGTAAAAGGATCGAAAATCAGGTTGGACAAAGTGATGAACTAACCTACCGGTTTCAGCTTGTATCGGTTGGTAGTGGGACTTGCTCGCGTCGGCTGAGTTCCAGTCGTTACTAGCAACAGTTAAAGGTGACTAGCATATACACGTACGGCAGCCTTTCTTAACAATGAGTCGCGGGTTCAAATCCCATCGGCCTGGCAAGACATCTGAGTCGCAAGTAAAGTTGTTCGACAGCTGTGAGAGAAAGTGTTATGCCAACTCGCCTGACATATAGCTTTGAGCTTTGCTGATTATGAGTTCTTGCAACTATTCTATTACGCTATACCAAGCGTTATTGTCAGAAATTTTGATTGAGACAAACTTATTAAATGTTATAGTCGCTGTGATCAATGGTATGAAATATGACGTGCTTGAAACGTATATTAGGCATGGGGAAAGAGAAAGGCTTCGCCGCGCTTATTGAATCGGCGGCTTTCGTTTTGCCTGTTCTGCAAAGTAAATCAGCATTGAAAGTGATAATAAGAAAAGAATGAAAAATAACAAGGCACAAATCCACGCAAGATCTGATTGCGACGAATCGAATTGAGTGAAAAGACTAGGGTGCTCGTCGCTGTAATAGCCAGCCTGAATTTGTATGGTAGCTGTGACAATCAAGCCTAATATGCTCACCGCATTCATTATTATTGCAACCACTTTCATAACTACCCCTTTTCACCGGTATTGGCCTGCGACTACTAATGGTGATTTAATTTTAGGGTATTTAACTTGACGGTAAATGTAGTCTGCACACAGCTATCACGGGCACTATCGAGCACACATCAAACGGCGCATCTAAATTAGTGCCTACTCTGTTTAGCTCGCCTCATCAATGAGCCTTAACGGTGATAACGCCACATGGCGTGTATTCTCTCTAATGATTATCAGCATTGCTTTACCTTCCAGTATCTACACTTTCAACACATAAGCCACTTCTAATGATCTGCGTTCGAAACTGGCATCGCTTCGACAAAGGAAGACGGACTTTCCTTATTGCATTAGCATGCACGAATCCCAGCACGGGACTACCCACCTCCGAAATCGGACAAGCACATAAAAGAAGCTATTTCAGATACTTGAACCGTGGCTCAACTGCCTCTCATCCTCCTGTGGTGTAGCGCTTTCTGATGCAGCACTGTAATAATCTCCCAGATCGCTGGGGGCTGTTTTTCGCCGCTATAGCTTATCGCCGATATCCCTACAAGCCGGAGTGAGTATTCTCATTCCTTCCCATTTTCAACCCTTTCGCAGGCACTGACCAATGGGGAGAACTTTCCAAGATTATTTCCATATCGGGCAGAGCTTGGATGTCAATGTGGGTGATATCACCTGAGATCGAAATGTTATGACTTGGAGCGCGGCAGGCTTAAATCCGCGAATCGTCCTCATTGTTATAACCGCTAGATGCTGTTGTAATTGCATTCAATAATAGGTCGGCACTCATTTTCAATCCCCTGCAGCTAGTAAAGATGGAATGATACGTATTATGTGCAAGCGCATCGACTCACCTTGTTTTGCTTTCTTTGGTCAATTGAGGTTTGATTGCTGGGTGAGTTTCAAGGCCGAAATATGTTTTCGATGGTTGAATCGAATACGTACGCCAGGCGGAAAGCGAGTGGCAGTGAAGGGTCGAAATGGCCTTTTTCGATCGAAATTACTGTTTGACGACTTACTCCCAGTTTTTTTGATAGTTGCTCCTGGGACCAGCCACGCTCCTTTCGCATTTTTGCCAGGCGGTTATCCATGATGGGCGAACCTCACAAGTGCATACGACAGGGCAAGGATCAAGAGCATCCCTATGAGAACAAACACCAGCATAAGAGCCCATTGATCGGCTCCCATCAAACTGGCCAGCAGGCAACCAGCCGACACCAACCCGATGAAAATACGGTATGAAAGTTGCTCGGCCTTTCCGTACCAGTGGCTCTCTATGTTCTCTTCTGCATGCGGATTTGATCCAGGCAAGGTATCGGGGTCCACCAAAATTAACCACCAAAGGCTCACGGATATGGGACAAAGTACTACGGCCACTATTAGAGCCTTGATCATCCATGGCACGGACTGTGGCATGAAGCCAGCCAGAAGGATTCCCAGAACTATGCTGCTTGCTAGGCCTGGAACCAATGCGGTTGTGAGCGCTGGCATCGAACGGGAACCGAAACGAACAGTGCCAAACGATCGGTGCTGCACATCGACAGTTGCGTCATTGCTCTTCTTGTCCTTCATGGGCTTCTCCTTTTTGGAACTCAATTCAGGATCGGGCGACCTGTATGAGCATCAGAATAAAGTAAAGTAAACTTTACGTCAAGCCAATTTGATATCTTTAACTTTACGTGGTTTACCTAACGTCTTTTACTGCGACATTTGACGTGGGACTCGAGTTTATTTTCGGTCTTACGGTCGCTATGAAACCAGGCTGTTGGGGAAAGCCACTCTGGGTGTCAGCGAAAGATCTTTCTGCTAAAAAGAATCTTAGAAACCCTTGCCCCTGATACTGTGGAAACAGTGATGGGCTCACGCATCAACCGAAGAAGATTGATATGTTTGCATTAATCAAGATTTGGCGCACGGAAGATCTTGTGACCTCAATAGGATGAGAAAATTTCTGTCTATACCGGTTACGCAGGGTTTTGCCTATTACCGATAGCAACTATTTCCTGGGCCATGGGAAGATCTGGAAGGACTTTGTAACAAGTCGTTATACAATAATTAGTTTAATTTGCGGGACCATAACCTATTGTGCGATTGTGTTTATCCTACCTTTACTGTGCAGAAAGCTTGACTGTAGTTATTAGACCGAGTATTCCAAACTCGCGGTTTTGTCATGGTAATGACGCAGGTGATTATTGGGATGACAGTTTGCTCATCGTGTTGTTCGGGATGCCTCTCTTACTTGTAATTCGACTTGTATGTTTTCGCTGAACTTGAGTGCCCATTGAGGACACCTGTTGTCTTTTGTATTAGCAGAGGAAGCCTGGTTGCGTTTGAACCCAGTTGCCATTGAGGCACGCTTGGGACAATCGACAACCCATATTGCTGATTGCGGTTTTTGCAGGACTTGATCTAAGCCTACTAAGTAGGCAAATCCAAGAATGCTTAGCTGTGGGATGCATTGCTCATATAATCATTGCTTCATTATTCTTTATGCTATAGATGTAGCTTAAATGTGCATGATTATGGCCTTTGCCTAAATGTAATTCAGAGATTGGTCTTGGCCCAATCCCTGAAACAAGCCAAGCAAAACAATGCTGATCGGTCTCAACAAACGATATTGATTGCTGCTATTTGGTACAGCTGTTTCAGCAAACATTGAGAAATCCTCATGATTCTTTTTAAGGAGTCCAATCAGTTTATAAAGGCAAGTTCGAGGAATATCCCAAGCAGACGCTGTTTACTATGAGTCATGAACGCAACGAATATTCTCGAAAGAAACATCAGCGAGCAGCACTATGTACCTGACAGGCGCCCTGCTGGCAACAGGCAAATCCCACTGGGTGAGGTTGATTCGCCTGTCTTTTACGGCAGTCCAAAACCGGTCGACGCCGATATTGTCATTCCCATATACAACGAGGATGTTCAGCTGGCTGATTCCGTATCCACTTTATGCAGCTTTCTGGATCGTCACGCCAGAGACCTGGCACCCTTCAGCTGGAATATCGTGATTGCGGACAATGCCAGCACAGATTCCAGTTGGCAGATAGCCAAGTCCCTGTGTGACTGGTGTCCCAATCAGGTACGCGCCTTGCACCTCGCGAGAAAGGGTCGCGGGTACGCTCTGAAACAAGCCTGGCTTAGCTCCAGGGCGGCAGTCGTCGCATATATGGACGTGGATCTATCCACCGACATCGGCTCTACGGGCAGCCTTATTCTTCCCCTGCTCCAGGGCGGGGCTGACATCGCCTTTGGCTCGCGTCTTATGCCGCAGTCTCAGGTCACCCGCTCCCCCAAACGTGAATTCATTTCGCGCACCTACAACCTCATGCTCCGCTCATATCTGGCGGTCTCCTTTCATGATGCCCAGTGCGGCTTCAAGGCCATCACTGCCCAGGCTGCGGATGCTCTGCTGCCGCAGGTAAAGGATGATGAGTGGTTCTTCGATACGGAGCTGCTTGTGCGCGCCCAGCAGGCTGGAATGACCATGTTGGAGCTTCCTGTTCGTTGGGTGGAGGATGCCGGCTCGACAGTCGACATTCCAGACACGGTAAAGAAGGATCTGGAGGGCATGCATCGGGTCAGGGAGGGTATGGAGGCCCGAGCGGTCGAGGAGCTTCGCGTCGACCTGGACTCCCCTGCCGTCTGGGATCAGATACGTCAGCATGAGCTGCGCGGATCCCTCTTGCCTGCCAAAGAGGGGGATTCGCATTCACGTATGCAGAATCCAGGCAAAGAAGCTGCCGCTTGCTGAGCGGCTGACAGCAAATGAAATTTCATACAGAAAGAGCAAACTTCACCTATCATGAACGCTTCATTGGCTTCTAACAGCAGCTATGGCTTTTCCCCGTATTCACAGGCTTGCAATCCGCCACAATCGACAAGCGCAGATGCAGGCGCTGATGAGCACGCTTCCCGCGCGTATATCCTGCCGCGGCGGACTCGTGGAGACTGGGTGGCAATGGGTGTCATGCTGCTTGCGGCCTGTGCAATATTCTTCATCAACCTCACGGCCTCCGGGTATGCCAATGAGTTTTATTCGGCTGCGGCCCAGGCAGGATCGGTCAGCTGGAAGGCCTTTCTCTGGGGTTCCCTGGACTCGGGTAATGCCATCACTGTGGACAAGCCGCCGGCAGCCCTCTGGCTGATGGCGCTTTCCGTGCGCATCTTTGGCCTGAATTCCTTTGCCATCCTTCTGCCGGAAGCACTGATGGGGGTGGCAACCACCTATCTGCTCTATGCCACCGTGCGTCGATACTGGGGCAACTGGGCGGGCATTGTCACCGGATTCATCTTCATGCTGACTCCGGTAGCCGCGCTCATGTTCCGCTTCAACAACCCCGATGCCTTGCTGGTGTTATTGATGACCGGTGCCACTCATGCACTCCTCAGATCTCTGGAGTATGCCAACCATCCTTCTGGCAATCGAAAGCGCACCTGGTGGATGGTCTTGGCCGGTGCTCTGATTGGATTCGGCTTCCTTACCAAGCAACTGCAGGCGCTGCTCGTACTGCCTGGCTTTGCCCTGGCTTTTCTTCTGGCATCGCCTACAGGCATGGTTCGTCGCATCCTGGATTCACTGGCTGCCATTGGTTCCATGATCGTCGCCGCTGGCTGGTGGGTACTGCTGACGGTCATCGTGCCAGCCAGCGACAGACCTTATATAGGCGGCTCCCAGCGCAACTCCTTCCTTGAGCTCACCTTTGGCTACAACGGTTTTGGACGCTTGACCGGCAGCGAAGAAGGATCCGTCATACCTGGCCACGGTCATGAGGGAGGCGGCATGCCGGCTGGCGGCGGTCGCGGTGGTAGCATGTGGGGCCAGACTGGCCTCAATCGT
The DNA here is from genome assembly GCF_048001765.1 of Bifidobacterium asteroides. Classification (GTDB taxonomy): domain Bacteria; phylum Actinomycetota; class Actinomycetes; order Actinomycetales; family Bifidobacteriaceae; genus Bombiscardovia; species Bombiscardovia asteroides_K. Next base: position 1,006,875 of record NZ_CP181447.1, read on the forward strand.
CTGTTCAGCGGCGAGTTCGGTACGCAGATTTCCTGGTTGGCTCCTTTGGCTTTCGCAGGCATTGTCATCAGCTTGCTGGTTATCGGCAGGGCCGTTCGCACTGACGTGCGCAGGGCCAGCGTCATTGCGTTCGGAGGTTGGCTCACCGTCACCTGGCTTATTTTCAGCTTTATGGCCGGCATTTTCCACCAGTATTACACCGTGGCTCTGGCTCCTGCCCTGGCTGCTCTGGTGGCTATCGGTGCATTCAGTCTGTGGATCGCCCGGGATAAGCTCTGGGCCAGGATCGTCACGCCGATTCTTATCGCCTTCACGGCCTTCTGGGATTTCAGCCTGGCAGGTCGATCCCAGTGGCTCCCCTGGCTCAAGTGGGCCATTCTCATAATCGGTCTCATGGGCGCCCTCGGTTTTGCCCTGGCTGGACTGTTGCGAATACGACGACTCGCTCTTGCAGCCTTGATTCTCTCAGTCATAGGGCTTATGGCTGGCCCTGCTGCATGGACGCTGTACACCGTATCCCAAGGACACATGGGATCAATCGTCCTGGCCGGACCCAGCCTGACTTCAGGGAGCATGGGTGGCGGCCCCGTTGGTATGCCCGGGGGTGCTCCTGGTGGCGGTCAGCCTGGCGGTGGGCAGGCAGGCGGCATGGCACCTGGCAATATGCAGCAAGGCATACCTGGTGGTGACGGCGGTCCCATGGGTTCATATTTAATGGGCCAAGACCCGATGAATCAGCAGGGTCAGTCACGCCAGCAGGGCCAGATGCCTGGCGGCAGTTCTAATGGTCAACAGGCTCCCAGCATGGGTTCTCAAGGACCAGGTCCAATGGGCCAGGATTCCTCGGGGCCACAAGGGGAATCCAGCCCTTCGGGTGCGCCCTCCATGCGTTCACAGCGCAGAAGCCAATCTGGATTCCAGGGTGGACCAGAAGGAGGAAGGATGAAAGGAGGAAGTCTGCTTGGTGGAGGCCGGTCCAGTTCCAAGATCGTCGCCAAACTGGAAAAGTCATCCGACTCCTATCGCTGGGCCGCGGCCACGACAGGATCCCAGCAGGCGGCGGGCTATCAGCTGGCTTCTCAAAAGCCGGTCATGGCCATTGGCGGGTTCAATGGTTCCGACCCCTACCCCAGCTTGGAACAGTTCAAGCAGTACGTGAAGGATAAGCAGATTCATTACTACATAGCTGGTGAGATGGGCGGCCATCAGATGGGGGGTTCAGACACTGCCACGCAAATCTCACAGTGGGTGGCCAAGCACTATACCGCAAACACGGTTGATGGCGTCACCATTTATGATTTGACCCAGTAGCAGGCCAGCTGAGCGCAAAGAGGGCCGAACTATCCAAAAGCTACTCCCTTCGTTTGCGATAACAGGATAAAGATGAGACGAGCTACTGACTTCTAATCTGTAGGTTGCGAGTAGTTGCCTCGTTTGCGCGGTGAAAAGTGCAAAGCAGTTAAGAGCTAAGCAGTGAGCGGACTGGGACTATCCCAGCCCGCTCATTTCTTATTGATCAATATAGGACGGTATTTACGTCTGATTAGTGCAAGACCAGTTATTGCAGACCAAGTCACTTCAGGTCAAACTCAATAGCGCCATTGATTTCATCACGCTGGTCTGCGTTGCAATGGTCTGCATTGCACGGTAGTGCGTGATTCTTACAAATAGAACCATTCCCAAATGAGCGAGGATCAATAAGACTTTGACTACCTCTGTGACGCAAATAGAAGGACAAATACTCACAAACAGCCGATTGCAGCGCTGAGATACCATTTAATCGGCCTGGCTTCATAGTTATAGAATTTATAACTATACAAGCAGACAATGGGGTGTCGATCAGGGAGTGAAATGTCCAAAAAAACGGACGGGACAAAGTCCAAACGCAAATGGAGGTGGGTCCTCCTTGCCCTGGCAATAGTACTTGTTCTCGTCTTGGCAGTCATTCTGCCAGGGGCTTCCATTTTGGTCTATGAGGACACTTTCGGAAAACGGTATAACACTCCCGGCTGGATGCGATATACGCTCGCAGACTTCCCCGGCTTGCGCATGAAGCGTTGCGTCTTTAGGTCCAAGGAGGGTAAGAAACTGGCTGGATATCAGTATTCAAGAGAGAATCCAAACCAGCCTGGGGACAAGGCTGAGGGCCTCGTGGTCATTGCTCATGGTTTCGGTGGCGGCGGACAGAATACCTACATGGATGTTGCCAACTATTTTACCGCCCAAGGCTTCCTGGTCTTCGCCTATGACGCCACCGGCAACGATGAAAGCGCCGGCAAGTCCGTCAGGGGCCTTCCTCAAGGAGTCGAGGATCTTGATCAGGCTCTTCGTTTCGTCGAGGGTGAGCAATCATATAAGGGCCTTCCTCTTTTCCTGTTCGGACAGAGCTGGGGAGGCTATGCTGTTGGCGCTGTTCTCAACCTTCACCCAGAGGTCAAGGCTGCAGTCATGGTTTCTGGATTCAATCGCTCGATTGATATGATGCGTCAGCCTGGTAGAAAAATCGCTGGCCCTGCCGTCTCGCTCATCCTGCCCTGCTTGAGCTTGTATGAGCATGTAAGGTTCGGGAAGTTTGCGGGCTATACCGCTTTGGATGGCTTGAAGAAATCCAAGGCGGGAATTTTCATCACTCAGAGCCGGGATGATCAGGTGGTACCGGTCAGATATAGTTATGACCTCTTCCATGAGGAATTTCAGTCCAATCCACGATTCCGGTTCCGTGAATACCAGGATCGCGGGCACGCCTATGTCTACTATTCCCAGAACTCGGTGCGATACCGAAAGCAATTCGACCAGGAATACAAGGAGCACATGAAGCTACTCGGTCAAAAGCCTTCTAACGAAAGCTACAACGCATATTCAGCTAAGCATTTCGACAAGTCGAAGGGCTTCGAAATGGATGTGCCGTTGATGAACCAAATGGCAGACTTCTATCGCCAATATATGGATTAAGCTGAAAAAATACAGCTGGATGTAGTCCTCTTCCATCTACGGATAAGCCCGCTTGCATTCAGCACTATTCAGTGGTTTGCCATGTTGTCCTGGTACCAAAGGACGGCGATGTTGATCCGATCCCTGACCTTGAGTTTTGCCAGTATACGACTGACGGTCTTTTTGACCGAGTCAGGTTGTAGCTGGAGGCGCTCGGCAATCTCCGTATTCGTCAGGCCTTGGCTGACCAGCGAAGCTACCTCAAGTTCGCGTTTGCCCAGTCGCGCGAATTTATGGCGAGCCTCCGATTCATCATTGGCTTTTGGCCTTGGAACTCCTTTCCTGATCACTTCGGCCGTGATGCGCGGCGTGAGAATGGCATCGCCTGCATGCACCGCGTGGATGGCTCTGTTCAGATCGGCTGTCTTGACATCCTTGAGCAGGAATCCGGATGCGCCTGCCCCTAAGGCTGTGAACGCATAGTCGTCCTCGTCGTAGGTGGTCAGAATAAGAATGCTCATTTCAGGATGGAGCTTTTTAATACGGCTGGTGGCATCCAGCCCGTCCATGACAGGCATGCGCACATCCATCAGAATCACATCGGGCAGAGGCTGCTGATTTTCGGCGGCTGTAGCCAGCTGATCCAGAGCGTCTTGGCCGTTGGCCGCCTGTGCTACGACATGCAAGGTTGGATCCTTGGCGACCATGAGTGCCAGTCCCATGCGGGTCGGGCGCTGGTCGTCGACGATCATGACACGGATCATGCACTTTCCTCCTTACCCTTGTTGTCAGCTGCCGTAGCAGCTAGTGGGGGTATGCGAGCCTGCAAGGTCCAACCGTCAGGACCAGGGCCCGAACGGAAGCTGCCGCCATGAGCTTGCACTACGGCTCTTAACCTGGCAAGGCCTGTACCGTTGTCACCGTTGTCGTCAGCATCATTGTTCAAGAGCTGGCCATCATCACGAACGATGATGTCTATACAGCCCCGGCTGTCGTGATCCCAGGAGACCACGATGCGGTTGACCTTCCGTCCATGGCGGAGGGCATTGGTGACTGCCTCCCTAGTCACGGTGAAAGCGAGGTTGGCCTGTTCGGAATCCTGCGGTCGATGGCCAGTCTCTGTCAGGGCAGTGCTGATTCCGGCTTGGCGGGCGTGGTCGAGAATGGGTTTGATGTCATCCCAGCCATGCCCCTCCCCTATGGACTGCGCTGGGTTGTTTTCAGTTCTTGCCTTTGATTGCAGGGTTTTTACAGCTGTTCGGGTGTCATCCAATCCCTGCCGTGCCAGGTTGTTGATCATCGAGATAACCTCATCGATTTCCGGCTTTCCGCTGGCATGATCCATCCCCTCGGATAGGGCGATGATGGCGGTCAAGTCGTGACCCACGCTGTCGTGCAAATCGGCGGCGACCTTGGACTGATACACGGCCTCGTCCCGCTCATGGGCCAGGGTTAGAGCATGCGAGTGCTCCTTCTCCAATGCCTGCTCTGACAAGTGTGATTGCCTTACGGAGCGTGAGAGGAAGGCGACTGTCAGGCATAGGGCGAATGCCAGACCGGTTGGATATAGAAGGTCAGTGAAGTGGACATCATGATGCCAACTGGCACAGAGTGCGATGCTGAGCAGGCCCAGAATGGCGGAACTACACAGTCCAGCTGCCAATGATGTCATGGTCTTGATTTCTACAGCGCAGGCGTAGAGGCTGACGAGCCAGGGAATGATCAGATAGGTGCATCCCGAGCCATAGATTGCGGCAGAGAGCGCAAGCAATCCACTGACCGCCAGTAGGGTCGCCAAGGGATATAGTCGGCGCAGGCATAGGGTGACAAGTGTGAGAAAAATAATGACCACAAACAGGGGCAATCCCCAGCTGGCGGACTTCATTACCTGGTAGAGGGTCCGGTTGGCGCTGCTCGGGGCGAGGATCAGCCTGGTCAGCATCATCGTCTCGTAGAGGGCGCAGAAAAAGACTGCCACGAAAGCCGTATATGGCCGGGTCCACAACTGAAACCAGCCTTGAGTTTTCTTGCCTGCTCTCATCGGTGAGCCTCTTCCTGATAACTGCCGGTATTCCATTATGCTGTCAGACACTGAGATATGCGACCTTGCGAGTGCTGCATCCTCTCATTATTGATTTTGTATTTGAGGCTAAATGGCTCTGCGGGCCTGGTGTCGGAACATGAGGAGGCTAATCAGCACCCAGAGGATTGCCGCCATGCACGAACCCGCCATAGAAATCGTGGATGCGATATTGCCCATGTCGCGGGCTGCGGATGCAGTGGTGATCAAGGCCAGAGGATAAGGCAGCGCCAAGGCTGGTGCGGCAATCGACAGCGCACAGCCTGCCAGGGTGAGCAGAAACATGATACTCATGGTTGAGGCAAAGGATTCGGCTCTGGCAGCTATGGCCTGGGTCAGAGTCATAATGGCCCACATTGCCAACGTCATCGGTAAGCCACGCATAAGATAGGGACCAAGTTCCACTGGGCTGAATCCTCCTACCAGAACACCCACGAGTATGAATTCGGATTCGAAGATGGCGACGGTAAGGAGGGAGGCCAGCAGTCCATGCATCACCTTCCCGGCTAGGGCAGTCCCGACCATGCCTGAGGCATTAAGACGCTGCCAGTTTCGTCCCTTGTGCTCGTTGGCTTCAACCTGGGCTGCAAAGGCCGCGACCAGGACTGGCATGAAGACCATGCTTGGCAGAAGGATCGCCTGCCCCCAGACCGCAGCCCAGGTCACCCCTTGAGCCTGGAAGTCCGGTTTGTAGCTCTGATACTGGTCCCAACCGTTGAAGATTCCTATGGCGTCGAAGAGCATGGTGGCCAGCCAGTACCAGAGATTGCCGGCCTTGCGAATCTCCCATTTGAAGGCGGCGGCGATTGATGGCTTGTGGCGATGCATTGGGGTGATGGTTATAGCGTTTGCAGGGTGTTGCCTGTTCATCGGCCTGACTCCTTGACCTTGATGATGAATGCTGATATTCCCGACCAGATAATGCAGACCAGAAGGCTAGTCAGGACTTTTGGCCAGGGATTGGCGACCAAGGTCATTCTGGCAAAACCATCAGAGCTGGATGAAAACAGGAACGGGCTGGCCGCGGAACTGATCCCGGCTGGGAAGAACCAGCCCAGAGCCGGCATATTCATCGGGCCCAGTCCAGTCCCGATCAGACCGGCTATCACACCCAGACCTAGGCCTATGGCCTGTCTTTCGATAGTCAGGGAGAGGGCGAGTTGTATGGCCGTGACAGCCATGGATGAGAAACAAGCAATCAGTGCCGGAAGGAGTATGTATTCGGCCAGACTGCCATCGAGATGGAACCCTTGTGCTGAAGCTGCCAGCGGTATCCACGCCAGAGGAATCACGAAGCATAGCGAAATCACACACCCCGTAACTACGAGCTTGACAAGAAACCTCCCAGTCGCACTCTGGCCTAAGGATTGCCATTTGAGATCCATGCGCTCGCTGCTCTCCATGACGGCAAGCCGGCTGGTCAGCAGGGCCGCGAGGATAGGTGCCAGCAGTCCGACAGTTTGGAATATCTCACCTTGAGCAAGAGCTACGGTACGAGTGGCGGGGTTCGCAGACTCGGCTCGTTTCATAAAGGCCAAGCCCGACCATGCCGAAACTAGAGCAATCATGCCCAAGGCCATCCACCAAAATGAGGAGCCTTTCAACTTGCGAAGCTCCATCGAAAGCAGAACAAGCAGCCTTCCTGGATGGGATGAGCGTGGCGGTTTTCCCGATCGAAATTCTTCGGGCCACATGGAGAATGATTCGACAGAGCTCATCGTGCGCTCCTCCGTTTAAAACCGGACGGCTTCATATCACTCTGCGCTACATGGTTCTGTAAGACATAGTTTTGTGGAATATGGTTCTGCGGGTTTTCCACGAGTTCGAGGAAGGCCTCTTCCAAGCTCTTGCGTTTGGAAGCGACACGGTATACCTGCAGGCCATACGATACCAGCCGAGTCACCAGCGCCCCGATTCGCGGATCGGGTATCTCGGGAATGCGCAGGGTTGCACTCTTCCGGATATATTCGTGGTGAATTCCTTGAGCTTCGAGCACCTCTGATGCGAGTCCAGGATCGGACACCCGTAGATCGATATGGCCCTCTTCGCGCAGATTTTCCAAAGTCCCCTGGTAGAGCAGGTGACCACCGGCAATGATGCCAACTATTGGAGCCATCTTTTCGATTTCGGACAGGATATGGCTGCTGATGATGACGGTGACTCCCTCGGAGGCGGCCAAGTCCATAATCATCTGTCGCGCCTCGACCACCGCCTCTGCATCCAAGCCATTGGTGGGCTCATCCAGGAGCAGGAGCTCCGGCTGCGAGATCAGCGCCATGGCGATGCCCAGCCGCTGCTTCATTCCCAGGGAGTAGGCGCCCGCCTTCCTCTTCTCGTATCCCCGCAATCCAACCTTGGTGAGCACTTCTGAGGCAGCTGAAACTGGCAGACCCAGATAATCGGCTACCATGCGGCAGTTGTCCAGGCCCGACAGGCCTGGGTAGAAGCTGGGTCCTTCAATCATGGAGCCCACACGGCCTGGCTGGATCGTGGTCTTCTTTCCTACCTGCTGTCCCAGCAGCCACATGCTCCCCGCAGTCGGTTTTGTCAATCCCAGAAGGAGCTTCATGGTGGTCGATTTTCCTGCCCCGTTTGGTCCCAGCAGTCCGTAGACCCCGCCAGCCGGCACCCGTAGGTTCATCCCATCCACGGCTTTAAATCCGCCATAGACCTTGACCAACCCCTGTGTGGCCACAGCCAGCTGTGGGTGATCGCTTCCGTCTGCATATGCCATTGTGCTTACCCTTCCAATAGGCGTTCAACTGATTTCTATGCAAGTTCGGCGGGCGCAATCCTTCAACGCCGGAAAAGAAAATGTCCCCGACAGGGGACAAGTCGCTGCTGACGAGACTGGTTTACATCAACGGGAAAGGCTCCTCGCTGGATTTGGTCGTCTTCATGATCAGGGAATACTTCGCAAACAAGCAGGGCCAAAAGCGTCCTCCTCAAGAACCTGTTATTGGGATGCTTGAGGCCGGTGTTTGCATGCATTCCCTCACCCCCATCCTCAGGAAACAATTGATTTGACCTTGACATGATGGCAGGGTTTAGGGTCAAGACATGACACGAGAGAGCGAATTCAGTGGCGAGGGCAGCAAGAGCGGCTTGAGCATCGGTCAGATGTCTGAGCTTATGGGGGTCAGCCGGAGAATGCTGCGACACTGGGAAGAGGAAGGACTGATTTCTCCCATTCGTGGCCAGTCGAATTACCGGCAATATATGCAGGATGACGTCGCACAGCTGGAGCGAATTGTGACCTACAGGGAGATGGGATTCAATGCGCGACAAATCAAGGCATTGCTCAATTGCACGGCAACCCTGGCCTTGGACGAGTTGCAGGGACAGCGCTCGCGAATTGATGAGAAAATCCAGCTTCTCAGGAAAGCTGCAAATCGTTTGGACCGGCTCATAGCCCTTGCCCAGGGGAAGTCAGGCAATGATTCAGCCGCTGCGAAGACCGATCAGGAGGACCAGTACTTTTCGGAAGCATACGAACGCTGGGGTACCGGCAGGCAGTGGCTTGAGTATGCGGAGCGAAAAGCCATGTGCTCCGAGCAAGAGCAGAAAAAGGACACTGCCCGGCTCAAAGACGTGGAAACCGAGCTTGCACAAGCAAAGCGAAAAGGTCTGGCTCCCACCTCGGACGAGGTTCTCGAACTGATTGACGAGCATCGGCAGGCTTTGTCATGGTTCTATGTAACGCCGTCCATGCACGTCATTCTGGGGCGGATGTATGTGGCCGACCCGCGTTTCAGGCGCCATTACGAACAACTGGAACCTGGATTGGCGAAATGGATGCTGATCGCAGTAGAAACTGCAGCGCGTGCAAACGGGATAGATCCAGCCAAAGCCAGATGGGAGTGACGCAGTCAGTATCCTCCATCTACGTGTCACATTTTTTGTTTGACAACCCAATTGAAAATCCTTCAACCAAGGAACGAGGTAACCATGCACAACCATGGCCAGACCAAAGGTTCTGCTTATACAGGAGCAGCAATCATCAGTCCCGTGCCGGAGCCAGGAAAGAATGCGGAACCGCCGGAGCCATATAGGGGCATCTATCTCATGCCCATGTTCATGTGCCTGTATAGCCATGATCTAGAAGAATCAGAGGTTTTCTGGACGCAGGGATTGGGTTTCATCAATTTATACACCATGCCAGGCATGATGATTCACTTGCGGCGCTGGGCCTTTCAGGATGTGCTGATCCGCAAGAGTGGCCTCAATGCTGGCACCCCTGATTCGGATATGGAGTCCGTAGGAAGCCTGAGCGTAGCAGTCACGGAAAAGCAGATCGGCAGGATTGTGGATGCATGCGAGCGCCTTCGTCCGGGATCCACCTCAGCTCCAATACGTAAGCCGTGGAACTCGCTTGAAGCTAGGATTCACACTCCGGAAGGCCTGGCCCTTACCCTTACGGCTGCCTTGGCTGTCGATAAAAGGCAGACCGAAGTTTATCTGAACTCGCACGGTCAATGAGCAAAGATCAAGCCCTTCTCCCCCGTCATGATTTGATTCTAAGAGCAACGATTAAATGTCTCGAGCGGCGGAGGGAAAATGGAAATAACTATAACGTTGGTTCTTCTATAACGTTGGTTCTTGCCCCAGATCCAAAAGAGGCTATCGGTTAAGAGACTATTGGTTATTAACGCTAGTCGTTCTGGTTTACTGATCGGGTCTTAGGCCTAGAGTTTCGATGGCCTCCGCTACAGCAGCCGTGCGATCGCTTACCTCCAGCTTGGCGAAGATCCGGCTGAAATATGTTTTCACTGTTGCCTCGCTGATGTATAAGTGCTCTGCAATTTGCCGATTGGTCATGCCTTTGGCGGCCTCGCGCAGCACACGCGTCTCTTGTTCGGATAGTGCTGGTCTGGTCGCTGGACGCAGTGCCTTGCTGACTGCTTTCGCTGCGGTCGGATTCAGTACCGTGGACCCTGCAACAGTGTCACGGATGGCTTGGGCCAAAACATGAGGTTCGACGTCTTTCAGCAGATATCCGTTGGCTCCGGCTTCTATGGCCGGCAGAATATCGTCGTCGGAATCGTAAGTGGTCAGGATTAATACCTTGGTTTTGGGATAAGAAGCCAGCACCTTCCGAGTGACTTCAGGCCCGTTCATGTCAGGCATCCGCAGATCGAGTAGCAACAAATCTGGCTGTGTTTTCGCTACAGCCGCTATAGCCTGGGCGCCATTGCATGCTTCGGCAACCACTTCAAGATCCGCATGGCGCTTCAGCATGCTGCGTATACCCTCCCGAACCATGGGGTGGTCGTCGGCCATGACAAGTCGGATCATTCTTTCTCCTTATCTGGTCGAACAGCATTACTTGGTCTTTCGACAGGGATATTTACAGTTAAAGAGGTGCCTTGCCCGGGAACTGAGGTTACCGTACAGCGCCCACCCGCATCTTGAGCTCGTTTGGCCATATCTCGCAGACCATAGCCATGTCCGGCCTTTTCCATCTCCTGGAAATCCAGGTTTTGAATATCAAAGCCACAACCATCATCCTTGATCTGAAGCTGCAATAGTTCCTGCCCTTTCAAAAGCAAGCTCACTTGTACATGCTTGGCATTGGCATGCTTGGAAATATTAGTCAGGGACTCTTGGACTATACGTAGCAGATTGACTTCGGTCTGCTTAGGCAAGGGCGGCAAGGTTCGTTGAATCAGGCACTGTGATTGACAACCTGTCTTTGCTGCAGTGGCATGCACCGTCCGCTCCAGGGCCGTCCTCAGGTCTCTACCATCCAGATCAGCCGGTGCCGAATCCGCGATCATCCTTCTGGTATCATCCAAAGAACTTTTCGACGTGCTGGAGATCATTTCCAGATGCTTTCGCGCTGTAGGCAGGTCGTCATCCAGTTCTTCATGAGCGACCCTGGCCAAGGCCAGAATGGAAGTCAAAGACTGGGCGATTGTGTCATGCATTTCATTGGCCACACGTTCCCGCTCAATGGATGCTCCTTCAGCTCTGCTGAGTCTGCGAATCGTCTCTTGTTGAGACTCCATTTTGTCCAGCAGCATTTGATTATGCCCGTTGGTCAAAGCCAGGACATTGAAGGACTTTCCAATCATTGCCGAGAATACCACCACGAGAATCATGAGCATAAGATTGCCGGTTAGGTCGGTACTTAAGAATCTCTTTCCAGCCAAGACCATGCCCAGATAGGCTATATTCAGGACTCCTACCAATCCCAGAGCAGGAAGGTAGGCAAAAGCAATGAAGAGTTGTGGCACGATAAAAAGCTGAGCCAGAATAACAGTACCATCCAACCAAGCACCCATGGGCAGGCAGACCAGTGACAGCAGGGCAAAAATCCAACCATATGCTCCTGTTTTGCTTACTGGCTGATCTGCCGTTTGCCGGTCAGACCCTTGAGGTTTGTCAAATACCCTAGGCAGAACCAAGATCATGAAAAACAAGCAGGGCAATAGGATGAGAAGGCTTGAAACAAGCTTGTGCGTCATGGTTGCAGTCGAGAAGAAGCAATCGGCTCCTGTTACGCAGCCTGCTTCCACAATGAAATACCAGTTCCAGGTGTTATGAAGACGTCGGCGCTGGGCATCCGTTCTTGTAGTCGCGTCAAGTTGACCGTCACTGCAATCACCATCCAGATTCATCGAGAGCCGGTCTTGCCCTTGGCCTTCTCGATTGATTTCCTCAGTGATCTTCACTCAGGTCTCCCATGTCTTGCACACTTATTCACCCTACTGCCAAAGATCGAAAGAGATTGTTGGGTTTTTCTGTTCCTAAGTCTCGAAACCTGGATCTTCATTGGCTATCGATCGGCTTCTCAGTGAAAATCTGCTTACTTTTTCGGGGATACAAGAGAGCCAAGGGAATGAAAAGTAAAGACATACAGGCCATAGCTAGGAAGACCTTACTGCTGCCGCTGGCATAGGAGGCCCTGATCAGAGGCATGATCATATTCCGCACGGATTGGGGCATGCCTGTCAATTGTGATCGAGCACCTGCTGAAGTTCCAGATCCAATAGTATCTGCGATGGCTTGCGCTCGGGATGTACTTACTCCATACTTACCCAAGGCCTTATGAATATCCAAGGCAAAATAATGGGTGCACAATGGTCCCAGCATTGCCATGCCCAAGGCGCCGCCGAAGTTTTTGAAGGTCTGATTGATGGCAGTGACTTCGCCATAGGAAGCGTCGATGGCCCGATTGACCGCATCAGTGGATGATGGTGAGAACATGAATCCGATCCCTGCGCCTGCAACCACCATGGAAAGCGACAGCCAGACAGTATTTGAGGGCAGTCCTTTATCGAGTGAACCGGCTGTAAGTGACATGAGGGAGAAACCCGTTGCGGCTATCAAGCCGGCAATCAGCAATACCGGTTTCATGCCATGTCTGTTGAAGAGTTGGGCGCCCAGCAAGGCGGAAACCAGGAAACCTAAGAAAAAGTAGAGGATGAATAGGCTGGTCATCAATGTTGACCGGTTGAGTGCAAGGAGCCCATAGACGCTGAGGAAGTACATGATGGGTTGGAAGATCACGGCGGCTACCAACATGGCGAGCTGGGAAATGTCGAATGGTGGGTTGCGGAAGATTCTAAGTTTAATGATTGGATTGTCAACGTGCGAATCCCAGAAGCCGAACACCAGGAATAGCACAAGGCTGGCACCAAAACTGGCAATAATGCGCCAATCCGACCAGCCAACGGTGCTGCCCTGTTGAATTGGCACAATCAAAGCTATCATGGCGAGTCCTACGGCTAGGCCGCCAGCCCAGTCAATATGCTGACTGCCGTGTTCGGTTGTGGGCGAGTCCTTCGGAATCATCGAGACGATCATGACGATGGCCACCAGAGCCAGAGGCAGGTTGATAAAGAAGATGTCGCGCCAGGAGTATTGAATCAGCCAAGATCCCAGAATGGGGCCCAAGCATGTCATGGCTCCTGTGATGGCGAAGAACAAAGCCATGTTCCCGGCCCTTTTGTTTTCGGCCGAGTAGGAGAACAGAATACCGATGGCGGCCGGGAACATCATGGCTGAACCGATTCCTTGCAGTGCTCGGGAGAAAATCATTAGCATCAGTGACAGTGAATTTGCAGGAACAAGTCCGCAACATAAACTGCCCATTCCAAAAAGGAATGTACCTGAAAGCATGATGCGTTTGTAACCTGCTAGATCCGACAGATGCCCGCAGATGGGGAAAGTGGCGGCTGCAGCCAGCATGTAGGCGTTGACAATCCACTGTATGCCGCTTGCGGTCAGACCCAGACCTGATTGGACTGCCTGACTCGACAAGGAGACGATTGTCGAATCTATGTTGGTCATAGAGACAGCCACAATAAGTCCAATCATGATCAAGCTGAGTTTTTTTTTGTGAGTGATCGGAGGTTGTGAAGCCCCGATCACTGGCAAGGGGTCTTCTTGTCTCTTGACTTCGCGAGTTTGCATACTGTCTCTCTTTCGTGTTTGCGCAACTGGTATCGCCGGAATCGGCTTTGGAGGCGCTACACCATGAGAGTAAAAAGATATTCTCGCTTCTTATGTCATCCCAGTCGCTATATCTATGTCCCCCATTCGGATGACATGTTGACTGCTGTGTCAGAGCTGGGACTGGAAGATCAGCAATGCACCTAGTCGCAGAAATCAGACTGTGTGAGTTATAGGGCTGTCTGGTGCTGAAAAGTACTGTCTTGCAGTTTATCGAGTGATTCTATAAACCAATTGATGAGCAAATCGATAGTTATGGGAGGCAGATTACCCAGATGACTCTTGGGCAATTGCCCTCTCAACTGGCCCATATTGAACGGGATCCGCCTGACGCTGCGAATGAATAACCTCAACGACAGACAATGCAATGTGAGGATATTCTCCACGCGGTCAACCTGGTTGACTTGTTGTTATTGCTGCCCACCGTTTAGCCACCTTTTGGGCTCTGTAAAACTTGTTTATTTTGAGACGTCACAGACCGAGAAGGCGAAACTCATAAGAGTTCCTACTGACTTACTCTTATCTGATTTTAGTGTTTCAATGCTTTTGAGATGCTCATTGTCTTGTACCTGGTTCAGTGCGTACTGTTCGCCATCCGAGGTGGTAAAGCGGAGGATGGGGTCTCCCTGCTTGTTGAGCTTGCATGACACGGTGCCCTTATCAACTTTAAGAGGCCAGGTGTGCCCCAGATCTTCTTTCGAAATTGTTTGCGGGTTACTGGTAGCTGCAACCTTATTGCTTCCGTCAGTGGAATATTCTTCAGGGTGCCTCATGCCATCAGTGCAGCCGACAACCCCTACTGTCAGCATAAGTGTGGCGCATATCATGGAAAGGGTCCTGAGGCTCTGCTTGGTTCGCTTCATAATTATCGACGTTCTTTCATACTTGCGTTCTTTCATACTTGGAGACGGTTTCTAGCGCTCGCTGGCCAAAGCCATATATCCGTCCTCAAGGTTGGGCGCAGTTTCTACAGAGCCTGCCGGCGGTGTATCGGTAACTATGCGGTATCTTGTCCCCTGTGGGGTGGGTTCCGCGTTGATGATTGTGGCATTATTCGGTGGGGCCGCGATGGGAGGTGTGACCCAGGTGTGACCGGCAGCTTCATGGATCAGCCCCTCTGTTGGCCCGTCATACTGTTTGCGTCCGAAGCGTAATACGCACACCCAGGGGCAAGTTTGTGCAACGTCATCGAGTATGTGGGTAGAGAGGATAACGGTTCGATCCTGTCCCAGCTGGGCAAGGAGCGCGCGGAACCGCATGCGCTCTTCGGGATCCAATCCCGCTGTTGGCTCGTCGACTACCAGTAGCTGGGGGTCGTCCATAAGGGCCTGTGCGATGCCAACCCTGCGCCTCATACCCCCGGACAACCCTCCGATAGGTTGGTTCATCACGTCTTCCAATCCCACCTGTTCCAGGAGGGTATGTGCCTGCTCCTGCCGTGCACGTTTATTCTCGATCATTTTCAAGATGCCGATATAGTCAAGGAATTCAAGTGGCGACAAGTTCTCGTAGGGGGTGATGTGCTGTGGGAGATAACCCAGGTGCCGTTTTAGGTTTCGCCTGTTGGCCAGCGAAGACAGGTCTTGTCCATCAATAAAAACTTTACCTGTAGTCGGTTTGATTATTCCAGTGAGAATGCGCATGAGGGTTGTTTTGCCTGCACCATTTGGTCCTATGAGTCCTATCATGCCCTGTGGAAGATCAACGGTCAGATCGTATAAAGCGGCCGGTCTCCCCCGAAAATCCTTGGTCAGATGGTCAATCGAGATAAACATGTGGGTAATTCCTTTCAAAGTCGGTAGATAGTCAGACCTGAACTTTTATGTGGTTGGAGGCCATATTTGCACCAGTGAAAAGGAGGAAGATAATACACACCTGCCAGAGCAGGGATATGACTCCTGATTGGACGGTAAAGGGGCCGTTCGCCGGTATGTACATAGGATTGGTATGGAACCATCCCTGGGCAATGGGATCGCCAATGACTGCCAGAGGGCCGCCATTGAGCGTTGGGAGTGGTAAGAGGGGGGTATAGAAAGCCAGCCAGGCCCATATCAGGACTGCAAGAATTCGGGCTACGATTGTGGGCAACAGGGCTCCAAGCAGGGCGGATATTCCCATAGCAATCAGTATTGATGGTGAGAGTATGACAAGTGCTACTGCCAGGGCCACCAGTATTTCCTTACCGTTGCCGTGGAAGGCTTGGTGGACCGCGATCAATAGAAGGAAAAGCATGGAAGATGATATGCAGATAACCCAGGCTCCCAAGACATGAGCTGAGCGGATGACGGCCATCGGAAAGGGGGAGGTGAATTCAAGTTCGTCCATACCTGTTCGCCTGCCGGCAGTCATAAGGTCGCTAAAAGATGCTGCGTATGCCAACGGGGTGAACATAGCAAGAACCTGTCCGGTAAAGACAAGACCATCTGTGTTGCTGAATCCAGGTGACATAGGAGAGGCATAGGCCAAAAAGAGGGCGAAGAGCGCCAGCGGCATGCTGGCTATCCATAAGGCTTTACGCCGATAAAACATCAGTAGCGTGATGCGTACAAGACTCAGTATTCTCATAAGGCTGCAACCTTTACGACATTGCGCTCCGCATCACTGCAGATTTTCCATCCGAAGGTGGCTCCTGCTGCTGCAATAATCATTGGGACGAGTCGTTGACGGACCGGATTGGTTATGTATGGATCCCATATAAAACATAAAAACAGCCAAATAGCTATGGAAGCCAGCGATGATGTTGGCATAGACATGGTAAGTACGGCTATAAGGAAAACCAGACAGTTGACCATGAATATACTGCCAACAGGGGTAATGATGCTCACCCATCCCTGGTCGCGTGGCCAAAGTCGCATCATATGCAAGCCGGTGAAAAGAATGCTCGCGGCAGTAAGATTTGCTCCGGTAATGATCAGCAACCTGGTCACTTGAACCTTCCGCCATCCAGTTGGAGTTGACTCAGCAAGTTCAATGATTGGGTCACCATTGAGCACAAAAGCTGCGCATAGGCCAGCAGCAATTACTGGCACCTGAGTGAGAACCATCATAACTGGTCGTATGCGGCCCGGTGACCAACTGCCTTCCAGTAAGAGGCCCGCAAGAAGAATACATGCGGTCAGTATGAACGGCAGCAATACAAGCCTATAAAGCCTCTTGAGCTGTATACCTACGAAAGCCAACCTCATCCGCCTTCCTCATGTCTGGTTTTGGCCCTCGGCTGCCGCCAGACATTGCTCGCTGCTTGTCCTGTCTGCTTAGTTAGTAGCGAGAGAGGATGAAAAGGTTCATTAATTTTTATCTCCGCCGGCGAGTTGAGTATGCCAGGCAAGAGGGGCTGTAAGGATAACAGCAGATAGGAGTCCCACTGTCAGTAGGATGGTCCCTGCCCAGGCTGCGGTTGTAGTGGGTGCCGAATTGACCCATGCCGGTAGGAAAAATGATGACCTAAAGTTCTGCAAAGTTCTCAATAGTGGTGCAAGTACCCCTAGGAGTAGGGCAATCCAAGAGCATTGCCATATGCATAAGAGGGCCACGATATTCGCCAGGAGTGTTATGGGAGCTATGGTTTGGGCAATAACCGGCAGGGGCCTTATTCCAGGGTTGATTGCAGTGACAATCAATAAGGCTACTGCCCCGACGAAGATATTGGAGATAAAGGCCAGAAATAGCCTAGAAGCTACTACAACTTGAGGTCCCAGGGGCATACTGAGCATTAATTCACAATCATCCTTAATGGAAAAGACCAGGATCATGGTCAGTGCCATGTTGAGCATGAGTATATTTGAAAAGATATGCAGACCGAGACTGCCATACCGTGCACCTTGCATAAGGTTGCTAATTAAAACCGCGCATGCTGCTATCGCAATTTCCACCAGTAAGATATATCGCGGTATGAGGCGGAATTGTGCCAGAACAAGTGGGCCACAGGAACGCACTCGACGCATGAATGGTATCGGTTGATCCGTTGCCAGCGACGGCTTCTGGTGGATGGCCTTCATTACGCTAGTAAAAGCCGGAACTGCCGGTTGGGCATTCTGCTCTTTTTCCCTAAGCGCCTCTTGAACTTCACGCTGGTATTCTTCGATAACTGGGCCTGTGCTGCCTGGGCTTGTGCTCTTATATTTGTCTGTCATAATCACCCCTTCAATTATCTCTGGCTCTGCAGTTTATGGGGTTTGACTGGAGCGAGGTCGGTCAACTGCGGGCGCAGGATCTGCCTTGCCCGGGCAATGCGAGATTTCACAGTCCCAATCGGAACGTCGAGCAGGGAGGCAATTTCCGGGTAGGGTAACTCGTGGAGCCAAGCCAGGGTTACCGTATAGGCCATTTCTGCTGGGAGTGCATCAATCCTTTGCCGTATTATTTCCATCGTCAGATCCTTATTGACCAGTTCTACAGGCTCCAACTGGTCATCGGTTATCGAGTCAAGTTCCACCTGATCCATTTGGTCAGGTGGTTTCGGTTTGCGACGTTTCATATAGATTTGCCGTCGGGCAATGCTGAGTATCCAGGTAAGCACCTTGCTGTCTGCGCGGAAGGTTTTTGAGGAACGCCAGCAGCCCAGCCATGTGTCAGCAAAAACTTCACCGGCATCCTCATCGTCGGATATTCGCAGGGAAATAAAGGCTTGGACGGTATGAGCATACTTATTGTAAAGCGCTTCAAAGGCCGATTCATTTCCGTCAGCCACCATCCTGATCAGCCTTATATCATCAGCATCTGGATCAATGCGAGATCGTTTCACTGATGATGTCCTTCTCTGTTTTGTCTAGATCCCAGATATCGTCTTGCTTACGGCTATGCAAGCGGTTATCGCGGTTATGCTCCAGTGCTATTACGAATATGCTGAGATGCTGCTTCTGGGGTCGCCCTACTGTGAATCTGGTCGCAGGGCAACCCATTACTGTTTTGTATGAAGCTGATTCTTTTCAGGTGTCCTAGCGCTTATTTACGCCCTTTCAAGTACTTCCGTATCTTCTTCAGGGCCCAGTCGTAGTGGCTGGAGGTCGAAGAGATGAAGGCAGAGCCCAAGGTAGAGTTTCCGGTCCATGGGAGGGCGCCCTTGGTGAACAGCTGTTCGTTGGTGAACGATTGCGCCAAGGCCATGACCTTCTTATGGGATTCGACGAACAGGTTCAAGGCCTGATCGTAGGTGGTGTCATCATGCTTGTCCCGTAGCTTCACATTCATCTCGCCGTAATTACGCCAGTTGTAGCCGTCAGGAAGAAAGTCGTGGGTCCTGCCCTGCTGGTTGTCCTCCACCCAGTTCAACAGCAGCTGATGCCACTCATAGAGATGAACGAGCACATCCTTGATGTTCCTGTCGCGTGCCCAATGGGCCCCCTTCTCCTTGCTCAGGTCGAAGGAAAAGCGGCCATTGCATTCTTCAGGTGTTAGCGGCTCAAGCAGCGCCATGATTTTGTCGAAGCCATCATCAGCCGCCTTGATGAGTTCTTCCTTGGTGGTAGGTCGCGCCATGACGGTCCTCCATTTGTCTGTTGTTGACAAGATTTGACTGGTTCATCGTCACCTGTCACGGTTTGTCATTGACTGTACCCTATATGGGCCTTGCAAATGCTCGTGTGTAGGAAATCGTCGCATACTTCAGTGTTTACCTGTATTGGCGGAAAACCATCAAGTGCTCACAGTTGCACCTACCTAACAATTAAATTCATCAAGCCAAGCTCTGCATATACCCGACTTAATTTATTTAACAAGAGGCATGAGGGAATGGCAGATGTCGGCAGGCTTTGCTTGGCTCAAATATGTATTCGGGTGCATACAGCAGGATTTTTTTTTTACTCGCCTATGGCATGCGATATGACACTGACAGAGTTCTCGAATCTGGTGGTCAGAGCTTGGATTCCTGTGGCTGCGGCACCAAGCACGGATGCAATGAGCACCACTACGATCCAAGCGCCCCATTGCACGCTCATCTGTGCTTTGCCCATGAAGCGCGAGAACATGAAGGTAAGGGATGAGGTGCAGAGCAAGGTGATGACCAGGGAGAACAGTGTGCTGGTAATCATAGTGATGATGCCGTCAAGTGCGCCCAATACTCTGAGCTGACCGATTCCAGCACCTGATACGTAGGTCAGCGCCAGATCAAGTCCTCTGCCTTTGGAAGTGATCAAGGTGCCTGCAATTGCACCTGTTATCGCGATGATCAGTGGCGGTCCAGTGAGCGCCAAGAGACTCGCAAACATGTCTGCGGTCGCCGGAACAGTACTGCCTGGTTTGGGGGGCAAAGCGACTTGGATGGTGGTGATCATCGTGCTCAATCCTCCGCTGACGGTCATTAGCAATGACAGACCTGCAGTCATCGGGATGATCGCCGCTCCCTGGCGCTGTATGCTGCCGACAGCCTGCTGGCCTGCCAGCCTCCAGGTTCTGGATGGCAACGCTACAATACGCGTCCATATCGCAGTGAATCTGGGCAGGAGGTATGGCGTGAAAGCCGCTAGAGAGAATACCAGGAGGAACATGCCACCCATGGCGAAGGCGAGAAATACCGTCATCCGATCTGGAGCGGCATCGCTGCTCATCTGACTGGCACGAGGGTTAGTTGCAAGTGCAAAAGCTGGAATCAGCAACATGCAGCCAGCGCCAATCAAGCATACGATTCCCAGGAGGAAGCGGAAGACGCCTATCTGCTTTGGCGGATTCTGGGATTGCCTGAGGGCTTCCATTGGTCGTATTTTCGAGAGCGAACGGATAGTCAACAAGGTGCTTATGAAGATGGGCGCAGCGCTGAAAGCGAGGCCTTTGCCCGGCGAATCGAACAGGTGGCTGCCGGCATAGGTCAAATGCAAATCTAATGGATTTGTCACCATGGCGAAGATCAAGGGCGTAATCACTGGCAGCAAAAGGCAGGTGGCTGCAATAGACAGGATGAATAATCCCATGACTATCAGCAGATTCCAGGCCAGCAGTTGCCAAGGCAGAGCGCCTTGTAAAACCATGAGCGCCAGTTGATGCCGTCGTTGATTCAGTGCTGAGTTCATGACCCATAGCAGCACAGCTACGGTGATGATCACGCTGAATGCTAAGGCGGGACCAGTGAATGAGGATCCAAGTTCCTGCTCCGGGCCCTGATAGTCCTGATCAATGATTGCGGCGACCGCAAAGAGGGAGCAGATGACAGTCTGGGATACGACCATGGCCAGCAAGACGGCGCTCCAGACCGTAGGCGCTGCTTTGAGTTCGGACAGAGCGCCTCTCATACCATGGGCGCTTTCGCAGAGAATGATTGGCTGATTTGGCCATCGCGCACGGCAAACAGCCGATCGCACTGACCTGCCACCTCATTGTTATGCGTCACCAGTACGATGGTTTTCTTTTCGTGGTTGGCAAGTTCCTTCAGCACCGATATGACCTTTTCTCCGGATTCCTGATCCAGGGCGCCAGTTGGCTCGTCCGCGAATACCACGTCTGCGTCGGATAACAGGACCCGGGCCAGGGCAACACGTTGCTGCTCGCCTCCTGACAGCAGGGTGACGCTTTTCTTTTTCTGATCGATCAAGCCAAAGTACTTCAAGAGGGAATCCGCCGTTTTTCTGGGAAAGCGGGATCCACGAAGGGTGAATGGCAGAGCCAGATTCTGTTCGACTGTCATGCTGGTGATCAGGTTGTAGGACTGAAATACGAAGCCTAGATGCTGGCGTCTGAACTTGGTCATGGCCGACAGCCCCAGACGGGTTATGTCCTTGCCCAGCAGAAGCACGGTGCCGCTAGTGGCCTTCTCCAACCCAGCCAGGCAGTACAGCAGCGTCGATTTCCCGCTGCCTGACGGCCCGATGATACCGGTCATCTCCCCCGGATAGGCAGTGAATGCGATGTCATTGAGAATGGTCAGCGAATCGCCGCGGCGCGGGGAGACCACCATGGACAACCCCGTAGCTTCAATCGTTGGTGTCGGTCCTCTGCTCGCGCTTAGGTTGGGGTTATTCATAGTTGCATCTTTCCCTTGGATGATCATCGACGACCTTCCAGACCGAGGCATCTACGCTCAGTAATGCTGATTCGCCTCGCAGATGTCATGTGCCTTCGTTCGTCGCTTGACCCTGTATGACGGTCATCCTTGTCGTCATCAGTCAATTCCATTGATATCAGTGAAAGAAGGGATGAAATACCCTGATTTACCCTGAATTATCCCTGAATCGGCCCTGATTTTTTCGAAATAACGGACATGTTCAGGCAGGCACGCTTACGCGGCGCCACCGGTAATGTCAGCAGCGCCGAGAATCAGCTGATTACTGCTGCAGGCTCATTCGCTAAAAAGCAGCAGGGATTTGATGGCGGTGCGCTGGTCCATGGCCTCATAGGCCTCCTGGATGTGATCCAAGGCAAAGCGCTTGGTAAAGACCTTGCCTGGCTGGATGCTGCCCTTGAGCACCTGATCAAGCAGCAGATGCCTGTCATATGTGGTGACTGCGGCCGTGCCTCCTCGCAGCCCAACATTGCGCCAGAACAGCTTAGAGGTGTCCATGGTAGCCTGCTGCGGCACACCCACCCTGCCGACCACTGCGCCGGGCCGGGCCACCCTGACGGCGGTATCGGTGGACAGTTCGGTGCCCACGCATTCCAGAACCGCATCGGCTCCTGCTCCGTCGGTGAGGGCCATGACCTGCTCCACAGCAGCGTCGCCGCGTTCAGCCGCGATGTCAGTGGCTCCGAATTCACGCGCCAACCTCTGGCGGTCCTCATGCCGGCTCATGGCGATGATGCGTTCGGCCCCACGCAGCTTGGCTGCTAGGACACCGCACAGACCCACCGCTCCATCGCCCATGACCACGACCGTATCGCCTTCTTTGACCTGGGCTGTAGCGGCTGCATGATAACCGGTGGCCATCACGTCGGAGAGGGTCAGCAGAGAGTCAAGCATGTCGTCGCTGTAGTCCTCAGGTTGGCCTGGAATCTTCACCAAGGCCCAGTCCGCGTTGGTGAATCGCAGATACTCGCTCTGATAGCCGCCGCTCCCCCGCTTGTCCGGATCAAGGCAGTCACCGTCGAAGCCGGCTCTGCAGACCGCGCAGTGTCCACAGCCATGAGTGAAGGGCGCTATGACGAAGTCGCCCGGTTTGATGTGGGTGACATCCGAGCCCACCTTTTCGACCAGGCCGATGGCCTCGTGCCCTACGTGACTGCCTGAGGGCATTGAGGAAATCCCCCGGTACCACCATAGGTCGGATCCGCACACGCAGGCTCGAATGACCCGAATCACGGCATCTTTAGGCTTTTCGATGGTCGGCATCGGTGCTTCCTCCAGCTCGATGCGGCCTGGCTTCACAAACTTTGCTGTCTTCATGCTCCTGCTCCCCATTCTTCACTACCTGGCGTATTCGTCTGCCAAGTATGCGGATGAAACATAGTTTATGGAGTTCAATCCGCTCGAAGTCAAGTCAAATCCTTATTGTGCGCGATTCACTGAGGTACGGACAAGATTGTCGCACGGGAATACGGTCACAAGACGCAGCCATATATAGGTGCTTTAGAGGGGTGCTGCATAGGGGATGGTCATATAAGGGTTGCTATGTAGAGGCGGCGTATGGAGGTATCTTCATACGCCTTGTGACAGATCACATACATTCCTGCATGCATGTCATAGGCCGAACCGCTACGGTTCAACTCATTTGGTAGAGCTTTCATGACCGCCAAGCTCCTTAAGGAAAGCAGCGTAGGCCTGGGGGTTGCGATGGTTTTTGCCCGCTTGAACGATCAGCCCGTGATATTCACGCAGATCGTTCAGTGGCCATTGATCAACCCGTATAAAATCCGCTTCGTACTCTTCGCCCTCCCGGTATGACCGCAAGGAGGCCCATCCCAGACCGTCCAGCATCCGGCGTGCATAGGCGTCCCAGATGAAGCAAGGCTGGCCGAAGGCATAGAGCCGTATGACATCCGCTGTCTCGCGTCCGACTCCGGCAATAGTGAGCAGGTCGTCACGCAGGCCTTCATCCGCGCAGTCCTCCACATCGGCCGTGCGGATGCCATGAGCCAGCAGCCACTGAGCCAGGGCCTTGCAGGTGCGTGCCTTGGCCTTCATGAAGCCGCTTGATCTGATCAAGTTCGTCAGCCTTGTCAGGTCAACGTCGGCCATGTTGCAGGGGTTGAGCAGATCGGCCGTGCGCAGCTGCTCGATGGACATGGCCGCGTTTCCCCAGGCTGTATGTTGGACCAGCACCGCTCCGATCATCATCTCGAAGTCGGTCTCTGCCGGCCACCAATTCTGCAATCCCAGACGAGCGAGCAAACGTGAATACAGCCACTTTGAGCAATCAGCATTTACTTTGCCTGAATTGCCCATAACGCCTCCACCGAATTATTTGACGCTTTTCATGGTAACAGTTGGCTCCAGCCGGTGCGGAGCGAGTCAGAGGATGGCAGGCGCCTGGGTGAAGTCTGTCATAGCGCCATCGGCCTTGGAACGGATGGCATCCCAGTCCTTGGCCGAAGACTGGTCGTACATGGCCCAGACCTTCATCCCAGCCCGCTTTGCGGAATCGACGGCGACCAGAAGATCCTCGAACACTGTGCAGTGGTCGGGCGCAACGCCCAACATCCGTGAAGCCAGCAGGTAGATTTCCGGTTCCTCCTTGCCGATGCTTTCGGCGTCATCCACGCTGCAGACCTGGTCGAAACAATCGGTCATCCCAGCGTGCTTCAGAGCAGCCTGTCGCAGGCGCGGAGGGAGGCTGGTTGCCACCGCCAGGGCGGCACCGCTGGCTTTTAGCGCCTGCAGGTAATCAAGTGCATGTGGCTTGGGTTGTACAGCTGTGGCGTAGAGCAGAAGTACATCCTCGTTCCACTCCTCCACAAGATCTTCTGGGCGCTCGTCAAGGTGGAAGCGGTCGATGGTGTATCTGGCGATGGCACCGGTCTGCATGGAGGCCACTGCAGATGCGTAATCGTCCGGCATGGGGATGTTGCGACGAGCGAAGAACCGTTGGTCGATTTGCTTCCAAACTCCCATGGAATCCAGAAGTGTGCCGTCGAGATCGAAGATGGCGGCCTTGCCAATATTGACTTTTATTCTATTTTCGCCCACGCCGCAAGTTCTCCCATCTGTCGAAGTTATTCATAGTAGCATGACCTCGGATCAGGTCCGGCTCACCGGGTTTGAGCCAATGTTCATCTCAACCAGCCTTGGCTTCAGAAAAGTAGGTATGTTCAACAGTTTAATGTTGTCGCGCAAAGCATCAATCCCGGCGATTGTCAATTATTTTGCGCTCAGTGAGTGAAAAGCGCATAAAAGTCGAAGAAAATATACAATATTGATTGAAACAATGTTAGCATGCAAATACTAGAGAAAATCACCGAAAAAGGAGACTTATGGCTATTCAGGAAACAACAGCGGCCTTGGCTGATCCACTGCGTCGTCGTGTGCTGGATCTCTTGGAGCAGGGCGGCATGGAGGCCGGACGTCTGGCCGAAAAGCTGGGAATGACGCCATCCAAGCTGTCCTATCATCTGCGGAAGTTGAAAGAAGCAGACCTGATTGTCGGCCACAAGCAGGGCACCAGGGTCATCTATGAACTCAATCTGAGCGTGCTGGATAGCACCATTCAATGGCTCTACCGTCTGCGGACAAGCGCCAGTGACAAGAGAAGTCTGCCCGAGCCGCAGACTGTGAATAAGGAAACTGGTGCGACGGCGGTTTCTGAGTCCTAAGGAGACTCTCATGGCTGATGGCGGCAAAGCGGGTCGGTTCGTCCCGACCCTGGTCGTGGCTCAGTGGTTGCCGGGGATGATCATGCTGGGTGTAAGCTGCTTAGTGGTCAATCGTCTGCCAAACGAAAAGGTCCCGCTTCATTGGAACGCACAGAACCAGGTGGATCGCTGGGGCTCTCCCCAGGAGCTGGTTTGGATGCCCTGCTTCTGTCTTGTCATTGCGCTGATTTGGACCATCATGATGCTTGTCCTGCGCGCATATTTGATTAAACGTGGTGATGAAGCGGGACATACCTTAACCGTTTTTCTGCTGGGTGGGCTAGGCATGCAGATTGTTTTCGCTGTTATAGATACGTTCTCCATAGCCGCTGCCGATTCTCATTGGGACTGGTGGCCGACGGATTTCGGCATCGATAAAGTCGCCATGCTATTGACCGGTCTGATTCTAATAGTCATCGGCAATCTTGCTCCTAAAATCAGACCCAACGGCATCAGCGGTTTTCGAGTGCCAGGTGCCTACTCCAGCCGTGAGGCTTGGCGTCGTTGTCAGCAGTTTGGCGGTGTGCTCTTCATGATTCTGGGCGTGGTCATAATCCTGTCTGCCCTGGCTTATAACGGAGTCAGACTCTACTGGACCTGCGGAACCGCTCTGGCAATCGTCCTTGTACTCATTTTTGCCTATGGTTCATACGCTGGCAGAAAGCATGCCGGGCAGGGAGGACCTATCTACCACCGTTAGTTCCTGTATGCAATGCGTGAGCTAAAAGAGGCTGTAAATGACAGATCAGGATACAAGTAAGAACTTCCTGGATTCGTTGAAGGACTCAAAGCTGATTTAGATTAAATCAAGTATCCGGCAGCATGGTGCTTTATCGGCAGCGTCAGTACACGAGTCAAATTCGACAGTCCGACCAGTCATCAGCTTTCACGCTGAAGGCCCTATTAGCGGCTATGGCGCACAGCCTGTATTTCATGGAAACCAGCTTGCCGAAAACAAGGATTAAAGTCAGCGCGCTTCTGTCGGGGATATTGAGGAAGTAAGACCATCCCCGGTATCTTTCTCGTCTGACTTAACCCAAGAATGACTGGCTACACGCCCAGCAATCACCCGCGCATTTACACTCTTGAATCTGCACAGCTATCTAGCCAGTTTAGATCTCAGGGAAATTCTTGCTTTCTTAGCAACGATTCACAGTTTTACTTAAATTAATGAATTCATATAGGCCATCGTTTGATTTCTGCAGTTTAGAACCATCTATTTTAAATCCTGCTCTTTGATAAACTTTAATTGCACGTTTATTGAAGCTAGCTACTGATAAAACTATTATTCTGTAATTAAAATTATTCTGTATAAATGCTTCGATCTCTGTAACGAAATTCAATCCCAGCCCTCGTCCGGTTAAATCCGGTCTCAATCCCAATCCGACTTCCACTTTTTGCTCTGACAGCCTTTCCAAGCAAAAATAACCAACCAGTTCATCTTTATCATCCAAAATCTGATAATACTTATTTCCCCGTAACTTCGGAGTGATTATCTCTTCAAAATCCTCTGGATCATTTTCCATATCATAAAAACTATAAGTATCGCTGTAATGCCATTTTCTGGCGATCTTGTCTGCATTTGCCTGAGTTAAGTGTGCTATTTTCTTAAATTTCATATTTGATCCTTACTCAATCTTCAGATTCAGGATTATTACGGTTAGTAATGGTACAAAGACCTCGTTCAAGTGTTCCAAAAGTGGATCAATAAAATCTAAACCGCGAGATTGACACGGATCCCGTCAGCCAATTACGAATTGCGCTGTGGCTGGAGTGAGATGGTCGCGATGTTGCGCCCGAGCTGCAGGGTTATGGAAAGGTCCCTGGGCCGACTATAGAACCGGGCCAGGGACCTGCTTCACTTGTGCTTCTTCTTTTCACGGATATGCACGGAGATCTGAATGGGAGTGCCCTCGAATCCGAACTCCTCGCGCAGGCAGCGTTCCAGATAGCGGCGGTAACCGTGCTCCAGGAAGCCGGTGGCGAAGATAACGAAACGCGGCGGCCTGGTTGAGGCCTGGGTGGCGAAGAGAATCCTCGGCTGTTTGCCGCCCCGCAGCGGATGCGGGTGCGCGGCCTGAACCTTGCCCAGGAAGGAGTTGAGCTTGCCGGTCGGTATGCGCTTGTCCCACGATTCCAGAGCGGTCCGCATGGCCCTGGCCAGCCGGTTGGTGTGCCAGCCGGTCTTGGCAGACAGGTTGACCCGCTCGGCCCAGGTGACCCGGTCGAACTCGGTCTGCCAGAGCCGCTCAAGACGTTGCCGGCCGAAGTCGTCCAGCAGATCCCACTTGTTGAAGACCAGGACGATGGCCCTGCCCGCATCTACGGCCTGGCTCATGACCTTCAGGTCCTGGTCGGCGATGGGCTGGGAGGCGTCGAAGAGGATCAGCGCCAGTTCCGAGCGTTCAATAGCCGCCTGGGTGCGCAGGCTTGAGTAGTACTCGGCACCCGAGATCTTGTGTAGGCGACGCTTGATGCCGGCGGTGTCGATGAAGAGCCAGTCCTCGCCGTCCACCTGAACAACCTCGTCAACCGGGTCTCTGGTGGTGCCGGCCACATCGTGGACCACGGCCCGTTCCTCGTGGGCCAGCTGGTTGAGCAGGGAGGATTTGCCCACGTTGGGCCGGCCGACCAAAGCCACCCGGCGCAGCCCCTCCGGGGTGAGGAATCCCGAGGTCTTCTCGGCCTTGCTGAGCTGTTCCAGCGCGGCATCCAGCAGGTCACCTATTCCCCGACCGTGCATGGCGGAGATGGCATAGGGTTCGCCCAGGCCCAGCTTCCAGAATTCCGAGGCGGTGTAGTCGGCCATCCGGTCATCCAGCTTGTTGACAGCCAGGACGACTGGCTTGCCGACGGCCCGCAGCATGGTGACGATCCGCTCGTCGCTGGCGGTCAGCCCAACCTGGCCATCCACGACCAGAATGACGGCATCAGCCAGGGATACGGCTACCTGCGCCTGGGAAGCGATGGCGGATTCGATGCCCTCCACGTCGCTCTCCCAACCGCCGGTGTCCACCAGCTTGAATTGGGTGCCAGCCCACTCGGCCTCATAGCTGACGCGGTCCCGGGTCACGCCAGGGGTGTCCTCGACCACGGCGGCACGGCGGCCGAGAATCCTGTTGACCAGGGTGGACTTGCCCACGTTGGGCCTGCCCACCACGGCCAGCACGCCTACGGCCTTGGGGCCCTGGTCCTGGTCATCCTGGTTTTCGGGGCCGCCCTCCAGCAGGGCGCGGTCCTCCTCGTCCAGCTCATAGTCGTCCAGGTTCCGAGCGTACTGGTCGTAGGAGTCCTCCTCCATGGCCGAGGAGACCAGATCGATCAGGACCTGCAGGGTCTGTTCGAAGGTCAGATCGGAGTTGTCCACGGTGGTGACCCCGTCGGCAGCGCTCATGAAGGAGGTGACCTTGGAATCCCGGGCATCCCGTGCTGCCAGATTCTCGGCGCCGGCTGACCCGGACTGGGCCTGGCCGCTGCGGCGGGCCTGACGGACCTCCTCACGGGCTGTCAGCAGCACACGGACCTGGGCATCCGGGGCCACCACGGTGGTGATGTCCCGTCCTTCGGCCACAACGCCACGCTCCTGGTCGGCCATGATGGCCCGCTGGGCGGCGATGAGAACCCGGCGCACGGCCGGAATCGAAGAGACCACTGAGACGTGTTCGGAGACCCTGGTGGAACGTATCTCTTCATCCACGTCCCGGTCATCCAGGCTGACTCTGGGATGTTCGGGGTCAAGCCCCATGACCAGGTGGCCACCGGTGATGGAATCAGCCACGGCCTCGGTGATCGCCTCCTGGTCGGGCTGGTCTGCGTCCAGGTCCAGCCCGCGATCCATGCACCAGAGGGTGACCGCCCGGTACATGGCTCCAGTGTCCAGATAGGCCAGGCCGAAATGCTTGGCCAGGGCACGCGAGGTGGAGGACTTGCCCACTCCCGCAGGACCATCGATGGCGACGGTGATCACAGTCCGACCTCCTTATCAAGAGCCTTGATTTCGGCGGCGGAGAGCACCCGGTAGGAGCCCGGACGAATCTCGCCCAGTCGGATGGGTCCGATCTGGGTGCGCACCAGACGGGTCACCGGGTAGCCGATGGCGCCGAAGATGCGTCGGACTATCCGGTTCTTGCCCGAATGCAGGACAACCTTGACGATGGTGTGCTCGCGGTTGTGATCGATGATGGCGCAATGGTCCAAGCGAATCAGGCCGTCATCCAACTCGACTCCCTGGGTGACCAGCCGTCGGCAGACGTTGCCGCCAATGTGGCCGCTGAGCGTGGCTATATAGGTCTTCTCCACCTCGTAGCGCGGGTGCATGACGTGCTGGGCCAGCTCCCCGTCGTCGGTCATGAGGATCAGGCCTTCGGAGTCATAGTCCAGCCTGCCCATGTGGAAGACCCGCTCGTAGCGGTCCCCGATGATGTCGCGCAGGGTGAACCGGCCCTTGGGGTCGTCCATGGTCGAAAGGACATTACGGGGCTTGTTCAGGGCCAGTGTGACATGCTTGTCGTTCAGATGGATGCGGGATCCATCCACCCGGATCTGCTGGCGGGAGGGGTCCACCCGGCTGCCGAGCGTGGTGACCAACTCGCCGTCGACCTCGACCCTGCCCTGGGTGATGATCTGTTCGCATTTGCGACGAGAGCCGAATCCGGCCTGGGCCAGCACCTTCTGGAGGCGGATGCCCTCCTCCCCCTGTTCGCGCGCTCTGATCGCCTGTGTGTATGGATGTGGCATCGTTCTCCCAACGTGGCCTGATAGATATGTAACGGATACCGTTCTGGACGACTGCAGCCGCCGAAAGGTCATATCATACTATATCGGAGCCTAGGGAAGTGTTGTTGGCTTGCTCTAAGCTGGAAACTGTTATTGTTCATTGTTGTCGAAGGGATTGCAAGGTGGGGAACATGACTATGGAAGCAAGTGCTGAGCCGGTCCTCGAACAGGCCGACGAGCAGGTTGCCGCAAAGCCCGTCCGCAGGCGGATCAGGCCCCGTGATGTTCGTTGGATTCGTGCGGCAGCAGAGTTGGCGGGCACCTTTCTGATCTGCGCGGCCATCTACCTGTCCTACATCTTTGGCCAGATGACCATGGGCCAGGCCAGCGTGGTGCTGCCGGTCCTGGGAACCGCCCTGACCTACCTGGTCGTTACGGCCATGCTGGGCGGCGTCTCCGGCGGGCACTTCAACCCCGCCGTGACCGTGGCAGCCATGTTCACCTCGCAGATCAGCATGGTGGATGGTCTGATCTACATCGTCGCCCAGGTAATCGGCGCTATTGGTGCCGGTGCGATCGCGGTCGCCCTTGTTCCGGTTAGCAAGTCTGTGCCGGCAGCGAAGTGGCTCATACTCTCGGTCAACGGTTTTTCCGGCGGCTCACCTACTGCAGACTCTCTGGCTCTGCGGCACATCACCTTCGGGGCGCCCATGGCCATCGTAGTTGAGCTGATCGGCTGCATAATCGTGGTGGCTACGGCCATCACCACCCTGCGCTCCGACGGCCGCGCCCGTCGCAATCATGCTCTCTACACTGGGCTGGCCTATGGCGTCGGCGTGCTGGTCACCTACCCCATCACCTGCTCGGGACTGAACCCAGCTCGCTCCACTGGCATCGCCATCTTCGCCCAGTCCAAGCACATGGCTGTCAGCCCAATCTCCCAGCTCTGGCTCTTCTGGATCTGCCCGCTGCTGGCTGCTTCTCTTGTGGCCTTGGTCATCATCATGACCAGCATCGTCACTGACAACATGGCCATGCGTGCCATGGGTGCCGCTACTGATGCCCAGCCGGAAGCACAGGCACAAGTTGATGCCTTTGCTGCGACCGGCGTTCAGGCTCAGACGGGTGCAGATGCTCAGGCTGATGCCTTTGCTCCTGCAGGTGCTAAGACTCAGGATCAATCGGCCCAGGCCTCTCCTGCTCCAGTTGAAAGCCCCGCCGCTGATGCTGCCGACACCGTCACTCCTGCAGACACCTCAGCTCAGACTGTCGATGTGTCAGCTCTTTCCGACGTCGATGCTGGCCAAGATGCCGATGCAAGTAAGAATGCTGATGCTAACCAGCATGCTGTTGCACATGTCGATGCGGGAACCATTCCCGATCTGCAGGCCGAGCCCCTTCACACTGCATCTGAAAAAGAAGACAGTGACGTTGAACCCAAAGACAAGCCAACTGAAGACTGAACCACTAAGGATCGAAAGCCCGGAGGTGGTCACAGCAACAGCTGAATGCTGAAGTAGGTGATCAGAAGGCCGATACCCAGGGCGATGCAGATAAAAGCGTCGAAGGTTACTGACCGCACCTTCCAGGGGCTGCGATTCTTGAGAATCAGGCGCAGGGCGCCGCAAACCAGGGCCGCGATGGACACCAGTCCAGTCGCGGCCCAGGTGTATCCGCAGAAGGCCACGAGCGCGGCGACAAGGACCACCAGAAAGATGATGCCCTCACAGATAGGACGGCCCTCCTGAGCCTCCGAGACGAAGGGATGGCCTCGACCAGATGTCTTGGGCGGCTGTGGGGGCTTGAGGTCCAAGTTCTCGGTCTTATTTGCGTCTGCCATGCTCTCCTGCCTCTGCACTTGCTCTGCCAGTTCGAGCCTACCAGCGCTGCTGACGCAAAGCGACCGTGCCGCCATCGCCCTCGGACGATGATGGCACGGTCGCCGTTTCAACAAGGAGTGAGAGCAGTCGTATCAGTTCTTGTGCTGGAAGATCAGATGCTCATTGGCGAAGGTGTCGAAGCCCAGGCTGTAGAGCTCGCGGCCGTAGCCGGAGTTCTTGATGCCGCCGAAGGGCAGCTCAGGCATGGTCACCCAACTGCCGTTGATGAAGGTCATGCCGGTCTCGATACGACGGGCCAGGGCATCCGCATGGTCGGTATCCGAGGAGAATACCACACCACCCAGGCCATAGCTGGAGTCATTGGCCAGTTCAATGGCCTCATCCTCGTTGGCCACCTTGTAGATGGAAGCCACGGGGCCGAACATCTCCTCGTTGTAGACGGGGTTGTCACGGTCGATGTCCGTCAGAACCGTCGGGGTGAAGAAGGCCCCCGGCGAATCGTAGGGCTTGTTGCCATAGGCGACCTTGGCTCCACCGGCCACAGCCTTTTCGACCTGCTTGGCCAGATTGTCGCGGGCGGAGACCATGCACATGGGGGCCAGCGTGGTTTCGGGGTTGCTGGGATCGCCTAGAACCGCGTGCGAGAAGGCATCGACGATGAGCGAGACGAAATCGTCGTAGAGGCTCTCCGTGACGATGAAGCGCTTGGAGGAGGTGCAGACCTGACCTGCGTTCATCAGCCTGGCACTTGGGGCCACCTTCTTGAGCAGATCCCAGTCAGCGTCATCCAGGACGATAAAGACGTCGTTGCCGCCCAGCTCCATGGAGGACTTCTTCAGGTTGGCTCCAGCCGACTTGGCCACGGAGGCGCCTCCGCGCTCCGACCCGGTCAGGGCCACGCCTGAGACGCGGGGATCGGCGATGGCACGGTCCACCTGGTCATAGTTGACAAAGAGGTTGGTCAGGCTCCCCTCGGGGGCTCCTGCCTCGGTCACCGTCTCCTCGAAGGCCACAGCCGAGCCTGGCACGTTGGAGGCGTGCTTGAGGATCATGGGGTTGCCCAGAATGAAGTTGGGGGCGAACACACGCATGATCTGGTAGTAGGGGAAGTTCCAGGGCTCAACCATGAACACGATGCCGGTGGCCTGCTTGATGTAGTAGGCCTTGCCTGCGGGGTTGTCCAGGGGAACGGGAGCCAGCAGCTCCTCGGCGTGGTCGGCGAAGTAGTCGGCGATGTCCGCGCACAGCTCCACCTCGGCGCGGGCCTCGCCCACCAGCTTGCCCATGTCCAGGGTCAGGTTGGCAGCCAGGGCATCCTCGTTCTGGCGGAAGAGCTTGGCAACCTGGCGCAGTTGTGCGGGACGGTCTCCGGGGCCTTCTTGCTTACGCCAGGTCTTGTAGAGGTCATGGCCACGGGCCAGGGCGTTCTCCAGGTCCTCGTCGGTGGCATCCGGATAGGTCTTGATCAATTGGTTGTTAAAGGGATTGACAGTCTGATAGGTCACAATTTCTCCTTCGAATGATTGATAACCAGTCAGCATCTTCGCTGGTCAGTCCATTCAGCATAGCACCGCATCGGACCCCGCGGTCAAGAATTTTGTCGCAGGGCGACATTCGGCCGCGGGATCCGGTTTCATCAGTGGAAGAAGTGGCGAGTCCCGGTCAGATACATGGTCAGATCGGCATACTGGGCGGCTTTGATCACCTCAGGATCACGGATGGATCCACCAGGCTGCACCACGGCCCTGATCCCGGCTTGGATCAGATATTCCAGACCGTCTGCGAAGGGGAAGAAGGCGTCGGATGCGGCCACCGATCCCCTGGCGCGGTTACGACCCTCGTCCAGGGTGTTGGCACGCTCGACCGCCAGGTGGCTGGAGTCCACCCTGTTGACCTGGCCCATGCCGATGCCCACGGTGGCTCCCTGGTTGGCCAGGAGCACAGCGTTGGATTTGACCGAGCGGATGGCCCGCCAGGCGAAGGTCAGATCATCCATGGTCGCCTGGTCGGCGGGGCTGCCGGAGACCAGACGCCAGGTGGAGGGATTGTCTCCAGGGGCATCGATCAGGTCGGGCGTCTGCACCAGGGCTCCCCCGTCGATTTGACGGATGATCGGGCGCTGACGCGGGCGGCGTTCCACAGACAGGATGCGCAGGTTCTTCTTGGTCCGCAGCAGGTCCAGAGCCTCGGGCTCGTAGCCTGGAGCCACAATCACCTCGGTGAAGACCGGCTTGATCTGCTGGGCCATGGTCAGGGTGACCGTGCGGTTGGCAGCGATGACCCCGCCATAGGCGCTCATGGGATCGCAGGCGTGGGCACGGCGGTGGGCCTGGGCGATGTCCTCCCCCACGGCCAGACCGCAGGGGTTGGAGTGCTTGACCACGGCCACTGCGGGCAGGTCGGGGAAGTCCCAAACCGAGCGCCAGGCGGCATCCGCGTCCACATAGTTGTTGTAGCTCATTTCCTTGGCGCCGCCCAGGTGCTCTGCTGCGGCAAAGCCGTCCCGGTCCAGCGGGTCCAGGTAGAGGGTGGCCTTCTGGTGGGGGTTCTCCCCATAGCGCAGTTGGTTGGCCAGACGCCAGGTGCGAGTCAACGCCTGGGGTGGTTTCTGCTCCTCGGCCTTGTCCTGCTTGTCGTCGACCCATGTACGCGCTGTCCACTCGGCGATGGCCGTGTCATAGGAGGCGGTCAAGGCGAAGGCTTTTGCAGCCAGACGTCCGCGCTCGGCCAGGCTGAACCCGATGCCGGAGGCGATGCGATCGGCGGCCAGGGCATAGTCATCCGGGTCGGTGATTACTGCGACGCTGGCATGGTTCTTGGCGGCGGCCCGGATCATGGCAGGTCCGCCGATGTCGATGCGCTCCAGGCACTGGTCCGCGTCGGCGCCCTCAAGGACAGTCTGCTCGAAGGGGTAGAGGTTTACCACGACCAGGTCGAAGGGGGCAATGCCCAGCTCCTTGAGCTGCTGGACATGGTCGGGGTTGGTCATGTCGGCCAGCAGTCCGGCGTGGATGTGTGGATCCAGGGTTTTGACCCGGCCGTCCAGACTCTCTGGAAAGCCGGTGACCTTCTCCACCGGGGTGACCTGGACGCCCAGATCCTGCAGCTTCTTTGCGGTGCTGCCGGTGGAGACGACCTCGGTGCCTGCCTGGCGGAAGGCCGATGCCAGGGTCTCAAGTCCCTGCTTATGGTAGACCGAGACCAGCGCTCGGTTGATGGTTCGATTCGTGGTGACCATGGAAACTCCTACTCCTATGCTTGAATGCCGAGGCGCCCCGCCACCTTCGGACCTACTTTCCCGGTCTGCGGGTGGACGAGACCTGTCGTGGTGTGTCTGCTCGGTCGGTTGCCTTGGGCTCCTTTCCCTCCTGACCGCGTGATTGGTTGTGTTTTTTCTTGTTTTCCGCCTGGGCGGAAGTCTTTGTGTCACCTGCCTGGCGCAGATAGTTGACCAGGGCGTCCTTGATGACGATCAGAGCGGCGATGACGAGGGCCAGCAGCCACACTCCCAGCAGGCCGACGCCCAGGGAGGTCCCGATCATTCGCAGGGAGGAGGCTATGGGCACGCCCACTCCTGTCAGTCGCTGACGGCCCAGGGCCCCGTTGGAAATCTGGAAAAGCAGGGCAAGGCCGAGCAGAGTGACCAGCCAGGTCAGGGCCATGGACAGGGTTGCCATCAGGAAGCAAACTGCCGTATCTCGGGATTTCAGCCCTGCCTGGCGCACGGCAGCGTGAATTCTGACCCCCCAGGGCCCGGTCAGCAAGAGAATGCCGGCAACCACGCCGGCCAGCAGCGGAAGGTTGAGCAGGAGCAGACGAACCTCCTGCCGGGAAACCGGCTCCGGGAAAAGCCCAAAGAGGGGCAGCGAGGGCAGACTGGACGCGTGGCCCGACCAGAGGGTGAAGGTCGCCAGACTGCCGATGTTGAAACCGTTCCCGAAGAGCCATGAGGCGGCCCATATGATCAGGTTGGGCAACCAGGCCAGGGACGCCAGGCTGGTTGCCACGGCCGAGGCGGTGCCCATACGTGTCAGTTTGAACAGGCGGCCCACGTCTGTGTGATAGAGGGCAATCCAGACAATAAGGGCAATCAGGCCGGCGGCGAGCATGGCAGCCAGGAGGATCATGCCCGCCGTGAGACCGAGCCGAACGGTCCTGCGGACCTGAACAGGCACGGCCTCTTTGATTCGTTTGGCAAAAGCCTGGCGGAAAGGTTCAGAACGAATCCAGGCCCAGCCGTAGCCCAACAGAAAGACCAGGCTGGTCCGCAGAAGAATGACCGGGGTGGTATCGACCTGGATAATCTGGCTACCCTGCATGAGGATGATGTTGCACAGCACCCAGACGACCAGGCCCGCGATGCAGCCGCCGACTGACATGCCCATGCGGCCTACCAGAGTGCGGATCACCCATATCAGCAGACCTGTCAGCAGCAGGGGGATGATGGTCAGGGTCAGGGCCCCGGCCGTGAACCCGCAGCCCTGGGTGAGCAGGGTGATGGTTTCCGTCAGGGCCACAGTGGCCA
Source organism: Bifidobacterium asteroides (assembly GCF_048001765.1). GTDB lineage: Bacteria > Actinomycetota > Actinomycetes > Actinomycetales > Bifidobacteriaceae > Bombiscardovia > Bombiscardovia asteroides_K. The sequence goes on from NZ_CP181447.1 coordinate 1,043,134, forward strand.
TGGACAGGGAAGGCCCGCCCTCCTCAATGGAAATGATGAGCAGGAGCAGGGCCATGCAGGCACCGAGGGCGACGGTGTAGATAAGCATGGCTAGGAAGGCCTCTAGGGCCCCTCTGAGCCATGCTTTCACCCTGTCGGTCATATGATGGCATGCTCCCGCAGCAGGTTGCGGGTCAGCCGGGCGGTCTCGCCGGGTGTGGTGCCCACCTTGATGCCGACGGACTCTAGCACTTCCTTCTTGTCGGCGGCCGTGCCCTTGCCGCCCGAGATGATGGCCCCGGCGTGGCCCATCTGCTTGCCCTCCGGGGCGGTGAAGCCGGCGATATAGGCCACGATGGGCTTAGTCATGTGGGTGGAGGCCCAGTGGGCGGCCTCCTGTTCGGCAGAGCCGCCGATTTCGCCGATCATGACGCAGGCCTTGGTCTCAGGATCGCGGTTGAAAGCCTGCAGGGCCTCCAGCATGGTGGTGCCGACGATGGGGTCGCCGCCGATGCCCAGGCAGGCGGTGAAGCCGATGGAGGACAACTCCCCCATGAGCTGATAGGTCAGGGTGCCGGACTTGGAGACCAGGCCGAGCGGGCCTCGACCGGCGATGCCCTGCGGGATGATGCCCAGGTCCACGCCAACGCCGTTGGGCCGGTCGGACATGGTCATCAGTCCCGGGCAGTTGGGGCCGACGATGCGGCAGCCGTGTTCCTTGGCCAGGGCCACGCAGTATGCGGTATCGGCCACGGGAATACCCTCTGTGATGACCACGATCAGGGTGATGCCGGCTTCTATGGCCTCGACCATGGCATCCTTAGCGAACCTGGGCGGGACAAAGACCACAGAGGTGCGGGCTCCGGTCGCCTGGCGGGCGGTTGCGCAGTCGGCGTATACGGGCACATGACGGGTCTGGCCGTCCGGACCGTCGAAGTCGACCGTCATTCCGGCCTTGCGGGCGTTGACTCCAGCCACGATGTTGGTGCCTGCCGCCATCATGCGGGCCGTGTGGACCATGCCCTGGTGACCGGTCATGCCCTGGACAATGACGGGGGCGCCGTCTTCAACGAAGAGGGTCATCGTCCCGTCTCCTTTCCTACCTGAGCGGCCAGGGCCACGGCCTGGTCCGCCGCCTCCTCCATGGTGCGGGCCACCTTGAGCCGAGGCTGTTGGGCCTTGGCCAGCAGGTCCAGTCCCTCGGCAGCCTCATTGCCGTCGAAGCGGACCACGATGGGCCGGTCGTCGTTCTGGTCTTGCTCGCCCGTAGCATTCACGGCTGCCAGGATGCCCTGTGCCACCTGCTGGCAGGAGGTGATGCCCCCATAGACATTGACCATGACCGAACGGACCTTGGGGTCGGAGAGGACCACGTCCAGGCTGGTGCGCATGACCTCGGGCGAGGCGCCACCGCCGATGTCAAGGAAGTTGGCCGGTCCTATATGGACGCCCTGGCGCTGTCCTGACCCGGCCACCGCATCCAAGGAGCTCATGACCAGTCCCGCGCCATTGCCGATGACGCCCACCTGACCGTCCAGATGGACGTAGTGCAGGCCTGCGGCCTTGGCCTTGGCTTCCAGTGGGTCAACCTGAGCCGGGTCCGTGAAGCGCTTCCAGCCGTCGTGCCGGAAGGCTGCGTTCCCGTCCAGGGAGATCTTGGCATCGAGGGCGTCCAGGTGCTTGGTGGCCTCGTCGTCCGGGTCGCCCACCTTGGCCAGGGGGTTGATTTCGACCAGGGTTGCATCGCTGTCCTGGAAGGTGTGCCACATGCCCAGAAGAATCTGCGCAGCCTGCTCCAGATCGGCATGGTAGAAGCCGATGCGCTCGGCCATGGTGCGGGCGGCTTGTCTGTCGAAATCCTCCAGTGGGCCGATATGCAGGCGCCGGACCGATTCGGGATGCTCGCGGGCGATGGTCTCAACCTCGGTGCCACCGCTGGCCGTGGCCAGGACATCGTAGTCCCGGGAGGTGCGGTCCACTGAGATGGACAGGTAGTACTCGTGCAGGATGTTGCGGGCTTCGGTGACCAGAATCCCGCTGACCGGATGACCGTCGATGTTCATGGGCAGGATAGCCTCGGCCAAGGCCACAGCCTGCTCGTGATTCTCGGCCCGCTTGACGGCTCCCGCCTGCCCCCTATGACCGATGGTGGCCTGACCCTTGATCATGCAGGGGTAGCCGATGACATCGGCCGCCTGGCCGGCCTCTTCTGCCGTTGAGGCATAGATGGCCCTGGGCTGGGAGATGCCATGTTCAGCGAGCAGTTGCCTGGCCTGATATTCGTACAAATCCATGATGGAAGTCCCCCAATTGTGCTCAGGCGGGCATGTTCATCAGGCAGGTGACCGGATAGGCACCCAGGGCCTTGCGGCCGTCCAGACCGTTGAGCTCCATGACGAAGCTGAAACCAGCCACCTGGCCTCCGGCCTGCTCCACCAGACGTGCAGCCGCCTGGGCGGAACCGCCGGTGGCGATCAGATCGTCCACTATCAGGACTCGCTGGCCTGGTTTTAGGCAGCCCTGCTCGATTTCGATGCGGGCGTTGCCGTATTCGAGGGCGTATTCCTGGCTGTAGGTGGGGTCAGGGAGCTTTCCGGCCTTGCGCATGGGCAGGAAGCCCTTGCCCAGATCGCTGGCAAGCTGGGGACCGATCAGAAAGCCGCGTGCCTCAAGGCCGGCTACCAGGTCGAAATCCTCTGGCTTCACGGGCAGGGTGCGCTTCATGGCGTCGAGGATGATGGCCAATCCCCTGGGATCCGACATGGCCGGGATGAAGTCCCTGAAAAGGATCCCCTGTTTGGGAAAGTCCGGAATGGTACGGATCAATGAGATCAGATAAGCGGCGTCGTCATCGCCCACCTGCTTAAGTTCTCCAACCTTGATATCGTCCGATTGAGCCATGATCTTCTTTCTGTCTTGCTCCTAGGAAGTGGTTGCCGGGGCCATCATACGCGCGCTGCGTTTCCGTTCAGAATCAGCCTGACGGAAGGTGTGGCGCGCGCATGAGTTTCAGGACTTGGCGGAAGTCAAATCTGAAGCCTTGGATTCTTTGGATTCATCGGAATCCTTGGACGCATCCGAATCGGCGGCATCATCGGATTTCTCCGTAGTCTCTGCCTTTTTTGATTCGTCTTCAGGCTCCGGTTCGGAATCCGACTTGGATTCGGCCTCATCCTTGCGCTCTGAAGCGGCAAAGTTCTGTGTGGCGGTATCGTCGGCGTTGTCATCGTCTTCAGCGGCGGTGACCTCGGCGGGAGCATCCGCGTCCTCGGGCAGGGGGTTGCCGTTTTCGTCAACCTCGTCGTCGTGGATGTAGGCGGGTACGATGGGGGGCTTGGTGATGGCCTGGATACGCCAGCGGGACAGCGAACCCTCGGAGTCAATGACCACCTGCTCCTTCTCCAGGTCCACGGAGACGATCTTGCCCAGAAGACCTTGGGTGGTGGCCACCTCGTCACCGGGCTGCAGGGACTGGCGGAAGTCCCGTATGGCTTCCTGCTGTTGCTTGCTCTTGCGGGAGCTTCCCCACATCATGGCGATCATCAGGGCGATGATGACGATCATGAAAATCATGGATCCCATGGTTGTTTCCACTCCTTGTTTCGACGGGTATCAAACGGCGATATACATTGCTGCGAAGACCCCAGTCTAGAACAGCTTCATGACATCCTCGGGCGGTTTGCGGCCCAAGTGCTCCCAGGCCCTGGAGGTGGCTACACGCCCTTTGGGTGTGCGTACCAGGAAGCCCTCGCGCACCAAGTAGGGTTCACAGACCGTCTCGACGGTTTCGGCCTCCTCGCCTACCATGGCGGCCAGGTTGTTCAGGCCCACGGGACCGCCGTCGAAACTGTTGACGATGGCCTTGAGAACGGCCAGATCGAGGCGGTCCAGCCCCTCGGAGTCAATCTGGTAGAGGGCCAGGGCCTGCTTGACGTCATCAGGGCCGACCTCGGGAAGATCGTGGACTATGGCCCAGTCGCGCACACGGCGCAACAAGCGGTTGGCGATCCTGGGCGTGCCGCGGGAGCGCAGGGCCAGCTGATGGGCGGCGTCATCCCGCAGGACGATGCCCAGGACCTTGGCCGACCGCTCGACCAGCTTCTCCAGCTCGTCCTGCGGGTAGAAGTCCAGATGGGCGGTGAAGCCAAAACGGGCGCGCAGGGGCGATGGCAGCATGCCCTCGCGGGTGGTGGCGCCGATGACCGTGAACCTGGGCAGGGTCAGCGGAATGGAGGAGGCTCCTGGGCCCTTGCCCACCATGACATCCACCCGGAAATCCTCCATGGCGATGTAGAGCAGCTCCTCGGCGGCCCTGGGCAGGCGGTGGATCTCGTCTATGAAGAGCACCTCGCCGGCCTCCAGGGAGCTGAGGATGGAGGCGAGGTCGCCAGCGTGCTGAACAGCCGGCCCTGAGGTGACACGGATGGGCACCTCCAGCTCGTGGGCAACGATCATGGCCAGGGTGGTCTTGCCCAGGCCTGGAGGACCTGCCAGAAGGATGTGATCCGGAGCCACATCCCGCTTTTTGGCGGCCTTCAGGAAGAGCCCCAGCTGTGCCTTGAGCCTGGGCTGGCCAATGAACCCGTCCAGAGTTTCAGGACGCAGCTCCTCGTCGCTGACCGGCTCGCCTTCGATTGGTCTGGCCGAGACCATCCGCAGGGATTCCTTCTGGGCCTCGCCGTTCTGGGAGTCGATGTACCCCGTAGACATCTGCTTGTTGGCCATGGGTCAGCGCCCCCTGTCCAGCCGGGTCAGAGCCTGCTTGAGCACCTTGGGAATGTCGGCCGACTGCAGGGGCAGGGTGTAGTCGCCCTCGCTGCAGGTCTGCTCCACGGCCTGCTCGGCATCACGCTGCAGCCAACCCAGGGAGATCAGTCCCTCAACCACCTGGTGGGCGCCATCGTCGGTCTGGGCGGGTCCCTGCTTGCCTGTGCCGGCATCCAGATCCAACTTGCCGGAGAGTTCGAGGATGATCTTCTGAGCGCCCTTCTTTCCCAGGCCCGGCGCACGGGACAGGGCCGCAGCATCGCCGTCGGCCACGGCCTGGGCCAGCTGGTCCGAGTTCAGGGTGGCGAGGATGGACAGGGCCACGCGCGGTCCGATGCCGCTGACCTTCTGCAGCTGGGCGAAGAGGGATTTGGACGTGCGGCTGAGGAATCCGTAGAGGGTCAGCGCGTCCTGGGTCAGGGACAGGGCGGTGTAGACAGTGACCGTGGATTCGGCCCGCATGGAAGCCAAGTCCGATTGGGGCATGCGCACCTCGAAACCCACCCCTGAAACATCGATGATGGCAGAGCCTGTTTCGATGGCGGCCACCCGCCCGGTCAGCATTGCCAGCACTTGATCACCCCTCGATGAAATCGAACGTCTGTTCGAATCAGCTTACATGTCTCGCTGGACTCCCCGGTGCCTGCCGTACTTTGCAGAGGCTTCGGCCCACTGACGCTGGGCCTGGGTCAGATGCTCCTCGCGTTCCCCGCCCTGGATGGCTCCAGCAGGCCTTAAGGCATGGCAAATCGCCTGGGCCAGAGCATCGGCGGCATCAGCGGGCTTGGGCAGTTGGTTGAGCCCTAGGATGCGGGCCACCATCCGCTGCACCTGGATTTTGTCAGCCTGCCCGTTGCCGGTCACGGCCATCTTGGCCTCGGTGGGGGTGTGCAGGGCCACGGGAATCCCCCGCTGCGCCGCCCCCAGCATGGCCAGCCCCGCAGCCTGGGCGGTTCCCAGCACGGTGTTGTGGTTGGACTGGGCGAAGACCCGCTCGATGGATACCACGTCGGGGCTGAAACGGTCCAGGGCGGCCGTCAGCCCCTGGTAGATGGCCAGCAGGCGCAGGTCCTGGCTCTGTTCGGGGTCCGAACGCACGACGTCCACATGAACAAAGGAAAGCCGGCGCGATGCACCGGCTTCAATAACGCCAACGCCGCATCGGGTGAGCCCCGGATCGACGCCGAGAACGATCATGAGGTCACTCGTCGTCCAATTGGGCCATAACCTCGTCGGGGGCGGTCCAGTTGCTGTAGATCTCCTGCACGTCGTCCAGGTCGTCCAGGTTGTCGATCAGCTTGGAGACCTTGCGGGCGGAGTCCAGGTCCAGGGTGACCTCGCTCTTGGGGTTGAGGACCAGATCGGCGGAGTCGTAGTCCATGCCGGCATCCTGCAGGGCCTTACGGACTGTGACCATGTCACCGGGGGCAGTCAGCACGGTGTAGCTGTCGCCGTTGTCTTGCACGTCCTCGGCACCGGCCTCGGCGGCCTTCTCGAAGACCGTATCGTAGTCCAGGCCCTCCGAGGGGACGATGATCTGGCCCTTGCGTTCGAAGTTGAAGCTGACCGACCCGTTCTGGGCCAGGGAGCCACCGCCCTTGGTCAGGGTGGAACGGACCTCGGCGGCCGCACGGTTGCGGTTATCGGTCAGGCACTCGATGATGATGCCCACGCCGGCAGGAGCGTAGCCCTCGTAGACTATGCTCTCATAGTTGGCCGCTCCGGCCTCCTCGCCCGAGCCGCGCTTGACGGCCCTGGTGATGTTGTCCGCGGGCACGGAGGACTTCTTGGCCTTGACGATGGCGTCGTAGAGGGTGGGGTTGCCGTCGGGGTCACCGCCGCCGGTGCGGGCAGCGATCTCGATGTTCTTGATCAGCTTGGCGAAGAGCTTGCCACGCTTGGCGTCGATGGCTGCTTTCTTGTGCTTGGTGGTCGCCCACTTCGAATGCCCTGACATATGTCTCCTGACGGTACGAATACGTAAACGAATGGAATTCTAGTTCCGCTCTTTGACAATTTTACGGGTTTTCAGGCCCTTCCGTGAGGGCTTCATCGTAAGGAGAACCAGCCTTCCGGCCCACCAGTCTGCCCAACAAGCCACGGCGATGATCGGGCCGGGCTGCCAGGGCCCGGGCATAGACATCCAGAACCTGGTCGGTGACCCGCTCCCAGTCATAGTCGCTGGCCCGACGCATTCCGCACGAGGCCAGGTTCAGGCGGGCAGATCGGTCATCAAGCAGGTCCAGAACCACCCGGGCGCAGTCCTGGGGGTTTCCGGTGGCGAACAGACGCGCACTGCGCCCGTTCTGGGAGACATCCTTAAAGGCTGGCAGGTCCGAAGCCACCACCGGGCATCCTGCCGCCATGGCCTCGACCAGCACGATGCCAAAGCTCTCCCCCCCGGTCTGCGGGGCCACATACAGATTCAGGCTGTGGTAGAAGGAGGCCTTGTCCTCGTCGCTGATCCGACCCAGGAAGGTGAAGTGCCGGGCCAATCCGGGATCGAAGGCCTCGAGTATCTTCCGAGCCTCCCCCTGGCCGTCTCCCGCACACAGGAAGCGGGCTCCGGGCACGCGCTGCAGAATGGCAGGTGCGGCCTGGGCCAGAATCTTGAACCCCTTGCGCTCCTCCTTCATCCGTCCCAGGAATCCGATGGTGGGTTCCCGCTCGCACCCTTGCCATTCCGGGCGTGGCCGGGCATTGCGCAGGGCACTGGTCTCGATGCCGTTGGGGATGATCTGGCTGGGTATGCCCGGCTCCAGCAGGTTCTTGGCGTTCTGCATGGCTGAGGGGCTGACGAAGATGGCCTGGCTTATGTTGGCCAGGTATCGGCGCAGGTAGCGCCTGGTCAGCCTCAGGGCCAGCGGGGTCGAATCGAAGGCCGCATGGAAGGTGGCCACATAGGGGCAGGGAATGAATCCGGGCCTCAAGGGCTTGTGGCTCAGGGATGGCACCTCGGGCTCGTGCAGGTGCAGAATGTCGAAGTGGCCCTGCCTGACCCACTGCCGGGTCTTGTGGCCGGCCACGCCGAAGTAGCTCAGGTTGGCCACGGATCCGTTGTAGGGAATGGAGAAGGAGGAACCGGTGGTCTGCACCCAGAGCGGCATGTCCTGTGTGCGTCGGCCCGGGGCCAGGACCTGCACCTGGTGGCCACGGTCCATAAGATGCCTGGCGAAGTCGCGGATGTGCAGTTGGACGCCGCCCGGGGTCTCGAAGGAATAGGGTGAGATGATCCCCACCCGCAGAGGCGCCTTGATGGCGGCCCGCTCTGTCTGCTCAGGCCTTTGCTCGGGTGCCTTCATGCCCGTCACCTCCCTTGTTCTTGGATGCCTGGGCCAGGATGAAGTCCGGCAGGTCGTGCATCCGGGAAAGATCCAGATCCTCGAGGAAAATCGGCTGGAGCATGTGCCAGTCCTCGGGATGCTCGCGAATACCCTGGGCCCACTGGTCCACCCAGGCCTGGGTCAGGTCGTTGATGGCCTGCTCCCGGGGCATATCCAGGTAGGGTTCGATGGCGATGGGCCCGTCCACCTGGCAAACATAGCCGTAGGGGGTCTTGGCCTGCCGGCGGCGCTCCCTCGTCAACCTTTCCCTGTGCATGTTCACGGTATAGAGGGGCAGACGGGCATCCAGGGCGATGACGGCAGGACCTGCGGCCACGCGAATCCAGGAGTCGAAGGCCTTGACGAAGACCCCTCGGCGGCTCAGATCGCGGTCGGCCAGCAGGGGCACCACCTGATTGGGCTCTCGCAGCAGGGTTGTCAGACGGCCGGTGATGTCAGGCTCGCCGGTCAGCAGGATGTTCATGCCCAGGCGGCGACGGATGTCCGCAAAGGTGTTGAGCATCCCCTGGTCCCGCAGTCGCTCAGCCACCGTGGTGACCTGACCGACCGTGGAGCAGGCCCAGAAGCCTGCGTAGTCCCAGTTGCCCTGGTGGCCCATGCCGATGGGCAGGGAGCGCAGGCTGATGTCGGTCTTGGCCGGAGCCGGGTAGGCGTTGCCGCCACCGTGTATGCGTGCCAGCAGCTGCTCCTTGGTTCGGGCCCCTACGGTCAGAGCCTCGACGAAGTAGACGAAGTAGGAGCGCATGCCCTGGCGTGAGATGTGCCGCAGACTACGACGGTCGACCTCTGGCATGACATGGGCCAGGTTGCGCTCCAGCTGTCTGACGCCGCCTATCCGGAAGAGCCAGCAGAGGTCGGCTGCCGCCAGAAAGAGGCCGCGCAGCAGCCTCTCGGGCACCAGACGCGCGTGCTGCGCCAGAAAGATGAGCAGTCGATCCGGCATAGGCTCACTCGTGGTTGGGGTTGGCAGGCTGCGGGTTGCGGCTCATGTCCTTGGCGACGTGACTGATCCGCTGCCAGACAGTGACGACGCCCAGCAGGGCCAGCAATACCAGGAAGCAGCTGAGCACGGCCAGGGGCAGCCCGGCCCCGGTCAGGGCCATGCCCACCAGGATGATGACCAGCCGGTCGGACCTGGTGGCAATGCCGTTCTTGGCCTCGAAGCCCTCCGCCTCGGCCCGGGCCCGGGCGTAGGAGGTGACGAAGGAGGTCATGATGGCGAAGAGTGCGGCAGCCATGCCCACCTGGGCCCAGATGTCGGGTCCCTGGTGGCTGCCATCTGCCACCCAGGCCAGCTCGTGGCGGCGCAGGTAGATGATGACCCCGGTCAGGACGGCCCAGTCGGCAATCCGGTCAAGGGTGGAGTCCAGGAAGCCCCCGAACTGGGTGCCACCGCCGGTCAGCGCGGCCACGGAACCATCCAGGGAGTCGAAGGCCACCAGGATGGCCAGGACGATGGCCCCGGGCAGGAGCCAGCCGGTGAACCCGGTCAGGATGGCAACCAGTGTGGTGCCTACGGCTCCGCTGATGGTGACACCGTTGGCGCTCACGCCCAGACGAACCAGGCCGCGGGCGATGGGGGCGATGATGCGCTTCCAGGGGCGCCGTAGATGCTCGAACATTGGTCAGTCCTGACTGCAGGAGGTGTTTGCTCGGAAGTCGTCTGCCGAGTTGATCTGGGCGCGGACCTTGATGGCCTCGTTGATCCAGGCGCGGGCCTGCTCCATGGGTACGCCGTTGAGCTGGCTGCCGTCCCGGAAGCGGAAGGAGACCGCGTTCTTGGAGACATCCTCCTCGCCGGCGATCAGGATGAAGGGGGCCTTGGACTTGGCCGCGTTGCGGATCTTCTTGCCGAAGCGGTCGTCGGAGCGGTCGATCTCGCAGCGGACCATGTCGTCGCGCAGCAGATCAAGCAGGTGCTCCAGGTGGGGGGCAAACTCGTCGGCCACGGGCACGGCCTGCACCTGGACCGGGGCCAGCCAGGCCGGGAAGGCGCCGGCGTAGTGCTCCAGCAGGATGGCGAAGAAGCGTTCGATGGAGCCGAAGAGGGCCCGGTGGATCATGACCGGCCGCTGGTGGGAGCCGTCGGCGGCGATGTACTCCAGCTGGAAGCGCTCGGGCAGGTTGAAGTCCAGCTGAATGGTGGAGACCTGCCAGGTGCGTCCGATGGCGTCGCGTGCCTGGACGGAGATCTTGGGCCCATAGAAGGCGGCGCCCTCGGGGTCGTCGACCAGTTCCAGCCCGGAGTCCTTGGCCACCTCGGCCAGGGTGTTGGTGGCCTCCTCCCAGACCTCGTCGGAGCCGACGAACTTGTTGGGATCCTTGGTGGACAGCTCCAGGTAGAAGTCGTTGAGGCCGAAGTCCTTCAACACCTTGAGCACGAACTGGAGCAGGTTGGTCAGCTCCCCCTTCATCTGGTCCCTGGTGCAGTAGATGTGGGAGTCGTCCTGGGTCAGGCCGCGCACGCGGGTCAGGCCGTGGACCTCGCCGGACTTCTCGTAGCGGTAGACGGTGCCGAACTCGAACAGCCGCAGGGGCAGCTCCTTGTAGGAGCGCTGGCGGGACTTGAAGATCAGGTTGTGCATGGGGCAGTTCATGGGCTTCAGGTAGTAGTCGAAGCCCTGGCGGGTGACCTTGCCGTTGGCGTCCTTCTCCTCGTCCAGGTGCATGGGCGGGTACATGCCGTCCTTGTACCACTGCAGATGGCCCGAGATCTCGTAGAGGTGGCCCTTGGTGATGTGCGGGGTCTGCACGAAGGAGTAGCCGTTGCGCCGGTGCATTTCACGTGAGTAGTCCTCCATGGCGTTGATGACGGCCGCGCCCTTGGGGTGGAAGACGGGCAGACCGGGCCCGATCTCGTCCGGGAAGGAGAAGAGGTCCATCTCGGCGCCCAGCTTGCGGTGGTCGCGGCGGGCGGCCTCCTCCAGACGGGCGGTGTAGGCCTTCATGTCGTCCTTGTTGGCCCAGGCGGTGCCGTAGATGCGCTGGAGCATGGGGTTCTTCTCGTCCCCGCGCCAGTAGGCGGCGGCCGTGCGCATGAGCTTGAAGCTGCGGATGTAGCGGGTGTTGGGCAGGTGGGGGCCCCGGCAGAGGTCCTTCCAGACCGTGTTGCCCTCGCGGTCCAGGTTGTCATACATGGTCAGCTCGCCGCCGGTGGCCACCTCGGTGGCCTCCTCGCTGTTGATTTCGGCCTCCTTGGCTCCGATCAGCTCCAGCTTGTAGGGCTGGTCGGCCTCCTCCTTGCGGGCCTCCTCTTCGGTGACCACGCGCCGGCGGAAGCTTTGGGAGGACTTGATGATCCGCTTCATCCGCTGTTCGATCTGCTTGAGGTCGTCGGGGGTGAAGGGCTTGTCCACATCGAAGTCGTAGTAGAAGCCGTCCTTGATGACCGGGCCGATGCCCAGCTTGGCGTCCGGGCGGATCTCCTGGACGGCCTGGGCCATGACGTGGGTGGCCGAGTGCCGCATGATGGCCAGTCCCTGGTCGCTCTCCAGGGTGATGGGCTCGACCTTGTCGCCCTCGTGCAGGGGTGTGTAGAGGTCGCGTGGCTGCCCGTTGAGGTCGACGGCGATGATGTCCTTGTCGTCAGCAAAAAGCTGGACGCCAGTCTGATCCGCCGCCACCTCCTTCCGTTCACCCTTGACGATGATGGAGATGCTCGACTGTGTCATGAATGCCGTCCTTGCTATCGGAGCCCGCGTTACAGGGTGCAGGCTGGACATGGTTATCGAGCCACAGCCTAGGTCGTCACTCAGACAAGGAGGGGCCTTTGTTGCCCATGGAGCGCAGATAATCCTCGGCTTCCCGGACCAGCTCTTCGGCGGCCGGCTCGTCCACCTGGGCCTGGTCGACGTCCATCTCCAGACGGTGGACGTAGTTGGCCAGGTCGTCGTTGCAGCGCAGCAGCATTCCGGCCTGGGCCTTCCACTCGGCGGCCTTGCGGGGCAGCTCCCCCTCGTCAAGGTGGACGCCGAGCATGGCCGAGAGCCTTTGCAGCAGCTGCAGGGTGCCCTGGGCGCACTCGTCGCTGCCCAGGTACTGGGGAACGGAGACCCAGATGGACTCGGTGCTGTAGCCGTCCTGGGTGGCCAGGGCGTCCAGAACGGTGGGGATGCCTATGGGGCCGGAATGGCCGTCGGTGTCGGTCTTGGGCTGGTCGCCGGCCAGGTCGTCGATGGGCAGGGGCCTGGTGTGGGGGCAGTCGGCGAACATGGCGCCCAGGGTGATGATGGCCTCGGCCTCATCGTCTTCGGCCCAGTGGATGCTGCGCCGGCAGAAGTCGCTCCAGTGGTAGTTGGGCTCCGGGCCCATCTCCAGCAGGAGGGTGTGGGTGTCATCAATCCGCACCCGGTAGATCTTGGCGGAGGGCCAGATGATCCGCCGCCTGCCCTGCACATGGCAGAGCATGGGCCGTGACATCTGGTAGTCGTAGAACCCGTCGCCCGGAATGCTGCCGATCTCGTGGGACTCGTAGACGTTCAACAGGTGGCGGATGACGTTGGTCGAGGCTGAGCACGCATCGTTCCAGCCATCGAAGGCGGCCACCATGGTGCAGTGCTGCCTGGCTTCTTCACTCATACCTCTCACACTACCGGGAGGAAGCCTTGTATTTCGCGGCTTTGCCATCAGCGGAGGGTGGCTCTATGACGCGGCGACACGCGCTTTTTGCCAAGTGCGGAGGTCTACGCTACAGTAGTGCAACGTGCTTCGGCAGTCACCACCACGGTGAAAGTTGAAAGTGCGGGCATAGCTTAGTTGGTAAAGCGCGACCTTGCCAAGGTCGAGACCGCGGGTCCGAGTCCCGTTGCCCGCTCGAGGTTTCGAGCAGTTTAACCAATACGGTGGGTTAGCCAAGCGGTTAGGCAGCGGCCTGCAAAGCCGTATAGACGAGTTCGACTCTCGTACCCACCTCTCTCTCGAAACGAGAATGACCCGGGCGGTTGGCGCAGAGGTAGCGCACTTCCCTGACACGGAAGGGGTCACTGGTTCGAATCCAGTATCGCCCACGAGGATCACTTCGGTGGTCTTTCCCAATCCGGGCGATTGGCGCAGCGGCTAGCGCACTTCGTTCACACCGAAGGGGTCGCAGGTTCGATTCCTGCATCGCCCACCTGGATTTTCCCCTCTCCCCTATCTTTCATCCGGTAACAGTTCTCAGTCAACAACCGGCAGTTTATAAACCTTCTGAATTGTCAGTGATCGAATCCCCGATGATCCCTGGCTAATGATTCCTTCAGCGGAAATTCAGGTAATAAATTATTGTTAGCAGACGAGCTGAGATTTAGTTTTCAGGCTCGCTTTAGGCAGCCGACTGCGCTGAATTATGCACAAACCGCCCTGCAATGCCGGTTGTTGCGGCAGATAGCGAACGGAGTGTTGAGCATGTCCGGGACCTTGTGATAATTTGCTCTTAGCAACAGGTCGGGGGACCTGCCAGAAACGGGAGTACCTGATGCATCCTTGAAGAGGTGATAGCATGAAGAAAGGCCTAGGCCAATGAGGGCACGTAACTAGCCTGGCTGAATCTGCAATGCACCACAGCTTGAGGAAACTGTGGTCTCCCTGTTTTATCTATGCAATTACTTGCGTGGTCTGTTTGCGTGGCCACGTTCCGGTTGTCGCCAATGGCGGCGGCCGCGCTGTAAAGCTCCTCCGGCGGCACAGAAATATACCCCCCTCTCCTGCCGCCGGAGGTCTTACTTTTCAGGCCCTATTTGAGGGCCTGCAGGTACCGGTAGAGGGTGGGAATCGATATCTTGAGCTCGGGGGCGACGATGCCCACCGCGCCCTTGATGAGGAAGATGCCCCGGTCCTTGATGTTGCGGATGATGTCCAGCCTGTCCTGCTTGGTCAGCTTGTCCATGGGGATGTTGAACTGGCGGACCTCGTCCCTGGTGATCCTGCGGATGTTCTCCGCGGGCTCTTCGCTCACGTGGCGGCGCGAGGTCTCGGTGGAGATCTGCACATCGTTGGAGTCGATCGAGGACAGGGTCTGCAGCACATGCGCCGCCTGCTGCAGCTCGGTGATGTTGATGCTGATGCAGAGCAGGCCAATGACGGTCTGCTCCTGGTTGCGGATCAGGTAGGAGGAGACGCGGAACTCATGCTTGTTCAGGCGGCGCCCACGGTAGTCGGAGACGAAGTCGGCCCCGTCCTGGTCGGCCCGTATGGCCAGCTGGAACGTCTGGTCCGTAACCCCGTCGCCCAGGGAGCGTCCGGAGAGCTGCCCGTTGCGGATGAAGACGATGGAATTTTCCGGGCGGGTGATGTCATGCACAACAATCTCGGCCATGGGACCGAAGGAATCGGCTATGAATTCTGCCAGGGGAAATACCTCTTCAAGGTTGTCTACTGTGAAATGCATGGCTGATCCTCAACATCCTAACAGGGCGGCTTGTAGCCACCGGTTGGTGCTGCGGGAAGCGAAAGGTATTGGATGGCGTGATATGGTTCATCACCTCCATACCAGCCAATCGGCCTCCTCTAATCCCGTATATTAGACCTTCTTTTGCGCACTTCAGTTCTTTGGATACGGCCTATTGAGACCGCAGGAGTGCTGAAGTGCCGAAGGGATTTTCATGGTAACGCAAGAAGGCGGCTGAATCTTGCTTTTCGCCAACCCGGCCAGTCGTAACGGACTCGGTGTCGTGGCGGAGCTGCTTGACACGAATCCTGCAGGCCAGAAAGAGGGCGGAAACCTGGTAATCGTGGAAAACTGAGTGATTCAGAAGCCGAGCATCATTGCCTGTAGCGTGTCTATGACAAAGTACAGGAATAATGTGAACCTGGTCATATTATTCGGGATCGGCTGGATTTGAAAGCGACTTTGCCATAGATGTTGAACGGGCTGATACGATACATGCCTATATGAGAAAACGGTAGCCGGGCTGGCTGTGGGTTTCTGCCAGTGGCCAGCCTGGCCGCTGTTTCCTCCTCTCCGAGGTATGGCGGGGGCGTGCATGCCTGCCCTTGGCTTCTTTCTGCAGAAGTGTGGTGGGGGCGCGAGAGGAAGTGTCAGCTTTCTTGGGGCTGAGCCTTCAGGGACACTTTTCCTCCCAGCTCCCCCTATGTGGCCGGGGGCGGGGGATTGATACGCCGCCCGGCCGCTCTTACTCGTGCGAAGCGTGAAGCAGCTGGTGCTGTTCTCTTCGGTGGTGGCGTGAGGCCAGGACCCCGCCCATGCCGGTCATGCCGGTGGCCAGGGCGAGCAGGATGCCCTCCCCTCCGGCATTGGGGAGCACGCCAGCGGGCAGGTACGTGTATCGGAGGGAGGTGTCCGGCGTTTGGGGTGTACCGCCCAGCGTGTAGTCCACGCTGACCGTGACCATGCCCGGCTGATGTGCGGGTGTGAGCATGCTGACGCTGCCGTCATCACCGCTTTTCAGGTTCGTGCCGGGGCTGGTGTCGAATCTGACCCCGGTTATCACCGGCGGCAGGTTGAACACCACCGGCACTGGAACAGGACTCCGGGCTTTGTTGTTATTTGAGCCTGTAGGGATGCTGTTGTTGCCGAGCTGGCCATAGCCGTTGTCTCCCCAGGCGTAGGCGTTGCCGTCACTGCCCAAGGCCAGCGAATGATATTGCCCGGTGCTGACCAGTACGGCTTTCAGTCCCTTGCTTGTGTCAGTGGGGCTGGCGGAATCAGACACAAGCACAGGAACAGTCGAATCCTTGCTGCTGTTGTTACCGAGCTGGCCCTCGCTGTTGTATCCCCAGGCGTAGACGTTGCCGTCGCTGCCCAAGGCCAGCGAATGCCAGAATCCGCCTGTGACATTTACAGCTTTCAGCCCTTTGTCCGCATCATTGGGGCTGGCGGGGTTGCGCACGCGCACAGGATTAGGATTCGGGCTAAAGAGTCCGCCTATGCTGTTGTTTCCGAGCTGGCCACGGTAGTTGTTTCCCCAGGCGTAGGCGTATCCGTCGCTGCCAACGGCTAGCGAATGCTGGTATCCGGCACCGATCTGTGCATAGGTAAAATCCGTGGGCGTGCCTGCAGGCTTCTTGACCATGACCGGCGTAGCTCGGTCGGTGCTCGTCCCGTCGCCGAGCTGGCCAAAGTTGTTTAATCCCCAGGCGTAGGCGTTGCCGTCGCTGCCCAGAGCCAGCGAATGAAAGGCTCCGGTACGGATCTGCACGTAGGTAAAATCCGTGGGCGTGCCTGCAGGCTTCTTGACCATGACCGGCGTAGCTCGGTCGGTGCTCGTCCCGTCGCCGAGCTGGCCATACCTGTTGTCTCCCCAGGCGTAGGCGTTCCCGTCGCTGTCCAGAGCCAGCGAATGACGGTATCCGGCGCTGACCTGCACGTAGGTGAAATCCGTGGGCGTGCCTGCAGGCTTCTTGACCATGACCGGCGTAGCTCGGTCGGTGCTCGTCCCGTCGCCGAGTTGGCCATATTCGTTCCATCCCCATGCGTAGGCGTTACCGTCGCTGCCCACGGCCAGGGAATGCCGGGTTCCGGCGCTGACCTGCACGTAGGTGAAATCCGCAGGCAGGTCCGGATACGTCTTGCGATCAGGCTGCTTCACCATAACCGGCGTAGACCGGGCGTTTTCGGAGGTTGTCCCGTCTCCGAGCTCACCCTCTTTGTTACCTCCCCAGGCGTAGGCGTTGCCGTCGCTGCCCACGGCCAAAGAAAAACCAAAGTCTGTAGTCGGGACGAATGATGATGCGCTGACCTGGCTGAATCTGATGCCTCGCCTGGCGCTGTCAGGCGGGGTGATGGTCGTGGATTCGCCGCCCAGTTGACTGCCCTTGTCGGGACTGATGCTCCACGTGCTGTTCCGGCTTTTCGGCGTCCACTTAGCGGTCAGGGTCAGGTTTTTGTCGACGGGCTTGCTGAAATCATAGGCAATCTGCCCGATGAACCATCCGTCGAACAGGTAGCCTTGGCGCGCCGGGTCGGGGGAGGGCCTCTTCACCCTGCCGTTCGGTGCAGGGAAATGCTGGTCTGCTGGTTCGGGGTTCCCTCCACCCGTGTCGAAGTGGACCGTGAGCGTGGATCGTGGTTCGACGTCTCGTGTCAGCGGCTGGTCGACCGTGTACTTCAGGCTCCTGGTGAAGGGCTGGTCGTCCTGCCTGCCGGTGATGAGGATGGCGGCTGGTCCCGGCTTGCGGGCGGGTATATTTGTCTGCCAGGAGTCGTTGTTCCTGGTGAGTTTGAGCAGCTGGCCGTCCATGCTGGCTGTTTCCAGGCTGGGCACCTGAGTTGTGTCGAGTCTGGCTGGCTTGCCGGGCTGTCCCTGCTCGTCCAAGCTCCACGCGAACATGTTGCCTTGCCGGTCGATGGCGGTGATCCTGCTGCCGATGCTGGCGGCCTGCATGTACTGCTGGTTCCCGTCGTCCGCCCGGATGGGTGTTTCACCGGGCTTCCAAGCCCAGATGCGGCCTTTGGAATCAACCAAAGCTGCTTGTGTTGTATTGACGCTTATTGCTGTCACGGCAGAATGGTCGGGCAAGAACAGCGATTCTGCCTGGCTTTGTCCATTGTCTAGATAGCTGGTCTGTCCTGTCGAGTCCAGCAGCACGAAGCCATAATCCATGGCTGATACCTGAACAATGCGGTTGGCAAGCTTGATTGGTTGGATCTGTTTAGCATCAGTAGCCGCCGGCTTCCAAGTCCAGACCTGGCCCTTGTTATCCAAGGCGAGCAGGCGGTCCGCATTGCCAGTCACCTTGACTGCCAATGCCTGTCTGGGCAAACTTATGGCCTTTCCTGTTGACTCACCCATACTGGTCCAAACATGGACTTTACCGTTTTGGCCCACAGCTATGAGGTGGTCAGCAGCTATGGCAATGCTGGCGTACGTTGTGGAGTCTGAGCCGAGCAAGGCTGGCGTATCCCCGCTCTTATTCCAGGTGTAGATGCGGTGGTCTTGGCTCAAGGCCGCGTAGCTATCACCAACGACTCCAGCTATGAATCGCATGTCCTCGGACGCATTTGGAGGTGGTGGCACCTGAACAGGCATTTTAGCGTTCGGTGTCCAGGTGAATAGGCGGCCATCGCCGGTCACGCCGATTAGCTTATCGTCATGGGCTTCCAATGCACTGAACGATGGTGAGTACGCACGCGGGGGTGTGATGGTGATGCTGGTGCCGCCGGAAGCCGGACCATGGTCGGGGCTGAGCGCCCAATCAGTCACCGGAGTCCACTTGGCCTTCAAGGTGATGTCCCTGGTGATCGAAGTGCGGAAATCCATCATTGCGTCATGCTCGGACCAGCCGTTGAAACGGTAGCCGTCACGCTTCGGATTATCGGCAGGCGGCGACACCAAAGCACCGTCCTGCACAGTTACACGTTCCGCTTTGCTTCCATTAGCAGGTTCGAACACCACAGTATGAGGATCAGCAGCAGACTGGGTCCCAGCAAATGAATAAGAGCTGGATGGCGAGATTCCCAGGGGTTCGGAAGAACCTGCTGGGGTTTGAACAGGTGAGGAGGAAACAGATGAAGTTGTCAGTGGCGAGGGGGAAGGCAGGCTAGAAGGTTGTAAATCGCTCAGGGAACCGTTATCTGCCTGAGCGGTATAGCGACCCCCCCCCCCCGTTGACATCTGAGCCGGAGGCGAAGACGGTGCCGGTGGCCATGCCGGTCAGCAGCAGGGGAATCAGCACCAATGCTGACATGAGCGACCGCAGGCCAAACCCATGCGTACGAGAATCGGCAGACGTCGACGACGAAACCACGGCAAACCTCCCCAAAGGATTCAAAACGCTTCACCGACCAGTCCCCCGCGAACATGGGCAGCGCATGAGCAAATCCTATCACGGGGCCATGTGAGCGTCGAATCCCCCGGCAATTCACCCAGGCTCAGCTGGCCGCCACACCACCTACTGCGGGCAGGGCGCCGACCATGAGCATGATGGCCACGAAGATGGCCAGGCCGATCCGGTAGATGACGAATCCCCGGTAGGAGAAGCGAGAGACGATCTTCAAAAAGGCGATGATGACGATGTACCCCAGCAGGAAGCTGACCACGGTGGCACAGATGGTGGCCCCCCAGCCAGGGAAGGCGGCGTCCGCGTTGATGTTCTTCAAGGACTTGACCGTCTCGAGTATGCCGGCACCGAAGACGGCGGGGATGGCCATGAGGAAGCTGACCCGGGTGGCGGACTCGCGGGTGTAGCCCATGGCGCGGCCGAAGGTCATGGTGCCGCCCGAGCGGGATACGCCGGGGATCAGGGCCAGCATCTGCCCGATGCCGAAGAGCAGGGCGTCCCGGGCGCTCATCTGGCGGATCTCCTTGTTCTGGCGGCCGTGGCGGTCGAAGTAGTCCAGCAGCAGGCCGAAGACGATCAGCACCACCACGGTGATCCAGAGGTTGCGCAGCTTGGTCTCGATTATCTTCTGAAAGAGCAGGCCCGCCACCACGATGGGCAGAGTTCCCAGAATGATGTACCAGCCCAGGGCCGCATCATGGTCCTTGGAACCCATCCGCTCACGCCAGGAGGAGCCGTCCTTGCCGGCCAGGCAGCGGAACCAGTGGGTCAGTATGCGGGCAATGTCATGCCGGAAGTAGAGCAGGACCGCCAGCTCGGTGCCGAATTGGATGATGGCTGTGAAGGCCGCGCCCGGGTCCTGGCCCAGCAGGCCGCCCACGATGCGGATATGGGCGCTGGATGAGACGGGGAAATACTCCGTCAGGGCCTGCACCAGGCCGAACAGAATGGCTTCGAAGAAATTCATGGACCCCTCTTGCTATGTCGGACAACAATGGCAAGCATAGCCACCGCGCAGGGCAGGCAGAGCCAAGGGCCGGGCATGTCTCGCAGAATGCCCACAATGGGTCTTGTCGGAATCGACGACTCGACGAATAGGGGTGTGGATCATCATGGCCAAGACCTACAGAAAATCCAGGGGCGGGGCCCCGGCGGGATTCTTCGAGTGCGAGGGGCGCGGGCTGCAATGGCTGGGCCAGGCCCAGGCGCAGGGCGGTCCCCGGGTGGTGGACGTCTACGACTGGGGCCCGGACTACCTGGACATCGAGGAGGTGACCTCCGCCTCCCCCACGCCCGGCGCGGCCTACCGCTTTGGCGCCCAGCTGGCCCACATGCATGATGTCGGGGCCGACCACTTCGGTTCCGCGCCCGAGGGCTACACGGGCACCTGCTACTTCGGACCCCTGCAGGATCCGCTGCCCATGGACGTGGGCGCCTGGGAAGACCCGGCCACCTACTGGGCCAAGGGGCGGCTGGAGCCCATGGTGGGCATGGCCATGGATCGGCGCGCCCTGAACCGCGATGACATGAAGATGACCGAAGAGGTGATCCAGGCCCTGCCGGAGCTGCTGGGCGCTGCCGCCAATGACAAGCCCGCCCGGGTCCACGGGGACCTCTGGAGCGGGAACGTCATGTGGACCAGGAACGACGGGAACACCCAGGCCGTCCTGATTGACCCTGCGGCCCACGGCGGCCACCGCGAGGAGGATCTGGCCATGCTGCAGCTGTTCGGCATCCCCTACCTGGGGCAGATTCTGGACGGCTACCAGAGCGTGCATCCCCTGGCGGCCGGCTACCGGAACCGGACCACGCTCTGGCAGCTCTACGCCATCGCCGGGCACTGCGCCTTCTTCGGCGGCGGCTATGTGAGCGAGTACCGGTCCATGTGCCGGTCGCTGCTGGACTGACTCAGCCGACTCAGCTGAAGATGTCCTTGAGCTTGCCGAAGATCCCCTTGCGGCCCCCGACTCCGGCAGGCTTGGCACTCTGCGGGACCTGCCTGGCTTCAGAGTCGTGGCTGTTGGCGAAGTCCTCAATCAGGCGGCGCTGATCGTCGTCCAGCTTGGTGGGGATCTGGACCAGCACGTGGACGATGATGTCGCCGCGCTCCTCCCGGTTGCCCAGCCTGGTGACGCCCAGGCCCTTGATGGTGATCTCCTGGTCAGGCTGGCAGCCGGCGGGGATGTCCACCTGACGCTGGCCGTCGAAGGTCTCCAGGTCAACCTGGTGGCCCAGCACGGCCCAGGTCATGGGCACGGCGATCCAGCAGTGCAGGTCCTGGCCGCTGCGGGTGTAGTGCTTGTCGGGCTTGATGCTGATGTCCACATACAGGTCGCCGGCGGCACCGCCGCCCTCGCCCACCTCGCCCTGGGAGGCCAGCCGCAGCCGGGAGCCGTCAGCCACGCCAGCGGGCACGTTGACGCCCACCTCGCGCCGGGTGCGCACACGGCCATGGCCGTTGCAGACCGGGCAGGGGTGCTCGATGATGGTGCCGTGGCCCTCGCACCGCTCGCAGGGTGCCTGGCTCATCATCTGCCCCAGCAGGGTCCGCACCACCTTCTGGGCATAGCCCTTGCCGTTGCAGACCGGGCAGGTCACCGGGGAGGTCCCCTTCTGGGCCCCCGAGCCGCCGCATTCCTGGCAGAGGCCGTAGGTGCTGATGGGGGTGCGTACCACGCCGCCGAAGATGGCGGTCTTCATGTCCACGGAGACCTGGGCCAAGGCGTCCCGGCCGGGCTGGGTGCGCGGAATGGGCCCCTGGGTGGTGCCCCCGAAGCCGCCGCCGAAGAACTGGTTGAAGACGTCGCCCATGTCGAAGGGGCTGCCCCCCTGGGAGGCCTGGGGATCGTTGGGGTCCACGCCCGCGTCGTACATGCGCCGCTTCTCGGGGTCGGAGAGCACCTCGTAGGCGCTGTTGACCTCCTTGAACTTGTCCTCGTATTCAGGCCCGGCGATGTCCGGGTGGTACTTGCGGCTCATCTTGCGATAGGCGCGCTTGATGTCCTGATCGCTCGCGCCGCGCTCGACTCCCAAAACCTCGTAGTAATCTGCCACCGATCATCCTTTTCGTTTGATGCCCTCTCGACCCATAGTTGCATGGGCCCACGATACCTATGACTTATGCTGCTGCCCTGACGGTCACGGCTCCCCGTCGCCGGCCAGGAAACCGGTCAGATAGGAGGCCACGGCACGAACCGCGCTCATGGTCGCCGGATAGTCCATATGGGTCGGGCCGATGGAACCCACGAAGGCCACGGGCTCGTCCGCTTCGGAGCCGTCGGTCTGCCTGGACCGGGCATGCCCGTATCCGCTGGTTACCACCGAGGCGTGGGCCAGCTCCGGGGTCCGGGTCTCGGTGCCGATGGCCACGCTGACTCCGTTGCTTTCACGTGAGAGCTCACTCTGGGCCCGCATGAGCCGCATGAGCACCACCTGCTCCTCCAGGGCGTCCAGCAGCGAGCCCAGGTCCCCCAGGGAGACGGCCTGGCTGTGGGTCAGCTGGGAGGTGCCGGCCATGTAGAGGCCGCTGGTCTGTTCCCGAGTGGCCATCTCGTCAAAGACCGTGGCCACCAGGCGCAGCATGGACTTGTCTCGGCCCTCGGTCAGGGAGTCGGCCAGCATGCGGCAGCGGTCGGCGGCGCGGTCCAGGGGCAGGTCCTGGCACTGTCTGTTGATCTTGTCGGACAGGTCCGCCAGGGCGTTCGGGTCCTCCTGCAAGGGCCCGTGCAGGGTGCGCTGGACCACCCGGCCGGTGTCGGTGATGACCACCATAAGTACGGTCCCCCGGCTCAGTCCTATAAGCTCGGCCCGGCGCAGGTTCGAGCTGGCCAGGGAGGGCGAGGCCACCACGGCGATCTGCCCGGTGATCTGGGCCAGAAGACGGGCGGCGTGCTGCAGGGTGTCCTCAAGGTTGACCGACCCGGACAGGAAGGCGTTGATCCCCCGGCGCTGGGCGGCGGACAGGGGCACGATGGTGGCCAGCCTGTCGACGAAGTAACGGTAGCCCTTCTGGGTGGGGATGCGGCCGGCCGAGGTGTGGGGCTGGACCAGGTAGCCCTCGCTCTCCAGGGCCGCCATGTCGTTGCGCACGGTGGCGGAGCTGACTCCAAGCTGATGATTTCTGGTGAGCGAACCCGACCCTACCGGCTCGCGAGAACGGATATAGTCCTCGACGACCGCGCGCAGCACCAGCATGCGTCTGGTATTAGGCAATGTCGCTCCTTCCGTCATGGTTTCATTATTAGCACTCGGGCCATGAGAGTGCCAAAACGTCGTGCGAAGAGCCGAATTGTGTCGTCTCAAACCGATACGATGGAAACGCATAGTGAAGGTAATCGAACATTTTCGACACAAGTCGAACATGGAGACCTCTACATTGGAAGGAAAGCAGCACCATATGGCAGATTTCACATGGTCCGAACTCGATGAGCGGGCTGTCAAGATGGCCAAGGTCCTCTCGGCCGACGCGGTCGAGAAGGCCGGAAGCGGCCACCCCGGCTCCCCTATTTCGCTGGCGCCCATCGCTTACGCGCTCTACCAGCACTTCATCCGTCACGACCCCAACGACCCCGACTGGGTTGGGCGCGATCGGTTCATTCTCTCCGGCGGCCACGCCTCGCTGACCCAGTACGTGCAGCTCTACTTCTCCGGGTACGGACTGACCCTGGACGATCTGAAGCGCTTCCGCACCGCTGGCACCAGGACCCCCGGCCACCCCGAGTACGGCCTGACCCCCGGCATCGAGATGACCACCGGCCCGCTGGGCCAGGGTCTGGCCTCGGCCGTGGGCTTCGCCTATGGTCAGCGCTACGAGCGCGGTCTGCTTGATCCGGACGCACCCGAGGGGCAGTCCCCCTTCGACCATAAGGTCTGGGTCATCTGCGGCGAGGGCGACGTCGAGGAGGGCGTCTCCTCCGAGGCCAGCTCCCTGGCCGGCGACCAACGCCTGGGCAACCTGACCGTCATCTTCGATGCCAACCACATCCAGATCGAGGGCGATACCCGCATCTCCCTGGGCGAGGACATCCTCAAGCGCTACCAGGCCTACGGCTGGTACACCGACGAGTTCAGCTTCATCCAGCCCGACGGCTCCTACAAGGAGGACGTCGAGGGCCTGGCTGCCGTCCTGGAGAAGGCCGAGCAGGTCACCGACCGGCCCAAGTTCATCAAGGTGGACACCCTGATGGCCTGGCCCACCCCCGGCAAGACCAACGATCCTTCAGCCCACGGCTCCGCCCTGGGTGCCGAGGCCGTCGCCGGTCTGAAGAAGACCCTGGGCTACGACCCTGAGCAGAGCTTCCAGATTGACGAGGAGGCCCTGGCCCACGCACGCGAGGTCGCCCAGCGCGGCCTGGCCGCCCACAAGGACTGGGACGAGAAGTACCAGGCCTGGCGCAAGGCCAACCCCGACAAGGCTGCCCTCTACGACCGCATCCATGCCGGCAAGCTGCCAGAGGGCTTCGACAAGGCCCTGGACGACCTGGAGGCTGGCTTCGAGCCCGGCTCCAAGGTGGCCACCCGCAAGGCCTCCGGCGCAGTCATCAACGCCCTGGCCCCCATCATGCCCGAGCTCTGGGGAGGATCCGCCGATCTGGGCGGCTCCAACAACACCAACATCAACGGTGCCGTCTCCTTCGCCCCGGAGGCCGACAAGACCGTCCAGTGGCCCAAGGCCAGCAAGTACGGCCGCCAGCTGCACTTCGGCGTGCGCGAGTTCGGCATGGGCGCCATCACCAACGGCATCCTGCTGGGTTCGGACACCAGGCCCTACAACGGGACCTTCTTCCAGTTCAGCGACTATGAGCGCCCCTCGGTGCGCCTGGCCGCCCTGATGGACATCCCCAACCTGTATGTGTGGACCCACGACTCCGTGGCCCTGGGCGAGGATGGCCCCACCCACCAGCCCATCGAGCACCTGACCGCCGTGCGCGCCATCCCCCAGATGGAGGTTGTGCGCCCGGCCGACCAGTACGAGACCGCTGAAGCCTACCGCGCCTTCTTCAAGAAGGACAACACCCACCCCACGGCCATGATCCTGACCAGGCAGGGCGTGCCCACCCTGGAGGAGACCAAGGCCAAGGCCCGCGAGGGCGTGCGCAAGGGCGCCTACGTGCTGGTCGACACCGAGGGACAGCCGGATGTGCTGATCATGGCCACCGGTTCCGAGGTGCAGCACGCTGTGGCCGCCTCCAAGACCCTGGCTGAGCAGGGTGTCAAGGCCCGCGTCATCTCCGTGCCCTCGCTGGAGTGGTTCGAGGAGCAGGACGACGAGTACAAGGAAGCCGTTCTGCCTGCCTCCGTCAAGGCCCGTGTCTCTGTTGAGGCCGGACTGGCCACGCCCTGGTACAAGTACCTGGGCAGCTATGGCAAGCCCGTCTCCATCGAGCAGTTCGGCCTGCAGGGCAGCGGCGACGAGAACATGCGCGACCTGGGCATCACCGCTGATCATGTGGTCGAAGCAGCACAGGCCTCCCTGGAGGAAGTCCGTCGGGCCCGCTGAACCCGGCATCGTGATCAATCGGGGGCCGTCCGTGACGCCGGCCCCCTCCCCCGCAGGCACACCCGAAACGCGGGCCTACGGGAATACAGCAACAGACTTCCCGGTAGTGCATAGTGAATGTGATTCCATCGGGAACCCAAATAAGGAGTGACAAGATGGCAGAAAATGCAAACACCCAGCGCACCAGCGATTCAGGTGTCTCGATTTGGCTGGACGATCTGAGCCGCACCCGCATCGAATCGGGCAATCTGCAGCAGCTGATCGCCGAGCGCAATGTGGTGGGCGTGACCACCAACCCCTCAATCTTCCAGAAGGCCCTGAGCCAGGTGGGTCCCTATGACGAACAGCTCAAGCAGTTGGGCCGCATCCCCGTCGAGGAGGCCGTCCGTGAGCTGACCACCACCGACGTGCGCAACGCCACCGACATCTTCCGCGAGGTTGCCGAGAAGACCGATTACGTGGATGGACGCGTTTCCATCGAGGTCGATCCTCGTCTGGCCCACAACACCGAAGAGACCGAGAAACAGGCCGAGGAACTCTGGGCCAAGGTCGACCGTCCCAACGCCATGATCAAGATTCCCGCCACTTTGGAGGGCCTGCCTGCCATCACCGCCACCCTGGCCAAGGGTATCTCGGTCAACGTGACCCTGATCTTCTCTCTGGAACGCTACAAGCAGGTCATCGACGCCTTCATCGAGGGCATAGTTCAGGCCGACAAGAACGGCCATGACCTGAAGCACATGGGCTCGGTCGCCTCCTTCTTCGTCTCCCGCGTGGACACTGCAGTTGACAAGCTGCTGGAAGCCAACGGCTCTGACGAGGCCAAGTCCCTTGAGGGCAAGGCCGCCGTGGCCAACGCCCGCCTAGCCTACGAACTCTTTGAGAAGGCCTTCGACAGCGATCCTCGCTGGGCCGACCTGGAAGCCAAGGGTGCCAAGCGTCAGCGTCCTCTCTGGGCCTCCACCGGCACCAAGAACGCCGCCTACTCAGACTGCAAGTATGTGGACGAACTGGTGGCCCCTCATGTGGTCAACACCATGCCTGAGAAGACCCTGAACGCTCTGGCCGATCACGGCAACGGCGCCCCCTCTGTCAAGGGTACCTATGAGGAGAGCCACCAGGTGATGCAGAAGCTGGCTGACCTGGGCATCAACATCAAGGATGTGACCGACAAGCTGGAGGCCGATGGCGTCGCCGCCTTCATCGACTCCTGGGATTCGGTCCTCTCCGATGTGCAGAAGGGCATCGACCGCGTCAACGGCTGAGCGCCATAAGTATCCATGAAGCATTCCCAAATCCTACTGGAATGGGGGAATGGAAAAGGATCCCGCCGACAACAGCCAGAGGGATCCTTTTCCATCATGTGTAATGAAGTCACTTTGTTGGAGTTGAACTTTCGACAAACATACTTAAAAAAATCAAGGTACTCAAAGAGAAAAATGTCGCCTTATTCAACAATTACGATATTTGCTTAAAATCTTGAGCTATGACTACCCCACCGATCAATCCGTGGATCATATGTAGCTACTGCCAAGGTAGTATCAGATTGACCATAATAAGCAAGCCATACTCCATGGAATTGAACCAGGCCCTCAACAAACGTTACATTAGGAATCATCCCATTTAGGTCCTCAAAGGATTGAGGGGCCAGCCATGGAATCTGCATTCTAGCAATAACCTGCCCGGGTCGGTCCGGATCAATTGCAAACTGTCCGCACCTGTAATCAACGTCGTATGTCCCATCGCTTCTAAGAGTGCGAACGGCCCCGTTTACAAGGAATATTAACAAGCCATTGTCAGCCATTACCGGAGGGGCACCGATCTCAACTAAATCAGCATCGAAGCTGCCGGGTGTAGGACTATAAATCGGATGCTTGTCGTCACTTAAAGGTTGCCAATGAATCAGATCACTACTGGTTGCAGCGTAAATGCAGCCTTCTCCGAAGTACATCCACCACTTATTCTGAATGCGGAACGGAACAATTACTCCAGCCTTGGACCAATCAAATCCTCTGGCATCTTTAGTGGCTGCAAAAGTGTCAAAATCACTAAAAATCGGGCCATGCTTGGTCCAGTTGTGCAAGTCTGTTGATGTCGCTAAGCACAGTAGGGCGCTATGCCGATCCCAACCGGTATAGGTTAAATAGTATGTGCCATCAATCTTAGTTATACGTGGATCCTCGCAGCCATATCGGTCATAAGCCTCGCTAGGCGATAAAATCGGATTCTTTTCTCGATCGAAATGAAGACCGTCTGAGCTACGGGCTAGGCCAATATGAGAAACTATGTCAGTTGAATGAGCACGGTAAAGTAGCACAACCTCATCGTCAACTACGATGGCCGCAGGATTATATAGGTTTGCTGATTCCCAGCCTTTCCCTAATGGACTGAGGATCGGATTGTTCTCATAAGGTGTGAATGGCCCTAAAGGGAACGCTGCTCTACTGTTCATGAAATTCTTGTCGTTAGTCCGGTTCATTCGTTAATTAACCTTTCGTTGCTGAACCTATATCAGAGGCAGTGAAATATTTCTGGAAGAGGCAAAAGATGATAATTATAGGGAAAGCCAGGACTGTTGCACCCGCTAGGATGGCACCGTTTGGATTCGCCATGCTCTGCGAAGCTGTAGTGATGAAATTAGCCAAAGAGACAGCCAATGGCTGCATAGATGCGTCCTTAGTGATAAGGAAGGGCCAGAGAAATTCGTTCCAAGGGCCGATGAACGTGACCAAAACAGCTGTTACAAGTGCTGGTCTGACCATAGGGATGGCAATAGACCACAAAATTCTGATTTCACTGGCTCCGTCTATTCGAGCCGCCTCAAAAATAGAACGAGGCAGACTTTTGAAAAACTGAGCAAAGATGAACACTGCTGTAGTGTTGATGGCAAAGGGAAGAATCATGCCCAGGTAGGTATCTCCCAAGCCATAACTGCGAGTGATTTGAACATAGAGGGGAATCATGAGCAGCTGAAACGGAACCATCTGAACTAGCAGTATTAAAATCCATGTGAAACCACGACCAGAAAAATCAAGACATGCTAATGAGTAACCAGCTAACAGTCCAAAAACCACAGTCCCAAGCAGAACGCCCCCCACGAAAATCAATGAGTTGAGTAAGGAACCCCATAGATTGATTCGACCATTGATCGCTACGAAGTTATTAAAGGTCCAACCGCTCAAGGGCACCAAACGAGAAGGAGTGTTGGTTGGATTGCTCTGGAAAGCTCCTATGACCATAAAATAGAACGGAAAGGCAAAGATTAGTGCAGCGATAGTAAGCAGACCGTAACGCATTACTCTGCCCACAGTTTGTCTATGTTGTCTGTTTTTGCCTTCGGATAGCTGATTATGATCCTTGCGGACTTTTTCTTCCTCGTGGAAATCATCAGGTTTAGCAGATGATTCAGTACCAAATTTGAAACGTTGATCGATGTCGCTCATGTTAAGTCTCTTTGTTCAGACGATTAGTCAATAGCGAAATGAAGCCGACCAAGATAACTAGCAACATGCCTATGGCTGAAGCCAAATCAGGATGCTGTTGCTGGATACCAAGCTGATAGATCA
This sequence comes from Bifidobacterium asteroides, assembly GCF_048001765.1. Lineage (GTDB taxonomy): Bacteria > Actinomycetota > Actinomycetes > Actinomycetales > Bifidobacteriaceae > Bombiscardovia > Bombiscardovia asteroides_K. Next base: position 1,072,005 of record NZ_CP181447.1, read on the forward strand.
GGAGCACGGGTGTATTGCTGGCTCCATTCGGCCCACCTCCATTGGTCAACAGATAAGGTTCTGTGAACATGTTTGCCCCTGTGATAATGGCTAACAGCAAAACCAATGTAGTGGTTGGACGAACACCAGGCACTGTAACATGAAGGAAGCGCTGAACCGCGTTCGCCCCATCAACTGCTGCAGCCTCATGCAACTCTTTGGGCACATTTTGAAGCGCTGCCAAATACAACAAAATATAAAAGCCCAATTGTTTCCATGTCACATAAAAGGCTATAGAGGGCATGGCAAGATGTTCGTTGATCAACCATGAAGGATTTGGCGCCAGAGAACCTAATAAAGCGTTCACCAACCCTTTCTGCGAAAAAAGCAGCATCCATACACCCACCAGTGAGACACTGGCGGTGATATATGGCAGGTAAAAAGCAATACGGAAAGCCGTAGCCCATCGGATACCTGCATTAAGTGCCGCTGCTAGCACAATCGAAAGAACAACTGTTAAAGGAACGTTGATAATCAGAAACACTAGTATATTTTTGAAGGATTGAAGCACATCAGGATTTGCCAACACCTGTGAGAAATTTCTGAATCCCACGAAAGGCTTATCAACTTGCGCTCCAGGAGCTGTGAAAAAGTAATCGTGGAAAGCCATATAAGTGGCGAAACACAGAGGATAGGCAAAGATGAACAAGACGAAGATGGCATAAGGCAGAGCAAATAACCCACCAATGGGTTCTTTCCCCAGCCACCGCCGCCACCCTTTAACGGGTGACGACGAACGCTTAAAATACTTAACACTCAAAGTTTAGCCCTTCCTGGCCAACTCGTTGATCGACTTTGCAGCAGAGTCGACAAACTCCTGTGATGAAGTTTTTCCAAAGATCACATCGTTCGACCAGAGTTTACGGAAGGTCTGCCAAACTTCTACAGAATTCATCAAACTTGGTACATCGCCAGTTCGTAAAGCCTGATCAACATAAGGTTTATAAGCCGGGTTTTCTGCTACGAAGTTCTGGTATATTGATTCGCTGTCGCTGCGGATGGGAATCTGTCCTGTGGCTTCAATAAAGCGCTTGTCCTGGTCTTTACCAGTCGAGTATTTGAGGAATTTCCAAGCAGTACCTTGAGCCTTGCAGGAAGTAAACATAGAGATATTCTTTGAATCAGCAAACGTAGTTACATCCTTTTTCCCGTCTTTGGTAGGTATGGGCATCACTCCTGTGTTTACCTTGCCTTTGTATGCAGCGACAGCCCAAGGGCCAGCCAGTTGCATTGCCGTAGTACCTTGAGACATAGCATCATCTGTTGGTTTCTCTTTAGGTGCTAGATTTTCTGCGTAAAGAGTTCGGAAGAATTCTGTGACATCACGTCCATTCTCGTCATCGAATGTGGCTTTTTTGTCCTTTATCAGCGGAACACCATCAGTAGCAGCGAGATAAAGCGGGTAAAAGTCGTTCCACGGCTGGTAGAACTCATTAGTCGGTGCAGGCCAGATGGCGCTTTGCGAGGCACCAGAATTAACGATTTTACGAGCGCCTTCCAAGAAGCTAGCGTAAGTATCCATCTTGGGGTTCTCTGGATCAATCCCTGCTTTCTGGAAAATGTCTTTGTTATAGATGAGCATGATGGGATTCTGTTTCCAAGGAAGTTGGTAGTAATCACCATTGGTTTTATAATGCTCAGCGCTTTTACCGCTGCGTCCTTCGATATAGCTGTTTCCATCCGATATCTTCGATAGGTTCACCAGCCCACCTTGACGAACCCAACCTGGTACAGCCGAACTAGAAATATTGTAGATAAGGCATGGGCTTGTTCCGGCAGTTATGGCAGCAGTTATCGCTTCCTCTGACGATGATGAGGCCGGGATTTCCTGAGCCTTGACTTTTTCGTTAGGGTGTTTTTCATTCCACGAAGAAACCACGGCTTTGCCCCATTTAAGCTCTTGTTCATTGTTGGAGAGCCAAATCTTGATGGGCCCTGTAGAACTTGTTGTGTTTTTATCCGAATTGGCATCAGGAGCACCACATGCCGATAGTCCGAGCGTAAAGGCTAGTACAGTAGTTATAGTTGTCTTCAGGAAAATAGGATTCTTCTTCAACGTATTCCTCCTTGAATACATTTCAAATAACTCAATTCGATTTATCGCCCGATTAACAACCTCCTTTCACCGGGCATATGTCTCCCCCAAATATCCAAAGTCTTGGTATGTCCCATACTTTTAGGCGGATTAGTTCAATCGAGCATGGTGCCCTCCGTACTTTTTCGCCAGCGAACTTTCGGTCGCTGCACTTCTATCGATTGCGGAGTACCGCCTTGGATTACAGCAAGCAACTGTTCAGCGGCCAACTGTCCACGTTCGTATGCGTTGGTTGAGACGCTGGTCATTGGCGGATTGAGGTGAACAGAAATAGGATCATCATCAAAACCTGCTATCGACAGATCTTCGGGTATACTCATGCCAATGCTTTGCGCATACGACAGCCCGGCTATGGCCATGACATCATTCGAGTAAATTATGGCCGTGGGCGGCTGCTCAAGCGACAGAAGCTCTCGTGTCAGTTTTAGTCCACTTTCTGCAGTGAAGTTTCCTTCCCTTAAGAACTCGTCTGTTCCAGTTTCGTCCAAATAAGATATGACTCTTTCATTGGAGTGAACGTAACGCAGTGGGCCTGAGATATGAGCGACTCTGTGGTGACCCCGAGTTTTCAAAGTACGAACCAGCGTACGCATAGGAGCCCTGTCATCCACCCACACACTTGAAAAATCGGGCGCTTGGTTATCATTGCTCGATTGCACCAAAACTACTGAAGCTTCCAGCTCACGTAAAAGATCGATACGCCAGTCGCTGTATGTGAGATCCAAAACTATGAACCCGTCGACCCGACCTTGATACATTGAACGATAAGCTCGAGCTTCTGCTTGTCGGTCAGATACCATTTGTAGGACCAATGCCACTTCGCTTTTAACCAAAACTGATTCCACGCCAGACAGAAAGACCGAAAAGAACATGTCTGAATGGAGAACCTGAGGATCTCGCGCCAGCACGATGCCAATAGCATTGCATCTTTTAGCTGCGAGTGCCCGCGCACTGGAATTAGGAACCCAACCCAATTTTGCCGCGGTATCGATTACTCGTTGCCTTGTTGTTTCCGATATCGGTCTGTGACCATTGAACACATGAGAAACTGTGCCCTTTGTGACACCTGCCTCACGCGCTACATCGTCTATCGTCGGCTTTCGCTTCATCATTCCTCCCTCCCTTATCGGCCAGTGACTTCATTGTTGCGTTGAAATCGAGATTATACCGGTTTGATAATTGGGTCAAAGCGGTTTGATTATCGGCGTGTCAAAGCGGTTTGATAGAGGTTTGATATGTCTTGGTTTGTTGCCTATTGACATAGCTTTAACACACCGAGGATGTTATTAATTCAATAATAGTTATGTTGTCTTGTGATACAAGAATGATGCCTTAATAATTAAGCTCTCGGAACATTAAGACAATGGTGTTTGCCATGAATCGTATAAGAAGATTCTTTTATACATATTTTGAATTTATACCTTCTGCGAGAAGGTCATTCACTTGTCAAAAGCTGGAACTATTAAGCATTGTGCACAGCCCGGTGTTCCCGAACAGTGCACAATGCGCATCTAAAACCAAAATGAAGAATTTATATTCTATCTCTGGCTTTTTATGTCAACGAGCTTTATTCACAAAACAAAGATCGTTGCTTAGATTTGGTGGTTTACTCTGCCTTGGTCTCCTCAACCACCTGCTGCAGGGTGGCGATCAGGGCGGGACTGTCGTTGGGCATGTTCAGCCTGGTCAGGGTGCCGCCGGCGGATTCGATGGCCTTGGCCAGCTCCTGATCGACGTCGTAGCAGATCTCCAGGTTGTCGGCGATGAAGCCGATGGAGGCGGAGACGATGGTCTTCATGCCGCTCTTGGTGATCAGATCCTTGGCTACGGTGACGAAATCAGGACCGATCCAGGGCTCCTGGGTGCGTCCCGCCGACTGCCAGGCCAGCACGTACTGGTCCTCATTGAGGCCGGCTGCCTGAGCCACGGCATTGGTTAGGCCGACGACCTCATCCTTGTAGGGGTCCCCTCCCTGGATGATGCGCAGGGGCAGTGAGTGGGCGCTGAAGATCACCTTGGTGTCCGGTCGGTCGGTCAGATCCTTCTTGGCCACCAGCTGATCGCTCCAGAAGTGGATCAGCTCCTGGTGGTTCCACCAGGACCGCACCGGCAGGTATTCCATGCCCGGATGGGCCTCGACGGCCTTGCGGGCGCGGTTGTGATAGTCCTCGCTCGAATAGGAGGAGTACTGCGGGGCCAGCGGCAGGCCGATGATCTTGGTGATGCCATCGGCGGCAATCTGGTCGACTGCGTCCTTGATGAAGGGGGCGATGTACTTCAGGCCCTCGTAGACCTTGTAGGCACCAGGATGGGCCTTGTCCAGCGCAGCTTGGAGACCGTCGCGCTGGGCTGTGGTGATCGTGGCCAGGGGCGAGGGCAGGCCGATGGCCTTGTAGCGGCCGACCAGCTGGTCCATGAGCGGCTTGGGCGGCTCCTGCCCGTGGCGGATATTGGTGTAGTACCCCTTGATGTCGGACTCCTGGTAGGGGGTGCCGTAAGCCATGAGGAGGACTGCTGTAGGTTCAGTCATTAGCAACTTCTTTCTGTGAAAATGGAATGCAGTATGTCAGGCCGATATTGACCAGGGCTATGACGATGACCACCAGGAACATGTTCCTGTAGGAGGCCAGCCCGGCCTGTCCGCCCACCTTGCCCAGTTCAATGGCTGAGGCGAAGAGCAGAGGGGCGATGGTGGTGCCGATCTTCTTGCAGGCCGACAGCCCGCCGATGGCCTGCATACGGTTCTCTGGTCCGGACAGCCTTCCGGCGATGACCTGGAGCGGCGAGGACATCATGGAGCCCATGCCCACCCCCATCAGGAAGGACAGGACCATGAAGAGCTGCAGGTTGTGAAGGGTCAGAGTGATCACCAGGGCCATCAGGCTTATCAGCGATGAGGAGAAGACGAGCGTGGTCCGGTAGCCGAACTTGTCGACCAGGAGCCCGCCCAGCCAGGACCCGACAACGGAGCCCAGCCCGACGCCGACCATGACCATGCCGGCCGAACGGACCGGAAGCCCGAAAACGGAGTGGACATAGGTTGGGATGTAGACGAAGAGGGAGAAGAACATGCCTCCCAGCGTCCCCAGTAGCAGGGTGAGCCCATAGGAGGGTAGCTTCAGCAGGCGGATGGGCAGGAAGGGCATGGTGTCCTTGGCATCGCCCAGGTTGCGCTCATGCACCAGGAAGATCGCACCGGCCACCACTGCGACCAGGAGGCATCCGATGATCAGGGCCAGGTAGGCGGTTCCGTACTGGAGGAAGGTGATGGCCACCATCAGCAGAGCCAGAGCGATGCTGAAGGAGCCCAGACCCAGGTAGTCGGTCTTCCAGGCGCGGTCGGTTTGGGAGTCGCCCATCATCAACCAGGCCAGGATGAAGAGGATGGCCAGGAAGGGCAGCATCATGAAGTAGTAGGCCCGCCATCCGTGGGTGATGCCCAGAAGCATGCCCGAAAGGACCGGGCTGACCATGGCGGAAAGACCGGCGATGATGCCCACCGTGGAGACCTTCCTGCCCTGGTTGTTCCTGCGGGCACGCTGCAGAAGGACGTTCATGGACAGGACCATGATGCCGCTGTCCCCCAGGGACTGGATGAACCGGCCCAGCAGCATGACCGCATAGTTGGGCGAGACCGCCGTCATCAGACATCCAAGGAACCAGAAGGCCAGCTCCCAGAGGAAGACCTTCCTGGTCCCGTGGGCGTCGGAGAGGTTGGAGGTGATGGGGGTGCCCACCACCAGGCCCAGGGTGTAGAGTCCGACCACCCAGGAGGAGCCCATAGTGGTCAGGCCGAAGGTCCGAGTGATGGACGGCAACATGGTCGGCACCGCTCCCCCATCCAGCTGGGTGATGAAGACGATGACCATGAAGAACCATATGGGCGTGGAAAGGATCGATCTTCTCTCTCTTGTCGACATGGTGTTACTGAACCATCCCATCCGTGAGTAGCTTGTCAATGCGCTCAGGATCGGTCTTGGTTCCTACCAGGAAGTAGGGGAATTCGCCGTAGATGGAGCTGGCTTCGATGTAGCGCATCTCGGTGACGATCTTCTTGAACTCGACGGGGTCGTCGGCAAACAGGGTGACGCCCCACTCGTAGTCGTCCAGGCCGATGGAACCCGTCAGGATGATGGAGACCTTGCCGGCGTATGAACGACCAATCTTGCCGTGGTCGTGCATGTAGGCCTTGCGCTGGTCATAGGGCAGCGTGTACCAGTTGGCGCCCGGGACTCGGGTCTTCGACATGGGGTAGAAGCAGATGTAAGGCTTGTCAGGTGTCTTGGGATGCAGACTGGCATTGACGTAGGACCAGCCACGGTCCGTGGTTGGCTTACCCGAGTAGAGGCCCACCTCGGTGACCGACACATAGGAGAGGGTCGGCTCCAGATAATCGGACAGGCGCAGCTTCTCCAGGGAGGTCTCGACCTCCTGCAGCTGGTCCAGGGTCTCCCTGAGGACCATCAGGCCCAGGTCGGCCTTTTGCCCATTGACCTGGCACCAATAGTGGCTTCCCTTGCCCTGGGACTGGACCGCGTTCAGTTGTGCGGCCAGGGCCTTGAACTCATTCAGATACACCCGGCGTTCGTTCTGCGGCACTCGGCGCCAGTTGGCCCAATCGATCTTCCAGAAGAGGTGAAGGCAGAACCAGCCCTCCAGACTCGGTGCAGCTTGCTCAGCCATGAGCACATCCTTTCGCTTGCTTAGCTTGCACGACATTGTGTGATGTGCCGCTCGTCGGGCACACCGGTACCCACTCTATCCGTCAGGCGGCTGAATCGTTGGATTATCGGTGCATAGTGAATGACATATTGTGGTAATAGTCAAGGACTAAAAGCCCCGCATTAAAATCATCCGGATATGGAAAAGCCCCGGTCAATGCCGGGGCTAAGTAATTCAGGTATGGGTTGCTGGAATCAGGCCAGCTTGTACTTGGAAATAAGATCCAGGGCGATGATGATGGCCACCCAGATCAAAGCCACGATGATGGTCAGCCGGTTCAGGTTCTTCTCGGCTGCGCCCGAGGTGCCGGCGTTGGAGCCGATCCCGCCGCCGAACATATCGGACAGGCCGCCGCCCTTGCCCTTGTGCAACAGAATCAGCATGGTCAGCAATATGCTGGCGAGGATGACGACGACTTGAAGCACAATCTTGACAATGGTCACGGGACATACCTCCATGTAAGGAACTGGGAACAAGTATACATACACCCGTCGAAAAACGCATCAGCCCTTGGCGGCCAGTCGCACGATTCGTGCGAACTCCTCCACATCCAGGGAGGCGCCACCCACCAGAAAACCGTCCACGTCCGGCTGGGTGATCATCTGCGAGGCGTTCTTGGAGGTGACCGAGCCGCCGTAGAGAATGCGCACGGCCTGGCCGGCTGGCTCCCCGAACTTGCTTGAGATGTGGTCGCGGATGGCCCGGGCGGCCTGCTGGGCGGTGTCCGGGGTGGCCACCATGCCGGTGCCGATTGCCCAGACCGGTTCGTAGGCCACAATCAGATTCTCCATGTCCTCCTTGGCCAGGTCTCGGGTGACGTCATTGACCTGGCCAACGGCGAAGTCCAGCTGGATGCCCTGGCGGCGCTCCTCGTAACTCTCCCCCACGCAGAGGATGGGCTTCATGTCAGCAGCCAGGACGGCTCGGACCTGGTCGACGATGTTGGCGTCGTCCTCCGGATGGTACTTGCGCCGCTCGGAGTGGCCCACGATGACGTAGCCGCAGCCCAGCTGAGCCAGCATGTCAGCAGACACGTCCCCGGTGAAGGCCCCCTGGGCGGTGACGGAGACGGCCTGGGCCCCATATTCGATGGGCAGGTTGTCGGCCTCCACCAGCACCTGGACGGAACGCAGGGCGGTGAAGGCGGGCATCAGAGCCACCTGGCAGCGCCTGCGGTCGAAGTGGGCGTCGCGCAGGAGCCAGGCCAGCTTCTGCACGAAATAGGTGGCTTCCAGGTGGTCGAAGTTCATCTTCCAATTGCCGGCCACCAGGGGAATGCGTGCCATACCAGACCTTTCCATCCGCGCAACAACAGCAATGCCGGGCCGCCGGATGCGAAACCCGGTGACCCGGCATTGCCCGTCTGTCTGCCGATTTTACTCCAGCACCTTCAGACCCGGAAGCTCCTTGCCCTCAAGGAACTCCAGGGAGGCGCCGCCGCCGGTGGAGATGTGCGAGAAGCCATCCTCGGGGAAGCCCAGGTTGCGCACTGCCGAGGCGGAGTCGCCGCCGCCGACGATGGTGAAGGCTCCGGCCTTGGTGGCGTCGACCAGGCCCTGGGCCACAGCCCGGGTGCCGTCGGCGAATGCCGGGAACTCGAAGACGCCCATGGGGCCGTTCCAGACCACTGTCTTGGAGTCCACGATCTTGTCGTGGAAGAGCTTCTGGGAGTCGGGACCGATGTCCAGACCCATCTTGTCTGCGGGGATGCCGTCGGCAGGAACCACCTGGTGGGGCGAATCCGCCTTGAACTCGTCAGCCACCACGATGTCGGTGGGCAGGACCAGCTCCACGCCCTTCTGGCGGGCGGTGGCGATGTAGCCCTTGACGGTGTCGACCTGATCCTCCTCCAGCAGGGAGGAGCCGACCTCATAGCCCTCGGCCTTGAGGAAGGTGAAGACCATGCCGCCGCCGATGACCAGACGGTCGGCCTTGCTGAGCAGGTTCTCGATGACGCCCAGCTTGTCGGAGACCTTGGAACCGCCCAGGACCACAGTGAAGGGCCGCTCGGGGTTCTCGGTAGCCTTGGACAGGGCCTTGACTTCCTTCTCGACCAGCAGGCCTGCTGCGGAAGGCAGGAACTTGGCCACGGAGTAGTTGGAACCCTGGGCGCGGTGGACCACGCCGAATCCATCGGAGACGAAGACATCGCCCAGGTCGGCGATCTTGCGGGCGTAGGCATCGCGCTCGGCCTCGTCCTTGCTGGTTTCCTCAGGGTTGTAGCGCACGTTCTGCAGCAGGACCACGTCGCCGTCGTTCATGGCGGCCACCTTGGCATGGGCATCGGGACCGTAGGTGTCCTCGGCCAGAGGAACCTGCACGCCCAGCAGCTCACCCAGGCGAGCGGCCACGGGGGCCAGGCTCAGCTCGGGAACGACCTTGCCCTTGGGGCGACCCAGGTGGGCCATGAGAATGACCTTGGCGCCCTGGCCACGAAGCTGCTCGATGGTTGGCAAGGCGGCGCGGATGCGGCCGTCGTCCGTAATGGTGGTGCCGTCCAGCGGCACGTTGAAGTCCGCGCGGACGAGCACGCGCTTGCCCTTGAGATCACCGAGGCTCTTCAGTGTTTTCATGCGTATCCTTTCTGACTGCGGGTCCATGCGCCCGCTCCCCTGCCATGGTACTCAGGCAGACCGACCTATGTGAGCTATCTCACTCTTGTTTGGCCTCTTCCTCGGCCCTTTTCTTTTCGACCTTGGTGGCCAGCTGCAGCAGGCGGCGGATGCGTCCGGCAATGGCATCCTTGGTGACCGGCGGATCGGCCAGGCGGCCCAGCTCTTCGAGGGAGGCCTCACGGTGGTCCAGACGAAGCTGACCGGCAGCACGCAGGTTCTCGGGAATATCGTCGCCCAGAATCTGGAAGGCCTTGGTGACCTTGGCGCTGGCCTCGACGGCGGCCTTGGCGGAGCGACGCATGTTGGCATCGTCGAAATTGGCCAGGCGGTTGGCCTTGCCGCGGGATTCCCCGTCGCTGCGCTTGCCGGTCCACTCCCTGGAGGACTTGGGTGCGCCCATCAGGTTGAGCATGCGTTCGATGACATCCGGGTCGCGCAGGGTGACGCGCTCGGAGCTGCGCACCTGGCGGGCCTTGGCGTTGATGCCCAGCCGGCGGGCGGCGCCCACCAGGGCCAGGGCGGCCTCGGATCCGGGGCAGACAATCTCCAGATAGGAGGCCTTGCCCGGGTCAGACAGCTCGCCATGGGCCAGGAAGGCCCCTCGCCAGGCAGCCTTGACCTGGGCGATGTTGCCGGAGACGATGTCGGCGGGAAGACCACGAACCGGATGCTTGCGGCGGTCCAGCAGACCGGTCTGCAGGGCCAGGGCACCGCCTGCCCGCAGTACGCGGACCGAGTAGCGGGTCAAGTTGCCGGTTGGGGCCTGCCGCTTGACCTGGATCAGATCGGAATCATGGCCGTAGACGTCCCTGATGGTGTTCTGCAACCACTGCGCTGCCGGCAGGGAGTCGAATTGCGCTTCCACCACAATGTGACGCTGAATGATGTGTAGACCGCCACCGAAGCGGATCATCGCCGCCGATTGTGCTTTCTTGGCAGAGGGGGGTTCGTTGTCAATCGCGGCCAGCTCGCTTTTGACATCATCAAGTAGGGCCAAGAGCCGTCCTCCTACGAAAAAATACTGAAAAATGAATACTTCCAGGCCGCGCGACACACCTGCCGTGCAAACCACCGGATTACTGTGATACCGAATATCTTGGACAAATTGCGCCTTTGGCTATCCGCGAGAACGGTGCGGCAGCTCGCGGGCCGAGACCGTCACCTCCATTCCCCGGGACCGCAAACGGGCGGCCAGAGCGTCGGCCATGGCCACCGAGCGGTGCTGTCCGCCAGTGCAGCCAAAGGCGATGGTCACATAGTGCTTGTCCTCACGCGCATAGCCGCTGAGTGCGGTCAGAATAGCGGTGGTGTAGGCATCCAGGAACTCCTTGGCGCCCTTGCTGGCCATCACATAGTCCCGGACCGGACCGTCATGGCCGTTCAGATCGCGCAGCTCGGGGACCCAGTAAGGGTTGGGCAGGAAGCGCACATCGGCTACGAAGTCGGCATCTATGGGCAGGCCGTACTTGAATCCGAAGCTCATGATGTGCACTCCCACGGTAGTCGGGCCGGAGCCCAGGACCATTTCGTAGAGACGGGTGGAGAGCTGGTGGATGCTCAGGTTTGAAGTGTCGATGACCATGTCGGCACGTTCCTTGAGCCCGGCCAGCAGGCGGCGTTCCTCGCGGATGCCGTCGATCAGGCGGCCCGAGCCCTGCAGTGGGTGGGGTCTGCGGACGGACTCATAGCGTTTGACCAGCACCTGGTCTGAGGCGTCCAGAAAAAGAATGCGGCAGCGCACGCCCAGGTCGTCTAGGTGGCTGAGCACAGCCGATAGGTCGTCGAAGTAGGAGCGGGAGCGGACGTCGATGACGGCAGCCAGGCGGTGCAGTGAGCTTCTGGCCGAGGTCATCATGTCGACCAGGGGCACAAGCAGGCGCGGGGGCATGTTGTCTACCACATACCAGCCCATGTCCTCCATGGAGTCGGCGGCGCGGGAGCGGCCTGCACCGGACATGCCTGTGATCAGCAGTACCTCGAAGCCTGCGAAGGGCGGTTTTTCCGTCGTCATCGTCATGCCTCCCTCAAGGCTCGGTCCATGGCGGCCACCGGAACAGCGGCCAGGGGTCGGCCGGTCATCAGCGCCACCTGACGCACGGCTTGATAGAGCAGCATTCGTTCACCGCTGATGGCCCGGCCACCCGGTCGGCTGCAGAAGGCCTTCATGAGTGGGGTGGGCCGGGGGTCATAGACCACATCCAGCAGAACCGGGCCTAGGCGTTTGTCGTCATGGGCCTCTGGAGTCTCAGCTGTACTGAGCAGATCAGCCAGGGGGTCGGCTGCCCCAGAAGGCAGGGTGGAGACGATAATATCGGTCCCGATCAGTGCTTTTTCGGCTGACTCAGACCGGTCCATGGCGGTGACGGTTGGCTCAGGCAGGTCAAGCCGGGAGGCAAGGGCCAGCATGTGGTCGCAGTGCTCCGGGTTGCGGACCAGCAGGTCCACACGCTCGACCCCCAGCACCTTCAAGGCGCAGAAGGCGGACTCGGCGGTGTTCCCGTTGCCGATGACCAGGGCTCGCGTTCCCCTATATGGTTGGTCGGGAAGCCGGTCCTGCCTTCCCTGACCGGTAACCTCCAGCAGGGCAGCCAAATCGTCAGGATCTTCATCGGCCCGGCAGCGGTCGGCCGCCTCCAGCAGGGCAGCTACGATCCCCTCTACATCCGTGTTGTACAAGGACGGGCCTTTGGCGGGGCCGCCCTGCGCAAAGACCGCCGTGTTGGCCACTCCTAGGGTCTTGGACCAGTAATCACAGAAATCACCCAAGGGGCCGACGGCATTTTTCAGGGGCATGGTCAGGCTGAGTCCTGCCCAGGACGGGTCAAGGCCGTGGATAAAGTCCGCCAAACCGTCAGCGTCCATGCGCACACGGTCATAGCGCCAACCATCCAGGCCCAGTGCGTCATAGGCTGATCTATGCAGGAGGGGCGAGAGGGAATGGCTGATTGGGTCGCCCAGGACGGCACAACGACGATCAGGTCCATTCATATCCGCAATCACGCACCAATCAACTCAGGGCATGGCCCTCTGCCAGCCTCCTGAGCCATTTTATCGCTGGCTGTCCCCGGTCTGGTCCTGATCACTGTGCAGGGCCTGGTAGATGGCCTCGGCCTTCGCTGAGCCAATGCCTTTGACGGCCTCCAGCTCCTCCTGGGATGCCTGGCGCATGCGCTTGACCGACCCGAAGTGATTGAGCAGCTTCTTCTGGTAGGCGGATCCGATGCCCGGAATCTCATCCAGGGCCGACCGGAGGGCACCCTTGCGCCGGGTCTGCCGGTGGTAGGTGATGGCAAAGCGGTGGGACTCGTCGCGCACCCGCTGCAGCAGGTACATGCCCTCGGACTGACGCTTGAGGATGATGGGATAGTCGTCGTCAGGCACCCAGACCTCTTCCAGGCGCTTGGCCAGGCCACACAGTGCCACATCGTCCACTCCGCAGTCGTGCAGGGCCCGGGCAGCAGCAGTCACCTGGGGCTTGCCTCCATCGACAACGATCAGATTGGGCTTGTAGGCGAAGTGGCGGGCGGTGGTGTTCTGCTGGACGATGGCTCCCTCCTCCTGCTCCACAAGCTCGGGTGCCTTATCGTTGGCCTTTCGCTCGGCCTCCATGCTGTCACCGCTGTCACCGGCGATGTTGCCGTGGCGGAAGCGCCGGGTCAGGGTCTCGTAGATGGCTCTTATATCGTCCACAGCGCCCTTGCGGTCCTCGCCGCGGATGGCGAATCGACGGTATTCGGACTTCTTGGGGACCGCGTCCTCGAAGACCACCATGGAGGCCACCTGGAACTGGCCGCCCACGGTGTTGGAGATGTCGTAGCACTCGATGCGCAGCGGGGCGCGGTCCAGTCCAAGGGCCTTGGCCACGTCATTCATGGCCTGGGTGCGGGTGCCCATGTCGCTCATGCGGCTGAGCTTGCTGCGCTGGAGGGCCTGGCGTGCGTTTGCGTTGGCCCGGTCCATCAGAGACTTCTTCTCCCCCCGGCTGGCCACACGGATGGTCACTGCGGATCCGCGCAGCTCCCTCAGCCACTCCTGCAGGTCGCCGGTCCGATCCGGCTGGATGGGGACGATGACCTCGGGAGGCACCGGCGAGATGGGAGCCAGCAGGTCGGCACGTCCGGTCTGATCCTGATGCTGGTGTCGGCTCCTGGTGGCCTTGGCCCGGGCCTCGGCATCCAGGGCCGTGACTTTCTGGGTGGAGCCCATGGCATCCCTGTCCTGGCTGATGGAGACCGGGGCGTCGGAATTCTCTGGAAGCTTGTGCAGCTCGCTGTCATTCTCACTCATCAGGTCCGAATAGACCTGCACCAAGAGGTCGCTGATCAGCTCGCTGTCGGAGACGTCCTCCACCCGCTCCACGCTCCAGTTGCGTTCGCCGCGGATGGCTCCGGAGCGCACGAAGAAGGCATGGACCGAGGCCTCCAGTTCGTCCGAGGCCACTCCGAAGACGTCCACATCCACGTTGGAGGCGAAGGCCACGGCATTCTGCTCGATGACCGTGTCCAGCATGGCGATCTGGTCGCGTAGGCGGGCGGCCTTCTCGAAGTCCAACTCCTTACTGGCCTTCTGCATGCTCCTGGTCAGCCCCGCACGGTAGCTCTTGCCCAGCCTGCCGGTGATTACCCCGGTCAGCTCCGTGCATAGACGACGGTGGTCGCTGGCACTGATTCGGCCCACGCAGGGGGCCGAGCACTTGCCAATGGAGGCCAGCAGGCAGGGACGGCCGCTGAGCTTGGCCTTGCGGAAGACGCCGGGAGTGCAGGTGCGCACCGGATAGGTCTTGAGCAGGGCGTCCAGGGTGTGCTTCATGTCCCAGACCTTGGCGTAGGGGCCGAAGTAGCGGGTGTCGTGCCGCTTGCGCACCCGGGTCATCCATACCCGGGGGAACTCCTCCCCCACGGATACAGCCAGGTAGGGGTAGGTCTTGTCATCGCGCAGCTTGACGTTGAAGCGGGGGTCGAACTCCTTAATCCAGGTGTATTCCAGGGTCAGGGACTCCAGGTCGGTGCCCACCACGGTCCATTCCAGGCTCCGGGCCGTCAGGACCATGGTCTGGGTGCGCGGATGCAGATTTTCCAGGGGCTGGAAGTAATTGGCCAGGCGGTTGCGCAGGTTCTTGGCCTTGCCCACGTAGATGACCCGGCCATCGCCGTCCCGCCACTTGTAGACCCCCGGCTGGGCGGGGATGTCAGAGGTCTTGGGACGGAAGAGGTCCCGGCTGTCCCCCAGCAGGGGCGCGCCGTTCTTGTTGACGCCGGTCCTGGTACCGGTGGCGGACTCCTCCTCCAGGGCTTGGGCGGTGCGTCGCCATACCTGCGGCGTATGCCGCTCGAAGCAGCTGCGGGTCATGATCGCGCAGCCTTGGCGGCCTTGTCGACCTTGGCGGGATCCAGCATGGGCTTCAGATACTTGCCTGTCCAGCTATTCGGATTGGCCGCCACCTGCTCGGGAGCGCCCTGGGCCACCACGGTGCCGCCGCCGTCGCCGCCCTCAGGGCCCAGGTCGATGATCCAATCGGCGGTCTTGATCACGTCCAGGTTGTGCTCGATGACGATGACCGTGTTGCCCTTGTCAACCAGGCCGTGCAGGACCTTGAGCAGCTTGCGGACATCCTCGAAGTGCAGGCCCGTGGTGGGCTCGTCCAGGATGTAGACGGTCTTGCCGTCGGAGCGCCGCTGCAGCTCGGTGGCCAGCTTGACCCGCTGGGACTCGCCTCCGGACAGGGTGGGCGCCGGCTGGCCCAGGCGGATGTAGCCCAGGCCCACGTCCACCAGGGTGTCCAGATAGCGGGCGATGGAGGGATAGGCCTTGAAGAAATGCGCGGCCTCCTCGATGGGCATGTCCAGCACATCCGAGACGGTCTTGCCGTTGTAGGTGACCTCAAGGGTCTCCCTGTTGTAGCGCTTGCCATGGCAGGTCTCGCACTGCACGTAGACGTCGGGCAGGAAGTTCATCTCGATCTTGATGGTTCCGTCGCCGTGGCAGGTCTCGCAGCGGCCGCCCTTGACATTGAAGGAGAAACGACCTGGGCCGTAGCCGCGCACCTGGGCCTCGGGGGTCTTGGCGAAGAGCTGGCGGATCTTGTCCCAGACGCCGGTGTAGGTGGCCGGGTTGGAGCGCGGGGTGCGGCCGATGGGGTTCTGGTCCACGTGGATGACCTTGCGCACCTGGTCCACGCCTTCCACACGGGTGTGCTTGCCGGGCACGATGCGGGCGTTGTTGAGCTGGTCGGCCAGAACCGGATAGAGGATGGAATTGACCAGGGTGGACTTGCCGGAGCCGGAGACGCCGGTGACCAGGGTCATGACCCCCAGCGGGAAGGATACCTTAAGGTTCTTCAGATTGTTCTCTCGAGCCCCCACCACGGTCAGCTGTCGCGTCTTGCTGGTCTTGCGGCGGCGCTTGGGCACCTCGATGGACCGCCGTCCGGCGATGTAGTCGGCGGTGATTGAACGGGGGGCCTTGACCAGGTCCTGCGAGCGTCCGGAGAAGATGACCTCCCCGCCATGCTCGCCGGCCCCCGGGCCGATGTCGACCAGCCAGTCGGCCTGGCGGATGGTGTCCTCATCGTGTTCGACCACGATCAGGGTGTTGCCCAGGTCGCGCAACCGCTGCAGGGTCTTGATAAGCCGGTCGTTGTCCCTCTGGTGCAGACCGATGGAGGGCTCGTCCAGCACGTACATGACGCCCACCAGGCCCGAGCCGATCTGGGTGGCCAGGCGAATGCGCTGGGCCTCGCCGCCGGAGAGGGTGGCCGCAGCCCGGGACAGGGTCAGATAGTTCAGGCCCACGTCGTTGAGGAAGCGCAGACGGGCGCGGATCTCCTTGAGGACCTCCCCGGCGATCTTGGCCTGGGCGCCCTCCATGTGCAGGCCCTCCACCCATTTCAGGCTGGCGGATACGGCCATGTCGCAGACCTGGGCGATGGACAGGCCGTCCACGGTCACGGCCAGCACCTCGGGCTTCAGACGCTTGCCCTGGCAGACCTGGCAGGGCACTTCGCGCATGTAGGACTCGTAGTACTGCTTCATGGGCTGCGAGTCGGTCTCGTCGTGGCGGCGCATCAGGGTGCGGACCACACCCTCGAATCCGGTGGTGTACTCGCGCAGGCGGCCCCAACGGTTGCGGTAGGAGACGTCCACCTTGAAGTCGTGTCCGTACATGACGGCATGGCGGACTTCCTCGGGCAGGTCCTTCCAGGGGGTCGAGGTGGAGAAGCCCATCTCCTTGGCCAGGCCGTCCAGCAGGTGGCCGTAGAAGCGCTGCTGGCTCTTGGTGCCGCTCCAGGGCTCCACGGCCCCGTCCTTGAGGCTCTTGTCGGGGTCGGGCACCACCAGCTCGGGGTCAATCTCCAGGTTGAATCCCAGGCCGGTGCAGGCCGGGCAGGCTCCGTAGGGTGCGTTGAAGGAGAAGGTCCTGGGCTCGATCTCGTCCAGTTCCAGCTCGTGGCCGTTGGGGCAGGACCGCTTCTCGGAGAAGGGCTGGCGACGCTCGGGGTCCTTGGCATCCAGATCCACGAAGTCGGCCACTACCGTGCCCTTGGCCAGTCGCAGGGCGGTCTCCACGGAGTCGGTCAGGCGTTGGCGCATGCCCTCGCGAATGACCAGCCGGTCCACCACCACCTCGATGGTGTGCTTCTTCTGCTTGGTCAGTTTGATGGACTCGGACAGCTGGTGCATGTCCCCGTCGATGATGGCCCGGGAGTAGCCGTCGGAGCGTAGGAGCTCCAGTGTCTCCACGAACTCGCCCTTGCGACCCTTGACGATGGGGGCCAGGAGCTGGAAGCGGGTCCCCTCAGGCCTGGACATGAGGGTGTCGACGATCTGCTGTGGCGACTGGGCACGCACCTCGGCCCCGCAGACCGGGCAGTGGGGGATGCCGGTTCTGGCGAAGAGCAGGCGCAGGTAGTCGTAGACCTCGGTGATGGTTCCGACAGTGGACCGGGGGTTGCGGTTGGTGGTCTTCTGGTCGATGGAGACGGCCGGGCTCAAGCCCTCGATGAAGTCCACGTCGGGTTTGTCCATCTGGCCCAGGAACTGGCGGGCATAGGCGGAGAGGGACTCCACATAGCGGCGCTGACCCTCGGCGAAGAGGGTGTCGAAGGCCAGGGAGGACTTGCCCGAGCCTGATAGGCCGGTGAAGACCACCATCCGGTTACGGGGTATGGACAGGTTGACGTTCTTAAGGTTGTGGGCCCGGGCGCCCTGGATGACGATTTTGCGATCGTTGGGCACCATGGACAGGTCCGCCACCAGGGACCCCTTGGACTCGATCATGCGCGGGTTCTCGATGGCCGCGTCCACTGTCGACTTAGGCTTGTTCTGCTGCTTCACGTGCTTCCCATCCGCTTCCCTGAAGACCCATGGCCAAGGCTGAGGCCAAAGCCTGACCATAATATCGCCGGGGCCGAATAATTCGAACAGGTGTTCGATGACGGCTTAGATGGCCGGGGCAGGCGGATCCAGGGGCGGACGGCCGCAGCCATTCAGGAAGCAGTCGTGCTGGTGGTCGTTGATCATGCCTGCCGCCTGGAGGAAGGAGTGGACCGTCACCGGTCCCAGGAAGCGCAGGCCCAGGTCGCGCATGTCCTTGCAGACGATGGCCGACAGGTGGTCGTAGCGCGGTATGGAAGGGTCGTCCGGATAGTCGTGGTTGATAGTGAGCCCACCGGTGAAGGACCAGCAGTAGCGGTCGAATTCCTCTCCGGGAAATTGGCGGGCGATCAGGGCGGCGTTGGCCACCGTGGCTTCGATTTTCCGACGATTGCGGATGATGGCCGGATCGGCCATGAGAGAGTCGATCCGGTCCGCGTCGAATGCGGCGACGGCCTGAATATCGAAGTTGTCGAAATCCCTGAAGAGGGCCTGACGACGATGCAGGACCAGCTTCCAGCTGAGCCCGCACTGGAATATCTCCAGGGAGAGCATGGCGAAGAGCCTCCGGGAGCCGTGCAGGGGGCGGCCCCACTCATGGTCGTGGTAGCTGCGCATGAGTGGGTCGTCCACCCGTGCCCAGTCGCATCGATGTGAAGGTTCGGCCATGCTGCACTCCCCTCTCCTGTGTTCGGCTTCAGGCTAGCACCGGCGGCCGCCCGGACCGGGTGGTCAATACCACCGAGCCAGACCGGTCGATTTAGAGTTGGAGCAGAGGCCGGTCGGCCCAGGCCCGGGGCAATCCCCATGGCGGCAGTACGGTTGCGGCCGGCAAGGAGAGGAAGCATGTGCCATGACCGACAAGGACAATCCGCGCAAACTCTGGACCGACAATGAGGATCCGGTCGAGAGGGCCAAGCGCACCTCCCCTGCCATGCAGGGCAGCCAATCAAATTCACACTCGTCATCGGCGACCCAGGAATCGAGAAATGGAAGTTCGGCATCTTCGGGTGCATCGGCTTCAAATTCATCGACTCCAAAGTCGTCTACTTCAAGTTCGTCTAGCTCAGGTTCATCGCCTTTGGGTGCACCGGCCAAAAGGTCTGATGATTCGTCGAAGAAGGCATCGACCGGAAAAACCGATGTCGATCAGACCACCAAAGGAGGCGGCGCTCGCTCTGGAAGCAGCAGCAATGAGGCAGCGCAGGGATCAAATCAAGCAAAGCAGGGTGAGCCTGAAAAGGAACAGGAATCCTCCAAGGGTCGCGGCTGGAAGCTCTTCGAGGACATTCTGCTTTGGGTGGCCTGGGTGGCCATGGTGGGCTTCAACGGCTATGCGGAGGTCTACCACTTCAATGGCACCACAGTTGGTGGCCTGGCTCGCAAGGTCGACCTCTGGATCATGCCCGCCGGCTACGTCTTCGCCATCTGGGGGATCATCTACATCGCTCTGGCCATCTGGCTCTTCCGCTTCTGCCTGGCGGGTCCCAGCCGCAAACGTCTTGGCTTCCTGCCCTTCACGCTGAGCGGGCTGCTCTTCGTGGCCACCTGCTGCCTGAACATCGCCTGGCTGGCCCTGTGGCATATGGAGCGCAACTTCTGGGCCCTGGTCATCATCCTCATTCTGACCGTGCTGGTCTGGATGCTCTACGCCCTGGTACGCAGGGATGCCACCAAGGCCGGAACCCCAACAGCCGCCAAGGCCCTGGACTGGATTCCCCTGTCCATCTACGCCAGCTGGCTGAGTGTGGCCACCCTGGTCAACGCTGGATACATGGTTGTCGCCGGGCACAAGGTCGGCAATGCAGTACAGGGATTCGCCACCATCATCGTGGTCGGCGCCCTACTGGCCGTCGCTTATCTGATGAACAGGCATGGCAAGGACTGGGTCTTCGGCCTGGTGGTCATCTGGGCCTGCCTGGGCATCGGCATCAGGATCTTCTCCTTCGCGGCCGCCATGGGCGTGCTGGTCATCGCTCTGACCGCCGTGGGCGCCTTCCTGGTCTACTTCCCCTGGAACAAGTTCAGGCTGGTCCGCCGCTGACCTATTCATGACTGATCCATTGCCCCGTCAGCCGAGACGCACTGGCGGGGCTTGCTTCTTGCTACCATGGTCCCTTGCAAGTTTTGAATCCACGAGGAAAGCGGGGTCGGAGGCGGCATGGCTATTGAGGCGCAGGGACTTGAGATCCGAATAGGTGCCCGACTACTGCTGCAAGCCACCGATTTCCACGTGACCAAGGGCGACCGGATTGGCCTGGTGGGCCGCAACGGTGCAGGCAAGACCACGCTGACCCGGGTCATCACCGGCGATATGCTTCCTTCGGCCGGCAAGGTGCGGGTGACCGGACAGCTGGGCTACCTGCCCCAGTCCACCCATGCGGGCGACTCCGAGCAGAGCGCCCTGGACCGGGTCATGAGCGCCAGGGACATCGCTTCCATCATCCAGCGGATGCGCAAGGCCGAGACCGAGATGACCAGTCCTGATCCCAAGGTCATGGAAAAGGCCATGAAGCGCTACGACAAGGCCCAGCAGGACTTCGAGAACGCTGGCGGCTATGCGGCCCAATCGCAGGCCATCGTCATGGGCGAGAGCCTGGGGCTGAGCCAGGAGACCCTGCAGCAGGCACTGGGCACTCTCTCAGGCGGTCAGCGCCGGCGGGTCGAACTGGCCAGAATCCTCTTCTCCGACGCTGACACCCTGATTCTGGACGAGCCCACCAACCACTTGGATACCGACTCCATCGAATGGCTCAAGGGCTACCTGCGGCGGTTCGAGGGCGGCTTCCTGATCATTTCCCACTCCACCGAGCTGCTGGACGAGACCGTCAACCGCATCTGGCACCTGGATGCCCAGCGCTCCTGCATCGACATGTACACCATGGGATGGAAAGCCTACCTGCGCCAGAGGGTGGTGGACGAGGAACGCCGCCGCCGTGAACGCGAGGTGGCCGAGAAGAAGGCCGATCGGCTGATGCGGCAGGGCATCCGTCTGCATGCCAAGGCCACCAAGGCCGTAGCTGCTCAAAATATGATGCGCCGTGCCCAGCGTCTGCTGGCCGACACCCAGGAGGCGGAAAAGGCCGAAAAGGTGGCCGATTTGCGCTTCCCGGATCCAGCACCCTGCGGCCGCACGCCCATCATGGCCGAGGACCTGTCCAAGGCCTACGGCTCCAACATCGTCTTCGCCGGCATCAACCTGGCCATCGACAAGGGCTCCCGGGTGGTCATCCTGGGATACAACGGCGCTGGCAAGACCACTACCCTGCGGTTGCTGGCAGGCATCGAGCAGCCCGACACGGGCAAGGTGACCCTGGGGCATGGAGCCAAGATCGGCTACTTCGCCCAGGAGCATGACACCCTTGATAACGACGTCACCGTTCTGGAGAATCTACAGCATGTGGCCCCCGACCTGGACAACACCCAGGCGCGGACCATTTTGGGCTCCTTCCTCTTCTCAGGGGACGATGCCATGAAGCCCACCAAGGTGCTTTCCGGCGGCGAGAAGACCCGCCTGGCCCTGGCCACCCTGGTGACCAGCCGGGCCAACGTCCTGCTGCTGGACGAGCCCACCAACAACCTGGATCCCGCCTCGCGTGACGAGATACTCAAGGCCATAGCCAAGTACGAGGGAGCCATCGTGCTGGTCACCCACGATGAGGGTGCCGTCAAGGCCCTCAACCCTGAGCGGGTGCTGCTTATGCCCGACGGTGACGAGGACCTCTGGAGCGACGACTACCTGGATCTGGTGGCCGAGGAGTAGGTAGCCACAATAGTCAAAAGCGGGTCAGTCGTCCTCCCCCAGGACCTCCACCTCTTTGACCCCTGGAGTCTGGCCTATGGATTCGACCAGCTCGGTCACGTCGCCCTTGCCCAGCAGGTTGACAGTGACATCGGCGCCCTTCCAGGCGTCCCGGTGGAGCTCATGGATGGTCAGCACCCGGGACTCGAAGCCCATGCGGGTGGCCAGCAACAGGGATTCACGCAGACAGCCGTGGCCGTCCTGATATACGATGCGCAGGACCGTATTCTGACGGTTGCGCAGGAACCACTTGAGAATGGGCGCGATAACCAGAACTGCCAGAAAGTAGAAGACGACCGTCAGGATGGCGATGGCGAAAAGCTGGACCCCGCAGGCCATGCCAACGGCAGCGGCCACCCAGATGGCGCTGGCCGTGGTCAGACCCTTGACCGAATCATGGTTGAAGAAGATGACTCCGGCGCCAATGAAGCCGATGCCCGAGGCCACCCCGGCTGCAATTCGCGAGGCATCCCAGGAATAATTCCCAACAGCGGCCTGGATGCCGTAGAGGGAGACCATGGTGAACAGGCAGCTGCCCAGGCCCACCAGAATATGGGTGCGGATGCCAGCGTCGTGTTTGAGGAACTCACGCTCGAAGCCGATCAGGCCGCAGAGAACCACCGTCAGGACCACTGCCAAAATTTGGCCCTGGTTCGGCATTGCGAATCCCTGCATGATTTCCTTTCCTGCCCTCGTAAATAGGCTGACTTTATAACGCTTGCAGGACAAGGCCATCGGATAGAGTGGAGCCAGCACGTGGACCTGTTGAATGAGGGGTGTGATGCCATGAAGCCGTCACCAGATGAACGCCGCGAAGCCCGCCGGACCCTGGCTACCAGCGCCTATACCGCCGACATGATCCGATCCTTGGAGCAGCCGTTTTTGGACGACGGGGTTCCCCTGATGCGTATCGCCGCCGGGTCCCTGGCCTCCGTGGCTGACATCATGCTGACCCAGGCCGGGCTGGAGCCGGCAGGAGCCAGGATCGTCCTGCTGGCAGGGGCTGGCAACAATGGCGGCGACGGGCTCTATGCCTCGGCGGATCTGGCCGGGCACGGGGCCGATGTGACGGTGGTGGCGACCGGGCGAAGCCTGCACCAGGGCGGATTGGATGCCCTTTTGCGCGCCGGTGGAGTCGTCACGGCCCTGGATCCACAGGCAGCCATCCAGGGCTGCGAGGCACCAGCTGGGCCGGACCAGGCTTCCGAGGAGCTGGACCAGGCCCTGGATCTGTGCCGACAGGCGGATCTGATTATCGATGCCATGACCGGTATCGGTCTCAAGGGGGCGCTGCGCGGCATTCCAGCCGCCCTGGCCGCAGAACTGGGTATGGAGAGCGGCCTGCCCGACAGGCCAGCCTGGCACGACCCCGCCGGACAGGATGGGCCTCTGGTGCTGGCTGTGGATACTCCCTCCGGCGTGGACATCGATGAAGGCACCCTACCCGGGGCCTATATCCCGGCTGATGTGACCGTGACCATGGGGGCCATGAAGCCCTGCCTGATGTTGCCCCCGGCCGCCTACGTCTGCGGCAGAATCATCCTGGTGGACTTCGGCTTCGATACCTCGGCACTGGTTCCCAGCGTCTCCTGCATGGAAGCCGAGGACTGCGCGGGACTTATGCGGGCGCCCCGGGTAAATGACACCAAGTACACCAGGGGTGTGGTCGGCCTGGTCACTGGATCCGCTCTCTACCATGGTGCCGGGCTGCTTTCCAGCAGGGCTGCGGCCAGCGGCAACGTGGGTATGATTCGCTACTGCGGCCCCGAACAGGTGGGCAACCTGATTCTTCAGGAGCTGCCCGAAACGGTTCTAGGTCTCGGAAGAGTCGAGTCCTGGGTGCTGGGTTCGGGCGTGCCCACCCGACAGGCCCAGGAGGCTGCCGGGCCTGAGGGCCAGGACGAACAGCGGGACCTGATTGCCGACATACTTAATCGTCAGGCTGCGGACCTGGACGAGGATGATGCAGCGGCCGACCCGCCGGTGGTGGCCGATGCCGGAGCCCTGGATCTGCTGCCGGACCGGCTGGGCCCGCGTACCGTGCTGACCCCGCATGCCGGCGAGATGGCCGCCCTGCTCAACTCGCATGGAGAGAACGTGGACGGCGACCAGGTCATGGCCGAACCCCTGCGATGGGCTGTCCGCGCCTGCCAACTGACCGGGGCCACCATTCTGCTCAAGGGGGCCATCACTCTGGTCGTCGGCGAGGACGGCACCGACCGCCCCCGGGTCATGACCACCGGTTTCGGCCCGGCCTGGCTATCCACGGCCGGATCAGGGGACGTGCTCTCCGGAACCATCGGGGCCATGCTGGCCCAGAATGCCGGACCGATCCAGGATGATGCCACACTGATGGTGGATCTGACGGCTGCCGCGGCCTTCCTGCACGGACTGGCAGGCTCTCTGGCCAGCGGCGGCAGGCAGACCGGTTGGGAGCAGCCGCTGATTTTCGACCCCCGCAAACCCCAGGATTTCGCCGATTTGGTAGCCGAGGACAACCAATCGGAAGGTCACGGGACTGTTGCAGGACCCATGGGACAGCCAATTCGCGCCGGACAGGTTGCCGATGCCCTGCCCAGGGCCATAGGGCTGGTCATGTCAAGAGCCGAGGGGGCTGCTGACCAGATGGACCAGTCCGCCCAGGATGGGGACGATGCCTCCCTCTTCTTCGAGAACAGCTCGCTCTGGTTCTAAACACGTCATCAGAAAAGGAGTCGATTTGGTGACCTCGCAGCTCATCGTCATGCGTCATGGGGAAAGCGTCTGGACTCAGAAGTCGGTCAACCGTTTCGCAGGTTGGGTGGACGTGCCTCTGACGGAACGCGGACTGCAACAGGCCCGTCATGCCGGACAGCTGCTCAAGAAATCGGGCCTGCTGCCTGACCTGGTCTTCACCTCCCTGCTGACCCGCAGCATCATCACCGCCAACACGGTCCTGGACCTGGTCGATCGGGCCTGGATTCCGGTGGAGCGCACCTGGAGGCTGAATGAACGCCACTATGGCGACTTCCAGGGACAGACGCGACCGGCCATGCTGGAACGCTACGGTCAGCAGCAATTCGATAGCTACCGGCGTTCCTATGATGTTCGGCCGCCTGCCATCGCAACCGATTCACCATACTTTCAGGGACAGGATCCGCGCTATGCCCCGTTCATGTGCGATGGACTGGACAGCCAGAATCCGGCAGACATCCGCGCCGAGTGCCTCAAGGACCTGCTGCTCCGCCTGCATCCCTACTGGCGTAGCCGGATAGCACCCAACCTGGCCCAGGGCCGTACTGTGCTCATCGTCACCCACGGTTCCGTGGTCCGCAGTCTGATCAAGGTCCTTGAAGATGTTGACGACAAGGATATCCGATCCATTAACGTGCCCACCGGCGTACCTATGGTCTACAGCTTCGAGACCGATGGGGACGGCAACCCCCAGGTCCAGGGTCCGGGTCGCTATCTGGACCAGGAGGCCGCCAAGCAGGGTATGGCTGAAACCGTGGCCCTGGGCCGATAGAGCCTTGGGTATAGATTGGCTTATATGACACTGCTCCAACTGCGCTACATCGTCAAGATTGTCGAATGCGGCTCCATGAACGAGGCCTCGCACGAGCTCTACATCTCCCAGCCTGCCCTGAGTTCATCGGTCAAGGAGCTGGAGAACGAGCTGGGCATCGAGATCTTCACCCGCCACTCCCAAGGGATCGCTCTGACCGTGGACGGGGCGGAATTCCTGACCTACGCCCGGCAGATCCTGGACCAGACCGACCTGCTGGAGGCCCGCTATCGGCAGGTCAGGCCCCGCAAGCAGCTCTGCCGGGTCTCCACCCAGCACTACATGTTCGCAGTGGAAGCGTTCGTGGAAATGATCAATTCCATCGATTCGGACGAGTACGAATTCACCATTCGGGAGACACGCACCAGGGACATCATCGACCAGGTAGCCACCCTCCAGTCCGAGATCGGCATCATCTACGAGTCCGATTTCAACAAACGGGTCCTTTCCAAGATGCTCCGAGAGAAGCACCTGGACTTCCATCCACTCTTCAGAGCGGACCTGCATGTCTTCATCGCCCGGACCAACCCCCTGGCCGATCGGGCCATGGTGACCATGAAGGATCTGGAGCCCTATCCCTTCCTGCAATATGAGCAGGGCGAGGAGGGCTCCTTCTACTTTGCCGAGGAGGCGGTCTGGCCCGACTACTCCCCCAAGCAGATCACTGTGAGCGACCGGGCCACCATGCTCAACTTCATCGTGGGACTGAACGCTTACACGGTCTGCACCGGCATCGACAACGAGGACCTGAACAACGAAAAGATCGTCAGCGTTCCCCTGGAGTCGGATGAATCCATGTTGGTGGGTTGGATCGTCAACAGCCGGACCAAGCTGTCCCACGCCGCCGAACTCTACTTGGACAAGCTGCGCCAAGTGGTATCCAAGCACGGATATTCGCTGATCGAACAAGAGCCAGGCGAGTAACAGCAAAACAAGCGACGGGTTACCGTACTTTCAGCGCTTTTCCTTGGGCACCGATGGAGGGCATCTTACCCTGGTGGCCCACATCCTGCGATTTGAGTCCCAGGGCCTTGAGCAGGGCCCGGTCCAGATGTTCCAAGCCTCCCTGGCTCTTTGCGGCTGCGGTCAGATCCCAAACCTTGCCGTTGATCATGATGGTGGGTGTTGAGAACTCGCCCTTGGTGTCCTTGGCATCCTTCCGGGTGATGGCGTAGTCATTGACCTTGTCCACCCATGGCCTGTAGGTGCCCTGGGCGAAACGGTCCGCCAAGGACCTGGGCACCCCAGCTCCCACGGCCTGGTCGGCCAGGCGCGCGTCGGAGACGGCCTGATAGGAGCGTTCATCAGGCTGGAAGTCGGTGGCAAAAATGGCGGCGGCGAAGGCCGGCAGATGATCCGGGTCCTCCTGGGCCACCATAGCCAGGGCGTTGTCCACGCGACTGGAGTACTCGTCACTTGAGGCTGAATCCAGGAAATTCAAAAAGTTGTAGGTGACGTTGATCTGGCCGGCGCTGATCATGTGCTGCAGCTGGGGATCGATGACCCGGCCCACCTTGCCGCACCAGGGGCACATGGGGTCCATGAAGATCTCAAGGGTGGGCGCATCGGCAACTTTCTTCTTGCTACCGACCCCCTTGGCCGAAACGGTCAGCCCTCCCTGGTCGTCGGCCACCGATGGCTTAACAGCGACCTCCTGCAGATCCTTATAGGCCGTGGCGTCTCCGCTGGGAGCCTGACTGACTTGCGCGGTCGATGCTCCGGATGAAGCCTTTTGGGCAGACTGGCCGACTCCAGAATGTTTTGCCCATAGCATGTATATGCCTGCCGCAAGCACCAGCACAAGAGCCACCGCCACCAGTATCAACGGAAGCCTCCGCAAGCGCTGTGCAGACGCACTTTCTTCAGGCTCGCTCTCCTGAGGCTGGGCTGTTTCGGCCGGTTTCCCATCAGTCGCAATATGACCATCGGCAGGTTCTGCTGCATCCGAAGGTTTCACTGCGTCAGCTGCTGTGGCCGAAGCGGCGGGCTTGGCCGCATCCACCGCGTCGACCTCAGTCCGGTCCGGTTCCTCATGACCGTTCTGCTCCAGTGGTTTCGTCATGATCCATGGCCTTCCTTGCGATGATGATCCGTCGGCCTGCCCGTCGGATCCTTACCAATCTACACGAGGGTCATCCGGCAGAATGACCCTCCGAAGAATGTGCGTCAATGTGGCCTGAATGCACAATTCGCATGACGATATGTGTCTGGCATTCGCTCAGGCCCCGTAACGCTTCAGATAGTGCCTGGCGGCATCAGCCGTGCGCTGGTCCAGAATGGGCGACCCGTCCGAGCCCTTCATCGAGGAAGCCGCATCGAAGATCTGGCGGACGTTGACGATGCTGATGACCGGGAAGTGGAACTCGTCCATGATTGACTCCACAGCCGAGCCCTGGCCCTGTCCGGTGCGCTCCATCCGGTCCACGGAGAGCACCAGGCCAACGATGGTCACCTTGGCCTGGGACATGATCTTGGGCACCACCTGGCGAACCGCGGTCCCGGCGGTCATGACATCATCCACTAGCAGCACCCTCATGCCGTCCTTGAGCTGCGTGCCGACCATAAGGCCGCCGTCGCCATGGTCCTTGACCTCCTTGCGGTCAAAGGTGTAGCCGACCGGCATGCCGTGAGCCCCGCTCAGTGCTATGGCTGTGGAGACGGCCAGGGGAATACCCTTGTAGGCCGGGCCGAAAACCGTGTCGACGTCGGCGGGCAGGGTCCCCTGCTTCACAGCCTGCACAATGGTCCGGGCGTAGAACTCCCCCAGCAGGGCAATCAGCCGTCCGTCGTTGAAGGCCCCGGCGTTGATGAAGTAGGGCGAGCGCCGCCCCGACTTCAGGGTGAAGTCACCGAACTTGAGCGCTCCGCTCTGGAGCAGGAAGCTGGTGAAGCCCTCCTGGACGCGGCGGGTCTGCTCCTGGGCATCCCCGTCATGGTTGGCCTTGTCTTCTGGTGCGGATGCGCTCATCTCCAGCATTCCCCTTTCTTAAGCAAATCGGCCAGTTCGGGCCGCTCGTCCAACAGATCGTCCAGCTCACGGGCCACCCGCATGGGAGCCACAGGATCCACCAGGGCCGCGGCCCCCACCTCCACGGCATTGGCCCCCGCATAAAGGAATTCCAAAGCCGTGCGTCCCGAATCGATGCCTCCGATACCGATGATGGGAATGTCGGGAAGTGCCTGGCGCACCCGCCAGACGAAGGACAAGGCAATGGGCAGGATGCAGGGGCCGGAAACGCCGCCGGTGCCCTGGGCCAGGATGGGTTTACCCGTAGTAATGTCGATGCGCATGCCTACCAGGGTGTTGATCAGGCTGAGGGCATCCGCTCCCCCGTCGACAGCTGCCCGGGCCACCTCCACCATGTCGGTGACGTTGGGGGTCAGCTTGACCACCATGGGTTTGTCGGTCAGAGCCCGCAGCCGGGTGATCAACCGGTTCAGGGCCTTGGCATCGGTGCCTACGGACATCCCCCCATGAGAGACATTGGGGCAGGAGACGTTGATCTCCAGCATGTCCGCTGGGGAGTCGGCCAAGCGTTCCACAACGATGGCGTAGTCCTCGTCGCTATGGCCGGCCACATTGGTGACCACGTTGGCTCCCAGGGCCTTGAGCCTGGGCAGCTCGTCCACCAGGTAATGGTCCACGCCCGGGTTCTGCAGGCCCACGGAGTTGACCATGCCGGCGGGGCTCTCGGCGGTCCTGGGCGTGGGATTGCCTTCCCAGGGTACCGGCGAAACCCCCTTGGTGGAGATGGCACCCATCTGGGAGACGTCATAATAATCCCCGCAGGCATCCAGGTTGAAGGTGCCCGAGGCGGTGCCCACAGGGTTTTTCCAGGGCGTACCGGCTACAACCGTGCCATGCCGCCAGACGTGTGGCTCCAGAGGATCCATGATTGTCTGCTGGCTCATCGCTGCATCTCCTTGCTTCCCTCTGCATCCCAGATCAGACGGTCGGCGGCGAAGACCGGGCCGTCCTTGCAGACCTTGAGTCGGCCGTCCACGGTGTCGACCACGCAGGCCACACAGGTGCCGTAGCCACAACCCATCCGGGACTCCATGCAGCACTGGGCCGGCAGGCCTGTCTTGCGGGCCCAGGCGGCCACGGCCCGCATCATGGGCAGGGGTCCACAGGTCAGGATGATGGTCCGCTCGGGATCGATGTCGCCACGAACACGGTCCAAGAGGGTTATGACATCCCCGGAGGCATCGTTGATGGACTCCAGCTGATCGGTCAACGGGCCCATGATGGCATCGGCGAACCGATGGTCCCGGTAGCCCAGCAGGGCGGTGGTGCGCACACCGGACCGGCCTTGCAGGCACTGGGCTGCGCGGATCAGCGGAGGAACACCCAGGCCACCGCCCACCAGCAGATAGTCTGCCGGCTTCTCCAGGTCGAAGCCATGGCCCAGGGGTCCCAGCAGGTCCACAGCCATACCAGGCTGCAGGCGGGAGAATTCATAGGTCCCCTGGCCGACCACGGCGAAGATGATCTCTATCTGCTCGTCCTCCAGGACCCTGCTGATGCCGAAGGGCCTGGGCATCATGGTCATGCGGTCGGACGAGTAGAGGTTGATGAAGGCTCCTGCCGGAGCGTGGGCCGCCAGGTAGGGGTCGCAGATGGTCATCCGCCAGACCTGCCGGTCCAGGGGCTCCATACCGGTGACCTGTGCCGTGCGGCGTCCGGGCATCCGGCCCGCCTGTCGGGCCTGATCCTCCACCCGGCTGGTGGATATGAAGAGGTTGGGTTTCATCGGGCCTCCTTGATCGCCTGATTGAGATCGTCCTTCATGGCCTCTGCGGCCCGGCGGGCATCGCGGGTGACCATGCCCAGGGCCGCCTGGACGCTGAGCTGCGGACTGTAGTCCGGGTCCTTCCTCCAGGCTGCGATGATCCCCCGGGAGGAATTGACCACAGCGCCGCCGCCGGACCGGTCGAACATGGGCGCCACGTCGGCTGCCGAACCGCCCTGGGCTCCGTATCCGGGGACCAGGAAGAAGGTGTGGGGCATGGCCTTACGCAGAAGGGCGCCGTCATCGGGGTGGGTGGCGCCGACCACTGCCCCAAGTCTGGAGTAACCCGATTCGCCGATGGAGGGCTGTCCCCAGGATTCGACCAGGTCGCCCAGGCGCTGATAGATGGTGCCGCCGCCCGAGCTCACGTCCAGGCCAAGCTCCTGGATCTGGCTGCCCGAAGGATTGGAGGTGCGCACCAGGGCGAAGAGGTCTCCTTGGATGTGCTCGGCCGCCTGCAGGAAGGGTTCCACACCATCTGAACCCAGGTAGACATTGATGGTCAGGGCATCCTCATACCAGGGGAACCTTCCGCCTGCTCTGGTCGGCCCATCCGCTGGCTGCCCAGGATTGAAGGGCAGGGGAAGCCCGTCAAGATGGGCGGCATAGGCCTCAGCCGTGGAACCGATGTCCCCGCGCTTGACATCCCCTATGACATAGAGGCCACGTTCGGCTGCGGCCCGGCAGGTACCGGTATAGGCCCTGATGCCCCAGGCTCCCAGGGCCTCGTACATGGCGATCTGGGGTTTGACTGCAGGCACCAGGTCGGCCACGCCCTCCAGGATGGCCAGGTTGAAGCGTAGATAGGCCCGGGCCAGGTGGTCCGCCCAGACAGCCTGAGCCTGCTCACCCTGGGTCTGCTGGGGATCCTTGGGGTCCAAGCCCATCTGGGCCATGCTCCCGGCGGCACGTTGTCTGGCTTGTTCGATCAGCTGGCTGGGCAGCAGTTCCGGTCGCGGATCCAGACCGACCACGGTCGGATTGTTCTTGTTCTGGATGAGCGCGGTCAGTCGGTCCATGCTCAGATCCTTTCCCTGGTGATGACACGGCTTGCAGGCAGACGGGAGAAGACCAGACGCCCATCCTTGATGGTGGCCATGACCCTTCCGGTCAGTTCTGCCCCGGCGAATGGGGTGTTTCTCGCCTTGGAATGGAAGCGGCTCGGATCAACCTTCCACCTGGCCTCAGGGTCCAGAAGGACCAAGTCGACGGGTGGCTGGTCGGCATCGCTGTGCCGGCCGACCTCCAGCTGAAGGTGACCGGCCTTATTAACCTTGTTGGCCTTGTGCGAGTGCAGGCCTTCGGGCAGGAGCCGACGCATGCCCATGAGCTCGGCTGGAGCCAGGGACATGAGTTCGACCAAGCGTTCGTGGCTGATGAGTCCGCTTTTGACCAGGACCTGGTTGCAGACCGCGTAGGCAGTTTCCAGACCGATGATGCCGTTGGGGGCATCCTTGAGTCCCAACGCTTTTTCTGCAGCGGTATGGGGGGCGTGGTCGGTGGCAATCATGTCCACAGTGCCTTCGGCCACGGCCTCAAGGGCTGCCTCTTGGTCAGCGCGGGAGCGCAGCGGAGGGTTCATCTTGGCCATGCTGCCGCAGCGCAGCAGGTCCTCGTCACAGAGGGCCAGATAGTGGGGCGCGGTCTCGCAGGTGACCGGCAGACCTCGGGCCTTGGCCCGTCGGACGGCTTCGAATCCCCCGGTAGTGCTGACATGCTGCAGATGCACCCTGGTGCCGGTGCGTTCCGCCTGTTCGATGTCGCGATTGATGATGGCGGTCTCGGTTGAGGCGGGAATCCCCTCCAGTCCCAGTTGGCGACTGATGGCACCCAGGTTGACCTGACCGTGCTCGTGGTGTTCGCAGTGATCCAGGATGGGCAGGTAGAAAGCCCTTGCGTTGGCGGCCACGGCCTCCAGTGTCTGATTGGTGACGGCCGAGCCGTCGTCGCTGATGGCCACTACGGGGTGTGTCCATCCGTGGCCGGGCAGGTAACCCGACCAGTCGTCTGGGTTCGAGGCCTGACGGCCGGCCCGGTCCATGGTTGCCGCCACGCAGAGGGCGTAGTCCACCGGCAGGCGCAGCCCGTGGTCCTGCTCGTAGGATTCCAGGTAGTCAATGACCGTGCGCCCGTCGGCCATCCTGGCACGTCCGTCCATGGCTGGCTGGGTGTTGGGCATGAGCAGTATCAGCCCGTATCCTCCGGCGGCTGCGGCAGCTGTGCCTGTGACCATGTCCTCCTTGTCGGTCTGACCAGGGTCCCGCAGATGGACGTGGGGGTCGACCAAGGCGGGAGCCAGCACAAGCCCCGAGGCGTCTATCTGATCAACCTCTGCCGACATGGCACCGGTCTCGTCAATCAGCGCACTATCAACGGCTTGGGGAAGCACCAGATCGACCGCCCTGCCGCTACGCCAATCAGTCAACCCCAGCAGCCGCATATCAGTCTTCAGCCTTTTCGTCGCAGTAGTCGCAGCGGTAGACCCCTGCAGCGTCCAGGTGGAAGCGCTGGTCCACGCCGGTCTCCACTGTGGTCACACAACGGGGATTGACGCAAGTGATGACGTTGACCAGATGGTTGGGGCGGTCAGGTTGATGCTTGCTGACGATCCTGCCATCCCGAACCACGTCCACGGTGGCCTCGGGGGCGATGAACCCCAGGGCGGTCAGGTCCAGATCCCCGGTCTGTTCGATCTTGATGATGTCCTTGGACCCGTACTTGCGGCTGTCCGTATTCATGATCAGGGCCAGCCGGGTCTTCGCCGGGTCCACGCGCAGGTAGTGCAGCACCTTCAGGGCAGTGCCCGCACGAACGTGGTCGATGATGATGCCGTCAACAATGCTGGTGACCTTCATGCCGCCACCTCCTTCTGCTCGCGGTAGCCGGGCAGTTCGTCACCCAGCAGGGCGCTCTCCAGGGCCATTCTGACCAGCATGCCGTTGCGAACCTGCTGGAAGTAGGCCGCACGCGGATCATCGTCCACCTCCACGGCGATCTCATTGACCCTGGGCAGGGGGTGGAGGATGGCCATGTCGGGGCGCGCAGCCCTAAGCTTGTCGGCATCCAGAATGTAGGTGTCGCGCAGACGCAGGTAGTCGTCCTCGTTGAAGAAGCGCTCCTGCTGGACACGGGTCATGTAGAGCACGTCCAGGTCCCCGATGACCCCGTTCAGGTCCCCGGTCTCCCGGTAGGTGCAGTCGGCCGAGGAGCGGATCCTCTCCAGGACGTATTCGGGGGTGCGCAGTTCGTCGGGGCTTATCAGGACGAAGTCCACGTGGCCTAGGCGGCAGAGAGTGGTGATCAGGGAGTGGACCGTGCGGCCGAAGGTCAGATCCCCGCACAGGCCGATGGTCAGGTGATTCAGCCGACCCTTGCGGGCGCGGATGGTGGCCAGGTCGGTCAGGGTCTGGGTCGGATGCATGTGCCCGCCGTCACCGGCGTTGATGACCGGGACCGTGGCTGCCTGGGAGGCTACCAGGGCAGCCCCCTCCTTAGGATGGCGGATGGCCACGATGTCGGCGTAGTTTGAGACCGTCTTCAAGGTGTCGCTGATGGACTCACCCTTGGAGACGCTGGCCAACTGTGCGCCGGCGAACCCGATGACCTGGCCACCCAGACGGAGCATGGCCGTCTCGAAGCTGAGCCTGGTTCGCGTGCTGGGTTCATAGAAGAGCGTGGCCAGGACCCGACCGTCGCAGGTGTGGGCCACCTGACGGCGATGGGTGTCGATGTATGCCGCCCGATCCAGCAGATCCAGGATCTGGGTGATGGGAATGTCGTCGAGGGTTACCACACTTCGCCCACGAAGCGGAACAATGGTGGAAGAGGTTTTGGATGCGTGATCAACTTGTTGGGACAACGGCTCACCTTCCTCAAGGTGGCCACCTTATGTGACCTGAACAAGCATACGACCCCGGATGGACCCAGGGTCAGCCTCCGTAGAAGAGCCGTTCCATAACCTGCCTGCAGCGGCGCATGGCCGCCAGCAGCTCGTTGACAAAGTGCTGCCCCCGGTGGGCCGGGTAGCCCAGACAGACCGCGATGCCTCCCAGAACCTGACCGTCGTCCGGCAGGATGTCCGCCTGGGAGACGCGTCCGGACCAGAGGAAGTTGGCGTTGCGGGCTGCGGTGCAGAGTACCCAGCTTCGGCGCAAGGCCTTGGCATCCTTGGCTTCGATAAGTCCCGCAGCCTCCAGGGCGTCCAGGGCGGTCAGCGTGCCGGTGACCTGCAGATCAGGCAGATCGTGGGCGTAGCGCAGCTGGAGGAGCTGAACCGTCCACTCCACGTCAGACAGCCCTCCCCTGCCCAGCTTCAGATGCCGGTCCCGACGCACCCCGCGCGGCAGCCGCTCTGCCTCCATTCGGGCCTTGAGACGGCGGATCTGACCCAGTTGCTCCTCATTGGGCGGCTGCTCTGGGTAGCGCAGTGGATTGGCTGTGCCCACCAGAAAGTCCTTGGCCAAGTCGGCATTCCCGGCTGCGAATCTGGCACGGATCAGGGCCTGATGTTCCCAGGTTTCGGACCAATCCCGGTAGTAGCGCTGGTAGGAGTCCAGGGAACGCACCAGAGGCCCCTGGCGTCCTTCGGGGCGCAGATCGAAGTCTAGGTCGATGCCTGGCTCCAGGCTGGCCGGTCCAGCCAGGACGGCCCGCAGATCGGCGGTCACTCCACGCGCGAATTCAGCCGCTTGGTCCTGGTCTGCGCCTGATGCGGGACGGTAGATCAGCATGATGTCGGCGTCCGAGTTGAAGTTGACCTCCCTGCCCCCGTAACGGCCCATGGCAATCAGGGCCATTTCTGCCGGCGCACTAATCTGTTCCAGACGGTGAGCCACGGCCCAGTCCAAGGCGGCGTCGATGGCGGCATCGTAGACATCCGACATCCCAGCCAGACAAGCCTGCTGGTCGTCCACCCCGCTCATCCAGCCCAGCCCGATCCGCTCGATCTCCTGGCGACGCATGGCCCGCACTGCGGTCGCAAAATCCTCCAGCGAGTCCGCATGTCGGGTTCGATAGGCAGCGGTGCGCTTGTCCAAGGTGACCCGATTGCGGGGAATCATGTCCTGGTCATGGCCCAGCCAGGTCACCGACTGAACGGACCGGGCCAGGGCGCCGGACAGGTAGCGTGAGTTGGACAGGACGTGGCAGAGGCGGCGGGCGGCCGAGGTTGAGTCCCGAAGGAAGCCCAGATAGGTGCTCTTGCCGCCGAAGTGCTCCTCAAGGGTTCGCCAGCCCAGGAGCCCCATGTCCGGATCCTGCCCCTCCCCCAGCCACTGGAGAACGGCGGGCATGAGAATCCGGTTGATCCGTGCTGACCGGGTGACCCCCGTGGTCAGGGCCGTGACGTGGCGGATGGCCGCATCGGGGTCGGCAAAGCCGATGGAGGCGAATCTGGCGCGGGCTGCCTGGGGGCGCAGGCTGACCTCGTCCTCATCCACCTGGGCGTTGATGGGCAGCATGGGACGGAAGTATATGGCCTGGTGAAGGTTGCGGACCTCGATTCTGGTGGCCTGGTATTGGGCCAGCATCTGGTCGGCATGCAGGCCGAATGCCCGGGCCAGCCGCCTCAGATCTCGGTTGCTCTCAAGTTCCTCCAGACTGGGCGGCCGCTGGCCGGGAATGCCTGAGCGGTTGATTTTCGGAAAGAGGTGGGTTCGACGCAGCTGCCACATCTGCAGACGATGCTCCATGACCCGCTCAAACCGATAGTCATGGTCCAGCTGGTCGCCGTGCTTGCGTGAAATGTAGCCGCCGCGGGACAAGGCCTGCAAGGCGTCAAGAGTCGCTGGACAACGCAGATCCTCGTCGCTGGAGCCATGGACCAGCTGGAGCATCTGGACGGTGAATTCCACGTCCCTTAGTCCACCCTGGCCCAGTTTGATCTCGCGCTCCTTGCGGTCCTCGGGTATCAGCCTCTCCACACGCTGGCGCATCCGCTGGCAGTCATAGACGAAGTTGGGCCGCTGGCAGGCACCCCAGACCAGAGGCTCGATCATGGCCGTATAGTCCTGGCCCAGGGCCTTGTCGCCCGCGACCGGACGGGCCTTGAGCAGGGCCTGGAACTCCCAATTCTCGGCCCATTGTGCATAGTAGTCAGCGTAGGAGGCCAGACGACGGACCAGGGGGCCATCACGCCCCTCAGGCCTCAGGGCAGCGTCGACTTTCCAGAGCGGCGGCTCGGTCGAACCGGGGATGACCGACTGGCAGACCCGCTGCAAGAGAACGGCCATGGCAGTGCCCACGGCGATGGGATCGGTCCCCTTTGAATCCGCTCCCGATGCCGGCTCCACCAAGTACATGAGATCCACATCGGACACGTAGTTGAGTTCCTGGGCGCCCAGTTTGCCCATGCCGATGACCGTCAGACGACATGAATCCGCCTCGGGAACCTGACGGTAGGCAATGCTCAGAGCCCCCTGAAGCGCTGCGTCAGCCATGTCGGACAGGGCTCGGCTGATTGCCGGCTCCAGCTCCAAGGGATCCTCGGCTGCCAGATCCCGGGCCATAACAGCAGCCAGCTGTAGCCGATATTCGGACCGTAGCGCATCGGCGTAGGCCACCAGCGAGGGCAGGGATTCTGAATTCTTCTCCACCCTATCCAAGGCGTCCAGGACACGCTTCTGTCTCGTTTCCGCCGGGCAATCAGCCAGGTGATCGGGGTCCAAGGCGGCCGCATTTACCAACTCCGGCCGCGAACGCATCAGTCGGCCCATGGCCTCCGAGGCCCCCAGCACCCGGATCAGCAACTGGGCAGCCTCTTGGTGTTCCTGCGGCGATCCGACCAGGAAGTCCGGCCGGGCTCCTTTCGGATACTGCTCCAGAATTCGTATCAGTCCAGCAAGGGCTTCGTCAGGATCGCAGGCCTGTCCCAGGGCTTGGACCAGGGTTTGCGCCAGAGCCTGATCGTCCACGAGACGGGCAAGCCGATCCAACCGAACCCGGGCCTTGTCCAGGTCGTGCAGCCCGAGATGGATCAGGGTCGAAGTGGTCGGTTGCACCGGATCTTCCATGAATTATCCCCTGCCTTCCTCAGGCCCGCAAAAACTGTGAAGTCTGCGGAACCAGTACAGGCATTATAGGGGTGACGGGTCGTCAGCCCTTGCGGCCCTCCCGGAAGGCGCAGACGGCGCAGTATACGGTGACCACAGCTAAGCAGACGGAGAAAATCAGTGTGGGCCATGTCAGCAGGCTGCCGTCCCGCACAGCCTCAGCCAGGGATTGGACCAGCCAGATGGCGCAGGCCGCAGCAGTCAGGCCATACATTCGAGAACGAGCCTTGCCGGTGATACGCACGATTATGCTCCTTTTACTGATATTTCAAAGATGATCGACCGGCATGAGGGACAGCCAATGCCCATCCCTCATGCCGATAATTGGTCAGCTCTTGCGGCGCTTGGACATGACGTCAATGGCCACGGCCAGGAGGAGCACCAGCCCCTTGATGGTCTTGACGATGGCCGTGTCCACGCCCATGATGGACAGCCCCTGGTTGATCACGCCCATGACGAAGGCTCCGACGACAGCCCCGGGAATGGTCCCGATGCCGCCGGTGACAGCCGTGCCACCGATGAAGCAGGATGCGATGGCGTCCATTTCAAACTCCATGCCAGCCTGGGCAGTGGCCGAGGCCAGTCGTGAAAGCATGCAGATGGCCGCCACAGCCGACAGGAAGCCCATGTGCACGAAGAGCGTGAAGTCCACCCGTTTGGCGTTGATGCCCGAAAGCACAGCAGCCTTGCGGTTGCCGCCCACTGCGTAGACATGCCGGCCGAAGACGGTCCTGGTGAGGATGAAGTTGTAGATCAGGACCAATACGGCCACGATGACCAGCATTATGGGCGTTCCGCCCTGGTTCTCATTACCGGAGGAGGCCAGCAGGTAGGTCACGAAAAGGATGACGACTGCGGCCACGATGATCTTGCCGGTCATCAAGGCCTTGGGCTCGGGAACCAGACCTACAGCCAGGGTCTTACGACGACGGGCAATCTGCGACCAGGCGTAGGCCAGGATGCAGATCAGGCCCAGTACCACGGTCAAGCCGTCGAAGGGCCCCCACCATCCCAGGATGTTGGGCAGGTAGTCGCGGGCGATCCCTCTGAACTGCGCGGAGGTAATGGGCACGGACTCGCCGACGATGACTGTGGCCAGACCACGGAAGATCAGCATGCCGGCCAGGGTGGTGATGAATCCTGGAATGCCGATGACGGCGACCCAGAATCCCTGCCAGATGCCGATCAGCAGACCCACGATCAGGGACAGGCCGATGGCCACGATCCAATTGACCCCCATATGCTCCATAAGGATGGCGCACACGCCTCCGATGAAGGCCACCAGGGAACCCACCGACAGATCAATGTGGGTGGCGATGATGACCATGACCATGCCGATGGCCAGGATGATCACGTAGGCGTTCTGCTGGATCAGCGAGACGAAGCTGTTGGGTTTGAGCAGCACCCCCTTGGTCAGTATTTCGAAGACGACCACGATGACCACCAGGGCGCCGACGATGCCATACTGCCGGGCGTTGCTGGCCAGGGAGGCCAGAATGCCGGGTCCTGCCTGTTCTTGTTCCACCGCCTGGGCGGTGCTCTTGTTGCTGTTGGGCGAGCTCATCTGGCTGCCACTCCCTTCTTTTCCTGGGTCATGCCCTTCATCAGATATTCCTGTGAGAAGTCCCGGCGCTCCACGTCGTTGGTGATGACCCCCTGGCTGACCGTATAAATACGGTCACAGATGCCGATCAGCTCTGGCAATTCCGAGGAGATGACCACCACAGCCTTGCCCTGGTCGACCAGCCGGTCGATGATCTCGTAGATCTCGTACTTGGCTCCCACATCAATGCCTCGGGTGGGCTCGTCCAGGATGAGCACATCAGGATCCGAAATCACCCACTTGGCCAGCACGACCTTTTGCTGGTTGCCGCCGGAAAGGGTGGAGACGGGTACATCGATGTTGCTGCACTTGATGTTGAAGTCCTTGCGGTACTCCTCCACCCGTGCCCTCTCCAGGTTCTCGTTCATGACTCCATGACTGCTCAATTTCTTGAGCGAGGCCATGGAGGCATTTTCCCGGATGTTCTGAAGCAGGTTGAGTCCGAAGACCTTGCGGTCCTCAGTGGCGTAGGCCAGGCCCGAATCGATGGCCGACTGGACGTTCGGCAGCTCGACCTGACGGCCATGCATCTCTATTCTGCCGCTGATGTGGCTGCCATAGGACCGCCCGAAGATGCTCATGGCCATCTCGGTGCGGCCCGCACCCATGAGTCCCGCCAGTCCGACGATCTCACCCTGGTGAACCACCAGATTGGCATGATCGACCACGGTGCGGGAGGGATCCTGCGGGTGGTGGACAGTCCAATCGCTGACCTTGAGCACCTCCTTGCCGATGTGTGGCACATGCTCGGGATAGAGGTTGGTCAGCTCACGGCCGACCATCTTCTGGATAAGCAGATCCTGATCCAGAGGGTGATCCGCGTCGATTCGCATACCGCCCACCGTGGAACCATCGCGCAGAATGGTTACCCCATCCGCAATCTGTCCCACCTCGCCCAGCTTGTGGGTGATGAGGATGCTGGTCACTCCCTGCTTGTCACGCAGCTGCCTAACCAGGTCCAGCAGATGATCGGAATCATCGTCGTTCAAAGCAGCTGTGGGCTCATCCAGAATAAGTAGCCTGACATGCTTGGACAGCGCCTTGGCAATCTCCACCAGCTGCTGCTTGCCCACTCCAAGGTCCATGACCCTGGTGTCGGGATTCTCGTCCAGCCCCACACGCTCCAACAGACGCGAGGCCTTGGCCCTGGTGGTGTCCCAGTCCATTACGCCATTGTGGGCCTGTTCATTGCCCAGGAAGATATTCTCGGCAATGGAAAGGAAGGGGCTCAGAGCCAGCTCCTGATGGATGATGACGATGCCGTCGTCCTCCGAATCATTGATGGTCCGGTAGTGGCAGGGCTTGCCGTCGAACAGGATTTCGCCGGTATAGCTGCCGTGTGGGTAGACTCCGGACAGCACATTCATCAGGGTGGACTTGCCGGCTCCGTTTTCCCCGCAGATGGCATGGATTTCGCCCTTGCGCACGTCCATGTCGACATTGGACAGGGCCTTTACCGGACCGAAGGTCTTGGTGATTCCCTGCATTCGCAACAAGATGTCCTCGTCGGACATGCTTTCACCTCCTGTGCGCCGACCGTCCCTCCCCTAGACCGGAAGCGGGATGGTCGGGCGCGACTGTGATGCCAACCTCACTTGGTCAGCTGATCGAATCGTTCCTGGGTCAGGTAGTTCGCCTTGACCAGATCGGTCAGGTTGTCCTTGGTGATGGCTTTGGGGTCCAGCAGCTTCGAAGGCACCTTGATGCTGTTGTTGTCAAAGGTGCCGTTGATGCCGGTGACCTTCTTGCCTTGGGCGATTTCGATGATCATGTCGTAGACGGCCTGGGCCAGCTTGTTGACGTCCTTGAAAACGGTCTGGCCCTGCAGTCCCTTGGAGATGTTGGCCACGGAGATCTCCATGGCGTCCTGCCCGGTGATCTTGGGCCAGCTGTCGGTATTGGGCTGGATGTCGGGCCGCTTGGACTGGATGGCGTTGATAACTCCCTGGCTGATGCCGTCATAGGGGCTCAGCACCGCATCCAGCCGCTCGCCGTGGGCGTAGGTTGAATCGAGAATGGACTCCATGTCCTTCTGGGCCTGTTCGGTCTTCCAGGACTGCACCGAGATCTTCTGCCAGTCGGAGAGCTTGAAGTCCTTGGTCACACCGCCGCCATGCTGGGAGGGGCTGACCAGAACGCCTGACTGGAAGTAGGGCTGCAACAGCTCCCAGGCGCCCTTGAAGAAGTACTTGGCGTTGTTGTCGTCGGGAGAACCGGTAAAGAGCTCAATGTTGAATGGACCCTTGGCTCCGTTTTTGAGCCCCAGCTGGTCAATCAGCCAGTTGGCCTCCAGAACGCCGGTGCGCTCAAGCTGGAAGGTCGCATAGTAGTCGACGGCCTTGGTGTTCATGATCAGCCGGTCATAGGCAATGACCTTGGCCCCGGCATCCTTGGCCTTCTCGACAGCCGGCCCTACGGCGGTGCCGTCCTTTGAGGCCACCACCACGATCTTGGCGCCCTTGTTGACCATGTTCTCGATGTCGGCGTTCTGCTGGGCGGGCTTGTCGTCCGCAAAGGAGAGCACTACCTTGTAGCCTGCCTTCTCCAGTTTGCTCTTGAGGTTGTTGCCGTCCTTGTTCCAACGCTCCTCGGACTTGGTCGGCATGGACACACCGATGGTGGCGCCTTTGCTGATCGCCCCTCCCTCCTGGGAGGAACTGGAGGCACGTGATCCTCCGCAGGCGCCCAGTCCGGTCAGCATGGCGACGCCAATGGCCGCCGCCATGGCACGTTGCATCATCTTCATGAAGACTCCTTCATCCTTGAATTCTCTGGCAGGCATCTCCGTCTGCCTGGGCCCCTTCATTGCAGGCCCAGTGGTCAGCATACCCAATTGTGTTAACTTTATCAACTCAATAAAGCATATTTTCTAATTATCTGTTTTGTACATGAATTCAATAATTCACTCGAATCGTTCACTGCCATCGGCGAAAGGGCTGCTTTGGGCGGGGGCAAGCCACGATCTTGGCTACACTGGAACCTATGGCACATCGATTGTTCGGTTCACAGTCCTCATTGCGTGAGGCCAACCGTGCACTACTGCTGGATACGATCCGAAGATTCGGCGCCATGACCCAGATCGAATTGGCTGAAAATACCGGGCTTTCAACAGCAACTGTCTCCAACCTGGTACGTCTTATGGGCGATCAGGGACTTCTGGAGACATCCTCAACCACCAGAAACGGTCGTCGCGCCACCCTGGTCATGCTGGCCCGCCGCAAGGGCCTCGGGGTAGGTCTCTACATCGGCCGTCACGAGATGCGGCTGGAAGTGGTCGACGCCAGCCATGCCATCCTGGCAGAGCATGATATGGCTCTGCCGCGCCAGCACAAACCGGACACCACCCTGGAAAGGGCCATGATCCTGATCAAGGAAACGCTGACTTCCATTGGTGCCCAATCGGACGAGCTTGTCGGTCTGGGCTTGGCCATGGGGGCCCCAGTGGACTGCAGAACTCACCGGCTGGCCATTCCCGGCATCCTGCGAGGTTGGGACAAGGAGGATCTGATAGGCACCTTCCACGAGGCTTTCCAGGTACCGGTCCAAGTTGACAACGATGCCAACTTCTCGGCTATGGCCGAGCTAAGAATGGGGGCAGCAGTCGGCAGACGAAACTTCGTCTACATCCACGCCAACGACGGTGTGGGCGCGGGAATCGTCATCAACGGAGAGGTATGGCGGGGCACCACCGGGCTTGCCGGCGAGATAGGCCATGTTCAGGTGGACCCCTTGGGCGACATCTGCATCTGCGGCAACCGTGGGTGCCTGAATACGGTGGTGGATGAGAGCCGCCTGGTCTCCTTGCTCAGCGTGACCCACGGGAACATGACCCTGGAGGATCTGGTGGCCAACGCCGTCAAGGGTGACCCGGGCTGCAGGCGGATCGTGGGAGACGCGGCCATCCGCATCGGCAATGTAGTAGCCGATCTGTGCAATGCTGTGGATCCTGAAGTTGTGGTCCTTGGAGGCATCCTGAGCACAACCGAAGACGTGTTTCTGGAACCCCTCCGGGAGACTCTCCAACGCATGCTTTTCCCTGACGCCATGGTCCCCATGGAGGTGCTCCCTGCCCGGTATCCGATTACCGGTTCCGCTCTGGGGGCGGCTATGATGGCTGTCGATAGCGTCAACGAACACATTGATGTGTCCACCAAATCCGCAGGTCGATCATCGTAGAGGAGGTGACCTGGATTGCATGAAACCTCTGTCTTGATGCAGATGGAAGACCTCTGCATCAGGTTCGGGTTCGTTGAGGCCCTCAAACATGTAAACCTGGATATTCGTCAGCACGAAGTGCTCGCCGTTGTGGGCGACAATGGAGCAGGCAAGTCCACACTGGTCAGGATTTTATCCGGCTTGGTCCGACCCGATCAGGGTAGGCTGCTCTGGAAGGGCCGGCCGACCAGCATTCCCTCGATCAGAGTCGCCAATCAGTTGGGCATTGCAGCCGTCTTCCAAGGACAGGACTTCTGCGACAACCTGGATGTCTCCTCCAACCTCTTCCTGGGCAAGGAGCTGCGCGATCGTCACCATCGCCGTGATGACGAAGCCATGCGTCGGCGCACCCGTCAGGTCCTCCAGTCGCTGTCCTCCCCCATCCGCGTCGGGCAACCCATGGCCACCTTGTCTTTGGGACAAAAACAGACCGTATCAATCGCCAGGACTTTGCTGGACGATCCCGAGCTGATCCTGCTGGACGAACCGACGGCCTCCTTATCCGTCATGCAGTCCGCCGAGGTGCTCAACTACATCAAGCGTATGCGTTCCGAGGGCCGTAGCATCCTGATGGTCTGTCACGATCTGCCGGACGTTTTCGCGGTTTCTGACCGCATAGCAGTCATGCGCCAGGGACGGCTGGTAGGAGTCCTTCCTACGGTCAAGACATCTTATGAAACTGTAATAGCGCTGATTTCAGGCATTGATCCCGAGGATGTCATACAGGACCAGGAGCAGCTGGATGCCATGGCCAGAGCCAACGCCCGCGTCCACGCCCTGCGCGGCACCAGAAAGGCCTTGCCCGAGCAATCATGAAAGAAGGAACCCTAGAATGCACCTCACCGATACCCTCCTGACCATCGTGTGCGCCCTTATAGGGCTGGCGATAGGACTGATCTACGGACTTCTGCCGAAGAAAAACGACCGAATGACCGATTCGCAGCAACGCTGGATGCCGGTCCTATCCTTGATCGGCCCCGGCCTTGTGGTAGTCATGATTCTGCTGGGACATGACCTGGCCTCCTGGTTGACCATAGGAGGGATGTTTCTTGGTCTCTTGCTAGGCATGATACCGCCGCTGAACAGGGCTCTACTCAAGGTCTGGCCATGGGTGAGGCCCCGCACCGACAATCAAAGCCGAAAGCGCCGCTGAAGGCAGAAAATCGCGCTTTAGCAGTCATCGGTGCGGGGCCTCCCCCGCTTTTATGCAGTTATTTTTGGCTGCTGACCGGCTCCTCCTTGGCACCCACCTGACGGAAGAGGTGGCGGACGTTGTGCCAGATGCGCCTGGTGACCCCTGAGTGGTTCATGGAGTAGAGATGGATGCCGTCCACCCCATGAGCCACCAGATCGGCGATCTGCTGTGAGGCGTAGATGATGCCCGCCTCGCGCAGGCTGGCCCGGTCGTCACCCCAACGTTCCAGGATGGATTCAACCGCCGCCGGGATCCGCGCCTTGCAGACCTCGCTCATGTGCCGGACCTGGCCCTCGTTGGTGATGGGCATGATGCCGGCCTCGATGGGTACCTGGATGCCCGCTGCCCGAGCCCGGTCCAGGAAGTCCAGAAAATCGGCGTTGTCGTAGAAGAGCTGCGAAACCAGATGATCCACGCCGGAGTCGACCTTGATTCGCAGATTCTCAATGTCCTCCACGGGCGAGGCGGCTTCCGGATGGGTCTCCGGATAACAGGCTCCGTAAATCGACAGGTTTGGCCGACGCGAACGGATGTAGGCGGC
This sequence comes from Bifidobacterium asteroides, assembly GCF_048001765.1. Lineage (GTDB taxonomy): Bacteria > Actinomycetota > Actinomycetes > Actinomycetales > Bifidobacteriaceae > Bombiscardovia > Bombiscardovia asteroides_K. The sequence continues at coordinate 1,116,590 of NZ_CP181447.1, forward strand.
CAGGTCGCTGGCGTGGTCGAAGACCCCGGCGGGCTCACGGCCCTCCACGCTGTCGCCGCGCAGGGCCAGCACCGCTGCCACCCCTGCGTCGTCGAACATGTCCAGGGCCTGGTCGATCACCTCGCGGTCCGCATACTGGGCAGTCAAGTGCGCCACGGCAGGAATGCCGTATTCGGTATGGATGGTCTTGGCTATGCGGGCCGTGGCCGTGCGGTCCGAGCGCCGGCCTGTCCCGTAGGTCACCGAGATGAAGTCGGGCATCAGTCCTTCCAGACCATCCAAGGTGTCGTAGATGGTGCCCACCGGGGCATCGCGCTTGGGGGGAAAGACCTCCAGGGAAAAGATAGGCTCATGCATGATCCGACTCCTGACTGGACGATAGTTCCGCACGCACCTGATGGGCGGCGGCCACCATGTGCTCCAGGCTGGGCCAGGTCTCCCTATCGCCTCGGGTCTTGAGTCCACAGTCGGGGTTGATCCAGACCTTGGCCGCGTCCAGCTTCTTCAGGATGGCATGGATCCGATCCACAATCTCCTCGGTGGAGGGGATGCGCGGCGAGTGGATGTCGTAGACTCCGGGGCCTGCCTCGGTCTCGAACTTGGCCTCCTGGATGGCATCCAGGACGGTCAGGTCGGAGCGGGAGGCTTCGAAGGAGATCACATCGGCGTCCATGGCATCAATGTCCTTGATGATGTCGTTGAACTCCGAGTAGCACATGTGGGTGTGAATTTGGGTAGTGGGTTTGACGCCGGAATGCACCAGCCGGAAGGCGGGGATGGCCCAGTCCAGGTATCGGCTGTGCCAGTCGGAGCGCCGCAGCGGCAGCTTCTCGCGCAGGGCGGCTTCGTCAATCTGGATGATGCGGATGCCCGCGGCCTCCAGGTCCAAGACCTCGTCACGTATAGCCAGGGCCAGCTGGCGGGTCTGCTGCTTGTGATCGATATCCTCGCGTGGCCAGGACCAGTTGAGAATGGTCACCGGACCGGTCAGCATCCCCTTGACCACATGGTTGGTGCGGGACTGGGCATAAGAGGACCAGCGCACCGTGATGGGCCGGGCGCGGGAGATATCCCCCCAGACGATGGGAGGCTTGACGCAACGGGTGCCATAGGACTGGACCCAGGCATTCCGGGTGAAGAGGTAGCCCTTGAGGTTCTGGCCGAAGTACTCGACCATGTCGTTGCGCTCGAACTCGCCATGGACCAGGACGTCCAGGCCGATCTGCTCCTGGTGATCGATGACCTGGTCGATCTTGCGGGCGATGAAGTCGTCGTAGTCCTCCTGGCTGATCTCCTTCTTACGCAGGCGGGCCCGCTCGGCGCGGACCTCGGCGGTCTGGGGGAAGGAGCCGATGGTGGTGGTAGGCAGCAGGGGCAGACCCAGCTCCTGGGCCTGGATCCTTTGGCGCTCGGGCCGGGCCGGGGTACGTACAAAGTCCTCGTCCTTAAGACCGGCCAGGCGCTGTTGCACCTGGGGGTCGGGCTGGACGCGGCTGCCGTCGAAGAGCTTCTGGTTATCGGCAAGGGCCTTGCTGGAACGGCGCTGGTCCTCGTCGGCATCGGCCAGCTGGGCCAGGTCGTGCAGCTCGCCCAGCTTCTCCAGGGCGAAGGCGAAGTGGGGCCGCACGGTGTCGGCATCCAGCCCGTCCTCGTCGGCCACCGTGTAGGGCACGTGCAGGAGGGAACATGCGGTGGACACCACCACATTCGGGGTCACCTGGTGCAGTGCATCCAGAAGGCCCAGGCTGACTGCATAGTCGTTGCGCCAGATGTTGCGGCCGTTGACCAGGCCGGCGAAGATGGTGGTTCCCTCGGGCACGCCGTGCTCCTTGAGGGCCGCCAGATTCTCATCTCTGCCCTCGACCAGATCCAAGCCGATCCCGTCGAAGCCCAGGTCTATCAGTTGACCACAGCAGTCGCCCACATGGCCGAAGTAGGTGTTGAGCAGAATACGGACCTTGCCCTGGTCACTTTGTCGGGCCTTGAGAATGGGCTGGTAGAGGGTATCGAAGAGGTCCTGGTCGCCAGGCTCCTTGTCCAGGACCAGATAAGGCTCGTCCAGCTGTACCCAGTCGGCGCCCAGGCCGATGAACCGCTCAAGTATGGTCGCATAGGCCTTGGCCAGATCCTGGACCAGTGCCGGGTCAGGATCCAGCAGCTCGCCCTGGGGACCGCGTGCCAGCTTGAGGAAGGTGTATGGTCCGATCAGCACCGGCTTGGCGGCGATGCCCTGCTCGCGCGCCTCCTGGAACTCCTTGAAGGGTTTGTCGCCTTCCAGGGCGATTTTGGTGTCCTGATCGATCTCGGGAACCAGGTAGTGGTAATTGGTGGTGAACCACTTCTTCATGGGCAGGGCGGTCACATCACCCTGCTCCCCCTGGTAACCACGGCCCATGGCGAAGAGGGTGTCCTCAGGGCCCAGGCCCAACTTCCGATAGCGCTCGGGCACGACGCCCAGGAGGATGGATGTATCCAAGATCTGGTCGTAGTAGCTGAAATCATTGACGGGAATCAGGTCGACGCCGGCCTCCTGCTGAAGCTGCCAGTGCCTGGCCCGCAGGTCGGCGGCCGTGCGCCGAACCTCGTCCAGATTCCGTTCGCCCTTCCAGTAGCCCTCGATGGCCCTCTTGAGTTCGCGGTGCGCACCGATGCGCGGGAACCCGGACACGGATGTAATCGCTGCCATGAAACCTCCCAGTTTCGTCCTGATGTCTCCGGTCAGCCTATCAGCGGCGGGTGGAGGCGGGTAATTGGTGCAAATAAGGTGTCGCCATAAATTGAACCGATAACGACATGACAGCAGCCAGGTGATTATTGGTCGCTAAGACTGCCTATGGAAGATCGTCTACGGCTTCTTATGCCGGTCAGTCCCCCAGGTCCTGGGGGCCCAGAATGCCAAGCAAACGGGCCTGGTGGGTTCCCCAGTTGGTCAATGGGCGCTCAGATCCCAGCACGACCATGGTCGCCGGCGGCAGTCCAAGATTGAGCAGGTCCAATAGGTCGGGGTCGGAGTTGTCCTCGGCCAGCCACTGTGAGCAGATAGACATGGTGGGCTCATGCCCTAGGATGAGGACCCGGCGGTCACGGTCCTCGGTCTGCGCCAGCTCGTCGAAGACCGCCTGCATGCCGGATTCATAGAGGGATTCCCGGTAATCGACCCGCGGCCCGTCCCCCAGGGGCTTGAGCATGCCGTCCAGGGTCTGACGGGCCCGGGGCGCTCCCGAGCAGATGATGCGGTCGGGCACCAGACCCAAAGCGGACAATCCACGACCCATGATTCGGGCCTGTTTCTGGCCCCGGTCGGTCAGCTGACGGCCGCGATCACCCTGCGACCCCTGGCGTTCGGTCTTGGCATGACGCATGAGCATGAGGGTTCTGCTGCACCTTCGCAGATCCTCGGCCTTCAGACCTTTTCGCAAACCCATGCATACTTCCTTTCCCGGAGTTCCTATCAGGCGTCTTCTCCATTATGACAGAGCTGGCTGAAGGTGCGGGTCATGGGCGATCAGCTTTCCTGCTCCTTGCCGCCTTCCAGAGTGCGCACCTGATGGTCCAGGTCGCGCAACACCTTGCGCAGCTTACGATCGGAGACCCGGCGCAACTCCAGATCCTCGAGATCCTCCAGATCCTGCATCTCACGCTCGTGATTGGATCCACTGATCCTGGCAGGCCGCCGGCCCTGATCCACGTCAGTCCGGTAGTCCTTGGTGGCCCGGATATGTTTGCGTAGCGCCTGCTGGCCGGGAGCCATGGCCCTGCTGGTCAAGAGGAAGCCGGTGTGCCCGATCATCTCATGCTCGGGTCGGACCGCCAGACCGTCGGCCTTCCAGGAACGCTCCAGGCTCTCCATGATTTCTGGCTCGGTCCATCGGCCGTCTGCGCGCAGGGCCTCGGCAAGTCTGCTGAGCTGGGTGGTGGTGGTCACGTAGGCGGTCAGCACGCCACCGGGGGTCATGACCCGATATGCCTGCTCCAGGCGGTTCCAGGGGTCCAGCATGTCCAGAACAATACGGTCGAATCCGTCCTCGGGCAGGTCGGCCGCAACGGTGTCGAGGTCGCCGGTACGCAGATCCCACTGGGCAGGGCGCTGCCCAAAGAAGACCGTGGCATTGCCCATGGCTATCCGAGCGAATTCCTCCCGTCGCTCGATACTGGTCAGCTTCCCTTCCGGACCGATGGCATCCAGCAGGCCCAGACTCATGGCCCCTGAGCCGGCTCCCGACTCCAAGACCCTCATGCCGGGACGGATGTCGCCAAGGAGAATGACCCTGGACACATCCTTGGGGTACATGATCTGGGCGCCGCGAGGCATGGAGAGAATATAGTCCTCCAGCCGAGGACGCATGACCGTGAAGGCCCATCCTCCGATGCCTCGCGAGGACTTCCAGGGCTTGGCCCTGTTAGGCGCCTCTGTGTTTGTGCCGGCATCCTGCTCGTGACGCATCCGGCGCCACTTGTCTGCCGAGATGGTCACCACCACGGACCCCTCGGGCAGACCGATCATGGCCTCGTGCGGCAGGAGTCCGTGGTCGGTCTGGGTCAGGCCGCCTGGTTCCAGCATGACCGTCAGCTTGCGGCCACGCCTATCAGTCAGCTGGACCCGCTCCCCTACGCTCAGCGGACCGCGTCTCAGGCTCATGCCTAATCAGCCCTCCTCGCCCTTGGTGAACTGGGAGTTGTAGAGGGAGGCGTAGGCACCACCACGCTCCAACAGCTGGTCGTGGGTGCCCTGCTCGATTACTGAGCCGTGGTTGACCACCAGGATCAGGTCGGCGTCACGGATGGTGGATAGCCGGTGCGCTATGACGAAGGAGGTCCTGCCCTTGCGCAGGGTGTTCATGGCCTGTTGGACCAGCAGCTCGGTCCTGGTGTCCACCGAAGATGTAGCCTCGTCCAGGATCAGGATGTCGGGATCAGACAGGAAGGCCCGGCAGATGGTCATCAGCTGGCGTTCGCCCTGGCTGAGCTCGCTGCTGTCCTCATTGAGAACGGTATCGTAGCCCTGAGGCAGCTTGCGGATGAACTCGTCCACATGCGTTGCCTTGGCACCATCGATCATGGTCTGCTCTGGGATGGTCTGCCCCTCGTCCAGCCCGTAGAACAGGTTGTCGCGGACGGTCCCGTCGAATAGCCAGGTGTCCTGCAGAACCATACCGAAGTGGCTGCGCAGGTCGTGACGGGTCACCCTGGAGGTATCCACGCCGTCTATGGTGATGCGCCCGCCCTGGATCTCGTAGAAGCGCATGAGCAGGTTGACCAAGGTGGTCTTGCCCGCCCCGGTGGGCCCGACGATGGCGATGGTCTGCCCGGGCTTGGCTTCGATGGACAGGTCCTTGATCAACGGCTCGGCCGGATCGTAGGAAAAGCGGACGTGGTCGAAGCGGACATGGCCCTCGACCTTGCCTCCGGTCTCCTGCCCCAGATGGTCGGGATGCTCGATGTCCGGCACCTCCTCGGCCTCGTCCAGGAAGTCGAAGACCCTGCGGCAGGAGGCCAGGGAGGACTGGAGCATGGTGCCCATGGAGGCCAGCTGGCCGATGGGCTGGGAGGCCTGACGGGTGTACTGGGTGAAGGCCTGCAGGCCGCCCAGGCTCATGCTGCCGTTGAGCACGTGCACACCGCCGATGATGACCACGATCACGAAGCTCAGGTTGCCGAAGAAGGTTGACATGGGCGTGACCAGGGCGGAGAAGAAGGAGGCCTTGAAGCTGGCCTGGTAGAGCTCCTGGTTGCGCTCCTCGAACTCCTCCTCCGCCTTGCCCTGGTGGCCGAAGGCCCGGACCACCATGTGGCCGGAGAACATCTCCTCCACGTGGCTGTTGACCTGGCCGGTGCGGATCCACTGCCTGGTGAACTGGGGCTGGGTCTTCTTGAGGATGACGCCCGCGCACAGGGCCATGACCGGGATGATGATGAAGGCGATCAGGGTCAGCAGGGGCGAGATGGTCAGCATCATGATGAAGGCGCCGATGATGGAGAAGACGGAGAAGAGCAGCTCGCCCAGGATCTGCTGCAGGGTGCCCGAGATGTTGTCGATGTCGTTGGTGGTCCGGCTCATGACCTCGCCGCGCGGGGTCCGGTCGAAGTATTGCAGGGGCAGCCGGTCAAGCTTGTCCTCTATCTGCCTGCGCATGGTGTAGACCGCGTCGGAGACCAGCCGGGTCATCAGGAAGTTCTGCACCAGCCTGACCAGGATGGAGATCAGGTAGATTCCGATGACGAACATGAGGATGGTGCCGAAGCGCCCCCAGTCGATGCCTACGCCCACCTGGACGTTCATGGAGTCGATCATCCGGGCGAACTTGTCCTGCCCTCGGGACTGCAGGTAGGTGACCACAGCCTGCTTGGGGGTGCCGGGCTTGGCGCCCATCTTGACCAGCATGGACCCCAGCAGACCCTCGAAGAGGACGTTGGTGGCCTCGCCCATGACCTTGGGGCCGATGACGATCATGGCCACGGCGGTCATACCGGCGAGGACCATGACGATGACCCTCCAGGGGCTGGCCAGCAGATAATGGACCAGCCGGCCCACGGTGTGACGGCGGCCGCCCACGGCTTGCGAGCCTGTATTCGTGCTCAAGTTCCTTGCCATCTACTCGGGCCTCCCCTCGTCAATGCTGAGCTCTTCCACGTCGGGACCCTGCCCGCCCTGGGACTGGACGATCTCCTGGTAGGTGGGGCAGTCCTCCATGAGCTCGTCGTGGGTGCCCCGGCCGACGATGCGGCCGCGGTCCAGGACCAGAATCTGGTCGGCCTGGCGGATGGATGCCGCCCTCTGGGCCACGACGATCTGGGTGGCCTCGCGGGTGACCGGGACCAGGGCCTTGTGCAGGGCACGGTCGGTGGTCATGTCCAGCGCGGAGAAGGAGTCGTCGAAGGTGTAGATGCGGGGGTTGCGCAGGATGGCCCTGGCCATGCAGAGCCGCTGCTTCTGCCCGCCGGAGAAGTTGGTGCCGCCCTCGGCCACGCGGGCATCCAGGCCCTCGGGGATCTCCCGCACGAAGTCCTCGGCCTGGGCGATGCGCAGGGCCTGCCAGATGCGGTCGTCGTCGGCGTCGGGGTCCCCGTAGTGCATGTTGTCGCGGATGGTGCCGGTGAAGAGGATGGCCTTCTGCGGGACGGGCCCGAAGATCAGGGCCAGCTGGTCGGGGTCGTATTCGCGCACGTCGTGGCCATCCACCAGGACCTGGCCGTCGGTGACGTCGAACATGCGGTTGGCCAGCCGGATGATGGTGGACTTGCCGGATCCCGTGGCCCCGATGATGGCCGTCGTGGTGCCCGGCCGGGCGGTGAAGGAGATATCCGAAAGGACCGGATCCTGGGCACCCGGGTAGCTGAAATCCACGTGCTTGAACTCCAGCAATCCCTGGGGGTGCTCGTTGCGGTAGGGATGCTCGGGAGCTGCGATTTCGCTGGTGGCCTCCAGGACCTCGTTGATCCTTCGGGCGGCCACAGCGGCCCTGGGCAGCATGACCGACATCATGGCGGCCATCATCAGGCCTGACAGGATGATCATCAGGTACTGGATGAAAGCCTGCAGGGCGCCGATCTGCATGGCACCGGAGTCGATGCGGCGGCCGCCGAACCACATGATGGCCACGTTGGACATGTTCAGCAGGAACCACATGAGCGGCACCATCATGCTCATCAGCCTACCGGTGGAGATCAGGACGCCGTAGACGTCGCGGTTGGCCTTGTCGAAGCGGGCTGCCTCGGTCTTCTCTCGGACGAAGGCGCGGATGACCCTCACGCCGGAAATCTGTTCGCGGACCAGACGGTTGACCGAGTCCAGCATGTTCTGCAGGCGGGTGAACAGGGGTCCCATCCTGCCCATGAGCACCAGGGCCACCAAGAGGATCAGGGGGACAATGACCGCCAGGGACCAGGTCAGAGGGCCGTCCTGGCGTAGGGCCAGAACCAGCCCGCCGATCAGCATGACCGGGGCCTGCAGGATGATCATCAGGGTCTGCATGGTGGTCATCTGCATCTGCTGGACGTCGTTGGTGGTGCGTGTGATCAGGGAACCGGCCGAGAAGCGCTCGATCTCGTTGAGGCTGAAGCCCTCCACCGAGGCGAACAAATCCCTGCGCAGCTCGTAGCCCATCCTCATGGCCAGCCGGGTGGCGCAGTAGACGGCTACCACGTTGGCCACGATTTGGATGGCTGTGATGCCCATCATCTCCCAGCCGATCCTGTAGATGGCATCCTGGTCGCCCACGGCCACGCCCTTGTCGATGATGTCCGCCTGCAGGTTGGGCAGGTAGAGGTTCAAGGCCGTCTGCGCCACCTGAAAGAGCACCAGAACGGCCACCTGGAGCCAGTAAGGCCGCAGGTAGCGGGTCCATATCTTGATCACGTCAACATCCTTCACGCATATAGGTCTGCCCCGGTCCCCGGGCAGACAAACCACCACAGTCTATACCCGTGCCTTGGCCAACGAATTTGCTATTCCTTGAGCTGATACGGGCGTGTCAGAACGGGTCCGCAGGCAGTGAAGTTCAGAGGGCGAAGGCACCCCAGCGTCCGTCGCGGTGAACCACGGTCAGGTCCAGACCGAAGAGCTCGCTCAGACGTGGACCGGTCAGCCCGCCCTCCAAAGGGCCCTGGTAGACGATGGTGCCCGGATCCGGGTCGCCGGTGTCCGCAGTGTCGGCAGGACGCCGACCCATCATGGCTATCCGATCGAAGCCCAAAGGAATCTCCTCAAGCCTGTGGGTGACCAGGATGACCGTGCGGTCCCTGTCCTCCCGGCCGATGTCGCTCAAGGCCCTGAGGACCAGCTCCCGGCCGCCCAGGTCCAGCCCGGTGGTCGGCTCGTCCAGGATGAGCAGGTCGGGATTGGCCATCAGCGCCCGGCATATCAGCACCCGGCCGCGCTCCCCCTCAGAGAGCCGGTACATGCGCTTGCCCTTGAGGTAGGCGATACCGAACCGGTCCATCAGGGCCAGGGTGGCCTCCTCCTGCTCGGGCGTGAAGGTCTCCCTCCAGCGGCCGGTGGTGTCGCTGAAGGCGGTCAGCACCACGTCATAGGGATCCTCCTGGGGGCTGATGGTCTTGGCCAGACCTGCCGAGGCCAGACCAATCCGATGCCGGTAGGAGAAGACGTTCACCTTGCCCAGCCGGTTACCCAGGATCTCCACGCTGCCGGTGCTGGGGAAGCCTCGGGTGCTCATCATGGCCACCAGGGTGGATTTGCCCACGCCGTTAGGCCCGAAGAGCACCCACTTCTGCCCGCGGCCCACCTCAAGATTGACATCGTCAAGAATGACCCGGCCCTGACGGCGGAATCCCACATGCTGCATGAGCACGGCCTGTTTTTCTGCCGCGTTTTCCGTCATGGTCACAGGGCCGTTCCGTAAGAGTCCAGACGGGGATTGTCCCGGTTGCCGCCGACCAGGAAGAGCCCCAGTACGCCCAGGCAGAAGACCGCCGCGATGGCGATGGTGGCCCAGATGGGAACGTGTGGCAGCCACATGCAGACCAGGAAGGCCAGGCCGGAGCAGATGATCAGGGCCCAGACCAGGATTCGCAGCCACTGGCGCACGCCGCTGGGAGCCTTCAGCAGACGGGGGTTGCGGTCATTGGGGTCCACGGAATCCTTCTGCACCAGCTCATCGGTGTGCCCGGTGGGCTTCCACTCGGCGCCCTGGCCAGCCTCCAGCCGACGGGACCGCTCCTGCAAGGCCCGTTCGTCCATCACTCCGGCCCTGCCCTTGGCCGTCATCCTCCGGTCGTCGCTGCCGCCACGGCGGCTCCGCTTGGCCTGCGCCCTACGTTCAGCGCGGTTGGTCATATCCCACTGCCTCCATCCCTTCGATCGGCACCATTCCTTTTCATATTAGCGTGGGCGCCGGTCGGCCGCAGGCAGGGTCATGGCTCGCTCATCGGCTCGGATGGGGGCAGGCAGTTCGGTAGCGCCGGTCAGATACCGGTCCACGGCCGCAGCGCAGGAACGGCCCTCGGCCAGCGCCCAGACCACCAGGGACTGGCCACGTCCGGCATCGCCACAGACGAAGATGCCATCGCGGTCAGTGGCATAGTCGGCATCCCGGGCCACGTTGCCGCGAGGGTCCAGTCCTACGCCGGTCTGTCCGGTCAGGGTGGCCGTCTCCGGGTGGGCGAAGCCAATGCTGATCAGTACCAGGTCGGCGGGCAGGACCCGTTCGGTGTCAGGATGTGGAATGATTCGGTCCTGGTCGTCCCGGCTGACATCAACCACGCGAACGCCGCGCACCCGTCCCTCGTGATCCCGGTCGAAGCCGGTGGGGGCACTGGTCTGGTCCAGGTTGATCCGCTCATCGGAACCGTCGCCCAGGTACTCAAGACTGTCCACCGCGTACTCGTAGTGTCCACCCTCCTCCATGGAGGAGGTGGGATTGTAGAGCCGGGCGTAGGTCGGCCAGGGCCGGTTATCGGGCCTGGAAGAGGGCTCCTTGGGACGGATCTGCAGAACGGTGACCGACTTGGCACCCTCTCGCAGGGCCGTGCCCAGGCAGTCCGACCCGGTGTCGCCGCCGCCGATGATGATGACGTCCTTGCCGGCCGCGTCGATGTTGTTGATGGGCTCGCGGCCCATGAGTTTACGTGTGGGATCGGGCAGGAAGTCCATGGCGTAGTGGATGCCCTGCAAATCCCGGCCGGGCAGGTCCACCCGGCGGGGCTCGGTGGAACCGATGGCCACCACCAGGGCGTCATAGCGGGCCCGCAACTGGTCCCAGGTCAGGTCTCGGCCCACCTCAATACCGGTGCGGAATCGGGTCCCTTCGGCCTCCATCTGCTCCAGTCGACGGTCCAACAAGGACTTCTCCAACTTGAAGGCAGGAATGCCGTAACGCAGGAGGCCGCCTATGGCGTCGGCGCGCTCGTAGACCACCACCGTGTGCCCTGCCCGGGTCAGCTGCTGGGCGCATGCCAGCCCTGCGGGACCGGACCCGACCACGGCCACGGTCATGTCGGTCAGCCGCTGCGGAGGCCGGGGCTTGACCAGACCCAGGGACCAGGCCTGGTCGATGATGGTCTGCTCGTCCAGCTTGATGGTGGTGGCCGGCTGGTGGATGGAGAGCACGCAGGAGGACTCACAGGGAGCCGGGCAGATCCGTCCGGTGAACTCCGGGAAGTTGTTGGTCAGGCTCAGCCGTTCGTAGGCCTCCTCCCAGCGGCCCCGTGACAGCAGGTCGTTGAACTCGGGGATCAGGTTGCCCAGGGGGCAGCCGGTCATGCAGAAGGGGGTGCCGCAGTCCATGCAGCGGGCGGCCTGCTCGGCGGTCCAGGGCCCGGGGCCTGTGGTCTGGTGTACATCCCGCCAGTCCTTGAGACGCTCAGCGACCGGGCGCTCTGCCAGCTCGTGCCGGGTACGTACCTTGAGGAATCCTTTGGGATCGACCATATCAGTGCGCTCCTTCCATGACCTGGGCGTAGGTGGCGTCCCAGACACCGGGCGCGTTGAAGTCCACCTGCTCGCGTTCGGCCTCTTCCATGGCCTTTTTCATGGCCAGATAACGACGGGGAACCAGATGAGTGAACCTGGCCACTGCTCTTGGCCAATCCTCCAACAGGGCGGCCGCAGTCCTTGACCCGGTCAACCGGACATGCTCGGCTATCAGTTCCTTGAGCATGGCCGCCTGGTCCTGGTCGGGCTCCAGGGCCAGCAGGGAGCCGTCATTCCAGGCTTCAGGATTGAGCCGGGAGACATCCATGTCCAGCAGGTAGACATCCCCTCCCGAGAAGCCGGCGCCGAAGTTGCGTCCTGTGGAACCCAGAACCACCACCAGACCGCCGGTCATGTACTCACAACCGTGGTCGCCCAGGCCCTCGACCACGAAGCGGCCGCCACCGTTACGCACGGCAAAGCGCTCCCCGGCCCGTCCAGCCACGAACATGTCGCCTGAGGTGGCTCCGAATCCTGCCACGTTGCCGCAGATGACGGTCCGGTGCGGGTCGAATCGAACGCCTTTGGCGGCGTGGAGGACCAGACGGCCGCCAGACAGGCCCTTGCCTGCATAGTCGTTGGCCTCGCCGATCACCCGGATGGTCTCGCCCCTGGGGATGAAGGCGCCCAAGGACTGTCCTGCAGAGCCCGTCAGCGTGATGTCCACGGTGTTCTGCGGCAGGCCGGAGGCTCCGTATTTCCGGGTGATTCTGTAGCCCAGCATGGTGCCCACGCTCCGGTTGACGTTGCGCACGGTTGTCTTGATAGCCACCGGCCGGCCCTCGTCCAGGGCATCGACGGCCTGGTTGATCAGGTCCACATCCAGGGACTTGTCCAATTCGTGGTCCTGGGCCTGGGTGTGGTGAAGCACAGTGCCGGGGGTAGGGCCCGGCTTGCGCAGGATGGCATCCAAGTCGATACCCTGGCTCTTCCAGGTCTGCACAGAGGGGTCCCGGCGCAGGCACTCCACGTGGCCGACCGCTTCCTCCAGACTGGCGAAGCCCAGGGAGGCCAGGATCTCCCGCACCTGGCGGGCCATGAACATGAAGAAGTTGATCAGATCCTCGGGCCGACCGGTAAAGCGCGAGCGCAGCTCCGGATCCTGGGTGGCTATGCCCTGGGGACAGGTGTTCTTGTGGCAGGCCCGCATCATGACGCAGCCCTCCACCTGCAAGGCTGTGGTGGCGAAGCCGAACTCCTCGGCCCCCAGCAGGGCGGCTATGACCACGTCGCGGCCGGTCTTGAGCTCCCCGTCGCACTGGACCACAATCCGCGAGCGCAGATCGTTCATGACCAGGGTCTGCTGGGTCTCGGCCAGGCCCAGTTCCCAGGGGGTGCCCGCGTGCTTGATGGCGTTGAGCGGGGCTGCTCCCGTGCCTCCGTCCTGGCCGGAGATGAGGACCACATCGGCATGGCACTTGGCCACGCCCGCGGCCACTGTTCCCACCCCGTGCTCGGAGACCAGCTTGACGTGGATGCGGGCTCGGGGGTTGGCCATCTTCAGGTCGTGGATGAGCTGCTTGAGGTCCTCAATGGAGTAGATGTCGTGGTGGGGCGGAGGCGAGATGAGCTCGACCCCGGGTGTGGAGCGCCTGACCTGGGCGATCCAGGGTGGGACCTTGGCGCCGGGAAGGTGGCCGCCCTCCCCTGGCTTGGCTCCCTGGGCCAGCTTGATCTGCAGATCAGTGGCCGAAACCAGGTAGTCGCTGGTGACCCCGAACCGGGCGGAGGCCACCTGCTTGATGCGGCTGGTCCGGGCCGGGTCCGCAATTCGGTCCGGGGACTCGCCCCCCTCACCGGAGTTGGACCTGGCTCCCAGCCGATTCATGGCCAGAGCCATGGTCTCATGGGCCTCCTGGGAGATGGACCCGTAGCTCATGGCTCCAGTGGAGAAGCGGGTGACGATGGACTCGGCGGCCTCCACCTGGTCCAGCGGTATGGGCGCCCTGTCGGAGTGGAGCTCCATGAGGCCACGGAGGGTCATGCCCTGCTTGGCCGCCGCGTTCACATGGTCCGTGTAGGCACGGAAAAGCCCATAGTCCCCTCGCTTGGTGGACTGCTGGAGCAGGAAGATGGACTCCGGGTCGTTCAGGTGATCCTCACCAGTGCGCCGCCAATGGTAGTTGCCGCCTGTCTCCAGATCATGCCCGGATCCTGCGGTCCACTCAATGGGATAGGCCACCCGATGGCGCTGGGCCACCTCGGCGGCGATCTCATCCAGTCCTATGCCGCCCACCAGGGAGGTGGTGCCGGTGAACCAGCGGTCGATGACCTCCTGACTCAGCCCTACGGCCTCGAAGAGCTGGGAGCCGCGGTAGGACATGATGGTGCTCACGCCCATCTTGCTCATGATTTTGAGGACCCCGGTGCTCAGAGCCCGGACCAGGTTGTTTGAGGCCTTTTTGGCATCCACGTGCAGGTCCCCGCTGTTGGCCAGATTCTCCACTGACTCCAAAGCCAGGTAGGGGTTGACGCAGGCTGCGCCGTAGGCGATCAGCAGGGCCACATGGTGGACCTCACGAACATCGCCGGCCTCCACAGCCAGGGAGACCTGGGTGCGGGTGTGCTGACGGAGCAGATGGTGCTGTACGGCCCCGGTCAGCAGCAGGGAGGGAATGGGTCCCCAGATGTGGTTGGAATCGCGGTCGGAGAGGACAAGCACGTTGCAGCCCTCCTCGATGGCCTGATCCACCTCCCTTTCGATGGCTTCCAGACGCTCCTCAAGGGCCTTGCCACCTCCGGCCACCTGATATAGGCCGCGGATCAGACGGGGGCGGAAGCGCCCTTCCAGGACGGGCGCCCGGTCCAGACGCTTGATCTGGGCCATCTGGACGGAGTCCACCACTGGCAGGTCGATGTGGATCTTCCAGGCGTGCTCGGGGGTGTCCTCCAGAAGGTTGGGCTCGGGCCCGATGGCCGAGGCGATGCTGGTCACCAGTTCCTCACGCTCCCAGTCCAGGGGCGGGTTGGTGACCTGGGCGAACTTCTGCGTGAAGTAGTCGAAGAGCATGCGGGACCGGCGTGAGAGCACGGCGATGGGCGCGTCATTGCCCATGGACCCGATGGGCTCGCTGCCGGTCTCGGCCATGGGGCCCAGCAGCATGGTCAGGTCCTCCCGGGTGTAGCCGAAGGCCTGCTGCCGGCGGTGGACCGAGATGCGCGAGTAGTTGACATGCTCGCGCTCGGGCAGATCGTCCAGGCGGACGGTGCGCTCGGAAACCCACTTCCTGTAGGGATGCAGGCTGGCCAGCTGGTGCTTGATCTCGCTGTCGGGCACTATCCGGCCCTCTTTGGTATCGGCCAGGAACATGCGTCCCGGCTCCAGCCTGCCCTTGGCGACGATGGATTCCTGGGGCGTGTCCTCAAGGACGCCGGCCTCCGAAGCCAGGACCAGGTGGCCGTCGTCGGTCAGCTGCCAGCGGCCAGGACGCAGGCCATTGCGGTCCAGCTGGGCACCCACCAGGGTTCCGTCGGTGAAGACGATGGCCGCAGGGCCGTCCCAGGGCTCGATCAGGGTGTCGTTGTACTCGTAGAAGGCCTTCAGGTCCGGGTCCATGTCCGGGTCCTGCTGCCAGGCGGGAGGCATCATCATGGAGACGGCGTGGGGCAGGGACCGTCCTGCCAGGTGAAGCAACTCCAGAGTCTCGTCGAAGGTGCCCGAGTCCGAGGCTCCAGGGGTGTTGACCGGCAGCAGCGGGGCCATGTCGCCCAGCAGCTCCGAGCTCAGCATCCCCTCCCTTGCTGACATCCAGTTGCGGTTGCCCTGGATGGTGTTGATCTCCCCGTTGTGGGCGATCATCCGGAAAGGCTGGGCCAGAGGCCAGGAGGGGAAGGTGTTGGTGGAGAAGCGGGAGTGGACGATGGCCAGACGGGCCTTCATGGCCGGATCGCTCAGGTCCGGGAAGAAGCCTTGCAGCTGCTTGGTGGTCAGCATGCCCTTGTAGGTGATGGTCCGGCAGGACAGGGAGGCAAAGTAGACGCCCAGCTCGTGCTCGGCCCGCTTGCGGACCCGGTAGCCCAGCCGCTCCAGCTCCAGGCCTCCGCGGCCTTGATGCCCGGCGTCACACATGATGGGCATGAGGAAGCGGGGCATGGAGGCCAGAGCCTGCAGACCCAGTCCGTCAGGATTGGTGGGCACTGACCGCCAGGCCAGGACTCGCAGCCCCTCCTGACCGGCAATCGATGCTATGGCCTCCTCCTGGCTGGCAGCCTGAGCCGGGTCCCTGTCCAGGAAGGCCATGCCCGCCAGATAATGACCGGCTTCGGGCAGATTCCGGTAGACGCGGGTGCGCATGAACTCGTCAGGCATGGAAAGCATGATGCCGGCCCCATCGCCGGTGTTGGGCTCGGCTCCCACGGCTCCTCGGTGGTCCAGGTTGACCAGGACACGGATGCCCTGCTCGACGATCAGCCTTTCATCCCGTCGGTTGAGGGTGGCCACCATGCCGAAACCGCAGGCATCATGTTCCGTATCAGGGTCATAGAGCCCTTGAGGGCCGTGGACATGCAGATCGAGAGGGGCCGTGAATGACACCGCAATCACCTCATTCGTGGACGGGGGCGGGGCCGGCATGCTCCGCCCTTGAAGAGCCTTGTCAATAGTGAATCAACAGAATAATGCATCCACAGGTGACATCCGTGTAACGTTCCGCAGTGTCTAACGAATTCCTACCGCCTCCAGGACCTGATCGATGACCAGATCGTTGAGCAGGCGGCCCCGCCGGGTCACCTGGATTCTGTCACCCACGGGCAGCAGGAGGCCCTGGTCGACCAGATCCTTAAGGATCTTCGGGTCCACCGGACGACCCGCCAGCCTGGTCAGCCGATCCAGTCCCAGGCCTTCAGGCAGGCGCAGGGCCAGCATGACCGTCTCCTCAAGGTCCTGCCTCCAGCCCAGGAGCTCGGCATCCTGCCAGGGCACACGTCCGTCATCCATGGCGGCTGCCCAGTCCCTGGGGTGGGCGATGTCCCAGGAGCGGATGGCCCGGGCACGTCGCTCCCCCAGGCCGGGCTCCGGCGAAAGCCACCAGCGTGCCCCAGGATCGGCCTCTTCCGTTGCTGCTTTTCCGGTGGCCCTGAACCCGGGCGAGACGGACGGCATAGGTTCCTGTTCCCGGGCTTGGTCCACCGGCGCCATGCCCGTGTTCTGGCCATCCAGAGCACGATAGTGGGAGTGGGCCCCGGGCCCGATGCCAGCCCAGTCCACGTTGTGCCAGTAGCCCAGGTTGTGGCGGCTCTCCTGGCCGGGACGGGCCCAGTTGGAGATCTCGTACCAGTAGAGGCCCGCCTGGGAGAGCATGTCATCGGCCATCTCGTACTTGGTGGCTTCGTCATCGTCATCGGGGGCGGGCAGCTGGCCCCGGCGCACGGCACGGCCCATCGTGGTGGTGGGTTCCAGGGTCAGGGCGTAGGCAGAGACATGGTCCACACCCAGGTCCAGGGCCGCCTGCAGGCTGGTCCGCCAATCCTCAAGCCGCTCCCCCGGCGTCCCGTAGATCAGATCCACGCTGGCCCTGAGCCCCAAATCTTCAGCGGCGGCCACATCAGTGGTCACATTGGCCGGGGTATGGGTGCGGTCCAGGGTGGCCAGGACGCTGGGCACCGCTGACTGCATGCCGAAGGAGACCCGGTTGATGCCACCCCTGAGCAGCTGCTCCAGGTAGGCCCGATCCACGGTGTCGGGATTGGCCTCGGTGGTGATCTCGGCCCCTGGGGACAGACCCCAGAGGTCGGCTACAGCCTCGACCATGCGCACCAGATCCTGGGCAGGCAGAATGGTCGGGGTACCTCCGCCGAAGAAGATGGTCGACACGGGAGGCTCTATCAGGCTTCTGGAGGTCTGCCAGTCCCGGACCATGCGCATCTCCTGGATGGCCAGGTCGGCGTAGTGCTCCCGGCTGGCGCCCCCGCCCAGGTCCCGGGCAGTGTAGGTGTTGAAGTCGCAGTAGCCGCAGCGGCGCATGCAGAAGGGCACATGGATGTAGACCTGGTAGGATCCCACCCGTTCAGCCCTCCTTCTTGGCGGCGGCCCGGATCTTGTCCTTGGTGTCCCGGTCCTGGGCCTGGCCTGTACTCAGGGCGGCGATGAAGGCCTCCTGAGGTACTTCGACATGTCCCAGCATCTTCATGCGCTTCTTGCCCGCCTTCTGCTTCTCCAGCAGCTTGCGCTTGCGGGTGATGTCGCCTCCGTAGCACTTGGCCAGCACGTCCTTGCGCAGGGCACTGATGGTCTCCCGGGCGATGATTCGCGACCCTATTGCCGCCTGGATAGGAATCTCGAACTGCTGGCGCGGAATCAGCTTGCGCAGCTTCTTGGTCATCATCACCCCGTAGGCGTAGGCCTTGTCCTTGTGGACGATGGCCGAGAAGGCGTCGATCTTCTCCCCCTGGATGAGGATGTCCACCTTGACCAGGTCAGCGGACTGGGTGCCGTCGGGCTGGTAGTCCAAGCTGGCGTATCCCTTGGTCCGGCTCTTCAGCTGGTCGAAGAAGTCGAAGACGATCTCGGCCAGGGGCATCCTGTAGTGCATCTCTACGCGCTCGGGACTCAGGTACTCCATGGTCCCCATCTGCCCACGATGGTCCTGGCAGAGCTCCATGACCGGCCCGATGAACTCCTTGGGGGTGATGATGTCGGCACTGACCACCGGCTCCAGAATCTGACGAACCTTGCCGTCGGGGAACTCGCTGGGGTTGGTCACCGTGTGCTCGCTGCCGTCCTCCATGGTCACCTGGTAGGTGACGTTGGGGGCTGTGGCAATCAGATCCATGCCGAACTCCCTGCTCAGGCGTTCTGTGACGATCTCCATGTGCAGCAGTCCCAGGAATCCACAGCGGAAGCCGAAGCCCAGGGCCACCGAGGTCTCCGGTTCATAAACCAGGGCGGCATCGTTGAGCTTGAGCTTGTCCAGGGCGTCACGCAGCTCGGGGAACTGGGCGTTATCGATGGGGAAGAGCCCGGAATAGACCATGGGCTGGGGATCCTGGTAGCCGGGCAGGGGTTCCTTGGCGGGATTGGCCTCGGTGGTGACCGTGTCTCCCACCTTGGACTGGCTGACGTCCTTGACGCCGGTGATCACGTAGCCGACCTCACCGGCACCCAGGGCCTTGGTGGGTGTCATGTCCGGGCTGATCACGCCCAGCTCGATGGGGTCGTGCACGGTCCCCCGGCCCATCATGCGGATCTTCTGGCGGTCCTTGAGCTCGCCGTCCACCATCCTGATGTAGGTGACTATTCCCCGATAGGAGTCATAGACCGAATCGAAGATCAGGGCCCGGGCCGGGGCCTTGGGATCCCCCTTGGGGGCCGGTACCTGGTCCACGATACGGTCCACCAACTCGCGGACCCCCTGGCCGGTCTTGCCCGATACCCTCAGCACCTCGTCCGTGGAGCAGCCGATCAGGTTTGCGATCTCCTCGGCGTGCTTGTCCGGCTCGGCCGAGGGCAGGTCGATCTTGTTGAGCACGGGGATGATGGTCAGGTCGTCCTCCAGGGCCATATACAGGTTGGAGAGGGTCTGCGCCTCGATGCCCTGGGTGGCGTCCACCAGTAGGACCGCGCCCTCGCAGGCCTCCAGGGCCCGGGAGACCTCGTAGGTGAAGTCCACATGACCGGGGGTGTCAATCATGCCCAGGGTGTATTCGATGCCGTCCTTGACCCAGGGCAGGCGAACGGCCTGGGACTTGATGGTGATGCCGCGCTCCTGCTCGATGTCCATCCTGTCCAGGAACCGGTCGTGCATCTCGCGCTTGGGCACGATCCCGCTCAGCTGCAGGATCCGATCGGCCACCGTGGATTTGCCGTGATCGATATGGGCGATGATGCAGAAGTTGCGGATCAGCGATTGGTCGGTGAATCCTGGTTGGTTCTTGGCTTCCTGCACCGGTCTGCTCTCCTCACGTACGTCTGGTCTAACGATTCTAGACGATGCCCTGGGCCGAAGCGCCCGCCTCTGGCGGATTCTTCTCCCGGTCGGGTGCTACTATGGTGGGTTGTCTGTACAGATACATTCATCGTTTGGAGCAACATTGGCAAACATCAAGTCGCAGAAGAAGCGGGTCATCACCAACGAAAAGGCACACCTGCGCAACAAGGAGGTCAAGAGCGCAATCAAGACCTCCGTGCGTTCCGTGCGCAAGGCCGTGGATGCCGGTGACAAGGAGGCCGCTCAGGCTGCCTACCAGGTGGCCGCCCGCCGTCTGGACAAGGCCGCCGGCAAGGGTGTGATTCACCGCAACCAGGCCGCCAACCGCAAGTCCGGTCTGGCCAACGCCGTCAACGCCCTCTGAACCGGGTGCCCTATGGGGGCCGGTGATCCAAGCGCTTGGGTCACCGGCCCTTTTTGGTATCCGGATCCTCGTCGGTGTGCTTGATGGTGACACTGATGTTCGACCGGCCACGCATCAGGTGACGGATAGCCCTAGCCAGCTGGGCATCATTGAGCGGCAGCCGGGCCTAGTGCCGGTCCACTGCTCCAGGCACCAGGATGTCGAATTTCACCGAGATGATGCGCAAGACGACCACCAGGGCCACGATGGCCAGGTCCAGGGCCATATCGACCCGGGCCGGATAGAGCCCATGCTGCTGGGCGCGCGTGGAGGCCAGGGTCAGTAGACAGCCAATCAGGGAAGGCAACGCGTACCAGTGCTGGTCCTGAATGACCGCCGGCACCTGGTTAAGCAGGATGTCTCGCAGAAGTCCGCCGACCAGGGCCGTGGCCATGCCCATGAAGATGGCCGTCATACCGCCGGTTCCGCACATCAAAGCCTTGGCGGTCCCGTTGACGGCGAAGGATCCAAGGGCCATGGCATCGGTGACCAGCATGGACCAGGTCATACGGCTGATTTCGGGATGGGCGACAGCCACCACCAGGCCGGAAGCCAGGGTGACGATGACCGAGCCCTTGTCGGTTATACCACTGGGCGGCACCTGACCCAGGAGGACGTCACGGACCACCCCGCCGCCCAGAGCGCTAATCCAGGAGACCAGCAGGATAGCGATGATGTCGTAGCCCTTGCGCACTGCAGCCAGACCGCCCGAAAGCCCGCAGCTCAAGATGCCCAGGTACTCGATGACCATGAAGATCAGGTTCCCCTCCAAGGCCGTCTTCATCCCGCGCTTCTCCTCCCGGAATAGTCTCTCACTCAAGTCTGTCTATAGATTAGCCAAACACCCAACAGAACAGGCCGGAGATGTGTGCAAGGCCACAAATATGAGGGAAGGCGGCCCAGGGCGAAGTGTCGCCCCGAAGCCGCCTTCCTTTCAAGATCTGTCAGGCTGGAAGGAGTCAGCGCTCAGCAGACCTTCCACATCCAGTCGTGCGGATCCTCGATCTCACCCAGCTGGATGCCCAGGAGCTCGTTGCGCAGATCCATGGTGACCTTGCCTGAGCCACCGTCGGCCACCTGGACGTCGAAGTTCTCGGACTTGAAGCGTCCGATGGGGGTGATGATGGCAGCAGTTCCGCAGGCGAACACCTCGGTGACCTCGCCGGAGCGGATGTCGTCCAGCAGGGTGTCCAGACGAATCATGGTCTCGACCACGTCACGACCATGATCCTGGGCCAGGGCGATCAGGGAGTTGCGGGTGACGCCGGGCAGAATGGTTCCGGTCAGGCTGGGGGTCTCCAGGTGTCCGTCCTTGTGCACGGTGAACATGTTCATGCCGCCCAGCTCCTCCAGGTAGGTCTTTGTGGCAGCGTCGACGAAGCAGACCTGCTCGCAGCCGTGCTCGGCACCGCGGTTCTCCCCCAGCAGGGAGGCCGCATAGTTGCCGCCGCACTTGGCGAAACCGGTACCGCCGGGACCGGTGCGGAACCACTTGTCCTCCACCCAGATACTGACCGGCTTGACGCCGCCGGCGAAGTAGGGTCCCGAAGGCGAGGCGATGACGCAATAGTCCACTGCATGCGGGGCGCGCACACCCAGGAACGGTTCGGAGGCGAACATATAGGGGCGCATGTAGAGCGTGTACTCGCGCCGCTTCGGTACCCAGGCCGCGTCACGGCGGACCAGGGCAGCGACCGATCCCAGGAAGTCATCGGGCTCGAGCGGGGGCAGGGCCAGACGCTTTGCTGAGTTGTAGAAACGCTGGGCGTTGGCATCAGGTCGGAAGAGCCAGATGGAGCCGTCGTCGTGGTAGTAGGCCTTGAGTCCCTCGAAGGCCTCCTGGGCGTAGTGAAGCACCGAGGCCCCCGGATCCAGGTTGATCGGTCCGTAGGGCTCAACCCTGCGATCCTTCCAGCCACCTTCCGAAGTCCATCCCATGTGGGTCATGTTGTCTGAGAAGAGCTGGCCGAAAGCGGGCTTGTCAATCAGCTGGGCACGCTGCTCGTCAGAGGCGGGATGATCGTTGGGAATGACCTTGAAAGCGTCCGCCAACTCATTGAG
Organism: Bifidobacterium asteroides; assembly: GCF_048001765.1. Taxonomy (GTDB): domain Bacteria; phylum Actinomycetota; class Actinomycetes; order Actinomycetales; family Bifidobacteriaceae; genus Bombiscardovia; species Bombiscardovia asteroides_K. The sequence goes on from NZ_CP181447.1 coordinate 1,138,407, forward strand.
TGCCTTCGGGTCATGATGTGATTGCTCTGCCATTATCTACCACTTCTTCTTGCTACTGTATTCGGTTGCTCGGGTGCGATGCTTGTGGCGATGCCCGGTATCCGAACTATCGCATAGGCAGGCCTTGACCTGTCCGGCGCATTTCGCATTGTGACCGTCTTAGACAAAAAGGCCGCAGGATCGTGAGATTCCACGGCCTTGTACAGCCAGTCTCTGGGCTCACTCGCCCTGGGCGTCTGCCTCCGGAGCAGCTTCTGCATCAGCCTGTTCGGTCGCCTCGGTGGGGGTCTCCAGGCTTTCCTCCTTGGGGATCTCAACGGAGACGATGGAGTCCTCCATGTCGTCGATGATCAGCTCGGAGCCTTCTGGCAGCTTGATATCCTTGGCCAGGATCTTGTCACCCTCGGACAGGCCCTCCACGCTGATGTCGATACGCTCGGGCAGGTTGGACACGTCGGCCCGAACCTGCAGGTTCTGGGTGTCGATCAGGGCCACGGCAGCGCCCTTGGTCTCGCCGCTGACAAAGACGGGCACCTCCACGGTGACCTTCTCGCCGGCGCGGACCTCATAGAAGTCGATGTGCTCCACCTGGCGCTTGACCGGGTTGCGCTGCACGTCCTTGACCACGGCTGTCTTGGTCTGCCCGCCGAAACTGATGGAGAAGAGGGCGTTGGCGCGGCGCAGGGCCAGCGTGGTCTCGCGCATGGGCAGCTTGATGTAGTCGGGCTGAGCGCCGCCGGCGTAGATGGTGGCTGGAATCTGCTGGGCCACGCGCATGCGGCGTGCCGCTCCCTTGCCGAATTGGTCGCGGACTTCGCCCTCGAGCTTAATTGTGTTAGCCATGTTGGCTTCCTTCCTTGAGTGGTTCCTCAAGACCGACCTGGGCCGGTCCTGGCGCATCGCCGCGTCGGATTCCGGACCGCCAAAGGAAAGGCCGCCGATGATCCAGCCGAGTCGATAACGGAGGCCGTGCGGTCTCCCTCGCCAAAGCAACGTGCCTACTCTAGCACCGGGCCCGCCCTTCTCCAAGTGGGCGGCTATTCTGGACATATCCCGCGATTATTGAAGGAGACAACGTGTCGTTACTAGCATCGGTCAAATCTTTTGTGGCACACCAGGTGGGTCATGGGGAGGGACCGACTGGCGAGGAGGCCGCGGATCCATCAGGTGCCGCCAAGGAAGCCCTCGCCCTGCCCAATACGCATTTCTGGTCAGCTGACTACGCCACCACCACGCGCATGGATCCGGCCTCGGGACTGCTTTCGGCCACCACCGCCGGCATGGGTCCGGTTCCTGACGACATGACCGTCTACGACATCTACGCCGACCGGGCCCGCCGCACCCCCGACCAGCCGGTTCTGCACTTTGCAGAGAACGGCAGCTGGACCTACCGTACCGGCCGAGAGATCCTGCACGACATCAGGACCACCGCCAAGGGCTTTTTGCACTACGGGCTGAAGAAGGGCGATGCCGTGGCCTTCATGTGCAGGACCAGCTACGAGTGGGACATCGTGGATGCCGCGGTCCTGTCCATCGGCGGGGTCATCGCCACCATCTACGACACCGATTCGGCCGAACAGATCCGATTCATCGTCAACAACTCCGACGCCAGGCTGCTGGTGGTGCAGACCGCCGAGATGCGGGCCAAGGCCGAGGGGGCCGACAAGGAGTGCCCCACTCTGGAGCGGATTGCATGCCTGGAGTCCGGTGCCCTGCAGGAGTTGCAGGCCTATGGGGAGTCGGTCAGCGACGCCGAACTCGACGAGCGGATCAACTCCATCCGTAAGACCGACCTCTGCTCCATCGTCTACACCTCCGGTTCCACTGCAGCGCCCAAGGGCGTGGAGATGACCCATGAGCATTACTGCCAGCTGGCCAGGAACCTGAACGCCTTCATCCCCAATCTGACCCACGATCCGGATGGCTCCATCCTGCTCTTCCTGCCCCAGGCCCATACCTTCGCCCGGGCCATCAGCTACGGTGTGGTCTACGGGACCATGCACGTCTACATCTCCTCCGGACTGGCCACCCTGCTGTCCGACCTGCAGGAGTCCAAGCCCACGGTGATCATCGGCGTACCCAGGGTCTTCGAGAAGGTCTACAACGCCGCCTCCCAAAAGGCCGGGCACGGCATCAAGGGCAGGATCTTCAACGGAGCGGCACGGGCGGCACGCACCTACATGGAGGACATCTCCCGCCAGGGCTGGCCGACCAAGCGCAGCGCCTTGCGGCGAGCCTTCTACGACCCGCTGGTTTATTCTTCCCTGCGCCAGGTCCTGGGCGGACGGGCCAAGTGGATCGTCTCAGGAGGCGCTCCCCTGGACCCGGAGCTGCTGGGGTTCTTCCGCGGATCCAATGTTCCGGTCTATGAGGGCTACGGCCTGACCGAGACCACCGCGCCCTGCGCCTTCAACCCCCTGGGCACCCCCTACCACAGAGGCTCGGTGGGCATCCCCTTCCCGGGATTCACCATCCGCATCGCCTCGGACGGCGAGGTGCAGATCAAGGGCGTCTGTGTGTTCCACCGCTACCACAAGAATGAGGAGGCCACTCGCGATTCCTTCACCGAGGACGGCTGGTATGCCACCGGCGATCTGGGACGGCTCTCCCGTGATGGCTTCCTCTTCCTGACAGGGCGCAAGAAGGACCTGATCATCACAGCAGGAGGCAAGAACGTCTCACCCAGGCCTATCGAGGAGGTCATCGAGCGTTCCGAGATCGTCTCCCAGGCCCTGGTTCTGGGCGACAAGCGCCCCTTCATTTCAGCACTGGTCACCCTGAATGAGACCGCTTTACGGCCCTGGCTGGCCTCCAAGGGACTGGATCGGAACATGTCGCTGCAGGAGGCGTCGCAGAACGCCGTGGTCCGGGCCGAGGTCCAGGAGTATGTGGACCGGGCCAACGAGGGCGTCTCCCGGGCCGAATCGGTGCGCAAGTTCATCATCCTGCCCGAGGAGTTCACCCAGGACAACGGACTGATGACACCATCCATGAAGGTGATCCGGCCCAAGGTCATCGAGCGCTACGCCGACCTGCTCAACACCCGGATGTATACAGCCAGGCGCACCCCGGCACCCCGCCGCTGAGCACGATCAGAACCCCAGGCGCTCCAGCTGCTTGGGGTCGGTCTGCCAGTTGCGGGCCACCTTGACGTGCAGATCCAAGCGGACCTTACGACCCATGGTCCGGTTGACGGCGGTGCGTAGCTTCTTCTTCACCCGGACCAGGTGCTCGGCTCCCCGCCCGATGACGATGGGCTTCTGCGAATCGCGCTCTACGTAGATACCTATATGGACAGTGTCGCGCCCGCCCTCCGGATCCGGCTCGATGGACTCCACACGGACAGCCAGGGAGTGCGGCAGCTCGTCGTCGAGCTCCTCCAGGTAGGCTCCGCGGACCAGCTCGGCGATCATGTCCTCGGGACGCTCCTCGGTCAGCTGGTCATCCGGGTAGAGCTGAGGGCCCTCTGGCATGGCATCCATCAACACCTGGGCCACCTCGTCCACATTGTCAGCCTTCAGGGCGCTGACCGGAACAATCTGGGAGAAGTCGGCGAAGGCGCCAATCTCAAGGAGCTTGTCCACCAGTTGCCCCTTGCTCAGCTGGTCAATCTTGGTCACTACGGCGATCAAGGGCTTTCGCCAGACCCACTTGCCGTCCTTGTCCTTGCGGGCGAAATCGGACCGCAGCCGACTGAGAATGCGACGGTCGCCAGGGCCGATGGCCTGGTCGGCAGGCAGCAGAAAGGCAATGGCATCCACGTCCGACAGGGAGGCTTCCACCACATCATTGAGCCGCTGGCCCAGCAGGGTGCGCGGACGGTGAATGCCTGGGGTATCAACTAGGACCACCTGGGCTTCGGGACGGGTCATGATCCCCCGGATGGCCTTGCGGGTGGTCTCCGGCCGGGAGGAGGCGATGGCGATGGGCCTGCCCACCAGGGCGTTCATGAGCGTGGACTTGCCCACATTGGGTCGGCCCACTACTGCCACGAATCCCGATCGGTGGACCGGTGCCTTGGCCTCGCTCTGTTCTTCCTTGGTCATGAGTTCTCCTGACTGTCCTGATCGGGTTGGTCCCTGTCGGCCTGTTCGTCTTCCTGCTCGGCACCGTCCTCCAGGGCGATGCTGGATCCGTTGGCCGGCTCGACCTCAATGGTGGCGATCTTCTTGCGGCGGCCGACCGCTTCGCCCGCAGTCAGCCTGATTCCCCGGGTCACCGCCGATGAACCTGAGACCGGTACGGAGCCCAGCAGCTTGGTCAACAGGCCATAGACCGTATCCACGTCGTCCTCGTCGATGGTGATCTCGTAGAGCTCCTCCAGGTCGGCGATGGGCGTGCGGACCGGCAGTTGCCAGGTGTGCGGGCCGATCTGCTTGGGCTCGTCGTGCTGGACCCGGTCATGCTCGTCCTCCAGCTCGCCCACAATCTGCTCGATGGCGTCCTCAATGGTGACCAGGCCGGCGATGCCCCCATACTCGTCCACAACCACGGCCAGGTGGTGGCGGGAACGTTGCATGTAGTGGAAGAGATCGTCCACCGGCTTGGACTCAGGCACCAGGACAGGTCGACGGATGATGGAGGCGACCGATCTGTCGCCCTTGCGGTTGAAGGCCAGGGCTCGGACCACGTCCTTCAAATAGACGATGCCGACCAGGTCATCCACGTCGTCCCCAATGGCGGGAATGCGGGAGAACCCAGACCGGGAGAAGAGCTTCAGGGCTGAGTCCAGGCTGGCATCCTTGGAGATGCAGATCATGTCGGTGCGAGGGACCATGATCTCGCGGGTCAGCGTGGTCGACAGGGTCAACACGTTCTTCAGCATCTCGGAAATTTCAGGATCGAAGGCACCGGCCTCCACCAGCTGGTCGACCATGGCCCGACCCTGTTCAATCTGGATTTTCTCCAGCTCCTCGTCGTCGGAAAGATCGCCACGATGGTTTTTACGGGCACTGGCTTCAGCCTGTCGCCGACGCTTGAAGGGAGTCAGAAGAACGGCCAGCCCGACCAGGCGCACATGCTTGAGCAATGCTTCCATGGGCTGACGGGAACGCCCACGAGGACCCAGGGTGACGGAGACGGCGGCCACCAGGATGGCCATGACCACTCCGCACAGCAACTGTTCCCAGAGGGGCAGGCCACCAAGAGCAGCCATGCAGGCCACCAGGACGCCGACCAGGATGTCACAGATGATGCGGAAAAAGGCACAGGCACTTCCCGTCACCTGTCGCTGGGAGATCAGACTCTGGGCCCGATGAATGCGGTCAATTCGCTTCATCCTGGAGAACTGGCTGAGTTCCTGGTCAGTCTGCAGACCCAAAATCAAATTGTTGAGACTGGATCGGGTCACTCGGTTAAGCGCCCCCTGGGCCTCGGCCAGCGCAAGCGAGAGCACGACCAGGGCGATGATGGCCAAGGCCATGACCACCATGGCGGCTATGGTCCGCTCATTCATGGGATTTGCCTCTCTGATGGGCACCACGGCCGTACCGCTCATAGATCTCCAGAGCATTGGTGGCCCCGGCCGGAAGCGCAGCATCCGCAATGGGTCCCTGGCGCAGGGCCAGGAAGGTCAGAAGCAGCTGGCGTTGCAGCCCGAACATCTGCGCCTCCTGCTCCCTGCTGGCGTGGTCATATCCCAGCAGGTGCAGAGTGCCATGGATGGCCAGCAGCAGCATCTCCTCCATGGTGGAATGGCCGGCAGCCAGAGCCTGCTGGGCCGCCACCCAGGGGCAAATGACGATGTCGCCCAGGATGCCCTCCTGCCGATGGTCCTCGTCGCCGGGACGCAGCTCATCCATGGGGAAGCTCATGACATCGGTTGGACCGGCCAGATTCATCCACCGCTCATGCAACACGGCCATGGGCTCGGGATCGTTGAAGATGATGGTCATGTCGGACTGGGTACTCACCCGCATCTGGTCCAGCACCCATACCCCCAGGTCGGAGAAGGTCTTGGCATCGATCAGCCACTGGGTCTCGTTGGTCACTTCTACGCTCATGCCTGCTCCCGTCCCCGACTGTGGGCTCGATCGGCGCGATCATAGGCCCGGACAATCTGCCCGACCAGCCGATTGCGCACCACGTCGGCCGCCTGCAGGTGCACGAAGGCGATATCATCAATGCCGTGCAGTACCTGTTCGATGGTCGCAAGACCAGATGCGGGCCCACCCAAATCCACCTGGGTGACGTCGCCGGTGATGACCATCTTGGTGTTGAAGCCCAGGCGGGTCAGGAACATCTTCATCTGCCTGCGCGTGGTGTTCTGCGCCTCGTCCAGGATGACAAAGGCATCGTTCAGGGTGCGCCCGCGCATGTATGCCAACGGGGCCACCTCGATGGTCTCATCGGCCAGAAGACGGTGGAGCCTTGAGGTGCCCAGCATGTCAGCCAGTGCATCGTAGAGGGGCCGCAGGTAGGGGTCGACCTTCTCATTGAGGGTGCCGGGGAGGAAGCCCAGGCTCTCCCCCGCCTCCACGGCAGGCCTGGTCAGAATGATGCGCCCGATACTCCCGGCCCGGAATTCCTGAACGGCCTTGGCCACCGCCAGATAGGTCTTGCCGGTGCCGGCCGGACCGATGCCAAAGGTAATGGTATGTGTTTCTATGGCGGCCACGTAGGCGGACTGGCCGGCGGTCTTGGGCCGAATTGGGCCCTTGGAGGCCTGGGTCAGGGGGCGGCGACGAAGAGCAGCAGGAGCTGCCTGGCGGGGTTGGCCGATGCCTTCCAGGGCGTTGTCCCCCTGCGACGCTGTAATGGCTGTCTCATGATAATTGCGGTCTGCAGAAGCATTATCCACAAAAGTACTGCTTGCGGTATTGCGATCCTGAGTTTTGTAGTCTGCAGAGGTTTGGTCCGCAGTATTGCCGTCTGTAATTTTCTGGTCTTCTGAACGGGAGTAATCGTCTGCATCGGCGGTCCCCAGGCGGCGATGGTCCAGTATTCGCCCCACCTGATCGGCATCCAGAGGAACCTGATCGGCTGTCTGCATGAGTTCGGTCAGCAGGTCCCGGATTTGAGCCGCCTGAACGTCTCCTTGCCGGTCCTGTGCCCGCAACATGATCTGGTTGCCACGAACCAGGATGGACACTGCCGGGAAGGCGCGCCCTATCCTGTCAATGACAGCATCTTCCGGCCCCAGTACCTGAACCGGGTCGATCCCCTTCGGAATCTCCAGGGTTCGCGTAGTTACCGCCACGGATTCCCTTCCTGCACGATGACGATGGTGAACACGTGCCTCACTCGGGCAGCACCTGTCCGGTCAGGACGTGGGCGTGGACATGGAAGACCGACTGGCCGGCATCCTCCCCTGTGTTGAAAATCAGCCGGTAGGCTCCGTGGAAGTCATGGTCGGCGATCTGCTGCGCTACCTGGACGATGTGGGCCAGAGTTTGAGGATCGGCCTTGGCCAATTCGGCCACGGAAGCGTAGTGGTGACGCGGAACGATCAGAACATGGACGGCTGCCTTGGGGTTGGCATCCTTGAAAGCGTAGACGGTCTCATCCTCATAGACCTTTTCGCTTGGAACCTCCCCCGCCACGATTCTGCAGAAAATGCAGTCCTCCTGTCGATCGTCATCGCTCATGACCACTCCTCCACTGTTTGCTGACAATGCTGTTTTCGTTGTTTCCATCTTATGGGCGAGGATGTATATTGCGCGCGACTTCATGCGCTGGGCTCAGGGGCTTCGGACTGCCAGCGACCCAGCATGTCCGCCAGCAGGGTCAGGGCCACAGGTCCGGCCAGGGCTGCCCGGAGGATGTTGCCGCCCAACCGAACTGCCAGGCCCCCCTCCCTCATCATGGTCTGAACCTCCTGATCGGCAATCCCTCCTTCCGGACCCACAACCACAGCAACAGGCGAGCTCGCTGGAAGCTTGTCTACGCGCTTGCGGACAGCATCCCATCCAAGGTCGGCGTCCTGGTGCAGTACCAGCACCAGACCTCCCTGGTCGGTCGCCTTCCGGCACCAGGAGGCAAGACCCCGGCTGTCCACCTTGTCCAGCAGTCGAGGACGGTAGGCCCTCCGGCTCTGCTCAGTTGCTGCATCCAATGTGGCCTGCCAGTGCCGATCGTTGCGGCCGGGCCGCCATTTGGCTATGGATCGGTCGGCCTGCCAGGGCATGACCTGATCAACTCCGATTTGGGTAGCCATGTCGATGGCCTGCTCGTCCCTGCCGCCCTTGGCCAGGGCCTGAACAAGTATCAGTTCCTTCTCGGGAGGCGCCTGGCGGCCTACAGCGGTGACCTCCACCAGGCCGGTCGAAGCATCCCTGACCAGGGCGCTGATGCGCAGTCCGTCTCCGTCTGATAGATCCAGCTGGTCCCCGTTCTTCAGCCTCATGGAGCCCAGGGCATGGCGACGGATGTGCTCGGGCAGGGTCAGGCGCCAGCCGGTATGAAGCTCATCGCTGGCCAGCGGGGAGTCATCGTGGTCGGGATCCAGCAGAAAGAGGGGTGCAGTCATGGTGTTAGGCTACAGCCCGCCGCCGAAAAGGACCCTCCCGTGACGACACGCTCCCTCAACCGCCCAGTGCGCAATATCGTCTGAGATGCTATTATTGTCTCCGTTGCGATTACGCACCTGTCCGGGTGGCGGAATGGTAGACGCGCTAGCTTGAGGTGCTAGTGCCTATATATATACAGGCGTACGGGTTCAACTCCCGTTCCGGACACTTCTTATCTAAACTAATGCCTCTGTAGGGGCATTATGCTACTACATTGCCTTCCAGAATTGTGTTGGCACGTCCTTAGAAAAGTATGGTTGATGACCCCCCCCCCCTATGGCATCAACCATGTCCGCATAGACATCCCAGGCGATGGGCCGCCAGAGCGTACACGACTTGAGGTTACACTACCTTTACGTCGGCCCCGCTACCCACCATCAGGCTCGCTGCAGTATGCCGAGGTCATGGATCAACGTTCCTGGGTATCCCGACGACGACATCCCAGACAGCGGGGAATCAGTCGCCACCCTTGGTTGGAGAGCGGACATGGCACATTTAACCACCTTCAAGGCTACCGGTGAACAATAGCGCATCCAGAACGTACCTACGATGAGAGTTTTAATAAGGTCGTCGAGACCTAGAGGAACACACCCCACCGCGCATCCCTCCCATCTTGGTAGTTCCCACATTTTTGGCCATTATTTGAATGGCCGACCTGTCAGCCTTCACCAGATACCGGCTGAAAACCCCTGATCCACCCTCGTGTTATCCCCGATGTTTAGCAGGCCGATACCCTAACAGGCTTCGCCACCTTCCTCTCGAAATATCAGGTGAGACTGGCCACTATCGACGTGAGTCCACGACCGTCAAATTTTTTGCACTACATGAAAACCCGACTGGCTTCACTCCTATTACGAACCACAAGCATAATATTCTCACCAATCAACACAAAAGCAATGGCGGCATATGCTGGCGATTAACAAATCAAGAACGATTCCATACAAACAGTTCTCCACACAAAAGCAGAAACTCAATCATTGGCGCTCGCGAAAGAGGAAAAGTGACATGTTCAATATAATGAAAAAGGAGAATCATGCCACATAGGAAAAGTCCGAATCGCATAGACTACCATATTTATCCAACCTACGTTGAATTGTCAGAGAGCAGTAGAACAAACAGGCCGTCTGTGGCGACTGTGAATTAGCCGCGAATGCCCACACCCATCTTGATCATGCTGGGTCTACCCAGATGACGGCCGGCGGATCAAAACGCGTTCAGTTTCCGCGAAGTACTCAAAACAGACATGAACCCACATGGTCCAAAGGCCGCCCAGGCTGGTCCCATTTACAAAATAAGGCTAGTCATCCGAGAGGAATTGGATTGTTACACACGCATAACCAACCCACACCCATTTAAGAGTTTGATGAATTTGATGCCACATAATCTTATGCCACCTGCAAAACATTGCATCTCAAACTCACAGCTCAATTAACGAATAAGAGCAAATCAACTGATATTCATATTCCTCGTGATTTCCTTCAAATAATGATTTATGGACCATTGATACTCCGCAATCCCTTCTACAACGGTTGACAATTCAATTAGACACTGCTGTATATCGTTGCTTTGCGCAGCGTTCAGAGCGTCCTTTGCAACATCACAAGGTTCTTTCCGCATATCCCCGCTTCCCTTCTTTGCGTACATGCCCTCGTGCAGCGCAGACGAAAGCACTCTAATGGAGGTAGATGAATGATGGATTACTAAAAACTTGCGGAAACAATCTGAACCTTGTGGTTTATCTCAAAATAGAGATGCCAAAAGACCTTCACAAGCTGATGATGAACGGAGTCCTGTCCAAAAGCCCCTTAATGGCTTAACAATAGAACAATATAAGTTTTTGGCAGCCGTCAGGATCCTATCGGCGGGAAAACCTGCGCTGCAGTCATCAAGAGACTAGGAGTTTCGACTATGAAACCTATCGCCAAATCATGGAATATCTTCCGCACACCATTCCACCTATCCTTTTTCTCCTCGGATGTTTTCTCAATGGCTATATTCAGAGACTCGCGTAGTCGGGTAAAAGCTTTTTCTAAGACGAAATCACCGGTTATTGAATATTCATCTAAAGCAATTTCCGTCTCATGCATTAGACGGTTGATATACAGCGCCAAGCCGGTAGGCAAATCCTCACTCACTTCGCCCAAGATCTTTCTGGCCCGTTCAATCAAATCGGCAATCGTCTCTCTTTGGGGTTCAGTGAATTGCAAAGAAGATTCCTTCATGCGACCGCTTAGAACCTTCAGACCCAGAAGATCGCCGGATTGTAATTTTTCCCGAGTTTTCGATCCCCTGACCACCGACCAATCCAACTCATACCCTCCGAAAGGTTTGAGTGCAGACTGTTTGATGCGGGACATGCAATCGTCAAAGAGTGTTGTATCTTCACCAAGTTCTTTCAACGAATCAACAAAATCATTTACTTCTTGCACAGCATCAACGATATCTGCAAACCGATACCCAGACGCCTCTGCTGTTGTCGCCCATTCATTCTCGAAAAAACCCAATAAGTATTCAGCAGCATTCATTGTTTCCTATCCTTCGTTGAAGGCCGTACCCGACATACGGCTTTGCACTCCATCATAGGGGAACTGGATGGACCTTCTCCTCGCTCCGACATCACATTTCATAAAGCAATGACCATTACGACGGAGGGCAAACGACTCAAAACAAGAGAAAATCCAATATCCATAAATATGCTACACCTGATTGGCGAACGCACCATTCTGGTGTCCAGGCAATCCCTTCGCCGACGCAAGAGTGATATTCTGAACGAAAGTCCGAGACATGGACGCGTCCCCCAGTTTACGTTATGCCTAATCGACTATTTCCATCGCTTTCGTAGGCGATGCCGTCGCGGTCTTATAGCGCTACTTGCCGATTCTACTGCGGCTGTATTGAACCCGTCCACCTGCCCGTACGTTCAGGGAAGCGGACATCGGTACATTATATGTGTTGTAGGCCTGGCTATAGAGCAATGCCCGATGAGCAATGACCAACTCTGGACAGCGCATGAGATTGTCCTCGTACCTGGAAGTGGGTGTAACACACTGGTCTGGTGTTGTTTTCGGGGAACGACCTCCTTGAGCATTTCGAACTCGGAGAATCGGTCCGTTACGACACCACACAGGTTCGCAGGTATCAACCATAGAGCGAAATACAGGTCACATATGAGTAGGACTGAAACCTGAAAGCGATAATTTATTGACACGAAGCACTTTAGAATTCTATAGTTTAGGGGCTATGCCCCCCACGACAGGGTTACAGCCGCGACTGGGTCGATATGTTCCTCAACCAGATGTAAGACCACCATCCACTCCCTGACCATAACTGTGTGCTTCCTAGGGTGCGCCAATTTTGACGAGGGACATCAAATCGCAGAGGGCGAGGTTATGAATAACGTGGCTAAACCGGCCGCATTACAGAAACTATGGGAAGCATGGATGAGCAACCAAGCGCAGATGGCCTTGAGGAAGAAGGAATTTATGTTCTTCTGCCATTCCGAATCTTTCCATATCATTCTCAAACCCAGAGACCTGATTGAAAATCACTCAGGCTCAGTTTTCGGTTGCGCCACATATGATATTACCAGGACCAAAAGGAGGAACGGCAGACGTGCTCAGGGTGAGAATCGACTCCATCGAGGATGACAGAATTGAGGCCTACACCAGGCTGACCGAGCCTCAGCTGCGCAATCGTCTGGAACCCACCAAGGGCCTGTTTATCGCCGAGTCCCCCAAGGTTATAGCCCGTGCCCTGGCTGCCGGGGTGGAGCCCATTTCTTTCCTGGTGGAAGAGCCCTGGCTTGAGGGAATGCGCTCAACGTTCGACCAAGTGGACGCAGCCTTCGGATCGAAAGTTCCGGTCTACGTGGCCAGCCCTGCACAGCTGAAGACCATTACCGGCTACCGGCTGCATCGAGGCGCGTTGGCCGCCATGCGACGCTGGCCTTTGCCCACTGTGGAGCAGATCTGCCACTCAGCAAAGCGAGTGGCCGTCATGGAAAACATAGTTGATCACACAAACATCGGCGCACTGATGCGTTCTGCGGCAGCACTGCAGGTGGATGCGGTCCTGGTCACCCCCTCCTGTTCCGACCCTCTTTACCGCAGGGCCGCACGGGTCTCCATGGGCACTGTCTTTCAGGTTCCCTGGACCAGGATTGGCGGCGACGACATTCACGCTTGGCCCGATCAGGGCTTGAAACAGTTGCATGATCTGGGCTTCACCACGGCGGCCATGGCCCTTAACCCGGATGCCATCAGCCTGGATGAGCTGGCTGAACGGCTAAGGCCAGGGCCTGAGCAGATTGATCGTCTGGCTCTGATCTTCGGTACCGAAGGCGACGGGCTAAGCCACAGGACCATCGCCCGAGCGGACCTCACCGTGCGCATACCCATGAGCCACGACGTGGACAGCCTCAATGTGGCTGCCTCAAGTGCCGTGGCCTTCTATGCGACCAGACCCGAGCGTGCTAGCTGACTAAGCCAACGTCGGAGCCCTCTGACATGTAGTAAATTCCTACTACCCTCCGCCGCCTCGCTTCATAGCCGGGCACCTAATATCGGGGAACCATTGACATTAGGTATCTTCCAGTATCAGACAACCGCGAAATGTCGAATGCCCTCGACGAAATCAGTTCTGCCGGGAGACGGCCTGCGAATCCTCATGGATGTAGTCGTCCGGGTCGATGGTCCCCCGCCAGCGGCCGATGGCTTTAAGACCGTGGTACATGACCAGCGTGGCCACCGATCCGATGGCGATGCCGTTGAAGCTGACCCCGGCCATAGCGAAGGTGAAGTCCGCGATGCCCACGATCATGACGACGGCGCCCACGGTCATGTTGACGGACTTGCCGAAGTCCACCTTGTTCTCCACCCAGATACGGATGCCCAGCATGCCGATCATGCCGTAGAGCATGGTGGTGACCCCGCCCAGAACGCCGGTGGGAATGGTGTTGATAATGGCTCCGAACTTGGGGCAGAGGGAGAGCAGGAAGGCGAAGATGGCGGCGCACCAGTAGGCGGCCGTGGAGTAGACCTTGGTGGCGGCCATGACGCCGATGTTCTCCGCGTATGTGGTGGTGCCCGAGCCTCCGCCCAGTCCGGCCAGCGTGGTGCCCAGTCCGTCGGCCATCAGGGCGGTTCCGATCTGATCGTCATAATCGCGGCCGGTCATCAGGGCCACCGACTTGACGTGACCGATGTTCTCGGCCACCAGGACCAGCACCACGGGGATGAACATGGCCAGGACGGATGGGTCGGCCTGAGGCGTGTGGAAGTGAGGCAGACCGAACCAGGCGGCCTTTTCCACAGCCGCGAAGTCGACTTGCCCTTGGGTGACCGCGAAGATGTAGCCAACGATGACACCCAAAAGGATGTTGAGACGGCCGATCAGGCCCTTGAAAAGGACGGCTATCAGCATGACGGCCACCAGGGTGACCAGGGCGGTCAGCGGGGCCGATTTAAAGTTCTTCCATGCCGAGGGAGCAAGGTTAAAGCCGATGATGGCTACAATGGCACCGTTGACCACCGGGGGCATGATCATATCGATCCATCGCGAGCCCGCAAAGTGGACGATCAGGCCGATCAGGAAGAGCAGGGCCCCGGTGACCATGATTCCGAAGGAGGCCACAGCCAGACCCTTGTGGGCTGTGGTCACTGCCAGGACCGGAGCGATGAAGCCGAAGGAACTGCCCAGGTAGGAGGGCAGACGGTTGCGGTTGATCAGCAGGAAGAGGGCCGTGGACATGGCCGTGAAGAAGAGGGTGGTTGAGGGGTCGAATCCGGTCAGGATAGGGACCAGGAAGGTGGATCCGAACATGGCGATGACATGCTGGGCACCAATACCCGCTGTCCGTGGCCATGTGAGTCGCTCATCGGGTTCCACAACCTCACCCGGAGCCAATGTTTTCCCGTCGCCGTGCAGTTTCCAGCCCATGGACAATGCCATTTCACTGTGCTTTCTCTCGTGCGCCGTGCCGGTCACGGCGGACCGGAATCATCAGTATATTCGCATGGGAGGACCCGAAGCGACCTATCGGGCAGATGGTCTCACTGATAGGTGGGCATGTTCTCGAAGTTGAAGCCGATGGCGGCCAGCTGCTCACGACCCTCAGGGGTGATCATGTCCAGGGTCCAGCGCGGCGACCATGTCCAGTCGATGCGGAACTCCTCGACCAGGCCCGCCAGAACGCTGGCGCACTGATCCTCGATCAGGTCAGTCAGTGGGCAGGCCGGCGTGGTTAAAGTCATGGTGATGATGGCCCTTCCCAGTTCGTCGATTTCGATGCCATAGACCAGTCCCAGGTCAACCACGTCAATACCCAGCTCGGGATCGATGACTTGGTGCAGGGCCTCTCTGACATCCTCGGCTGTGGCCCGACCGATGTCGTCGACGGCCTTGAGGGGGATGGCCTCCTCGGCGGCTGCCTCAGCATCAGCGGCATTCTGGTCTGCATTCTCCTCGCTATCGGCAACCGACGCACTGGCCGAGGTTTGATTATTCAAACCTTGGTCCGCAGACGCATCTTGAGGGGAAACTTTCGATGTAGCTTCTTGGGCATGCTGATTGTCGGACTTGTTCATATCGGACTTCTTGCCCGCCTGGCCATCGACCTGACGCATGGAACCACCCTCGGCCGATTTCAGAACCGTTTCAGCACCCAAGGGATTGCTGGCCAGCGCCTGTGCCGTGCCGGGATCGCTGATGGCTCTGCCCACTGAGGCCAGGATAGAGTCCTGGGGTTCGGGCACCAGATTCGTATTATCGCTCATACCTGCTCCTCCTTCTCACCTTTGTTGCCTTCTTTTCCAGCTGACAGGGCTTGGGCTACCGAGGCCTTCATGCCCTCCCAGCCCAACAGGGCGCACTTGATTCGCATGGGGTACTTGGACACGCCCTGGAAGACCATGGCATCGCCAAGAGCGTCCTGGGCCTGCTCGTCCTCGAGTCCAGCTCCACGCGATTCCATGAGCTTGCGGAAGTCGGCAGCCAGGTCCAAGGCATGATCAACGGTCTGCCCCTGGACCAGATCCACCATGATGGACAGACTGGCCTGGCTGATTGAACAACCCGAACCCTGCCAGACGATTCGCTGGATGAGGTCGGGGCCTCCCTGCTCGCCGGGCGCCACCTCCACATGGATGGTTGCCTGATCCCCGCAGGTGGGATTGAACTGATGGGACTCGGCAGCCAAGCAGGCCTCGTGCTCCACCCTGATGGTCACGCCGTCGCCATCCGGATCCTCCCCCGCATCAGCCTGATCTCCTACACGTCCGTGAGGTTTCCGGGCTGCGTCCAGGATCACCTCCTGGTACATCTGCTCCAGTTCCTCGTCATCCATCCCGAAATCCGCCATGTCCTTAAACCTACCAGTATGTCCTTGCTAAATCGGTCTATGCGCTGCCGGTGAATGCCCTCAGGCCACTCGGAAGAACTTGCGGACTCCAGAGACGGCATCCAGCAGGGCATCCGTGTCGGCCACGGTATTGTAAACGCCGGTCGAGGCCCGGTTGGATGCCATCAAGCCAAAGTGACGATGCACCGGTTGGGCGCAGTGGTGCCCTACGCGGATGGCAATGCCGCGCGAATCCACATACTGGCCCACGTCATGGGGATGAACACCTTGCACATCAAAGGCGACCGTACTAATCCGGTCCTCTGAAGTGGTCGGTCCCAGGATGCGTACTCCGTCCAACTCCCCCAGCCTCAACAGACCGGCAGTGATGGCTTTCTCGTGTTCGGCCACGTTCTCCATGCCCAAATTCATCAGCCAATCGGCAGCTGCACCAGCACCTATCATCTGGGCCACCGGCTGGGTGCCGGCCTCAAACCGGGCAGGAGGATCCATGTAGCTGGCTGGGCGGTCCAGATAGGCCAGCTCCACCATGGATCCGCCGAACGAAGCAGGAGGCAGGGCCTCCAGCAACTCACGGCGGCCATAGAGGAAGCCCACGCCCGTGGGGCCATACATCTTGTGGGCACTCCAGGCGGCGAAGTCCACGTCCATGGCGTGCAGGTCCACAGGCAGATGAGGCACCGACTGGCAAACATCCAACACCACCAGAGCGCCCACTTGGTGGGCACGGCGGACGATGGGCTTGATGTCTGTGATGGCACCGGTCACATTGCTGACGTGGGTGACGGCGACCACCTTGGTCCGCTCCGTAATGACCTGATTGGCAGTATCGGCCAGAACGCGGCCCTCCGGATCCAGATCGAAGTACCTGAGGACCGCCCCGGTCCGGTAGCAAAGCTCCTGGAAGGGCAGGAGGACCGAGTGATGCTCAGCCTTGCTGACCACGACCTCATCCCCGGGCTTCAGAGCGAATCGACGGGCCGCCTTGCCTCCGCGACCCAGGCTGGCATTGCCAAAGGCGGTGGCCAGCAGGTTCAGAGCGGCAGTGGCCCCGGCAGTGACCACGATCTCCTCGCCGCCCTCTTGGCCCTCCGCGCCGACCAGGGCGGCCACGCGGGAGCGGGCATGCTCGAAGGCCATGGTGCTGCGGGCTGCCAACTCATGGGCCCCCCGGTGCACCCCGGCGTTGTCCTTCAAGTAGAAGTCCCGAACGGTATCGATGACCGCCAGGGGCTTCTGAGCCGTTGCGGCCGAATCCAGATAGACCAGAGGGTGTCCGTGCACCTGCTGGTCCAGAATCGGAAACTGCTGACGAATGCTGTCATCGATAACCATTGCGGACCTCTTCTCTTATCCTCAGGCCAGAGCCGATTCGGAGTCGGCACCCTCGGGCAGGTACTGGTCGTACCCGGTCTCCTCCAGGGTGTCGGCCAGCTCGGGGCCGCCGGTCTTCACAAAGCGGCCATCGGCGAAGACGTGGACGATGTCTGGCTTGATGTACTTGAGAATCCTGGTGTAGTGGGTGACCATGAGCACGCCCATACCCGTGTTCTCCTTGGCTCTGTTGACCCCCTCGGAGACGATGCGCAGAGCGTCCACGTCCAGCCCCGAGTCGGTTTCATCCAGAATGGCGAACTTGGGCTTAAGCAGCTCCAGCTGCAGGACCTCGGCCCGCTTCTTCTCGCCGCCGGAGAAGCCCTCATTGACCGAGCGCTGTGCGAACTTGGGATCCATGCGCAGCCGCTTCATGGCCTCATTCAGATCCTTGGTCCACTGGCGGATGGCCGGAGCCTTGCCGTCGACCTCGGTCTTGGCGGTACGGAGGAAGTTGGTCATGGACACACCCGGCACCTCGACCGGGTACTGCATGGCCAGGAAGAGCCCGGCCTTGGCCCGCTCGTCCGGGGTCATCTTGAGCAGATCCCGCCCATCCAGCAGGGCCTGGCCCGAATCCACCTCGTACTTGGGATGTCCGGCCAGGGTGTAGGCCAGGGTGGACTTGCCCGACCCGTTGGGGCCCATGATGGCGTGTGTCTCGCCGGAGTGGACGGTCAGCGTGGCACCCTTGAGGATCTGCTTGCGACCCTCTTTCGTCTCCACTGAGACGTGCAGATCCTTGATTTCCAATGTGGACATGTCAGTTCTCCTCCAAAACGTGCTGCATCTCTTGATCCTCGCCGGCCGCCAGCCTGCGGTCGATGACCCCCATCAGGTGCCCGGAGACGCTGGGGACGTCAATCTCCTCCACCAGTTCACCGAAGAAGCCTCGAACCACCAGCTTGCGGGCCTCCTGCTCGGGAATGCCGCGGGACTGCAGGTAGAAGAGCTCCTCGTCGTCGAAACGTCCGACCGAGCTGGCATGGCCGGCCCCGATGATGTCGCCGTTCTCGATCTCCAGGTTGGGCTCGGAATCAGCGATGGCCCCGGGGGTCAGCACCAGGTTCCGGTTGAGCTCATAGGAGTCGGTTCCAGGCGCGGTCGGCTGGATGAGCGCGTTACCCACCCAGGTGGTGTGCGCGCCGATTCCGTCCAGGGCTCCCTTGTAGACCACACGGGACTTGCAGTTGGGATGGTTGTGCACCACCATGGTCCGGTGCTCCATGTGCTGACCGGGGTCGACGAAGTAGATGCCCAGCATGTTCAGGTCGCCCTGCTCGCCGCCGAAGTCCTGGTCCATGCGCAGCCGCACGACATCGCCACCCAGGCTGACTACGGAGTGACGCAGAGAGGCCTCAGCGCCCAGGTGAATGCGGTGGTTGCCTACATGCTTGCTGCCCTTGTCCCACTCCTGGATGAAGGTGGTCGACATCTGCGAATTGTCACCGATGTCGATTTCAACGCCCTCGGCCAGACGTGCCTGGCCCTGGTGCTCGACCACCAAATCGGCCTTGGTGCCAGCCTCTGCCTTGATGACCAGGTGGAAGGCATCCAGCTCAGGGCCGCCGCCATTGACACGGACCAGCACAGGCTGATCCAGAGTGCCTTTGAGGTTGACCACAGTCGCCTGTTTGCCGCTTGCCCATTCCACAGCGGCTGCTCGGTCGCTGGGCTTGAGGACGGTGCCGCAGGGGGCCTGATCCATGGGAATCTGGCTGTAGCTGACCTGATCTGTGGGCGGTTCGGACCCGTCGATCATGGAGACCGAGACCTTGGTCAGACCGCTGGGTTTGAAGACGGTGAAGAACTCCTCCATCCGGTCGATGGGGGTGAACCGCCAGTCATCCTGCTTGCGGGTGGGCATGGGGAAGTCATCAGGGTTGAAGGAACGTGGCTCCTTGTCGGCGCTGGACGGCATCGTAGCCGGGAAAGCATAGGGATCCTTGGGATCCGCATGCGGAATGGTTATTTCGCTGTTCTGTGACATCAGCCTACCGAACCCTCCATCTGCAATTCGACCAAGCGGTTGAGCTCCAACGCGTACTCCATGGGCAGCTGCCGGGAGATGGGCTCTACGAACCCGCGTACGATCATGCCCATGGCCTCCTTCTCTTCGAGGCCGCGGCTCATCAGGTAGAAGAGCTGGTCCTCGGATACCTTGGAGACGGTGGCCTCGTGGGCCATGGAGACGTCGTCCTCACGAACATCCACATGCGGGTAGGTGTCCGAACGGGAGTAGTCGTCCACCAGCAGGGCGTCGCAGACCACCGAGGAGGAGGACTTCTCAGCCCCCTTGATGATCTTGACCAGGCCTCGGTATGCGGCCCTTCCCCCGTTGCGGGAGATTGACTTGGAGACGATGGTGGAGGATGTGTGGGGTGCCAGGTGGATCATCTTGGCCCCTGTGTCCTGGTACTGTCCCTTGCCGGCGAAGCCCAGGGAGAGGGTCTCGGCCTTGGCGTATGGCTCGGCCAGGATGCAGGCGGGGTACTTCATGGTGGCCTTGGACCCGATGTTGCCGTCCACCCATTCCATGGTGCCGCCCTCGCGCACATAGGCACGCTGGGTGACCAGGTTGTAGACGTTGTTGGACCAGTTCTGGACCGTGGTGTAGCGCACACGAGCATGAGGCTCTACCACGATCTCCACGTTGGCCGCATGCAGGGAATCGGTGGAGTAGATGGGGGCCGTGCAGCCCTCCACATAATGGACGTAGGAACCCTCGTCGGCGATGATCAGCGTGCGCTCGAACTGGCCCATATTGGGCGTGTTGATGCGGAAGTAGGCCTGCAGGGGGATGTCCACATGGACCCCCTTGGGCACATAGACGAAGGATCCGCCCGACCAGGCCGCCGTGTTCAGCGCGGCGAACTTGTTGTCATCCGGAGGAATGACCGTGGCGAAGTATTTGCGGAAGAGGTCCGGGTACTCCTTGAGAGCCGTGTCAGTATCCAGGAAGATGACCCCCTGCTTGCGCAGATCGTCGCGGATGGAGTTGTAAATGACCTCGGACTCGTACTGGGCGGCCACGCCGGAGACCAGCCGCTTCTTCTCGGCCTCGGGGATGCCCAGCCGGTCATAAGTGGTGCGGATGTCATCGGGTAGGTCCTTCCAGTCCTTGGCCTGCTCCTTCAGAGGCTTGACGTAGTACTTGAAGTCGTCGGCATCGAACCCGCTTAAATCCACGCCCCACTTGGGCATGGGCTTCTCCATGAAGGCCCGATAGCCCTTGAGGCGCATCTGCAGCATCCAGTCAGGCTCGCCCTTGTCGGCCGAGATGGCCCGGACCACATCCTCGTCAATGCCCTTGTGGGCGTTGCGACCGGCATCGTCGGAGTCGTGCCAGCCATAGGTATAGTCACCGAACTCGGAGATGATCTGGTCATCTTTTTTGATTTTCTCTTCATTGACGCGGGAGCGGTCGGCCACGTATTGGCTCATTTCCACATCCCGCGATGTGTCTGTCCGCTGCGAGGTGCTGTCCACGAGCTGAGACCTCCTAACACACGCACGGCCGCCATATGCGGCCGTTCACACCATTACAGGATAACCGGGACAGTAGTGAACCGCCAGACCCGGGCTTACGCTCTCTAAGGAATCCAGCCCGCCCTCTTGACAAAAGCACTGATACGGACGATCGCCCGCCTCCCCATAAGAGGGAAACGGGCGATCTTAGTCAACGTTTTTGAAAACGAATCGACCTCAGGCGGCCTCCTGGCCTCCGTGCTCCAGGCTGGCCTTGACCAGACCGGCGAAGAGGGGATGCGGCTTGGTGGGCCGGGACTTGAACTCCGGGTGGGCCTGGGTGCCCACATAGAAGGGATGCTGGTCCTGGGAAAGCTCCACGAACTCGGTCAGCTGCCCGTCCGGGCTGGTGCCCGAGATGTGCAGGCCGGCCTTGTCCAGCCGCTCCTTGTAGGCCACGTTGACCTCATAGCGGTGGCGGTGGCGCTCGGAAATCTCGGTGGAGCCGTAGAGCCGGGCCACCAGGGAGTCAGGCTTGAGCACTGCCGGGTAGGCGCCCAGCCGCATGGTGTGGCCCATGTCACCATGGCCGGCGACGATGTCCTTCTGCTCCTCCATGGTGGCGATGACCGGGTTCTCGCAGTCGGGTTCGAACTCCGAGGAATTGGCATCCTCCAGCCCCAGGACGTGGCGGGCGAACTCGATGACCATGGACTGCAGGCCCAGGCAGAGACCCAGGGCGGGCAGGCCGGTCTCACGGGCGTAGCGCAGGGCGCCGATCTTGCCCTCGATGCCACGGATGCCGAAGCCACCGGGGACCACGATGCCATCCACGCCCTCCAGGGCCTTGCGGGCGCCATCCATGGTCTCGCAGGTATCGGCCGCCACCAGCTTGACCTGGACCTGGGACCGGTTGGCGAAGCCGCCGGCTTTCAGCGCCTCGATGACCGACAGGTAGGCGTCAGGCAGGTCGATGTACTTGCCCACGATGGCGATGGCCACCTTGGTGCGGGGGTTGTGGACACGGTCCAGCAGGTCCTCCCACTCGTTCCAGTCCACGTCGTGGAAGGGCAGCCCCAGCTTGCGTACCACATAGGCATCCAGACCCTCCTTGTAGAGGATCTTGGGCACGTCATAGATGCTGGGAGCATCAACGCAGTTGACCACGCCCTCGGCATCCACGTCGCACATCAGGGAGATCTTGTCCTTGATGGCCTGGTTGAGCGGCCGGTCGGAGCGCAGCACCAGGGCATCAGGGGCGATGCCCAGCTGGCGCAGGGCCATGACCGAGTGCTGGGTGGGCTTGGTCTTGAGCTCGTGGGCTGCAGCTACATAGGGCACCAGGGAGACGTGGACAAACATGCAGTTGTCCGGGCCGATGTCCCGACGAACCTCGCGTGCGGCCTCCATGAAGGGCTGGGACTCGATGTCACCCACAGTCCCGCCGATCTCGGTGATGATCACGTCCACATCGTCGCTGGCCTGGGCCCGCATGCGGCTCTTGATCTCGTTGGTCACGTGGGGAATGACCTGGACGCACTGGCCCAGGTACTCCCCCGCCCGCTCCTTGCGCAGAACGGACTGGTAGATCTGACCGGTGGTCACATTGGCCTTCTGGGAGAGGAAGACGTCGGTGAAACGCTCATAGTGGCCGATGTCAAGATCGGTTTCGGCCCCGTCCTCAGTCACGTAGACCTCGCCGTGTTGGAAGGGGTTCATGGTTCCCGGATCGACGTTGATGTATGGATCCAGCTTCTGTTGAAGAACGCGGATTCCGCGGCTTCTCAGCAACCGGCCAAGAGAGGATGCGGTCAGTCCCTTGCCCAGTGAAGAGACCACGCCGCCGGTGACGAAAATGTGTTTGGTGATATGCCCTTGCGAATTTCCATGTTCTCTGACCATGGAACTTCAGCCTATCAGGCAGGAACGACCAGAAAGCTGCCAACACTCGAGGAGGAGGGACGAATTCAGACACGCTTCAGACGCAGGTGGTCGGCCAGGTAGCGGCCGGTCACCGAATC
This sequence comes from Bifidobacterium asteroides, assembly GCF_048001765.1. GTDB lineage: Bacteria > Actinomycetota > Actinomycetes > Actinomycetales > Bifidobacteriaceae > Bombiscardovia > Bombiscardovia asteroides_K. The sequence continues at coordinate 1,161,134 of NZ_CP181447.1, forward strand.
CGGGTTGCGGGCCACTGATTCAGGGTCACCCTGGGCCACGATTCTTCCGCCACGATCGCCACCGCCCGGGCCCATGTCGACCACATGGTCGGCGTTGGCAATCATGTCCAGATCGTGCTCGATGAAAATCACCGTGGCCCCCTTGCTGACCAGGCGCTCCAGCACTCCGATCAGGACGCGCACATCCAAGGGATGCAGGCCGGTGGTGGGCTCGTCCAGGACGAACATGGAGCCATTCTGCCTGCGGCCCAGCTCGTTGGACAGCTTCAGACGCTGGGCCTCCCCGCCAGACAGGGAGGGGGTGTCCTCCCCCAGGGTCAGGTAGTCCAGGCCCAGGTCCTTCAGTGTCTGCAGGCCTCGGCGGATGGCCGTGTACTCGCGGCCCTGCGCGAAGACCTCCAGGGCCCGGCCCACCTCCATGGCCAGCAGATCGGGCAGGCTCATCGGCTCCGGGTGTGCCGGCGTGGACAGACGGTAGTGCTCGGCCTCCGGACGGTATCGACGACCATGGCAACTGGGGCAGGTGATGGGGATGTCCGGCAGGAACTGCACATCCAGGCTGATCTGGCCGGTGCCGTCGCACTGGGGGCAGCGCAGCGATCCTGTGTTGTAGGAGAAAGCCGAGATGCCCAGCTTCTCCCTTTTCGCCTGGTCAGTGGCCGCGAAGAGGCGGCGCAGCCGGTCCATGAGCCCCGAGTAGGTGGCCACCGTGGAGCGCACGTTGATGCCAATGGGCGAGGAGTCCACCAGGCGAACCCTGTCGATGCCGGCCGGGTCCAGACTGTGCACATGCTTGGGCATGGGGTCGCCCTGGATGCGGGCCTGCAGGGCCGGGACCAGGGACTCCAGGATCATGGTGGTCTTGCCGGATCCGGATACGCCGGTCACTGCCGTCATGCACCCTCGAGGAATGGCCAGGTCCAGAGGATGGACCGTGTGAATGGGTCCTGACTGCATGCGGATCCACTCATCCTCTGCAGGCATGGGATGTCGATCGCGCACCAGTACAGGCTCGCGTCCATCCAGAAAACCTGCGATGCGCGAGTCCGGGGCTGCAGCGATCCGCTCAGGGGAACCCTGGGACAGAATCCTGCCGCCGCGCTCCCCAGCTCCGGGACCCATTTCGATCAGATAATCGGCTGATTCCAGAACCTTGACGTCGTGGTCTACGAAAACCACCGAATTGCCGTCGGCCAGCAGATCGCGCATGACCCCTATCAGCCCCTCCAGGTTGGCAGGATGCAGGCCTGTCGAGGGCTCGTCCAGCACATAGAGCACGCCTGTGGTCTCATTGCGCACGGCCCTGGCCAGTTGGGCCCGCTGTCGCTCGCCTGTGGACAGGGAGGCGCTGGAACGGTCCAGGGTCAGATAGCTCAGTCCCAATTGGATCAACCGTCTGCCCATCTCGTCCAGCGTCTTGCAGAGGGCCAAAGCCATGGGCCGCATTGGTTCGGGCAACGTGGGCGGCAGCTTCCGACCCCAGTCCAGCACCTTATCCAGGGGCCAGGAGGTGACCTCGGCCAGGTTGTCACCGTTAATCTCGGGCATACGCGCCCGCTTGTTGAGCCGGGTGCCCTTGCAGTCCGGGCAGGTCCGTTCGGTAAGGAACTTGGCCACCTTGGCCAGGCGCTTGTCGTCGTTGGCCCTCTTGAGCTCCTCGGTCACGGTCAGCCGTGCGTTGCGGAAGGTGAAGTCCAGCTCGTGGACACCCTTGATTGAAGTAATGGTGATGTGCTTCTTCTCGGCCGGCCCCTCGAAGACGATCTTCCGCTCCCGATCGGTCAGATCCCGCCAGGGCACGTCGGTGCGGACTCCGAACTCACGCACGATGTCGGGCTGGACGTTGAAGCCGAAGGTCCGCCAGGGCACGACGGCCCCCTGGTCGATGGTCAGGCTGTCGTCGGGAACCAAGGTGGCATCGTCCACCTCGCGCACGGTCCCGGTCCCCTGGCAGGTGGGGCAGGCCCCAAGAGAGTTGAAGGCCAGCTCCTCGGCGCTGGGAGGCTCCACTTTAGCGCCACAGACCGGGCAGGTGATGGGCATCTCAGCCGCCACTGCCAGGGTGGGCTCCTGGCGATGGCCATTGGGGCAGACATGGCTGGACAGCCGGGAGAACATCAGCCTGAGCACGTTGAGCAGTTCGGTGGCGGTGCCGAAGGTGGAACGCATGCCACCAACTCCGGGCCGTTGACGCAGAGCCAAAGCCGGCGGCAGGAAACGCACCGAGTCAACCTGGGGGCGCTGGGCCTGGGTCATCCGCCTCCTGGTGTAGGTGGACAGGGATTCCAGGTAGCGGCGGGAACCCTCGGCATAGAGGACCCCCAGAGCCAGGGAGGACTTGCCGGAGCCCGAGACCCCGGCGATGCCCACCAGGCGATTCAAAGGAATGTCGACATCCAGGTCGCGCAGGTTGTGGACCCTGGCGCCGCGGACAAGGATGGCCTTGGGCGGTGCGGGGAGTTTCCTGCCGGTCTCCCCGCCCTCGCTCATGCGGTCTCCAGCAGGTGGGCCACAGCCTCCAGGGCCAGCCGGTAGCCGTAGAAACCCATGCCGGTGATGGTTCCGGTGGCCACTGGCGAAATGACACTGCGCCGACGGAAGGCCTCTCTGGACGAGGGATTGGAGATATGGACCTCCATCAGCGGCAGCCCTGCCTGGGTGACCTGGACGGCGGCATCGGCAAGTCCGTAGCTGTAGTGGGTGAAGGCGGCGGGGTTGAGCACCACTGCGCTGCCCTGGTCCACGGCCTGATGCATCCAACCGATGACCTGGCCTTCGTCGTCCGATTGCAAAACCTGAACATCCAAACCCAGCTGCTGACCCCAGTCTTCGCAGTCACGGGTCAGCGTCGCCAGATCCTGACGACCGTAGACATCAGGGTCACGCACACCCAGCCGACCCAGGTTGGGTCCGTTGACCACCAGCACCGTCTGCCTGCCCTTTTCGGCATCCGCCATCTGTCATTCCTCCTTGCGTATGGCCTGGAAGGCCTCCTTGAGCGCCGAGACCGGCGGGTCGTCCAGGTGGGTGGGTTTGCCCAAACCATCAAGAATGATAAACCGCAACTTGTTGCCACGGGCCTTTTTGTCCCGATGCATGAGGGCGAGCACCTGGTCGAAGTCCCCGCCATTCCACCAGGTTCGCAGGCCCAAGGAGGAAAGAAGCCGCCGGTGGTAGTCGACCGCCTCCTGATCCAGATGGCCCGTGATCCTGGCCAGCTCGGCTGCAAAGATCATGCCCACAGACACGGCCTGACCATGCCGCCAGGTGAAATGTTCGATTTTCTCGATGGCGTGGCCCAGGGTGTGCCCATAGTTGAGAAACTCCCGCAGGCCGGACTCCTTGAGGTCCACCGAGACATGCCGGGCCTTGACCTCGACGGTGCGTTCGATCAGATCCTGAACCACCGTTCCCAGCCACTGGTCAGACTCCTGTCCGTCGAAGGAGCGAAGGGACTCGGCGCGCTCCTCCAGCTCACGCAGGATGCCGCCGTCCATGATGAAACCGGACTTGGCCACCTCGCCCAGTCCCTCTACAAAGATCTCATTGGGCAGGGTCCGCAGGGTCCGCAGATCAGCCAGGACGCCAGCAGGGGTATAGAAGCTGCCGACCAGATTCTTGCCCTGCTCCAGGTTGATACCGGTTTTTCCTCCGGTGGAGGCGTCTACCATGGCCAGCAGGGAGGTGGGGCAATTCACATAGCGGATGCCCCGCATCCAAGTGGCGGCGATGAACCCGGCTTGGTCTGTGGCCGCTCCCCCGCCCAGTCCCACAACCGCGTCGGAACGGGTGAAGCCCTCGGTAGCCAGGCGCTCCCAGATTCCTTGGCTGACCTGGATGGTCTTGCCGGCCTCCGCATCCGGAATGGTCAGATCCACCACCTGATACCCGGCCTGGCGAAGCAGGGCCCGGGCATGGTCGGAATGGCGTTGGACCGGCTGGGTGTGAATCAGGGCGACCCTCATCGTCTGATCGCCAAGCAACTCATGCAGTCGCCCGGTCACCCCTGCGCCGATTCTCACATCGTAGGGGTCGGGACCGCTGACGTGAACCACACGCTCAGTCAATGCATCGGCCAGCCGTCGAGCCAGAGCGCGAGGGGTGGTGTTCCTGGATTTGAGGGTGATGGTGGCCAGCTCCTGGTAGACGCTGCGACGCTCGCGGTAGAGGGCCATCCAGCGTTCCGATGCGCCCCCTCGAAGAAGGGGGCGATGATCCGACCGAGCCGCCCGGCTGACCCCTTCCTCGGGGTCGATCTGCAGGTAGACCACAGCACCGCCTGCCCGCCGATAATCCTGCAGCGCCTGGAAGACCCCGGTGCTCATGGGAGCCCCTCCCCCCAGGGAGAGGATGCCGCCGGGAAAGTCCTTCAAAAGGTCCAGGACCGCCCGTGTCTCCATGTCACGGAAAGCCTGCTCGCCTTGAGTGTCGAAGATCTCGCTGACCGATTGGCCTGCCTCTTCCTCGATGCACTGGTCCGTATCCCGGAAGGGCGCCTTGATCAGGGCGGCCGTCTCCTTGCCCAGACGGGTTTTGCCCGCACCGGGCATGCCGATGACGATGGCCTTGGGCATGCTGCTGCTTTCAATCATGCGATTCCGCCCCTCACCGCAGATGCTCGGGCCAGGACTGCAGGTAGGCCTGGGCGTTGCGCCGAACCTCCTCGAGTGAGTCTCCGCCGAACTTTTCCATGGCGAATCGCGCCAAGGTCAGGTTCATCATGGCTTCGCCAATCACTGCTGCGGCAGGCACGGCGGTCACGTCGGAACGCTGATGGATGGCCTGCGCAGGCTGACCTGTGGCCACATCCACCGTGCGCAGGGCCCGAGGAACCGAAGAGATGGGCTTCATGGCGGCCCTCACCCTGATGGGCTGACCGTTGGAGGTGCCGCCCTCCAGACCGCCTGCATGGTTGCTGAGCCTGCGGATGGTGCCGTCCGGACCCGGCTCCATCTCGTCGTGGGCCTGTGATCCGGGGCGATCAGCCTCGCTGAATCCATCGCCGATCTCCACGCCTTTGATGGCCTGAATGCTCATAAAGGCACTGGCCAGGGCCGCATCCAGACGTCGGTCGTCCTCGACATAGGTGCCCAGTCCTGCAGGCACGCCATAGGCGATGACCTCGAAGACCCCGCCCGCGGTGTCGCCGTCCTTCTTGATCTGGTCGATTCTGTCCATCATCCGCTTCTCGGCGTCCTTGTCCAAGGTCCTGACCGGCGAGGCGTCCAAGGCGGGTCCGTCCTCAGGGCCGGGCGTGACCTCATGCCCCTCCAGGCCGACCCCGGCTATGGAGATGACGTGGGAAACGGTCCGTATGCCCAGGGCCTGCTGCAGGAAGTCGGCGGCCACCGATCCCAGGGCCACCCGGGAGGCGGTCTCCCTGGCTGAGGAGCGTTCAAGGACCGGACGCGCATCCGTAAACCCGTACTTGCGCATGCCGGTCAGATCGGCGTGACCGGGCCTGGGCCTGGTCAGTGGGGCGTTGCGACCGGTCGCCGGGGGCTCCTGATCGGCAGGCAATTCGTCCACGCTCATGACCTGCTCCCACTTGGACCACTCCGTATTGCCTATCTCGATGGCCACCGGTGAACCTAGCGTCCGTCCATGCCTGACTCCGGTCAACAGCCGAACCTTGTCCTGTTCAAAGCCCATTCTGGCCCCACGGCCGTAGCCCAGCCGACGACGGGCCAGGGCCGATTCGATGTCCTTGGTGGACACGGCAACCCCGGCGGGCAGACCCTCCATCATGGCCACCAGGGCCTCTCCATGGGATTCCCCTGCCGTCTGCCAGCGCAACATATTCAAGCTCCTCGTTCGTTCCTCGTTTGCCAGGTTAGGGCTACGTATGATTATCTTAGAAGATGGTCTACCTCATCCCAGCGCCGGGACTGCTGACCGCGCTCCTCCTGGCCCTGATCGACATCCGCTCCCGGCGAGTCCCACGTCTTTTGGTGCTCTTGGGACTGGCGTTGCAGACCATAACGCTGTTGGTCTTTTCTCTGATCCAGGCCCGGCCGATACTACTCGCGCAGGGCCTCCTGTTGACTTTGGCCTCTGCAGGCCTTCAACTTCTGCTGGCCCTGGTCCGACCCGGCGCGCTGGGACTGGGCGACGTGACCGCTACGGGTCTGGTCGCGCTGAGTCTATCAGTTCTGGGGTGGACAGCCATCCTCATCTGGTGGCTGATGATGGGCCTGCTGGGACTGGTTGCACTCGCTCTGGTCTGGTTGGCTCGCCGACGTAGACCCGACAGAACGAACAATCCTCTCTCACTGGCCTACGTCCCGGTCATCCTCGTCGCAGCGGTGGTGACCCTGATCATTGATGCCATCTAGGACCGGCAACTGAGTTCCAGGGACAAAGCACTAGTTGCTCTGCTGGTTGTGCTGGGACTCCCAGGCCTTGTACTCCTTGACATCGCGGTTGAACTGATCAGGGTTGTCGCTGAACCTGGTCTCTCCCGTGTCCATGTTGACGGTCACGAAATAGAGCCAGTCGCCCGACTCAGGGTGCATGACCGCCTGGATGGCCTCGTCCCCAGGGCTACCGATGGGGCCTGGTGGCAGACCCTGGTGGATCCTGGTGTTGTAGGGGTCGTTGGCATTCTTCAGCATGGCGTCGGTAAGCTTCAAGGCCGAGACATTGTTGGAGTAGGCCACGGTGCTGTCCATGCCCAGGGGCATTCCCTTGGCCAATCGGTTTTCGATGACCCTGGCCACCTTGCTGTAGTATTCCGACTTGTTGACCTCGGCCTCGGTGATGGAGGCCGTGTTGAGTATGGTCTGCCGATCCTGACCTCCGGGAACGCCCAACTGGTCCAGGTGCTCAATCCGCTTGGAGACCAGGTTGCCCAGGATGACCTTGGCCGACCCGGCCTTGCGCACGTCGTACTCGCCAGGCTGCAACCAACCCTCAAAGTTGCCCTGCGCCTCCTGGGGCAGGATGTCCTCGCCCTTGGCCTGGATCAGAGCGTCGAATTCGCTCTGCGGAACCCCGGAAAGCTGGGCGGCCCGGGCAACCACATCGCGGACCCGCTCACCGGCCCTCACCTGCAGGAAGCCTCCGGCCTTGTTCCGGTCGGTCAAGATGGCCACAACATCCGAGGCCTTCATCCGCAGACGCAGATCGAAGGTGCCGGGTAGGAGCCTGGATTCGGACTGGGTGCTGGTGATGGCATGCAGGAAGGCAGCCGTGGACTTGACCACCCCGGCTTTGACCAGATTGGCACCCACCTGATCAGCCCCCTGGCCGCTCTCAACCGTAAACTCCAAGGGCTGACCGCCAGGGCCTGGATAGTCGGGAGCTACCTCCTTGGTGGCTACGATCCTTGGGGCGCCGTGGCGCAGCCCGCCTACCAGAATCACCACGCAGGAGGTGGCCAGCACAACAGCCAGGGCGATGATGACAATCATGATCTGCTTGCGATGCTTACGCCTTTCCCGCCGACGACGCATCTCACGACGCGAACGAGGAGGACGCGGCGGCATGGCGGAAACCGGGGTCTGCCCATCGGCAACCCACTGGACCTTGTCCTGGAAGAATTCCTGCATGTCGTCGGCCAATTAGCACTCCTTGTCGGCACGTTGGTCGTCAAGGGCCGACTGCAACAGCACAACAGCGGACTGCTGATCGACCACGGGACGATGTCTTCGCCCGTCCACGCGGGCATCGTAGAGCTGACGATGGGCGCTGACGGTCGTCAGTCGTTCGTCTCGCAATACTACACTGGGCAGCTGCGCAGGGGCAACGCCGGAATCTTGTGCAGCCTCCTGCAGGCGTCCGGTCAGGGCGCGCACCCAGCGGGCCGCCTTTTTGGCGCTGCGACCAGCCTGGCCGCTCAGCAGCAGGGGGTGTCCGACTACGACCTTGGACACACATTTATCCATAATCAGGTCTTCCACCTGGTCCAGGGCCTGAAAGTAGTCGCCCTGAACCCTGATGTTGCCAGCGGGAAAGGCCAGGGTCAGCTCCGGGTCCGACAGGGCCAGACCCACCCTGGCTTCACCAAGATCCACCCCCAACCACACGGCTGTCTGTGATCCCACGAGGAACTCAGCCTTCTTGAACCTGATCACTCAGGTCTCTCAAGGCCCGATCGATGGCCGAAGCATCCTGTCCGCCGCCCTGGGCGAAGTCAGGCTTTCCACCGCCGCCGCCTCCCAGGACCTTGGAGGCCGTCCTGACCAAGTCGCCGGCCCTGAGACCGCGGTCACGGGCCGCCTGGTTGGTGGCTACGAAGATGACTGGCTTGTCGTCCTCGCTGACACCGGCCAGAGCAACCACTACCGGGTATTCATCGCCCATGCGGGCCCTGGTGTCGGTCACCGCCTTGCGCAGGGCATCGACCGAGCCGAAATGTCCCATATTCCGGGATGCAACCTTGACCTCACCCGGGGCATGCAGCGCCTGGTTGGCCAGCTCGGGCACAGCCTGCGCCATCTGCCTCTCATAAGTGGCCGCCAGTCGGCGGTCGGACTCCTTGAGCTTGGCCAGCAGGGCCGAGATCCTGGACTCGAGCTCGTCAGGGCGGGCATTGAGTTTGTCGGAGAGCTGGGAGACCAGTGCGTGCTCACGGGCGTTGTACTCGTAGGCTCCCTGGCCCACCACGGCATCAACACGACGAACGCCAGTGCCTACCGAAGCCTCGGACATGATGGAGACCGCACCGATCTTGCCCACGTGATCCACGTGGGTTCCACCGCACAGCTCCCGGCTCCAGCCGTCCTCGCCAATGGAGACCACACGGACCACATCGCCGTACTTCTCCCCGAACAGGTGCATGGCACCCAGGGCGATAGCGTCGTCGTACTTCATCTCCTGTGCGGTCACGGCAAGGTTGTCGCGTAGGCGGTCATTGACACGGGATTCCACCGCATCCATGGCCTGTCGGCTGGGGGCCTGTGACCACTGGAAGTCGAAGCGCAGCCTGTTGGGCGCATCCTCGGAACCGCGCTGCGTAGCCTGGGGACCCAGCTCCTCACGCAGGGCCTTGTGGACCATGTGCGTGGCGGTGTGCGAGCGGGCGATGGCCCCGCGCCGGTTTCTGTCGATGGTGGCCGTGACCTTGGCCTGCAGGGTCAGCGTTCCCTCGGTCAGCCGGCAGCGGTGGATGGTCAGCCCCTTGATGGGCTTCTGCACGTCATCCACCTCCAGGACGGCACCATCATCGGTCAGTATCTCCCCCTGATCGGCCAGCTGACCACCGGCCTCGGCGTAGAAGGGCGTGCGGTCCAGAATCACCTCAACCTGGGCAGGTGCCTTGACGGCCGGAACCGCTCCCTTGCCCTCCTGGATGATGCCCAGGACGGTCGAACGACTGGAGAAGTCGGTGTAGCCCAGAAAGACCTGAGGCTCGTCCAGGCTCTTGCGCATATCGTCGTAGACGCTCAGATCCACGTTGTGCCGTTTCTTCATGGCATCGGCGCGGGCCCTGGACTTCTGCTCATTCATGAGCTTCCGGAACTCGGCCTGATCCACCTTGACGCCCTGCTCGGCGGCCATCTCCAGGGTCAGTTCGATGGGGAACCCATAAGTGTCATGCAAGGTGAAGGCATCCTTGCCGGAGACCTCGGGATCGCCCTTGCCTTTTTTGGCCTTCTTGACGGCCGTGTCCAGGATGGTGGTTCCCTTGTCCAGGGTCCGGCGAAAGGCCAGCTCCTCACCATAGGCAGCTTCGGCAACATCAGAGAAGGTGTCGTTCAGCTCTGGGTAGCTGGGAGCCATGGCATCCTTGGAAACCGGGAAGAGCTGGGGCAGAACCTCCTGGTCCACGCCCAGCATCTTCATGGAACGGATGGTCCGGCGCAGCAGACGGCGCAGCACGTAGCCGCGACCGACGTTGCTGGGGCGGACGCCGTCACTCATGATCATCAGGGCCGAGCGGACGTGGTCGGCCACCACACGGAAGCGCACGTCATCCTGGGCATCGTCGCCGTAGTGCCGGCCAGACAGACCCTCGGCCGCCTGGATGACGGGATACACCTCGTCGGTTTCATAGATGTTCTGCTTGCCTTGGAGCAGGTAGGCCAGGCGCTCCAGTCCGGCGCCGGTGTCGATGTTCTTGTGCTCCAGCTCGCCCACGATGTGCAGGTCGGTCTTGGAGCGGACATTGTCCACCTCGTAGTTCTCGAAGACCAGATCCCAGATCTCGATGTACCGGTTCTCGTCGGCCGAGGGACCACCCTCCTTGCCGTAGGCAGGGCCGCGATCCACGTAGATCTCGGAGCAGGGGCCGCCGGGGCCAGGACCGCCGGTGGTCCAGAAGTTGTCCTCCATGCCCAGGATTTCCATATGCTCGGGGTCGAAGCCCTCGTTCTTCCACAGGGAGCGGGCCTCGTCATCGTCGGTGTAGGTGGTCACCCAGATCGTTTCGGGATCGAAGCCGTAGCCGCCCTGGTCCTGGGGCTTGGTCAGCAGGTCCCAGGCATAGTGGATGGCCTCCTCCTTGAAGTAGTCCCCGAAGGAGAAGTTGCCCAGCATCTGGAAGAAGGTGCCGTGACGGGTGGTCTTGCCCACCTCGTCGATGTCCAGGGTGCGCACGCACTTCTGGTTGCTGGCCATCCGGCTCTTGGGCGGGGTCTGCTCCCCCAGCAGGTAGGGGATGAATGGGACCATGCCGGCGATGGTGAAGAGCGTGGTGGGATTGGGCGAGATCAGGGAGGCGGAGGGAACCACCAGATGATCCTTGTCCTGGAAATAATCGAGGAAACGCTTGGCGATTTCCGATGTGCGCATACTGCTTCTGCTCCTTCAGACCCGGTGAACGCCGACTGGATTACGGGTTGTCCAAATGACTCGGTTGTCCGGGGTGCGAACAGGGCGCCCGCACTCCGGACTGATAGCTGAATATGGTGATTTTACACCGGCCAGACGCATCTGTCCTGGCCTGTCCGCCCCGGGCTCAGCCCTGGAAGCGGTCCAAATAGCGGCGGTTCAGCTCGTCCTGCCGCTGGTGCATTGTCTGGGTGAAATCGCGCACCAGACCGGACAGGGTCCGTGAGGCCACCTGATCCTGGTCCTCGCCCAGCACGAATTCCCTCGCACGCTTGGGGGTATTGGCCCTCACATAGGCCTCGGCCTTGGTCACCAGGACCACGCCTGCCGTGACGCCCAGACCCATCCAGAAGATCCGTTTGAACATCAGCGGGTCCTCCCCTCGTTCCCTTGGCCGTCATCGGCCTTTTTTGCTGTGGAGGGTTTGGATTCGGCGCTGTCGCGACCTCCTGAAAGGAATGACGAGATCGTCTTGCGCAGGGCATAGAGGAAGGCTGCCACTTTGATGACCGGCTTGCCCAGCATCGATCCATACAGATCGGTCAGGGCGCCGACGTTACCTGCTGTGGTCGAGGCCGCTGCGGAGATGCGATTGACGTCGGTCAGGGTCTGGTTGAGCTGGGTGACCGTGCTGGCAGACTCGTCCAAGGTAGGCACGACATGGTCGCCCGCCTGCTTGATGGTCTGCGCCAGCTGATCGAAGAGCTTCCCCAGACGAATCAGGGGATAGATCAGAAACCCCGCCAGGATAGCGAAGGCAATGGCCGCTATCAGGCCGGCAATCTGTCCTACGTCCATCTGCTACCTCTCTTCCATTGGTACGATACTGGGGACAACGCTAGCACGCGCTGTCTATCAGTCCAGGCCATGACCGGCCTGTTGAAGCCGGTTCATTGATTGAAGGACCGAACCTGCAGGGCGCGCTCAAAAGGGGCCTCCGTATCGAAGTCGAATATGGTGACGCTTCCGTTGCTCGGACGGCTGCTGGTGTCGTACCGACCGCCGCCGAAACGGTTGACCAGACTGAGCAGGGTGTTGCCGTGCGAGATCAGCAGGACGCGGTCGTCATTCCTCAGGTGTTGGTCGGCTGCAATCAGGGCAAATCCGCCGGCAATGCGCGTCCAGTACTCGCTGTCGGACTCGGCATCGCCAAATGGGTCGGCCTCCTTGAGGAAGTCCCTGGTGGCGGACAGACCGAAATGGTCCACAATCTGCTGGTAGGTGCCTGCTCCATGGGGCGCGCCTGCAGCCCACCAGGCCATGGCCATGTCCTGCCCCTCGAAGTAGCCGTAGAACTGCTCGCGGAAGTGGCTGTCGCTGACCGGTTCAGGCTTGTTCTCAGACTGGTTCTGGGCCAGGATCCTGCGGACTGTCTCCTGGGCCCGGGTGGTGTCCGAGCAGTATGCGGCCGCGAAACTCACCTTGCTTAATTTACGACCTGCACGGTCGGCATCCTCCAGCCCCGATGAAGTCAAGGGCGAGTTGGACCAGCCCTGGAGACGGTTGTAGCGATTGAAATAGGTCTGCCCATGGCGGACGGCATACAGATGGAGCAACATGCCCCTATTATCGCACCCATTACCCCAGCAGGGGCGGCAAATCCTGACATGCAAAGGGCCCCGGACGAACCGGGGCCCCAAAGTTCCTAGTGCTCAGCGAGCGTAGAACTCGACCACGTACTGGATGTTGATCTGAACCGGAATCTCCTCCGGCTCGGGCTTGCGGACCAGGCTGGCCTTCAGTGAGGCCAGGTCCACGTCCAGGTAGCCGGGGACTGCGGGCAGCACATCCCGGTGGACACCTTCAGCAGCGATCTGGAAGGGCACCATGGTCTGGCTCTTGGGCTTGACCTGAATGGTCTGGCCGGGCTTGACCCTGTAGGAGGGACGGTCCACGATGTTACCGTCGACCAGGATGTGGCGGTGAACCACGTACTGACGGGCCTGGGCGGTTGTACGGGCGATGCCGGCGCGCAGGACCAGGTTGTCCAAGCGGCACTCCAGCTCGCGAAGCATGGCGGCACCGGTCTGGCCGGACTCGTGGGTGCCCCGCTCATAGGCGGCACGCAGCTGCTTCTCGGAAACGCCGTACTGGGCGCGCAGCCTCTGCTTCTCACGCAGACGGACGGCGTAGTCGGACTCGGTGCGACGGCGGCTGCGGCCGTGCTCGCCGGGGCCATAAGGGCGCTTCTCGAACAGGCGCTGGGCCTTGGGAGTCAGGGCGATGCCCAGAGCGCGGGACAGGCGGACCTGGCGACGCGCACGCTGAATGTTAGTCATTGATGCAATCCTTACTTGCTTCTGTCGTTATCTGAACGAAGACGGCCGAAACCGTCGAGTCAGGCCTCTCCAATGCTTCACCGTGCCAAGCACGAACGACCTTGCGGCCGCCGACCCATTGATGGGCTGAGACTCCAGATAGGTCCGCGCACAAATGCGCAAACCAAGTGTTTATTAAACCACATGAGCGCGACCGACGGCAGAGCCAATGTTGTGATATATTCATACCAACGGTCGGTATGTAATTGATCCACGGCATGAAGACTCCCCCAACCGATCAATGACGATTCAACTCAGCGACCTGAAAGGAAGACAACCATGGCCCGCAACGCACACCCCGAGCTGACGCAGGAGCGGATCATAAAAGCCGCCACTGAGCTCTTCACCAGCCAGGGCTACGACAAAACAAGCATGCAGGACATCATCAATGCGACAGCAGGCTTGAGCAAGGGAGCCGTCTACCATCACTTCCAGTCCAAGGAAGATCTCTTCGACGCCGTGGCCAATAGGTTGATGAACACCATGAGCGAGACGTCCGGCAAAGCCCAAACCCGGTCGAAGCAAGGCACGGCTTTGGAGCAGCTGCAGTCGCTCTTCTCCCCTGAGCGAGCGCGAAAGAGACTGGAGGCCGCGGATCTGATGTTCCGCAAATTCAACCCAAAAGCCAATCCCAAGATGATCGGCATGGAATTCACCGCCGTGGTGGACGAGCGGGACGACTTTGTCGACCTCTTGGAAGAGGGCAACCAGGACGGCTCACTACATGTGGAACACGTCGAACAAGCCGCAGAGATCCTCCGCCTACTGGCCAACATGTGGCTGCTGCCCTTCTTTCGCCGGGGCACGCAGGCAGAACTGCGCACCAGAGCCGCTTGTTTCTTCTCGATCATGCAAGGCTTGGGCATCCCCCTGCAAGATCAGGGATTCTCCGACCTATTGGCCTCCTTCGGCACCGACACCAAGGGCAACAAGAAGGAAAAGACCGAAAGCGAAGTCGCGATATGAACCCGCCCGCTCACGACCAAGCCTCAAGTAGGGGCCGCTCCAAGGGCAGGGGGCTGCTGACTCCGCCCTTCATTGCTCTTCTGACGACTGAGATTCTCTCCAATCTGGGGCAAACATGCTTGGTCTTCGCCCTGCCGCTTCATCTGCTCAATATTTCAGGATCGGCATCCCTCTATGGCATGGCCTCCGCTCTGGCAGTCCTTCCATCCATACTCCTGACCCCTCTGGGCGGAGCTCTGGCCGACCGGCTGCACAAGCAGTCCACCATGGCGGTTCTGGACATTCTGTCGGCATTGACCGCCTTCTTGTACATCCTGATAAGCCGCAAGGTTGACCCGGTTTTTTTGACCGTGGCCTGCATGATGCTGTTTAATGCCTACAGAGCCTGTTACAGCCCAACGGTGCAGGCAGCCCTTCACTATCTGGTGGACAGAAAAGACCTGACCCGTGCATCAGCCCTGGTTTCCCAGGCGATCTCCCTGGTAGGAATGATCGGACCAGTATTGGCCGGCATGGTCATGGGATTCTTCGGAATCATGCAAGTGGTCGGGGTCGCCGCCTTGGTCTGTCTTCTTTCTGCCGTCTGGATCAGAATCGCCGTCAGGATTCCCGAACCAGCGCAGGGCCCCTCACAAGGCCCAAGAGCGCTGGTGAGCCACCTGGTCGAGGACACCAAAGCCGCTGCACAATTTTTGGTCAGACATGGCAACCTCAAAGTGGTCATAGGACTCAGCCTGGCGGCCAACCTGATCTTTGCCTCCTACATCAACGTGGCCCTGCCATACATGATCACTCGCACGCTGGGTCTGAGCAATGCCATGCAGGGGCTGGCCGAAGGAATACTGGCCAGTGGGAGCCTGCTTGGAGCCATCTTGGTGTCCATCCGTCCAGACTGGTTCTATCTGCAACGGATACCCATACTGCTCTCGGGCAGCGCCCTGGTTCTCCTGCCCATTGCGGCAGGACTGCTTTTGCATTTGCCTACATATGCCCTCTTCGCCCTGGTAACCGGGTGCATGGCTCTGGCTGCGGGAATGGTGCAGACGGTCAACATCACTTCCCTGTCATATGAGCAGATTCATACCCCTTCAATGCTGATAGGCAAGGTGATAGGGTTGACCAACAGTCTATGCATGTGTGCGATTCCGCTGGGACAGGCCGCCTTCGGCCCACTGATCGACCACTGCCCCATGACCCTGATTATCACTGGAGTGGTCATAGTGACACTGCTTACCTGTCTGATAGCCAGACTGGCCATGAAACCGGACGAATGACTGGCAAGATGGATACTGATTAAATGCCACCACGGCGCTTTTCTTCCTGGCGATCAGGGCCCCATCGCTTAGCAGCAGATATACGGAAGGATCTCAAGAGGGCTGGCATACCTCACTTTGCTGGAGGCACTGTCTTGCATATCTTCTGAGTGAAGGCTTGGCGGCGTTCAGGCGTATCAACCTTCGAGTCGATGCGGCCCAGAATGCTGGCTCCAGTGAATTTGATACCGCAGAATTTTAGGATGGAGTACTTCCATCGGGTCACAGTGGAACCATACATCTTGGAGACGAAGGCCGGGCCATGGCTGCTGCTGATGATTTGTGCGGTCTTGCCCTTGAGCAGCCCCTCCGATTTGAGGCTGCTCTCATACCGATAGGCAAATTGTGGCGTGAGTACCCTATCCACCCAACCCTTGAGGATGGCCGGCTCACCCGCCCACCAAATGGGGAAAACAAAGACCAGATGATCGGCTCGGGCGACCATACCTTGATAACGCTTGGGGGCTGATTCGTCCTCCATGTGCTTGGCGTAGCCGTAGCGAAGCACCGGGTCAAAGTCTTCCTGGCTGAGGTCGATCATTTCGACCTTGTGACCCTTGCGCCGGGCGGCTTGTGCATAAGCCTGGGCGTTGGCATGGCTAAAACTACCGCCATAGGGTGATCCTTGAATAACAAGTATGTTCATATCATTTACTTCTTCAGTTATGCCGCATTTGGTTTTATCTATTGTCCAAAATAGTTTTATATTCGATAGATTACCGTAAGCAAAACCGCTGACAGAAAGATGATATGAATGCAGGAAAGCTACCCGATCATACTGGGGTCGGAGCTGACAGGAGCGACCAGAGTGGCCCGGGTGCGTGTCAGGCGGGAGACCATGAGACCGACACAGGCATAAGCCAGAGCGAACAAGGCAACCACAGTCAGTGGAAGGCCCCAGGAGGCCGAACCTGTTGTGCTTGAATCCATTATTGATTGGACTGCAGTGTTGTACCACCAGCCCGGCGTCAATTTGCCGATGGTCTGCATGACCGGAGGCAGGGGGCCGCCGGAACTCGATCCGGAGGTGAACATAACCACCAGGCCGAAGGTGACCCCGACGGAGTTTATGAGCGAAGAAGAAGGATTGAACTGAGAAAGCATGAATCCAAAGGATGCCGCCGATACAGCGAATATCAGCATGACGAAAAAGCTCAGCAGCACCCTCTCCCAGCCAAGTGAAACCAGGGACACCCCCGATGCCGCCATACCGAAGGCAACAAGTGCCACGTAGTATGCCCAGGAGAAGCCTGCCACAATGATGGCTGCCGTGAGTTCCTGTCCATTCAGGCTGGTTGATCGCATTGGAGAGGCAAGCAGGCGTCGATGTCGGTCAGGAGAACTGAAAGCTCCGAAGAGCGTGGCAACGCAGACCGTCAATGCCGTCATCAGGGGAAAAGCAGCCAGGCCGACTGTCGTAGCGAAGCCTTTCAACAGGGCTCCATGGCCATCAGTCTTCGGGCTGGCATGGATGCCCACATGTGGCTGGTTGCCGGCATAGTGGGCCACTGCATAGGCAGCCGCATCCTTGACCGCAGCAGATGAATGCAGCTCCATCGAACCGTTTTGGCCTAGACCCGTAAGCCAAGCAGTACGAAGAGCATCAAAATAACTATCCACCTGCAATTGTGCCAGACTGCCGCGGCTGGAATTATAGGAGGCGGCCGTTTCAACTTTAGGAAAATCAGACGTCTTACCGCCACTGTGAGCTTGGGCAGCAGTGTCTTCAAGCGCCTCAAGGAACCGTTGACCATATCCCTTAGGAATGATGACAGTTAAATCACTTTTGCCGGATACGTTGGCATCCTGCAGAGCTTGAGGTTTATCTTCTACTGTCTCCAGATGGGCCGACTTGCCCAAATACTTCTTCAGACCCTGGCCCAGCTCGCAACCAACCTGGTTACCGCAATCCCTGTTGATGACGACCACCTTCGCACGTGCGGGTTCAAAGCGACCAACCGAGCTTGAGGCATTGGCACGCACCGCGGCCTGCATATTCGCGGAACCGACGACAATCATGATCAGGCTCATGCCCACCAGGTACAGGAGGAGGTAGAACTTATGCGCCCAGATGACGCGCAGTGCTGTTTTACAAGTATTCATACCGTTGTTTCCTTAGGAGCAGACCACAGGTGGTCAGGAAGAGGGCGGCCATAATGGCCAGGATGCCGCAGGTGCGGGCGAAGGGTGCCAGGCTGTCGTAGTAGACAATGTCGTAGAAGAGGTTGGAGACCTGCTTGACTGGGTTGAGCAGGTGAAGGATAGGAGCATGCTCCTGGATGGCGTTGTTGAGGTCCATGGTCATGCTGCCATAGAGGCCGATAAAGGCACTCAGGGTGCAGTCGATGCCTATGACCAGGCCAACCTTCGTTTCGGTGGGGAGTTTGGGAATCGCGCCCATCATAGAGCCGAAAGCGGTGGCCATAAAGGTGCCCACGGCGATGGCTATGAGGGCTATCGGGTCACGACCACCGGTTTGCACGCCGCAAACTGTGCGGACGAAGATGTAGGCGACCAGGAGGCTGACTGCGGAGACGAGCCAGGAGGCCAGGAAGGCGCCCGCTGCCTGCCTCCACTTCGGGCTGGGCGAGCTGGCCCGTCGGGCTCCTAGGGCTGAAAGGTTGGGCTGAGTCTTGGCTATCATCTCGGCGGCGGTGCTGGCACCGATAAGGCAGGCCATAGCGAGCACAGCGAAGAAGTAGGGTGCAGTCATTGAAGGGTGGATGTGCGTCAGGCGGATCTGCTTTGTGTACAGAATTTGGTTGCTTGGTGGGGCAATGGCTGCCCTTGCGGAGTTGGCCTGGTTGAAGCTGCCCAGAGAGGCGGACAGAATGGAGACCGCTATGCCTTCGGAGGCGGTTGCATCGGATTGGATGCTGGCGGCTTCTCGGTCGGACAGGACCATGTTGACCAGTCCGTCAGAATTCGCGTACAGGTAGCCAATATCCTTCCGGCTATCTAGACGCGTATCTGCTTCGGCCTTGGTAGCCACCGTCGTCGGGATGAGCAGCTGAGTGTCATCGGACCCGGCCTTGGGTTTCTTCGATAGTGATGAAACCAACTCGTCAGCGCCTGGGCTGGCTTTCCAGTTGGCATCCGAAACTACAGCGAAATGTTGCGCCTCTGCAGTGTAACTGTCTTGCAGGTTGCCCATGATTCCCAGCATCAGAGCGGCCAGAATGACTGGAAAGGCCAGGACCCAGAAGAGGGAGGAGGTGTTGCGTATCGAGGTCTTGACGTTGATCAGGAATGAGTTCCACATAGATAGGTGCTCCTTACGGCAATTGAGCCTTGGGACCGCGCTCAGTCGCGCAGTTCCTTGCCGGTCAGTTCCAGGAACACGTCGTTCAGGGATGGCGGGCGGCTGGTCAGGTGGCCGTAGCTGGTCTTGGTGGATTCCAGGACCGTCAGCACGTCCTGGAGGTTGTGCTCGCCCTGGCGACAGTGGATGACCAGTTCCTTGCCGTCATAGTCGACGGATTGGGTCAGGGGCAGGGCACGAATCCGGGCCAGGGTGGAGTCCTGCAGATCCAAGGTCTCGACGGTGACCTGCTCGCCGGCCTGCACCATGCCTTTGAGCTCCTCGGCAGTGCCTAGGGCGATCTGACGACCATGGTCCATGATCATGATGCGCGTACAGATCTCCTCCACCTCTTCCATGTAATGGCTGGTGTAAACCACCGTGGCCCCTTGGGCATTCAGCCGTTCGATGCCTTCCAGGATGGCGTTGCGGCTCTGGGGGTCAACGGCAACGGTGGGCTCGTCGAAGAAGATGAGGTCGGGCTGATGGGCGATGCCACAGGCGATGTTGAGCCTGCGCAGCAGACCGCCCGACAATTTGCCGGGACGGAACTTGCGGAAGTCGCCCAGTCCCACGAAGTCAATGGCCTGCTCAACCAGATCCCTGCGGTCGGCCTTCTTGGGCACATAGAGGGAGCAGAAATAGTCGATGTTCTCCTGCACGCTCAGTTCGTTGAAGACGGCCACATTCTGTGGAACCACGCCTATATGACTTTTAAGGTCGTAGGAGGTCGGGGTCATCTCCTGCCCGAATATCCGAACCGTCCCCGATTCAAAGCTGAGCAGGGCCAGTATGCAGTTGATGGCGGTTGACTTGCCTGAACCATTGGGGCCAAGCAGTCCAAATACCTCACCTCGGCTGACTTCCATGTCGAAGTGGTCCAAGGCCACCATCTCGCCATAGCGCTTCACCAACGCGCTGACCTGCAAGGCTGGCTCTTGCTCACGTGAACTGTTCATGATTCCATCATCCCAGCTACGGCTGGCCCAACACCATGACAGCCGTCATCAAAGTTATGGAAGCTCAAACTAATCTATGACATTTGTCATGGGTGGTCGCCTGCGCTAAGGCTCAGGAACGGGTAGCCCGCCAATTACTATTTGAGACAATAGAGCAAACAGGGCGAGGAGACATTCATGGGCAGGATAGCTGGCTGGCTGCTCCTGCTTGGTCTGGGGACCTTATGCGGATCATGGTACGGTTCAGGGGTATCAGGAACCCTGATCGCCGGCCTCTTGGCCTCAGTAGCCGCGGGAGCCCTGTGTGAATGGCTGCTGCCTGCGCCAGGTTCCATGTGGGGCGGCGCTCTGGTATCGCTTTTGGCAACGTTCATACCAGACTGGCTCTTCTTCCTGCCAGCCTTGGCCTTTGAGGCGGGCGTCGGATTCGGAACCATGGTTCCGGTCACCAGGTCATTCGGCATGAAAGATCCCCAAGCCAAGAATTCCGGACTGGCCTGGCCCAGGCTGCTCTTGGCCTTGATGCCGGCATTCTTTTGGTTGATACCTGCCATGGCCGACCTCATACTCTTCAGAGGCCTCCCCCAACGCTATGCCCTGCTGGCTTTATTGACCTCGGCACTGGCGCAAGGCGGCGGACTGTCGTGCGCGCACTTAGCCGTGGCTAAAGGTCGCGTATGGCAGATTGAAGACACCGAGCGCTATAGGATTCGCCAGCTGCATGGCCGCATCAGCGATCTGGACGAGGAGAGAGCCCAGGCGACCCGGATGGCGCATTTATCGGAGCGGACCCGGATCGCCCGAGATATTCATGACAATGTGGGCCACCTGCTCACCCGAGCCATCATGCAGACACAGGCTGGCCGGGTGGTTGCTCAGAGCAAGGGCGATCATGGTACCGAGCAGGTCTTTGACAGTGTCGGCAAGACCTTGGACCAGGCCATGACTACGATTCGTCGTTCGGTGCATGACTTGGAGGATGAGGGCACTGACTTCGCATCCCAGATGGAGGATGCCAGCTCCGAGGCTTCTATGGGACGGCTAAAGATTGATTTGAACAACGGTATTAAGACAGCCCCTGCACCAGTGTGTCGTTGCCTGGCCACCATTGTTCGCGAGGCCCTTACCAATACGGTCCGGCATTCTTCAGCCAGGTCGGCACAGGTCATTCTGCGCGACCTCCCGGCCTTCTGGCAGATGGTGGTGCAGGATGACGGCGGGATTCAGCAATCGCAGCCTGACAGCTCGCACCTAAAAAAGCCAGAGCTCCAGCGTGGCATGGGGCTGGCCGATATGGAAGCCAGGGCCAGAGCCTTGGGAGGCACGGCCAACAGCGGACCCAACCGACAAGGATGGAAGGTTTTCGTATCCTTGCCCAAGGAACCCTGGACCAACCAAAGCACAACTGAGCACGTAGAGAATAAGAGGGTAATGGCATGAAAGTCGCTATCGCTGATGACGATCCGATCGTTTGCTCGTCCCTATCAACGATTTTGACGGCAACCGGTACTGCAGACGTGCTCTGGACTGCCAATGACGGTCAGTCAACCCTGGATTGTTACCAGGCCGCCGGTGGGAGGCCTGACGTGCTGCTGCTTGACGTGCAGATGCCTGGCATGGACGGTCTGGAGGCGGCGGAGCACATCATCGCCATGGATTCGGCTGCCCGTGTGCTCTTTCTGACCACCTTTGCAGACAAGGAGTATATTTCCCGTGCTCTGGCCTTGGGTGCCAAGGGCTATGTGATCAAGCAGGACGTGGCTTCGGTGGTGCCGGCCCTCCAAGCCGTCATGGCGGGACAGACGGTTCTTGGCGCTGAAGCAGTGGCTAATCTCTCACTTGGCAGGCAGGAGGAGCAGACACGAAAAGACCCAGCAGAACCTGCTACTCGGCGCTTCCAAACACTGACCGACCGTGAGCATGAAATCGTCGCTCTGGTGGCCGACGGCCTCGACAACCAGGCCATTGCCAAGCGGCTCTATCTCAGTGAGGGCACCGTCCGCAATCACATCTCATCCATCCTGGCCAAGACCAACCTGGCCAACCGGACCCAGCTCGCCGTGGAATGGCTGTCCTCGCAAGAGTCGTGAGCATACAGCTTCTGAGGTCTCAAGTGTTCAGAGCTTTTCGATCGGAGCCAAGCGCAACATCAGCCTCTTGGTCCCCTCGGAGCCGAAGTCCACTGTCAGAACCGAGTTGTGCCCCTTATCCTGAATGTCGACAACCTTGCCCAGGCCATACTGGTCGTGGGCCACCCTGTCGCCCAAGGAGAAATCCTGAATGGACAGGCCATTCGACTTGGGCTGGGCCGAGGCCCTGCCAGCGTGTGCGGATGACGGTGAGCCTGCTGTGCTCCTTCTAGTTGTAACTCTTCCGCTTCTGGAAGAGGAGTTACGAGAGCCGTACCCGGAAGAACCGAATGACCGCTGCGAGGAGGCCCGCGAGCGCCCGTACCCATTGCGGGAAGAGCCAAAGCCGGAACCGGAGCCAAAACCGCCGAATGAACGATGACCGAATGCGCGGCCATCGCTTTCATTCTCGAAGCCGCCGAATTCGTCCTCGTCGTCACCCAGGTCCCAGCCTGCGCGCATCCGCTCGTTGCCGGCCTGCCGACGCTTCCAGTCAATCAGATTGTCAGGGATGTCATCCAGGAATTGGCTGGGCAGCATCTCATTGACCTGCCCCCATTGAGAGCGGACGGCCGCCCTGGTCAGGTAGAGACGCCTCTTGGCACGGGTTACGCCCACATAGGCCAGTCGACGCTCCTCCTGCATCTCATCGGCATCCTCAAGGCAGCG
The DNA here is from genome assembly GCF_048001765.1 of Bifidobacterium asteroides. Classification (GTDB taxonomy): domain Bacteria; phylum Actinomycetota; class Actinomycetes; order Actinomycetales; family Bifidobacteriaceae; genus Bombiscardovia; species Bombiscardovia asteroides_K. The sequence continues at coordinate 1,183,562 of NZ_CP181447.1, forward strand.
GGAGTGCGGGAAGGTTCCTTGCTCCATGCCGGTCAGGAAGACCACTGGATACTCCAGGCCCTTGGCCGTGTGCAGGGTCATCAGCGTCACCTTGCCCGAGTCGTCGCCCAGACCCGGCAGCTGGTCCGAGTCGGCCACCAGTGCCGTGGTCTCCAGGAAACCAGCCAGCGTAGCGTCAGGGGTCTTCTGCTCGAACTCGGCGGCCACGGACTGCAGCTGGCCAAGGTTCTCCAACCGGGAGGCATCCTGCGGGTCGACCGACTTGCGAAGCTCGTCCAGCATTCCGGACTCCTCCAGCACTTTCTCAACAATCTGGGACGGCTTGGTATCGTGCTCTGCGGCGAAGTCGGTCAGGGAGGTGATCAGATCCCTGAAAGCCTTCATCCGCTTGATCATCAGCGTGGAAGCTCCGGGCACCTCCTCGATATGCTTCACCCCCTCCCAGAAGGAGACCTGATGCAGATCCGCATAGGAGGTCGCCGCAGCCTCGGCACGTGCGGCCAGGCCCCGCTTGGGCACGTTGAGTATCCGCCGCATATTCACGTCATCCTGAGGGTTGGCAATGGCATGAAGGTAGGCCAGGGCGTCCTTGATCTCCTTGCGCTCGTAGAACCGGGTACCGCCAACCAGCTGATAAGGCAGACCGGCGTTGATCAGCCCCTCCTCCAGGGCGCGGGACTGGGCGTTGGCCCGGTACATGATGGCCATGTCGGAGTAGGGAATGCCCTCCTCGCTTCGCAGCCTGGCAATCTCGGTGGCAATCCAGGCGGCCTCCTGCTGGGCATTGTCGGCTGCATAGCCCACGATGGGCTCCCCCTTGCCCAAGGCGGTCCAGAGTTTCTTGGGCTTGCGCCCCTCGTTCTTGACGATGATTGCGTTGGCCGCATCCAGAATGGTCTGGGTGGAACGGTAGTTCTGCTCCAGGAGGATGGTCCGGGCTCCGGGGAAGTCCTTCTCGAAGTCCCTGATGTTGCTGATGTCGGCCCCACGGAAGGCATAGATGGACTGGTCCGAATCCCCTACCACGGTGATCCAGGCAGGATCCTGCTTGTCGACATCGGCACCGGCCAGCTCACGCATGAGCACGTACTGGGCATGGTTGGTGTCCTGGTACTCGTCCACCAGCACGTAGCGGAAGCGATGGTGGTAATACTGCGCCACCATTGGGGACTGTTGGAGCAACTGGACCGTGCGTACGATCAGATCGTCGAAGTCGACGGCGTTGGCCTGAGCCAGCCGGTGCTCGTACTCGGCGTAGACCACGGAGTAGAGCTCTTCCTCGTTGCCGAAGCGGGCGGTGATCTGCTGGCCGCGCTGCCCGGGACGATAGTCGGGGGCGTACTCCTGCAGCTGCGTGCGCCAATCCTGCAGGTTGTTCTTGTAATCGGATATGTGGCTCAGAATGTTTCTGGGGGTGTAGCGCTTCAAATCGATGTTGAGATCCTTGCCGATCAGTTTGATCAGGCGCTCGGAATCGGCCGTGTCATAGATGGTGAAGCCTGATCGCAGGCCGATCTCCTTGCCGTCCCGCCTCAGAATACGCACGCAGGCCGAATGGAAGGTGGACACCCACATGCGGTCGGCCACGGGCCCGATCAGCCGACGCAGACGTTCGCGCATCTCGGAAGCCGCCTTGTTGGTGAAGGTGATGGCCAGAATCTGGCTGGGCCAGGCTCCAAACTGACTGAGAATCCAGGCGATTCTGCGGGTCAGCACCCTGGTCTTGCCTGAGCCTGCGCCTGCCCCGATCAGCAGGGCCGGCCCCTGGTATTGCACTGCCTCGGCCTGACGATCGTTGAGCCCCTTGAGCAGCTCCTTGGCGCTGCGCTGGATCAAGTCCGGTTCCTCGTTCACAAGCCACCTCTTGCCATCTGGTCTCGGTCACCGTCACAGGCCGGATGGCGCACACCCGGCAAACAACTATTTCTACCACAAAGCGGTGTCATCGACCCTGGCTCACGGGTTAGCCAGCAGACATAAAAGACCCCGTCCGCTTTAGAAAGGTAAAGCGAACGGGGCAAGTCGGGGAAGTCGAGATGACCCAGTCAGTTGCGCATTTGGTCCTTGGCGTTGTTGACAGCCTCGGTGGCGCCCTGCTCAGCCTTGGCCTTGCCGACCTTGACATCGGCCTTGGCCTGGTCCATCTTGTCAGAGGCGGCGTCCTTGGCGTCGCCCATCTTGTCCTGGGCAGCGTCCTTAGCGTCGCCCAGCTTATCGGCAACGGCGTCCTTGGCATCGGATGCCTTGTCCATAACGGTGTCTTTTACATCGCCAGCGACGTCGGAAATCTTCTCGCCGGCAGACTTCATGGCATCCTTTGCATCATCAAGAATCCCCATATGGTCCTCCTTAGGTCCTTTAACGCACCGCGACGATGCGTGACCATTGCGGTCAATTTTCACTGTAACAGTCAGGGCCTTGAATCCGCGGATTGACGGGCTGACACGCCAGGAAGACACTCCAATCCGCCGGAGGTGAAACCCAGCGGATCCGGGCAGCCGGACCACAGTCCCAGAACCGGGTTATCTTGGTGTCTATCCGTCGGGACCAGAGGGGTCCCGCTTTCATGACGACAAGGACGATGACATGCAGGAACTTGAGGAGCGAATCCGCCGCCAGGGCACGGTCAAGCCTGGCAATGTACTCAAGGTGGACGCCTTCCTCAACCATCAGTGCGACGTGCGACTCTTTGACCACATGGGGGCCGAATGGGCCCGCCTGTTTGCCGGTCACCGGATCGACAAGATTCTGACCATCGAGGCATCCGGCATCGGCATCGCCTGCCTGGCCGCCCGCCACTTCGGGGACGTGCCGGTGGTCTTCGCCAAGAAGACCCAGTCCATTAACCTTGACGGCGACCAGTACACGGCCCGCATTTATTCCTTCACCAAGCAGCGTGAGTACCCCGTCATCGTGGCAAAGCGCTTCCTCAAAGAGGGTGAGCATGTGCTGATCCTTGACGACTTCCTGGCCAAGGGCAACGCCCTGCATGGTCTGATCGACATCTGCCATGATGCCAAGGTCGTCATTGAGGGCATCGGCATCGCCGTGGAAAAGGGATTCCAGGAGGGCGGCCGCACCCTGCGCAAAGAGGGCTACAATCTCAAGTCCCTGGCCATCGTGGAAAGCATGGACCCGGACCAGGGCACCATCACCTTTGCTCACAATCCTGCCTGAGCAGGTCGGCGCCTGGTCCGGGTCGTGGAAATAATCGGGTCAGTCCACCTGGTGCTCGCTGGTGCCGCCCTCCAGAATGGTCTTCACATCGTTCAGAGAGATATTGACCATGGCGGTCACGGCGGCATCGGTGTAGAAGCCGATATGAGGCGAGACCTCCACATTGGGCATGGCCTTGAGGGTCTCCAGGGCCTGGTTGTCGACCTTGGTCCCGCTTAGATCCTTTTCGAAGATGCCGGCCTCCCCTTCGATGGTGTCGATGGCAGCACCGGCGATGGACTTGGTCTGCAGGGCCTCAATCAGGGCCGTGGTGTCAACAATTGGGCCACGGGCGGCATTGATCAGAAAAGCCGAGGGCTTCATGGCATCCAGGGCCTGCGCGTTGATCAGATGGTGGGTAGTCTCGTCCAGTGGCGTATGAACAGTGACAATATCGGCCCGCTTCAGAAGGGTTGGCAGATCCACATAGTCCAGGGTGTCTGCCAGCTCGGGGCGGTGAACCGGGTCATTGGCGATGACGGTGGAGCCCAGGGCCCGGAAGATTCTGGCCACGGCCGATCCGATCTTGCCGGCTCCGATGATCCCCACCGTCAGGTTGTGGATCTCATGGGCCTGAAGCCCGGTCCAGGTATAGTCGTCCTTGGCCTCGCGAGCGCTGGCCTCCCCCAGATGCCGAACCAGACGCATGACCTGGGCCAGAACCAGTTCGGAGACCGACCTGGGCGAGTAGGCAGGCACGTTGGTGACGACCAGTCCGTTCTCACGAGCGGCCTGCAGGTTGACGATGTCGTAGCCCGTAATCCGCAGAGTCAGCTGCTTGAGGCCATACTCCTTGAGCCGCTGGTAGAGCTCTGGCTCGGGCAAAGCCGCATGCTGCTGGATGACGATGCCGTCGTATCCCTTGATCATATCCACGGTCTTCATCCCCAGATCACGGTCTGTGGTATCCACCTGAATGTCATTGGCCTGGGCCCAGGCCTGAATGGCCTCCTGCTCGTCGGGCCGTACTGAATACATGAGAATACTGGTCATTTTTTGTCCTTGGTAACTGTCTTCGTTGATGGTTGTAATTTAAATCGTCAGAGAAATCAGCCGCGATTCTGACGCATATAGTCGCCGATCCGCTCCACGGCGGTGCGCAGATTCTCCATGGAGGCCGCGTAAGAGATGCGAACGTAGCCTTCTCCCCCGGGCCCGAAGCTTGCTCCAGGGATTACAGCCACCTTGGCCTTGTGAGCCAGGTCGTAGACGAAGCTCCAACTGTCGCGCATGCCTTCGGGCAGCCGGGCAAAGATATAGAAGGCCCCCTTGGGATCGATCACGTCCAGCCCGACCTCCGGCAGGGCCTTGACCAGATAGTCCCGCCGCTTGCGGTAGGCTTCGCGCATCGGGTCCGTGTCATTCATGCCCTTGGTCAGAGCTTCCTGGGCTGCATACTGGGCGTTGGTGGTCACCGAGGTAACAGTGAACTCGTTGACCTTGCTGATCTGATCAATCACGTCAGCGGGACCAGCGGCGATGCCGACCCGCCATCCAGTCATGGCATGGGACTTGGAAACACCGCCAAGAACGACCGTTTGCTCGGGCAGGATGGTGCCCATGGATACGTGGGTACCCTGGTAGGTCAGCTCGGCGTAGATCTCATCACTGAGCACGAAGAAGCCATGCTTGCGCGCCACCTGGGCCAGGGCCTCCAAATCCTCTCGGGCATAGGTCACGCCGGTGGGGTTGGTCGGATAGTTGAGCACCAGGGCCTTGACCGGACCATCACTGTTTTCAACGGCGGCCTCCAGCTTGTCCGGCTTAAGTATGAAGCCGTCATCGGATGTGTCGACGAAGACGGTCTTGGCGCCGCTCAGCTGGGCAATGGGGATATAGAGGGGGAAGATAGGCGTGGGCAGAATGACCGTATCCCCCGGGTTGATCATGGCGGTCAGGCCCGAGAAGATGCCCCCGGTGGCCCCTGCCGTGATCACAATCTGGCTGTCAGGGTCGTAGTCCAGTCCGTACTTAGAGTGGAGATAATCGGCAGCCGCCTTACGAAGACTGGGCATGCCGCGACTCTCGGTGTAATGGCTGTGGTTGTCCTGGATGGCCTGGATGCCCGCCTGCTTGACATGCTCGGGGGTAAAGAAGTCCGGCTCGCCCAGAGTCAGCTTCACGATGCCGTCTATTCCGGCGATCTCCTTGTTGAACTCGAGTATGTCGCTCGGCGCCAGAGCTTTGACTCGGGCATTCATATGATCCGCCAATGTCATTGGCTTGTCCTTTCCCATGCCGTTACTACAACCATTGTCGCTGGTGCTGCCCTACCGACTATGCGGTGACGAATGCACGGGAAATGCTGTCGACGACTGCAGGGCCGGTGGGTTCCGATCCATGCAACCGTTCCTACAAGGCACGCGGCGTCACAGATGGAATCCGTGCCACCAATAGGTAAATCGTGTGCCCTGCATGCTGAAACCTCCTGCGGTATCTACAATCAGCATTGATAGTAATCGTACAGCGAAGTTGCGGCAATCCTATATACCCGACCATTATTTGACCATGTGCCTCCATTTTACGGACGCGACAAGCATCCAAAATAAACGTGCTCATGGCAAGCGACCTGGTGCCAGGCAATATTAATCTTGAGTTTTCCGAGATCTATCTTGATATTCCTGTAAGGTTTCCTCGGATTACTCATTCACCAGGCTGGCCAACCGCAGCAGGCGAATCTTTAATCTCCCTTCACACACAATCTTTCATCTCACCACTTCTCACCACATCTCATCCCACCCCCATCGCATTCCGAAACAGTGATTGGTTGCATCTTGAGCTTGCTCTCTTCTCCATGGTCGGCAAGAGCAGATTCGAGTAAAAAGTCATGTCAAAGCAATCTCGTACTGCAAAACTCGGTCACGAGGCTGGCATTGTCTGATTGTCAGGCCCATGCATTGAGATCGCTGTCATATACTTTGCTTCAAAGACATGTAAGAGACAGGATTCTTGGATGTTGGTCAAAAGAGGTAAGGAAATGACCAATCGAGTAGCGCTGGTCACTGGAGCCACCAGCGGCATCGGGTATGAAACTGCTCGGATGCTCGCCGAACATGGATACCGGGTGTATGCGGCAGGACGACGCATTGAACGACTGAAGCCACTGGCCAACAAGGGGGTGACAGCCGTGCAGATGGACCTGACCGATTCTGCATCTATTGAGAAGGCTGTCGGACGAATTCTGCAGAAGGAAAAGCGGGTCGACCTGCTGGTCAATAACGCCGGCTACGGCTCCTATGGCCCGGTCGAGCAAGTCCCCATTGAAGAGGTCCGTCGACAATTCGAGGTCAACCTCTTCGGCCTTGCCCGATTGACTCAGCTGGTGCTGCCCGCCATGCGCCGAGCCCGACACGGCCGAATCATCAACACCTCGTCCATGGCAGGCCGGATGGTCACCTATATGGGTGCCTGGTACCATGCCACCAAGTACGCCCTTGAAGCCTTCAGCGACGCCCTGCGTATGGAAATACGTCCCTTCGGCATCGACGTGGTCCTGATCGAGCCCGGAGCCATTGCCACCAACTGGGGCGCAATCGCAGCCGATCATCTCCAGACAGTAACCCGCAAAAGCGTCTATCAAAAGTCAGGATCCCGTGCTGCTGCCGGGTTGCGCAAACTCTACTCCAGCAGGCATTTGACCCAACCATCAGCTATCGCCAAGGCCATCGTTCATGCCTCGACGGTACGCCATCCGCGCCCACGTTACCTTCTGGGCTTCGGCGCCAAACCTCTGGTTGCCCTTCATGCCCTGCCCCCCACCCGTGCTTGGGATTACCTGATGGTCCATGCCAAGGACTTGTAGGGAATAAACGAAGTATCAAACGATACCCCACGGTCGAATTCAAAAAAATACGGGCATCGAGGGCATGCTCATTCAGATGAACCCGTCCACAGCCTATTGGATTCACAGCTGCTGGACACAAAAGCTCGCTCTTGAAAGTCACCAAGCTATGCAAAATGAAGTAGACAGTTAGCAAGGGATTCTGTAAAGCAGGATCAGCATCCTTACGACAGGGTCCCTCACTAATTGGCAGAATTCCGACTCCTCAAGCCTCCAGAGCTCGCGCTCCCAAGAGCGCCTGCTCGGCCGCCATCGGAACGCGTCCCAGTCCGTCAAGACCGACATTGAGCAGGTAGTTGATGCCGTACTTGTTCAGATGGGCCTTGTAATCATGAATGGTCTGCGGGCTCTTCCAGTTTTGGTCATGGTAGCAGAATCCCCAGGAATCGTTGATCGTTCCTGCAGTTTCATATAGGCCAAGCTTGGAAGGTTTGAATCCTTCGACGGAATTGTAATCGACATCTTCCCCCGCGGAGGCCTTGGTGCTGGCATCCGAATCCTCAGGAATCTCGTTGTCGCCCAAAGAGACATAGTCGTATCGGCCATTGCCCAGTCTGGAATTGATCAGACAGTCGGGCTGCAGGCGCTTGACCGTCTCGTAGATGGTCTGGCTCTGCTCGTCGCTGAGTGTCATGGGCATGTCGAACCAGGCGACCGATATTTCCCCGTAGTTGCTCATGATCTCTTCGATCTGCGGCATGATCTTGTGTTTGAAGGCCCGATCGTAGTTTTTCTCCCCCGTGAAGTCCCAGCTATTGTCCCAAGTGGTGCCCGCCGTCTCGATATCATTTGAGAGGTATCCGCCGCCATCAGGTTCATGCCAGTCCAGATCCTGAGAATAGTAAAGGCCAAATCGCAGACCAGCCTTGCGGCATGCCAGGGACAGCTCGCCAATTACATCCCGGTGGAATGGCGTCGCATCATAGACATTGTAGGGATCCACCAGCGACCTGTACATGGCGAACCCGTCATGATGCTTTGCGGTGACGACCAGATATTGCATGCCACAGCGCTTTGCCAGGTCGACTATGGCATCGGCATCGAAATAAATTGGGTTGAAAGCTTGGGCCAGGCGTTCGTACTCCTTGTTGGGGATCTGGAGCTTGGATTGGATCCACTCTGCGTAATTGCTTGACGACTTCCCCTGGTACTCCCCTGCCAGGAGTGAATAGAGACCCCAGTGGATCATCATGCCGTACTTGGCCTGCTTGAACCATTCCACGGTATCGCTCATTATATTTACCTCTGTTCTGCTGATTAACACGAAATGTCTGAGCTGGACCTCAATTGGTCAGCTTGCGCTTCCTGACAACGAAGGTATATCAAGGGTCAGGCGCACCTAGCAGACTGCTGCACACATGATCACGAAGCCGGCTTTTTCCTGGCAAGTATCCAAACCAAGACAAGGAGACAAGGCTGATCGGAACGATCACGAAGAGGAATGCCAGGTAAGCGAAATTCCAGGAGATATTGGAGAAGTACCGCTTCATCAGTGTGGCGGTCGCTAAGACAGCATTGCCGATCGACACCAGAAATGATGTAGATGAGACGCCTGGCATCAAAATCGTTGGACCGCCCTTCAATGTATCCCTTTTGACTTCATGAAGGTCCCTTCCTCGGAACTGTCGTCGCTTTCCCATTCGCGATGGCCAATGATCGTTTCACTCATGTACTGCAAACAACTAGATTCCATGAACCATCTTGGTCCTGAGGTAATTCGACAGATGATTTTGTTAGCAGTATATACATAATTAAGAATTGTACATGCCGAAGACTTTACGCCAGTCTGAGTTAACGGAATCTGCCATCCGGCGATCACCAATAAATTGTTGGGACCCAGACTTCAAAGCGAACTTACGGCATGTAAGCAAAAATTGATGCCAGTCAAACTATTAAGAGCACCAATATGACATTAAGCAAAAACAAGAAGTATCTCTAATAATTGTCACTGCCGGGAGGCTTGGGAGTTGACAGCTGCCAAGGCCGTGACAGTCTGCCAGCCGCTACGTGATACCAATAGTGGAATGTTGTTATACAATTGCTAAACAATTGAGTCACAGGCGATTCATGGAAGCGTTGGGTTTCGGCGAGTTCTGTGACGACGACTCTCTCGGTTGGATTCTTGAAGTGGTCAGCACTCCAGCGTCCAAAAATGAGCACCAGGAATTGTGAGAGGAAAAGCCATGAGCTTGACGAATGACAACAATCCGAGGGTTGAAGTCACAATGATATTTGCTGACTACGAAGACCCGATGGCTGCTGCAGTGGAATGGGCTCAAAGCATCGCTACATCTAGGGGAATAGATCCCTGCGAGGATCAGGTTGTGTTTATCCGTGAACTTAGGCGTGCGGAACCGAGTTTCAGTCTGAAATCAGCCGTGTACCTTGCCCAGATGACAGCTAGAGCTTCCAGAAGCGAAGGCAAAACAGATGGAACAGGCATAAAGAATCTGCTGGACACCGATCGCAATATTCCGTGAGCCCCACCATCCCCATTCAAGCGAACTGGGCATATGGGTATTCCTCGAAGTCATCTAAGGCGACATGTTCGGCTCACTGTGATTGAGACTCATTTGTTTTGGCCTACCTTCTGTCCCAATGGGGATAATGCTTCTCGCTTTCCCCGCTGCTTTGTGGCGATGAGCCATCTACCCTCTGACCGGGTGTAACACCAGTATGGCCGTACTCTGGTCTTAATGATGTTGATGGTGCTTGCCAGAACGCTTGCGTGGATTGCTGAAGATCTCGGTCCGACTTGGCTTAGAGCACTTGCCAACCTTACCAACGCATTACTCGGAGCCAATGAAGCATTCCCCAATTGTGCTATAGAAGACTTCGAATCATCTCGTGTCTTTCCTGCAGGATTGATCTCATCAGCAATCATGTCGATTTTTGTTTTGCCACAGCACTGTATGGCTATGCCATTGGGCATTCATGTCAACGGAACAATATTGATATGCAGTCAAAGAAAACACAAGCTACTGGCCCTAGTACCAACAAGTGCGTCAGCGGCGCAGATGTTGGTGTTACTGGAACAGCGAGCGCCTCTGAACTCACTACACAACTGCGCTGAAGCCAATAATTGAACAGGTTCCAACTAGAGAAGATGCCCCCAATGTGCTATTGGGAATAATTGGGATTTGACTGCCTAATACGGCGGTGCTTCAGCTGATTTATGCTCTGAGCATTTGCAATTCTGGCAAGGACTGACATTAAAAATGTTGGCAGTCGCCGACTTTACGTGTAATTAAAGTGTGTCGAATGGAACCAAGAAGCGACGCGGAGCGATTTCGGCCTTCACTTATAGATATCTGGATTGGCAATATCATCCTTAGTGGCGTTGAGGGGGTGATATTTACACTAATCTTTCTCGTTGTAACCATTTTTTGGAAAACTGCGCATACCGGCTCAGCAATGTTCGTGAACACCCAGCTGATCCTCGTATTCCTGATTGGTTCCCTGGAAACCCTGAATATTTTCATTCAATCAAAAAAAAAAAAAATAACACAGAAAGTCCTTCAGGGCCAGCAGTGTCATTGGGATTCGTAATTATTACACTGGTTATCACTCCCTCCTATCCCAATCTTCATGCTCGGATTGGTGCCATCTTCATGGCTCTTAATTCTTGTGTCCATTATGGGTGCTTCGCCAGCGAATTACTATTCCCAGCACCGACAGCTTCAAATAAGGAAAGATATTCATGAGAAAAACTGCCATTTATCATTCTTGACTGTTTAGTCAAATAATGCTATCTTGGCGAGCATGGGTCGCAAGAGAAGTTTCGATGATGATGAGGTACTTGCCCGTGCCCGCGAGGTCTTCCTGGAGCATGGCTATGAGGGCACCTCGATTGATGCTCTCGTCAAGGCCACGGGTCTGCTCCGGGGCAGTCTCTACGGTGCCTTCGGCAGCAAGCGCGGCATGTTCGTGGCTGCGCTACGTGATGCAACAGATTCGGAGTCGCGCGATTCAGGAGTGCTCAATCTGGTATTGGTGGCACTCATGGAGCTGTCAGATCATGATCTTGAGGTTCGCAGGCTGGTCAGGGATTACCTTGCGAAGCTGTCCAGTTCGGGATCTGACGATACCAATGCTGTGACCGTTGATGTCGCCACGCTCCTTGGTGAGACGCTGCTGCAGCGTGCACATATTCGGTTGCAGTCTGATGATGAAAGAAGATAAGTCATGAACAACAAGGTGGCAATTGTCGGACAAACGCTGGAGATTGAACCGCAAGGCTTGGATAAGATGTGGTCGTTCAAGGGGAAACTGGTGGTGCCGCTCGAGCATGTTCTCGGTGCCAGCGAGGATCCGGGCATTCTTGATGATGCCAAGGGGCTGCGTTCGCCCGGCCTTCATGTTCCCGGTAAATGGGCCGGCACATACATTGAGCATGGGGAAAAGACATTCTGGAATGTCACCAGACTGGAAAGTCCCATCGTCATCCAACTCAAGGACGAACACTATGACCGACTGGTGCTCGGGGTGGAACATCCCCGTGATCTGGTTGACCAGATTAACGCGGCCATCACAAAGCAGTAAACAATGAAATGCAGCACCTGAGTTCTTCCATCGACTATCGACATTCAATAGCCCGAGAACCAAATAACTAGGCCGACAAGTCATATGTGACCATACTGTCTTGGACGTATTGCGGTATGGCTTGTCGGCCTAGATGCTCACTCCCACTCGATGGTTGCCGGTGGCTTGGAGGTGCAGTCCAGGACCACGCGGTTGATGCCCGGGCACTCGTTAGTAATGCGTGTGGAAATAGTGGCCAGCACGTCATAGGGCAGACGCGTCCAGTCAGCAGTCATGGCGTCCTCGGAAGAGACCGGACGCAGCACAATCGGCGAGCCATAGGTACGCTCGTCGCCTTGCACACCTACTGAATGCACATTGGCCAGCAGCACCACCGGGCACTGCCAGATCTGCCGATCCAGCCCAGCCTTGGACAGCTCTTCCCGAGCGATGGCATCGGCCTCGCGCAGGGTCTCCAAACGTTCCTGGGTGATTTCACCGATGATGCGGATGCCCAGACCGGGGCCCGGGAAGGGCTGACGCCAGACGATCTGGTCAGGCAGGCCCAATTCGGTACCGATGGCCCGGACCTCATCCTTGAACAGGGTACGCAGGGGCTCGATCAGCTGGAACTTGACGTCTTTGGGCAGACCGCCCACGTTGTGGTGTGACTTGATGTTGGCCGCTCCATCTCCACCGCCAGACTCGACCACGTCCGGGTAGAGCGTGCCCTGCACCAGGAACTTTACTTCCTTGCCCGTCTTGCCGGCCTCCTCGATCACCTGCTGCTGGGCTTTCTCAAAGGTGCGGATGAACTTCTCCCCGATGATCTTGCGCTTGCGCTCAGGCTCGGAAACGCCCTTGAGGGCGGTCAGGAAGTCCTGCGAGGCATCCACGGCGATCAGCTTGATGCCAGTGGCGGCCACAAAATCATGCTTGACCTGCTCGGCCTCCCCCTTGCGCAAGAGCCCATGATCCACGAAGACGCAGGTCAGCTGGTCGCCGACGGCCCTGTGAACCAAGGCGGCCGCCACAGCTGAATCGACGCCGCCTGACAGACCGCAGATGACCTGGTCGTCACCCACCGTGCTACGGATCCTCTCAACCTGCTGCTCGATGATGCCCGAGGCGTTCCAGTCCGACGGCAGTCCGGCGCACTGGTGCAGGAAGCGGTCAATCAGGTCCTGCCCCAGAGGGGTGTTGGTCACCTCGGGATGCCACTGGACCCCGTACAGTCCACGGGAAGGGTCCTGCATGGCTGCCACCGGAGCACCCTCGGTATGCGCCAGAACCTCAAAGCCTTCAGGCGCACGATTGACGGCGACGCCATGGCTCATCCACACGTCCTGGCGGGCGGGCGAATCCTGCAGTATTCCCTTGGCGCTGTCGATAAAGGCCTCGGTCTTGCCGTACTCCCCCAGTGCCGCCTTGTCCACCTCGCCGCCCAGCTCATGGGCCATGACCTGGAAACCGTAGCAGATGCCCAGCACGGGCACCCCCGACTCGAAAATCCGCTTGTCTATGGTGGGCGCCCCGTCCACGTAAACAGATGCCGGGCCGCCGGAGAGGATGACCGCCTTGGGATCCTTGGCCAGCATCTGGTCCAGGCTCATCGAATGAGGCACCAGCTCGGAGTAGACCCCTGCCTCCCTGACTCGACGAGCGATCAGCTGGGCGTACTGTGCACCGAAATCGACCACCAGGACGGGACCCTGTGCCATAAGACTCCTTTATATATGTATGCTGTATCTGCCAAGGCTGTCCGAGAGCGACGATTCAACGCCCGCGGACAAGTCCAGTATGGTTGCAGTTTTCGACAATGCTACCGTTATTGAGCCCTGATTGGCACCCCCGACGTCAGCCCTTACCTGCAAGCAGACAATTCCATCGCATTTTCTCACAAGAGCGAACACACTATGCAAGAAAACGTTCAGAAAAGTCTGCTCGTTCACGTACCATGTAGGCATTGGGTACGGACCCGACAGATGCCTGAAATGACACTGAGCGAGCCCGTAACCGAGGTAAATAAACAATCGCACTAAAGTGCAGGAGTACACATGACGAATCCTGTTATCGGCACCCCTTGGGCGAAGCTGGAGACCCCAATCGCCGAGGAGACCCTCGAGGCCGTCGACAAGTATTGGCGGGCGGCCAACTATCTTTCCATCGGACAGATTTATCTTCGCAGCAACCCCCTGATGAAGGAGCCCTTCACCCGGGAGGATGTCAAGCATCGTCTGGTCGGCCACTGGGGCACCACCCCCGGCCTGAACTTCCTGCTGGGCCATATCAACCGTCTGATCGCCGATCATCAGCAGAACACCGTTATCATCATGGGCCCCGGCCATGGCGGCCCCGCCGGCACCTCGCAGTCCTACCTGGATGGCACCTACAGCGAGTACTACCCCAAGATCACCAACGATGAGGCTGGTCTGCAGAAGTTCTTCCGCCAGTTCTCCTACCCGGGAGGCATCCCCTCCCACTTCGCGCCTGAGACCCCCGGATCCATTCATGAGGGCGGCGAGCTGGGCTATGCCCTCTCCCACGCCTACGGCGCCATTATGAACAACCCCAGCCTCTTCGTACCCTGCATCGTGGGCGACGGCGAGGCCGAGACCGGCCCTCTGGCCACCGGCTGGCAGTCCAACAAGCTGGTCAACCCCCGCACCGACGGCATCGTCCTGCCCATCCTGCACCTGAATGGCTACAAGATCGCCAACCCGACCATCCTCTCGCGCATCTCCGACGAGGAGCTGCATGAGTACTTCCATGGCATGGGTTATGAGCCCTTCGAGTTCGTTGCAGGGTTCGACGACGAGGACCACCTGTCCATCCACCGTCGCTTCGCCGACCTGCTGGAGACCGTCTTCGACAAGATCTGCAACATCAAGGCCCGGGCCGAAACCGACGATATGACCCGTCCCTTCTACCCCATGATCATCTTCCGCACCCCCAAGGGCTGGACCTGCCCCAAGTTCATCGACGGCAAGAAGACCGAGGGATCCTGGCGCGCCCACCAGGTGCCGCTGACCTCCGCCCGCGACACCGAGGCCCACTTCCAGATCCTCAAGAACTGGCTGGCCTCCTACAAGCCCGAGGAGCTCTTCGACGAGAAGGGCGCCCTGCGTCCCGAGGTCACCAGCTTCATGCCCAAAGGTGACCTGCGCATCGGCGAGAACCCCAACGCCAACGGCGGGCGTCTGCTCAAGCCGCTGGAGCTGCCTGACATCCACGACTACGAGATCGATGTCAAGAAGCACGGCCATGGCTGGGGCGCCACCGAGGCCACCCGCGTCCTGGGCTACTACACCCGCGACGTGCTGGCCAAGAACCCCACCGACTTCCGCATCTTCGGGCCCGACGAGACGGCTTCCAACCGTCTGGCCGCCGCCTATGAGGTGACCAACAAGCAGTGGGATGCCGACTACCTGTCGGAGCTGACCGACGAGCACATGGCCCACACCGGCCAGGTCATCGAGCAGCTCTCCGAGCACCAGATGGAAGGCTTCCTGGAGGGCTACCTGCTGACCGGACGCCATGGCATCTGGAGCTCCTACGAGTCCTTCGTGCACGTCATCGACTCCATGATCAACCAGCACGCCAAGTGGCTGGAGGCCACCGTCCGCGAGATCCCGTGGCGCAAGCCCATCGCCGGCCTGAACCTCCTGGTCACCTCGCACGTCTGGCGTCAGGACCACAACGGGTTCTCCCACCAGGATCCCGGCTTCGTCGACATCCTGCTGAACAAGAACTTCAACAACGATCACGTGGTCAACATCTACTTCCCCGCCGACGCCAACATGCTGCTGAATGTGGGCGAGCGTTGCTACAAGTCGACCAACTGCATCAACGCCATCTTCGCCGGCAAGCAGCCCGCCGCCACCTACCAGAGCGTGGACGAGGCCGCCGCCGAGCTGGAGAAGGGGGCCGCCCGCTGGGATTGGGCCTCCAACGCCAAGGATGCCGAGGATGCTGATGTCGTCATCGCCACCGCAGGCGACATCCCCACCCAGGAAGCCCTGGCCGCTGACGACATGCTGCAGAAGCTGGGCGTGAAGGTCCAGTTCGTCAACGTGGTCGACCTGCTGAAGATCCAGGACACCGAGGAGAACGATCAGGCCCTGTCCGACGAGGAGTTCACTGAGCTCTTCAGCAAGGACAAGCCGGTCCTGTTCGCCTTCCATGCCTACCCCGGCTCCATCTACCGCCTGATCCACGGACGTCCCAACCACGACAACTTCTCCGTGCACGGCTATGAGGAGCAGGGCTCCACCACCACACCATTCGACATGGTGCGCGTCAACAACATGGATCGCTGGTGCCTGGCCGCCTCCGCCCTGAAGTTGGTGGACGCCGGCAAGTACGCCGACCAGATCGACAAGTGGACCAAGTTCCGCGACGAGGCCTTCCAGTTCGCCGTGGACAAGGGCTACGACCACCCCGATTACACCGATTGGGTCTGGCCCGATGCCAACCGCGCCGGTCAGGAGACCATCTCCGCCACCGCCGCAACCGCCGGAGACAACGAGTGATACGCTGATCCGCCCCTGGAACCGCCCGTCATGCGCAGCCCGCATGGCGGGCGGTTTCTGTATACTGGTCAAGGTTGTGAACAAAGCAGTCATCAAGGCAACCACGTCCGGACAGGAGAAGACACAGTGAGTCTTGCAAGCATCACCATCATCAGCCCAGAAGCCGCCAACGGCCGCAATGTCGTGGCCTACGGCCTGACCAAGGCCCTGAGCGCCAAAGCCAAAACGGCCGTATTCAGGCCAATCGCCTGCAGGAAGCACCCATTGACCCCGGAACTGGTTGCAGCCAGCTCATTCCCCGACACTGACCCGGAGATCTGCCGTGGCAAGTGCCCCGGGCACGCCACTGAGGATCCCATGCAGACCCGGGCTGATGTCCTCAATGCCTATGACGGGCTGGTGGAGGCTACCCATCCCGAGCGCGTCCTGATCGTGGGCAGCGATGCTTCAAAACTCTTTGACCCCGGCTTGTTCGCTCTGAATGCGCAGATCGCCGCCGATCTGAGGTCCCCAGTCATGCTGGCCGTCTGCACCATCGGCAGGGAACCCCGCCAGGTCATGAAGACCGTGGCCGCCTGCCGTCGGACCATCGAGGCCCAGGGAGCCGTGCTTGCCGGAGTCTTCATCACCGGATGCCAGACCGAGCAGAAAGCGCCTCTCACCCAGGCCTTCCAGGAGTACGACCTGCCGACCTGGACCGTCTCCAAGATGGACTTCGACACGGATCCGTCCGCCGATCAGGCCCGCCAGGCCACCAGTCAGACATTCCAGCAGGAGGTGGATGTCGACCAGGTGCTGAAGGCGGCCGATGCCGCCAGTCCCAAGGCCACTACGCCTTTGGCCTTCCAGAACGATCTGCTGGCCAAGGCCAAAGCCAACAAGAAGACCATAGTCCTGCCCGAGGGTGGCGAGGACCGCATCATCAAGGCGGCCGACTACCTGCTGGCGCGCGACATCGTCGACCTGATCATCGTGGGCGACAAGGATTCCATTCTGTCGCGAGGCAAGGAGCTTGGCCTCAACAACCTCGACAAGGCCTCATTCCAGTCCATGGACGACGAGCAGGTGCTGGCCCCTATGGTTGATCGCCTCTGCCAGCTGCGCGCCAAGAAGGGCATGACCCCGGAGCAGGCGCGCAAGCAACTGGCTGACCCCTCCTACTTTGGCACCATGCTGGTGGTGCTGGGCAAGGCTGACGGCCTGGTGTCCGGATCCATCAACTCCACGGCCAACACGGTCCGCCCAGCCCTGCAGGTGATCAAGACCAAGCCGGGGGCCTCGCTGGTCTCCGGAGCCTTCCTCATGTGCTTCCCCGACCATGTGGCGGTCTTCGCCGACTGCGCCATAAACCTCAATCCATCGTCGGAACAGCTGGCAGACATCGCCATCCAGTCGGCCCAGACCGCTCGCTCCTTCGGCGTGGATCCGCGCGTGGGCATGCTCTCCTACTCCACCCTGGGCTCAGGCAAGGGTCCGGATGTCGACCTGGTCGAAGAGGCCACCCGCCTGGCCAAGGAGAAGGCGCCGGACCTGCCCATCGTGGGCCCCATTCAGTTCGACGCGGCCTGGTCCCCCACTGTGGCAGCCACCAAGGCCAAGGGCGATCCGGTCGCCGGAAAGGTCAATGTCTTCGTCTTCCCAAGCCTGAGCGCTGGCAACATCGGTTACAAGGCCGTACAGCGCACCTCGGGAGCCCTGGCTATCGGACCGGTCCTGCAGGGGCTGAACAAGCCGGTCAATGACCTCTCGCGCGGTGCCCTGGTAGCCGACATCATCAACACGGTAGCCTTGACCGCCGTCGAGGCCCAGGACTGATCACCATCCCTGTAACGTCTATATAAACCTCTGGGGCTGCTGTTGGATCCTATCTTCAAGAAAGGTCCGGCAACAGCCCCAAAACCATGTCGGTCTGGCAATATACCGCGCCTTGTAAGGGCCGACGAGTAATCTGGAAGACTGATTGAGAGCGCAGGCTCTATACAAGCACATCAGGAGGATGCCCCAATGGCGAAAACCGTCCTAGTCATCAATTCGGGTTCAAGCTCGATCAAGTACCAGCTGGTCGATCTGGAGACCAGCCAGAGCCTGGCCTCGGGTCTGGTCGAGAAGATCGGTGAGCCCACCGACGGCCATTACAAGCACGAGGTCAACGGCGAGAAGCATGAGCTTGAGGAGCCCATCCACGACCATGAGACCGGCCTCAAGCGCGTTCTGGGCTTCTTCAAGGAGTATGGACCTGATCTGGACAAGGCCGGGATCATCGCCGTCGGCCACCGTGTCGTCCAGGGTGGAGCCATCTTCCACAAGCCTGCCCTCCTGACCCAGAAGACCCTGAGCCAGGTCAAGGATCTTGCCGTGCTGGCTCCCTTGCACAACGGACCCGAGGCTGAGGGCGCCGAAGTCATGAGCCGGCTGATGCCTCAGACCCCGCAGGTCTTCGTCTTCGACTCCTCCTTCTTCTTCGAACTGCCCAAGAAGGCCTCCACTTACGCCCTCAACAAGGACATCGCCAAGCAGTACCACATCCGTCGCTACGGTGCCCACGGCACCAGCCACCAGTATGTAGGCCAGCTGGTTCCCGGCCTGCTGGGCAAGCCCGCAGAAGGCCTGCGGCAGATCGTCCTGCACATCGGCAACGGGGCTTCCGCTTCGGCACAGGTCTCCGGACATCCTGTTGAGACCTCCATGGGCCTGACTCCCCTGGAGGGCTTGGTCATGGGCGGCCGCACCGGCGACATCGACCCCGCCGTCGTCTTCCACCTGATTCGCAACGCCCACATGAGCGTAGATGAGCTGGACACCCTCTTCAACAAGCGTTCAGGCATGACCGGCCTGACCGGCCATGGCGACATGCGCGAGGTCCACAAGCTGATCGCCGAGGGTGACGAGGACGCCAAGCTGGCCCTGGATATCTACATCCACCGCATCGTCGGCTACATCGGCAACTACACGGCCCAGATGGGTGGCCTGGACGCCATCACCTTCACGGCCGGCGTTGGCGAGAATGATGAAATCGTGCGCCGCCGGGTCATCGAGCAGTTGGAGCCCTTCGGTGTGAAACTGGACCAGGAGAAGAACGACCAGCGCTCCAAGGAGGCCCGGATCATCTCCACCCCCGACAGCACGGTCGCCGTCTGCGTCATCCCCACCAACGAGGAGCTCTCCATCGCCCGCCAGGCCGAGGTCGTCGCCAGCCAAGGCGACGCCTACGGCAACAAGTTCCAGGCCTGATCGCTGAGAACCAAATAGGCCGGTGACCACATACATTGCTGCGGCTGCCGGCCTTCTTGTATCTGTCAGTCGCCTAGGGCCGCCAAGGCCTCCTCGTGTAGAAGACCGTTGCTGGCAAGGCCATTACCACCCCAGGGACCCGGGTTGCCTGCCAGGTCGGTGAAGCTGCCCCCTGCCTCGGTCACGATGGGAACCAGCGCACCCATGTCATAGAGGTCCAGTTCCGGCTCGGCAGCCAGGTCGATGGCTCCCTGGGCGAGAAGCATGTACTGCCAGAAGTCGCCAAAACCACGCAGGCGCCAGATCCGATCGGTCAAATCCAGAAGCCGCCCCCGGCGACCTATGGCCTTCCACCCGGTCAGCGACGACAAGGACATGGAAGCCTCTTCCAACCGGTCCACTCTCGATACGTGTATGGGCTTGGGAGATTCACCCTGGCGCGCCATGTAGGCTCCCTGACCCTGCGCGGCGTACCAGCGGGTACCCAGCATGGGGGCAGAGACGGCGCCGACCACCATCTGATGGTCTGCCTCCAAGCCGATCAGGGTCGCCCAGACCGGGACTCCGCGCACATAGTTCTTGGTCCCGTCAATCGGATCGATGATCCACCGTCTGCCGTTGGACTCCTGTCTTCCCAGCTCCTCGGCGTAGATGGTATCGTCCGGTCTGGCTTGGGCCAGAACGCGACGAATCACCGCCTCCGCCTCCCTGTCAGCCTGGGTGACCGGAGTATTGTCCGCCTTGCGCTCCACGTGAAGATCCGGCGACTTGAAGTAGCCCATGGTGACCTGATCCGCCTGGTCGGCCATGGCAATGGCCAGATCCAGATCCTCCTGCCAGGTCTGCCTTTCAGCCTCGATATTCATGACACGGCTCCTTACGCTCGAATCTCGCCTGCCAGCATCCGCTTCCACATACCCGGGAAGTCGGGCATGGTCTTGGCTGTAGTGCCGATGTTGCGCACTCGGATGCCAGGTATCTTGAGCCCAATCATGGCTGCGAAAGTAGCCATTCGATGGTCGGCATAGGTCTCTATAACAGCCCCGTGCATACTCTGAACAGGCACAGGCTCGATGGCTAGACCATCATCCAATTCACTGGCTCGGCCGCCTATTCTGGTGATTTCCATGGCTAGCGCCTTCAGCCGGTTGGTTTCATGACCGCGCAGGTGGCCAATGCCGTGCAGGCGGCTGGGTCCGTCGGCAAAGACCAGAATGGCCGCAATTGAGGGCACGATCTCCCCTGCCGGAGACAGATCGAAGTCACCGAGTCCATGAATAGCCTCTCCACCTGTCACTGTGCAGGTGACGCTGCCCTGCCCGTCGGGAACCATCTCCACCTTCGCGCCCGTAGTCTCCAGATACTTGGGCAACAAGCCGCCTGGCTGGGTGGTCCGGTCTGGCCAGTTGGGTACGCTGACTTGTCCGCCTCCTATCAGGGCCGCTCCCAGGAAGGGAGCCGTATTCGACAGGTCGGGCTCCACCTGGACCTGATTGGGCAGCCGCGTCCCGGCAGATCCTCTGCCTTTCACGCTCCACCTGCAGCGGTCGGGATTGGCCTGGACCTGGACTCCAGCCTGACGCAGGTCCTCAACGGTCATGGCGATGTGTGGGAGGCTGGGAAGATGCTGGCCAGAGTGGACGATGGTCATAGTGCCCTCAGCTCTGGCAGCCAGGAGCAGGAGGCCGGAAATGAACTGCGAGGATGCCGAGGAGTCTATGGTCACCTCTCTGCCCACCAGGCGATCCGGCGGTGTGAGCACAAAGGGCAGGAAGCCTTCCTGGCCCAGGTATTCGATTCTGGCTCCCAGCTGGGTTAGGCCGTCCAAGAGAGGCCTCATGGGGCGCCGATAGGCCTGCTGGTCTCCATCGAAGTGCGTGGCGCCATCGGCCAGCATGGCCAGGCCCGGCACGAAACGCATGACGGTTCCAGCCAGTCCGCAGTCCACCCGGGCGCCGCCGCGAAAACGTCCCCCTTCCGGTGGAACAATTGTTACATTCGTAGGGTCGTCCGGATCGACCCGACAGTTCACGCCGAGAGCCTCCAGAGCCTGAATCATCAGGTCTGTATCACGCGATCTGAGCAAACCAGTCAGCCTGACAGGGCAGCTTCCCAGGGCCGCCAAAATCAGATACCTGTTCGAGAGGGACTTGCTTCCCGGTATGGTCACCGTTGCATCTAAGGGCCCATCGGCCTGCGGCGCCGCCCATGTCTCTTCCATTGTCATGGTCACCATGGTAACCGCAGGCGCAGAGCTGTTTCTGTCCCCTGCTCATCCCGCAGGACCAGCCGGGACTCGACCCTGTGCTATATTGATACATTGTGCCCATACGGTGATGCTGATGGGCGCCGGGCTATAGCGCAGCTTGGTAGCGCGCCTGCTTTGGGTGCAGGATGTCGCCGGTTCAAATCCGGCTAGCCCGACTTTTGCCTTCGTCCCATTTCGGGAGTCGGATCCTTGGCGTTCATGCCCAGCAATCCCGTAATGAAAATCACGAGAGCAAGAAAGCCCGTCAGGCCCGCATAAATGGACATGGTGATGGCGATGCCGACCAGATTGCCCAGCGTCAAAAAGATCATCTGCCCCAGAGGCGCCCCGATCATCATGACAGTCTGTACCACTCCCATAGTTGCGGCCAGGTGGTCCTCGCCCACTGTGCTGATGAGCATGGTCATGAACCGAGGGTTGATCTTGCCCAGAAGATAGTTCATGACCAAGAGCGGAACGAAGAGCAGGGCAGGGCTGCGCAGCCAGACCAGGTTGACCCCTGCCACGGCAGCTGCTGCCATGACTCCGGTCAGCAGGTGGGCTATGGGCAGCCGTCGGAGCGGATCTGCGGCAAGGAGTGCGCCAAGGATCAGCCCCAGGGAGGAGATGCCGTTGACGGCGGCTATGGTCGTGCCATAGCTTCCCCACCAGACCTTGGGCATGGAGATAAGCCCCAGGTTGAGCAGGGGCTGCAGAGCCGCCCCCAGAAGGTTGACCAGGCAGCCGAAGCCCACCATCAGAATCAGGAAGGTAGAGCTGCGGAACTCCCCCAAGGTCACGCGGAGACTGGATGCCAGGCCCGAAGGTTTGTCTGCCGGTGAACCATTGCTCGCAACCTCAACCCTCGTGAATTCTCGATAGCCGATGGCCACCAGAATCCCCGCCAGAAGGAAGGTGGCGGCGTTGATCAGCGCAAATACAGCGAATCTGTTGCCCAGGAGGGCAATCAACACTGCGCCTCCGCCTGCACTGATGACGGCCGCAACACTGGAGGCGGCCGAGGTGATCGAAGTAGCCTGGTGAAGCTGGCCAGGCAGGACCAGATGTTTGAGGATAGGCATCCACAGACTGCCTGCATACCCCTCCAGCATGGAGGATGCCATGTCCATGGCTACCAACAGCAGAAAGACAGGCAGGCTCTTGGACCTGCCAATCGTCATGGCCATGACAAGATAGACACATACCTGAATCAGCTTGATCACCAGCTGCATCCGCGTCTTGTGCACGGTCCTGTCGGCCAGGTATCCGGTCAGGATGGCCGTCAGGGCCGGAGCCACCCAGGCCATTGAGGCTATGGAGACAGCCAGTCCGGCGAAGGGCATGGTCTGGGCATAGACGATGAAGACGATGTTGAAGAGCTCGCCTCCGACCGTATTCAACAGACTGGCCAGAACCATGGTCACAAAGGGCTTGTTCTTCAGAAGCTCCTGCATGGTCAGCCCCCGATCAGGACAGTTCAATATTCATAAGGGTGCGGTGAAGCAGCCACCAGGCCGGCAAAGAGGCCAGAAAAATGAGCAGCAGCACCAGCGCAGCCAACAACGGGGAGAGGGAGAGCAGGTTGCCAACCACAGCGTCAAGCAAGAGCAGGACAGTAAACATGATAGGCAGCGAGCGCTTCCAGAAGCCTATAGAAAGGGCTATGCCGACAAGCCCCATCAGCCCCACAAGACTGATAACCATCATGAGGAGAACCTGTCCGAACAGACTGCCTGGCGAACCCGTCCCGAGCGAACCCACAAGGCGGTCGACCAGCAGCAAGACGGTCAGGGTAATGGCCGTCCCCGCCAGGTAGGACAGGGACGTGAAGAAGCCGACGAAGATCAGCTTGGCCAGCAGGATTCGGTCCCGCGAGATAGGGCACGACAGGGTGAGCGCCAGATTCCTCCCCGTGTAGGGGTCAATGAAGACCAGGTTGCAGAGGGCAGCGGCCACCAAAGAGAAACCCACCAGAAGGATGACCATGGCCATCTGCAGCACGAAGGCCAGGCTGGACAGTCGAGGATCAGATCGGCCGCTCGTGTGGCCAATGGCCAGGAACATGCCTCCCAGGGCCAAGGCTGCGGCTACAACTGCCAGCCCTCCAAGGATGCAGGGCCAGAGTCTCGTCTTTTTCAGCTCCAATTTCAGCAGCGTCTTCATATCAGCCCTCCATAGCCTTGATCAGGGTCTGCTCGGCACCCTCCTGGCCGTTATTGAGGAGCTCCGGTACGCTGGCCCGCAGGCTCACCCTGCCGCCCGCTATGACCATGACACGGTCGGCAGTGTGCAACACCTCGGAGAGGATGTGGCTGGAAAAGAGAATCGCACTCCCCTGGGCAGCCAGATTTCGCAGGCTGTCTCGCAGCTGTCCGATAGCTATCGGGTCTAGTCCGTTGAGTGGCTCGTCCAGTAGATAAAGGTCGGGATGATGGCCCATGCACCTGGCCAGGGCCAGCCTCTGCCTCATACCCATGGAATACCTGCCAACAGCAGTGGCAGAATCGGCTGTCAATCCAACCTTCTCCAAAAGTTGGCTGATCCCGGCGGACTCGACCGCCCTATGCCCCGCGTTTGCAAGCGAAAGGTAGGCAAGGTCAATCTCCAGATTCTCCCTGGCACTCAGAGATTCGTAGAAGACAGGTTCGTTGATGGACACCCCCATCCTCGCCAGACTGCCCGGGTAGCCTTCGCTGAGAGGCTTCCCCAGAAAACGGACCCGTCCGCCGACAGGTCTCTGCATTCCGGTCAGAATCTTCAACAGCGTGGACTTACCAGCCCCGTTGGCTCCCAGCAAGCCCAGAATCTCGCCCTGTCCCAGGGTCAGGTCCAGCCCAGCCAGCACCTCCCTGCCTTCGAATACCTGGACGATACCGTCCGCCTCCAGCACCTTCATAAAACTCCTTCCAAAAATACCATCGGTATGTTTTCTGGAAACAAAAACCATTCACTCGTTGAGTGCCCGAATCTTGCTAGTAGCCATAGCCCTCTTGGCCTTAAGAGATCTATCGGCTCTAAGAGACCCCTTGATCCTGATTCTTGCCAGATTCCTCTTGCGTGGATTCCCCGCCTGTCGCAGTCAGAGGATTGCTCTTCAGATGCGCATGCAAGTGCACGGCTGCTCGGATGACCCGATCATCGATGACCGGTGCCCCTATCCCCTTGAGCATATCGGCCAAGAGGGTGAACTTGGAGACCACCTGGTCCCGGTTCATGGTCGAGAATCGAACCCCTATCCACATGTTGAGCAGGATATAGAGCACCTGGGCCAGATCCTCGGGATTGCAGGGGGCGATGGAGCCGTCCTCCACGCCTTCTCGGACGTAGGGGGTGATCACGTCCACAATCCTGTCCATGGATTTCAGGTACATCTCCCCTACCATGCGGGGACTCTTCAGCAGGGTTCTGGCGGAAAAAGTCACATCGAGACGCGAGTATGCCGACAGGGAGGCAATCAGTTCGTTGCGCAGCTTGTCCAGCCCGGTCTTGCCAGGCCAGTCCCCCAACCAGTCCTCCTGGGATGAGGACGAAGCCATGCGCTCGGTAACCGCATGGAAAATGGCCGTCTTGGAAGGAAAATGGTAGTAGACCGCTCCCTTGGTCATTCCGCCCAGGCCGTCGACAATGTCCTGGATACTGGTTCCGTCGTAGCCCTTTTCCAGGAAGAGCCGCTGGGCTACATCGAGGATCTGATTGCGATGTCCTTCGGGATCCTTCGGCGTGCCCATGCAGTGCTCCTCTCCCTGTCAGCGCATCGATGCCGACCATCTTGGCCTAACCATCCAGCCCGACAAGAATCTATCATACCACTGGTATGTTATGCCTATCTGTTCAAGGATCTTGCCAACTTGACCTTATCTCTTCTGCAGACGGCGGATTGCCTCGTGCTGGATGGCCACCACCGCCTTGGCATCGGCGACTCCAGCTGCGCAGAGCTCCTGCCAGGAAACCCAGGCCGACTGAATATGCTCGCCCGGGTCGAAGTCGGTGGGCCCCTGATGCCAGCGACGCAGGTGCAGGACCACAATGTGGCCGAGCTCGTCGCTCATGCCCAGGGAAGAGTAGACATCGGGAGCAGCATCGATCCAACCGTCTTCTGGATCCAGATGGCTTTCTGAGGCCGGTGCACCCTCAGGTCCAGGCACCAGACCAGTCTCCTCACGCAGCTCGCGCAGAACAGTCTTGGCCGGACTCTCCCCAGGGTCGATGAAGCCGGCTGGCAGGCCGAATACGTAGGCATGAGCACCCACTCGATACTCCCGGGTCAGCAAATAGGCATCGCCGGTGCAGTCGTGCACCAACATAACCACACAGGGGGCGTGGCGAATGAGCTGCCTGTCAATGGTTTCCTTGGAACCGTCACGCCGGAACATGGCCACCTGCTGCTGGTCGATAACGAATATCGGGCCGCGGAAGACCTCCTTGTCATCCATCAGCTCGGGAGCGCGGGTCATATCGATGCCCTTGGGTCCCTGGCCATCGCGGCCGTCCAGTCTGGCAGCCAATCGTGCCTGCAGATCCTGTGCTTCATCGCTCATGAAATCACTCTCCTCAACCATCAACCCTCAGCCATCAGCGCACCACCATGGTCCAGGGGTCGGTGATGATGGATGAGACCTCCACCTGCGGGCGAACACCGGTAGCCGTCTCCAAGGTCCTGGCAATGTCTCCCTTGGCGTAGCGGAACCAGAGACCCTCAATGGCCGAATGCGGTGTATTGATCAGCATGGGTCTGGGCTGATTGGGACGACCGGCCATCCGGGCCTCGTAGAGGGCCTGCTGGTAGGCGTCCGTGGCAGGGTGATGGCGCAGATCGCTGGTGATGTAGACATCGGCCCCCGTGGACCGGACCAGGTCGAACTCGGAGTCTCCCGAGCCGGGCAACAGGGCGACTGTGGAGACCATGGCCTCGGACGGACCAACCGCCTGGACGCCCAGAGCCGTCCTGGGCAGTAGGTCTGCCACATTATGGACCAAATCCTCAAATGGCGTAGGCTTGGGAAGCCGTCCCCAGCGGCCCAGTCCTACCTGAATCCCCTGATCGGCGTGCAGGTCGCGCTTGGAGACCGGCTGAGGGGCCAACGGCCTCGCCTCCTGCAGGTCCAGGGCATCGGCAGCAGCCTGAGCCACGCCACGGTAGGCGGCGTCAGCGTTGGTATGCCCCACCCAGAGCCCGCAGTGGCCTTCAATCAGCTTGGTTACCATATCCCCTCGGAAGTCCAGTCCGGAGACCTGGTGGACCGATCTGAAGAAGAGCGGATGATGGGTGATCAGCAGGTCGGCCTTATGGTCCAGAGCCTCCTGGACCACATCGGGCCGAGGGTCCACGGCGCACCAGATCCGCCTGACCGGCCAGGACGGATCCCCTGCCACCAGACCCGGGTGATCCCAGTCCTCTGCGTAATCCAGAGGGTAGAGCCCCTCAAGCAGATCCACCACCTGGCCCAGAGGCACCGATGGCCTCTGAGCCTCATCCTGCCCATCAGGCATAACAATCCCTCCTCGGATCCTGCTGGGCCCAGGCCACCCCATGTCAGGTCAGTGAGCAGCCAGCTCCCAGTCCTGGCCGATGCCGGTGGACACGTCCAGGGGCACGGCCAATTCAACGGCATGTTCCATGGAATCCTTGACCAGTTTGGTGGCCTTGTCGGTCTCGCCGGGAGCTATCTCCACCAGCAGTTCATCGTGGATCTGCAAGGAGATGCGGCTCTTCAGCCCCTTCTCCGACAAGGCACGGCTGGCCTTGATCATGGCGATCTTCATGATGTCGGCAGCCGACCCCTGGATGGGCGCGTTCAAAGCGGCCCTCTCGGCGGCTTCGCGGGTGGGACGACGCTTGGAGCGCAGCCCGGGGAAGTAACGCCGTCGGCCGAACATGGTCTCGGTGTAGCCCTTCTCCCGGGCGTCGGCCACCAGGGACTCCAGGTACTCATGCACCTTGCCGAAGGTGGCGAAGTACTTGGCGCGCAGCACGTCGGCCGCGGCCGGGCTGATCTTGAGCTGCTGGGCCAGGCCATAGGTGCTCAGGCCATAGGCCAAGCCGTAGCTCATGGCCTTCACGTGGGATCGCTGATCGCCGGTGACCTCCTCCATGGGGATGTCATAGACCAGGCTGGCCACGTACCGGTGGAAGTCAGCGCCAGACTTGAAAGCGTCGATCAGGGCCTGGTCCCCGGAAAGATGGGCCATGATCCGCAGCTCCACCTGGGAGTAGTCAGAGGAGAGCAGCGCCTCATACCCGCTACCAGGCACGAAGGCCGAACGGATCTCGCGGCCTCGGGCATCCCTGTTGGGAATGTTCTGCAGGTTGGGATCGACCGAACTCAGCCGGCCAGTGGCGGCCACAGTCTGCTCGTAGGTGGTGTGCAACCGCCCATCCCGGGGATTGACCGCCTCGCGCAAAGTCTGCACGATCTGCTTGAGCTTGTTGGTCTCCCTGTGCTTGAGCAGCGCACCCAGGAAGTCGTTGGCCCGCTCATTGTTGACCGATTTGATGTAGAGGTCCTGCAGGACCGAGACGTTGGTCGAATAGGACCCGGTCTTGGTCCTGTGGGTGGGCACCAGGCCCATGTCATCGAAAAGCACCTTGCTCAGCTGCTTGGGGCTCTGTAGGTTGACACGGCTGCCGGCCTTATCCCAGGCGATCTCCTGAGCCTGGCGAGCCTCGGCGGCGAACCGGTCGTGCATCTCCTTCAGGCGGGCATCGTCCACCTTGGCGCCCTCGGTCTCCATCTGCGCCAGGACTGCCGAAGTTGGCAGCTCGATGGTGCGTAGCAGACCGTACTGGTGACGCTCGTCCATAAGCTCCTGCAGACGCTCGGAGACCATCATGACGTACTGAGCCTGACGCAGAATCCGGGTCCCCCGTCGGCGTTCGTCCTCATCCTCTCGCCCGTCCAGTGCCAGGGCTCCCTGGGTGGCCTCAGGTTCCTCCTCTACAGGGATGGCCAGGAAATGGGCGACGGCCTGTTCCAGATTGTCGGCATGGAAATCAGGCTCAGCCAGATAGCCTGCCAACTTGGTGTCGAACAGGGGCAGGGGCATGTGCAGGCCCTGGCTCTCCAAGAAGTGCAGATGCTCCTTGTAACCATGGACCACACAGGTGCCGATCCGCTGGTCAATCAGCTCCTGGATGGCCGCGCGCATGTCTTCGTCTATGTCTTCTGCCATCAGGACCAGGCCGTGCCCGCCCATGGAGAGAATGGCCAGCTCCTCCAGACCATAGTCGCCGTGCTTGGCCCAGCCGATGGCGTGGAGAACCCAGTGCTCCTTCATGGCCTCGCTGCATCGCATGGCATTCTGGTCGGAGTCGCCGATATCCTTGACCTTGTCCAGGGAATCGGCCATGGCCTTGACATGGTCTGCCGACCGTCTGCAAAGGGCCTTGTCCGGCAGATGTTTCTCGCACCAGTCCCGCAGCTGGTCACCAGAGTCCGCCTTATCGCGCTCAGGCTGTGTGAACTCCTCCTGTTTGTTGCTGACATCGACCAGTGCCGAGGCTGGAGAGTAATCGTAATCGGCGACGGTATTGAATCCGCGCAGGATCTTCTTTCGGGTCTGCGGACCGAACTGCAGCTGCTCGAAGATGGGCAGGACCTGATCGGTATGGATGGTGCCGAAACGCAGATCCTCCACCTTCACGCCCAGGTCAAGGTCGCGAACCAGGGCGTTGACCTTCCGGTTGAGCCGCACCTGGTCTGCGTTCTCCGCCAGGGCCTGGCCCTTCTTGCCGCCGATCTCGTCGGCGTGCTCCAGAATCGAATCCAGGGATCCGTACTTGTTGATCCACTTGGCGGCATAACCGTCGCCCACCCCCGGCACACCGGGAATGTTGTCGGCTCCCTCGCCGCGCATGGCGGCCAGATCTGGATACTGCTGCGGGGTCACCTTGTAGCGATCCACGATGGCCTGGGGCGTCATGTGCTTGAGGTTCTTGAAGTGGTGGCCCGGGTAGAGCACGGTGATGTCGTCGTCCACCAGCTGGAAGGCATCCCTGTCCCCGGACAGGACCAGGGTCTTGAACCCGGCCTGCTCGCCCATGGTGGCCAAGGTGCCGATGATGTCATCGCCCTCATAGCCTGGCTTTTCGATATAGGTGATGCCCAGCCCCTTGAGCAGGTCCTGAATCAGGGGCAGCTGGCTCAGCAGTTCCTTGGGAGCGGCCTCACGGGTGCCCTTGTACTGGGGCAGCATGGCATTGCGGAAGGTGCCGCCCTTGACGTCAAAGGCCACGCCCATGTGGGTGGGCTTCTCCTTGGCCATGACATCCGCCAGCATGGTGGCAAAGCCCCACACCGCGTTGGTGGGCTGCCCGGTCGAGGTGGTGAAACTCTCGACCGGAAGGGCATAAAAGGCCCGGAAGGCCAGCGAATGTCCATCGACGACCAACAGGGTGCGGCCGTCCTTGTCCTGCTTCTTCGTCTGGTCTTCCATACGAGGGCTAACGGTCGTTCTGGTTGGCCACGTTGTTGATGACCACGTCGGCCACCTCCTGCATGGTCAGCCTGCGGTCCATGGAGGTCTTCTGGATCCAGCGGAAGGCTTCGGACTCGGTCATGCCCATGCTCTCCATGAGCAGACCCTTGGCCCGGTCCACCCGCTTGCGGGCCTCGAAACGGGCCTTCATATCGGTGACCTCGTCCTTCAGGGCGTTGATCTGATCGAAGCGGGAGATGGCCACCTCAAGGGCCGGCAACAGCTTTTCCGGAGCGAAGGGCTTGACCACGTAGGCCATGGCTCCTGCATCAGCCGCCTTCTCGACCAGGCTCTGCTGGGAGAACGCCGTCAGCATAACCACCGGGGCCAGGTTCTCTTTGCCGATCTCAGTGGCTGCGGTAATGCCGTCGGTACCGGGCATCTTCACATCCATAACCACCACGTCGGGCCTCAGCTCGCGAGTCAGATCAATGGCCTCCTGACCGCTGGCCGCCTGGCCGACCACGTCATAGCCGGCATCCTCGAGAGCTTCGACGGTATCGAGCCTGATCAAAGCCTCGTCCTCCGCCACAACCACGGTCCGCCCTTCTGGGGAATCGCTGCGGTTCTTACTCTCTGAAGCCACTTTCAACCTCGTTTCCTGAAAGTCCATCCGATCTTCACCGGAAACCGATGAATGACGGATGGGGTTCGCTTTATCGTGCCCCCGGTGAGACTCGAACTCACACTGCACGGATTTTGAGGCCGTTTCCTCTACCAATTGGGATACGGGGGCTTTTCATTACCACAGAGAATCTACCATACTTTGGCGACGACGCAAGGTTATTCGTGTTGAATCTGCCTTAGAATGAAGACAGTTATGTATACAGGCACATCAGCAGTCGAAGGAGAGCATGATGACCACTCAGATCTATCGACGGTTCGATCCTTGGCGCACCTCCCCCGTCCAGGAGAAGGCCCGCAAGCAAATTATGGACAGCCACTACTTCAGCGTCGACAGGGTCACCTTTGAATCCAGCGACAATCAGACCTTCGATCGCAGCATCGTCAGCGAGAAGCATGGGGACACCATCGCCGTCCTGGCCATCACCGACGACGGGAGGATACCCTTGGTCGAGCAGTACCGCCTGCCCACCCACCGTTGGACCCTTGAGCTGCCGGCCGGCCATCCGCTCAACGATAAAGAAGCCCCCATCGATGTAGCCACCAGACGACTGCGCGAGGAGGCCGGGTACAAGGCTGCCTCCTTTAACCAGTTCGCAAGGTTCATCAACACCCCCAGCTTCTCCACGCAGCACACCACCCTCTTCTATGCCGAGGGCCTAACCCCGGTCCAGCCTGCCAGCCTGGCGCCAGAGACCCCCCATCAAAATGTGCGGCTCTTCACTGTGGATGAGGCCTACGACATGGTGATCGCAGGAACCATACTGGATGCCAAGACCACCATTGCCATCCTTCGGGCCAAGATCGGACTGTCCGACCTGCACTGAGGCAGGAACCCTCACACAACGAACCGGTGACCTGTCCCCCTACCTTGTTAGGCGGGGAAAGACCACCGGTTCTTTGCTGTGTCAGTGCTGAATGACCCTAACGGACCAGCTGCCTGACTGACTCAGTCGACAGTCAGGCAGCAGTCGGGAGAATCAGTCGTTGGCACCCACTGTGTGCACGTAGATGCAGTCGGTGTTTCCTGGCTCATACTCGCCCTGGGCGCTGCTGAGCACCACCAGGCAGTCACCGTCGGAGACCTTGCTCTGCTTCTTCAGGGTGGCGTCCACAAAGGCCATGAGGCCTGCACGGTTGAAGTCGTGGTAGTCCTGTTCGCACATGAAAGCCTCGGTGCCCCAGCTCAGAGCCAGCCAATGATAGGTGTGCTCATCGGTGGTCAGTGCGTAGATGGGGGCAGCAGGACGCTCACGGGAGACGCGGTGCACGGTGTTGCCGGTCTGAGTAAAGGCCACGATGGCCTTGGCGTTGATCTTGTCAGCCAGATCCACGGCGGCGGAGGAGACGGCACCGGAGTTGGACATGTCCAGGTTGTGCATATCCGGGATGCGGTCAAACCCGTGGGTGGTGGCGTACTCGGAGATCCGGGCCATGGTGGAGACAGTGGTGTCGGGGTAGTCGCCCACGGCGGTCTCGTTGGAGGTCATGGTGGCATCGGCGCCGTCCAGGACGGCGTTTGCGCAGTCGGAGGCCTCGGCGCGGCTGGGGATGGGCGAATGAACCATGGAGCCCAGGACCTCAGTGGCGACGATGACCGGCTTGGCATACTGACGGGCCAGCTCGATGCAACGCTTGGTCACCAAGGGGACCTGCTCGAAGGGCATCTCCACGGCCATGTCGCCGCGGGCCACCATGATGCCGTCGAAGGCCTTGACGATCTCCTCAAGGTTCTCAACGGCCTGGGGCTTCTCGATCTTGGCCACGATGGGGATGCGGCGACCCTCCTCGTCCATGATCTCATGGGCGCGGTCGATGTCGGTGGCAAAGCGGACGAAGGACATGGCGATGATATCGGCGCCGGTGCGGATGCCCCAGCGCAGGTCCTCCTCGTCCTTGGGGGTCAGTGCCGGCAGGCTCACGGCCACGCCGGGCAGGTTGATGCCCTTGTGGGAAGAAACCGGGCCAGCCACGACCACCTTGGTGTGGACCTGGTTGCCCTCGACCTTGGTGACCTCCAGACGGACCTTGCCATCATCGATCAGGATGGGATCGCCGGGATGGCAGTCCCCGGGCAGACCCTTGAAAGTCGTGGAGGTCATGTGTTCGTCACCCTCGACATCGTCGGTGGTGATGGTGAACTCCTGGCCCTCCTTGAGGATGACCTTGTCTTCGCCCTGCTCGTTCTTCTTGAACCAGCCACAACGAATCTTGGGACCCTGCAGATCGACCAGGACCGCCACGTTGCGTCCAGTCTCCTTGCTGGCCTGACGCACGTTGTTGTAAACCTTGAGGTGATCTTCGGGGGTGCCGTGGGACCGGTTGAGCCTGGCCACATCCATGCCGGCCCTGACCAGCTTGGTGATGTTATCCAACGACTCCGAAGCCGGCCCGATGGTATCGACGATCTTGGCTTTGCGCATATGCTACCTGCCTGTTCTTTGTATCACTTACCGTTCCATTGTACAGACTCAAGCCGATGGGAACCAGTATTTCCCGTTAGCGCTAACAATCCTTGTGGCTCAAGGGATTGTTAATCACTTTGCTCCCTGTGAAGCTGATTCAAGGGACTGATGGCGGCTCTTGAGCACCGAGGCCAGGGCGGCTATGCCGATGGCCAGGACTATGACCAGCAGGGATGCCCAGGTCGGTATCTCCGGCACGGCTTCCAGGGGCTGTCCTCCATTGATAAAGGGCAAAGTGTTGCCGTGCAGGGCCTCCAAGATCAGCTTGACTCCGATGAAGGCCAGGACCACAGACAGCCCCAGGGGCAGATACTCCAGCTTGTCCAGCAGGGATCCCAACAGGAAGTAGAGCTGCTGAAGGCCCAGCAAGGCGAAGACATTTGACGTGAAGACGATGAAGGGATCCTTGGTCAGTCCAAAGATGGCCGGAATGGAGTCGAAGGCGAACATGACATCAGTGGTGCCGATGGCCAGGAAAACCACCAGCATGGGTGTGAAGTAGCGCTTACCCTCAAAGGTGGTCCGCAGATGCTCACCGTCGTAATGGCTGGTAATGGGAATGACCCGGCGCAGCACCCTGATAAGCCCGTTCTCGTGGTACTCCTCCTTCTCGCCACGGCTGGAGACCATGTTCCAGGCGGTATAGAGCAGAAAGAAGCCGAAAATGAAGAAGACCCAGGTGAAGCGGGTAATCAGCGCCGTTCCGGCCAGGATGAAGACACCGCGCAGCAGCAGGGCGATGGTGATGCCGACGCTGAGCACATAGCGCTGAAGCCGCAGGGGCACAGCGAAATTGCCCATAATGATGACGAAGACAAAGAGGTTGTCGATGCTGAGCGAGTACTCGGTCAGCCAGCCCGAGTAGAACTCGATGGCCGGCTTGGATCCTGCCACCTTCCAGATCAGCGCACCGAAAATCAAGGCCATGACCACAAAGAAGCCAATATGCCTCACACATTCGCCGGTCGATGGCACATGCGGACGCCGCCCGATCACCAGAAGATCGACCACGAAGAAGACGGCAAGCACAACCAGGCTCACAACCATGAACGGCAGAGGTGTCTCGGACATACCACCAGACTTTAGCGGCAAGATATGACGTGCTCATCTCTCGTCCGCATGTCTGGGAATCCTTACGGACGGCGCTCCGGAAAGCGGGTCTGCGATGCTCTTGCCTGACATCACAGACCCGAAACATGGCCGGGGCAGGCCACTAACCAAGGGCTCCGGGCCAAGGGCCGGACTTACTTTTTGGCCTCGGTCATCTGCCGCAGCTCCTTCTTCAGATCCTTGATCTCGTCGCGCAGACGGGCAGCGAGCTCGAACTGCAGCTGTTGTGCAGCCGTGTGCATCTGGTCGCTCAGCTGACGGATCAGGTCGGCAAGGTCCTGTGCCGGCAGACCGGCCTGGAGGATCTCCTGATGCCGCTTGTCGGCCTCCTCCTTGTCGTAGAGGGGCACACCCAGGTGGGAGTTGCCGGCCTTGTTGGCATTGCGGTAGCCGCCCGCCAGCAGGGTCTGGGTGTCCACGTCTTCCTTGGCCAGCATGTCGTTGACGTCGCTGATCTTCTTGATCAACGGCTTGGGATCCACTCCGTGCTCCTTGTTGTAGGCGATCTGCTTGGCCCGGCGACGGTTGGTCTCGCTGATGGCCTTGTCCATGGAGTCGGTGACCTCATCCGCGTACATGATGACCTTGCCGGACACGTTCCTGGCCGCACGGCCGATGGTCTGGATCAGTGAGCGGTAGGAGCGCAGGAAGCCTTCCTTGTCCGCATCCAGAATGGCCACCAGGGAGACCTCGGGCAGGTCCAGACCCTCGCGCAGGAGGTTGATGCCCACGATGACGTCGATCTTGCCCTCACGCAGCTCGCGCAGAAGTTCCACCCTCCGCAGGGTGTCCACGTCAGAGTGCAGATACTCCACCTTGATGTCGCGTTCCAGCAAATAGTCGGTCAGGTCCTCGGCCATCTTCTTGGTCAGCGTGGTCACCAGGACCCGCTCATGGCGATCCACCCGGGTTTTGATCTCGTCCAGAAGGTCGTCCACCTGACCCTTGACAGGCCTGACCTCCACCTCGGGATCCAGGAGGCCGGTGGGCCTGATGACCTGCTCCACCACACCGTCGGACAGGCCCATTTCATAGTCGCCAGGTGTAGCCGACAGGTAGACGGTCTGGCCCACCTTGTCAAGAAACTCGGGCCACTTCAGCGGACGGTTGTCCATGGCCGAGGGCAGTCGGAAGCCATGTTCGACCAGGGTCCGCTTGCGGCTGGCATCCCCCTCGTACATGGCTCCGATCTGGGGAACGGTCACGTGGGACTCGTCGATGACCAGCAGGAAATCGTCGGGGAAGAAGTCCAGCAGGGTGTGGGGCGGTGTCCCGGGTTCGCGCCCGTCGAAGTGGCGGGAGTAGTTCTCCACTCCGGAGCAGGTGCCGATCTGGGTGAGCATCTCCAGATCATAGGTGGTGCGCATGGTCAGTCGCTGGGCCTCCAGCTCCTTGCCCTGCTTGCGCAGCTGGCCCACACGCCAGTCCAGCTCCTCCTTGATGGTCTTCAGGGCGCGCTCCATCCGCTCGGGACCGGCCACATAGTGGGAGGCAGGGAAGATGTGAACGGAGCTCTCATGGGCGATTTCGTCCCCGGTCAGTGGGTGCAGGGTGGAGATGCGGTCGATCTCATCACCGAAGAATTCGATACGGACGGCCAGCTCCTCATAGACGGGGATGATTTCGACCGTGTCGCCGCGCACGCGGAAGGTGCCTCGGGTGAAGGCGATGTCGTTGCGCTTGTACTGCATGTCCACGAACTTGCGCAGCAGGTCGTCCCGGTTGATCCGGTCCCCCTCGTGCAGGAAGAGCATGCGTCCGGCGTACTCCTCGGGCGTGCCCAGGCCATAGATGCAGGAGACGGTGGCCACCACCACGCAGTCCCGCCTGGTCAGCAGGTTGGCCGTGGCGGCGTGCCGTAGCCGCTCCACGTCGTCGTTGATGTTGGAGTCCTTCTCGATGTAGGTATCAGTTTGAGGGATATAGGCCTCAGGCTGGTAGTAGTCGTAGTAGGAGACGAAGTAGGAGACCGCATTGTCTGGCATGAGTTCGCGGAACTCGGCGCAGAGCTGGGCGGCCAGGGTCTTGTTGGGCTCCAGAATCAGAGTGGGCCGCTGCAGGCGCTCGATCAGCCAGGCCGTGGTCGCGGTCTTGCCGGTGCCGGTGGCGCCCATGAGCACCACATCATTCTCACCATTCTCGATCCGCGTAGCCAGTTCCTCGATGGCCTCTGGCTGGTCGCCGGAGGGCTTGTAGGGAGACTTGACCACGAAGGGCTTATTGATCCGCTCAATGTTGAACCCCATGAAACTCCCTTCCAGGATGCGTCATTCGCCGAGGCCGTCAGTCACGGTGCGAGAATCCCTTGGCCAAGGCCTTCAACTCTTTATATATTCTATCAACAGACTCGAACATTTGTTCGATAGGCTGGGACCCGTCCACCAGCAGGTCGGCCTGAGCGCGTCGCGCACTGCTGTTGGTCTGGGAGCCGATGCGCTCAACAGCCTGACTCGTGGTCATATGCCGCTGATTCACCATGCGCGCAATCCTCACCTGGCTGGGGGCCTCTACCAGCAGAACCCTGTCGAAATGAAAAGGTATGGCTGATCGCACCTCGGTCAGCAGAGGCACCTCATGGACCACCACCTCGGAACCCTCCAGCCAGGGCTGCTCGGCCTTGGCGGCCAGGTCATAGACCAGCGGATGGATGATCTCGTCCAGGTCCCTGCGGTCCCGGTCAGCCGTCGGCCCTCCGAAGACCCGTGCAGCCAGGGCTGACCTGTCCACTCCCCCATGTCCGTCCCCGAAGTCTGCTCCGAACCGCTCCAGGACGGACCGAACTCCCGGTCCGCCCGGAGCGATGACCTCGTGGGAGAGCCTGTCGTAATCGATGATCCTGGCCCCGTCCTGAGCCAGCCGAGCCGCCACCGTGCTCTTGCCGGCTGCTATCCCGCCGGTCAATCCCACACGTATCATCCAGACCTCCCGCATATACCTTATGGCGGCACATACAAATGGAGGGGCCCGACCGAGGCCGGACCCCTCCATTCACTACTTAATGCTCACTTCTTTTCCTTGAGCAGCTGCTCGCGCAGGGCGGCCAGCTGGTCGTCGGAGGCCAAGGTGCCCTCGGAGCTGGACTCCGAGCTGTAGTTGGTGGTCTCCTCGGAGCTCTGACGGTGGGAGTGAGAACCGGCGGCAGGCGCCTGGGAGGACCGGCTGTCCTCGGCGGCCGAAGCCTCGGCGTTCTCCAGCTCCTTGGCCACGAAGGCCTTGTGCTGCTCCCAGAGGTCGTGGGCGGCCGCATACTGGGACTCCCACTCCTCGCGCTGCTTCTCGTAGCCGGCGATCCACTCGTTGGTCTCGGGGTCGAAGCCCTCGGGGTACTTGTAGTTGCCGTCCTCGTCGTACTCGGCAGGCATGCCGTAGATGGCCGGATCGAAGTCCTCGGAGGTCGGGTCGACGGAGTCATCGGCCTGCTTGAGGGACAGGGAGATACGGCGGCGATCCAGGTCGACGTCGATGACCTTGACGAAAATCTCCTCGCCCTGCTTGACCACGGTCTCGGGGTTCTCCACGTGGCGGTTGGCCAGCTCGGAGATGTGGACCAGGCCCTCGATGCCGTCCTCGACGGAGACGAAGACGCCGAACTGCACAATCTTGGTGACCTTGCCCTTGACGATCTGTCCTGGCACATGGGTCCGGGCGAAGCGCTGCCAAGGATCTTCCTGGGTGGCCTTCAGGGACAGCGAGATGCGCTCGCGGTCCATATCGACATCCAGCACCTCGACGGTGACCTTGTCGCCCACCTTGACGACCTCGCTGGGGTGATCGATGTGCTTCCAGGAGAGCTCGGAGACGTGGATCAGGCCGTCCACACCGCCCAGGTCGACGAAGGCGCCGAAGTTGACGATGGAGCTGACCGTGCCCTCGCGGATCTGGCCCTTCTTGAGCTGGGCCATGAAGGTCTCGCGCACCTCGGACTGGGTCTCCTCCAGGTACTGGCGGCGGGAGAGGACCACGTTGTTGCGGTTCTTGTCCAGCTCCAGGATCTTGGCCTTGATCTTCTGCCCGATGTAGGGAGACAGGTCGCGCACGCGGCGCATCTCGACCAGGGATGCGGGCAGGAAGCCACGCAGGCCGATGTCGACGATGAGTCCGCCCTTGACGGCCTCGATGACGGTGCCCTCGACGACCCCGTCAGCCTCCTTGATCTTCTCGATGTCGCCCCAGGCACGCTCGTACTGGGCACGCTTCTTGGACAGGATCAGACGACCTTCCTTGTCCTCCTTGGTGACGACCAGAGCCTCGATGGTGTCACCGACCTGGACCACGTCGTCGGGATCGACATCCTTCTTGATGGAAAGCTCGCGGGAGGGAATCACACCCTCGGTCTTGTAGCCGATGTCCAGCAGAACCTCGTCATGGTCGATCTTAACGACCGTCCCCTCGACCAGATCCCCATCGTCGAAGTTCTTGATGGTGGAATCGACTGCCTTGATGAAGTCTTCCTCGGACCCGATGTCATTGACCGCGACCTGGGGGACTTCCTTCTTGTTCTCTGCCATTAATTAAATTGTTTCTTGTATAGTTGGTGGATATTTTTCCGTATTGAGTTATGCGTTCCCGCCGGCGGGCGCGAACATTCTCCATGATAGGAGACACCACGGTCATTGTCGCCGGGGAGCCTCGGGCGTGTCGCCGGCAGGGATTCCTGCGGCCCGCTCAGCGGATTCGACCACATTGACCAGGAGCATGGCCCGGGTCATGGGCCCCACCCCGCCGGGATTGGGCGTGTAGGCGGATGCAGACAGCCTGGCGGCCGGGTCGATGTCGCCCTTGATCCGCCAGCGCCCCTCCTGCTGATCCCAGATCCGGGAGACGCCTACATCCACCAGGACAGCACCCTGGCGAACCTGATCCGGGCCAACCAGCCCTGCCCGGCCCACGGCTGCGATGATTACGTCAGCCATGCGCAGGTGGGCATCAACATCTTTGGTGCG
This sequence comes from Bifidobacterium asteroides, assembly GCF_048001765.1. Taxonomy (GTDB): domain Bacteria; phylum Actinomycetota; class Actinomycetes; order Actinomycetales; family Bifidobacteriaceae; genus Bombiscardovia; species Bombiscardovia asteroides_K. The sequence goes on from NZ_CP181447.1 coordinate 1,222,768, forward strand.
GGTATGGCAAAGCGTCACGGTGGCATCAACCCCGCGGTTGGTCAGAAGCAGCCCGATGGTGCGGCCCACGGTCAGTCCTCGGCCCAACACGCAGACCTCCTTGCCGGTCAGGTCAATCCCGTAATGGTCCAGCAGGTACAGGATTCCCCGCGGAGTGCAGGGCAGGGGGGTCTGCACCCGGCCGTCGGTATGCAGAACCAGCTGGCCCAGGTTGTAAGGATGCATGCCGTCGGCGTCCTTGGCCGGATCGATGCGCTCGATGACCTCAGTGGGATCCACGCCATCGGGCAGGGGCAGCTGGACGATGTAGCCGGTGCAGTCAGGATCCTGGTTGAGCTGGTCCACCGCAGCGAGAATCCGCTCCTTACCGGCATCAGCAGGCAAATCCACTCGGATGGACCGAATGCCTACCTCGCGGCAATCCCGGTGCTTGCCCTCTACATACTTGAGCGAACCGGGGTCATCCCCCACCAGAATGGTCCCCAGGCCAGGAGTGCGTCCCATGGCCGTCAGCCTCGCCACACGAGCGCGCAGGTCCTCCTTGAGTTCCGCAGCCGCCGCTTTTCCGTCCAGTTTCACTGCAGTCAATACATCTCCATCATCCAAGCGGGCACAAACCCTTGTCGAAGTCGTCTGAGCCAGACTAGCGCAGATTCCTCTCCGACTGGAACCACCGTCCAGGAGCCGGTACGGGAAGACTTGGCTGACCAGGTTGCGCGCTGTCCCGTCCACAGCGATAATGAGAATCATGCTCAATAAGAGCAGGATTACCGTTTTGAATCCTTGGTTGCATTGCGGATCCCTGCCGGAAAGGACGTCATGGATACGGACACGGATAGAACATCCAAGCAGGCCTGCATCGTCTTCGACCATGCCGCTATCCGCAGATCCGGTCGACTGATCTGGTCGGAGGGGACCTTCACCATTCCATCGGGGACCGTGACCGCCATCGTGGGCACCAACGGCACCGGCAAGACCAGCATGATGCAGGCCGAGCTGGGTCTGCTCCCCCTGGATGCCGGCAGTCTGCAGGTCCTGGGGCAGCCGGCCGGCCAGGCCAACGACCGTATCGGCTACGTGCCGCAGAGTTATACCTCGGACATCGACTCCAATCTGACAGCCGAACAGTCCGTCCTGCTGGGGCTGACCGGCACCCGCTTCGGCATCCACCCCGTCACCCGGCAGGACCGCGAGCGCGCCAGAAAGGCCATGCGCTTCGTCGGCGTGGAGGACAGGGCCCACCTGCGCCTCTCCCAGCTCTCCGGAGGCCTGCGCCAGCGGGTGGCCATAGCCCAGGCCCTGGTCTGCGATCCTGATCTGCTCATGCTTGACGAGCCCCTGGCCAATCTGGACCTGGCCGGGCAGCGCGCCACCGTCCACCTGCTGGCACAGCTCAACAGCCGTCTGGGCATGACCATCCAGGTGGTGGCCCATGACCTGAACATGCTGCTGCCTGTGCTGACCGGGGCGGTCTACCTGCTGGACGGACACCCCCACTACGCCCGCATGGACGACGTGCTGGACTCGGACCTGCTCACCCACCTCTACGGCACCAAGGTGGAGGTGGTCACCACTCCCCAGGGGGACATGTTCGTGGCCCCCGACATGGACGAGCCGATCGGACCCGTCCACAATCGCTACCAACCCAGCCAGGTGGCCCGCCTGCACGGGACGGACCGGGAAAGGACCTCATGACCACACCAGTCTTCGACCCCCATTGGATGGAGATCCTCGCGGCCCCCTTCATGCGCAACGCCATGGTGGCTGGATTGTGCATCGCCGTGGCCGCCGGAGCCATGGGCTACTTCACCATCGCCAGACACTCCACCTTCGCCGCCCACGCCCTGGCCCATATCGGCCTGCCCGGCGCCACTGGAGCCGTCCTGCTGGGGCTGCCTGTCTCTGCCGGCATGGGCCTGTTCGCCCTGGGAGGGGCGCTGGTCATCGGAGCCCTAGGCAAACGGGCCTCCCAGAGGGAGATCGCCACGGGCACGGTCCTGGCCTTCGCCACCGGCCTGGGACTCTTCTTCGCCAGGATGTCCAGTTCGGCCTCCCAGCAGATGCAGGCCATCCTCTTCGGATCCATCCTGACCATCACCCGGGGGCAGGTCATCGGCTTCATCATTTTCGATGCAATCCTGCTGATCCTGTTGGCCCTGATCTACCGACCTCTGCTCTTCAGTTCCCTGGATGAGCAGGTGGCACAGGCCCGCGGCGTGCCCATCGGGCTGATGAACCTGACCTTCATGGCCATCATGGCCGGGGTCATCACCATCGCCGTACCAGCTGTGGGGACCCTGCTCATCTTCGCCCTGGTCGTCACCCCGGCGGCCACGGCCAACATCCTGGTAGCCTCTCCCCTACGGGCCATGCTCCTGTCGGGACTGATCTGCCTGGCTTCCATCTGGGGAGGCCTGGTGATTTCAGCCATGGTGCCGGCTCCTCCAAGCTTCATCATCGTGACCCTCTCCACCCTCTTCTGGGCTCTGGCCAAGGGATGGGCGGCCCTGCGCGCCTGATGCCGGTCAGTCCACCAGCGCAGTGGCCATGACGGCGATGCCCTCGTCGTGACCGGTAAAGCCCATGCCATCAGTGGTGGTGGCGGTCAGCCGAACCGGTGCCCCGACGGCCTGGCTCATGGCTTGCTGGGCCAGGTGACGGCGGGAGGAAATTCTGGGGCGCTGGCCGACGATGACCAGGGAGGCGTTGAGCAACCTGCGACCGTGCTCATGCAGGCTGTCCATGGTCTTCTCCAGCATGGCCGCCCCGTGCATTCCCGCTCCGGGGGCCTGTGCTCCCAGGCCGAACAGGGTGCCGATATCGCCCAGGCCGGCGGCTGACAGGACGGCATCAATCAGCGCATGGGCGGCTACATCGCCGTCAGAATCTCCCAGCAGGCCGGGGGTTCCGTCATTCCAGGACAGGCAGGCCAGCCAGAGGGGACGCTCACCAGTTGGATCGAAGCGATGCGCGTCAAAACCCAGTCCGACGCTTGGATGGCCCATGACCAGTCCCGACCTCAGCGCTTGGCCTTGGTCTTACCCTTGCCCTTGTTCTTGGCGGCCTCCTGGGCCACCCGTGCCAGGGTCTTGGAAGCCGGCTCCTTGGGGGATTTGGTATGGTGCTTGTCGTCACCGGGCATGGGCTCCGCATAACCCAGGTTGACGTCCAGCAGACGCTGGGCCTCGTCCTCGTCCAGCTTCTCGGACAGGGCAATCTCGGAGGTCAGGATCTTGCGGGCCTTGATCAGCATCCGCTTCTCGCCCGCCGACAGCCCATGTTCGTCCACGTCGCGCTGGGAGAGGTCGCGCACCACCTCGGCGATCTTGTTGACCTCGCCGGTGGCGATCTTCTCCACATTCAGCTTGTAACGGCGGGACCAGTTCATCTCCTTCTCCTCGACCACCGGGGTACGCAGGATCTCGAAGACCTTGGCCACCGCCTTGGCGTCGACGATGTCCCTGACACCCACCTTGGCCGCGTTCTCGACGGGGACGTTAATGACCAGCCCATCAGAGGAGAGCACGGACAGCTGCAGGTACTTGCGGGTGACGCCCTTGACTGTCCGTTCGGTGATGGCATCCACCCTGGCGGCCCCATGACGCGGATAGACGACCATGTCACCGACCTTGTAACCCATATGTCCTCCAGAACGAGTCGATAAAATACCATATAATAATGTCATTGCGCATGGACTTGCCGACGGGGCTCGGAGGCGACGCGATTCTCTGCGAGCACACTTCCCCTGGAGGCTCTGAAGACTATTCTGGAAGAAACGACGGTGGTGGAACGAATGCCGACAAGGCTCCACCCCGCATGACGAGCATCGTTTTGCGGATCAGTGATCGAAGACAGAGGTAGGCATGATCAAAAACACAAGCCGTTACACTACACCCAGCACCATCCTGGTGGTTGAGGACGAACCCACCCTGGCCACCGCCATCGCCCAGCGCATCACCGCCGAAGGGTGGACGGCACGGGTGGCCTCGGACGGTGCCAGCGCCGTGCAGGCCGCATCCCAGATCAAACCTGACCTGGTCATCATGGACATCATGTTGCCCGTCATGGATGGACTGGAGGCCACCAAGCGGATCGTGGCCGAGCGGCCGGTGCCGGTGCTGATTCTGACTGCCAGGGACGACGAGGCCGACAAGGTGACCGGTCTGGGCGCCGGAGCCGACGACTACATGACCAAGCCCTTCTCCATGCGCGAGCTGATCGCCCGTTGCAAGGCCCTCCTGCGCCGGGTGGAGCGCGCCAAGGTCATCGCCAAGAACTCCGAGAACGAGAAGGTACTGGACTTCGGATCCCTGGTCATCGACCCAGCCCAGCGCATCGTAACCCTGCGTGGGGAGCAGATTCACCTGACCCCCACCGAATTCGATCTGCTGGCCACGCTGGCCCGTCGGCCCAAGTCCGTACTCACCCGTGAGAAGCTGCTGGAGGAGGTCTGGGACTGGGTGGATGCCTCGGGCACCAGGACGGTGGACTCCCACGTCAAGGCTCTGCGCCACAAGCTGGGTTCGCAGATGATTCGCACCGTGCATGGTGTGGGCTACGCCTTCGAACCGCCCGAGGACCAGGAGCAGGAGAAAGACCAGCGGTAGCGACCGCGGATGCACACTATGAGCAAGGACGGCAAAGGCCGGCGCAAGGGGCCCAGCCTGAGTGCGCGGGTGGACCGCGAACGGCCCATCGGATCCTTCGCCTCACTGAAGGTGGAGCTGAGCGTCCTGATCATCATCTCCACAGCCATCGCCTTCGTGATGGCCTGGTTCCTGCTGAAGATGGGCTGGAGCGGCTGGATCGCCATGCCGCTGACCCTGGTGGTGGCCCTGGGGATCACCTATTTCTTCTCCCGGGGGCTCACCGCTCCCCTGCGGCAGATGCGGGATGCGGCCGAGGCCATGGCCGACGGGGACTACACGGTCCGGGTCCACGCCACGACGACCAGCCATGACGAGGTGGGGCTCCTGGCTCAGTCCTTCAACGAGATGGCCGAGGAGCTCCAACACGCCGACCAGATGCGCCGGGACATGGTGGCCAATGTCAGCCACGAGCTGCGCACCCCCGTCTCGGCCCTGCAGGCCATGGTGGAGAACATGGCGGACGGGGTGACCGAGCCCACGCCAGCCAACCTGGAGGGGATCCTGGAGCAGACCCACCGCCTGTCCGATCTGATTGCCTTCCTGCTGGACCTGTCGAGGATGGAGGCCGGGGCCGCCAGCCTGCAGATCGAGGACTTCGACTTCGGGGACTTCATTGACGAGACCCTTCAGCCTCTGGCCATAGCCGACGCCGGGCACGCCCACGACATCCAGGTGGACCTGGAGAAGGGGCTGAGAATGGAGGGCGACCAGGACCGGTTGCGTCAGCTCTTCACCAACGTTATCAGCAACGCCCTGAAGCACTCGGCCGACGGCACCACGGTGCTGATCCAGGCCCACGAGGACCGGCAGCAGGAGGCCATAGTCACCAACGTGGTCAACTTCGGCTCGCAGATACCCCCCGAGGCCCGCACCGACATCTTCCGGCGCTTCGTCAAGGGCAAGGCGGGACCGGGCACGGAGTCGGGAGGCACCGGGCTGGGGCTGTCCATCGCCCGCTGGGCGGCCCAGCTGCACGGAGGCCAGGTGCAGGTGGTGGATGATCCGCGCGGAGCGGACTTCGAGATCACCCTGCCCAGATATCACCGCGATCCCGACGAGGACGAGGGGGACGGGGATCGCTCCGGCGGGTCCGACGCGCCGCATTGACGGGGAGGCACACCTCGACACATAATGAAATCGAACATTTGTTCGAATGCCATCGAGTTCGAGGTGTGCCATGGTCGCTACCATTCATGGGTCGCCGGATGCGGCCCCTGCTTCCCTGCCGGAGTGCCGGGTCGATGCCCTGAGCCTCTTCCGAGGACATCCCAGCCCTGTCCCGCAGGCCCTGGAGGCCGTCCACGCCGGCTTCCCCTCAGTGGCCCAGGACTACTTCAGCGGCGACTTCAGCTTCGACCAGAACGTCATCGTCCACCCCGACTCCACCTTCATCATCCATGTGGCCGGCGATTCCATGACCGGCGCCGGCATCTTCGATGGGGACCTGCTGGTGGTCGACCGGTCCCTGGAGCCGCGCGAGGGAGACATTGTCATCGCCATCCTGGACGACGAGCTGCTGGTCAAACGGCTGGCCAGGCGCAAAGGAAGGACCATGCTGCGGGCCGAGAACCCCGCCTACCCCGACTTCCTGCCCCAGGAGGGCGAGGAACTGGTCATCTGGGGGGTGGTCATCGGCAACTACCACTGGCAGCGGGTGGATGCCAAGGGTGAATCCCGGAGCGACTCTCCCCTGCCGCAGGTCACCTATCCCGGACATACCCCGCACGGACGCGGGCGCACGGGAAGTCAAAGCCGGAAGCCCGTCTACCCTTCCACGGGCTGGGGGTCGGCATGAGCGCGCAGAGACCGGACGATCCTGCAGGCGGGACCGCTCTGACCAGTCAGGTGGTCCTGGCCGACGCCAACTCTTTCTTTGCCTCCTGCGAGGCAGTCTTCGACCCCTCCCTGGCTGACCGTCCGGTGGTCGTGCTGTCCAACAACGACGGCTGCGTGGTGGCCCGCAACCGCCCGGCCAAGGCCCTGGGCATCACCAACGGCACACCCTGGTTCACCATTCGTGAACGGGCCCTGCAGGACGGGGTGGTGGCCCGCAGCTCCAACTATGAGCTCTACGCCAGCCTCTCCAGGCGCATGATGGCCATCATGGCCCATTTCCTGCCCAACCAGGAGGTCTACTCCATCGACGAGTGCTTCATGGACAGCATCTGGAACGACAGGCGCACTGTCGAAATCTGCCGGGAACTGCGCGCCGCGGTCCTGCGATCCACCGGCATTCCCGTCAGCGTGGGGGTGGCACCCACCAAAACCCTGGCCAAGGTGGCCAACCACTGGGCCAAGGATCACCCCTCGACCGAGGGGATCACCCTCTGGAGCCAGGTGGAGGCCCAGTATGGCGACCAGGCTCTGGCATCGGTGCCCGTCGACCAGGTCTGGGGGGTGGGTCGACGGCTGACCGGCAGGCTCATGGGCATGGGCATCACTACCGCCCTGGATCTGCGCGATGCCGATCCCTCTCTGATCCGGCACCGGTTCTCCGTCATGCTGCAGCGCACCGTGCTGGAATTGAGGGGACGGCCCTGCATCGAGCCCGAAGGAGATGCCGCCAGGGGCGTACGCACCAATCAGATTTTGTGCTCGCGCATGTTCTCCCACCCTATAGAGGGCTACGCCACCCTGGCCCAGGCGTTGAGCATATACGCCCAGAAAGCCTGCCGCCGTCTGCGTCGGCAGCATGGCCTGTGCGGAAAAGTGCAGGTTTTCTGCTCCACCAGCCCCTATGCGCCCCAGCAATTCTGCGCAGCCGGCCGGACCGTCGTCCTGGAGGATCCCAGCGACGATCCGCTGGTCATCGCTGGCGCAGCCAGCCGGGCGCTCAAGGGCCGGGTGGATCCGCACGCCCGCTGGATCCGGGCCGGGGTGGTTCTACTGGACCTGACCGATGCCGACCACTTCCACACCCTGGAAGGCCTGGATGCAGCCCGGGACACCCATGGTCTGGGGGATGTCCTGGAGGATGCCACCCGTCGTTTTGGCCCCTTCCGTGTGGGCGTAGGCTACGGAGGCATCCGTGGCCAGGGCCGGGGCGACGAGGACACAGGGGCCGATTGGGCCATGAACCGGGGCATGCTCTCCCCCCGATCCACCACCCGTTGGGATGAGATGGCCGTGGCTCAGGCCCGTTAGAGATCCTCATGGCCGGGAGGAACGGCCGCCAGAGCCAAGGCAGCCAGCGGCAGGGCACCTGCGGCCTCCAGGGCACGGGCGCACTGGCGGATTGTGGATCCCGTAGTGATGATGTCGTCCACCACCAGGACGGGATGACCGGCCAGCTGTGAGGGATCCGCAATCGCAATCCGGCCTGCCAACCGACGCGAACGGTTCCGACGGCCGCCCGCCTGGACAGACTTGGTTCTCACGGAGTTCATGATCAGAGCCGGTCCCACCCGGGCGTCCAAACCCAGCCGCTGTAGGGCCTGGACCAGGGATAGAAGGATCGGCTGCAGATGAACCCTCCCCCGCCTTCGCAGGGAGGCGGCCGAGGATGGGGCGGGAACCACCAGAATCGCCTTCGCAGGCTTGGATCGGAGCAGAGGATCGATCAGCCTGGACAGGGCCGGAGCCAGACCGGCCATGGCCTGGCCCAAGGGTCCATCCAGGGGCCGGTTGTCGTGGTCCTTCCAGGCCAGAATGATCCGCCGGACGGGTCCGCGATATGGAGCGCAGGCCAGGGCCAGACCAAGGGCATAGGCGGGAGCAGGCACGGACAGAGGTCGGAAGAGCAGGAATCCGCAAGCGGGACAGAGCAAGAAATCAGGACGGTCACAGCCGGCGCAGGCCCGAGGAGCCAGCAGGTCTAGGGCCGAACCCGCCAAAGCTGTGGTCACGGCACAAATGGCCTGGCGGAGTCGGCCGGATTGCAATGAATGGTTGCGCATATCGTCCAGCCAACCCTCGAACAGTGAGAATAGGCAAGCAGAGAAAGCCATGTGCATGAACAGGCATCTGTTCACAGGCTCGCCGTTCACAGACTGGTCTGCGGACAGGTTCAGCAGGTTCAGGCCAGGTCAGCTTCCAGGGCCCGGATCAAATCCAAGGCATCAGCAGGATTGTGCACACGCAGTGCCATGGCCCCGGCTTCAGCCGCAGGATAATCGTTGCCGTCCGGATCCATCCGGTCGCCCACGAAGGCGATCTGGCCGACATCCACGCTCAGTATCTTGGCCAGGGAGGTCATGGCGTAGGCCTTGTCGATACCCTTGGCCGAAATGTCCACGCTGGTGGAGCCGCCGGATCGCACCTGCAGGTGAGGCAGATCAGCAGCCACAGCCCGGGCCAGGGCATCCTTGCGGCTGTTGTCCGGATCCCAGGCTTCCTTGGCTTGGACGGGTGCCTGCTGTCCCAGTGCTGAAAAGGTTATCTGGCTGCCGCGATCCTCGATGCGAGGACCCCAGACCTGCTCCTCCCAGTCGCCCAGCTGCCTGGCCCTGCGCTCCAGACTGGCCTCGGCAGCCTGCCGGTCCTGGGCGCTCAGGTCATGGGCGTAGACGCAATTCCAGCTTCCGTCCTGCCAGCGGTAGTAGCGGGTGCCGCTGGTGGGCATCAGATGCAGCTGGTCGAAACGGGTATCGTCGGGCAGGGCATCCAACACCTGGTCGCGGAACTGGCTGAACCGCCCGCCAGAGACGATGGCCACGGGCCGAAGCCGGGTCAGGGCGGCGAAATGGACGGCCATGGTCTGGTCCATGCGGGTCTTGGACAGTGCCAGGGTATTGTCCAGATCGAAGGCCAACACCCGTGCCCGTGCGCAGATGGACCTTATGTCTTGGCTGCCCCACCAGGCCACATTCACCGCACCGTCCTCCGCCATGATTGCTCCCATCCGCTTGTCGATCATCGCTCCATGCTACAAGACACCCTAAATCGAAAATGCCTCCGAGTCGGGAGCTATGGTGAGTGTCATGATCAACGATCAGCCGCCTTGGGCCCGCACCGTTTACCGGGACAGCCATGGCCGTGGAATCCGTCGGCCCACCTTCGGCACCCGCCTACCCCGCTATCGCACCAGATGCGGAATCTTCGACGATCTGACCGCAGCCCAGATCCGGCGGCTGGGCGCCGGCTGGCCTCAACTGGTCAAGCCCGTCCAATTCGCGGTCGAGGATGTGCCGCCCTCCGACCCCACCCCCTGGGAGGACAGGTCGGACCTCTTCTCACGCAGTTTCCCGGCAGGCCGCGGCATTCCCGCAAGAATCGTCCTCTACCGGATGCCCATCCAGAGCAAGACCAGGGACCGCACGGAGCTGGAGCTGATCATCCGTGACGAGCTGGTCCTGCAGTTGGCTGACCTCTACGGACGCGACCCCGAGGAGATCGACCCCATGTGGGGACGCTGAAGGCTGAATCTCAGGACAGGACGGCGGAGTCCGGGCCGGAGCGGATCACGGTGGTGGTGGGCATGAGCCCGTCAGGAGCCATGACCGCCAGACCGGCCAGGCCAGCCTGGTTGACCGCGTCCACACTCAGGCGGGCATTCCAGATCAACCGGGAGGAGCCATGCTCGGAATCCTGATTCAGCCGTACAGCGGCCACCTGGTCACCCAAATCGTGGGTTGAAAGCTCATTGGCTCGACCTGCCTCAACAGTCAGCGAGCGCTCGCCCAGCTTGTTGCCCTTGTCATCGAATCCAACCAGTTCGGCCTTGATTGAATCCGCCGATGGGTTGACCAGGGTCAGCGCAGCCTGGGCAGGCTGGGATATGGTCAGGGCCGAGGAGGCGGCGGCAGTCCCGGCAGGGATCAGAGCCAGGTCGGACTGCGACTTGTCCTGACTGCCCTGGGCGGTCACCTGCAGGACCGCATGGACAGGCCGGTCGGTATGCACCTGCAGAGCCAGCTTGCCGTCGGGCACGCCACCCAGGTCCACCGCCGTGGCCTGAGAGCCCTGCAGATCCACCCGCCGCAAGGATTGCTGGCCGCCTTCATCCACCCAGGACAGGTCCACTGCCGTGGCATGGGAGCCCTGCAGAAGAAGGGTGGCCTGGTCTGCCCCGCGCAGGCCGGGAATGACCAGATCACGGCCAGGAGCCGCCAGGGCAGTCACCTGATCCGAGCCGCGCGGATCAAGCCCAGACATGACATTGACCGAGACCGACATGGCCACCGGTGCCTGTGAGCTGCGAGCCCGGACATAGATGGCCTGCTGTCCGGGAGCCGCCGCAGACAGGTCGTATGAGGCGTGGCCGCCGGGAGCCACGGTCATGGTCTTCCCGGTCTCCAGTGACAGATGGCCCGAGGAGTGCGAACCCTGGACCTCCAGGCTGATCACCGTGGCCTTGGATGACGGGTTGTAGACCACCAGCCGCTGGGTGGTCCCTCTGCTGGTGGCAGGCAGCAGGAAGTCCGCATTCATTACGGCCCGGGGGCATGCCAGCGCCTGGATTCCTCGAAGATCACCCTTGGTAGCCCAGGAGACCATGCCGACGGCAGCCCCTGTGCCCGGCTGGGACTTGAGCATCCGGGAATCAAAGGCAGTGGCCGAAGCACCAGGGTCGAGCGAGGCGGCCATGGCCTTCTGCCCGTCCAAGAGATCGGGATCAGTCACCGTGGTGCGTTGCCCGCCTGCCATTGGTGTCAGGCTGGAACTGCCGATGGATCCGAAAGCGGCGGCCGTGACACGGGAGCTCAGATCGCCCTCCGATGCCTTGAACTGATCATCGCCGACCTTGTCCTCGTCCGCTACCGCCATGCGAGCCGGGCAGTAAGCCGCCATCTCCCGCTGACTGACCTGGCTGGAAACGACAGTCGAACCCTGGGCACCATCAGCCAGGAAGGCCGGAGGCGTCCAGATCAGCAGGGCGGCAATCAGAACCGCCGCCAGGGGCACTGTGACCAGGGCGGCCATCAGGGATCCCTTGCTTCGTGCACTCATAGCTGTTCCTCTCCAAAGTATCCCGGACGCGGCAGTGCCACCAGGCAGTATCCCAGCAGGATCAGGCCCAGGGTCCATAGCCAGATCCTCCTCCAGGTGCTGGCCTCTGCTTGCGTCACCCCAGCCATGTCAACGCCCACATCCTTGCCGGCCTGCGAGCTCAGACGGAAATAGGTTCCCTGGGCGTTGGCTACCACCTGCTGGGCGCCATCGCTGGCGGTGATGTTGGAAACCAGGTCATCGTTGGGTGTGGACCCCAAGCCCGCCACCCCGTATCGGTCGACAGGCACATAGATTCCGCCGAAGCCCAGGTCGGTCACCGCAGCTACGGCCTTGGAGTCAGCGTTGGCCATCAGAGCTGCCGCCGAGTGCGAGAGGACATCCTCGCCGGTCAGCTGACTTCCATTGACCCTCTGTACCCGCAGGGAAGGCGAGGCATCGACCAGCTCTCCTCGCGAAGTGTGCAGACCGGTATAGGCTACGCGGCCATGGGAGGGCGAGGTCAGCACCAGCACCCGGTGGGATGGATCCTTGTCCAGGTAGTCCACCGCCACTGCCGGAAGCTGCCGGCCGTCGGCGGAAAGGGGGCCACCGACAGGCGCCGTCAGACCGACCAACGCCACGCCCGCAGCGACCAGGGCCAGGACCAGGCCCAGCAAGAGTCTCAGAATCCGTCCGCCACCATCAACCGCGACTGCTGACGTTGGGGAGGACTGTGCAGGAGGCAGGGGCGGACGATCAGCATCGTTGTCAGGGGTCTGATCATGCCCGGGGGCAAGGGGCGAGAAGGGACGGACAGCCCTGCCGGCCAGGAGGCCCAGACAGGTCAGCAACCCCATAAAGGCCATCATCACGCCAGGCAGGACCGAACCTGCCACTGGACCGGTTTCATCCAAACCGGTGCAGACCGCCTGCGAGGCCAGCCCCAGGACCAGGCCCAACAGAACCGTGATCCAGAGAATCCTGGCAGCCCTGAGCGCCCGGGGCACAACCAGAGCAACAAAGGCCAGCAGGGCCACCGTCAACAGGCAACAGGCAAGCGTGGCCGGACGCCAAAGCTCAGGTCGCCATCTGATGGGCCGCCAAGCCGAAACATCCAGGCCCAGCAGGCGGGCCAGCAGTTCTCCCAGACTTCCGGTTCTGGGCTGGCCAGTCAGGTCCCCCGAGGGAACCATCAGGTCTGCGAAAAGCTGCCTCCAAAGCCCATCCTTGGCATGATGCAGGGAGTTGACCAGGGTGGGCGCCAGAGCCAGCAGCGAAGGCAGGGGCATCAGCAGCAGCATGATTCGATGGGAGGGCACCAGGCAGATTGCCATGATGAAGAGCGGAATCATGGCCAATATGAGCTGAGGCTCGGCTGCCAGGACCGGCAGGAAGCAGATGGAGGCCAAAGCCGCCTGCTGCACCGAGGCCTTGGGGTGCACGGGGGCCTCGGTCTGATACAGTCCCACGGCCTTGAAAACGAAGGCAAAGGCGGCAGGCATGAAGGCCATGACCGTCAGCATGGGCAGCTGCAGACCATCCACGATGCCCAGGGCAAATGCCAAGCAGGCCCAGATCAACCCCAACAGCACACGAATGGGATTGGACCTGGTGACCACGCCGGCCAGGGCCCAGAAGGACAGAGCGGCCAGTCCCGTCTCCGCCAGAAGCATCAGGGCCATGGCCTGGGCCACGTGACCGCCGGTCAACAGAGCGAAAGGCAGGAGCACCAGGAGGAAGGGAGCAGGAACTGCGGGCTGTCCCACGCCTCCGGCCCAGGACCAGGAGGTCGTGGCCGCCGCCAAGAGACGGGACCAGTCAGCTCCTGACGAGGGCAGGGAGGGCGCATGGATGGCCCCTCCCGAGAAAATGGCTCTGCAGAGGGGCCAGTGGGTGGCCACCAAAGCCGCCAAGACCGCTAGGGTCATCCCTGAAGCCCAGGCCAGGCGACGCAGAAACTGCTGGCGCAGATGAGCCAGGGCCAGATGGCTGAGCATGGGATGTTCCTGCTGGTCGCGGAAGGCCTGCCTGCGCTGCCGCCACTGCCGGATCTGCTGACTGTTGGCCTGCAGAATGTCCAATCGGCGGGGACCGCCATGGCAGGCAGAGGCCAGACGACGACGCATGGTCAGCAAGGCTGCAGGACGGGCCAGAATCCGCCAGGGCGCGCACAGACGGCAGAGGGCCCGGTAGGGTCGCTTGCCGATAAGATCAACCGCCATGAACCACAACGCCGCCAGAACCCGCCAGAGCCAGACCAACGGCCACCGGGGCAGGGCAAAGTCGGTCAACAGGTAGCGTTCCCGAGCCAGTACGGGACCCATGGAGGCATCCAATCGGTGGTCAGGCGGCACCGACCGTCCATTCCGGTCACGCAATCCGTTTATCCGGGCGCTGGCATGGGCCATGTGAACGCTGGGCACCACCACCACCCGTCCTCCCGACAGGCAGATGCGACGGCAGAGGTCGTCGGCCTGGCCGAAAGTGCCAGCCCAGGCGCCTGGTCCACCCAGGTCCTTCATGGTCTGCATGGGCACCAGAGCGCCAGCCAGGCTCACCGCGAAGACATCCTGACGCGCGTCATACTGCTCCTGGTCGGGCTCGCTGTCCACTACCAGGCTCACCGTCCGGTGGTGGTAGGCATAACGACCCACGTCACGCAGTCCCTCGCCTTGCCAGTCATACTGCTTGGCGCCCAGCAGGGAGGCAGTGGGATTGCTGTGCCAGGTGTCCACCAGCTTGTCCAGGCAATGGCTATCCAATGGGCGGCAGTCGTCGTGTAGAAGCCAAAGAGCGCGGATCCGACCAGGCAGACGGGCATAGCCAAGCGCCTTGTCGACGGCATCGCCAAAGGAGGAGGCGCCTCGGGCGCGAACCACCTGCACTTCCACCCGCGCGGGCCCGTCCACCGGGAACTGCGCATAGAGGGGTTCCACAGTGGCCCCCGAGCAGTCGGCGATTACCAAGACCCTGGGCAGGAGGCTCTGTCGCAAGAGGGCACGCAGGGTATCCGGCAGGTAGGTCAGGTCATGCTCGACCGTGATCACCGCCGCCACAGCATCCTCTACATGAGGACTGGCGGCAGGCGAACATTCATTCATTATTGCAGAGAGGACCTGCCGGACATCCTGGGCTTGAGGCGCGACGAAACTCATGCGTTCCAGTCTACGCAATCCAGGTCACCGGATGCCTCGCTGCGGCACCTGCGGCGATTCAGACCTGACGCTGCGCGCGAATCCTCTTCTTGTAACGGCGGCGCTCCCGCTCACTCATGCCGCCCCAGATGCCAAAGCGCTCGTCATGTTCGACCGCCCAATCCAGGCACTGCTTTCGGACGGTGCAGTCGGCGCAGACCCGTTTGGCCTCCTGAGTGGAGCCTCCCTTACCCGGGAAGAATGCTTCCGGGTCGGTCTGTGCACAGAGCGCCTCGCTTCGCCAGGATGGTCCGATGTTGACTTCGAACCATTGCATCAGCGGCGTCAGCCTGTTTTTAGTTGTATTGCTGTATCGAGTGTCTACAAAACCACTCATAGCGACCCCCCAGTCCCTAGTGTGTTTTACACACTTTTATTACAGCCGCTGCGGGGGTCTTCTGTCAACCCCCAAATGACTGCAAGCGCAACTTAACAACACGTGGAGGAGACCGTATCGCCCGAAGAGGAGCTGCGGATGGGGGTCAGACTATACTGTGACTGGTTCAAGCACGCGCCAGCGCCATCCCGGTTCTTCCTGCCGGAATGGCCCCTACAGCGACAGCCGATGAGGAAGGCATACCATTGACGTCCCCAACCAGAAAGATGGGTCTGCCCAACATCAAGGCGGGCAGGAACGGCAAACCCCAGCACAGCGACGGGTTCCGCAGCAGCCACTCCCTGCGCACGGGCATCTGTCTGGCCCTCACCTTCGTTCTTTGCTTCCTGGCCTCGACCGTGGCAGCCTTCTGGACAGACATCAACGGACACATGCACGTGCTCGAGCCCATCAACCTGACCCAAGCCCACAAGGCCCCGGAAGATATCTACAAGGGCAAAACCCTGAACGTCCTGGTGTTGGGCCAGGACACCCGCGACGGCAAGGGCAATTCGGAGGTGGGCGGCAGCGGGGACGGCCTGGAGGAGAACCACCAGTCTGACACGGCCATGGTGGTCCAGATCGCCGCCGACCGCTCCTATGTGAACGTGGTCTCCATCCCCAGGGACTCCATTGTGAACGCCCCGGCCTGCGTCACCAGCAAGGGCGAGACCATCCCGGCCCGCCGCCAGGTCATGTTCAACTCCATCTTCGCCGAGGGCTACAACCAAGGCGGGGATGCGAATTCGGCCGCCAGCTGTTCCCTGGCTGCAGTCCGCTCCCTGACCGGCCTGGACATCCAGCAGTTCGTGGTGGCCGACTTCAACGGATTCAAATCCATCATCGACGCCCTTGGCGGGGTCGACGTATGCATCCCCAAGGACACCAAGGACAACTACACCGGCATTGACCTGAAGCGCGGTCTGCACCATCTGGACGGAACCCAGGCCACCGAGTACGCCCGAATGCGCCACGGCACCAGCGCCGACGGATCGGACATCATGCGCACCACCCGCCAGCAGTACCTAATCAAGAGCCTGGTCAACGAGGCCAAGACCGTCGACATCTATTCAGACCTGCCCAAGGCCTACCGTCTGGCCACCACCTCCATGTCAACCCTGCAGTTGAGCGAGGGGCTGGGCAGCTTCCAGACCTTGCTGGGCCTGGGCAACTCGCTCAAACACATAGACACCGCCCACATCTACGCGCGGACCATACCAGTCAAGGAATGGTCACAGGACCGCTACCGGGTAGTCTGGACCGAGCAGGCCGAAACCATCTGGCGCCTGCTGCGCCAGGGCAAGCCCTTGACCCAGGCCAATGAGGAAGCCGAGGCAGCCTCCTTGTCAAGCGCCTCCTCATCAGATACCCCCTCGTCAGATAATCGGACCCAAGGCACCCAAGGGGCGCAGGGGAAGGCTCAAACTCGGAGCAAGAGCTCTGAAACACAGTCCGCCACCCAGACCCCCTCTGCCTCCGCCACCGCTCTGCCCGATCCGGACCCGCGCACGGGACTGATTACCATGCCCAATAAGACCCTGATTGATCCGAGCACAGGGGGGATCGTCGACCCGAATGACGGGACCATCAAGGATGCGAACACCGGCCAATACATCGGCATGGCCGACCGCTACCTGTTCGCCACGGTCTGTGCGGTTCCGGCACAGAGATAGCCGATTTACTCCCTCGGGTCGTTCAGGCATGCTATTGCTTGCCTAGTCGGTCAAAGCTATGGAGGTTGAAGGCATGCGGACTGGTTCAGACCAAGGCGGACAAGAGCAGGAGCCACCCAGCTTCATGCCCTCCAGGCATCGTCGTCCCGAAACCACTTCCGGCGCACCCGCCGCCTCTGCCAGGCACAGCCGCAGACAGCAGGAGCTTCCAAGCTTTACTCCCTCCTCAGGCGGCGCGACTCAGCCGACGCAAGTCGACAGGACCCGAGCAGCCAGACGCACCAGCGGCTCTTCAAGAACCACGCCCAGACCGGCGACGCAGGCGGCTCCTGGCAGGAACGGCTGGGGCAACGGCGGTGGTCGAAGCAATCGGGGTAACCGGAGTATGGGCACCACTACTGCCATGGCCCACAAGCATCCAGTGCGCAGGTTCATAGGCATACTGCTCCTGGTCATCCTGTTGGCCCTGGTCGTACTGGCGGGTGGCGGATGGTTCTGGATCAATGCCAGGCTCAACCGCGAGCAAATGCTGACGGACGCCCCAGGCTCTGGAGCCACTACCTGGCTGCTGCTGGGGTCGGACCAGCGTGACGGCTCTCCGGGAGCCGGCCAGGATACCAGCATCACCGGTTTCCGTACCGACACCATCCTGGTGCTGACCAAGCCTCGGCACGGAGCTGCTTCACTGATCTCAGTCCCCCGTGACTCCTTGGTCAAAGAGGACGGGAGATACATGAAGATCAACGCCGTGGCATACACTTCAGGCTACCGGTCCCTGACCAGCCAGATCGAGGACATCACCGGCCATAAGGTCGACCATGTGGCTCTGATCCGCTTCGGAGGCCTGAGCAAGGTGGTCGATGCCATGGGTGGCGTCAATCTCTGCTATGACGCCGATGTCAACGACGCCAGATCAGGCATGGTCTGGTCCAAGGGCTGCCATCAGGCCGATGGCGGCATGGCCCTGGCCTTCACCCGCATGCGTTACTCGGATCCCAAGGGTGACTTCGGGCGTGCCGAGCGGCAACGTCAGGCCATCTCGGCCATCACCTCCAAGGCCCTGCAACCTTCGGTCCTGCTCAACCCCGTCACAGCCGGCAAGGTCCTTTCGGCGGGCCTGGATTCCTTGGTGGTGGATGAGCGGGCCAACGCCATAGACCTGGTGCGCATGGTTCTGGCCTTCCGAAGCGCCAGCGGCCCAAAGGGCGTCACCGGAAGCCTGTATTGGACCAACCCCAACTACTTCCCCAACAGACGGGTCGGCTCCACCGTTTTGCTGGATCAGGCCCGCAACACCGAGCTGTTCGACCAGTTGATCCAAGGCAGTCACGAGCCGGGCACCGTCGGGGGCATCTGACCGCCCATCCGGCAGGCGCCATCCACATTCGACCACATATCCGGTTCATTCTGGTAATCGGCAGCTGGATCTTTCATGCTGGAAGCATGACCAAAGCCCTTCTGTCAGCAACCGCAGTCACCTCATCGGGGGCGGTCGGTCCCGTGCCTTCGACCGAGACCGGGGATGACAAGCCACGCTCCGCCAACAAAGGTAGGTCCCGGGTCATTCTGACCCTGGTTGCGCAGACGGCTCCGGCTCTGGCACAGGCGGGCATGATCTGGTACGTGGTGGGCCAGGGCCGCTGGATGCTGCTCCTCCTTTTGATACCCAGCCTGACCGGCACCCTGGCCATGGTGCTTCTAAACCTGCTGCGAGCGCATCGTCAGCCATCACTTGCTTCCCCTGCCCGCGCGCAGTTGGCATACAGCCCAGCACCGGATCGTGCATCCCCATCGACGACAACAGAGGACCAGACCCGGCAGGACCTGGCTGAGCTGGCCGCTGATCCAGGTCTTCAGCTTGAGTCCCGACTGTCAAGATCTGGGGCTTCGGGAGCACATGGTCAGCTCTGGCAGGGCATCGTTCACGCCTGGCTTGCAGCATCAGGTTCCACAGCTCCGGCAGTCATTGGCATCCGTCCTGATCACAGTCCGTTAGTCATTGATCTGCCCCGCGACGGACCCCACGCCCTGGTGGCGGGTACCACCGGGTCAGGCAAATCGGTCTTTCTGCAGACCTGGTGTCTGGCTCTGGCCGCCAGCCAGCCGCCGGACCGGCTCAATCTGGTCCTGCTGGACTTCAAGGGCGGTGCCGGGTTCGGCCTGCTGGCCCGACTGCCGCACACCGTGGGTTGCGTGACCAATCTGGATCTGGACCGAGCGGTGCGGGCGCTGAACGGCCTTCAGCGGGAGTTGGAGCGACGTCAGCGGCTGGTTGCCAGAGCAGGAGTGGAGGACACTGCGCTGATGCCCGATCCACCGGCGCGCCTGGTGGTGGTCATCGACGAGTTCCAGGCCCTGCGCCAACTCCTGCCTGACTATCTGGATAGGCTGACCTCGCTGGCCTCCCAGGGCAGGTCCCTGGGTATGAACCTGGTGGCCTGCACCCAGCAGACCATGGGGCAGATCAGTGCTCAGATGCGGGCCAACATGAACCTAGGCATCTGTCTGCGGGTGCGCGATCCTCTGCAGTCCAGAGAGTTGCTGGGGTCCTCCTGCGCCACGGCGATCGACCCTGCCTGTCCAGGTCTGGGCTTCCTGGAGGAGGGCAGGGGCCCTCAGGCCTTCCGCACATGCCCAGCGGCTGACCCGCACTCCCTGGTGGATCAGATCATCAAAGCCAGTCGCTTCTGCGGCAGCCGGCCGCCAGCGCCGCTCTTCTCCCCTCCCCTGCCTGAGCACGATCCGTCCTGCGGTAAGACCCTCTGGCAGTCAGGACGGCCCCTGATACCCCTAGGACACATGGACGACGGGGTCCTGCTCCACCTCTATCGTCTGCCGCTGAGGGGTCATACGGCCCTGATCGGACCGCCAGGGCACGGCAAGAGCACCCTGCTGGCCCTCCTGGCTCGTTCCCTGCTCACCCTGATGAAGCCGGGAGCCCGACCAGAACCCAGCTTTGATCTGCGCGTCACACGTCGGACAGGTCATGGCTACAGCAGCCGGGACTTTCCAGGTCCGGTGCCGGCACCGCCTGACGGTCGTCAGGATGAAAACCGAGGACTGGTTTGGATTCTTGACGATGCCCAGGATCTGCTGGATCCGCTCTGCCGGGATCCTCTAGCCTCGCTTCTGCAGGAGGCGCTGGGACAGGAGGGAACCACCGTGGTCCTGGCTGTGGATGCGGCCAGCGCCCTGCGCAGACCGGAACGTTTCAGCCGCCGCCTGGTGTTCCCCTGTGGCGAACGGGGGGCCGACCTGGCAGCTGGCATCCCTGCCGATCAGCCGGCCACCCTATCCACCCGGGCCAGCGCCATTCCTGGACGGTGTCTGGTTCTGGAGGCAGGTCTCGCCATTCCGCTACAGGTGTTCTCTTTAGCCGTAAAACAAATGGACCCTTGAAAAAAGTCACTCATCGTGCTTATCTTGCATAGGGTAGTGATAAAGCATCGATAAAAACTTCTTGGAGGCTTAGGTAGATGAGTAATGCGTTTGATTGGCGCGCCAAGGCTGCTTGCCGTGACAAGGACCCTGAGCTGTTCTTCCCCGTCGGCAACACCGGTGCAGCCTATCAGCAGATCGAGGAGGCCAAGGCTGTCTGCAGGACCTGCAAGGTCATTGACGCCTGTCTGAAGTGCGCACTGGACACCAATCAGGATTATGGTGTCTGGGGCGGGCTGAGCGAGGACGAACGCAGGGCTCTGAAGCGCCGGGCCATGCGCGCGCGCAGGTCCCAGGCCATGCAGATGCAGTCCTGACTCCTTCCCGATTGCGCCAAACAGCAGAGGGGCGATGGCTCGATGCCATCGCCCCTTTCTTTTCCTGAAAAGTACCCTTCGCTAAAAGGTTCCCAGCATCACACGTCCTGAGCCACGCGCAGCTTGATGTTGATGACCACACGAGTGCCGCCATCACGGCGGGGCTCCCACTTGACTGTGCCGCCAAAGTCGTTGGTGACAAAGGTGTTGATGATCTGCGTGCCCAGACCGGACCCAGTGGCACGAGCCTGGCCCTGATCCGACTCGGTGCTGTAACCGTTGCCGTCATCCTCGACTACCACGTTGAGGTTGTTGCCGCCCCGGCCCACCGATATGGTGATATGCCCCTCGTCACGGCCCTCAAAGCCGTGTTCGACAGCGTTGTTGACCAGTTCGGTCAGTACCAGAGACAGGGGTGTGGCATCCTGGGCCGGCATCATCCCGAACTTGCCCACGTAGGAGATGGTGATGTGCTGGTCGCTGGTGGTGGCCAGGTCCACACTCATCTTGAGCAGGTTGGCGATCACCTTGTCGAAGTCCACAATCTCGTCGGCGGTCTGGCTGAGCCCCTCGTGGACCACGGCGATGGTCTGGACGCGGCGCTGGGCCTCCTCCAGCTCCTTGCGGACCTCGTCTGACTTGGTGCGCCTGGCCTGCAGCCGCAGCAGTGCTGACACGGCCTGGAGGTTGTTCTTGACCCGGTGGTGGATTTCGGAGATGGTGGCATCCTTGGTCTGCAGCTCCTTCTCACGGCGGCGCAGCTCGGTCACGTCCCGGCAGAGCACAATGGCGCCGGTCCTGCCCTGCTTGCCGTACAGGGGCAGGGAGCGCATGGAGACGGCCGATCCGTTGGCATCCAGCTCTGAATCCACGGCCGCCTTGCCCGACAGGACCAGCGGCAGGGAGTCGGGAACGGGATCGTTTTCCTGGAGCAGGGAGGTACCGATCTCGCTCAGGTACTGTCCGATCATGGTCTCCACCGAGCCCAGCCGGCGGAAGCAGCTGATGGCGTTGGGCGAGGCGTAACGCACCACACCGCTTGCCGTCAGCACAAAGAAGCCATCGGCCACCCTGGCGTTGTGCCGTTGGTTGAGCACTGAATCCGCGTAGGGGAACTCGCCGCGGGTGATCATCTCGAAGAGCTCCTTGCCCGCGTTGATGCTCTCGCTCTCGTAACGTCCGTTGGACTCGCGGGTAGCCATGTTGGTCTCACGGACCACCAGGCCCAGGGTTTTGCCTCGGTGACGGATAGGGGCAAAAACGTCGCATACCGTGGCGCGGCCGATGGTGCGCAGCTTGTTGGAACGCAACACCCCCTTGGACCGCATGGCGGCCTCCAGCTCTTCACGTTGATCCGCCGGGAAGTGCTCCCCCACCACATCCTCGGTCCGCAGGGACATGACCGTGGAGGGCCGGCACTGCTCGGCCACAGTGAACTCCCCCTCGCCCGTGCGCAGCAGGAGCAGCAGGTCGGCAAAGCTCAGATCGGCGATGACCTGCCAGTCGGCCACCAGGTGGTGGAGCCACTCACGGTCCTCCTCATTGCAGTCGTCGCAGGATGCCAGAATCTCGGAAAAATCAGCCATGCCCTCCATCATACAAAGGGCCCTGGGAAGCAGACAGGCGGGTCATGCCAAAGGCGATGATGACATGCGCGTCCAATACACAGGTCTGCGGTAGGGTGGTTCACGGATGTTTCGCCCCGGCGACCGGACCCGACAGGTCGGAGCCAGTCAAGGGGCCAAGGGAGGGCCATGGCAACCAGGACCAGCGAGGACGGCAGACCGCCCGAGGATCAGGAGGTCGATCCTGATCTCGAACGCCGCCGCCAGCAGCGTCGCCAGGAGCTGACCTACCTGCGAAAGGACGCAGAGGTGGCCCACGAGGCTCATCTGCAGGCCAAGGCTGATGCGGTGCGTGCCAAGGCCAAGGCCAAAGCTGCGCGGATCATGACCAAGGCCGAGATCAAGGCCTCACGGATCGAGGGCATCCCCGACATGGAGATCGAGCGCAAGGTCCGCCTGGATGTCCACGGCCGTCCCAAGCCCCTCTTGCGCGGCTGGATCCACGCTGTGGCCGCCCCCCTGGCTCTGGCAGCCGGCATCGTGCTGATCTGCCTGGCCCACGGCACTGGCCTCAAGCTGGCCTGTGCGGTCTTCATGGTCGCCTCGCTGGCCCTCTTCGGCAACTCGGCCCTCTACCATCTGGGCGACTGGACCCCGGGCACCACGGACGTGCTGCGCCGCCTGGACCACGTCAACATCTTCCTGCTCATCGCCGGCACCTACACGCCGATCTCCTTCGCACTGGACCCCTTCTGGCGGCGGATCATCATCCTGGGCATGTGGGGAGCCAGCCTGGTGGCCATGATCGTCCATGTCTTCTGGATCGATGCTCCCCGCTGGCTCTACACCCTGGTCTACGTGGTCTTCGGAGTCTCGGGGGTGGGCTTCCTGAAGCTCTTCTGGGACTCCCCCATGGCCGGTCCGCCTGTGGTGTGGCTGATCGTGGCCGGTGGCCTGGCCTACATCCTGGGGGCGATTGTCTACGGCCTGCGCCGGCCGGACCCCTGGCCCCGGGTATTCGGCTTCCACGAGATCTTCCACTGCGGCACGGTCATCGGCTACGCCTGCCATATCGTGGCCATCTACCTGGTGGTCTGCAACCTCCGCTGAGCAAATCCCCAGCCTGACTCAAGAATCGAAGAGTCATTCATAGACGAAGCCGCTCTCCGTCGACCATGGCGGGGAGCGGCTTCATTCAGGCCGGGTTGGGACAATGAGGGGTCGTCCCGCTACTTGAGGGGCTGGGCATCCTTGACGGTGACCGAGATGTCCTTGCCGTTGGGGGCCTTGTAGGTCACGGTCTGGCCTTTCTTGGCACCCATGAGGGCCGCGCCGATGGGCGACTCGGGGCTGATGACGTCGTAGTCGGTGGCCACGGTCAGATCCCTGGAGCCCAGCACATAGACCATTTCGTTGCCGGCCATGGTCAGGGTGACCAGGGAGCCATTGCCCACCGTGCCCGCCTTGGGCGCTTTGAGGATCTTGGCGTTGCGCAGCTTGACGATCAGCTCGTTGATTCGCCCCTCGTTCTTGCCCTGCTCCTCGCGGGCAGCCTGGTAGCCGCCGTTCTCGCTCAGATCCCCCTCGGCACGAGCCGCCGCGATGCGTTCGGTGATCTCGTCGCGGTATTCGCCCTGACGGTGGTCAAGCTCCTCCTTCAGCTTGTCGTAAGCGGCCTGTGTCAGCAGAATCGTCTTTTCCTCAGCCATGTGATTCCTCCTTGTTTGATGCACTTGTCTCGTGGCCCGACCTGAACAGCGAAGTCAATGGTATGAAAAAGGCGCCGGCCCTCACCGGCGCCTTGGAGACCCTTGTCTACCGTGTCGATATGATGTCGATCACGAAAACCAGGGTATCGTCGCCGCCGATGCCCGCCTGGGGCATCCCCTGACGACCATATCCGTACTCCGGCGGAATGGAGACCACCAACCTGGACCCCACGTTGTGACCGGGCACCGTCTGGTCCCAGCCGCGAATGACCTGCCCCACGCCAATGCCGAAGCTGGCCGGCTGATGACGCTGGAAACTGGAGTCGAAGACCTGATCCGAACCCCAAACGACACCGTGATAATTGACGGTGACGGTATCGCCCTTGCGGACGACCGGCCCGTCCCCCTCGACCAGCTCCACGGCGCGCAGCCCGCTGGGCGCCGGACCATGGAAGGTTATGGTCGGCGTGGCGCCGAATTCGGCGTTCACCTCGGGCATGGATTGGTCACTCATGACAACTCCTTTGGTTTTCTTGCGTACCAGAGTATCGGTTCGTCGGCCGGCTGACAAGTTGCGACACTGCCGTCCAAGCCGATGAGGCCTTGGTGCCCCGGGTGGGAATCGAACCCACAAGCCGGTGAAGGCGGCGGATTTTAAGTCCGATGCGTATACCATTTCGCCACCGGGGCCATAACCCATAACGCCTTAGTATATCATTCGCGCAGGAGGGCCCGACCGTAGTCCAGGACCAGACCATCCAGGAGGCCGTGCTCGCTGGCCACATAGGTTCCCGAAGCCAGCGCACTCGGACTGGCCTGGCCCAGGCGCTCCAGCAGGCGGCTCCAGATCAGGGCCCCACCGCCGATAACATCCACACGACCGGGATGAATGGCCTTGAGCTCCCGACGCCCCTGCCGGCTCATGTTCAGCACCTGGTTGTCAACCCGCCGGGCCGCATCGACAGAAATGGACCGGCCGTCGACTGCATGGCGATCATAAACCTGGCATCCCAGGGCCAGGGCGCTCATGGTGGTGACTGTGCCGGAGACTCCGATTACACTGCCTACCCCGGATACAGGGACCTGACCGAAGGCCTGGTCGATCCAGCCGTCAACATCCTCAAGCGCCTGGTCGATCTGCTCCTGGCTGGGCGGATCGTCCAGCAGATGACGCTCGGTCATCCGGACAGAGCCGATGTTCATGGAGTAGGAGGCCCTGACCTGGTCGACGGGCAGATCGCTCCCGTCCCCGCCCAGGACCAGCTCGGTGGAGCCTCCACCCAGGTCGACAACCAGGTAGGGCGCAGGAGGCATGCCGTCGCTGCCCCGCTGCTCCAGCACACTGACCGCTCCTAGAAAACTCAGCGAAGCCTCCTGGGAGCCGCTGATGACCTCGGGCGTAACCCCCAGGATGGAGCGCACCCCCTCTTCGAAACTTTCACGGTTGTCGGCATCCCTGGTGGCCGAAGTGGCCACAAAGCGCAGGCCATCCACCGGGTGCTCCTGCAGTTGCTGGGCGAAGAGCCGACAGGCCTCAAAGGCCCGCTCCAAGGCCTGATCGGAGAAGCGGTGATTGCGGTCCACGCCCTCCCCCAGCCGGATGACGCGCATCAGCCTGGGAGCCACCGGATGGAGCCCCTGTCGGTCCACCTGGGCTATCAGCAGACGTATGGAGTTGGTGCCGCAGTCCACGCCCGCCACTGTCACCTGATCCATGGAAACCCCCTTCATCGCTTCTCTTGCCGGTCCTCTTGTATGGATGCCTCGGCCCAGGGCTGGGCGCACCTACAGACATGCGGATCGAACACCTGGCGTACCTGGCCCAGAACCCGGTCGCCCAAGGGATTGACCCCGGGACCCATAACCAGAGACTGGGCGGTCAGAGCATGCAGACACTTGACCCGCTTGGGCATGCCCCCAGCCGAGATTCCGGCTATGTGACTCTCGTCGTCGCCCAGCCGCTGAGCCAGGGCAGAGCGGAAGGCCAGATAGAGCTCGTGGGCCCTGTGATAGGCGCTGGCCAGATCAGGATCCGAACCAAGCTCGGTATTCCAGTCGGACATGATGCCGTCGGCCTCCAGCCGGGAGACGGCCTTGACAGCCTCGGGGCTGGTCAGATAGCAGGTGGTCGGAAAGGGTGTGCCATCCTCCAGCTGAGGCCGGGTAACCACGGCCAGGGGGTTGCCACAGACGCAGCGGGCGCCCACGGCCACCATGCCCCGCGGAAAACGTCCCAGCTGCTGGTTAACAACGGCTATCTGATCCGGTGTGGCCGGCGTCGCCAGAAGCTCCTGGGCTCGATCTCTTACCATGGCCAGGTCCCGGTCAGTAACCAGGCCGGAGGCTTTAGGTTCGACCCGGACCTTGTCTACGGCTTGAGATTCCACTGCTGTCTGGGGCCTTTCCTGGGCCTTGATCACGCTGTCCTCATCTTTCCTGATGGTTTGCTGCTGCTAAGTCCATTAACCGTTGGCGCGACGAAATCCGAGCCTTCGGAGTTCACTGCGTTCCCACGCCCTTGGATGGAGAGGGACCATCAGGGCCACCTGGGCTGTTGGAACCAGTCGGACTGGCGGATCCGCTCGGACTGGCTCCGTCGCCTGGTTGCTGACCTGTGCCCCCCTTGCTCCCATTGGCAGCCGGATCCTGGTCGGCCTTGGCAAAGGAGTAGGCCATCTCCTGATACCAGGGCAGGGAGTTCTTCCTAGGGGCCCGGACCCCCTTGCTTCCGGCCTGGTCCTTGTCCTTGCTGCCCGTAACCGCCTCCGGATGCAGGACCCGGATGGCTTCCTCGTCGGGGAAGACGAATCCCAGCCGGTCCCGGGCCTGGGCGGTCACATAGGCCTTGTCGTCCCAGCGCCGGATCTGGTTCTCCAGGTCACGTTTGTGCTCGACAAGCTGGGCCTGCTGGTTGCGCAGGCCGTTGAGCTCGGAAAGATTGATGGCGTAGGCGTGGAAGGTGGAGACCAGCTGGATCAGCCCCAGAGCCACGATGATGACCGCTACAAAGAAGGTGATGGGTCCCGACGACCGCCTGCTTGTCCGCCGGTCGGCGCCGTCACGTTTGTTCTTGGCCATACCCATAAAAATACCCGCGGCAGCCGACGCGGACCGCCACGGGTGAAAGACTTCACAGTCGGGTCAAAACCTGCAAAGGCTCCGTCCCAACCGGCAAGGCCTTACTTGATGTACTTCTTGCAGGCCTTGAAGGCGCTGTAGCCCGCGTACTCGGCGGTGGAGCCCAGCTCCTCCTCGATCTCCAGCAGACGGTTGTACTTGGCGATGCGCTCGCCACGGGCCGGAGCACCGGTCTTGATCTGGCGGGTGTTCTTGGCCACGGCCAGGTCGGCGATGGTGGTGTCGGAGGTCTCGCCGGAACGGTGGGAAACCATGGAGGTGAACCCGTTGGCGGTGGCCAGCTCGATGGCATCCAGGGTCTCGGTCACGGTGCCGATCTGGTTGAGCTTGACCAGCAGGGAGTTGGCGGCCTTCAGGTCGATGCCCTTCTGCAGCCTCTTCGGGTTGGTCACCAGCAGGTCGTCGCCCACGAACTGCAGGCGGTCGCCCATGGCGGCGGTGATCTTCTGCCAGGCGCCCCAGTCCTCCTCAGCGAAGGGATCCTCGATGGAGACCAGCGGGTAGCGCTCGACCAGGCCCTGGTAGTAGTCCAGCATGTAGTCGGCGTCGCGATCCTCGCCGTCGAAGTGGTACTTGTCGGTGTCCTTGTTGTAGAACTCCGAAGAGGCCACGTCCAGGCAGAGGCCGATCTGCTTGCCGGGCTCGTAGCCGGCAGCTTCAATGGCGTCGACGATGTACTTCAAGGAGTCCTCGTTGGACTTCATCTTGGGGGCAAAGCCACCCTCGTCGCCCAGGCCGGTCTCGTGGCCGTCCTTCTTCAGGATGCCCTTGAGGGTGTGGTAGACCTCGACACCGGCGCGCAGGGCCTCCCGGTAGGAGTCGAAGCCGTAGGGGGAGATCATGTACTCCTGGATGTCGGTGGCGAAGTCAGCGTGGGCGCCGCCGTTCATGATGTTCATGTTGGGCACAGGCAGGATATGGCCGTTGGTGCCGCCCAGGTAACGGTAGAGAGGCAGTTCGGCGGACTCGGCGGCCGCATAGAGTGCAGCCAGGGAGACGCCCAGAATGGCGTTGGCACCCAGCTTGCCCTTGTTGGGGGTGCCGTCCAGATCAATCATGGTCTCGTCCAGGGCGCGCTGATCGGTGGCGTCCATACCGATGACATTGGGAGCGATGGTCTCATTGACCGCCTTGACGGCGTCCAGCACACCCTTGCCCTGATAGCGCTTCTTGTCGCCATCCCTACGTTCCCAGGCCTCGGCCTCGCCGGTGGAGGCACCGGAGGGAACCAGACCACGCCCCTCGGCGCCGTCCTCAGTCTGCAGAACGACCTCGACGGTCGGGTTGCCACGGGAATCAAGAATTTCGCGCGCGAACACGCTTTCAATTGCTGCCACAACTGCTCCTTCAATAAGTTGTTGTGATGTCTCTTACAGGATACTAGTTTTGTTGGACGGGCGAGGGACCCGCTGGCGTGCCATCGTCGGAGGCCTTGGGCGGCCCCCAGGCCAGGTCGTCCAGCAGGGTGTCCACCCAGGCGGTCATGGCCGCCGAATCCATGGGTCCTGAACCTAGTGAGCCCGCGAAGGGCGCCGGAATCAGCAGGGTCTGCGTCACCGGGCGGTACTGGCTGCCCTTGTAGATGCGGGCGATTCGGGCCTGGAGGGAGTCGGGCATGGTCACGGGCCTGATCCGCACCCTGGAGCCCTGGGAGGCGATCTCCGCAATGCCCAGGGAGCGAGCCTTGGCCCGCAGCCTGGCCACTGCGAAGAGGGTGTCGAACTGGGCCGGCGGACGTCCGTAGCGGTCGGTCAGCTCCTCGTGCAGGTCGCGCAGATCCTGCTCGTTGCGGGCCGAGGCCAGCTTGCGGTAGGCCTCCAGACGCAGCTTGTCCGAGTCGATATAGTCCACAGGAATGGAGGCCTCCAGGGGCAGATCGATGCTGACGGTGACCGGCTCGGTCCGCCCGGGATCCTTGTACTCTTCAACCGCCTCGGAGACCATGCGCACATAGAGGTCGAAGCCGACCCCCTCGATGTGGCCGGACTGCTCGTCGCCCAGCAGGTTGCCGGTGCCACGCAGCTCCAGGTCCTTCATGGCCACGTCGTAGCCGGATCCCAGGGCCGTGTTCTGGGCGATGGTGGCCAGCCGGTCGTGGGCGGTCTGGGTCATGGGCTTGCTGGGGTCGTAGAGGAAGTAGGCGTAGGCGCGCTCCCGTCCTCGCCCCACCCGGCCGCGCAGCTGATGGAGCTGGGAAAGCCCGAAACGGTCGGCCCGGTCCACGATCAGTGTGTTGGCGTTGGGAATATCCAGGCCGGTTTCGACGATGGTCGTGCAGACCAGCACATCGATGTCCCGGTGCCAGAAGTCCCGGATGACCCCGTCCAGCTGCTTCTCTCCCATCTTGCCGTGGGCCACGCCCACCTTGGCCTCGGGAACCAGTGTCTGCACCTTGGCCGAGACCTTGCCGATGTCCTCCACCCGGTTGTGGATGTAGAAGATCTGGCCCCCGCGCAGGAGCTCGCGACGAATGGCCGCCGTCACATGGGCATCCTCGTAGGCGCCCACATAGGTCAGCACCGGCAGACGATCCTCGGGGGGCGTGGCCAGGGTAGACATCTCCCGGATGCCGGTCACCGCCATTTCCAGGGTGCGAGGGATGGGCGTGGCCGACAGGGACAGGACGTCCACGTTGGTCCGCATGGCCTTGAGGGTCTCCTTGGCCTCCACGCCGAAGCGCTGCTCCTCGTCCACGATCATCAGGCCCAGATCCTTGAAGCGGATGCGCGGGTTGAGCAGCTTGTGGGTGCCGATGACCACGTCCACGGCCCCACTGGCCAGGCCCTCCATGGTGGCCTGGTTCTCCTTGGCGGTCTGGAAGCGGCTCATGGCGGCCACATCCACCGGGAAGCCCTCGAAGCGCTCGGTAAAGGTCTGGTAGTGCTGCTGGACCAGCAGGGTCGTGGGCACCAGGACCACCACCTGCTTGCCGTCCTGGACGGCCTTGAAGGCGGCACGGATGGCTATCTCGGTCTTGCCGAAGCCCACATCCCCGCAGATCAGCCGGTCCATGGGCACCGGCTTCTCCATATCAGCCTTGACATCGTCGATGGCGGTCAGCTGGTCTGGGGTCTCCTGGTAGGGGAAGGCATCCTCCAGCTCCTTCTGCCAGGGGGTGTCGGGACTGAAGGCGAAGCCCTTGGTGCGTTGCCTGGCCGAGTAGAGCTTGACCAGGCCCTGGGCGATCTTGTGAACGTGCTTGCGGGCCTTGGCCTTGGTGGCCGACCAATCGGATCCGCCCAGCTTGTTGAGTCTGGGGATCTCGGCACCGATGTAGCGGCTGACCTGGTCCAGCTGGTCGGCAGGCACAAAGAGCTTGTCCGGCGGGGCGTTGCGCTTGGAGGGGGCGTACTCCAGGACCAGATACTCCCGGCTGCCCTTGCTGGGGCCCACGCCCACGCTGCGCTGACGCATGCCCAGGAAGCGGCCGATGCCGTGCTGGTCGTGAACCACATAGTCGCCGGGCTTGAGCTCGTCCAGGTCGATGGCCTTGCGCCGACGGTTGGAGGTCTTGCTTCCGGCAGCCACGCTGGTGCGCCCGGTCAGGTCACGCTCGGTCAGCAGGGCCAGATGGGCGGACTGGTCCACAAAGCCGTCCACCGCCAGGGAGCGGTGGTACTCCAGCCCGGTGATTCCCGTGGTCTGCACGGCCCGACGCAGGCGACTCAGTGTTCCCTGGGCCGGAGCGGTCACCACAACCCGGTCGCCGCGCTCCAGCAGGGAGGCGATGCCCGAGGCGGCCCGATCCTCGTCGCCGCGGTACTGGTCCGGGGCCAGGGCATCCAGACGCTCGGCCCCCTCCCGGTCCGGGTCCACCGACAGGTCGGTCAGCTTCCAGACCTCACCCTTGCGGTATTCCAGGGATGAGATGACCTCGTCGTAGTCCAGGAAGCTGGCCCTGTCGAAGCTGATGGGTGCACCCGAGCCCTGTCCTGAGGCTGCCACATGCCAGCTTGCGGCCAGGAACTCGTTGGCGGTCTTGACCAGATCCTGGGCGGAGCGAGCCAGCAGCTGCGGCTCCGACAGCAGAATCAGAGCGCCCTCGGGCAGCATGGACCCTACCGGCACCAGGTCGTCGACCAGGGCAGGCAGGAGGGATTCCATTCCCTCCACCGGAATGGCCTGGGCGATGGACTCCAGCATGTCATCGGCGTT
Source organism: Bifidobacterium asteroides (assembly GCF_048001765.1). Classification (GTDB taxonomy): domain Bacteria; phylum Actinomycetota; class Actinomycetes; order Actinomycetales; family Bifidobacteriaceae; genus Bombiscardovia; species Bombiscardovia asteroides_K. The sequence goes on from NZ_CP181447.1 coordinate 1,253,852, forward strand.
GGGGATGCTTCCGATCAGGGAACGTGCGCGGGCGCGGACCTGGTCGGTCAGCTGCAGCTCGCGGCAGGGCGGCGCCCATATCCGGTCCAGGTCGGGGCCGTAGGTGCGCTGGTCGGAGGCGTGGAAGCTGCGGATGGTGTCCACCTCGTCGCCGAAGAACTCGATGCGCACCGGGTGGGCCATGGTGGGGACGAAGACATCCAGGATGCCGCCTCGGACGGCGAACTGGCCGCGCTCCATGACCAGGTCCACCCGGGTGTAGGCGTTGCGGACCAGAGCTTCGACGGCCTGGTCCAAGGGCAGCTCCTGGCCACGCAGAAAGACCAAGGGCTCCACATCCTGCAGGCCCTTAACAACCGGCTGCAGCAGGGAGCGCACGGGCATGACCAGAATGCGGATGGGCCCGAAGTCGGGATCGTCCTGGACCGGATGGGCCAGCCGCCTGAAGACGGCCATCCTGGAGGCCACGGTGTCTGCACGAGGCGAGAGCCGCTCATGAGGCAGGGTCTCCCAGGAGCGCAACAGGGCCACGTCACCCGGGTCGCCCTCATACCAGGAGCGGATGGCGCCGGTCATTTCCTGGGCGTCACGCTCGGAGGGGACCACCAGAACCACCGGAGCCCGACCGGCTGCAGCGGCTGCAAGGGCCGGCCTGATGCCCTGGGGAGCCTGGACCATAAGGGAGGTGTCGGTGTCAGCCGCAGGTTCGGAGTCTCCTTGGACCAACCTCTTGAAGGCAGCATCCGCCTGCAGGTCGTCCAACAATGGACGCAGGGACCCGTTCAACGGTTCCTGGGGTTCCGCCTTCTGTGTATGCTCATCGACCATTGAACTGCTCCTGAGCCTGGCTGAGGCCCTTGGTGATCACGATTTCTGCGGCATCTGCGCCGTCGGCCAGGAACTCGGGCAGGCGTTTGCGTTGATCGCCGACAAAGGTGCCCAAAACCCAGTCCACAGTGCGGCGGTGGGCGTCAGGACCTCTCCGGGCATGACCCACGCCCATGCGGACCCGTGCGTAGGCGTTGCTGCCCAGGGAACGGTCGATGGAACGGATGCCGTTATGCCCGCCCGAGGACCCGCCGGCCTTGACCTTGATCCGGCCGAACTCCAGGTCCATGTCGTCATGGATGACCACGACCCGGCCAACAGGTATGTGGTAGTAGGAGCAGATGGAGGCCAGGGCATCGCCGGAGTCGTTCATGAAGGTCAGCGGCTTGGCCAGGAAGAAGGGTGTGCGGCGTCCGTCAAGATCCAGGGTGCCCCTGCCCAGCTGGGCCAGACCCTTGTGGTCGCGCAGGTTGACCGACCAGCGTTCGGCCAGCAGATCGGCGCACATGAAGCCCATGTTGTGCCTGGTGCCCTTATACTCGTCACCCGGGTTGCCCAGTCCGGCTATCAGCCAGAAATCGGATGCCATGTAGGTGATACCTCCTACTCTCAAACGCGACGGTGAGATTCTACACAGGCTCCCCGACCCCGTTTCGCTCAAGGGACAGGCTCCAGTAGGAGACGTCATGCAGGGCGAACCGGTCCCAGGCGGCCTGGGGCAGGAGGCCGAAGCGGCTGAAACCGAACCGGTGCAGCAGGGTCTTGGAAGCCGAATTGTCATCGAAGATGATGGCCACGGCCAGACGCATGCCCACCTGCTGGGCGCGCTCCAGCAGGGAATGGACCATCAGGGCGCCCATACCCCGTCTACGGCTGTCGCGATTCACGTAATAGCTGAGCTCGCAGGTCTCCTGGTAGCCGGGCCGGTCGTAATAGGCCGACAGGGAGCCGAAGGCCAGCACCTTGCCCTCCTGCTCCAGAACCAGGACCGGATGGCCCTGGTCAGGATCGTGGTCCAGCCACCATTGCAGGCGCTGGTCCAGGCTGACCGGGGCCATATCCGCCGTGGAACCACCATCCATGACCGCCTGGTTGTAGATGGCGGTGACCGCCTCCAGGTCCCCGCGGCGGCAGAGCCGGATGCGCGGGGTGGCGCTCACTTGTTGCCGCCCTCCTGGTCGGAGGCCTCCTTGAGGGCTTCACGCAGACGGTTCTGAGCCTCGCCGTAGGCGCTGAAGTCGCCCTTCTTCAGGGCGGCATCCCCGTCCCTCATGGCCTGGTTGGCCTTGTCCAAGGCCTGTTTCAGGGCCTGCCCTTCTGTGGCCGATGTCCCGCCGGACCCGGCTGTCTTGTCAGGGGCCTTGTCGGATTGCTCGCTCTGGTCAGCATCGGAATTGGTGCGTCCGGTGTTGTCGGCATCGCCTGCCGATGCGCCCGAGTTGCCCTGGAAGGTCTTGTCAAGGGCCGCATCCAGCGTGGCCGAGGAGGAGACCTTGTCTCCGAATGCCACCAGGACCCGCTTGAGCAAGGGGAAGCTGGTGGCGCCGCTGGACTGCACATAGACCGGCTGGATGTAGATCAGTCCGCCGCCTATAGGCAGAGTCAGCAGGTTGCCACGTTTGACCTTGGTGGATCCGGACTGCAACAGGTTGAGCTCGGTGGAAACAGCAGCATCCGAGTTGAAGTTGTTCTGGGCCTGCCCAGGGCCGGGCACATTGGAATTCTTGGGCAGCTCCATCAGCCGGATGGTCCCGTAATCCGGGCCTATCACCCCCTTGGTCGACCCGGCGTCGGAATCCACGGACAGGAACCCGGTCAGAATCTCCCTGGTGGAGGTGCCGGCGGGAATGAAGGTGGAGGTCAGCGAGAAGGCGGGCTTGTCGGTCCCCGGGGTCTGCAGGGTCAGATAGTAGGGAGGCTGCTTGATCCCGGCCTTCTGCTCCTTGCTGGTCCCGGTCGGATCCACGGGGGTCTGCCAGAAGTCCTCGCCGGAGAAGAACTGGCTGGCCGAGTTGACGTGGTACTGGGACAGGAGCTGACGCTGTACCTTGAACAGGCTCTCCGGGTAGCGCATGTGGCTCATCAGGTCGCCCGAGATGGATGAGAGCGGCTTGAATTGGCCGGGGAAGACCTTCTGCCAGGCCTTGAGCACAGGATCCTTGGCATCCCAGGCATACAGATCCACCGAGCCGTCGTAGGCATCGACCGTAGCCTTGACGGAGTTGCGGATGTAGTTGGCCTTCTGGGAACCCAGGCCCTTGACGGCCTCGGAACTCAGAGTGGTCGTGTCCTGGGTGATGGGACCCAGGTCGACCTTCTGCGAGTAGGGGTAGGCGTCAGATGTGGTATAGCCGTCGACGATCCACTTGACTCTGCCGTCCACCACAGCCGGATAGACGCGCCCGTCCAGGGTCAGATAGGGGGCAATCTGGGCCACGCGCTCCTTGGGCGAGCGGTTGTAAAGGATCTGGGAATCGGGCGTGACGCGGTCCGAGAAGAGGATCTGGTCGGATCCAAAGCGGATGGCGTAGAGGACCCGGGCCAGGAAGTTGCCCACCGAGGGGCCGCCGTTGCCCTTGAAGGTGTTGGTGGCCCCCTTGGAGCCGGTGGGATAGTCGAACTCCCAGCCCGATGAGCCCTGGGGCGCGCCGACGATGGAGTACTCGGGCGCGTTGGGCGAGAAGTAGATTCGCGGCTCGTAGTGCTGGCTGTCGGTCAGCTTGCCCTTGGTGGGGATGTCCTGCTCGAAGAATTCGGGCTGCCCGTCCGGGGTGACCTTGTTGCCATAGGCGGCCACAATGCCATAGCCGTGGGTGAAGACCGTATGGTCGTTGACCCAGTTGCGGTTGTCGTTGCCCTCCAGGTCCAGCTCGCGAGCGCCGATGACCGTATCCTGGCTGACTCCGTCGATGTCGTACTTGTCTACGGCCAGGGTGTCCTCGAAGGTGTAGTACTGCTTGGACTGCTGCAGCTGCCGGAAGGTGGGCGAGACCACCTGGGGATCCAACAGACGAATCTGGGCTGTGGTCTCCGCATCACGGGAGAGTGCACCCGACTGGACCTCGGTTGTGGCGTCATAGGCCTCGGTCTTGAGCTTGTCCAGCCCATAGGCCTTGGTTGTGGCGGCGATGTTGCGCTGGATGTAGGCGGACTCCATCTCCTGGGCGTTGGGGTTGACCCGGAAGCGCTGGACCAGTGCCGGCCAGAAGACGGTCAACAGCAGGGACAGAACAACGGTGACGGCCACAGCCAGGACGGGCACCCGCCACTGCTTGACGGCCGAACCCAGGGAATCTGCATGGACACGGCCGGGTTCCAGGGTGCGCGAGCGCAGAATCCAGACGGCCAGAATGATGCCCAGCAGGGCCATGACCACGGCCATGATCAGGGTGACGGGGATGGCCGCCTTGACCGAGGTGTAGGAGGCGCCGGTGATCCGATCGCCCTCCTCGGTCAGCCTGCCGAAGACGCCCAGGGCGGTGTCACCCGCCCAGACCAGCATGAACAGGACCAGCCAGACGGCCACCTGGCGACGGGCGGGACGGGTCATCTCCAGAATGCCGCGTCCATGCACGGGCATGGTCAAGCGTATGCCGCCCATGAGGAAGTTGGTGACCAGGCTGAATATCGTGGCCGCCAGCAGCATCATCAGCAGGGAGGAGACCAGCAGCTGCAGGCCGGGCAGGATGAAGACATAGAAGCCGTTGTCCAGGCCGAACTGTGGGTCGCGCACCCCGAAGGACTGGGCGTTGAAGAGCAGGAGCACCTGCTTCCAGTCGGCGTTGAACTGGAAGCCGAAGAAGACGCCGACGACCAGGGAGACCACCACGGCCACCTTGAGTGCTGAGCGTGAAGAGACTCCCTTGCCCACCTCGATCAAATCGCCCCTGACTCTGATGGTGGACCCGTCAGGCGAATCGGGACGGCTGTGGATGGCCAGGATGGCCGAGAGTAGGGTCACCGCAGCCAGCAGCAGTGCATAGGCCAGCCACAGACCCACCTTGATGCCCAGCTGGGTCCAGACGATCTGTGCCGCTCCCAGCTGGGAGAACCACATGACATCAGTGATGAAGCGGCTGAGCGCGAACAGGAGCAGGAAGACGACCAGGATGACGGCCACAACCACGGCCAGGATCTTCGAGCCCCGGGAAGGCCCTTCATTACCCTTCTTGCGGGAAGTCAGCCGGGGGTCACCTGGTCCGGGAAAGCGGAAGCGGGGTGTACCGCCGCCCTCCTGGCCGGAACCCTCCCCATCGGTTTGCACGTGCAGGATGACCGGGTCGTCTTCATTGCGACGCCGGCCTGGTCCGCCTGGACCACCCTCAGGGTCGAACATGGAACCGAAGAAATCAAAGAATGACATGTACCTACCCTACATGAGACGGCGGTCTTGAATGGCTTGCCGATAGACCTCCTCCACCTGATCGGCCACGGTGTTCACATCGTAGCGGTCCAAGAGCGCAAGCTGGTCATGGCGCACCTTCCGCCTCCAGGACGGGTCCCCCAGAGCCTGGGCAACTCGCCGGGCCAGCAGTTCGGGGGTGTTGGGCGAGTCGACGGGCACCAGAGCCCGCTCATCGCCCATCAGGGTGGACCGGTAGCCTGGATTGTCCCCAGCCAGCACCGGAGCCGTGCCCGAGGCGATGGCCTCCAGCAGGACGATGCCGAAGGACTCACCCCCGGTGGAGGGAAAGACGGTCAGGTCGGAGGAGGCCAGCAGGGCGGGCTTGTCCTTCTCGTCCACAAAGCCGGGGAAGGCCACCGGTGTACGCAGGGCGGCAGCCTTCCGACGGCAGTCCTCCAGCAGCGGGCCCTTACCGGCCATGGTCACATGCAGGCCTTCGGGCAGGACACCGGCCCGCTCCCCCGCCTGGAGGGCTGACAGCAGGATCCCCGCCCCCTTGCGGGCCACGAACCGTCCCAGAAAGACCAGATGCGGCCCCTGGCCGTGCAGTCGCGCCACCTCCTGGTCGCCAGCGGCCTGTCGGGCCCGGCGCAGGGCAGCCACGTCCACGGGGTTGGCCACCACCCTGCTGGGCACACCTGCAGTCTGCCGGGCATAACTGGCTGCCACAGGCGAGACCGCGATGACCCTGTCGATGCGCCTATGGGTCCTGCGGTTGATCATTCCCAGCAGCCGACCGCCCAGCAGCTGCAGGTTTCCCGTGGGGGCGATGTGATAAGTGGCCACCAGGGCCGTGGCCGGGTTGGCGGCGCGGATGACCCGGCCGGCCAGGAAGGGGCTGTAAGGAGCCTGGACGTGCAGCAGGTCGAAGTGCCCGGCCTCCAGGACCCGGCGGATGGGCGCCTTGGGCGCAGGCAGAGGTATGCGCATCCTGTTGCCGTTGAAGGAGACCATGACGTTGCGGGACAGGGAGTGGACTCCGTCAACCGGCGGATGGGCGGTCTGACCGACCAGGTACTGGACCCTATGGCCCCGTCTGCCCAGCTCACGTCCCAGGGTCAGAATGTGCTGCTGGACCCCATCAAACACATCCAGGGTGTCATCGAAGACGAACCCAATGCTGAGCGTCACTGAGCGTCCTGGCCTGCTTCAGACTCGGTCCCTGCGGCCAGCTGGCGACCCTTGAGGGCCAGGGCCACCAGGTGCCGGTCGGCTGCCTCGCGCGCCTGCTGCTCGTCGTTGCCCGAATCCAGATTGTCCACATAGATGGTCTCCACCTGCGCGACCTGGCAGTACTTGAGGAAGGTCTGCCTGCGCAGCTGGTTGTCCAGGGCCTCTCCGATGCCGCTGGACTGGTACCATTCCTTTTCCCCGCCGGTCAACATGACCAGCTCCACACGCCGTCCGGCCAGGGCCCCCGGGGTTCCATCAGCGTTATAGGCGAATCCCCTGCAAATGACCCGGTCGATGAAGCCCTTCATGATGGCCGGCATGCTGTACCAGTAAATGGGGAAGACCAGGGCCAGCACGTCCGCATCCTTGATCCGCTCCTGCATGGCCTGGACATCCTCGGGCATGGGTCCCTGGCCCAGGTAGTGGGTCCTGTCCTCCATGCCGAAGACGGGATTGAACCCCTCGGCGCAAAGGTCGATCAACTCGGTGCGAGCCCCACCCTCGGCCGCACCGTCCAGCAGGGCGTTGCCCGCCGCATCGGTCAGACTCTTGGATTCGGGGTTGGCCGTGACTGCCACGATCTTCATAGGGATTCGCTCCTTACATTCCATTTCGCACCTGCACCGACTGCGTGCAGACCTTTGTCATTGTCAGTCCTGGCAAGGACGGCAACACTGGTTAGGCAAATGCTTGACACTGCCCCCAGGGCCCATCTATGTTATTGGGTGGTCGGTAGGTGAAGCTACCGCATGGACAAGGCATGCTGCCGCAAAGTGGTGGAGACACCCCGCGCAGGTCAACAGTCCCCGTCGGATCAAGGCAGGGACTAATGCAGGGCCAAATACCATGCGAAGCCGAAGCTTGAACGATGACAATGATCGGCTCATGGGCCGATTGCCACGCCGTCTTCGAGGCTGCCGACAGGGATGTTCCGCACCTTGGAGGGAGGCCATCGTGAATACTGTCGCACTGCCGGGAATGCTCCGTTCTCCACTGAACGACGACCGCAGCCAGGCATCGCGCTCCACCCGTATATGGACGGGCCTGGCCGTAGCCATAGGTGCAGTGGTCCTGCTGGGGGCCCTGGCCTATCTGCTGCCGGCCCTGGGCGCGCCCATCGGCCCGGCCGGCGTACCTTCGCATGTCTCCACCGACCCGGCCAACCTGCCTTACTACGCGCTGCGCTCCCTCTTCCGCATGTTCGCGGCCCTGATCATCTCCCTGGTCTTCGCCTTCGTCTACGGACTGGCCGCCGCGCGTTCCCGCCGCCTGGGCGCCGTGCTCATCCCCCTGCTGGACATCCTGCAGTCGGTGCCCGTCCTGGGCTTCCTGTCGGCCACCATCTCCATCTGGCTGGTCCTCTTCCCCGGGTCCATCATGGGCGTGGAGGCGGCCTCAATCTTCGCCATCTTCACCAGCCAGGCCTGGAACATGGCCTTCTCCTTCTACAACTCCCTGACCAGCGAGCCCGCCGACCTGGACGAGGCGGTGAGGCTGATGCGCCTGACCCGCTGGCAGCGCTTCTGGAAGCTGGACGTGCCCAACTCCATGATCCCCCTGCTCTGGAACTGCATGATGAGCATGGGCGGCGGCTGGTTCTTCCTGACCGCCTCCGAGATGATCTCGGTCAACAACAGGACCCTGGCCCTGCCCGGCATCGGCTCCTTCGTGGAGGAGGCCACCGCCGAACAGGACCTGGGCAAGGTGGGCCTGGCCATCCTGACCATGATTGTGGTGGTCCTATTGATTGACTTCCTGCTCTGGAAGCCGCTGACCGCCTGGGCCGAAAAGTTCCGCTACACCAACAGCCAGTCCACCGAACCCCGGCGCAGCCTGGTGCTGACAATCATCCGCCTGTCCGGAGTCAAGGACCTGCTGGGCCTGGTAGGACACCCCCTGGCCGACCTGCTGGATCGGATCACCCGCCCCCTGGGTCGCACAGGAGCGCGCTGGAGCCGTGGAGGCGGACGCAGGCGGGCAAGCGATCTGGCCTGGTGGATTGGCCTGGCCCTGATCGGCCTGTGGGGACTTTGGCAGCTGGACCGTCTGGTCATCCGTCCGCTGGGCCTGGGCGAGGTCGGGCATGTCTTCCAGCTTGGTCTGCTGACATTCCTGCGAGTGCTGATCCTCATGGTGGTCTGCACCATCGTCTGGGTCCCGATAGGCGCCCTGATCGGCATGAATCCGCGCATCTCCCGCTACCTGCAGCCCTTGGTGCAGATTCTGGCCTCCTTCCCGGCCAACTTCATCTTCCCCTTCGTCACCATGATCTTCATCATCTGGCGGATCGACATCAACTGGGGCAGCATCCTGCTCATGGCCCTGGGCACCCAGTGGTACATCCTCTTCAACGTCATCGCCGGAGCCTCAGCCATCCCCGACGACCTGCTGGAGATGTCGCGCAGCCTGGGCCAGAACCGCTGGCAACGATGGAAGACCCTGATTCTGCCGGCCCTGTTCGGCTCCTGGTGCACCGGCGGCATCACAGCGGCCGGCGGGGCCTGGAACGCCTCCATCGTCTCTGAGGTGGTCTCCTACGGCAAAACCGAACTGACGGCCAAGGGCCTGGGTGCCTACATCGCCCAGGTGACCACCACCGGCGACACCCCACGCATCATCCTGGGGGTGGCCGTCATGAGCATCTTCGTGGTCCTGGCCGACCGGTTCTTCTGGTCTCCCCTGCAAACACTGGCACAACGGCGCTATTCCCTGACATGAGAAGTCTGAGAGGTTCGACAATGACCAAGATCAATTCCAACGGGATCATCACGGCCGAGCACGTGACCAAGACCTACCAGTCCGACAAGGGCGCGGATCTGACCGTCCTTGACAACATCGACTTCACCCTGCACGAGGGCGAGGTGGTGGCCATCCTGGGCCGGTCAGGCGCCGGCAAGTCCACACTGCTGCGCATCCTGGCCGGCCTGGTCCCAGCCAGCAAGGGCAGCGTCGAATACCGGGGCAAGCAGCTGGACGGGCCCAACCCCGGCGTGGCACTGGTCTTCCAGAGCTTCGCCCTGATGCCCTGGCTGACCGTCAAGGACAACGTTGAATTGGGCCTGCAGGCCCGTGGCGTGCCCAAGAAGGAACGCGAGAAACTCTCCTTGGCCGCCATCGATGCCATCGGCCTTGACGGCTTCGAGAGCGCCTACCCCAAGGAGCTCTCCGGCGGCATGCGCCAGCGCGTGGGCATCGCCCGGGCCTTGGTCCTCAAGCCGGACGCCCTCTTCATGGACGAACCCTTCTCGGCCTTGGACGTGCTGACCGCCGAGAATCTTCGCCAGGAGGTCCTCAAGGTCTGGTCCGAGGAGGCTGGCAGCGTCAAGTCGGTCCTGATCGTCACCCACAACATCGAGGAGGCCGTGGAGATGGCCGACCGTGTCCTGGTCCTGGACTCGCATCCGGGCCGGGTCATCGCCAACGTGCCCATCAACCTGGACAGGCCTCGGGACAAGCAGTCCGACCTCTTCCAGTCCTGCGTGGACTACCTCTACTCCATCCTGACCGGCCAGCGCGACAGCGAGGACATCCGCCGCCGTCTGCAGACCAAGGTGCGCAACCGTCAGGCCGTGCGGGACTCGGTTCGGGATGAGGACACCGCCGAGCGCAACCTGCCCGACGCAACCCCCGGCGGCCTGGCCGGTCTGGCCGATGTCATGGTCAACCAGCCCAACGGCATGGACCTGGCCGACCTGGCCGCCAAGCTCTCTTTCGAGGTGGACGACCTCTTCCCCCTGATCGACGCCGGACTCATGCTGGGCATCTTCCAGGCGGACAACGGGCACGTCAGGCTGACCGACCAGGGCCGTGCCTGGCATGACGCCGACATTCTGGAGAGCAAGGAGATGTTCTCACGGATGCTGATGGACCACGTTCCGCTGATCCGCATCATCGACCGGGCACTGAAGAACAGCGACGACAAAAGCCTGCACGGCTCCCTGATCCTGGACCTGCTGAGGGCCCACCACTCGGATAAGGAGGCCGTACAGCAGTTTGACACCGCCATCACCTGGGGCCGCTACGGTGAGCTCTTCGACTACGATGCCGACGACGACCGACTGACCCTGGACCCGGAGAACCACACCGAGTGAACAGTCGCGGCAGCTATGGCAGTTGCGGTCCCCTTGGGCTCCTAGAATGAGCATCGGGCGATGGAACCCGCCCGGGGCTTGAGCCCCGAACCGCAAACTGCTGATAGTTCCTGCACCATGATTCGACGACCCCGTCTGCGGGCCGGGTGCAGGCGCATGTCTTTCAGCCCGACCCTGCGGACGCTGATCGTCGGGAACCGAGCCTCCAATGACCAAACCCCCTACCGGACCTGACATGGCCACGGCCCTGGTCGTAATTCTGGGCGGAACCCTGGGCACCGGCTGCCGGTACGCCCTGAGCCTGCTGCCGGGCCAGAGCGGCCCACTGCATCCGGGAACCCTCCTGGCCAACCTGATCGCCTGCGCAGGCTACGCCCTGCTGACCGCCTTCCTGGCCGGACTGCCCAAAAACGCACATGCGCACCGAAGGCAGCTGACCAACAAGGGCCTGGGCATGGGCCTGTGCGGAGGGCTATCGACCATGTCCACCCTCTCGGTGGAACTGGTCCAAGGCCTGTCGGGCGGTCAAGTCCAGGCAACCCTTGCCTACCTGCTGGTCTCCTTCGTCGGAGGCCTTTTGGTTTCCTGGGCTATGGCAGCGCTGGGAGCGCATCTGGCCGCAGGCATCCAGGCGGGTGCGCGATGACCATTACGTTTACGTTGCTGATTTGCCTGTGCGGCGGCATGGGGGCCGGACTGCGCTACCTGCTGGATACCCTGGTCAAGGCCCGCTGGCAGGTGGATCTGCCCATGTCGACCATGATCATCAACCTGCTGGCCGGATTGGCTGCAGGGATGGTGGCCGCCCTTGCCGCCTTCCACGGACTGCCTAACTGGGGACGGCTGCTGCTGGCCACAGGACTGCTAGGTGGCTTCTCTACTTTCTCGACAGCGGTCAATGAAGTGTTGGCCCTGGCTCGGCAGAGACGACATCTGGCAGCCCTGGGCTATCTAGCAGCTTCGATCTTCCTGCCACCTCTGTTGACGGCCCTGGGCTTTCTGCTGGCCGGGCCGAGCCTTTAGAAACAGGGTTTTAATCGGTCCGGTTCGCCCAGCAGAAAGGCGTTCCAGAATCAGGCGCGAGCCGGTTCCGGACGACCCTGGGCGGAGTCGGCGGCAATCCCCAACCGGTCGTCATGCCAACGCCACCAGGCGGACAGCACCGAGCCGGAGATGTTGTGCCAGACGCTGAAGAAGGTGGAGGGGATGGCCACAATCGGGTCGGTCGCGAAGGCCTGCAGGGCCAGGGTCGCACCCAGCCCGGAATCCTGCATGCCCACCTCGAAGGTGATGGCCTTCTGTTGGGCGTAGCGGAACCCCTTCGGATAGATCCGGTACATGAATCTGCTGAAGAGGAAGCCCAGCCCGTATCCGCACAGGTTGTGGAGCATGACCACCGGCAGAACCAGGGCGGTGGCGGCGGTGAAGAGCTTGGCATGGTTGACCGAGACCACCACACCGATGATGACCAGGATGGCAATCTGCGAGACGGCCGGCAGGGCCACGGTCACCTTCTGCACCTTCTCCTTGAAGATGGCGTGGACGGCCAGGCCCAGGGCGATGGGGATCAGCACCACCTCAAGGGCGGTCAGGAAGAGCTGCTTGGTGGGGATGGCCACATACTGGCTGGCCAGCAGGTTCATCAGCATGGGGATCATGAAGGGCGCACACAAGGTGGAAAGCAGTCCTATTGATACGTCCAGGGCCACATCGCCACGAGACAGGTAGGACATGACGTTGGAGGAGGTCCCCGAAGGGCAGCAGCCCACCAGGATGACTCCCACGGCGATCATGCCGTCCAGCCGGAAGATGCGGCAGAGCAGCACGGCCAGCAGGGGCATGATCAGGTAATGGGCTATGGTGCCCACGATGACCATGAGCGGCATCTTGACGATTCGCTTGAAGTCGTCCAGGCTCAGGGTCAGTCCCATGCCGAAGAGAATAATGCTCAGGAAGTAGTTGGTGTAGCTACGGGCCCAAATGCTAATCTGCGGGACAAAGAAGTTGATGGCGGCCCAAACCAGGACCACCAGAATGAACCACTTAGTCAACCAGTCACTGAACCGCTGCACCTTTTGCATGATTCCTGACCACTTCCTCTCGATAGTTCTCTCTGTGGTAGAGCAAAGTTAGAAAACCGAGGGCAGGCACGACGGCGAATGGTCACATTTTGGACGAGGCTGTTCCGGCTCGGACTGGAATTCAGTTGACCAGGACGGGCGTGCCGATGGGCACGGACTTCATGATCCACAGAGCATCAGGTACAGTCAGCCGGATGCAGCCATGGGAGCTGGGACGGATGCCCAACAGGTTGGCCTCCTCCTTGATGTAGCTGCCGCTGGAATCAGTGGGGACCGAGTGGAAGAGGAAGACCCCGTGGTTCAGAAAGCTGGTGTAGTAGTGGGCGCCCATCCCCTCCCTGGGGTTGTAGAAGTGGTCGCCGCGCTCAGACTGGATACGGAAGCTGCCCCTGGGCGTGGAGTCATCCATGCCCGTCGAGGCATACATGGTGTAGAGCAGTTGAGACCCGTCACGCACATAGACCCGCTGATCCTGAAGGCTGACCTCCAGGGAGAGGCCAGGATGGGCCGCAGGATCCGGGTAATCGATCTGCTGCGAAGGCTTGAGCCAATCGACAGGCTGTGCAGATGCGCCAGCAGGCTCGGTCTTCTGAACCTTTGTCTGCTCCTCATCTTGTTCCTTTGTGTGCCTCTTTGTCGCTGATGAAGAGGAGGACTCGGATTTAACGGAATGATGCGCCTTGGGAAATTGTCTCGCCGAAACAGTGGCTGTGCTGGAAGCGCTCGCACCTGCTGATCGTTCCGCATGAGCCGCATCCACCGGCTGAATCAGGTTGACAATCATGACTGTCAACAACAGCGTCAACAGGGCGGTTGTCACCACCACAGGCGTGCGGCGGACAGGGTCCAGCAGCCAACGGAGCATGGCAAGCACACGCCGCTTAAGGCGTTTGCTATCCAATCCCCAGACAGCCATGTCCTTCCCCTTCGTCGCCGTCGAACGAACCTGTATGCACAGTTCATTTTAGCGGCAGAAGGAAACAGGAAGGACTCAGCCTTTCAGCACCTGCCTGGCCCAATCCTCCAGCAGGTCGCAGACCAGGGCGGTCTGCTCGATCTGCACATTGTGGCCGGCCCGATCCAGCACCGAGTATGAGGCCCGGGGGAAGCGGCAGGCCAGGTCGAATTGGTCCAGGTAGCCCACACGGTCGTCCTGGCGGCCGCAGACGAAGAGCACAGGGGCTATGAACCCGGACCAGACCTGGTCGAAGCCCATATCCAGCTGGTAGCGCCCCTCCATTCGAGCCACCGTATCGGCATCGGCAGAACGAACACCAGGCATGATGGTGCGTTGGTAGGCCTCAAGATGCTCTCGGGACTCCACCACGGCCATCTGCCGGTAGGCATGCCTGGTGAACTCGTCCACGTCGGCCAGTCCCTGGTCGTCCCGGACCAGCACCTGACGCGGGGGCAGACGTCTGTGTGCGGTCACCGGGTCGACCACTGAAGAAAGCAGGGCCATCCCCCGGCAGCGGTCCAACCGATCGGCGGCAGCATGGCGGCTGAGCAACCCGCCCAGGGAGTTGCCCACCAGGGCGAAGGGGCCGCCACTGCTGAAAATGTCCACCTGATCATCCAGCCACCGGGCCAGACCGTCCAGATCGAGGATGGACGGGTCAGGCGGTGTGCGGCCGAAGCCGGGCTGGTCCAGGTAGATTCGCTCGAAGCCGCCCACCCGCTCGAAGACGGGGTCCAGGTCGTCGAAGATGTGGTGGTCCACGCCGGACCCATGCACGAAGATCAGCGGCAGCCCATGACCCCGGCGAATGGCGAACCCGGGCCTGGCGCTCACTTCTTGGAACCGGAGGGAATGCCGGTCTTGAACTCCACGATGTCGCCGTCCTGCATGACGTAGTCCTTGCCCTCAAGGCGCATCTTGCCCTCCTCGCGCACCTTAGCATAGGAGCCGTCGGCGGCCACGAAGTCGTCGTAGGAGACCACCTCGGCCTTGATGAAACCCTTCTCGAAGTCGGTGTGAATGACCCCGGCAGCCTGAGGGGCGGTCCAGCCCTTGTGAATCTGCCAGGCGCGCACCTCCTTGACCCCGGCGGTCAGGAAGGTCTGCAGGCCAAGGATGTCGAAGCCCACACGGGCCAGCTGGTCCAGGCCAGACTCCTTGAGCCCGGCATCGGTCAGCATCTCGCGGGCGTCGGCCTCGTCCAGCTCGGTCAGCTCGGACTCGAATTGGGCGTTCAGGAAGATGGCAGGCGCAGGAGCCACGGAGTCAGCAAGTTGCTTCTTCATGTCCTCGTTCTGCAGCTCGTCGTCGTCCACGTTGAAGACGTAGATGAAGGGCTTGGCGGTCATCAGATGCAGGTCGTAGAGCTCGTCCTTGTCGATGTCCCCGGACTGGGCCGCCTGGTCGATGGTCCGGCCCTGGCCCAGAATCTCCTTGGCCTTGCGGACGGTGTCCAGGTAGGCGGGCTTGATCTTGCCCCCACGCTGGTCCTTTTCCAGTTTGGGCAGGGCCTTGTCAATGGTCTGCATGTCGGCCAGAATCAGCTCGGTATTGATGGTGTCGATGTCGTCGGCCGGATCCACCTTGCCGTTGACGTGGACGATGTCGTCGTCATTGAAGGCACGGACCACCTCGCAGATGGCGTCGGCCTCGCGGATGTTGGCCAGGAACTGGTTGCCCAGCCCCTCCCCCTCCGAGGCCCCCTTGACGATGCCGGCGATGTCCACGAAGGTGACCGTGGCGGGCACGATCTTGTCTGTGTGGACCAGCTTGGCCAGGACGGGCAGCCGGTCGTCGGGCAGGGGCACGATGCCGGTGTTGGGCTCGATGGTGGCAAAGGGATAGTTCTCCGCCAGAACGTTGTTGCGGGTGAGGGCGTTGAAGAGTGTGGACTTGCCGACGTTGGGCAGCCCGACGATTCCTATGGTTAACGACATATGCACCAGTCTATTGCCCGGACTGCCCCGGCGTGGCTCCCCCTAGTCGCCGCGCTCCACCGCATCGATGGCCTCGATGACCGCTCCACGGAAGCCGTGCTTCTCCAGGGAGGCGACTCCTTTGATGGTGGTTCCGCCCGGCGAGCAGACCGCGTCCTTCATGGCCCCGGGGTTGGTGCCGGTGGCCAGATAGAGGGCTCCGGTCCCCTCCACCATCCGCGCCGCCAGCCGGTAGGCCGCCTGCCTGGGCAGCCCATGCTCCACCCCGGCGTCGGCCAGGGCCTCCATGTACATGGCCGTGTAGGCGGGCGCGCATCCGGCAATGGTCGTGCCCACCGAGACCAGCTCCCGGGGCAGCCGCTCAATCATGGCCACCGGGTCGAAGACCTGGGTGAAGAGCTCCCGCTGCTGGTCGGTCAGGGTATCGTCCTCCTGGGTGACCAGAACCCCCTGCCCTACTGAAATAGGGGTGTTGGGGATGGCGCAGATCAGGTGGGTGCCCTCCTCCAGGAGGTCGGCATAGTCCTCAAGGGTCATGCCGCCCACCACCGAGAGGACCATGCGGTCCGGGTCAGCCAGCTCATGGCGGATGGGTTCGCAGACCTGGGTCACCTGCTCCGGTTTGACGGCCAGAATCACCAGGTCGGCGGCCGCAGCCACCTCGGTGCCCGAGTGCATGGGCCGCACCCCAAGCTGGGCCGCCCGCTCCACCAGGCGATCGTAGTGGGCTGCGCAGGCCACAATCCGGCCGCCGGGCAGCACACCCGCATCGACAAGCCCCTGGGCCATGGCCTGGGCCATGTTGCCGTATCCGATGAATCCGAGAGTCAATGAGTCCGTGTTCATGCCCTCAAGTCTAGCCGCGCGCCGGGAAGAGCCCCTCCAGATCGCCGCGCTCCAGGGCCAGCCGGTAGAGGTGGGCGAAGACCCTGTCCCCGTGCAGGCCGTCGTGCTCGAACTCGTTGGTCACCCAGGCATGGGCGTGACCCACGCGCGAGAGGGTGTCCAGCTGGAGCTCCGAGGGCACATAGAGGTCGTCGGCATAGACCGCGGCCTGCAGAGGAACCTGATTGTCGGTCAGGCGGTCGGGATCGTACAGGTGACCCCAGGAGCCCTCCTCCATGAGCAGACT
Source organism: Bifidobacterium asteroides (assembly GCF_048001765.1). Classification (GTDB taxonomy): domain Bacteria; phylum Actinomycetota; class Actinomycetes; order Actinomycetales; family Bifidobacteriaceae; genus Bombiscardovia; species Bombiscardovia asteroides_K. Next base: position 1,270,457 of record NZ_CP181447.1, read on the forward strand.
GACCGCCGGTCCGAAGGGACGCAGGGCCGACTCCTGCTCGAACATCCAGGGGAAAATCGCCTCCCCGGTGAACATGAGCGGACGGGCGGCAGTGTTGAATTCAGGACGAGCATCGCGCACCCGCTGCCCCGCCCAGCGCAGAGGTCCGCAGTCTCCGTCGGCGTAAATGAACTCCTGCAGGGGCCAGTAGAGCGGTGTAACGGTAGTGGCCTCCCGCACCCCCTCCAGGAAGGCCTGCGAGAGGGTGGCCCGGGAGCTGCTAGCGCCGGAAGCAGGCAGGCTGCCGTCGCCGTCCAGGAAGGCCGTGTCCAACAGCCAGTGGAGACGCTCGAACCCGCCACTCTTGCCCAGGTCGGCACCCAGGATCTGCAGCCGCTCCACGCTCAGGGGGTCGCCTCCGGGCAGAACCACATCGCCCTGTGACAGCCGGTCGGCAATGGCCGCCACACGGTCTCGGTCCCCTGGATAGCGCTGATAGAAGATCTGGGACCGCTGGGCCATCTTGGTGAAGGTATGGGAATAGAGCTCATAGGCATCAGCAGGGATATGCGGCACGCCCCCGGTAGTGAAAGCCGCAGCAATACCTTCGGGGAAGTTCGACAGGTAGGCCATGGTCAGGAAGCCGCCGAAACTCTGCCCAAGGGTCACCCAGGAGCGGCCGGCGAAGACCGTGAGACGCAGGTGCTCGAAGTCCCGGATGATGGAGTCCGCCAGAAAATGCTTCAGATAGTCGGCCTGGGCCCGGGGCTCGCCCAGGGAGGCCATGGTGGAGCCGTCGATGGCGCTGGACCGGCCCGTACCCCGCTGGTCGGGCAGGACAATGCGGAAGTGGCGCAGGGCCTCGGCCATCCACCCGTCGGCAGTGGCGTTCAGCGGCCGTGGGGCACCCGAGCCGGGTCCGCCCTGCAGGTAGACCAGCAGCGGCAGGTCGTCGTGGATGTGCTGGGGGGCGCAGACCACGCGGTAGAAGCAGCGGATGACCGCCTGGTCCGAATGATCTTCGGCTCGCCAAACGCCAGGTTCACTGCCCGCCCAGTCCAAGGGAACGGGGATGGACCCCTCCCGAACGTAGAGTCCCGGCAGATAGTATCCCTGGTTGGTCATACGCTGGCTCCTTTCTCTTTGGGATCAGTCGGATTCATTGTCTCCGGGCGGTTGGACCTGGCTCGTGTGTGTTGTCTGCTGACCGGGTGGTATGGTGAGAAGCAGGGGATGTCAAGAAGGCGACTGACTTCCGCCATTGGACTCTGCGATTTGATGCAGGACCGGCATTGAGAGACAGCACGGCTTTCCGACAAGAAGAACTCACATAGATAAGCGGTGTGTGCTCCGCTTGGTGTTTGGTGAAGGGGCTTACGAGTCGTGCATCTGGTTTCCCGTCTGCGTCGCATCCTGGCGATGGCGACCGTCCTGATCGGCCTGCTGGCAGGCCTGGGCGTCGCGTCCGCCCAGGCGGACGCTCCCATCCTCACCGTGGGAGGGGGGTCGTCAGACCCTCGCGTAGCTGAGCAAACCCCCAGCAGCGCCACCAGCACCCCACTGCCCACACCATCGCCGATACAAGCCACCACGCCATTAAACCCCACGACGGGCACCCCGTCATCGACGGCGGGAACACCTGATAATACAGACTCCGCTCCAGCTAAATCAGCCGGTAAGACGGATGATGAACCTTCGCACACGGTGCGCTTCGACCCGGCCGACGGAAGCAAACACACCCAATCAACTGTGAAGACCGGGACGCTGGCCACCGCCCCGCAGCAGAATCCGCAGCGCGAGGGATTCAAATTCGACGGGTGGACGCTTGACGGCCAGCCCTACGACTTCCGGACGCCCATCCTCCAGGACACGACCCTGAAAGCCCAATGGTCGAGGATCACGGACTGGACGCTGAGCCCGGACCACGGGCCCGCCGCCGGCGCCCGGCTGACCATCAGCCCGCCCAGCCCGCAGGAGCACTACTACGTCAACGTCCAGGCCGCAGGCGAGCGGACAGTCGGCCTGACCGGCGACGGGCGCATCCACACCTGGACGCAGGAGGGCGCGCCCAAGCAGGTCCCCTTCCCCACGCAGGCTCCCGACGGGTTCCGCTGGCTGCAGGCCGCGGCAGGCGGCCGGCTGCAGGCCGCGCTCGGATCCGACCAGCGGATCTACGCCTGGGACAACGGACAATCGACACCCACCATCCTCGATGCCAACCAGGACGCCCGGTTCACCGGCATCAGCATGGACGGCGACCTTCTGCTGGCGGTGGACCGGCAGGGACAGGTCCACGCCTACCAGGCCAGCCGGAAAGACAGTCAAAACACGAACCCGAAATTCCTGGAGCAGGCCACGACCGGCCTGCCCGGACAGGCGCGGGCCGTCACCGCCGCCGCCTCCGGCGGCCGGGCCCTCGCCCTGGACGCGGACGGGCAGGCCTGGGCCTGGGACGCGAGCAAGACCGGCAACGTCAAGCCCGCACGCATCAGGCAGGACACACAAATCCGTATCGTCCAGGCCCAGGCCCTCAACCAGGGGTTCCTCCTCCTGGACGCGGACGGGCAGGCCTGGCACCAGGCCGACGGCACGACCAGCCTTACGGCCGCCGGCCTGCCGGAAAACCTGAAGGCCAGCCGAATCACCACCGGCAATGACCAGGCCGTCATCACCAGCAGGGACGGCCGCCTCTGGGCCTGGAAGCCCGGCGAAGCGCCCGCCCGGGCGGACGACGGGAGCCGGGCCTACACGCAGGCCGTCCTTGCAGGCGGCAGGATCACCGCCACCAGCAGGCAGGGCGGCCTATACCAGTGGAGCCTGGACAAGCAGGGCCGGCCCGGCCAGCCGGCCCGGCTCGACACCGCCACAGCGCCCACCCTGGAAACAGCCGGCACGGACGGCCAGCCGCTCAAACTCAGCAGGACCGGCGACGCCTGGCAGACGGACATCCCCGCCCGCCAGCCCGGCCCGGCCGCCATCACCATCACCGGCAGGCAGGACGACCAGCCCTTCACCAGAAGCCTGACGTACACCGTCGACCAGACCCTGACCAGAGACCTCCGCCAGGGCTCCGCCTACACGGTCCGCTTCGACACGGGCGGAGGAAACCCGACCCCACAGGACCAGAGCATCCAGCCGGTCTACGGCAGAGTCCAGCGCCCCTCCCCCGACCCGACGCGCCCAGGCTACCAGTTCGACGGATGGTTCACCGGCATCACCGCCTACGACTTCAGCAAACCCGTCACCGACAACATCACCATCACCGCCCACTGGACACCCAACAAACAGTGGAGCATCAGCCCCGACAAGGGCGGCCAGTTCGGCCACGAATCCACCACCATCACCCCGCCGGACAAAATCAGCGGCATCCAGTTTAACCAGATCAGTGGCGGAAAAGGCGTCATGATTGACACGCAGGGGGTTTCGCTGGCTGTGGGCAGCGACGGCAACGCCTACGCCTGGGGACGCAACAACTGCGGCCAGCTCGGCGACGGGACAACCACCACCCGGTATACGCCGGTCATGGTGAAGACACCTGACCGCAGCACGTATCCGGACCTGCCCAAGGATTTCACCTACGTGCAGGTCAGCGCGGGAGGCAGTCATTCGCTGGCCATCGGCAGCGACGGGTACGTGTACGCCTGGGGGAATAACGACCACGGGCAGCTCGGCAACAACACCAAGTCCAATTCCTCAACCCCCGTGCGCGTGCACGGGCCGAACAACTCCAGTGAGGGACTGAAAGCCATCCAGGTCGCCGCCGGATCATGGAACTCCATGGCGTTGGGCGCCGACGGCACCGTATACACCTGGGGCAGCATATCCAAAGGGTACAGCGAGGACTGCTCCAGTCCGCAGACCGTGCCCACAACGGTCGAGGACCCCTCGGATGCCAGCGGCGTCTTCCACGCCGTGCAGATCAGCACCAGCTGGTCCTTCGACATGGCCCTAGGCCAGGACGGGTACGTGTACACGTGGGGCTACAACACCAACGGCCAGCTCGGCAACAACACCAGCGACACTACCACCACCAACATCTTCCACCCCACGCCCAGCCGCGTGTTCGCCTCAAGCCAGTCCACGGCTGCTGCGGGCCCCTGGCTGAAGGCCGTCCAGGTGAGCGCCGGCGGCTGGCATGCGCTGGCCATCGACGAAGACAGGAACACCTGGGCATGGGGACGCAACAACAATGGCCAGCTCGGCGACGGGACTACCATCGACCAGACTGCGCCGGTCAAAGTGGGCAAGCCTGCAGGCACGCCCACAGACTTCACCTACCTGCAGGTCAGCGCCGGAACCTTTCACTCGCTGGCCCTGGGCAGCGACGGCAACGCCTACGCATGGGGATCCAACAACTATGGCCAGCTCGGCGACTGGACGACCGACCAGCGGCGTACGCCGGTCAAAGTGAGCAAGCCTGCAGGAGCGCCCGCGGACTTCACCTACCTGCAGTTCAGCCCCGGATTTTATCATTCGGTGGCCCTGGGCAGCGACGGATACGCCTACGCCTGGGGATTCAACAGGTATGGCCAGCTCGGCGACAACACCACAAACAGCAAGCGGACTCCAGTGCCGGTGGCGTTCAACCCGCTGCCGCTGATCACCGGCGTCAGATTCGACCAGACCCCCGCAACAGGCCTGACGCGCGGCGACGGCAGCAGCGTCACCGTGCTCACGCCCGCGCACCTGCCGGGCACGGTCACGGTCAGCGTGGACTACACGCTGGGCCGCCTAGCCCAGCAGCCGGACACCTCCCTCAGGTACACGTACCTGCCAGCAGGAGTGCTCCCCCGGGCGGGCGGGGAGGGCATCCTGCTGGCCCTGGCCACCGGCATGACCGGCATGGGCGGGGTCCTGGCATCCCGCCGCCACCGGAGGGAACAGCACCAGCTGCTTCACGCTTCACTCGAGTAAGACAGGCCGGGGGCGGGTCAATCTCTCGGCCCTGGCTTATCGGGGGCGCACGGAGGAAAGTGTCACTGGAGGCTCAATCCCCAAGGGAGCCGGCATGCCTCCCGCGCCCCTCCCACCACACATATGCTTAACTTCTTCCTGATTGGCATCGCATCATGTACACAGCCACACAACATCCAAAGTAGACTCTATTCCGAGCGTTTCACGGCCCCCATATGCTGGCGATAAACCGGCAGACACAATCTGGGAGGTTGAAATACTGGCTGCCGTGCGATGGCCGCTCATTTTTTCATCAGTGGGGCGATGAACGGAGACCCTGTGTTGGCACGAAGCCCGAAGACGGCTTGGCCTGCATGGATCCTATATCACAAACGCCTGCGTGTTCTCTTGTCTTTTCAGGTAGCATGTCGAGTGCAATGACGCGGGGGAAGTCGATTGGGTTCGTTGTGGCCTGCACGGCTGGCAGGGGTCGGTTTGAGGGCTGGACGGCATCTCGACAGGTACGTTGCATGCAAGGGTCATCGGCACGCTTTAGGGGTGTTGGAAGCGATCGTGTCCGGTGCTGGCGAAAGGTATTCGGCTTATGCATCTGGTTTCCCGCCTGCCTCGCGTCCTGGCGGCACTAATCCTCCTTGTGGGCCTTATGGCAGGACTGGGCGTCGCGTCCGCCAACGTGGACGCTCCTGTGCCTGCCGGGGGGGAGGGCCACACAGCCGAGCAGACCCCCGTGACCAATCCCGGCAGCGCGTCCGGCGCTCCCCTGCCCTCACCCTCGCCGCTGGAGACCGCCTCGCCCCTGAACCCCACGACATCAAGCCCGGTTGCCCCGTCAACGCCGGCGGCCAGTCCAAGCGGCACAGACTCCGCTCCAGCTAAATCAGCCGGTAAGACGGATGATGAACCTTCGCACACGGTGCGCTTCGACCCGGCCGACGGAAGCAAACACACCCAATCAACTGTGAAGACCGGGACGCTGGCCACCGCCCCGCAGCAGAATCCGCAGCGCGAGGGATTCAAATTCGACGGGTGGACGCTTGACGGCCAGCCCTACGACTTCCGGACGCCCATCCTCCAGGACACGACCCTGAAAGCCCAATGGTCGAGGATCACGGACTGGACGCTGAGCCCGGACCACGGGCCCGCCGCCGGCGCCCGGCTGACCATCAGCCCGCCCAGCCCGCAGGAGCACTACTACGTCAACGTCCAGGCCGCAGGCGAGCGGACAGTCGGCCTGACCGGCGACGGGCGCATCCACACCTGGACGCAGGAGGGCGCGCCCAAGCAGGTCCCCTTCCCCACGCAGGCTCCCGACGGGTTCCGCTGGCTGCAGGCCGCGGCAGGCGGCCGGCTGCAGGCCGCGCTCGGATCCGACCAGCGGATCTACGCCTGGGACAACGGACAATCGACACCCACCATCCTCGATGCCAACCAGGACGCCCGGTTCACCGGCATCAGCATGGACGGCGACCTTCTGCTGGCGGTGGACCGGCAGGGACAGGTCCACGCCTACCAGGCCAGCCGGAAAGACAGTCAAAACACGAACCCGAAATTCCTGGAGCAGGCCACGACCGGCCTGCCCGGACAGGCGCGGGCCGTCACCGCCGCCGCCTCCGGCGGCCGGGCCCTCGCCCTGGACGCGGACGGGCAGGCCTGGGCCTGGGACGCGAGCAAGACCGGCAACGTCAAGCCCGCACGCATCAGGCAGGACACACAAATCCGTATCGTCCAGGCCCAGGCCCTCAACCAGGGGTTCCTCCTCCTGGACGCGGACGGGCAGGCCTGGCACCAGGCCGACGGCACGACCAGCCTTACGGCCGCCGGCCTGCCGGAAAACCTGAAGGCCAGCCGAATCACCACCGGCAATGACCAGGCCGTCATCACCAGCAGGGACGGCCGCCTCTGGGCCTGGAAGCCCGGCGAAGCGCCCGCCCGGGCGGACGACGGGAGCCGGGCCTACACGCAGGCCGTCCTTGCAGGCGGCAGGATCACCGCCACCAGCAGGCAGGGCGGCCTATACCAGTGGAGCCTGGACAAGCAGGGCCGGCCCGGCCAGCCGGCCCGGCTCGACACCGCCACAGCGCCCACCCTGGAAACAGCCGGCACGGACGGCCAGCCGCTCAAACTCAGCAGGACCGGCGACGCCTGGCAGACGGACATCCCCGCCCGCCAGCCCGGCCCGGCCGCCATCACCATCACCGGCAGGCAGGACGACCAGCCCTTCACCAGAAACCTCAACTACACGGTCGACCAGACCCTGACACGAGGCGCCGAACCAAGATCCACGCTCACGGTCCACTTCGACACGGGCGGCGGAAAACCCGAACCAGCAGACCAGACTGTCTCCACCCCGAACGGCAGGGTGAAGCGGCCCTCCCCCGACCCGGCGCGTGAAGGCTACCTGTTCGACGGATGGTTCATCGGGCAGGTCGCCTACGATTTCAGCAGGCCCGTCACCCAGAACCTGACCCTGACCGCCAAATGGACTGAAAGCCGGAACAGCACGTGGAGCATCAGCCCTGATAAGGGCAGCCAACTCGGCGGCGAATCCACCACCATCACCCCGCCAGACACCAGCCGGAGCATCAGATTCAACCAAGTCAGCGGAGGAAGAAACTCCAACGGTTATGGTTTTTCCTTGGCTGTGGGCAGCGACGGGAACGCCTATGCCTGGGGAGACAACAGCAACGGCCAGCTCGGCGACGGGACAACCACCCAGCAGAACACGCCGGTCAGGGTGAAGACGCCAGACCGCAACACGTACCCGGACCTGCCCAAGGATTTCACCTACCTGCAGGTCAGCGCCAGAGGCTCTCATTCGCTGGCCCTGGGCAGCGACGGGAACGCCTACGCCTGGGGATACAACAACTCTGGCCAACTCGGCAACGGGACAACCAGCTACAACGCCCAGACTACGCCGGTCAGGGTGAAGACGCCAGACCGCAACACGTACCCGGACCTGCCCAAGGATTTCACCTACCTGCAGGTCAGCGCCGGAGGCTCTCATTCGCTGGCCCTGGGCAGCGACGGCAACGCCTACGCCTGTGGATACAACAACTATGGCCAGCTCGGCAACGGGACAAGCAGCTACAACGCCCAGACTACGCCGGTCAGGGTGAAGACGCCAGACCGCAACACGTACCCGGACCTGCCCAAGGACTTCACCTACGTGCAGGTCAGCGCCGGATCCTGGCATTCGCTGGCCCTGGGCAGCGACGGATACGCCTGGGCATGGGGATTAAACAGCAACGGCCAGCTCGGCAACAACACCAGCAGCGGGACCAGTGACGCGAATCCTGTTCCTAAGCGCGTGCGCGACCCCGCCAACCCCACCGACACGAGCAAAGGACAGCAAGCCACACAGGTCAGCGCCGGAGGCTCTCATTCGCTGGCCCTGGGCAGCGACGGCAACGCCTACGCCTGGGGATTAAACAGCAACGGCCAGCTCGGCACCAACAGCTACAGCAATTCGACTGTTCCTGTGCCGGTGTCGTTCAACCTGCAGCTGGTGATCACGGGTGTCAGATTCGACCAGACCCCCGTATCAGGCCTGACGCGCGGCGACGGCAATAGCGTCAGCGTGTTCACGCCCGCACACCCGCCGGGCACCGTCACGGTCAGCGTGGACTACACGATAGGCGGCGCACCCCAAAAACCGGACACCTCCCTCAGGTACACGTACACACCTTTAGGCGTGCTCCCCAAGGCCGGCGGGGAAGGCATCCTGCTGGCCCTGGCCACCGGCATGACCGGCATGGGCGGGGTCCTGGCATCCCGCCGCCACCGGAGGGAACAGCACCAGCTGCTTCACGCTTCACTCGAGTAAGAGCGGCCGGGCGGCGTATCAATCCCCCAACCCCCGGCCCACATAGGGGGAGCAGGGAGGAAACGTGTCAATCAAGGCTCAAACCCCAAGAGAGCCGACACCTCCCTCCCGCGCCCCCACCACACTTCTGCAGGCGGAAGCCGAGGGCAGGCATGCACGCCCCCACCCCCGCCTTGGAGAGGAGGAAACACGGCCAGGCCGGCCACGGGCAGAACCCCACAGCCAGCCCGGCCGCTGTCCATCTCCATATCCCAGCATAATCACACAAACAGTAACCTTTCCCCAAGCATTCAGCCTCGCCTACCTTCACTCAAAGCCAAGCCTCGACGGGCCATGCTGTGAAAGTTGCGGTATCGTTACCGCACTGATATAACTGAAGGCTGTCAGAACCGTTCGCCTGCCCATGGCGGCGGTCAGGCAACCGCCGAGGTCGGCAGTCCGGCCCGGCGGCCGACCACTTCGACGAAAGGCCATGATGGCGTACGCGACGATCAGGGATGTGGCCCAACGGGCCGGTGTCTCCGTATCGACGGTCTCCCGAGCACTCAACGACTCCGGGCGCATCTCCCCCGCCACACGACAGCGCATCAACCAGGTCATCCACGACCTGCACTATGTGCCGGACTCCCGGGCCCGATCCATGCACTCCGCCCACTCGCGCACCATCGGCCTGCTCATCCCCGACATCCGCAACTCCTACTTCGCGGATCTGGCCTATCTGATTCAGGGCCAGCTGCTCAACCACGACTTCCAGACCCTGATCTGCACCTCCACCCAGGGCGACCCCGGCGAGGACCGGGCCCAGGTGCGCAACCTGCTGGGCCAGCACATCGACGGAGCCATCATCGTGCCCGGGCCGCGTTCCTCGCGCACCCTGGAGGAGCTGACCCGACGCGGACTGCCACTGGTCTGCGTGGACCGTGCCGCCGAGGGTGCCGCCGGACGCGACGGACGGGCCATTCCTTGTGTAGACGCCGACCCTGAGCCCGGCCTGCGGCAGGCCCTTAAAGATCTGCACGCCCAGGGCCACCGACGCATCACCCTGGTGCCCGGACCCCTCAAGGAATCGGCCACCTTCCGCGAACGCCTGAACGTCTACCGGGACCTGCTGGCAGGCATCGAAGGCATGGACGACCCCCTGGCCGACCAGGTAGAGCCCGGCACCTTCGACCCCGACATGATCGACCTCTGGGCCCGGCAGGGCATCACCGGCGTCCTCTTCGGATCCTCCCTGGATGCCATACGCGCCATCAAAACGGCCCAGTCCCGAGGAATCAGCATCGGCGAGGACCTGTCCATGGTCACCTTCGACGACCTACCCGTCTTCCGCATCCTGACCCCGGCCGTGTCAACCATCTCCCAGCAGATCGACACCATGGGGACCCGCTGCGTGGACATGCTCCTGGCTCTGATGGCAGGCTCGCCCGTGCGGTCGGTCCGGCTGCAGACCAGCTACCGCCACTGCGCCTCGGTGGGTCGCCCGCCCGCGCACACCGGCCAGGATCCCTGAACCTGTCACAGCGTGATCATCAAGGCGGACAAGCTCATCAAGGAACGGAGAAACATGATTCAAGATATGGCGGCGGCACCCGACCAGGTGCTCAAGGGACTGGATACCATCACGGGATCCATCTCGGTGGTCGGATCCATGAATGCGGACTACACCGTCAACACCGACCGGCTGCCCAAGCCCGGCGAGACCATCAACGGCGGTCCCCTGCAGGTGCTGCCCGGAGGCAAGTCGGCCAACCAGGCGGCGACCGCGGCCCGCATCGGCGCCCAGGTCAGGCTCTTCGGGGCCGTGGGATCCGACTCCAACGCCGACTTTCTGCTGGGGCAGCTGGGCAACGCCGGGGTGGATGTCTCCCATGTGATGACCGTGCCGGGAGCCAGCGGAACCACAGTCATCACCGTGGATGCGCGCGGCGAGAACACCATCGTCTACTCCCCCGGCTCCAACGGCAAGGTGGATGTGGACTACGCCCACCGCTCCCGCCAGGCCCTGACCTCGGCCAAGGTGCTGGGCCTGTGCCTGGAGAGCCCCATCGAGACGGTCACCGAGGCCGCGCGCATGGGCCACGAGGCCGGCATGACCGTGCTGCTCAACGACTCCCCCTTCCGCGCCGACCTGCCCGCCGACCTGATTGCCAACTCCGACCTGATCCTGGTCAACGAGCATGAGATGGCCCAGCTGCTGGGCATCGACGAGCCCGAGGACGGCGACTGGCTGGGGGCCGACTGGGACCGGATCAACCAGACCATGCAGGACTTCGGCTTCCACAGGGCCATCGTCACCCTGGGCGGCGAGGGGTCCATGGTGCTGGACCAGGGCCGGACCTACCGGATTCACGCCGTGCATGTGGACGCTGTGGACACCACCGGCTGCGGGGACGCCTTCATGGGCACCGTGCTGGCCGGCCTGGCCTCCGACATGACCCTGGTTGAGGCCGCCCAGCTGGCCTCCTACGTCTCGGCCTACGCCGCCACAGGGCAGGGGGCGCAGGCCTCCTACGGCACGGCCGAGCAGATTCGGCTGCGCTTCTCCTGAGACTGGGCGCTCGTGGTCGGAGCCATTGGAATCCTGACCACCGGGGTCTTGTGACCGGGGTCCGTTGGTCAGGGTCCAACGATTAGGCAAGTAGAGCGCGCTGACCCCTCCCCTGCGTTGTCAGGCCGATGAACCGTTGCGGAATGCACCACGATTCGTCGGCCTGACTGGTATCTGTGCGATACAGGCTGGATGGATGGATACCGGATGCATACTTGTTGCCAGTTGAGCGCAAATATGGAATCCATACCCATTACCAACTGAGGGCAAGTCCGATATCCGCTTTTATTGCCGTCTGAATCCAAGCACTGAATCTGTTCTTATCGCCAGTGTTAAATGCATCCAAGGGTCGCGACCTGCATTGGAGAGTACGCGTGTGTCTTGGACGTGCAAGCTATGCAGAGAGCCATTCGATGCGAGAATGCGTAAACAGCACCTCGGCAAGGAGCGGCAACAAGTCTCTCCAAGCGTTAGGCAGCTGACCACCAATCGTCATATGCAAGGCCGCCATCTTTTGACTCACCACTAGGCGCCCATTCCCGATTACAACTGCTCAGGCTCATCCGCCTTGCGACAGCCTGGGACCGCGTTTGACCTCATCATCCCTCGGACTGATGGCACCTCCCGCTGTCCCCGAATATTGTTGATTCCATGAACACAGTCAGTCAAACAGCGCAGCGACCAATCACCAGGTCCAATAATCGAATGCTACTGACTGACGCTCTCTTCGCCATCCTTCTGTTTCTGCTGGTGAGCGGCTCCAGCGCCAATCTACAAGATGGGGCCCTGATCCTGATGTGGACGGTCCTGCTCATAGCCCCTGTGGTTATCCGTCGCCGATTCCCGAACGTAGCTGCCGGGCTCTTCGTCGCTGTGGCTCTGGCTCAGCTCCTGTTGGGACCTGCCATCATGCTCTCCGACGCAGTCTGCCTGGTGATGGTCTATTCCTGTCTGCTCTACGGACGTCCATCCTGGCGCCGACTCTATCTGACTGTGGCCTGGGTCATGACGCCCCTATCCTGCCTTATCTTCACATTGGTCGATCTGGGGTTTCTGCCTCCGGGCAAGACGTGGCCGGACCACATCTCAATGTTGCCGAGCTCATTCAAAGATCTGGCAATCACCTTCCTATCGAATTTACTGATCGAGGGGCTTCTGCTACTCATAGCCATCGTTGCAGCCTACTGGACGCGGACCAGAAGGGATGCCATTGATGAGGCCCGGCGACGCAACCACGCCTTGGCCCTGCAGGCAGAGCAGAGCGCGGCCCTGTCTGCCAGCGCTGAGCGGGCCCGCATAGCGCGTGAAATGCACGATGTAGTCGCTCACACTCTGTCCATTGTCATTGTGCAGGCAGATGCCGGCAGGTACGCAGCCACTGCCGATGCGAACCTTGCTCTCAAGACCATGCGCACCATTGATCAAGAGAGCCGCCGCGCCCTACGTGAGCTGAGCTCGCTTTTTGGCAAACTCAAGGCTCCACCCAACCCGGCATCCGAAACCAGCCAAAAAACAGCGGATTCTCTTCCAGGCCAACCCTCTTCCTCCCCACCACCAACGAACCCAGCCCATATCCAGCCGCCTGACCAATCTCAAGCAACTGCCCAAACGAATTCCGCTAGTCAATCCGCGAACGCTCATAATCTGAATCCAGCCGGAACAGATTGCACTCAGCCGAGCCAAACCAGCGGCCATCTTCCCACAATCAAAGAGATTCCAGCTGCCAACACTGCCAAGGCCAACATGGATACGGCCGACAATGCGCGTACCTGGCCCTCGGTTGCCACCTCTTCAAACAATCCGCCGACCAGCTATAAATCATGGTCAGACCTGATAGATGCCGCCCGACTTGCTCAGCCGAAATCCCAATTCAGCCGACGCATTAAAGGCCGACCATGCCCAGAAAAGCTGGATCGCAGCCGCGCCATAACTGCTTACCGGGTCCTGCAAGAAGCATTGACCAATGTTCGCAAGCATGCCGCTCCGGCTTCGGCTGTGCTAGTTGAAGAACAGTGGCTCACGGACGGTTTGTGTCTAACCATTGACGACCGCCCATTTGACCATGCCTCTACCAATTCAGATTCTCCGCCACAGATGGACCGACCTACGCATTCAGGTTTCGGTCTTTTAGGGATGCGCGAACGACTGACTTCTCTTGGAGGCAACCTTCAAACTGGTCCCGAACCAGAAGGCGGGTACCACCTCCAAGCGTGGATTCCTTTTGCCACTCCGCCAAAGTCCGACCCTGAAGCGGGGGTACGTGCCAATCGACAAGCTCAATGGTCCCTGCGCTCAATTGTCTCCACGCTCTTCGTCTGGTTTCAACGCCATCCATTGACGGCCGACCTGGGTTTGGTAATCGGACTCGTATTGATAGAGAATCCAGGTCAAGCTCTTGCTATAGCACCTGTCACGCGACAATATGATCCAGGCCGACCAGTAAAGATCATCGCCACGCTAGGTATTGCTTTGCCTCTGATTGTGCGCAGGGTCCGTCCCGGCATTTGCGCCGCCATAGTATCTGCAGTTGCCGCCCTGCTGCTGCTCTTCTCGCCCTGGCTGCCAGAAGCTGCAGTCTTATCCCCAGTCGCCGTCTATTCAGCAATGGTTTACGGTAAATACACCACCCGGCGGTGGGTTCCGTTGGCGGTCATCGCGGATACGGTTTTATGGGCTGTAAGATGTGTAGCCAATAACCAAGGATGTCCAACCATTCTGGCCTACATGATAGAAGGCCCGGCAGAATCATCTTTCTCTGAATCCCATTTAATACTTTTCATAGTGATGGCCGCACCGGCCTTGATCTGTCTGCTGACCATGCTGATTGCCTCACGCCGACGTACTCGTGGTTCAGTCCTGCTCCTCCAGCAGGAACGCGAGCGCGCGCTAAACCAGACCCTGCAGGAAAGCCAGGCTCTGGCAGCCAATCAAGAGCGCGAACTCATTGGCTCTACTATGCAGGTAGAAGTGGCCGCAACCCTGAATACAGTCATTGCATCCACTACCAAAGCCATCTCCGAGTTGAACCATTATCAAGTCAAGGGGATGAACCCTCCCCCAGAGCAGGTAGCGCAAGCCTTCGGCGACATTGCTTCTCAAGGACGCCAGGCCCTGGCTCGCATGCGACAACTGCTCACCGTCCTGCGTCACAGTTCCAGCACCGGTTTGCGATCAAACACTGACACCGCCGATTCCCCAAACAAGAGCCTCGACTCAGACAGGAACCATATTGGCGAGCCCACCCGTAAAAACCCACATATACCGGCTCTTCACCCAGCCAAACCCCTGCCAGTAGATCTTGATGATCAGCTTGACAACTATTCGCAACAATCGCAACAGGATAAGGAACCAGAGCATGCCCCATCGGACCAACAGGACCACCCAATCTCCAGGCGTGAACGTTCTTGATGATGAGCACCTCCTATGAATAGCAAACAGGAAAATGACCGTGTCAGGTAATCAGCACAATCGAAAAATTGAGCACTCCATGAACCACGCACCCGAAGATTAGGCACTCGGGGAATCGATTGCTGACGAACATAAGTTCACCAGTTGAAAGTCTCTCCGACGACAGTCGCTTAGCCAACAATTACTCAATCAACAATCAACCAGACAGCGATTACCCTGGATCCAAGTTAAATCCAGTTGTAATTCCAAGCAACACTCAACTCAGATAAAATTGGATGGTGGCGCTGGCCACCATTTAGCGGAAAGAAGCAGGCAGTCATGGAACGGACCGAACCCATCAGCGTTGCCATCGTGGACGACCAGGATCTGGTCCGGGCTGGCTTTGCCATGGTCATCGGCTCCCAGGATGACATGACCGTGGTCGGCCAAGGCGCGGACGGCGAGCAAGCAGTGGATCTGGCCTCGCGCCTGCGGCCCGATGTGATCCTCATGGATGTCCGCATGCCCGGCATGGACGGTTTGACAGCCACCCACCGGATCACTGCCTTGTCACCTGACCGCCCCGAGCCCAGGGTCATTGTGCTAACCACCTTCGATCTTGACGAATACGTCATGGCGGCTATAAAAGCCGGCGCATCAGGATTTCTGCTCAAGGATACCGAGCCTGAAACCCTCCTGACCTCCATCCGTACAGTTCACCAGGGCAATGCGATCATCGCTCCTTCGGCTACAAAACGCCTGATCGAACATATGGCCCATGACATGCCTCCGACCGGGTCCATGCCATCGGGATCGATCTATCGCGATCCCGAGGCGGACCTGCTCACTGATCGTGAGCTGCAGGTCCTGGTTCACATAGCCCAGGGCCTGAGCAACCAGGAGATCGCCGACAATCTGGGAATCTCACTGCCCACGGTGAAAACTCATGTCACTCACATTCTTCAGAAGATCAATGCCCGCGACCGCGTCCAGGCGGTGGTCTTCGCTTACGAAAACCACCTGGTATGAACCCAGCCATCAGGCAGCATCAATCATCACTGAGCGCCTCGATAGGTGAAACCTTGACTGCCTCCCTGGCTGGCAGCACACTGGCTGCCACCGCAGCCAGCAAGGCCACTGGCAGTATCAGCGCAAAAGTCGACCATGGCACGGTGAAGGTCACGGATCCTAAGGGCACAAAGACCTGGTAGGCTCCTATCCATCCGAAGAGCATTCCTAGAACGATTCCAGCCAGGCTGGCTCCTAGGGCTATCATGCAGGCCTCGACTCCCAAGGATCGACGAACCTGCACGCTGCTCATGCCGATTGCCCTGAGTGTGGCAGTCTCACGACGGCGCTCCAGCACCGACATCATCAAAGTATTGGAGACCCCTATCAGGGCGATAATGACGGCAACCCCCAGCAATGCCACCATGATCGCCAACAAGGAATCGATTGTTTCACTCCATCGTTTCTTTTGCGTCAGCCCTCCGCTGATGGCCATGTCGTCATGCTCTCCAACAGCCTGACGTATGTCATCCAAGAGCAGTGCAGCATCGCGATCTCCCTGCGTCCTGATCCAGATTTCATGCGTCTTGGTGTCAATCCCGGCAACATTTTGAGAGTCCGTGATTGCATAGACGCCACTGGTATCCAGCCCGCCGAATCCAGCAAAGACCCCAGTCAGTGTTCTTCTTGCATCTGTCTCTTTTCCAAGTTCATCGTCCGTCTGAGGATCAGCTATCAACAACTTCAACTGACTTCCATCCCGGTAACCGGAATGCTTGGAAATCGTTCTGGTCGACACCAACAACGCATCAGACCTTTGCATACCTGGACCCAGATCGCCATGAAGCACACGCCTAATCCGTGGAGTATCCAAGGCATAGACAGTCATGGAATCTTGTGAGGGGCCACCTGACTCGACCTCGGCATTGAACCGCTGCACCAGCTCTGCATCAGCAACACCTTCGATACGCTCAATGGCCCGCACATTATTCTTGTTCAGCCCCTGACCGGATATTTCAATATCCAAGGAATAACGCTGATCAATATCCTTGGCCAAGGTCCGTTTAGTGGTTACCGCACCTGTAGCCAGAGTGGAAACCAAAGTTACGCCGATCAGCAGAGCAACACCTGTGGCAGCGACTCGTGAGGGATTTCGAGCGATATTCGCCACTCCGACCCTGCAAGATGGTCCAATCCGGGACACAGGTCCACCCAGGCAACGCAGAAGAGCCGGAATCCATCGACGAGCCCCTATCAGCGCACCCAGAAAAATCAGCAAAACACCCAATACCGCGAGACCTAGCAAGAGTTCCTGCTGATTACTGGTCTGGACTGTATCGCTAGAGTTTGTCCTGACTAGCTCTGTGACGCGCCAAGAGGACCAGATCACGAATACCAAGCCGCTGGCTGCCAGCAGGATGCTGATCAGCAGACCGGTCCGCTTCCTGCTGCCTGACTCCTGATGATCCACTGGTTGCAGGGCTTCAAGTGGTCTGACCCTGATAGCTGTACGAGTAGACCCAAAGGCAGCCACCAAGGTTGCCAGAACGCCGAGCACAAACGGAACCAGAAGGGCTGTAGGTGTAAGCAGAAGTTCAAGCTTCATGGTGCCCGAATGCAAACCTAGGCAACCGGCAAGGCCCATCAATCCCATAGCCAACAAGATGCCGACCAGGGAAGATATAACGCCAAGGAGCAGGGCCTGCTGCAACACGCCTGCCCTGATCTGCCATCGATCAGCACCAATAACCCTCAGCAGGGCCAGATGCCTGCGCTGTCTGGCCACCATGATCTGGAAAGTGTTGGCAATCACCAAGGCAGCCACCACCATGGCCAGCACACCGAAAGTCATGAGGAAGACGGTCATGAAGTTCACACCATTGCCGGTCTGCTCACTAAGCAGCCTGTCCTCCATGGCACGACGGTCCTCTAACCGGTATCCATCAGGAACGTATCGCCTGATATTTTGCAGAGTGTTCTGGAGTTCCTTGCCCTGGCCATCAACCTGCAGATAGATGTTTCCCACAGGAAGGGACTCCGGTCCAACCATTCCTGCCATACTCAGCAAACGTTCAATCCGAGAACCCGTCAGCACCACAGCTCCGCCGAAATCGTCGTACTTTCCTCCATGGCTCTTGCTGATGCCTGAGATGGTCAAGTCCACAGTGCCTTGGTTAACAAGGCGTTCTTTACTTGAAGAATCCTGAGCACTATCGCTATCACTACCTGGCAGCATCGCCGAGGACAGATGCAGGCGCACCTTATCACCCAGAACAGCCTGGAGCCTGTTGGCGACGGAATGCGGCAGCACAACCTGATCGTCTGAATCAGGCCATTGCCCCCGATCCAGATCGATAGGCATAAGCTCCTGCCTGGCACCCACAATGGCCAGAATCCCCTTGCTGGACTGACCGTTTGCTTCCGTATCCACCATAAGGTCGACATCAGGGCGCAAACCACTAACACCGCGCAGTTTCGACAGCCCCTTGCCATTGAATTCGTCGAGCAGGATCGGCTTGTCCTGATCCCTTCTGGAGGTCACAGCATAGTTGGCGTGACCTGCATCCATACTGATTTCGCGACGCATGGAGGCATTCGCCACGTTGCCAAAAAGGAGCGTCAAGCACATAAAGATGGTGCCGATCACGATGGCCAGACCAGCCGGCATCATCATACGTGCATCGCGCTTCATCATCGTACGGGTTATCCGCCACACAATGCACCCCTTAGTCCTGGGACTGGGAATCGCCAGCAGTGCCGGCCGAGACTTGTTCAGCCAGAAGATCGTTCATGGCTTTCACTGTCGGATCTTTTCGGTCCGAAACAATCCGTCCGTCGGCAAAGACAAGCGCGCGATCTGCGTAGGATGCGGCATAGGCATCATGAGTGACCATGATGACGGTCTGCCCCAGCTCGCGGACCGAATCCCGAAGGAAGCCGAGCACCTCGGTCGATGAGGCCGTGTCCAGGTTTCCCGTAGGCTCGTCAGCAAAGACAATCGAAGGCTTGGTGATGAGGGCCCTGGCGATTGCCACACGCTGCTGCTGACCACCCGAAAGCTCACTGGGCCGATGATCCAATCTGTCCGACAATCCCAGAGTCTCTACCAGCTGCTCCATCCACGAGGTGTCGGGCCGAACGTCGTCCAGTACCAGCGGCATGAGGATGTTCTGTTTGGCAGTGAACATAGGCAACAGGTTGAAGCTCTGGAAGATGAATCCCAGATGCCGCCTCCTGATCAGGGTCAGCTGACGGTCGTCCATTCGTGTCAGGTCGACTCGGCCGGCCTGGTCAATCGATGGATGGTGACGATCTCCGCTCTTCGAATGCAGAAGATCGGCGGCCATATAGACATGGCCTGAGGTGACAGTATCCAGACCAGCCAGAACGTGCATGAGCGTTGACTTGCCCGAACCTGAAGGTCCCATGATGGCCGTGAACCGGCCACGCTCGAAATTCACGTCGATTCCACGCAGGGCATGGACGGCGTTCGATCCTTGCCCATAATCCTTGGTCAGCTGTCTGGCACTGACAGCCGGCGGTCCCGCGACGCCTGGACCTGCTCTGTCGATCAACCCTTGTGAAGACGAAGTATCCGCTTTGTTCTGCATGGTGCTCCTTATCCGCGAGGAAACCTTTCTCCCGTCAGCTTCCGACCCTATGCGGCTATTAGCTGCCGCGATATGCTCCCTGGGAGCGATGAAGATAATCATCCTTACGGATGAGTGCGATGAAGAACTCCTCCTGTTAGGCTGACACCATCCAAACCAACGCGGGGCGACGGGGATAAACATTTGCGGAGTTGAAGAACATCATGTTCAGCACAAAAGACACGAGCCACAAGACATGCAACCATCGGACCAAGGGATTGAAACAGTTGCCTGGATTCCCGTGATTGACTACAGGAACGCCCAAGCAGCATCAAGGAAACCATCACCCGGCAGAATGAGTCATTCATTCCCGGCTTCAACCAAGATGCGCCTGGGTGAAGGCTGGCTTGTCGTCATTCCTCTGCTAGAGCCACGACCGGTGGAGTCCGGTTGACGCGTCTTGCAGGCAGGACGCTTGCCAAGATCGCGGCTACGAGCGCCACCAGCAGAATCACTATGCCTATGGTCCAAGGAATGGGAAAAGCCACCGTACCCAGAGAGGAGAAAATCTCATAGGCTGCAGCCCAGCCGAAGAGCAGGCCCAGGATCATGCCAGACAAGGACGACACCAGAGCTATCAGCCCTGACTCCACAGCCAGGGACCGCCTGATCTGTTTCCGGGTCATCCCGATAGCCCGCAGGGTGGCGGACTCCCGTCGGCGTTCCAGCACCGAGAGGGAAAGCGTGTTGGCTACGCCAATCAGGGCGATGGCGACCGCCACCGCCAAGAGAGCCAGGATGATCATGAGCAGGCTGTCGATGGTCCGATCCCACTGCTGCTTTTCAGCCAACCCACCCTTGACGGCAACAGCCGAATAACCAGAAAGCGCGTCTTTCACCTTGTCGATGAATGCCGGGACTGTTGGTGAACCATCGACCTTGGCCCAGATCTGCACGGTCTGAGGCTGAACGCCATTTAGCGAGGATGAGTCAGTCAGACCATAGAAATTACTGGCATCAATCCCCTGGAAGGGCGCATACACACTGGTCACGAAGAGTCTTTGAGCCACCGATACGGATCCGCCATGAGCATCGCCTTGAATCGGGTTGAGAATATTGAGTCCCAGATTCCCGCCGTCGTGAAAATCCTTCTGTTTGTCCATGAGGCTTTCCGGGAGCAAAAGGGCATCCTGTCCGGAAAGATCCTTGCCGACCTTGGCGTTCAGGAGACGATCGATCTTGTGTGAATCCAGGGCGAAAATAGTCATTCCCGCACCGTTCTCACCGCCTGATTTGACCATGGCAGCATACTGGGGCACCAGCTCGGCCTGCGCGACCCCGTCGATTCGACGAATGGCATTCAGAGCCTTGTCATCCAGACCATCGGCGCTGATCTGCAGATCGACGGAGTAGTGCTCGTCCAGCATGTCGGCCATGGTCTGCTTGGCACTGGCGGCGCCCGTGGCCAGGGTGGCGACCAGTGTCACGCCAATCAGGAGGGCGGTACCCGTAGCTGCCACACGGGAATGATTCCGTGCGATGTTAGCCACGGCGATTGTGGACGAGGGCCCGATCCGAGAAACCAGGGACCCGACTTCCCTGAGCATGAAAGGAATCCAACGATTGGCACTGAACAAAATGCCCAGGAAGGCAAGGACAATGCCGATGACAGCCATGGCAGCAACAATGTTCGGCCCGTCTCCGGATCTCTTGCTGGCCTTGTCTGCCGTGACACTGAGCCTGACCTGCCAGAGGGACCAAACCGTCATGGTAATGCCCATCAGAATCATGACCACGCTGACAAACAGACGCATCCTGCTCGTCCGCTTGTTCTCCAGAACATCGGCAGGCCTCAGCGCCTCCAAAGGACTGACCCTGGTGGCGGCCCATGAGGAGCCCAGGGAGGCCAGGACCGTGACAATGATGCCGAAAACAAGAGGCACCAGGAAGACTGCCGGAGTCAGCTTCAATTGGAAGTAGAGGGAACTCGTATGTGCCTTGGCTGCACCCAGAACAGCCATGATGCCGATGGCGACGCCAACCCCGATCAGGGATGCCACAGCGCCCAGGATGATTGAACGCATCAGAACACTGGCCCTGACCTGGCTCTTATTGGCGCCTATCGTCCTCAGGAGGGCCAAATAGCGACGTTGCCGAGCGACCATGACTTGGAAGGTGTTGGCGATGACGGTGGCAGCCACGAACATGGCCAGTGTGCCAAAGACCAGAAGGAAGGTGGTCACGGGATTTTGGGAACCGCCGAGCGCGGTCTTGACCAGTCGGTCCTCCATAGTGCGACGGTCCTCTAGGGAATAGCCCGAAGGCATGAGCTTGCGCAGAGAGGCCAGAACCCCATCGAGGTCGCTGCCCTGCCCGGCAACATTCAAGTATACATTTTGGGCATACAGATTACCCATGTTGCCAAGGCCTGCTGTAGCCATAAAGTCGTCTATGGTCTTGGGGGTCAGCACGATTGCACCGCCCGACTCGCCAAACTCGCCGCCTTCGTTCCCCCGGTTCGAACTGACGCCCGACAAGGTCAGGGGCTTCGATATGAACCTGCCCGCCACCTGGTCGGCACTGGCCTGATTTTTCGACCCAGGGCCCTCGGATATGTACAGCATGTTAGGCGACAGGTTCAGATTCACCTTGTCGCCCAGAGAGAGCCTGAGCCTGGACACAGTCGGTCCTGGTAGGACCACTTGGTCATCGGCGCTGGGCCAGGATCCCTTGGCAAGACCGACCGGCATCAGCGATGAATCCGCCATAGGAATGGCGATTACACCCTCGCTCTTAATCTTGCCGGCGCGGACATCCGCCATGAGCTGGGTGTCTGATCTGACTGCGTGAACTCCTGGGACTTTTGCCAGCTCCTCGGTTTTGAAGTCCTTCACTCTCTTCTGATCGGGATGGCTGCCCTCCGCGGGGATGATGGAGTAGTTGGCCTGGGCAGCATCGGATGAGACCATCCGCCGCATGGAAACGTCCATGGTGTTGCCGAATAGGAAGGTCATGGCAATAAACAGTGTTCCGACGACAATGGCGATGCCGGCGGGAACCATCATGCCCAGGTCATGCCGCATCATTTTTCTGGCAACGAACCACATGAGCATTCCCCTCAGCGATGAGCAGCTGAGCCAGCTGTATCTGCGGAGGCCATGACTTCCTCGGAGAGCAGGGAGTTCATGGAATCCACAGTGGGTCTGTCCTGGTCCGCCACGATCCGCCCATCCGCAAATACCAGGGCACGGTCGGCAAAGGAGGCCGCAAAGACATCATGCGTGACCATGATGATGGTCTGCCCCAGCTCGCGGACCGAGTCCCGCAGGAAGCTGAGCACCTCGGTCGAGGAGGCCGTGTCCAGGTTTCCCGTGGGTTCGTCCGCAAAGACAATGGAAGGCTTGGTGATGAGGGCCCTGGCGATTGCCACACGCTGCTGCTGACCACCCGAGAGCTCACTGGGCCGATGGGTCAGCCTCTCCTCCAGGCCCAGGGTCTTGGCCAGAACGTCCAGCCAGGCTGTGTCTGGCTTGGCCCCATCCAGAATCAGAGGCATGAGGATATTCTGCTTGGCCGTAAACATGGGCAGGAGGTTGAAGCTCTGGAAAATGAAGCCCAGGCTCTGGCGCCTCAAGAGGGTCAGCTGATTGTCATTGAGCTTGGTCAGGTCGACCACGCCCCTCCGCCCTCCTTGACGGTGGGCCCGCCTGCCCTTCACCCCGACGGCATCGGTCCCGTTCAGGTAGACATGTCCGGAGGTGACGGTGTCCAAGCCGGCCAAGGTATGCATGAGGGTGGACTTGCCCGACCCGGAGGGACCCATGATGACCGTAAACCTGCCCCGTTCGAATTCGACATCCACACCCCGCAGGGCATGGACCAGGTTCTCCCCACTCCCATAGTCCTTGGTCAGTCCCTTGGCCTTGATGGCCACCTGGGCGATCTGCCTCGGTTTCCCCGAACCGGACGACGAATCAGAAGACGACCTCGTCTTTGCTCCATGTTTCATGCCCCCATCTTACCCATCGCAATATTTCCGCTTCACATGTCAGGTGCTGCCTGCCACTGGGGAGAGGTGAGGAGAGGACATATGCAAAGGTGCCCATCGAAACGTAATGAGGTTTCGACAGGCACCCTGTGCTTCTTCGCCTTCTTGGTCATATATCACGCATATACGGGACCAAGAAGGAAGTGTGATTGCCGGCTACTTGGCCAGACCGGACCCCTTCAATGCCTGGAAGGCGCCCTTGAGGTCATCCAGGATGTCTTCGATGTTCTCCGTGCCAATGGAGAGCCTGATGGTACCTGGATGGATGGCCTGATCCTCCAGCTCCTCCGGCGTCTCCTGGGAGTGGGTGGTCGATGCCGGGTGGATGGCCAGCGACTTCACGTCAGCCACGTTGGCCAGGAGGGAGAAGAGATGCAGGTTGTTGATGAAGACCCTGGCCGCATCCTTGCCGCCCTTCAGATCGAAGGTGAAGATGGAGCCGGCACCGTTCGGGAAGTACCGCTTGTAGAGCTCGTGGTCGGGGCGCCCCTCTATGGCCGGATGGCTGACCGACTCGACCTCCGGCACGGTCTGCAGGTAGTCCACTACCTTCAGGGCGTTCTCAACGTGGCGCTCAACCCTCAGCGAGAGCGTTTCAATCCCTTGCAGGAGGAGGAAGGCTGCAAAGGGCGAGATGACGGCGCCAGTGTCGCGCAGGAGGATGGCGCGGATACGGGTGACGAAGGCCGCAGCTCCAAGATCCTGGTAGAAGCGCAGACCATGGTAGCTGGGGTCGGGTTCGGTCAAGGTGGGGAACTTGCCGGGCACTGCAGCCCAGTCGAACTGTCCGCCTTCCACGACGACACCGCCCAGGGTGGTGCCATGGCCGCCGATGAACTTGGTGGCCGATTCCACGACGATGTCAGCTCCGTGCTCCAGCGGCCGGAACAGGTAAGGAGTGGCGAAGGTGTTGTCGACAATCACCGGCAGGTTGTGGTCATGGGCGATCTTGGAGATGGCCTCGAAGTCGGGCAGGTCGGCATTGGGGTTGCCGAAGGTCTCAAAGAAGACCAGCTTGGTGTTCTCCTGGATGGCCGCCTCGAAGTTGGACGGATCCGAAGGATCCACGAAAGTGGTCTCGACACCATCACGGGGCAGGGTGTGCTTGAGGAGGTTGAAGGTTCCGCCGTAGATGTTCTTGGAGGACACGATATGGTCTCCGGTCTGGGTGATATTCCGGAAGGCATATTCCACGGCGGCTGCTCCCGAGGCCACGGCCAAACCGGCAGTGCCGTTCTCCAAGGCGGCTATCCTGTCCTCGAAAACCCCCTGGGTGGAGTTGGTCAGACGGCCGTAGATGTTGCCCGGGTCCTTCAACGCGAACCGGGCCTCGGCATGGTCGAAGTCGTGGAAGACGTAGCTGGTGGTGGCGTAGATGGGCACGGCCCGGGAATCAGTGGCGGGGTCGGCCTGCTCCTGGCCCACGTGTAGCTGAAGCGTCTCGAAATGGTACTTGTGCGGGTTCTGGTCGGTCATGTCGATTCCTATCTGTTGGTGAGGTGCGTCATCTTCTAAGTTCTTGAATGTGACCATAAGCGGCCCAAGCCCACCTGTTCAAGCCAGAAAGGACTTTTCGGTATCGTCCTTTTTTATAACAGCTTCCAAAAGGTTGAAAGCAGGCCTTTTTCATCTCAACATTCCACACGCGGCGGTGCCCCTTTAACCGCTCCGCTGTAGAGTCGAGTAAGCAACGGAGAAGGCTCCGCTGCGAACAGCCTCAGCAGGCATGAAGGAGTTCAAAAGATGGCCGGACAGTCGGACGATCAGAACAGGCTCTACCAGCGCGACAGCAAGTACATTCCCCGAGTCGCCGCTGTGCATGACATGTGTGGGTATGGCAAGTGCTCGCTGACGGCCGCAATCCCCATCCTTTCGGCAGCCGGATGCGACGTTTGCCCGGTGCCCACAGCCCTGTTCAGCGCGCACACCATGTTCAAGGACTACTCCTTCCACGACACCACCGAGATGCTGCCGGGATACCTGGATGCCTGGCAGAAGGAGGGTGTCGAACTGGACGGGATCTACAGCGGGTTCCTGGGCAGCGCTGAGCAGGTAGACATCATTCAACGCATGTATCGGGAATATCCCAAGGCCCTGCGGCTGGTCGACCCGGTCATGGGCGATGGCGGATCCATGTATCCCACCTACACCGAGGAAATGTGCCGGGCGGTGACCAATCTGGTCGATGGGGCCGACCTGCTCATGCCCAACCTGACCGAGGTCAGCCTGCTGACCGGCATAGACTACGAAGGCCAGGACCTTGACGATGCCCAGGTTGGTGAGCGCCTGGGCCATCTGCTGGACATGGGCGCGAAAAATGTCATCATCAAGGGCATCGACCGGAAGGATGGCAAGCTGCGCAACTTCGTGGCCTCAGCGGATCATGGCGGAGTCAGCAAGCGCACCGAACTGGTCCACGACAAGCTGCCCTTCATGATTCATGGAACCGGCGATGCCTTCGCCTCCAGCCTCTGCGGGGCGCTCTTTGCAGGACGAGACCTGGCCGATGCGGCCCGAATCGCCGGCGAATTCGTCCGCTCGGCCATGCAGCACACACGCAACCAGCCTGACTATCAGCAGCGCGGGGTCAGCTTCGAGCTGGACCTGGGCCTGCTGACCGGATTGGTCAGGTAAGGCGGTCACCTGCGCCTATGGTCATCGCATCATAGATCAACAGATGAACTGACCACAGGTTTCCCTAGGACCCCGAAGCATTCTTCGCTTCGGGGTCTTCTTATATTCCCCCACCCCCAGCATGGGGCGAAACCCGGTAGCTTCCTGCAGATAAGCATCCAGGCAAAATTGACACTTTGTCAAAGTCGGTTTTATACTTGTGACGTCAATGTTGACAAAGTGTCAAAGTTCAGTTTCTGGAGTCAGCAGACTCCGGAAGGACGGGAAGTAACCATGCAGGCATCAGCTACAGAAGACGAGTCAGGCTTCGCTCAGCGACCCTCGGGCAAGAGGTCCAGGAAAAGCGACGAAATCGTCCAGGCTGTGATCGATATCTGCAGGAACAAGGGATTCTCCCACATCACCATCAAGGACATCGCCAAGCAAGTGGGGATGACCAGGTCCCTCTTCTACCACTACTTCCCCGACAAGGAGACCCTGGCCCAGGCCATGGTAGACAAGTCCGTCAACCAGGTCCTGGCCCGGATGGAGGAATGGAACAGGAAGCGGACACCCGGTGATGTCAAGGGAGCCCTGGAGACCGTCGTACAGGTGGCCCGATCGGTCATCGCCGACAACAGCCCACTCCGACAGCAGATGATCCACTCAGGCAACGGAGGGCTCTACACGCGATTCGTGGACCAGGTCTCCAAGGCCATAGCCGACTACTTCTGCCGGACGGCGGTTCAGGACTTCGCCAGACACCACCGGGATCAATTGCCCATCGACCATGTGCGCGAAATGCTGATCGTCCTGATTTCCGGGTTCATCACCCTCCTTAGGGTGCAGCCGGACACCAGCGACGAAACCTTCATCCACATGGCCGCCCAAACGCTCCACCTGGAGCCCTACCTGTAAGGCGACGGCGTCCTTCCCGACATCCGCTGCCAAGAACCAAACCAACGAACACCTGACACAGAACAGAAGAAAGGACATCGTCATGTTGTTCCAAGTCTACGGAGCCAACGCCCCCTACCAATGGTTGGGCTGGATCCTGGTCTTCGCATGCCTGATCGGCCTCAACGAGGTCGCCAGGCGGAGCAAGACTGGAGGCATCATCTGCTTCCTGGCCATTCCCGCTGCTTTGACCGCATACTTCCTGACCATCTACGTATCGGCGGCCTTCGGGGCCGATTGGGCGCTCCATAACCCGACCTACGTCCATATGACCAGCTGGTTCCACTATGCCAAGCTCTATGCCGCCACCGCCGGCTGCATCGGCTTCATGGCCCTCAAGTATGGATGGGGCAAGATCGGCAAATCCCACTGGTTCAAGTGCTTCCCCTTCATTATCGTCGCCATCAACATCCTGATCGCCGTGGTCTCCGACTTCGAATCCGCCTTCCGCGGATGGGGCGGAACCTGGGTGTCCACCGAGGGCATCACCCTGATGGGCGGTTGGCACAACATCTTCAACGGGGTGGCGGGTCTGATCAACATCTTCTGCATGACCGGAATCTTCGGCATCTACGCCTCCAAGGACCGTCGCGACATGCTCTGGCCCGACATGACCTGGGTCTTCATCATCTCCTATGACCTGTGGAACTTCTGCTACACCTACAACTGCCTGCCCAACCACGCCTGGTACTGCGGCCTGGCCCTCCTCCTGGCGCCCACCTTCGCCAACTTCCTTTGGAACAAGGGAGGTTGGATCCAGAACCGGGCCAACACCCTGGCCGTATGGTGCATGTTCGCTCAGGTCCTGCCCATGTTCCAGGACTACTCGGTCTTCTCAACCCAGTCGGTCAACAAGGCCGGGGTCAACCTGACGGTCTCCATCCTCTCCCTGGTCGCCAACGTGCTCGCGCTGGGCTACATCCTGGTCCGTGCACGCCGTCAGCACATCAACCCCTGGACCCAGGAGGTCTTCAAGGGCACCAGGGACTTCGACCAGGCCATCGCCCGTGCCGACATGAATGTGATCACTGCGGCCTGATTACTCGGACTAGGTCAGCAGACCCGATATGGATGTGATGTGGTTCCTCAGGGGCCGTGTCACATCCATCTGACCCGCTTCAATCAAAGCATACGTGTCGATTAGAAATCCGATCACTACCTAACCAATCAGCCATATAGGCCATAAGGCAATTCAACAATGGGAGACCAGAAGCTGCTTCTCCGGAACCAATTGGTTGCACCTCCTGGTCTCCTTTAATCTCTTTTAATCACCTATTTATCATCCGAATGCAGGACTGCAACTACGACCATCGAGGGCTCTTTTGTCGTGTTCGCTGATTCCTCCACCTGCTTGCTGTCCAGCGTCCCTTACCTGCTCGCTTTTCCTTGGGCTGTTTTGGTTTCCTTGGCCTTGTGTTTCCTCGGCTTTCTATTTTCTTGGTTTCTATTTTCCCTCGTTTATGCCTTCACCTTTGTTTCAATATTTTTCATCCTTTGCCTTCGCTACCCCTGTTGATAGCGAAATGAGCGCAATCAATACAAGATCAGCATCGGAAATCCACTCGTTCATCCACTCTCTCCCTATCACAGGCTCATTCGACCACATGCCTGGTTCGACTAGTCGCCGACTTCCTTCCGGTGGTCTTCTAGAAACATGAACACACAAGCTCTGACCAGACCAACCAATCACCACACACTCACCAGCAACAGGAACGATGGAACTGATGCCGACGCTATAATCGCAGACTCATCGATCGCACAGCCCATAAGCGCCCTCCCCGGTCTCAAAAGATCTGCTGATGATCCAGAAACCATCCAATCTTGGACAAATACATCAGATGCAGGCAACCGTGAATCTATCGGCATAGATCTGGCAGATATTGAACGACAGATCAGGGCCAAAGACATCAACAGCCGTGAGCTCGGACGATTGGGTGAGGACTACGCCTGCCAGTGGCTGCGGGAACGAAACTGGAAAATCCTGGCTCGGAATTGGCGAAGCCGGTTCGGCGAGCTGGACATCATCGCTCTGGATCCCGAGGCGACTCTGGTCTTTGTAGAGGTCAAAACCAGACGCACCGGTCGGTTCGGATCCCCAGAGCAGGCCGTCGGCCCGCGCAAGCAGACCCACCTTCGTCGCGCTGCAGTCCAATGGCTGATCAGCCATGACCGAGATCCCAGCGCACGGCATCGTGGCACACGTTTCGATGTCATCAGCCTGTCAGTCAAATCCGCCCCTGGCAAAAGCATGCATTCCGAGAGTGCCTATCCCCCGGCTTCCTGTCAGACTTCCGCCAAGGCCGTCAGAGGAACCAACCATTCGAGCAGAGACGGATGGAATCCGGGATCAGTCTTCCTCAGGCACACCAGGGAGGCCTTCTGATGCGTCTTGGATCTGCTGAATCCGTGGGATTGATAGGCCTCAAGGCCTTTCTCATCCACGTGCAGTCCTTCATCTCCCCAGGTCTGCCCTACTTCTCCATCATCGGTCTGCCGGATGCCTCCTTGTCGGAGTCACGAGAACGGGTCAAATCCGCCTGCTCGGCCTGCGGATTCCGGTGGCCGCAGACCAGGGTCACCGTCAACATGTCCCCTGCTTCAAAACCCAAGCATGGCTCCTCACATGATTTGGCAATTGCGACCAGTGTCCTCGAGGCCGGCGGAGCACTGCCGACGGAAGGCCTGGATCATACGGTCATCCTGGGCGAACTCAACCTAGACGGCACGATTCTGCCCATCAATGGTCTGCTGCCCATTCTGACGCAGGCCAGAGCCCAGGGAATCACACGGGCTTTCGTCCCTGCAGACAACCTTGACGAGGCCCGTCTGGTTCCCGATATCAAAGTCATGGGACTGCGCCACCTGGGCCAGCTCATCCAGGCATTGGGTGGAAGAAGCAGGATCGCCATCCCCGAAGCAGACACTCGCCAAGACTCTGACAAATCGACCCCCGTAGCGAGCGTGCACCACATGAGCTCAGATCATGAAGCCAACTCCCCCGCCAAGGCCGACCCGGCTCCGCCCAAGCCGGACATGGCTGACGTGATAGGCCAGGAAGAGACCAAGTGGGCCATGATGGTGGCCGCAGCCGGCGGTCATCACATGCTCATGGTCGGTCCACCGGGGGCCGGCAAGAGCATGCTGGCGGAACGGCTTCCCAGCATCATGCCCGCTCTGGATGCTGTCCAACAGCTGGAAGTGGCCTCCATCCGATCCCTCTGTGGCACGCTGAGCCAGTATGGGATCACCGATGTGCCACCATTCGAGGCCCCTCATCATACGATCTCCATGGCGGCCATGGTCGGGGGCGGCGCAGGACTGGCCACGCCTGGCGCTATCACCCGCGCCCATCGTGGTGTCCTCTTCATGGATGAGGCACCGGAATTCTCCCCAAGAGTGATCCAATCCCTGCGTGAGCCCCTGGAGATCGGGCAAATCTTCCTGTCCCGGGCCAAGGGCAGTACCACCTTCCCAGCTCGTTTCCAGCTGGTCATGGCCGCCAATCCCTGTCCCTGCGGATACGGATACGGAACCGGCGAGCGCTGCACCTGCACGCCCCGCGAGCGCCTCCGCTACTGGAACAGGCTGTCAGGCCCCATTATGGACCGCATCGACATACAGACCACAGTTCCTCCGGTGACCGACCCGGGATTCGATGACCACCGTCCACGCCAGCGCAGCGCCCAGATCCGTCAGCGTGTGACCCGCGCCCGCCAGGCAGCAAAAGAGCGTTTTCACAAGGAAGGCTGGACCTGCAACGCCCAAATTAGTGGCGAATGGCTGCGTCAGAACACATCAGCCAAGGCACGTTCGGTCGTGGATCAGGCCCTGCGCAAGCAACGGATCAGTCTGCGCGGGGCCGACAGGACCATGCGCCTGGCTTGGACTCTGGCAGACCTGGACGGACGGACCAGCCCCGGTGCCGACGATGTGACCACCGGCATCCTGCTCAGAACAAGGGCCGTCTGAGATGGCTGAATCCTTGATGAAGACCATGCCCGACGGCCAGCCGAGACCGATGACCATGGTTGAAAGCGACTGGCTTGCCAGAGCTGTGCTGACCCTGGCGGCAGATGGCCCCGATGCCTTCATGATCGCTTGTCTGTTGGGCTCGGACCAAGCGGCCGACCTGTGCCGAAACCTGATCGAGCTGGGGGTGCCGAACCAGTCAGAGAGAGGCGACACACAGGATGCTGCTTGTGCCAGACTAGACGAACGCTTTCTTAAGGGGACTGCTCGATGGGGACGGCAAACGAGCCCTGAAGACCTCACCCGGTTCCACAAGACCAGCGACACCTGGCGAAGACGCCTGACTCCCTTGCTGGCCATGGACACTGGCCAAGTACGGACCATGATGACTGGTGGAGGCCAATTCTGGGTGATGACCCCAGGTGACTCCTGCTGGCCAGGCCAGATGGATGACCTGGCACGCCGATCCGACTGGGCTCCTCCCCTCTGTCTATGGGGACGTGGCGATCCTGAAGCATTGATGTGCTGTGACCACCCCTTGGCCGTGGTCGGGTCCAGGGCCTGCGACGAGTATGGCCGGTCCATCGCCCACCAGATTGCCAGACAGGCCGCCAGCCAAGGCCACTTGGTCGTCTCCGGCGGAGCCATGGGCACGGACGCCGCAGCCCACTGGGGAGCTCTGGCCGCTGGCGGCGGGCGGACGGTGGCAGTTTTTGCCGGAGGCTTGCTGCATGTAGGCCCCAAACGCAACAGCCGTCTGTTCGAGAACATTGAGGCAGATGGCGGCACGCTGATAAGCGAACTGCCACCTTCTGTCATCCCCGAACCACGTCGTTTCCTTTTACGCAACCGGATTATCGCCGCACTGGCCTCCGACATCGTGGTGACACAAGCCCGTCACCGGTCCGGGGCGCTGAACACAGCCAACTGGGGCGTGGAATTGGGCCGTCGCGTACTGGCTGCGCCCGGCAGAATCGACCAGCCGGAAAACACCGGCTGCAACCGCCTCATCCATGAGGGCAAGGCGGAGTTGCTCCTGTCGGCATCCGACATCCAAGACATCTGCCATCCCGCCCATGCACCTATCCACCCTGGAAGGTCTGTTCAACAAGGAGCCAGCGGTTCAGTCAAAACCACCGAAAATCATGAGCACCAAGCAAGTAGACAGCCCACACAGCGCACAAGACCGTTTGACTCCGATCATCCGATCCAAACCATCCATAGCAATCAACCGCTGCCGATCACACTCAAACAATCCCGGACAGATATAGTTGGGCTTTCGGCCCGCTCTCAGCACAAAGAGCCGCCTTCAACCCCGCCATCGAATCCAGATAAGGACCGTGAATATGAAAAAGCCGACAACAACCGTCTAGCCGATGAAGAGGCAACCGTGCTTGCGGCTATTCGCACCTGCCAGCGTCGGGAAGGTTCGCCCATGACGGGACAACTACGCGCCGAGCTGGCCAATCAGGGGCATGAGCTCTCAGTCAGGCATCTGATGCAACTGCTGGGGTCCCTGGAGATTTGTGGTCTGATCAGGCTGCAGAACGGATGCGTCGTAGCTGAAGATCCGAAGAATCAGGCCTTCCAGCGACAGCGATCCAAATCAACCACCCAACCATCTGCACCAGCAGATTCATCACTACGGGGAGGAACAAAATGAACACCCTCATCCTCCAGCAGCTGACGCTGACGTTCAGGACCGCCAAAGGCGAATCCCGGGGCCAGAGAACCATCGCGGAAGACCACACGATGACAGGGAATCACCCCAGGTTCAGGATTGTCATGAAGTGCATACCCCACGAACCTGGCGTTACGCGGATGACCAGTCAGGGAGGCGACCTGACCATAGGTGGCCACCTTGCCGCGAGGGATCCGCCTGACGACCTGATAAACCTGCTGTGAGAAGGAAAGCTCGGTCATGAGACCTATTCTGCCCACGCAAGCAGACATGCACTGGTAGGGCTGCCGGTATCAATAGGTCGTGACAGTATCGATGGTATGAATCCGCAGAAGGTCAGAAACCGCTATGATGCCGTCATCGTCGGAGCCGGAGCGGCCGGGTTGTCAACGGCTCTGGGACTGTACAGAGCTTTAGAGGGCAAACAGAGCGAAAACAGCTCGTCGCCAAAGGTCCTGGTTGTCTCCAAGCTGCAGCCCCTGCGATCCCACACCGGATCGGCGGAGGGCGGCATTGCGGCCAGTCTAGGCAACCAGGAGAAGGACGACTGGCATTGGCACTACTACGACACCGTCAAGGGCAGCGACTGGCTGGCTGACCAGGATGCCGTGCGGATTCTGGCCGAGCAGGCCCCGAACATCGTCATCGAATTAGAGCATGACGGAGTGGCCTTCTCAAGAACTGAAGACGGGCACATCGCCCAGCGGAAGTTCGGCGGCCATACCGCTGATTATGGCGGGCATCCAGTCAGGAGAGCAGCCTATGCAGCCGACCGTATCGGCCACCAGATCCTCCACGCCCTTTGGCAGCAGTGCCTGCGTCAGGGAGTCGAGTTCGCCGAGGAATGGTATGTGACCGATCTGGTCGTTGACCCGCCCGCTGATGAGGAATCCGGGGGCCATGCCCGAGGACTGATCGTCCTGGACACCCATACCGGCAAGCTGCAGGCCATCCAAGCCGACAAGATCGTCCTGTGCACGGGAGGGGCCGGCCGACTCTTCCATACGACCTCCAACTCCTGGGACCTGACCGGTGACGGCATGGCGCTCGCACTACAGGCCGGTCTGCAGCTGGAGGATGTAGAGTTCATCCAATTCCATCCCACAGGACTGGGCCACACTGGCATCCTGCTTTCTGAGGCCTCCCGAGCAGAAGGCGGCGTGCTCAGGAACAGTCAGGGGCGGGCTTTCATGCAGGACTACGCACCGGGACACGGCGACCTGGCCGCCAGGGATGTCGTCAGCCGTTCCATCATGGCAGAGATTGATGCAGGCCGAGGAGTTGCTGATCCATCGGACCCGGACGGGCCTCATGATTGCGTCTGGCTGGACATGACCGGCATTGACGGCCAGCGCATGACTGCCCTGCTCCCCCAAGTCACTGAGACCATCCATCGCTACGCCCACCTGGATCCCACTGTGGACATGGTTCCGGTCAAACCCACCGCCCACTACACCATGGGAGGCATCCCCATTACCGATCGTGGTCGCGTCTACCGCTGGCAGAATGGCCACCGTCGAATCGTCGACGGACTGTTCGCCGCCGGGGAATGCTCCTGTGTCAGCGTTCACGGAGCCAACCGACTGGGCGGCAACTCCCTGCTGGACGCCTGCCTCTTTGGCACCAGAACCGGGCAGAACATCGCCGCTGCCATGACCAATGCCGACGAGCCAAACGACATGATCGACACTTCTTCGCTCAAACAAGCTCTGGAAAAGCGCCAGGCCTTCCTGGACGAGTTGCTGGCTGGCCCGAGTAAAGCTGCCCCCTCGGAACCAGCATTGGCTGACGACCAAGGCGAAGCCTCCGACCCTGGTGACAAGGCCAGCCTGAACAACCCTTATGCGCTGATGGGCCGACTGGGACGGCTGATGGAGGAGGCCGTTGCCGTCCGATGCGATCAGGGCAGCATTGAAAAGGGTTTGCGCGGTCTGGAACAACTGGATGCTGACGCAAAACAGCTGCGTGCGCACAGTGAGACAGCAGTACTCAACCAGGAAATCACCGCCATCATGGAGGTGGACAACCTGCTGACACTGGCCCGGGCTGTGTTGAATGCCAGTCTGCAACGTCAGGAATCCCGCGGCGCCCTGTATCGCAGCGATTATCCGCAGCGCGATGACGAACACTATCTGGCTCACACCATGATCGATGCTAAGGAAGACGTCTCCTGGCAGCCTGTTCATATCGTCGACATGCCTCCCAAGGGCCGCAACTACTGATGGACCCCGATTATGGACTCTGAATCCAATCTGGTCAGACAAGCACCTAATCGAGACCTATCCAGGTCAGTCAGGGATTAGGATGGAGTCCGCGCATATCAATGGGCATCGGGCCATATCCCGAGCAAGGACAGGAGCAACCGTGACATCACAGTCCACCGGCTCAGACGGATCCGAGGCATCCGCACCGGGCCGCGATCCCCGTCCGGTGACCTTCCGAATAGCCCGGTTCACCCCACGACCCAAATCAGAGCGTCCGGCACGAACCAACCCATTCGCCAAGAGCAACCCCTTTGCCACAGCTGGCAACCGACGGGCCCGAGGCCGCCGCTGGACGCAGGAGTACACGATCCGCATTGCCCCACAGCGCACTGTTCTGGATGCCCTTCTGCAGATCAAGCGGGAGGTGGACCCCACACTGAACTTCCGGTATTCCTGCGGACATGGCATGTGCGGATCGGATGCCGTGCTCATCAACGGCCGTCCGGATCTGCTCTGCACAGCCACCATCGCCGACTGCCTTGCCGCATCCAAAACCATGCCGAACGCATACACCACACCCGGGGTAGCTACTGGAAATCCGCAGGCTCAGAAGCCTCCAGCCTTCCGTCGCACCGGCACAGCGACCACCGCAACGGCCGTATCCATGTCGGCATCGCATTCGGATTCAATCTCAGACTCTACGGCCACAGACTTCTCGGCTAAAGATCCTGCAGAAACCGCAGCCGTCACAAAAGCTAAAGGCCTTACAGACACCTCGCATCCTACAGAAACATCAGGTCTTACAGAATCTTCAGTAGTAGAGATCCGCCCACTTCCTGGCTTCACCCCGCTCAGAGACCTGATCGTGGACACCGACGCCATGTTTGAGCAGATTCGACGCTTCAAACCTTATCTGGCCCATGATGATTCCTCTGCTGATAGCAGCCAAGCAGACCAGGCAAAGGCAGCCGGCGCAGAACCAGCGTCAGAGTACCGGCAAACTCCAGAAGAGCTGGCCCGGTACGAACTGCTCAGCACCTGCATCGCCTGCGGGCTCTGCCAGGGGGCATGTCCTATTTATGCGGGTGGTGAGGCATTTGCCGGCCCTGCGGCCATGATAGCAGCGGCTCGATTCATCAACGATTCCCGCGACAGTCATCGGAAGGAACGCCTTGAGGCCATCGACCAGGTGGACGGAATCCAGGCATGCCAGTCCATACGGGCCTGCACCCGACCCTGCCCCAGAGGCATCGACGTGGGTGAAGAGATGTGGAAGCTGGTCGAAGCCGTCAAGGAGTAGTCAGACTCATGCGCACACGGGTCAGCAAGAGCTGGCGACAGGCTTGTGCCCTCTAGTCGTTACCATGGTTAGCATGGACAAAACCTCGTACAACAACATCGCCAAAGGATGGGAATTCGCCGAGGCAAGCGCTCTGAACGTCGAATCCGACAAGTTGCAGACCTTGCGAGACAAGGCTTCGGAGGCCGGATTCGCCCAGTGTTCCCGGTCTCAAGGCGCCTTTCTGCAGTTCTTGGCCGGCCGGAACGCTCCGGCATCCATCATCTTGGTCGGCAACGGCTCCGTAGTCGAAGCCCTGCGCCTGATGACAGGCCTGCATGGCCATGGTCAATTCACGGCCGTCGACTCCACAGCCCAAGGCACTTCTCTGGTCAAAAAAATATTCGCGGGAATGGAGAAAGCCCACCCCGGCATGAGGCTGCGGGCGGTCAACGCGGCTGCCCGAACCTACTTTCCCAGGCTCAACCCCAGCGACTACGACCTTATCGTCGTCTCGGGCAATGGGGACAACTACCAACAGGTTATGGACCAGGCCCCGCGCCTGCTCAAGGACCGGGGACAGCTGATCTTTACCGATGCCTTCGATCTGCTGGACGAGCCTGACAAGGGCGGCGTGCTCAACCCGGCCAATAGATCCGAGAAAACGACCACCTTACGCACCATCATGGAAGACATAAGCAAAGACAATGCCTGGGAATCCTGCCTGCTGCCCATCGGCACGGGCATGATCATGGCCACCCGCGCCCGCTGACTGCCGCTCGCCTAATTTTCAGGCACGGTGACGCAGGATAGCCTGGACAGCCTCTTCGGGATCATCAGTGCGGATGACCAGATCGGGGTCCAGATCAGAGATCATGCCCCGCTGCCTCACCGTGTCTGAGATCCAATCGAAGAGCCCCTGCCAGTAGGCCCTGTCGAAGAGGACGATGGGCATGCTGGGTGCCTTATGGGTTTGGACCAGGGTCAGCACCTCGAACATCTCGTCCAGGGTGCCGAACCCACCGGGGCAGACGATGATGCCCGAGGAGTATTTCATGAACATCATCTTGCGCACGAAGAAGTAGCGGAAGGTGATGCCCAGATTCACCCAGCGGTTCAGTCCCTGCTCCATGGGCAATTCGATGCCCAGGCCGACGGACTTGCCACCGACCTCAGCGGCGCCCTTGTTGGCCGCCTCCATGATGCCAGGCCCTCCCCCGGTAATGACTGCCATACCGGCCTTGGCCAAGTCGCCGCCCATCTTGCGAGCAGCAGTATAGTTGGGATCCTCCCTGCCGGTCCGTGCCGAACCGAAGATGGCGGCTGCCGGCCCCAGCTCCGCCAATGCACCGAACCCGTCGACGAACTCAGCCTGGATGCGCAGCACCCGCCAGGGGTCCATATGCAGCCAGTCCGTATCACCGCCCGATGAGAGCAAACCAGCGTTGGCGTCCGCCTCGGGAATCATGGGCCCGCGCATGATGACCGGACCGCTGTGGTAGGTCCTGCCCAGGTCCGGGCCTTCATCGTCATTGTGATTGTCAACCATATCCGCCATGTACGCATTCCTTCATCGGGCCCCAATCCGAAGGACCCGCTCGATCCTGTTCCGGCTCTCATGATAGCGGCCCCCGCCGCCCGGCTGGCGGCAAGATCAGATTCATATCTGAAGAAATCGCCCCAAGCGATGAGTGTAGCGTGGACGACTCGAATCAGATCAACGGAGTATGGTGTTGCAGTCTCAGACATGGACAAATAACTAAGAGAAAAACCTAGTTCAGCCCTCCAACCGTCTTATGGCTGGCGGCATAGATAACTTACGACTCACTTTGACAGTTCAACTGTTATACATGCTTAATAAAGGAACATGACCAGGCCCAATAAGGACAGGACAAAAACTAGACCAACATCCCTGAACGAAAGCAGATTGGGCAATACTGATGCGCCTACTATGACAAGAATCTGTACGGTCGCCAAATGTGAGTCTTATTGTTTCACCGGCTGCTCATATGGCAAGCCAAACGGCGAACGCCAGGCATGCTACGCCCAATATGCACAGCGCAAACCAGCGCTTGTCATTCTTGCCCCGAACGACTCCCGGAATTAGAAGCACCAGCCCGAGAAAAGCCTCGAATACCATAATCCAGAAACCCATATTCTAGACCTTTCGTTGAAGTTTGATGATTCGATCATGTTGGTCAGCCAGTGAGGCATCATGGGTAACGGTGACAATTGTGGATCCCGAATCGCGGTTCAGGGCAAAGAGCAGGGCGATGATCCTCGACCGGTTCTCTGAATCAAGTGAGGCAGTGGGCTCATCGGCGAGAACAACCTCGGGGTTCATTATGACGGCCCGCGCGAAGACTGCTCTTGATTTTTCCCCTCCGGAGCATTCAAGCGGTTTTTTGCTCAGTATCGACCCGATGCCTAAAGAGTCCACCACCTGGTCGAATCTTCGAGAATCCCCCTTGCGCGGTTTCCGCGCGTAAAGCAGGGGCAGCTTGATGTTGTCCTCTATGCTCAAGGAGCTGATAAGTGCTGATTCCTGCAGGACGAATCCGATTTTCTCATTCCTCCATGCGGCCGATTCGAGGTCCGACAGCGTGCGCGCGGATCTGCCCAGCAGCCTGTAAGAGCCTTCATAGCGTGTATCGAGCAGACCGAGGATGTTCAGCAATGTGCTCTTGCCAACGCCGGACTCTCCAACGATTGCGACCTTCTCGCCCTTGGCGACCGTCAGCGAGAAATGTTCAAGAAGAGTGACTGAAGATGAGCCCTTCCTGTATGTTTTATGATCCAGGTTGAGATCGATGACCTTGTCCATTATTGCAGCACCCCCAATGAGATAGGAACACGCCTGAGCCTCCAGGTGATCAATTGAGCGAGCATAGCAACCAGAAGAAAATCGAACAGCGACGCGACAAGTAAGGCCAGCCAGTCCATCCTGATCATTCCCCACAAGCCATAGGTCATTAAGAATGCATCCTTCCTTCGCCAGTAGCTATGCCGCGAATAAGCTGCCATAGCCAAAACGGCAAGCAATGCAATTAAGGAAAGACCCGCATAATATGCGTAGAAAAGCCGACGAAGTCTGCCATAGCTCAGCCCCACCATGAGGTTGATCGTGAAATCACGCATCATTACCCGCACACTGATCAGTGCACTCCAGACAGACAGCAAAACGATGAGAATAAGCAGTACACCGGAAGCCACGGTCAGAAAACGCAAAGAAGAGAACAAATATTCGTTGTAATAGTCAATGTTGTCCTGATAACTGTAAAGGTTGAACTTGGCCCCAATCGTCTTGTCTATGTAATCGCCCAATTCGGACACGTCCGCACGATCGGTATCAGATAGAACGAGATCGTTGAGCGCGTTGATATTAAAACTGACATCAGCCTGTTTGATGAAAGCCGTGGTGACGGGCACAACTACTGAAAAATTGTAGTACTTCTTCGAATTAAGCGCGTAGAAGTTTGAACGCACCGAGTTCTCGGCGATGACACCGACGACCTTCACCCTTACTTCTCGCAGCAGGGCAGGGTCATACATCTTGAATTGCGTGCCAAGCGGATAGTCGTCGGCCAGTCCCTCGCCCACCAACACGGGAATGGCATCGTTCCGCACCAGGCTGTAATCAAACGTCAACCCGCTTCCTTGAGCAATGGGAAACCCATCCAGGTCGTTATATCGCTGATTCATATAACTCACTGGAACCTTAACCCCGCAACCATTGGCCAGATTGGTCATCATTCCGTCCGTATAGAGCGCGTAGTGATATCGGCTGTCCAGACGATCGTAGACTTTCTGAATCGATGCTTTTGAGATGTCCTTGTTACCAAAATCTGAATTCGGATCCAGGTTCGCTACGAATGTTCCCTCCTTGTCAAAATGCGCCATTTGCTGGTATCCCTCACGCGTGGACAAAACACTATGAGCTGTCAGGAATGCCATGTAGTTGGCCATCAAGAACAAGACCAGCGCACCTATGGCAAAGATTGGTTTCCTGAGAAATACACGAGTCAGAAAGAAGCGGAAAACCTTCATCTTGCCCCCAAGAACGCAGCGCTCAACAGTACGTATGCGGCCAGGGCCAAGAGCACAGAGAAGCTATCGACTATCTCGAAGCCCAACAGCAGATGGCCCACAGTCGAAAGCAAGAAAGAAATGCCGAGCAATATCAGGCATTCGACAAGATACCGGAGTTTTATCTGCCTCAACGTATCTCCCACCAGTACCCGGCATCTGACCTCAGTTCTGGCTTTTGTCACCAATTGATAAAGAAACACCAACACAAACGCAGAAAACCCCAGAACGAAAGCGCGCCGTTTTTCGATCATGAATTTGATGTAACTCATCAACACTTCCGAATCATCCGCCTGGTGTTTCAAATACACGAAAAACCCAGCCAATAGAAAGCAGCCCAAATACAGAAAGACCAACTCCAGGCGATTGTTGAGCCTCAGTATCGATCTATCCATAAAGCGTCTCACCGTGCCACCTTTCGCAGACGCCACCAGGCTAATTTCGACATGTCCGAGCTGCTTGAATATCCAGTGATACTTACCCTTGATGATGCTGATCAAATTTCATGACTTGTTTCGAGCGGCAGAAGAGGCTCAATCAAATCCAATTCTCTCTGTAAAGCCACCTCCTTGTGAAGCATGTGAGCTTACACTAAAACTTATAAATTAAAACTTTATACTACGCGTTGATAGAAGTCAGCAATATAAATGCAAACAGTTCAAGCTTACTCGGAACAGTCTTAGGAACAATCAATTTTGGAATGAAATCTCGAATTCAGCCACTCGTTCCTCAGTTTGTTCGGAAATATTCTGACTGCCTATGATGTAGTGCTGCCCTTCTCTGCCATTTGGCGATACCAAGAGTCGGTCCAAGCCCTCTCTACAAGGACCAGTCTGCGCTCTCTGCCTGCAAACGAACCATCCGCGCAAATTCACCATCTGCGGCCATGAGCTCCTGCGGGGAACCTTGCTCGACCACGCGCCCATGGCCCAGAACCACAATCTTGTCAGCCTGCTCGACAGTGCGCATCCGGTGGGCAATGACCATGACGGTCTTCCCCACCAGCAGTTGTGACAGGGCTTCCTGCACCTGCGTCTCGTTCTCCACATCCAGGGAGGAGGTAGCCTCGTCAAGCAAGACAATCGGTGCATTCTTGAGGATGGCTCTGGCAATGGAGATTCGTTGCCGCTCGCCCCCGGAAAGTCTGGAGCCGTTTTCACCAATCTTCGTCTGGTACCCCTGTGGCAGGCACGAGACGAACTGGTCGCAGTTGGCGGCCCTGGCTGCAGCCAACACTTCCTCATCAGTTGCACCGTTCCGACCCATCCGAATATTGCCCATGACCGTGTCATCAAAGAGCATCACGTCCTGGAAAACCACGGCATAGTCGCGCAGAAGAACCTCCGGATCCACTTGGCTCACATCCACTCCTCCTACGGTGATGGAGCCTGCAGCAGCATCCCAGAAGCGAGCCGCCAGCCGAGCACAGGTCGATTTCCCGGAACCCGAAGGGCCGACCAGGGCCGTAATCTCCCCCTCCTTGGCAGTGAAACCAACATCTTCAAGAACCGGCTCACCTGCCGCCTTACCAGCAAGGCCGGGATAGGAGAAGGCAACGTGGTCGAAGACGATATCGTGCCCATCGGGATGAAATTCCGTACTCCCCTCGACTACAGGTTCCTCGGTGATAGAGCGAATCCGCCGGGCCGAACTCTGGGACTGGAAGAGCTCAGAAACCAGCATCAGCGCCTGATCAAACGGGGAATAGATCCGTGAGACCATCAGGAGGAAAAGAAACATGACCATGAAGTCGATCCTGCCCTCAATGATCAACCCGGCAGCCACCAGGAAGGTCGTTGCCACACCCAACCTCAAAACCACCATGGCGGAGTTCAATATGAGGCCATTGGTCAACTCGGTTCGGACTGTAATGGCTTCGGTGTCATCGATGATCGAGAAGAGCCTGTCCAGATACCTGTCTTCCTGGTTGGTGGCGTGAATCTCCCTAACGCAGTCAAGTGCCTCCTGAATGCCATCACTGACCCGAACCTGGGCCTGCCTCGTGCGCCGTGACGAGGCTTCAACGAATCGTCGAGTGGCAAAGATGATAGCGAAGGCCACTGGCACACTCCAGAATGCAGCCAGGTCAAGAGCCCAATTGATGGGCAGAAGCGACAGGAATATCAGGACGGATGAAACGACTACGCCATAGAGCTGGCTCAGCGCATGGGCGTAGGCATGTTCCATGGTGGCCACGTCACCCAGAATTGTATCGGTCAGATCAGCCAGGTCACGCCGCCCGAAAAATGAGAGCGGCAGTTTGCGCAGTCTCTCGGCCAGGTCGATCCGCTGGGTTCCGGTCTGACTGAAAACCGCACCGTAGGAATAACTGTACTGGAACCAGGAGGAGCCGAAGAGAAGCAAGGCAAAAGCCAGGAGACCAGCCAGGTAGGGCAAGATCTCCGGCAGGGGTGCCCCTGCCGTCAGGTGCTCGACAAAAACGTTCATGACCAACAGAAGGAAGGCGGTTCCCGCCATGATGATCAGATTGGTCAGCGTGGTCCACAGCGTTCCCAGAACCACGATCTTCATGCCTTGGTCGGACAGTGCGTACTTCTTCTTGAATGAGGCGAGCACTTATGCCTCACCTCCTTCCCTCTGGATGGCGGAATCACCGGTAGACGAGTCCGCAACGAATGGCCCTGTACCGGGAACGACGTGCTTCTCACCCGCAATGGGGCCTGCGGGATTTTGACCCGCTCCGGCGGCAGCCTTCGGAGAATTGTCGACCTTCCAGGAGACCGCCCGTTCGTAATCAGACCAGATACGGGCATAGGTACCCTGTACGTCAAGAAGCTGGCGATGAGTGCCCTGCTCTACCAGGTGGCCCCCATCCAATACCAGGATTCGATCGACATGAGCCACAGTCGATAGACGGTGGGCGATCATGAGAACGGTTCGCCGTCGGCCCCCTTCGCCGCGTGTCAATTTGGTCAGCGCCTTCTGTATCAAGAATTCATTCTCGGGATCGGCAAAAGCAGTCGCCTCATCCAGGACCACAATGGGAGACTCCTTGAGGATCGCCCTGGCCAGGGCCACACGCTGGACCTCTCCCCCGGAAAGATAGGTTCCTCCCGAACCGAGCATGGTATCCAGCCCCTCGGGAAGCTTGTCAACGATGTCCATGCATTGGGCCGCTCTCAATGCCTCCATAACCTGCTCAGGAGCGGCGTCCGGTCTGGCTGCGCGAACGTTCTCCAGGAGGGTGGTCGAAAAGAGCCTGTTGGTCTGGAAGACAAAGGCGACCTGCCCCATCAGATCATGTGGATCGATGGATCTGACATCAATGCCGCCCACAGCGACCCTGCCCGAATCCACATCCCAAAAACGTGGCAACA
Source organism: Bifidobacterium asteroides (assembly GCF_048001765.1). Lineage (GTDB taxonomy): Bacteria > Actinomycetota > Actinomycetes > Actinomycetales > Bifidobacteriaceae > Bombiscardovia > Bombiscardovia asteroides_K. The sequence continues at coordinate 1,313,881 of NZ_CP181447.1, forward strand.
GACTGGCACAGGTCGATTTGCCGCCTCCCGAGGGACCGACCAGAGCGACCATTCCACCCTCCGGCACCTTGAAGTCAATCCGATCCAGTGCCGGGAGATCAGCACCTGGATAGGTATATGACGCCTGTTCCAGGGAAGCATCTGCTGACTTCGGGCGTTCCGGTTCGTCAGCTACCGTCAGAGGATCACTGCTGAGCACGCCGGCAATCCTGTCCAAGGCATCGTCGGCCTTGCTGAAGGACTCACTGGAGAACTGCAGACAGGTCATGGCCGTGGGGACCATGCCCGAGAAGACGGCGTAGAAGGCGAAATCGGCCACAAAAGAGGTGAAGTCACTCTGCCCCGAAGCCAGCAGGATGGCCACAGGAATCAGGAAGATCACGGTCCCGTTCAGGGCCGTCATCTGAATGGTCTGGGGCAGGTGGCAGATTTGCATGGCATAGTTCCTGGCTATTCGGCTGTAATGCTCGATGGCCTCATGGAACGCCTTGAAGGAGTACACCGTCTGTTGGAAGACCTTGACGACCGGAATACCACGGACATATTCGGTCCCGGTCTTCGACATCCGCACCAACGCATCCTGGTATTCCGTCATAAAGGACTGTCCCTGATCGTTCATCATGGCACGGATACAGACCAGGGCTATCAGAATGGGAAAAAGGCAGGACAGGCCCATACGCCAGTCGAAGACCAGCATCAGTATCGGCATGCCTAGAATCATGGCGAAGGAGCCAGCCGCGTCGGGGAGGATATGGGCGAGAAGATTCTCGGTATCACCCGCCGAGCCATCAATGGTGCGACGCAGCTCGCCGGAGGCATGGAGGTCGAAATACCCCAAGGGAAGGCTCAGCAGGTGGCCTATGGCCGCTTTGCGCATGTTGGATGCGCTCCGGAAAGCCGCCAGATGCGTCATCAGCAGCCCTGCACAGTACAGAACGACGGAAGCCGCCGCAAACCCGAATCCCAGCCATCCATAAATGGCGATTTCCGTAGCCTGAGACCACCCCGGAGCAACGGCGAGGAGGTCTTTTACCGCCAGCCATATGCAGATGTAGGGTCCAAGGCCAGCAATCGTGGAGAGGGCGGACAGACCACAGCCGAGATAGGAGCACACCTTACGAGGGCCGGCGAAATCAAGCAATTGCATTAAGGAACTACGCCCATGCGACCTCTCCCGGTCAGACGCACCTCCCCCGCCCTGTGCCCTGCCTTCTACAGGATTCGGCTTGCTTCCCGAATCCGACTGGTCTGTGGTCATCTCTTTCCTCCTGATTTTCATCCAAAACCCTTGTCGTCCGCTGCCATCGAACGTAATCTGAGAAGTCAATGCCCGGAAGACCGTCACAGAGCGACGGATGAATCCATAAAAGGTGCGAACGAAAACGAAAGTCCGCCGAGATCGCCATAAAGACGGCAGGATGAAACCAGGTGAGCCATGACAGACCACACGATATACTCCGAATCCCGCGAGATTCAGACCCTCTATCGCCCCCAGGCGGAGCAACTCGGCATGGAACTCCATCACCGATCGGGAGGATTGGAAGGGCAGGTCAATGGCGACATCTGTCAGGGAAGATTCCAAGCCAATCCAGCGGGTCCTCATTGCCTGGTCATATGGCACGACATCACCTTCCTGCGCGAAATGAACTTTAACGAGTACGCCATGACCGACTATGCCTGCCTGACCCTGGATGAAAGCCCGGCAGCCAACCCCGCTCCTTATGGGTTGCAGCCATGTACAAAGCAGGAGGGCAATATGGTCTCCCTAATCCAGCAGGCGGGATCGGTCACCAACCGCATACCGGCAGGCTCTCGCTCGCGGACCCGGAGCATCTGCATCCTGCCCGGCTATTTCATGGAGCTGGAAAACCAATGGCCTAGCCAGGTCAAGGGACTCTTTGACGCCTTCCGCCAACCCTGGCCATCCGATATTGCCCTGGCCGCTTTAACCGCCATGTCAAAGTTGTCCCCCGGAAGGCCGGGCCAGACGGACTTCCTCATCAAAGCACACATCGACCTCCTCATGGCAATGTTGGCCCAGGCTTCCTCTGCCCCTGAACAAAGCCACGAATCATCACACGACCACGACCTGGTCCAGCAGGTCAAAACCCACATCCAATCCCATCTGGGCGGCGACCTCTCCATCGATCAGATAGCCCAATCCCTGTATGTAGGACGCACACGTTTATGCCTTGCCTTCAGACATCAGACCGGCACAAGTCTGGCCAGGTACATTAGAGAGCAAAGAATGGACCAGGCCCGCCTCCTTCTCTCGTCAACCACGGAAGACATTGCCCGGATTGGCAGGCGGGTCGGATATACGCGTCCCAGTTCATTCAGCGCGGCTTTCACCAGGGAAACCGGGATCGCTCCAATCACTTGGCGCGAGCACTGCAACCGTGTTCGTTAGTCTCGCCGCAATCGAAGCTTCCGCAGTTGCGAAAGTCAAGTAGACGGTCACAGACCCGAGGACTATGACTTTATGAACGTTCCCCTAGCTGAGACCATTGTCCGATTTTGGCGTCCAGGCAGAGGAGCTGTATGGAGCGATGGTGATGTTCCCGTCCTGGCAGTGGGGAACCAGATCACGTTCCTCCTCACATATAGATCAAGTCCATATGGCTCCGCATCGAAACTGAGGAGCCCATCCGCGGCTTGCCGCCACGAATCGTTATTTCCAGAATTTCAGGCGTACATGGCGCTTGCTCCCAGGTAACGTACTTTTCCCGCTTTCACCAGATTGTGCAGAGCATCCACATTCACTTCGATGATATGAGGTATTCCCAGCGTTGACTGATTTAGAACTACGTAGTCTACTGTCAAACAATCCAGGCTATGGTCGATTTGCTGCATGATAGGCTAACGGGAATGCACGCGCTAGTTGGAGTGATTCGACGGGGAGAAAGAAGACTTTGGTGGCAACGGCGCTCCCGTCCTACTTCCCTACTTCTTCAGGCCCTGGACCAGGTATCGTTCAGAATTCCTATGCGGATAGACATTGGCAATGTCAAAGAAACTGGATGGGTCTTCGAGTAACAAGATATGCTTCTTAACCTTTATTCTCGATAACCGAACGCAGCCCCTGCCAGGCTTTCGCCCTTTTCAAGATGAGTGCACGACCGGAGAAACTTGACCAAAATCTAGTCCGTTCCACTTCATCGACAGTGGCTCCCTGGGTTGAAGGATCATCGCAGCAGCAGACTTCACCTTCTGTGCTAGACACTCGAGTGCCGCGAAATACGACCAAGTGGCCGTAAGTTGCAAAATACAGAGACTATATGAGCAACGTGGACTGCGGGTAGACTTTCCAGAAAACCGATTGGGGCTTCAGGGGAAACCTCACCATCCAAGCAATAGGAACGTCCCAATTCAAGAAGCCCCCTCAATATCCACCCTTTGGCGACATCGTAGGATCCGCTCTCAATCTCCTTAGCAAACAAGGTGTCGAGAGTCGGTACAGGAAGTCCTTTGGCATCCAAAATCGACTGGACACATGCCGGACCGCAACAGTTGTCCTCCCACTCCACCTGCGGCAAGGTCGTTCCATCGGGCAAGACGAGGTCCTGGAGCAAAGCACGTTGCGGATATCGATGAGACTCTATAAAGGTACCGGGCATGGTCACTTTGTACTCCTTCGTTGAGTTTCATCTTTCCCATACAGTATTTACAGAGAATGTGGCGCGCCAGCCTCAGACAACAACGAGCACACTTTTCAGAAGTCCCTCTTCACTAAACCGGAACCAACATGCAAATAAACCTGTACAATACTGAAGACATGACACGGATGTCCAGACCGGTCGACAGTGGTCGCCAGCTCGAATCGCAGGGTGTGGCGGACTATCTCGCCAAACGAGTTGAAGCAGGTGAACCGCTGAACGGTGATCGACTCGCCTTGAAACAACAACTTGCCCAAAAGTCGGGCATAGCACGAGGCACCATTTGGTGCACCGTAGTGCCCAGGCGTTGCTCAGATTCCTTAGGTCTCATCCGAGCCCAAGACAGCTCACAACGATTTTCGATGCCTCACCCATGCTCAGTCAGGCTGAGGATACGGCTCTGCAGGCCCTGGTGGGCTACTCCCCCATCTGGTCTTCCAGCCATGGTGAAGTACCGATCATCGCGTAGAAAGTTGGTATGGAATAACCGGCTGATACAGGCGAAACAAAAGATGGCGGCACAGTTGCCTTCCCGCAACTATGCCAAACCCTTGACTCGACTCTGATCGTGTAGATCGGTCCTTACGGTTCCTGGCTCTGTCAGGGCAGCCAGGTCCGAGACATCCTTGGATTCCCCTCCTCATCCCTCTGGATACCAAAAGGCAGGCGACTGCCATAGGTGCTCTGCACTAAACCATCCAAGTGGTTCCCCGACCCGAAACAAACCCCTACGCCAAACCGGTCGCAGCCTTGTCTGTAACAAAAGCCGATCCGGCCACCCGCCCACACCACAGGAAATCCAAGACTTTATCAACACCAGCATGGCGTTCGTCAGACAATCCGTCAACGAACACCACAAGATATAAGGAATCAACATGAATGAGCACAATGCATCCAAAGAAGGAACCGGCAAAGGCTCAGCCCTGAGCGTTGAGGCCCAAGGCATCGACACCATTGCCGAGTCTGAGCGTAAGGGCAAGCCATCAAGTCTCTTCTGGCCATGGTTCTCCGCCAACATCTCAGTACTGGCCATGTCCTATGGCGCCTGGGCACTGGGATTCGGCATCTCCTTCTGGCAGGCCACATTAACCACCGTTGCCGGTGTCGTCATCTCATTCCTGCTTGTTGGCATCATCTCCATCGCAGGCAAGCGCGGCAACGCCCCGACCATGGTCCTCACCCGAGCCATTTTCGGCGTGGAAGGTGCAAAAGTGCCGGCCGCCATGTCTTGGATAGCCACACTAGGGTGGGAGATATCCCTAACGACCACGGCCGTACTGGCAGCGTCTTCGACCATCGAAAAACTCGGCTGGGGATCCGGCGCAAGTCCGAAAATAATCTCTACCTTGGTAATCATCGGGCTGGTTGTGGTTGCCGGCATTTACGGCTACGACCTGATCATGCGCCTCCAACAGATCATCACCATCGTCACCGCGATTGTAATTGCAGGCTTCTTCATCATCGGTTGGGGCAATATCGACTTCTCCGCCATCTCATCCGCCCACTCCGGTTCCTTGCCAGCCATGCTGGGCTGCTGCTTCTTCGTGATGACAGGCTTTGGCCTGGGATGGGTCAACATCGCAGCGGACTACTCGCGATACCTGCCCCACAGCGCCTCCAACACCGGAATCGTTGTCTGGACCACCTTCAGCGCCTCCATCGCCAATATCTTCCTTATCGTCTACGGCCTGCTCCTGGCCGTCTCCAACAAAGGCCTGGCCGAAAACGTGGGCAACGACCCCATCGGAGCCATGGCTAGCATATTGCCGACCTGGTATCTGGTTCCATTCACCATCGTTGCGGTGCTGGGGTTGATAGCTGGGGCCATCATGGACAACTACTCCAATGGTCTGGCCCTGCTCTCCTTCGGCATCAAGCTCCCGCGGACACTCGCAGCGGCCATCACCGCCGTGCTGACCGTAATCGGAGTAGTCTATGTAACCTTCTTCTCCTCCACATTCATCGGCCCCTTCCAAGGCTTCCTGATTACGCTCGGCGTACCCATGGCCGCCTGGGCGGGCATGTTCGTAGCCGACATCCTGCTTCGCCGGAAGGACTATGACACCACCGACCTCTATCAATCCGAGGGACGATATGGTTCCTGGAACATCACCGCTTTCGCCATCCTTGCCATCGCCACCTTCCTTGGCTGGGGACTAGTGGTGAACTCTTCCGCCAACTGGCTCAGCTGGCAGGGATACCTACTGGGCCCCATCGGAGGTAAGGACGGGACCTGGGCAGCAGCAAACCTGGGTGTCATCGTAGCCCTGGCTGTCGGATTCCTCGGAACGCTCCTCTTCCAGAAGGGCGATATCCGTCGTCAGGAGAGCACCGACTGAAATCACAAGGGGCGCAGAAGGATGCGCTCCATACTCCACTACAGGAAAGGAAATTGTCATGATCAACGATGATGAATGGCTGGTGGTGATTGACCGCCAGGAGGTATTCGCCCACAACGAGTGGTCCCGTTGGGCATGCTCCGACGGCACCTACTATCAGACCAACAAGAACTACATCCGTCTCGCCAAGGCATACGGCGACCGCGTTGCTTACACCAGATACATTGCGCCGCAGCCGCCAAAAGGCGTATGGGTGGAATATATGAACGAATGGCCGGAATTCCAGGTCCCCTCCGACGATCCCATGTATGACCTCACACCAGAGACCGCCGAGCTCGCCAAGGGGCATCCAATTGTCTCGCTCAGCACTTTCGGCAAGTGGGGGCCGGAATTGCAGGCGGCAATAAAGGGATCCCAGAAGATAGCCCTGTGCGGTGTCGCCACCGATGCCTGTGTGTTGCAGACCGCCTTGGCGGCTGCAGACCAAGGTATCGCCGTTCGATTGGCAGCAGATGCCTGCGCTGGATCCACACCGGAAAACCACAAGCTGGCAATCGATACGATGGCCCTGTTCACACCACTCATCGCCATCACCGACACCGGTTCACTGCTAGTGAGCCGCAAAGCAGACTAGTCATCATTATTTCAATATATATTTAACTGGAAGATGGTTCTTCTCTTACAAACCGAAGAACCACCTACAGCATAAATCAATGATACATTGAGTACTTTGAGCGTCTGCTGATCACCTGATTACACGTTACCTATAGTATTTAACTGCCACACGTATCGTTAAGTGAATTGCCGATCAACCAAATGGCAGAAGGTAAAATACAACAGACCCCCAGCGAAGTGCGCCCGTTAGTGCATAAATAACATACACAGACATCAAAAGAATATATGAAAAATATAAGAGCTATACGAGGTGTACACACGGTAATACAACGCGTCAAAAGCAATGGCTTACTCACTGCTCCACTGGCATACGTAAGAAGCTAACGAACCCCAAATCCATGCGCCAAAATTGCACTCAAGAAGCTGGCTATCAATGAAGCCCCAGTCAAAGCAGTAGTCAACGACGCACGCAAAGCAGCCCCTGAGCTGCATTTGTTTTAGAAAACTGTCGCTTTGTAGGTCGATGCACTATAGCATGCCCTGAAAACTCCGTGGAAATTGGATCGATAGCTTTATCAAAGCATCCCGCCCCTATCTCAGATATAACTATTCTCTTTAACGATAAAGTCCTCATGGATATCTTTCAAGGTGAAACTAATCGTTATGCACCCTCACAAAAGTCATCAACAGTATACCTACTATTGAGACTACGAAAAGTTCAACCGCTGATATTCCGATACCTAATCTTGAACCTATCTTATTGGCAACAAATCCGCCAAGTAAATAGCCTATAGAATTCACACCGATTAGCACTGCCTTGTATATACTCGTGACCCTACCAAGATATTCTTGCCCAACTTCATTCTGTCGATTCGTGATTATACTGATATTGAGAATCGACTCATTAATCGCAATGCATGCAATAGAAGAAACTAAAATTACTAAATTCGTGCTTAATGCAAATACTGTCCGAAATAGAGATCCAGCAATAATCGACAGTACCAAAAGTTTACCAAACTCGATTTTTTTATTTAACCAATTTACTACGACTGTTCCAATTAGGGCACTGACTGCTGCGATGGACAAAATCAAACCAATTTGGTCAGAAGAAAGACCTATTTGTTGACGTAAGACAATCAGACTATCGTTCTGAAAGTTAGCCGATGCTATATTAACCAAGGCGGCAAGCACAAGAGGGTACAGAACAGCGCGAATTTTAGCAGTGTATCGCACCCCATCCTTTATATCTGTGAATACTACATTTATACTGTACTTGACAGAGGATAACCTTGCAGAAGGGTCGCTCTGGGATACCAGAATTATATTATTCACCAGCAATAGGCTAATTAAATAGAAAACCGCGCAAATTGCAGTCAGCAAACTGTGAGGAAAATATTTATACAGCACTCCCCCTAGTATGGGTAAAGCGAAATTGACACCATACTGTATTCCGTAAACCGTACTGTTTAATTTCGAAAAATCCTCTTTTTTGACTAAGAATGAAACAAAAGTAATTTCCGACACTGTACTTAAAATATTCATAACACTTACTGCAAGCGAAACTATGTAAATGACAAAAATCATAAATGCTAACGGTATTTTCAACGCCAATGCGAGAGCAAGAACCGAATAACTCAGCAACCTGATCAAATCACTAAAGACAATGATCTTCTTTACATCTAATCTATCTATTATCGCACCTATCGGAAGACCCAAGATAAGGAACGGTATTGTTTCGATTGCAGAGATAAAAGACAGATGTATTCCGCTATCTGTTATATCCAGTACCATGAGAGGTAACGCAAACATCATTAAAGAACTCCCAAAGTTATCTGTAACTACTGAGGAAAGATATAATCTGTTGTTCCTATTCTTTAATAAATTGTCCATGAAAATATCCGAGGCCTTTATCTCCAATTAGTATTACTTTATATGAGTGAACGTCTCGCTCTAGAGCGACAGCATCCATACAAATTACGACTATTTAATCTAAATCTACTAGTTTCTCCACCATTAGCTCGTCCATAGTGTTATTCGATACAGTCAAATAGTAGCAATTGTATATGTCATAATTTATTTAAAATCTTGATCAACCACGGTAGATAAACGGATATAAATGACTAACAAAATCATTATTACCCTCTTGTATCGAACCAATTCTGCAAGTAGGGCATGACCGGGGAATGAGTGAGGGTTCCCCATCAGTTGCTGCCCCCCCCCCCGCAAGCGTGGTACCGGGCGACAGGGGGGGGGGGGGGCATTTTTGCTCAAAAGAATTGATGGTTTGGGTCTGCCGAACATGTTTTGTATAGAATTCCAAGGTGTCACCTAAAGTTGATAGATTAATTGAATCTCTGGGTTGAGATCTGGATAGTTGCTCTAAATGATCAACTTACGTTAACGATTTTTTACCTCAGATTAGAGACAATCGTCATATGCTGTCTATCGGTAATCCTTATCTGCTTCAAAAAAAAAAATTAAACTGTCTGTTTACCTGAGCAACGCAAAAGTCTCTCTCGTTCTCCTGGATTTTGCACAAACGAACAGCTGACGTATGAAGAAGTAAAATTGTTAAAATACTATAGTTCAACAACTACTAATCTATAGTTTTGAATTTGCCAGCAATAATAGGACCACTTCGGAGCACAAAGGTAACGGCCTTACCAGAAAAATGATAAATAATTTGCATATCATTTTTCGAAGATTGCAGACATCAAACTTTTATCCAATACAGGATGGTTATTAACAATCCCACGGTCAATCCCTTGACCGTACCAGGCTGACCCAGCTGCCACAGGTCTGTGACCTTGCTGAAAAGCCTTCAGGAATATCGGAGATCCGCGCATCGGTTCGAACATATTCGGTTCTCAACTCCTATGAACATCTCATCGTCTGCGTGCCATCGTTCAGAAAGCACCAATCCGACAAACCATTAAGAACCATCACGAACACTTACAGTGAAGACCAAATCCATTCAATGACATGCTTCATCCGGCTTCAGATAAGAAGAACAATGATCAAGATTCCGGAGAACATCACGTCGAACCGGAACCCGCTTAAGGTCTCAAATACAAAAGTCTTAGCCAGCTACGATCCTGCCATATCTGCATCATGCCCTGCTTCGAATATTGCCTCAGCATTAGTGAACCACCTATTCCTATGACGCATCCCAAGCGTAGCTCTTTGTCACTAGAGCTTGAAGCCATCTTGATGCGAATCAACTGGATTGAACGACATTGTATTAGGCGAAGGATCAACGCTCCGTATTTACCACACAGTGTAGGGTTTATACGAAGGCGAATATAGAAAACCTGATTGAAATTGCAGACTCATTCGTAGGTCCAACCGTGAGCGTTTTTGGATACACTCACGATACGGAAAAGTGACCGGACAAATTATATTCTCAATCAGCCCAAGAAAGAGAATCATAATAAAATGAGAACTAGTTCAACTGCAAGATTGGCACTGAAAGAGTCTAAAGGTCTTTCCACGATAGCATGTGGCCAAATTTCTTCTGCCCTTACTTTTTATACTCCTGTAAGTGCTGTCTTCCTTACTTCCAGAGGCCTGGACTACTCGGAAATTTTCACGCTGGAAAGCATGCCCCTTCTCTCAATATTCTTAGTCGAGGTACCCTCTGGTGTTTGGGCGGATAAGGTCGACAGAAAAGCGCCGATTATATTGGGGTTTACGCTTAGTGTTGCTTCAAACATAATCTATGCACTAGGACAGGGCTTTTCTTGATATGCGGTGTCCTACAGCATGAGTGGTTTCAGCATTACGCTAATCTCAAGCATATTAGAAGCATATGTTTACGAATCTCTTAATAAGGATGCAGACAAGCTTGCAATAGGGGTCTTCGGCTTCTGTAAATCACTGGAACTCATAAGTGGCATGCTTGCCTCATTGTGCGGATCATACCTCGCTCACCTAAATATCTCGTTTCCCGCATATACAACCGCTATGGTCTCGTTCATCGGGTTCTTATTCATGCTTAGACTGCCTTCTATTCCCGTGAACAATCGCAAACACAGTATAAGTAAGAGGTCATTTCTGTAGTATTTGATAAAAGGAGCAAGCGTATTGATAAGGACGCCTGTTCTCGCTTCCGCCAGCATTACATCTAGCGCTTCGTTCGTGCTTTCAACGCTGTTTATACGTTAAATCAACCCTTATATGAGCAAACGAATTTGCCTATGTCATACTGGGGCTTGCTGGCGTCCGTTGCTCTTATTTTAGCCGAAGATTATAGCTACCTTTCTAACAAGCTTGAGGTATACCTGGGAAGATCAAAAGCTCTCTTCTTAGCCTATACTATCGGGGCAGCTGGTTTCGCACTCATGGCAGTTCCTTCGCCATCGTCGTAGCGATCGGATTCCTGCTTGTCGTGGTGGGCATGAATGGAAGAGGGCCCATAACTCCGGCAGTTGCGAATAGTTTGATTCCGTCTGATTATCGCTCCACTGTTCTTAATATTGCGAGTTCATTAGGAAGCTTGATCGGCATGGCATGCAACCCAATCATAGGTTGGAGCGCGGATCGAAATGTCGCAATCACTACCCTTGGGATCGCCGGGATTTTAGTTCTGATTGCCCTCATGTGGTTGCCGATTGCGAACGAATATATGAAGAATACCTAATAGCTGTACGCATATCGAGCAGTAGCACCAACATGGGAAATCTGATATATAAATGCCGCAAAGATGCAGCATGTCGCTTTCAAGAAGACAAGATTTAATTAAGCAATCCCCGTAGCACTTGAACCTAACCTTGTGGAGCATAAAATGCAGTACTGAGCCGAAGCACGGATTCTACTAGACCCAAATTGGCCATTTTGAAATCAAAGATGAACAAGTCACGGATGGCATAATATTATCTATTACGAAATTTGAATTCCACACGATGAAATCCTTGAAAGTTTAAACCAATCTGCTGACTGAGCCATAAGTAGACGAAGGATGTATGCCACATGTTAAGTAAAGCAGCGACAACATTCGTAGCCCTCAAAGACGTTTTGAGACACAAACCATTGGTTACATTATCGCTTGGTGCTTTCTTTACCAGTCTTGTCGGTGGAATCGTTAATCTCTTACTGACCATTCATGTATACGATATTTCGGGATCGTCTCCGCTGGCGGTCAGTGCCCTCTTTTTAGTTACCTTTATGCCAAATTTAATTGTAGCTCCGCTGTTTTCTGGTATAGCTGACAAATACAATCGCAGGATTGTTTTAGCAGTGGGCGGAACGCTACGAGCTCTTTGTTGTCTGTTGCTCGCATTTAACCATAACATTGCTCTTTCATTTATTCTTGCTTTTGTTATAACAAGCATAGCTGCGGTTATGAAGCCAGCACGATATGCAAAAGCTGCTGAACTAGTTTCAGATTCAAAACTGTCAGTTCTCAATTCTGTTTTATCTTTCATGATCAATGCTGCAGGTATCGCCTCGGCGCCCTCGCCGGTTTGCTCACCAATTTCAACAGTGTCGCTGCATTTGCGGTTGCTGCTTTTGGCAGCTTAATTGCGGCTTCACTTGACGGTTGCTATTCACATGAGGAGCATAATTCGAAGCGAGCTGTCGATTCACACAATGGTTTTCGCGAAAGTCATAGTATTTCCTTCTGGGTTAAGTTAAAAGGGATAATTTCTTCAACCACCATTCGATTAAAAAATGTTTTAGACCTTATCAAAAAGGAACGACTTCTTGCTGCCCTGTCCATTGTTGTTCTTGCACTTTGGTTCGGCCTCGGACTACAAGAAACTCTACTCGTTGTTTTCACCCGTACGGTGTTACATGCTCCAAACTCTGTTTACGGGTATTTGAACACGATTGGATCCATTGGGGCACTTATCGGAGCAGCACTAGCTGCACCTTTTTCCTCAAATACCCGATCAGCAATAAAAAGTTTGCCAATGTCCCTCATCGCTTCTGGAATAGCCTTCTGCGCGTTTGCATTGAGCGGTCAATCTCTGATTTTCGCTTTCTGCAGCTTTTTTGTATTTTCTTTATTCTATACAATTGTCAATGTAATTGAAGAATTACTTGAGCAAGTTCTCTCCCCCAATGAATATAGAGCTTCTGTAATGTCCACTATAGGCGCGGTAGGTACGGTCGGATATCTTATCGGAGGATCTCTAACCGGCTGGTTATCAGACTTAGTCGGTCCTACGAATACCGCAATTCTAGCGGCAGTTAGTCTAATAGGCGCAGGAATCTTTGCGGGATTGACCATGCTTCGATATCGAGTAGAAAAGGTTTAGTTCAATTTTGTCCAACAAGAAAAAAGTAATTAGTTGATAATCATAATTCAATATTTAAAGTAAGGCATCAATAAGATGTCCGCGGATATACATGCATCCATTTAGAGCTGTATTGACCTTCCTCGTGGTTCTTTGCGTGATATAGCTGTGCTTCTAAGTATGACTAACCGGAAGGGTTGATGACGCATCGGTCAGCCTACCGCAATGGAATCAGCTACTGCTCACCAGAAATGCAGGTTAGTGCTTGCATGACCAGTACTGTTCACAACAGGGCGATGTTGTACGGAAATACATTGATGTAGGGTTGAGGGTTCCACGCCTCACACGGATACAGCCAAGGCAAGGTGGCAGACGCCCTGGGCCATGCAAGATCCGCAATGTCGGACTGGCTAAATGCAAAGCCTCCGATAGAGGTAGCAGTTGTCAATGAGATCTGCGACTATATGTGTCGGACATCTGGGTGGTCATCCGCAGGGCCGAGCAACGTATGACGGAAAGCCTAGCACCTATCCTCTCTGACTGTGGATTTCCTTCAAGTCTCAGAGGATAAGAAGGCGGCTTATGTGCTTGGACACAGTCAAGACCGGCGACCATCCACTGGCAGCACACCGACGCTACTAGAACAGGCGTTACGGTCTGCGCCTGGAACGCCGTACAAGGCGCGAAACCGCGCTGAAGCTCGCCAAACCCTCGAATATCGGATCGTCTGCGAACCCGACGCCACCCTCCAAATCAACCAGGGCTACCAGCCCATACCCGATTCGAACCAGACGCACTGCAAAGCACGAACCTGCCCCCCCTCCCCACAGGCACGACCATCGTACAGAATAAATGGTAGCCTGCTGGTAGTCATAGAGGATGAAGAAAGAGGGATAAGTCATGTCCAACGCTGAACAGACCCCACAGACTCCAAAGACCCCACAGACACCTGTGCCCCCATGGATGCAGCCACCGGAGGAAAAGCCGATTTACAAGAAGGTCTGGTTCTGGGTCGTCATCGCAGTCGTTGCCATTCTTGTTTTTGCCGCAACCGCAGGATCAAACATCAAGCTGACCATCGGTGTCCCCAAGATCGAGACAGCCGGCATATCACAGCAACTGAACAAGATGAAGAAAACCCCAAAGGACACTGAAACCCCTGCCAACCCTAACCCCGACGATCACCAGGCGGCTCTGGCCAAGGCGCAAGACTACTCTGAGGTTCTGCACAAGAGCAAGCAGGGCATCTACGAGCAGCTCACCAACGAGGATAAATTCACGCCCGAGGCCGCCCAGTACGCCATAGACCACCTCAAAGCCGACGACAAGGCCAATGCCCTCGCCGCAGCCCAAGATGACGAGAGAATACTGCACTTGAGCAAGCAGCGCGTCTACGACAATCTCACCAGAGATGAGAAATACACGCCTGAGGACGCCCAGTACGCCGTAGATAACCTCAAAGCCGACTACAAGGCCAATGCTCTCGCCGCAGCCAAATATTTCCAGAAAATACACATGAGCCCGGCAGAAATCCAGAAGCAACTCACCAGCCAGTACGGAGAGAAGTTTACCCCTGAAGAAGCGGCTTACGCCATGCAGCACCTCAAACAGTAACCAGATTCCAACGGACCGGCCCGCTCCGGCGGGGCTTTTCCTTTGCGAGGGCTCTGTCGCTTAAATGTCGCACAAAATCGTGTTTCAGACAAATCATCAAAGCAAGAGAAAAGCCTCCACAACCTATGCGTCTGTGGGGGGGCTTTGACTCTGTGCCGCCACAGGGTTCGAACTACTGACATGCTGATTAAGAGGCAGCTTCTTTTTTGCGACTTGTACCACTGTATCCTCCCCACCTGAGATGACAGAACGTTGCATCAGCTGGTGTTATTGACTTTTCGACTCATTAAGCAATCTCCGACAAGCGCCACAATTGCTTGTGCCAAACGATTGTCGGATATGGCGTAAGTTGTCGTATTCCACATATTTGTTACACCTCGTGTTCGCCACACCTGAAAATTCAGGAACCTTCCAGCTGACTAAGCAGTTCTGGACTTGCTGGTAGTCTGCTGGTAGTCATAGAGGACGAAGGGAGAGGTAAGTCATGTCCAACGCTGAACAGACCCCACAGACTCCAAAGACCCCACAGACACCCGTGCCCCCATGGATGCAGCCACCCGAGGAAAAGCCGATTTACAAGAAGGTCTGGTTCTGGATCGCCATCGCAGTCGTTGCCATTCTTGTTTTTGCCGCAACCGCAGGATCAAACATCAAGCTGACCATCGGTGTCCCCAAGATCGAGACAGCCGGCATATCACAGCAACTGAACAAGATGAAGAAAACTATAAAAGCCCCTAAAAAACCTGCTAACCCTGACCCTGACAATCACAAGGCGGCTCTGGCTCAGGCGCAAGACTTCTCTGAGCTCCTGTACATGAGCAAGCAGGGCATCTACGATAGGCTCACCAGCGTGGATAAATTCACGCCCGAGGCCGCCCAGTACGCCGTAGACCATCTCAAAGCCGACTACAACGCCAATGCCCTTGCCGAAGCCAAACACTACCAGAAAAGAATGCACATGAGCAAGCGGGGCATCTACGATGAGCTCACCAGCGAGGATAAATTCACGCCCGAGGCTGCCCAGTACGCCGTAGATAACCTCCAAGCCGACGACAACGCGGCTGCTCAGGCTAAAGCCAAACATTACCTGGAAATAACACACGAGAGCAAGGAGGGCATCTACTACGACCTCACCAGTGAGGATAAATTCACGCCCAATGTCGCCCAGCACGCCGTAGATAACCTCAAAGCCGACTACAAGGCCACTGCTCTCGCCGCAGCCAAAGACTACCAGAAAATGCACATGAGCCCGGCAGAAATCCAGCATCAGCTCGCCAGCCCGTACGGATCGAAGTTTACCCCCGAAGAAGTGGCTTACGCCATGCAGCATCTCAATCAGTAACCAGATCCCAACGGATCAGCCCCGCTCCGGCGGGGCTTTTCCTTTGCGGGAACCTTTGTCGCACAAATGTCACACAAAATCAAGTCTTAAGCAAACTTGCCGAGTAATGGAAAAGCCCCGCAGCCTTTGTGGCTGTAGGGCTTCCGTGTGGTGCGCCAGACAGGATTCGAACCTGCAACCTGCTGATCCGTAGTCAGCTGCTCTAATCCGTTGGGCTACTGGCGCATGTCATCTTGACGAGGAACTCGTTTTTGACAACTCATTTATACTACCGCAATTGTGGATTCTGTCCAGTCTGGTGTGTCGCACAGGAAGCGGGAAACCACGGGCTTCAGTCTGACTGGGACCAAGACAGCCAGAGCAGATATTCCACGTTGCCATGGGCTCCGGTTATCGGCGATGGCATGGTAGCTCGAACAACGAATTCATACTCACGTGCACAGGCCAAGACGCGCTCCAACGCCTCCTGCCTGCGATCCTCGTCCGTCACAATGCCATGATGGCCCAGCAGGCTGCGTCCGACCTCGAACTGGGGCTTGACCAGCAACAGGCAGTTGGCAGCAGGCGCCAGCAAGGCAGGGAGGACGGGAATGACGTAGGTCAGCGAGATGAAAGACACATCCGAAACCACATATTCCGGATGATACGGCAGATCCCCCGGCTGGACTTCGCGTATGTTGACACCGCTCCTGTCAATCACCCTAGGATCAGCGGCAATCCGTTCCAGCAACTGTCCGTGGCCCACATCAAGGGCGATAACTCGCCTTGCCCCGCGCCTGAGCAGAACGTCAGTGAAACCGCCCGTGGAAGCCCCGATATCGAGACAGAGCCTGTCCTGCGGACCGGGCATCCCCTGCGCCGCAAAAGTCCTCAGGGCGCCCTCCAGCTTCAGCGCTCCCCGAGAGGCATAGTCATCGCCCGGATCCAGAAGAATCACATCGCCTGGCTGGACGCTCTGAGCAGGCTTTGATGCCAGATGATCGTTGACCGTAACTCGGCCCTGCCGAATCAACGCCTGGGCTCTGGCCCGTGAATCCGTCAGCCCCTGTGCAGACAGGATACGGTCAAGCCGGTCGCGGGTGTGAGCCACAGTCCTTCGACGACCGTCCCCAGCGCTGACGACCGTGTCCTCAACGTTCACTTGCCCTCCTGGTTCAGGTCCTGCTGGAGCCCGGTCAGCACCTTGCCGAGCAGCTCAACCTGTTGGGCATCGTCCAGATCGTCCAATTGAGCCAAATCAGGGAAACGTTCCAAAAGAGGTGCCATGACTTGCTTATCCATGGGCTCTTCAGATGCTGACACAGTCGGATCCTCATCATCTGCATGTGAAGACCGCGCAGTACGCTCAGACCCTACAGGCTGCTCGGTCTGACCAGACTGCCTATGTAGCCCGTAGTGATTGGATTCCTGGGATGATTCGCTCGCTTCGGGCTGTCCGGACTTGGCTTCTTCCGACATGGCCCGCTATGCCCCTACGACAAAGGCGGGCAGATCCAGCGAGTCCATGTCTCCACCACGATCCTGGTACTCCCAGAGCGCACAGGCACAGGCTCGCACAGCATCCAAATCAGACAGGGGTTCGCCACCTGCCTCAAGAGCGCGCAGGGTGACATGCCCGTCATCGTCCACCCTTGCGGTTTGGCCGCCGCAGTGCCAGGTTTGGTCTGCCTCCTTGTTGGGCTGGGGCTGTGGCGCAGTCAGGCCGCGCAGGTCTTCAGCCAGATAGGTAGGCCGCAACTTGGCAGGTGCAGTCAGAATGGCAGGTGTTCGGGCCACGCCTGTCAGGACGACCATGGAGTCGTACCCACCCCGGTTGGCTGCCTCGATGTCGGTATCCAGACGGTCACCCACAGGCAGGCATCGGTCAACGTCAAAGATCTTCTCTTGGCTATCCGCTAACAGCTGCCGAGCCTCGTCATACATGGCCGATTCCGGCTTACCGGCCGAAGCCTCCGGCTGCTTTCCAGTAGCCAGAATCACCGGTTGGAGCATAGCTCCATTACCGGGTGCCATGCCACCTTCACGGGGCAGGGTCTGATCCTTGTTGGTAGTGAAGTAACGTGCACCATTTTCAATGGCAAAGGCGGCCTGGGCCAGGTCCTGCCAGCTCAGCTCGGGATACCAGGCCTGAATGACGGCCTCTGGCTTATCTGCGGCCTTGTTTACCGGCACCATTCCGTTAAGGCGGATCTGATCACGTAGATGATCGGATCCAATGACCAGCACTCTGGCGCCCTCCTGCAGGTGTCGGCGCAGCATTCGTGCGGCGACTACGGCCGAGGTGATGACCTGGCCATCGTCCAGGGTCAGACCGAACCCGCGCAGCTGATCGGCCACTACATGGGGAAACCGGGATGCATTGTTGGTGGTGTAGGCCATGCGCAAGCCGAGCGTCTGAGCGCGGTCGATGCCCTCGGCCGCATGCTCAACAGGGTCAGCACCCCGGTAGACCACCCCATCCAGGTCAAGCAGTGCCAGATGATAGGTCTTTGCCGGAGCGTCGTCAGTTCCTTTGAGGAATACGGTCACTATTCAGTCCTAGCTTCATCAGGCGTATCGGACTCATTGACCTGCTCATCCTTGGCCTGTTCAGGTTCATGATCGATAGCGCCTGCCTCGGATCCTGCAGCCTGGACAGTCGCGTCACCGTTGTCAGCAGCAGATTTATCGGCGACAGCCACGTCAGCTTCGCTACCGTTCTGGTCACTTTGAGACCCATCGTCCGAAGTTTCTGCATCAAGGGGAGAGGACTCTCCCCCGGGTTGCTTCACAGTATCTGACGATTCCGGCACTTCAGATTCCGACACTTCAGATGAACCAGTTGAGTCGGACGAACCAGTCGAATCAACTGCGTCGGATGTATCAGTCGAATCGGATGAGTCACCAGTGTCAGTCGAGTCCGCTGAATCGTCCGAAGCAACTGATTCTGGAGATTCCTCAACCAGGCTGTCATCGGCACCCTGATCGGATGCATCAGTGACATCAGACTCAGCGGCCTCAGTCTCAGCTTCAGCCTCATCCGAGTCATCCTCACCGCCATCCGGATCAATGGAGAGATCCTCCATCATGGCCGGATCCAGGTGCTCCAGGTCATAGTCGATCAGGATCTCCTCGGACTGTCCGCCATTCTGGCCGTCCTCGTCCTCATCCTCGTCGGCATACTCTGCTTCCAGCCGGTCCAGCAAGGGTTCCAGTTCCAGAGCCTCCTGGCTGCGACCAGCCTGTTCGAGGAAGTTCTGCTCGGCCTGCACGGCACGCATCCGGTAGTCGCCGCTGAGCCCCCGGGCCTTGACCAGGGCCTGAACGGTCTCGATGGCCTTGTCCCACAGGCCCAGATCGCCCAAGGCTCCGGCATAAACCAGGAACATCTCCGCCTTGGACTCGCCCTGCAGCTGACTGCCTTCCTCGGAGGTGGCCTCCTCAATGGCCTTGCGGGGATTGCCCAGACCACGCTCACAGTCGGCGATGAAGGGTAGGTAATCAGAATAGCCGTTCATGCGGTGTGCGGTGCGGAACTCCTTCAAGGCCAGCTTGTAGTCGCCCTGACGGTAAGCCACCAGGGCCAGCGTCTCACGAGCAAGATCGATCCGCGAGGCCTGCCGGGCAGCCCACTTGGCATGAGCCAGAGCCCCCTGGGGATCGGTCTCCTCCAGCGCGTAGGCGGCCAGAATGTGCAGGCCGATGTTCTCCGCATGCTCCTTGCTCAACCCGCGCAGGCGCAGGCGATCATCCTTGGAGAGCATGGACCATTCCAGGCCTTTGGGCATCTTGGGCTCGCCAGGCCGGCGATCCGTGTAGGGATTCTGCGAGGGGTAGGAGATGGTTCCGTCAGAGTTGCGACGACCGCGGTCATAGCCATTCTGGCGGTTACGCTGATAGGCCCCGCGTCGGTCGTCATGGCGACGGTCGTCGTGACCATGCTGGCCCTGATACCTGTTGCCATGGGAACGGTCGCCCCGATAGCCGCCTTGACGGTGGTCGTCATGAGAACGGTCACCATAAGAGCGCTTGCCATAGGGACGGTCCCCACGTGAACGGTCCTGGCGTGGACGGTCATCACGGGAGCGGCTGTTCCATGGACGATCCCCGCCGGACCGCTCATCCTGCCGACGACCAAACCTCCGGTCGTCACCCCGGCGGCGGTCCCCGTGGAAGCCCTGACCACGATCATGATCACGGTCATGCCGCTGGTAGCCACGTCCGGAACGACGTTCGCCATATCCCGACCGACCGCGGTCGTTGTCATGATCACGATGCCCGTAGCCACGGTTCCCGTTGGCATGGAAGTCGCGACGTGGACGGTCACCATCCTGCCGACGGCCGTGGCGGTCGTCACGCTTGTCGAAATGCCGGTCCCGGTCGGAATCCCTGTGGAAGCCGCTGTGACCATCCTGACGGTCATGCCTGTATCCGCGATTGTCACGGTCGAACCGGTCGTGCCCTCGCCCGCGGAAGGGCCTCTGGCCATTCCTGTTCTCGGAACGACGCTCTTCGCCGCCTTCGCCGTCATGGTTGTGGAAGTTGCCGGAACGGTGACCTCCCGAACGATATCCTCCGGAGCGGTACCCGCCCGAGTGAGAACCGCCCTTGTGGAAGCCCGAAGAGCGACGGCCGCCCGACCGGAAGCCGCCTGGGCGCGAACCGCCCCGGTCCCGTCCGCGATCGCTCCGGGAATGATTGTGTTCTTCTGCCATCAGTGTCCTTAATTCCTGCGTTCCTACTTGCCGGCCCGACGCTCAAGTGCGCCCAGGGCCTTCTTTCCTCTGCGAACCAGGGCGAAGCGCCCGTGCAGAAAGTCCTTGTTGCCCAATACCTGATCCGGATCCTCGACACGCTGGTTATTCAGGTAGAAACCGCCCGAGGCCACAGTCTTCCGAGCCTCGGAGACCGAACGGAAGAGTCCGGCCGCAACTCCGGCCTCCACCAGACGCTGACCCTCGCTGGCCGCAGGCAGGGCTCGTCCGCCTTGACCATCATCGACCTTGAGGCCGTCCAGTGCGGAATCCAGCACATCCTCGTCCAGCTCCTCCAGGGTCTTGCCACGACCGAAGAGGGCGCCCGAGGCATCGATGGCCCCCTGGGCGGCATGCTCGCCGTGCACATAGGAGGTCACCTGCCAGGCCAGAACCTTCTGGGCTTCGCGAGCACCGGGATCCTGGGCGGTCCGCTCCTCCAGGCGCTCGATCTCGGCCTTGGGCAGGAAGGTGAAGGTCTTCAGCAACTTGACCACCTGGTCGTCAGGCTGGTTGAACCAGAACTGGTAGAAGCGGTAGGGGCTGAACATGGTGGGATCCAGCCAGACCGCGTTGCCCTCGGACTTGCCGAACTTCTTGCCCTGGGAGTCCGTGATCAACGGGCTGGTCATCACATTGACGGATGCATTGCGCACCTTGCGAATCAGGTCCAGGCCGCTGGTCAGGTTCCCCCACTGGTCGCTGCCGCCCAGCTGCAGACTGCATCCGTAGCGGTCGAAGAGCTCCAGGAAGTCGTTGCCCTGGAGCACCTGGTAGCTGAACTCGGTAAAGGAGATGCCCTCGTCGGAATCCAGACGACGGGCCACCGTGTCCTTGGCCAGCATGGTGCCCATGCGGAAGTTCTTGCCCACATCGCGCAGGAAGTCGATGGTGCTCATGGACCCGGTCCACTCATAATTATTGACGAACCGGACGGGGTTGTCCCCCTCGGTGTCCAGGAAGCGTCCGATCTGTCCACGCAGGCGCTCGGTCCATTCGGCCACGGTCTGCTTGGGATTCAGGGTGCGCTCCCCCGACTGGCGAGGGTCGCCGATCAGCCCGGTGGCCCCGCCTACAACGGCGATGGGATGCAGACCAGCCGCCTGCAGGTGGCGCATGTTGAGCAGCTGGACCAGATTGCCCACGTGCAGCGAGGGAGCGGTGGGGTCAAATCCGCAATAATAGGTCACCGAGGGGTCGGCCAGCACCTTCCTGAGCTCGGACTCGTCCGTGCACTGGGCAATGAGACCGCGCCACTTGAGTTCGTCGAAAAGCGAGTCGAAACCCGCCTGCCTGAAATCGGTGACCTGCGACATGAGAGGCTACTCCCTATCGAATACTTGATGAATGTATGCTAAACCCTACTATTCTTGCAACAGATACCGACACGGCAGAGCCCCGGACCGCCGCAGACAAGGCCTCACCAAGCAGGAATCCCCAGGGGGCGAAACCGGATAATCACTGTGAATCGACCACTGCGGATTGGCGATTAACCGCTGGCTGCTTTTGCCAAGACGGGGCGGCCGGCTGAATCCTCTCAGCAAAACCACTGCGTCTAAGTCAGGAACGCGCAGACACAGACAACTGATCGATCAGGTCTTGGGGAATGTGGTCGACCACGCAGGCGGCCATGCGCCGGTAGCCTTCAACCCCCGGATGGAAGTGGTCAATGCCCCAGAAATCGGGTCGGTCAGTGCCGACATCGTCGCGGGTGGCATCCACGAAGGGCACCGAGGCCTCTTGGCAGACCTGACGGCTGGTCTGCGTCTGACGGGCTATCCGACGTTCCACCTCGGCCCTGAGTGCCCGGCCCAGGGCAGGATCCCGATAAAGTTGACCGGAGCTCAGGACCAGCACCCGACGGCCCTTGTTTTTGGCCAGTTCGATGCTGGCAGCCAGGTCATCCCGCCATTGTTCGTCGGTGCGGTTGGCCATGATGTCGTTGGATCCTGCACACAGGACCAGCAGATCAGGATGGTCCTGCAGGGCGGGCAGGAACCGGTAACGCACCCTGCGGATGGTGGCCCCCAGCCGGCCCTGGGTCGACCAGGACACCGGACGTCCCAGTCGGGTGGCCAGGCAGGCGGCTATATCAGGGGCAAAGCCCTGGCTCTGGTCCTTCACCCCGCAGCCGACTGCCATGGAGTCGCCCACCACCAGCATGGTCAATGGCTCCAGGTCGCGGCCTTGGTCCGGAGGCGAGCACAACCCCTGGCGGGAACCGGGCGGCTCCTTGGCCAGAGTGATGTGCTGCTTGGCCCACCAAGCCTGGACCAGTGCCACCGGATTCATGTTCGCCGCCGCCTTTCGCCGTTTACTCTTCCTGTTGAGGAATTGCCGTTGGGCATTCTAACGCGGCCACCGGTCCGGCGGATACCAGAAGCTTCACCTGGGAGGACGGTAGGCAGGCCCGTCAGACTGTGAGTCGGCGAAGGTCTTCAGTTCCTCCAGCGCACGTGCAGCCTGGTCCATCTGCTCCTTGACCCTCTCCGGTGCAGTGCCTCCCTGGCCCCGGCGAGCGCGCACGGCTCCCCCGGCGGTCAGGACCGAGCGAACCTCTGGAGCCCGATCTGCGGGCACCCAGTCAGCGAAGACCTTGACGAAATCGCCATCATCCAGGTCGGCCAGCTCACAACCACGACCCTCGGCCAGCTTGACGCAGGCCCCGGAGAGTTCGTGGGCATGCCGGAAGGGCACACCCTGCCTGACCAGCCACTCGGCCAGGTCGGTGGCCAGGGCGAATCCTGTGGGGGCCTGCTCCTCCAGGCGGTCCTTGTTGAAGGTCAAGGTGGCGACCATGCCGGCAAAGGCGGGCAACAGGACCTCCAGGGTGTCCACCTGGTCGAAGACCGCCTCCTTATCCTCCTGCAGATCGCGTGCATAGGCTGTCGGCAGCCCCTTGAGAGTGGTCAGCAGGCCTGCCAGATCCCCGACCAGTCGACCGGCCTTGCCTCGGGCCAGCTCGGCAACGTCCGGATTCTTCTTCTGGGGCATGATGGAGGAACCGGTCGAGTAGCCGTCGTCCAAGCGTACAAAAGCGAACTCCTGGGTGTTCCAGATGATGATCTCCTCGGCCAGCCTGGACAGATCCACGCCGATCATGGCGGCGACGAAGGCGAACTCAGCCACCACATCCCTGGCGGCGGTCCCGTCGATGGAGTTGGCGCAGACCCGGCTAAAGCCCAGATCCCGGGCCACCGGCAGGGGGTCCAGACCCAGGGTGGTGCCGGCGAGCGCGCCAGATCCATATGGGCTGGCATCGGCACGCTTATCCCAGTCCCTCAGGCGTTCCAGGTCACGGACAAGAGGCCAGACATGGGCCATGAGTTGGTGGGCCAGCAGGACGGGCTGGGCGTGCTGCATATGGGTGCGGCCGGGCATGACCGTGGTTCCCGCAGCCCGAGCCTGATCCATCAGAGCCTGGGCCGTGCTCAGCAGGTCCTTGGCCAGCACCCGGGCGTGGCGACGCAGCCAGATCCGAATGAGGGTGGCGATCTGATCGTTGCGCGAGCGCCCGGCCCGCAGCTTGCCGCCCAGCTGGTCCCCCGCTATGTCAATGAGGCCGCGCTCCAGGGCCGTGGCCTCATCCTCGTCGCCAGGCTCAGGGGCGAAGGCGCCGGAGTCCACCTGGTCCTGGAGTTCATCCAGAGCCTGCTCCATACGTGCCAGCTCGTCATCATCCAGCAGTCCAGCACGGTTGAGGGCCCGTGCGTGGGCTCGGGAACCAGCCAGGTCGTCGTCGGCCAGACGCCAATCGAACTGGGTGGATCGGCTGAGCTCGACCAGGGCCGGCGAGGGCCCACTGCTGAAACGCCCGCCCCAGAGGGCCATGGGCTTGTCGCCGCTGCTCACCGCTCTTGTCCGTCCTGTTCTTGTCCGTCCTGTGCGATGCCGTTGCCGAAGCGCATGTCACGGGCGGCGGCCACCTTGTCTGCCAGGCCGTAGATGGCGATGAACCCGTTGGAGGCGTTCTGGTCGAAGCTGTCGCCGGACTCATAGGTGGCCAGGCTGTAGTCGTAGAGGGAGCTGTCGGAGTGCCGGCCGGTGACCACGGCCCGTCCTCCGTGCATGACCATGCGGATGCGACCGGAGACATAGCGTTGGGTCTCTTCGATGAAGGCGTTCAGGGAGCGGACGGCAGGCGAGTACCACTGGGCGTCGTAGACCAGTTCGCCCCAGCGCTTGTCGATGTCGCGCTTGATCCGGTGCTGTTCGCGCTCCAGGCAGCAGTTCTCCAACTCCTGGTGGGCGGTGATCAGGGCCACGGCCCCCGGAGCCTCGTAGAGCTCGCGGGACTTGATGCCCACCAGCCTGTCCTCAATCAGATCCACACGTCCGATCCCCTGGGCTCCGGCGCGGCGGTTCATCTCCTCGATGGCCTCCAGAGGGGTGACGGCCCTGCCGTCGATGCGCACGGGAATGCCCTGCTCGAAGTCGATGGTCACCTCGTCCTCGACCGGCGGGAAGGCCGGGTCGTCGGTGTAGGAGTAGACATCCTTGGTGGGTCCGTTCCAGGGATCCTCCAGGTAACCGGTCTCGATGGCCCGTCCCCAGACATTCTGGTCGATGGAATAGGGGCTCTCCTCGGTCTGTTCGATGGGCAGGTGGTGCTCCTTGGCGTAGGCGATCTCCACATCGCGCATCAATCCCAGGTCGCGGATGGGGCTGATGGCCTTCAGCGACGGGTCGATGGACATGATGGAGACTTCGAAACGGACCTGGTCGTTGCCCTTGCCGGTGCAGCCGTGGGCTATGGTGTCGGCACCGTACTGGTGGGCCGCCTGGACCAGATGCTTGGTGATCAGTGGCCTTGAGATGGCCGATACCAGCGGGTAGACGCCCTCGTACATGGCATTGGCCTTGAGTGCCAGCATGCAGTAATCCCTGGCGAACTCGTCCCGGGCATCCACCACGACGGATTCGACGGCCCCGCAGTCTAGGGCCCGCTGGCGGATGGTCTGCAGACGCTCGCCGCCCTGGCCCACATCCAGGGAGACGGCCACCACATCCTTGCCGGTGCGCTCCTTGAGGTAGGGAATGGACACCGAGGTGTCCAGGCCGCCTGAGTAGGCCAGCACGATGCGATTGTTTTCGGTCATGGCGATCCTCTTTCCTTCTAATTTCACACTTGCAGATATTCGGTTCGCACCTACTGCGATCATCGGGCCCTGGCATCCTCCTGGCCCGAGACGATGGTCATGAGCCAGTTGGCCCGGGATGATGCCGCCTCATCGTCGGCTGCGATGATCAGAATCGTGTCGTCCCCGGCTATGGTGCCCAGGATGCCCTTGATCGGCTGACGGTCCAGGGCGGAAGCCGCATACTGGGCGGCGCCGGCCGGGGTTCTTACCACCAACAGGTTGCGGGCCCGGGCCACCGAGGTGATCAGCCCGGTCAGGATCTTGGCCAGGTAGGCGTCGGTCTTGTTCTCCCCCTCAACCTCAGGCCCTTCGGCGGCAGCGGCCTCCATGGCCTGCTGATCGGTGGTGGCGGGAATCCAGTAGGCCATGCTCCCGTCTGCATACCGCAGCTTGGTGGCATGCAGGTCGTCCAGGTCCCGGCTCAGAGTGGCCTGGGTCACCTCAATGCCCTGCTCAGCCAGGAGGGAGGACAGCTGCTGCTGGGAGTTGACCCGATGTCGGTTCAGCGCCTGGCGGATGGCGTCCAGCCGGGCCACCTTGGTCGTCGGCCGCATCAGCACACCCCCTGCAGGAGGGATTCGTCGCCCCGGGAGCGGGCCACCAGCCAGGTCATCAGTGCCTTCTGGGCATGCAACCGGTTTTCAGCCTCGTCCCAGACCACGGACTGGGGGCCATCGATGACCTCGGCCGTCACCTCCCGGCCCCTGTAGGCGGGCAGGCAGTGCTGGAAGAGGGCATCCGGGCGGGCATGGGCCATAAGTCGGGCGTTGACCTGATAGGGCAGGAAGGGATGGGAGCGAACGTCGTACTGGTCCTCCTCGCCCATGGAGACCCAGGTGTCGGTGAAGACGCAGTCAGCGTCCTCGACGGCCTGGACCGGATCCGTGGTGACCAGAATGGATCCTCCGTTTTCAGCGGCCAGGGTCCGCGCCTGGTCAACCAGGCCCGGATCGGGCAGAAAGCCGTTGGGCCCGGCAATCCGCACGTTCATGCCGGCCACTGCTCCGCCAAGCAGATAGGAGTTGGCCATGTTGTTGGCTGCGTCGCCCAGGTAGGCGATGGTCATGCCAGCCAGGGCGTCGACCCCGCCCCGGTGCTGGGCCAGGGTCAGGAAGTCGGCCAGGACCTGGCAGGGGTGGAAGGAGTCTGTCAGCGCGTTGATGACGGGCACGGTGGCATGGGCGGCCATGGTCTCCACCCGATCCTGTCCGAAGGTGCGCCAGACTATGGCGGATGTCATCCGCGTCAGCACGTTGGCAGTGTCCGCCACGGGTTCGCCACGGCCCAGCTGCGAGCCTGGGCTGTCGATGACCATGGGGTAGCCGCCCAGCTGGGCCACGCCTACGCAGAAACTGGTTCTGGTGCGCGTGCTGGGCTTGTCGAAGATGATCGCCACGGCTTGAGGACCCAGGAAAGGCCTGGACAAATAGGGATTGGCCCTGAAGGCCATGCCCAGCCGAAGCACCTCCAGCTGCTCCTCGTGGTTGAGGTCGTCGTCACGAAGCATGTGCCGCAAACCGCTGTTCATCTCTGCCTCCCTTACGGTGTCGTCACGATTGTCTCTGAATGCTGTAAATCACCGATCACCCTGCGGCGAATCCACGTCCCCGAGACGGGTCGGGACCTTGGAAAGAATGTCAACGGCCAGGTCGATCTGATCGGCCTGGATGATCAGCGGCGGCGCCAGACGCAGGGCATCAGGGGCCACGGGATTGACTATCAGCCCGTGGTCCAGGCACCAGGCGGCCACCTTGCTGGCACAGGGGGACCTCAGCTGGATGGCATCCAGCAGACCCCTGCCTCTGACCGAAGTGAAGAGGGGGTTGCCGCAGGCGGCTATGCCATCGCGCAGCCTCTTCCCCATCCGCTCTGCCCGTTCCAGCAGACCCTCCCGCTGGATGGTCTCCAGGGTGGTCAGCGCCAGGGCCGATCCCAGGGGGTTGCCACCGAAGGTGGAACCGTGCGTGCCAGGGGTCAGCAGACCGGAAGGCCCGGAGCCGAAGGTGATCATCCCGCCCATGGGGAAGCCGCCAGCCACCCCCTTGGCGAAGGTAAGCACATCAGGGCAGGCACCGCCGGACAGGCTTTGATCCTGGAAGGCGAACCAGTGGCCGGTTCTGCCCATGCCGGTCTGCACCTCGTCAAGAATCATCAATGCACCATGCCGACTGCAGAGCTCACGCACCTTTTGCACATAGTCGGGCTCCAGCGGCAGCACGCCAGCCTCACCCTGGATGAGCTCCAGTATGACGGCGGCCACTGGCTGGTCGGAAGCCTCTTCTCCGGTGAAGGCCTCCTCCAGGGCTTTGGGGTCGCCGGAGGGCAGAAAGCCCATCCTCGGCACCAGGGGCTGGAAGGGCTCACGGATGGCAGGCTTCCAGGTCAGGCTCAGCGAGCCCATGCTGCGACCGTGAAAACTGTGGGTCAGGGCCAGGATCCTCCCGGGATTCCCGCCCATGCGAGTGCCATGCAGCCGGGCCAGCTTGATTGCCGCCTCATTGGCCTCGGTTCCGGAGTTGCAGAAGAAGACGCGCGAACCATCCGGGGCCTGGGCCAGCTCCAGCAGCCGCTCGGCCAGTTCAATCTGAGGCCGGGATGCGAAGAAGTTGCTAATGTGAGCCATTTTGCCGGCCTGCTCGGCCAGGGCCTTGTTCCAGGCAGGATGGGCGTAGCCCAGGGCGTTAACCGCTATCCCCGCCAGCATGTCCAGATAACGATTGCCGTCAACGTCCCATATCCATGCGCCTTGACCGTGATCCATGACCCTGCCCGGCCTTCCGAAGACCTTCATATGGACATGGTCATAGCGATCGGCCCATTGGCGACTCCGGGGACCCTCAACCGTTTCAGCTGGCTCCGCAATCTCGCCGCAATCTTGATCAGCCTTGTTCATGGCTCCTCCTCATGACCATTTCATGACCCGGCACAACGACGGTGCCGATCCCGTTTTGGGTGAAGATTTCGGTGAGCATGGAGTGCGGTTGTCGCCCGTCAATGATGTGGGCCTGACTGACCCCGGCACGCACAGCCTGCAGGCAGGCCTCCATCTTGGGACGCATCCCTGCCTTCATGTCTCCAAGCAGACCATCCAAACGATCCACGCCAATGCTGGAAATCAGGGAATCCGTCTGAGGCCAGTTGGCATAGAGTCCCTCGACATCGGTGAGAATGACCAGCTTTCTGGCGCCCAAGGCCGCAGCCAGGGCAGAGGCGGCGGCGTCGGCATTCACGTTGAGCACCTGGGTGGCGTCCTGCTCGTCCGGGGCCACCGAAGAAACCACAGGAATCCGCCCGGCATCAATCAGGTCCTCCACGGCCGAAGCATCCACAGCCACGACTTCGCCCACCAGGCCCAAGTCCACCGGGTGACCATCCACCATAGCGGTACGACGGGCAGCGCTGAACAGACCGGCATCTTCTCCAGACAGACCGACGGCCATGGGACCATGGGCATTGATGGCACCGACCAAATCCCTGCCCACCTGACCGGTCAGGACCATGCGGACCACCTTCATGATTTCCGGCGTGGTCACCCGAAGACCACCACGGAAAACCGAGGGGATGCCCAGGGCCTGAAGCATGTCGGAGATCTGAGGGCCTCCCCCATGGACAACCACCGGGTGCATTCCCACCTGCCGCAGGAAGACCATATCCTGAGCAAAGCACTGGCGCAGGTGGTCATCGACCATGGCATGGCCGCCATACTTGACCACGATCCGCTGACCTGCAAACTCCTCCAGCCAGGGCAGGGCCTCAATCAGCACCCGGGCCTTGCTGACATCGTCCAAGGCCCGTTCAGCTTCTGCCTCCTGCTCGCCATCTGCCATCCTTTTCCCTTTCCTCATTGCCGCTTCTGCCTCCGGTGCCTCACGCTCGTGCGCAAGCTCCGGATCAGGTGCGGTAGTCGGCGTTGATGGTCACATATTCGTGGGTCAGATCATCTGTCCAAACCGTTGCCTGGCGGTCGCCCTGACCAAGATCGATATCGATATGGACCTCGGGCACGTGCAGGTCAACCAGGGAGGGATCCTGGCCGGGGCGGCCTCCTTGGCAGACTTTGACTCCATTGAAGCTGACGTCCACACGGTCCGGATCATAGGCCGCCGTCGAAACCGGCACAGTACCCAGTGAGGCCACTACGCGACCCCAGTTGGGATCCTCGCCAGCCACTGCACACTTGAGCAGGGTGGAACCGGAGACAGCGCGGGCGCAGGCCAGGGCCGCGTCCTCACTCTCGGCCCCGTCCACCTGGATGCGGATACGGTGGCGGCTGCCCTCACCATCGGCCACAATGCGACGGGAGAGCTCACCGCAGGCCTGGCTGAGCAACTCCTGGAACTGATCGGGGTCAGGACGAACACCAGAAGCGCCGGAGGCCATGAGCAGGACCGTGTCATTGGTGGACATGCAACCGTCCACATCGATCCGGTTGAAGCTGAGCCGGCAGGCTTCAGCCAGATCGCGGCGGGCCTGATCAGGCTCCACAATGGCATCAGTGGTGATCAGGCAGATCATGGTGGCCAGCTGCGGGGCGATCATCCCCGAGCCCTTGACCATGCCGCCCAGCCGCCAGCCGGAACCGTCCAGGGATACAGTCTTGGTACAGGTGTCGGTGGTCAATATGGCCTTGGCTGCCGCTTCACCGGCCTCCTGGCTGGTCGACAGCTCCTGAGCCGCCTGGTCGATGCCGGCCAGTATGGGGTCCAGGTGCAGCAGGTGGCCGATGATCCCGGTGGAACAGACGGCAACCTGTTCGGCTGGCAGACCCAGATTCTTGCCTGTCCGCTCAGCCATGGCCTTGGCCTGGTCCAGGCCCTCGGAACCCGTGCAGGCGTTGGCATTGCCCGAGTTGATGACCACGGCTCCTGCCCGGCCCTCTTTCAAAATCCTGCTGGTCCAGATGACCGGAGCGGCCCGGAAGCGGTTGGGAGTGAAGACACCTACAGCAGTATCCATGGGCCCCTTGTTGACAACCAAGGCCAGGTTGCGGCGGCGTGAACCTCCCGGGCGATGGGCGATGGCGGTGCCTGTCTGGAAGCCCGCGGCGTAGGTGATGCTCATGGTGCCACTCCTATGGTTGTCAGACCGGTTTCCTCGGGCAGGCCCAGGGCCAGGTTGACGGCCTGAAGGGCCTGGCCGGCGGTACCCCGGGTCAGGTTGTCGATGGCTGCGAAAGCATAGAGACGGTCGGCGCGTTCGTCTGTGAGGACCTGAACCTGCGCCAGGTTCGAACCGTAGACGTCAGCCGTGGAGGGGAGCCTGCCCTGGGGCAGCAGATCAACGAACGGCTCCTTGGCGTAGATCTTTTCCCAGACGGCACGAATGCCTTCCGCGCCCAAGGCACGCCCACGCGCGTTCAGTTTGGCCGAAACCACGGCCAGGATTCCACGTGACATGGGAACCAGGATAGGGGTCAGCCCCAGGCGAATCGGTTGATGGTCCTCCCCCAGGTCCGGATTGGCTGCTTCCGCCTTGCGCAGGTTCTGCAGGATTTCGGGGATATGCCTGTGGGTGCCACCGACCGAATAGGGATGGGCTGAATTGATGGCTTCAGCTGCAAGTAGATCCATTCTGCTGCTGGAGCGACCAGCACCCGAGTAGGCCACGGCAAGATCGGCCACCAGGTCATCGGACTGCACCAAGCCGGCAGCCAGCGCCGGCTGGAAAGCCAGGGTGACTGCGGTTACGTTGCAACCCGGACCTGCTATCCGGCGAGCATGCTTGAGCAGTTCACGCTGACGAACGCCTTCTGCCGTCAATAGCTCCGGCATTCCGTAGGTCCAAGGAGAGAAAAAGTGCCCGCCGTAGTAGTCCTGCCAGTCGGCCGGATCCTCCAGCCGATGGTCGGCACCCAGATCGACCAGTATCGATTGCGAATCCAGCTGCTCTGCCAAGGGACCAGAGGCACCATGAGGCAGGGCCAGCACCACCAGATCATGACCGGCCAGGATCTTCGGGTCTGTGGCCTGAATCTCTAGCGAGGCCAGCGAATTCGGAAGATTGGGCGAGAACTCCCCCAGCTGTCGACCCGCTGAACTGCGCCCAGTGACCGTACATACCCGGAAGGCGGGGTGAGCGGCCATGAGTCGGATCATTTCAGAACCGGCATACCCGGAGGCCCCCACCACGGCCACTGTATATTGGTGCATGAACGCTCCTTTCGCCGGGCACCATCATAAATAGTCATGCGACAAAATGCATAATTATGCAATCTGGCGTGTCGTTATGCTTTGTTCCGCGCAAATGGGTCATAACCGGACTCACGGTTGCGGATGTATTCCATCTGGGTGCTGGCCTTGTCCGCGGCCTCGGGCCCGCAAGTGTCTTCAACATAGTCCAAGGCCATATCGATGCCAGCCGAGATGCCCGAGGAGGTGCGGAACTTTCCATCGACCACCCAACGGGCCTCTTTGATCCAATCCACCCTCTCACCCGTGCTGACCACCCAGTCAAAGGCCAGATCGTTGGAGGTGGCCCGCCGACCATCCAGAGCACCGGCAGCAGCCAGCAGAGCCGAACCCGTGCAGACAGTCAGCACCTGCGAAGACTGCGCAACCAGGCTCCGCAGATTGTTTAGCCAGCGGTCATCGTCGACCATGGCGCGCGTGCCGGACCCGCCCGGTATAAGCAGAACCCCCCTGGGATCGATCTGCTCTGGTCCCAGGGCCTCGACCCTGGCACCGCCCTCGCTGACTTTCACGCCAGGACCATCCAAGGAGAATATCCGCACGCGGGCGCCATCTGTGTTGATGAAAACCTCAAAGGGCCCGAAGACATCCAGGGGTTCGAATCCGTCGAATACGACAATATTGACATCCGGCACCATTCGAATGAACCTCTCCCCACTGGCAGACCTGCCCTCATCAGACGCACAGGCATGAATACTCATTGGCGCCAATGCTCACTTCCGGGAAGTGACATCACCGCCTCAATCGATGGTACCGCCAGGCCCATAACTGCCAGGTCCTTCCTGGCACTCTTTCACAGCTTCTTGCTCTCAGCCCACGAGGTATGAGCTTGCATAGGTGCGCAAACTTCTGCTGATACTGGCGGCACCTGTACCTTGAGAGTTCAGGCGCTGACGCCATCCCCGCCAGAGCCGCCGCCACCCGTTGAGGGCGACGGCATCATCTGCTGGTAGAAGTCGTTCAGGGAAATGCCGTTGGCCAACAGCCAGAGCCAAGCCAGGGTGAAGAGCAGGTTGATGATCAGGGCAGCCATGGCCAGCCCGTAGCCCTTCATATGCAGGTGACGTGTCCGATACATGGAAATGCCGCCGAGCAGAGCTGGAACCACAGGCATTGGAAGAAAGAGGGCCATGAAAAAGGCGATGATGGCACAGGGATCCCAGTGACCGTAGACAGGATTTTGGGAGGGATCGTTCAAATTGGGCATGCCCTGGGGAGGCCATCCCGGAGTACCAGGACGGGGTGTTTGGGGATTGCCAGGATTTCCGCCGCCACTGGGGCCCGGCTGCCCCGCCATGGGCATGGGCCGGTTGGCGGGGCTACTCTGGGACGAGTCGGATTCCTTGGCCTTGGGTTCGGGATCCGGGCGACCGTATATGTACGGATTCCATCCTGGATAACGATCGGCGCGCGCGCCGTACAAGGGCTGGTCGCCCCCATCATGATCCTGGCGGTCAGGTCCTCCAGCTGTGCCCTGTTCTTGAGAATCCGTCATGTCCCTCGGTCCCCTTGATGCACGGTCAGGCGCGCAGTACGGCGCCCAGACCCGCAGTCTTGTCAACGATGGCCTGACGCAGGGATTCGCTGTCCTCGGACGTCAAAGTACGGTCCGGGGCGCGGAAGGTGACTGCGAAGGCCAGCGATTTTGCATGCTCACCGATCTGATCGCCAGTGAAAACGTCGAACAGCTCGATGGATTCAAGACTAGACCCAGCCGCTTCTCTGATGGCGGAAGTCAGGTCGGCAGCCGAGACCGTGTCCGGCACGGTGAAGGCCAGATCCTGACGAACCGGCGGGAAGGTTGAAACCGGCTTGGCCTGCAGTGGGGTGTAGTCCAGATGGTCCAGCACCATGTCCAGGCTCAGCTCGAAGGCGGCTGAGTGGGCGGGGAAGCCAAGAGCCTGATCAACACGTGGATGCAACTCGCCCACCATACCGACGAGCGTGCCGTCGTTGAGAACCAGCTTTGCAGTACGGCCCGGATGCCACTGGTCAGGCACCTGCTCGGCCGAGGGCTGCTCCAGCCGATAATCGGCACCCAGCCTGTCCAAAACCCGGCGAGCCGATTCGACTGCATCGGTCCAATCCACATCCCTGGTGTCCTTGAGCCAGCCGTCCTCCTGGGCACGGCCCGTCAGCAAGGCCGCCACATGCAGCCGCTGCTCCGGCAGACCCTGGTCCAGGCGGGCCAGATCCTCATCACTGGGCCGCACGCCGCCTGGAAGGGTTGGTACCGCAGGAGCCTTGGGATCGCGACGGAAGACATAGCCGATCTCGAAGAGACGCACATCCGTGTTGCCACGTCGCAGGTTGCGCTCCACGGTGTTGGCCAGCGGCAGCAGCAGGCTCTGTCGCAGGTAGGGCCTGTCAGCGGCCATGGGATTGGCCAGCTCCACGCTGTTGACATGGACCTCATCAGGATCCATGCCGAAGTCCTTGAAATCATTGTCACCGACGAACGGGTAGTCCAGGACCTCGGTCAGCCCATACTCGGCCAGGGTGTCGGCCACCCAACGGCGACGCTGCTGGCGATCGGTCAGACCAACCGCACCGGACACCTTGGGTGATGGCACGGTGACGGGGATGCGATCGTAGCCCACCAGGCGGGCCACTTCCTCGACCAGGTCGCAGCCCTCGCCCAGGTCGGGCCTCCAGGTCGGCGGGGTCACCGACAGCTGTCCGGACGGCTCTCCCTGGACCGTGCAACCGATGTCGCGCAGAATGGCCACTATGCGCTGGGGCTCCACCTCCAGTCCTGTCAGCCGGGCCACCTCGCTGACGGAAAAGTCGATGACCGGCATGGGTTTGGTCTGGTTCATATCAAGCGGAGCATCCAGGTCCTGGCCGCCGGCAAGGCGATGCAGCAGGTCTGCGGCCATGGCTGCAGCAGCCGGTTGCATCTGCGGATCAACCCCACGCTCAAAGCGCTTGGAGGCCTCCGAGGGCAGCTTGTGGCGACGGGCGGTCCGGGCGATGGTGACCTGGTCGAAGTGGGCGGACTCGATCAGGATGTTCCGCGTCTGATCGGTCACCTCCCCATATAGACCCCCCATGACTCCGGCCAGACCCAGGATGCGGGATCCCTCCTGCCCATCGGGCGAGTCGGTGATGAGCAGATCCTCGGTGCTGAGCTCACGATCCTTGCCATCCAGAGTGGTCAGGTGCTCGCCCTGCCTGGCCCTGCGGACGACGATGGGCCCGCTGAGCTTGTCCAGATCGTAGGCATGCAGGGGCTGGCCCAGATCCAACATGACGTAGTTGGTGATGTCCACCGGCAGGCTGATGGAGCGCATGCCGGCCCGAACCAGCCGACGACGCATCCAGCTGGGAGTCGCCGCCTTGGGATCGCACCCGGTCAGGGCCCGCAGATAGTAGCGATCGCAACCGGGCTGACCATGAATGGGGTTGTTGTCCTCAACATGCACGGCCAGCGGAGCCTGATCCTCCCGAGTTGCAGAGGCCGGCACCGTCTTGTTCAGCTCAATCACCGGATCTGTATACTCAGCCCCTGTCGAGTGGTGGTATTCGCGGGCAACCCCCCTGTAGGAGAAGGCATAGCCACGATCGGGGGTGATGTTGATCTCAAGGACGGGCCTGTTCATATGGAGCAGGGCCATGGCATCGTCACCAGGCTTGAGCTGCTCATACTGTTCAGGGGTGAACCCGTAATTGCGCAGCAGGATGATGCCCTGATGGTCCGAACCCAGCCCCAACTCACGCTCGGAGGCGCACATGCCGTCCGAGATGTGGCCATAGGTCTTGCGCGGTTCGATACGGAAGTCCCCGGGCAGAACGGCCCCCGGCAGAGTCACCACCACTTTCTCGCCCGCAGCCATGTTCGGGGCCCCGCAGACGATGCCCCTGGGCACCTTGTGACCCTGGTCGTCCACAGCGTTGTACTGCTCGCCCACATCCACATGGCACCAGTTGATGGTCTTGCCGTTCTTCTGGGGCTCAGGCTCGGCATCCACCACATAGCCGACCACGATGGGCCCGGTCACTGTGGACTGATGGATGTCCTCTTCCTCCAGACCGACCCGGACCAGGTCCTTGGCCAGCTGTTCATAGGTCAGATCCTCAGGGACCTGCACATGCTCCTTGAGCCAGTCGATATCTACCATTGGCATCTGACGGTCACTCCCCCATCTCGAACTGCTGGCTGAACCGCACGTCGCCTTCTACCAGGTCGTGCATGTCATTGATGTCGTGGCGCAGGAGCAGGGTGCGCTCCATGCCCACGCCGAAGGCGAAGCCTGAGTAGCGCTGCGGGTCCACGCCGGCCGATCTCAGAACGTTGGGGTTGACCATGCCGCAGCCTCCCCATTCGATCCATCCGGGGCCGCCCTTTTTGTCCGGGAACCAGAGGTCCATCTCGGCGCTGGGCTCGGTGAAGGGGAAGTATGAGGGACGCAGTCTGGTCCGGGCCTCGGGGCCGAACATGGCCACGGCGAGCTTGTCCAGGGTGCCCTTGAGGTCGGCCATGGTCAGGTGTTCATCGACGGCGATGGCCTCGCACTGGTGGAAGACCGGGGTGTGGGTGGCATCCAGCTCGTCGGTGCGGAAGACCCTGCCGGTGCAGGCCACGTAGAGTGGCACACCGCGTGTTATCAAGGAACGGGCCTGGTCCGGCGAAGTGTGTGTGCGCATGACCATGTTGGAGCCGACGAAGCCGGCGGCATCCCTGGCCTGGTTGCCCTTGACGTAGAAAGTGTCCTGCATCTGGCGGGCAGGATGGTCAGGGCCGAAGTTGAGGGCATCGAAGTTGTACCACTCGGCCTCAAGCTCGGGGCCTTGGGCGATGCTCCAACCCATGGAGACAAAGAAGTCCTCCACGTCCTCCATGAGCTTGGACAGCGGGTGCCGGGCGCCCTGGGGACGGCGGTTGACCGGCAGGGTCATGTCCACCTGCTCGGCGGCCAGACGGCGGGACTCCTCCTCCTGGCGCAGCTGCCGCTCCTTGAGCCCGTAGGCACGACCGAAGTCAGCCTTGAGCTTGCCCGCTAGGCGGCCGGCGGTCTTCTTCTGATCCGCTGGCAGCCTTCCGATCATCCGTCCGGAACCGGCCAGGGCTGAACCTGTCCCCGCATACTGGGCCTTGATCGCCTTGAGCTCTTCCAAATCGGAGGCTTCGCGAATCCTGCCGATGCCCTCGTTGACCTCGTCGGTCATCGCCGCGGGGTCGAATTCTACCTGTGCCACCATGGACCTTTCCACTGTTGCCAATGCCGTGTCCGGGCCGCAAATCAGCGGAAATCCCGGTCGTTGACGCCTTCACATTCTTTCAATACGACTCGACATGGCCATGGCGTAGAGCAGCACTGCAGCCGAGGTAGCCAGATTGAGGGATTCAGCCCGCCCATATATGGGTATGCGGACGATCTGATCCATGGACTGCAACAGCTCATTGGGCAGTCCACGTGCCTCATTGCCGAAGAGCAGGGCCATGGGTTGACCCGCCGAGTCTGGCTTGGCCAGGGAACCGCTCGCCATCAAATCAGTCAGGGAGCTGACGGGTTTATCCGGTGTTCCATAGACATCCGCGGCCACCATGGTCCGGCCCTGCCGTCTGCACAAGGCCAGGAAGTCCTCGGTACTCATGGTCATCAGGGGGATGTGAAAGGCCGAGCCAGCCGTGGAGCGAATGACCTTGGGATTGGTGGGTTCCACGCACTGGTCCACCAGTATGACTGCCCGGCAACCAGCGGCATCGGCGGTGCGAATGACGGTTCCGGCATTGCCTGGATCACGAATCTGCCAGAAGGCCGCCACCAGGTCGATCCCCTTCACTGCCAAATCCCGAGAATCCTCATGATCCGTCGGTTGAGCCAAAAATCCATTAGTGCGCGCCTGGGCCAGGATTCCTTGGGCATTGCCGCTGATGGCATGCATGACCCGGGCCGAGACGAAGTGCCCATAGCAGTCAGGCAGCTCCCGGGCCTGCTCCATGATGGCACCCACATTCTCATTGAGCGGTTGCGGTTGACCACCCTGGGCTGCAGAAGAGGATTCACCCGCCTGAATATAGAGGTCAGTCAGCAGGTCGGGACGCCAGCGGACCGCCTCGCGCACGCTCTGCGGCCCCTCTATCACGAAGCGGCCATGACGCTGCCGGGCCCGCCGATCCTGCAGTTCAGCCAGGCGACGAATTCGTTGGGCATGGGGATTGTCAAGGAGGGAATCATCAAATGGCATGGGCACAACTCTAACCCCGGCAGTCGAGAGCATCGCTGACGGACCCTCATGAGCCCACATCTGTGGGAAATTTCACTGAAAGAAGGGTCTGCACCCCTTGTGCTCGGCCAACAAGGGGCTAGGGTAAAAGAACCGGTCGGGTCGACCACGTCCATCGCTGGTATGGCGCAGACCGACCATGGCACATCTGGCTTGGCCAGAATCATTGTGAGGAGACGATATGCCCGTATACACCCTTCCCGATCTGCCCTACGACTACTCGGCACTGGAGCCGTACGTGTCCGGCAAGATCATGGAGCTGCACCATGACAAGCACCATCAGGCTTATGTGAACGGGGCCAACAAGGCCCTGGAGCAGATCCACGATGCCGCCGAGTCCGGCAACGTGGCCCAGTCCAACCTGCTGGAGAAGAACCTGGCCTTCAACCTGGCCGGGCACAAGAACCACTCCATCTTCTGGAAGAACATGGCCCCGGCCGACGGCCAGGAGCCCACTGGCGAACTGAAGGCCGCCATCGAGGACCAGTTCGGGTCCTTCCAGGGCTTCCAGACCTACTTCGAGTCCATGTGTGCAGGCATCCAGGGCTCCGGCTGGGCCGTCCTGGCCTGGGATACCCTGGGCGAGCGCCTGGTCACCCTGCAGATGTACGACCACCAGGGCAACCTGCCCGTCACCATCTTCCCGCTGGTTCTGCTGGACCTCTGGGAGCACGCCTACTACCTGGAGTACCTGAACGACCGTGCCAGCTACGTCAAGGCCTGGTGGCACATCGTCAACTGGGAGGATGCTTCCAAGCGTTTCGACGAAGTGCGCAACATCAACACCACTCTGGCCAGGTAAAGGGCCAGCGCTTCCGACCACAGGCAAACCCTGGCCCTTTCCCCTCTCTGCGGGAGGTGGAAAGGGCCGGGGTTCCTCTATATCTGGATCTGGAGCCTGCGAAAACCGCAGCGATCAGTTGCCGAAGAAGGCGATGGAGCCGGTCAGGGCAGCCACGGTCAGAGAGATTGCGGGCACAGCCAGACAGATAAGCAGAAAACCCACATCACGAGTTCTGACATGGGAAACCCTGGCATGAGTTCGTGGCGTGTTGCCGCCGAAGCCCCGGGCCTCCATGGCCGTAGCCAAGGTCGTCGAACGCCTTATGGACAAGACCAGCAGAGCGAAGGCCTGGGGCATGAAAGCCTTGAAACGGTTCTCATCGCCCAGTCCGCGACTGCGGCGCGAGGCAGTCAGGGCCGACCAGTCGTCCTTGAGAACAGTGAAAAGCCGCATACCGGCCAACCCGCCATAGACGAAGCGATCAGGCAGATGAAGCACCTGGCTGAAGGCATCGGCCAAGTCAGTGGCATCTACTCCCAGCACGGTGATGATGGCAGGGATTCCGATAGCCAGTATTCGCAGTGCAGTAGCCAGGGCCAGGTCCAGCGATCGCTGGGTGATGTGGATCATCCCCCACTGCCAGAAAGTCGCGCCGCCGCTCTTTCCATAGAGGATGATTGCCAGGGCCGAACCCGGTGCCCCCAGGAAGATGGGCCAGGTGGATCTGACCACGCGCAGGGGTGTAAAGCCTGCCGCGCCCAGCAGCAGGAATTCCAGAACCAGGGCCATCGTGGCCGAGACCGGGTCCAGGCTGATCAGCAGGGGCAGAGCCGCCAGAAAGGCCCCGATCAGACGGAAGGCTGGATTGATGGAGGCTATGTAGGGCGACCGGCTGGCCGGTTTGACCGGCTCGTCCCGCTGATCCATTGGCGTGACAGTCAGTCTGGCGGCAACAGTCTCTTGGCGAACCTGCATATCTGACTCGGCTGCTGGCCAGATGGCCTTCCGGGCTCCTGGGGGTGTCATCTCCACCAGACGGGCATTCAGGGCCTGGACCAGCTCCCTGTCGTGGGTGACCAGGATGATGCAGGCTCCCTGGTCGCGCAGGTCTGCAATCAGCTGAGCCATGTTGACCCAGGTGTTCCTGTCTTGACCGAAGGTGGGCTCGTCAAGAATCAGCACCTGGGGTGCTGCCGCCAGGGCCGAGGCCACGGTGAGCCGCCGCTTCTCGCCGCCGGAGAGCGTGTAAGGGTTGGCGCGAGCGTACTGCCTCAGACTAAAGCGACTCAGCAGCTCCTGGGCGCGGGACTGAGCCTGGTCCTCGGTCATGCCGGTGCGGATGGGAGCCAGCTTGACCTCTTCCAGGACCGTACCCCGGGCGAACTGATGCTCGGGATTCTGAAAAACATAGGCAATACGCGCGGCCAGTTGGGATGAGGTCCACCGGATGGGCTCGGGCTGCGTGGGCATCTGCCCCTGGGGTCCCCGAAGTAGGCGTTCCTGGGCAAGGACCGAACCAGCCACCGGCTCCAGCAAACCAGCCAGGGTCATGGCCAGAGTAGACTTGCCGGCTCCGTTGGCTCCGACCAAGGCCGTGACCTGCCCGGCCCTGAATTCCAGATCGATGTGCTCGGCCACGGCCTTACCCTGACGACCAACCGCCAGATCCTGCGCGGTCAACAGGACAGGATGCTCATCCTGTCCAGGGCTGGATTGCCCAGACCTGACCTGGCCCCGTCCAAGCTCAGGAAGCGAATCCCTGGCGCTCCTATAAGCCTCGGGAACCCAGATGCCCAAGGAGGCAAGGTCCAGCCCGGGATCGGTGAAGACCTCATCGGGGCTGCCGTCGGCTATGATCACAGACTTGCGATAGGCTGCAGCATCCGGTCCGCCGGTGCCATCTTCAACCTCACCCAACCCAAGTACAATGACTCGGTCGATCATGTCCATCCAAGGCCCTGCTCGGTGCTCGACCAGAATCATAGTGGAACCTTGCCGGTCCAGAACCTTTCTGACGGCATCGACTATCTGCTCGACACCGACCGGATCCAGGTTGGCCGTGGGCTCGTCCAGCAGGAGCAGCCCAGGCTGCATGGCCAGAGCGCCAGCCAGGGCCAGACGCTGCATCTGCCCTCCACTCAGATGCATGGTGGACCGGGTCAGCTGAAGGTCGGCCAGGCCCACCTCGGCCATGGCCTGCCGCACCCGTGGCCAAATCTGATCCCGGGGCAATCCCATGTTCTCTGGTCCGAAAGCTACGTTATCGCCAAGCCGCTGAAAGATGGCCTGAGCGTCCGGATCCTGCAGAACCAGGCCCACACGTCCCCGGCTGGAGACGGCGGGATTGCCGTCAATCAAGACCTGCCCTTGGGTCACCCCGCCCTCGTCATCCTCGACCTGGTCCTGACTGCTCTGCGGGGCATGATCGCCCAGCAGTCCGGCCACACCCTCAAGGATGGTCGATTTGCCAATGCCGGAGGCTCCCAGCAGAAGCACCCGCTGACCTGCAGGAATGCTCAGCGAGAGATCCCTGACGGCGAAGTGGTTCCTGTAGGCATGGCGGTACCCCCAGCCGCGCAGTTCCAAAGCGGCTGGGCGGTAGGGATTGTCCTGGATGCTCTGATCCACTCCTGGACCTCTACTTCCCGGCCGTGCGAATATCGCGGCCGGAGGCGAAACGGTCCAAGGCCCCGGTGGCGGCGATGGCCTTGTAGAGGTACCAGACCAGCACTCCGGCAATCAGGGCGCCCGA
This sequence comes from Bifidobacterium asteroides, assembly GCF_048001765.1. Classification (GTDB taxonomy): domain Bacteria; phylum Actinomycetota; class Actinomycetes; order Actinomycetales; family Bifidobacteriaceae; genus Bombiscardovia; species Bombiscardovia asteroides_K. The sequence continues at coordinate 1,355,515 of NZ_CP181447.1, forward strand.
AATCAGGGTGGCTATCAGATAGATCACCCCGTAAGGACCGGTCAAGTTGATGGCCTGCAGGTGCGTGCAGAAGGAGTACAGCCAGCAGCCGAAACCAGCGGCAGCGCCCGACAGCGCCACCGTAGACATATTCCAACGCCGGTACCGCAGCAGCATGAAGACCAGCTCGGCCATGAAGCCCTGAAGCAGACCGATCAGTATGGTCTCCACAGGCACCCAAAGGCTGCCCAGCAGCGACTCCAGGATGGCGGCGACCAGCTCGGCATAGACTGCTGCACCTGGCTTGCGTACGATGACCGATGCCAAAGGCCCGGCAAATAGGTAGAGACCGTTGAGAATGCCGCCCAGACCGGGCACAACCCCGTCCAGGAAGGACCAGGGAATGCTGGTCACCATGGCGACCACCCAGTAGATGACGGCGGAAGCCACCCCGATGACCGAGGCAACAGCGATATCCACCACCCTCCACCGTCTGGAGGGGATCCTGACCTGAGAGGGAGTCCCTTCAGACTCTGGCTCCGGTCCGGAAACAGTATTGTTCATGAAATGACCATCGGTCATGATCTTGTGCCTTTCCTCGGGGCGCTCCCCTTGAGCGCCATCCCGTTCAGGCACGGGTCCAGTGACATCCGTGCGCCGGCATTACCCGGTAAACGTTCGTCCGGTTGAGGCTGAGCCTCCTCTCAGCCGCACGCCCTTAGGCATACGGCCCCCGTGTCACCTGTCATCTTAGAACATACGATGGTCAAGAGAATCCAACAGCAAGGCCTCGGCGACGATGTTGTCGACCAGCCCCTGCAGGGAGATGGACTCATTCGGACTGTGGGCGTTGGACTGGGGATCCTCGGGGCCGGTCACCAGGACCTGAGCCTGAGGGAAGAGCCGCTTGAGCTCTGGGATGAAGGGGATGGATCCACCCTCGCCCTTGTTGACCGGGTTGCATCCGAAGGCCTGCCGCATGGCCTCCTCGGCCTGCCGGACCACTGGGCTGTCAGCATCCATGGCCCATCCCATACCCAAGTCGCTGGGCGTGACTTCCACTTTGGCTCCTCGGGGCGCATGGGCGACCAGAAAATCGGCCAGGGCCTGCACGGCCTGTTCGGGCCGCTGGGTGGGCGCAGTGCGCAGGGAGATGCGGAAGCGGGTCTTATCGGCCAGCACGTTGAAGGAGCCCTCCACTGGGTGGGCATCGAAGCCGATCACGGCCGCCGCCGGCTTGGTCCAGAGCCGAGAGGCCAGGGAGTCGGTTCCAGCCAGCTGGTAGGAATCCACCACGCCGGCATCCGCACGCAGCTGGGCCTGGTCCAGGTCACGCTGCAGGCCACCGATGGGCTGTCCGCCCTCCAGACCGGGCACCGACAGCTGACCCTGATCGTCATACATGGAGGCAATCAGCATGGCAGCCAGGGTGTTGGCGTCCAGAATGGGCCCGCCGAACTGCCCGGAGTGGACCGGGTGCTCCAAGACCGTGACCGTAACATCCAGGTCCGCATTCCCTCGCAGTGAGGTGGTCAGGCTTGGGGTGTCCGCCGACCAGTTGCCCGAGTCGGCCACGATGATCAGATCCGAGGCGAAGTCGTCCCGATGAGCCTGAAGGAAGGGAATGAAGCTTTGCGAGCCCATCTCCTCCTCCCCTTCGATGAAGACCTTGACGTTGACGCGCAGGTCCTTGCCCAAGGCATGGAGGGCACCCGAGTGGATGGCAATACCACCGCCGTCGTCGGCTGACCCGCGTCCATAAAGCCGCCCCTCCTTCTCAACGCCGGTAAAAGGATCGGTAGACCACTGGGAGGGGTCAGGCACCGGTTGTACGTCGTGATGGGCATAGAGCAGGACGATCGGGGCATTGGCATCCACCTGCCGGGATCCGATGACCTCGAAGGCTCCAGGGGTCCCGTCAGGATTGGTGGCCTGGACCACCCGGGCGTCCACACCCACCTGCCGCAGCTGCCCGGCCACATAGTCGGCCGAGCGCCGCATGTGGTCTCCGGTGATCCCCTTGGCTGAGACCGAAGCCAGGGCGATCTTGTCCTTGAGCAGATCGACGATCCTGTTCCTATCGTTTTGGACACGTGTACGGATCGTCTCCAGACCCAGTTCCGCCATCGTTACCTCCTGTGATTGCTTGCGTCTCAATGCTTGCGAGTCTAGGCGTCACCGTAACCTGTTCGCATGACATGGAACCCCTTCTCACGCAAGGATCGTCGGGACAAAGAGGCGGAGGCGGACCAGACGGCCTCTGCGGAGGATGTGCAAGGCAAGGGACGCCCCACACCCAAGCGCAAGCAGGCCGAGGCCCGGAACCTGCGCCCGCTGGTCCCCAAGGACCGCAAGGCCTCCCGCAAGGCCGCCAAGGCACGGATCCGAGCCCGTGAGGATGCCCAGTATGAGGCCATGAGGACCGGCGACATCGACCACATGCCCAAGTCGGAGCGCCTGCCCTGGAGGATTTACATCCGCGACTATGTGGATGCCCGCTTCAATCTGCTGGAATGGATCTTCCCGGCCATCATCCTTATGTTCGTGGCCACCCTGATGGGCATGTTCGTGGGTCCGCAGCATTATGCCACCTTCACCATGGTGGTGACCATCCTTCTCTATGGCTACCTGATCGTGGCCCTGGTCGACACCTGGCTGATGTGGCGCAAGCTCAAGCGCCTGCTGATTGACAAGTTCGGCGAGCGCTCGGTGGCCAAGGGGTCTCGCTCGGCCTCCTATGCCTGGCAGCGGGCCATGATGGTCCGGCGCTGGCGGGTTCCCAAGCCCAACCAGAGCAAGCGTGGACACTGGCCCAAGTGACAGCCTTTGATATTCCGGCCTGTGGGTCGGTTACACCGGGCAGTCTCGTATTCACTCCACATTCTGCTAATGGTCTTCATTCTCCCAGCCTCTACGGCTAGCATTGATTGCTATGCAGCAATCGATCAACCAATCCGACACACAGACTCTTGACCCCTGGGATGCCGACAGCCGCCAATACGACACCATCATCATCGGATCCGGCCCGGGCGGCTATGCCACGGCCCTGCGCACAGCAGAGCTGGGCGGACGGGTGGCCCTGGTCGAACAGGACCCTGTGGTTGGCGGCGTCTGCTTGAACCGAGGATGCATCCCCACCAAGGCCCTGCTGACCGCTACCCAGGTTCTCGAACAGGCCGGCCTGGGAGCCGCCATGGGCATCAACGTCGAGTCAGCCAATATCGACTACCAGAAGCTTCAGGACTATCAGGACCGGATGGTGGATGCCATGACCGGCGGTCTAGCGAGCCTGCTGAAGCAGCGTGACATCACCGTGGTACACGGCCACGGCAGCATCGTCGGCGACGGCCTGGTGGAGGTGAGCGACTGTGACGGTAATCGAACCCGTCTGACCACCTGCGACACCATCCTGGCTACCGGGTCTCATCCCCGGGCCCTGACAGAACTCCCCTTCGATGACCTGGTCATCGATACCGATCGGGCGCTGACCCTCAAGCCCTTCCCCCGCCGCGCCCTGATTATCGGGTCCGGGGCTGTGGCCCTGGAATTCGCTACCATTTGGAATCAAGCCGGCTGCCAGGTGACCCTGATGATCAGACGGGACCGGGTGCTCTCCCACTGGGGTCGGCGGACCGGTCAGATCATGACCCGGGAGCTGGAGCGTCAGGGGATTCAGATCATCACCCATGCCCGTTGCTCGGGCGGGCGTCATCTGTCCGCAGACGAGGGCATCCAGGTCGACTACCAGCCGGCCGACGATAAGGGCCAGGCAGGACAGGTTGAGACTGATCTGGTTCTGGTCGCCATAGGCAGGGACCCCAACACCGATCCCAAGCATATGAAGGACCTGGGCATCGATCTGGACGAGCATGGCCAGGTCCTGACCGACTCCCAGGGACGCACCAGCCGCGACCGGGTCTGGGCCCTGGGCGACATCACCCCGGGACACCATCTGGCCCACAGGGCCTTCCAGCAGGGTATCACCCTGGCCGATGCCGCCTCCGGTCTGGATCCTGAACCAGTCAACGAAGCCACCATTCCCCGCGTGGTCTTCTCCTCTCCCCAGGCCGCAGCGGTGGGCTTCAGCCGTAAGGAGGCCGAGGATGATCCTTCGCTGAACCAGGTCAAGGAGACCATCTACCCCATGATGGCCAACTCGCGCATGCGCATGAGCGGCCTGCAGGGCACCCTCAGCCTGATCACCGCCTGCCAAGCCACCGATTTGGAGAAGCAGATAGTGGTCGGTCTGGAGATGGTCTCCCCCCAGGCCTCTGAGAATATTGCCGAGGCCCAGCAGCTGGTGGGCAACCAGATCCCCCTGCACAGGGCGGCCGGGCTCATCCACCCCCATCCCACCTTCTCGGAAGCCATTGGAGAAGCCCTGCTCAAGGCTGACGGCAGACCCCTGAACATGCGGTAGGCATGCGGTAGACTGGTCAACCAGTGAACGTTTCCAAGTGAGGATGGCATGGCTACAGAGGACACCAAGGGCAAAAAAGCAAAAAAGAAGACCAGCACGATCAGCCAGATCGTCAAGATCTACCAATTCACTTATGCAGAGGACAAGGCCCTTCCCTGGCTACTGGCCGCAGCCATTCTGGTACCCACACTGATAGCAGTGGTGATCTGCCTGCTGGCCCATTTTGGATGGCTGTCCTGGATCCTGACCGTGCTTCTGGGCATCATGGTCGGCCTGCTCCTGGCCACCATGACCCTGACCAGGCGCTCAGACCGTGTCGGTTACGCCAAGATGGAGGGTCGCCCGGGCGCTGCAGCCGCCGTGCTGAGCGGTATCTCCAAGGCAGGCTTCTCTTTCCCCCAGGAACCCGTCTGGATCGATGCCAAGACCAAGGATGCCGTCTGGAGAGGCACCGGCCGCACTGGGGTTTACCTGATAGCCGAGGGCGACTACAACCGCGTCAATAAGGCCATGAACCGCGAGGAGGAGAAAATCCGCCGCATCACCCGCGGGTCGGCTATCCCCATCTACCGGATCAGCGTGGGCCACGGTCCAGACCAGGTCCCGCTCAACAAGCTCCAGCGCACTGTGATCAAGAAGAAGGTCAAGCTGACCGCCACCGAGCTGGAGACGCTGAACGACCGGCTGGTCACCCTGCAAAAACGGCAGAGCGCCCTGGGAATGCCCAAGGGCATTGATCCGACCAAGATACACGTCAGCCGCAAGGCCATGCGCGGGCGCTGATGTATTCCAAGGTCCCGGCATCTCCCTCAAGGAGGCGCCGGGACCTTCGCATGAAACACCCCCGTAACCTCAGTGGCGCATTGCCGAAAAAACCGGTCCTCTAGACTGGGGGACCGTTAAGGTTTCCACGAAAGGAGCAGTTCAGTGAGCGAACTTAAGTCAAAGGCCGATTGCGAAGCTCTGATAAACCAGGAGGGCGTGGAATATGTCTCAGTCAGGTTCACAGACCTGATCGGGGTCCAGCAGCACTTCACCGTCCCCGCCAGCGAATTCCTCAAAGACGCTTTCACGGACGGCATGGCCTTCGACGGCTCCTCCGTCCAAGGCTTCCAAGCCATCAACGAGTCCGATATGAAGCTGATCCCTGATCCTGAAACAGCCTACCTGGACCCCTTCCGCCGCCACCGCACTTTGAACGTGGCCTTCTCCATCGTGGACCCGGTGACCGACGAGCCTTACTCGCGCGACCCCCGGCAGATCGCCTCCAAGGCCGAGGCCTACCTGCGCTCCACCGGCATCGCCGACACGGCCTCCTTCGCTCCTGAGGCTGAGTTCTTCATCTTCGACAAGGTCCGTTTCGAGAACAGCATGCAACGCTCCTTCTACGAGGTCGACTCCATCGAAGCCCCCTGGAACTCCGGCGTGGATGTCGAGGAGGACGGCTCCGACAACATCGGTTTCAAGAACCGGGTCAAGAGGGGATACTTCCCCGTACCGCCCATCGACCACTATCAGGATCTGCGCGACGACATGGTTGCAAACCTGCAAAAGGTGGGCTTGATTCTGGAGCGCTCCCATCACGAGGTGGGCGGCGCCGGCCAGCAGGAGATCAACTACCGTTTCAACACCCTGCTGCACGCTGGCGACGATCTGATGAAGTACAAGTACGTGGTCCACGAGACCGCTGCCCTGGCCGGCAAGGCAGCCACCTTCATGCCCAAGCCCATCGCAGGGGACAACGGGACCGGCATGCACTGCCACCAGTCCCTCTGGAAGGACGGCAAGCCCCTCTTCTACGACGAGAATGGCTATGGTGGTCTCTCCGACATTGCCCGCTGGTATGTGGGCGGTCTGATTGAGCATGCCTCGTCCGTTCTGGCCTTCACCAACCCCTCCACCAATTCCTACAAGAGGCTGGTGCCCGGGTATGAGGCCCCGGTCAACCTGGTCTACTCGGCCCGGAACCGTTCAGCGGCCATCCGCATCCCCCTGGCTGGCACCTCTCCTGCCGCCAAGAGGATCGAGTTCCGCGCTCCCGACCCCTCCTGCAACCCCTTCCTGGCCTTCTCGGCCCAGCTGATGGCAGGGCTGGACGGCATCCTCAACCACACCGAGCCCCCGGCCCCCATCGACAAGGACCTCTATGAGCTGCCCCCGGAGGAGCACGCCCAGATCAAGCAGGTGCCCGGCTCCCTGGAGGAGGCCCTGAACGCGCTGGAGGAGGACCATGACTTCCTGAGCGAGGGCGATGTCTTCACCGACGACCTGATCCAGACCTGGCTGGACCTGAAGCGCGGCGAACTGGACCAGACCCGTCTGGCCCCCACACCTCTTGAGTACGAGCTCTACTTCCACATCTGAGTTCGCATAACGACTGACGCCGACTAACCGGCCAGGTCGCATAAGGCCCGATCCTTCCTGCTGAGGGGTCGGGCCTCTTTGCATCACCACGACCATCGGCATCCGCCCATTGACGGCAACACGCCAGCCCCCGCATTCCGGCAGCGGTCAGGCCAGAATGAAGGGCAGGTATGAAGACTGATCCGATGGGGGTGGAGACCGATGCGCTGGCTGCGTGAATTCATGGAGTTGCCCGTATATCTGCGAGCCATGCTCATCGTGGACCTCATGTGCAACTTCGGCATCGGCCTGGTCATGCCCATCGAACTGCTCTTCGCCACCCATTCCCTGGGCGCCACCATGAGCGAGGCCGCCCTTCTGGTGACCATCAGCTCAGTGGGGTCTCTGATCTCCAACCCCGTCATCGGCTGGGTCTCAGATCGGCGCTCCTCCTGGCTGGCCATGCACACGGCAATGATTTTCTCCGTCATCGGCCCCCTGATATTCACCGTGGCCCACGACTATCGGGCAGCAGTCGCAGGAGCCTTCGTCTCAGGCTTGGGAATGGGCATGCAGACCTCCTGGGCCAGTATTCTGACGCAGATCTCCACCAGGGAGCAGCACCGAATCGTCTACGGCATCAACCAGGCCGAGCTTAACCTGGGCATCGGCCTTGGGGCGGCCGTTGGCGGACTGCTGGCCGCCGGTGGTCAGGACTTCCTCTATCGGCTCGGCTTCGGCGGCAGGGCCTTGGGATTCGCCCTGCTCAGCCTGTCCCTGCTGGTCATCGAACGGCACTGGCAGCTGCGCCGCCTGACGGCTGAGCTCAAGGCTAAGGCGGAACAGGAGGTCGTCCAAGAATCCGTACAGTCCACCAATGCTCTGCAGGCCAGCCGATCGGACAGCGCAGAAAGCATGACCGTCAACGGTACCTTTGGAGGGCGGACCAGCTCCCTGACCAGGGTGCTGGCCTCCATGATCCTGCTGACCCTGGGCACCTTCTTCATGGATCTGTTCGGCTACTCCCAGTTCGACGCCGGCCTGGTCACCACCCTGATTTCGGATCCGCACATCCCCCGCTGGTCCCTGTCGGTGGTGGACGTGGTCAACACGTTCTCGGTGGTCATCATGAACATCGTGCTGCTGCCCCGGCTCAAGGACGCCAACCATGTGCGCCTGCTGCGCACCGTGCCGGTCTTCTGGGCTGCGGCCTGGGTGATCATCGTCCTGGGCCTGCGCCTGGATTCCACCCCCGGTGCCCTGAGTGTGGCCTCCCTGGGCATCACCATCTTCGGGCTGGGCGAGGTCATGATGGGCATCTCCCAGCCGGTGGTGGCCGCTGAGCTGGCCGGACCATCGTTCAGCGGACGCATGTTCGGCCTGCTCAACACGGCCGCCTCCCTGGGCTACATCGTGGGACCCATGTTCGCCTCCTACATCCTGGCCGGACACGAGGTCATTCCCTTCCTGGCCATGTGCGCCATCGGCCTGGTCCTGCTGGCAGTCCCCTGGTTCCTGGCCATTCCCTCGCGGCAGATCACCAGCCAGAAGAGCCCGGCCGCCGTCTAGCTTCAGACAAGACGCGGCACCGGATTAAAACTCCAAGGTTGGCTAATTCGAAGGATGGCCAAGAAGGTCTACCTGCAGTGGCCAGTCCAGCGGACTGAGTTATCTCTTTAAAGTCAGTCCTTGTTGAGAGTCAGTCCTCACCAGCGGCCCGACGGGCATCGCCGGGCTCCGAACCCGCCATCAGGGTCTTGGCCAGATCCACAAATCGCATGGTCAACGGAGAATCATCCAGGGAGCCATCTGGTCTGAGTACAGCCGGCCGGCCGGACTCCCCCGATTCGCGTAGGTCGGTCTGCAGGGGCAACTGCTCCAGCAGGGGCACCTGATACCCCAGATCCCGGGTCAGCTGGTCAGCCACACGCTGGCCGCCCCCCTGACCGAAGATGCGCAGCCGCTCTCCATTGTGCTCATACCAGGACATGTTTTCAATCACACCCTGGACCTTGGTGGGCAACTGGAGGGCCACCAGACCTGAACGCACGGCCACCTGCGAGGCCGAGGGCTGAGGGGTGGTGACCACGATCAGCCGGCTGTTGGGCAGGGCCTGGGCCACCGATAGGGCCATGTCCCCGGTGCCTGGGGCCAGATCCAACAAAAGCACATCGGGGTCGCCCCACCAGACATCAGAGAGGAACTGCTCCAGCGAGCGCTGCAGACGCGGACCCCTCCAGAGGATGGCCCGGTCCGACCCGGCGAACATGCCGATGGAGATCAGCTTTACCCCCCAAGCGGTCACCGGCATCAGCATGCCATGCAGATTGGTGGGTTGACTGTGCACGCCGAAGAGCCCGGGTAGGGAGAATCCGTAGATGTCCGCGTCAATGGCGGCCGTGTCATAGCCCAGGGCTGCCAGCGTGGCCGCAAGGTTGACGGTCACCGAGGACTTGCCTACGCCGCCCTTGCCCGAGGCGATGGCGAAGATGCGGGTGCCCACCCCAGGCTTGGAGAAGGGGTTGCTGCGCCGGGCGGCCTTGAGGTCGGCCACCAGGTTGTCCAGCTTCTCCCGGCTCATGGAGGAGACATCGATATGGGGGCGCAGCCGGGCTCGCGGGTAGGAAGTCACGGTCCCGTTGATCTGGTTGGTGATGGTGGTCGACAGCGGACATCCCTTGATGGTCAGCTCCACCCGCACGGTCACCTCATAATCGGCCTGGGCATCCTTGGCTGGCTCGACAATGATGTCGGTGATCATGCCCAGATCGGTGATGGACCGACCCAGTTCTGGATCGATGACCCGACTGAGCCGCTCATAGACCTCCCCCTTGATTCTTCGAGGCAGCTCCTCCAGATTCCGGGTCCCTTCCTTGCGATGCTCTACTTGTTCCATGCCGTCACCATATCGCGCCCAGCCATCTGCTGCTAGGGCGCGGCTGGTCGGATATTGCGAATGTCACTATCAACCTTGGGCTGGGTTCGGGTCACCGGTGTCAAGCAGACGGTGGAAGGCTGCCTCGTCCAGGATGGGCAGGCCCAGACTCTCAGCCTTGTCGGCCTTGGAACCCGGATTGGCGCCCACCACCACATAGGTGGTCTTTTTGCTGACGGATCCTGAAGCCTTGCCGCCGCGCTCTACGATGGCCTCCTTTGCAGAGTCCCTGGAGAAGTCCTCCAGACTGCCGGTGACCACCACGGTCATACCCTTCAGGGTCTGCGGCTTGGTGCTGCGCTCGACGTGAGCACCCACACCAGCTGCCTGCCAAGCATCCAGGATGCGCCCACGCCAGTCGCCTGGCTGACGGGCGCCCTGGAACCAGTCGTGAATGGAGTGCGCGATCTCGGGGCCCACACCGTCCAGCTCGGACAGGTCCTCCACGCTGGCCTCCTCCACGGCCTTGAGCGACGGGAAACGGGTGGCTATGGCCCGGGCCGAGGTCGGTCCCAGATGCCGGATGGACAGGGCCACCAGGACCCTCCACAGGTCGGCATGCCTGGCCTTGTCAATCTCTTCAAGCATCTGCAGGGTGTTCCTGGAGGGTTGGGCATCGGCACTGCCCAAGGCGGCCTCCTGGACCTGGGTCTCATGACTGTTCATGGCCCGCTCACCCTGCCCCATCTGGGCACTCTTGGGCAGGTTATAGAAGGCGGGCACCCGGTACCAAAGACCACTGCCGCCAGTCCGGTGCTTTGTTGTTGTGCGGCCCTGTCGGCCTTCGACCTCCACCTGCTCCATCAGGGGAACCTCACGCCAGACGTAGACCTGGCGCAGATCCTCCACCTTCAGGTCGAACAGGCCCGCCTCGCTGGTCAAGACCGGATCCTGACGTCGTGGAAGCTTCAGGTCCGGATCCGGCTGGTAGGGGGCTGCCTGGCCGCCCTGGTCGACCAGGACCTCACGCAGGCCGGGAGCATAGACCTCAACGGAATCAGGCCGGTTCTCGTCGGGGTTGGTCAGGGCTATGGCGCTCTGCTCCCCCAGATGCTCGATGTCCAGGGCCTTTCGCGAGGCCATGTGGATGATCCGCTCGGTCAGCTGGGCCGGGCAGGACTCCACATTGGGGCAGCGGATGTCCACATCGCCCTCCTTGGCCGGGGCCAGGCGGGCGCCGCAGCTGGGGCAGGTCTCGGGCATGACGAAGGGTCTCAGGTCCTTCTCGCGGCCCTTCCTGGCCTCGACGACCGGTCCGACCAGCTCAGGGATCACATCGCCCGCCTTGCGGACCACGACCGTATCCCCGATCAGAATGCCTTTTCGCTTGACCTCGGAGGCGTTGTGGAGGGTGGTCCTGGAAACCGTGGACCCGGCCACGGTGACGGGGGTGAGAACAGCTACCGGAGTAATCCGCCCGGTCCGGCCCACCTGGACGGTGATGTCCAGAAGCCGGGTATTGACCTCCTCCGGTGGGTATTTGTAGGCCACGGCCCAGCGGGGGGCACGGGAGGTGGCACCCAGCCTGCGCTGGAGATCCCGATCCTGAAGCTTGACCACGATGCCGTCCAGGGCATGCTCGATGTCATTGCGGTGCTGACCGTAATAGTCGATCATGTCCAGGATCTGATCGAAGGAGGTGACGACCCGGTTGTGGGGCGAGACCGGAATCCCCCACTGCTTATAGAGGTCGTAGGCCTGGGACTGGTCGATGACCTCGTCGTGGGTACCCTTGGGATGGGCCGGGCCCCATCTCAGGGAGCCCAGGCCATGGGCGTAGAAGCTCAGATGACGACTGGCGGTGATGCGCGGATCCTTCTGCCTGAGCGATCCGGCGGCGGCATTGCGAGGGTTGGCGAAGGGCGCCTTGCCCTCCTGCTCCTGCTGCTCGTTCAGGGCGTTGAAGTCGTCGAACCGCATGAAGACCTCGCCGCGGACCTCCACGAACTCGGGGATGTCGCGGGCCGGTCCCGACAAATTCTGCGGAATGCTCGAAATGGTCCTGACGTTCAGGGTGATGTCCTCCCCGGTGACGCCGTCTCCCCTGGTCAGTCCCTGCTCCAGGACCCCGTTGCGGTAGAGAAGGTTGAGGGCCAGCCCGTCTATCTTGACCTCGCTGGTCATGGGCAGAGCCTTGCCCTGCGGCCAGTCGAGCTCGTTGCGAAGCCCGTCGTACCACTGGCGCAGCTCGGCGATACTGAAGACGTCATCCAAGCTGAGCATCTGGGAGGGGTGACGGACGGAGGCGAAGTCGTTGGAGAAGGTCCCCCCGACCCGATGCGTCGGCGACTGAGGGGTATCCAAGCTGGGGAAGCGGGACTCCAGCTCCTCCAGGCAGCGCATCCTGGCATCATAGGCCGCGTCGGAGGAGACGGGCGCATCGTCTATGTAGTAGGCGACCTGGTCGGACTCCACCCAGGCGGCAAGCCTGGACCAGAGACGCTGGGCCTGTTGGGCTCCCAGAGAGTCAAGGTCCAGCTCCCCCAATCGCATGGCATCAGCATCGTCGGGCTGCAGGGATGCTATCCATCGGTCAGTGCCCGGCCTGGGCCTGGACCCGGTATTCCCGCCCTGGTCACTGGTTTGCTGAGTATCTTCCTGAGCTGTTCTGTCATGCATTGAGCGACCTCATGAACTGTGCCTGTACCACATCAACACCTTCATTATCGTCGTCGTTCATCCTTGCGGCCGCCATTGACAGTGTTCGGGCCGGGACGAAGAGCCCGCCGTCCACACAGATGCGCGCTGCCTGACGCACTATGGAGGCCACCTCTGTGTGGGGCCAGACCGGCAGGCCGTGTTCTGCCAGCACCCGGCGGGCCTGCCTGTGGTCTTCGGGCAGGACCACGCACTGGGAGCGGGCCCTGGCCTGCAGCTCGGCCAGCTCGCTCTTGAGGGCTGGTATCCGATCGGGACTGATGTGCTCGCTCATCAGGTAGGCCGCTGCAGCCACATCGAACTCGTCGCGCATCCATGAGGCATAGGCCAGGCGATAGTAGGCGAAGGAGGCATCGTCCCGGTCCAGAGCCACCCTCAGGGCATTCAGTGTGGCAGCCCTGGCCGAATCCCAGTCCTCCCGGTTGGCCAGCATGACTGCCAGCTTCAGGTGGGAGAGCGGGTAGGCGGGCGCATAGGCTACCATGGCGTTCAGGTGCTTGAGGGCCGCCTGGTCATCCTTGAGCTGGGCCAGCAGGTCGGCTATCTCCAAGTGGGCGTAGAAGAGGTTGTCAGGAATGAGCAGGGTCCGCTCACCCGGTGTGGCGAAGAGACGGTTATAGACCACCCGCTCGGCGTATGAGTTGAAGTAGCGGGGAACCTGTCCCTCGGCCGCAAAGACGGCATCCATATGGGCGATGGCATCCTGCTCAACCTGTATGCCCTGGGCTGCACCGCCGGAGAAAAGCAGATCGCGGGCTTTGACGCGCTCCTTGTCCAGCTGTGAGGACAGTGAGAAGTCAAAGTCGGGAACAGGGGTGCCGTCGATCATGGCGCTGGCAACCTGGGGGGCCAGCTGTTCCAGCTCCGGGTCGCCAATGCTCTGGATGATACCTGTTGCCGCCTGTGCCTTGGCTGCCGAAGTCATGGTCCGGTCGGAGGCCAGCTGGTGGAAACCGCCTACAGCCCTCTGCAGCAGGTCGGCACGCTGGATGGACAGATCCACGGCCTTATGTGCACCCAGGGCCTTGGCCGACTTGTCGGCAAAGGCCACCTCGGAGAACTCGGGCTCCTCCTGGCTGCCGTGAGGGCTGAATTGGTCATCGCGCATGTCGAACTCGGCCTCTGTAGGCTTGAGCCCGCCCTGGGAATCCACCTGCATGGTCGCGTCGAAGAAGCGGTAGATGGCACGTGGATCCTTCAGACCCTGTGAACGGATGCGGGAGAGGAAGAGCTCCCTGCTGAAGACCACCGAGACCAGGGTGCGGATGGTCGGATTACTCTGCAGGGCACTGAGCGGATTCTGGGATCCGTCGCCCTCGCTCTGATCCGTAGAGGCGTCCTCATCCGGAACACCCTCGTTGGTTGCATCATCGGCAGTCGATTCATCCGCATCGGTCCCATTGGCCGACGACGGCGGCGCAAAGGCGGCAGAGTCAAGGTCCACGCCCTGCATGAGATCCTTGAACTCACGGTCCACCGATTCCTTTTCGCCCTGATCCTCGGCCTTGTCCCCCTCATCCCCTTCTCCTTGCTCAGGAGCCAACCGGGAGGCAATGGGCTTGGTTGGATCCCCATGCACGTCGCCATCCTTGGGATCAGCCTTGGATCCAGTGGGGGCCACTTCACCTGAACGCATGCGCTCAAAGGCCTCCAGGGCCTGTCCCATCATGGTCCTGATAGCCGAGTTCTGCTGGTCGACAGCCTCTTCCAGACCGATGGAGTCGATCTGCAGGCTGACCTCACGCACGGACGGATCCACCCCGAAGGCCAGGGCGGCCATCATCAGCCCGACACGCAGGTTGTAGTCAGCACTCATGGCGGAACGCTCGCCCTCGTCCAGATCCCGCCAGGCCCGTGACTGGTCCTCATAGCGACTGGAGGGCATCATGGTACGCCCAGCCGCAGTGAAAGCCAGGGCCACCTGCCCCTGGGCCAGGTTGGACCTGAACTCCACATCGAAGCGGAAGGGCAGCCGGAGGGATCGCATCAGCATGGACAGCGTCTGCCGGTAGACCCACTCGGAACGCACCGGCTCCTGACCCTGGCCATCCGCTCGCACAGGCAGTGCCTGGGGAGCCTGTTGACTGACCATGACGGCGGTGGCCGAAGCCTTGTCGACCATGGCGTTGATGGCGGTTCGCCCGTCATCCTCCAGGGGATCGAAGTGAATCGGATAGTCCCCCGGGCGCAGCAGGGCGACAATGGCAGGATCGTCCAAAAGGGCCTGGTCCAACCGGGTTGCCTGGACGCGGTTGATCGAGTCCTCGGTGGGCAGCGTTCCCAGGTGGGCATTGCGCTCCAGCCAGGCGCTGACGGCGGCAAACCTGTTGAGATTGCCTTCAATGCGCAGGGCCGCAAGGGCGGCAGTGAACTCCAGTCCGTTGTCCCAGCTGAGGAAGTAGGCGCCAGAATAGGAGGAAGCATACAGATGCAGGGGTTCGGCCCCATGAACGGCCTCAAGACCCGAGACGGGTGAGAGGGCCCCGGCCTCACGCATCAGGTCGGCGAACAGATCCTCCAGACCGGAGACCCGCTGTCCGTGGGAGCGTGCCTGGATCATGTCGCCTACGCTGCGTCGGATGGCTCCCATGGGTGCCTCACGGTTGAGCCGGTAGAAGATGTTGCCCGAGCCGAACCCGGTGAAGGTTCCCTGGATGCGCGGCAGCAGATAGGCGGCGAAGAAGGCGATGGCCACGGCATCCCGGTATTCCAGGTCCAGGCGCATCTCAGGAGGCAGGAGTGGACGCAGCTGCTCAAGTGAATAGCGGCCATCGGCTCGCAGCCAGGAGGCCAGCCAACGCATGTGGCCGGCATCGTCACGGCCTGCCACAGCACCCTGCAGGGCGCGGACCGGCCCTGAATCCTGACCCGGATCACGACCCAACCGGCGACCGTCGGCCAGGGTCACCTCCTCCTCCCGACCCAGCAAGAAGGCAGGTTCCATGTTCTGCAGGTCCATCCGACTCTGCTCACCGATGAAAACCCGGCCATGGTCGTCTGCCAGAGCGATCTGAGCAAAGTGACGACGATCGGTGAAGATCCCCAGCGCGAAACCACGGCCCGGCGCGCCAGGCCACTGGACCCAGCCCAGCGTCAGCCCCTCGGGCACGCCCTGCAGACGAGGAAAAAGCCGACGCTTGACAGCGATACCCAGAACACGACTGTGGGAGGCCAGAAATTCGCGCATCTGACGATCATCTGGATGGTGCCCCGTCCGGTTAATCAAATCAACCATGTCGGCCACCGAAGAATCCAGGGGACGATCCCCGCTACTCCCAGCAGTCGGCCGAGAGGAGCCGACCAGTCCCTCCAGTGCGGAAAGAATGGAACGGCACAGACCGGACAGATCACCGAGCCCCCGGGACTTCTTCGCGTTCTTGGACATACCTTTGATTGTCCCAATCCAGCCAGACATGTCGCCGTTAGAATAAAACCGTGATGACTCTGCCAGTCCTACAACGCTCCAACCCGGCCAGGGGTACGACCATTCGCCTGCTGCTGGCACTTGTTGTTGTGCTCCTCCTCGAACTGGGGGTATTCAATCTGGCCCACTGGCAGTCGCTGGCGGGTTCCTCCTCAACCTCTTCGGCAAGAACTGCAGGCAATATTGAGCCCCGGTCAGCCCAGCTGGGGCCAGGACTGTCCGCGCTGCCGGGCGGAGGTCTGAAGGTCACCGATCCCGCCGGCGCCTGGATGGATGTCCCTGTCGCCGATGGACAGGCATCCTTCGTCCAGGCCCATCTGGCAGAAGACATGGAGGGTTCGCCCCTGGCACAGATTCATGTGCGTCTGGACCTGCGCCTGGCCGGCGACAAGGGTTGGACCCCGGGCACCCGAGGACTGATCTGTCCCGGTCAAGACCGCAGCCACTATCTGCGCATCAGAGGCAAACCCAACGGATCCCGGATCCAGGCCATGCGACTGTGGATACAGGAGCCCATCGGATCCCGGCTGGAGCTGACCGGGATAACTTCGACCGAGGTGGTCCCCCTGGACTTCAATCCGGCACGGATACTGATGTTGGTCTGTCTGGCGGCGCTGATCCTGGGCTACCTGCCAGGCTCGGTCCTTTGGCGGACCCGGCTGAATACTGGTTCGATGAGCCAGCGCCTGGCCCTGGCTCTGATTCTGGCCCCACTGGCAGCCTGGTCCTGCTGGAACATCCAGCATGATCTGTCCACCTTCACCCCCATGGCCTACCACCAGCCGAATGCCTACGTCTACGACTTCAACCAGTACGACCACGTGGCCCAGGCCCTGCTGCACGGAAGCCCCTGGCTGGATCTGGGCCAGGCACCTGGCTTGGCCAAGGCGGCCAACCCCTTTGACATAGCCATCCGCAACGCACTCCTAGCCCAGGATCAGCAACCAATATATTGGGATTATGTCTATCGGGGCGGCCACTGGTATTCCTACTTCGGTGTCCTGCCGGTGCTGCTGCTCTTCCTGCCCTACCGAGTGATAACCAGCCTGGTGCATCCGGGTGGCTATGCCCTGCCCACCAGCTCGGCTGCGGCCCTGCTGGTCGCGGCGGCAACCATCATGACCGCCCTGGCCACCATCCGCCTGCTGGCCCGATGGTTCCCCCGGGTTAACCTGGCCGTGGTCGGCATGGCCCTTATAACCATGCTGGGAGGATCCGGCATGGCCTACCTCTGGTGCCGCCGCAACTTCTATACGATTCCCTTCGATGCCTCTTTGCTGGCGGTCATGACCGGACTTTGGATCTGGATGGGGGCCAGACGTGTCCGGCGACAGTCTGCGAACGCCGGTGAGCACCCGGGTCATCAGCCGACACGGATGTGGACCGTGGAGGACGGGGACCAAGGCTGGCATCTGTCCAGACCTCGACTCTTTTTTGGATCGTTGTCAGTGGCTACCACCCTGGGCTGCCGACCAACCTTCCTGGCTGCCGGCCTGCTGGCGCTGCCCCTGTTCGCCAAGGAAATAAGGGCAGTCATCAACGCCCTGTTCAATCGCGGGAGCCATCCCGCCGACCTGCCTCGGAGGCGGGCGTTGTCCCTGCTGGTCTGTGGCCTGTTGCCGGTCTTCCTGGTGGCTGCTCCCCTGCTCTGGTACAACCGCTGGCGCTTCGGATCCCTGCTGGACTTTGGCAACCGGTATCAGATGACCGTCCTGGACCTGACCAACTATCATCCCGGCACCCAGGGCCTGCTTCAGATTTTTGGCTACTACCTGCTGCAGCCGTTGACCAGCCTGCCGGTCTTCCCCTACCTGCAATTCTCCCCTGCTCCCATGCGGTTCTGGCACTTCACCGAACCTGGCCTGGGCGGGCTGCTGATCACTACACCGGTACTCATACTGACCCTTGTACTTCTTGCTCTGTCCAGGATGCGAAAGGAACTGCAGCGTCGGGGGTGGATGCCCGCCTTGATCCTGGCCCTGGCTCTGGCAGTCCTGGTCATGGTTGCAGACTCCTATATAGGCGGGTTCTCGGTGCGCTACAGCATCGATTTCGCCTGGCTGATCTGCCTGGTTGCTGTTGTGGTCATGGCCACCGCATCCTCAACATACGAAGACGGCCGCTCCACAGCGGGAGCGGCCGTCATGAGCCTGCTAACACTGGCCTGTCTGGCTGGACTGGTCCTGACATTCATCAACGCCATGGTCCTGCTGGAGCACTTCGACCTCAGTCAGGCCATGAACGTAGCCGTCTGGTTTATAGCACCCTGAGCCCAGCCGACGGTGATGTCAGGAATCCAGCCCCTGCTGTTTGAGGGCCTGGTGATACCGGTCGACCATGTCAGCCACGATGCCATTGCCATCGCCACCCGACAAGGTGATGACCGAGGCCAGAGGCATGGTGTCGAAGAGCTGAGCTGTGTTGGGATCGTCGGGCAGCGGTATGCCATCCTGATCGATACGATCACGCAGGATAGGTCCCCCGATCGAATTCTCGCGCCACTCGGCCATGGTCGATTCGGCATTCAGCGGAATGAACCGGCCGTCGCCATCCACCTGCAGGTCCTCTTCTGCAATCAGATCACGGCTGGAGGTACCCACCTGGATGCGGTAGGTGCCCGCCTCCACATGCCAGGCATCCATGGCCGTCGACCAGTAGGCGAAGTCGCGCTCGGTCAGGTCCATGCTCACCCTGTTGGACTGTCCAGCCTTCAGGAAGACCTTGGTGAAGGCCTTGAGCTCATGACTGGGCCGATTCACCCGGCTGGCGCAGGGGGCCACATAGACCTGCACGGTCTGAGCACCGTCCACCTGCGAGGTGTTGGTCACGGTCACCTCCACCCGAGCCGAGTTGGCTCCGGTCTTGGTCACCACGACCTGATCCAGATCGAAGTCAGCATAGGACAGACCGAATCCGAAGGGGAAGGCCACCGGACGCTGGAAGGTGTCGTAGTAGCGGTAGCCCACGTAGACACCCTCGCCGTAACGGGAATGACCCTCCTCGCCGGGGAAGGAAGTGATGGTGGGGTTATCCTCCAGCCGAACCGGGATGGTTTCAGGCAGATGGCCCGAAGGATTGGCGGCACCGGTCAGCACATCCACCACGGCGCGTCCACCCTCCTGACCCAAAAGCCAGGTCTCCAGCAAGCCCTTGGTCTTGTCCATCCAGTCAGCAACCGTCACCACTGCTCCATTGGAGAGGACGGCGACCACCCGGTCATTGACCTCGGACACGGCCTTGAGTAGAGCCACCTGCTTGTCGGGAAGATCCATGCTGGTGCGGTCGAAGCCCTCGGACTCGGCATCTTCAGGCAATCCCAGGAAGAGCACCACGGTGTCGGCTCCGCGCGCCACATCCAGCGCCTGCTGGGTCAGAGCAGGATCCTGCTCCTTCTCGTCCAGTGTGAACCCAGGCGCGAAGTCCACATTCACGCCGGCCTCCTTGAAGCCATCCAGCGCTGATGAGACCTCGGTGGGTGTGATGTGCGAGGAGCCTCCGCCCTGATAGCGCGGAGTCCGGGCGAATTCGCCAATGACGGCAACTTTCTGCTTCGGATCAAGAGGCAGGATCCGGTCCTCGTTGCGCAAGAGGACGATGGACTCCTGGGCCGCGCGACGGGCCATGTTGTTGTGTTCCTGGACATCGTAGCGATAACCCTGTTGGGACATGGCCGGTCGGGCCTTGTCGATCAGGTCCAGGATTCCCTGGGCCATCCGGTCCAGCTGCTCCTTGTCCAGCTTGCCAGCCTGTACAGCCTGGACTACCTGGTCATCAGTGCGGGAGGGCGGCATCTCCAGGTTGAGTCCGGCCTGCAGAGCGTTGACCCTGTTGTGGACGGCACCCCAGTCTGACATGACCATGCCTTGGTAGCCCCACTCGCCGCGCAGAACGTCCGTCAGCAGCCAGCGGTTCTCCGAGCTGAAAACCCCATTGATCTTGTTGTAGGCACACATGATGGTCCATGGCTTGGCATTCCTGACCACATATTCGAAGGCCGGCAGGTAGATCTCGCGCAGGGTACGGGCATCCACGTCAGAGCTGACCCTGAGCCGGTCGGTCTCCTGGTTGTTGGCTGCAAAGTGCTTCAGAGAGGTTCCAACCTCCTTGGATTGGACACCCTCAACCAGACCTGCGGCTTCATGCCCAGCCAGCACAGGATCCTCCGAGTAAAACTCGAAATTGCGGCCGCCCAGCGGGCTTCGCTTGATGTTGATGCCTGGCCCCAGGATTACAGCCACCTTCTCCTGGATACACTCCTCGCCCATGGCCTGGCCCACCTGGTATGTCAGATCAGGATTCCAGGAGGAGGCCAGTCCGGCAGTCGGAGGGAAGCAAGTGGCCGGAACCGATCCGTAGACGTCAGAACCTGTGGCCTTGCGCAGGCCGTAGGGGCCGTCGGTGATCATATAGCCTTCATAACCCTTGTCGGGCAGCCCCTGCAGGTGCCAGGAGTCGGACCCCGAGGTCAGTGAGGCCTCCTCTTGCAGGTCCAGATCCTTGGCTTTGGTATGCGTTTGTTCTGTCATGTCTTTTTCCTTTCGGGTTCGATTATCCGGTCCGCTGCTCAGCACAGGTCCGGGTTACAGGTTTTCAGACTCACTTGACCTTGCGAATCATCATGATGAATACGGTTCCCACCAGCAGGCAGACGATGGCGACTGGGAAGATCATCCTGTAGCCGCCGAAAACGCCAATGACCAGCGTGGTGCACCCGGGGGCGATCACCTGACCGATCGTATTGGCCAGGTTAAGGATGCCCAGGTCCTTGCCCGCCTCCTTGGCGTTCGGCAACACATCGACATTCAGAGCCTGGTCGACTGACATGTAGCAGCCGTTGCCGATTCCTGCCAGGGCGGCATAGAAGTACATGCCAGTGGCGGTTGGCATCAGGAAGGGGAAGAGTATGCCGAGGGCGAGAATCAGGCAGCTAGTGGATACAATCACCTTCCGCCTGTGCAGGAAGTCCGAGAGCGGGCCCGATACCACGGAGGCCAGGATGGTGGTCACCACCGAGATCAGGGCCATGATCTTGAGTGTGGATGCGGCCTGGGTATCACTCAGATAGCAGTACTTCTGCAGTATGTAGAGCTGGTAGCCCTGAATCATGAAGCAGCCGACGACGAAAGTGAACCTGCCCAGAAGAGCCAGGTAGAAGTCGCGGCAATTCTTAGTGGGCGGTATGAAGGACCGGCCGACATCTGCCCAGGTCCGTTCTACGACTGTGTTGGCAGCCGACTTCTCCCGGGGCCAGATCAGCACGGTGAGAATACCAGAGAAGAGGAAAATAATCATGGCGACTACCAGACCGGTATGGATGTTGCCCATGAACGAGCTGCCGATGATCGTTCCCAGCTGCTGACCGATGACCTGGCTGGCACCATAGAGTGCCGAATAGGTTCCCCTGGTCGACTCGGGAATCCTATCTGAGAGGACTGCGACGGCCGGGGCTATCAGGCAGTTGATACCCACCTGCACAATGCACCAACCGAAAATGATCATGGGGAGTGTATGGGACTGGATGACCAGCAGGAAGCCAAGGGCGCCGATAATGCCACCTAGCACGATCCAGGGGGTGCGCTTACCGACTCGGAACCTGGACATGTCTGAGAGAGCACCGAAAACAACGTTGGCCACCAAGGCGAACACACAGCCAATCGAATTCATTGTCCCCAGAGCCGCTTCAGCGCTGACTCCATGCAGGGAATTGAAGATCTGCGGCAGGAGGACACCGGACCCCATAGTAAAGGGCGCAGCCCAGAGCAGGGAAACCAGAACGAACCCAATGGCAAAACGGATCTTCTCCGCATTGTTGAGCCTTCTGCCCGTATCCGGAGCCAGGCTCGCATCCACCCCCTGTCCAGTGACAGCACCTCCGGTCTCATCTGCAGAGGCCATGGTCTTGATGTCCTCCCCGATTCGGGCGCCAACCCCCTCGGTTGGGTCTCCCCTTCGATTCTTATCTTCGTCTACCATCGTTATCACTCCTTCGTGTGCAGCCTTGCAATCAGTGGCTCATCATTGAGCCGTGTCAATCTCCCCCTTCCATAACCGACAATTGTTCAGAACATATTATCGGAGTGAACAGTGCATTCAGTGGGCTATAAACACACTATTTTTCCGATAGCTGAGACGACTGAGTTCACATATCCGCGGAATTTCAAGGATTCTGGCAGGAGTGACAGGGCTAGATATCCGTTGCCTGGCATGTCGAAAAAATAGCCGGGCTGACCAGTCAACCCGTAGGACTTAATGAGGCCAAGAATCAATTCCTCCTCGTCGATGACCTGAGGAAAACGCAACAGAACGTTCCAGCCTCCCTCAGGTCTGAGCAGGGAGACACAGGACTCCTTTTGGCTCAATGTCTGTCTAAGGATTTCGAGATTGCCCCTGACTCGTTCCCCCACTCGGCTGGTCTGGCCGGGAATATCCGATAGCATGGCCTCCATGTCCCTGGTGACCAGAAGGCTCATGGGCAGGTAATCGTCGGCTATCAGGTCTAGATGGCGCTTGGCCTCGGCAACCTGGTCCGCTGGCCCGGAAACCTGAATCCAGCCCACCTTGGCATGGGGGGCGGCCAGGCTCTTCGAGAACCCATCCAGGGCGAAGGTCAGTACCCTGTTCTCCCCGGCCAGTCGGGCACGACCCGGCAGGGGATCCAGAGGGTAGTCGAAAAAGACCTCGTCGGCAATGATGGCCATCCCATGCCGCTGACAGAGTTCCAGCAGCGACTGGCGTTCTTCCGGATGAATATATGAGCCGGTGGGGTTGTTGGGGTTGATAAGGACCAAGGCACGGATACAGTCGCCCTTAGGCCCCTCCAGAGCCTGTCTGACCGTGGCCAGATCAAGAACCCAGGACCCATCGTAGGACAGACGGTATGGGATTGTTCGGACGCATTCCAGACCGGCGATGGATTCGATCAGAGGATATCCGGGCCTGGGCTCCAGAATGTCATCACCCGGGTCGCAGAGAAGTTTCATCAGCCAGGAATAAGCCTGGGACGTGGAGGAGAGCAGATAGAGGT
The DNA here is from genome assembly GCF_048001765.1 of Bifidobacterium asteroides. Lineage (GTDB taxonomy): Bacteria > Actinomycetota > Actinomycetes > Actinomycetales > Bifidobacteriaceae > Bombiscardovia > Bombiscardovia asteroides_K. The sequence continues at coordinate 1,378,298 of NZ_CP181447.1, forward strand.
CATCAGGATCGACCGCTGTACCGCCTTGGTTCTCCTTCAACCCCTGACGTCTGGTCAGAAACTCAGCCAGGGACTGGCGGGCCTTAAGAGGTCCCCTCGGTTCGGCCTCATAGACTTGGGGCAGGAATGCCGGGGCCAGTCCGAAGCGGGTGGGATTGGAATCATTCAGCTTGTCTAACTTGAGACCATGAGCTTGTGCTTCCGATTCGGACAGAGCTATGCGATTGGGGCGGTCAGACCCGGTACGGTGAGAAAAATGCACGATTCTTCAGCTCCTCATCCGATCCAGCAGCCGCCCGAACGCCCCATGCAGGGTGGTCGCAGAAAACGCTCTGATTCACCCCAGGTGCTTTTGCCGAAGGTCGGCCAGATAGGCTGCACCGACAATGCCGGCCTGGTTGCGCAGCTTGGCGGCCACAATGGGAGTCTTGATGTCGATGTGAGGCAGGAACTTTTCGCTCATCCGGCTGACTCCGCCGCCGACGACGAAGAAATCGGGATTGAAGTAGTGCTCGAGCAGTCGGTAGTACTTGGTCAGACGATTGGCCCACTTCTTATAGCTCAGCTTCTTGCGGTCGCGCACCGAAGAGGCTGCGTACTTCTCTGCGTCTTTACCATCCAGCGTCAGGTGACCGAGCTCACTGTTGGGAATCAGCACACCGTTGTAGATCAGAGCCGTACCGATACCGGTGCCCAATGTGGTAGCAATGACCAGGCCCTTCTGCCCCTTGGCCGCCCCATACTGCACCTCGGCGAGACCGGCTGCATCCGCGTCGTTGACAACGCTGACGGGCCTGCCGCAGGCCTTGGAAAGAACCTCCTGAACATTGGTGCCTACCCAGGCCTGGTCCAGGTTGGCCATGAAATCGAGAGGCTTGTCAGGCTTGACAGGGGCCGGGAAGGCGATGCCCACGGGCACATCCGAAGGGACTTCAAAACGATCCAAGAGCTCCTTGACGACAACCCCCACAGCCTCTGGGGTGGAATGCTCGGGAGTCAGAATCTTCTTGCGAGGCTCTGCAAAATCACCGATCGTCAGGTCAACAGGGGCAGCCTTGATACCGGATCCACCAATATCCACTCCGAAAGCCTGCGCTGTTTCAATCATTGCTGCTCCTTAGCTGATCAAAGATGAGGGTTCGAACCGGCACGGTAGCGATTGTACCCCAAGGCATGCCTCTGCGCCCCTTGGTAGCGGCACAAACCGGACCAAACTCGGGCCCTTACGGCTGACCTTGTGCCCTACCTGCAGGAAGAAGAATTGAGTGGAATAATAAGGTTATGGCCGAACATACACAGCTTATTGACGCAGTCAACGTGCGCATCACCACCAGAGAATACGACCCCAAGCCCATCGATCCCGACCTTGCCAGGCAGCTGGGCAGCACTCTGAACGCTCTGAATACCTTGAGCGGTCTGGACATGCAACTGGTCCTGGGCAAGCCCGACGCCTTCGCCGCCGACAACGCTTCCGGCCACCTGGCCAATGCAGCCAACTACCTTGCCCTGGTCGGACCCAAGGATGATCAGGAGAGCCTGGAGAAAGCCGGTTTTTATGGCGAGCGCATGGTCCTTGCCGCCACCCTGTACGGACTGGGGACAGGATGGGTGTCAGGCAGCTGGGACCGTCAGGCAGCCGAGCGCCACTGTCGGATCACTCCCAGTCAGTCGCTCTATCTTGTTGTCACCATCGGCTATCCGGCCGACCAAATCGGCTACGGCAACCAGGACTTCGACAAGCTTTGCCAACGTCAGAGTGAGCATCGAACCTCCAAGAGCTATGAGGAACTGACTTCATCCATGAGCGCGCAGGTCCGGCAGGATGCGCCGGGATGGTTCAAGGCCGGCGTGGCTGCAGCCGCCAAGGCTCCTTCAGCCATGAACGGACAACCGGTGGTTTTTTCCTGGGACAGGGACACGGGCGATGCGATTGCCACCCTGGACCCCTCGGTCGCTTATGGCTCCGCAGTCGATCTGGGCATAGCCAAAATGAATTTCCAGATCGGTGCCGGCGGCGGCACGTGGACCTGGGGCGACGGAGGCCGTCTCATCAGGTCCTGACCGGGGCTGTATCCCAGTGCCCCGGCAAGGGGGCCGTGTAGTGTGATGAACTATGAACAATGGAGCATCATCATCACAATCCGCCGCTGAGCCGAGCACTGAAGCAGGTTCGACAACTCTTTACCTGACCCGTCACGGCAGAACGACGGCCAACGTCATGCATCTGATGCAGGGCTGGTCCGATTTTCCCCTGACTAGGCAAGGCCGCGAGGACGTGCGCCAGTTCGGCCGGGGTCTGCGGCCTATTCGTTTCCGGGCGGCCTGGAGCGGCAATCTGAGCCGCCAGTATGAAACGGCCCGCTTGGCCCTCGATATGTCCGGCAATGGAGACCTACGCGTGGGCGTGGACCCCGACTTGCGAGAGGACAATTTCGGCAGTTTCGAGGGCCGGGACGAGCACACCACTCTGGATCAGGTCTGCGCCGCCATGGGTTTTAAAAACTTCGTTACGGCCAAGGCAACCTACGGCAGGAACATCTCCGTCCATATGCAGGACACCTTCCATCGGCTGGATGCCCAGGACATCCTTTCCGCCGGACTTGAGGAACAGGATCGGGCTGAGACCACCGCCCAGGTCCGCAGCAGGATGATCGCGGTGCTGACGCGCATCGCCCAGTCTGCCATCGAAGAGGGTGGCGGGCCTGTCCTGGTGGTTTCCTCGGGCATGTGCCTGCAACAGTTCCTGGTGGCCATCGATGACCACTGCCCCATCCCTGATATGGACAACACCGCTGTCACCAAGGTCGTCTACCGGGATGGCGGTTTCCATCTGGCAGGACCCATCGGTTCCATGGAGTACTTCCAGGCAGGCAGTCAGGAAAAGTAGCAGGCGAAACTTTCAGGCGCCCTGTATTTCCCCGGCTGGTTGGCCCTTAAGGGGCTCCATGGGCCTCCAGTCGGGATCGTGCAATATCTGGCGCGAATCCACCCATCCCTTCAGGATGGCAGGGATACCAGTCATGATGTGACTGCGATCAACAGCCAGAAGGCGGATGATTTCCTTGAGAGCTGTTGCCAGGGTCCCTAGAGCGAAAGCCAGAGGCCGATAGTCCCCATGGACCATGAAATACCTGGCCATAAAGCCCCGGTTGCGCATGATGTGATAACGATTCATATCCGAGGTGGAATTGAGCTGGCGCACACCAGCGATGTTCCAATTGGCGATGTTGCGAGTCCGACGCATGACTACATCGGAGACCACCACAGGCTGTGTGACCTTGGATGCCAAATACCCATAGATGGTGTCATCCCAATAGATGAAGAAGCGCGGGTCAGGCAGACCGATTTGCTCCACAACCTGCCGGGAGAAGAATCCGCCCTCAAAACACATGGTGTTCATAGGCCGACATCCTGATGGTCCGAACTCCCCTGGTGCTATCGGATCTGGAATGCCCAAGGCGGTCAGAAAATGATACTGCCAATAGAAGGGGCCACCATCATAATCCAGCCGGGAACCCTGCACCACCTGATAGCGGTCACTCCACTTGGCCAGCAGGTCAAGTCCTTCAGGTTCTACTGCAACGTCATCATCCATGACCCAGAACCATTTGGCACCAAGCTCGTATGCCTTGCGCACACCAGCGGAGAAGCCTCCCGCACCGCCGCCATTGTGGTCCTGTGGCAGATAAACGACACGATCCTGATTGCCAGAGCCGTCGATGATGGTCCTGCCCCAACGGCCTGTCACACGTTCAGAGAACTGCTCGACCATGGTTCTCGTGTCTGCCGAATTCTCGTTATCCACCACAACAATCCGCCAAGGAGCCTGGGTAAGTTTGAGAATCGAGTCGAACAGGCCTGTCAGCAATTCCTGACGCTTATAGGTTACGACGACTATGGCCGCCTTATTCAAGGTCTTTCCCATGCTCTCCATTCTGACACTGCCCCGCAACTTTGCTTACTGAAGCAAAATCCTCCTAGTGTGTTCATCCTTCTTCCGTTTTCCTAGATTGCAGGCTGCATACCCAGGATGTAAACACCGCCACCAGCAACAGAACCACAGTCACCAGAAGGAACCGGCCGACGGGCACAGGGGTCAGAGCCATAGACATGCCAGCCTGGACAAAACTCAAGGCTATACAGCCCTCGACAATGGCAATCGCCAGCAGCGCCATCACTGCACCGCCGGCCACATCGGTCAGTGTCTCCATCACTCCCGACCAGACTATTGACCTCCAGACCACCCCAATCTGATTAAGCCGCTGGTTCTGCCGCTTGCGCTCCCAGGCAGAAATGGCGATGGACTGCATCATGAAAATCAAGGCAAGAACGGTCCCGCCGACAATCATGACCGTCATGGCCGTCTGCCCGGACAGGCCTCGTTGAATGAAGTCATCTATATACTCCTGCCTGGTCTGCACCGCGAAATCGCCCTGGAGTTCACTCTTCAGGCGGGAGGTAATCCCCTGTGCATCAGTCGGATTGGCAGCCGATATGGGAATGATCGTACGTGCGTCTTCACCCAATTGAGGCAGGTCACCCTCTGCCGTCAGGAACAGAGGGTAGTTATTGCCTGCAGATAGTTCTGGAATGCCCTCAGGCGACCGAACAAGGGCAACGACCCGCGCCTCATGCGGTTGATCATGGCGATCAAGAAGACGAACGGTGTCGCCTATGGAATAGGAGGAATCCTGATTCACGGCGACCCGGTCTGAGCCGAGATCAGACGAATTCCCTTGGATAAAGGAGAAATGAATGCTCGACGAGTTCTGAACTTTCTGACCCTGCAGTTGCTCGGCAGGCTCCCATACCACCGTTGCCGTCTGGCCCGGTGATCCTTCCATGGCCCATTGCTGAGTCTGGTAGGTAACAAAGTCTCGAACCTCAGGTATCCCCTCGATCAAATCTGATGGGTTGCGGTTTTTGGCATCCGAATCAAGGGAAGTAGCTATGACATCGGCCTTCAGAGGGTACAGACTCAGAACCGCTCCACCGATGGAGCCAGCCTGCGCGGCGGCCACAAGGGAGATGACGATGGTCAGAATCATCATGGCGGGGAGGGCTATCGCAGTTGAACCCGCGCTCTCCTTACGAGCACGCTGCCGGGCCAGAAGACCTGGCCCCCCGGCCGCCTTCGCCGGGATCAGGCCAATGATCGACACAGTCAGGACAACCAGGATCGGAGCCGCCAAATAGACCGTAGTGATGACAAGAATGACCTCGAGCATAATACGCAGGTCCTGGGTCATAGAAGACAGCGGGGCGAACCCGACCACCAAGGTCAGGATCAGGAAGACCAGGGCTGCCGAAAAACGAACCCACCCCATCCGCTTGGTTTTGTCACTGGTCTCCGTCATGAGCTGGAGCACGGATGCCCTGCCCACCTTGCTCATAGCCATCCATACTCCCAGCAGACAGGCAACCATCATCATGATGAAGGTGACCACTGCAATGGAGGGTCGAATCCGCGGAGTGAAAACCATGCCCCTGTCGCCGAACTCGGCCGAGCGCGCGTAAAACCGTCCAACTGGTACGGTCAGGAGAGACCCTGCCAAACAGCCGATGAGATTCGAGAGGGCCAGGGGAATCGAGAATTCCAGGAGACCTATGATCAGGATCCTCCTGCGCGAGGCTCCGTTCAACCGCATCATTGCATACTCGCGCCGACGTTCCTGAATCAGAAAAGTGACCGAGGAGAGAACCAAAAAGACTGACACCAGCAAGCAGCAAACCAGCGCCGGAATAGTGACTATAGAGAGATTTGAATAAGGTGCCTTGGCCTGGAAACGCTGGTAGGTGTTCAACCTATTCAGATCGCCGATATTGTCAAAGGACTTTCCTGCCTGGTAGACCTGCATGGTCGAAGAGGTCAGCAGGGATGCCAGGCAGGTGGACAGACCCATGACCACGTACGATGCTCGATGCTTCCTGATCAGGGACAAGACCAGGGAGAACAAGGTCGGTCGACTGATCAAGGAGAATGCATGCAGGGTATCCCGTTCGGGAACTTCCCCTCTTCCTGCTTGACCTTTACACGCATGCATCATCGTACCCCCTGGCCGACCTGAGTCATGCTGGTCAGGTGAGTGGACAGCTGTTCGGCCGTATACCCCTGACAGATCGAATGCACAGTGCCGTCCACCAAGAACACCGTGCGCTGCGCCCAGGCCGCCACATTGGGGTCATGGGTCACCATGAGCACGGTCCGTCCGCTCTCCACCAGGGTCGAAAAGGCATCCAGAACCATCTGCGAACTGCGCGTATCCAGCGCCCCTGTGGGCTCGTCGGCGAAAATCATGTCTGGCTGGGCGACCAATGCTCTGGCAATGGCCACGCGTTGCCTCTGACCGCCGGATATGTCAGACGGATACTGCTGCGCATACCCATCCAGACCCAAAATCTTCAGGGCCTGCAGCGATTGGGCGACACCAACTTTGGGACCGCCGAAGAGCTGGGGCAGCATGACGCTCTGCAAGCAGGTGAAGGCCTCGACCAAGTTGTAATCCTGAAAAACGAAACCGATATGGTCGCGCCGCATCCTGGTTAGGGCGGACTCCTTCATCCTGGCTATGTTCTGGCCGGCTATCTCGACCGATCCCTGCTGTACTGGCAAGAGCCCTGAGGCGCAATAGAGCAAGGTGGTTTTCCCCGCTCCGGAAGGGCCCATAACTGCGGTCCAAGATCCTGCCGAGCATTCCAGACCGACTTGGTCTATTCCAGCTTCACCAGCCTTGTAGTGGAAGGACACCCCCTCCATTTTCAGTGGCAGTTCATTCATTGATCTTCCTTTCATTCAGATCGCCTAGGCAACAAAACTTTCTGGCCGACCACCAGCAAAGACAAAGGGCCAAAACCAGCAGGCCCAGGATTAGGTAGAGATCAATGCCGGGCAATGGCACAATCCGAGTCACCACACTGCCAATACAGCATGGATCCACGAGAAGCCAGCCGACAAAGACATGAACGGCCAGCAACACCACCGGGACTGCAAGCAAGATCAAGCGTGTGTAGGTCCTGCAGTGCATGGAAATCCAGAGAACCAAAAGAAAAACAAGAAAGGCGGACCCCAGGCAGAGCAATACGAACACAGCCAGATACTCCCCCAAAGACCAGGTGAACCAAGGCAATGCATGTCCATCAAAAACAGGAAGATCCTGCAAACCAGCGATCTTTGGCACCCACATCAGAAAGGATCCTGTTGCCACCATGAGCATCATCAGCAGGCCCACACAGACCATGGCGAACACCTGCAGCCCAGGCAAGAAGCGTCCGGTCCGTGTCGTCAACTGCGTCTGCCGGACCCCATGGACCTGGTCTTTAACAAGGCGTGGGGCCACGACGACCAAGGCTGCCAGAAGCGGGACCAGATAGATTGAAAGTCTGAAGTTGCTCTGTGTGTAGTCCAGTAATTCCGGGGCGGCCAGGCCCATGCCCGCCCTGCACTGTCCGCTTAAGTCATCAAGCCGCTTTGTTACCGATCCAGGCAGGTCGATGCCATTACTACCGCCCTTACGCAACTGTTTCGCGGCTCTTGCAGTCAGTGCTTCCCGGTTACATCCACGATAGGCATCCATGACATCATGGCAATGAGCAAGCCGACGATAGCTGGGCAAGGCATTGATGCGGCCGGTCAGTTTACCCCGGTCTGTATTCAGTACTGAAGGATTTGTCCAGCGCAAACCATCGACCGAATCGACCAGGTCCCTGGCCGACTGATAATTCTTGACGCCCAGTTGAACAGCCTGAGGACCAAGTGCCATCAGATCTTTGGATACCAGCGGTTCAAGTCTGTCAGCCTCACGCTTGAATCCGGCAATAGTGGACTGACTGACATACGGTCCGTAGCGAGCCAGGTCATGATGGGCTTCGTCAGTGGGAATCTGGTCATACATGGCTAGATTCATACAGAAAACGAATCCAAGAGACAGACTGAGCACCACCCAAAAAGAGGTACTCAGAAGGTGCCGCATCTCGTTCCTGATCACCGTCCATCTCATTAAAGACATCCTTGGCAAGAAATGAGATTGCGAGTCCGATTCGGTGAAGTATGCCGCATCGCTACTCCTCGTCCCCGTAGATCACCAGGAAGGCATCCTCCAAGTTGGCAGGAACAGCTTGGCCCTGGGACGGCGGCTCAGGTGAGTAAATTCTGAGCCGGGTCGCATCCCCGTCCAGCTCATCCTCAAGGAGCAGCTGCCCCTCCCCTAAGCTGTAATCTGCAGGAACCGAGAATATTTTGCCTTCCATCCAGCGGCTTATCTGCCTTGGGGACTGGTTGCAGCAGATCTGTCCATCCTTGAGCATGATGACCCGGTCGGCGATAGTCTCCAGGTCAGAGACGATATGAGTGGATAGGATGACGGTCCGGTCGCGTGAAAGGGCATGAACCAGGTTACGGAAACGGACGCGTTCCCGTGGATCCAACCCTGCGGTCGGCTCGTCCAAAATCATCAGTTCCGGGTCATTGATCATGGCCTGTGCCAGTCCCACGCGCTGAATCATGCCACCGGAGAGCGTCTTCATCTTCTGCTTGCCCTGGTTTTTAAGCCCCACTGTCTCCAGGAGATCTTTCGCCAAGGGCTTGGCTCGTTTGTGACCAATCCCCTGAAGGGCTGCTATGTACGTCAAAAAATCTTCAGCACTGTAGTCCGGGTAATAGCCGAATTTTTGGGGCAGATACCCCAGGAGGCCGCGATAGTCCTCGTCCATGACCATGATGTCCTGCCCGTTCCAAGTGATGTTTCCCGAATCCGGGTGGATCAGGGTGGCGATCATTTGGATCAATGTGGTCTTGCCTGCTCCGTTGGGTGCCAGGAGCCCATGGACGCCGGTTCCGATGGAGAGGCTCAGATCGTCAATGACCTGCTTGTTTCTGAAGCTCTTTGACACATGGCCCAAGTGCAGCACGAAACTCACCGTCCTTTCAAGCTAAACATGCGCGATTCTGTCCTCATACCGTCGCCAGTCTGTTCATGCGCCATGCCCGCTTCGGCAGAGGTGCCCCCACGCAGCGTCCATGTAGAACAAGCAGGAAGGTCACCAGGAGAACAAGACCCGCCGCCAGGCTCAAGGCCGGCGGAATGGAGACAAGGATGGGGGCGGTGGCGAATCGAGTCAGATAAAGCATCATGCCGAGCACAATCCAGAGTCCGAGAACCAGATAGATGGACAGTTCTCCATGCATATGCTCCTCTACCCAGATCTGTGCCAGGGAAAAGAGAAAGAGGGAGGAGAAGCTGATCCCCAGAAGGGTCATGGTGGACAGCCCCGGATTGGTCGTCCACGCCAGCAAGACCGTAGCCAAGGATGAAATCATCATGCTGACCATGCCGAACAGAAGCATCCTGACTGCGGCTATCTGACGGAATGACCACTTGCAGGTTCTGATCAGATTCAGGGTATTCAGGTTCCGTTCCTTGAGCACTACCAAAAGGTGCACCACCAGGAAAAGAGCAGGCGAGCAGACGAATATGGGGACAACCAGACCGAAGATTCTATCGACTCTGCTGGGCCAAGCAGTCTTCATGAAGGAGCCAAAGACGGTCGCCCAAACTGCCACCGTCAGAATCAAGCCGATAAAGACGCAGTCCCAGAGGCCAAAGAGCAGATTTCTCAGGCCTAGGGAACGAACCATGGCTACAAGGGTCCAGATCAACCCAGGACGTCTTCCCATCCCTTTGCGTACAATTGTTTTTATGGATCGCTCGCGCATCCTGGAACTGCCGATCTGTGATTCAGCAAAATTATCGCGTTCAAGGTCGCTACCCTGAAGAGCCGCCAGAATGGGACGGATATCAGGTTCAGACCGATTCATGACCAAACTCCTTCCTCAAATTGTCCAAAAGTCGGTAATACCGAGCCTTGACCGTGTTTTCAGGCTCTCCGCAAGCCTCGGCAATCTGCGCGAACCCATAGCCGGCATACAGATGGAGACGCAAAACTTCCTGCACCGGGACCGGAGCCTGTGAGATCTTGTCTTCAATCCGACCAACTAGGTCGTCCTTGAAGGTCTGGTCGGCGGGGTCGTCATGTTGATCGTGGCCGGATGTCACAAATACTTGCGCCTCCTGCCGCTGCCGCCTGCGGCGGATCCGCCAGTAATCAATGACCTTGTAGGTTGCGATGCGGTGGATCCAGGTACGGAAGCTGGACTTGTGCGGATCGTAGCTGCCCAAAGACCGCAGAATGGCAACGAAGGCATCCTGGGCAAGGTTCAGCGACTCCTCCTTATCGCCTACCTGAGCTCGGATGTAGGCCAGGATGTCGTCGTAGTACTTGCGAACTAGGTCATCGGCTGCGCGAAAGGACCTAGTTGACAGTATGTTTCTGATCCATTCCAGGTCCTCTGCCTGGGATTGGCCACCATCAGCGTCTCCGTCGCTGGTTTGTCTGACCAAGGCCGGATGTATAGCTTCATCCGCAGGCAGCAGATGGTCACCCATCTTCGCCATGCTCCAGCCTCCTTGCAGCATTGTGAACTTTCGACAACCTCATATTCGTTGTGCAGGCTGCAATAGTTGCATGGAAGGCGGTTTTATTTTCTTCCTGGCGTGTCTAGAAATGCACTAGCAGTGAGAAAGAATTGACCATTCCAAGGACCACAGCTATATTGAAATCGTCAGTTTCAGGGAAGGTGAAAGTCCTTACTGGCGGTATCCGGCTGAAGGCCGGGAGCCCGCGACCCGCGCAAGCGGTTGATATCGGTCAAAGTCCGAAGCCAACGGTTACAGTCCGGATGGAAGAAACGAGGCCCTCTATGAGCATGCCCAATTCTCATTCACATACCACTGCAAGCAAGGACACACGCTTCAACGATGTCCATTCCACAGGTGCAGGCGGTTCAGGACGCTGGTCGACCAAGCGGATCGCGGTTTACGCGCTCTTCGTAGCCCTGGCCATGGTTCTGAGCTTCTTCTCCTTCCCGATCTTTCCTGCTGCCCCTTGGCTCAAATACGACCCCTCAGGCATCGTCGTCCTGGTATGCGGCTTCGCCTTCGGCCCTGCTGCTGCAGCAATCATCTCCATTCTGGGATTCGTCCCGCACCTGTTCACCAACCCCTTCGGCGCTCTGATTTCGATGATCGTGGCCCTGGCGCTCAGCGTGCCGGCAGCCCTGGTCTACCGCAAGATGCACAGCCGTAAGGGAGCGGTCATCGGGATCGTCTCCGGCGCCATTCTGGGTGTGATTGCAGCTATCCTATGCAACGTGGTGATCACCCCCTTCTACGCGCACATGTCCATGGCCAAGGTGGTCGCCATGATCGTGCCGATCCTCCTGCCCTTCAACCTGATGAAGTTCGCCATTCACGGAGTGGTCACCTTCCTGATATACAAGCCCATCTCCACGCTGATCAACAAGTAGGCCACGGCAGTTCGGCACGTCATGGCAGCATCCATGACCGAATCCACAGTCTCGGATTCCACGACTTCGAAGGCAACGGTCGCCCGTCTCAGCCAGGTCTCCTTCTCCTATGATGGAGGACAGACCTGGGCCTTGGACCATCTGTCCATGGAAGTACATGCAGGTGAGCATCTGTGCATCCTGGGGGCAAATGGTTCCGGCAAATCCACGCTGGGAAACATCCTCTCGGGTGCGACAGCACCTGACCATGGCCAGGTTGAGCTTATGGGCCGTACAGTCTGCTTTGATAACCCGGATCAGGGCCGGCAGATTGACGCTGAGGCCTACCGGCAGGCACGGCGGAGCATCGGCATGGTCTTTCAGAACCCCGAAGACCAGATCGTGACCACCGTCGTCCAGGACGACGTGGCTTTCGGACCCGAGAATCTGGGCCTGCCCCGCCAAAAGATGCTCTCAAGCGTGCCAGCGGCCCTGAAGCAGGTGGATCTGCAGACACGGATGAATGACGATCCCACTCGCATGTCTGGCGGACAGCAGCAACGACTGGCCCTGGCCGGCAGCCTGGCCATGAACCCAGGCATGATGGTACTGGACGAACCTGGAGCCATGCTCGATGCGGCCGGCCGACAGGAGATTCAATCGATCCTCTGCCGACTGACAGCCCAGGGTACAGCTGTCGTCCATATCACCCATCTGCTTGAACAGGCCAGACAGGCTGATCGGGTCCTCGTGCTTGACCATGGACGCATCGTGGCCTCCGGAAGACCCGATCTGATTCTGAACAGGCAGGATCTGCCTGCCCTTGTTGGCGAACCTGACCAAAATCCACCGACCCGAAACGGGGCATCAGATCCGGACGCGAAGACCGCAGTCGATGACCACGCCGTTCCCATGGTCAAGTTATCGGATGTCTCTTACAGTTTCCCGGATGCCGACAGCAAAGCCCTCAGCCAGGTAAATCTGGAGCTGGCGGCAGGACAGACCCTGGCCATTATCGGGCGCAACGGATCCGGCAAGTCCACCCTGGCCAGGCTCATCTGTGCCCTGGCCGCTCCCGACAGCGGATCCATCCAGGTGGCCGGCCTTCCCCTGGCTGGGCCCGACAGACCCAAGGCCAAGCATCTGCGACGCCAGAATCTCAAGCTTCTGCGCCAAAGGGTCGGCTATGTCATGCAATACCCCGAACATCAGCTTTTTGCGGATACCGTAGCCCAGGACATCGCCTATGGTCCGCACAACCTGGGCTATGGACCCGAGCAGGTGCAGCAGCGGGTGGATGATGCCATGAAGCTTCTGGGCATCAGTGATCTGGCCGACCGCTCACCCTTCGACCTTTCGGGGGGTCAGCGGCGCTTGGCAGCGATTGCCGGAGTCGTGGCCTGCAGCCCTCAACTGCTGGTTTTGGACGAGGCCACCGCCAGTCTGGATCCCCAGGCCTGCGCAGGCATCATGAGACTGCTTCGAGTGCTCCACCAGCGTGGAGTCACTATCGTCATGAGCACCCACGCCGATCGGGAGGCCCTGGATCTGGCCGACCAGACCCTGCTTCTGGAGCATGGAGAAACACTAGCCTATGGGCCTACTGCTGAAGTAGTGGAGCGCTACCACCAACTGCTCGCAACAGAGGCAACGCGAAAGGAAGTCGCTGGCAAGGAAACTACCAGGAAGAAAGCGGATCACACTCAAGTCGACCAGAAACCCCTCTCCTTGCTGGCGAGGTTAGACCCGCGAGCCAAGCTGGTGACCTTCCTCCTAGCCATGTTCACCGCTTTCGCCATCTCCACGCCAGCGCAACTTATTCTGGCGCTGGTGGTCACTGTCGGTCTCTTTGCCGCCGCCCGAGCTCCACTGCGTTCCATCTTGAACTCAGTCAAGGGCTTTCTGGCCCTCATGCTTCTGCTGGCCCTGTTCAATCTTTTGGTCACACAAACTGGCCGCAGACTGGCTACCTGGGGTCCATTCGTGCTGACCACCGGCGGCATATGGGTGGCTGTGCTCTACGCCTGCCGCTTCATGCTGATCATCTTTCTGGGAGCGCTCCTGGTGGAGACCACCACCCCGACACAGATGACCGATGCCTGTGAATCCCTGCTGAGCCCGCTGTCCAGGCTGGGCATCCACACCAATGAGATCGCTCTGGTTCTATCACTGGCCCTGCGCTTCATCCCCACCCTGGGTCGTGAGGTTCAGGCCATCGTGGAAGCCCAGGCCGCCCGCGGCGGATCCATCGAGTCCGGATCGCTCTCGCAACGCTTGCATGCGGCCATAGCTATCACGGTTCCCGTCTTCGCCGGAGCCCTACGCCACGCTGACAATCTGAGCCGTGCCCTGGATGCCCGATGCTATGAGGGTAGTCGCCAAGAGCGTACCCACTACCGCCTACTGCGACTGGGCAGGATGGATATCCTGTTCATCGCTCTTATGGCTCTCTACCTGCTGGCCCTGCTGCTGCATCCCCTGTTCTGAGCAGTCAGGCTACATCAAGCGCTTACCCCGCTGTCCTTTCGGTCAACTAGGCCTTCTCCCGTGCCTGGCCTAAGTATTCCATCACGCAACTGCCCGAGTCGTCGGCTACTCGGCTACCCGAGTAAACGAGCCGTTGTGAATCGGAGGCTGACTCGGGAACGCTAGCGTCACTAACTATCAATTTCATCGCAGACGTAGGCTTGATATAAGAACATGATTAATCCCCTCGATGGACTCGTGAGGCAAAACGAATCCGGGGCTCACTCTGCCAATAGACGCCATATATCTCAAACAATGCTTTAAGGACCATATTGCAGAGATCAACATAAATTACCCTCGGCAGCACAAAATAAGAGGGGCTGGAGCACATGGACAGTGCTCCAGCCCCTCTTTAGTCAGCCGCGTCGGGCATTAACCCAGTGTCTCAGTCACTAGCAGGCGAACTCTGACCTGCCTGCTCAGAACCTTGGCCATCCTGGCTCTGACTGTCAGTCTCACCTGCTGATGGCAGATCAGCGTCGGAAGCACCTACCGAAGCTCCGACCAGTTCAGACTTCTGGTCCTGCCCATCAGCAGAGCTGGCCGCATGACGGGGTCCCTCGAAGGGCTTGCCAGTAAAGGTGAACTCACCCAGGATGCCCTCACCTTCGGCATCGACCTGAACGGACTCATTGTCCGTAAGGTCGCCCATTAGGATCTTCTCGGAGACCGCATCCTCGATGTCCCGCTGGATGACGCGGCGCAGAGGCCGGGCACCCAGGAGCGGGTCGAAGCCCTTCTCGGCCAGCAGATCCTTGGCCTTGTCGGTCAAATCCAGGGACATGTGGCGCTCAAAGAGACGATCGTTGAGCTGAGCGATGTCCAAATCGACGATCTGACGGACCTGGGGCTCAGTCAGCTGCTGGAAGACGATGATGTCATCCAAGCGGTTCAGGAACTCAGGCCTGAACTGCTGCTTGAGCTCGCTGGTCACCTGATCCTTCATCCGCTGATAGGAGGTCTCAGTGTTGCCGCTCACGTTGAAGCCGGTGTTGGCCGCCTTGGCGATGTCGCGGGTTCCCAGGTTGGTGGTCAGGATGATGATGGTGTTCTTGAAGTCCACCACGCGACCCTGTCCATCGGTCAGATGGCCGTCGTCCAGCACCTGCAGAAGGGTGTTGAAGATGTCCGGATGAGCCTTCTCGATCTCGTCGAAGAGGACCACGGAGAATGGCTTGCGCCTGACCTTCTCGGTCAGCTCGCCGCCCTCTTCGTATCCCACATACCCCGGAGGGGCGCCGAAGAGACGGGAGGTAGAGTACTTCTCCGAGAACTCGGACATATCCACCCGGATCAGGGCATCCTCATCGTCAAAGAGGAACTGGGCCAGAGCCTTGGCCAGCTCGGTCTTGCCCACGCCGGTGGGACCGGCGAAGATGAAGGAACCTGCTGGACGCTTGGGGTCCTTGAGGCCCACACGGGTACGGCGGATGGAGCGGGACAGGGCGGAGACGGCCTCATCCTGGCCGATGATCCGCTTGTGCAGCTCCTTCTCCATACCCAGGAGTTTCTTGGACTCGACCTGGGTCAGCTTGAAGACCGGGATGCCGGTGGTCGAGGAGACCACCTCGGCGATTACATCCTCGTCGACAACCATCTTGACGTCGGACTCGCCCTCGTGCCAGGCCTGCTCCTTCTCCTTGCGCTCGGCCTCCAGCTTCTCCTGGCTGTCGCGCAGCTGAGCGGCCTTCTCGAAGTCCTGGTCCTTGATGGCCTTGTCCTTCTGAGCGGAGATGCGATCCACCTTGGCATCCAGCTCCTTGAGCTCCGGCGGAGCGGTCAGCCGCTTGATGCGTAGACGTGCGCCGGCCTCATCGATCAGATCGATAGCCTTGTCAGGCAGGTTCCTGTCCTGGATGTAGCGCGCAGAGAGCTCGGCCGCCGACTGCAGGGCCTTGTCGGTGATCGTGACATGGTGATGATGCTCGTAGCGGCCACGCAGACCCTTGAGGATCTCGATGGTCTGGGCGATGGTGGGCTCTGAGACCTGAATGGGCTGGAAGCGCCGCTCCAGAGCCGCATCCTTCTCGATGTACTTGCGGTACTCGTCGGTGGTGGTCGCTCCGATGGTCTGCAGTTCTCCGCGGGCCAGCAGAGGCTTGAGCATGTCAGAGGCACCCAAGGCCCCGTCGGCCGAACCTGCGCCGACGATGGTGTGAATCTCATCGATGAAGAGGATGATGTCGCCCCGGGTCTTGATCTCCTTGAGCACCTTCTTCAGACGCTCCTCGAAGTCGCCACGATAGCGGGAACCGGCCACCATGGAACCCAGATCCAGCGAATAGACCTGCTTGCCCTTGAGGGTCTCGGGGACATCGCCGTTGTGGATCTTCTGTGCCAGGCCCTCGACCACGGCCGTCTTGCCTACGCCAGGCTCGCCGATCAGCACAGGGTTGTTCTTGGTCCTCCTGGACAGGACGACCATGACCCGCTCGATCTCGTTGGCCCGGCCGATGACCGGGTCCAGCTTGCCTTCAGCGGCTTCCTGGGTCAGGTTTCTGCCGAACTGGTCCAGGATGGCCGAACCGGTCTGTCCGCCCTTGTTGGAAACACCGCCGGCATTGGCCAGATCGCCCTTGCCTGCGTCGCCGCCCTCGTGGTTGCCGCGAATCATGTCAATAGTGGCAGTCCGCAGATCGCCCAGGTCCACACCCATCTTGATCAGCACCTGGGTGCCGACGCCCTCACCCTCGCGGATGAGTCCCAGCAGAATGTGCTCAGTGCCAATGTAAGAGTGGCCCAGCTGAAGCGCCTCGCGCAGCGACAGCTCCAGTACCTGACGGGCGTGCGGCGTAAATGGGATGTGCCCATTGGGAACCGCATTGCCCTTACCGATCATCTCCTCGACCTGTTTGCGGGTGGCATCCAGTTCCACTCCCTTGGAGGCCAGGGCCTTGGCGGCAACACCGTCACCCTCCCTGATCAGGCCCAGGAGGAGGTGCTCGGTGCCGATGTAATTGTGCTGCAGGGTGCGGGCCTCTTCCTGCGCCAGCACAATCACCCGCCGCGCACGGTCGGTAAACCGTTCGAACATACTTGTCCTTCCCTTTGATCCGTAATTCACTCTACAGATTTACGGTGACGTTTATTCTCGGCCCAGCGGGGATTGCGCTCTGAACGCAACGGGGGCCTTGGCATCAGTCCTCTGAGCCGTCTTCCGACTGTATCTGCTCCATGAGTTCCACCTCAGGGCGCTCCTCGCGGGGCTTTTGTCTGACCACATCAATATGAAGATCGTCATAGGCCGGCTGGGACTGGACCCAGAGATGAGATTCCTCCTGGGGCTCGATCTCGGAATGCTCACCGCAGCCATGATCCAGGGAGACCACACGCCCGTCATCCGGGCTCCAACGATTGGCACAGACGCCGAACATGGTTCCCAGATCACCTGCCAGGGGAATCATGAAGCCGCAGGTCTCGCAGGCCTTGCCCTTGGCCGTCCGGGTCGACAGGGACTTGGGGCCGTGCTGCCCTTCGTACCAACGCTTGGCAGTGGCAGACCTGGCCTCGGCGGTCATCAGGTGTCGACGAGTCAGAGCGAAACGGTCAACGGCCTCATCCAGGTCGTCGGAAGAAGTCTGCGCGCCAAAGGAAACCTGATCATTCTGTTCCTGCCCGTGAATGTCTTTCTCGTCACCTGAGCGATCCAACAGGCGGAAGACCGCACCGTCGGTCTCCTCATCTGTACCGTCAGCATCAACCGAGGCCGGTGCTTTCTGGCCTTCTTCATTGTCCCCTGGGGTCTGCTGCACTTCGGAAGCCTGAAGGCTAGCCTGCACAGGCTTGTATCCGGCTGTCAGCCTGGGGTCGTCGGGATCGGTTCCCATGGCATCGGTCACGCTCAGATCCGAGGGCAGGAGACGATCCTTCCAGGGAACCCAGGCCGGGGGCTGCAGGGCCGCATCGGTGGGCACCAGAGAGGATTCATCCACAGTCCAGGTATCGGCATCCTCATCATGGTAAAGAGTGACCGACCACTGCCAGCCCTCGTAGCCCTTGATGGCCGAGACAAACCGGTAGTCCCAGACTCCATCCCCAATCAGGGTGCGGCCGACCAGCCCACCGACCTCATCACTGTCGGCAGCAACGCTCAGAGCCACTCGCCTGGCCAGTTCCTCAGGATCCAGGTCCTCTTGAACCATCTATCACACCTTCATCATCAGTGGGATCGGACCAGACCGATCCACGTCGGATTCTTTTCGCCGTCCACTCAGTCCGGCACGTCAAAGTCATCGGCCACAGCCCTCAGGAGGGTGGCCAGCTTAGCGGATTCAGCCCGACCCGGATAGTGGTGCCGACGCAGGCCATTACCAGCCGAATCCAGCAGCTTTATCAGATCCTCCACGATAGCGGCCATATCGTCCGGATCGGGTCGCTTGGCACGCAGGATGGAGGGGGTCGGCCCCACCAGCTTCAGGTCCAGGGCCTGGGGGCCCTTGCGGCCCTCAGCCACCGAGAACTCCACCCGGGATCCCTTGCGTATGGTGGATACCCCAGCAGGCAGGGCTGATGAGGGCAGGAAGACATCCCCACCTTGCTCATCCGTGATGAACCCGAACCCCCGCTTGGCGTCGTACCAACGTACTCTCCCGCTGGGCATGCTCTGCCACTTCCTTACATTGCTTCTTGAACAGGTATATCCGAAATCAGTCTACCTGACCTGGACAGGCAGGACGACCCATCTTGTCATAGGCGTACGGGGCGGTTGGCAGCAGGATTGGCTTGATCCTCAACGCCACCCTGATCCCGCCTCACACCCTGGGGTATGACGATGGTGAAAGTCAAGCCGCCTCCCGGGGTCTGCGAGGCGCAGATGAACCCTTGATGGGCCTTGACGATGGACTGTACAATGGCCAGTCCAAGACCCGTGCCGCCCTTCTCCCGGGCCCTGGACGGGTCGGCCGTGTAGAAGCGCTCGAAAAGCCTTGACCTGGATTCCTCCGGGACTCCGGGCCCGTGATCGACCACGCGAATGATGGCGTAGTCGGTGCCCACATGGCTGTTCTCTGCCACCTGGATCGCCTCGGTCAATCGTCCCAGCGAAGACTCTGTGGCCTCCAACCTAGTCAGGTCCGCTGGGGCGATGGTCGCCTTGACCAGGCCCAATCCCACCTGCACCGGCGAATCAGCCGGAGTGTAGCGGTGGATATTGCCCACGATATTGGTAATCACCTGTCGTAGGCGGTTGGGGTCGCCAGTCACCTGCACCGATGGCAGGGGGCCCTTCTGAATGTCCAGGCTGACCGATGGGCCCAGGTGCCCGCCCACAGTGATTTTCTCCTTGTTGCGTCCTTTGAGGCCTGACAGTCCCTTGTTGGCGGTGGCCGGCACCTCCTGGGGGGCAGGCTGATCCTCGGTATGCAGGCAAACCTTTCCTGTAGCCACTTCTCTTCCCAGA
Organism: Bifidobacterium asteroides; assembly: GCF_048001765.1. Classification (GTDB taxonomy): domain Bacteria; phylum Actinomycetota; class Actinomycetes; order Actinomycetales; family Bifidobacteriaceae; genus Bombiscardovia; species Bombiscardovia asteroides_K. Next base: position 1,397,563 of record NZ_CP181447.1, read on the forward strand.
TCCAGGGCATGCAGGTCGTCCACCCCGTCTCGAACCAGTCCGGTCAGATCGACTGACAGGGTCGGGTCAATCCCCCTGCCCTCATCAAGGCGTGCAAGCGAGAGCAGATCCGTGACCAGGACCGTCATCCTGGTGGAAGAGTCCTCGATGTGCTGGATGGACTTGTCAGCCCGCTCCAGAGCCCCGGGATAGTCGCGCTGCATCCTGTAAAGCTCTGCATAGCCGTGGATGGCTGCCAGTGGGGTACGCAGCTCATGGCTGGCATCCGAAACGAACTGTTTCATCTTTTCAGTGGTCTGGCGCTGCTCCTCGAAGGAATGCTCGATTCGCGCCAGCATGGCATTCAAGGATGCCGCCAGTGAGCCTACCTCGGTATTCTCGGGGAAGCTGGGAATGCGTTGGGAAAGGTCGCCGGCCGCTATCTTCGCAGCAGTCTTCTCGATACGCTTGAGGGGAACCAGGGTGGACTGAATCAGCAGGACCGAGATGACTCCTCCCAGAAGGACCACCACGACGGAAATGATCATGCAGAAAGCCGTCAGATCATGCACAGCTTCGTCCTGGTCGCTCATGGACAGGCCGATGAAAAGCACGCCGCTGATTTCGGAATCGTCCAGCTCATTGCGCAGCTTCCACTGCATGGCCACCACACGCCAGGATGCCCGGGCCCGCTTCATGGTGTCCCGGTCGGGCGAGGCCTGCTTGGAGACGCGCAAGTAGGCAGGTACCGTGGTCGGCTGGCCCAGGGGTATCGAGCCCAGGCTGCCGTCGGCTGGTAGGCGCGGGCGAGAGATGACCCCGTTGACCTGCATGGGATTCAGATCGTCCGAAATGATGTGCAGGTCGTTGTCGCGGATCTGCAGGAAGTAATCTGTTGGACCCAGACCGTTCTTGCTCAGATCCTCCTGGCGAAGAAGGGTGGCGTTGCGAATGCCCAGGTTGGCCTGGCGGATCAACTGGGTGTCCGTGCGTTTCATCAGATAGTCGTCGGCCATCTGGCAGATGGCTACAGAAACGCCCACCGTGCCCACGATGAGCAGGATGAGCATGCTGGCCACAAGTTTGGTGCTTAGGGGGATGGCAGCCAGAGGCGATCTAGGCATGGAGCGACCCCTCGGCTTGCTGGATCCGGCTGTCTTGCCGGAGTCCGAACCCATGGAGGACCTGGACCTGTCAGCCGCCCTCGGATCGGGAGCAGCTGGTGGTTTTGCCTTGGGGGTCGGACCCTGAGGGCTAGTCGCCATCGCCGCCATCCGATGCGTTCTGCCGGGGTGCCCTGATCATGTATCCGATGCCCCGCTTGGTTTCGATCAGCGGGGTGACCTTGTGCTCCCCGCCGTGTCCGTCGTTGACGGTGATGCCATCCACCTTCTTGCGCAGGTAGGAGATGTAGGATTCCACAATGGCCGCGTCGCCGCCCCAATCGTACTGCCAGACGTGGTCCAGGATCTGCGCCTTGCTGAGCACGCGACCCTCATTGTCCATCAGGTAGCGCAACAGCTTGTATTCGGTCGGGCTCAGGTCGATAGGTCGGCCGGCCCTGGTCACGTCGTGGGAATCCTCGTTGATCTCCAGATCGCCAACGCGAATGATCGGGTCGTCCTCCTGGTGCTCGCGGGTCCTGCGCAGTATGGCCTTGATCCTGGCCACGACCTCCTCCAGGCTGAAAGGCTTGGTCACATAATCGTCGCCGCCCACAGTCAACCCCATGACCTTGTCCTGGGTGTCGTCCCTGGCGGTCAGGAAAAGCACCGGCGCATCGATTCCCTCCTGACGGATGCGGGAGGTGACCGTAAACCCATCGATGTCAGGCAGCATGACATCCAAGACAATCAAATCTGGCTGGATGCGCTCGATGACCTGAATAGCCTCGGAGCCGGATGCCGCGGTCTCGACAGCAAAGCCCGCGAAATGCAGGGAGGCCACAAGCAGATCCCTGATGGAGGGTTCGTCGTCGACCACGACCAGTTGTGCTTGCGTCGGTTTGCTCATGGCTTCAGCTTGCCGCCTCTTTCTGGGTATTGTCTGAAAGTTCGCTGACCGTCTCTGTCGGCTTTGGTTCCTTCTTCACCGCTCTGGACTTGCGATGATGAGCCCCGGCTCGGCTGCTGCGACGCCACCAGATCACAACGACCACGGCCAGAATGACCAGGACCACAGCCGTCGCCGAAAGAGCGATAATCATGATCCGGTGATGCCGTTGGTTTTGGTTCAGGGTCTCCACCTGGGTCATCATGGCCTTGGCCGAGCCCACCCAGTCAGGGTTCCGGCCCTTGGTGACCGGCTCCAGAGCAGCCTGTGAGAGCTGATCCACGCTGGTTTGATCCTTGAGCCAGGCCTGCGAGTTGCTGGAGACCGCCACGACCAATTTGCCGTCCTGAGAGGCCACGGCCAGCATGACTGTGTCGTGGGCGGGCTTCATCGATTCGAGCACCCGGGATGCCCAGGTCTCCGGCTTGACGCCCTCATAGAAATGCGGCAGGTAGAGCAGTCGGACCGATACTCCGGTTTGCTTTGCAGTCTCCTTGATTGCATCCTTGACGGAGCCCACATCAGAACCCAGCAGATTCTGCGGATCGGTTATTGTATCGGTCATGGTCCCGGCCCCGGTCTCAGGTTCATCGGCAAAAGCACTGGTCGGTCCAAGGATGCCGACCGCCAAAACCATCAAGAGCAGGAAAGCCAGAATCCGCTTCACTGCTGAAAGACTGAACGGGCTCGTCTTGTGGAGGGAAACTCGTTCGACCACATGGGTCCGCGGACGGGGCAACTGCGTGAACACTGTCATAGTGTCCACAGTAGCGGTTGACGGCATTGGACTCCCCCACCATCACCGCCATTCACGGAAAGGACAACCATGACACGATTCCAAGTTGATTCGGATCAGATACAGACAGCCTCCGGCGCGGTCAGCGGCTCGATAGGGGCCATCAGAGATGCCGTCGCAGGAATGTACACCAATCTGGACAACCTCCAAAGCGTCTGGCAGGGTTCGGCGGCAAGCCAATTCGCCACGGTGGCCCAGCAGTGGCGCGCCTCGCAGGCCCAGATGGAGCAGGCACTTGAAGGCATCCAAGCGGCCCTGACCCAGGCCTCGGCTCTCTACGCAGACACCGAAGCCCAGGCCACCCGTCTCTTCGCCGGAGCCTGAACGCCTGGGAGCTACATAGATGCAGCCCTGACTATTTGACCATCGCCTATCGGGCTCGGACCTGGCAAACATATGCTGGCGCATATAGGAAGACAGACCATAACAGAGACAGGGGCCTGCGCACCATTGTCCGGTGCGCAGGCCCCTGTCCTTGGCGATCGACAGATTCAGCCGGAAAACCTTCGGCCGAACCTATAGGGATCAGTAACCCATGTCGCCCTGAGGCTGAGCGGCAGCAGGTGCCGGAGGCTCAGGCTTGTTGGCCACGACAGCCTCGGTGGTCAGGAAGAGCCCGGCGATGGAGGCAGCGTTCTGCAGCGCGGACCGGGTCACCTTGACGGGGTCGGCCACGCCGGCCTGCAGCAGGTCCTGGTACTCGTTGTTGGCGGCGTTGAAGCCCTGGCCAGCAGGCAGCGAACGGACCTTGTTGATGACCACGTCACCGGAGACGCCGCTGTTCTCGGCAATCTGCTTGATGGGGGCCTCAATGGCGCGGAAGACGATGGAGGCACCGGTGGACTCGTCGCCGTCCAGCTTGACATCCTTCTCGGCCTTGGCAGCGGCCTGAACCAGAGCCACGCCGCCTCCGGGCAGCAGGCCCTCTTCGATGGCGGCCTTGGCGTTACGGACGGCATCCTCGATGCGGTGCTTGCGCTCCTTGGCCTCGACCTCAGTGGCTGCGCCGACCTTGATGACGGCCACGCCGCCGGCCAGCTTGGCCAGCCGCTCCTGCAGCTTCTCGCGGTCGTAATCGGAGTCGGTGTTCTCGATCTCAGTACGGATCTGGCCCACGCGTGCGGAGACCTCGTCCTTCGAACCGCCACCGGAGACGATGGTGGTCTCGTCCTTGGAGACGATGACCTTCTTGGCAGTGCCCAGCACGCTCATGTCAATGGAGTCCAGCTTGAGACCAAGCTCATCGGAGACAACCTGTGCGCCGGTCAGAATGGCCATATCCTGCAGCATGGCCTTGCGGCGGTCGCCGAAGCCAGGAGCCTTGACGGCGCAAGAGTTGAAGGTACCGCGAATCTTGTTGAGGATCAGGGTGGGCAGCGCCTCGCCGTCCACATCCTCGGCCACGATCAGCAAGGGCTTGCCGGTCTTCATGACCAGCTCGGCGATGTGGACCACGTCCTGCTGGCTGGAGACCTTGCCCGAGGTCAGCAGAATGTAGGGATCATCCAGGACAGCGGTCTGGTCATCGTTGTTGGTGACGAAGTAGGGAGCGATGTAGCCCTTGTCGAAGCGCATGCCCTCGGTGAACTCCAGGTCCAGGCCGAAGCGGTTGTTGTCCTCGACGGTGACCACGCCGTCCTGGCCGACCTTGTCCAGAGCCTCGGCGATCTCATTGCCGATCTCAGGGTCGCCTGCGGAGATGGTGGCGGTGGCAGCAATCTGGTCCTTGGTCTCGACTTCCTTGGACTGGGCCACGAGCTCCTTGACGATGGCGTCGGCAGCCTTCTCGATGCCGCGGCGCAGGGCGATCGGGTTGGACCCGGCAGCCACGTTCTTCAGACCCTCATGCACCAGGGCCTGGGCCAGCACGGTGGCGGTGGTGGTGCCGTCTCCGGCGACGTCGTCAGTCTTCTTGGCGACTTCCTTGACCAGCTCGGCGCCGATGCGCTCGTAGGGATCCTCCAGGTCGATCTCCTTGGCGATGGAGACGCCATCGTTGGTGATGGTCGGTGCGCCATAGGACTTATCCAGCACCACATTGCGACCCTTGGGGCCCAGAGTGACCTTGACTGTATCGGCCAGCTTGTCCAGGCCGGCAAGCATGCCCTGACGAGCTTCCTCGTCATACTCGATGATTTTTGCCATTGTTGCTTCCTCCGTCATGGCTTGAGGTTTCATGACCCACTGTCGGCGTGGAACGGAACCCGACCGTCAGCTGTCGCGTTATCACTCCCGCACCTCGAGTGCTAATTCAGCAGATTAGCACTCGATAAGGCCGAGTGCCAACCCGAAGTGAAAATACGCTGCAGGCTGTATGTCATATTTGCCCAGAAATATCGGTCGCGCCGACAAACAATCCGCACCCGCGCAGTCCTGGCTCAGATCTGGCTATAGGCAACGTGTCATAAAAAAGGACCCCGGAATGACCGGGGTCCCCATGACGAATACAGAAGACGACAATCAGAGCTTGGTGACCTTGGTTGCCTGCAGACCCTTGGGGCCCTGCTCCACCTGATATTCGACCTTATCTCCCTCATCAAGGGTCTTGAAGCCATCGGACTGAATGGCCGAGTAGTGCACGAACACGTCCTCGCCGCCATCGTCGGGATTGATGAATCCGTAACCCTTGCCAGCGCTGAAGAATTTCACAGTGCCTTGTGCCATAACTAACTTCCTTAACATAGGTGCCGCGTCACAACAGATACGAGACTGACCGCATCTGCCTGGTCGGCAAAGTCAGTTTAGGCCTATTTATGAGGCAATTGCAAAACGCCGAGCCGAAATTCTGAATCTTGTGCCGTCGTATTTCCTCCGCCGTCCGGTGGACGGAACTTACTTCATGAGGATGGCTTCCACCGGAGTGGAGGCCACTGAAGACTGCTCCACCTGGGCGATACCCAACACGTTGGCCACCTCTTGGGCGGTGGCCTTGTCGGCCTCGTCGCGGTAGCGGACCGTGCTTACGCCAGGCAGGGCACCTTGCGGGTTGGATGCCGTGACCGCAGTGTAACCGGCATTGACCAGAACCTGGCGCTTCTTGCCGGCATACCCGGTGACCCTGGTTCCATTGATGACAGTGACCCGCGTGCCCCGGTTGACCACAGGAGCGGGACTGCTGCTGGAAGCACTTGTCGAAGGCGACTGAGAGGACGGCTCAGAAGTTTGTTCCTGGGAGGCTTGATCGGTAGCAGTCGCGTTGCTTGAAGCCGAAGAGGATGCTGAACGCTTGGGCAGATGGCTGCTGATGACTCGGGAAGCTTCAGTGTGCGTCTGCTGCCAGGGCAGTGAGCCGCTGACGGCAGCCCATAGGCCCAGACCGCACAGCACCGCCAGGACAACTACCAGCAGATAGGGCAGGACCCTGACCGACAGGGAACGAGGCCCGCGATGCACGCCGACCGGCCCCTTGGGAGGGTTGTCGAACGCATCATGAACCTGAGGGCGCGCCTGCGTCCCATTGTCGCGCGTGCTAGCCATGAACTCTCCTCTGCTCCACCGGATCCTGAACCATTATAAGTAACGCTCCGCCGGGTCAACATTCAACTGACCACTCGACGTCCTCCGCCAACCCTGGAATGGCCGAGGCAGTCCTGACCAACCCATATCGCCAAGCGATATAGTGACCTTATGAACAGCAGCCAGCCAATTGCCACAACCTCCCCTGAGCCGACGAACCGCACCGGTACCAATCCTCCGACCATAGCAGGAGGCCAGGGCCGAACCCAGCGCAAACCTCTGAGCGCCCTGGTGGACCCCGGCTGGGCCCGTGCTCTGGCACCCGTCGAACCCAACATTCATCGAATGGGCGACTTCCTCAGGAGCGAACTGGCCCAGGGCCACCGCTATCTTCCTGCCAGCAAAAACATTCTGCGCGCCTTTACCATTCCCTTCGACTCCATCAAGGTCCTAATCGTGGGCCAGGATCCCTACCCGACACCCGGCCATCCTGTGGGCCTGAGCTTCTGCGTGGACCCTTCAGTCAGCCCAATTCCCGGCTCACTGCGCAATATCTATGCCGAGCTGAACTCCGACCTAGGCCTTCCCACGCCCTCCAACGGCGATCTGACGCCTTGGACCAGACGAGGGGTCATGTTGCTCAACCGTTGCCTGACTGTCCGGGTGGGCAAGCCTGCCAGCCACCGGAACAAGGGTTGGGAGGAAATCACCGATGCCGCCATCCGAGCCCTGAATGACAGACGCGACCAGGAGGGCAAGGTCCGGCCCCTGGTGGCCATCCTTTGGGGACGGCAAGCCCAGAGCCTAGAGCCCCTACTGACCAACGCAGCCATCATCAAATCCCCACATCCCAGCCCCTTGTCGGCCCGGTACGGTTTCTTCGGTTCCCGCCCATTCTCCAAGGCCAACCAGGCGCTGGAGGCCATGGGTGCCGAGCCGGTGGACTGGTCTCTGACCTGAGTCCTGCCGGCTGAGTCGTCAGGAAATGCCGTTACCATGTCTGCTATGGCATTATTCCCACCTCGACCCAGTCAGTCCCCATCTGTTCAGCCCAGTCAGGACCGGCAGGTTCCGCCAATCAGCCAGGACGACCTGCAACGTTGCCGTCAGTTGGTCGACCGAATCCGGACCCGCTTCTCAAGGACTCTGGTAGGCCAGGAGAACCTGCGCGAAGCCCTGATCCTGACGCTGGTGGCCTCAGGGCACATCCTGATCGAATCCGTGCCCGGTCTGGCCAAGACCACTGCCGCCCAGACCCTGGCCACCTCGGTCTCCGGCAGCTTCAAGCGGATCCAATGTACGCCCGACCTGATGCCCTCGGATCTGGTAGGCACCCAGGTCTATGACTTCTCCACACAGCGTTTCTCCACACAGCTTGGCCCCATCCACGCCAACTTCGTCCTCTTGGACGAGATCAACCGCTCCAACGCCAAGACGCAGTCAGCCATGCTGGAGGCTATGGCCGAGGGCGCCACCACCATCGGAGGCGAACGCATAGCCCTGCCCCGGCCCTTCATGGTGATCGCCACCCAGAACCCCATCGAGGAGGAGGGCACATATAACCTGCCCGAGGCCCAGATGGACCGGTTCATGCTCAAGGCCGTCATGACCTATCCTGATGCCGACCAGGAGACCCGAATGCTGCAGATGCTGACCAGTCGCGGCACCGATATGCCAGGCAAGGATGATCGGGACGCACTGACCATCGCCGATGTGGACTTCCTTAGGCAGAAGGCCCGGCAGGTCCACGTGGCACAGCCCATCATGCGATACGCAGTCGATCTGGCAGCCACCAGCAGGGGGGCCGGATCGCGACCCATCCAAGGGCTGGCCGAGCAGGTGAGGCTGGGGGCCAGTCCGCGCGCCTCTATCGCCCTGGTGCGCATCGGCCAGGCCAGAGCCCTGCTGACAGGCAGGGATTACGTCATTCCCGAGGACCTGAAGGACTGGGCCCATTCGGTGCTCCGCCATCGGATCCTGCTGACCTTCGAGGCCCAGGCCGACGGCGTCAGCAGCGACGACATCATCGACCAGATCGTCGACACGGTGCCGGTGCCATGAGCCGTCGACGCTCAGATCGCGACCCGGTCCGTAGACGGATCGAGTCCTTGGACACCAGCCTGCGCCTTCCCACGGTGCGCAGGGCCCTGGGTCTGCTTGAGGGCGAGCACTCCTCCGGCCGTCGCGGCGGTGGGGACGAGCGTGCCGACCTGCGCGCCTATGAGTTCGGAGACGAAACCCGCATGATCGACTGGCACGCCAGCGCGCGGGTGGGTCGGCCTATGGTTGTCGAGCGCGAGCGCCTGGTCACCAGCAGGGTCTGGCTGTTGCTGGACGTCGGTCGTGAGATGTCAGGAACATGCCCTGACGGGGAGCAGGCCATCCAGGTGGCGGCCAACGCCCTGTGCATGTTCGCCTCCCTCTGCCTGCGCCGCAGTGATGAGGTGGACCTGGTCCTGGTCGATTCATCCGCCATCCGCCGCATACCCTGCCAAGGCGGCTTCGCCCGATTCGAGCAGACCCTGGACCGGGCTCTGGAGTCACCGCTGGATCAGCCACGCAACCTTGAAGCCCTGCTGGGCTACGCCGCCGGCATCCAGGACCGGCAGGCCATGCTGGTCATCGCCACCGACCAGTCGGCATTGAAGGTTGACCTGGTGCCGACCATCCGCCGGCTGGCCACCACCCATCCCGTGAATCTTATCGGAGTGGAGACCATGAATCCCCTGCGTCAGCAGCCCGCTGTGGGCACGGTAACGGATGCACCCAGCGGACGGACGATCCCCGCCTTCCTGCGCACAGCAGGCGGGACAAAGGCTGTGGATCTGCACAGGCGCTATCAGATCGAAGCCTTTGGCCGGGAACTGTCCCGAATCGGAGCCTCGCTGATTCGGGCCGAATCCAGCACAGCCATGTTCAACCGGTTCATCCATCTGCTTTCAGCCGGCCGACCGGGCATCCCCATGCGACGGACGGTGATGGCGGCATGAGTGCTGTCGTCCTTATTCGTCTTGCGTCCGATCATGACCGAATCAAAATCATGCCCACCATGACCCAGCCCACCTGGCTGTTGACCCTGACGACGACCGCCATTATTCTGACCCTGGCTCTGGCTGCTGCGGCCATTTTCCTGCCCCGGTTCCGTCGTCAGCAAGAGGGACGTCCGGCCCAGGTGAGCTCCGACTCCCGCGATGCATGGCGCCAGCAGATCGATCATGTGGTGGCCCAGTACGACAACGGCCATCTGGACCGCGACCAGGCCATGACGGCACTGGCCACTATCGCTCGTGGATTTGCCTCCCACTCCTGGAACAGCGACATGAAGACCAAGACCCTGGCTGAAATCCAGGCCCAGCCCCGTACACCGAGTACGCGAAAGGGCCTGGACCTGCTTCGACAGACCATAGACGCCCTCTACCCGCCTGAATTCGCCCTTCCCCGGGACAGCGCGGGAACCGATGCCACGGTGGATCAGGCAGCCGACTGGGTACGGGATTTGATCGAACGGTGGCCGCGATGAGCATAGGCAACCTGTCCTGGAGGTGGCCCTGGCTGCCGGTTCTGGCCTTGGTCCTGGCCCTGGCGTTCGGCCTGCTGACATACCGTAAGGCGCGTCGTGGCAAGCCGGATCAGGAACCGGAAGCCCGGGTCTGGACCTTGAACAGCGACCTGGACACTGAGGAGGGCCATGAGGCCCTGCGACACTGGCGACGTTTGAACCGTTGCGCTGCAGTCCTGCTCTCGCTAGCCCTGTTGATGGTTCTGAGCCTGGCTGCAAGGCCCGCGCGGGTCGATCGGACCTTGGAGCAGGGCCATAACCGCGATATTGTCCTATGCCTGGATGTCTCAGGCTCCACCCTGCCCTATGACCGACAGGTGATCGCCTCCTACCTTGATCTGGTCCGCAATTTCCGGGGCGAACGCATGGCCCTCAGCATCTTCAACTCCACCTCGCGCACTGTTTTTCCTCTGACCGACGACTACGACATGATCACCGCCGAATTGAGCAAGGCGCGGCGAATCCTGGACGGGGTACAGTCCCAGGACCGCATCGATGCCATGAGCGGACGGCAGTATCAGGACATCAGCGACTGGCTTGAGGGCACGCAGAACCGTCGGGACACCACATCTCTGATCGGCGACGGGCTTGTAGGCTGCGCTGCTCTCCTGCCGCAATTTGCTCCCAAGGACCAGAGCGGACCGGCAAATGCCGACCAACGGTCGAGCTCCCTGGTCCTGGCCACCGATAACGTGGTCTCCGGCAAACCCACTTACACCCTGGAGGAGGCGCTCAAGCTGACCTCGGCCGCAGGAATTGCAGTGGACGGACTCTATTCGGGACCGGACCAGGGCACCGAGGATGAGAGCACCCGGCAGATGCAGCGGCTGATCGAGGCGCACGGCGGCATCTTCCTACGACGGCAGGACGGGAATTCCATCAACGCGCTGGTCCGCCGGATAGAGCACCGACACGGAGCCGATCCGCGCCAGCAGGAACAGTCCAGCCTGGTGGATGCACCCGGCTGGTGGACCTTGGCCCTGGCCCTGGCGCTGTCGGGATATCTGCTCCTAGCCTGGAGGCTGAAGCGATGAACACACTCAAGTCCCTGACCTTTGAGCCTGCCCTGGGCTGGGTGGCCGGCGGCCTTCTGGCGGGTCTGCTCCTGCTCCTGGCCATTGCGCTGGTCATCCATGGACTGCGCAGGGGTCGGGATACGGATGCCGATCGTTGGGCCCTGACCCGACGCACCGCCATGGTCCTGATCCTGGCCCTCATGGTCCTGACCCCCAGCACGGTCAGCAAGACCACCAATAAAGCCGTCAACGCCACTGATGTCTTCATTGCGGTTGACGTGACCGGTTCCATGGCGGTCAAGGATGCCGGATATGGCGACCAGGAAGGAATCAGTCGACTGGAAGCAGCCCGGGCAGCCGTCCATGACCTGACAAGCACCTACCCGGATGCCTCCTTCTCGGCCCTGAGTTTCGGCGCTTCGGCCAGCGTCGATCTGCCTTTGACTCCCGACGTGCGGGCTGTGGACAATTGGGCCAGAGGGCTGGCTACGGAGCCCACATCCAGATCCGCCGGCTCCAGCCTGGATGCTCCGCTGGATCGGCTGAGTCTGGTCATGAAGCAGACCAGGGATCGGCATCCCGACGACCGAATATTGCTCTACCTGATCAGCGACGGCGAACAGACAGGACCTGATGAACGGCGATCCTTCAGCGTGCTCAGGGAGGGGCTGGACGATGCCTTCGTTCTGGGAACGGGCTCAACCAAGGGCGGCATGGTGCCCATGAGCTCCGATGTCGCTGGCAGTGATGCCGACGGCTGGGTGACGGACCCCAAGACCGGCCAGCCTGGCATCTCCTCCATGGACCCGAAAACCCTCAAGGCCATGGCCGACGAGATGAGCGGCCACTATCAGGCCCTGGCCAAGGGGACCACGGTACGTGAGGGGGCCACGGCTGCGGTTTCCAAGCGCTACCGGGTGACCAAGGTCGATCAGGTCCGCCAGCATGTCACCCCGCTGGTCTGGCCGCTGGCTCTGGTGGAGCTGGTCCTGATCCTGATTGAGGCGGGGCTGTGGATCCGCACTTCTAGGAGACTGCTATGAGTAGGAAGTCCCAGCAGGATGCAAGAAGCGGACGCCGACTGCGGGTGCGTCTGATTTTAGCTGGCTTGGCCTTGGTCGCAGCCCTGGCAGGAGCCTGGGGCCTGATCAACGTCAGGGCCATCGCCACCTATAACGAGGGCACGCGCACGCTAAGCGCCAATGTTCGACAGGCTCAAAACCCCCATGCCGATCCAACATCCATCAAGGCCCTGCAGGACCAGGCTGAACATCTCTTCGCCCAGGTCGAACGGCCTGGACCCCTGATTCTGCCACAGACCAGGCAAGCTGCCCAGGCCAACCGCGCTGCCAACGCTGCGCTGACCAGACGCACGGAGCGACTGTTCAAGAAGCAGAATGCCGATAAGGCCCAGGACGGAAAGAACGGATCCGGCAAGGGCTCCTCCTCAGGGCTGACCAAGCAGCAGGAGGCCGAGGTGGAGGATCTGCTCAAGCGCAATCAGCAACAGAGTGAACCGTCGACCTCCCCCACGCCGACAGGCAAGGCGAGCGACAACAAGGGTCAAGGGAAGAACGTCAAACCTTGGTGACCGGCCCACACAACCTTTCGCGCGAGTCATTCCACCACCCTCTTTCCCAACAAATCGACCCCCATGCAGACGAACGTCCCATGACTATCAGACCGACAGAATTAGCGGTAAATCCGTCCACACCCAGATGAATCGGACCTCATTCGACCACATGGCCCTACGGGGATCATTTCAGGATGATTGCAATGTTGTAGTAGAGACATGCATAGGTCATCCTCGTCACTACCCACCCTGAGTCCCTTCCTTGAGCAGCAACCCTTCCTGGCCGATCCGGAAGCGGCGCAAACCTGCCCCTGTCATGCTAGAGCGGCCCGCTGCCGGGCCATGCTGTCCGATATGGCACGGCAGTCGCGAACCACTCTGGTCCATCTGAGTGAATTAGCCGACCAAGCTCTGAGGGTCGACTGGGAAGGCCGGGCTGCTGAGGCCTATAGGGCCCAGGTGCGGGCCATGGATGCCGTCTGCCAGGATCAGCGCATCCAGGCAGGTCGCACCCTGAGCCTGATCGATCAAGAGATCCGGCCATGAAGCGGACAATCACCGCCGCTCCCGACGCCAACGGCTATACGCGCACCGAGCTGGACCACCTGACCGGCATGGCGGACCGGCTCAACCAAGCAGGTGGTGCCCTGGCCACCATGCAGTCCCAATGGGTTCTGACCAGTCAGGCCATCTGCAGAACCATGCCGGGACTGCCTGCCCTCCCCTGCACCCAGGCTGCCGTACCGCAGCCGGGCCATGCCCATCTGCCCATGGATCGGATGGTGTCCTTCTGCAATGACCAGGCCCAGGCCTGCGAAGATCTGCGCACCCGGCTCCAGTCTGTGGCCGACCGACTGACCAAGGCCTACGGGCTGTACTCGCAAGCTGAATCGTTCATGGACCGGCTGATGGGCTCCCTGACCTCCAAGGCCCTGACCGTCTTTCAGCCTATTGCCCCGTTCATGCTGGGGTCCATTGGTTTGGGCCTGGGGGTGGCCAAACTAACCGGCCACCTGGACGCATCGCAATTCCAAGAATTTCTGGAAACCACAGCCAGCATCCAACAGCCCCTGCTGACCGCTGTCGCATCCGGCCTGTCTCCGGACCATCATGATCCCATCGGCGGATTGGTCACCGGCCCGGGCCTTTTGATGCCCTTGATGCTCGCTCATTTCCAGGGCGACCGAATCGCCATGGATCCGGTTCAGCCGCAGGGCAAAGGATTGGGCGAGATCAATGACATCGCCGGCGCTCTACACAACCTGGAGACCCTGGGATCCTGCCGGGACGGCATTCCCTACGCCACAGTCGCCGTACAGCGCTACCGAAAGGCCGACGGCAAGGACCACTGGCTGGTCTACATACCCGGCACCAGCTCCCATCTGGACTCCCCCATCGGCTGGGCCCAGAACATTCAGCTCATGAGCGACAAGGCTTCAGTTCGCGACAGGGCAGCCTCCCTACGTCTAGTGGACCGGGCCATGCGGGATGCGGGGGTGCGTCCGGATGATCCGGTCAGCCTGGTGGGCCATTCCCAGGGTGGCATCGTGGCCGCCACCATGGCCTCGGATCTTTCAGACCGCTACCGCTTTGATCACATCGTGACCGTCGGCTCGCCCATCGCCCATCGCAAAATACAGTCTGACACCTGGGTGACCAGCGTGGAGATGCGCGAAGAGCTGGTCTCCAGCCTTGATGGGGCCGACAACCCCTCTCGACCCAATCAGCTGACAGTCAGGGGAAGAGCGGGTGGACCTCCCCCTCCAGGCGGCAAACAGACTGGCCGAACAGTGACCACCGCTGGACCCGGCAAGGAATCCACCCACGGCATGGCCTACCAACAGGCGGCCTGGGCAGATGCCCGAGATCAGAATTCACCAGCAGTACGACGTCAGGACGACCACTTCGCCCATGCCATCGAGGGCGATTTGCAGGAGACCCGCTACTACCGTGGCAGACTACGACGATGAGCGGGACACGCTGGCCCCCAGGAGCATCCATGCCGGTTCCCGCTGGTTGACCCGGTCGTCTAGGCTGGAGGCATGAACCTGAGCCGAATCACCCCAGTCATCCCCCTCAATCCCCTGGACGGACGTTACCGCAGACAGACCGCCGATCTGGTGGACTATCTGAGCGAACCTGCCTTGAACCGCGAGCGCATGCGGGTCGAGGTCGAATGGATGATCATGTTGGCCAACGGCTACCAGGGCAACGGCCAGCACCCGGTCCTGCCGGGCGTGGAGCCTCTGACTGATGCTGAACAAGCCTACCTGCGAACCATACCCGAGGATTTCGACGCCGACGGCATCACCGAACTGGCAGGCATCGAAACCCAGACCCACCACGATGTCAAAGCTGTGGAATATTACATCGACCGCCGTCTGGATGCTGCAGCCACAGCACTTGGCCCCGAGTCCCAACTTCCGAGGCTGACACCCCTGGTCCACTTCGCCTGCACCAGCGAGGACATCAACAACCTGGCCTATGCCCGCTGCATTCGGGGTGCGGTCGAGCAGGTCTGGCTCCCCAAGGCCACCCGGATCGAGGAGCATCTGGCAACCATGGCGGAGCAGTACCGGGATCTGCCCATGCTCGCCCTGACCCACGGCCAGCCAGCCACACCCACCACCCTGGGCAAGGAGATGGCGGTCTACGTCCACCGGCTGCACCGGCAGCTGGACCGGATCCACAATCAGGACTACATGGGCAAGATGAATGGCGCCACCGGAACCTTTGGCGCCCATCTTGCCGCCCTTCCGCAGGTGGATTGGATTGATCTGACCCGGACCTTCATCGTGGAGCGGATGGGTCTGGTCTGGAACCCACTGACGACCCAGATCGAGTCGCACGACTGGCAGGCCGAGCTCTTCAGCAACATCGCCCACCTAGGGCGGATCCTGCACAATCTGGCCGTGGATATTTGGATGTACATCTCCCGCGGCGTCTTCGCCCAGGAGCCCGTCAAAGGCGCGACAGGGTCCAGTACCATGCCCCACAAGGTCAACCCCATACGATTCGAGAACGCCGAAGCCAATCTGGAGATCTCAGGAGCCCTGCTGGACACCCTGGCCACCACCCTGACCGAAACCCGCTGGCAGCGGGACCTGACTGACTCCACCACCCAGCGCAACATCGGTTCGGCCCTGGGCTACAGCCTGCTGGCTCTGGACAACCTGGACGGCGGCCTGCAGACCATCCACCCGGACAAGGCACTGATGGCCCACGAGCTGGACAGCAACTGGGAGGTCCTGGGCGAGCCCATACAGACGGCCATGCGGGCCGCTGGATTGGCTGGACGCTCAGGCATGGATCATCCCTATGAGCAGGTCAAGGAGTTGATGCGGGGCAAGAGAATCGGCCGGGAGGATGTCGAGCGCTTCATCGATGACCTGGATCTGGACCAGGACACGGCCAGTCGGCTCAAGGCCTTGACGCCGGCAACCTACACCGGCGCAGCCGGAACCTTGGTGGACTTCGATCGCGACTGACCATGACCCCGTCCCAGTCGACCATTCCCCCCGAGGACACTGATTCCGCCGAGCCTGTTAAGGCAGATCAGGTCGTCATCCGGGATACCCCTCCACAACGAGTCCATGACGCCGAGGACCTGCTTCGAGCCCTGGCAGCCCTGTTCCTGGGAATCCTGGTCACCCTGGCGGCAGTCTATCTGAAAGGCATAGCCGCCGGGGTCGAGTCAGACATGCGCCAGGCCGGCAATGCCATGGACTGGCTCATGGACGTACCCACCGCATTCCTCCAGCAGGCAGTGACCGTGACCGTGGTCCTGGCCGTGATTGTCCACCTGTTGGTCAACAGGGAATGGATTCAGGCCATCACTGCCCCCCTGGCCATGTTCCTAGGGTTCGGGCTGGTGATGCTTACCTCCAACCTGATCCTGAAGGCGGGCAACCCGACCTTGATTGCCTCATTCAGCTCCCAGAACAGCATAGGGTCGCCCGTCCTGCTGCCTGACTTCTATGCCGGTCTGGCAGCCTTCCTGAGCGCAGCAGGACCCCGTCGCCTGCGTAGCTCGGTCAAGTGGGGATGGAACGCCCTATATATTGTGGCCGTTATTATGGTCGCCATATCCTCCAATTCAGCCAGCGGAGTCCTGGTCTCGCTGATTCTGGGACGAATCATGGGCATGGTCGTCCGATATCTGGCGGGCACGCAGAACAAGGGCGCCTGGGGACAGGGAGTGGTACAAGCCATAGCCTCCATCGGCATCCATGCCGCCAGCCTGGAACGTCAGGATCCCAGTCTGGATGCCGATGGCCAACCCCTGCCCGCCCTTGACGACGACCTCATCGAGGCCTCCCGCATCTACAGGGCCCAGGATAGGGATGGCCGCAACTATACAGTGTCGGTCATGGACGGCCAGCTGCACACCATGGGCTATTTGATGCAGCTTTGGCAGTGGATCAAGTTGTCCGGAGTGTCCATGCGCCGGGACCGCTCGGTCAGAAACTCCATGCAACACCACATGGCCATGCTGGCTGAATTGCGGGACCTGGGGCTGACCACCCTGCACCCCTATGGCCTGGCAGAGAGCGCGGAATCCTCAATTCTGGTCCTGGAGGATGACGTCCACCTTCGGCCCCTGGAACCCGCAAGCCTGGACACGGACAGGGCCAAGCAGCTGATGGACTACCTGCGCCGGGCCAACGAGCGCGGCTTTACACACCGGCGTATCCGCCCGGAGACTCTGGCCATGGACCAGTCAGGCTCCATGGTCATCGCCGGCTGGGAGAACGGCGACAGCGCCAGCTCCCAGGCCAACATCGCCCTGGACCGTATCCAGCTTCTGACCTTGGTCGCCACGCTGATCGGTGTAGATCAGGCCATCGAGGCCGCCCGTGCCTCCTGGGGGGTCAAGACCCTGGCGGGGCTGTCGCCCTTCTGCCAGATGGTGGCCATTCCCTCACAGACCCAGGCCCTGCCCGGCTGGGATCGGCAGATTCTGACCGACCTGCGCAAACAGCTGCGGGCCCTGGCTCCTCCTGAGTCGGTGGCGGAGACCGGCCAGGTGACCCTCTCCCGCTTCAGCCTGCGTAGCTTCGTGGCCCTGGCCCTCCTGGTAGTGGCTGTGGCGGTCATTGTCACCCAGTTCAACCTGCCCCAGGTCATCAGCGCCGTCCGCAACGCCAACCCATGGATGGCCGGACTCTCCTTCCTGTTGGGGTCGCTGTCCTGGGTGGGCTGCGCCATTACCCTGGGAGTTTTCATTGACCCAGCCAAGCGCGACTTCAAAGGCATCTTCCTGTCCCAGGTCGCCTCCTCGTTCACCTCGGTCTCCATGCCCGCCGGGGTGGGACCAGCCTTCGTCAACCTGCAGTTCCTACGGCGGGATGGTTATGACAACACCATGGCCACGGCCATCATGAGCGCTGTGGTGGCCGTTCAGTTCGCAACCACCTTCTGTCTGCTGATCGTCATCGGGCTGTTCACCGGACGCAACACCCTGTCCGGGATGATCCCCACCAACACCTTGGTCATCGTCATCGGGACGGTGGCCATCATCGCAGCCTTGATCATGGCCGTGCCTTACACACGGCGACTGGTCATGGAGCGACTGATGCCCATCGTGGCCTCCTACGCCCGCCACCTTGTGGAGATTCTGACTCAGCCGAGGCAACTGGTGGTGGCCGTGCTTGGGGCCGTGCTGCAGTCAGCAGCCCTGGGCATGAGTTTCTGGGCCGCCCTGATGGCCTTCGGCTGCCGGACCAACGTTTTCGAGACCACCTTCGTCTTCCTCCTGGCCAACACGCTAGGCTCGGCTGTCCCCACCCCCGGTGGCCTGGGAGCCATCGAAGCGGTGCTCTTCTCTGCCTTCCGTCTGGCCGGTGTTCCCTCGGGCGTGGCCATCTCGGCCACTCTGGTCTTCCGGGTGGCCACCTACTGGCTGCGCATCCCCCTGGGAGCCCTGGCCATGCGCTGGCTTAGCAATCACAATCGCATCTGAAGGGCCCTTCGGGCAGCCCCAATCCCGAGGACCTCAAAAATCGCTTGATGAAATGTCGGAAACCCCCGGAAAATGCGGTGTTTGGGCCTAATCTGCGGTAATATCAGTCATTGACCGTTGGGCTTTCCCCAAATCAAGCAATGGGAGGCCCCCGAAAGAAGGATGTTCTATGGCATACAACAAGTCTGATCTCGTTTCGAAGATTGCGCAGAAGTCCAACCTGACCAAGGCTCAGGCGGAAGCTGCTGTCAACGCCTTCCAGGATGTCTTCGTCGAGGCCATGAAGTCCGGTGAGGGTCTCAAGCTGACCGGTCTGTTCTCGGCCGAGCGTGTCAAGCGTGCCGCCCGCACCGGACGCAACCCCCGTACCGGTGAGACCATCAAGATTCCGGCCAGCTATGGCGTGCGTATCTCTGCCGGCTCGCTGCTGAAGAAGGCCGTCACCAACAAGAAGTGAAACCAGCCTTTCTGCAAGGGCCCCTGCATCCATCCACGGGATGCGGGGGCCCTTCTTGTTTGGGCAGACCTGATGGGTGCCCCGCCAGTGCAAACCGGGCCTCTAGGCGCGAGACTCTGCGGCACTCTTTAGAAAGTCCATCAGGGAGTGGTATCGGGGCGGGCCCAGATGGTCGAAGGGGTCGGGCAGATCCACATCGACCCGACGAGAACCGCCCAGGACCAGGTGGCTCCAGTCGCATGACCATGTGCGCGTTCCCCGGTCTGCTGCACGGACGAAGTCACCACGCAGACGGGCCCGGGTATCCTCTGGAGGTTGGTTCATGGCGTGCTGCACCTTGGAGTCGTCGACCGGCGAGCGCATGAGCCCATGCCTGACCAGGCCAGGGAAGGACCTTCCCGCGCTCAGATCGTGATAGTCCAGGTCCATCGCCTCCTCCAGATCCCGTCCGGCGCCTCGTCGGCTCAGACCCTGGAGCAGCCGCAGCTTGGCAGCCCAGTCCACCCAGTCAGCCAGATCCTGCCAACGTCCTGCGTCCAACGCATCCAAGGCGGACCTCCAAAGTTGCAGGGCACGCAGAGCCTGGGACCGGTCGATGCCTATGTCCTCCTGCTGGTCCACCAAGGCCTTGCAGGACGACCAATAGACCTCTTGCAGACCCAGAGCGCTGATACCACCGGTCTTCGTGGGAGCCTGCAGGTCCAGGGTGACTCGGCCGGTCCGATCCCGGCTGACGGCCCGGACTGCTGCACCTGAATAAGCCAGGGCCCAATCTGCCAAGTCGGGCCGTCGACCTTGGCGGCAGGCTTGCTCAATCAGACTCAGGACCAGGTGCGTGCTGGCCATCTTGAACCAGGTGGCCAGCGGCGACCGGTTGGTATCCCCTACGATCACATGCAGCCGCCGCCATCGTTCGGGATCGGCCAGAGGTTCGTCACGGGTGTTGACCATGGGACGGGCACGGGTGGTGGCCGAGGAGACCGCCTCGTCCAGGAAGTCGGCCCGCTGGCTGATCCGGAACCCATCAGAGCTCAGACGACCCGCCCCGGTAATCAGTTGTCGGGTTACCAGAAAGGGGACCAGACAGGCCCCAATCATGTCCAGGGGGACCCTCCGGTCCAGCAGGTAGTTCTCATGACAGCCGAAGGCATGGCCCTGGGCATCCACATTGTTGGCAAAGACGTGAACCTTCACGGACCTGCCCAGGTCCTCCGTCAGGCGTTTCCCGGCGCGCTCTGCAAGGTCGGTCATGATCCGTTCCCCGGCCAGCACCTGGGTCAGTGCTGTCAGCGGATCGCGGGCCTCCGCCGTGGCATACTCCGGGTGTGAGCCCACGTCCAAGTAAAGTCTGGCACCGTTGGGCAGATATATGTTGGTGGACCCGTGCTTCTCAATCAGAGGGCGGAACATGGCCATGGCCACCCTGCCTGCGGCGTAGGGGGCCCTGGTGCCGGTCAGGCTCAGTCCATACTCGGTCTCAATGCCGAATATCCTGCGAAAGTCCGAGTCACTGCCCTGCCCGTCCGCCATGGATCACTGGCCGCCCTTCTGGACAAAGCCCTGCACATACTCCCTGGCGTTGGTCTCCAGGGTGGTCTCGATGTCATCCAGGACGGCATCCAGATCGGATCCAGCCGCCTGGTCCTGTTCCTGTGCACCGGTCTGTGGCAGATCCTCTTCCTGCTCCTGCTGCTGCCCGGCTGCCATGCGCCGTCCCTGCTGTGATGCCTCAGCCATGGTCACTCTCCTTCCCGGAGCGGATCAGCGCCCGCTCAGATACGTGTTCAAATCCTCGGCGATGAGCCCGTTGGTGGCCACCACGTCGTTGCTGCCCTCCCAGCGC
Source organism: Bifidobacterium asteroides (assembly GCF_048001765.1). Classification (GTDB taxonomy): domain Bacteria; phylum Actinomycetota; class Actinomycetes; order Actinomycetales; family Bifidobacteriaceae; genus Bombiscardovia; species Bombiscardovia asteroides_K. Next base: position 1,418,256 of record NZ_CP181447.1, read on the forward strand.
ACATGCCCACCATCCCAGCGCCAGAGGGTACCCTTGGCTTCCCGGACCACGACAGCCGCCGCAGAGACGGCAGGGATGTCCCAGGAGTGCAGGGCCGGTTCGAAGTAGGCGTCGTAACTGCCGTCCGCCACCCGGCACAGGTCCAGCGAGACCGGGCCGACGCGCTTGATGTCGGCAGGCTTGCCGGCCATGCGCGAGACGATCTGCAGGACCTTTTCAGACTCGTTGGGGAAGTAGGACATGCCGAAGCTGATCACTGATCCGGTCAGGGTGGTCATCGTGGAGGGGATGATCTTCTCCCGCTTGTCGCCCACGATGGTCCGTCGGATCCTGATGGCGCCCTGGCCCTTGGCGGCCAGATAGGTCAGGCCCAGGACCGGCGCGTGGACAATGCCCAGGACCGGTGATGCATGGCCTTTCTCGTCTACGGCAAAGAGAGAGATGGTCAGCGTCCATTCGGCCATGTTGCGCACATAGTTGACCGGACCGTCGATGTGGCCCAGGCACCAGTAGCGTCCGCCTGGACGACGGTTGCCGGCCTCCTCCTCCCAGAAGCCGTCCATGGGGTCAAGGGCGGCGATCTTGGTTCGGCAGTAGCGGATCAGACGCGTGTCAATGCTCGGCGAGAACTGGGTGCCCTGGCCGATGGCTGAGGTGGATCGGGGATCGTGGGGGTTGATCTGGTCCTGAAGGGCATGACGGCCGGCCTCCACGGCAATGGTGGCGGCCTGCATGGCCAAATCGCGCAATTCCATACTTCTCTTCTCTTTCAAACGGGTGGTCGAGGCATTGCCGACCGTGGTCCACCGGTGGTCGTCCGGTCGGATATCGGACTATTTTCTGCGCTATCAGCAGTATATGTCGCAGCCATCCCCGCAGGAAGACCGTGTGTGACCCAGCGGATCGGACAGGTCCACGACCTTGGTCCCGGGCTCTCCCTCCGGTCCCTGCTCCTCAAGGATGACACGACTCCAGGAAATGGCCCTGACTGCACCAGGACAACGGTGAAGCAGCTGGGAACGGCACCAGGCACGAGTCTGCTCAGGACCCTTGTCCATGGCTCTGGTGATCTGTTCGGGATCGGCCAGTCGAAGGACGGATCCTCTGAGTCGCCAAGGCAGGTCACGGCCGGGATCCACCCTTGCCCAGGCCAGATCCAGGGCCGCCAGACGGGGATCCGACCAGTCGGATATGGACCGACGACGGCGAAGACGCTCCAGGAGCTGCCACTTGAGCAGCCATTCCAACCTGCCTGCCTGGTCGTGCATGGCCAGACGGGCCTCGTCATCACCCGAACGCACCAGAGCCAGATCCTCGAGCGCCTGGTCCCAGAGTTTAAGAACCTGGTCATCGGCACAACCTGGCCGGTCGGCATCCCGTCTAGTCTGACGGACCGCATCCAGCAACGCCCTTTGGATGGTCAGCGCATCAGCGCATCCTCCGTTTGCCAGGGCCAGCGGCTTGGTCAGAGTTACATCTCGCGAAACCGTGTGCAGGGCCGACACCGGATCATCAAGCGTCCAGCGATCCAGCAGCTCATCGACCTGACTGGTCGAATCATCCTCGGACTCCAAGAGCCCAAGCAGCAGATCAGTGGTCCCCAGCTTGAGGACCAGGGGTGCATCCAACCGGTTGGCATCGCCCACAATCACATGGAGGCGGCGGCTGCCCGGCCCTGCATGCGACTCGTCCCGGGTATTGATGATCGGCCGCCCGAAGGTGGTCTGCAGTCCAACCCGACTGGTCAGATAGTCGGCGCGCTGGCTGAGCTGGAATCCAGTCTCCTCGCTCCTGGGCCCCAGGCCCACTCTGCCCGAACCGGTGTAAATCTGCCGGGTGACGAAATGAATGGTCATCAGGGCCGCCACCCTGGCGAAGGGCACCGCCCTATCCATCAGGTAGTTCTCATGCGATCCCCAGGCGGCACCCTTGCCGTCCACATTGTTCTTATAGATGGCCAGGCCTCCGGCCTTTTCTGCGGCCCGGGCCATCATCCGGTCACCCGCCCGGTCCTGGACCAAAGCATCGAAGGCATTGGCTGTTTCCGCCGAGGCATACTCGGGATGGGCGTGATCCACATAAATCCGCGCGCCATTGGGAGCCGCCACATCGATCAGCCGGGCACCAGGCGCATCAGTGAGCATGCTCGGCGCGGCAGCGGAACGCGGCAGCCGACCTCCCCTGGCGTCATTGACCGGATCCTCGCCCCCGTAGTCCCAGCGGATGTGCGCCAAGTCCGGCTGAGCCGCGGCCCTTACCAGACGCAGGGCCAAAGTACGTGGATCAGCGCCGGGATCCTGGGGGTCGGCAATGCCATACTCCGTCTCGGTACCCATGACCCGTCCGGGACTCATGACCGCTCTCCTGGCCCGTCGACTGGGCGAACCTCCTGGACCTGCCCCGGGCGCAGTCCGGCCAGATCAGCCCAACGGTCCGGGTCCTGGCCGCGGAGCTCCTCCAGAGTGTCCTCATACTGCCCACGGACCGCCCTCATGCAGAGCCCACGGTCAAGACCCACCTGCTGTCCCTGCTCGATGGAAGCTTTGACCGCCATGGTCTTGACCCGATCAACCAGGTTATGCAGCATGGCGCCGGAGACCACGGACTCCAGGTAGAGGGGCTGCCAGCGGCCCGTGACATTCATGATCCTGCCCAGCAGATGGTCATCATCCTGGGCGAAGAGTCCGTCGACCAGTATCTGAATCAGTTCCTCGGGCCTGGCATCATCCTCCATGGGCATATCGGAGCTCAGATACTTGCCCAGGATGGCGGCTGACCTGGTTCTGTCGGGCCGGTCGATGCGGATTTTGACATCCAGCCGTCCTGGGCGCAGAACCGCCGGGTCGATCATGTCGATGCGGTTGGAGGCACCGATGACCATGACCTGGTCCAGAGACTCGACCCCGTCAAGCTCAGTCAGAAACTGGGGGACGATGGTGGTTTCCACATCCGATGAGATGCCCGATCCCCGGGTACGCAAGAGGGCATCCATCTCGTCGATGAAGACCACAACTGGCCCACCCTGGTCTGCCAGGCTGCGGGCCCGGGCGAAGAGACGGCGGATCAGACGTTCGGACTCGCCCACAAACTTGTTGAGCACCTCGGGGCCCTTGACCGACAGGAAGACCCCGTGGCCTTCGCTCTCCTGGGCCAGGGCGCGAGCCAAGGCCTTGGCGATCATGGTCTTGCCATTGCCGGGCGGCCCATAAAGCAGGACACCCTTGGGGGCCTGGAGCCCATAACGACGCATCAGATCGGCATGCTGGAAGGGCAGCTGGACCGCATCTCGAATCCGCTCGATCTGCCTATCCAAACCGCCAATATCCGAGAAGTCCACGTCGGGAGTCTCTTCCAGCAGCATGTCTGACTGGTCCGACTCAGGCAGAACAGCCAGGGCCATTGAACAGCTTTCGTCCATGAGCAAGGCGCTGCCCGCCTCGATGGACTGGTCCTGCAGAGACCCTGCACGTGCAACAACGCGGGTCTGTCCGGAGGGATCTTCAACCAGCAAGGCACCGGATTCCAAGATCTCCCGCAGCGTGCGGACCTGCCCAGTCACCGGCTGATCGCCCACACGCACCACCACCATATCGGCATTAAGCAGAACCTCCTGTCCGGCCCTGATCCGTTCGGCACGGATATTGGGGGCAAGAGGCACCACCATCCGCCTGGAACCGTTCAGAATCAGCAGGCGGGCCTGTTGCACCCCCTGGCTGTCATAGGCGACAGAATCCACACCCAAGGCCAGGGCAACCGTCAAGGGTGGCTGACCCAGCTGGGCCAACTGGCTCTTGGCCTTGGCCAGTTCCTTGGCAGCCCTGGTAAGCGCCGCAGCCAGGGCCCGGTTGCGCCGATCCCCAGCCTGGTCCTGATCATTTGCATCGTCAGTCTGGTCAACATCATCGGACTGCATGGCTTCTCTCCTTCGTCCGTCCCTGGAACCCACCGCTCAGCCAGGACAGCCGGTCGAGCGGAAGAGCTCAGCTGCAGCGAGCCCCGGCTTCCAAGCGAGCGCCACGGGCCCAGTCCATGGCCTTCATGGCACGCTTGCCGGCGGCCTTGACCATCTGCAGCTCCAAGGGCAGGGTCTTGGTACCCACCCAGAGATGGCGACGGTCCATGGCCAGCCGACCCGGCTCCAGATGCGAAGGAAGACCAGGCTCATCCCCTCGGGCTGGTGCAGCCTTGAGCACGGTCAGTCCCGTCTGCTTGTCCTGCGGGTCATCGCCTTGCCGATACAGACACCAGGCTCCCGGTTCCGGACTGCAGGCCCGGACCTGTCGATCCAGGGCGAAAACGGGCACATCGAAACGCATGTGGGCGTCCTGGTGGGTGATTTTGGCTGCCACCTGGTAGGTGCCCTGCGTCTGCTCCTTGGGTTGAATCCGACCTTCAGCAAGGGCTTCCAGGCTGGCAGCCAGCAGGTGGGATCCGTCCTCAGCCAGGCGATCCAGCAGCTCGCCCGAGGTCTCGTGCGGCCCGATCTCCACGGTGGATTGGGCCAGGATGGGGCCTTCATCCATACCGGCCGTCAGCCGAAAGACCGTGGCGCCGGTAATGGTATCCCCGGCCCAGATGGCCCGCTGTACCGGAGCTGCCCCCCGCCACTGCGGCAGCAGTGAAAAGTGCAGGTTGTACCAGCCACCCTCAAAGGCGTCCAGAACCGGCTGGCGCAGGATCCGCCCGTAGGCCACGACGGCCGCATAGCTGGCACCCGTATCCTGCAGCCGAGCTGGAAAGTCCGGATCAGATGGGTTGTTCTCAAGAACAGGAATCCCCAGCTTCAGTGCCTCAGCCTTGACCGGACTGGGATGCAGATGCCTTCCACGCCCCTGGGGGGCATCGGGTCTGGTGAGCACGGCAGCAACCCGGAAATGCTCCTGATCGGCCGCCAACAATCTCAGAGATGGCAAGGCGACCTGAGGCGTGCCTGCAAACAGCAATGTCATGACCATATGGGCAATCTCCTTTTCATCTGACGACTGTGGACCTCTGCACGTTCACTGCACCTGAGGAATATTCACCCCTGCCTCGATCAGGGCAGTGCGCAGCCCATAAGGGTCACTGAATCGCAGGCTGCGGATGCCGGCCTTGTTGGCGCCGACTACATTCATACCCTTATCATCCACGAAGAGGGTCCTGTCAGCCCGGATTTCGAACCGATCCAGGGCATACTGGTAGATGGCCGGGTCAGGCTTACGCATGTGGATGGGCCCGGAGACCACCACTCCATCCAGCCTATGCAGGAAGGAGTCGCCGTCCCAGGCGTGATGGAAGAGCTCGGCGCCCCAGTTGGTCAACCCCCAGACGCCCAAGCCTGCCGCCTTCAGGTCCTCCACCAGCATGCGGGCACCAGGAACCGGACCGGTCAGCGAATCGACAAAGTGGTCACAGTAGTAGGCGAACATGTCATCCCAGGGGGACCCGCAGTTGGCGGCCACCCAGTCACGGGCCTGGGCACAGGTGGCTCCACCATCCATCATGTTGTTGGCCCGGTAGAAGCCGGAACGGCTGTCGTCCAGCATGGCTTCGATGCTCCTGCGCCCGTATCGGGCCACCATGGCCATCTCGGGCTGCCAACGAATCAGGACGTTGCCGAAGTCGAAGATGACCTGTTCAATGGGCTGCCCCTGGGTCTGAGCCGCTGCCTGCTCAGCCTGAATCACATCTGCCTCAACCCGGATCTCGCCCGGCCATCCCTTCATGACTCTCCACCTTTCATAAATGCGTTCATATGCGCCTCTGTCTGCGCCCCCTCATAAAACCACGCCACATAGACCCCTGCCTATCCATCTGGAACGCCAATCAGGTCAGATCCTTGGGATCCATCCGGAAGCGCAGCTCTCCTCGCCCGCGACCGGCCACGTACTTGGCCTGAGCCTGCTTGAGCTGGTCAGCCAGCTTGTCACGGCGACTGGTAGGCACCCGAACCAGGGCTCGGACCCTGTCCTGGGTTCCCTCCAGATAGCCGGCTTTCAGTGTGGACGGCGCCGGTATGGGCACCGGTCCAAGCAGGGCTGGAACAGACTCAGGGCCAACATCTGTCACAGCCTCCTGACCCGGCGTAATCCCGACGGCGTCCAGCATCCAGACCACGGCCTCCCTTTCGCCCCAGATTGCAGCCATACCGACCGCAGGGGGCATGGCAGTCAACCGACGGTCCTCCAGATCGGCAGCCGCCAACACCGGGCCCTGCCAGGTCATCAGCGCCTGGGCCAGCTGGGGATCGCACTCCCCCAGCAGGAGCACCTGACCTCCCTGTGCCCGGGAACGACAGAAGGAGGCCACGCGCATCCAGGCTCCCAGGGTGTCCATACGCGCATCGACACCAGGGGCATATAGGCTGGTCCAGGCGTCCAGAATTGCCACGGCCCGGTATCCTCGCGACAGCCGGGGCAGACCCGGCTTGTCAATGTGCTTGTTTTTACCATCGTCGCTCGAGCCAACCACCCTGGGCTCGGCGCCCGGAGTGGCGATGACCAGACTGGGGCAATCCTGTATGCGTTCGACCACCCCGCGAGGCTGGCTGGGCGAAGAGATGACGATGGGCACATTTCTGAAGAGCATGCGCAGTTCCTGGGCCGTCCCAGCCGCACCTACCCTGACCACCCGAAGCCGTGAATAACCGCAATCCGGGCAGGACCAGTCCGTAGCCGCGGCCCCGCACCAGGCACATCGGGGTGCGCCAGGCCGCCTTGCCCGCAAGGGCCCGGTGCAACGCGGGCAACGAGCCTGATGATGGCAGCGGGCACAACTCAGACTTTCGAAGATGCCGTCCTGGGGGATGGACAGCAGAACCGGACCACGCTCCAAGGCTTTGTTAATAACGGCGACGGCGGTATGAGGAACCCGGGCGCCGATGGTCGGGTCGGCCAGATGGCTCAGTTCCTCCCGATTCAGCCAACGAATCCAAGGCAGCAGGGTCGTCACCGCAGACCGCTCAATCGTCAAGGCGGTGCATGGACCGGTCACTCCCGAGTCCGCTTCGGTGGCCTCGGGCAGACTCTCCCAGTGGGAACGCACGCTTCTGGCACGGCCCATGGCCAGGAAGACACCGTCGTGGGCACGCGCCCGCAGCCGCAGCACTCCCCGGGCATTGGCGTAGGGCATCATCCCGTCGGCGTACTGGTAGCTGGCATCGTCCATCAGAGCGAAGAGGGCGGGACCTTCCACCGGGGCGTACATGGCAGCCCGCAACCCGATGGCGCAGCGGACCTGACCGGAGGCCAGCGCGAGGTAGGCCCTGTAACGCTCGGCAGGAGCCATGCCACTATCCAGAATGGAGAAATCACCGGACCAACCAGGAGCATCCTGTTGGCCAGGACCGGCGGCAACAGAGGGACCAAAGGGACGCAACCCCAGCTGCTGGAGGACAGCAGACAGATGAACCACCTGGCGGGTGCCCGGCATTACCATAACTGCAGACCGGCCAGCCAGCAGGGCCCCTATCAGCACCCTGGCAGCCAGCAGAGCAGCCTGGTCCATACCGGGCAGAATGTCAGCCAGAAAGGCGGCAAAGACGTCCTCTTCCAGCGACTGATCAAATTTCTCCAGCCCCCGATAGCCCGGATCAAGCCTTTGTTTCAGATCCTTCTGTCGCTGGGCCAATCCTGCCACCCAGGCAGGGTCGGACGCCAGTCGATGCTGACCAGGAACCAGCTGCTGCTCCTTGTCGATGCGGGCCACGCGAGGGGGCAGGGCCAGCCGCAGAATGTTGGCCTCAGTACCCCCATAGGCTCTGGCGATGGCGGTGATGTCCGCGCGCAGAGAGGGTGAAATCAGGCTGCGATCCGACACCACCCGCTCCAGGAAGCGCAGGGAGGCACGGGGAACCTCGCTGTCTGCCACACGTTCCCAGATGATGCCGTTGACCCTGCGCGCCCCGAACCGGACGCGAACCAGACATCCCGGCTGTGCATGATCGTCCTGATCAGCATCGACCAGATAGTCAAAGGTCCCACCCAGATGAGTGGCCTGCACGTCCAGCACCACCCGTGCCACAGGAAGTTCACCGGCCGGTCGGCGCGGAGGTCTCTTGCGACTGCTGCTCGAACGACGGCGCGGAGCAAGACCGTCCAGGGCGGGCTGACTGACGTCCTGCGAATCCATGGCTCCTCCCTTCGCTTTCACAATTAAGAGAGCCACGGCGGATTCCCCAGTCAATGACCCGGAAACCCGCCGTGGCTCTTGATGAACAGCTACTACCTGGTCATGCCGATGGCGGCCTTCAGCTCACCCACCTTGTCCACCTGCTCCCAGGTGAAGTCGGGATCCTCCCGGCCGAAGTGCCCATAGGCCGCAGTCTTGGCATAAATGGGCCTCAATAGATCCAGCTCATCAATGATAGCGGCAGGCCGCAGGTCGAAGACCTGACGCACGGCCTCCTGGATCTGCTCCCGGCTGACTCCCTGCTCAGTGCCGTAGGTCTCCACGTTGACGCTGACCGGCTCAGCCACGCCAATGGCATAAGCCACCTGGACCTCGACCTTGTGCGCCAGTCCAGCGGCCACGATGTTCTTGGCTACCCAACGCGCGGCGTAGGCTGCGGAACGGTCGACCTTGCTGGGATCCTTGCCGGAGAAGGCGCCACCTCCATGATGTGCCGCACCGCCATAGGTGTCCACAATGATCTTGCGTCCGGTCAGTCCTGCGTCAGCCGCAGGACCGCCCAGGACAAAGGAACCGGTCGGATTGACCAGCACCCGGTAGCCCTGGTGCTCGACGGCCTGGCCGCAGACGCGATCCAGGACGGGCGTGATGACATGCTCCATCAACTGCTCCTGCAGCCAGTCATGCCCGACCTCGGGATCATGTTGGGTGGAAATGAGGACCGTGTCCACCCGGCGGGGCCGATCATCCTGATCGTATTCGATGGTGACCTGGGTCTTGCCGTCGGGCCGCAGGTGGGGGATGATCCCCTCTTTGCGCACCTGTGCCAGCCTGAAGGCCAGCTGGTGGGCCAGATAAATGGGCAGGGGCATGAGTGTATCGGTCTCATCGCAGGCGTACCCGAACATGACCCCTTGGTCGCCGGCCCCCTGGGACTGGTAGCGCTCCTCACGTGTGGCGGCAGTCTCCTGGCTGGGCGACAGCCGCTCCACCCCCTGGTTGATTTCCTTGCTCTGCTCGCTCAGAGCCACGGTCACGCCGCAGGAATCTGCGTCCAGTCCAATATCGGACGACGTGTAGCCAATCCTGCGCAGCACCGACCGAACCTGGGACTGAATGTCCGTGTAGCCCTGGGACGACACCTCTCCGAAAACGAAGAAGAGGCCAGTAGCCGCCGAAGTCTCCACAGCCACATGCGAGTGCGGATCCTGGGCGATCAGATCGTCCAGGATGGCATCGGAAATCTGGTCGCAGACCTTGTCTGGATGGCCCTCGGTCACTGATTCAGCCGAAATCAGCCGTCGCTCTGTCATTTCATTCACCTTTGTCTAGAAACCGTCACCGTCCGAGGACCCTGCACCGAGAGTCGAAGGCTCAGTTGCCTTCGCTCAGATCGTCCTCACCCAGGGTCTCCTCAAGCAGGCCCTCGTTGATCTCACGGAAGGCGATGGACAGGGGCTTCTCCTGGTTCTGGTACTCGACCAGCGGGCCGACGTTCTGCAGCAGGCCCTCATTGAGCTGTGTGAAGTAGGAATTGATCTGACGGGCCCGCTTGGCCGCAAAAATGGACAGCGCATACTTCGAATCGGCGTGCTTCATAAGATCGTCGATGGGAGGATTCGCAAATCCCTGCGGATGGGGCTCGGTACCGAATGCCATAAGATGTTTCTCCAATTCAACTGGATGAACCATTCATTCAATCTGTATGATTTTACCGCCCGGGCTCGATTTTAGCCCCGGATGCTTCTCTGCCGGGAAAAGCATTGCAAACACGCCGGAAATTCCAACATGTGGTCATGTTCGGACCGTCGCTGTCCCCGTTCACTTGAATAAAACTATGCAGATGCGATCAGCCAAGTTGATGAAGGAACGAGAGTTCGCGGGCGCCCGTGCTCTCTATCGTGCCGCTGGCGTCAAGGGCGAGGACTTCGGCAAGCCCATCGTGGCCATCGCCAACTCCTTCTCCGAGTTCGTGCCCGGCCACGTTCACCTGAACAAGGTGGGGCGCCTGGTCTCCAAGGCCGTCAAGGAAGCGGGCGGCATCCCCCGCGAGTTCAACACCATCGCCGTGGACGACGGCATCGCCATGGGCCATACGGGCATGCTCTACTCCCTGCCCAGCCGTGACCTGATCGCGGACGCTGTGGAGTACTCGGTCAACGCCCACTGCGCCGATGCTTTGATCTGCATTTCCAACTGCGACAAGATCACCCCCGGCATGCTCATGGCCGCTCTGCGTCTGAACATTCCCACGGTCTTCGTCTCCGGCGGCCCCATGGAGGCCGGACGTACCGTCATGCCCGACGGAACGGTTCAGGAGAGCACCGATCTGATCGACGTCATGTACGCCTCGGCGGATGACAGCATCGACGATGCGGGCCTGCTGGCCCTGGAGAAGACGGTCTGCCCCACCTGCGGTTCCTGCGCCGGCATGTTCACCGCCAACTCCATGAACTGCCTGACCGAGGCCATGGGCCTGGCCCTGCCCGGCAACGGCACCACCCTTGCCTCGCACACGGCCCGGAAGATGCTCTTCGAACGGGCGGGCAAGCTGGTCGTCGAGATTGCCAACCGGTACTACCAGGATGACGACGACTCGGTCCTGCCGCGTTCCATCGCCACCAAGAAAGCCTTCGAAAACGCCATGACCATGGATGTGGCCATGGGCGGGTCGACCAACACCGTCCTGCACATTCTGGCCGCCGCACAGTCGGCGGATGTGGACTTCACCCTGGACGACATCGAGCGCATCTCCCACACGGTCCCCTGCATCTGCAAGGCCTCTCCCTCCGGAGACTGGGAGATATCCGACGTCCACCGGGCCGGTGGCATCTGCGGCATCCTGGGCGAGCTGGACCGCGGCGGAGTCCTTCACCAGGACACGCATTCCATCGACTACCCGGACCTGGAGTCCAAGCTCAACGACTGGGACATCATGCGTCCCACCTGCCTGGACCAGGCCAAGGAGCTCTACCACGCAGCGCCAGGGCACATCACCTCCCCCGAGCCCTTCAACCAGTCCAAGGAGTGGGAGGACCTGGACACCGACCGTGTCAACGGCGCCATTCACGACCTGGATCATCCTGCTGTCTCCGAAGGCGGTCTGGCCATACTGCGCGGCAATCTGGCCCCCGATGGCTGCGTGGTCAAGACCGCTGGTGTGCCCAAGGAAATCTGGAACTTCCGCGGACCGGCCCTGGTGGTCGAATCGCAGGAACAGGCCGTGGAGGTCATTCTCAACGGCACCCTGCACAAGGGCCAAGCCCTGGTCATCCGCTACGAGGGACCCAAGGGTGGCCCTGGCATGCAGGAGATGCTCTACCCCACCTCATTCGTCAAGGGCAAGGGCATCGGCAAGGACGTGGCCCTGCTGACCGACGGCCGTTACTCCGGCGGCTCATCAGGCCTGGCCATCGGCCATATCGCTCCTGAAGCAGCCAACAAGGGCCCCATCGCCCTGATCCGCAACGGCGACATGATCCGCATTGACATCCCCAACCGGCGTGTAGACGTCGAGCTGAGCGATGAGGAACTCGCCCAGCGTCGCGCAGAACTGGAGGCCGGCGAGGGCTATGTGGCCCACAGGGACCGCAAGGTTTCCCTGGCGCTGAAAGCCTATGCCGCTTTCGCCCGCTCGGCAGACAAGGGCGCCACCCGCGACCCGGATCTGATCAACCGGCTGTCCGGTCTGGACTGATAGAGGCTGAGCCCAACAGCAAGACTGACCATAATGCCCGGTCATCGATTTCCTAGCCGATGACCGGGCATTCATTATGAAAATGGGAGCATTCCCTCAGACGAGCACAGGCGTTTTGTCTGACGGGGTTTCTGGAACTTCGGCTGAAGACGGTTCCAGGTCCGCAGTTTCTTCAAGATTGTCAACTCGGAATTTGAGCACCATGGTCAGCAGGAAGGCCACGAGCAGACCAGTCAGGCAGGCGCCCAGGTAGACGACGAACCCATGACCGAAGAATATCGGCAAGGCTGCCAGACTGGGGAAGGCGAAAGCCGTGGCCTGGACACCGGAAAGCCCTGCAATAACGCCTCCTATGCCCCCGCCGGCGCAGACGGCCAACAGTGGCCTTTTTCTGGGCAGATTGACTCCGAACATGGCCGGTTCGGTGATGCCGAACAGGGCTGAGACCGCCGCTGACAGGCAGGTGGATTTGAATGCCTTGTCATGACTCTTGAACATCACAGCCAGCGCAGCTCCTGCCTGTGCGAAGACCGCCGGACCCATCATGGCCAGAACGGTATCATGACCGCTGACGGCGATATTGTTCATGGCTATGAGAATCAGACTCCAGTGGAATCCGAAAATGACCATGGGCTGGACGGTGGCCCCCAACAAGAGACCGGCAATGACCGGCGAGAGCGCATACACCCATTCATAGCCAGATGCCAGTCCGTCGCCGATGATCTTACCAATGGGGCCAAAGGCAAAGAGGGTGAGGAACCCTATGACCAGAATACATACCAGAGGCGTCAGGAATCCTCTGATCACTTCGGGTAGCACCCTATCCAGCCATCGTTCCAAATAGACCAAGGCACCAACGGCCAGGATGATGGGTATCACGCTGGATGCATACTTGACACCCAGGATAGGGATACCAAGAAACCTGATGGTTTTGCCTGCCTCCTGCACCGCAACCAGATTGGGATAGAGCAGCATGCCGGCAATGACCACAGCGATGAACGGATCGGCACCGAACTTCTTGGCTGACGTATAGGCCAGTAGCATGGGCAGGAAGGTAAACAGACTGGAGGCCATGGCGTCCAGCACAAGATAGGTCTGGTCGCTGGTGCTCAGCACATGGGTCGTAGTCAGAATAACGAGAACGCCTTTCATGATGCCAGCAGCCGACAGCAGATTGACTATCGGCAGAAAGATTCCCGATATTCCATCGATGACAATGTCAAGAAGCTCCTTGGCGGACCGCCTTTTCATCAGACACCACCAAAATCATTGACCAGAGCGGGCTCGGTGCTCTCCACCACTTCTCCGTTGGCATTCAGCTGCGGGTTCTTCCCGAAGTACTCCACTTCGTCGGCATCCTCCAGATAGCATTGGAGCGCGCCTACCAGATTCGCATCGTTCTGGAATTTGCAGGCCGTCACCTCGGCACGGGAAACGTGATAGGGACAAGTGGCATAGAGGCGGTCCAGATTGCTCCTGATGGCCTCAATCAGGGCGGGTTGGGCCGAGATGCCGCCACCTATGGCAAAGCGTTGTGGATCGCAGATGTTCTGGATGTTGTATATCTGTACCGCCACATCGCGCGCATAGGAATCAAGGCACTCCAAGGCCGTCTGGTCTTGCTCGTCGACCGCCTTGAAGAAGGCGACACCGTCCACGTCTGCGGGATCCAGGTTCTTGCGCTCGGCATAGGTCCTGCACAAACCGGTGGCACTGCATTGGTTTCCCCACACGCCATCCTGGGTCGGCGACTCCTTGGAAGAAGTCATAATGTAACTGACCTCACCGGCGGAAAAATGGTGTCCGCGGTAGAGCTGGTGATTGACGATAAAGCCACCGCCGATCATGGTGCCAAGGATAATGACAAAGCCATCCTGTACATCCTGCAGACTGCCGACTCGGGATTCGGCCATGGCTGCGCATTTTGCATCGTTTTGAATGACGATACGCACAGGACAATTGCGGAAGAGTGCGTGTCTTATATAGAAGTCGTCGTTGTATCTCAAGGCACCGCCCATGGCGCAGTAGCCTTTTTTGCTGTCGATGATTCCAGGCATGGATATGGCGATCCCCTGCACGCCCGGCTCTTGCTCGAACAACTGGGTTAGAGCCCCAATCAGCTCGTCACGCCCACGTTGAGGCGTAGGCATGGAGTTACGGGAGACGATTGAGGTGTCTTCCAGCATATAGGCATATTTGATGGTGGTACCACCAATGTCAACGGTCAGAATTTTCATGATGCATCCTTGCAGAACGAACTTCGCATATCAGAAAAGCGCTTCGTGTCATCCCCGCTCGGTTACCCAACCATTCAGGAGGAGGATACGCAGACGGGGGCATGAATACCGCTAATGCCATGCCCCCGTAGGAAAATGACCGCTTCACTCGGTCATTGCTAGCAGTCGGCCATGGTCCTTCCGGCACCTACCAGACCCTGGAAGTCGGCGTTGAAGACTTCCACTGCAGCTGTGATCGCCTGGTTCTTCACCAGGCCATCGATTATGGGCGAGCCAAGAGTAGCCGCTCCGATGCCATACTGGGCCAGTTCCAGAACCTGCTGCGAGTTCTTGAAGCTGGCGGCCAGGACCTCGCAATCAAGATCGTTGGCACGGAAGATGTCATGAATGGTCTTGGCGACCTGAACGCCGTTGTAGCCCATATTGTCAATCCTGTTGATGTATGGGGCTGCATAGGAAGCTCCGGCCTTCGCGGCCAGAAAACCTTGCAGGGGCGTGTAGATGGCTGTGGCAGTCACCTTCACGCCTTCGGCGACAAGGGTCTTCATGGCTTTGAAGCCCTGGGGGACGCTGGGAACCTTGGGGAAGGTATGGGGCCCAAGTTCATCGACGATCCTGTGCGCATCAGCCACCATGCCAGTACTGTCGTTAGCGACCACCTGTGCATGCAGCTCCAAATCCGGACCGATGATGGAGCGTATCTCTTTCAGCACCTCGAAGGGAGGCCTGCCCGCCTTGGCCAGAATGCTGGGATTGGTCGTGACCCCGTCAATAGGATAGATGTCGATCAGTCTTCTGATGGCTTGTGTGTCGGCATCGTCGATGATCAGTTTCATGCTAGCGTCCTTCACTTATCTAGATGGACTTGTTTTGTAGGGCCGGCCGGGATTGTTTCCCCGACCGGCCAAATGGGGGTTCAGAGCGTCTGCTCGGTCCGCTCGATGATGTCGTCCTGCGTAGCCTTGGACAGCACCGTGAAGAATGCGCTGTATCCAGCCACCCTGACGATCAGGTCCCTGTGCTTGTCAGGGTGAACCTGAGCATCCAGCAGGGTGTCGCGGGAGACCACGTTGTACTGCACGTGGTAGCCATGCAGCTGGTCGAAGAAGGCGCGGGTGACCTGGGAGAGCTTTACCCGGTTCTCCGGCTTGGCCAGCACCTGCGGAGTCATCTTCTGGTTGAGCAGGACCCCGCCGGTAATGTCCTCGGTCGGCAGCTTGGACACTGACTTGAAGACCGCCGTAGGACCATGCTTGTCTGCCAAGTGAGAGGGACTGCAGCCTTCGGCCAAGGGTTCGCCGTTCTTGCGGCCATCGGGGGTAGCCAGGGTTCCTGCACCCTGAGGGACGTTGGCCGAGATGGAGCTTGTGCCAGCGTTGTAGGTGCCACCGATGGGACCACGGCCGTAGCGGGTGTTGTGGTACTTCTTCATCTCGTCGATATACACGTCGTAGGCCTTGCGGATCAGGCTGTCGACGTAGTCGTCGTCGTTGCCGTACTTGGGAGCCTCCTGCATGAGCCGGCGAATGCGCTCATTCTCTTCGCCTTCCCAGTTCTCCTGCATGGCCTGCCAAAGCCTGGCAGGTGTGACCTTGTGCTCCTCGAAAACCACCTTCTTCATGGCAGCCAGGGAATCGGCCAGGTTGGCTATGCCCACCTGCAGATCGGAGATGAAGTCATAGTGCGCTCCACCTTCCTTCATATTCAGTCCACGCTCGATGCAGTCATCAGTCAGCGCGGAGCAGAGAATATCAGCGGTGTCATGTTCGAGAACCATGTCACAGGTGGCATCGATAATGACGCACTGCCTGCACATCTCTCGGATGACCTTGTCCCAGCAGGCCTCGACCTGATCGATACTGGTGAAGTTCTTGAAGTGACCGACCCCTTCGACCAGTTTGGTGCCGCTGGCCGGGTCCACGCCGTCGTTCATGGCGATCAGCAGAGCCTTGGGGAAGTTGAGGAAGCTCATACCCGTGCAGCGGTATCCCCACTTGCCGGGGACCGCGGTTTCCACGCATCCGATGGCCGAATACTCGTAAGCGTCCTCGCGAGCCACCCCCTTGTCGATGAAGCTGGGGATGATGATCTCATCATCGTTGAAGGCCGGCATGCCGAAGCCGCAACGGACCACCTCAATGCACTCTGACATGAAATCATCGGGCAGGTTCTTGTGATAACGAACTGTGAGGTTGGGCTGGGTCAGATGGCTCTGAGCCACCGACTTGAGAATGAGCCAGCTCATGGGATTGGTGGCATCCTGGGGCTGACCGTTCACCAGCTTCTGGCCGCCCACCGTCACATTCTGATACAGGGGTGAACCAGCAGAGAACTGCGTGTGGCTCCATGGACGAATCTTGTTGATGGTGTAGGTCTTCAGCCAAAGGTTGGTCATCAGTTCGACAGCCTGGGGCTCGTCAATGAGCCCGGCCTTCAGATCCCTCTCATAGAAGGGGTCCAGGTACTGGTCCATGCGTCCATAGGAGAGCGAGTGGCCGTTGGACTCGATCTGCAGTGCCAGATGCACCAGCCAGACCGACTGAACGGCTTCACGCAGATTCCTGGCAGGCTCATAGGGCACGTGCTCCAAGGCTTCCGCCATGCCACGCAGCTCCTCGGCACGCTTGTCATTGCCCTCACCGGCTGCCTGCTTGGCCTGCTCCAGCGCCAGCTCAGCATAGCGGTGAGCAAAAGTCTTCATGGCATCGATCACGATGATGATGGCCCTGTAGAAGTAGCTCTTGTGGATGTTCCGGTAATCGGTCAGATCAAGCTCATCCAGCTTCTCCTGGGCCCGACGGCTGAAGTCCTTGAGGCCACGGCTGAGGACGACGGCGTAGTTGACGGCGCAGTGGGCATCGCCAGAGGTGATGTTGCCCTCGGACTTGATGATTCCCAGGTCATAGAAGAGCTTGGAGTGGGGAGGGAAGGCTGCCAGCCCGCGATCCTGAAGGGTGTTGTGCTCCCAGAAGGGTGCGATGGAGCGCAGCTTCTCCTTATTCTCCTCAGTGATGGTGAAGACGTCGCCGTCACGCTTGTCGAATTGGTCCAGCTCGTCAATGACCCAGCCCATGGCATATTCGGGATAGATAGGTGCAGCCCGGTTGGCCGAGGCCTGATTGCCGGCAATGAGGGTTTCCGGTTCGATGTAAATGGACATCGATTCCAAAACCCGCTTGAGCATGATGGCTCTCTTGATGGCCAGCGGCTGATCCTGACAATTCTTATATACCTCAGTGGTGATCATCGCCCGTTCGACGTCGACCTGCGGGGTCACCGAGAGGAGCTGATCACGGAAGGACTCCATCCGGGGTGTCAGCTTGCCGAAATGTTCTTCGTTCATCATTCTTCCTTTCAGATCACAGCGATTCGGGTCTTCCTGTAAACCGCTAGATCCGCACCGCGGTGTGCTCTAAATCACATTTCACTAGAAAAACTATCATACGTTAGTGTTAATTGCAATTTTGAAACGCTATTTCATTTCATTCGTAAGTTACAACTAGGTTATGTAATCCAGCACCTGCGGTTTGTGCATTGATTAGGGACCTTGATGAGTTATCGGATCTTCGCTTCCTGACCCACATGAAAGAAGGTCAGTCAGCTACTCATCCACGGAAGAAAAATGGTGAAGGATCCAGTAGACACGCAACTAAAGGCAATTGATATATGGGTTCATCCGCTCGCGGTGGGTTCCCGGGTCAGACCGTCTCCAGCTCTATGTCATGCTCCACCAGCTGTTTCGACGCCTCGGCGGGAATGCTGTCATCGGTGATGACCATGGTGTTCTTTTTGGGAAGATTCAGCGAGACCGTGCTGCCATGGTCAAACTTCTCGCTCTCTGTGAGAATCACAATGCGCGTAGCGTGCATGGCCATGTCGCGGACGGCCTGAGCCCTCATCTGGTCACGGTTGGCAAATCCAGTATCGGGATCAAAGCCATCGGCACCGATGAACATCACATCCACCTGTATGCCAGTAAGGCACAAGGGGACCATGGGACCCACAAGAACCTGGGCACTGTGCTGATAGATGCCGCCAATCAGAATAATCTGGCAGTTGCCAGCCTCGCCGACATAGTGGGCCACAAAGGCGCTGTTAGTGATGATGGTGAGGTCCTTTTTGGTGTGTGCCAGCTCTACCGCCAGCAGAGCACAACAGCTGCCATTCTCTACGATGACCGTGGCTCCGTCGGGTACACAGGCGACGGCTCTGCGGGCAATCCTCAGCTTCTGCTCATAGTGTCGAGCCAGGCGACCTTCGACATTGTCTGTGCTTTTGATGGCAGCATAGCCATGCTCTCTGGTGATGAGGCCACGACTCTCCAGCTCGTTCAGATATTTGCGTACGGTCACCTGAGAGACGCCCATTTCCTTGGCGATCTCGCTGACCTCCATCCGCTCTCTGTCGATGAGCATCTCAAGGATGCCGTTGGCACGATTGTCCACCTGAACCCGTCCTTCGTCGAGGGGTCGCACGCCCCGTCATGAACATTCTAGAATGCCGGGGACCGTAGCGAAAGTCGGGTGAGCGTCAGAAGAAGGCGTGCACACCTTCCTGCTCATAGACCTGTCTGTACTCTTCCAGATCCTCCTGGTGGGTGTTGGGCACATTCCTGTACTTGTAGTCGTCACGCTGCAAAAGAT
This sequence comes from Bifidobacterium asteroides, assembly GCF_048001765.1. Lineage (GTDB taxonomy): Bacteria > Actinomycetota > Actinomycetes > Actinomycetales > Bifidobacteriaceae > Bombiscardovia > Bombiscardovia asteroides_K. The sequence goes on from NZ_CP181447.1 coordinate 1,436,942, forward strand.
CGTATTTCGACTCGCCGAAGTTGTGGAAGGGCAGAAGCTGGACCCTGTCCGCACCCAGTCTCAGCAGACGCCGTGCCATCTGTCGGGCATCATCCAGCTTATCGTTATAGTCAGGAATCACTGGGGTCCTGACCAGGACGTCCTTGCCACTATGCAGGGCGTAACTGGTGTTGCGCTCAATCAGACTCAGACCAACCCCGGTCCCCTCCTTATGGGCCTGTTCATCCCAGTGTTTCATATCGATGAAGACGTGATCCAGGTGATCAAGTGCGCTCCTGAAGACCGATTCAGGCACATGCCCGGTGGTTTCGATGTTGGTGTCGATACCCCGATCCTGCAGGGCCGACAGCAGAGCCACGCAGAAATGCCCCCACACCAAGGGTTCGCCACCCGAAAGAGTCACTCCTCCACCGCTTTGACGATAGAAGGGCAGATCCTTCATGCACTGATCGACAACCTCATCCAGGTCGCGCGTCCGCCCAACCAGACTCAACCCCTTGCATTCGCGTGCGGCCTCCAGGGCAGCGGGATCGTCATACCGCAGTGCATGCACGTCCACAGCTCTGCTTCGGTCGGTCTTGACGAATCCCGGGGACGCGGGCAGAGCATTACAGGCAGAACACCCCGAGCACGACTTTGGATCCCATTCGAACTGAGGCGTGCGGATCTGGCTCTCCGGGTTGGAGCACCAGCCGCACCTCATAGGACAGCCCTTGAGGAAGACCACCGTGCGGATGCCGGGCCCGTCATTCAGACTGAACTGCTGGATGTTGAATACCGTGGCGGATATCATGGTCGCCTCCATTGCGCAAGACCTGAATCAGCTATTCTTTCGTCTGAAGCAATAATACATTACATACGAAAGCAATACAAGGCATATTTTGCTGGCGACTGGCTCTTATATTTAAAGCCCGTACTCTTTGGCGATCACTGTCCAGAGAGCCTGCGCGGCCTTATCCACGCTGTCGTTGACTATGATCTGATCGAACTGATCCTCGGAGGCCAGCTCCACCTTGGCGGTCTCCAGCCTTCGGGCCCGCTGCTCCTCATTTTCGGTTCCCCGCATGTTCAACCGGGTAATCAAGTCCTGGAATGAGGGCGGCGCCAGGAAGACGTAGAACACTTCCAGGCCCAATTCCCCCGCCCGCTGGCGGACACGATGCGCCCCCTGCAGATCGATTTCCAGAATTGTGGGCACCCCTGCCGCCAGATGGTCCAGAACCGGCTGCAGCGGGGTGCCATAGTGGGACATGCCATGGACCAGGGCAGTCTCCAGAAAGTCCCCGGCGGCCTCCCTGCGGGCAAACTCCTGTTCATTCATGAACCAGTAGGTGATGCCGTCCTTTTCACCTGGACGCGGCGCCCGGGTGGTGGCCGAGACGGAGACCCAGACCTCGGGGTGGGCATGGCGCAGGGCCGCCTCCACTGTGCCCTTGCCTACGGCCGTGGGCCCCGTCAGCACGATCAACCGGCCGCCCGTCTTCCCCGGCCCCCCGGTCTGTTCCTCCGAAGAGTCCTGACTCGACATGTCGGCACCGCTAATCGCTGACACGGCCACTTCCTTTCCTAAAGGTCATCCTCCGGCACATCCGGACCGGAACATGGGTCAATCATATAGCCAGTACCTACCTGGCCTTCTCCAGCTCCAACAGTCGGGCCGCGTGTTCCTGGATGCTCATGACCTCGTAGTCGTCCTTTTTGACCACGTCAATGGCCATCAAGGCGGCTGAGAATTCGGTGATGGTGGTGAACTGCGGCAGATCGGCGGCTATGGCAGCCACCCGAATCAGATAGCCATCGGAGCGCGAACCCTTGGAACTGGGCGTATTGAGGATCATGTCGATGGCCCCGTCCTCAATAAGCTGGACAGGATTTCGGCCCATGTGCCTGACCCCGTCGGCATCAGTGAAGGCCCGACCCTGCTCTTCGCCATCGCTGATCTTGTCGACAACGGCCACGTCGAAGCCGTACCGACGCAGGACGGAGGCCGTGCCACTGGTGGCACAGATGCTGAAGCCCTGCTCCAACAGACGGGCGGCCAACATGGGCAGCTGGCGCTTATCCGCGTCATTGACCGACAGGAAGGCGACCCCACCGGTGGGCAAACCGCCCTGGTAGGCGGCCAACTGGCTCTTGGCAAAGGCGTGGGGGAAGTCCCGATCGAAGCCCATGACCTCTCCGGTGGAGCGCATCTCCGGACCCAGCAGGATGTCCACGGTCCGACCCACCGGAGTGCGGAAGCGCTTGAAGGGCAGGACGGACTCCTTGACCGCCACAGGCTGGCCGACACGGACCATGCCGCCGTCGCCGACGGGCAGGAGCAGACCATTGGCTCGTTGCTGCTCGATAGTCTCCCCCACCATGATCCGCGCCGCAGCCTTGGCCAGTGCCGTACCCGTGGCCTTGGAAGCGAAGGGAACGGTCCGGGAGGCGCGAGGATTGGCCTCGATCACATAGAGGGTGTTGGCCATAAAGGCATACTGAACATTGATCAGCCCCTGGACCCCGCATCCTTGGGCTATTGCCAAAGTAGCCTGCCGCAAACGATTGATCTGGTCGTCAGAGAGAGTCGAGGGCGGCAGGGTGCAGGCAGCATCACCGGAGTGGACCCCGGCCTCCTCCACATGCTCCATGATTCCGCCAATATAGAGCTCCTGCCCGTCATAGAGGGCATCCACATCGATCTCGATGGCATCCTGAAGGAACTTGTCAATCAGCAGGGGCGAGGGCAGGCGGCCAGAGACCACCGTATCGGCCTTGGCCTCATCCAGGGCGCGATCCACGTAGGTGGCCAGCTGCTGGTCATCGTAGACGATCTCCATGCCCCGTCCGCCCAGCACGTAGGAGGGCCTTACCAGAACCGGGTAGCCGATGGCGTGGGCCGCCTCCTTGGCCTCATCCAGGGAGAGAGCGGTGCCGTACCGTGGAGCGTTCAGATGCTCCTTGCTGAGCACCTGGCCGAAGAGTTCGCGGTTCTCGGCCAGGTCGATGGACTCGGGACTGGTTCCAAGAATGGGGACCCCGGCCTCCTTGAGCCTGGCCGCCAGGGACAAGGGCGTCTGACCGCCCAGCTGGACGATGACGCCCTTGACAGGTCCCATGGCCTTCTCGGCCCGGTAGATCTCCAGAACGTCCTCGAAGGTCAGCGGCTCGAAATAGAGCCTATCCGACATGTCATAGTCAGTGGAGACCGTCTCGGGATTGCAGTTGACCATGATGGTGTCATAGTCCTTGCCCAGCTCCTGGACGGCGTGCACGCAGGTGTAGTCGAACTCGACCCCCTGGCCGATCCGGTTGGGCCCCGAACCCAGGATGATGACCGCCTCGCGTTCACGGGGTCGCAGCTCGGACTCGTCGGCGTAGCAGGAGTAGTAGTAGGGCGTGACGGCATCGAACTCAGCTGCGCAGGTGTCCACAGTCTTGTAGACAGGATGAAGGCCAAAGGCCCAGCGAAGCTCCCTGACGACTGCCTCGCCCTGGTCGCCCATACCGCGCAGGTGGGCGATCTGCAGGTCGCTCAGTCCTGATTGCTTGGCCCGGCGCAGCAGGTCATCGTCCAGGACCTCGGATTCGCGCACCTGAAGGGCCAGGTCATTGATCATGCTGATCTGCTCCAGGAACCAGGGATCGATCCTGGTAGCCCGGTGGACCTGCTCCACAGTGGCTCCGCCCCAGAAGGCCCGCTGGATCTGCAGGTAACGGTGCTCGGTGGGGGTGTGCATGGCCTCCAGTAGCTGGTCAGTCTCAGCCTGGTCGGGCCGTGGGCCGTCCCAGGAGAAGGTCATGTGCCGTTTGTCGATGGAGCGCATGGCCTTGCCCAAGGATTCGCGGAAGTTTCCGCCAAGTGCCATGGCCTCGCCCACGGACTTCATCGAGGTGGTCAGGGTGGTGTCCGCCCCGGGGAACTTCTCAAAGGTGAAGCGTGGGATCTTGGTGACCACATAGTCGATGGTCGGTTCGAAGGAGGCAGGCGTTGAGCGGGTGATGTCGTTCTCGATCTCATCCAGGGTGTATCCCAGGGCCAGCTTGACCGCGATCTTGGCAATGGGGAAGCCGGTGGCCTTGGATGCCAGAGCCGAGGAGCGCGAAACACGCGGATTCATTTCGATGACGATGATCCGGCCGTTCTTCGGGTTGACGGCGAATTGGATATTGCAGCCGCCTGTATCCACCCCCACGCCGCGGATGATGGCGATGCCAATGTCACGCATGCGCTGATACTCACGGTCGGTCAGGGTGAAGACCGGGGCCACAGTGATGGAATCGCCGGTGTGCACGCCGACCGGGTCCACGTTCTCGATGGGGCAGACCACAACCACATTGTCCAGACGGTCGCGCATGAGCTCCAGCTCATACTCCTTCCACCCCTCGATGCCCTCCTCCAGAAGGATCTCATCAGTGGGCGAATAATGAATGCCTGCGCCGGCGATCCGCCTCAGCTCCTCGCGATCATGGGCGATGCCCGAGCCCAAGCCGCCCATGGTGAAGGAGGGACGAACAACCAGGGGGTAACCCAGTTCGGCGGCTACTGCTTCGGCCTCATCCAGGCTGTGGGCAATGCGGGACTTGGCCGACTCGGCGCCAGCCTGGTCCACCACCTGCTTGAAGAGCTCGCGGTCCTCTCCCCTGTCGATGGCCTCCAGCGAAGCGCCGATCAGCTCAACCCCGTAGCGCTCCAGCACTCCGGCTTTGCCCAGCTCCACGGCAGCGTTCAAAGCGGTCTGGCCGCCCAGGGTGGGCAGTAGCGCATCCGGCCGCTCCTTGGCGATGATCCGCTCCAGGAAGGGCAGGGCGATGGGCTCGATATAGGTGGCATCGGCCATCTCGGGGTCCGTCATGATGGTGGCGGGATTGGAATTGACCAGGATGACACGAATCCCCTCTTCGCGCAGCACTCGGCAGGCCTGGGTCCCCGAATAGTCGAACTCGGCCGCTTGCCCGATGACGATGGGCCCCGAGCCGATAACCATGACCGAATGGATGTCCTGCCGCTTAGGCATGTGCCTTCCCTTCCTTGGCGTCCTGCATCAAAGTGACGAACCTGTCAAACAGGTAGGAGGCATCGTGCGGACCAGCCGCCGCCTCCGGATGGTATTGAACGGAGAAAGCCGGAATGTCCAGACACTCCAGACCCTCGACCACGCCGTCGTTGAGATCGACATGAGAGACTCGGACACGGCCATATCGGCCTTCACCATAGGGTGAGGGCACTGGTTCTCCCTTGGGTGCCTTGACTGCGAATCCGTGATTATGGGCGGTAATCTCAACCTTGCCAGTGCTGAGATCCATGACCGGCTGATTGATGCCGCGATGACCGAATTTCAGCTTATAGGTCTCGAAGCCCAGGGCACGGCCCAGAAGCTGATTGCCCAGGCAGATTCCAAAGAATGGCAGTCCTGCATCCAGGACCTGCCTGAGGAGCGACACCTCCTCGTCTGCGGTCGATGGGTCGCCTGGACCGTTGGAGAAGAAAACCCCGTCAGGCCCCAGGGCCTGTATCTGCTCGATGGTGGTGTCGACGGGAAGTACGTGGACCCTGCACCCGCGCTCAGCCAGCCTGTGAGGGGTCATGGACTTGATTCCCAAATCCACCGCCGCCACCGTGCAGACAGGCTCTTTCGCCTGACGGTCTCCGACTGGTTCGACGATATAGGACCTGTCTGTGCTGACCTCGCCAGTCAGGTGGGACCCGGTCATCTTGGGGGCCGAACGGACCTGATTGAGGAGTTCCTGCATGGTTCTGGGCCTACCGCCGTCGTTGAGCATTGGGTCCGGGTCTGAAAAAATACCGGCCCGCATGACACCTGCAGAACGCAAGTGTCGCACGAGCCGGCGGGTGTCTATGTGACTGATACCGACGATGCCCTGATCGACCAGCTGGTCATGGAGACTGCCCCGAGCCCGCCAGTTGCTGACGTTGGGGCTGGGTTCGCGGACTACATACCCTGCCACCCAGATTCTGTCCGACTCCCCGTCCTGGTCATTGACACCGGTATTACCGATGTGGGGGAAGGTCTGTACAACGATCTGCCGAGCATAGCTGGGATCCGTCAGGGTTTCTTGATACCCCGTCATCCCGGTCGAGAAAACAATTTCACCTATGGTAGTGCCCACCGCTCCGAAGGCTCTCCCCACATACACTTCCCCATCCTCAAGGATGAGCAAGGCACGATTGGAGAAACGGCTATCGGAGGTGATGGTGTTGGTGTCTTTCAGGTTCACCGAACCCCCTTGATTACCGCGGATATTCGCACCCATATTAATGACCCCCATGGATTATGCCGGTCGAATCACCCAAAAGACGGTTGGGCAAATCTTCCAGGATAGACCGCAAGTCAACCAGTCTGAATATGGCAAAAGACCGACCTGATGCCCTGATAGCCAACGGGCATCGGTCGGCCTTTATCCAAATCATTGCTTAGTTGTCTAAAGGACGATCCACATCGGGGGTCAGTTCCTCCGGCAAGGTCAATTTCAGCTGGTCCAGACTGGGGACCGACTGATCGACCATATGGTCAGGGGCCTGATCGGAATCCCCTTCTTCATGTCTACTCGTTGCCGCTTCCGAATTGCTGTCAGCATGGGCATCCTCGAAGGAACCGGGCTTGGAGGGTGCGATCCCTGCTTTTACCTTACCGAATTCATCATCTGAAACGTCTGAATCGGCCTCGGCATCAGCCAGGGCAGCGATTTGATCGGCTTGCTCACGACGAGCTTGGTGCTCATCCTTCTCCTGCTCCAGGGCGCTCAGAACGCCATGAATGAAGGAGGGGGCATCGGCATCCGACAGGGTCTTGGCCAGGGACAGAGCCTCATCGATGGCCACCTTGTCGGGAACATCGGGATTGTAGAGCATCTCCCAGGCGGCGATGCGCAGAATGTTGCGGTCAATGGCGTGCATGCGGCTCAGCGGCCACCGGGTGGAGTGGGTCTGCAGGGCATCGTCGATGTCTCGACGATGCTCCGCTACACCCTCAACGAGGGTCACGGCGTAGGCGGGCAGAGGTGTCTGCGCCCCCGGCCTAGCTTTGCGCTCCTCCAGCAGGGAGAGGAAATCCTGGCTCTTCTCATCGGCCTCATACAGGGTGTTCAAGGCCCGCTTGCGGGCTGTGGAACGTGCCATGGATGTGTGGTTTCCGCCTTGCTCAGTTCTCGCGGCCCAGGTAGGAGCCGTCGCGGGTGTCCACCTTGACCTTCTCGCCCTCGCCTACGAAGAGGGGAACCTGAATCTCGGCCCCGGTCTCCACAGTGGCGGGCTTGGTGCCGGCGTTGGAGCGGTTGCCCTGGACGCCGGGCTCGGTTGCAGTCACGGTCAGCACCACGGACGCAGGCAGCTCCACGGACAGGGGATTGCCATCGTGGAAGCTGATGATGCAGTCGGTGCCCTCAAGCAGGAAGCGCTCCTGATCGCCGACCAGGGCCTCGGGGATGTTGACCTGCTCATAGGTATTCATGTCCATGAAGACAAAGGAGTCACCGTCCCGGTAGGAGTACTGCATGGTCCGGTTGTCGACGGTCTCGAAGTCCATCTTCATACCAGCGTTGAATGTACGGTCCACAATCTTGCCCGAGAGGACGTCCTTGATGGTCGTGCGCACAAAGGCCGGCCCCTTGCCCGGTTTGACGTGCTGGAACTTGATGACGGTCCAAAGCTTGCCATCCAGGTTGATGACCGATCCGTTCTTGATGTCGTTGGAAGTCTGTGCCACCTTGATACCACCTCATTCTGATGAACGTTCCTTCGGAGGGCTCCTGGCCATCTGCCGAAAGCACCGGGCCACACAGGATCCGGCCCGCTCGCGATAAATCCTCGCCTATTATGCCACGGCGCATGAACACCGTGAATGGTCCGGCGGCGAGACCTGCCGGATATGGGCGGGGCCCGGAATCACAGGAAGGATTCCGGGCCCCGTCATTGGATTGTGCCGATAAGCGACAGGCAATCCTACTCGATGATCTTGGTGACTCGACCTGAACCGACCGTGTGGCCGCCTTCACGAACAGCGAAGGTCAGGCCCTCCTCCATGGCGACGGGCTGAATCAGCTCGACGGAGAAGGTGGCGTGATCGCCAGGCTGAACCATCTCCACGCCCTCGGGCAGGGTGATGACGCCGGTGACGTCGGTGGTCCGGAAGTAGAACTGCGGACGGTAGTTGGAGAAGAACGGCGAGTGGCGTCCACCCTCGTCCTTGGTCAGCACGTAGACCTCGCCCTCGAACTTGTGGTGAGGGGTCACGGTGCCGGGAGCGGCCACGACCTGTCCGCGCTCGACGTCCTCACGGCCGATGCCGCGCAGCAGCAGACCGGTGTTGTCGCCAGCCTCGGCCTCGTCCATCTGCTTGTGGAAGGTCTCGATGGAGGTGACGGTGGTGGACTGGGTGTCCCGCAGACCGACGATCTCCACGTTGGTGTTCACGGGCAGCTTGCCACGCTCGACACGACCGGTCACCACAGTGCCACGGCCGGAGATGGTGAAGACATCCTCAATGGGCATCAGGAAGGGCTTGTCCAGGTCATGGACAGGGGTGGGGATGTAGTCGTCGACGGCATCCATGAGGTCCTTGATGGTCTGAACCCACTTGTCATGGTCAGGGGCATCGTCATGCAGGGCGCCGTAGGCGGAGGTGCGGATGACGGGGCAGTCGCGGTCGAAGCCGTTCTCATCCAGCAGATCGCGGACTTCCTCCTCGACCAGCTCGATCAGCTCTTCGTCGTCGACCATGTCGCACTTGTTCAGGGCGACCAGGATCCTCGGCACGCCGACCTGGCGGGCCAGCAGCACGTGCTCACGGGTCTGGGCCATGGGGCCGTCGGTGGCGGCGACCACCAGGATGGCACCATCCATCTGAGCAGCGCCGGTGATCATGTTCTTGACGAAGTCGGCGTGTCCGGGGCAGTCCACGTGGGCGTAATGGCGCTTGGCGGTCTGGTACTCGATGTGCGCGATGTTGATGGTGATGCCGCGCTCCTTCTCCTCAGGAGCAGCATCAATCTGAGCGAAATCGTACTCGGGGTTGACGTCCGGGTACTCCTCATGCAGCACCTTGGAGATGGCCGCGGTCAGGGTGGTCTTGCCGTGATCGACGTGGCCGATGGTGCCAATGTTAACGTGCGGCTTGGTCCGCTCGTACTTTTCCTTTGCCATTGTGTTTTGTCCTCCTGGACGTCTCGTAGGTTGCCTGCGCGAACCACGCACAGAGCACTCGCTACATATTACTGGGTTATCAGGTTCTTTGCCACTTTTGCCCTCCGCCCAGTCAGCGCTACAAGAGTGTAACGCCGACTTGTGACAGAAGAGCTTTTTTGCGGCGGCCCGCCGTGGCGGCGGGCCGGACCGGCATTACTCGCCCCGCTGGGCCTTGATGATCTCGTCGCTGACGGCCTTGGGGACCTCAGCGTAGGAGTCCATCTGCATGGTGAACATGGCGCGCCCCTGGGTCTTGGACCTGAGGTCGCCGATGTAACCGAACATCTCCGACAGGGGCACCTTGGCGTCGATGACCTTGACGCCGGTGGCGTCGGTCATGGACTGGATGGAGCCACGACGGGAGTTGATGTCGCCCATGACGTCGCCCATGTACTCCTCGGGAGTACGAACCTCGACGGCCATGATGGGCTCGAGAATGACGGGCTTGGCCTTGGGAGCAGCCTCCTTGAAGCACATGGAGCCAGCGATCTTGAAGGCCATCTCCGAAGAGTCGACCTCGTGGATCTGGCCATCGGTCAGGGTCGCCTTGACACCCACGACCGGGAAGCCTGCCAGCACACCGGACTCCATGGCCTCCTGCACACCAGCATCGACCGAGGGGATGAACTCCTTGGTGATGTGGCCGCCGGTGACCTTGTTCTCGAAGACGTAGGTCTCGCCCTCGGTGGTATCCAGGGGCTCGAAGTTCATGAGCACCTTGGCGAACTGGCCGGAGCCGCCGGTCTGCTTCTTGTGGGTGTACTCCTGGTTCATGACGGCCTTGCGGATGGTCTCGCGGTAAGCCACCTGGGGCTTGCCCACGTTGCACTCCACATGGAACTCGCGACGCATGCGGTCCACCAGGATGTCCAGCTGGAGCTCGCCCATGCCGGAGATCAGGGTCTGGCCGGACTCCTCATCCGTCTTGACCTGGAAGGTGGGATCCTCCTCGGAGAGCTTCTGCAGGGCGATGCCCATCTTCTCCTGATCGGCCTTGGTCTTGGGCTCCACGGCCACCTCGATCACGGGATCGGGGAAGGTCATGGATTCCAGCACCACCGGTTCCTTCTCGTCGCACAGGGTGTCACCGGTGGTGACGCTCTTGAGCCCGACAAAGGCGTAGATGTTGCCGGCGATGGCCTCGTCGACCGGATTCTCCTTGTTGGAATGCATCTGGAAGAGCTTGCCGACGCGTTCCTTCTTGCCCTTGGTGGAGTCCAGGACGGTATCGCCCTGGGCCACCTTGCCGGAGTAGACACGCACATAGATCAGCTTGCCATAGAAGGGGTGGGTGGCAACCTTGAAGGCCAGGGCCGAGAAGGGCTCGTCCGCGGTGGGCTTGCGGTCGATTTCGACGGACTCGTCACCGATCTTGTAACCCTTGATGGCCGGCACGTCCTCGGGGCTGGGCAGATAGTCCACGACCGCATCCAGCATGGGCTGCACGCCCTTGTCCTTGAAGGCGGATCCGCAGAAGACCGGGAAGGCCGACTGCTCGATGGTCATCTTGCGCACCGCGGTGCGGATCTCCTGCTGGGAGATCTCCTCGCCGCCCAGGTACTTCTCCAGCAGATCCTCGTCCGACTCGGCCACGGCCTCAAGCAGCTCGGTGTGGTACTGCTCGGCCTTGTCCTTAAGGTCGTCGGGTATGTCGATGGTGTCGTACTTGGCGCCCAGGTCGGCCTCGTCCTTCCAGTAGTAGGCCACCATACGAACCAGGTCGACCACGCCGTGGAAGTCGCTCTCAGCGCCGATAGGCAGCTGCATGACCAGCGGCTTGACACCCAACTTGTCCTTGATGGTGTCCACCGAGTAGTAGAAGTCGGCGCCCAGCTTGTCCATCTTGTTGATGAAGCAGATGCGGGGCACACCATACTTGTCGGCCTGACGCCAGACGGTCTCGGACTGGGGCTCCACGCCCTCCTTGCCGTCGAACACCGCCACAGCGCCATCGAGCACGCGCAGGGAGCGCTCCACCTCGGCGGTGAAGTCCACGTGGCCGGGGGTGTCGATGATGTTGATCTGATAGCGGTCCTCAGGATCGTGGGACTGGCGGTTCCAGAAGGCCGTGATGGCGGCGGAGGTGATTGTGATGCCACGCTCCTTCTCCTGGTCCATCCAGTCCATGGTGGAGGCGCCGTCGTGGGTCTCGCCAATCTTGTAGTTGACTCCGGTGTAGTAGAGGATACGCTCGGTCGTCGTTGTCTTGCCAGCATCGATGTGGGCCATGATGCCGATGTTGCGGACCTTGGTCAGGTCCGTGAGCACGTCTTGTGCCATAATTCCTTGTTCTCGCTCTCTTGGGATTACCAGCGATAGTGGGCGAACGCCTTGTTGGCCTCGGCCATCTTGTGGGTGTCCTCACGGCGCTTGACCGCTGCACCCAGACCGTTGGAGGCATCAAGGATCTCGTTGGCCAGCCGCTCCGACATGGTCTTCTCACGACGGGCGCGGCTGTAATCGGTCAGCCACCGCAATGAGAGCGTATTGGCGCGGTTCGGCTTGACCTCGACGGGGACCTGGTAGGTGGCGCCGCCGACACGACGGCTGCGGACCTCCAGGCTGGGACGAATGTTGTCCAGGGCACGCTTGAGCACGGCCACGGGCTCCTGGTCGGTCTTCTCCTTGACCTGCTCCAGAGCGGTGTAGACGATGTTCTCGGCGATGGACTTCTTGCCGTCCAGCAGGATCTTGTTAATCAGCTGGGCCACCACGGTTGAACCGTAGATGGGATCGGGCAGGAGCTGGTGCTTTTTAGCTGGTCCTTTGCGTGACATGTGTTACTTGGCCTTCTTTGCTCCGTACAGGGAACGGCCCTGCTTGCGATCCTTGACTCCCTGGGTATCCAGCGCACCGCGCACGATGTGGTAGCGCACGCCGGGCAGATCCTTGACACGTCCGCCGCGCACCAGCACGATGGAGTGCTCCTGCAGATTGTGGCCCTCGCCGGGGATGTAGGCGGAAACCTCAATGCCGGAGCTCAGGCGGACACGGGCAACCTTACGCAGAGCCGAATTCGGCTTCTTAGGTGTGGTGGTGTAGACACGGGTGCACACGCCGCGACGCAGCGGGCTGCCCTTGAGTGCCAAAGTCTTCGACTTGCGAGGCTTGGCCTTGCGCCCTTTGCGGACGAGCTGTTCAATTGTTGGCAACTGACTCTCTCCGATTCCTTCGATGAACTTGTCTTCGTTTGCACTGCGAGACCGCCGCACCGCAGCCGCAGTCGCTCCCAGGAGGAGAGATCAGCCACTGTCCACCGGCCCGATGGCCCCTGATCCTCCTGCAGGACATTGCTGCCTGCATTCTTCGGATTCGGGGATATCCCGACAAGCTCACCTGTGACATAAGGCGTGCTGTCGGCACACACGCTGAAAAGTATATCACCGGACCAGACATCGTTACGCCTGGCACGTGTCTGTATGCTCTAGGCTTTGTTCACTGTGATGTCGCCTCGGAAACGTCTTTGGGAAAGCTCTTGCAGCAGACCCCTAACAGGCCTTTTCACATACCCTATATATGCAGGTCCCAGTAATCGGGTACCCGCGTCCAACAGATTCCTAATCCATAGGCGTTGCAGGTGACGGAATATGAATACATAGGAATACATATCTAAACCAGGACAGATAAATACCAGGAACAATGGTGGGCCTGGCTTTGCGGGAGCCGCCGGTTACGTTCCGGATTCAGCGAACAGCGCCGACAAAGACGTGCCATTGTCCTGAATAGTGTCCGAACAGGCGAGGGCGTTCCTGTTTCATATTCCAAAAAGATGGCCGCTTAAGGACTTGCGCTGGCATCGTGCCTAGGTGGAGCAGCTTTGGCTCCATCAATGCCAGTGTCCCGAAACGCCTTGGAATTTGTATATGGCCAAGCGTCTACTTGTCTTCCTTTTCAAGAGCCTGCCGGATGTAGTCGCGAAGGACCAGAGCGTGGTTGACGGCTGGATCCTTGGCTGCATAGACCAGTGTCGTCCGATCATGTTCGCGCACAATGCTCAGCAGATCCTCCAAGGCGGGATTGTCATCCAGCTCAGTGCGGTAGCGGCGCGCGAAGTCCTGGAAGCGGTCAGGATCATGGTGCCACCAGCGCCGCAGGTCCGGACTGGGCGCGACATCCTTGAGCCAGCCGGACAGGGCTGCCCGCTCCTTGCTGACGCCGCGCGGCCAAAGCCTGTCGACCAGGATACGGACCCCGTCCTCATCAGCTGCCTGCTCGTATACACGCTTGATGTCCACCTGACCCATCATCTGCCTCCTGAATCCAGGAACCCATGTGATTCGTGACTCCTTCGACCATGATATTGACCGAATCGGCATTACGGAAGAGGCAGTGACAGCCATACCGGGGCGTAGGCTGATGAGTATGCTTACAGACGCAGACAGGGGCAAGGCCGCCGGGTCGAACGGCAGCAGACCAAACCCTCAAGCCCGCAAATCGACTACCACCAACGGATCACGACCTAAAGGACGGCAGTGGCGGCGGCTATGGATCCCCGACCAAATAGGCGGATGGGCCATGGCTTTGATGCCGGGCCTGGCTGGGCTGCTGGTCGGAGGCCCGACCTGGAGGAGCCTGCTGCTCATGGTTGCCTGGGCTTTCTGCTACTGCTTTGAGTTCACCGGCTCAAGGTGGATGGTTTCGCACCGAGCCGCCAGATTCGCACCACCAGCTTTGGGGTACGCTCTGCTCACGGCCGTGACCGGGCTTATCCTATTGGTCGGCACCCCAGGGCTCCTGCGATGGGCCCCGCTCTACCTGGTGCTAGGTGTGCTGAACTTTGCCGCCGCCTGGCTGCGCACGGAACGCTCCTGGTGGAACGATACCGTAGCCGTGATTGCGGCCTGCATGCTCTGTCTGATCGCCGTCTCCCTAGGGTCACGATTCCAGACGCCGGGACCGAGTCCGGAAAGCGCCAAGGCCAGCTACTTCGGATGCCAACCGAATCCTGCTGTGGACTGCTTCGCCAGCGGATTTTTCCCAAGCGCTGCCCTGCCATCGATTGGAGTGGTCAGTGCAGCTGTCTTCGCTGTAACCCAGTTCGGTTCGGTCATCTTCGTCAAGACCATGATCCGCGAGCGCGGCAAGACCTGGTGCTACCTGCTTTCGCTGGCTTGGAACCTGGTCCTCTGCCTGATCGGGGTCGCCATGGTACGCACCGCAGGATGGTGGCCTCTGTTGACCGCCCTGGTGCTGCTGGTTCGCGCGGCCTTGCTGCCAGCCATCTCCCGCCGGCGCCGCGTTCCCATTCTGTATGTGGGCCTGGTCGAATGCGCAACCAGCCTGCTGGTCTTCATTCTGGTGATTGCACAGGCTAACGTGATGACCGCGTCTCTGACTGGACTGCTTGGCGCATGACTGCAGGTTCGACCACACACGTCACCCACGAGTTCGGACCCATTTGGGATGACCGATCTCGTGTGCTGATCCTGGGATCCATTCCCAGCCCGAGTTCGCGTGAAGCCGGCTTCTACTACATGTTTCCGCACAACCGCTTCTGGCCCGTGCTGGCTGCACTCTTCGACCAGCCTGTTCCAGAGCCTGATCCGGCTGTCCGTGCTAGGTTTGCCCTCAATCATTGCATAGCACTCTGGGATGTCATCCAGGAATGCGACATCCACGGTGCCTCCGACGCTTCAATAACCAATGTCGTGCCGACCGACATCGCTGGCTTGCTGGACCGTGTGCCCATCGGCACCATATTCACCACAGGACGCAAGGCCGGCCAGCTTTACCGTCGCTACTGCCTGCCGATCCTGCAGGAGAAGCGATATCGACCGACGATGATCAATCTGCCATCCACCAGTCCCGCCAATGCCGCTATGAGCCTGGCCGATCTGATCAAGGAATACCAACCCATAAGAAAAGCGCTCGACGACAAAGAGCCTAAGTCTGATAGGCAAGACAATCACAACCACTATGAAAAATAAGCAAATACCAGCGGTCAAAGCCCAAGATGTTGCGAATCTTCCCAAGGATGAATTCGCCTTCCCCGGCCCAGAACGTGATTGCCTGGTGGAAGCGATCCGGGAGGGGCGCAAAACCGCTACGACCAGCCTGATGGCAGAGTTCATCCATGATCATGAGCCACTTCCCTCCTCCGGCCGACGAACGCTTCTGTTGAACTCAGATGACCAGCCAATTGCCATCCTCAGATATGCCTCGGTGAGCGTGACCCGACTTGGCCTGGTCACACTGCAGCATGTTCTGAATGAGGGAGAAGGCTATAAAAGCCTTCCTGAGTGGCGCGAGGCTCATGAGTCTTTCTGGACCTCAGAAAACATGCGACAGGCATTGGATGATCCGGACTTCACCGTCGATGATCAGACCCTGGTGGTGCTGGAGACTTTTTATGTAGAGGCCAGGGTCGTGAACTGAAGGTCCAAAGACAAAGCACGGTCTTTAGGCATGGGTCACACTTCACCGGCGTGCCATGTCATGCCATCGTGTATAGTTTCATCTGTTGCATTGATTCGCGATGCGGGTTGATTCACCATGGTGGCTATAGCTCAGTTGGTAGAGCACCTGATTGTGGTTCAGGAGGTCGCGCGTTCGAGCCGCGTTAGCCACCCCAGCTCAGGCCCCTACTCCCGACTGGGAAGCAGGGGTTTTCTCATATTCCCGACACACCCTCGATGCCAATACGTGTGACCCATGTGTGACCCAAAATCAGAAAAACGGGATTAGCGACTCTCCCGATATCTGCGCTCGATCTCCCTCACGCTCCGCTCTGTGGCCCCGTATCGGATGGCGGCCAGGTCTGCTCTGACCTGCTGGTGGATGGTGGCGAGGCGCTCGCGGTCCTGCCGGCTGAGTCCTGCCTGCTGCTCCTGGTCGATGATCTGGTCGAGTCTCTTGTGCAGGAGGATGGTCAGTCGCTCCCGCTCATCATCGGAGGCGGGCACATAGCCAGGGTGGTTGTCGGGGATCTGAGAGACATCATCAGGGATATAGGCCATACCTGGGATAATAGGCCGGGATTGGCAGAATCATGCGGAAAGCAGACGCTCAGTTATTGCGACATGCACCACCACGCCATGGAAGGCAAAGCCGCCATCACCCTCAGCCAATACCTCGAATGAAAAAGTTATGCCGTCCGCATTATTGGGGGAGCCAGACGACATGACAAGACCAGATTACAGGTTATCGGACAAAATTATGTAGAGAAGGCTTATGAAGCTTATTTTTTGGTCTCTGGTCTTTTTACCTCGATATCCGAAAAAGCCGCATCACCCTGTTGCACCACAGGGAGGACCGGTATAGGCACTTCCATGTTCCCGGCCATCTGCGTCAGTGTGGCTCTGAAATACGGGTAGACGAGGAAGAAAGCGACCTTGTTGAAGAACTCGGTCAACACGGCATCGTCCACGTCGGATTCATTGAGATCTTTCATCCGGTAATAGGCTGAGTATGCGATTGTGTAGCAAGCACCTTCGCCATTAAGCTGCAGTGATGCGGTGAAAGCAAACCTATCCTGTCCACACACGCACATTGCGTCCCAAGTGCCTTCATTCTTGGATAGATTCTTGTACCCATCCGGCGGGTTTGCTCCAGAGGGCACCCTTACGCCTTGCACCAAATCCAGACTGAGGCTATTAAACTCAGACCTTTCCAATAATGTCTCTACTCTCACCGCATCTCCAGTTTCAGCGTCTTATAAGTCACCTTAAAGCCACTGCCTTCACGTCGCTCCGACCCGTTAATGGCACGGAGCCACGCGTTAAGAGATAAAATCAAATTCTCTGTTACCTGATTCTCGTACCGATTGACCACCTTTTCTTCAACACAACTACTTGGACTACCATCATCAGGCTCTACATGATGTGAAATTACACACCCCAAAGCATTCGCGTATCGGCGCAGTGTACCAAGCTTCGGATCCGTGTTCCCAGATTCAATTGAAGATACAGCAGGCTGTGTGATCCCCATCTTGAAGGCGAGATCCTCCTGGGACACTCCCTGCTGCTCTCTTATTGTTTTCAGCTGTTCCACGAGCTGTCCGTCAAGACGAATCTGCTTACGAGCCCTGTGCAGACGCTCTTCGCGGCTCTTCACACCCGCTTGCTCCTTCAAAGTGCCCTCCTATATAAAGTGCAGTTTATATAAAGTACCCTACAAAGACCGTACTGGCAAATCAAAACCTCCGTGAGCGGAAATAATCACTTCTACACTGAAGGTGGTACTTCCACAAGTTTTTCCCAGCGGGATCTCCGGCATTCGTCAAACCTGAAGGCCGCTGACTTAGCTGCCTCGTCTTGGTTAATGTGTGCATCTTCTTTCCCCTGATCAACTTTTGCATACAAGTAGACACAAATTACCCCGTTCGGTTTTGATTCATCCTGACCGTGGAATAGCCGAGCGCCTATATAGCCGGTTCTCTTACTCGATCGTTGGGAATTAGGATAATGCGTTTTAATCTCATATATTATTTCCGGCTCGGTTGTCGCAGGGTTAATGAGCTGAATTTGTCGTATCCCTTCGAGCATCCCTTTACGAGCCAAATCGAGTGTGTGCTCAAACTCCACCTGAGCCTGTACGAATTGATCATCATTATAAAATTTATTACTGAACTGCTCCTGAAAAGCGTCTTCAAGTGTTTGGCACTCACCATAAGGGAACCAAAATATGGTATTAGTGCTTCCCCGTTTTGAACATATTGACTCTGGCAACTGGTCTTCTTCGCCCCTATGTGTTTGTGCTCCAGAGGAATGCATGTTATGCATATTACTCCATATGTAACATTGAACGCAAAAATCGCCCCCGCTCCGGTCTCCCGAAGCGAGGGCGATTT
Source organism: Bifidobacterium asteroides (assembly GCF_048001765.1). GTDB lineage: Bacteria > Actinomycetota > Actinomycetes > Actinomycetales > Bifidobacteriaceae > Bombiscardovia > Bombiscardovia asteroides_K. Next base: position 1,454,917 of record NZ_CP181447.1, read on the forward strand.
AACTATTGAATGCGAGATTGTTCAGTTGGCAACGCCTGCAGGGCTTTCGATGTGTGAAACTCTTTTGCCCTCGTATACTGCCGTGCTGCCGGCTGGGAAGCTGCCGATCGCATAGTAGTGTGTCCAAAGGGACCACAGCACTTTCCATTCCCTGCCGCCTAGATCTGGTCTTGTGACGGGCAGGCCGCAACGCTTTGCGTTCTCATAAGAGAATACAGCTGCATGGTTCGTGGGCACATCAATCAGAGGCCCCTTTAATTGATCGCATAGGCGGTCCACGTCATCTTTGCCTCGTGTTGTAACCGCTTCCAGCGCCTCTCTCATCAATGTTTCCGAACGGGCAATAGCTGATTTTGACTGCTCGTATGTCAGCATATTAACTTCAGACAATAAAGACGAATACAAGGCAAACGCTCCGGGATTATCCCGTACTTTTGCCTCGGCGTCCTCCACAGCCTGTACCAGTTCCTTTGCGCTGACCATGAATCTTGACTTAAGGATCATCTGGGGGTCGATGGGACCCAGATCACCAGCCGGGCCCATCACTATCTCGTCAGCACCTAGGCAAAGCACGGTAGCAGCGCTTTTTGCCATATCAGGCACGATCACGCGCACGGCTCGGCACTGATCCTGCATGGATTGCACCATGCGTAACGCCATCTCCCCGCTCCCGCCGGGTGACGACAAGAGCACATCAAGCTCTTTATCCGGGTCGCAATCGCCCAGGAGCTCCTGGAATACGGTCATCTTCCCTTCGTATATCTGATCGACGACTGCAATCAGATTCCTGCCGGTGATTTGCTCGTATCCCCTGATGAGTTTCTGGCGTTCATACCGCCCTGAATGCTCCGACGCATACAGAGGGGTCCTGCTGTCTATAAGGAGATCCTCCCAATTGTTTTCTGGAAGCTTATCGGCTTTCCTTCGCGTAGCTTTGCTCCGAGAGCCCTTGCTTCTAACGCCATCGTTTTCTGCTCCTGCCATGAAGTATCCACCTTCTTTTCAAGGAGCTTTCGACGCTCCTTCTTCGTTTCCTCCATAGAGTCCTCCAAGGGTAGGTATCGGACATTATTACACTGGGCCCGGATTAACGTTGGCTATCAGAATTTAAAACCGCCCCCGCCCTGAAAGTACCGGAGCGGAGGCGATTGTGTTATGGGCAGGCCGCTACTTGCTGAAAGCTGCTTTGGCCTGGCTGCCTGCGATGCAGCCTGCGATGAGCACTCCCAGCGCGTAGATCGTAGTCACGATGGCGTCCGTATGGGGCAGACCCCAGACGGGGCCGACGCTGTGGATGAAAGCGCCCAGCAAGGGCAGGAATGCAAGTCCCACCCATTTGAGGATCTGGTAGAGCCAGTCGGGCAGCCAGTACGGCCTGCCCTCCTCCTCGATTGTGTTATCGGTCATATATGTCACCTCCTTAGTAGTGGAGTACTTCTCCGACCTGGATCCGGTTGGGGTTGCCGGACCGGTAGCCGTGCAGCCGGCTTTGGGGGATGCCGAGCCTGGCGGCGATCCCGGAGAGTGTGTCTCCTCGCTGCACGGTCACGGTCCGTCCTCCGCCGCCTCCACCGCTGCCGGTGGCGAGACGCTGGCCGGGATGGATGATGTAGGGCGGGCTGATGCCGTTGAGTCTGGCGACGGTGGGCCAGCTGCCGCCGAAGACGGCGCTCAGGCAGTCGCCGGGACGCACCACATAGGTGCCGTTCCCTGTGCCTCCGCCCGTGTTGCCTCGCAGACGTTCGTTGACCACGGCCATGACCTCCGCATAGCGGTTGCCCAGCAAGGCGTGGCGCTGCGGGTCGTTGCCGTACTCGCCGCGGATCACCGCCGTGGCGAGACTGCCCACGTCGCCGACAGGCGCACCCTGGGAAGGCGTGGGAGCCGGCGTGACAGGATTGGCCTGCGTGCCTACCGGAGCGTTGGCATAGCGCGCCCAGGTGGCCGCATCCCCATAAAACCAGTTGACATCCACGGCGTTGCCCACGCCGGGCACATGCCCCGAGGAGGAGTACTGCCAGGCGGCGGCGAAAGGCCAGGGTGCCACCGAGTAGGGCGGTGCCCCGGGGTCCCGCAGGCGCTCGCCCTTGTACCCGTGCGGGTAGCCGGCGACCCAGAGCCCGTAGTCGGCTCCGGCCACAGCAGACCAGTCCCCAGCCTTGATGTTTGAGGCCTGCATGTAGATGATCGGCTTGGTCCCCCAATGAGCGGACACCCGGTCGAGCCATCTCTTGGCCCAGTCTGTGTGCTTGTTATACGGTGCTGGCGGTTCCCAGTCCAGGAATGGGATCACTCCCGCGTGCACCAAGCCTCTGGCGTCCGCCTGGGCGTTGAAGAAATCGGCCTCGGCCTCCGGGCTGGTGCCTTTCTCGGGCCGGGCGTACCCGTAGGCCCCCAGCCGCAGGCCCGCAGCACGGTTGGCGGCGAGCTGGCAGTCGGCGGCGGGATTGACATACCAGGTGCCCTCCGTGATCTTCGTGATGCTAAAACTGGCTCCCGAGTCTTTGGCGGCCTGCGCGTTGTAGCACCCCTGGTAGCTCGCGTTGTCGAAACCCGCGTCCGCGTAGGCGGCTCCCGGGGTGAGCATGGCCAGGACGGCGAGCGCCCCGACCATGATCCGCCCGTACCGGGGCTTGGCGCGGGCGTGCCGCGCATGGGACCATCGCATTTATCCTCCTTGTGTGTAGGCATGAAAAAGCCGCCCGGACGGGCGGCTGGACAGGTTGAGGTCAGGCAGGGCTACGCATCGTGGCCCACGTCATCGTCCAGGTAGGCGTCCAGGCGCATGATCTGCTGGTGCATCATGGTGCCTGTCCCGTTGCCTCCCAGGCTGTGGTAGGCGCGGTAGACCCGGTCGGCCTCATCCTGGATGGATACGCTGATCGGCTCGTGATGCACCACATGACGGGTGTGGATCTCCAGCAGTTCGGCCCTGAGGAGGGTGCGCAGGCCCGTCTCCATGGCCTGGTCGCGCGCCTCCTCCTTGCGGTGGCTTTTGAGCAGCCATCCGCACAGGCCTCCCACCCCGGTCAGGAGCATGGGCACGATGGATTCGAGGATGGTCATCAGCACGTCAGGCATCCGAAAAGCCTCCTTAGAAGGGCAGGAGCGTGGCGATCAGGTAGTTGGCTCCCCCGCCGACCTGCAGGCTCGACGCGCTGCGCCACATGACCACATCCCCGGCCTGCAGGTACTCCACCGTCGACGGCACCGCCTGCGTGACCCAGGTGTTGGGAGAGGTGGTGAAATCGATGATGAAGCCGTCCCAGAAGGTGTTCAGGCTGCCGGACGTCGGGTCGTATATGCCCAGGCCGATGGCCGCCTCGTTCCCCGTCCCGGTGCAGTTGACCGCGCCCGAGACCAGCCAGTACCCCGTGCACGGGATACGCAGCCCCTGCACCCCGTTCGCGCTGCTTGGATTGCCGCCAGTCGTGAACGACAGATCCCCGTACCTGCTGGACGCCTGCTTGAAGCTGATCTCCCAGGCTCCCTGATGATGCGAGTAGCCGCCCGACGCGATGCCACTGACCGGCAGCCTGACCCCCCGCACCCAGATCGCATCAGCATCCAGACGGATGCTCTTATGCCCCGTCAGACGCACATCATCGGATTCGACCTCAGTCGAATCGAAGCCGCTGATGCCAACGCTGTTGGCCGTCAGGCTGACGTTATTCCGCCCCTTATCATCCCTGAAGACACAAATCTCCGACTGCTGCGTGCTGGTGCCCATCATCAGCCGGCTCGCTATCCCGTCCTCGTCGTGGTCCCCCCAGATCAGCCAGTACGGGGTCTCCGGATCATCACCGATGCCCTGCAGGCCTCCTATCGTGCTCCCCTTGAACAAAATCTGGCTCAGCTGGATGCGGTCCCCGCTGGCGGCGGTCTGGAAGCCGCCAGTCGCCTGCACGCCGTCCCCGGAGGCGCGGAAGATGTAGTTGCCGTCCTTGCCTTTGGCCCAGAAACCCGACGAGTCGAAGCCCACCAGGCCGTCAGGCGTGGAAAACAAACCCGACTTGACTATGGCGGCCGTGAGCATCCCCACATCAATCTCGTCAGCCTTGATCTTGCGCACGAGCAACTTTTCCAGCAAAGCCTCAGACGCGGTCACCTTGTCCGCGACCACGGCACCGTCCGCCAGGCAGATGGTGCCCACGCTGCCCGCCACCAGCACCTCCTGCGCCAACAGCACGTAGTCCACGAAAGCCTTGCCGTTCCACACCTGAATGCCCACGACATTATTCGCCTTGTCCAATGGCATCCACAGGTCGCCCAGGGCCAGACCACCGTGCACCGGCTCGGATGCGGCGGCGATGATCCGGTTCTTCCCGTCAGCCGTTGTCTGCGCCCTGGCGGCCTGGTCCTTGGCGGCCTGGCTGTCGGTCACGTCCCGGACGGTCAGGCCGGTGATCCACCAGCCCGTGGCCTGATCCCCGTAGCCGGCGATGTTGAGCCACACGCTCAGACTGTGGTCCGTGTCGGTCCACTGGTCGGGCGTGCCGACGACGGCCTCCCGCCACACCCAGGACGAGGCCTCCTCCTGCGTGACCGTGACCGCCTGATCCCAATGCGTATTGGGGTTGACATACCGCCAGCCGATCCGCAGATCCTCGCGACCCTTGCCGTCGCAGATGGCCCAGAAGCCGAAACGATACCTGCGGCCTTTGTCCAAGGGGAAGCGCCAGCTGCTGAAATAATCCCTCTGTGTGAGCGCACCGTAGGTGGCATAGGGCAGGGGCGGCTTGGCCGGGGCACCGCTCGCGCCCATGCTCAGCCCGAAGCCATCCAGATCGCCCAGGGCCGGGTCGAAGGCCGGGTTGCGGACCAGCTCCACGCCACGCGAGAGGGCCGTGTCGGCCTTGCTGCTGGCCGCCGCGCTCTGGCTGACCGCCGTGCTGGCACTGGACGCGGCCTCGCTGGCTTTCTGCTTGGCGTCGCCGGCGTCCTTCGACGCCTGCTTGGCCGACGCTGCTGCACTGTTGGCCGTGGACACGGCCGTGCCCACGCTGCCTGACAGGCCGTCGGCGATGCTCTTGGCCTGGCTGGCCGTGCTGCCGGCGTCTGCAGCGGCCTTGCCCGCGTCGGCGGCCGCCTTGCTCGCATTGGACGCGGTCTGCCGCACCCCGGCGACCTCGTTGATGGCCTGCTGGGCCTTGTCCTGCGCCTCTTTGATCTCGTCGGCGTCCACGACGCTCTTGACCGTCACGCTCACCGGCTTGGTGGGATCGGACCAGTTGGGGGCGGGGCTGCCGTCCTCCGCATGCGCATCATCCCATGCCCTGGCGGTCACCTGGTGGACGCTGTCAGCCTCATACGGGCCCAGGGTCGCCGTACCACGGACCCGCAGCTGGCCAGCCTCCGCGCCGTCCACCAGGATCTGGACGTGGTCGAAGTCGGCAGGGATGCCGCCCTGCAGGCTGCCGTCCCAGGAGACCAGGATCATGCCGGCAGCCGAGTCCACGCCGATGCCCGTGGGAATGCCCGGAGGGGTCGTGTCCCCCACCCAGGGGGCGATGCCCTGCAGTCCGGCCGCCTCGCCGGCGATCAGCTTGGTGCCGTTCGCCGTGGGGATGGTGACGCTGCCGATGTTGCCCGTCTGCTGCCTGGTGGCCATGTCCAGGGCCCCCGCGGCCAGGGCGGCCAGCTGCTCCCCCGGGCTCTGCGGGGTGATCAGCGTATGCTGCACGATACGCTCCTTACTACTGGTATGGGTCTTCCATCACATCGAAGGTGACCTTGGCCGTATCGGTCTGGTCGCCGGACAGGAGCATGACCGCCGTCCGGTAGTCGCCGTCCGGCAGGCTGGGAAACCCCTGGATGCTCAGCACGACCGGCATGCCCGGACGCAGGCTGGCGGGTGAAAGCACGACGTTGCCGGCGGTCAGGTCCCCGAAATGCACCTGCGCGGTGATCTGGATCAGCTTGCGCCGGCCCGCCTGCAGCTGCGCCTGCGCGTGGGACCTGAGCACGTCCAGGTTGTCGGTGTCCGTGTCCGACCAGGCGGCCTCCCGGAGGATCTGCGGGTCCGGGCCGCCGGTGATGCCCGACAGGTCCTGGGCCAGGGCCGTGAGCACGCTCTCATCGCTGCCGGCACCCGTCGCATACACGCGCTGGACCGGGGAGGCGTGCGCCACCTGCAGGTCATCCAGCAGGCTCGCCCCCGGATGATAGGCCAGACAGACCGGAGGCGTGGAGGCGAACAAACGCCGGTCCCCGTCAGAGCCGGCCTCGAAACGCACCCGCACATGCGTCCCGTCCCCGGTCAGGTACGGGATGAAGGCGAAGTCGGGCCCGTCCTGCAGGTCGGCGATGTCACACAGGAGCTTTTTCGCGCCGTTGTTCTGGATGTTCCACGCCTTCCAGCTGGTCTTCTGCCGGCTGCCTTTCTCCCCCTGGTAGGGCCAGTCGATGGGCAGGGTGCCGCCCTGCTTGCGGTTGGTGGCGTACAGGCCGGCCTCGCACATGATGCCCCGGTAGGACAGGCCGCCCAGGCCGATCACATCCGTGCTCTTCCCGTCCCGGTAGGCACCCTCGCGGACGACCAGCCGCTGACTCAAAAGCTCCAAAGGCGAGGAGAGGGGGAAGCTGGTGTCCTGTTGCGTGTCCTGCCGCTCCCCGATCACGCCCCAGATGGCCGGGTCGCCGAAATCATCACCCGCCATCGAGCCGGCCCAGGTCAGGCACAGGGCCCGCCTGGTCGAATCCAGCAGCAGGCTCCGCTGGTCGGGCGTGGAGGCCGGCAGCGCCGACCATGGAAGGGTAAGATTCGAGGCGCTCCGGTCGCCGGGCTCACGCGACGTCGTGGTGAAGGAGGAGTCTCTTATCCCCATCTGCCATTGGAAGCTGGGCACGTCCACTGGGGCGATGACCTGCCCGTCGCGTGCGTCGGTCAGCCAGGTCCTCCAGCTCACTGGGCCACACCCTCGTCGATGACCTCCACCGTGCGCAGCCCCTCCCAACGGAAGCGGGGCCGTCCCAGGTTCGGCCTGGCCAGGACATCCACTGTATGCGAGATGCCTCCTTTGAGGACCAGCCGCCACTCCACATGCTGGCGCGCCCACACATACGACACCTGGCACTCGTCCAGGCCGTCGCCCATATCCTGATCGTCGACCACAGGCATCGTGTAGAAGCTGCCCACCTTCTCCCCGCCGACGCTCGCGCGGAAGGTAAAACGCACGGTGACCAGCCGGTCCGTGGGCATCATCCGCGTCACCGTCGGAGCCTGCGGCCACCAATCGGTGGACCAGTCCTGATCGACCGTGCTCGTGTTGCTCCCGTAGCCGATGCGACCCATCCGAGCCCCATACGGGATCGCATAGTCCACATCCCCGTACGCCATGGCCGATGCGGTGCTCATCGCCCCGGCAGGCAGCATCCGGTAGCCGACCACCAGGCCCCCGGCCTCCACCTCCGGAGGCTGCGGGCTGGCCGAAGGCTCCCCCTGGGCCACCTTCACATGCACACGGTTATCCGGCTGGCCCGTATAGGCGATGATGTAGACCGCATCGATCCGCGGATAGGCCGAATCGCCCGCAGCCACGGCATTCTCCGTATACGGGCTGCCTGCACCATCCCACCAGGCGATGCTCATCCCGTCCGCATCCCCCATGGAGCACACGGCGGCACCCGGGCTGACCCCGTAGCGCAGATCCTGACGGCCCGACACCACCAGGCCCGACACCACGCCCGGGCTCTCCCACTGGGAGGCGATCACCCTCCGGTGGGTCAGCGCATCACACCCCTGCCCCTCGCTGTCCGGGGCCACACCCAAAGCTGTAGACATAGATCACTCCTCTATAAATACGTGTCACGGACGCTCACGGTCGCCCAGCCCGAGCCGGGAGACATCAGCTGCACCGACAAAGACCCCATCGGCGGGATCGATGGGAAGCCTCGGCGTGTGAGCCGCCTGCTCACATCCACGCCCCCCATGGACGCCGTCTGCGTCCGGCAATCCAAAACCAGCGGGACACGGCCCACGCTCCCCGACCACTGCACCGCCTTTCCGTCCGAACCCACCAGGAGCACCCCGTCAGGCATCGGGCCCGTCACCGTGATCACCGGATACGCCGTGGCCGAGCCGGCATTGCGCAGCAGGGCCACACTCTGCGGGGAGCCCGCATCAGCCCCATACGAGAGCGGATAGGCCAGGCCCAGACCCTTCTCCCCGTAATAGAGGCCCCCAGAAGAGGAGGACACGGGGAAAAGCTGCACATCCGTCGACCGCCAGGACAAGCGCTCAGGACGCCGGCACAGGACGGTGATCAGGCCCGTATCGGTCTGCATGGCCATGTTTTGCGGAGCCTTGTCGGGGAGCACCTGCAGCACTTCGCCCACCTGGTAGGTGTCCTCGGGGGGGTCCACGACCCGCAGGCGGACCAGCCGGTGCGTCAAAGCGCCAAGCATGCCGCGCAGATGCTCCAGCCTGCCCCGGTCGCCGGCCAGCAGCCGGTAGGAGATGGGCACGGTGCGGGCCCCGTAGGCGATGTCCGACTCGCCCACATCATGGTCGCCGTCACCCCACTTGCGGGGCGCGGCCTCCGTTCGCGACTCAGGAGTGCCATACCAGCCGTCGATCTCCCGCAGGATCATCTCCCGGTCACCGTCATCCCCGTACAGGCGGCACAGCTCCTTATCGCCGCTTTGCGGGTAGAGGATCACCGTGCTCACAGCATCCCCCCTCTCCTCAGCAGGCCGAGGGTCGCGTGACGCACCCTGGCCGAATCCAAAGCCGACTGCGCGTAAGGATCCTGCACCACATGCTGGTGGAAAGTGACCGGCTGCTCATACACAATCCGCGGCTCCTGCTGGGCCGGCAGCGGCAGGTTGGCGGGAAGCGGCGTGGCCTCGTACTTCTGCACGTAGCCTCCGGTCGCATACCGCTGCCAGTTGATGGCGTTGAGCATCTCCGTGCCGTACTGGCGGACTGCGGCAGCTCGTATCACGTACTCCCCGTTGGACAGGCGGGCCGGGATGTCATCGCTGGTGCCCGTCCCAGGCCCGGTGATCAGACCGCCGACCGCATGACCACCGGTGGCGCTGATGTTGACGTGGAAGACCTTGCCCAGAATGCTGTTGACGACGCTCCAGAAGCCGCTCGCCTCAGCCCCCACATGCACTGTCTTGTCTTTGATGGTGGCGTTGTCGACTGCTTTTCTGACAGCCATGAACGGCCCGTCATTGCCGGAGATCACGCCGGTCTTGGGGTCGATCTTCCACCCGTTGGACTGGGCGATCTTCTTCCAGTGGTCACTGTTGTCGCCCTTCAGCTGGCCGGTCTTGGTGTCGATGGTCGCCCCGTTGGCCAGGGCGAGCGCCATGTCGTACTGGTGCTTGTCCAGGGTCAGCTTGGAGTGCTTGTCGTCGATCTTCGCGCCGGTCACCTCATGGATGGCCATCATGGCATCCTTGTTCTTGCCGGTGATCTGGATGGTCTTGCCGTCGGGCAGCCCCTTGGCAGCCAGACCCACCTGCTTGAGGGTCTTCGATGCCTGGTCCTGTATCTTGAGGGGCTTGGCATTAGCTTTTTCAATCTGGGATACCAGATCCTTGACCCGTCCCGAGGACAGGCCCACGGAGTCGGCGAAAGCTGCGGCGTCGCCGTCGCTCATGCCCATGGCTTTCGCATAGGCGATGACCTTCTGCCGGCCCTGCTCCATGACCTGGCTGACCTTGTCGATGCCTTCACCGTCGCGGGCGTGCGCTTCGGCGGATTGCTGGGCCGCTTCCACCAGTCCTCTCAGTGCATCCCTGTTGGCCTGCCCTTTGGCGGTGTTCTTATCCAGAGTCACGCCGTTCTTCTTCACTGCCTCGTCGGCTGCGGATACTGCTTTGCCCCACTTGGTGTCCGCGTCAAAAGCCGACAGTTTGAAGCCGTAGTACTGTTTGAGCGCGTCCACAGCCTCGCCAAGCGCGGAGGATTCCTCGTCCAGCCCTTTGCTGGAGGCACCAAGCTGGGTGGAGAGGATGGATGATGCGTCGGCGGCTTTCTGGGTCTGCTCGGCTGACTGGCCTTGCGCCTGGGCGTGCTGGCCGGCCGCGTCGGCGGCCTTCTTGTCGCTGGCTGCCAGTTCGTCCTTGCCTTCCTTGTTGCGTTTCGTCTCTTCCGTGGAGTTCTTGTACTCCCTGGTCAGCTGGGAGAGCTTGGTCTGGCCCTCGGTGATGACCCCGTAGTACTGGCTGCCGGACTGCTTATTGGCCTCCAACGCCTTGTTGACCTGGTTGATGGCATCCTTGTCGCCCTGTATGGCTCGGGCGAAAGTGCCGGCGCTGATCCCGCAGGCCTGAAGCATGTCGTCAAGAGTATGGAAACCCGTGTCGACGTATTGCACCCAGCCCCAGTCGACGTTGTTACCGCTGGTGATCATGTCGACGAGCTTTTCGCTGGCATCCCCGCCTTCGGCCATGGCCTGGGTCAGCTCATCCTGCGCGGCCTTGGCCTGGGCCGCGTGCTTAGCGAAAACATCAAGCACGGCTCCGGCAACACCGAGAGCGATCCCCCATTTCCCGCCGAGTAGGTCGACGAGGCCGCTACCGGCGCTTTTGAGTGCGCCCATACGCAGGGCTGAGCCGCTGGTGGCGGTCCCCACGCGGCGCATCTGCTCCTCATAGGTGAGCGTGGACAGTTTGATCTGCTCCACCGCCGAGCCGAAATTGCCCATGGCGGCCTGCACACGCTGCACCGGGTCCACGACCAGGCCGAAGCTGCGGCTCAGCGCGCTGGTGCTCTGCGCCGTCTGGCCGAAGACCTTGTGCAGGCCCACTCCGGCACCGGCGGCCAATCCGAGCATGACGACCGTCTGCTGCACAGGGGCGGGCAGGTCGCCGAATGCGGTCACCAGGCTGGTGACCGACTGGATGACGCTGCGGATGGGCCCGTTGGCCCCGGACCCGATCTTGATCAGGGAAGTCTCAACTGCGCCGCCGAATTGTTCGACATCGCCTTTGAGGTTGTCGGTCAGCGCTGCGGCCTGCTTGGCTGCGAAGCCCTGTTGGTTGACCTGCCTGGTGAACTTGCTGACTCCTTCGGCACCCTGCTCGTAGAGGGTGTTGCCCACGCTCATGGCCGCGTTCGAGAACAGTACGCCCATGGCGTTGGCCCGCTGTTCGGGGGTTAGGGCGGCCAGCTTCTCCTTGAGCTGGCCGGCGAAATTTGCCAAGCCAACGAAGTTGCCCTGACTGTCGTACATGCTGATGCCCAGCTGCTGCATCTCGGCCTTGGCTGGACCGGAGGCGCTGGTCAGGCCGATCAGCGCGGATCTGAGCTGCGTGCCAGCATCGGAGCCGACGATGCCCTGGGAGGCCATCATGGTGATGGCTCCGGTGGTGTCCTCGATGCTCATGCCCAGCTGGCTTGCGGTCGTGCCCACCATCTTCAAAGCCTCGCCCATGTCGGAGACCCCGCCCTGGGCTGTGTTCGCGCCGGCTGCCAGCAGGTCGGCCACATGGCTGGCCTGGTTGCCCTGCAGGCCGAACTCGTTGAGGGCGGATGCAGTGAGTTCGGCGGCGTCGGCGACGCCCATCTGCCCGGAGGCGGCCAGGTCGAGGGCACCGTCCAGTCCGCCCTGGAGGATGTCCGTCGTGGATACGCCGGCCTTGGCCAGCTCGTTGATCGCGTCGGCGGACTCGGTGGCGCTGTACACGGTGCGTGCCCCGGCCTCCAGGGCCGCATCCCTGAGCCTGCCCATTGTGGCGGCGGAAGCGCCGGTGTTGGCCTGCACGGCGCTCATTGACTGGTCGAAATCAGCGAAGGCCTTGACGGCTGCCACGCCAATGGCGGCACTCAGAGCGCCCACGCCCAGGGCCACCTTCTGACCCATGGCGGAGAACCGCTCGCCCTTGCTCATGGGGCGTTCCAGGGCTGTGGACAGCTCCGTGGCGGAGGCTGAGGCGGCCTGCATCTTGGCGGTGTAGTCCGTGCTGTCCGCCATGAGCCTGATGACGATGTTCTGGTTGAGCGCCACGATGCACCTCTATCTGGGGTTGAGTCTGGTGGTCTGGGAGTTGGGGGCTTCGACCGTGCCCGATTGGGCGAACCGGTCCATGGCCAGTTCGCGCATCCGCCCCACATAGCAGGTGTCCACGGCGGCGTCCCTGAAGACGGTGGCGACGGCAACCTGGTCGTGACAAAATTCAATGTCCATGCCGCATACGGGGCACTTGTGGGCCCGCTCGTACGTGTCCAGGGCCATCATCCAGTCGCGTTCGTACTCGTCCCATTCGACGGGGTCGTCGGGGGTGGGCTGCCAGCCGAGCCAGCGCTTGTAGGAGATGCCCAGGCTGCGGGCCACGCGCAGCTGGGCCAGAACGTCGGGGTGGCGCGCGAGCCAGTCCGCTAGCCGATCAGGTCGCGCACCGCTTTTGGGAGCGCGTCGATTGGGGTGTTGAGGGTCTGGATGGTCTGGATCAGGTCGGCCACCTGGATGTCGGTCAGCGAGCCTGTCAGCCCGGCCAGGTCCTCCCCGCCCAGGTCGATGTCCTCACCGTCCTTGTAGCGGGCTTTGACCAGCATGCGGGGCACCGCATCGGCGACCATGCCCTGCAGGTCCTTGACGGCCCGGTCGCCCTTGACCTGCGTATGGTCGATGACGATCGCGTTCCAAGGACTGGAGGGCAGGCCCCGGAGGGTGAGCACCAGGGTGCTTCTGTCCAGGTCCCTGACCATGCCGGCCAGACGCTCCTTGTCCTGCTTGTTTGGCTTGTCCTGGGCGTTGATCCGGTTGCTCAGGTCGATGATGTCGCTCATCAGCTGCAGGTCGGTGACGATCTCCACATCCCTGGTGATGGGCTTGACGGCGATAGGCATGCGTGCTCCTCAAAAAGATATGTAATGTGCTCCCGGAAACGGTTGGAAGGTCCCCGCATGGCCGGAGCACAGGGTCATGCGGGGAAGCATCATTTGGTCAGGCCGTGGCCGTGACGGTGGCGGTCTCGTCCTGGGAGCCGGGCGCGACCGAGAAGCTGATGGTGCTCATCATGCGGGCATTGTCCGCGTGGGCCACGGGGGTGGCGATGCCGATCACGGTCTTGAACACGGATACCTTCTGGCCGGCCTTGTATGCGGCCTGGCCTGCGCCTCTGCGGCGCACCAGATACCCCTTGGTCCCCTTGACCAGGGTCTCTATGGCGGCGTTGGCATAGCCCTCGTTGTTGACGTTGTTGATCACCTGCAGGGACCCGCCGTCGTACTTTTCGGCTCCCGGGATCTCGCCCACGTCGGCGGAGGCTTCGCGGTCGTCCTTGATGCTCTCCTGCGTGTGGTTGAGTTTCCACCCGGTCGAGGTCAGGTATGCGGAGACGTTCAGGTTCCCTTCGGCGTTGAGCTCGGCCTCGGTGGGCTTGGTCATGTCCTTGATGCTTCCGTGGCCGGGCACGAAGGTGGTCAGGATGTTGCCGTCCTCGAGGATCGCGGCAGGCAGCCCCGTCTCCTCGTTGACAGCCGGGGTGGTCGTGGTGGTGTTTTCGTTGGTATCAGTGGTGTCAGGCATGGGTGCCTCCAGATTGTTTATTGGGTTTGGATATGAAAAAGCCCCGCGGGCGAGCGGGGCGAATGCTGGTCAGCTGGTCCAGGCGAAGCGCCAGGTGAGCACACGCATGAGGAAGGGGATGGATGTCTTCGGGTCGGTCAGTTCGGCCGCATACAGACCGGAATCCTGGTCGGGGATCAGCCTGCTGATCCTCCGGTCGGCGGGCATGGCACCGTCCAGGGCGGCTTTGAGCCGGTCCATGGCGATGCTGATGCCGTCGCCCTGACGGCCGACGACACGGATGTCGAGCACCCCATCATGGGAGACGGCATGCAGGTCCTCGGCCCCGCTGCGACCGGTCTCGGAGACGCGCACCACTATCCAGGGCGGGCTCTGCCCGGTGGCCACGTCCTCATATACTTTCCACCCGGGCATGTCCGGCACCAGGGCCATGACGGCTTGTCTTACCTCCACGGTCCGGCTCATAGCTTGGACGCCGCCTCTCTGACATACCGGGCGGTCGGCTCCAGCTCGTCAGCGCCATGCTCGTAAAAACGATGGTGGCCGCCTCCACGGCTGGTGCCGAAGAAGGCGATGTTGGCCAGGCTGGACGCGCCGCCCTGCTCGGGGCCGATGTCCGCCTCCACGACCGGTCCGCGTTCCCTCATGTCGTACCGGATGCGGATGCGGCGGAAGGCATGATTCTTGGAGGATTGCAGGTCCTCGCTCACGCTCTGCTTGATGTTCTGCGCCCCATGCTTGACCGCCGCAGCGACCAGCGTCTGGTTGCGCAGGGGCACGGCGGCGAGCGCCTTGGCCAGGTCCTCGACCTGGCTTACGTCGATGGTCGGCATGTCAGTCCTCCTCGGGTATCTCCTGCACGTTCCAACGTCTGGCTGTCGCCAGGGTCTTCTCGGATTGCATGTTGACCAGGCGCATGCACCTGCCCTTCAGGTCCGGATCACGGGAGTCGACCACCAGGGCCACATCCTTCTCCCGCAGTCCAGTGGCGCTGATGGGCAGGTGCAGGTAGAGGCTCCATTCGAGGACGAGACCGCCCGCGTTGGAGGAGTCGCCGGAAGCGGTGGTTGTCTGGGAGGCCATGCCTCCGGAGGTCTGCACCTTGCCCGGCCCCTCGTACAGCACCTCGCCGGTGGGTGTCTCCGCGCCGGTCACCGGGTCCACATCTGGCTTTCCGGGCCGGGTGATGCGGATGGTGTCGGTCATGCGGCTTTCGGCGTAGGCGCGCAGCTTACCCATATCGGGCTGGCGGAACCGTCTTCTGGTCATGCTTACCCCGTGATTCTGGCGAAGAGGAACCGGTCGCCGTCGTCCCAGTCTTGGCGCATGTCGCTGCTGGCGGCCTCTCCTCGGGTAGTGCCGATGACGCCGATGCCGGCGATGACCGGGGACTGCCTGGCGGTGAGCCTGGACAGGGTGGCTTTCTCGGTGGCGGTCAGGTACAGGCCCGACTCCTCCACTTTCCGGCTGCCCCCGTCCATGCCGTCGTCCGCCTGCAGGTTCCACTGGGTCTCCGCATTCGGATTGGTGTACATGCGTCCGGCGCAGGCCAGGCACACGTCCTGCAGCTCCTCGGGCAGATCATCGGGCAGTTTCCCGTCCTCGCCGGTCCAGTCTCGGCCGGTCTGGCTGCGGATCAGGTTGGATGCCGCCCGCAGGCACCGCTGGGCGCGTTTGCGGTCGGCATCGTCCTCATCGGCTGGGATGTCCTCTCCAAGCCATTCGGCCAGGTCTTCGGGCTCGGCAAAGGCCGGGCGCGTGCTCACTTCGCGTCCTGGTCGCCGCCAGTGGCCTTCTTCGTGCCGGGCGCTGCCGGGGCTGCTGGGGTGACGAAGCCGGCGGGGTACTGCTGGCCCTTCTTCTTGACTCGGGTCAGCGGGTTGGCGACGGCGAAGCCGACGCGCATGACCACGCGCAGCGCCTGGGCGTCCTGCTGCATCAGGTTGTACACGACCTTGCCGTCCTCATCGGAGATGACGCCCTGGTCGAAAACCTGATAGCGGATGTCCTGTCGGACGCCGTAGACGAATTTCGTCCAGTCGGCTCCCAGCAGGACAGCCTTGTCAGTGGTCCAAGCTCCGTTCATCACCTCGTTGAGCGGGTACCCGTACAGGGTGGACGGCTTGCCTTGAGCCAGGGAGGGCACGTAGATGGGGGTGCCGTTCGCATTGCGCAGGCCGGCAAGCTGCCAGCCGAAGCCGGGCATGGTGGCGAATCCATTGAGGGCGAACCCTGCTTCGCTGAGCTTACGGCCCAGCTTGGCGACATCGTCGGCGAGGTCCTTGCCGGTGCCTTCGGCGACATTGTTGTCTGCGGCTGTGGCTCCGGCGAGGATGTCGGTGCCCCAGGATGCTGGCTTGTCGATTCCGAAGATGGCGGCCTGGTCGACCTTCTTGCCCATGGCTTCGGCGATGAGCGGCTTGATGGTGTCCCAGAGGTTGATCTGGCTGTCGTCCACGACGCTGTCGGGGATGGGTACGATGACGGCCATCTCCTCGGCGGTCATGGTCACGTCCTCCCATCCGGTCTTGGTGGTCTGCTTGAGGCCACCCTCACTTACCCAGTAGGCGTCGGGCAGGGATGCCAGGACGGGCTGCTTGTCCTTCTTGGCGCTCATGGGCACTTTCTTCGCCCGCGTCATGATGACGGAGCTTTGCGGCATGGCCTGGATGATCTCCTTGCTTACCTGGTCGGGGATCAGGGAGCCGGACAGGTCGTCGCGGGTGATTACGTTTGGTTCGCTCATTGGTTGTCTCCTAGCGGTTGTTTTCCAGTGCGTCGCGCACCCAGTCCTTGGACTGCGTGGTTGTCGGATCGTTGCCTCCGGTCGGGTTGGCGCGCAGCACCGGGTTGGTTGGTTTCCTTCCCGCATCAGAGGCGGCCTGCGCTTCGATGCGTGCCGCGAGCTTCGCGGCCTTGTCGGCGATCTGCTCGGGGGTTCCTGCCCCGATCAGGTCATAGTCTTCCTCGCTCAGGCAGGGGTGCTTGGCGCGGGCTTCGGCCCATGCGGCCTTGGCCTGCACTTGGGCGAGCCTGTCCTGCGCCTCCTTCAGGTCGCGGTCGGCCTTCTGCCTGGCGGTGAGCTTCTCGTCCTCGTAGGCGCGGTTCTTCTGGGCGAGGTCCTCCTTCTCGTGGCGGAGGTTCTCGATCAGATGCCAGGCCTTCTCCGGGTCGAAGTCCTCACCGTTCCGCTCCCAAGGGGGTTGCTGCTTGGCCTCCTCGTGCCCGCCCTGCTGGTCATCCTGCTGGGTCTGCTGGGTCTGGTCCTTTGCTGCGTCCTGCTGGGCGCTGTCCTCGACGGGGTCGGCTTCGTCGGCCATGGCTGCTCCTTTCCCGCCCGTCCTGCGGGCATAGAAAAACCGCAGGGCACTTCCCTGCGGCGAAATACTGTTAGTCAGCGTCCTTGCGGGCTGTCCCGGTATGCGCCCTTCCGGCGCATGATGGGCAGGATCCTGTCATAGGTCCTTGGGTCGCCCTTGGGCAGGCTTTCGGCGGCCCGGTAGTAGTCATCGACCCATTGCCGTTCCCGCCTGTCCGGCTTCCAGTCGCCGTAGACGACTTCGACGGTGCATCCGCAGTGCGGGTGGTAGGCTCCGCCTCCCCGCTGGGAGAGGGCCTTGCGTTCGCTGGTGTATACGGGGCCTCTGCCGACGAGCATGGCGCAGAAGGTGCAGGGGTTGCCGTCCGCGACCCTCCGGTAGCCGATGGCCCTGGCGTCCTTCCGCGCCCACTCCTGGACCGTGCCCCGGCCGCCGGCGAGGACGGCCTCGTGGAAAGCGCCGAGGAAGAGCCGTCTGGCGGCCTCGTACGCGTCCTGCTGGGTCTGGCCCATGCTCAGGTGCCATTTGACGTTCGTGGAGCCCATCCAGTCAAGCTGGCCTCCTACCGCATCCCTGTCGAATCGGGGCACGGAAACGCGGATGCCGGCCCCGCCTTCAAGCTCGGCCTGCCGGAATCGCGGCAGGTAGAGGAGCGCCTCCTGCTGGCTGATGTGGTACCAGGTCTCCAAAAGGTTGAGCATGGTCTGCTTCCAGACGGGCTGGCTGGCGTCCAGGTCGGCCAGGTTCAGGCTGGAATCCCAGAGCCTCCTGGCCTGGCTGTCGGCGGTGATGGCGAGCCTGACCTGGCTGCGCCGGTGCCGGTCCGTGAGCACGGCCCCCTCGCGGGTGAGCGCCATGGCCTACTCCCCTGTGTTCTGGGCGAGCTGCGCGGTATAGGCTTTCACGGCCATGTCGTCCGGGGTGGGGTGGGCCTGCTGGTAGTCGCGCCAGGAGTCGGCCATTGTCTTGGTCACGCCGGGGATCATGTCCCACAGCTCCTGCTGGGGCACGCCCAGCATCTGTGCGGCCTTGCCGAGCGCGTCCACGGCCTGGCTCATGGTCCTGGTGTCTGTGTCCTTCCACATGGGGGTCATCGCGAAGCAGGAGGCATCCTCGTACCGGCCTTCCACGGCGGCGCACAGGCGCAGCGTGTCCAGGTGGCTGATGCCGAAGGACGCCCGGCGTTCGTTGCGTTTGGCGTAGAAGCCGGCCCGGCTTTCCTCGATGCCCGCGTCGCCCACGTTGACCATCTTGCCGAAGGCGGTGGTGGGGGTCTGGCTGACTGCTGCCAGCTCCTCCACGTCGGACTGTTTGGACTCCACCAGGTTGCCCAGGTCCGTCTCAGCCAGGGTGCCGAAGCTGACGCCCCGGCCGCCGGCCAGCATGTCGTCCTGGCTCATCTGGATCTTTTTCTCGTTCTTTTGTTGTTCGGTCAGCGCGTCCGAGTCCAGTCCGGTGGCGGTGCGCACCTTCCACGAGTTGTAATGCTGGGCCAGGAGCTTGTCGTAGTTGTCCTTGTTCAGCCTGGACGCGAGGGGTATGTACGGCTCCACCTCGCCGGGGGTGCGCCCCTCCAGGTCCTGCTGGTTGGCATAGCGCACTACAGGGCATACGGGGCTCTCGTGCGGGTCTGTCGCCAGGTGGGGCGTGCAGGATACGAACGTGTAGGAGCCTTGCTCCCGGGTCCACAGCCACACGTTCCAGCTGTCCCACAGTTCGAAGCTCTCCTGCGTGGGGCTGATCCTGCGCACCCGCAGGAAGATTTGCGGGAAAGTGTCGCTTGCCGGGTCGTCGTACAGGGCGATGGACTCCCTGGGCGAATAGCAGTCGATCCGCGACTCCACACCTCCGTCAGGCGCGTCCACGGCCCTGACCGCCGTGTAGGCGGTCCCATAGGCGAGGGCGGACTGGTGCAGGGCGATCTGCCGGCGTCCCATCCGGCTGCGCTCCCATGGCTGCCAGAAGTCGGCCTCCCGCTGCTGGTTGTCGGCACCCTGGATGTCCACACCCTCCAGGTAGAGGGTCTGGGCGAGAGTGGTGACCACCAGGCGCAGCCAGGGGGTCTGGCCCATGTCCCTGAGCATCCGGTGCTCCTGGGTGGCTTTCTTGAGCCTGATGGGCTTGGGGTTCCACCGCCACCACCGGTCGATCCTGTTCATGGCGGGCAGTTCGGAGTCCCAGGCGGGCAGGAGCAGGCTCCGGAGCGCGTTCCGCGCCTCCTGCTCGGTGGAGTATTCGGTGGTCACCATACCTGTCCGCCTCCCTGCTTGCGGGTGTTGAGGTACTCGCGTCTGATCATGCGTGCGCCGATGGCGCATATGGCCAAGTCGATCTTGCGCCTGGACTCGCGGCCTTCCTTGGCGATGCTCATGCCCGCCCTGGTGGGCTGACGGCGGGCGTTGAGCATATGCTGGCGCAGCCGGGCGTCCCCGTCGTGGGGAAAGTCCCCTGCCGTGATGTCCGAGTAGGCCTGGTCGACTGCCACGACGAAACGCTTCTGCACGTCCATGCGCACCATGTCGAACATGACCGCATGCTTGTCGCGGCCTTGGGGCTGGGCCCAGACCTTCAGCCTCCGGCCGTAGTCGCGGTGCCAGGCGTCGAAGAGCGAATCCCAGTAGCGCAGGCCGGTTTCATCATCCAAAACATGGCTGGGGTCGCCCCAGAAGCCGACCACCCGGTAATCATTCATGGCCTTGCGGATCGCGTCGTCGACGCTTCCCCTGGGCACACGCCACCCGTCGCCCCGCTTGCCTGCGGGCCGCTGCCACATGCCCAGCGGCTTGACGAACCCGTCGCTTACGCGGCAGGCGACCAGGCCGGTGGCGTCATCGTTCAGCGAGCAGTCCAGGAAGAGGGTGATCCGTTCGCCGTGCTCCAGCATGAGGTCGGTCCGTTCGTTCGCGTCCCATTCCTGGGCGGTCACATAGGCATCCTCGGGGGCCATGCACTGGTTGTACCATTTGCGCCTTGATTCGCTGACCGGGTTCTTGGGGTTGATGATCTCCTTGACGATGCGCTTGGTGGACAGCCAGACGGAGTCGCCGCGGATGTCCTCGATGACCCTGGGGATCGTCTCCTCGCTCATGGGCGTGTCAGGAGCGGCCTCGATGCTGTCGTACAGGAGGCCGAAATCCATGTATTTGGGCCGTTTGCCCACATCGTCGCTGTCCGGGTCGCCCTGCGTGCCCTCCCAGGCTTCCCTGACCCGCTGGGCGACGGAATCCTCGCCGTCCCTGTAGGCGTTGCAGATGTCCAGCATCTTCACGCTCACGCTGTCCTCGCGCTTGGCCGTGTTGCCCGAGAGCACCCCGTCCATGTCAAGGCCGCCGTTTGAACTGTTCCAGTTCTGCGTCTCGTTGCGCACCAGGAAGGTGGGCCGACCTCCCTCCAGGGCCAGGGGGCTGCTGGTGACGGCCTCGATCTGCCGGCTGTCGCCCATCGCGTACATGTTCAGCTTGCCCAGCTGGATGCCGTAGTAGCGTCTGGTCTCGGCGGGGATCAGGCCGGGCAGGAGCTTCATGGTGTTTTTGGTCTGCTCCTGGGAGACCGCGCACACCTGCACCCAGGCGTTCGGCTCGTCCCGGCCCACCGGGTCGCCGCTCGTCTGGTCCCAATGGTCGAAGGTCAGGGGGGCGAAGCAGCTGGTGACTGCGCCGCCGGCGGCCATGGGATCCTTGCCCCAGCCTTTCAGCCGCTGGAGCACCGCATTGTCGTGTAGCGGGTGACCGGTCTCGTCCAGCGCGTAGTACCACAGCCAGAAGCGCGCCTGTTCAGGCGTCCACTTCCATGGCGCTCCGGCTTTCGAGTCGCGCAGCCAGTAGCCGCTCCAGGCCAGGAAATCCCAGCCCAGGGTGATCTTCGGCAGCAGCCAGCCGTCCTTGTCACGCTTCCAGGTGGGGCCGATGCACACCGGCGCGGTATGCCATTGGGGTGCAGGCTCCGAGGCGAGCGACTCACGGTACCAGGCCTTGATCTCCTCAAGCTCCCCGGAACGGTCCGGGACGACCGACACCCGTTTGAGGAGTCTTGCCATCAGACAGCCCCGTATGCCTTCCCCCACCTGCTCTGCGCCACCGACCGCATCGTGGAGGAGCGGGATTCGCCGGAATCCATGCTTTCCTGCTCGTCGGGGATGTCGATCTGCTTCATCAGCGCCGCGAAATGCGCCTCATCCTGTCGAAGGTTCACCAGCAGCGGGTGGGCTACGATCTGCCCCTGGCTGCCCTTCACCGTCAGATGGTCACCGATGGCCCGACGCTCCTTGGCTATCCGATCTTCCGTGTAGCAGGCGTTCTCCAGGATGCGCAGCTCCACGTCGGTGAACTCAATATATGCGGTCAGGTCCTTCCACAGGCGCTGCCCCTTGCCGCCCTTGACCAGCCCCTGGGGCATGCGCTGAGTCTTCCTCGCCACAACGCACCCCCTAAGATGCTTACACGGCCAGTTTGCCGATGATGTCGAAAAGAAAAGTAAGATCCGTGAGCCTGGCCGGGCTGTCACGCCAGGCGTGGCCCGTGTAGGTCATGTACCGGCCCTGCGAGTAGGCTTCCGCGTCCATCAGGCCGCGCACCTTGATGCCCTTGCGTTCGGCGCACCTCCCCCAGATGTGCAGGCCATGGCCGGAGGGGCTGATCTCGACCCATGTCCTGCCGACAATGGGGGCGAGCAGCATCTTGGCCCAGTCGGCCAGGTGGCCCCGTGAGTCGTAGCAGTGGTCCAGGTCGACGCAGGCGAACCCGCCGCCCAGAGCGAAGCCCAAGCCGTCACCAGTCTGGGACTGTTCGGCTGTGGGCAGGCTGGTCCAGGTGGCAGGGTCGGTGCTGGATGCCGGTGCCCCGTCGAAGCGGATCGGACGCTTGCTGGTTCCGTCGCCTCTGTGGGCCAGTTGCCAGCGCAGCCACCGGTCGGCCATGGCCATGTCCGGGGGCACCGGCATCCTCCTGCCCGCCCGGTGCGCCCGCTGACGGCAGGCGTCCGAGCAGAACCTGCGCCGGCGACCCCTCCCAGCATGCTCAGTCAGCAGCTTGCCGCAGAACTCGCATTGTGTCATGCTTTAATTATATCGTGACAAGACTCAGAAAACAAGAAAACCAAACAATATCAGGCATTAAATTCATTACGTGACAACGGTAAAAACATGGCTTCTGTCACGGAATGCAGAGCCTGGCGCATTTCCGGGATGCCCCTGCAAGCCACGGAAACGGACCATAGGACGGCCAGTGTCGAGAGACTCGGGAAAGACGGAATCCAGGAGAAAAACGAACGGAAAGGCGCACGCATAATCGGAGGTGCTATCCGGCGGTTAATCCGCGGTGCCCGGGGAGGTACCCCCCACCCCGGGAGGGATCGATCCCGGATTTTTTTCGACGGGATGAAGCCTGGTTTTACGATACCATGAATTGCGCGCTGCGGTTTCTCTTGCTGTTTTGGCTTTGTGGCAAGCGTTTGAAAGCCATTGCAAATTGTCCAGGCTGTTGTCGTCGCCTGGGATGATGTGGTCGCAGTCTGTTCCTATTCCGTTGCAGCCTTTGGCATGATGTTTGGCTTGGCATCTGCCGTTTGCTCTGGCTTTGACTTCGGCTCTGATCCGCTGCCAGTCTGGGGGAAGCCGGTCATGCCTGTGTGATGTGTTCCATCTGCTGCGCTTGCTCGCCATGGCCGCTCCTGGGTGGATAGGGATAGGGTGCCTGGCTCGCGTCCAGAGGTTGATGGTTGTGGCGTGGCCAGGCAAGTAAGGTGCCCGCAGGGAGACGAAGGGAAGAAAAGAGCCTGCGGGCAAGTGTTGGTTAGTCGGTGACTTCGCCTGTGGCGTCGCACAGCTGCCAGTCGTCGGACAGGAGCTCGATCTGGGTGGGGATCCAGGGGATGAACCCGTGTCGTGATGCGGCTGTCAGGTAGTCGTGAGTGGGCTGGCCTGCTGACCTGGTCGGATAATCATCCTGTGCTTTGCGCAGCATGATGCCCACGTTCTTTTTCCAGTGGGGCAGGCGGACGGTTACGACCTCGTCGCGATGATCCTTTAAGTATTTGAGTGCTTGGTCGAATCCAGCCATGATGGCTCCTTTCGGGATTGTTTTAAGATGGTTTTGTCCAACGATGGAATGAAGGGAGGTGATGATAATCATGAAGGTTGCTGCATATTATTCGACCGTCGACAAGCCGCCTTATGTCTGGCATGACGACTCGAACTGCCCTACTGGCAAACAGATCAAGGACAGCGATAAGGCGTATGGCAAGCCGGCAGGCTACACGCACTGCAAGGATTGCAATGCGTGATTCATGATCGGGTGCGGCGTGGAAGCGTCGCACCTTTTAACGATTAAGGGCCGGACATCTCTGCCCGACCCTTACAATAAAACCAACTGTAACAGTTGTACGGCAACAGACCGGTTTTGTCAAGTCCCGTTGCTCATGCGCACGCTAAGAGCTCACTGGTATCGAACCTCCATTTTCCGGGTTCCTCTGCTTTAACGACTGAGGGCAGTTTCCCGCGTCTGATCCACATGGTCACCTGCTTGCGATTCACCTTTCTGCCGGTCTGCCATTGTGTCCAGTCGGCTGCGTCTTTGGGTGTGCAGGTGATGGTCCTGCCTTTGAGCTCCTCCATCCTGGCCTGCCTGATGGCGGCCACGCTCCACACGCTGCCGCATGCGGGGCATGTCGCCATCTGGTCGTCCGCTAGGCCGATGAGCTGGGCTCCGCACTGGGGGTTGAGGCAGTGTCCGTGGATGATCCGGTCCTGCGGCGGCGTGGTGCGCAGCTTGACCCGGTGGAGGGCGTTGGTTAGGCACTTGTAGTCGCGTCCGCTGTTTGGTGCGTCGGCGAGCCTGCCCATCCTGGCGGCCAGCTTGGCGAGCAGCTGGGGCGCTTTGCCTCCCCACAGGCCTATGTCGCCGGCCACGTCCTGGATGGTGTCCTCGACCTGGTCGTACAGGTCGGCTGCACTGATGTCGATGGGCGTCGGGGCAAAGGCAGGATGCGATGCTCCCCCGCCGTGAGCGGTGTAGCGGATTTCCCGCCGCTCCAACTGCTTGAGCTCGTGCATGCCGAGCCTGAGCTCGTGGATGGTCCTGGAGAGCTCCTGCCGATGAGTCTTACACAATGGGCCTCGTGGCAGTCCCTCGCAGATCGGGCATTTGGCTTGGCTCACCGGCTGCCTCCAATGCCGAAGGTACCAAAAGCTTGCCTGACAACGTTGAAGACCATGGCAGAGACGCGGGCACCATGTGCTTTCACATATCCGACCTGCGTGGCCAGCCAGTCTTTCGCATAGGTGCGGAATCCCTTGGAATGGTCGTCTTCCTGGCCCCAGTCGTAGAGTATGGCTACTGGAGTGCCGACTATGCCGATGGGCAGCCAGACAATCATCAGAGCAATTATTCCCATTAGCAGACTTCTCATGATTTGACCGTCTCTTCGCTCGCTTCAACAGTGTCAATTTCCCGTTGGCGTTCCCGCGACATCTGGAATCCTCTGAAGAACTCGCTGACTCCGTTGAACAGGATGCCGACTTCGTACCCTAGCTTGCGCCGTTGCCTGTAGTAATCCTCTTCAAAACTCAGCGCTTTCATGATGGCATCAGCCTGCGGCAGGTTATTGGGCGCTGCCTTGGCGTGCTTCCATCGGTTTTCGTCGGGCTTGCTGACATGGTCGATGTGATCGTCGCCTAGTGCCCACGGGTTGATCGTCGGTTCGCTGATGTTCGTTACCCTGTAGCTCAAAATTCCGGTCCTTCCATGTCCGAATCCAGATTATCGGCTTGCTGAGGTAACTCACGCGAGACTGTCACTCTCATGGTTTGGATGACTGCCTGCGAGTATCCGTATTTGCGTTTCAGCTCCTCGTCGGATGCATGATTGCGGATGTCCTGCAGAGCCTTGGCCTGCTGGCTGGCACGGGTCATGCGATCACCAGGTCGGAAACGAGGAATGCTAGCGATACAAGCAGAGTGCCTCCGCACACTGCGCTAAGTACCGTCAGGCCAACGCTGAGTATGTCCCACCCATGTTGCCGGCATGCCTGGGCGGATGCCAGACCAATCACCGTCAGCGCCAAGAGCACTAGACACAGGCAGATTTCTACACTCGGGCTGTTCATGACTCCTCCCTTGGTCCCAATTCACAGTGATCGTCGTCCGGGTCCAGGAACCAGTGACGCTCGCAGAAGCAGCCTTTCCCGTACACGAACAGCCAGTCCGTGTCCGGGTGATTTCCCAGAACGAACATCGCATCTTTGGTGGGCTTGGATCTCACGTATTGCTCAAGCAGCTGCTGCGCATCCAGGCTCATCCGGCTTTCGCATCCAGGCCAGGCGCAGACGACCTCTTGCCCACGTTTGTGTGTCGACGCAGTTTCCTGCTTCGTGTTGTTCATGATCTCTCCTGTGGACATATCCGCGTTGGGCTCTTGAGAGCACTTTCAATCCGGTCGGCGGCCACGTCAGGCGTGTGCCCGTCCCATTCGGGGGCCATTTCGACCTCCGGGCAGTCGAACAGGTCCCAGTACTTGTTTTCGTAGTGGTTGCTTACCTGCCCGGATGGAAGCTGGGCGCTGACGATGAACCATCCGCCGCCGAAGCACTGCTCCCCGTCGTGGTGCCGGTGCGACTTGACGACCGGCCATCCTGCCTGCCGCCAGGCTTTGACGGCCCAGGCATGGTAGAGCATCCGGTACCGGTACAGCTCGTCGAACGTGTGGTAGCCGTCGCTGATCTGTCCTATGTCCTGCGTTGTTGTGCTCATGCTTCCTCCCTGAGCGTGGTGGCTTTCATGTCCGGACCGACATTTAGCGGCATCCCGGTGGTGGTGACATAACAGTCCGCGAGGCATACCAGTATGTTCATGCCCATGTTGATTGCCAGAACCAGGCTGACGACCGCCGCCACCCATTCGTGCGATGCGATTGTCAATCCGGCGCAGATACCATCCAGAACCGCCGTCACTGCATACAGGACGATCATCCAATATTTGGGCCGGTATTTGATGATTCTCATGCTTGCTCCTCTAATTTTTTTGAATCTTCCGGGTCGGGTCCTGGGACTGGTTCGTCGTCCTCCCAATGCCAGTGTCTGCCGCAGTAGTCTTTCCGGTTTTCCGCATCGTGGTACCATTCATCGCCATTGTCCAGGTCTTCCAGTACTTCGATGGCATCCTTGTAGCTGGGCCAGCCACTCCATTCGTCGTCACTGCCCAGTACTCCGCATCCGGGCCAGTCGCATCGTGCCGTATGGCTGTGTCTTATCAGGTCGCTCATGATTCCTCCTCTGCTGCTGGGCCTGGCACCCTGTGCACCGGTATGCCGGGCTTCGGATGCCACTGCCGGTCTTCGTGCCAGTGTTTCGGGCAGTAGTCTTTCCCGGTCTGCGGATCGTGCAGCCAAAACCCCTCTGTCGCGGTGCACCACTGCGGCTTGTACCCTTCGTTTGGTGTGTAGGCCCACCACCTGATCGCTTCATACCGGTCTCTGCACGCCCAGGTTTCTTCGTCCTGTGATTCGTGTCCGCAGCCGGTCCAGTCGCATTTGAGGGCATGACCCTCCTCTTTCACGTCGCTCATGATTCCACCCCACTATGCTCTGAAACTGATTCTTTGCCGTCCTCCTGCCGTTTTCCCGTTCTGCCCGCACTCGGACTAGGGTCGGCGGCTGAACGGGGCTTGTAGGCCCGTTTAAACGCTTCGATGTATCGAGTTGCGGGCGGCAACCCTGCCTCCCGAGGATCCTCGCCCTTGTCGATGGCTTCGCGTATGCGCTGCTGCATGGGCGTATCCGTGACCGGCGGCCTGCCTGACAGGGCTCTCAGGCTGACCGCGATATCCACCAGGGCCAGCGACGATACATCCAGCGACCGTGTGTAATCTTCTCTGACCCACATGTCACACTGCGACCAGTCCATCGCATCAGCCAGCGTGTCGATCGGCATCGTCATTTTCGTTCTCCTCTTGCTCATGCTGCTCCTCCTAGGGTGTCTTTGAGGCTCATGGCCCCGATCTGCGACTGCCCGTGGCCCGCGAAGTGATAACGCTTCGGGCGTGGCTTGGCCGGCTTGGGCGCTTCGATGGCCTGCCTGTGCGCGGCTTCCACGGCTAGTGCGTGCGCCTGCTGGATGGGCATGCCCTGCTTTGCTTCCCTGATGAGCTTTTGCCGATATGCAAGAGCCTGCTCCGATCTGATGCCCGCCTGGTCCATGAGCTGTCCGATTGTCGCTTCGTCGGGGATGCGGGCTGTCTGGATGGCGCGGATGCCGGCGTTCACATCGCCGCTGAGCATCCACCGGCCCGTGTCGTTGGCCGAGTAGAAGCGTCTGACGGCTTCCAGCGCGTCCGGCAGGGTCGCGTCCTTGAGCAGTTCCTCGTGGAAGGTTCGGGCTTCCAGGTCGGTGATGGGCGCGTTGCCGTGGTGGGCACGGATCTTCACCAGCACCAGGGTGCTTTCCTTGAGGGTCATCATGCGGCTATCTCCTTTCTCGACTGCTGGTCTTCCTCCTGCGCGTAGCTGTTGACGAGCGTTGCGTTCCATTCCAGGTTCTGCTGCGACCGGCTCACACTGAGGTCAGGCTGGCGCGCTCGCGGTTTGGGTTTGTTCTTCCAGCCTCCGTTGCGCAGCCAGTTGCCCAGGGTGGGCACGTACTGGGGGTCACGGCCTTCGTTGGCGAGGATCTGCGCCCCGTTGAGGAGGGCCGCGAAGCTGGTGTGCGGGCTCTTCCGGTGCAGGACGCGCTTGAGCTCTCGGCGGCCGTCGTCGGGGTTGTCGTGGTTCGGGTAGATGCTCATGATCTGCTCGTACTCGCGGGTGGGTTGCGAGGAGGGCTGCCGGTATTCGGGCTCGTCGTCGCCCTCGCCCCCCGTTGGGGGGCTGTAGGGGGATTTATCGTTAGATAAATCTTCTTGTGTTCTTGTGTTCTTGTGTTTTGTCCGACTCAGGTCGAATTCATCCGTCTGAAAGTCGTCTGAATCTTCATCCTTGCTGTCTGAATGGTGGCTGTGCTTGCGTTTCCGGTAGTCTTCGGCGTTCCTTTCGCGTTTCTTCTCCACCTGGTCACGCCGGCAGTTGTGCTCCGTGTAGTCGTGGATCACATACCCGCTGTCCCCGTCGCGCTCCAGCAGGTCGACCGCGCACATCGCGTCGATCTCCTCGTCCGTGACCCCCAGCACGTAGCGCAGGTCCCGGCCGGGGATCCGCCCGTCGGTCAGATTGTCCGAGCAGTAGGCGATGGCGAAAACGAACGCCCCCACAGCTGACGGGCAGCAGGCCCGCAGTTCACGGATCTTCCCGTTCAGATAGAAGTCGTTCTTCAGCTTCGCGTATCCGCGTCTACCGGCCATGGCCACTTCCTCCCTTCCTGCCTCGATGGAAGCCGCAGGACCAGGCGTGCCCGTTGCGCAGGTTGCTGCCGGAGTAGACTCCTGTCCGTCCGCAGTCGCACCGGCAGGACCACACGATCACCCCGCCACGCTTGCCCGCATACCCGAGCACGGTCAGCCTGCCGAACCCCCTGCCGGTCAGATCCGTGATGGGACGCCGACAGTCGGGCACACGGATCATGGGCTTGCTCTCCTCACGCCGGCCAAGCAGGTAATCCCTGGACGGCCACACTTTGCGCCTGGATTTGACCCAGCGCAGGCGACGCTCATACTCGCCCCTGCTGAAGGTCGGCTCACGCAGCGTCCTGGCGATCATCAGGGTCCGCTCATCAAGCCACGTCATGATGCCCTCCCATCCAGGCAAGCAGGACAGACACCGCCAGCAGAGCCAAGGCCTGCAGATCATCCGTGCTCATGGCAGCCCTCCTCCGTCTGCTGGATGCGTCGGCCGATCCAGGCCATGACCGGCACGGCCATCGAGTTGCCGAGGGCCTTGTAGCGTGGGCTGTCGGGCGCATGCTCCTTGCCCCGGTAGGGCACGTCGGTCCACCCGTCCGGGAAGCCCTGCAGCCGCTCGCACTCCGTGGGCGTGAGACGACGCACCACGTTTTGGGCTGACACGCTCGGCTGCTTGGTGGTGGAGAGTGTCGGGCTGGTTTCAGCGTCAAGGCTCAGGCCGGCCCGCGCGGAGTTCTGCCCGGAGAACACGTAGCTGGCGCTCTTGCCCTCATGGGCGGTCAGCGTGGGCGTGAGATCCTCCTCGACTGCCGAGTTGGATCTGCTGTCCGTTGCACAAACGGGAGCTATAGCAACGGCATGCCGGTCGGAGGTGGTCAGCGTGTATGCGCCATCCTCATCCGGATTGCACACGCCCAAGTGGTGGCCGCCGTTGATTTTGCTCACGCGGCCGATCGCATTGCCTGCGATCTCGTAGACGGCCGGATTATGGTCGGTCTTGAGCGTGGGGCTCAGCTCCTCGCTGACCGCTATCGACCCTGCTTTGTGTCCTGCGTTGGGGAGGAAAGCCACGGCTTTGGCCTCCTGCACGAGGGGCACGTTGTTGCCGCCGGTGCCCATGCGTGCTGACAGTGTCTGGCTCACATCCTCATCGGCATACCTGATGCGCGAATCCTGCGGATGGTAGTCCAAGGCCACGGCCCTGCCGTCGCCACCTGAGCGCGCCCTGGTGTCCAGGGTCGGCCAAGCACCGTCAGGCCGGTAGATGCGACGTGACTGCGTATCCCATGGGGTCAGGCAGCCTCCGCCATCATCTGCGCCTCCAGCGCCGCCTTGAGCCTGCCGGGTAAGGGCCTGCCTCTTTTCTCGGCTCGTCGGATGATCCCAGCGCAGGCAGTCGGGCTCAAAGAGTACGTCGCAGCAACGTGTGTTTCCAAGACTGCCGACAAGGAACACACGGCGGCGTCGCTGGGCCACTCCGTAGTACTGCGCGTCCAAAATTCTCCATGCCAGACCATACCCGAGCCCATCCAGGGCTCTGAGCAGGCAGGCGAAATCCTCCCCGTGCGAGCTTGATAACGCTCCCGGGACGTTCTCCCAGACAAGCCAGCGAGGCATGAGCTCGCGTACTGCGCGCACATACTCCCACATGAGGCCGCTTGCCCCATTAAGCCCGGTCCGACTCCCTGCGACACTGAAAGACTGGCAGGGGCTGCCTCCGACCAGAACGTCGGCTGATACGCACTCACTATGCTGACTCCAATCAATCCTGGTGATGTCACCGTAATTCGGCACTTGCGGATACCTGTGTTTGAGGACAGCCGATGGGAAGGCCTCTATCTCGCTGAAAGCGATCGGCTCCCAGCCCAAAGGCTCCCAGGCCACGGATGCCGCCTCGATGCCGCTGAAAACGCTCACGTACCTCATGACACCGCCTCCAGGGTCCCCTGTGCGAGCCTGGTGTGCAGGCTCAGGTCCAGGTAGTCGCGGCTGATGTCGATGCCCACGTACCGGCAGCCGGCCTTGAGAGCCGCCAGGCCGGTCGTCCCCGACCCGCTGAACGGATCCATGACCACGCCCCCGGGACGGCATCCAGCCTTGATGCAGGTGGCCGGTAGCCGCTCCGGGAAGACGGCGAAATGTGCGCCTGCAAAAGGCTGGTTGGGGATGTCCCACACGTCGCCCGGATTGGCTGTCGAAAGTGCGGGGCCGTGCTGCTCTTTCCTCCCGTGCCGGTGCTGGCTGTACGCCTGGCCCGGCCGTCGCGGCTCGTCGCTGTCCCTGTCCCAGGACAGGGCGGCCTCGGACTGCACCGTGGCAGGCACCTTGATGGCATCAAGGCCGAACCGGTAATGCTCGCTCCTGGTCAAGAGGAAAATGTCCTCATGCTTGACCGTGAGCCGGTCAGAGGCACTGGAAGGCATGGAGTTGCGCTTATGCCAGATGATGTCGTTGCGCAGGATCCATCCGTCGTCCTGCAGGCGGAAAGCCACCCGCCAGGGGATGCCCAGCAGGCTCTTGCGCCGGACCGTCCGGCATGGGTGGTTGAGTCGTCCGGAGCATGCTCCCCTGTCGGAGGCCTGCTTGCCGGTCGCCGTCCCCCGCGTGCCGTCGGCCCTGCGGCCCTTTCCCGAGCCGGCATAGGAGTCGGCCAAATTAAGCCAGAGCGTCCCATCATCCTTGAGCACCCGGGCAGCCTCGTGGATGACAGCCGCCAGACGGTCCACATACTCGTCCGGAGTGTCCTCCAGGCCGATCTGGCCGTCCACTCCGTAGTCGCGCAGACCGTAGTAGGGCGGCGAGGTGACCACGCAGTCCACGCTCGACTCCGGCATGTCCTCCATCACACGGAGCGCGTCACCAAGCCACAGGCACACCGATCCATCCTGATAGTACGGCTCACTCATGGCTAGCCTCCTCGTCGGGTGCTCCTGCGAGCCGGGCGAGGGTGTCCAGGTCCATGAGCACGTACTGGTCGCCCATATGCGTGGCGCCCATGCCGGGACGGTGGAAGACCACCATCCCGTAGTCGGCTCCGGCGTTCGCGGCCTCCTGCCTGGCCTGGTCCATCCAGTCCGCGAGCGCGAAGCGTTTCTTGTTCTTGCATTCGAGGATCAGGCTTCTGGTGTGGATGTACAGGCCTTTGATGTCGCCTTCGTCCGCGTTGCCGTGGAGGGCCTCCCTGTGGATCATGCCCTCCGGGTCGCCGATACGGGCGCGCAGATAGTCCAGGACGGCGGTCTCGTATCTGGTGCCCTTGTCTTTCTGCCTGCTCATGACTGCTCCCTCTCGTGGTTGGCCTGTACGATCTGCCAGAGCATTTCGCTGGCCACGCGCTTCCTGTATGACTGTCTCTGGGGGTCGTAGCCGAAGGCCGGGTGCGGGATGAGGCTGAGACCGGAGCGTGACGGGCATAGGACGGCGTTGACCGCTTCGAGCATGATCTCCTGCTCCTTCAGCTGCTCGTACAGGCTGAGGGGGCAGGCCAGGTAGTTGACATCCCCGTAGAAGGTCAAGCCGTTGCCCGACGTGAAGTCGGCCATGCAGCTTTTGACCTCGTAGCAGACGAAGATGCCTTTTTCGACGCTGGTCGGCTCCACCGCGTAGTTGGGGGTGAAGGGTTTGAAGCCCACGTAGTCGATGCGCCGCTCCTGGGGTGTGCCCTTGTCGAAGCTCACCTCGGAAGCCCAGTAGTAATGCCTGGACTTGAGCCGGTGTTCGACCAGCCGGCCGAGCATCGCCGTCGTCTCCTTACGCGACCCTGACTGGTCAGAATTCAGGCTCGTCATTGCCTGCTCCTCCCCATGGATCCTGCGGTGGCAGGGTCGAACCCTGCGCCTGCCGTCCGCCGTTGCCGTTGCTGTTGCTGGTGGGGTTCTTGGTCACCTGGGCGGTGTTCCGGGACAAGGCGGGCCCGATCTCGTCAAGGTGCAGCTCCATCACGCTCCGGTTGTTGCCGTCCCTGTCCTGGTAGGAGCGTTGCACCAGCCTGCCGTGGGCGATCACCCGCATCCCCTTGGCCAGGCTGGCCTGGATGTTCGAAGCCATGGGGCTGTAGGTGGAGTCCCAGGCCGAGCAGCGCATGAACAGCGCCTCCCCGTCCACCCACTGGCTCGTGTTCCGGTCGTACTGTCTGGGCGTGGATGCGATGGTCAGGTTCGCCACCGTGCTTCCGTTGGACGTGGTGCGCAGCACCGGGTCGGCCGTCAAATTGCCCACCACCGTCAGATACGTGTCTCCAGCCATGTCACTTCCTCCTATGGGATCTGGAATTTCCGGTATCGCCCTTCACCTGGTGGAGCCGGGTGATTGCGTGTCTGTCCTCGGCCTCTTGGTTGCACATGAACCCGTGCCACCGGGCGCGGGCGCAGGATGAGGAATGGCACTGGTCGCATACGCCTGTGGTGGTGTGCGTGCAGTATTGGCATTGGCAGCCGGGGCTGGTGGGCAGGCTCATGGCCGGGCCTCCTTGCTGTGTTCGGGGCAGTAGCAGTGTGGGTGCAGCCGGGTGTCGCGCGTCCACCCGTAGTGGGTGGCGCCCAGGTCGAAGGCCGTCCTGGCGTCGTCGAACCCGCAGACCAGGTGGTCCTCCTCGTCGGTGGCCCCATCGAAGACGTGCCCGTCCGCGTGGATGGTGATATGACGGTCGCAGCCCGTATGGTCACAGCCGAAGCGCCAACCCTCCTCCGGGACATGCGTGGTGTATCCGTGCACATGGCTCATGCTCATGAGCGGTCTTCCTTCCCCATGCACCAGCCCCAGCCGGCCAGGGCGGCCAGGTCGACCAGGCCAAGCTGCGGGTATACGAGCGTCCAGATGGTGCTGAACAAGCCCATCGTGCCGCAGACGGCGGCCGCGAACAGCCATCTCATGCGTTCATCTCCCCGTACTCGCTGTCGATCCGCCAGCGATGGAAGTCTTCGGCATCAAATACTGGATCAGACCCTCAAACGGACCGGCGTCGTCGCTCTCCTCGTCCTCCCCGACCGCAAAATGCGCAGGGGTCAGGGGCATGAGATTGGCCATATCCTTATCGCTCTTGGCTGGCTGACCGAGGGAATCAAGCTCCAAAGACCACCAGGGCCCATCGTCTGTCGACTTCACGGACCTAGCCCAAAACTTGCCCAATCTATCCTGATAAAAGCCGGGTTTTACAGGCACGTTCACCTTGCGACGGAGGGCGCAGGACACGAGGTACACGGGGATGCACTGCCCTAAAGGAGTATCCGTGAGGACCTGCGAGTAAAACGAGCCCGGCATGATGGCTGATACCTTATACAGTCGGCCATTGGCCACTACAGCGTCGCCATGATGCAGGTCCTTGACATCTATCAGCCCCCAGTCGTGCTCATCCCACACCAGTTCCAAGCTCTCCACGTTTTCCGTCAGCAGCCATCGGCTTTCTCCAATGCCCCTCAGAACATAGTTTCCTTCACTTGGACTCCCGGCCGTGACCAGCCATTTACCCCAAAATGCCAGACGGCCCTCGATCACTGTGCCGCTGTCCATGACAGCCCGCACATGCTTACCCTCTATCTCATTGCGGGCGATGCCCTCATACCATGGTTTCTCACTCATTTGTCTTCCCTTTACGAGTGTTTCTGATTGCTTTCCGACGTCTCTTCAGCGAGCGCCGACGGTGCTGATGTCCGGCCTGCAGG
Organism: Bifidobacterium asteroides; assembly: GCF_048001765.1. Taxonomy (GTDB): domain Bacteria; phylum Actinomycetota; class Actinomycetes; order Actinomycetales; family Bifidobacteriaceae; genus Bombiscardovia; species Bombiscardovia asteroides_K. Next base: position 1,488,704 of record NZ_CP181447.1, read on the forward strand.
GCGTGCATCCTGGAGTGGGTGATCAGCGCCCACAGGCTCACCTGCTCCAAACTGTCCGCCGCATCATCCAGCAGGTCATCCACCTCGTCAGCGTCATAACCCTGGTGGAGCCAGCCGCGCGTGGTAAGCAGTCTGGTTCGGATCTCATGGGGTGTGATCAGAGCCATCAGACCCACCCCCCAGTCCGTAGAGGGCGCGAGTAGCCGGGTCAAGGCGCTCCAGCTCCAGCTGGGCCAGCTCTTCCCTGCTCATTTGCCAGCCTCCGGCTGAGAGCCATATACAAGGCTCGCTACAACATCGTCAAGGTCTTTTGGCCTGTAGTAGTTGCGCTTGCCCAGACGGATCACATGGTCGCCGAAATACTTGTCGAAAGTGCGTTCCGGGAGTCCTCCCACATACTCTTGGGCCTCGTCCTCACGCAAGAGTGCCTTGTTCATGCGGCCCTCCTCAGATCCTTGCTTCGGACGGCGTCGAGCCGGTCCTGGCTGACATGCCTGGCGATCAGGCTCAAACCTTTGGCGGTCACCCTCACCTGAGGGGCGAAAGCAAACGATGAGCCATCCTTGAGCCGGCCGGTGCTCTCATAGGAGCGCATCATCAGATGGCCAGCATTCACCCGCTCCTGCGAGGCGACCCAATGCCCGTCACGCCGGTACACCCAGCCGTTCGAGGACAGCCAGTCGGCCAGGTCCCTGACGCGCATCGCGCAGCCCGCGCCGCTGAGCATCTTCGCCGCCTCGGCAACCGAATAGGAGCCCGAAGCATCAGCCAGCAGGTCCAGCGCTTTGGCCTTGGGCTGCAATTCACCTACTTTCTGCTCGGCCACGGCCCTTGCCGCTCGTTCCTTCTTGATCTCGTTAGCCAGACGGATCAGATAATCGGGGTCAGATAGGGTGTGCTCGACCACATCTTCAGACATGTACGCACCATGCCGGCGGACGGAAGGCAGCACCTCATGCGTCACCCAGCGCTGGAACTCCCTGGCCTGCGGTTTGTCCGAGCGGAGCACAATCTTGTACAGGCCGGACTCGTTGACGATGTTGACCGGCTCGTTGCTGCGTGACCCTAACCCAGCCTTAGGGTCAAACTTGGTCACCTCGTCGGAGTCCAGACGCTGCGCCACCCTGCTTGGGTTGGTGAGTTCAAGCGCATCACACACGTCCTTGAGCACCCACCAGGTCTGCCCCGTCTCAAAAGTCAGCGTTCTTACTTGATGACCCTTAAAATCAAAGGGCTGTATAATGTCAGTTGACATTGGATATTTACCTACTTTCTTTGTCATCGCCGCAGTTGCAGCTGCGGCATTCTTCTTATATGGAAAGATGCGGATCATGCTCACTAAGGCGAGACAGGCCATCAAAAGATGGCGGCTGGCGCACCTCAACCGGCAGATAGCCAAAATCAGAGGGTCCTCATGGGTGCTGCCATACATCGACGAATACGGGCACCGGACACCCTGCGTTTCGACCAAGCCGCTCTTCTTCACCAATGCGGAATCGCTCAAAGCCTTCGTCGACGAAGTGGCACATGGACAAGGCCAGCCACAATACACAGTGCTCATCAACTCCACATTTGAAGAGCACCTTACCGAGCACGAACAGCTCGAAAGATTTATCAACGCCGCGCCAGGGTCTAGAACTCGACTGCAGATCGATTTCTCAGGCCACACGACACAGCATGCTTCCAGTCCCGAGCACCTCACCATTACGTTCGCATCCAAAACCCGCTTCGAAAAAGCACATACCGAGATCACCGGAACGCAGGACAAACAGCTGGGGATGATCATCATGGCCGCATGCGACCGCCAAGCAAAGCCCATTGGCCCCATCCAACGCCATCGCACCATTCCGATGGTCGAACCCATTGACGCAAAGGAGGAGTCCGACAGGCGCAACCGGTGGGAAACCAACTGGAAAAACATCCTCGTATCAGCCATGGCAGGCCTCATCAGCGGCACCCTCCCCATGCTGGTCCGCGCCATCCTGCATATCTGACATGCTCCGTTCCAGGCGACGAAGCAACCACGGGTGCCGGACATGCGGCTCAGCCATCTGGAGTTCTCGCAACACCCTGCCCACGGTCAGACCATCCAGGAACGGGCTCTCGTCGCACAGATCCATGACCACATGACGGGCTTTGTCCGGGGATAGACCCCGATAGACACCAAACCCCATCATCAAGGTCAACATCGCCCACGCCAGCGAATCATTCCAGCGCAAAGCATGGTAAAGAAACCACAACGTCCTCAACTTGTGCCACATGTCACGCCGCCAGCCGGTTGTCAGACAGATCTTGCCTATGCATGGAGGCATCGAATTCCGCTGATTTAATCAAATCGTCAAAGGTAATACCAAGCCATTCAGCCACCTGATTCAGATCCTCGGTTGAGAATGGCCTCTGAAACCTGAACCGCTCGTATACATATTTCGGGTCCCTGCCCAATGCTTTTGCTACGTCCTTGCCGCTGTACCCGCAACGGGCCGCTTCCGCCCTCACTGCCCGGATGATCCGGGTGGAGGATTGCTTAAGTCTCATTTCTGGCACACCTTGATAGTGCCATATTTGGGACTATCTGTCAACTCAAAGCGGGACTTATTGTAAAAAGTGCCAAAATTGGTTACTATAAGGACTATGAAAAAGAGAGACACGTTCACTGACCAAGCAATCAAAACTATTGAGTCCACTCGGCAGGAAGTGGGCATGACGACCCAGGAGCTCATCCGACGCTCCGGCATCAGGAGATCCACATTCTTCAGGAAGATGCGCGGGGATACCAGCTTCACCACCGAGGACATCGATGCGTTGGCCAAGGCCATGGGCGTCGACCCATTCCTTATCCTCAGCAACGCAGCCGAAAGAGCCGATACACTTAAGAAGACACATTTGGACCTCTCCCAGCTTCCCGAGGATGAGAAGGTGGCCTACGTGCTGGACAAGGTCAAGGCCGGCGACCAGTCCCTGGCGGCCATGAAGGATCCCAACAAGGAGAAGGAGGCAGAAGGCGGCGATGGCAGATAAGGATCCAAGGCTCCTGGACGGTCTGACGTCGACGATGACGTACGGGCAGATGCGCCGCTACGCCGACACTCTGAACGTCACTATCGGCAGCGCGCTCCTGCCGGCAGGCATGACCGGCTTCTACGATGAAGCCACCAGGACCATCCTCATCGACAGGCAGCTCATCTACTGCCAGAAACGCTGCACCCTCGTCCACGAGCTCATCCACTGGCAGCATGCCGACGCCACCAGGAACGGCATATTCGGAGCACGTCTGGAACGTAGGACGCGACGCGAAACCGCGCTGAAGCTCATCAACCCACTCGAATACCAGACGGCGGAAGCCATGTACGAAGGCGACCCCTACCAGATCGCCTGCGAACTCGACGTCACCCTCCAGATCATCCAGGACTACCAGCGCATACTCGATTCGAGCGTGATGCGCTGCAAAGTACAGAGCTGATCCCAACAAGCATGACCACCGTACAGAACAACTGGTAGTCTGCTGGTAGTCACAGAAGACGAAAGGAATCACATGGTCAAGAAATTGGCCTCGCTGCTCCTGGCGGTATGCGCATTAGTCTCGCTCGCTGCATGCGGAGGACAGAGCTCCGATGCAGTACAGCGGCTCAACGCCGAATGCAGCAAAGCATCCGATGCCATCCAGTACAACAAAAAAGAGAACAGCATACTGTACATATCTGAATTGGAGTCGAGCTCAAGCCCGGAGCCTTTGCCGGGCCTTTCATGCATCACAAAAACCATCGGCGTTACCGCTGACGAGCTGAACGACCAGGTGCAAGAAAACGGCAGCGGGTATTTGGAAAAGAATGGATACAGCATAGGCATATCTTCTACCGGGCAAAATGTCATGCTTACCATAGAAGACCAAGAGAAGTGACAGTAATGAAGTTCGGTATGCGCACGCCCAGTCCCAGGCGCTCCCTCAAGGCGCGAACCACGGGCAAGTGGAAGAGGCAGGCGAAGAAGGCCCTCATCCCCGGCTACGGGAGGAAGGGCATGGGGTGGATACGGAACCCCAGGAAAGCCGCCTACAACAAGATCTACCGGAAGACAACGTTCAGCATCTGGGACCTGTTCAAGTAAACAGGATGTCCGGCTCCACTTCGGGGAGGCTTCGGATACCCTTTTGAACGGCAGAAACCTTTAAGGGCTAATTAGTTTAAATACCGACCGTGGTTCAAGAGATGCTATGAAGACAGTTCTCAACTAAATACTTAATAGTATTTAATCATGACGGTTGTGGATACACTTATACCAATCCGAGTACAGCTAGCATGAACGCAACAACAACAAGCAGAGCCCTCATCAATTCGCTAAAGCTAAGTTTATCCTTATATACATCAGTTTTCTTTATGGCATCAGCCGCATCTTTGGAAAGCATAACATCAAGAGTATTATTCATATTTCTTATCTCCCAATCAAACACTCCACTGACTGCAGCGGCCGTTGGCGCCAAGAGCTTCATAAACGGTTGAAAAGCCAAAAATATCTTTGGGAAGCAAAAGTCTAGTAAAAGCAGTACGCAGTAAAGCACAACCAGAATGACACAGGAACCAATACATTGTCTCTTTCTTTTCGTGCTATAGTATCCACCATCCAGTTTACTTTTTGCATAATTTTCTAGGACATTTATACTTATCGTTTTATCGTCTGTTTGTTCTTCATCTTTTTTCTTACGCATAGCCGCTTACCTTTCAAAATAAAACAAATATGCATCCTGGAAAAAGAGACTACTCATAAATTGGACGGAAATCGAACAATCAGGATGAAATGAATTCACTCGATGCCTAGCGCGCTGTCTATTTTGAGCATGGCCTGCTTGCGTTCCTCTAGGCCTGCGGTGCGGTAGTGCATGGTCATGGCCTCGCTGGAGTGGCCGACGATCTCCTGGATGAGCTGCAGGTCCACGCCCTGGCTGGCCAGGAGGGTGACAGCGCTGTACCTGGTCTCATGCCCGGTGTGCCCTTGAGGGTCGACGCGGGCTTCCTCCATGAGCTTGCGGAAAGCTGCGTTGTCCTGTTTCTTGCCTATGGGGGTGCCGTCCTCGCGCGCGAAGATGAGTCCGTATGGGTCTGGTCGGTTTTTCACTGCTTTCCGGTATCGGCGCATGACCTCCGCGAGCGGCGGCACGATGGGCACGATCCTGCCGGTGCGCGATTTGGGCCTGGTCAGCGCGTAGGGTCCGCAAAGGGGCTTCATGTCGTACCCGTCCGGGGTGAGCCACTGCGCGTCCGGGCATAGGGACGGCTTCTTCTTCTTGCATGGGTAGATGCCATTCTTTGGATCGCCGCATCCGTGGACTTTGGTGACGGTCTGCAGCTTCCAGTCCACCGTGTATACGCCGCGGCGCAGGTCGAGGCTGTCCCAGGTCGCGCCGAGTATCTCGCCCTGCCGCATCCCTGTCAGCATCCGCCACCACCAGACGGCCCCCTCGTCCACGGGCTTCTGGGATGCGACCTCGAGCATGGCGCGCAGCTCGGGCACGCTGAAAGCGCTACGGCCCTCCCCCTGATCCTTCCGGCTCGGAGTTTTGACAGCCTGGACAGGATTGGAGGGGATGAGCCTGTCCGCCCATGCGGCCTGCATGATCTGGTTCAGGCAGGTGCGTATCTGACGTTTGAGGCTGACCCCTGCTGGCCCTTTGGGCTTGCCTTTGTGGTCGTATGCCTGGGCATCCTCAAGGATGGTGCGCACGGTGCTGGGCACGATCTTGGTCAGCTTGGTTCCGGAGTACCGTGCGAGATGGCGGTCGACGATGGTCCGGTACATCTCTATGGTCTTCGGGTCGGCCTCGTGCGTCTTGTGTTCGAGCCACTGGCGGGCGTAGTCGCCGAGCCTAACATCGTCGTTGTCCACATAGCCGGAGTCGGCAAGCTTCTTCCGTGCTTTCGTGAGTTTTTCCTTTACGTCGGCGCTGGTCTTGCCTGTGAGGGTCTTGCGGATGCGCCGGCCCGACGCGTCATAGCCGAGGTCAACCCTGGCCATCCACCGTTGGGTGCGCTTGGTGACCATCCTGCCGTCCTTGTCTTTGACCTTGTAGGTGTGCCAGTACGTGTATGGCTTGGCCGCTCCTGTGGCCCGCTGCTTGGGCATGATGCCTCCTGACCAGAAATGTGTGACCCATGTGTAACCCATCCTAAGCCAGCGCTATAGCATATCTAGAGCATTGCAGTAGCCCGGCAAACGCTGATATTCCGCCATTCCTGCATTCGGATGGGTTCTGCCGGATAGCCTAGCACATAATTGTGGTTCAGGAGGTCGCGCGTTCGAGCCGCGTTAGCCACCCCAGCTCGAACCCCTACTCCCGATTGGGAAACAGGGTTTTATCATATATGTGATTCCTGCTTATGGTCGAATCTTGTGCGCCATTTGTGTGCCAAAATCGGGAAAAATATAGCGACCCGCCCTATGCCTACGCTCGATCTCCCTGACGGTCCTTTCGATGGCCCCGTACCAGATAGCGGCCAAATCTGCCCTGATCTGCTGATGAATACTTGCGGAGTGCTCATGGTCCTGCCGGCTGAGGCCGGCCTGCTGCTACTGGTCGATGACCTGGTCGAGAAGCTTGTGAAGGAGGATGGTCAGCCACTTCCGCGAATCTTCTGACGCGGGCACATAGCCGGGATGGTTGTCGGGGATCTGGGAAATGTCATCAGGAATATAGGCCATACATGGATGATAGACCGGACTCATATGATGATATGAACAGGGCCGGGAGGTCGCCGCCCCAGTGCGACTCGTCCGAGTATCCCCATCCTGCATCACATCGTTAGAGATGTAATATAGGCATCAGCAGGAGGTACACGCAGCCAGGGAGGACAAGATGGCACTCTGCGGCATCACCTACAGATGTGGACACACGGACACGGTGCAGATCAAGGGCATCAACTGGTTCGGGAAGCGTAAGAAGAAGATCGCCTGGTATGGAACCATCGACTGCCCAGCCTGCCGGTTGGCGAAGGCCCGTCAGGAGCACGATGGCCTGCCCGCGCTTGAAGGCAGTGACGAGCAGGTGGTCCGCGCCGCCGATATACGCGAGAAGATGGTGGTGTTGCTGAAGGTGCTGGAGAGGCTGGACGAGGCACAGAAAGAACACGACCGCCGGGCCGGGCTCGGGACCACCGAAGAGCAGAAAGCATTTGCCCGCACCGTCGCCTGGATCAAGGCCCAAGCATCCGCATCATGGTGGATCGATCACCAGGACCAGTCCGAAGTTATGCTGGCCGCTCGGGAGGCGCTGCACGAGCAGGAGGCCTGACATGGGCATAATCCCCATCACACAGTATAAGGAACCAATCCTCTGTCGCGAACCTGCACAACGCTTTCCTCCCCAAGGGTGAGGCGAATATTCAGACGAAATACATCGACAACAACATGCGATGCGTTGGTTTGATACGTCAGAAATACCCTCTTATCTAAAGAGCAGCACAGCTCACAAGTTGAAGATGAAGACCGAGATTCCGAATATGATAAGGAGCAGGTTGCCAGCCAAATCGAACCAAATTACGATGCGTGGCTGTGTCTTCTTTTGTAATACCTCCACCATGGCAGTCAAGAGGAACCACCAAGTCATCATCCCTGCAAATATGCCAATTATGATCCATATACCCGAACAAGAGTTCTGATTCCAGTCAGCATTGAGAACAGAGCGAGAGAGCGACAGTCCAAGCATTGAAACTGGATTGGTAACACCTGTAGCCAGACCCAAAGCGAAAGAAATTAGATTATATCGGTTACCGATATTAGGTGTCATGAACAGCTGCGATTGCGAATATATAAGCTGCTCACAACTACCAGATGCTATTTCGTCCCCCGCAAGGCGAACATCGCTTTTTTGGCAATCAGCTCGTTCGGCAGGCCTTTCTGGCTTAAGGAAGTCGTAAAGTCTGAGGACCCCGATCGCCACAGCCAGTATGGCTCCCGCGAATACAATCGGCTTTTGATAACTGAGGAAAGTCTGAGAAAGCAAGCTGGGGCCAAAAAATCCGAAAGCACCATACAAGCACACTGCCACGGATGACCCCATGCCGGTGATGAAACCAGCTGCAGGCCCTGCAGACAGGGTCCTCTGCATGCTCATAATTCCTGCAGCTCCAACAGGCATTCCAAAAACCAGTCCGATTGCGAGACCTGTCAGCAAGCTGATCATTATTACTCCTGATAGGACAACGGCTTCCGACGCAATTACCGCGTACGCGAAGTCGCAGAATTTTCTTCAATGATGGTTTTCTCAGGATCGACTCGCTCAGGCTCCAGAGCAATCTTGCCGAATCCATCCGCCCGAATGGTTCCAAACTGCGGATTGAGTATGCTGTCTACATAACCCCTGGCTTCCACATCCACATTTGAATACTCGAAAGCCAGGGTTGTGTTGATCAGACGGCAGTTGCGCAGAACAAGGTTATCTATGTAGCACATGCCCTGCAGGCTTTCGATCTGGCAATTCTCAAAAGTCAGGTTTTTAGAGTTCCAACCCAGGTATTCCCCTGAGATGGTCGAATTCCGGACCGTTACATTCTCCGAATTCCAGAATGCGTCCTTGGACAGTATTCGGGCATGGTCAATATTTATGTCACTGGCACCATCAAAGGAATAATTGCCATCCAAGCTGAAATCGCGTGCTCTGATGCCGTGGCTGTTCATGGCAAAATAATCGCCTTGCGCGCTGACGTGCTCCATATCGATGTCGCTACAATTCCATAGGGTCTCATCCGCATTAGGCATGGTTACATCCCTCATTACTATGCCGCTGGAGCGCCTGAAAGTTTTGGGGGCCTGAATAGTGGTGTCCTCAAGGCTTATGTTTTGTGTATACCAGATTCCAGCTCTGGCCATGGTGAACAGCCTGCAATCCTTCAAGGAAATATCTTTGCAATACCATAGCGGATACTTCCACTGAAAACCGCTTTGGTTAAGACGTATATCACTGGCATGCTTGAGCGGGGATTCCCCATCCGCAAAGGTGACCGAGTCAAAATCATGATGTTTGCAGAAGAAAGCCGCGCGTTCACCCGTCAATCGTCTTTGCACTGTTTTAAGACGCGGGCCGAGTTCTGCTTCCACTTCATTTGACTCTCTCACCCCAGAGACCTGCGACTTCCCCTTAATTTGAACTCCAGATTCAGATCTATTTGTATTGATTTGAAATGAACTGGAAGTCATTAACTGTTCCTTTCGTCAAAGCAGCAAGCAATTAGATGGAATTCACTAGAGCGATGACGCCCATGTGCTGAAACTAAAAACAGTAAACATCAATGGTTGATTCATATCAAATACCTATATTTAATGTATAATCATGCTTAATAGATATGGCGAAATAAGGGATCTGACATTTAATATGCCCATGAATGTCAGATTGACATAGGTAGAATCATCATCCAAAGAACCAAGCCATTGATCATGAGCTCGTCAAAAGTGAACCACTTGGAGGCTTAGATTGAATTTACGAGTGCTGAGGTATTTCCTGGCCATCGTTGAAGAGGGAAGCATCACTGGGGCAGCTGAGTACCTGAGCATATCCCAACCATCCCTGTCCAGGCAGATAAAAGATCTGGAAGAGCATCTAGGACACAAACTCTTTGACCGCGGAAGCCGCACAATCACACTGACTCCGGCCGGGGAACTGTTGCGCGACCGGGCACGCGAGATCGTACTCATGGCCGACCGTGCCGAGGTCGAGCTCACAAGCATGGACAGGCCAGTCAACGGCAACGTCTACATCGGCACAGGGGAAACAGAAGCCGTACGCTTCCTGGCCAGGGCCGCAGAGTGCATGCTGCAGCAATATCCTCAGGTAAAATTCCACATTTTCAGCGGCAACGGTCAGGCCGTAACAGATCAATTAGAATCAGGGCTTCTGGATTTTGGCCTGCTATTTGAGCCCTCGGACAACACCAAATACTCCTATATCAGCTTGCCTACAGCCGACAGATGGGGATTGCTCATGCGCAAGGACTCAACGTTGGCCAGCCATGATGGCATCCGCCAGGAAGATCTTGAGCAGATACCCCTCCTGCTCTCGCGGCAAGTCAGGTTCGACAGAGAATTCAGCGGGTGGAGTTCCTTCTCGGAGCACGAACTGCATGTTGTAGGAACCTACAATCTGCTCTTCAACGCGTCACTATTCGTCAGTGAAGGTTGTGGTTACGCGCTCTGCCTGGACCGGATCATCAATCTGACCGAGGACTCGAATCTGGTCTTCAAACCTCTGGTGCCTGAACTTAGAACAAGAGTGAACCTGGTTTGGAAGAGCAATAGACATTTTTCATCAGCGGCGAGTCGGTACCTGGAAATATTACGAAGGCAGATTGGAACAGAAAACGCCTGCAAATCGGCATAAGCCGGGAAAACCCTATGATTCGACTCGGAATATAAACAGAAACACGAAATCCAACCTGCACTTATCGAACCACCGGCTCAGAGAATCTAGCCGCAGGATGCATGCGCTGGTGCATCCGGTTCTTCTCCAGTATCAGTCCTGGTCGTATCTGGAAAGCTCGATCAGGTTCCTGTCGGGATCCCTGACATACACCGAGGTGATGGCCCCATGGGCGCCGGTCCTGCTGACCGGACCCAGATAGTCGACACGATGCTCACGGAGCGCGGCAACCACATCATCCAGCGGATCCTCCACCAGCAAACACAAATCAGCAGAGCCGGGCGTAGGCCTGTCCGCCTTAGGGTCAATCTCGTGGCCGGCCTCATGAATGTTGATCTTCTGCCGGCCGAATCTCAACGCCAACCGCCCATCGCCGAACATCCGCACCTGCATGCCCAGCACATCACGGTAAAAGGCGCAGGTCGCATCGACATCCCGCACTGTGATGACCAGATGATCCAAACCAGTGATCCTCATTTACTCAACTCCGATCGCAGAACAACCCAAAAGACAGCCTATACCCCCGCAAGCCAAAAAGCGGCATTGCAGCCAGCAAAGAAGGCGACCCATTGCCACAACAGACAAGTCCTCTACCCGAGCCAAAAAGAAACCGATCGGGCAGAGGCATGACAATAAACCCATGCAAAAAACGAATACCTACATATAAGCAATCAGCATTATACATACCGTTTCGAGAGCCCTAGACTGTTGCCGTTCACATCCAAGACAGCAGTGAACCTGCGTCTTGGACCATCATACAGTCAGCAAGGAAGAGAAGATCATGGCCACAAAACAAACAGCAGGAAGAGAGCAGTTGGGTGAATTCGCACCTCAGTTCGCAGCTCTGAATGACGATGTTCCATTCGGCGAAGTCTGGGCTGATGAACAAGCACTGTCTGCACACGACAGAAGCATGATCACCATAGCTGCATTGATTGCCATGGGCAGCACAGAACAGCTCGACGCTCATCTGAACATCGGAAAAAAGAACGGCATCACCAAGGACGAGATAGTAGCGGAAATTACCCATCTGGCCTTCTACGCAGGCTGGCCGAAGGCCTGGTCGGTCTTCAACCGTGCCAAGCAAATCTGGCAAAATGATGACTGAAGGAGAGCAAGGAATGGAACAAAACACCAAGACGGCGGTCCTGGTCTTCCACCCCCATATGGAAGCCTCACGGATCAACGCCCGCCTCATGCGGGAAGCCATGGGGCATGATGATGAGGGCATCCTGGTCCGGGACGAATACGCTGCCTTGCGCTCAGGTCAAATCGACATTCCCGGCGAACAAGCATTCGTCAAAGGCTGCGACCGTCTGGTTTGGCAGTTTCCCATGTACTGGTACAGCTGCCCTCCCCTGCTCAAAGAGTGGGAAGACCTGGTGCTCACCTACGGATGGGCCTACGGTACCCACGGCGATGCCCTGAAAGGCAAGGAACTCATGCTCGCCGTCTCGGTCGGCTCTGCTGGAGAGAACTATCACCATGAGGGTGAATTCGGCTATACGGTGGACGAGCTCCTGGCTCCGTTCAAAGCTACCAGCAATCTCATCGGAACCGTCTATCGGAAGCCCTTTATTCTCACAGGAGTCAGCTCAGGCATGAGCGATCAGAACCTGGAAAAGGCAGCCAAGGATTATTTGAGCCGTCTGCAAGACGACTGGCCAGCACAATAAGCCTCAGCGACGATCCCTGATATCAGGACGAGGGCTTCCACACTGGAATCTTCAAGTGCGGGCGCCCTCGTCTTATCGACTCAGCGAGCCTCAGTCACTGTGTATGGGATATCCCATGCAGACGTGTAGCCTCCTCGGGCGTATCCACATCAAGAATGAGCGGCACTCCCGTATCCATAGCACTGATGTCATGCATATCGTCATCATCAAGACTGAAATCTGCAATATTGTGGTTCTCACGAATCCGTTCCTCATGCACGGATTTCGGGATGGCGCATATCCCCTGCTGGGTCAGCCAACGCAATACCACCTGGGCCGGGGTCTTGCCATAGCGCTGACCAATACGCTTGAGGACAGGATTGTCGAAAATGCCCCGACGACCCTCAGCCAGGGGCGCCCAGGCCATGGGTGCAACCCCCTGCTCGGCCATGACCTTTCGAAGTGCGATCTGCTGGGTGAAAGGATGTAGCTCAATCTGATTGACCATGGGCGCGATTCGGCTGGAAAGAATCAAATCAATCAGCCGGTCAGGCAGAAAATTGCAGACTCCGATGGCACGAACTCGACCCTGCTCGTACAGGTCTTCCATAGCTCTCCACGACCCCTGATAATCGCCATAAGGCATATGGATGAGGTACAGATCCAGGTAGTCCGTCTGCAGGTTCATCAATGTTTTTTCAAAGGACTGTATCGTCCCCTCATAACCCTTTTGCTGAATCCAGACCTTTGAGGAGATGCTCACCTCCCCTCGAGGAATGGCGGCTTCACTCAGAGCATCCCCCACTGCTCTCTCATTGCCGTAGCAGGCGGCCGTATCGATAAGGCGGTAGCCGTCATCGAGGGCCGACGCCACCCCACGCTTGCATTCATCCAAATCATCTATCTGGTAGACTCCGTATCCCAATATGGGCAGCTCGAAGCCATTGCTCAGTTGCAGGTCTTCCATGCGCTATCGTCTCCTTGGTGATGCCCTCCTGCAATCTAACAAAGCGTGGGAAAACAGTACAATGCCTGCAGTATATGGTTGCCCATTCATCTTCTGCATATGCGGCACACCAGACCTTCGGCCTCCTACCAGTGGTGCTACAGTGTCTTTCCGGAAGCATCCCTTCCCCGGACGAGACGCGCCGTACCCGGATTGACGACGACGCTCATTAGGTCACTCGTGGAAGGATGTGGTTGGTTTGTTCATGCTGGTTCCACTTTTTGGATTTTTGCTGCTGCTCATGGCCTTCGCTTCGCGGCAACTGCCAGGCCTGCCCGGCAGCAGCCGGGCCAACCTTATCCTAAACCTTGTTGGCGCAAGCTTGCTGGCCGTCGATGCCCTGGCTAACCGGCAGTGGGCCCTTTTTGCCCTTGAGTGTGGATGGGCCCTAGTTGCGCTATACGCCTTCACCCGTTCCCACTCAAAAAGCAAGTCACTTACGACCAAGAATTGCAGCTCCGCGACAAGGCAGGGGCAAGGCATCTGCATTCAGCCTATAGAAGCGGAGCTGACTGTCTGCAAAGTTGCTAATTACACAGGGGTTGATCTGAACTCACCCTATGTTTTTACAGGGCGAACCGATCAAGAGGCTTCATTGGTCTGTCCAGCCAACATGGTTCCCAGCCAGACCCTGGAACGCAGCGACGGCTGGCGGGCCTTCCGCATCCAAGGCATTCTCGATTTTTCGCTCATTGGCATCCTGGCGCCGATTGCCACAATTCTGGCAGACAAGGGCATAGGTATTTTCGCCGTCTCCACCTACAACACAGACTATGTCCTTACCAAGGCCGATGACTTCCCTGCCGCCCTGGACGCCCTCGACAAGTCAGGATATACAATCATCTGATTGATCCACAGTAACATAGTGGCGCAGGATACATCTTCTGCATAAAAATGAGCAGAGGAATAAAAGTACGTGAGAGTGCACAAGCAGCCTAGTCAAGAGTCGAAGTCTAGAATATGACCGCTGATTCTGCACGTCCATAAACAAACGTCTTTCGTCTTTGAATACACTGCAACGAATCCAGCACTTCACCCGCAAAAGTCGATATCAAAATGATGCTGGCCTAGTGCCGGTCAATGCCGCTTTTACAAGAAAAGGACACATACACTGGCCTCAACGGAGGTTGCTTCCTGAAAATGGGCAGGCCGCCAGATGACCTGCCACAAGTAATGGGGAAGAACAAGCCTGGAGGTCAGATGAGCAACAATCGAAACGAACGTGCAAATAAGAACCAAGGCAGGCATGAGGAATCGCGGGTGCCCGATAACCAGCAAAAGAGGTACGAAGGCAATTCCTCGCAGAGCAACGACACCCGGGAAAGTTCCCAACAATCAACAATGAACGACAAGAATCGCATGCCGAAACCTGTGGAGAATGCGAACAGCGGAAAAGAAAGCAAAGCAGAAAATGCTTCCAAGCCCAAGCCTGCATCAGGACAAACAGGCGAGAAGGAAGGCAGGGATCCATCCAGCAAGAACGCTGACCATAGCAGACCTGAAATGCAAAATAAGCAGGAACAGGCTCTACCCGCCAGCAATGGAAAAGCCGGCCATCCGGACAAAGAGCATGGCCCCTCCCCTGACGACAAGCCGAATCAACCCAGTAAGCCTGTCAACAAGCCATCTCAGCCGACGAGCGCTGCCAGCTTACCTAAACCGCGCAAGGCGAAAAACCATGATTCCTTCTATCTGGGCCTGGCCTCGGCAGTCCTGGTCGCAGCTCTGGGCCTCAGCCTGAGCACCATGCCGATCTTCTTCTCCCTGCCTCTTGCCGCTGTCCTCTTTGGAATCGGCATCTGGCTCCTCTCCTATGCCAGCTTCAAGTCTCCAGGCAAACCAGAAGGAGAGGGAACGGAGACGGACAGGCACACCAGGACGGTAGTTGTGGCAACGGTCCTTCTGGTTCTGCAGACCTTCATCATGGATGTATTCATCTTCACCCGCATGGGAACAGTCGGCAAACATCAGAACGCCATCGTCATAGCCTGGATCGTCGCCAGCATGATCGAGACCCTGGCTGCCTTCGCCCTTATCTACCATCACAATCCACTGCAGTCCAAGCCAAAGGACCCTGCGGCGAATGATCAACACGAAGGAAAGGAATAAGGCACTGCGGCGAGCATGGATCTGAAACGGCACAGAAGACCAGAAAGGCCGAATGACCGGCCGTGGATGTGAAATTGCCACAACGTTCTGTTCGTCAAGGCCTTCCGCCTCAGGGTGCCACTCATCATTTTTAAAGATGCGTGGCACCCCTGCATGATCATGTCCCTCTGCTGCAGCTTGACACCGACCGCGATGCCATTAACCATGCCAACCGGCCTACAAAAAAATCCGGCATGAAAACCGCAAAACCACTCTTCAGACAATCCATGAGCTGCATGGTCTCAACTAGGCGAGCATGGCTTTTTACTTTTTCTATTTTTCATCCGCTTTAGCAAGACACCTTACAAGGTACCTTGAACTTGGTTTCTCCCCGGCTGATACTTATAAAACACATTCGCATAACAGTTATGTTGACCTCCCAGTAGCAACAATCAGCCACTAGAATCATTGATGAAATTACTTACACACAGTTGTGCTTGGAAAAGGAAAGACATGAGTGGACCAGAACAACCTCACGTAACCTTCGGGGTCCTCAAGGAAACAGACGAGGAGGAGTCGCGCGTGGCTCTGACCCCTGACATCGTGACCCGGCTGACCAGGCAAGATATTACCTGCCTACTGGAGTCCGGGGCCGGGGCTCAAGCCGGCTTCCGGGATGAGGACTACCAGCAGACGGGAGCCACAGTCACCGACAGGGATACCGTCCTATCCAAATCACAGGTCCTGGGGTTTGTCAACAGACCGGTTGGCTCCTTGCTGAAGCGGATTCCAGCCGGAACATGGATCATCGGCATGTTGGGGTCTTTGACCGACAGCGACTACATCAAGTGCTTGGAGGCGGCCGGGCTTACAGGAATCGCTATGGAGCGCCTCCCCCGACAGCTCAGCTCCGCCCAGTCCATGGATGAGCTGACCTCGCAGAACTCGGTCATGGGATACAAGGCGGCACTGGTGGCTGCCGATGCCTATGGATCCTTCTTCCCCATGATGACCACTGCAGCAGGAACCATCCGACCAGCCAAGGTCCTGGTCCTGGGTGCGGGGATTGCAGGCTTGCAGGCCATCGGGACCGCAAAACGTCTGGGAGCCGTGGTCACCGCCTATGATGTCAGACCCGCTTCCAGGCAGGAGGTGGAATCCTTGGGAGCCAAGTTCCTCGACCTGGGACTGGACTTCTCCAAGGGACAGGGCCAGGGCGGCTATGCGCGGCAACTGACCGATCAGGAGCAGTCCCAGCAGCAGGCTGCGGTGGATGCCAAAGCGGCCGGCTTCGATGTGGTCATCACCACAGCCAAGGTTCCGGGTGGAAAGCCCCCTCGCCTCCTGAGCGCCAAGGGTGTGGCCAACCTGCATCCCGGAGCCGTGGTCGTGGATTGCGCTGCCAGCGACCTGGGCGGCAATGTCGAGGGTTCACAGGTGGGGACCAGGACCACCGACAAGGGTGTCATCATGATCGGAGCACCATACCTGGCCAGCGGCGTAGCCACGACGGCTTCCAACCTTCTGTCCAGAAATGTAGCGGACGTGCTGGTGCACTTCCTTCGCGATGGCGCGCTCAGCATCAAAGCGGACGACGAGATCGATCAAGCACTGGTTGTAACTGGAGCAGCCGAATCCGGCACACATGGGAGCACGGATGTTCCAGATGCCGAAGAGACCGGGGAGAAAGGTCAGGAGCAATGAATTCTTTGGTCATAGCAATTACGCTTTTCATTCTGGCCCTGCTGATCGGCGTGGAGGTGATTGGCAAGGTTCCGGCCACGCTTCACACACCGCTCATGTCGGGTGCCAACTCCATTCATGGCATTGTGATCGTCGGGGTGGTCATCATCGCGGCGGAGGCTCACTCCCCTCTTTCCTACGTACTTATATTCCTGGCTGCCGTCCTTGGCGCCATGAACGTGGTGGGCGGCTACGTGGTGACCGACAGGATGCTGGAAATGTTCAAGTCCTCAAAACCCGATAAGGGGAAGGATAAGGCCAGCCAGGACGAACAGGCTTCGTCCGTCACGACTCAGACCGCCAAGAACGAGGGAGCCGACAAGTGAATACCCTCGACATCATCACCTGGTTCGTCTACCTCCTTTCCTCGGTCATGTTCGTCATGGGCCTGCACTACATGAATTCCCCCAAGACGGCCCGTACAGGCAATCGGATTTCAGCAGCAGGCATGGTCATCGCCGTGGCCATGGCCTTCATCCACCTGTTCGCCACCGGTTTCACCTCCTCCCTGGCCATCGTTCTGCTCGTGCTCGGCATTCTGATCGGATCTGCAGCAGGGGTCTACTCAGCCAAAAAGGTCAAAATGACGGACATGCCTCAGCTGGTTTCCGTCTTCAACACGGTCGGCGGCGGCGCTGCAGCCCTGGTCGCCCTAAACGACATATTGACTTCAGAGGGCACACCGACTCTGGTAGTGCTGATCACCGCCGGCCTGGGCGTAGTCATCGGTTCCATCACCTTCACCGGCTCCCTGATAGCTGCCGGCAAGCTCCAGGGCATCAGCCTGATCAAAAACCTGAAGCTGCCAGCAAAGGCTGTCTGGAATGTGCTTTTCGCCCTGTTGACGGTCCTCTGCCTGGTCATGCTCTGCCTGAATCCTGTCAATCGGACCCTGTGGGCCATCCTCACAGCCATCTTCGCCCTATGCTACGGACTGGTTTTCGTCATCCCCATCGGCGGCGCCGACATGCCAGTGGTCATCTCTGTTTTGAACGCCTGCACGGGCACAGCTGTAGCCATGAACGGCCTGGCCATTGACAATGTGGCTCTGATTGTGGCAGGCGCTTTGGTCGGCGCAGCAGGTGCCACCCTATCCGTCCTGATGGCCCAAGCCATGAACAGGCCGCTCCTGAGCGTCCTGGCAGGAGGATTCGGGAGCTCCTCGACCAGTGCCGCCCTTGATCCGACCGCCCAAGGAACCATGAGGGAGACCACACCCGACGATGTGGCCGTTCAGCTGGTCTATGCCGACAAGGTCATCTTCGTCCCCGGCTTTGGTCTGGCTCAGGCCCAAGCCCAACGCGAACTGGCCGACCTAGGCGAACTGCTCAAGGGCCGTGGCGTGGATGTATCCTATGCCATCCATCCGGTGGCCGGCCGTATGCCCGGACACATGAACGTCCTCCTGGCCGAGGCCAACGTTCCCTATGAGGAATTGATCGACCTTGATGACATCAACCCCCAATTCCCATCAGCCAACGTCGCCTTGGTGGTCGGCGCCAATGACGTGACCAACCCGGCAGCCCGCCGACCGGGGACCGCAGTCTCCGGCATGCCCATCCTGGACGTTGACAAGGCCCAGCATGTCGTCGTCCTCAAGCGAGGCAGAGGTAAGGGGTATGCCGGCATCGAGAACGAGCTCTACTTCAATCCAAACACGCAGATGCTCTTCAACGACGCCAAGGTCAGCCTGCAAGCGATCATTGCATCCGTCAAGGAACTCATCGCCTGAGTATCTGATGGGCGACACGTCGCATATGCTGTAGTGAGAACCATGGCTCCGGATCGGCTTGGCTGGTCCGGAGCCAATCATCCTCGAACAGGAAGGACCCGCATGCTGTCATTCGTCAACGACTATTCCGAGGGCGCCCATCCCGAGGTCTTGCAACGGCTGATTGATACCAACATGGAGCACCTTCCCGGCTACGGCAAGGATCGGTACTGCCTCTCCGCCGCTCAGAAGATCGCCCAAGCCTGTGGCTGCCCGCAAGCGCAGGTGTATTTCCTGACCGGTGGAACCCAGACCAACCAGGTCGTCACCTCCTGCCTACTGAAGTCCTATCAGGGAGTGGTCGCCGCGGACACGGGCCACGTCAACGTCCACGAGGCTGGAGCCATTGAAGCTGTTGGCCACAAGGTCCTGGCCATTCCCGGCGAACAGGGCAAGATTCGCGCAGAGGATCTCAACGCTTTTCTGGAAGGCTTCTATGCAGACGGAAACCATGAGCAAATGGTTTTCCCCGGCATGGTCTACATTTCCCACCCCACTGAGTATGGAACCCTCTACACCAGCCAGGAGTTGGAGGATCTCTCGCAAATCTGTCGAGAGCACAAGATTCCGCTATACCTGGACGGGGCCAGGCTGGGATACGGGTTGGTTGCCCCCGGAACCGACGTCGACCTGACGGACATAGCCCGTCTCTGCGACGTCTTCTACATCGGCGGGACCAAGGTCGGAGCACTCTGTGGCGAAGCGGTGGTCTTCCCCAGGGGGAATGCCCCCGAACATTTCAACACCATGATCAAAAGGAGGGGTGCACTCCTGGCCAAGGGAAGGCTCCTGGGGGTGCAGTTCGATGCCCTCTTTACCGACGACCTCTACTCACGAATCAGCCGCAACGCCATACAGACGGCAGCGATGATCAAGAAGGCCCTGCGCGAGAAGGGATATCAGATCGTCATGGACTCCCCCACCAATCAGACCTTCGTCCGCTTGGACAATGAGCGCATGGAGGAGCTGTCCAAACAGGTCGCCTTCGATTTCTGGGAACGCAGCGATGCCACCCACACGGTGATCCGGCTGGCCACCTCCTGGGCGACGACAGTCGAAGACACCCAGGCTCTGATCAATCTGCTGTAAAAGCCGCTCAAGCTAAACCCAGGCAAACCAAGGTCATCTTGCCACCCCTCCCACTGCTGGTCATCCTGAGGGGAGGGGTATTCGTATATATACGAGAATTTTTCATCCGTCCCGTAAACACGGCCAATCCCACATTGTTGGACATATCACACTCGTTCGGGTGAGTGCGAAGTTGGTCTTCAGTAAGATTTTTATTGCAACGATGCTGATGCACACACCTCCGCTCTGAGCATAGGGGCGGAAATGCTTCAACGATGAAAGGAAACTTATGAAAGCCGTTGTTTTCGAAGAATTCAACACCTTCCCCACCCTCAAGGAAGTGCCGGAACCGACTCCCGGGAGCGGCGAGGTTCTGCTCAAGGTGGCTGGGGCAGGTTGCTGCCATTCAGACGTCTCAGTCTTCCATGACTACACCCCCGAAACCGGCAGCCACACCAAGCCGCCGTTCATTCTGGGGCATGAGACCACCGGCTGGGTCGAAGAGGTAGGACCCGATGTCACAGGCTTCAAGAAGGGCGATGCCTACATCGTCTATGGGCCCACCGGATGCGGCCACTGCCCTCACTGCGTAGCGGGACAGGAGAACTACTGCTCCAGCGCCGCGACCAATAAGTCACTGGCCCTGGGACTGGGACGCGACGGCGGCATGGCCGAATACATGACCGTCCCGGCCCGCAACCTGGTGCCTTTGGGAGATGCGGATCCAATCGGCGCAGCACCCCTGGCTGACGCTGCCCTGACTCCTTACCACGCCATCCGGGCTGCCATGCCTCACCTCAATGGTGGCGGAAAGTATGCTCTGGTCATTGGCCTCGGCGGACTGGGCCAGATTGCCATTCAGATTCTTCACGCACTGACCGGCGCCACGGTGATCGCCACAGACACCAAGCCTGAGGCCCTGGCCAAGGCTGAAGCCAAGGGTGCCATCCCTGTGGTCAGCGACGAGCACCAGGTGGAGAACATCAGGAAGATCACCCATGGCGAGGGCGTGGATGCTGCCTTCGATTTCGTGGGTGTGGCCCCGACCATCGCTGCCGCACAGGCTTCGGGCGGCCCGGGATCCCGGGTGACCGTGGTCGGCATCGCCGGCGGCAAGGCGGAGTACGACTGGTACTCCAAGCCCTGGGAGCAGGAGCTGCTTGGCGTTTACTGGGGCTCCATCCCTGAGCTCTACGATGTGGCCAACATGTATCGCAACGGCCAGATCGAGACCGAGATCGAAACCTACTCGCTGGACAATGCCCTGGATGCCTACCACAAGCTGGTCGACAACAAGCTCTCGGCCAGAGCGGTTATAGTCCCCCACGCCAAGGCTTGATTTTCCCTTGTGCGTAGGCGGAGAAACGGCTTATCTGCCAGTCGGATTCAAGCACGATCAGATTCAAGAAATCTCAGACTCATGCGCTGACCCCATTTTTCCACCTACGCACACTCGGTGGCCTGTCACGATCTTGTCATAGAGGACGCGACAGGTCACAGCACCTCTCCAAGGGGTCTTAAACCCGAACGAGATACAGCTCTCTCGATCGCGGGGCATCGCTCAGCAGCAAGTGGACGAGGAAAATACCGTTGGCGGATTCCAGCCGCATGGAGCCGCCCAGCGAATCCACCAGGGAATCGACAATACTGAGACCCAGGCCTGTGCTTCTGATCTTGGTCCGTGATTGGTCATCGGTCTGGAACCGTTCCATGAGCCTGTCCACATCGACTGCTTCGCCCGTAGTTTTGTTGCCGAAGACCAAATGAATTCGTCCATCTTCACTCTTGTGCAGGTCCACCCAGGCTGATTCCTCCGCATACTTGAGCCAGTTGCCAATCAGGTTCTGAATTATTCGACTCATCATGATCTGATCCGTCGTAATTTCCACACCAGTTTGAATTCTGGGCTCCACCGTGACGGACCGCGCGGTCAGAGAATCGAAGGCATTGAAGAGCTCCTGCTGAACCAATGCCGATAGGTTCACCCTGGTCAGATCCAGGCTCACGCTCTTCTCCTGTATCAGATTGAAATCCATCAGGTAATGCAGATAGTGATCCACCGATTGCAGGTTGTTGAGGATCTTACCCAATTGCTCCTGATCAGCCGATCCCTCCTTGAGCAGCTGGGCGTATCCCCTGGCCACGGTCAGCGGGGTCTTGATGTCATGGGTTAGGTTGGTCAGCATCTGCCGGACTTGCTTGTTCTGCTCAGCCTGGGTGATCTGCAGCCGTCTGGTCTTGTTCAGAACGGCGTTGATCCTATCCGCCAGAGTGCGGATGAGCCCGATATTGGACCCAGTGGTTACCAAGGCATTAGTGTCGGCATGGTTGATGAAGTCCAGATCATCACTGATCCGTTTGAGGTCGGTAATCAGCATTATCAGGCCAATCGCCAGGGCGAGGGCGACAAGACCCAAAACAAGTGCGGCCACCTTCACGAATTCACCTCCGACGACCCTTATTCATCGTTCTTTCTTCCATCCGAATTCAGACCAGGCGAACGCCGATGCCCCAGACCGACACGATGTAGCGCTGACTGCCGGCGTATCTGTTCAGACTGGTCCGCAAGGTGCTCAGGTGCACATTGAGAGTATTCTCGGCATTGATGTATGGCTGGTTCCAAACCTGCCGATAGAGATCCTCCTTCTCGAAGACCCGATGTGGATGGTCCATCAGAAGCTCAAGGATGGCGAATTCCTTGCATGCCAGTTCGACCCTGTGCCCATCAACGCTGACCGTGTGCTCCATCCGGTCCAGCTCGATCCCCTGAAAACAAATCTTGGCGTCGGATTCACCTGCTGCATCCGCATCGGCTTTCAGTGCCCCGGATTGGCGCAGCTGGACCTGGACACGAGCGCGGAGCTCGTCAATGTCGAAAGGCTTGGTCACATAATCATTGGCGCCCTGCTCCAGGAGGCTGACGGTTCTGGTCTTATCCTGAATGGCCGTGAGGATGATGACCGGCACCGACGAGATACGCCGGATGGCCTTGAGGACGCTGTCCCCGGTGACTACAGGGAGCATCAGATCCAGAAGGATCAGGTCGGGTTCCTCCTGCTGAAAGCGGGCCAAGGCCTGGGCGCCCGTCGTCGCCTGGATAATCCTGTAGGTCTCGCCCAGCACATCCTTGAGCAGGGACTGGATGTCCTCCTGATCCTCCACGACCAGAATCGTCGGCATACTGTCTTCCTTTCGCAGGTCACTCTCATGTTACTGAAGCCACCTAACGAGGCCGGTCTCGCCCAAGCGGATTTATGCAATTCTTAATGATTTCTTAGCCATGCAATTAAGAAAGGCACTTTAGATTCTCTGATAGCGACATAGAGAAAGGAACCCCATGGACGATACCATTCTGGATATTAGCCATGCCAGCAAACGGTTCGGACGCTTTCAGGCACTGGACGATGTCAGCCTTTCCATAAACAAGGGCGAGGTCTACGGGCTGATCGGTGAGAACGGCGCCGGCAAAACCACTCTTATGCGTCTGATCACCGGGCTCTCCCCCATCCAGGAGGGAACCATAAGGCTGATGGGGCACACAATTGGCAAGGACAGCCGGATACTGAGGAGAATAGGCTCGATCATTGAGGCTCCGGCCGCCTTTAAAAAACTCACCGTCAGCCAGAACATGGAACTGACAGCCATCCAGCACGGGCTGACCGACGACAAGGCCATCGCTCAGACCATCGACTTCGTCGGCCTGAGCGAAAAGGCCAAGACTCGTGCCGGTCACCTCTCTCTGGGCCAGCGTCAGCGCCTGGGGTTGGCCATGGCCATCCTCACCCGACCCGATTTCCTGATTCTGGACGAACCCATCAACGGCCTGGACCCGGGAGGAATCATGGAATTCAGAACACTCCTGGACAGGCTCAACAAGGAGCGCCGGACGACCATCCTCATTTCCAGTCACATTCTGAGCGAACTCTACCTGGTCTCCTCCCGGTTCGGGTTCATCAGCCACGGTCGCCTGATCAAGGAAGTAAACAAGGATGAACTGGACCGGATCAATCAAAATGGACTGTTGATAGACGTGGACCAGAGCTCCAGGGCCGCCATGATCCTGGATCGCCGGGGAATCGGCCCCTTCCAAGTCCTTGACGACCATCAGATTCTGATCAGGCAGGAGAACCTGGAGCCGGGCCCCATCAACAGACTTCTGGTTCAGGAAGGCATCCTGGTCAATCAAATCAGCCAGCAGAAGGGATCGTTGGAGGAATATTTCACAGATCTGCTCAACAAGGATTCTCAAGAGTCGAGGAAACAACAATGATTAACCAAATCAGGGCCGACTTTTACAGGCAGCGACGTTCCATCGGCATGCTGATTCTGCTGATTGCCACTGTGGCACTCGGCATAGTGACCACATGGGGCAAGACGACCATAGGAATCACCACCGAAGGCGAAGAATACGCTCATAAACTGTCGGAAATCGCAGGGCAAAGCTGGACCATTAGGACAGGCCTGCAAGCAGGTGTCGCCTCCGCCTCGTCTCTAATCTACTTTTACATCGCGGTCTTCGTCATTGTCATTGGTGCGGAATACAGCCAGCACACTCTGAAGAACACGCTGACATCGGGCATCTCGCGCATACAGTTCATCCTCGGCAAGTATGTGACCATCCTGACTGACATCATCCTTTTGACCCTGTGCTACTTCGTCGCTATTCTGCTGACCGGACTGGCCCTAGGAAGGAAACCTGGAGCCGGTTGGGGCATCCTATGCAAGGATGTGGCCGTCATGACCCTATCGGTCAGCTTCTGCATCTCCGTCATCATCAGCCTGGGCATTATCCTATTGATCCTTACCAAATCCCTGGTCATCCCAGCGGTGGTGATCGTGATATGGCCCATGCTGATCGGCCTCGTGGAGTTGACTGCGAAATGGCAATGGCTGAAATACCTCGACTTCGTCGGGTTCGGCGAACAGATCATCCTTAACACTCTGAAGGCTGATCAGGCCTGGATCTATGCCGGAGTATCCGCAGGCGTGGTCCTGGTGGCCATCTTCGGATCGGCTCTGATCATATCCAAGCAGGAGATCTAAGCCAGGTCAGGCCTATACCCGGCCCGGCTCCTGATCGCTGACGGCCTGCACGGCCATATGGGCAAAGGCCCTGACGGAGGCGTCCAGTGAGTAATGTTCCTTGGTATGTTCGGCATAGCGACTGGACCAGACTGAAAGGGCATGAGGATGGTCTACCCACCAGTCGATTTGCGAAGCTAGCGCCTGAGCCTTACCGACCGGGAAGAGCGAATGCTGCGTCAAGGCGAAATGACCGGCGGCGCTCAGGCTGGATCGGGCGATAACCGGGACTGCGCCGCAGGCCATCCCCTCCAGGACGCTGACCGATTCCAGATCCGCTATTGATGGGTGAACCAGCAGGTCGGCCTGCCTGAGCAGATCGGGCATGGTCGCGTTCTGATGGAATCCAATAGAGACCTGCATGCCGTCCAGTTGCCGGGCGGCTTCTGCCTTCAGTCGGCGCTCCATGGGTCCTGTGCCAGCTATGGTCAGACGGATCCTGCGTCTGTTCCTGCACAGGGCCAAGGCACGGATCAAAGTCAGATGGTCCTTTTCCCGGGCTAGCCTGCCAGAGGCCACAACCTGGATCAGCCGACCGGATCGCTGCCGTTCGTATCGGTCCCGCTCATATCGGTCACCAGGGTTGAACCTGGGCTGGTACCCGTTGGATATGACGTGCAGGCAGGCCTTGTACCCATGCGAGCGCAGCAGGTCGGCCGTCAGCTGGGTGGGAACGTGGATGTGTCTGACATGGTCGTAGAGCCAGAACCGAAACAGCCTGTAAATGGCCGCATCCACCCCGGGCAGGTAACGCAATGGGCCAGAGGAATAGGTGATGTTCTCAGGCTGAATGTGAAAGCCGGCTGTCACCGGTATGCCCATGGATCTAGCTTGGGACAGGGCGGCGCGGCCGAAGGCGAAAGGTTCGTAAATATGAACCAGATCCACACCGGCAAAGGCTCTTCGGAAGAGATCCGGATCAGCACAAGCGAAGCTCATCTGTTGCCTGGCCGCCACACGTGAGACCAGAGGAATTCGATGCACCCGCGCCGGATAGTCGGTCGAACCCACCCCCACCAGACGGACCCGGTGTCCCAACGCTTCCAGACCCTGGGCGTATTGGATGGCGGAGTTGGAGGTCCCATTACCCCTGTTGCCGAAGGAGTCCAGAACCAGGGCCAGCGTCAGGCGATCATGATCCCTCATCAGCGCTCCCTCCGCTGTCCATCATCAGCAGCTTCGGGCCGGACCAAGACAGGGCGACGACCCGATTGCACCCAATATTAGTAGGAGAAGGCCGGGACGGCTGCCCCACGGTAGTAGCGGTTGATGGCGTCAGCCACATATCGGCTGTGGTAGGCGGCAACCAGGGACTTGTAGGCGGGGTCGTTCTTGTCGGCCTGCCTGGCCACGATGATGTTGACATAGGGGTGATTGGCTGGCGATTTGAGATCGCCGGGCACCTGGTAGATGGCATCCTGGATTTTCATGCCGGCATCCAGAATGAAATTGGTGTTGGTGATGCCGGCCGCATAGTCGGGCAGAACCTTGACAATCCCCGGAGGATCTACCTGGTCCAGGATCAGCCCGCGCGGATTGTCGACGATGTCTTCAGGAACCGGCGTGGTGGCCTTGGGGTCGCGCAACCCGATCAGCCCGGCGCTGGCAAGCACCTTCAGGGAGCGGCCCAGATCGATGGGATCACTGGGTATGGCCAGACGCTCGCCATAGCCAATCTGGTCAACGCTCCGGTACTTCTTTGAGTAGAGGTTGAGGGGTGAGATGTAAGTGTCGCCGATGGCTGCGAACCGGTACCCGTGCTGCTTGGACTCCTGCTCCAGAAAGGCGTAGTGCTGGAAGGCATTCAGGTCGATCTCCCCATTGGCCAGCGCCTGATTGGCGTAACGCCCATATTGGAAGGACCGGAGCTTGATTTTTATGCCGGCCCGGCGCTGGTCCAGTTCGTGCTGAACGGCCTTCCAGATTTCCTCATCGGCATCGCCTACCAGGCCGATGCTGATCTCCCGCTGGCCGCGGTCGGGCTGGTTGACCTTGACATAGGCCACTCCCATCAGGACGGCTACCACCAGGATGACGACCGAGACAGCCGCCAGCTCTCGTTTGGCCTTGGTTCTTCTGGTGCTCATATCCGTCCTCCTTCATTGCTGGAACCTATCGCATCAGGAAACCTTGAAGGCCGGCAGGCAGGCGCCCTTGTAGACACGGACGATGGTGTCGGCCACGGGCTTGGAATGGTAGGCGCGCACCACCGCGGCGTAGGTGGGGTTGTCCCGCTGATCCTTGGTGGTGACGATGATGTTGATGTAAGGCTTGTTGGCCGGGTTCTGCAGATCGTAGGGAACCTCGTGGATGGCATCGTGCACGCTGCGACCTGCGTCGACCACGAAGTTGGCATTGGTGACCCCGCCCGCATAGTCAGGCAGCAGGTTGAGGATACCGGCCGGATCCACCTGCTCGATGCGCAGATGCTTGGGATTGTCCACCACATCCTCGGGCAGCGGGTTGGTGGCCTTGGGATCGCGCAGACCGATCAGCTTGGCATCGGCAAGGACCTTCAGGGCCCGGCCCATGTTGGTGGCGTTGTTGGGGATGGCCACCCGGTCGCCGTCCTGGAACTGTGAGGGCTTGGCATAGCGCTGCGAATAGAGGTTCATGGGCGAGATGTAGGTATTGCCAAGCACGGCCAGCTGGTAGTGGTTGGTCTTCACGTCGTCCTCCAAGTATGCGTAATGCTGTGCGGCGTTGAAGTCCACCTCGCGGTTGGACGTGGCCTGGTTGACGTAGATGGCATCCTGGAAGGGCTTGAGCTCGATCCTGATGCGTTCGCCCCGCCGATCCAGCTCCGCCTGGACGGCCTTCCAGATCTGATCGTCCGAGCTGCCGATGACCCCGACCTTGACGACCTTGACATCGGCACCCACCTGGTTCAGGCGGACATCGGTGCCAACCACCAGCGCCAGCAGGAGGACGATGACCAGGCTGAGCGCCGCCAGCTGGACCTTGGCTCTGTTCTTTTTGCCGACGTGACTACGACCGACCACGATAATCTGACCTTTCCCGGGTTGTTCAGTGTTCGACGACCTCGGCCAGAAGCCGGCCGAACAGTTCGATCAGGGCGATGAAGATGACCAGAACGATGATGGTGGCGATGGTCACGTCGTTCATGGACCGCTGGTAGCCCAGGCGAATGGCAAAGTCGCCCAGACCGCCGCCGCCCACGATGCCCACGGTCGCGGTCTCGCCCACCAGGCTGACGATGGTGATGGTGGTCACCCGGATGATGGAGGGGATGCCCTCACGCAGGTAGACATGCCAGATGATCTGCCAGGTGGTCATGCCCATGGACTCCGCCGCCTCGACGTACCCAGGGTCCAGACCGGCAAGGGCCGACTCGATCTGCCGGGAAAAGAAGGGCGTGATGCCCACGACCAGGGGAAAGATCGCCCCCTTGGGCCCGATGGCCGTGCCCATGAGCATCCTGGTGACCGGAACCAGGGCCGCCGCCAGAATGATGAAGGGGATGGAGCGGAAAAGGTCGATCAGCTTGTCCAGGATGGTGAAGACCAGGCCGTTGCGACGGATGCCATCGCGTCGGCTGATGATCAGTCCCACCCCGATGACCAGAGCCAGCAGGAAGGAGATCACCCCGGAGACGCCGACCATGACCAGGGTCTGAACCATACTGCTGAAGAACTCCGGCAGCCGGCTCATGACGTTGGGGAACCAGGTGGTAAGCAGGGACGTCATGACTTGAGAACCTCGATTCCGATGTTGCGCGAGCGCAGGTATTCCATGGCCTGGCGGATATTTTCAGCGTCGCCGCCCATCCTGACCACCAGTCCACCCAGGGGCGCCCCCTCCACCACATCGATGTCGCCGAAGATGATGTTGACGTCCAGATTGTAGCGACGGCTGATGGTGGAGACCAGGGCCTCGGATACCTCCTTGGAGACATAGGACATGCGCATGAGGATCTGCCCGGGCTCCAGGGCCACCAGGGGCGAATCGGCGGCCATCAGATCCTTGACCTTGTCCAGGTTGGAGGTTGTGGCCACGAAGGATTTGGTCAGCTGGGCCTTGGGATCTGCAAAGACGTCGAAGACCCTGCCCTGCTCCACGATGACACCCTGGTCGATGACCGCCACCCGGTTGCAGATCTGCCGGATGACCGACATCTCATGGGTGATCATGACCACGGTGATGCCCAGCTGGTCGTGCAGGTCACGCAGCAGCTGAAGAATGGAGCGTGTGGTGGTCGGATCCAGTGCGCTGGTGGCCTCATCACTGAGCAGGATATCCGGCTCGTTGGCCAGGGCCCGGGCGATGGCCACGCGCTGCTGCTGGCCGCCGGAGAGCTCAGCGGGATAGTGGTCGGCCAGCTCGGTCAGCCCTACCAGTTCCAGAAGCTCCGACACCCGGGCCCGTCGAGAGGCACGGTCGCGTCCGCTCCCCCGCAGGGGAAGACCCACATTGTCGGCCACCGTCCTGGAGGGCATCAGGTTGAAGTGCTGGAAGATCATGCCGGTACGACGCCTCAAGTCCCTCAACTCAGCCGGTGACAGATCCTTGACCTCACGGCCGCGAACCTTGACGCTGCCCGAGTCGTAATCCTCCAGCCCGTTGATGCAGCGGACCAGAGTGGACTTGCCCGCCCCACTCAGTCCGATGATGCCAAAAATATCCCCGGTCTCGACGGTCAGATCGATGTCGGCCAGTGCCGTCTTGTCTTCGTCGTCGTCGCTGTGATAGGTCTTGGTCAGGTGCTCCATCCGCACCGCCGGTGTCCGCTCGCTCACGTTCCCGCCTTCCCTGGTCGACTGCATGACATGGTAATCGTCCCGGCGGCCAGTGGACAAGAAGGCCTCTATAGATGTCGTTTATAGGCATGTATCGATACTTGGCCTGCTTGGTCTACGGGTCGGTGGCAGAATGTGGGTATGAGCGCATCCGGTCAGCAGCGGATTATCAACACCATCAATCCCGGGGAGCGACCGTTCGGCTCTCCTCTGGGGCCAAGACCTACACGAGTCCTTCTCCTGGGAGCCGGCGAACTCGGCCGCGAGATTGCCATCAGCCTGATGCGGCTGGGTGCATGGGTAGGTGCGGCGGACTCCTACCCTGGCGCACCGGCCACCCAGGTGGCCCATGCCGGCTACCAGGTGAAGATGAGTGATCCGCAGGCCCTGGAGGACCTGATCGACAAGGTCCAGCCTGATTTGATCGTGCCAGAGGTCGAGGCCATCGCCACAGACCGCCTGGTCGGCGCCGCGGCCCGGGGCATCCAGGTGGTGCCTGCCGCCCCACTGGCGGCCATGTGTATGGACCGCCGGGCCCTGCGCGTCTTCGCCCACGAGCAGGTGGGCCTGCCCACCACCCCCTACCGATTCGCCGACTCACCCGAAGAGCTGGCCAGCGCGGCGGATCAGGTGGGCTACCCTTGCATGGTCAAACCCCTGATGAGCTCCTCCGGCCACGGACAAACCCTGGTGCGAAGCAAGGAGGACTTGCCGCAAGCCTGGAATTCGGCACTGACCCAGGGCCGGGCGGCCACCAGGCACCAGGGCAAGGCCGAGGTCATTGTGGAGGCTCTGGCCCCACTGGCCCATGAGCTGACTGTTCTGACCCTGGCTTCCTCTGCCGGCGTGGCCACTTGCACGCCCATCGGCCAACGGCAGGAGGATGGGGACTATCGCCTCTCCTGGCAACCGGCGGAGCTCAATCCCGACATCTTACAGCAGGCCCGGAGTATGGCCACCCGGCTGGTTGGTGCCATGACCTCCCTGGCCCGCCAGAGTGGCGAGACTGGTTGGGGGATCTACGGTGTGGAGATCTTCGTCCTACGCGACGGGTCGCTCCTCTTCAACGAGGTGGCCCCCCGCCCGCATGACACCGGCATGGTGACCATGATCTCCCAGCGGCTGAGCGAATTCGACCTTCATGCCCGGGCCATCCTCGGCATTCCCGTCCACCAGGAGGATCTGGCCCTGAATCTGCCGGAAGGCACATGCGCGGTCAGCCGACCCATCCTGGTCAGGGGCCAGGGACCGGTCAGCTTCCAAGGCCTGCCGCAGGCCCTGGACCACCCAGGCACTGATCTGCGCATCTTCTCCAAGCCCGAAGTGCATGGCCTGCGCCGCATGGGCGTGGCCCTGGCCCTGGGGCCGGATCTACAGACTGCCACCGAACGTGCCGAAGCCGTGGTCCGCGATCTGAAACCCCGGGTGGGAACGGGGATGTAACCCGGGCTTGCTATGGTGGTCGTGTCCCAAGCAGTGCAGAAGTTTCCAATTCGCAACAAACTCGAGGAAGGCGAACAGTGGAAAAGTTGGGAATGCGCTATCAAGGCAAGGCCAAGAAACTGTACGAGACGGATGACCCGGACATACTCTGGGTCGAGTACACAGACCAGGCCACCGCGGGGAACGGGGCCAAGAAGGCCAATATCGAAGGCAAGGCCAGACTGAACAACAGGATCACCACGGTGATATTCTCCCTGCTGGCCCGCCGGGGCATCCCCAGCCACTTCGTACGCAGCATCTCGGATACCGAACAGCTCAACCGTCGGCTGGACATGTTCCCCCTGGAGATCGTCATGCGCAACCGGGCTGCAGGCTCCTTCGCCCAACGGTACGGGGTTGCGGAGGGCACCGCCCTGAAGCAGCCGGTGCTGGAATTCTTCTACAAGTCCGACCCCCTGGATGATCCGTTTATCAACCGGGATGACATTCTGGCCCTGGGACTGGCCACCGAGCAGGATCTGGACATCATCGCCGCCAAGACCCGGGAGATCAACGGGGCACTGACCGGCATCTTCCGCGCCATCAACGTGGAGCTGGTGGATTTCAAGATCGAAATGGGCAAGACCGGATCGGGCATCATCCTTCTCGGCGACGAAATCACCCCCGACACCTGTCGGCTCTGGGCGATTGGCAACAATAATGACGGCCATGTCACCCACCTGGACAAGGACATTTTCCGCAGGGATCTGGGCAGCATCATTCCGGCTTATCAAACCATTCTGGATGGGCTGACCGAATTGGAGGAGCGCGAAAGCCAATCGAACAGCTGAATCGGTGGACCCGGAAGCGAGCATATCGCCTCCGGGTTTTTCATTGGTCCCCAACCAGTCCATCGCGAAAGGATCCATTGTGCTCTTCCGTGTCTATACCGAGAAAAAGCAGGGCTTCGACCAGGCCGCCGAAAGGCTTGCCGAACAGCTCCGCACCCTGCCGGGCGTGCAAGGGCTGACCGGCCTGCGCATGATCAACCGCTACGATCTGGAGGGAATCGACGAAGACCTCTTCAAACGTTGCCTGCCCACGGTCTTCGCCCAGCCCCAGACCGACCTGGTGGCCACCCAGCTGGAGCAGGCCCTGCGCATGAAGGGCGATGAGGATACGCCACCGCTGGACTCTCCCATGCTCTTCGCCGTGGCCCCTCTGCCCGGTCAGTTCGATCAGCGAGCCGACTCCGCAGCCCAGTGTGTCCAGCTGATCGGTCAGGGCGCCCGCCCCTTGGTGGCCACGGCCACCGTCTATCTGCTCCAGGGCGACCTGAATGCCGAGCAGATCGAGGCCATCCGCAATTACCTGGTCAACCCGGTCGACTCCCGGGTGGTAGGGCTGGAGCTGCCCAAGACCCTGGCCATGCCTGATGATGACCCGGATCCAGTACCAGTGTTGGACGGGTTCCGCGATCTGGATGATCCTGAACTTGAAGCGCTGATTGACAAGCTGGATCTGGCCATGGATCTGCCGGATGCCCGCTTCTGCCGGGACCACTACCGCCAGGAAAAGCGCGACCCCACCCTGACCGAGCTCAAGGTAATCGACACCTACTGGTCCGACCACTGCCGGCACACCACCTTCAATACCAGGCTGGAGCGAATCGAGGCGGACAACCCCCGAGTCCTGGCAACGCTGGAACAGTATCGGGCAATCCGAGGAGAGCTGGGCCGTCAGAACCGACCTGAATGCCTGATGGACATGGCCACCATCGGAGCCAAATACCTACAGAAGCGCGGAATCCTGAACGACGTGGACCAGTCCGAAGAGGTCAACGCCTGCACGATCCGGACCAAAGTCGACGTGGACGGCCAGGATCAAAACTGGCTCTTCCTCTTCAAAAACGAAACCCATAATCACCCCACCGAGATCGAACCATTCGGCGGTGCCGCAACCTGCATCGGCGGAGCCATCCGTGATCCGCTGTCCGGAAGGGGCTACGTCTACCAGGCCATGAGGGTCAGCGGGGCAGCAGATCCACGTAAACCCCTGAATCAGACCCTGCCGGGCAAACTACCCCAGAGCCGGATCGTCCGTCAAGCGGCCGATGGCTACTCCTCCTATGGCAACCAGATCGGGCTGGCCACCGGGCAGGTTCGTGAGATCTACCACCCCGGCTATGCGGCCAAGCGGATGGAGGTGGGCGCAGTGGTGGCAGCCACCCCGGCCGACCATGTAATCCATCGCCGACCCGCCCCCGGTGATCTGATCATCCTGGTGGGCGGGAGGACCGGCCGTGACGGAATCGGCGGCGCCACAGGAGCTTCCAAGTCCCAGGATGAAGAAAGTCTGGAACGCTGCGGGGCCGAGGTGCAGAAGGGCGATGCTCCCGAGGAGCGCAAGCTCCAGCGCCTCTTCCGACGTCCGGAGGCAGCCAGGCTGATTAAACGCTGCAACGACTTCGGAGCCGGCGGCGTTGCCGTGGCCGTAGGCGAGCTGGCGGACGGGCTGAGCGTGGACCTGGACCGGGTGCCGCTCAAGTACCAGGGGCTGGACGGGACCGAAATCGCCATTTCCGAGAGTCAGGAACGCATGGCCGTGGCCCTGGCTGCCGAAGACGCGCCTGCCTTCATCGACTACGCCCGGCAGGAGGACCTTGAGGCCACCGTCATCGCCGAGGTCACCGAGGAACCCCGGCTTCGGATGACCTGGCGGTCAGAAACCATCGTGGATATCCCCCGAGCATTCCTAGCCTCCAACGGCGCCCCTCATAAGGCCGATGCCCAGGTGGCGGTTCCCGCTCCCTACCACGCCCCCTTCGAGGTTCAAGGCAGCCTGGACGCACGCATGAGGGCCCTGCTTGCAGACATCAATGTCTGTTCCCAACAGGGTCTGGCCGAGCAGTTCGACTCCACCATCGGCGCAGGCACCGTCCTCATGCCCTTTGGCGGAGCCCGACAGTTGACGCCGGCACAGGCCATGGTGGCCAAATTGCCAGTGGACGGGCACACCACCACCGCCTCGGCCATGGCCTGGGGATTCAACCCCTGGATCAGCAGCCAGGACCCTTACACCGGCGCCTACCTGGCCGTGGTCGAGAGCCTGGCCAAGCTGGTCGCCAGCGGCTTCAGCCGGTCAAGGGCCCACCTAAGCCTGCAGGAGTATTACCCCAAGCCCGGCGACGACCCCCGGCGCTGGGGTCTGCCGGTAGCCGGCGTCCTGGGAGCCCTCCAGGCCCAGCTGGACCTGGCAGTGGGTGCCATAGGCGGCAAGGACTCCATGTCCGGCAGTTTCGAGGACCTGGATGTGCCGCCCACCCTGATCAGCTTTGCAGTAGCCCTGGGGCAGGCCAAGGATGCGGTCTCCCCGGAGTTCAAGGCCCCCAACCGGCAGGTCTACCTAGTGACGCCCGAATACCGGACGGACGGATTGCTGCCCGATCCGGAGAGCCTGCGGACCGTCATGGACCAGGTGGAGGCGTTGATCAGTCAGGGTCTGGTTGATGCGGTAGCCACTCCGGGGTACGGATGCATGGCCCAGTCCATGATGGAGATGTGCCTGGGCAACAGGATCGGCTTGGACCTGGCGCCAGACACCGCCATACCTGCCCTCTTCCGTCCCGCCTATGGGAGCTTCATTCTGGAGGCCTCTGGTTCAGAGCCTCTGTCCATTCAGGATTCCGGTCTGCATTTGTGCCTCCTTGGACACACTCGCGAGGATTACCGCCTGCGCTGCGGCAGCGAGGATCTGGACCTGGCCGGGCTTGAGGAAATCCGTGCCAGGGGTCTGGAATCGATCTTCCCATACCGGGGCCAAGGCGACCCGGTGCCGACCATTGGCCGCACCGACCGTGAGCCTGGCAGGCCTGCTGCGCGCAGAGCCAAGGGGACTTCCATGACCGCCCGACCCAGGGTCGTCATGCCCGTCTTCCCCGGCACCAACTGCGAATTCGACTCCGCACGAGCCTTCCGGGATGCTGGAGCCCAGGTGGAGACTGTGGTCATCCGCAACCTGAATGCCGAGGACGTGACCGAGAGCTCCCGCCGCCTGGCCCAGGCCATCCGCAACAGCCAGATACTGATGCTGCCCGGTGGCTTCTCCGGCGGCGATGAACCCGACGGCTCGGCCAAACTAGTGGCCTCCTTCCTGCGATCGAACCAGGTTGCCGATGCCCTCCAGGAGCTTTTGCAGGACCGGGACGGACTGGTCCTGGGCGTTTGCAACGGCTTTCAGGCGCTGATCAAGCTGGGCCTGGTTCCCTATGGCAAAATCGTCACCGGCTCACCCGAGGATCCCACCCTGGCTGTCAATACCATCGGACGCCATCAGAGCCGTCTGGTCCACACCCGGATCAGCTCCACACGCTCCCCCTGGCTGAGTGCCTGCCGGGTGGGCGACATCCACACCATGCCCATCAGCCACGGCGAAGGACGGTTCGTGGCCGAGCCTAGCCTCCTGCGCACCCTGATCGACCGAGGACAGGTGGCTGCCCAGTATGTGGATGAGCAGGGCCGCCCCTCCATGGATCCGCTGGTCAACCCCAATGGATCCGACATGGCCGTTGAGGCCATCACCAGCCCGGACGGCCGGGTGCTGGGCAAGATGGGCCATACGGAACGCAGCGGCTCTGACCTGTATCTGAATGTGCCAGGAAACCGCACGCAGCCGCTATTCCAGTCTGGAGTGGATTACTTTGCCGCCTAGGGGAAAGGACACAGACCATGTCGTTGGAGCTTGAAGGCATCCACGAGGAGTGCGGAATCTTCGGAGTCTGGGGCCATCCCGATGCCGCCCGACTGACCTACTTCGGCCTGCATGCCCTGCAGCACCGTGGTCAGGAGGGTGCCGGCATCGTTTCCAACGACCAGGGGCATCTGATCGGACGGCGGGGTCTGGGCCTGCTGACTCAGGTCTTCCCGGACGAGTCCAGCCTGACACCGCTGACCGGGGACCGGGCCGTCGGGCATGTGCGCTACGCCACGACAGGTTCAGGGTCCATCGAGAACATCCAGCCCTTCGTCTTCCGCTTCCATGACGGGGATATAGCCCTGGCCCACAACGGCAACCTGACCAACTGCAACAGCCTCAAGGCGCAACTGGAGGATCAGGGGGCCATCTTCCACTCCAACTCCGACACCGAGGTGCTCATGCACCTGATTCGCCGTAGCCCTGAAAAGGACTTCATGGCGGCGCTCAAACAGGCTCTGCGCCAGGTCCATGGCGGCTTCGCCTACCTGCTCATGACCGAGGATGCCATGATTGGAGCCATGGATCCCAACGGCTTCCGTCCCCTCTCCCTGGGCCGGCTGCCAGGTGGGGCCTACGTTCTGGCTTCGGAAACCTGTGCATTGGACCTGGTCGGTGCCACCCTGGTGCGTGACATCGGCCCCGGCGAAATCGTCCGGGTGGATGACTCGGGTTACAGCATCGAGCGCTATACCAATCAGACCTGCCTGTCCATCTGCTCCATGGAGTTCATCTACTTCGCCAGGCCCGACTCCAATATTTATGGGGTCAATGTCCACTCGGCCCGCAAGAGGATGGGGGCCAGGCTGGCCCGCGAGGCCCCTGTGGACGCCGACATGGTCATCGGAGTGCCCAACTCCTCCCTGTCGGCAGCATCAGGCTATGCCGAGGCGGCCGGACTACCCAACGAGATGGGGCTGATCAAGAATCAGTATGTGGCACGCACCTTCATCCAGCCCAGCCAGGCCATGCGCGAGCAGGGTGTCAGGATGAAACTGGCCGCGGTACGCGGCGTCGTGGCCGGCAAACGGGTGGTGGTCATCGACGATTCCATCGTCCGAGGCACCACCTCGCGCAGAATCGTCCGTCTGCTTCGGGAGGCCGGGGCGAGCGAGGTGCACATGCGTATCGCATCCCCGCCCCTACGCTACCCCTGCTACTACGGCATCGACATTCAACGGACCTCCGAACTGATTGCCGCCAAGAAGTCCGTGGAGCAGATCAGAGAAGCCATTGAGGCCGATTCCCTGGCCTACCTGAGCCTGGACGGTCTGGTGGATTCCATAGGCCTGGGTCGTGATGCACCCTACCAGGGACTCTGCGTGGCCTACTTCAACGGAGACTACCCAACGCGGCTTGATGATTACGAGCAGGGCTTCCTGGCCTCGCTGACCCCAGAGGACCGGGCCCGGCTGGAAGCCTCCAAGGGATCCTATGGACTTGACATGCCTGCAGGGTCGGGGCAGAGAACAGATCAATGAGCACTAACGAAGAGCAGGACAGACAAAGCAGAGAAAGGGGAGTCCATGCCGAAGGCATATGAGCAGGCTGGGGTATCGGTGGAGGCCGGATACGAACTGATCGACAGGATTCGTTCCCACACGGCCAGAACCCGTAGGCCGGGCGCCGGCGACATCGGCGGCTTCGGCGGCGACTTCGACCTGTCTGCGCTCGATTACCGCCATCCGGTCCTGGTCTCGGGCACTGACGGCGTGGGCACCAAGCTGATGGTGGCCCGGGAGGCCGGTCGTCATGACACCATCGGCCAGGACTGCGTGGCCATGTGCGTCAATGACATCATCGCCCAAGGGGCCGAGCCGCTGATCTTCCTGGACTACATCGCCTGCGGGCATAACGACCCAGCCCTGCTGGAACAGGTGGTCAAGGGAGTGGCTGACGGCTGCGTCCAGGCCGGGGCCGCCCTGGTAGGCGGGGAGACCGCCGAGATGCCTGACATGTACCAGCCCGATGAGTACGACCTGGCCGGATTCACCGTGGGTGTGGTCGAACGGGAGTCCCTTGTGGACGGTTCAGCCATCAGAGAGGGCGACCAGCTGATCGGTCTACCCTCCTCGGGAGTCCACTCAAACGGATTCTCCCTGATTCGCCAGGTCCTGCTGGATCAGGGGGGCATGAAGCTGGAGGACCGGCCCTACCAGCTTGGCGGACGGACTCTGGGAGAGGAACTGCTGACACCCACCCGCATCTATGTCAGGGCCCTGCGCCCGCTCTTCGCCTCAGGCCTGCTCAGAGGTGCTGCACACATCACCGGCGGCGGCTTCGTGGAGAAGGTGCCCCGGATTCTGCCCGAGGGTCTGGCTGCCAGCTTCAACCTGGATGCCTGGGAGGTGCCGCCCATCTTCACGATGATCGAGGAGATGGGCGGGGTCGACCACCTGGAGATGTACAACATCTTCAACATGGGCATAGGGATGGTTCTGGTCGTCTCCCCTGACCAGCTGGACCAGGCCCGCGCAGTCCTGGATGAGGAGCAGGAGCCCTACAGCCTGATCGGACAGGTGACAGGTGCTCAAAACGGCCAGCGGGTCATCCTTAACGAAAACGATCGTCAGTAATAGCGAGAGGAGCCCATCGTGGCGGACAAGGTACTGGTCATTGGGTCGGGAGCCAGGGAGCACGTTATCGCCACCACCCTGCTGTCCGGGCCAGGAGTGGATCGGGTCTGGTGCGCCCCGGGCAACCCGGGCATGGAGCCGGACGGCATCAACCTGCTGCGAGAGGATTCCTCACAGCCTGAAAAACTGATCACTGCAATACGCGAGCTGGGAATCGACTGGGTCTTCGTTGGACCCGAGGCCCCTTTGACGGCCGGATTGGTCGACGAACTGCAGGCTGCCGGCATCCCCGCCTTTGGACCCGGCAAGGCTGCGGCCCGCATAGAGGGGTCCAAGGGCTTTGCCAAGGACCTGATGCACAGGCATGGAATCCCGACCGCTGATTATGCGGTCTTCCATGACCTTGAGACAGCCAAGGCCTATGTACGCTCGCATGGCGCGCCCGTGGTCATCAAGGCTGACGGGCTGGCAGCTGGCAAGGGCGTGACGGTGGCCGCCGACCTTGACCAGGCCATGCAGGCCCTGGATGCCATCTTCATCGATCATAAGTTCGGACAGGCCGGAGCCCAGGTGGTCATCGAGGATCAGCTGGTGGGTCAGGAGTGCTCGCTCATGTGCTTCGTCAGAGGTGAGCAGTTCTGGCCCATGCCTCTGTCCCAGGACCACAAGCCGGCCTATGACGGGGATAGGGGTCCCAACACCGGTGGCATGGGGGCCTACTCCCCTCTGCCGCAGTTCGGCCCGGAACTGACCCAAAAGGCCCTGGATACCATCGTCGCTCCCACCGTCCGTGCCCTGGCCCAGGAGGGCAGTCCCTTCACCGGAGTTCTGTACACAGGGCTGATGGTCACTGACAAGGGTCCTGAAGTCATCGAATTCAACGCACGACTGGGAGACCCGGAGACCGAGGTGGTGCTGCCTGCCCTTACCAGCGACCTGGGTACAGCCATCCGCACGCTGATGCAGGGTGGAGAGCCGCAATTCACCTGGGACGACTCCCACAGCCGCCTGGGTGTGGTCCTGGCAGCAGAAGGCTATCCCGGCAATCCCAAGACCGGGGTGCCCGTGCCCTTGATCGCTCCGGAGCAGGACCTCAGAGCCTACTACGCCGGAGTGTCCGGCTCGGCTTCGACTGGTCTGACATCTTCCTCGGGACGGACCGCTCTGGTGGTGGCCCGAGGTGACGACCTGACCCAGGCAGCCCGCCGAGTCTATGACCGTCTGGACGGATTGTCGATGCCTGGCCTCTTCTATCGGCACGACATCGGCCACCGCGGCCTGGAAGCCTAATTGGCCGAGCTGGTCGAGCCCTCGCTGTCGCTGTCCTTATCCTGGCTTTGCTCCTCCTGGCGGGCTTGTTCCTTGACCTTCTGACGGGCTGCATCCGAACGGCGGGTGGGAGTGGTGTTGAAGCCGGTCCCCTGCAGGTAGTGCTTACCTGCCATGATGTCGTACTGGATCAGTTTGTAGTCATTCAAGAGCTGCCGGGTGGACCGGTCGAAGTCACGGGCATTCATGGGCTGACCCTGGGCATCCAGATAGTTGGTCTGCCCTGCCGGGATCCTGTTCCAGTCCTGGATCTGGTTGGCAACCGGAGGCTCAATGGCGCTGATCTTTTCGTGCAGCTGGGTCAGAAAGGCCGTGAATGGCGAAACCTTGGCATCCATGTGCTCTGCCGCCTGTGCCTGGAAGAAGTTGGGCGAGGAATAGGCGCTGTTGCTTACCTGGGTTCCCGAGGCATCCGAGGCCTTGTTGGACCAGATGAAGTAGTCGGTCAGATGCAGGGCCAGGGAGTTGCGCTCGTCCCAGCTGGCCGTGCCATAAATGCCGGGCAGGTGATCCCCATAGAAGACCACGGTGACCGGCTTACTCTGGGAATCCAGGCTGTTCAGGAAATCAGCAGTGGCCTGATCGGTCAGACTGACCCCCTTGGCATAGGTGCGGATGGACTGCATCTCATCGTCGCCCAGGGGCATGTTGGGGTCGGAGGAGCTTACCGAGAAATTATTGTCGTCATACCAGTCGTTGTAGGGCATATGGTTCTGCATGGTGATGACCTCGACGAACTGGTTGCCCTTGTCGTCGCCCATCTGTTCCAAGGCGGAATCGTAGGCGGAACGATCCCCCACATACTGGCTGCGGTCGATGCGGTCCTGGTGGGCTATCTGGTCAGGGCCGGTCAGCGAGTAGAAGTGTGAAAAACCGAACTTCTTGTAGTTCTCAGCCCTGGAGTACATGGAAGACTCATAAGGATGGAAGGCCAGGGACTTGGATGGCGACCCCCAGGCCTGATTGACCGTTGGTATCCAATTCAGATGAGGGATGACCTGCTGGTAGGGGGATGTCAGCGAAGGGTCGAAGTTGGCCATGGACAGGCCGGTCATGGCTTGGAACTCCAGATTGGCCGTGCCCCCACCGTAACCGGAGGAGAGCATGAGCCCGCTGGTGGTGCCCTCCTTGATGGATCTGATATGGGGCATGGGGTCCTGGTTGAGCGCGACGCCCGGCACCCGCGTGGGATCCGAGAAAGACTCAGAGAGAATGTAGACCAGGCTCGACTCATTCATATAGGACTTGCGGTCACGGTTGATGCGGTCAGCCGAAATCTGGTAGCGGTGGGCCAGAGACCGCATGGTGGCACGGCTGTAGCCTGCGGGCTGGTCCATGACCTTGGGCCGCAGCTGCCGGGAGAAGGACACGAAGACCCCGTTGCGCTGGGCGTCATATACCGAGTCCCACATGGAG
Organism: Bifidobacterium asteroides; assembly: GCF_048001765.1. Lineage (GTDB taxonomy): Bacteria > Actinomycetota > Actinomycetes > Actinomycetales > Bifidobacteriaceae > Bombiscardovia > Bombiscardovia asteroides_K. The sequence continues at coordinate 1,529,768 of NZ_CP181447.1, forward strand.
GGTATATCTCCCATGAACTGAGAGAAGCGATAGGCGGGGCTGCCGTAGGTGCCCACAGTAGACATGAAGAGCGCCACCACCAGGACCGGGACCAGGACTCCTACGGTACGCAGTCCAGCGCCTAGGGGCTTGTTGCCGGTGGCCACCGGACGGCCACGACGAGCATCCATCCGTGTCACCACCCAGCAGAGCACTCCGAGAATGATCAGGGCCACGACACCCAACCCGATCATGATCAGGGACCGGGCCGGGAGGAAGGAGACCAGATTGGCTGCATCGGCATGGAGGAAATCCAGATCGGAGGGCAGGACGGCTTCGTAGCGTGCACGCACCTTGAAGCGCTCGATGACCGCGATGACCGCGCAGATGGCCAGGATCAGCCCCGATGCCGCCCAGAAGCGATTGGTCAGGTAGACCAGAGCCAGGTAGACCAGGCCCACAGCCAGCATGTTGAGCACCAGGACGAATCGACGCTGGGTCCACATGGCCGAGATGAAGCCCCAGAAGCCGATCAATGGGTTGGACAGCTCTACGCGGGAGCTGTTCAGGGAGACCCCCCACTGCAGGATGCCCACTGACAGGAAGTCAATCAGGATGAAGGCGAGCAGATAGACCCACCCACGCACCCGAAGACGTCCGGTTATGTTCTGCATCCAAGATGTCCACCGGCCGGGCTGACGCTTACAATCCTTCACCGCTTACTCCTGACTTTGGCAACTGGGCCCCATGGGCTTTTACCGATACCTGTGCCATTGTTCCCATTAAGGACGACAAGCCTCTTGAAAACACCCCTTAGCGAACATAAGAGCGAACGGGCAGTCAGGCCTTGGAGCCCGGCACCCGCTGGACCAAGGCGCTGATCCAATCCTCCAGGTTCCGGTACTTGTCGGGTCGCTGCTCGCTGACCTCGAAAACCGGCACATGGGCCTTGCGGGCCTCAATGGCTAGCTCCTTGGAGGTTCGATTGACCTCCTGAACGTTGAGCACCAGCATGTCCAACTGCCCGGAGGTCAGCAGGTGGCGGAAGGCCACCAGGTCCTCGGGCGAGGGTTCGCTCTCGTTGGCGGCCGCCCGCAGATACCCCTCTGGGGTCAGGTCCTCCATGCCCAGATCATGGCAGAGGTAGTAGGCAGCCGATTCCGTGGCCGCGTAGTGACGTCCCTGGGTCTGCTTGCGCGCATCGGCTATCAGATTATCCAGCCGGGCCTGTCGACCCTGCCAGTCCTGGTAGGCCTTGTCAAAGTCGGCCTCGCGACCTGGACGCAGCTGCCGGTAAGCCTCATGCACAGCCTTGGCCGCTGCTCTCCTGCCCTGGGAGGAGAACCAAAGATGGGGGTTGTCGCCGGTCTTGCGCCCCGATGCCTTGGATATGTCCACCAGCCCGGCCTGTCCGGTTTCAGCTGCCTTGACCGCCCAGTCGTCGATGCCGGCCCCGTTGACTATGACCAGATCGGCACGGCTGATTCGGGCGATGTCAGCCGTTGTCGGCTCATAGTCATGGGCATCAGTCGAGGTGTTGCTCAGAATGGTGTCCACCCGGGCCTGGTTGCCGCCCAGGTCCTCGGCCAGGGATTGCCACTGATTAATGCTGGCCACTACCTGCAAAGGGCCGGACCCGGTGGGCGATGATGACGATTCGCTATTCCCGCAGCCTGCCAGACTGGTCAGCAGGGACAGTCCGGCCAGAAGGGAGGCGACCAAGGCACGGGTCCGGCGAAGGCGTGGGCTGCTGGCATGCATGGATGAAGGTTCCTTCCTGGCGACGACGTGGGGCCAGTTGACAAGCCCTACAAGCGTTACTGAGATTGATTATCAATAAATCTACCATAGAATAACGAATGGCCAGAACTGGTGCCTATAAAAATGGCAGTCATCCGCCCAAACACTCCCTATACTGAACTGCGGATACGTTTTGGCTGGAAGGAATTGCATGGGTACATGGCTGGCAAAGGTCCATCTGACCCAGGGATGGCTTCCCGCGACGCTGTTCACCCTGACGGCCCTGGCCCTGGTTCTGCTGGTGTTGACCGGACTGACCCATGGACGCTGGCGGACCCTGTTGAAACAGGTCGCCATCGCCGCAGGCATAGGAGCCCTGGGACTGCTGGCCACCTGGCTGGTCTCCGATGTCTTCATGCTCTTCGGAGTTTCCCTGGGCTGGATGGTCATTATCACCGTGGCCCTGGGCTTCCTAGCTGTGGGGTTCACCATTTGCGTCCTGGTCACTTCCCGGGGATGGCGCCGCCTCCTGGCAGCCCTGAGCATCCTGCTCTGCCTGCTGTCCACCGGGCTTAGAGTGGATATCATCTACGGAGAGTTCACCACTCTGGGATCCCTGTTCGACGTCACTCTCTATCCCGACTACGGGAGCCACCAGGCAGTCAGACCAGCCATGAGTGTGGCCCAGTGGCGTGCCCGGGCCTCCAAAGGCAACCTGCCGGCCTATCCCCACACCGGCCGCTCCTACAGCGTGCGCATCCCCAATGACAGCTCACGTTTCCTGGCACGTCCAGCCGATATTTACCTGCCGCCCGCCGCGTTGAGCAAGAAGCCTCCCGCTCTGCCCGTCTTCGTCCTGCTGGCCGGTCAACCAGGTAGCCCCGACCGGCTCTTCACCGCCGGGTCCATCCCCGCCTTGATGGATGCCTACGCCGCCGAACATGATGGACTGGCTCCAGTGGTGGTCTCTCCCGACCAGAACGGATCCTCCTTCCACAACAGCCTGTGTGTAGACTCCCCCGTCTACGGAAAGGCCGAAACCTATTTGAGCCGTGACGTGCCTGCCTGGATCCGGGCCAATCTGCCGGTCGACGGCAAACCTCAGCTCTGGACCATAGGAGGATTCTCTCAGGGAGGGACCTGCTCCACTCAGCTGGGAGCGCGGCATCCCGATGTCTACGGGAACATGCTCCCGGCCGACGGGGAACTGGAGCCAACCCAGGGTCGACAGGACCAGATGATCCAGGACTACTTCGGCGGCGACCGGAAACGCTTCCTGGCCCAGGTCCCTGCAAAAGCCATCACGGATCGGGCCCCATCGAACCAGCGGCTATTCACTGCCGCTGGTTCCAACGACAAGGAGTCCCAACACAATATGATGGTCATCGCCAGGGCCGCCGACCAGGCTGGCATGAGCGTGGAGGCCGTCATAACCCAAGGGTCGGGCCATGACTGGCATACAGTCAAGACCGCCTGGAAGCCCGGACTGGAATGGCTGGGCGAAGCCATGGGTCTTGGACCAATGTCCCAACCAGTCCAGGACTTTCCGGATATTGTTGAGATGAACATCAGCTGAAACGCCGATACAGCGGATCGATAGAGATCATCAGCAGAAAGAGCCACCGCAATCATGCAGACAACGAACAAGGGAACCAGACTGATGGAACCTTCAGCCAAGAGTGTCTTGCTGACAGACTTGGCACGATGGGCCAGACGTCACGCCCTTGCACTGGCCTTCAGCCTCGGACTGATCCTGCTCAATCTGATCAGCTGGCTGCTGATCTGGCTACTGCGCATTCCTGGCAGAAACCGGCTGGGCATGCCTCTGTCCGATCTGATTATTCGTCAGGCTTCCCGGCCCTTCCATGGACAGGGTCGGCCCTCGCTCCTGGTCCAGTTTGCACGACTGCTGGTATCCCTGGTCATCACCCCGGGTCCCCTGCCGCTGGTTATAGATGTTGCCCTGGTGCTGGTCATGCTGTGCATCGCAGAAACCAGGCTGGGGCGCAGGCGCACCGTGCTGGCAGCGGTCATCAGTGCCGTAGGCGGCGCGGCGGTCGGTCTGATCATCTGCTGGCTGATCAACGCCCTCCAGAATCATTGGGCCTGGTTCATCAAAGTGCCCATGTCGCTCAGCCCCATCATCCTGGTGGTCGGTTCCCTGATGGCATCCATCCCCTTCAGCGACTTCCTCTGGCGACGCAGGATTGCCACCATCGGTTACACAGCGCTGATCCTCATGGTGCTCTACACCGGCAATCCGGGCTCCTATTGCGCCCTGGCGGCAGCGCTGATCGGACACATGACCGGACACCTCTGGCACGGACCGGTCCAGGATGCCAATCCGCACGGCCATAGCGGATCCTACGAGACCCGCCACCTGCTGGGAGCGGTCGCCACGGTTCTGGCACTTGGCCCCTTGGTCACCGTTTCCTCCCGCATCCGCGCCGGCTTCCTCACCCCCCTGGGTACATTCATGGGCTCCAATACCGGAGGAAGCGCTGCACTGTCTCGCTGCCTTGCAGAAAACAATCAGGTCAGCTGCTACGCCCACTACGGTCTGGTAGCCGGCCACGCCCCCACTGGCATCTCCTCCCTGATCATGCCCACCCTGGTTATGCTGGTTGCGGCTTGGGGCATCTACCACGGCCGCCGGGTCGCCGCTGTCACCGGTGTGGTCCTCAACGCCCTGACCGTCGTCATGGCCCTGCTCTATTTCCTGGTATTCCCACTGACCATCGGCGAAGGGCTGCCCCAGGCCATACGTCACGGCGCCCTGCCCTCGCTGCTGATCATCACCCTGCCGCCTTTGATTCTCAGCTGGTTCCTGGTGCGCAACATAGGAATCTTCCTGGTGCGGACCAAGACCTCACGTCTGCAACTGGGCTGGGCTGCCATCGTCCTGGCCTTCATGGCCACCGCCATGGGCTACATGGCCTTCACTGCCATCAGTCCCGGCTCCTTCAATCCCCGGCCCACCACCAGCAGGGCACTCTCCCAGTTGCCTGCGCTCTACCTGCCCAATGGAGTGGCTTCACGCTTCCTTCCAGCCCTGGTGCCACGCACCCCCACGGGGAGAATGGTCAGCCATGGAATAGGGCTGATCTTCTGGCTGGTGGTTCTGGTGGTTCTGCTCTCCTGGATGCGCAGCTCGGTCATCCAGAATGGCAGCGAACGCCAGGAAGCTGACAAGCTGGTCGAGTACGGTGGCGAAAGCATGTCCTTCATGACCACCTGGGAGGGCAACAGCTACTGGTTCTCCCCCAGCGGCCACTCTGGCATCGCCTACCGGCTTTTGCACGGCATAGCCTTGACCACCACTGGCCCATTCGGCGACCCTGAGGAGTATGCGGACGACCTGGACGAATTCACGCGCTTCTGCAACGCCCACTCCTGGTCACCGGTCTTCTACAGCGTCCACAAGCCCCAACGTGATCTGCTGGCCGCACGTGGCTGGTCCACTTTGACAGTCGGCACAGAGATGGTGGTCACCCCCAGTCTTTGGCAGACCAAAGGCAAAAAGTGGCAGGATATTCGCACAGCCATCAACAAGGCCAAGCGAGACAACATCACCGATGTGCTGACCACATTCAACGATGCCTCCTGGGACGTCCAATCGCAAATCGTGGACATCTCCGAGCAATGGGCCGAACTCAAGGCGCTGCCTGAGATGAAATTCACCCTGGGTGGCCTTGACGAACTGAGGGATCCGCGCATGGCCATCCTCTACGCGGTAGACGACCGGGGCAAAGTATTGGCCGTGACCAGCTGGATGCCGACCTACCGCCAGGGTCAGGTGATCGGCTGGACCCTGGACTTCATGAGGCACAGGACCGACAGCCCCAACGGAATCATGGAGTTCCTGATAGCGCGAATGGCCGAACGGCTGCGCGATCAGGGCACAGTGGAATTCATGAGCCTGTCGGCCGCTCCCCTGGCCGGCATGGACAGCAGCGGAGACGATGACGATGATCAGGGCGAAGATCGGACTGCTTTCCTGCAGCATGCCCTGCATCTGGTGGCCGACCTGATGGAGCCGGCCTACGGCTTCCGCTCGCTCTTCTTCTTCAAGAAGAAGTTCCAGCCCAGCGAGCAGCCGGTCTATATCTGCTATCCCGACCCGGCTCAACTAGCCCAGATCGGACTGGCTGTAGTCCAGGCCTACCTGCCCAATCTCAAGGCTTCACAGGCCTGGGATGCCATCAGGACCATCATGCCCAAGGGCCGGGAGAATCACTGACGCCTGTCCGACCGGAGCGGTCCCGGCAGCTGCTGCACAGCCCGTAGACCTCCAAGGTGTGCGAGGAGACCGTAAAGCCATGTTCAGCCGCCACGGCCTTCAGCCAGCCATCGTCGGGCGGGCTGATTTCGACGGTCCTGCCACAGCGTTCACAGACCAGATGGTGATGGTGCCTCCGCTGGGCCAGGCAGACCCGGTAGAGACGAATGCCTCCATGCTCAATGCAGTCCAGGCTTCCGGACATATGCAGGGACCCCAGCTGACGGTAGACCGTGGCCAAGCCGATTCGCTGGCCCGAGTCGCGAAGAAGCCTGTGCAGCTCCTTGGCTGAGACGAAGTCGTTCTGGGCCTGAAGAACCCTCCAGATGGCGTTCTTCTGCCGCGTCCGGCGGCCGACGGATGAGCCAGCGTTCATGATTAGACACACTCCTTGGGCTCCATCAAGCCTACATCCGGATTGCCGGTACAGATGTGAGGATTCGGTTCAGTCCAGGTCGGACCAGCAGCCTGTGGCATCCAGATCCTTGGCTGTCCGCTCCGGATTGTCGGTCAGCACCGTCAGATGCCCCATTTTGCGGTCGGTGCGCACCTCGGCCTTGCCGTAATCATGCAGGAACCATTCGGGATGCTCACCCAGCAGCCGCCTGACCGGAGCCACATGCTGGCCCAGAACGTTGACCATGACCGCCGGACTGAGCAGGCGGGGGTTGGGCAGGGGCCACCCGGCGATGCCCCGAACATGTGCATCGAACTGGTCCATGGAACAGGCCTCGATTGTGTAGTGGCCTGAGTTATGGGGGCGCGGGGCCAACTCGTTGACCACCAGACCGCCACCAGGCATGGCAAAGAGCTCAAGGGCCAAGGTCCCGGCCAGTTTGAAGCCGTCAGCCAGGGTCAGGGCCATGTCACGCGCGCGGTCCGCAATCTCGGGTTCGACCCGGGCAGGCGCCAGAGTCATGTGCAGGATGTTGTGACGGTGTTCGTTGCGCACCATGGGGAAGGTGACATAGTCCTTCCCGTTGCCTGAGACCAATATAGAGGCCTCGAAGGCGAAGTCCACGAACCCCTCCAGCACCGAGGGCGGAAAATCTCGGCCATTCATCCGCGTTTTCAGGGCCTGCAGATCCTCCTCTGTGCGCAGAACTGCCTGGCCGTGGCCGTCATAGCCGCCGGTTCGCGTCTTGAGCACAGCGGGCATTCCCAACTCTTTCAGAGCCGTGTCCAGCTGGTCAAGACTGTCAACCTGCCTCCAAGGAGCGGTATCGATGCCATGGCGGTTGATGAAGGTCTTCTCGTGGACGCGGTCCTGGGTGACCCTGAGCAGGTCGGTCCCCTGTGGGATGGCCACGCGGTCCCTCACCTGGTCCAGCGCGTCGGCATCCACATTCTCGAATTCGTAGGTGAGCACATCACTGCGTTCGGCAAGCCGTTTGAGGGCATCGAGGTTGCCATAGTCGGCTGTCTCCTGGAAGTCGGCCACCTGGGCCGCAGGAGCATCGGGCGTGGGATCCAGCACACCTACGCGGAATCCGTGGTAGCGGGCGCTCAAGGCCATCATCCGTCCCAGCTGGCCGCCGCCCACGATCCCGATGACGGACCCCGGTTCCAGGTGGTCAATTCTTCCCTTGGTCTCCTCAGACAAGCTTGGCATTGGAAGCCTCCACGGATCGGGCCAGCTCGGCCCGGTAGTCATCCAGGGCCTGAGCCAGCCTTGGATTGTTGATGGAAAGGATCGAAGCCGCCAGCAGACCGGCGTTGGTAGCCCCGGATGCCCCTATGGCCGTGGTCGCAACAGGAATACCGGCAGGCATCTGCACGATGGACAGGAGCGAATCAACCCCGCTCAAGGCATGGGACTTCACTGGCACCCCGATGACCGGCAGAGTGGTCTGGGCCGCCACCATGCCCGGCAGATGCGCTGCCCCACCGGCCCCGGCGATGATGACCCCTATACCCTGGCTACGGGCCTGATGCGCAAACTCCGCCATGCGCCCAGGTGTGCGATGGGCGGAGATGACCTCCTTGGTGTAGACGATAGCGAACCGGTCCAGCATCCGACAGGCTTCCTTCATCGTCTCCCAGTCGCTTGATGATCCCATGATCACTGCGACGTGTGCCCCTTCATGTGTATTGTCAGCCATCGGCCCTCCAATGTTCATGCACATTCGATACTACGCAAGACCGGGGAGAAGCAGCCAATCGTGACGGTCCTATGGATGTAAGGGCCGGGCCTGGTGAACATCGGGCTTTCAGCGGCTCCAAACCCCCGCCCCAGACCTAGAATCATTGGATTGCATCACGGAAATCGACAGGAGGGTTATGGGCAAGCTTCTGGACAGCATCGACTCCCCACAGGATCTGAAGGTTCTCTCCGTGGAAGAGCTGAATCGACTGGCAGATGAGATCCGTCAGTTGCTGATCCGCTTCTGTCGACGTCATGGCGGACACCTGGGCTCCAATCTAGCCACCATCGAGCCCATCATCGCCCTGCACTACGTCTTCGATATGCCTCATGATCATCTGATCTTCGACGTCTCCCATCAGGCCTACACCCACAAGATTCTGACCGGTCGGCGCAGGGCCTACACGGATCCCGAGCATCATGAGGATCTGTCCGGATTCACCTCGCCCAAGGAGAGCCCCTACGACGACTTCATGCTGGGGCATACCGGCACCTCCATCGGTCTGGCCTGTGGAATGGCCACCCAGCGGGATGCGACCGGCGGCAAGGCCAACATCATCGCCTTCATCGGGGATGGTTCCCTGAGCAGCGGGCCGGCTTTCGAGGGGCTGAACTGGGCTGCAGAACAAGGTGGCAACCTGATCATCGTGGTTAATGACAACGAAATGTCCATCGCCGAGAACCACGGGGGACTCTACAAGAGTCTGGCGGCCCTGCGTGCCAGTGGAGGACGCAGCCCGGACAACCCCTTCCGCGCCCTTGGACTGGACTACCGCTACGTGGAGAAGGGCAACCGAATCGAGGATCTGATCGAGGCTTTCCGCCAGGTCAAGAACACCGATCATCCAGTGGTGGTCCATATTCGCACCCGCAAGGGTTTGGGGCTGGGACAGGGCAGTCAGGGACAAATCGGCCCGACTTCCATAGCTCAGAGCGATGGACAAACAGCTCATATGACTTCCCTGCCGGATTTGCCCGCTGAAGGTCCGGTGGAGGCCAACCACTGGCAGGACGGCTTGGACTCTCTTGGTCGCCTGCCCAACTCACGAAAGACTTACGGAAGAATGGCCATGCAGGCCCTGGAGGCCAGGTTCCCACAAGAGCCGGGCCTGGTGGTCATCTCCCCTGCTACGCCGCTGTCCAACGGTATCGATCCCGACTTCCGCCAGCGGGCCGGGAACCACTACCGGGACGTGGGCATCGCCGAATCCCACGCGATAGCCTACGCTGCGGGCATCGCCAAGGCCGGAGGCACGCCCGTGGTCGCCACATCGGCCACCTTCTTCCAGAGGGCCTACGACCAGATTGAGCAGGAGATGGCCTTGAACGGCAGTGCGGTGACTCTGCTGGTCTTCTCCACCGGCGTTGCCAAAACCGATGCCACACATTCCGGCGCGGCCGACATGGTCATGATGCGAGGCATCCCCGGACTGACCTGCCTGGCTCCGACAAGCGGGACTGAGTTCCTGGACATGCTGGCCTGGGCCACGGGTCCGGCCCGGCAGCCGGTGGTCATCAGGGTGCCCGGCGAGCGCACGCTGGCGACAGAACGCGCAGGCAAGCCAATGGAGCTGGCTGCAAATCCCTCGAAGACCAATGCTGAATGCGGATCGGACGCTGCTCCCTGGGATCACTATCGAATCCTGCAAGAAGGTAAGACCGTAGCCCTACTGGCTCTCGGCGATGCCCTTCCACTTGGCCGCGATCTTGCTGATTCATTGGAGAGGTCCACGGGGCTGAAGCCCACACTGGTGGACCCACATCGCTATGACCAACTGGATGAGCAGACCCTGGACGCTCTGGCCAGTACCCACCCCCTGGTGGTCACCATCGAAGACGGTCAGCTGGACGGCGGCTGGGGCCAAGCCGTGGCTGCATACTACGGACCTAGTCAGGTTCACACCCTGGCCTTCGGAGCGGCCAAGGAGTTCAACGACCGGGTCCCCAAGACCACCCTGCTGGAAAGGTATGGCATGACCGTTCCGGCAATGACTCGAGCCATATCGGATGCCCTTACCGACCAGGCTTCATGGATCTGACCCGCCGGTGGACCCAGGCGGGTACAATGAAAGGGTTTGGCCCCGTAGCTCAGCTGGATAGAGCAACTGACTTCTAATCTGTAGGTCGAGAGTTCGAATCTCTCCGGGGTCACCAATTGCACTACGAACTTACTGCCTGTGCTTATCAATCTCTCGTATTGAGAATGCGGCTATGGTAGGCCCATCGATCAGTCGTCCATCACGGATCATACTGGTGATATCAGCTGACCGCAGCCATTGCAGATCCTCCAATTCCCAATCACCGCCTTGCTTGACGCTATCGAGTACAGGAATGGATGAAACGTCATCAAGCCGTATTTCCATCACCCGCACGTCGTCTTGAAGCACTCCGGCATCGGCATGAAGCCTGTGCAACTGACGGACGGCGTCAGGCTGAGCCCACAGTCCGGTCTCTTCGTGCAATTCACGGATGGCTGTAGTCTGTGGATTCTCGCCTTGCTCCCCCATACCTCGCGGAAATTCCCATAGCCAGTCTTCTACAGCGACCCGCCAGTGGCGCGCTATCAGATAGAAGTCCTCACCCCCTCGTTCTACTACCGTCACACAGATCACACCCGGTCGACCCTGTTTGACGGACGCCACGTGCAAGGTCATGTCTGCACCTGTGTCCCTCACCTTGACGTCCACAGCAGTCACGGTAAAGTCGGCTCCCCCGGCTTCCTCGAAGACTTTCCTACGCCTTATTTCCTGCAGAGGAACCCTAGGCCTCAACTCATCAGCGTTTTTCACAGTCACCTTCCTGGTCGATGATTACCGTTGAGCGAATACCATGGTTTGTGTTGCCGTATGCTGATCGTGCATCCACTCCATCATTGTCAGCAACTCGGGAAATACTTCAATGAACCAAGCTCCAGTCAATATCACGATAATGGATATCGAACTTGAAAAAATGATCTTGTCACAAAAAACGGATATGGATGCGATGACCAGGGTCGCAATAAACTGTTTGATAATTTTAAAGTTGTCCTGTTTTCGGTCTAGCTGCGATGCAAACTTCTGCACGCAATAAGCAATGTTACGAATATGCTGCTGCTGGTCAGAGTCCGGGGCGTTCGGTCGACAATTACGCCACTGCTGTATCGCATCTCTTGACTGATAACAGAACTGCACGAAACAGCCGGAAGGCATCTGCCCGAACAATTCTGTTACCTTGCCCGACAGCATCAATGAGCGCCCACCTGTCCGGCCAGTATAGCGCTCATACGAATTCGGTTTGCTTTGTACGGCCATAAGGCAGCAGCCCAGGTAATCCGCCATTGCTAAGCGGTAGACGAACTGGTACCAGTCCACCAGCGTTTGCTGGTCGCATTCCATGGTCCTATTGCAATCAGTCGTGCCCAAGGGCAAAGCAGAATGCCTGATGAGCGCAAAGGCCTTGGACCGCCTCGGCTCATGGCTTATCTTGTCCAAGACATCCCGAAATGCGGTCTTTTCTACCTCGTTCGCCTTGGATGTGGAACACCAGGAACGCAGGCAATCGGCGTTTTCGCTGACAACAGGAAGAAAGGCATCATTGAAGCTGCGGACGATGCCGGAATTCGACTCGGTTTGAGAACGTTGTTGCTCATACCTGATGAGACCCTTCCGTTCGGCATCTATCCATTCCTGCCAGCGCTGAGCCAGCAATTGGCAGGTACCCTCAGACGGATCCTGCTGGCAGTATGCGGAGCACAAGCAAGCGATCCTGTGAGCTATTGACCAATTATCCTCTGCATGCTCACTCAAGACGGCTCTGGCCTGGGGAACGAACCGTTGGCTTTCTTCAGAGGTGATGGTCTTCTGCAAAACCTGATATTGCAGCGGACGCAACGTACCTATATCCTGCAGGGTAATCGTCTCTGCTCCGGATGAAAGTTGATGCTGATGGTCGAGCGGCACTGTAGTGAACCTCAGCAGGCACTGCTCCAAGGTCGGTTGTCTGCCGGAAACGGTGAGGAAAGGCGCTTCATAACCATTCTGCCCCAGAAGGTCAAGGACGACATCAGGACCAAATGCCAGAAAATAGACGCCATCAAAGAGCTCAGCATCAGTGACAAGGACACGGGGACTATAAAGGAATGCCGTTCTGAGAATGCCGGCAAATCGTTCTAGGAACTCCGGATGCTGCTGAATGGTTCTTTCACAGACGCTCACGCCGTCAGGACCATCTGACCAGAACTTCGAATTCACCTCTGGAATGCGCTCTTGATCGCATTTCTGCTTATGCTTGCTGTTGCATAGAAGCCTGACCTGATTCCAATCGTTCAGCTGTTCCTCCGAATCGAAATTAGTCAGCATGATGGCATATGAACCTACGCTCTGACTCATGTCTATATGCTAGACCTCGTGTTTACCTGCTCGTTCAGCACATTCCCCCCCCCCCTTAAAGCCGGTACAAGCAACTGAGTCATGAAAGAAAACGCCGAAAAGACCGATTGCTGGTCATGGAGACGCGGGATGTTCCACACCACGGTTGCCGCTTCCCTTGGGAACCATCTGCAAATAAACACAAACTCGAATATGCCTGTAGCTATGAATGAGAACCTTGCTCACTGACCCTCTCTGGCTGTCTGCAAGCCCGCGCTCTGCTCTTGCAAAGCATATTCGATTCAACAACCAAACCCAGGATCAGCCGTTTTCCATAGAACCCACAGAACAGCCGACGCCACCGGTGCAAAGCACATATCCATAGTCAAATAATGACCAAATAATTCTTTGCCCTACTTTTTTAAGTCTTGGCTGAACAGATTTCAGGGCCAAGTCCTCTCTTTAGTCAAACCCTCTTGGAGATATAATGTTGCATTCCCACAATGGTATGGACAAGAAAGGCAACCATGAACGATTGGCATCAACCCACAGATAAGCAAACAGGTGAGAACCAAGACCCGACGGCTCAGGCAAGCCAGAATTACTCAGGCTACAGGGGATACGGTGAAGAGCCTTCCAACCAAAACTACGAGTCTGCTTCCCAGCAGGGTAATCCCTCAGCAACTGCCAATGGGTACCCGGATACGAATCAAACTTGGCAGGCTCCGAGCACGAGCACCCAGGGAGGTCCACAGAATCCCTATGGCCAAACCGCATATACGCCTCAATCCAACGGCACCAGCGGACCGGCCCAAATTCAACCTTGGCAGCTTCAGGCCCAATATGTCAGCGGGCCGGGCATGTCGAACAAGTCGAAGGTCACGGCGGCCATCCTGGCTTTCTTCCTGGGCGGCTTCGGCATACACAACTTCTATCTGGGCAAGACCGGGCGCGGGGTCGCTCAGCTGCTGATCACCATCTTCGTCCTCTTCATCGGCCCTCTCATCTCTTCAATCTGGGCCATCGTCGAAGGTGCGCAGATTCTTGGCTCACATCCAGGCTCGCCTTACCACATGGACGGCAAGGGACTCCAGCTGCAGGATTGAAGACGGCAGACGCAGATTAATTGCGTCACGACACCCGCAGGATGCCATGCGCACCCTTCTCGGCCAGGCTCATGACATGGTTGACTATGGAATAGTCGCCTGGCTGATCGACCTTGAGCTCGACAAAGCCACCTTGGGCCGGCAGCAGGGGCAGGACCTGCGTTCCAGCCGATGAAGCACCGGCAGGATTCACGCCTGCACCTCCGCCTATCAGATAACGGCCCTCGGTCCAGACCGTATCGAACTGGGTTCCCACGATATGGAAGGACAGCGGCTGGTTGGGACCCGCATCCAGAACCCAGATGCGGACCCTTTGCCCCTTCTCCAGCTTGAGAGGGTGGGCGTCATATTGAAAGGCCCGTCCGTTGAAGGTCATGATATCCGGGTTCATGGCCGCCACCTTTTCAGCATCGGCAGTCCCTCCATTGGGCCCCAGATAAATTTCGGACTGGACCAGAACATACTCCGCAGCCACTGGCGGCAGGGTACCGTCATCGACAACCACAGCCCCATACATGCCGTTGGCGATATGGTTTGACATGGGGTCGCTGCTGCAGTGATACATCCAAATGCCAGCCCGATCAGCGGTGAAGGTATACAGGAGCTCCTTGCCTGGCTCTATGTTGCGCATCATGGTCTGAGGGACGGCCGGGCCGGCGTGAAAGTCAATGGAATGGCTCATGCTTCCCTTGTTCCTGATGGTTACTTCAAAGGTGTCTCCCACCCGGCCTCTGAGCACCGGACCTTGAGCCAGGGGCCGCGATCCCTTATCCCGTGAATCGCTCGCGTCGTCGAAGCTCCAGACCGTGCGCTCAAACCCTGCAGCCACCTGCTCCTTGCGCTCTTTGACGTCCAGCGTGTACTTTCTGGTTCCAGCCCTCCCCTGATTGTCCAGTGGCGCAAGGGCGGCCTCGGCGGGGTCGCTCTTCTCAGCCTGTGACTTGAGCTTGGCAGCTGATGGGCTATGACTTTGGGCTGCCCGCCCAGCAGAGGACTGCACTTGCTCGGTGGTTGTTCCACCCTTTACCTGGACCTTGAGCTCCATACCCATCTGGCGATGCCCTGCCAGCGAGCACCAGCCCAGTGTGTCGTCCCCCAGGACCCCCACGTCGACCGAGACGCTCTGGCCCACCGGAACTGACCCGGTGCTCTTGCCATTGGCGAAAACCAGGTCATGCCGCTGATCTCCAGTATTTTGAAAATCTACAACCAGCCGGTCGCCTGCCTCGATGTTGATGACATCCGGCACAAAGGCCATACCCCGTACCCTGATTGAAGCTCTGCTGGTGTGACCCGTCGGCTGGACGCTCTTCGACGAAGCCTCATGGACGCCTCCGACACTAGGTGCTGCCCCGACCGAGACAGCCAGCGTCGGCCGCAGAGCCATCAAAACCACGGCGGCCACCAGGACCAACACTGTAGCCGAGGTGGCAATCAGGTCCGTCCTCAGGGCCAGGGTCCCAACTCGTTCGTTTTGCGAATCCTCGGGCTGACACCGACGGTAGCGTTTGGATGCCAGAACCTGCTTGCCGTGAGCAGCCAGATACACCACGGTCAGCATCATGGAGAGGATTCCCAGAACATTCAGCAGGTTCCCCGCCTTCCACAAGGGCGTGTATAATCTGATGGCTCCAAGGAGCCTGATCAGCAAACCAACCTGCATAAGTGCCCAGGCACCCCAAAGGAGCGGGTGGAAGGGCAGAGGCCTCCGAATGACCGAAGGGACAATCATGCAGACATGTGCGATGACCATGGTCATGATGAATCCGACAGCCAGCGCGTGCAGCGCCATGTCGCCCCAGTAGGTGCTGGAATCCAGAGGTGCCGCCATCCATATGAAAGCAGCCAAAAGCCCCCAAGCGTAGGCCGACAGCATGCAGGTGCCCATGAATCCCGGCAGACCACCATGACGGAAGGTGCCCTTGGCCACATCATGACTGGCCATCACGAGAAGGAGCAGGCACAGAGACAGCCCCAGAAGTGGATAGCCGACCGAAGGCGCCATGGCCTGGACCGGCAGCATCAGGGCGGTCAGGAGGCTGAGCCCCAGGATTCCTGATTCAAGAAGGATATCCGAGAAGACCGCCCTGGCCAGCTCCACCCGCTCACCGACGATGGTCAGAACCAGAAAAAAGAGCCAGGTTGGAGCTAGAACCGCGGCATCCAATCCTGCAACCCAGCCAGCGGCCCCGACCAGACCCACCAAGGATCCGAGAACCTGTATGAGCACCTCTGCAGAAGGCTGCCGACGCCAGATGGCCAAGTACATGGCCGTCAGAACCAGCATGGACAAAGTCCACGGAATGCCGCCAAAAAGCTCCACCCTGACCCATGCCGGAGCAGCAGCGCGGCTTGAAACTATCAACGTCAGCAGGCAGAGCAGGGACCCCAGCAGGCCCAAGGCAGGAGCGAGAAACCCCCAAGATGGTTTGCTGGATCCGCCGCTGCGATAGGCCACTGCCCTCTCCAGGCCAATGGCAGCGCCCAAAAACCCATAGACCATGAGCATGCCATGCAGATCAGCCAAGGGCACCCTGCCCGAGGGGTGGATCAGATCCGAACGGATCAACGCCGCAACAAGGCCAAGCAATGCAGCCAGACCTGCGCCGATAAGGAGGACCGTCCTGGACCTGGGCAAGGCCATTCTGCCGCCGGACTTGCGCATCTTCTGGTCATTGTGCATGAGTCTGTCCGCCTTGTCCTGGGTTGATAATTGATTTGATAGTTATACAATTTAATCGATGAGTCAGGAATTTCAAGCCCACGGCAAGCGTAGAAGCGGGGAGGAGATCCGTTCTGCAATCTTGGATTATCTGCATATGGCGGCCGAACAGACCGGTACAGGTCTAACCGCACAGCAGATCGGAAAAGCCTTTGACATCCATCCGACGACCGCTCGTTTCCATCTTGAACGTCTGGTCGAACAGGGCGAAGCAGTCCGTCAGAGAAAAGACAGCGACGGTCAATCAACCGGTCGAGGCAGACCGGCTGTCATCTACTCCCCCACATTCATGAACCGGGTCAGGGAGGATATGATCTCCTCGCTTTGCATGGCTCTGGAAACCGCCTGCCCCGATACTGACAGCAGGGATAGAGCCGCACTGAAAGCAGGTCAGGTCTGGGGTCGTGCCCTGGCCAGACGAAGCAGAGGGAATGCAGAAAAGGACCTGTCATCGAGCATGACGCAGACACTGTTAGATACTCTGGCCACCCTGGGTTTTGCTCCTGTTACGGCAGAACCGGATTCATCAAGCCTGTATCTGACCTCATGTCCCTTCCTGGACAGCGTCAACGCCCATCCCATTATTTGCACAATCCATTTGGGTATGGTCCAGGGACTTGTGGAGAACAGCAGCAGAGCGGTCAAGAATAAAAAAGCCAGTATACTGCTGACACCTCTGTCTTCGCCAAAGGGATGCTTCCTGAAAGTAGCGACAGCAGACAACCAACCAAGAAGGAGCCTAAATCAATGACCTACGTGATTGCCCAGCCCTGCGTGGACGTCAAGGACAAGGCCTGCGTGGACGAATGCCCGGTGGATTGCATCTACGAGGGCCCAAGGAACCTGTATATCAACCCCAACGAATGCATCGACTGCGGCGCATGCGAGCCCGTTTGCCCCGTGGAAGCGATCTTCTACGAAGAGGATCTGCCGGAGGAATGGACCTGGTTCAAGGATGCCTCCGAAGACTTCTTTGCCCAGGTCGGTGATGCAGGCGGTGCCCAGGCCCAGGGACCCTACGATCACGACCATCCACAGGTCGTAGCTTTGCCCCACCAGGATAATTTCGTCTGCATTCAGCCGGAATCACGCGGCCAGCGCGCGGTCTGGGTCCGCAAGGACCAAACGGAATGAGAGCCGGTTCAAGCCAGGACGATCACCTGGTCTTCCCTGACTTTCTGGACCGTCCTGTGGAGGAGGCCGCCCGGATGCTTCTGGGCTGCCTGATCATCCGGGACTACGAGACGGAAGGTGAACAGGCCAGGGTTCGGATCGTGGAAACCGAAGCCTACGATCAGAAAGATCCGGCCAGCCATGCCTATCATGGACGATCGGCCCGCAATGATGCCCTTTTCGGCCCAAGCGGACACATGTATGTCTACTTCACCTATGGAATGCACTACTGCATGAACATCTCCTGTCAGGAGGACGGATTCGGCGCCGGGGTACTGATTCGAGCCTGCCAACCAGTGCAGGGTCTGGATCTTCTACGCAGCCACAGACACGGCCGTCACCCGGACCAGGAACTGACCAACGGTCCCGCCAAGCTCTGTCAGGCCTTGGACATCGACAAGCGCAACTACGGCCATGACCTCAGGAAACCGCCCATCCGCCTGGCAGCCGCAGGGCTGGCCCAGGACGAGACCATCACGGCAACCCCCCGAATAGGCATATCCCATGCCAAAGAGACCCTACGACGGTTTGTCATCACCGGCAACCCCTACCTGTCGCGATGAAAGGGCAGGATCCTCAACTTCTGACTTCTACAGCCTAAAGGGCGGCTTATTGCTCAATGTAGCGCGATTCCACACAGCTCTGGAATCGGACAAGCGAGAGAATGACAGCAGCCAGCAGAGCAATGATCAGCATGCCTATGAAACTGCCTGTTACCGGATTCAGTCCGAACACTGATGAAAAAGCCTTGAAGGCCCAGGTGGATGCCGTAAAACCGAGGCTGGTGGTGGCCGAAAAGATCCCCATGACCAGTGGATAGCGCTTGTGTGGAGTCAGATTGGACAGGAGGAAGGGGCAGGTGGCCATATTGATGGCACTTCCCGAACCAACCAGGAAGGCGGATAAGCAGACCAACGGGAAGGAGCGGGTAGTCAGGAAGAGCAGGGCGCCCAGGGCCATCAGAAGGAAGGCGACCGGAATGGTCCATTGTCGACAAATCCGCTTGATGCCGTTGATACTAAGCCCGATCACGACCGAGGAACCCGTGTTGAACATCAGGGCCACCCCGGCTGCACTGGTGCCGCCCAGACCGTACTTGGCTATGTAGACCGCGAGCTTGTTGTAGAGGACCGCGACCAGGAAAATGCTCAGAAACCCGATAAGAATACATGAAATGGTAGCCCACCAGCATTGTCCGCTTTTTCGGGAGGACGATACTTTAGAACCTACGACCTTTCCCGACTCCTCCTCGACGGCACCGACCCCGGGGATCATGAAGATGACCAGGACCAGGGCAGGCAAGGCCAGGAAATAAAGCCAATAGTTGTGCAGCCACCCTCCCTTAGCCAGAACACCGCCCAGGGCAAGAACCAGCATGGAAGAGCCATCCTGAACAGCCAGGACCAGCCCCATCAGCGCCGCCAACTGCTTCCCGCAGAAGAACCTGGCCGACAGACTAGGGAGAACCGTGGTAGCGATACCCACGCCAAACCCGACTACCAAAGCAAACAGGAGAAGCTGGCTTACGCTGCTGTGCAAAACCAAGGGGCTCAAGCCGCCCAAGGCGACGCACAGACAGCTGATGCAGGCAGCAATCCTGAAACTCATTCTGGTCAAGAGTTGGCCAAATAAAAGAGCTGAAACTATAGCTGCCGAAGAGCCTATGGAGACCACCGATTCAACGGTGGAGGGATCGGTATGAGGAAAGGATGCCTGGATGGCTGCAACGGAAGGAGAGATGATGGAGTCAAACCGCGACATGATGGCCAAGGCCATGATTCCGACCAGAACCCCAAGATTCCGTCTGGTCAATATCCTTGTGTCCTTGGGCTTAGATGTGCACGGGGCCGGTTCCATCGTTCCTGCCTCCCTCTCAATGCTAGCGGCACCATTTGGTTGATGGAGGGCAGTCTACTCCAGCAGCAGGGCCATGCCAACCAAAACAATCAGGAAAAGCAGATTAAGTGATGTATATATCTTCAGATAATCGCCTTTCTTGTCAGGGTACTGCTTGACCACAGCCTTATAGGAGATCAGTGAGGCCATTGAAGCCACCAGGGTGCCGAGCCCACCCAGGTTGGTGCCCAGAATGATCGGGCGCCAGGCTGTCGAAAACCCTGAGACCAGAAGGGCCGTCGGCACATTGCTGATGAGCTGGCTGCACAGGACCGATGTGATCAAAGGATGGATATTGACCAGGCTGCTGACCAGGTTGTAGAACTGGGGGATCCGCCTGGCATTGCCTATGAAAATGAAGAAAGCCACGAAGGTCAGCAGCAGTCCCCAATCCACATGCAGAAAGACCCGCCTGTCACAGATCAGGAAAGTCACCGCCACCACCAGGACCATGACCCATTGGGGAATCAGCTTGGCCACACCGAGCAGACAGACAAAAAAGAGCATGAGGTATACAGCAATGCGCCATCCACTGGACTGCTGCATTTCTTTCACCTGAGGCTGTATCCCATCCTCCCTGGGCGCCAGTACGCTGCGGCGAATCTCTTGCGGATCCATACCCTCGAACTTGTTCAGATGTTGATTCCTGAAAGCAAACCAGCAGCACAGGAAGAGCATCAGGGCCGCAACCAGGGCGTAAGGCGCCATAAGGAGGAGGAACTCCCCAGTAGGCATCTCGGAGCGGGCCTTGAGATATAAGTTGTGGGCATTACCAATCGGCGTCAGCATACTGCCCACATTGGCGCCCAGGGTCATCAAGGTGACAATCAGCAGGGCATGGTTTTCCAGACCGGCCATGATGAGAACAGCGATGGCAAAAGGCACGAAAGTAACCAGAGCCACATCATTCGTGATGAACATACTGGAGAAGAAAGGCAGAGAAACCAGGACCAAGGCCAGGCCCCGCACCGAGCGGACACGACTCAGCAGGCCGGCTCCGATGGCATGGAAGACCCCGATGCGCTGAAATCCGCAAACCACCATCATCAGGGATCCCAGCTGGGTGAGGGTATTGACGTGGATGTAACCCAGATATTGCCGGTCGGGAGGAATGAGGATGCAGGATACGAGAGCGATGACTGCCGCGACGACCAGGACGGTCTCGTTTTTCAGCAGTCCGATCACCCGATGTTGCATGGTCACCTCCGGCGAACGAATTCCTCACTTAGTTTACGCGCCCGCCCCCGGCTTACAGGACCTTGCCAGGCGCTATTTTCCGCTTCTGAGCCTATGGTCGGGGCACTCGGCACTTACTGGCTGCTAGCCTGTCTGGCCCCGACTTTCGGCCCTTGTCGAATGTTCATAGAGTCGGATGCCAGTGAAGCATGGAAAGGGGTCCTGCGAATCAGTGCGTTCGCAGAACCCCTATCAAATGGCAATATTACTTGTCGTTCATTCGCTCCGGATCCGGAATCAGATAGGACAGAGCCAGGGCAATCAGCACCAGCACGCCGCCGCCGATCATGGCCGCCACATAGCCGGTACGGGCTCCACCGGAAGCCGCCAAGCCGCTCATGAATGCATAGAGGACCGCATAGCTCAGGCCTGAGCCAAGGTTGAAGGCTCCGGCGTTAAGTCCCGGCAGATAGCCGGTGTTGTCCGAAGGAGACAGGACCACGCCCAGCCCGTTGAGCATGATGTTGGCCGTACCCGCATAGGAGACGCCCAGGATCAGGGAGAGGAGCACCAGACTCCAGATGCTGGGAACCAGGCAGACGTAGATGCCAAAGACCAGTCCCAGCACGCTGACCAGCTGACCCACCCTCAGAACCTTGAGGTAGCCGAAGCGCGAGGCCAGCATCCCGGCAACCGGGCCAAAGACCAGGCCAACCAGGGCATATGGGGTCAGTGTGGCAAAGGAGACGATACTGGCCTTCAGACCGACACCGACCTCGCCATCCTGGGCCAGAGCCGGAACGATCCCGTTCATGATGGCGAAGACACCGACCATGGTGGTGAGAGTCGTCAGCAGCAGGCCCCAGGTACGCCGCTGCCTCAAATAGGTGGTGGTGACCATGGGCGCCGAAGTGGTGCTCTCGACTTTCCAGAAGATCATGAAGAAGACCGCAGCCACCAGGATCTCGACGACTACCAGAATCCAGCGCGCCTGGGCCAGCTTCTCGACCTCATTGATGGCCAGGTAGGCCGCCAGGAAGGCGATACAGAGGAAGACCACACCGGCCCAGTCCATGCGAGGACGATCGTCCGCATAGCTCTCACGGGCGAAGAGGGCCACCAGGAGTACGGCGATTACAGCAATGGCCACCATGAACCAGAAGACCGAGCGGAAGCCGAAAGTGCCGGCCAACCAGCCACCCAGGATGGCATCCACGCCGCCGATGCCACCGTTGACCGCCGTCAAAACGGCCATGAGCTTGGCGTAGCGGGCCTCATCAGTCACTTCGGCGTGCAGCATGATCAGGGTCATGGGAACGACCGGACCGGCCACCCCCTGAATGACGCGACCAATCATGAGCACCGTCACATTGGGAGCCAGAGCGGAAACCACGCATCCCAGGGCCGTCAGGCTCAGCATGCCCAGCAGCACCTTCTTGCGGCCGGCCAGATCGCCAAGCCGAGGCAGGAAGAGGGAGAAGACCGCACAGGAGGTGAAGAACACCGTCTGGGTCAGACCGATGCTGGAGCTGCTGGCATTGAGCTCGGTCCCCATGGTCGTCAGGGCCGGCGAGAGCATGGAGGCGTTGAGCTGGAAGGCGAAGACGGCGGCCATGAGGGCCGTCATCAAGGCGACTATAGAGGCGCCGGAGCCACCAGCGGTCGTGGCAACGTGCTTGTCATTCTTGGGTTCGGCTGTGTTCGAAGTCTTCATTGATCTCATCCAATCGCGGTGATGGCCTTGACCACCAGGTCCCAGAATCCCTGGAAGTCCAGCTTGACGGCCACCTGGGTGTGGCAGTCCTCAGCAGAAGGCTCGGGACCACGCAGATCGGCCACGGTCATCCCGCAGGTCAGGTCCCCGCGCAGTTCCACATCAACCGGGCAGCGACGGGTGCTCACAATAGAGGGGTCAATCAGATAGGCCACAGTGCAGGGATCATGCACGGGCGGGTCCACGAAGTCCTGGTTGTCCTGGTAGGACTTGCGGAAGAAGTCCATGAGCCCACTGACGAAGTGGGCCAAATCGGTGCCGATGCCCTCGATGCGCTGCTGAACCTCGGGAGTGCATAGGGCCTGGTGGGTCAGATCCAGCCCCACCATGGTGACCGGCCAAGGCTCATTGAAGACGATATGAGCAGCCTCGGGATCCACCTTGATATTGAATTCAGCAACAGCGCTCCAGTTACCCACATGGTAGCCGCCGCCCATGAGCACGACCTCGCGGACGCGATCGACAATGCGGGGTTCCTTGCGAACGGCCATGGCGATGTTGGTCAGGGGTCCAGTCGGAACCAGAGTCACTGTGCCTGGCTCCTCGCGCATGATGGTCTCGATGATCCAATCGACTGCATGGCCAGGATCCAGGGGCCGGGTAGGCTCAGGCAGCTCGACACCATCAAGACCAGTCTGGCCATGGATGGAAGCGGCCACCTCCTGAGGACGCACCAACGGCCTATCACATCCGGCATGGACCGGCACCTGACGCGCATGTGCCTTCTCCAGCACAGCCCTCGCATTGTAGGTAACCTTGTCCAGACTCTGGTTGCCGCCAACCGTAGTCACTCCGATCAGGTCGATCCGTGGATCGCCTACGGCCAGAAGGATAGCCACCGCATCGTCATGACCTGGATCGCAGTCCAGGATGATCTTGCGCGTCGTCATATACTCGCCTACGCCTTTCTCATGGGTATGTCCTGGGCCATGGATCATGGCCCAGGACATGATACCGCTGATTGACGTTCAATCGATGTAGGCGCGTTAGGCTGGTCAGTCCCGGACCTGGGCGAACCCACCCACTGCCCAGGCCAGTCGATCACGAAGCTCGGGATCCACCGCGAATAGCCCCAATCCGTGCACCCCTCGCTTGAGCAGCACATTGAACTCGTGCCGAAGATTATCCACAGGATTCATCTCCGGCTCCGACCGCTGATTGGTCGCCAATGTGTTAAAACTGAGCTTCGGTTCGAATTCGATCTTTCCGTTCCTGTAGGTGACCGAGGGTCCTATTATGACCCCCGCATAGTTGAGATCAAAACCTTGAATGGTGAAGATGGAGCCCACCTCATCAATAGTGAAAGGCAACTCGGCCCAGGCGATCCGGTGATTTGCAGCAGAGTTTCCCTGTGCCTCATATAGCTCGTAATTCCAGGGCATGGCAAATTCGCCTTCACCGTCCTGCCCCTTTTCGGCCCAAACCCACTGGCCTGAATCCTCTTGGCGTAGTACAACCTGCCAGTGGCGGGAGGGATCGCTTGGATCCGGGTGATTCTTGCTGCTATAAGGCCAGTCATAGGTGGCCAGGAGTCGGCAGAGGCCCAAAGAGCCCTCGTCCCTTTTCCCCCTGTCTTTTTGACGAATGAACTTCCTCAAGTCTGTAGGCGAGTCAAACACCTTGATCTCATAAGGATGTTCCGAAGGATCCGGATGCAAGAGGCCAATGACGCCATCCTTGGCTGTCATCCGATCCAGCCAGGCGCAGGTTGCGGGGTCTGCCTGAATGCGCATCTGGTGATCCAAACGAACATGACTGACCTGAAAGGTATCCTCGCGTTCATGCTGGCCGTCTCGTGACCTTTCGCGGATGAGCATGGGTCGCGAGAAGGTTTTGTCGGATTCAGAACCCGTCAATCCCAGAAGTCGACTTTCCTGGGCATCCACGAACTGGGATCCACGCAAGACCTGTTCAGGGTCGAAGACCACGATCGCCACTTTTGCCCGTCGCAGAATGTCGTAGAGCTGGTTGCTTCCGGAATAGCTCTGCGACCCTTGCGTCAGCAGCAGGTGCGCCTCGTCAATCAGCACCACATCTGCCTTGGCATCGACGCTATTCATGGGGTCCGCTGCCCTGCCTGTGGACCGACCATTTCGATTGGTGTGCTTGCTAAACCGGTTGATGAACTGAACCGCGCCAACCACGCACTGTCCGCGTTGCTTTTGCAATCCCAGCTTCAGAGCCATCTGGTTGTAGACGTTAGCCTGCTCGACCTGGTTGACAATGATGTAGGAACGCTGCCTGGCTTTTGCCGAACGGTTATCGTCCTTGCCGTTCAGGTTCCCATAGATGCCATATCTTGCACATATCTGATAGAAGAGATGACTGAGCAAAACGGTCTTGCCAGTCCCTGACATACCCTGAACAACAATAACCTGGGTATGAGCTTTATCGTTGATCCGAACCGGTCCTGTAGATTCCGTCAACGAGTGGAAACCCTCGTCACGATTTTGAACAATGACCGACTCCAGCACGTGCAGAACGGCCTCTTCAGCCCGCCGTTGTTCGTCGGTAAGTTTGCGGAAGGGCGAGGCTTTGAACAGGACGGAATCCAGAATCGCCTTCTCTTCCGGGAACAGATCGGGCTCCATTTCGTGCAGGGTCTGCCAGGCCTTGGAAAAGATGCTGTCGAATTCATCGCTGGTGTAGTACATGTCCTGAGCATTGGTTCTACGGTTCATAACCAGCTTGACCGCATCGACGCTCTGCATATACCCCATCAACCGGTTTTCCATATCCAGAGTCAAGGACTTATTGAAGTGGCGATCACCGATAATGTACTGGCAGACCCTGTCCTGATGATAGCGCATGAATCGCACCAAGCGTTCCCAATCCGTCCTGGTCCGTGGATCCAGCTCAATGTGCTGCCTGGTTCGAGAACGGATGTCGTTGGTTTCCCCGACGTAAACCACATAAGGGGGCCCACCACCATGCTTTTTGCTGCTGTCCCTTTCGTCGGCAGAGACAATGTATACAGTGGGATAGCGCAAGAAGAGCTCCTCAAGCAGCCTCTCCTCGAATTTGCTGTCCTGGTTGCCAACAGCTTCCGCCTGCTTATACTCGGCAATAGCCTTGGAAAAATCCTCATCCCTGAAATTTCCATAGGGCAAAGTCATCACCACAGGCTGCGGTGCGCTTGATGAATCCATGGTTTTCACTATGCCACGAACCCACACCAATCCGATGACAGGAGGGCCGGCTGATAGGCTCGCAATCATGATCAGCAAGGAAACAGAAACAGCGGTGATGGATTTTGTGCACGAGCGCGACTGGGATCAATTCCACACGCCCGCCAACCTGGCTAAATCAATCTGCATCGAAGCTGCCGAGCTCTTGGAATGCTATCAGTGGGGGGATGATCCCAGGGACGGAGATGAAGACCATGTGGCCGACGAGCTGGCGGATGTGCTCACCTATTGCATCCAGCTGGCGGATCGGCTGAATCTGGATATGGACCGAATCATCGTGGATAAACTGCAGAGGACGGCCGAAAGATATCCGGTGGCCACTTCACGCGGCTCCAGCCGAAAATACCGGCCCCTGCACTGACTACATCAATTCAACAAGTCTGTAGGTCCAGCGACCCCGATCGTCCCAGTCGCTTGGCGATCAGCGCGGACAGGTTATCCAAGGTGACTCCCCTATAGCTGTTTATGGAAGTGAACTGGGGGCCGGATGAGGTGTCGACCGGGTTGGTACCGGTATAGGCCACGGTGGTGGCTCCTGATGCCACAGCCGATGTGATGCCGGTCAAGGTATCCTCGAAGGCCAGGCAGGAGGCCATCGAATCAGGGCTGTTGATGCCCACCAGACTGGCCGCATGCAGATAGGGGGCAGGATCAGGCTTCTGCGCCAGCCCATCATCCCCGCAGACATAATCGGCAAAAGCCCCTTCGGGTGCCTTAGCGACCACACCCTGAGCCATACGTCGTGGCGAAGTAGTGACCAGAATCGAGGGGATGCCGGCCTTAACCAGGTCTGTCAGGATGGCACGAACCCCTTCAATCCAAGGCATGTGACACTCCTCCATAGCAATCACTCCATCGATTAACAGATCTGGAATTTGATTCTCAGGAAGGTCAAGACCCCGATCGCACATCATCCTCGCCACCTTGGTCAGGGGTTTGCCGGAAACCTGCCAACCCATGTCGGCATTCCAGTCTCCTCCATGCTCGCGCGCTAAATCGACCTCCGCCTGATGCCAGTAGGGCTCTGAGTCGATCAGGGTTCCGTCCATGTCCCAGAAAACCGCAAGCGGTCGGCGACCCACAGCAGGCCGGGCTTTGTCAGTCGACCCAACACGGCTTTCTTCCTTTTGATGCTCCGTATTCATGCATTCACCCTATCGGCAAGGCTCGTCTTGAGCATAGCGCTGCTGCGCATTACTTGGCATGAAGATCCGGCCATGGATCAGGTAGCAGCTCATCCAGACTCAGATCAAGCACTTGAGCAACTGCCATTATGTTGATCAAACTGGGATTGGCTGGGCTCCCGGGTCGCGACTGACCATGCTCCAACTGTTGATATGCGAATCGGGAAAGGTTGGCATTATAGGCGACGAACTCTTGGCTGTAATGTAAAGCCGTCCTTCGGCGTTGTATGTTCAAGCCTAATACCACGGCGTATTCCGCCCACCCGCTCGGTACCTGAGAATGTGCCATACAGCCAAAGTAGGGACAAAGAGTGAGTTATCATGCTTTACTAGTAATACTATATCTGTAAGGCATTACGGGTTTATAAACAAGGGAGAATTCTCAAACTCTGCCTTGCATCAACAATGGATTTGTCGCTGTTCAAGCTACTGCATTGCTTGTAGTAGCACCTGGATATGGATATTTCTTCGTCATCGGAGCCAACAGTCTTTTTGGTATCGACACGCAGACACCCGACTGGATGCTGACACCCTTGGTCCAACTGGCCGTCCTACATCTGAAGGCTCAGGCGATTTACCGTCACACCAGGAATTCCTTTCTGGGTGGCATCATGACTGCGATTATGGTCACCGTGATGACCTGAATCAACTCCCAGCTCTACTTCTCCGCCTTACAGGAAACTAAAAAACCCAAGTCCTTCCCGCCCCTGTTCGGAAGCAAAGATGTCAACAAGGACAGGGAGGACCAACCTATCTGATCACCAGTTCACTCGGCGTTGCCGAAGACCTGGTTGCGCAATTCGTTGCGCTGGGTCTCGTATTGGGTGAGCTGGCCAAGAAGATTGAACTTCTCCTGTCCGTCTGGCAACTGGTTCATCCGGTGCTTGGCTGAGGCAATCAGCCGCATGTAAGTGGCATCCAGCAACCTTGCCAGCAGCTCGGAGGCGTACTGACGCTCCTCCGGGCTAGGCTGCTTCAGCTGAACATCCACGTCATCAGAGCCTGCGCCCTGATCGCCCCCCTCATTGCCTTTCTTGGAGCCCGGCCCTGAACCCCTCTGCTTATCCTCCTGCTTATCCAAATTCAGCGGCAGGGGCATGACGGCCAGCTCATTGATGGCCGACTCCAGCATGGGCCCGCCCGCCTTGGTCAGATTATGCATCCACAGTCCCTGAGGCATCTTTCTGTCAGGCAGCCCTCCGGCGGCCTGCACAGCCCGATAGAGCGAGCGGAAAATCGGAACCTCAAAACTGTCCGGACTCAGCTGGGCGAAAGCATCCGCTCCAACCGCTCTAGGTATCTGGATAAGCACGCCCATGAACTGCTGCTCACAAATGAAGACAGAATCATCGATGTGATGGTAGCCCTGCCGAAGGGCATCCTCACGTTGTATTCTGCGGCGTTGCATGGCATCGTCACTGCCATGGCCCGCGCGACCCTCCGATTCACCCGCACCGCGGTGAGGAGTGCGAACCGCATAGGCATCCTGATCCTTCACATGCAGCTTGCGGCGGGCCCTGTTGACCTCCTGGCGCAGCAGATCCAGATCCACGCCGATTTTTCTGGCGGTCTTGCGGGTATAGGCCCCCACCAGGGAGCGATCCCTGATCTGGGCCAGAATGGGTGCTACGGCCTTGACCGCCCCCATTTGCCCGGTGGTGTACTGGGTGTCGAACATGGCCACGGCGGTGTCGATGACGAAATCATACAACGGCCGGGCATGCTCGACCAGAGAACGCACGGCCTCATCGCCGTAACGAATACGCAGGTCGCAGGGATCCAGATTCTCCCGAGCCACCGCCACGAAGGTCTGCGTCAGAAAGCTCCCGTCAAGGCCAAAAGCATGCAGGGCGGCCTTCTGACCGGCAGCATCACCGTCGAAGGTGAAGACCACCCGGGAGCCTTGGACCGGCCCCACCAGCTGGATGGCACCAAGGGCATCGTCGGAGATGAGCCGGCGGACGATCTTGGCATGGTCCTCGCCGAAGGCAGTGCCACAGGTGGCTACAGCCGTGTCGACACCGGCAAGGTGGCAGGCCATGACGTCGGTATAGCCCTCCACGATGACCACCTGCCGCTTTTTGACGATGGCATCCTTGGCCAGGTCGATGCCGTAGAGCACCTGATTCTTGCGGTAGAGCTGGGTGTCAGGCGTGTTGATGTACTTGGCGTTGATGCCGTCGTCCTCGTAGAGCTTGCGAGCGCCGAAGCCCAGGGTGCGGCCCGTGGAATCCCTGATAGGCCAGGTGACCCTGCCCCTGAAGTAATCGTAGACTCCCCGCTGCCCCTGCCTGGCCAGTCCGGCATCCAGCATCTCCTGCTGAGTGAAACCCTTGGTGGACAGGTGGCGAACCAGGTTGTCCCATCCGCGCGGGGCATATCCGCAGCCAAAATGCGCGCTGTCAGCCTGGGAGAAGGTCCTGCCCGCCAAGAGCTTGCGCGCCGCCAACGCCTCCTTGCTCATGATCTGCGAGACGAAGAACCGCTGGGCCTCCTCGTTGGCCTCCAGCAAGCGGGAACGCTTGGACCCACGACGCTTGTCCTGACGGGAGTTTTCGTAATGCAGTTCGATCTGGTACTTGTCTGCCAGAATCTCGACGGCATCGCCGAATTCGACGTTCTCCTCCTGCTCCACGTAGGTGAAGACATCGCCGCCAAGACCGCAACCGAAGCAGTGCCAGACCCCCATGGATGGACGCACCGAAAAAGAAGGAGACTTTTCGTCATGGAAGGGGCACAGACCCATGTAAGTACCGGAACCGGAAGGCTTCAGGGTCACGCTTTCAGATACGATCTCATACAAATCGGCCTTGGCTCTGACCTTCTCGATGTCTTCCTTCTTGATCATTCCGGACATGACACCCAGCCTACCGGCCCAGGAGGATGTGTTGCGCCCGGCATAAATGCCGCAGACCTATGGGCAGACCAAGGAATGTAGGGCCAGCGCCGAACCGTCCGTCAGTGAGGCCACCTGGTCGATGGCCACCCGCAGGCGCTCCCCATCCGAACCCGCCTGACGCCAATCCTCCAGGAAGACATCCTCCAGAGCATCCGAGGGTGCTGGCGAGTCGGCCATCATCACCTCAACCAGGTCGGTCACTATTTTCAGTTGCTCTGCGTGGAAGGGTTCCTTCTCGCGTGGAGCCATGACGAAGTAGACGGCAATCCCCTTCAAAGCCACAATCTCATAGGAGGTCCGGGGAGGAATGACCAGCCCTGCCGAGTACCTGGTCAGCGGACCTTGGCCATGGCGGCTTCGGGTGGCTGCCTCCACGGAGTCGGCGAAGCGGCCTATCAGATAGCTGGTGGTGTTCTTCAACGTAGCCAGCGCCCGGCGTGAACCGTCGAAGCCCGTCGGCAGCATGCCACGGACGGTCTCCAAGGCTCGGACCAGCTGGTCGGCATCCCAGCGGTCGCCATACCAGGATCGGGCAGCCTGGACCACGCCATCGACGATTCGAGGCTCAGCCAGTCGTTCAGGCACGAATGAGCCGACCACGATGGCATCCTCCACGTCGTGGACACTGTAGGCGATGTCATCAGCCAGGTCCATGACCTGGCACTCCATAGGCGTGCTGGCCTGCGGCGCCCCCTGCTTAAGCCAGCGGAAGACCTCTTGATCATCTGGATAGACGCAGAACTTGGTGGTCCTCTCCCCCTTGGGATGAGCCGAGGCCTCGGCCAGGGTCCAGGGATATTTGACCGCAGCGTCCAAGGCTGCCCTGGTCAGGTTGACCCCTGCTGAACGTCCGTCCGGGTGGAAGACCTTGGGCTCCAACCTGGTCAGAAGTCGAAGGGTCTGCGCGTTGCCCTCGAACCCTCCTATGTCGGAGGCCAGCGAGGACAGGGCACGCTCGCCGTTGTGGCCGAAGGGCGGATGGCCCAAGTCATGGGCCAGACAGGCACAGTCCACCACGTCCGGATCGCAGCCCAGCATGGTGCCAATCTGCCGTCCGATCTGGGCCACTTCCAGGGTATGGGTCAGTCGTGTGCGGGCAAAGTCGTCAGTGCCAGCGACAAGAATCTGCGTCTTGGCTCCCAACCGACGCAGCGCCGAAGAATGGACCAGGCGCGCCCGATCACGTTCGAAGGCAGTCCTGCTACTGGTCTTCGGGGGCTCCGGCGCCCACCGTTCCTGATCATGGGCGGAGTAGCCCTCAGCCAGCAGGCGGGATCCGCCCTCCTCGTCAGTGCCCATCAGGCGCGCCCGCTCCGTTCAGTCCAGATTGTCCACGACCACTACTTCGGTGGGCACATTGCCTGCCGTGGCCTTGGAATAGGGGCAGAGTTCCTGAGTGCGTTCCACCAGACGGGTGGCCAGATCACGGTCGACCCCCGGCAGGCAGACTTCAATCAGAGCCTTGATACCAAAGGACTCGCCCTGGTCACCAAGGGATATATGAGTGCGCACCCTGCTCTGAGCCAGCTTGGTGGCCGGCACGCGCAACTCCTTGCCAGCCAGTCCCATGGCTCCCTGGAAGCAGGCACCCCAGCCGATAGCGAAAAGTTGTTCGGGATTGGTGCCCTGGCCCTTGCCCCCCATGGCCTTGGGTGTGTCCAGGTCCAGGGAGAGATCGGGCTCATGGCTGTCCGCATGGCCTTCGCGGCCTCCGGTGATGTCAGCTACGGCTGTGTATGATATATTGCTTGGTTCATTTCCTGTATATGTAGTCATAACCTCATCTCACCACTTATATTGCCCCTTGACAAGGCCCCGAGCCCAGGTTCTACCTGTGATAGTGGTCTCAAAGGATGGATTCAGGGGCGATCAGGTGCAGGTCGGAGGGGTCGACCACCTCATGCACACCCATGTAGAGCCGTGGAATCCTGCTACGCAGGCAGGTGAAGATCTCATAACTTATGGTATCGGCGGCCCGGGCCCAGTCATCGGCGGTTGGCTCAGCCTGATCCTCCCCCTTGCCCGGCCCGAAGAGAACCACGGTATCGCCCTCGCTCACTCCCAAGTCGGAAGCCATGCCCTCTAGATCAAGTACGCACTGGTCCATGCAGACCCTTCCAGCGACGCGAACCAACTTGGGCCCTTGGCGAGTCATCAGACGGACGGGACCTCCCAGGTGCTTCCGGCCCATAGCGCCCTCGCGGTCGAAGCCTGAGGCTGATCGATGGATACCATCGGCGTAACCCAGGGGCATGATGGCCGTGCTTGTCGGTTTCTCCGTCAGATAGGTACGCCCGTAAGAGATGCCATGACCGGTCGGCATATCCTTGACGGTGCCCAACTGGGCCTGAAGGGTCATTGCCGGATGCAGACCATAATCGGCCGAAACCCCCATGGAGGGATCGGGCTCGTAACCGTACAGGCCGATGCCAGGACGTGTCAGGTCATAACGTATCCCTGGACGGGTGAGCGTAGCGGCGGTGTTGGCCAGATGCCGGATTGCGGGCTTCATGCCGGCGGCCGTCATCCTGTCAGAAAACTCCTCGAACAGGGCGATTTGCTCGTCAGTGGACGACACGAACTCGTCAACTTCAGGCATGTCGGCCACTGCCAGGTGGCTGAAGAGCCCCACAGGTTCCAACAGACCCTGGGCGGCCAGGCGGGAGAGTTCACGCAGGGCATCCTCGAAGGTTTCAGGAGTGAAGCCGTTGCGTCCAAAGCCGGTGTCCACCTTGATATGGACACGGGCAGGTCTGCCGACCTGATCTGCCGCCTGCGCCGCCATGTCCATGGTCTTCAGGGAACCGATGCCCAGGTCAATGTCAGACTGAATCAGCTGGTCGAAGGGCGCGCAGTCCCCATTGAACATCCAGGACAAAATCCGGCAACGGTCGGGGCCGATGCCTGCTCGACGCAGACGAAGGGCCTCGCTGGACTGGGCCGTACCCAGCCAGGTGGCCCCGCCGGACAAGGCCGCCAGAGCGGCGGGGATGAGCCCGTGGCCGTAGGCATCGGCCTTTACCACACCCATGACTGCAGCGGCAGGGTTCGTGGAATGAACCATATTCACCAGGGTGGCCATATTGGCCTTCAAGGTCCGCAAGTCCACGATGATCTGTCCAGGATAGGCCCGAAGAGCTTGCTCGTAATGCTGCTGGCCCTCGGGCCCGGAGAACCGCCATGCTGGCGCTGCACTCAATGTCATGGCTCCATTGTGCGACAGCGCTGCGACGGTCGGCACCCGCCCTCAGACGGCAACCAAATGCTTGGCCGCCCTCTCGCGCTCAGCCAGGTCAAGTGGACGATCGTGCCGCTGGTAGGCCACCCTCACGTTCTCGATCTCCTTGTTCTCAGGCATGATGATGTTGCCGCAGCGGGTGAACCCATGAGTCTCCAGGATGTGCTGCATGGCGTAGTTCTTCAGTCCTGTATCGGCGCGGATGTTCTCGTACCGGCGCATGCTCCAGTCAAGCAGGTCCCCGGCCGCGTGACGCCCCAGCCCCGAGGCGGCCACCCGATGGATGGTGGTATAGGGCCGATCGTCCAGCCAGCTGCCATCAATGACCTTATAATCTGGTTCCGGGTCATGGAAGAGGGCGAAAACACCGATGATGCGCTCGTGGCTGCCCTTATGCTCGTCCAACTCAGGTTCAGGGTAGACGGGATCCTCAGGGATTTGATCCATACCAGCTGCATCGTCAACCAAGAGCATGGTGTGGCCCCCGGCAATGTCCTCGCGGATGCGCTCAGGGAGGGGATACTTGTCCCCCCACTGACGGGGGTTGCCGGTCTCGGCCATCCGCTTTCTGGCGTAGGCGTAGACAGGCATGATCGTTTCAAAGTCGTCCATTGTGGCATGACGGATCCAACGTGCAGTTTCCATCGCGTACCTGCTCACTGTGGCTACCTCTTTCTCGACCGGTGCGGCAGGGGCGAAACCCGCCCCTGCGATTGCCGAAGTACGAGTGTATCCATCAGCAGGCAGTCACGAAGTGAGTACGCATTGAGCGAATCAGGGAATAGTTTGGGCTATCGTGTGCCCCACATCAAAAGTCAGAACCTTTTTCTTTATCAGCTTCGCAGCCAGACTTTCATGCTTCCCGTCTCCCGATTGGCCCAAGCATAGTAAGGAACCAACTTCATGTTTACGGACCGCTCGTGCTTATTCGAAAGGGGCATGTAGAGAGGATCATCAGGGCCATCCTCGGAATCAAGCTTGGCTGGTACGGTCAGCACATCAACGCCGCCAAGCAGATCCTGGTGGAATTCAGATGTCACTTTCTGAGGATTGACAAGGACCCGGTACTGCCACAGCTCCCCCGGGTTATCAGTCGACTCGGCACAATAGACCAGGGGGCCTCGCATAAGCGCAACAGATCCGGCATCCGACGCAACCCGCGAGTTGGCTCTCATGAGCCTAACGGCCATATCCATTTCCAGATGAACATGGCTCTTTTGGCCCGGAGCCAGATCCACATAAAGGAATCCGCGGTCAAGCTTCGTCGATTCTTCGAATCCGTCAAGGGTCAATTTGTACGAATCCGCCGTCCAACTGGGCACTCTGATGCCGAAACGAACTGGTCCGGAAGCATCCGTGGACATCTCCAAGTCGTAGTCAACAAGACCACTCCATGGGAAATTCGTGGACTCCACAACTTCAAGGCCATTGTCAAAGCTGGCCTGATTGGCGATGAACTGATGGCTGAGCACCGTGGAGTCATCGGGCCTTGCATAAATATATCTATCCACAGAGGCAATCAGTCTGGCGATGTTGGCGGGACAGCAGGCGCAGCCAAACCAGTCCACTCTGTGTGCCAGAACGTGATGACGATCCGGATTGTCCACCCCCTCGGGATCAACCTGGAGGGGATTGACATAGAAGTACTGACGTCCATCCAGACTGATGCCTGCCAAGGCACCGTTGAAAAGCTCGCGCTCCAGTATGTCGCCATATTCACCATCTGCATCCAGCGCAAGCATTCTCTCGGCCAGCATGGTAGCTCCGACCGATGCACATGTTTCACCGTACATAGTGTCATTGGGAAGGTCATAATCGTAGGTAAGGGACTCGCCGACATGGGTGGACCCGATATTCCCGGTGATGTACATACGCTTGTCGACCAAGTTGCGCCATAGTCGGCGTACCGTTCGTTCCAAGTCTGGATCTTGGGTAATGGCGGCCAGGTGAGCCATACCCGTGCATAAATACATCAACCTCACTGCATGGCCATTGGCTGTTTGTTGCTGGCGAACCGGGCGGTCAGCCTGAAAGTACTCCAGAGGATAATCAGCCATATCGGGCGTAATTTGCTCACCTGGCGCGCTCTCTTGTTGCTTTGCGTAGAAACCTGGATCCTGCCCACGAACATCGATGAGGTAGGCAGCCAATTGCTTATACCGCTCTTCACCAGTGGCCTCAAAGAGCTTGCAGAGGGCAAGCTCGATTTCAGGATGACCATCGGCTCCGTGGATTTTCCCCTCTTCAGGTCCTATATGCGCATCAATGCAATCAGCCATCCGACGAGCTATATCCAGGGCCTGCCTGTTGCCGGTGACTTGGTAATAGGCCAGTCCCGCTTCTATGTAGTGACCCATGCTGTAGGTTTCATGGGATTGCTGCAGTTGCGTGAAAGGCCTGCGATCCGCCCAAGAACCCGTCCCAATCTGAAAAGCGGTGACCAGGTACCCGTCTGGAGCCTGAGCCCGGGAAATAATGTCCACAGTGCTGTCACAGACCTCTTGCAGATGAGGATCCGGATGGTACTTCAGCACATAGGCGGCCTCCTCCAGCCACTTGTAAACATCGGAATCCTGGAAGACCATGCCCTTGAATTCTCCATCCTGCTCACCAGCGGCAATGCGCAGATTGCTGACGGCATGACTGAGCGGGTCGGAACCCTGATTGCCGGCTGGATCATCAGGCACATTTACATCGACTTGATCATTGAGAACCTGCCACTGATAGGGCAAAACCACACGTGCGATCTGCTCCCGCCGTTGTTTCCAAAAAGTTGATGTAATCCTGACTCGGGGTTCACTAGGCAGTGGCTTCCCTCGCAACTGTGATTCTCTCATTCTTTCTCCTTCTGTCGACGATCATCGACGCGGACCGTCAGCCCTTGACTGCGCCTGCCATGAATCCCTTGACGTAATACTTCTGAAGCGCCAGGAAGAGGATTGCTGCAGGCAAGAGCAGCACAACCACACCAGCCTCTGTAGCCCCATAGTCAATGACGCCCATGGTCTGCTGACGCATGTTGACCAAGGCCAACGGTAGGGGGGCGTGCGAGGACCCGACAAGATAGAGGGGAATCATGAAATTATTCCATGCTTCAAGGAAGGCCAGCAGTCCCACGGTCACCATGGAAGGTTTGACCACAGGCATCAGGATCTTGACCAGGGCCTGCAGGCTGTTGCATCCGTCCACCATGGCGGCCTCCTCCATATCCTTGGGAATGGCATCAAAAGCTATCCGCATAATGAAGGTGCTCATGGGCAGCTGGAAAAGAGTCAGGACAAGACCGACGCCAACCAGGGAATCGTTCAGACCGATGTCCTTGTACCAAACCATGAGCGGTATCAGCAGGGATGCATACGGGACCATGAGAATGGACAGCGTTACCATGAATCCCAGATCATGACCTGGATACTCGAATCTGGAGAAGGAGTACCCAGCCATAGTGCAGACGATTACGGAAAGAACCACCGTAACCAGGGTGATTACCACCGAATTGGCCAAGTAGGTAGGTAACCCGTCCTGGTAATGCAACAAGGTCAGATAATTGCCCGGCCCCCAGCCGTCCGTCTGGGCAGATCCTGTCTGCGGACTGAAGGAGCAGATGACCACCCATATCAGGGGAGCAATGAAGACCAGAGCCAGCAGGGCCTGAAGAATCCTGCTTATACAGCGTTTCCACAAGGGCGTAGTCATGATTCCCCTTACTTGGTATTGTCGCGCAGACCGCGCATTTGAATGGAATTGATGACGACCAGGGCCAACAGCACAATCAAAGAGAGCGCTGCAGCCATGCCCAGGTCTTTCTTGGAGTCGAAGGCAAAGTTGTAAATGAGCTCGACCACGGTCATGGTCGCGTTGTTGGGTCCACCCTTGGTCAGGATGAAGAACTGATCGAAAGCGAGAATGGACCCGGTAACGCAGTAAACCAAGCACATGATGATGGTCGGCCGCATCAAAGGCAGGGTGATTGATCTGAAAATCCGCCAAGTACCCGCCCCATCCATGCGTGCGGCTTCGTAAAGATCACCCGGAATGGATTGCAGACCAATCATCATGAGCAGCATGTAGTAACCCGAGAACCGCCAAACAATGACAATAATGGTGGCCCAAAGCGCACTCTGTCCGGTGGCCAGCACAGAACCATTGGCATCCATGAGACCCAGATGAGCCAGGATTTTTGTGACCGGTCCCACCTGAGGAGAATATAGAGCATAGAAGAGCAAGGAAGCTGAAGCCAATCCGGTGGCGCTAGGCAGCAGGAAGCAGGTCCTAAGTACGTTGTTCCACGCACTGGACTCCTGCACGAGCAAGGCCAATCCCAGCCCGAGTACCAGGAGAATAACGGTTACTATGACCGTGTACTCCAATGTGAACCCGATGGCATGGCCAAGCAGTTCATTGTGCAGAACCTTGGTGAAATTCGTCGGGAAATTCCAACCCCGATTACCACCCATCAAGGTCCAGCGAGAACCCGCCATGACGATCAGCAGGACGATTGGAACGACGAAGAGAACGATAATGAACAGCCAATCCGGGAGGGCATAAATCATCCCTCGGCGCATTCTTCTTCCGCGTACCCTGCTTCGTCTTCGTGTTACTGCTTGCTCACTGCTGCCTGACATATTGCACCCCTTCGTTGGTCATACCAATCCTCGGCTATCGTCAGAAAGGTTCCTCCGCAACCCTTCTGGCGAAACCGATGGATCCGTATTTACGGCCATTCACTCCTTGGACAGGACCTTGCTGACCGCCTGATTGTCGGCTTGCAAATTACCCTTGCCCCAGACAGCATTTTGAATCAGCAGCTGCCAGGGTGACCCGGCGGCATTGAATGCCTCGTTGAAGGCCGGAGACTTGGGAGTCTGACCATGACCATCGATAATGACGGAATTGATGGTCTGCACCCGCGGATCAGCATCGGTATAAGCGGTCTTCAGAGTACGGATGTTCGAAGCGGTATCACCCTTGTCGGCGAACACCTGCTTCTGGCTGTCTGCTTGCATCAGCCAGGAAAGGAAGTTCCAAGCCTGAGCGACATGCTTGCTGTCCTTGGAAATTCCCATGGCATCCCCACCGAGGAAAGTTGCGGTCTTGCCCTCCTCAGTGCCGGGTATAGGAGCCACACCAACCTTGAAACCGCCCTTCTTCTCTGCCTCAATGACTGCGGTCACCGAGGTGTTGGGATAGGGCATCACACCGACCTTTCCGTTGGCGAATGGGGCTGTCCAGGTAGCGCCCGTCTCCTCCTTGGAGCCTGCTCCCAGGCCATTGGTGGTCTCAGCAAGCTGATGGTAGGCGTCCAGGGTGGCCTTCATAGAGGAGTTGTCCAGAGAGGCCTTGCTGCCGTCATCGTTCATCACTTCATGACCATCAGCCCATGAGGACGGGAAAAGATCGAACGCCAGCGCCCCGCCTGATTGGCCAGCCAGATATGATCCTGAGACCCCGTCCTTGTTCAAACCGGCGATCTTCTTGGCCTGACTTGTGAATTCCTCTATGCTGGCTGGACCTTTCTCCGGGTCCAGACCGGCTTGCTGGTATAGGTCCTTGTTCCAGACCATGATCGATACATCGGTGATGAATGGCAGCGTGTATTTCTTGCCATCCACGGTTCCAGCCTTGATGTGTCCCTGTTGAAGATCGGCTTTATTCGACAGGGCATCGATCTGCTTGGTGATGTCCTTGAAGATGCCCTCAGAAGCCCAATAGGGAATACGGACCACATCACCCGCCAGAATATCGGGCAGCGAACCAGTCTGGGATGCTCCGCCAACCTTGCCTTCCATATCGTCGTTGGGGATGATTTCCAACTTGACCTTATTCTTATGGGACTTGTTGTACACCCCAACCACATTTTTTGCCTGCCGCTCCAGTGGCGATCTGGTCCACAGGGTGATTTGCGCCCCGTCGTCCGTTCCCTTGGCCGGTATCTTGTCGGAAACCGCGCCGGACTGCGATCCTCCTCCACATGCGGCCAATGGCAGGAGCATGGCGGCAGCGGCTATGGCCGTCGTCGTACGTACGATGCTCTTCATCGAGATCATATCTGCTTCTTTCTCTACGTTCCCGCTCATCGTTGAGAGCTGGCAGCGGAAACTCCGCTTACATTCGACGAGCGTCATTTAAGTCCAACCGAATGATCCGCGCCGAAAGCTCTTTCATAATATGCAATATAAGCGAAAATGTAAAATCGCTTTCTCATAATGTTACAAAGCCATTGAATATTATTAACTGGATTATTTTCTTCTACTTTCAATGCACTAATGCGAAAATATCCGTTCTGAGTTTTCGCGACTACCGAAATCCTCGGAAGGCCGCACTAGCATAAGGATTAATACACGATACAATCAACTGCTCGGAAAACTCGCGAACTGGAGTCGGACATGGAGAAGACAACACGGACTGTCAGGCTGTCGGATGTGGCACAAATGGCTCAGGTGTCACTGTCGACGGCTTCTAAAGCTCTTCATGACCAGCCCAGGGTAAGTCCCGCGACCAGAAAAAAGGTTCGGGCAGCGGCAGAACGTCTGCACTACAGCCCAAACAAGATGGCTCAGTCCTTGGCCAGCGGCAAGAGCGGCATCATCGGCCTGGTCACCTCCGACCTGACCGGCCGTTTTTCAACCCCTATCCTGATTGGGGCCGAAAACGAGCTGCGCGCTGGCTCCGTATCTGTTTTGCTGGCGAACGCACGAGGTGACGAAGCACTGGAGCGTAGCCATGTTGAAAAACTGCTCTCGTTGAATGTAGACGGCCTGCTCATCGTGCAAAGGGAAACCAATCCCCGTTCCAGTCTGGGAAACGTAGGTGTTCCTTTGGTCTATGCATATGGACCGTCGACCAATCCCAATGATGCTTCTGTCACCTGCGACAATGTCGATGCCGGACGAATCGCAGTCAATTCGCTCATCTCCTGCGGACGCAACAAAATAGCCATCATTGGAGGCGACGAAACTTTTACGGCGGCCACAGACCGGACCAAGGGATCACTAGAGGCACTGGCAGAATTCGGCCTTGAACCTGCTGGGCCAATCCGATACGGTCGCTGGAATGAAAATTGGGGACGCGCTGCTACCAGGCTATTGATTGACCAAGGTGTCGATTTTGATGCAGTCGTCTGCCAAAGCGACCAACTGGCAAGGGGCTGCATCGATGCACTGAAGCAACAGGGACTGTCGATTCCCGATGATGTGGCGGTAGTAGGCCATGACAACTGGGATGTGCTGGTCAACGCCTCCAGACCTTCATTGACTAGCATAGACAACAACACCGAGCTGATTGGCCGCATTGCCGCTCGGCAGCTCATGGATGCCATCAAAGGACAGCCGCACCATGGGATTGAATACGTACCCTGCCGTCTGATTCAACGCGAGTCAACGGTACCCATGGATTAAAGCAAGATAGGGACCCAGGCCGAACTCCCATCTTCAGCCTGGGCCCCTCTGTCAGCGTTCAGACCAGCTTGCGCTCGTAAGGATCGGAGCTGATGCCGGCAGCCACGATGTCGCGGCTCCACTGCTTGGCCGAGAAGAGCGAATGGTCACGGTAGTTGCCGCAGGAGGTGATCTCGGTGCCGGGCACGTCGTCCCAGGTGGCCTTTTCGGCGATGAACTCCAGCGACTCCTTCAGAGCCTTGGCTACATCCTCGGTCGAATGACGGCCCCAGGCAAGCAGGTGGAAGCCCGTCCGGCAGCCGAAGGGCGAGCAGTCGATATAACCGGGGATGCGCTCGCGCAGGAGCACAGCGATGGTGTGCTCGATGGTATGCAGCCCGGCAGTTGGGATGGCGTTCTGGTTGGGCTGGACCAAGCGCAGATCATAGTTGGAGATGATGTCTCCCTGGGGGCCCTTCTCCTCGTCGATCAAACGAACATAGGGCGCCTTAACCTTGGTGTGATCCAGCTGGAAGCTCTCCACAATAGGTTTGTCAGCCATTGTTATTTCCTTTCCTGTCGGGCGCCCGGTATGAAAGGCAACCTTGATGAAGTCATGTACATCTCATGGTAGGCCGACCTACCTATCAGATCCGGCGGCACCCATGACCACATTCACTGCTTTTCTGGCCGAGAACTCTGAGATGACCCCCATGAACTGGGGCCCATACTGCTCCAGCTTGTGCTGCCCCACTCCGTTGACAGCCAGGAAGGTCGCATCATCGACGGGCCGAAGGCGACACATATCTCGCAGTGCCTTGTCGGAGAAGACGATATAGGGAGGCTTGCCGATCTCGCGGGCTATGCTGGTCCGCAGGTCGCGCAGCTTCTGGAAAAGTTCCTCGTCCTCTGGGCTGGCATCGCTTGCACCAGCCTGCTCGAGACCGTCATCGTCGAGTGTCGAAGAAGACCCGCTACCGAAGACCTTGCCTGAAGCACTCGGGCGTTCCGTCCGTTTGATCTCATAATGAAAGTCCGGACTGACCGTCTGCGCGGCCTTGGGCCCGAAATGGACCATGGGCAGCCGTCCTTCGGTGATGTACAGATACCCGTCCGAGGCCATCTGGTTGAGCACGTCGCGGATTCGCGCCTCTGGAACCTGGGCCAGAGCGCCATAGCTGGGGCACCGATCCAACCCGCGCCGAAGAAGGTCCTGCGAGCGCGAGCCCCGGAGAATCTGGGCTATCTTGCCGGAGCCGAACCCCTGGTTCACATCATGCACACACCTGCTGAT
This sequence comes from Bifidobacterium asteroides, assembly GCF_048001765.1. Taxonomy (GTDB): domain Bacteria; phylum Actinomycetota; class Actinomycetes; order Actinomycetales; family Bifidobacteriaceae; genus Bombiscardovia; species Bombiscardovia asteroides_K. Next base: position 1,571,278 of record NZ_CP181447.1, read on the forward strand.
GGCACGGGCCACATCGCTGACATCGATGGTCGTGAAGGTGCTCAGACAGTTGGAACAGTTCTGGCAGCCACCGCTTCCCGTCTCGGGATGCCCTACTGGTACGGATTTGCCCTTATCGGCCTCGGCAGGAGAAAGACCTGCAGCAGCCTGGTCCACCTCCTCGCCGAAGTAACGCAGCATATACTGGTGAAGGCAGCCAGTGGTTCGACAGTAGCCAATCATGACATTGAGCAAACGCCGGTGTTCGGCCCTGACGGCTTCAGCCTGCTCGCCAGTCAGTCTGTCGTTGCCGTTGTCCATGTCCAGCAGGCGCCTGCGAGTGACGATGTCGCTCTCGTTCCACAGCAGGGAGCAACGAGCCGGCTCGCCGTCGCGTCCCGCCCTGCCTGCCTCCTGGTAGTAGGCCTCGATACTCTCAGGCATGTTGTGATGAATGACATAGCGCACATTGGACTTGTCGATGCCCATACCGAAGGCGTTGGTGGCCACGACCACCTGCACCTTGTCGTTGACGAAGTCCCGTTGCGCCTGCTCCCTGTCCTGGGTATCCATGCCAGCGTGATAGCTGACAGCGCTGACACCGGCCTTGGTCAGATCATCCGCCAGGGCTTCGGTCTCCTTGCGGGTGGCGCAATAAACGATACCTGAGTCATCGCCATGCTTCAGGGCGTACCGGACCACCCAGCGATTCTTGTATTTGCTCTCCAGCTTGATCACGTCGAAGAAAAGGTTGGGCCTGTCGAATCCCGTCACTGCTACGTAAGGATCGTTCAGACCCAGCATGTATACGATATCGCGCCGGACCTTCTCGGTCGCCGTAGCGGTGAAGGCCGCCACCGTGGGCCGGTTAGGCAGGGATCCGATGAAGTCGCCGATGCCCAAGTAGGCAGGGCGGAAGTCCTGACCCCACTGGGATACGCAGTGGGCTTCATCCACTGCCAGCAGGGGAATTTTCGTATGCTGGGCGAAATCTCTGAACCTGGGGGCATCCAGCCGCTCGGGAGCCACGTAGAGAATCTTGCTGCGTCCCTGGGCAGCCTGAGCCAGGGCCAGGGACTGCTCATCCATATCCTGGGTGGAATTGACGAAGGAAGCCGGGATGCCGGCATCCTCCAGCCCGTCCACCTGGTCCTTCATCAGGGAGACCAAAGGAGAGATGACGATGGTCAGACCGTCCAGGAGGGTGGCAGGAATCTGATAGCAGATGGACTTGCCGGCCCCGGTCGGCATAACACCCAGGCAGTCCCGCCCATTCAGGATGGCCTTGACCAGATCCTCCTGACCCGGGCGAAAGGACTCATATCCGAAATACCGCTTCAGCGCCTGCCCTGCATCCTGGATGTCCACCATGATTCCCCAGTCTATTGCCCCGGCAGGAGTCAAGCAGTGGGCGAACGACCATGTGGTCAATTGTCGCCGGAATGCATGGCTATCCTGGCACTAACCCAGAATGCTGAACCCTTGGATGGCCGATAGCTGCCGACGGCTGGTGAGCCAGTAGCTGAAGAGGACGCACATGGCGGAGAAGACCAGGGTGAAGACCACCTGGGGCCAGAGCACATACACGGTGAAGTATCCCCAGAGGTCCGTATTCATGAAGGGGCTCAAGGTCTTGTACATCCAATGGCCACGCATAAGGTTGATGATCTGAACCGCCGCTTGCTGCCATCCCCAGAAATTCCAGCCGGAAATCGAATGCCAGAAACCAACACAAATCAACAGTCCTGCCAACAGCAGGCATCTGCCTTTTCGATCAAGACGGGCGGCCAGGTCACCCAGCACCTGGCCAAGCAGAACGAAGGCTACCTGCACCATAAAGACATGCAGCGCCAGAGCCAGCCAACGGGACGGCTGCTGGGCATACGACTGGTTAAAGCATGACACACTCCAGGGATCAAGAGTCAGTCTCCAAGGCGAACAGCCCTGTACGAGAAACCTTTGGTAACTTTCCGTAAAGGGCATCCATCCGATTTGGCCTAGGCTGCTGATAATCGCGACCACGATCATGAAAGTGCTTGTCGCCAGGGCCATGACCACATTGGAGATGATCTGGGTCCATGCGATTGTGGAACGGGTCACGGCGTTGGAGACCAGGGGCCGAAAAGTCGTCAGTGAGCAGACAAAGGCGGTGGCCATGAGCACCATCTCGGTGAATAGACCGGTGAATCCAGAACTCAAGGGGATAAACCCCATAACCCCCAGAGCGAGGACGAGGGCCCAAATCAAAAAGACGATCAGCCTCGGCGTCACCTGTACGCGCAGGGCCATACGGGTCTGCACCGCAGGCGACAGGAAGCGCTTGATTTGAGCCCAGCCTTCAGCAGGTCCGGCACCTAGGTCGGGGCTGTCTGACCCCGGCTTGGTCTTCGTTCCTACCGTCTCTGCAACTTGCGTGTTACTCATTGTGCCGCACCTTCCGTAATCTGGACGAAGTAGGTCTGCAAGTCCATGGGGGCGACAATAAGCCCCTTGGGCTGCTCGTCGGGCACCGGACCCTCAAAGCTGACGCGCAGCAGGTCGCCGATGCGCTGTCTGCCCAGCAGCTTCGGGTCGCCCTGTGCAAGGTAGCCCTCCACGTCACGCGGACGGCCAGTGACAGTGGTCCCCAGACCTGACAGATCATCCACGCTGAAAGATCGCAGGACCCGCCCCTGGTCGATGATCGTGGCGCGGGAGATGAGCTGGCTGACCTCGTTGATGATATGGGTAGCGATGATAATGGTCGGTCCGCGGCGCTGATAGGACTCCAGAAGGAAGGAGTAGATCCTCTCCCTGGCCGCCGCATCCATTCCTGTCATCGGTTCATCCAGAATGAGATATTCCACAGGCAGGCAGAGTCCGATGACGTCCTTGACCACCTGACGCTGCCCCATGGAAAGGGAGGCAAAAGTGTCAGTCAGCCTCAATGCGAAGCTCTTAAGAATACTCTCAGCCAAGGGCCAGTCGAAACCGCCGTAAAACCCCTCGGCCATGGCAAATGCCTGTCTAATGCGCCGTCTGGATGGATAGGGCCAGGTTTCGTTGACCAAGGCCACGCGGCGAACGATTCTTGAGTCGTTGACCAGATCGCTCCCATCAAGGTGGACCAGCCCATGGTCAGGAAGCATCCTGCCCGTCATCAGGTTGCACAGGGTGGACTTGCCGGCCCCGTTCCGCCCGAAGAGTCCGTATATATTGCCGGGCTCAAAGCAGAGCGAGATCTCATCCAAGGCCTTCAGCTTTCCGTACGCTTTGTCTACCTTGGAAACTGTCAGACTCATTGGTAGACCCTTTCTATGATGGCGTCCAGGTCCTCACGGGATACGTTCAGAGACTTGGCTTCTTCGACCAGATTCTGGAACCTTCCGTTCAGGAGCTCGTTCCTCCGGCGCTCACGAACGCTCCGCCCAGCACCGGCAGTGACAAACATGCCCAGCCCCCGCCGTTTCTCCAGAAGACCCCGGTCGACCAGCAGGTTCATCCCCTTGAGGACAGTGGCCGGGTTGATCTGGTAGGCGGTCGAGATTTCCGTGGTGCTGGGAACCCTTTCACCTTCGGCGACCAGACCCTCGGCTATGGCTTCGGCCAACCGGTCTGCCACTTTCACAAAAACAGGCCGACCATCCGGTATTTCGATCGCCATCGTTTGACCGCCTTATCTGCCTTGATTCAGGGCGTCGAGTCAGGACCTTTACTGCTGTTTATTACTTAGTTACTTGAGTAACTAACCAATAGTCTACGATTTGCTTTCCCAACCGTCAAATCAGGTGCTGTTTTAATCTGCCCGCTTGCTCCGCACATATGCCCCCGCCGCCCTCTCTTATCCGGCAAGGACGGGCATGCCCTCATGTAATTCTGCTTGCCCGGATGCCGGACAAGTCCCGGTACCTATAGGGTTGCAGCTGCCAGTAGCTGACGAGTATAGGACTGACTGGGGTGATTGAGGATGGTCCTCACAGGCCCCTCTTCCACCACCTTCCCCTGGCTAAGCACCATGACCCTGTCCGCGATGTGCTGGACCACCCCCAAATCATGGGAAATGATGATCAAGGACATGCCCTTGGACGGATCGCTCTGCTGCCTGGACTGGGCCATGATGGATTGAAGGGTATGGAGAATTCCGACGCGTGCCGAGACGTCGATGGCGCTCATTGGCTCATCGGCCAAGAGTATCCGGGGCTCGACGATCAGGGCCCGGGCTATGGCCGCCCGCTGGGCCTGGCCGCCAGACAGATCTGAAGGATAAGCCGTCATGATTCTGCCTGGGTCAAGCTGAACCTCTGACAAGACCTTGGCCACCCGATCAGCAAGGTCTCGCTCCCTCTGATATCGATGCCAGCCGTATCTGCTCGCCCTGAGCCTGGCAGCCAGAAGAGGTTCGGCGACCGATCGGCCGATGGTCCACCGGGGATCAAGGGAGGCAAAGGGGTTCTGAAAGACCAGAGCAGAGTCCCGTACAAGTGCCTTGGCGGCCCGGGAACCATGTAGTACGGGTCCGCCCCCATACGCCACCTGCCCGACATCAGGCCTCAACTGGCCCAGGAGCAGACGTGAAAGCGTGGTTTTTCCTGAACCAGACTCCCCTATGATCGCCAGGCACTCCCCTGGCAGGAGGGAGACATCGATGCCGTCAACCGCAGCCTTTCGAGCCGTTCCACTTCCTGTGGAGACATAGACCTTGGTCAGGCCCTTCCCTGTCAGGATCGGAACGGTATGTGCACCGTCAGTCGGCCTCATGCTTGCCTCCATCTGCACTCAGCGTCAACTCTCTTGCCGCCCTCACCAAGGTCCTGCCCTGTGGACTGCAGGGACTGTGCAGAATGCTCTGAGTCTGCCCGCTTTCCACCACTCGCCCAGCGTCAAGGATGTAGCAGTAATCAGCAACCCGAGCCAGTACGGAGAAGTCGTGGGTGATGAACAGGAGGGAAGCCCCGCTCTGATCGACCAGGGAAACCAGCAGATCCACAATCTGCCGCTGGGTGATGGCATCCAGGGCCGTGGTCGGCTCGTCTGCCAGTATCAGTCTGGGCTTGGTGACCAAGGCCGTGGCTATGGCCGCCCGCTGCTGCTGGCCCCCGGACAGCTCATGCGGATAAGAGCCGGCCAGATCCGCATCCAACCCGACCTGGTCCAATATTTCCATGACCCGTCTGTGCCGTTCCTGGACGCTCAGCCGATAGTGGCGACGAAGAGGAAGCTCGACCTGGTTGTATATCTTCTTTACCGGGTTCAGGGCAGTGGAGGGATTCTGAAAGATCATGCCCATCCGGGAGCCGCGCAAATCCGCCAGGGACCGGTCATCGGAACCGAGAATCTGAAGCCCATCCACGAGAATGGATCCCGATAGAGAGGCCGTCAGCGGTGGGATGCCCAAAACACTGCGGGCGATCATCGACTTTCCGGAGCCGGAGGAGCCGATCAGGCCGACCCGTTGGCCGTCTGCCACTCTGAGGTCCACCTGGTCAAGAATGGTCCGGCCATTGATGGACAGGTTCAGGCCGTCAATTCTCAGCGACATCATTGCCTCCCTGGCCTGCATGGATCGCATTCTCGACATGACGACCGGAGTCATCCAATTGCGCAGAAGTCTCCTGGCGCGCGAAGTGAAGAGCGGACCGCCCGGCGACAGCCACGGCGGCCCTGAGCCCGGGGTTGGCAACCGGATCGATGGCATCACGCAGGGCATCACCGAACAGGTTCAGAGCCAACACCACCATGGTGACCACCAGGCCGGGCCAGAGCACGTTCAGCGGGAAGACGTTGATGAACTTGACCGAAGTGGTCAGCGAATGCCCCCAGGAGGGCAGACCGGAGGGAACGCCCACCCCCAAGTAGGTCAACCCGGCTTCAGCCAGGACGGAAGTCCCCGCCGACATGGAGAGCTGCACGCACAGAACCGGAATGACATTGGGCACCAGGTGGGTGCAGAAGATTCTGAAGGACCCGACCCCACTGTGTCGTGCGGATCGCACATAGTCCGACTCTGCCGCCAGGAGCGCCTGGGGCAGTACAATCCGGGCCAGGTTGAGTCCGTAGCCGAATCCACAGGCCACCACAACCACGACGATGCTGGGTCCCAGGGGGACGGCCAGGATCAGGGCCAGCAACACTGTAGGCAGAGAGATCAGAGCATCGACCATGACAACGACCGCCTGCGATACTCCAGAACGGCGCGAGACCATGGCCATGACCAGAAGAAGTCCCAATACGCCCGACAGGATGACAGCCAGAAGGCTGATGGCCAGGTTGGTGGCCGACCCCGCCATCAGCCAGGAAAGGATGTCCGCTCCGGTACCGTCCGTTCCCAGAAGGTGGGCGCGGCTGGGGGCCTGCCAGATCCGATAACCATCGGTGTTCCAGATAGGGACCGGGGTCCAGAACCTGGAGACCAGAGAGACCAGAATCCAAATGGCCAGAACGATCAGGGAGTATCGCCCCGAGGCCTTGCGCCACATGCTGGCCAGCACCACCCGCATCCGCACGAAGAATCCCAGTCGGCCGGGGAAAGCGGCTTTCGATCCTGGACGAGGCCCGTCTGCATGCTCCCAACTCATCAGTCAGCCACCTCCTGCCTGACTACACCTCGAAAACGCGGATCGATCAGTCTATGGATAACGTCGACCAGTAGTCCCAGAAAGAGGAAGAAGGCCGCCAGAAGAAGCAGCTCGGACTGAACGGCCGGAAGATCCCGGTTGCCCACGTCGGTGATCAGCATGGAGCCCAGTCCTGGCAGAGCAAACAGATTCTCGCTGACCATGACCCCCGTGATCATCTCGGCCATGGTCAGCCCGACCACGGAGACCAGCTGGGGGGAAGCCAGCCGCAGACCGATGCGCAGGGCGGCCTGGGTTCGGGTCATCCCGCAGGCCATGCCCATGTCCACATACCCCGAAGAGAGCATGTCAGTAAGGAGGGATCGGGTGTACCGCATGATGCCGGCGCCCACGATGATGCCGGTGGACAGAGCAGGCAGAATCAAGGACGACAGGGCATGCCCCGGCTGAGCCCAGCCGAGAGCAGGAAAGCCCTGGGAGGGCAGCAGACCGATTAGGCCGCTTCCCTTGGCAAAGAGCATAATCAGAAGCAGCCCTGACCAGAGGGCCGGCACGGATCCGCCCACGATGGCTGCCATGTGGCTGAAGGTCTGCATTCGTGGCGAACGTGCCAGAGCTGCCGCACAACCCAGGGGAATACCCAGCAGCAGGGCCACGCCCAATCCCAAAAGAATCAGCGGGAAGGTGATCTGGGCCCGGATGCCCACCTGAGAGGCAATGGAACGGTTGGTCAGAATGGATCTGCCCAGGTCCCCTTTAAGAAAGTCGCTGATCCAATCCAGATACTGCCGCGGGTAGGAGCGGTCCATGCCCATCTGCCGACGCAGCCGGTCGACGCGCCCAGCCGGGGCATCCAGCCCGGCCATGACTGCGGCAACATCCCCGGGCAGGATACGCAGGGCCAGGAAGATCAGCAGGGAGATGCCCATCAGTGCCAGGATGAAGAGCAGCACGCGCCGCATCAGGAATCTGGCCATGGTCATGCCCGCCTGTAGGTCACGTCGTGCAAGGGCATGAGAGACTGGTTCAAATCGACCGGAAAGCCCTCCAACCCTGTCCGCCAGGCCGTGGTCACCCGGTAATTGAAGAGCCAGTCCGCCGCCGCGTCGTTGCTGACGATTCGGGCGGCCTGGGCCAGGAGCCTGTCGGAGTCATCGGCGGAGGTCGTGGCCATGGCCTTCTGGTAGAGCTCCTGGACCTGATGATTGTCATAGTTGTAGTAGTAGCTGGGGTTGGCCCACTGATGGAAGTCGTGGCTCTCGCCATGATCCACCAGTGACAGGTCGTAGTCCTTGTTGGCATGCACGTCCTGCAGCCAGACCGAGAACTCCACCACCCGCACGTCCAGGTCGATGCCCACTTGATGCAGTTGCGAGCGCAGCTGATCGCCCAACTCGCTGCCGTAGGTGTTGGCGTAGGTCAGCCGTAGCTTGAGCGGGTGGTCGGTACCATACCCGGCCTGGGCCAGAAGCTGCCGCGCCTGCTCCGGATCATGGGGGTAGAGCCCGGTCAGATCCTGATAGCCGGGATCCAGGGAGGGTATGGGTCCACCCAGGGCACTGTCCGATCCGCCCCGGGAGGCAATCAGCTGCCGATGATCGATGGCATAGCGGATGGCCTGCCGCACCCGCAGGTCGGATGTAGCAACACCCTTGCCGTTCATAGCCAAGACGTACTTGTCGGTGTCGTCGCCCGCCTTGACCTGGAAGTCGGGGTTGTTGCGGAAGGGACTGGCCAGGTTCTCAGTGACCGGAGCCAGCACCTGCACATCCCCACTGCGCAGGGCATTGACGGCAGCGTTGTCGTCATTGAGGTAACGGATGATGATGGTTTGCGTCTTAGGCTTATCGCTGCCCCAGTAGTGCGGATCGGCCTTAAGTGTAACCGAGTCGTTTGGACGGAAGCTTTCCAGCAGATACGGGCCGGATCCCACGGCCTGGGTCTTCATGTCGTAATGGGCCCGCCGGTCATAGACCAGGCCAGCACGACCGCTCAATTGCCAGAGCAGGTCCTGGTAGGGCCTGGACAGCGTCAGGCGCACCGTCAGCGGATCCAAAGCCTGAACGCCCTGGAAGCCCTCCAGCATCTCGCTGCCCTGATAGTGGCCTGCCATGAGCCCGCGAAGGGAGTCGACCACGTCCTGGGCCCGGAGAGGGTGACCGTTTGAGAAGCGGATGCCCTCATGCAGATGGAAGGTGTAGACCAGTCCGTCCTCGGAGACATTCCAGGTCCTGGCCAGGCCCGGACGCACCCGGTTCCGGGAATCCCGTGACACCAGGCCCTGATAGACGTTGCCGATCAGAAGCTGATCGAGCGCCGTGCCCGACTGGTTGCGGATGTCCAGATTGGTGGGAGCCAGCTTGAGCCCCACTGTGACCGTGTCCGCCACGGTTGCTCCCCCGGCTTGCCCAGCGGCTCCACGATGCCCGGTCCACAGGGAGAACGCCAAGGCCAGGGCCAGCAGGAGACTGAGCAGCTTCCAGGGCAGGGTGTTGCCGCCCGACCTCATGGGCCTGATTCTGGCGTTGAGTTCGGGGTCAGTGCTGGGGCCTGGCTCCTGGGCCGCGTCTGTATCTGTCGCGGTCACGCTGCCATGCGCATGCGTGCCGTGTCGATCTGCATTCATTGACGAATCCTTATGCTGCGGTTGACCGCCATTCTGGTCGATCACCGCCCACCAGCATACTCCCCGAAGCCATCACTAGGGCTTATGCGCTTAGGATGGATTCGAAAAGCGCCACGCGCCCGGACGACGGCAGGGAGGAAGAGACATGCTGCTGGCCATCGACATCGGCAACACCAACATTGAGGTCGGATTCATGGAGGGCGACCGGGTCGCCGCCTCCTACAGGCTGACCACAAGAATCGACCACACAGCTGACGAGTTCGGGCTTCTGCTCGGACAGCTCATGGCCCTGGCCGGCTACAAGACTGCGGATGTGCAGGACGCCATCATCTCCTCTGTGGCTCCCGCGGTCATGCACGCCGTCAGGTCCTGCCTGATCCGTTTCTTTTCCATCGACCCTATGGTGGTGGGCCCCGGCGTGAAGACCGGCATGAACATACGGCTGGATGACCCGCGTTCCCTGGGCGCCGACTGTCTTGCTGACTGCGTGGGCGCCTTCCACCGCTACGGAGGGCCGGTCCTGGTCATCGACTTCGGCACGGCCACCACCTTCAACTATGTGGACGCCAAGGGCGCCATCCGCTCAGGCCTGATCGTACCGGGCATCCGCTCGGGAGCCCAGGCCCTTGCCGGCCAGACCGCCCAGCTGCCCCAGGTGGAAATCACCCGCCCTCAGACCATCATGGCCACGGGTACCAAAACGGCTATGCAGGCCGGACTCTACTACAACTTCCTAGGCGGCCTGGAGCGGATCATCCGCCAGTACCGCAGCGAGATAGGCCGTGACTTCCATGTGGTGGCCACGGGCGGCATGGGCCGTACCTTCTCACAGGACACCGACCTGATCGAGGTCTACGATCCCGAGCTGATCTTCGCCGGCATGTACAGGATTCACCAGCTCAATGCCGATGGCCGACCACACGCTGCACCAGCGCGCCATTGACCTGCAGAATGGCCTGTTTGCCGTCCTTGTCGATGCCGGTCAGCGAGCCCACCAGGACCTGGCCCTCCACCTGAACCTGCACCGGATGTCTGGTGCGATTAAATAGGAAGACGAACCGGTTGCGGCCGTCCTCGCTGACCCGCTCTACACGTAAGTGATCACCTTGGGACTCGTCGGGCTTCTGGAGATCCTTCACCTTCATGGCCTCCAGGAGCTCGGGCAGGGTCTTTCTGAGCCCCTCTCGACCCAGCCTGCACCCAAGGTAGGCCGCCTTCCCTTGCTTCCAGTTGCGCAGGGTGAGGGCCGGGACACCATCCATCCCCGTCCAGGAATCGGCTTGGTAGCTGGCAAGAACATGGGTGTCGTCGGCTAGGGAGGTGATGACGTCCGCCCAGTCGTGGGCAACGGTTCCATTGGTCAGGTCAAGGTGGTCCATGGAGCCTTCGATGCTCCGGTCCATGGGGGCGAACTCCTCGATCCTGATGCCCAGAAGGTCGCGGATGGTGCCGGGATATCCACCCAACCAGATACGGTCATGGTTATCGCTTATGCCGCTCAGGTATGTGACGATGACCCTGCCGCCCTTGGATACGTAATCATGCAGCCGTTCTGAGGTCTTCCTGCTGAGCAGGTAGAGGGAGGGCAGAACAACCAACGGATAGGTATCCCAACCGGAACGCACCGGGACCACATCAGCCCTGACACCCAGATCCAGAAGGGCCCTGTACCAGTCCAAGGGCTCGGTGCTGTGCTGGACGTTCCGGCTGGGAACCGAACTGTGCTCACTGGCCCACTGACTCTCATAGTCGAAGACCAGGGCCACCGGAGACTTGTCGAGTACGGTTCCTGCCAAGCCTGCATCAGAGAGGTCCTCCATGTCATTGCCCAGCTCGCAGACATCCCGGAAGACCTGTGAGTCCTCACCGGCATGCGGAAGCATGGCCGAATGAAACTTCTCGGCACCGGCCTGTGACTGACGCCACTGGAAGTAGCAGATGGCGTCCGCCCCCAGCGAGAGATGGGCCAAGGCATCCCTTACCAGCTGCCCGGGTTCCTTCCGGAGGTTGACCGGCCGCCAATTGACCGCGGAGGTGGAATGCTCCATCAGCCACCAAGGCATCCGCCTGGCTATGGAGTCCACTAGGCCGGAAGAGTAGGTAAGTTCATCCAGATGGGACTCGCCCGGCATGAAGTAGTGGTCGTTGGAAACAAAATCGACCTGGCTCCCCCAGTCGTCATAGTCCAGGGTGAACCCCTGGGAACTGACCATGAAGTTTGTGGTCAGGGGGATGTCCGGGGTGATTTTGGCTAGCGTGTCACGCTCGGCCATAAAGAATTCCTTGAGTGCGTCGGAGCTGAACCGCTCAAAATCCAGGAGCCTGCCTGGGTTCTGAAAGTTCCCGGCACCGATGTACCTCGGGGGGAGAATCTGCGAAAAATCGTTGAGCCTCTGGGACCAAAAGGAGGTGCCCCAAGCCTCATTAACCACATCAATGGTACCGTAACGGTGCTTGCACCACCGCTGGAAGGCGCGCATGGCGTCATCCGAGTAGTCAAAACGGTTATGGCAACCGTACTCGTTGCCCACATGCCAGGCCACCACATAGGGGTTGTTCTGATAATGCTCGGCCATGGCCTCGCAGAGTTTCAGGGCATATGTACGGAAGACCGGCGAGGTGGGCCGCCAGTGCTGACGAGCCCCGGGCCAAACCGTATCTCCCCGTTCGTCCTTCCAGAGAATCTCCGGATGGGATTGGGCCAGCCAAGCGGGCGGCGATGCGGTGGCAGAGGCCAGGTTCACTCCGATATTGGCCTTCCCCAACTTGGTGATAATCCGGTCCAACCAGTCGAAGTCGAAGACACCCTCCCTGGGCTCAATCCGCGACCAAGAGAAGACCGCCAGGGCAACCACGTTGACTCCGGCCTGGTTCATGAGACGGATGTCTTCGTCCCAGACATCTTCCGGCCACTGATCCGGGTTGTAGTCACAGCCGTACCAGAGTTGGGATGTCTGCTTCTTCAGGTGACTGGGCCAATGGTAGGGACGAAGTTCAGATTTACTCATGAAACGAATCCTCCTGGATGCTCTTCAGTACTGTTTTACACAGGCCTCTGACAGCCAGCCCAACACCCCATCTTCGAGATTCAGCATAATCACTACCTAGTATCGGATACCATCACTCTATTATGGCCTTGGTCGGTGACGGAGTCGAAGAATGTCCGGGGGGGGGGGGGGGGGGAGAGAGAATTTCCTTTCCCCTCCCGAATAGAAGTCGCTAATCGTCAGTGAACGAGCGACCGGGCAAAGAGAAAAGAAACGGAACTGATATTCAAACGCACACAAACGCACAGCCTTTATCCACAATTTTAATACCCTTAGTTACCATGGCATTAGTTCATCATATTCAAAAAAGCCCGCCTGCCCATGGGTAATAACAGCATTGATAGCCACAGACCTAAAATAGTAAACAACGGATGGGGACCGAGCACCTGCATCTTGTTCTGAGCTGTTTGTCGTCAATACTCTAAAGGGCAGCCGAGCTTACTTAGCCGAGATTGAAGTCACTTCACTTTGAAGCCTTGCCGACCTGCATAGGTTGTCAAATCTTTTTGATAATTAGCCATCTCCTTACTAAAGGGTGAACCATTGGAATATACCTTACTGATGTAATCCTTGAACTTCCCACGCGCGTATTCCTCAAACGGGAGGAATTGCCAATCCGTCGAAACGTTCTTGGCGCTTTCAGCAAAAACCTTGTTTATTTGTTGACCACCAAAGTAGTCAACTTCTTCACCCTTGGAATTTTTTATTTTGGTGGATTCCAGGAACTTTTGGGACTTAAGTGTAGCCTCATCCGATGGGAAAGCACCACCGTCCACCCTGGACTTGATTCCTTCCTTATCGTGATTTATGAACTCGATATACTTGTAGGCAGCATCGACCTTCTTGCTTGAAGAAAGTATCGCCAAAGACGAACCACCATATTCGGAACTCCTTTTCGACCCATCAGGTGTGGGAAGTGTTGCCACACGCCACTTTCCAGCTCCAGCCGGGGCTGAATTGACCATATTTGTCGGCATCCAGGCACCGATCAACAAAGACGCAATCGAATCATCCGTCATGCTCCTGAACCACTCATCGCTCCAGTTCGGAGTCTTGGTGTCAACCAAGTCCTCGCTGACCATCTTTTGCCAGAAATCAACATAAGTCTTCACTCCGGGATCAGATGTCAGATTGACCTTGATCTCGGAGCCATCCTGCGAGGTCTTATAGGGCTTACCGCCCGCAGCCCACGACATAGCTTCGAAGAAACCGCCATCACCCTCTTCACTGGTAATGTACGATCCAGTCGCCCTAATCTTCTTGGCTGCCTGGTAGTAGTCGTCCCAAGTCTTGATTGACGTAGGGTCCACACCACTCTTGTCGAATACCTCCTTATTGTAGAAGAAGGCCATAGGTCCTGAGTCCATGGGTAAGCCATAGGTCTTGCCACCCCATTGCACTGCATTCCAGGTACCTGGTGTGTAGAATTTATCGAATCCGCTCGTCCGGTCAGTAATATCTACCAAGTGTTTGTTGATGGCATACTGGGCCAATGCCAGATACTCCATCTGTGTAACATCGGGCGCCCCTGATCCAGCCTGAATTGCATTGTCCAGAGCAATATAGTGCTTATTGCCCGAACCGACATTACGCAACTTCACTTTTATATTCGGATACTTGGCTTCAAACTTCTTCGTTGCATCAGTCAATGTGGCTTCCCAAGCCCAAACATTCAGTTCAACATTGCCCTGGCTGTCGGTTTCCTCTTTGGACCCACCTGACGAACCACACGCCGCGAAGCCAATCATGGACGGAATAACGCAGATGGCCGCTATTACTTTTATGAATCTACTGTTACTTTTCATTACTGCTCCATATCCAGGTCGGCAATCAAGTCGACCTTTTGATTGATTGACGTCATTATCACCAACGCCGTTATTTAGGGATTTGGGATATCATCCCCCTTTCGTTTTTCACCTTTGACAACAACAGTTCTTTGTGAAACATATGAAAACTGACGATAACAGCGGTAAGTACCGAGATCATTCTTCATGACCCTTGTCGGGGGGGGGGGGGGGTCGTTATTGGGTAAACTATCATCTCAGCAGTAATAGTAGATACCAACGTTGATAACGATAACATTTCTACATAAACGATGCACCCTCCAAGTCTCTTTTCTACCTCTTTTCAGATTCAAGAAATTGAACCATAATCATTAAATCTTCGTCACCGCAACGCCATTAGGATGAAGAAGAATGTCACCCTCCTTCTCTCGGGCTACTGCGCAAGAAAGTACAACAGGTTTGCCCTCACACAGGATGGGGACATCCTGGTTTTCCCTATTGAAATAGAAAATGAATCGAGCTCCATCTCTCGATCCTGATCGTTCAAGGCGGAGAACCTTGCCACTGTAACCTTGATAGGTGCGATTAATTCCCATAAGGTTCAATAATTCAGGCAAAGTGGAGGCAAGCCCCTCCCTACCCAAATGACAACCTATATATGCAGACTGTCCCTTGCCGTAAGTATTCAATGTCACCGCAGGCACACCATTCATTCCAGTATGTTCCTCTGCCCTATATGAACTGATTACCTCGGTGGTATCCGCAATGGAAGTGATGCAATCAGCAATATCATGAGCAGTCATGCCATTGTCCAGTTGCAGCTCTCTGATGTTGGTATCACCTTCTTCAATCATCGGTACAAGTTCTTCCGAACGAACTCCCACAACGTCGCCTATAAGCCCCGGATAGCCATCAAGCCAAGCTCTGTTCTTTTCATCACAAATGCCCGTATAGTAAGTAACAAAAAGTCGGCCGCCCTTTTTGACATAATCACGGATCCTGTCAGCATTCTTCTCGCTCAGCAGGAAAACACCTGGCAGCACAACGGCTTTGTAGGTTTCCCATTGCTTGCTCAGGGGAACTACATCCGCAGCCAGACCTTCATCTTCCAAGGCTTGAAACCAATCCAATGCCTCTGCCCAATGGTGAATCTTTTGAGACGGCATAGCAATATACTGGTCGGCCCATTCGCTCTGATAGTCAAATACGATGGCAATCTGTGACTGCACCGGCCTGGTTCCAAGCATCCCTTCGTCAGTCAGACAAGACAAGTGAGACCCGAGTTCACAGACCTCATGGAAAACTCGGCTATCCTTACCGGCGTGAGGCAACATGGCCGAGTGAAACATCTCCGCTCCTGCTTTTGACTGCCTCCACTGGAAAAAGCAGATACCGTCGGCCCCTTGGGCAAGATGCGCAAGGGCATCGCGCGATATCTGACCAGGCTCCTTCCTCTCATTCACCGGCCTCCAATTGACTGCGCCTGTGGAATGTTCCATCAACAACCAGGGATTCTTGCTTGCAATATTGTTCACCAATGAAGAGGAATATGCCAGCTCGTCAAGATGCTGTTTCCCTGGCGTAAAGTAATGATCATTTGAGATAAAGTCAACTTCGGAGCCCCAATCATCATTGTCAAGAATGGAGTTGCTCGCGGTCACCATGAAGTTCGTGGTCAGGGGTATATATGGTGTGATCTTAGAAAGGACATCACGTTCTGCAATAAAGAACTGCTTGAGAGCATCGGAACTGAACCGCTTGAAGTCCAAAACCTTCCCCGGATTCATGAAGTTGCCTTCACCAACAAAACGAGGTGGTAGAATCTGCGAAAAGTCAGTGATGGTCTGAGACCAGAAGGCAGTTCCCCACGCATCATTGACAGCTTCGACACTTCCATATTCCTTTTTGCACCATCGCTGGAATGCCTTCATGGCGTCATCAGAATAATCAAATCGATTGTGGCATCCGTATTCATTGCTCACATGCCAAGCCACCACGTATGGATTATCCTTGAAATGCTTCGCCATCTGTTCGCATAAGCGTAAAGCATATTTTCGGAAAACGGGACTGGTGGGTCTCCAATGCTGACGAGCACCAGGCCAGCATACGTCTCCCCGCTCATCCCTCCAAAGCACTTCAGGGTGTGCCTGGGTGAGCCACAGGGGTGGTGATGCTGTTGCGGATGCGAGGTCTACGGCAATCCCAGCCTTGCCGAGCATCTCAATAATCTCATCCAACCATGAAAAATCATATACCCCATCTCGCGGCTCTATCTTCGACCATGCGAATACACCGACAGACAGGATGTTCACTCCTGCTTCCTTCATCAAATCGATGTCTTCACGCCATACATTCTTTGGCCACTGTTCCGGATTGTAATCACCGCCATACCAAATCCGGTTGTCTTGCCCTCTCAAAGGAGCTGGCCAACGAAAATTGCTCTTGCTGCTCATTACCGAGTTCACTCCTATTCATATGCATAGATGGTTTCAAGGCTTTGGCCTAAATAGGTTGTCTCACACTTCGTTGGGATAGCCCGCTGGGGGAAACTGAACCTCTCACTCTTTGACCGCGCCTGCCGCCAGCCCGGATTGCCAATATCTCTGGAGAGTAAGGAAAGCTATAACAAGTGGAATGATGGTGATCATACTTCCGGTAATGACCAGGTTCTGAATTGCCTGGCCTCCTGTCGTGCTCGCCTGATCCTTCCACTGATTCAAGCCGATGGTCAGGGGATACCAATCCGAATCCTTGAGCATAATCAAGGGCAGAAAATAGTTGTTCCAAGTAGCCACAATGGCGAACAAGGATGTTGTGACGATTCCAGGTGCCAGCAAGGGCAGACTTACACTCCAGAATGTTCTGAACTCGCCGGCACCGTCGACACGGGCCGCCTCCAGCAATTCAGTGGGAACAGCCTGTTCGGTGAATATCCACATCAGATAGAGGCCAAATGGACTGATAAGGCTGGGGATGATCATGGCCCAAGGGGTATCGGTTAGCCCCAATTTCGCAAAGAGTAGGAATTGGGGTACGGCAAGAGCTATTCCGGGAACGCTGATTGAACCTATGATGACCGCAAAAACCGCTTTGCGACCAGGGAACCTAAACTTAGCCAAGGCATACCCCCCCATGATTGCCAGCAAGGTGGCACCCCCAGCCCCGACTACTACGTAAATCAGAGTATTTACGAACCAACGTAGGAAGATACCGTTCTGATAAATACCGAGTAATTTCAGATTTTCACCGAGTGCAAAGGTGTGCCCAAACCCCAAACCAAACGTACTGGTGAAGTCTTCTTGTGTCTTTGTTGAATTTATCACCAGATAGACAAACGGGAAGAGGCAATATATCGCAAAGACCGCCGTAATGAACGTCAAAGACCAACTGCGACGTGGATTTGTTGGGTTCGAGAATCCGCTGGCGGCCGACCTCTTGCGTTCAGCAGCTTCATCTTTCGCCAATTTTTTCTTCCTATTTCTTCTTTCCTGGGTAGAAGAAAGGCGGGAAACGGAATCTGTTTTTACATGTTCGGCAGATATACTCATTTCATCTGCTCCTTCATCGTATTGAGCTGAACCGCATATGCGATAGACATGGTTATTACGGCCATTACAATCGCCAACGCAGCCGCGTAATTGGACTGGTTCCCAGAGAAGCTGAGATTATAGGCATACATATTGGGTGTGTAGAAAGTGGTAATCGCGTTCCTGGGCACCATATTCTGCATGATGCTGGGTTCATTGAACAGCTGGAAACTTCCAATGATGCTGAATATGACGGTAATCGCCAAAGACCCCCTCAACTCCGGCATCTTGATCCTCCGGACAATCTGCCACTCCGAAGCACCATCAATTGCAGCTGCCTCATACAGGGAATGAGGAATAGTCGATAAGGACGAATAAAAAATCAGCATATTATAACCGGTGAACTCCCAAGTAACAATGTTGCCAATTGAAGCCAACAGAACATTCGGAGATAGGACATCAAGATGAATTCCCAGCCATGTATTCAGAGAACCGACCAACCCATATTTCGCTCCATACATAAATGCCCAAATCAAAGTGGATACGACTGCCGGAACCGCATAGGGAAGAAAAGTCGATATACGGAAAAACTTCGTTCCATGAAGTTTCATAGAATCAATCGCCAAGGCCAACAAAGCCGCAATACAGAGCATGACGGGAACCTGAATGATCGTGAAGAGAGAAACCCTCCCGACTGCACTCCAGAACAGACCGTCGGCAAACAGGCGCTTATAATTCTCAAACCCTACGAATACGGTTCCACCGACCATCCTGCTTTCAAAGAACGATATATAAATCGCATAGAGGATGGGAATGATGAACACAAAAAGGAAAACCAAAACAAACGGTCCCATGAACTTCCATCCGCGCCAGTCCAATCTCTGCTTATGAACGTATTTGGGAGTTAAATCCTCAGATTGCCCCGGCGACTGATAAGCTTGACCAGATACGGTCGAACCTTCTTTGATAGCCATTGCGACCTTCTCCTTTGATAGCCAACGTCCGATAGTAAGAAGAACTGCAGCGCTGCATTGCTATATCAAATGTTTACGTTACCATAATAACTCTCCTTCTTGGATACTGCAAACACAGATCGGGAATTCCTACTAAGGTCTATGATTTAGACATAGCGGAACATGTCAAGGCAGGACTTATGAAACATACTCAATCACCGTCAATGCATGACGTTGCCAAGGCAGCCGGCGTGTCTACTCAGACGGTCTCGCGTGTGGCAAATGACAGCACCTCGGTTCGTCCTGAAACACGACAACGGGTCTTATTCGCCATGAATAAGCTGGGCTACAGACCCAACTATGCAGCACGTGCGTTGAAACGCGGACGTTTCAGGGACATCGGCGTTGTCATATCCAACATTGAAACCTACGGAAATACAAAAATTCTCAAAAGTATTGCGAGGACAGCGAATGATGCGGGTTATGCGATTACGCTTTTAACTATGCGGCGAGGCACAAATCGCGATATTCAGGCATCAATGGAAAGGATGAAACAACTCCCAGTCGATGGGGTTATCTTTATCCTTGATGAGAAAATCAACGATTTCGCTCCGTTCCATCCCTCCCCTGATCTACCTCTTGTTCTTTATTCCGAGATTCCCTCCGAGTCTTGCCCGACTATTGATACCGATCAATATGGAACAGCGGGAGCAATAGTCGACTACTTCCTCACTCGCGGTCACAGAACCGTCTACCACATTGCTGGCCCGTCAACATCCATGGCTGCCGTCAGCAGAACCAAGGGATGGAAGGATTCACTCCTCAAAGCAGGAAGAGAAGTTCCGCCGGTCTATCTCGGGGATTGGGAATCCGATAGTGGATACCAGGCCGGTCTATCGCTAGCATCCAAAATGGATTGCACCGCGATTTTTGCCGCTAATGACCAGATGGCCTATGGAGTCATGCAAGGACTGGCGGCAGGGGGAAAAACCGTTCCTGACGATGTCAGTATCATTGGGTTCGATGACTCTCTGGTCGGTATCGTACCCCGTCTCAACTTGACGACTATGCGACCACGCTTCGAAGATATCGGGCAAGAGGCATTCGCTATGATCAAGCGCCAATGCGAGGGCGAACAGCTGACACCAGGCGAAAAAATCGTCATTCCGTCGGAACTTATCGAACGACAGTCCGTAAAAACTCTATGAAGCTTGCTCTCTTGTGACCTATGTGTTGGAAGACCGCAAATCTCATGTTCATGTCAAGCTAAGAGGCATTTGGGAAATGAAATGTCGTTCTTCCTTACTCACCGGATCTATAAAGGAAAGTGATCGGGCGACCAAGGCCAGTGGCTTCCCAAAATCATCCTCTGCGTCATCTCTCAGCGATGGGTATAGGTTATCATACTTTATAGGAATGCCTATAGAGTTCATGTGTACTCTGAGCTGATGGGTTTTGCCCGTAAGCGGACGCAAAGAATACTTTCGATATCCACCTTGCGTTTGCTCAGGGGGCTGCTCTGTCGCCAAGTCCACAATCGTCTTGGCATTCACTGACCCACGCTCTTCATATGCCTGTAGAATGCCTCTATGCTTGAGAATTCTGGAACTACGCAACAGGGGGAATACGCTTGGTGGGTTCAGTGGTTTTACAGTACCGAATCGGGGTTGCTTCAGGGGCTTCGCTGGTGAAAGGCATTCATATTCCTTATGCACCTGCCGATTTTGGAACAACATCTGGTATTTTCCCCTGTACCTGCGATCGCGGATGAAGACCAAGACACCAGCGGTGGCCCGGTCGAGACGATGGGCAGGAATGATGTCAGGCTCACCAGTCATCTCACGAAGCCGGATTAGGGCCGTACTCCGGTACCACATCCCCCGCGGTGTGGAGGCCAGGAAGTGGGGTTTGTCGACCACAATAATCCTAGAATCCTCATAGAGGATGGGCATATCGAAGGGAATATCAGGCTCGTCCAGAACCCAACGATGGGGCCGTTCCACCCGCCGATCAGACACCACTCACTACTACTCTACGGTAACAGACTTGGCTAGGTTGCGCGGCTTGTCCACATCCAGCCCCTTGAGACGGGCCGTGTCCAGAGCGAAGAGCTGGAGGGGGACCACGTCAACCAGGGGGCTCATCAGAGTCGGGCACTGGGGTCTGCGGAAGACGACGTCTGCGTATCTGGAAGCGTCCTCGTCCTCCTCTTCGGCCACAGCGATGGTGAAGGCGCCACGGGCCTTCACCTCCTCAATGGATGAGATCACCTTGTTGTGTAGGACATCCCTCCCGCGGGGGCTGGGGACGATCACCACGACAGGTTCCCCCGGTTCAACCAGTGCAATGGGGCCGTGCTTCAGCTCACCAGCCGCAAAACCCTCGGTGAAGGTGTAGGCGATTTCCTTGAGTTTCAGGGCACCCTCGAGGGCAACCGGATACCCTACGTGACGGCCCAGAAAGAGGAAGGAATGGGCATCGATCATCCGCTTGGCGGTCTCCAGGACCTTCTGCGACTGGGTGGCCAGAACCCACTGGATCTTGGCAGGCATGGCCTTGAGGTTGTCGATGGTCTGGTGAATCTCGTCTCGATACATGGTTCCCTTGACCTGGGCCAGGTAAAGCCCCAGCAGGTAGGCCGCCACGATCTGGGCCAGGAAGGCCTTGGTGGAGGCCACAGCCACCTCGGGGCCGGCGTGCGTGTAGAGCACGGCATCGGACTCCCTGGGAATGGTGGACCCCTGGGTATTGCAGATGGCCAGAACCCGTGAACCCTGCTCACGCGCATGCCGGAGCGCCATCAGCGTGTCCATGGTCTCCCCGGACTGGGAAATAGCCACGACCAGGGTGCGCGGGGTCAGAATGGGATCACGGTAGCGGAACTCGTGGGCCAGCTCGACCTCCACCGGAATGCGGACCCAATGCTCGATGGCGTACTTGGCCACCAGGCCCGCGTAGGAGGCCGTGCCACAGGCCACCACGATGATCTTGTCGATCTGACGGAAGACATCCTCATCGATGTGGACCTCGTCCAGATCCAGGTCGCCTGACTCGTCGTACCTACCCAGCAGAGTGTTGGAAACCGCCGCAGGATCCTCGTGAATCTCCTTGTCCATAAAGGAATCCCATCCGCCCTTTTCGGCGGCCGAGGCATCCCAGTCGATGGTGTAGCGGCGCGGATGCTCCACCGGATGTCCTTGGAAGTCGGTGACCAGGACCTGGTCCGCGCTGATGCAGACCGCCTGGTCCTGCCCCAGCTCCATGGCCCGACGGGTATAGGCCACGAAGGCGGCCACATCGGATCCCAGATAGTTCTCTCCGTCTCCCAGACCAACCACCAGCGGCGAATCGTGTCGGATGCCCACCACCAGATCGGGCTGCCTCGAGTCCACGACCAAGATGGTGAAAGCCCCTTTGAGCATACGGGCCAGCCGCCTGACGGCCTCGAAGATGTCCGGCTGGCCGGTGGCATCGATAATCTCTTGGGCGATCTTGCCCAGAAGCTTGGCAGCCACCTCGGTGTCCGTGGAGGAGACGAAGGTGTACCCCTCGGTCTCCAGGTCCAGACGAAGCCTGGATGCGTTCTCGATGATCCCGTTGTGAATCAGCGCGACCTTGCCGTCGCGGCTGATGTGGGGATGGGCGTTGACGTCAGTGGGTTCGCCATTGGTGGCCCAACGGGTGTGGCCGATGCCCACAGTTGCCTCGGGCATTGGCTTGGCCTTCAGATCGGCGACCAGATTGCCCAGGCGCCCCGCCTTCTTGCGTACGGCCACCCGCGCCATCCCAGGGGCAGCCAGGGCCACTCCGGCCGAGTCATAGCCCCGGTATTCCAGGCGTTCCAGGCCCTTGAGGCAGACCTCCAGGGGTCTACCGCAGGCCGTCCGTACTGATCCCGCATAACCGACGATTCCGCACATGGGCCCCAGTCTAGCCACGGGAGTTCCACCTCTGCCCGTCCAGAAGGCTTCTTGCCGGAATTTCTACAACCCGAACAGCGCCTGTTTCTAGAGCACGGTATGCAGGAACTCAGCGAACCTCTCGGTGCGCGGATTGTCGATGATGTCAGGACCCCCCTGTTCCACTACGACACCCTGGTCCATAAAGACAATCTGCTCGGCCACCTCGCGGGCAAAGCCCATCTCATGGGTGACCACCACCATGGTCATGCCTTGTTGAGCCACCTGCCGCATGACCCCCAGAACCTCCCCCACCAGCTCCGGATCCAGGGCTGAGGTGGGCTCATCGAAGAGCATGATGTCAGGGTGCATGGCCAGGGCTCGCGCGATGGCCACACGCTGTTGCTGGCCGCCGGAGAGCTGAGCGGGATAATAGTCCATCCTGTCCTCCAGCCCTACACGTTCCAGCTGTGCCTGTGCCTCCTTGCGGGCATCGGTCTTGGGAACCCGTCCCACATGGACCGGCGCCTCCATGACGTTTTCCAAGGCGGTCATGTGGGGGAAGAGGTTGAAACGCTGGAAGACCATGCCGATCTTGGAGCGCTGCCTGGCAATGGCCTTGTCGTCCAGGGTCTGCAGCACAGGGCCCTTGCTGGTATCGACCTTCCGGTATCCGGTCAGCTCGCCGTCTACATAAATCTCGCCGGCTGTACGGGTCTCCAACTGGTTGATCAGCCTCAGTAGCGTTGACTTGCCGGAACCGGAAGGCCCCAGGACGGCCGTTACCGTGCCGGGCATGACCTCCAGGTTGATTCCACGCAGCACATGCTGATCGCCGAATACCTTGTGCACATTTCTGATGACGATGGCCGGATCCTTGCCGCCTTGACGGTCTTTCCTGGTCTGCCTGTCCTCGTCCATGATTCTCCTCCTGCGCTCAGGCGTTCAGCCCGGCCATCATGACCTTGTTGACCTTGTCAGTCTCCTGACGGGTCTGCGGGTCCTCGCCATCCTTGCCGTCCTTGGCCCCCGATCCGGCCAGGGGCCGCGAGTCGAAGCCCTTGCCGTAATGCTTCTCCAACTGGGCCTGGATGACCATGAGCACAGAGGTGATGACCAGGTACCAGATGCAGGCCACAATCAGCAGCGGGATGGTCTTGTAGATGCGGTTGGCGATGGCGTTGGTGGCGAACTGGAGTTCCAGGGTGAAGGGCACGGCAAGAGCCAGGGACGTGGTCTTGAGCATGCCGATGGTCTCATTGCCGGTAGGCGGCACAATGATGCGCATGGCTTGGGGCAGGACGATCCGCCGCATGATCATGGACGGCGGCATGCCCAGAGCCTTGGCTGCCTCCTCCTGGCCGGGATCCACAGCCTCGATGCCGGCACGGACGATTTCAGAAAGATAGGCGGCCTCATTGAGACCCAGACCCAGAACCGTAGCCACGGTGGCGTTCAGCACGGTCTTGGTGTCAATACTCCAGAATTCGGGACCGAAGGGAATGCCGATGGCCAGCTTGGGTATCAGCACGGAGAGCAGACCCCAGAAGACCAACTGGGTATATACAGGAGTGCCACGGAAGAACCAGATGAAGAACCAACTGACCCAGCGCAGGACCGGATTGGAGGATTTGCGCATGACTGCCAGGATGATGGCCAGTATTGTGGCAAGGACCATGGCATAGACGGTCAGCAGAAGGGTCCACTTGATGCCGTCCAGGACGTGCTCATTGAAGAGGTACTTCCAGACCGTGGGCCAATCAAAGTTGGGGTTGGTCACCATGCCGTGGATCAGCATGGCCACGAAGATGGCCACGATGACTGCAGCCACGATCGGCCCTGGCTTACGCACCGGCCTGGCATGTATTCTGCCGGGGATCTGAATCTGGTCCGTCCCCTTCTTGGTATGCATCTCCTGCTTCCTTCCGCACCGCTGTACTTGTTCAGGCCTAGCCTATTGGCCGAATCACCTGATTAGGCGCGGGTCGCCCGAAGTGACGACCCGCGCCTGGCCTTGTCTCAGTCAGAGACCGCAGGATTGATCTCGGCCTTTTCGACCGCACCGCTCTGGACGCCCCAGTTCTTGAGGATCTTGGCGTAGACGCCGTCGTCGATCAGCTTCTGAAGAGCCGCCTGGGTGGCCTCGGCCATGCCGCTGCCCTTCTTGAGAGCGGCACCTTGCAGGACGATGTCGGTATCCTTGCCCAGCTTCTCCAGCTGGCCGTTGGTCTGCTTGATGGCATACCCGGTCACCTGGGAGTCGGCGTAGAAGACGTCGATCTTTCCGTTGACCACTGCCGTGGCGGCATCGGTCTGCTGCTTGTAGGACTGCACATCCACGGGCTTCTTGCCCTTGGCCTTGCACTCGGCCGAGATCTTGTCAGCCGCCTGCTGCTCTTCGATGGTCCCGGTCTGCACGCCGACCTTGACACCACAGATGTCGTCAGGATTGATTTTGGAAGGGTTGCCCTTCTTGACGGCAAAAGCCGTGCCCGCCTTGAAGGTGGTGACGAAGTCGACCGACTGCATCCGCTCCTTGGTGATGGTGAAGCTGGAGATGCCCGCGTCATACTTGCTACCGATGGCTGGGATGATGGTATCGAAGGAGGCGCTGACCATCTCCCCCTCGAGCCCCATGACCTTGGCAATGGCGTTCGACAGGTCAACGTCATAGCCAATGGGGGTCTTTCCGTCCTCATTCATGAACTCGCCAGGTGCATATGAGGTCTCCATACCCACGGTCAGCTTGCCGTCCTTGGAAACCGACTCGGGCACCTTGGCCGCGATGGCTGGATCCTTCTTGATGCCGCTGACGTCAAAAGCCGCTGGATGGGAGCTGGTGGTGGCCTTGCCCGACGCACTGCTGGTGTCCGCCTCGTCGGTGGTTCCGCAGGCTCCGACGGAGGCCAGCAGGGTGATACTCAGAGCCGCCGCCAACACCGCCTTGATCTTGCCCATGTCTTCTCCTCTTCCGGACCGCCCCGAAGCGACCCCTCATTGCCCTTGATTGACATGCACTATTATGCACACATTTGTATTTTTATGCATACAGAATAAGGTTAACTCAATCCTGCTGACTGACTACCCTGTTATTTTTGGCTCTATAGCAGGCCACAGACGCTATTCAACACTGTCGATTGCCTCTAGCCCCGGGCGTGTCGAATGTGTATAGAACGGGAAGCCCTCAGTGGGCGATTGTCGGTCGTTATGAAATTCAGGGAATTCAGTAGGTTTATCTAAGTGTAAGTGCTCAGCCCCGCCGGTTGCGGTAGCGCATGGCCCTTTGAGCCTCGCGGCGATCCTGCTCCTCCCTCAGAGACTGGCGCTTGTCATACTCACGCTTTCCTCGGGCCACAGCGATCTCGACCTTAACCCTGCCGTCCTTGAAATACAGACTCAAAGGGACGATTGTATAGCCCTTGGCCTGAATCTGCCGCTCCAAACGAACGATCTGCTTGGCATGGAGGAGCAACTTGCGCTTGCGCTTGGGGGCGTGGTTGTTCCAGGTGCCATTGAGGTATTCAGGGATATTGGCGTTCTCCAGCCAGACCTCGTGCCGCCGGTCAATGCTGACGAATGACTCGGCCAGGGAGGCACGCCCCTCGCGCAGAGACTTGACCTCGGTCCCGGTCAGCGCGATGCCGGCCTCGTACCGATCCTCGATCTGGTAGTCATGACGGGCCCTGCGGTTCTGGGCGATCATCGACGTGCCGGTTTCCTTAGCCATAATATCCTCCTCCTGATCGCGCCAAGGAGGCTACTTGGCACTCCGGACAGCGATAATACCGTTCCAAGCGGCGGACCTGGCCCGCATCGGCATCAGTAATGAATGTATTGGTAGTTGCCTGCCCCATAGACCGTTTCATAGGTAGGGAAGGAGGCGAAGCCTGCACCTCCTTCGGAGATGAGTACCGATCCATCTGCATTGACCCGCTCGACCACAGCTACGTGGCCATAGGTCCAGTTGGCGTTCCAACGAGTTACCCGCTGGCCACGGGCGAAGACCATGGCAGCACCGACATGGGGAGTATTATTGACTAAATAGCCCAATTTACGTGCATTGCCAGCCCAATCAGCCCCATTACCCATATAGGATCCCACAGGAAGAGACAGCTGCGAGCGGCGTGTATAGGCCCAAAGCGTACACTGCGGGTAAGAATAAGCACTACCGCCCACTGTGTTGCCAGTCTTATGGCCATAGCAGAATCCAGAACCTGAAGGACAGCTGCCGGGCACCGCATAATTCATACCGGAGGCGCCGCTACCGCCACCGTTGCCTCTGCCACTATTGCCACCGCCGCCATTGTTACTGGGCGGGTTAGGCCGTGAATTCTGTGCTGGACGGGTGCCGCCACCATTGCTGATTTGCTGTGCTCCGCCGGAATGCGGGTCAGCTCTGCCGCCCGCATTGCCTGTGTTCAGAGAGTCAATCATGGATTCGGTGGCTACAATTTCTGCAGCCTCTCGGGCAGACTGTGTGGTCAGGGCAGCCTTTTGGCTTTCCAACTGCTTGCGGGCTGCAGTACCTTGGTCACGTAGGGCCTGCAAGTGGTCCTGTTTGGCCTGAGCCGCCGCTACAGCCTGCTGGGCTAACGCCTGCTGTTGGTCAGCCTTGGCCTTAAGCGTGCTGATCTGCTCCTCAATGGCCTCCAGACGCTGCTTCCGGTTCATGGAGGAGTTGAGGGTGTTGGCCGCATCGTTGGCCGCATTGGCTTCGGACCTGGTTACAGCCGCATCGGACTGCATCTTGTCTACAAAATCCTGGGTACTTGAAGACTTGGTCACCACATCCATGATCTGAGAAGTCTCGGACCCATGAAAACTCTTTCTGGCCATCTGTGCCACGCCAGCCTTGGCATCGTCATAATCGAGACCTGTCTGACGTATCTTGGCCTCCAGGTCTGCACGGTCCTTGCGGGCAGCCTCCAGGCGGTCGTTGGTGGCCTGAACCAAGCTGTCGGCCTGTTCGGCCTGCTGCTGGGCATCGTTAGCGCTTTGCTGCGCAGCCGGAATCTGGTTGGAGGTCAAATCATCGAGACTCAGTATCTGATTGGCCAGCTGGGCGCTGACACCAGCCAGCTTGCTCTTCAGGGCCGCGTGGTTCTGAACTTGCTGCTGGTAGCTGCTCCAGTCGGCTCGGGCGGGTTCGGGGGCTACTGACAGTCCGAGGATTCCGCCGCCCAGCATCATGGCCAACGATCCGACGAGACCGCAAATAGCCTCCCACCGTTTGGTACGATTCATGGTCAAGTCCCTCACTATCGTTTTCCATGCTAGTCACCATTATGACAGAGATTGCGCCCCCAATCGATTGGCCAGTCGCCGAAAATCAGGTACGCAAATACCGCCGCAAAGAGATGGAAGAGGCCAGTGCGGATAAGAGCATGGCCCCCAGGATCAAGGCTGGCGCTATGAGCAGTACTGTGGACTGGTTCACAAAAGGCATCCATTGGACCGTGCGAGCCAGCCAGTCGGTAATGAAGAGCTTAACGATGGCGCTTAGCGCTCCGACAGCCAGAAGCGAACCCAGCAGGGAGGCCACCACGCCCTCCAGGATGAAAGGCAAACGGATAGTCCAGTTGGATGCTCCCACCAGCCTCATGATTTCCGTCTCGTTCCGACGGGAGGCAGCGCTCATTCTGATAGTGGTGCCGGTCAGCAGAATGGCTACAATCACCATGACCACAGCCAGGACCAAGGTGACCGCTGTGGCCCTGTTGAGAATTTTGAAGACCGGGTCGAATATCTGACGCTGGTCGGAGACCTCTTCTACGCCATCGCGTCCTGACAAGACCTCGGAGACCACCTGGTACTTGGTCGGGTCCTTGAGCTTGAGCCGCAGGGAGGCCTGCATGTCCGCCGCGGTCATGGTCCTTCCCTCGTAAGTGCCGTCAGGGTACTGCTTGAGGAAGGTGTTCTTGAAAAAGTCCTCACGGCTCTGATAGGTGATCTTGGCCACGGAGTCGCTCAGCTCGTTGTTAATGGTGTTCTCCAGCCTGACAATCTCGTCATCGGTGGGCGCCTTGCCGGTCGCGCATGAGGCCGCCTGGCTGGTGCCGTCCGGGCAGAGCCAGACCACCACCTCCACCTGGTCGTACCAGTCTCCCTTGGCCTTGCTGATTTGAGCCTGCATGAGTCCCGAGGCACCTATGAACAGGAAGGAGATGAAGGTGACCAGCATGACCGAGAGGATCATGGACCCGTTGCGGCGCAGGTTGTCCCAGGTGCTGGAAAGGATGAACCGCAGTCTCATCGTGCCGCCTTCTTCTTGTCATCATGCTCATCCCGAGCCTGTGCTTCGTTCTCTCGACGGGACTTCCTGGCCGTCTTGGGGGCTTCAGGCGGAGCAGGAGGAGCCGGCGGGGCTCCCATGGGCTCAGCATCATGATGATTTTCGCTCACTGAGACCTTTTTATCGGCCCTGCTCTTCTCGGAAGCCTGTTTTGAGGATTTCGCGACGTCCTGCTTCATCTGGACCGCAGTATGACCTGACTTTCCGGTCGGCTCTGCCGGGCTGGAGCCATCAGCTCCCGAAGGCTGATTGGGCCTCTTGAACCGTTGCTCACTATCAGAAGTCCTGGCAGAAGAGTTCTTCACCGACCGGCGGTCATTGGTCCTGTCATCATTTTTGGGAGCACTTTGACTCCGATCACGATTGCGTTCGTCATGCTCAAGACCCTTGCTGTCATCGCTTCGTTTCCCGTCCTGCACCCTGTTGCTCGATTCCTCGGTCTGCCGACCCTGGAATCTGCCCTCAGCGGTTGTCTTGCGCTGATCAGCATCCGAACCGCTGGTAGGCTTGGGAGATTTTCTGGAAACTGTACGTTCAGTATGGGCGTGATTGACGGACTCATCATGATCGGTACCTGCCTTGTCGCGGTCCCTGTCACCGGAACCGTCGCTCGACTGACCTGATTGATCCTTGCTGCTCTGAGCCACAGGCCTGCGGAATCGCTCATCCGAGTTCGAGTCGGTCCTCCGATCGGCCTGTCCTGCAGCCGCGTCTTCATGGCGGCTGGAATCTTCCTGCGCAGATTCAAGACTGCCCAGACCTTTGCCCCAGGTCAGGGTATCCTCAACCGAGGTGAAGACCTGCCCATAACGTCCGGTTCTGCCCGAATGCATGGACTTGGCCAGCCGTGCGATTCCTTCGTCGCCGTACTGACCCTGGTTGACGGCCTGTGCCACCGCTTGGACCACCTGCTTGGCCCCCTTGGTTCCATCCGCGATTGGCTCGGCAGCCGGACTGTTCCCATCCTGCACAACGACCTGCACCGGGCGGCGTCCTCCAACTCCAGCCTTACGTGCACGGTCCAGGGCATCGCCGTCGGCAGGGTCACCGATGGCATGATGAGAGCGCGCAGCCACTTCGGCATCGGGGAAGAAGCGTGAAGAATCGTAGGAGCCGTGGGCCTCGTCGCGCATGATCCGACCAGTATGCAATTCCACCACCCGCTTGCGCATGGAGTTGACTATCTCCTCGTTGTGGGTGGCCATGACCACGGTGGTGCCGGTCCTGTTGATGGCATCCAGGACCTCCATGATCCCCAGGGAGGTGGTGGGATCAAGATTGCCGGTGGGCTCATCTGCCAGCAGAATTTCCGGGTTGTTGACGTAGGCCCTGGCCAGAGCCACACGCTGGGCCTCGCCGCCGGAAAGCTCGTGCGGGTAGTTGTGTTCCTTGCCCGTCAAACCCACTGTCTTGAGAACCTGGGGCACCAGGGTCTTGATAGTGGACCGACGGGCGCCGATAACCTCAAGTGTAAAGGCCACGTTCTGCCACACGGTCTTGTTGTTGAGCAGTTTGTAATCCTGGAAAACGAAGCCAATGGAACGCCGGTAGCCGGGAATCTCGCGGTTGCGCAGACGTCGCAGGTCGTTGCCGGCCACGCGGATCTCCCCATCGGTGGCTTCCTCCTCGCGCAAGAGCAGACGCAACAGGGTGGTCTTGCCCGATCCGCTGGCACCCACCAGAAAAACGAAATCCCCTCGATTGACATCCAGGCTGATGTTATCCAAGGCTGGACGGGACCCCTTGGGGTAAATCTTGGTCACGCCCTTGAGCGAAATCAACGCCATTTACACTCCGTTCCTCGGTATTCCCATACAGAGGCTATCAAGAAGACCGACACTACTCACTCATGAAACACCGACCAGACCTGAGCTGGACGAAGCTCTACTTGCTGGCTTCCTCCTCGCGAGCCTGGACCCGCTGCTGATGCCGCCAGCGAATGCCAGCCTCGATGAAGGCGTCGATGTCACCGTCAAAGACCCCCTGCGTATCGGAGGTCTCGTATCCGGTGCGCAGATCCTTGACCATCTGGTAGGGATGCAGCACGTAGGAGCGCATCTGATCCCCCCAGCTGGCCTTGATGTCCCCGGCCAGTTCTTTCTTCTTCTTGGCCTCCTCCTCGTGCCGCAGAACCAACAGCCGGGACTGCAGAACAGCCATGGCAGCCGCGCGGTTCTGAATCTGGCTGCGTTCATCCTGCATGGTCACCACGATGTTGGTCGGCAGGTGGGTGATACGCACGGCCGAATAGGTGGTGTTGACACCCTGGCCGCCGGGGCCGGAAGAGCAGTAAGTGTCCACCCGGATGTCCGAATCGGGGATGTCGATGTGGTCGGTGGGCTCCACCAGGGGGATGACCTCGACAGCAGCGAAAGAGGTCTGCCGGCGACCCTGGTTGTCAAAGGGCGAGATCCGCACTAGACGATGGGTGCCGCCCTCCACCGACAGACGGCCGTAAGCATAGGGGGCATCCACCTGGAAGGTGGCCGACTTGATTCCTGCCTCCTCCGCGTAGGAGGTGTCCATGACCTTGGTGGAGAAGCCGTGCCTCTCAGCCCAGCGCATGTACATGCGCAGAAGCATCTGCGCCCAGTCGGCCGCATCCACCCCGCCGGCACCCGAGCGGATGGTGACCACGGCAGCGCGCTCGTCGTACTCCCCGTCCAGCAGGGTCTGAATCTCCATGTCATCCAGGTCGGACCTCAAAGAGTCGATCTCCTTGCGGGCCTCCACCAGGGTGTCCTGATCATGCTCCTCCTGGCCCAGCTCCTCCAGGGCCTGCACATCGTCCAGCCGGGAGGAGGCGGACTCCAGGTGCTTGAGCTGGGATTGCAGGGCCGAGAGCCTGCTGGTCACCTTCTGAGCATTTTCCTGGTCGTCCCAGAGTCCGGGCGCGCTGGCCTGACGCTCCAGATCCGCAATCCGCGAGCGCAGACCCTCCGGGTCCAGCGCCTTGGAAATCATCTCGTACTTGGCCTTGGCCTGCTCCAATGCTTGGGCAAAATCCATCTCTGCCATGCCGTCTCACCGCTTTCCAGACCGACTCCGCACGAGCCGGCCACCGTCTTCATTCCTATTTGCCTTTGCCTGCAACAGCCGGAATCCCGCCGACTGAACGGGCCCGGTCAAAGGCCGCTGAAGATGGCTGGGATGACAAGACTGGCCAGCAAAGCCACAGCGATGACCAGGCAGACCGCCCTGGCCGTATTGCGGCGCCGGCGCTCCCGGCGCTCCCGCTCATGACTGTAGGCACTCATAGTTGATAATTTTACCTATCGGCTGGGACCTGGCTGACGACGCTTCAGACCCGGCTGTCGGACGGACCGCCTGTATTTGAGCGTCGACCGGCTTATCCTGTAAGACAACTTGATGTCAACACGACCGCATCGCCTGAAGGAGGAACGATGAGCACAGCACGCACCGCATGGGGTTGGGGCCTTGCCAGCCAGGACGAGCAGGGCCGGACCCTGGACGTTTGGTACCCCAAGGCCGAGATCTCCACACCGCCGACCCCGGCCAACCGTCCCAACCACGACTTCGGCGACCAGGTCCATAACCAGCCCGACGCCCGCGGCATCCGAAGGGTACCGGTCTTCACCGTGGCTGACCTGGATGGCCCGATAGCCGATGCCACCGACGCCTATCTGCGGCTTCATCTGCTCAGCATGCGCCTGACCCCGCCCAACAGCATGAACCTGGACGGGATCTTCGAACAGCTGACCACGGTGGTCTGGACCAATTACGGACCCTTCGCCGTGGAGGACTTCGCCCTGCGACGGTCTGACGTCATGGCTGCAGCCAGCCGGTCCATGCCGGGCATCCCGGTGACGCAGGTAACGGTGCTGAGCGTGGACAAGTTCCCCCGCATGGTGGATTACGTAGTCCCCGAAGGGGTACGCATCGGCAACGCCGACAGGATTCGGCTCGGCGCCCATCTGGCACCGGGAACGACGGTCATGCATGAAGGCTTCGTCAACTTCAACGCCGGAACCCTGGGCCACTCCATGGTCGAAGGGCGCATCTCACAGGGGGTCGTGGTAGGAGACGGTTCGGACATCGGCGGCGGAGCCTCCATCATGGGCACCCTGTCCGGCGGAGGCCGTCATCGGGTCTCCATCGGTCAGCACTCCTTGCTGGGAGCCAACGCCGGTATCGGCATTTCCCTGGGAGATGACTGCGTGGTCGAAGCCGGGCTCTACGTCACCGCCGGCACCAAGATCGGCCTAGGCGACCAGGTGGTCAAGGGGGCAGAACTGAGCGGAAGGGATCATCTGCTCTTCATCCGTGACTCCCGCACCGGCCAGGTCAGAGCTCTGCCTCGCAAGAAGGGAATCGAGCTGAACGAGCGGCTGCACGCCAACTGAGCCAGGCGGCCATGGGCCTCAGCGCTGCTCCATGGGCAGGTAATCGCGTGGGCCTTGGCCGGTATAGACCTGCCTGGGACGACCGATTTTCGTGTCAGGATCGTCCAACATCTCCCTGTACTGGGCGATCCATCCAGGAATGCGTCCTAATGCGAAGAGCGTGGTGAACATCTCCGGGTCGAAGCCGATGTCGCGGTAGATGAGCCCGGTGTAGAAGTCCACGTTGGGATAGAGGTGGCGTTCGACGAAGTAATCGTCGTGCAGTGCCAGGTCCTCCAGCTCCAAGGCCACGTCGAAGAGCTCCGCATCCGCGGCATTCCTATCCTGGTCGGGTTCATCCATGAGCTTGTAGAGCCACTGCTTGGCGATGGCCGCGCGCGGGTCATAGGATTTATAGACCCGGTGGCCCAGACCCGCTATTTTCCGCCCCTCGCTCTTGGCCTGCTCCACATAGCCCCGCACGCCCAGACCGGAATCACGTATGCTCTTCAACTGACGCAGCACGGCCTCGTTGGCGCCGCCGTGCAGGGGACCTGACAGGGTATTGATGCCGGCAGCCACTGCCGAATACAGGTTGGCCCGGGCTGATCCGGCAATCCGGACCACTGAGGTGGAGCAGTTCTGTTCATGGTCGGCATGGATGATCAGAAGCTTGTCCAGGGCCTGCACCTTGAGAGGGTCGACCTGATAGGGCTGGTAGGGCATAGCGAAGCTCATCCGCAGGAAGTCCTCCACATAGCCCCAGGTCCTGTCCGGGTAGAGCAGGGGCTGGTCGCGGCGACGACGGTGGATCAGGGAAACGATGGTGCGAACCTTGGCCATAATGATGGCGCTGGCCTCATCCAACTGGTCGGGATCGTCAATATCACAGGTGTCCGGGTGGAAGCCAGCCAGAGCATTGACTGCCGCAGCCAGCACACTCATGGGATGGGCCTGGCGGGGGAAGGACGATAGCAAATGGCGGAAGTCCTCCCCTACGAGCGTATGACCCAGGACATGGCTGCGGAACCGTTGGTACTGCTCGGCATCAGGCAACTCGCCATGGGACAGCAGCCAGGCCACTTCAAGGAAATTGGACTGGGCGCACAGATCCTCTATGGCATAGCCCCTATAGCGCAGTATGGACCGCTTGCCGTCAATGAAGGTGATTCCCGAGACACACTGGGCCGTGGTCTGGAAGCCCGGATCCAGCGTGACCCAGCCGTCGTTGCGCAGGGAGGAGACCAGAATGCCATCGGGCCCTTCGGTGGCGCGAACCAGGGGAAGATCAACCTGTTCGGAATCGATGGACAACCGTGCAGTAGACACCACGCACCTCCTGTTAATCAACCAGTGAGGTGCCAATGAGAGTCGACGGCCATGCCGGATCAGGCTACCGGCACCTGTACCGGCGTGGAATTGCCGACATGCTAGCAGAAACAACCACGACTTCGATTACCGGCATGTAACCACAAGCAGGAATCTGTCACCCCAGCCACGACGCGCAGGTCCAAGCCAGTGCCGTCTTCGTTCCCGCAACAGCCTGCGGGCACAAGACCAGGAGAGAAGGACCAGTATCAAAGAGGGACCCAGAAGCATCCACATTGTGGACATTCCTGGGTCCCTTATAGTCCTATTTCGGCCTCGAACAGCCTCCGGCTCAGTCCCTGGTCGTCAGGATGACAGGTCCCTGCTCGGTGATGGCAATGGTGTGCTCGCTGTGAGCGCCGCGCGATCCGTCTGCAGAACGCAGGGTCCACCCGTCCTTGGGATCCTGGTAAATCTGATCGGTGGTCGCCAGGAACCAAGGCTCAATGGCGATGACCAGACCTGGACGCAGCTTGTAGCCGTGATGAGGCGTGCCGTCGTTGGGCACATGGGGATCGCCGTGCATGATTCGTCCTACCCCGTGTCCGCCGAACTCCAGGTTGACGCTGTATCCGTTTTCATGGGCAACCTGACCGACTGCAGCGGAAATGTCACCCAGACGGTTGCCAGGCTGAGCCTGTGCGATGCCCGCCTTCAGGGCCTCTTCGGTGGTCCGAATCAGTCGCAGATCCTCTGGATCGGCATGCTCACCCACTACGAAGCTGATAGCCGAGTCGCCCACCCAGCCGTCCACGTTGATGGCCAGATCCAGAGAGAGCAGGTCACCATCCTTGAGGTTGTAGTCATAAGGCACCCCATGCAGGACGGCATCGTTGACGGACAGGCAGATGTAGTGGGCGAAGGGGCCGGTGCCGAAATCAGGTGCGTAGTTCACATAGCAGGAGGTGGCTCCCTTACGGGAGTTGATCCTGTCCTTGACGTAGTCGTCCAGCTCCAGCAGGTTGACCCCGGGTTTGCTCATGGTTTTGAGCTCCTTGAGGATGCTGCCGACGAACCTGCCCGCCGGCTTCATCTGTTCGATCTCCTGCTTGGTTTTGAGCTCGATCATCCTCTGTGTCCTTTCATGATTGGTGCCCGTGGGTGCCGCCCCTCAGGATCCTGCCCAAGTACTACCTCTCAGTATTATCGGGTCAGTCGGACGAGTCCGGGTCTCAGTTCCGGCCGAAGGTGAAGGCCCTGATGATGGAGACGACCCCCAGCACCAGAAGAGCGCACCCGCTGAAGATGACCAGGAAGATGACTGAGCTCAGCGGGTAGATCATGACGATGATTCCGGCGATGATTGAAACGATGCCCGAGAAGATGGCCCAGCCTGAATGCGGGAGTCCCCAGGAGGCGGCCAGACTCATCACGCCCTCCATGATCCAGCTGATGCCCACGATGATGGTGACCAGCAGGGTCAGCGCTGAAGCGGACAGAGCCGTGTTCCTGACGATGACAATGCCGCCGACTGCGATCAGGGCGCCAAAAAGGACGCCCAGCACACGCCAACCACCTGGAAGCCCCTTGGTCACGATGGAGGTGGCCAGACGGACCACGCCGGAGATGATGAAGTAGATACCCAGCACCACGGTCACGGCGATCAGGGTCTTATCCGGCCTGAGCAGAAGGGCCAGGCCCAGGATGACTCCAATCACGCCCATGACGCCCATAATGATGCGGATGGCCCGCAGGGTTCTGAATCCCAGATCCTCGGCGATCATGGAGAATGGATCCATCCGTGGCGGGCGCCCCTGGTAGCCGGGATATTGCCCATACTGACCATAATTATTCTGGCCATAATTGTTCGGATATTGGCCGTTATTCTGCGAAGAATCCTGACCACCGTACTGATTGGGCTGACCGCCCTGCATGGGATCTGTCATACCGTCCTCTTTCGCTCGCTCAGGGCAGCTGAGCAGCCGTCCTGTTACCGTCTTCCAAGTTTAAATCACCAAGGAGGCAATCGCTGCTTTTCCCTACGGCGGATGGTGCGCCGGTCCACTGATTCCCGGCAACCCAGGCATGGCATGTCACCAAAGATGGCTAGGCTTGTGGCATGGCACAATCAACTGAATCCAAGACCTCCTCCGGACTTGATCCGGCATCTTTCTCTTCGGTCATTCGGCCGCAGGACGACCTCTTCCGCTTCGTCAACGGCCCCTGGATCGACACCTACAGCCTGCCCGAGGATCGCTCCCGGTTCGGCTCCTTCGACAAGCTTGCCGAGGATGCCGAAGCACAGATCCATGAAATCCTTGAGGACCCGGAGTCCCCAGCTGTCAAGTCAGCCCTGCTCTATCGCAGTTTCCTGGACACCGATGCCATCGAAGCCGCAGGAATGGAACCCATCCGCTCCGACCTGCAGGCCATTGATGCCGTGCCCGACAAGAAGGCACTGACCAGCCTGCTGGGCCAACTCAATCCCACCGGCGGTCCCGATCTGTTCGGCATTGCCATCTACGGTGATCCAGGCAACGCCGGCGTCAACGTGGCTCATATGGAACAGGCCGGGCTGGGACTTCCCGACGAGGCCTACTACCGTGAGAAGAGCTACACTCCGGTCCGACAGGCCTACACCGACATGGTGGCCTCCCTGCTCAGGCTCTCCGGCTACGCCGACGACCAGGAGGATGCCCACAGGCAGGCGGAGTCCTTCCTTGAGGTCGAGACTCGTATAGCTTCACGCCACTGGGACAACGTGTCCACCCGTGATGAGGATCGTACCTATAACCCCACCACCCTGGCCGACCTGGAATCAACGCTCGCCGATTTCGATCTGCACACCTGGATCGAGTCCTGGCAGAAGGCATATGGAGCCAGCCCTGTCGCCAATATGCAACCGGTCGATCTGAGATCAGCCCTGTCCAGGACCATTGTGCATGAGCCCTCCTTCCTGCAGGGTTTGAACGAGCTCTGGAAGGCCAGCGACCTGGAGGATCTCAAACTCTGGGCCCGCGTGCACACCCTGATCGAGTGGGCAGGTCTACTCAGCAGCGACTTCGATCAGGCCAGGTTCGACTTCTATGGCAAGGTCCTTTCAGGCACGACCAAGATGCGTGACCGCTGGAAGCGAGCCGTTTCCCTGGTCAACGGCATTTGCGGCGAGGAGGTCGGACGCGAATATGTGCGCCGGCACTTCCCTGCCTCCAGCAAGGCACGAATGGAGGCCCTGGTTGGGGACCTGATCGATGCCTACCGGGTCTCCATCACCTCAAGCGACTGGCTGGGCGAACAGACCAAGGTCAAGGCTCTAGCCAAGCTGGACAAATTCTCGCCCAAGATCGGCTACACCGAGCACTGGCGCGACTATACGGCTCTGGCTGTGGACGAAAAGCTGGGTCTGGTCGACAATGTGCGACAGGCCAACCTCTATGAGTCTGGCTACCAGTTCGGCAAAGCCGGTCAGCCTGTGGACAAGGAAGAGTGGCTGATGAATCCTCAGACTGTCAACGCCTACTACGAGCCCACCCTGAACGTCATCGTCTTCCCAGCAGCCATTCTGCAGCCGCCCTTCTTCGATCCAGAAGCCGACGATGCCGTCAACTACGGAGGCATCGGGTCGGTCATCGGCCACGAAATCGGCCACGGATTCGACGACCAGGGCTCCAAGTACGACGGTGACGGACGTCTGCAAGACTGGTGGACCCCGCAGGACCGTGAGAACTTCGAGCAGCGGACCAAGGCTCTCATCGAGCAGTACAACGGCTTCGTCCCCCAACAGCTTGCCGAGAAGTACGCCGACAAGCCCGAGCAGGCACCCCATGTCAATGGAGCGCTGACCATCGGCGAGAACATCGGGGACCTGGGAGGCGTCAACATCGCCATCAAGGCCTATGCCCTCTCCTTGCAGAAGAAGGAGGGCGGCACGGCCAGGACAGACGATGCGGCTATGGACCAGGCACTGGCCTCGGCTCCGGTCATGGACGGCTACACCGGCCTGCAGCGGTTCTTCCTGTCCTACGCCTCCATCTGGAGGACCAAGAACAGGGATCAGCTGGCCGAACAGTATCTGCAGATCGATCCCCACTCCCCTGCTGAATTCCGCACCAACGGCATCGTTAGGAACGTGGATCGCTTCTATCAGGCCTTCGGAGTCACAGCTGACGACGGCATGTGGCTGGAACCCGAAGCACGGGTCAAGATCTGGTAAACCTGTTCTGATTGAAACCGTTGGTTGACGGTTTCAATCAGTCTGCTGATCAAGGCGGGAGGCCGACGGGAATCAGTCGGCCTCCCGCCTTCGTTTTGCTTGGCCGGAGCAACCTTTGTTCATCTAGCATTGGCAGCCTCTACGGATACCCCCTCCGGCGCAAATGAGGCAGGTGACGCAGAGGCTGTTCCGGACGGTGAAGATGCCAGCGGTGTGGTCCAAGGATCCGGACCGGCAGCCCCCTCATCAATAGGCGCAGAACTCGATCGGATCCTAGTGAAGGTATCTTGTCCACGTGCTAAGTCGTGGCCAATGCCATCCGCAATCAAAACCAGACTGCTATGTGGCTGGCCGTCACTGGTCCACTCCTCCGTCACCAAGGATCCCGTCACCATGACTGGATCACCCTTGTGCAGACAAGCCAAGGCATTCATCGCCAGAGTCCTGAAGGCCTTGACCGTCAACCAGGTGGTGGATTTTCGTTTCCACACCCCAGCCGCAGCATCGTAATAGGCCGGCGTAGAGCCCAACCTGAAGGAGCAGGCCGGTGTGGACCCCGGCTGTCCCAGACGAGTCGGCTGGGTCCCCATAAAGCCGAAGACGGTCGTTTTTATTTCGTTGATAGACATACCGGCACCTCTCTGTGTGTTATGAATCCGACGCTGTAAATCTGCCGGCCGATTCCTGCTCGCGCGGCAGTGAGGCCGTTCGACGGAGGATCCCGGACCGGAACGCGGATAATCGGAGCGGGGGAAGGTACTGGCCCCGGTCAGAAACCCTCCATCGAACGGTGAATCCATCCTGCCTCCACCCACGTCTCCGCACCTGACCCACAGACCATTGTGGTCGAACAGTCTCGGCCTGTTTCGCGAGGTGGACAACCCTGCCCATGTCTGGTTTGGCAATGTCCCTTTCAGTACCTAGGCAATCGAGCATTGGTCCTGGGCTAAACTGTGAGAGCAGATACATCGGTACGGTTCGGAAGGACCCGCAGTCATGGTTCACACGCTGGTCAG
Organism: Bifidobacterium asteroides; assembly: GCF_048001765.1. Taxonomy (GTDB): domain Bacteria; phylum Actinomycetota; class Actinomycetes; order Actinomycetales; family Bifidobacteriaceae; genus Bombiscardovia; species Bombiscardovia asteroides_K. The sequence continues at coordinate 1,610,819 of NZ_CP181447.1, forward strand.
TTGGAATATCGATTCGCTCAACGCCGCCCTGCTGGGCAAGAGCAGCCGCAGCGCCCTCTCACTGAAAGTGGTGGAGACCATCCGGGATCTGGATCCCGATGTCGTAGCCATCCAGGAAACCAAACTCAACGGCGATCAGAAGAAATCCGCAGGCATCCTTAAGGCACTCATGCGATACTTCCCCGATTACGAGGAGGTGGACCGTCGCTCTGAGCCCCCGGCCCGCACAGGCTACGCAGGCACGCTCATGCTCTACCGCAAGAGCCTGCCGGAACCTACCGTGACGCGACCCCGCATCGGCGCTCCGGACACCATGGACGACGAGGGCCGCATGCTCACTCTGGAGTTCCCGGACTGCTTCGTCACCACGGTCTACACCCCCAATTCAGGATCGGGACTGGTCAGGCTCAAGCCGCGCGGCGTCTGGGACGATCGCTACCGTCGCTACCTGCAGGAACTGGATGCCCGTAAGCCGGTCCTGGCCTGTGGTGACTTCAATGTCGCCCACGAGGAGATCGACATCGCCAACCCGGCCTCCAACCACCATTCAGCCGGCTTCACCGACCAGGAGCGCGAGAAGTTCGGCCTTCTGCTGGACGCCGGCTTCACCGACACCTTCCGAAAGATCCATGGAGATGCCGCCGGGTTCTACGATGACCACCGCAGCGTCTACACCTGGTTCGCCCAGCGGGCTCCAAAGAGCAAGATCAACAACTCCGGCTGGCGCATCGACTACTGGCTGACCTCCAATCGGATCGCAGATCAGGTCAGCACCAGCGAGCCTGTGGACACCGGGGAACGCCAGGACCATCTGCCGATTCTGCTGCGCATCTGACCGAATGGATTCCTGAACCCAAACCGACATAGCAAAAGGGTGGGGCCTTGGTCGCGTAGATCATGACACGGCCAAGACCCCACCCCCTCTATATTGGTTGCGATAAGCAACTATGAGTGTGGCATAACCTACTGCAGAGCCGCAATCCGATCCACGATCATCTGAGCGGCCTGATTGGCAGGAACAGCCTGCACATCCGAACCGTCGCGGTTGCGAATCTCGATGGTGCCGTTGGCGATGGTGTCGCGACCGGCGATGGCGACCAGGGGGACCCCGATCAGCTCGGCATCCTTGAACTTGACCCCGGGAGACACCTTGGGACGGTCGTCGTAGATGACCTCCACACCACGGTCCTCCAGGTCGGCGACCAGCTTCTCGGCGGCATCGAAGGCCTCCTGCTTCTTGCCGGTGGCCACCACATGGACCGCGGCAGGAGCAACAGCCTTGGGCCAGGCCAGACCCTTGTCATCGTGATGCATCTCGGCAATGCAAGCCAGCACGCGGGAGATGCCGATGCCATAGCAGCCCATCCAGACCGGTACTGCCTTGCCGTTACGGTCCAGAACCTTCAGCCCCAGTGCGTCAGAGTACTTCAGTCCAAGCTGGAAGACCTGGCCAATCTCCACGCCACGTTCGAAGCTGAGCGGCCCTGATCCGTCAGGACTCATGTCCCCGTGACGGACCTCGGCAGCCTCAACCACTCCGTCGGCTTGGAAGTCACGTCCGTAGACCGCATTGGCCAGATGCACGCCTTGGGCATCCGCACCGGTCACCCAGGCTGAGCCAGGTGCCACATGAGCATCGAGGAAGTAGCGGATATGGGCGGCAGACTCGGTATCCGAACGCTGAGGACCCAGAACACGGGGACCGATGTATCCCTTGACCAGCTCGGGGTGGGCAGCCAGGTCAGCCTCGCTGGCCTCCTCAATCTCGGCCGGGGCGAACTGGGCCTCCAAGCGCTTCATGTCCACCTGACGGTCACCCGGCAGGCCGACGGCCACCAGTTCCCGCCAGCCCTCGGGATGGTCATCGTCCGCAGGGTGCTTGACGGCCACAATCAGGTTCTTCAGAGTATCGGCAGCGGTCCAGTCACGGCCATCCTCACGAGGATGCAGCTGGTTGAACCGCTCCACCAGAGTGTCGATGGTGGTCGAGTCGGGGGTGTCCAGCTCCTGCATGGCCGAGGTCTCGGCATAGTCGACGGAATCGGGACGCGGGGTGGTCAGCGCCTCAACATTCCATGCCTTCCCCGAGGGAGCCAGGGCAAAGGTGTCCTCACCTATGGGCAGCGGAGCCAGGAATTCCTCGGACTCGGACCCTCCCATGGGCCCGGAGACCGCATGGACGATTACGTAATTGACACCCAGACGCTTGAAGATTCGTTCATAGGCGCCGCGCTCATCCTGGTAGGCCTTCTTCAGCCCCTCCTCATCCACAGTGAAGGAGTAAGCGTCCTTCATAATGAACTCCCGACCCCTGATCAGCCCGGCGCGGGGACGGAACTCGTCGCGGTACTTGGTCTGAATCTGGTAAAGAACCACCGGCAGGTCCTTGTATGAGGAGTACATGTCCTTGACCAAAAGGGTGAACATCTCCTCATGGGTGGGAGCCAGCAGGTAATCAGCGCCGTGCCTGTCCTGGAGGCGGAAGAGATTCTCGCCGTACTCCTCCCATCGGTGGGTAGCCTCGTAGGGCTCGCGAGGCAGCAGGGCCGGGAAGTGGACCTCCTGGGCGCCAATGCCGTTAATCTCCTCACGGACCACGGCCTGGACCTTGTCAAGGACTTTCAGACCCAGTGGCAGCCAGGTGAAGATGCCCGGGGCCACCTTGCGGACGTACCCGGCACGCTGAAGGAGTTTGGCCGAGTCCACATCGGCGTCGGCCGGATCCTCCCTGAGGGTCCGCAGAAAGAGGGTTGACATGCGCATGGCTTTGGTTCTCATACCTCCCAAAGATATGCGCGCAAAGGGACAAGCAGCCATAGAAGATGACCCGGGACAATTTGCTGCAGGAGAGCCCGAAATACGGGAATTATTGATGGCACCCATCATACATTTCCATCGTTCCGGTGGTCACGCCTTGGATAAGCACTGGAGCCCGATTATGACGCTGCGGAATACAGAGCCCGCATCTTCATAGGACAATTCCGAATACCGTTCATGCGCATTGTCAAGCACACCAATTTGACTCGAACAGTTATCTAATGTATAATTAAATAAATTTTGAAGTAAAATTAGTTCAATCTTTTATTAGTTTGGTTCAATGGTGACTTATAAAGTAGACGTTTCCCTCTCGCACGTGTCTTTCTCCTACGGCCATAAACAGGCGCTGTCGGATGTGTCCTTGAGCTTCGGCAATGGCATATTCGGACTCTTGGGTCCCAATGGTGCCGGCAAGACGACGCTGATGAATATTGTGACCACCTTGTCGCGTCCTTCCTCGGGGAGTGTAAGGATTGCCAGAGCGAATGTGTTGACAAGCGCTGGACGACGTCGGGCCAGGAGTCGGATTGGATATTTGCCGCAATCGTTCGAGCTGATGAATGCCTCCAGCCTGATGCGCAATGTTCGATACGCCGCATGGGCGCGCGGTCTGTCCTGGAAAGCTTCCTGTGATGCAGCGGTGTGGGCCCTGGAGCAGGTGGGCTTGTCCGAGGAATCCCGGCATCAGGTGCGCAGCTTGTCCGGTGGCATGCGTCAACGAGCGGGCATCGCATGTGCGATTGTGGCCCGTCCAGACGTGCTCGTCTTGGACGAGCCGACCGTCGGCCTCGACCCGGTGCAGCGCATTGAGGTACGTAAATTCCTTGATGCCTATGCGAATAGTCACACGGTGCTGGTGAGCACGCATTTGGTCGAAGACCTGGCCGCAATTGCCGACCGCGTACTGGTGCTCGACCACGGGCATCTGCTCCTGGACGGACGCATGGATGATCTCGCCGCACTGGCCAATCCTGAGGACTCAATGGCATCGCCCTGGGAATCCGGTTATCGACAGCTTCTGACGAGGACTGGACACATGCCATCCGACCAAGATGAGGTCTCATAATGGCCTGGCTGCTCAATCCCCTGTCACCGCTGAGCTCGCTGGTGTTCTTTCTGTCAATGATGGCATATCCGGCCGCATTATCGGTGCGCAACTACGGAGTCGGCCGATCAGACACGTCTCCGTGGGTACTGACAGATGCGGCCTTGCAGCTTGACCTGACCTGGATGCATCTAATGACGGATGTGATTGCCTGCATGTTTGGTGCGTGGAGTGCCTGGAAGGCATGCTCACCACGATCCATGGTCGCGCCGCCCTGGATCGGAGGCTCGGCTGTCCGCAGGTACGGCGTGCCTGTCCTCAAGGGCGCTGCATTGTGCTCGCTGGCCTATGCGACAGGCTGTCTTCCCGCCATTGTCCAAACTCTGCAATCCACGGGCGGATTGGTTCCCTTGGGAGCCTTGCTCATGGGCATGGCAGTGCCGGCAGCCATGTTCGCCCTGGGTTATGCACTCGGGGCCATCATGGGCAGCCGCTGGTCCCTGGTACCGGCCACGCTTTTGCCTGCCGCCCTGTGTTGGGGCAGTGTATTTCTGCTGATGCCACGCACACCCAAGGGTGACGTGTTCCCCCGAGCGTGGGGGTCACCACTGGCTGCGGCGATGCCGGTGATGGACACGGGCATCGGTGCCGAGCCGGGACTCAGCATTAACCCTTCAGCGGTGACAGTGCGCTGGGTCCTGGTCGCTGTAGTGCTGGCCACGTCCACAGCGGCATGCATTCTGACCGCGCACTGGTGGCGGCCTGGTCTGTCATGGATAGTCGCCCCCTTGGCGGTGCTTCTGCTTGTTCCGACTGCTACCGGGGGCCTGGTCGCCATGTCCGGTCCGGCAGAATGGCACCGGTCCGCTCCGTTCACCCCTGTCTGCAAAAGCATAGACGGTGTGCCACTGTCGGTGTGCGCCCATCCGGATGATGGCGCCCAGCTGAGACGCTACACACGGTATATGCATTCGGTCGCCTCATGGTTCACCAAAGACAGTTTGGAAGGCAGCTCGGGTCTTGTGCTTTTGCTGGGCAACGCTTTTACGCCCACAACCCATGGCCAGGCATGGAATCTCACCGACCAGGGCCTGACCGAATTGCAGCACCTGGGCGGCAAGAAGATACAGGTAATGACCGACACAGTCACTGAACGCACTGGACGATACAGCGACCTAGCTGATGTCACAGATGCCATCGTGAAGGAATTCGTCCATGCCGACTGCGCGGCTACGGCACTTGAAAACGTGTATAAACAACGGACACTGGATGACGGTGCCAGCGTGTCCGCCTTCGTGCTGGAGCAGTTGCCCCAGCGCATGAGAGAGACCGCCTACGAGTCGCCGGGCGGAGGAAATGGAAGCTCCGGGATGGGAAGCGCCCGAGGACCTGCCGTCGATCTGCTCAACGAGGCCACAAATGACGAGTTCCATGCTTATGTGCATCGCAACCTCTCTGGGCTCGAACGCTGCGCCGTCACGCCGTCCGATGTCATCGATGATCTGGGGAAGAACCACTGATGGGCGGTCGGCATCGATGTGGTTCCATGAGAGGCGGAATCCCGGTCGGATGGTTGGCTGGGCGCCACCCATGGGCGGCCTTGGCATTCATCGCGCTAGCTGCGGCCGTGCCCTTCCTGCTTGCCTCCGTCTCCGCTTCCGCTACCGGCGGGGGAATCTATGCTCGACCAGCCTATTACGGGTACGTCTGCCTTCCTGATCCACATGCGGTTGTATTCAACGACGCTGTGCACACCCAATGCCCACAAGGCAAAAGCGCCGTGCCAAGTGTCGTGCCCATGGCCGAGCTGGCCTACGCGGCGTTCAGCGCATGTGCCTTGGTCATGCTCGCCCCGCTTATGCCCACTTGGGAGCGCCTGAACCTGGCGCGCGTCCGTTGGCGAGCCCTGGCTGCCGGTACAGGCGTGCTGATGCTGCCGTTTCTTTTCAGCCTCCTCCTTACCATACCTAGCTCCCACGGTGACCCGACAACCGCACAGTCGCTGTTCAGACTGGCTGCCTGCAACGGCCTGGTCGACGCATCCTTGGTCATGCTCGGCATCGCATTACTGGGTCGTTTCTACGGGCTTGGGCTGGGCGTAGGGCTGGCAGTGATCAATATTGCCAGCCAAGGTATGCAGGTAGGCATGGGGCTGACGCTTCGTCTATACCCCGAGAACATCAAACCGCCCATTCCTGGGCAGGGGACCTGGCCGGCGATTGCAGCGGTCTTGACAGTCTTCGCCGTCTTACTCTGGACGCTCACCGGAGGCCGGGGAATGATCATGGACAAGAAATAAAAGCCAGCACAGCTGCTTGTGAGAGGTGTTAGACCCTGCCGGCCTTAGCAGCGCAGGAGTTTGTCCGAGTCCACCTGGCCGTCAACCAAACCCGAAACGAAACGGCATATACAGGAAAAGGTCGGTGAATCCCCAACCTAGCATCCGGCATCTGACCAGCTCTACCCTCGGCCATAAGGATAGCCAAGATATGATGGTTGTATATCGAATTAGTTTTCTGATTTACAAGGACAAGGCGGGCACCTATGTCATCAGAGCCGGGTGTGACCATCCAGACCTTCACCGACCTCGACGCAGAGCACATGACGCTTCTCCTGGAGGCAGATCCTTCGGAACGAATAATCCATGACGTTTTCACCAATTCCCGCGCCTATGAAATCCGAGTGGAACAAGCCCTGGCCGGTGTCATGCTACTTGTCAGACGAAACACGGATACCCTGGAAATCGCCAATATCAGCGTAGACCGTGCTTTTCGCAGACAGGGAGTTGGAAGCAGTTTAATAGACCGAGCCAAGACGGAGACCATCAGGCTGGGTCTGAGAAAGCTGGAAGTAGGCACCGGATCCACCAGTTTTGGCGCCCTTTGCTTCTATCAGACATGCGGGTTTCGCATGGACCGCATTGAACGGGATTATTTCGTAAATCGTTACCCGCGTCCCATTGTCGAGAACGGAATCACGCTTAAAGACATGGTCCGTCTGTCATGGTGTCTCCAGCAGCCCAAATGACCGCACCGGACCAAGAACGATAAAGGCGACCCTTCAGAAAAGCTGGTCCTGGCTGAATTCGTCTTCCGGTTCCTGACCGACGGCGCGCTTGGTGAAGGACTCAGGACCTTCATCCTTCAGACGGGCGCAGGCCGCCTTGGATTCGGCCCTCAAGCCAGCATCCAGAACGATGGCATCAGGAGAGACCAGGAAGGCGTGCTCATTGATGCCCGTCAAGTAGAGCCCATCCAGACTTTCCACACGGGAGAGGGCCACGTATCCCATCCCCGGTGCAAAGGTCCGTCTCAGGTCCATGACCGCCCTGTCCAAGGTCATCCCTTGGGACTTGTGAATGGTGATCCCCCAGGCACAGCGAAGAGGCACCTGGTTGACGGCGGCCAAGACCGTGTCCCCGTCCATGGTCTCCCAGGCGGCCGGCTTCATGGTGACCACGTTGCCGTTCTGGAAGGAGACGATCGGCCATCCCCCCTTGGCCGAGCTGGTGAATCCGCTGACTGTACCTATAGAGCCGTTGACATATTGATGATCCTGGTCGTTGCGCAGGGCCATGACTGCGGCTCCGGTCTTCAAAGCCAGATCCTCGGGAGCCAGCATATTCTTCTTCAGCCGCTCCACAAGCCTGGCCTCGCCCCGAGATGTGGCCTGGTAATGGTGGGCCTCTTCGTCGATGGAGGCCAGGCGCTGGTCGTTGAGCGTGTCGGCCTGCTTGTTGACCGGGAAGAGGTGGACCGCCACCTGGCCGGGAGCGGGCACAGCGCCCACACGGGTGGCCAGGACATCATGGTCCTCCTGGGTGACGCCACCCTCTCTGATGTCAGTCAGGACGGTCAACAGCTGGCCATCGTCCTGGCGGTGCTGCTCGGTCAGGTAACAGATGACCGGGTCCAGGTCCTGCCAGACCAGTGATTCTGTCACGAACCCGTCCGGGTCCTTGCCGGCTTGGGCGTAACGTTCCCGGGCAGCCTGGAATTCAGGGCTGGGCAGTATTCCCGCAGCCCGGTTGGACCGAGTCACCGGCGGCAGCTGGAAGAAGTCCCCGGAAAGGACCACCTGAATCCCTCCGAAGGGTTCGGGGCTGTGACGGACAGCCCGGCATGCCTGGTCCACCATGTCGAAGAGCCAGGCATGCATCATGGAGACCTCGTCGATGACCAGGATGTCGGTGCCCTCGATCTGCCTGCGACGGCGGGTCTTGATCCGCTTCAAGAGCGATTCGGTCATGCAGGTGGCGATTCCCACCCCGCTCCAGGAGTGGATGGTCTGGCCGTTGATGTGCGTGGCGGCGATGCCGGTCGAGGCTGTCACTGCCACGACCGCCCCGGCCTGACGAGCCTGCGCGACGAACTCATTGAGCACAAAGGTCTTGCCTGACCCGGGGGCACCTGTGATGAAGGCATTGGCCCCTGCACTCAATATGGTCAAGGCTTCGGATTGCTGCATGCCTCCATGGTGCCACGTCAGAGGTACATGGCCACGCCTGTCAGTAGTCAGTCTTCTCAGGCTTGTTGGCATCCTCGACAGGATTGCCGGACTCTTCGTAATGGCGCAGAAGACTGGTCTGCTCGATCTGTTCCGCACCAGCCTTGGACTGGGCCTGGTCGGGTCCGGGAGCCGGAAGGAAGAACATGGAGCGGTAGTAGCGCAGTTCGTCCATGGACTCGATGATGTCGGCCAGAGCCCTATGGCCGCCGTGCTTGGCCGGCTTGTTCTTGTAGACATCCGGGTACCAGCGGCGGGACAGCTCCTTGAGGGTGCTCACGTCGATGACCCGGTAGTGCAGAAGAGCCATCAGGTCAGGCATATACCGGTCGAGGAACTTCTTATCGGAGCCCACGGAGTTGCCTGCCAGATGGGCCTTGCCGTTCTTGGGCAGGAAGGGCTTGACGTACTCGATTACCTGACGCTGGGCCTCCTCAAGGTCCAGGCCGGTTTTCATCTCTTCTATCAGGCCGGAGGAGGTGTGCATCTTCCTGACGAAGTCCCCCATATGGTCCAGGGCTGCCTGGGAGGGCTTGATGACCAGGTCGATGCCCTTGTCCAGAACCTTCATGTTGAAGTCGGTGGGTACCACGGAGACCTCGCACAGCTCGTCATGGAAGATATCCAGACCGGTCATCTCGCAGTCTATCCAGATCATGCGGGATTCCTCCGCCGAGAAAGTCAGATCATTCTTATCGCTCATCTGTACGCCTTTCAGATCCGGGTTGCCTCCCGGATCGCTCCTTCCGCCGCCTTGGACGGAACATTACAAGATACCGCCAGCACGTGACCGGCAGAGGATTCGTCAGCCCGGCAGACCGGACCATGACTGACATGAGATATGCAATCGGCGCAGGTCCTGATGAGATCCTGCGCCGATCACCTGCCCATATAGGCTCAGTTGTGGAAGCCTGAATAGTTGGGAGCTTCCTTGGTCATGACGATGTCATGCGGATGCGATTCACGCAGACCGGCATCGGTGATCCGAATGAACCGGCCCTTGCGCTGCAGCTCGGGAATGGTGCGGGCACCGGTGTAGAACATGGTCTGATGCAGGCCGCCAACCAGCTCGTAGAGCACGTAGTTGAGCGGACCGCGGTAGGGCACCTCGCCCTCGACGCCCTCGGGTACCACCTTGTCGGAGCTGGTGACGTCGGCCTGGAAGTAGCGGTCCTTGGAATAGCTCTTCTTGCCGCGCGGGGCCATGGCACCCAGTGAGCCCATACCCCGATAGACCTTGTACTGCTTGCCGTGCAGGAGGACCTTCTCGCCAGGAGCCTCCTCAGTACCTGCCAGCAGACCGCCCAGCATGACCGAATCAGCACCGGCCACGATGGCCTTGGCAATGTCGCCCGAGTAATGAATTCCACCGTCGGCCACCAGAGGGATCCCGGCAGGACGACAGGCCAGCGCAGCGTCGTAGACCGCGGTCAGCTGGGGCACACCCACGCCAGCCACCACACGGGTGGTGCAGATGGAGCCAGGGCCCACACCGACCTTGACCGCGTCAACACCAGCATCGATCAGCGCCTGGGCGCCCTCGCGGGTAGCCACGTTGCCGCCGATCACATCCACATGGTCGAAGGCGTGATCAGCCTTGATCCTGCGGATCATGTCCAGCATGAGCTTGGCGTGACCATGGGCGGTGTCCACGACCAGAATGTCGACCCCGGCATCGGCCAGGGCGGTGATGCGCTGCCAGGCATCGCCGAAGAAACCGACGGCAGCTGCCACACGCAGACGGCCGCGCTCATCCTTGGTGGCCTCGGGGTACTGCTCGGTCTTGACGAAGTCCTTGACGGTAATCAACCCGGTCAGCTTGCCCTCGTCATCGACCAGGGGCAGCTTTTCCACCTTGTACTTGGCCAAAAGCTGGTGGGCGTCTTCCTTGGTGATGTTGGACGGACCAGTGATCAGGTGGTCCTTGGTCATGATGTCGCTGACCTTGAGCCGGTCGAAGTCAGCTGGGTTGACGAAGCGCATGTCACGGTTGGTGATGATGCCCACCAGCCGCTGCCGACGGTCCACCACGGGCAGACCGGAGACCCTGTAGGTGGAGCAAAGCTTGTCCAGGTCGGTCAGTGTGGCATCCGGGGTGACGGTCAGAGGGTCGGAGATCATGCCGGATTCGGACCGCTTGACGATGTCGACCTGATTGGCCTGATCTTCGATGCTGAGGTTGCGGTGGAGGACGCCGATGCCGCCGTTGCGGGCCATGGCCACAGCCATGGTGGCTTCGGTGACGGTATCCATGGCGGCGGAAAGCACCGGGGACTTCATGGTGATGTTCCGCGTCAGCCGGGTGGTGGTATCTACCTCGGAGGGAATGACATCGGATTCGTTGGGCAGCAGGAGGACGTCGTCATAGGCCAGACCGATTTTCTGGAAGGCGTCAGGGAGTTGAGTGTAGGAGGAAGGTTCGCTTTGTGGGTTTTCCATAGCCATAGCACCATGCTACAAGTGCTTCTTGACCGTTCGCGGTACCGTGTCCGTACTATTTCATCCAGTGAATCAGTCATCCTCGTCTTTATTGTGGCGACTCTTACGATGCCAGGGCGGTCTGGCCGCATGCTGTGAGCCTTGAGCGGAGAGAATAGCGTTCTCCCGCCTGATTTCGGGAAGTCGACGACGGTAATAGGGGTACAGAGTGGCGAAGGTCAGCAGTACGGCGGCTAGGGCCAGACCGATCAGGACATATCTCAGACGGAAGAAGAGGATAAAGAGCGAGCCGAAGGCGATCAGGGCGGCCCAGCCCCAGAGAATAAGGACAGCGGAACGAACCGTGTGACCGATGCGCAGCATACGGTGGTGCAGGTGCATGCGGTCGGGGTGCATGGGCGATTGCCCGTGGCTGAGCCTTCGGATGATGGCCAGGCACATGTCCAGAACAGGCAGGAAAAGCACCAGAATGGGCAGAAGAATGGGCATGAAGGCCGGCAGATAGATACTGGCATGAATAGTGGCCGGATCCAATCGGCCGGTGACCACAATGGAGGCGCAGGTAATCAGGTATCCCAGCAGCATGGATCCTGAGTCGCCCATGAAGAGCTTTGCCGGATGCCAGTTGTGCAGGAGGAATCCTACGCAAATACCCACCATGGCCACGTCGATCAGGGTGGCCAGTGAGGCGTAGTCGGGTGAGATGCGGGCGATGATATAGGAGTATATGGCGAAGGCGATTCCCCCGATGGCCACGATGCCTGCAGCCAGGCCGTCCAGCCCGTCTACAAAGTTGACCGCATTGATGGAGGCCACAATCAAAAACGCTGTGATGGCCATGGACAGGCTGGGCGAGGCCGCCACCAAGGATCCCAGTGGGAGGGAGATGATCTGGATACCACCCCAGGAGACGAAGACCGAAATCAGCAGCTGGCCGGCCAGCTTGAGCATCCAATCCAGGTCCCAGAGGTCATCGGCGATGCCCAGCAGGCAGATGGCTACGGCCCCAGCCAAAATAACCCAGGCTTGATGTCCGGACTGGAAAAGACCTGTAATAAAAGGAATGCGGGAGGCGAAGCACATGGCCACGGCAAAGCCGATCAACATGCCCAGGCCGCCCATCCGAGGGGTGGGCACCTTATGTACGTCGCGAGCGCGGACCACACCTACAGCGCCAACCCGGATGGCGAGATGTCGGACCATGGGCATGACCAGCCAGGTGGCCCCGCCAGCGATGGCAGCGATGAACAGGTATACCCTCACTGACCCTCCCCTCCGCTGGGGCGGCTAGACAGAAGGGCACGGACCCGGGCCTCGCCGATTACACCCTGTCGCAGCACGTGTATCCCATCAGGATCGGTCTTGTCGGCTGCCACCACCGTGCTGGCTACTGAACCAGGGGTTGGTCCCCCGTCCAGGTAAAGGTCGACGCTATCACCCAGCTCGGCTCTGGCCTGCTGGACGGTCTCCACGCTGGGGTTACCCGATCTATTGGCACTGGAAGCGGCCAAAGGCCCGGTCACCTGCAAAAGTGCCCGACAGATGGGCGAGTCAGGCACTCTGACGGCCTGGGTAGGACCATCGGGCTCCATCCGAGGGGTGCGCAGAGGGCAGGACTGCCCTACAAGGGCAATGGGTGAAAAAGGCCCCGGCAACAGGGCGTCGGCCAGGCGATCAAGAGGAGCAGGCAAGCTAAGATCCAGCCGCTTCATGACCTCAACCCCATCCAGCAGCACCTGAATGGACTTGGTCCTGGGACGGTGCTTGGCCTGGAAGAGCCTATCGATGGCCTCGTCGTTGCATGAATCACAGACGATGCCATAGACCGTGTCGGTAGGAATGACCGCCAGCCCACCGGCGGCCACCACCTGGGCCAGCAACTGCGGCGACCGACTGTCATAGGTCATCACCTGGCTCATACCCTGCATCACGACCTTTCGGCTCGACATGTTCATGTGACCAGCTACTAATCTATCCCAGGACCACGGCAGGCCGCTAGGACGCGAAGACTGGCCGCCGGGCTGTCAGGTAACGGTCTCGACCAGTCAGGTCCTGATGGGTGCGTGCCTCAAGGTACCCCCGGGCCTGTGCAGCAGCGACCATGGCCGGTCCCTGGGAGGCGTCATGCTCCATGACCAACAGACCGCCGGGAGCCAGCAGGATTTTGGCCCTGTCCAGAATGCGGCAGGGCAAAAGGCATCCGTCAGGCGAACCGCCGTAGAGGGCCAGGCCCGGATCCCAGTCACGCACCTCTGGCTGGCTAGGAATTGCATCCATGGGGACGTAGGGAGGGTTGCTGATGACCAGATCCACCTGGGCATCCAGATCAGACAAGGTTGCGGCATCCGTGGCATCGGCCAGCAGCAGCTGATAATCGGACCCAGCCTCTCTGATGGCGGCCTCCTGGGCGGCGGCGTTCAGTGCGCCCCACCGATATGCCTCCTTGTCGACCTCCACAGCCCGGACCCGCGCTCCTGGAACCTCTGTGGCCAAGGACAGGCCGATGGCCCCACTACCGGAACACAGGTCAACTGCCAGTGGATAATCAACTCCAGTTAGGGTATCCACTCCTGCCTGGACCACCGTTTCAGTCTCAGGACGGGGAATAAAGACCCCCGGTCCCAGACGGAGATCCAAATAACGGAAGTAAGCGTGACCAAGAATGTACTGCAAGGGTTCGCGTCTAGCTCGCCTTCGCAGGTAGGACTGATAACGATCCAAGGCCGCCGACTGAAAACCGTCAGTCTGTCTGCGACCACCTTCATTCGTGAGCAGTTCCTCAGCAGTCCGATTCAAGAGCAGAGCCTGATCCAGCTGGTGCAGATCGCATCCAAGGGCATCAGCCAGCAGCAACCTGGCATCATTGAGCGGCGTAGACACACCGGCCTGGGCCAACAGGCGATGGCCCCTATCGACCAGTCCAGCCAGACTGGTCCCATGCTCCTGCTGATTCACCCCTGTGAAGCCATTCTGCGGGCCTCGTCGGCCTGAATATCGGAATCGATGACGGCCTGCAGGTCGCCATCCAGCACCTGTTCCAGGTTGTAGGCTTTATAGCCTGTGCGGTGATCCACGATCCTGCTCTCGGGGAAGTTGTAGGTCCTGATACGCTCGGACCGATCCAGGGAACGGACCTGGGAATGGCGCATGTCGGCGGCCTGGGCAGCTTCCTCCTCGTGCTTCATGGCCAGCAGACGGGACTTGAGCACCCGCAGGGCAGCTTGACGATTCTGTATCTGGGATTTCTCATCCTGCATGGAGACCACAATGCCCGTGGGAATGTGGGTCATGCGCACAGCGGAGTAGGTGGTGTTGACTGACTGCCCCCCCGGGCCGGAGCTCATGAAGATGTCAACCTTGAGGTCCTTGGGGTCGATTTCAATCTCGTCGTCATCCTCGTCGGCCTCTGGGAAGACGATGACTCCAGCGGCTGAAGTCTGAATACGGCCCTGGGATTCGGTGACGGGAATGCGCTGGACCCGATGGACACCGCCCTCATACTTGAGCGAGGCCCAGACACCGTCGGCCGGAGCCACCTGGCCGCGAGCTCGAATGGCCAGCTGGGCATCCTTGACCCCTCCCAGCTGAGTGCGGTTCTCGCTCATGATCTCGGTGGTCCAGCCTCGTTTTTCGGCATAACGCACATACATACGCATCAAATCGCCCGCGAAGAGGGCCGCCTCCTCGCCGCCGCTGCCGGCCTTGATCTCCATGATCGTGTCACGGCCGTCATCGGGGTCACGCGGAATAAGAGCGGTACGCAGATTCTGCTCCAGGTCCGGTATACGGTCGGCCATGGCCTTGGCCTCTTCGGCGAAGTCAGGATCCTCCCGTGCCATCTGTTCGGCCGCCTGACTGTCTTCCAGGGCGTTTTGATAGGCCTGATAGGCTTCGACAATGGGAGCGAGCTCAGCATGTCTGCGGCCCAACTTGCGAATCTGTGCCGGATCTGAAGCCGTTTCGGGCTGACTCATCTGCTTTTCCAGGCGACCGTACTCCTCGACGGCAGCCACCGCCGCAGGAAACTGCTCCTCACTCATCTACACCCTTCCCGTCCGCTCATCCGCATGGTTCAAGTCATAAAAAACGCCAGTCCCCACCGGGCATAGCAGAGCGACCCGGAAGGGACTGGCGTTGGAAGTGCTACTTGGTTCTCTTGCCGTAACGGGCTTCGAACCGAGCCACGCGACCACCGGTGTCCAGAATCTTCTGCTTACCGGTGTAGAAGGGGTGGCAGTGCGAGCAGACATCAACCGTCATATGATCGCCGGGAGCGGTCGAACGGGTGATGAAGGTATTGCCGCACGAGCACGTGACCTCAACGGGATGATAATCGGGATGAATTCCCTGCTTCATGGTTACTCCTAGATTCAAGGGCCCCGGGTCGACCGCCCCTGTGGCGGACGTGAACCGGCAACCGCGTAAAAGTTTAGCGCAACCCGAGGAGAATACGACCCCCTTTGCGCCACACGCCGAATCCGCCAACCGGGGTGGTTTGTTGAGCTTCCTTTAGAATCGAACAGTCGGACCAATCCGTCCGGCAAGGCAACAAAGGAGGGAAGCAATGCAGCAGGAAGTAGCGTTCGTTACAGGGGCGGCTCAGGGGATCGGCGAGGCCATTGCCCGACGGCTGGCCAAGGACGGGTTCGCCGTGGCCGTGGCGGACATGAATACAGACAAGGTCCAGGCAGTGGCCGACTCCATCAATCAATCAGACGGACGGGCCGTGGCCGTCACCCTGGACGTGACCGACCGTGTCCAGGTGCGCTCGGCCGTAGAGAAGACCGCTACCACGTTGGGCGACTTCAACGTGATCGTCAACAACGCCGGCCTGGGACCGACCACCCCCATCGAGTCCATCACCCCCGAGCTGTTCGACAAGGTCTACCACGTCAACGTGGCAGGAACCATCTGGGGGATGCAGGCCGCCGTTCAGGCCTTCCGCGACCGGGGCCACGGGGGCAAGATCATCAACGCCACCAGCCAGGCCGGCGTGGTGGGCAACCCCAACCTGATGCTCTATTCCTCCACCAAGTTCGCCGTCCGCGGTCTGACCCAGGTGGCTGCGCGCGATCTGGCCAAGGAGGGAATCACTGCCAATGCCTATGCCCCCGGCATTGTCAAGACACCCATGATGATGGACATCGCTCATCAGGTGGGGGTCAACGCCGGCAAGGATGACGAGTGGGGCATGTCCACCTTCTCGGACGGCATCGCCCTGGGGCGGCTTTCCGAGCCGGAGGACGTAGCCAATGCCGTAGCCTTCCTGGCTGGGCATGACTCTGACTACATCACCGGCCAGACCTTGATCGTGGACGGCGGCATGCAATTCCAGTGAGTCCCCCGCCAGACTTCGCTCACATATCATGGACCCTCGCCGGTCGGTTCTCTCCGGACAGCGAGGGTCCATGATCATTGAGAGATCACTCAGGCATTGAAGACGTACTGGTCCAGACGGCCCATGGCCTCCTGGACACGGCTCAAAGGCAGGGCCAGGTTCATTCGGATGGCGCAGGGAGCCTTGAACTGACGCCCGTCCTGGACGGCCACGCCCACATCCCAGGCCCGCTTCAGCAACTGGTCCAAGCTCAAGTCGTGGTCCTTGCACCACTGTGTGCAATCAAGGAAGAGCATGTAGGTGCCCTGCGGCTTGGAGAGCTCGACTCCCTCGAAATGCTGACGAATGTAATCGTAGGCATAGTCCACGTTCCCGGTCAGGACCTGCCGGAGTTCGTCCACCCACTCCTGGCCTTGGGGCTTGTAGGCCCCGATGAGAGCATGCATGGACAGCACGTTCATGTCGTTGTAGTGGGCCTTGGACCCCTTGGCCACAATCCTGTCACGCAGGTACTTGTTGTAGATGATGTGATAGGAGCCGACCAACCCGGCCAGGTTGAAGGTCTTGCTGGGCGCATAGAAGGCAGCCGTCCTGTTGCGGGCATCCTCGCTGACCGACTGGGTGGGGATGTGCTTGTGACCCGACAGGATCAGGTCTGACCAGATCTCGTCGGAGATGACCACGCAGTCGTTCTCCTTATACACTTCCATGGCCTTCTCGATCTCCCACTTCTCCCAGACACGGCCGCAGGGGTTGTGCGGACTGCAGAAGACCGCCACATGGATGTTGTTCTCCTTGAGCTTGCGGTCCATATCCTCGAAGTCCATCCGCCAGACGCCCTGATCGTCCTTCTTCAAGGGGCTGTGCACGATGTGGTAGCCATTGTTTTCGATGCAGGACGTGAAGCCAACATAGGTCGGGCTGTGGAGCAATACTGCATCACCAGGTGCGGCAAAGGCTGTCAAAGTCGAGACAACACCGCCCAGGACCCCGTTCTCATAGCCGATATCCTCGGCCGTCAGCCCTTCCACATCGTTGCGGGTGCGCTGCCAGTTGATGATGGCATCGTAGTACTCGTCAGTGGGATTGAAATAGCCGAAGGCCGGATGCTTTGCACGCTCAATGATGGCCTCGGGTATGGTCGGCACCGTAGGAAAGTTCATATCGGCCACCCACATGGGAATGACATCGAAGCCCTCCTTAGGAGGGTCAGGGGCGAATCCAGGCTCGGCGCCCAGGCCGTCAACCGCAATGGCGTCCTTACCGTGCCTATCCATGATGCTGGTGAAATCGTATGTCATAGTCAACCTCTCATCCCGTGCAGATGCGCTCGCAGCGACCTTCCGCCAGTCTACAGCCGTGGGCTCCGTCCGAGTGTCTGCGTCCAATACCAGAGCAGCGATGCTACTATCTGGCTTTAGTCAGTGGATGGGGTGACAGAATGAAAGCATCAAAGCCCGTTTCATCTTCTCTGCAGCTTTTCGTCCCGCTAGTGGATTTCCTGGGTAAAATCCTCGGACCCAAGACGGAAGTGGTGCTTCAGAACGTCAAGGATTTCTCGCATTCGGTGGTTGCCATCGCCAACGGCAATTTGAGCGGACGCACCATAGGCAGCCCCGCCACCGACCTGGTCCTGCACATCTGGCAAAACCACGAATACGACCAGCACAACTATATGACCCATTACGCTGGCTACACCATTCAGGGGCATCCCGTGGTCTCCTCTACCCTGTTCGTGCGAAATTCCAGAGGCCGGGTGATCGGCTTTCTCTGCATTAATTTTGACAATTCCGCCTTCCGACAGGCCAGCCAAGAGCTCAGGCGGGCGAGCGCTTATCTGGACGCTCTAGGACTGACCGATCCTACCGCCGAACTGAAAGACGATGAGGCCACGCCAGAAGAACCGAAGGCCGAGACCGGGACCGACCAATCGACCCGTGAAATACTCTCCGTCAACACAGACGAAGTGGTGACGCATAATATTGCCAAGTTCGCCGCAGAGCTTGGTATTCCTCCGGCAAGGATGAACCGGCAGGAGCGAATGCAGCTGATTACGCGACTGGATGGGTCAGGGGTCTTTCTGGTCAAGGGCTCAGTGGACACGGTTGCTCGAGCTCTGGGGATCTCCTCCCCCAGCGTCTACCGCTATTTGCATACGATACGCAATGCTGCTATAGGCCCTGATCAGAGCACCTCGGCTCGCCCTACTCAGCTTTGACACACCCCCTCCAGGGTGTATGATTGAGAAAAGATATACGGGGGACGTATACACGATGGACCTACAGGGGCTGAACTATTTTCAGTTCCAGAGGAGATGTACATGCGTATAGTTTCCCGGCGTATGCCGACGGCTCCGACTCGAGCTCGTCCCCCATTCTTTTCCCTGATAAATTCTCATACTTAGCGGTTCTACGGAAACGCTTCCGGATCATTGTGACGTGCGCAGATTTTATGGCTGTCTACGTATGCACGCTTAGGGCACCGAAAAGTGGATATACACCGAGGGCGTCCTATGATCCGACATAAAAAACGCGCCTAGCTCTTTTCCCCCGGCTTACATGTGAAGCCATACATATTGCATCGGTGAATCATGGATGCTAGAGCTAGGCGACGAGAGGATGGCCCCGACAATAGCCGGGGCCATCCTTCTACTAAGACTATCAAGAAAGTTTGAGGCACAAAACCCTCGCTATCCACTGGCAGCTATTGAAGACGCAAACCAGTGTCGTACCAGTTGCCCAATCGACGTTAAGATGAGAAATTTTGATCTCTCTGATTCAATCTATCAATAAAGCCCCCGGAACTTTTAGAAGGTTCCGGGGGCTTGTTTGTGTGGGGCCTCAGGGGCTTGAACCCTGGACCGAACGATTATGAGTCGTTTGCTCTAACCGACTGAGCTAAGGCCCCACGCCGATCGTATCGGCCAGAGTCATGGTATCAAAACGACTCGTCATCAGCCAGATTCGGGTTGTCGGACCTACTTGGTGATCTGGTTGTAGACAGGTAGGCCCATGTATCCGAAAGGAGCCTGGCGAACCTGCTTGCCGGCCACTGCGGAGACCTTCCTGTACCAGAGCGGCAGCACCGGAAGGTCCTTGAAGAGCACGGCCTCGGCCTGGCGGTAATCCTGCATGGCTTCATCCTGATCGGTCTTGGAGGCGGCGCGGGAAAGGATGGCATCATATTCCGCGCTCTTGTAGTCCCCATTGTTCAGACCCTTGCCATCGGCCTGGCTGGAGGCATACCCCTGAACAAGGTAACCTTCGGGGTGGGGATAGTCCGAGGTGATGCCCGAATTGAAAATACTGTTGACCTGACGGTTATGAACCGCCGTATTGAATTCCTTGCCCGTCGGGAAGATATTCGGTTCCGTCTTGATGCCCAGAACCTGGGCGTACTCATGCAGAACCGCATCAACCCAGTCCTTGTCTGCCCCGTCGGCGCTGTAAGCGATGCGAAGCTTGCCCTCCCAGGGAGAGATGGCGTCAGCCTGCTTCCAAAGTTTACGGGCCTGATCCGGATCGTGGCTCAGCACCTCCTTGCCTTTGATATCGGAGGCATTCCCTCTGATGGTTGGGGCCAGGAAATCAGTGGCCGGCGTAACTGAACCAGCAAAGACCTTGCCGGCTATTTCCTTGCGATCCAAGGCATATGACAGGGCTGCCCTGCGAAGAGCGCCTTCCTGCCCCTGGAAATGCTGCAGGCCTTGTGGGATGGTCAGGGACCGGAAGGCAGGCCCCGGCTTGATCAAGGGCTGCAGGCCCGAATCGGTATGGAAGGTTTTCAGGCGGGAGACCGGAACCGTATCGAGCACATCCAGGTGACCGGCTTGGATATCGGCATAGGCGGCATCGAGACTCTGGTAGTCCCTGAACTCCAGGCTTCCGTTGCGAGCCTTGCGTGGTCCCTTGTATGCGGGATCCTTCTCCAGCTTGATCCCCTGGTTGGGCACCCATGATTTGAAACGGTAGGGTCCGTTCCCGATCGGTTTCTTGCCGAAGGCCTTGATGTCCTTGTAGGCGGACGCCGGCAGTGGAAGGAAGGCCACGTCTCCCACCTTGTATGGGAAGGAGGAATCCGGCTTGCTCATGGTCACCTCCAGGGTCAGGTCGTCTACCACCCTGAGGCCAGACAGAAGAGCCTTGGAGTCTCCATGCTCATCCTGCACCTGATCGTACCCGGCGATGGTCGAAAAAGCCGAGGCACCCAGCTGCCCATTGGCCGCATTCGCCGCGAAGGACCAGGAATCCGCATAGGTCTTGGCAGTGATCTTCTCCCCATTGCTGAAGGTGAGTCCTGGTTTGAGGACAATCGTGTACCGGCTGGCATCCTCATTGGGAGTAATCGATTTGGCCTCGACCAGGGTCATCCCGCCTCTGGCATCGAAGGTGACCAACCCATCGAAAAGCTGGGTCACAACCTTCCAGCCCGCAGTGTCGTTGGTGCTGGAGGGAATTAGGGGGGCAGTAGGTTCGGCATTGTTGACGCTGATGGCGGCCTGAGGGTCAATCCGGTCTTCTCGGGAAGCCTGTGAGGTGCCACAGGCGCCCGCTACCAGGATGAGCGGGAGCACCGCTGCTGCGAGATAGGAACGAAGCTTGGTCATAATAGGACCCTTCCTGCCCGTTACGGGCTGTCACAGCTGTATAGGAAACACTGAGTCAATAAACATATGGTCAATACAGTCGGTTTGTCGAGGATGCCGATATTCAGACCTGCCTGACATCCTGCCCGGATGCCAGCCGATCCAGAGCACCAGTGCTGCCGATGGCCCGGAAGAGGAACCAGCTGGTCAGACCAGCCAGGACCACTCCGCTGATCAGTTCGCAGATGGTGCCGATAATCCCCCTTGGGCTGAGGAGGGAGACCCCCTGATAGTAGAAGGCCAGGAGAAAAGCGTTATAGACCAAGGCTATCAGGACGCCCCCCAGAACGGTCGTTCCCAGGGTCCAGCGGCGATAGCGGAATATTCCGAAGGCCAATTCCGCGCAAAGGGCCTCGACGATAGCCTCCACCAAAATCATCGGCACGTTATAGGCATTGCCAGGCAGAATCTCGACCAGGACGCTGATGATGCCGACATAGACGGCCGCGCCTGGCTTGCGCAATATCAACAGGGACAGGGTACAAGGAAAGTAGAAGACCCCGTGCAAAAGGGCCGCCGCCCCGGGAAGTAGGGCGGTCATAAGCGGGAATATCCACGAGGCCAGCAGGCTGGCCAACCAGTAAATCAACCCCGACACCGCGCCCAGACCAGCGCCGACCGCAATGTCAAGCGGCCTCCAGCGCAACTGATGAGCTGTGAAAATCCGACCCTGTTGCTGTTTTACCGTCATCGATACTCCCTTACGACCGTCGTAGAGCGGACGGCCCGTTCCTCATGCGCACAGCGATAGGACGGAGCCCACCCATACCAGCGAAGGCCCTTCCGGTGTTCCTTGACCTGCGCATGCCGGACGGGAACGCCGACTCAAGGCTACCCCGACTACGCCGGCAGAACCAGGGTCTGGTCATAGGTCTTCTTTATAGGCGGCCATGCGTCTGCCGCTTCTTACTTATCAGCCCGGCGCATAAGTCAGAAGTTCCCACTACCATGAATGCAGTTTGCACTGTCTTTCTATGGTTCTGTGAGGTAGCTTCTTGGCCGAATTCATTTATCAGATGATCAAGGCGCGCAAGTCCTTCGGCGACCGCGTCATCCTGGACGATGTGACCCTGAGTTTCCTGCCCGGCGCCAAGATCGGCGTGGTGGGCCCCAACGGTATGGGCAAGTCCACCCTGCTGCGGATCATGGCCGGCCTGGACACGGTCAGCAACGGCGAGGCACAGCTCACCCCCGGCTATACGGTAGGCATCCTCCAGCAGGAGCCACCGCTGGACGAGGACAAGACCGTTGGTGAAAACATTCGCATGGCCTTCGGCGACATCATGAGCAAGGTGGATCGCTTCAACCAGATCGGCGAGCAGATGGCCGATCCCAACGCTGATTACGACGCTCTCATGACCGAGATGGGCCAGCTTCAGGAGCAGATCGATGCCGCCAACGGCTGGGACCTTGACTCCCAGCTGGACCAGGCCATGGATGCCCTGCAGTGCCCCGACCCGGACACCCCGGTCTCGGTCATCTCAGGAGGCGAGCGCCGCCGGGTGGCTCTATGCCGGCTTTTGCTTGAGGCCCCCGATCTGCTGCTGCTGGACGAGCCCACCAACCACCTGGATGCCGAGTCCATCCTCTGGCTGGAGCAGTACCTGCACACCTACAAGGGCGCCGTCCTGGCCGTGACCCACGACCGGTACTTCCTGGACAACGTGGCCGAGTGGATCTGTGAGGTGGACCGTGGCCACCTCTACCCCTACCAGGGCAACTACTCCACATACTTGGAGACCAAGGCCAAGCGTCTTGAGGTCCAGGGGCAGAAGGATGCCAAGCTGGCCAAGCGTCTCAACAACGAACTTGAATGGGTCCGCTCCTCCCCCAAGGCCCGGCAAGCCAAGAACAAGGCCCGCCTGGAGCGCTACGAGCAGATGGAGAACGAGGCCCGGAACAACAAGAAGCTGGACTTCTCGGAGATTCAGATTCCGCCGGGACCCCGCCTGGGCTCCAAGGTGCTGGAGGCCGAGCACATCCACAAGGCCTTTGGCGACCGCGTCCTGATCGACGATCTGAGCTTCACCCTGCCTCGAAACGGCATTGTGGGCGTCATAGGTCCCAATGGCGTGGGCAAGTCCACGCTCTTCAAGACCATCGTGGGCCTGGAGCCACTGACATCCGGCACTCTGGAGGTCGGCGACACGGTCAAGATCTCCTACGTGGATCAGAACCGCGAGGGCATCGACCCCAACAAGAACCTCTGGGAGGTGGTCTCCGGGGGGCTGGACTTCATCGAGGTCGGCGGTGTCGAGGTGCCCACCCGCGCCTACGTAGCCTCCTTCGGCTTCAAGGGCTCGGATCAGCAGAAACCGGCCGGCGTCCTCTCCGGCGGAGAGCGCAACAGGCTGAACCTGGCACTCACCCTCAAGCAGGGCGGCAACCTGCTCCTCTTGGACGAGCCCACCAACGATCTGGACGTGGAGACACTGGAAAGTCTGGAGAATGCCCTGCTGGCCTTCCCCGGCTGCGCTGTGGTCATCTCCCACGACCGCTGGTTCCTGGACAGGATCGCCACCCACATTCTGGCCTGGGAGGGCACGGATGAGAATCCGGCATCCTGGTATTGGTTCGAGGGCAACTTCCAGGCCTACCAGGAGAACAAGGTCAAGCGTCTGGGTGAGGAAGCCTCCAGGCCCCACCGCATCCACCGCAAACTGACCCGCTGAGCGGAGCAAATCACAAGATAGTAAGGGGCCGAGGAGAAGCATGAGCACCGAGGATGAACCGCTGGCTCAAACCATCGCTGCGCTGAAGCTGCAGGAACAGCAGCACACTGATGGCCGTACCAGCTTTCTGGGCGATTCGCTGGACTTCCCCACAGGTCGCCTTTATGGAGGCCAGCTGTTGGGGCAGACCATCATGGCCGGCGGGAGGACCGTGCCCGAAGGTCGGCTGCCCCACTCGATGCATGCCTATTACCTGCGCACCGGACTCCCAAATCGGGACGTTCAAGCGGAAGTCGAGACCATTCGCGACGGGCACTCCTTCTCCTCCAGACGAGTTGATCTGCACCAGGGTGAACGGACCATCCTGAACGCCCTGCTCTCCTACCAGCAGGTCGGCCAGGAGGGCATCCGCTATGCCGACCCTATGCCGATGGGATTGCCTGATCCGGAGGATCTGCCTGGCTCCCGGGAGCTGATGGAACCCTATGCCGATCAGTCCGCTTTCGCTGACTACTACGCCCATCAGAGCCCCTTCGACATGCGCCATGTCGGCGGCACGGTACTGCTGGACGATGCTGATGATGCGGAAAATGGGGATTCCAAGAATGGCAGCAGGAGCCGCCAGGCCGTTTGGAGCCGCACCCAGGGAAGAGCCGACCTGGACCCGCTGATGCGTCGGGCCCTGCTGGCCATGGAATGCGATCAGATCATGATGGAGCCCGCCCTGCGCCGTGCCGGAGTGAGCATGACCACCCCAGGAATCTCCTTCGCTTCCATCGACCATGCCATGTGGTGGTATCAGGATCTGGACCCCTGTGACTGGCACTGCTTCATCCAGGAGTCCCCTGTAGCCGATCACGGCCGCAGCCTGTGCATGGCCAAGGTCTATAACCGCCAGGGTGACCTAGCTGCCTACATGGTTCAGGAGGCCATGATCAGGGTGCCCAAAGACTGAACTTCCACTACCTCATCGCATATTCTTCCCCAGCAAGGAATCAATAGCTTGGTCGGCAGCAGGCCGGCTATCTTCAGCAACGTCCCCAGCTAGGGCCTTGAACGCTGTTCAGTCATGTCTTTTGCCTGAATCGGCCTTTATCTCCGCCCTATCAGCGGTATTGGCCGCATCTGCCATCGGTCTTCGCGAGGACTTCTTGCGCCGGTCTGGGTTCTCGGGCCCGTCATCCGGGGGCAACTGACAGAGCCACTCCCCCACTGCCCCGGCCACCACATCGAGCAGACAGACCAGGGAGGCGACCAGGCACTCCTGCATGACCCGTGTGTAATAGGGCGCGCCTGCATGGCCCATGCTGATCAGGGCCTGACTGCCGTACCAGCCCAACAGGGCTGCACAGGCGATGCCCAAGGCCTTGCTCATGATCAGCACATTGACCGCGAAGCGCAAATCCATCTCCTTGCGGTCTCCCTTGGCGTAGCGATGCACCTGGAAGGCCATGATCAGGATGGCCACCCCCAGCAGGAAGAGCAATACGCTGACCAGCCAGGGAACCCCCATGAGGTCCGTCCTGGTGGACATGCCCAGTTTCGAGATGCCGGCGCCTCCCATCAGCCCAAGGACCAGGGCAACCAGATAGTGCACGAGCGGTGTGCGGCGGGCCCTCATGACAAACCGTCCAGAATCCAGTCCTCCGAGACCAGGCTGATGCGATCACGGTCAGGAGCACGGTTGGTCAGGCTTACCAGGCAGGACCCGTCAGCACCAGGCAGGCAGTGTTCCGGCTCCAAATAAGCCCAGGGAATCAAAATGCGCGATGGAGCATCAGCAGTCAGCAGAGGAG
Source organism: Bifidobacterium asteroides (assembly GCF_048001765.1). Classification (GTDB taxonomy): domain Bacteria; phylum Actinomycetota; class Actinomycetes; order Actinomycetales; family Bifidobacteriaceae; genus Bombiscardovia; species Bombiscardovia asteroides_K. Next base: position 1,636,077 of record NZ_CP181447.1, read on the forward strand.
GACGGTCCTGTGAAGGCAGAATCGAGCCGTCCGAGGTCTCTACCTCCACCACATCGGCATCCAGCCCGCCCATCTGTCTGATAGGAGCGGCCACCATGTCCAGGGCCGACCGCAGCTCCCCCAGATTCAGAGGCGTCTGTAGGATAACCACAGCCGATAGACGCTGATCCCCCTGATCGTCCCGATAGGCATATAGAGGCGAGATGCCGACCAACTGGCTGCCAGGAATCCCGTCCAGGGCTGCAAGAGCGTGGAGCATGGTCAATCGGTCGGTTCCCGATGCCCCCTCCAGCGCAATCACATCACGCATCAAAAGACCCTGTGGTTGAGCTCCCTCAACAGTCTGCTGACTGTTCGCTTCGTTATCGTTCTCCGGACCTGAGGATGGTTTGTTCTGCGTAGAGGAAGTCACAGGGTGACGCAGCCGCGCCTGCGTTGCATGACCAGAATCGGCCTGACCAGACAGCAGGAGGGAAGGATGCCCTAGAGCTGCATTTCCGCCGCCGCTTACACGTCCAGACTCCATGCTGCCGTGGTTACCCTGCACCTGGTCGTCGGCCGCCCGCTCCAGGGTGACGCCTACCTGAAAATCGACTCCTGTTCCCTGGTCAGCCCCCAGACGGGTGACTGTAACCCTTGTGCGGCGAATCTGGTGGGAGAGCAGGATGGCATCTGCCACCTTGGCGGTCAGAGATTCCAGAATCTCATAGGCCGGCTCGTTCTGGATCAGGTTGACGATACGACGGACAATCTGCACATAGTCCACGGTCTGAGTGCCGTCGTTGAGTCTGCCTGCCTCACTCAAATCCAGGTAGAGGACGGCATCGACCTGGTAGCCGAATCCAGACTTCTGCTGGCCGTGCAGGGGTGCGACCTTGATGGAGCTCAAACGGATGGAATCCATGATGTATGCTCCTCCCTTGCCTTGGAACATTCACTGCCGCCTGGCCCGGAACCATAAGCATGGCACCGAGCCGATCCGGAATTCAGTGCTGGTCCGTTGCGGACGGCCCGTTTACGCTGCGCCTGAGCTCCTCAGGAATCTCCACCGGAGGCTGTTCGGAATCCGGTCTATCCGGAGCAGACAGCCAGAGCTGACGCTCGGGAGCCTTGCGCAGGCCAGCGAAGACCGCAGCCAACTCGTCCTTGTTCAGGGTCTCTTTGACCAGGAGCTGACGAACAAGCTCGTCCAGTACATCACGGTTCTCGGTGATGATCTGCCAGGCCTCTTGGTGTGCCGTCTCGATGAGATTGTGGACTTCCTCATCGATGGCCTCGGCGGTCTTCTCCGAATAATTGTGGGGCTTCAAAGCATCAAGCCCGGAATCCTGGTCGTTCTCGTCAGCCCACTTGATGGCACCCAGCTTGGAGGAGAAGCCATACTGCAGGACCATCTGCCGGGCGATGCTGGTGGCCTTCTCGATGTCGTTGGAGGCGCCGGTGGTCGGGTCGTGGAAGACTACTTCTTCCGCCACGCGACCGCCCATGGCGTAAGCCATCTGGTCCAGCAGTTCGTTGCGGGACTGAGAGTACCGGTCCGTGGTGGGCATGACCGCGGTGTAGCCCAGAGCCCGTCCACGAGGCAGAATGGTCACCTTGGTGACCGGGTCGGTGTGGTGCAGGGCCGCAGCAACCATGGCGTGGCCGCCCTCGTGGTAGGCGGTGTTGCGCATCTCGGCCAGAGCCATGCCCTTGGTCCGCCGCCGAGGTCCGCTCAACACACGGTCGATGGCCTCGTCGATGGCCCGGTTGTCAATCAGCTGAGCGTCGGAGCGAGCGGTCAGCAGGGCAGCCTCGTTGAGCACATTGGCCAGGTCGGCGCCAGTGAAGCCGGGTGTGCGCACGGCCACAGTGTGCAGGTCCACATCCGGCACAAAGGGCTTGCCCTTGGCATGGACTTTGAGGATGGCCTCGCGGCCCTCCAGATCTGGTGCCTCCACGGCCACCTGACGGTCGAATCGGCCGGGCCTGAGCAGGGCCGGGTCCAGGATGTCGGGACGGTTGGTGGCTGCAATGATGATCAGGTTGGTGTCGTTGTCGAAGCCGTCCATCTCGACCAGCAGCTGGTTCAGGGTCTGCTCGCGCTCATCGTGACCGCCGCTCATGCCAGATCCGCGCTTGCCGCCCACTGCATCAATCTCGTCGATGAAGATGATGGCCGGCGCATTCTTCTTGGCCTCGTCGAACAGGTCACGCACTCGGGAGGCACCCAGACCGACGAACATCTCGACGAAGTCGGAGCCTGCCATGGAGTAGAAGGGCACGCTGGCCTCTCCGGCGATGGCCCTTGCCAGCAGGGTCTTGCCGGTTCCAGGGGGACCATAGAGCAGGACACCACGGGGTATGCGGGCACCCAGGGCCTTGTACTTGGAGGGGTCCTTGAGGAACTCCTTGATCTCCTCCACCTCCTGGACAGCGGCCTCCTCGCCGGCCACGTCCGAGAACTTGGTCTTGGGGGTCTGCCCGTCGTTGAGCCGGGCGGAGTTCTTCTTACCGCCCATGCCGAACATGCCGCCTCCGGCCGCCGAGGACATGCGCGAGAGCAGGAACCAGAAGACCCCCAGGATGATCAGCATGGGCAGGATGGAGGAGATCAGATAGCTCATCATGCTGGTTTGAGGCACTACCGAGTTGTACCCCTCGGAGGGCTTGGCCTTCTCAACGGCCTTGACAACCTGCTCCCCCTGGGCCTCCACGTAGTAGAACTGCACGTCCTTGCCGAAGTTCTTGGAGGTGCGGTTGCCGCGGAAGCCGGGTACATCCTTGACGAAGTCGCTGTTGAGCTTGAGCTCGACGACCTGCATCTTCTCGGTGATCTCGGCTTTCTTGACCATGCTGCTGCGGTCGTTCAGCAGCTCCAGGCCATCCTGGGTGTCGATGGTCTGGGCGCCGTTCTGGCTGCTGAAGAAGCCGAAGATGGCCAGGATGATGACCACGGCCAGAATCCCCCAAAGCCAGGGGGAACGCCAGAATGATCGGTTGCCCCCGTTGGGGCCAGAACCGTTGTTGCCCAGGTTGAAGTTGAAGGGGTTGTTGCCCTTGTCCCCGTTGTCCCTGCCTCCATTGGGCGGACCCTGCTGCGGTCCCTGCGAGTAGCTCATGACTGCTCCCCCTGATCCTGATGATCCTGTTCCTGGGTCGGGTCCATGTATTCCTCGGACCTGAGTACGGCTATCGAGTCAAGATTACGGTACTGCTCGTCGTAATCCAGCCCGAAGCCCACAACGAATTCGTCGGGTATGGCGAACCCTGGATACTTGACATCCACCTCGACCTCGTGTCGCGAGGTCTTGTCCAGCAGGGTGAAGATCTCCACCGATGCGGCTCCCCGTTCCTTGAGATGCTCAACCAACCAGTGCAAGGTGTAGCCGGAATCGATAATATCCTCAACGATCAGAATATGCCGTCCGCGCACATCGCAGTCCAAATCCATCCTGATGTCCAGGTCCCCTTTGGAAACGCTGGTCTTGCCTGCCGGATAGCTGGAAATGCTCATGAACTCGATCTGAACCGGTATGGTGACGGCCTGTGAGAGGGCGGCGAGCGTGTTGAAAGCCCCCTTGAGCACGGCCAGCATAATCGGGTTCTTACCCTGATAATCCCGGCTAACCTGCTCGGCCGTCCGGTTGATCAGCTCCTCTATCCGTTCCTTGGACACCAGTTCATGGTCGATATGGGATTGAATATCAGCGATGCGCATGGTCTCCATCATTGCATATGAGAATGACTTGACCCTTACGGATTGCTGTATGGGAGCTGGGAAAGCGAGGGCCCTGCTGGCCGTGCCACCGGCAGACCAAATCATCCAGGGCACGGACCTGCACGGCCGTGAACCGTATGCCCAGCCTGGTCAGCACCTGGGCCAGCAGACGGGTGCGCAGAGCTGGATGACAGTCGGCCAATCCGCGAGCATCCAAGCAGGCCAGAACACCTTCGGTCTTTTGGCCCGAGTCGGGACTCGCAACCAGCCGCCGGTAAAGTCCATCCACCTGGGAGTCCAAGTAATCCTGATCCAGACGGGCCATATCCGCGCCCAGGGCCAGTCGGCGGACCATGTCCCGGCCAGCGAAGCGATTCAAGGCGGGCAACAGGTCATGACGGATGCGCGACCGCAGTGGCATCGTCTCGGGAAGCACGGAACCAGCCGGCTGATCATCGCCGTTGGTGGGGTCGTCCCACCAGTGGATCCCCTGCTGGCGGCAAATGGCCGTGGTATCCTTCCTGTCCAGGTCCAGGAATGGGCGCAGGTAGCGCATTCCTCCACGCTCCATACCCCGAGCCATGCCGGTGATGGCATCCAGGCCCTGGGAGCGAATCAGACCGATCAGTACCGTCTCGGCCTGATCGTCACGGGTGTGCGCCAGGAGAACGGCCCTGGCGCCCAACTCAAGGCCCTGTTCGGAGAGGGCTCGGTAACGGGCTACACGGGCATCGGCCTCAGGACCAGCCGAAGTGACGGGTACATCCACTCTGGTAACGCGGACCGGATCCAAGCCCAGCTCCCGGCAGGTTCCAGCCGCGCGCTTGGCGATCCGATCTGAATCCGGCACCAGACCGTGGTCGACCAGCAGGGCACCACACCGTAGGCCAGTCATATCTGCCACAAGGTGGGCCACGCAGGCCAGGGCCAGCGAATCCCGGCCTCCCGAGCAGGCCACCAGAATCAATGGGGCATCCGGATCGGGCTGGTGCACCCCGTGATGAGCGAACCGCCTATCCTGCAGGCCCAGGCCCTCCTGGTCCAGGGTTGAACGCAGGAGCCCCACCGCCTTTTTCATCTCTGCTGAATAGACCATGATCCAGGCCGCTTCCTGCTCAGAGCCGATCCAGGGATCCGACCAGGGTGTCCACAGCATGCCGGGCAGCAGCCACATCCTCAGGATCGTTGACGACCACGGCAAAGACCAGAACACCGCCGGAACGTCGAATCACATTGCCTGCCAGTGAAGTCACGTGGTCCAGGGTACCGGTCTTGACCCTGATCAGCCCGTCGGCCTGATTGTCTATTTTCCGCCTCGCTGCCGTGCCGGTCAGCCCCACCACCGACAAACCCTTGACCAGGGGGGTAAGCCCCTTCTCGGACAGGGCCAGCTGCTGGACATCCGCCAAGGTACCCACCTTGAGACTGGAGCCAGGGGTCAGCCCCGAGCAATCAGCCATGTTGAGGCCTGTGGTGTCTACGCCCAGCTTGTTCAGCGTGCTGGTCACGGCTTTCACAGCCCCGGCCGGACTGTTGGGCATATCCAGGGCCAAGGCGGTCAGACGACCGAAAAGCTCGGCCAGGCTGTTGTCGGAGTTGCGTAGCATCAGCGACATAATCTCGCTGAGCCGTGCCGAGTGAATACGGGCCAGAACCTTGCCCTGAGCATGGTCGCTCTGGTTTGGCGCCTGGGCATTGTCCACCTGGATCCCGGACTCCGTCAGGCGGCTGGCAAAGACTGCTGCAGCAGCTCCTGCCGGGTTTTGAACCCTGGGCAGGTAGACCCCGCCTGCGTCCGGATAGGCGACAGGCTCAGTCCGTCCCTGCCTGGCCTCATCCACGGCCATAGCGACAGGCTCCTGGAAGTAGATTCCATCAGCATTGTTTGCTTCGATTCCCTTCGGCGCCCGATCGTTGCCGAAAAGCGTGTCCTGGTAGGCCAGAGTCACCCGACCAATTCCCTGCTGGTGTAGAGCCTGAGCCGTCTTCTCGGCCAGAGTCCCAAGGCCGGCCCGGCCATTGACGTGCAGGGGATCGTCCTTGCCTACCCCCAGCAGCATATCGCCGTGACCGCGCAGGGTCAGCGTCGCCTGCGAAGAGGTGGAGGAATTGAGAACCACCTCAGTATCCAGTTGGGAGGACATATCCAGAACCGAGGCGGCCGCGGCTGCAGTCAAGGTCTTCATGGTAGAGGCCGGCTGGCGTGCCTGATCGGCGTTCTTCTGAGCCAGGACCCGTCCATCAGCCTGTCGAACAACCAGCGAGTACGCATTGCCCAGGCCCGGCGTGCTGGCGAAAGCGTTGACCAGCTGCTGTACCTGTCCGGCATCCACTGCGGACCCGGGCTTGTCCGCGACGAAAGTCGGCGGCTCGCCCATCATGACCGCAGGGGGGACCGAAGAATGACTGGTCTTGGCCAAGGTCAGCGGTCCGGGCACCAGATCGGCCAGGTCCATGCATGCATAGCCGACGACAAGCACGATAGCCACAAGCATGGCCAGGGCCACCCGCCAGCGTCGTTTGGTCCGACGACGGCGTGTCATGCGCAGCTGATGTCTGTCACCCAATTGCTCACTCCCGGACTTGTGTTCGCCAACCGAGTTCGGCCCGGTCGACATCATCCAACTAGCCTAGTACTGGTCCTGTCACTGTCTCAGGACTGCAGAGAGGCATAGCGATCCAGAGTCAGCAGGATGGCCGACTGACGACGATCGAAGATCCGAGACCCTATAACGACACCTACGGCAAGCACTATCAGACCGTTCGCCAGCGCGACGGGCACAGGCAGCCAGAGCGGAAGAATCCCGCCTGTGGTCATGGCCAGCAGTGCCACCAAGAAGGTGGGCAGCATGATCACCAGGCTAGTCAGCAACTGCAGCATTGGCAGGAAGCCTTGGGCAACGGCGCGTCCCTGCGGTGAGGTGAAGGGCTGGTCCATGGAGGGCACCGGGTAGATGAGTAGAGCCGAGAAGACCTGGGCAACCCCCAGCCCAGACAGGAGCAATCCTATGGTCGCAGCCAGCATATCCAGGGAGATGACCAGATCTCGTCCCCCCTTCATCGCCCCGGAAAGCACTAAAGTCACCAGCCCAAGCAGGAGTATACAGGGCATGGCCACGCTCAGATGGCTTCGGACACGGGAGAGCCGGTCCTCACGACCCTTCACTCCCGCCGCTATCTCCATGCGCAGGGCAAGCCCATCGTAGGCCAATGCGTTGCCCTCGGGAATCTCCAGCACCCAGGCGCCCACAACCGGCCCCAACCATAGCATCATGGGCATCTGGCGGAAGATTACCGCGTACAGAATCACCACAACAAGTAGAAGCGGATAGCTGACAAGTCTGCGGGGGTCCTGACGAAGGTAGATCAGCAATCGCGCGGTCATGGCATCCACAGCGTCCCGGGACCGGCCCAGCATCCCCAGCCCCTTGGGGGCAGACGACCTTTCAGCACTGGCCCCCGCGTATAAACGGTCATGACGCAGACACAGCATGCCGATCATGAAACAGAGAGCCAGGGCGGCCAGCTCCACACACAGACGTCCGACCAGAGCCCACCATGATCCCGACAGAAAATCCTCCGGCAGACGGACGGCGGCGCCCAGTGGCGTCCAGGCCAGTATATCGGCCAAGTGCTTGAGGGAATAAGTGTCGACTGCCATGCCATCCATAATCCCGCTGTCCAGCAGAGAGGGAAGCATACACAAAAGCATGATCACCATGGTGACCAGTAAGTAGAGCCCGGATCGAGTGCGCTTGGAAACCACCAGGGTACCGACCAGGTCCAAAACAGCCCGGGACAAGGCCAGCATTACCATGATCGCCAGCAAGGATGCAATCAAAGCCACGATCACAGCTCCGACACCTATGCGCGCATAGATGGCCGTCAGGGCCAGGAAGCAGACAAGACCCGTCAATCCCGTAGGTCCGATCAGCCCAGCCAGGTAGAGCCCCACCTGCAGCTGGCTGTCAGGAATCCCGTACAGAACGAATCGCGAGGGGCTCAGAATCGACCCCTGGCCAAGAAAAGCCAGTTGAATCAGGACCACTCCCAGAGTCAGCCCGACCAGGAAGAGGACCAATATGGTTCCCATGCGCTGCCGGTCGCCCGGAGTAGCACTGGGCAGCCAGCCCCCGAGTGTCAGCGCGACCTGCCACGAGGCCAAGCAGATGCCTATGGCCATGAGCAAGCTGATGATGGCGCCAACCATCTGCCAGGAGGAGTGCTTGATGGTTCCCCAGGTAATGGACCAACGCATGGCGATGATGGTGGATGCCGTTCTCATTGCGTCTCCTGGTCTTCCTCGGACCCGGAGCCGTTCAGCCAGGCGATTCGCTTAGCCTGGTGACGGCCTCCGACAAGCTCCAGGAAGCGATCCTCCAGATCCTCGCCGGCAGCAACCTGGGCCACCGTGCCATCTGCCCGCACCAGGCCATGATTGATGATGGCCACATGGGTGCACATCCGCTCCACCAGGGCCATGACATGCGAGGAGATGACCACTGTTCCTCCGGTATCGACATATTCGGCCAGAATGTCCTTGAGATTGGCGCTGGAGACTGGGTCGACCGATTCGAAGGGCTCATCCAGCACCAGAAGTCTGGGGGAATGAATCATGGCTGTAGCCAGGCAGATCTTCTTGGTCATGCCCGATGAATAATCACAGACCCTCTTGCCGCCGGCATCAGTCAGGTCGAAGGCCTCAAGCAGGTCCCTGGCCCGGCCCAGGGCCTCACTGCGCGGCATCCGTCGAAGCATGCCCGAGTAAACCAGCAGTTGCAGACCAGTCAGCCTGTCGAAGATCTGATCGGCTTGGGGCATGACGCCGATGATCCGCTTAGCCGTATCCACATCCGACCACACGTCCCTGCCCAGGATCATGACATTGCCGGAGTCTGGCACCAGGAGTCCGGTCATCATGTTCAGCGTGGTGGTCTTCCCTGCGCCATTGGGGCCGACTATCCCGTAAAAGGACCCCCTGGGAATGTCCAGAGAGAGGGCGTTGACAGCAGGCCGTCCCTGGTAGCACTTGACCAGGGCGCGAATAGAAACCGCTGCCTGCGGATCTGGCGGAGGAGCCACTGCCATCTGGGCGGTCATGCTGGCTGCTTGCGCTTCATCGGACATGGCCTTAAGTCTACCGTATGCCCTCTAGCTGCCGATTGAGGGACAACTGACCTTAATGCCCTGAGTGCTCGATGGGCTTCCATCCCGGATTGGCGAAAATGGCTTGGAAGGAGATGGGCACGTAGCTGAGCATGAAAATGGGGAAGCTCAGGCAATATGCGAAAAGCTCCTTGTTGGATGCGCCGATCTTGTCCCGCTCGGCCAGCACGGTCAGGGCAGCCAGACCCATCATGGCCAGGAGGCCCAGAATCCCAGCTGCAATGCCATCGATCAGGGTGGTTATCTGGCTGGTCCAGGTCACGAAACCCAATGCTGGAAAGAGCAGACCGAAGAAGCAACGGACCAGGCCCAAGACGGTCAAGGGACAGATCAGGATGGTCAGGTCAACGGCCGAGAAGTCGCGCTCACGGAAGGCCCGGGAGATCAGGGCAGGCCCATAGTAGCGGAAGACCTGAAGGAAGCCCTTGCTCCAGCGCAGCCGCTGCCGCCAGCTCTGCTTGAAGGTGACCGGCTGCTCGTCATAGAGGATGGCAGTGCCGCAATAGCCGATGCGCTCGCCATGCAGAACCGAGTCCATGGTGAACTCCAGGTCTTCGGTCAGCAGGTGGAACTTCCAGCCGTTGTTGCGCTCCATAACCTCCCTGGAGAACATGAATCCGGTGCCGCCCACGTGGCAGCTGGAGCCAATGACCATCCTTGAGGTATTGAGGAACCGGGATTCTCGGATGAACCATAGGGCCGAGCCGGAGGAAACCCAGTTGTCCGAGAAGTTGACCGAGTTCCGGTAACTGGTCAGTATGCGGAAGCCGGACTGGAAGGCCTTGTTCATCTCTTCTATGTAATGGCGGTCCAGGATATTGTCCGCGTCAAAGACGAAGTAGGCATCGTAACGGGAGTCAAGTCCCCGATCGATTATCTGCTCCAGCAGGAAGGTCAGAGCGTAACCCTTGCCCACCCGGTTTGGGTCCTGCCGCTCAACCACATGGCAGCCAAGAGATCTGGCCAGCCCGGCGGTATCGTCAGTGCAGTTGTCGGCCACCAGCCATATGTCGACCATGGAGAATGGATAGGTCTGCTCCTTGATGGAGTTGATCAGATGACCAACCACCTGCTCCTCGTTGCGGGCGGAAATAAGGACGGCGAACCGCTTGTCGAAGGGGGCATCGGGAAAGACCACCGGTTTGGAGACAAAGGAGATGACGATGCAGATGGCTTGGTAGACGATGCCAACTCCACCCAACAGCAGCATCAGAACGTCCAACACCTTAAGCAGGGCCATCAGCGCCACTCCTTGCGGGGGTTGTCCTCCCCATCGGAGGCCTCGTCCCCGGTCTCGGCACCCTTGAGCGGCCTGTGCTTTACCGGCGCCGAGGCGGACTTGGGTATGGGCACCGTGGCCGACTCGTCCAGGTCCTTGGCCGTCGGTGAGGATGTCGGGTAGAGCTGGCTGGCAATGGTCATGACAGGGTCTTCCACTCGGACCCTGGCACTGGTCCCCTTGGCGGACCGGCTGCCCACGTGGCTGGCCATCGGCTGGACCACGTGCTCGTTGAAGGCCTCGACACCTTCGACCACCTTGGACTTGCCGACCGGCTTGGGATCCTGCATGAGCGGTGAGTCAATCAGCTCGTAATGCTTGACCGAAGCCGAGAAGATGGCCTGGAAGCTGGCCGCCAGAGGCAGGGCCAGGAAGGCTCCCAGGGCGCCGAAGACCGCCCCTAGTGCCAGTACGGAGAGGAAGGCGATGGCCGGGTTGAGGTCCATGGTCCGCTGGGAGATCTTGGGGGCCAGGATCATGTTTTCGATCTGCTGGTAGATGATGATGTAGACCAGCACAATAACAGCCATCAGCAGTCCACGGCTCCCCCAGGCCACCACTATGGGAACGGCCCCGCCTATGTAGGTGCCGATGGTGGGCACGAACTGGGACACCAGCCCGCAGAATAGGGCCAACGGCAGCCAGTAGGGCACCTTGAGGATGACCAGGAAAACCGACATGCAGGCCGCGGAGATGAGCGCCAGGATGGTCCTGCTGAACAGGAAGCTGGAGATCTGGTCCTGGGCGATGGTCCAGACGAAGAGGAAGCGGCGCTGGCTCCTGGGGGCCAACCACTGACAGAGGCTGCGGCGCAGCTTGGGACCTGCGGCCGAGATGTAATAGATGACCAGCAGGACGGTCATGATATTGATGAAGGACCCTGCCAGCCCCACGGTGGTAGTAAAGGCCTGCCCGGCGAAGTCCGTCACCCAGGATGTCTGGATGTTCTTGACAATCTCCCCACCCAGATCCTGCATGGCCGGCAGATGCCAGGGGGTGCGGTTGGCGATGAATTCCGCCACCTGCTCATAGAGGGCCGGCAAGCCGTTGGTCATGCCGATGACCTGCTGGACCAGCAGATTGCCGAACATGCCCAGGAGGACGATCACAATGATGATCAGGCCTATCAGAGTGACCGCTGAGGCCGCTCCCCGCCGCCAACCATGTTTGACCAGCCTGAGCACCAGGGGCTCCATTGCCAGGGAGACGAAGATGGCAATCACCACGTCCAGCACCAGGAATTCGATCTTCCACCAAGAGGAGTAGGCGAACCAGGCCAGGAAGACGGCTATGACCACGTAGAGGAGGGCGCGGCCGAACCATTCCGGAGGTCGGCGCGGATCCCCCTTGGGCGGGAAGACCGTCGCGAAATCGAAGCGCTGCTTTTGCTCGTTGGCCATATGTTCCATTATCCCAAGATGGCTGACATGGCGGGCTATGGGACGCAGGTTGAGCCGACAGTGTATCCGGGCACACGTATCCTGAAGGGTATGTTGACCGTTTCCATAGTCATACCCGCCTGGAATGAGGAAGAACGCATTGAAGACTGCCTCCTGAATGCCACCAGGCAGAGCCAGGCACCTAAAGAGGTGCTGGTAGTCGACAACCACTCCACGGACGCAACGGCCTCCATCGTCCAACAATTCATCGACCAGCACCCTGACCAGCATGTCAAGCTCCTCCATCAGGACAGCGAACAAGGGCTGATTCCCACCCGCAATTACGGACTTGACCGGGCCACCGGCGACGTGCTGGGCCGGATTGACGCCGACTGCATGCTCCGTCCCAACTGGGTCGAGGTGGTCTCCGGCATCTTCACCCGGGACCCCAAGGCCATGGGCGCCACCGGGCCAGTGGCTTATTACGACATGCCGGGCAAGCGGATCGGACTCAAGGGCGACAACACCATCCGCCGGGCCATCTACCGGGCGGACGACGGGCAATACCTGCTCTACGGATCCAATATGGCCCTGCGCGCAACAGCCTGGCGGGCCATACGCAACCAGGTCTGCAGGGACAAGGAGGACATCATGCACGAGGATGTCGATATCTCCCTGCACCTGATCGACCAGGGATTCAAGACGGTCTACTGCAAGGACATGAACGTGGGCATCAGCGCCCGCCGGATGGACACCTCCTTCACATCCTTCCGCCACTACATGCAGCGCTTCAAGAACACCTTCGATGCCCACCCGCAGCACACCCGGGAGCAGAAGCCCGAGCACACCCTCTACGCCATCTACCCCATCCTGCGAGCCTTCTACCCCGTTTACCAGAAGTACCTGGAATCCGCAGACATCAACCCTGCGGAACGTGTCTGGATCCGCGAACAGATGGAGCTCTTCCACCGGCGCGACCAGGAGCTGGATCAGGAGGACCACTGACCAGCGGACGGCACACCAGGCTTGCCTGGTCCATAGGGGGCGGGTATCATGGGCACGTTCGCCCCCGTCGTCTAACGGTTAGGACACCAGACTTTCAATCTGACAGCGAGAGTTCGACTCTCTCCGGGGGTACAAGGCAAAGGGCTAAAAAGGCGGAATATCGCCGCAGCAGGCTCGGACAAAATTCAGTGCAAAACCAGAATCGGGCCGTTTAGAGCTCTATCAAGCTAAGATAGTGCACACCTTAGTACACACGTATAACTCGCCTTCGAGGGAAATTCCCTAGCAAAATGACAACTTCCTTGTTTGAATTTCTGTAGCTTTGCATAGTGCAGTCTGCGAGCATGCGAAAGCAATCAAACCTGTTGCCATCCGTAGGCCAGCTTTAATCGTCCTCGCCAGCCATTAGCAACGCCCGCATCTGATGGGCGCTTACCGGAGGGAACCCAAAGCCGGATATAACCGCCGGAACCGGTTGTAACCAGCATCATACACATGGCGGTTTGCGTCGTCGGGTAAATAGACCCGTCCAACAAGGTTCGCTTCCACCAACTTTTCCAAGGCCTGCAGATCGGGCCGGGAAGACGAGCCGGTCTGTTTGCCAACAGAGACCAGCTCGGCCAAGGCCACTGCAGGCATGAGATGGGCATCGTCAAGCACCTGAACGGGCGCGTCAAGGATATCCGCCAGCATCTGGCACCATTGGGGCTCACGGGTGCCACCGCCAATCAGGGTGACGCGTTCGATAGGCGTGCCCATCAGGTCAAGCCCCTGGCGAATCGAATAGGACACACCCTCCAGCGCCGCTCGGGCAAGGTCGCAGGCCTCGGTCTTGGAAGAAATGCCGATATAGGCTCCGCGGATCGAAGGGTTCATCATCGGGAAGCGCTCCCCCACCAGATAGGGCAGGCAAATCACACCACGCGCTCCTGCCGGGCTGGATTCCAACAAGTGCCCCATGCGTCGATACGGGTCGCCGTCGCCCTCGGTTCGACTGCCCCCTGCGAAGACTCCGGTAGCCCAAGCATGCACATTGCCGGCATTGAGGAAAGGTACCGTGTTGATGATGCTGTCTGTGCCCAGATAGGCCAGATTGACCATTCCAGGGCGGTCGGTTACAGCTCGGTCTGTCACCGTGGCAATCCACCCGGATGTGCCCAGGTTGATATTGAACTGACCAGGATGGAATACTCCGCCAGCCAAGGTGGATGCCCCAGCATCCCCCATTCCCGCATAGACTGTGGTTCCCGGAGCAAGCCCCGTGGCAGCGGATGCGCCCGGCGTGCTGGCGCCGACGCTCTCCCAAGGCCAGTAAAGTTCCGGGAAGATCGCAGCATCCACGCCTGCCGCCTCCAAAATGTCCCTTCTCCACTTACGCGTGCACAGATCCATGGCGCCTGCCGTCGAACAGGCCGTCACATCGCCGCAGTAGACACCGGTCAGCCACCAAATCAGATAATCCTTGGCATCGATGAGCACATGGCGAACCTGCGCATACCGGTCGGGCTGATGCCTGGACATCCACATCAGCTTGGCTACGGGCAGGGACCCATCGCACGGGTTCCCCACTTGGGCGCGGAAGGACTCAGCCCCATAGGCTTCAACCAGCTCAGCAGACTCCTCTTCGGCCCTGCCATCCGCGTACAGGATCGCCGGTCCGACGGGCTGCCCCTGCGCATCCAGGGCAATCAGGTCCTGCATCTGCCCACTCATGATGATGCCGGTGACCTGGCCGCTCTTGAAGTGCTCGATGCTCCGCCCGGCTCTGGCCAAAAGGTCACGGGACACCTCGATGAAGGCCTGTAGCCAATCCTCAGGATTCTGCTCAATACGCCCGTCACCCGTGTCAATCGGCAGAAGACCGCTGGACGCGCACTCTCTGGCAGAGCCCTGGCCATCCACAAGAACAGCCTTGACCTGCGTGGTCCCCACGTCGAATGCGGCTGTATAGGTCATACCGGTCATCCTAGGCTTTCCCAGCCGCCCGGATACTTACATGATCCCATATGTGGACTGACGCAGTTATCCCTGGGACCCTGACCAGTCCACCACTGCTTCGACATTGTTCCCGTCCGGATCCAAGACGAAAGCCGAGTAGTACTTGGGATGATAATCTCGCAACCCTGGAGCACCATTGTCACGGCCACCGGCAGCGAGCGCCTCCCTGTAGAAGGCATCCACCGTTGCAGCATCGGCGGCCCTGAAGGCTATGTGAGTCACCGGCGAGCCAGCCCCTTCCTCATACGGCGTCAGATAAAAGTCCGAGTGGACCCCGTCATCCTCTGCACCGAACCCAATGGTGGGCTCGTGGTGAGCCTTGGCCACGTACCCCAATGGCGCCAGGGCCTTGCTATAGAAATCGATGGAAGCCTGGATGTCACGGACCTTCAGCGTCAGATGATCAATCATGCCCGTAATTCTAGGTGAATCATCAAGCAACAATGGCAAACCGCCCAGAATGATCCTTCCCTCGTACCGCTCGATACTGAGGATAACCAAGCGCAGACCTCAAGGTTGTGCTTCAGATGTACCGGCCGCCGGGCAGGTGCATGAAGTCCTCCACCTTGTTCCATTTGACCGGGTACCCTGCTCCGTGGGCGCAGAAGACCGAGTCAGGGGTGTTCTCTAGGTCGGACTCGGGGTCATAACCGATGGAATCCACAAGAGCATCCTGGTCCTGGCAGGGACGATACCCGTTGAAGAAACAGGTCAGATGTCCACGGCCGTGAGTGTAGGCGCTGACCTCTATGGCATAATCACGCATCTGTGATACCGGCGCATCCCCTTCCAGTTCGACAGTATCCCCGTCTGTCTGCGGCTCCGAGAAACCGCCCTTCATCCGGTAGATGTCCGACATGGCCCTGCCCAAATTCCCCTGGGGAACGGTGAGTCTGAAATGGTACCAGGGCTCCAGCAGTATATTGCGGGCCTTCATCAGCCCTTGCCGGACGGCCCGGTATGTGGCCTGGCGAAAGTCCCCGCCTTCGGTGTGCTTGACGTGCCCGCGGCCGTCCAGCAGGGTGATGCGCATATCGGTGATGGGTGACCCCGTCAGAACGCCCAGATGCTCCTTCTCCGCCAGATGGGTCATGATGAGCCGCTGCCAGTTCCCCTCCAGGCGATCCAGACTGCATGTCGATGCGAAACCGAGACCGCTGCCCGGCTCCGTGGGTTCCAGGAGCAGGTGGACTTCGGCGTAGTGGCGGAGGGGCTCAAAATGTCCAACTCCTTCGACGGGGGCCGCGATGGTCTCCCTGTATAGGATCCCGCCCTGGCTGAAGGAGACCTGCATGCCGAACCGTCGATCCAGCTCCTCCTGAATCACCTCCAACTGAACCTGGCCCATGATACGCAAGTGGATCTCCTGGAGCCGTTCCTGCCAGACCACATGCAGGAGGGGATCCTCATCCTCCAGGATGCGCAAGGCGCTCAACAAGTGGTGCGGGTCCACCCCCTCGGCTGACACTGCATAGGACAGCACCGGCTCCAGCACAGGAGTCAGATCCTTCCGCTCGCACCCAAGCCCCTGCCCCGGACGTGTCAGGTCAAGGCCGGTTGCCGCCACGATGCTTCCGGCCTGGGCGCAGTCCGTCAACGTATAGGAAGCCCCCGAATAGACACGAAGCTGATCAACCGTCTCCCTGGTCTCAACGTGTCCGTTCCTCCCCATATCTCCGGCTGTCCCGTACGCCTGCGCGACAGAACCCGATGCTTGGCTGGCTTCATCCCCATGACGGAGCTCGGTGGTCAAAGAGGATTTGACCGGCAGGTCGCCACCGATCACCTTGAGCCAGGTCAACCTGGCACTCTTGTCATCATGCGATACCTTGAACACCCTTGCACCGAACTGTTTGCCGTACACAGGCGAAAGGGTGTACCGCTCCAACCCCTCCAGGAGGGCGTCGACCCCGTCCAGGCGCAGGGCAGACCCAAGGAAACATGGGAAGAGACGGCGGCCGGCAACCAGCCTTGCCAGACTCTCATCCGATATACCATCGGTCTTGAGGTACTCATCCATGACACCGTCGTCAAGCAGGGCCACATCCTCCATATCACCGTGCCCAAGTCCACGGCTCAAATCGAAGCAGCCCGGAGACCAGCGCTGCTTGCAGCTTTCCAGTATGCGGGCGGCGTCAGATCCAGGGGCATCCAACTTGTTGACGAAAATGAAGGTGGGCACACCGTAGCGCGTCAGAAGTCGCCAGAGCGTGTCGACATACCCTTCCAATCCAGCGGTTGCGTCGACGACCAGAAGGGCATAATCCAAGACAGACAGGACCCGCTCCATCTCGGCCGAAAAATCCACATGGCCAGGTGTGTCGATGAGGGTCAGATCGACATCACGATAGGTCAGCCGGGCTGGTTTGGAGAAGATGGTGATGCCCCGCTGCCGCTCCAGATCGTCGGTGTCCAGATAGGCATCGCCATGGTCCACCCTGCCCAGACGGTGAATTCTCCCGCCCCGGTAGAGCATGGCTTCCGAGAGGGTGGTCTTGCCGGCATCCACATGTGCCAGCATCCCTACCACTATCCTCTTGACCATCGGGGCCTCCCTCGCTCTTCATGTTTATGCGCACTCTATGGTCAGTCTGCCGAAACCTGATAGGTCAGGTCGTGGATGACCCGGCCGGCCTGGATCCCCTTACGCTCGAAATTGGTCACGATCCTGCCGCCGAACCGCTCCGACTCCATGAACATGGCATGAGGCAGGGATTCGGCCTGATCAGCCGTCCCCTTGCCGACATGCCGGGTAGGTAGGCTGACTGGCAGATCGCCCAGGTTCCTGAATTTCGGATTGCCATCCATCACCTCATGCACATGCAGGGCGTAATCCTCGATGTCGGTTGCGATTCGCCAGATGCCGCCTGGTACCAGGCGCTTCGCCAGCTCTTCAGCCAGAGCCGGCTGGACCAGACGACGCTTGTGGTGCTTCATCTTGGGCCAGGGGTCGGGGAAGAAGGTCCAGACTTCATTTATCAGTCCAGGATCCATACGGGCCAGAAGGTCCGGGGCGTTGACCTGGGCCAGCCGCAGATTATCCAGGTCGGATTTACCGGCCATCAGCATGGTATGAGCCAACCCTGGCTGATAGACCTCCAGGGCCAGATAGTTCAGATCGGGGTGCTCCCGGGCGCTGGCCACGACGTTCTCCCCCTGGCCCGATCCGATCTCGACGATCAGCGGCGCATCCCGTCCCCAGACCGACCTGATCATTGCTGCATCACAACGCAGATTCTCCGCAACCGTCAACGAACCCTCAGCCTGGCCCAAATCGAGCAGGTATTTGGAAGAATACCGAGCCCAAGCCCTCGCCAGCCGGTCGTTCAGCTTCTCGGACCGCCTCACATAGGAGACGATGGACCTCATGGGGGCCTTGCTCTGTCTTTCTGCACTCATCACAGCTCATATATATCCTAGAAAGCGGATACAAGCGGGCACAGGAGTCACATGTGCCCGTGATATACTCAATCTAGAACAAAAAACAACAAAAGATTGCAAAACCGAACAAGCCCTTTCGTCCGGTTTTCGACAGGAAAGGCATACAGATGTCAGTTTTGGTTACAGGCGGCTGCGGATACATCGGCGCCCATGTGGTCCACGCCCTGCAGGAGGCCGGCAAGGAGGTCGTCGTGGTCGATGACCTGAGTTATGGCAAGCCCAGCCGGATCGGCGATGCCCGTCTCTACGGCGCCGACGTGGCCGCACCGGGGGCCGACCAGCGTCTGGCTGAGATCATCAAGGAGAACAAGGTCGACTCGGTCATCCACTTCGCAGCCCGCAAGCAGGTGGGCGAATCGGTGGAGAAGCCCATCTGGTACTACCGGCAGAACCTGAACGGCATGATCAACGTCCTGTCGGCCATGGCAAAGACCGATGCCAAGAAGCTGGTCTTCTCCAGCTCGGCAGCAACCTACGGCGAGCCTCCGGTCGACGTGGTCCCCGAGGATGTGCAGCCCATGGTCCCCATCAACCCCTACGGCCAGACCAAGCTGGTCGGCGAGTGGATGGCCCGGGCCTGCGAGCAGCCTTACAGCATCCGCTTCTGCGCCCTGCGCTACTTCAATGTGGCCGGCTGCGGACCGGTCAGCCTGGAGGACCCGGCTGTCCTCAACCTGATTCCCATGCTCTTCGACAGGCTGCGGCAGGGCAAGGCACCCGCCATCTTCGGCGACGACTACCCCACCCCCGACGGCACCTGCGTGCGCGACTACATCCACGTCTCCGATCTGGCCGACGCCCACATCGCCGCCCTGGACTACCTGGACCGCGACCAGCGCCGCTACGACGCCTTCAACGTGGGCACCGGCCAGGGCACATCCGTTCGCCAAATCGTGGACGAGGTCAGGAAAGTGACGGGTCTGCCCTTCACCGAGGCCATCAAGCCCCGCCGTGCCGGCGACCCGCCGCACCTGATCGGCGACCCCACCCGGATCAACACCGAGATGGGCTGGCATGCCAAGTACGGCGTCGAAGAGATCGTCGAATCGGCCTGGAAGGCCTGGCAGGCCAACCCCGCCCACCACATCGACACCGATGGCTGGCAGCAACAGGACTAGGCAGCGACGCGCCGGGGCTTGCATTCCTCCGGCGCTCATGTAAACTTTCCTCTTGGCTGTTCGAGCAGCCTCGGCTCCGTAGCTCAGTTGGTTAGAGCGCCGCCCTGTCACGGCGGAGGTCACCGGTTCAAGTCCGGCCGGAGTCGCTGGGAATGGTCTGGCCCGGTTTGTCCGGGTCTTTTCGACTGTTCATGGCTCTGTAGCTCAGTTGGTAGAGCGAGCGACTGAAAATCGCTAGGTCAACGGTTCGATCCCGCTCGGAGCCACCAGCCATTAAGCCCCTGAGATTCTTAAGGAATCTAGGGGCTTAATTGATATTTCATGGGCTATAGGAACTAAACGCGTTGTTTATGTTGGGGGTTTGGCCTTGTGGCTGTAAGCGTGTTGGGTGGTTGTTAATAGGTCGGGTTGTTAATAGGGGTCTTGCAGGGGTGCCCGTTCCTGTTCGATTGGGGAATGAGAACCAGATCGAAGAGGGCCAGGCATTGCCCCATATGCCATGGACGGATGCGCAAGCATGGGCGCAACAGATCAGGCACGCAGCGCTGGATGTGTCCGTCCTGCTCGATCACGTCCACCGCGCGCAGGCAGGACCGGGCCCGCGCCGCGCAGTTGAGGGAGTTCCTGGACTGGCCGCTGACGGGCAGGACCCGGGAACAGATGGGGCCATGGGCGCCAGGGCCTGGCGTAAACGGGTCGGCTGGTGCTGGAACATCAAGCCGGCAATCACACCGGACGGGGTGGTCCATCACACGCTCATGGCCGACGGCACGTATATGGCACACGGCTGGTGCCTCCTGATAGCGATCGACGGGCAGACGGGCCAGGTCATCGACTGGCAGTGGTGCCATCAGGAGAACACGGCGGCCTACACGGCCCTGTCCTCCCGCATCCCCGGGCCCGACGTGCTCATCACCGACGGCCTTCGCGGCGTGCAGAAAGCCTGCCATGCCTGCTGGCCGGGCACGCGCATCCGACGCTGCCTGGTGCACGTGCAACGCAACACCAAAACCGACCTGACACTCAAACCACGACTTCAGGCCGGCAAGGAACTCAAGCGACTCTCCGACCAGCCCACCCGGGTCCATACCATCGAGGAAGCGGTGCGTCGGGGTGAGGCCTTGAACGCCTGGCACGAAAGATGGAAAACCCTCATCGACGAACGCACCATGGCCAAGGACGACCCAGCCAACCCCAAAGCCAGCCACCAATCCTGGTGGTGGACCCACCAGGAACTCCGCCGCTGCTACCGCAGGCCCGAACACCTCTTCCAAGACAGGCAGCTCTTCGCCTTCCTGGAACCCGAACCCACCGCCGGCGGGCCAGTGGAACGCACCACCAACCGGCTGGAAGGAGGAGTCGACTCACCCATCAAACGCACCCTCCTGCAACACCACGGCCCACCCGAGAGCCACATGAGACGCGCCTGCGAACGGCACTGCTACATGAAAACCGACAACCCCGACCCCGCCAGCCTGATCAGGGACGAACACCACCAGCCACAACCAGCACCCAAACGGGAAACCAGACAGGAACAGGACGAGCCCGAACACTACGGCACCGCCATCAACTGGAACGAGTTCCACACACCAGTCAGATACCCCAACACCACACTCTGACCAACACACAACCAAACCCACACACAGAACCTAAAACAACGCGTTTAGTTCCTATAGGCCTACAATCAGGATTATTCCTTGCACCAGTGAGAGGAATTGCGATGGAACCGACTTTATCAAAGCGGCATCATTGGAAACTCTTTGCGAATACCAGGCCGGAGGTTTCTGTTCCCTATCAAGCAAACTCATCCGGAAAAACTTGTCGACCATGCTGTTGCGAATGGAATATAATGATTTCTCCCCTATTGTGCCTAGTATGGCTTGCTGGATTGCTGTCAATACAGCGCCAAGAATGAACAGTATTCCCAATTGCACCGCGATTAATACGATTGCTTTGTGTTGTTGCACGCCGTCTATGAGGGCTCCGCTGAGCTGTGGTTGCAGCAGGACGACCGCTTGTGCGAGGATTCCCAGCAGAAGGCTTGCCGTGTATGCAAGAATGTGCCCCGGCATGTATTTCCTGACGACGTGGATAAAGTTCATGGTTGGCCTGGCCTCTAGTGTTTTGTGGGTTGGTTCTTGTGGGTGAGGCGTGTGCAGAGGATGGTGGTGGCTATGGCGACGGCCAGGAGCAGGAGGGACATGGGTAGGAAGATGTCTGCGATGATGGGTGTGTGTTGTATGCCGACCCCGTCCCGGACGAAGCTTATCGCCACGGATGCCTCGGTGATGGCCACGGCGACGAGGGAGAGGATGATGCCGGCGGTGACGTCGAGTGTGGTCTCGATGGCCGCTGACCAGGCGAGGGCGCCGCGGGTGACGCCCATCTGGTTGAGGCGCCGGTTCTGCATGCGTCGTTCGCTGATTCCTATGGCTATAGATTGGACGAGGAATATCAGGGCCAGGATGGTGCCGCCGGCTATCATGAGCGGTGTTCCCTGCTGCTCCTTGATGCTGGTCTTGATGTAGTCGTCGATGAAGTCCTGCCTGTTCAAGGCGGTGATCTTGTGGGTGGTGTCCCTTATCTGTTGGGCTATGTCGTCGGCCTGGGTGTGGTCGCGGGCGGTGATGAAGGCGTACAGTCGGCCGTTCTCGCCCTCCCTGGGCAGGCCATCCTCGGTCGTGAGCATGTCCATGTTCACGTGGGGGGTGGTCTTGGGCGGCTCGATGACGGCCACGACCTGGACCTGGTGTCTTTTGTCGTGGCGGTCGATGAGGGTGATCGTGTCGCCCGGCTTGCGCTGGTTGTCGTATGCTCTGCTTATGGCCACCTTGCCGGCGCCCAGGTCGGCCAGGCTGCCCTGGAGCACCTTGGGGGCGGTGTCCTTGTGGCTGGGGTCGGCCAGGTCACGGGCCTGGGCCCAGGTGACCTGGGGGAAGGTGTCCATCTGGATGTTTCCGTGCTTGTCGGTCAGGACCCATTGCTGGGTCTGGTAGATGTCGGCTGTGCCGACCTCCCGTCCGAGCCCCTGCAGCGTGCGCGAGATCCTGCCGGCCTGGGACAGGTCGTCCGAGGAGGCCACCACGTCGGCCTTCATGGGCTCGATGCTGAGCACCACCGAGCTCATGCGGCCCGCCTGCATGATGAGGATGAAGGAGACCAGAATGGTCAGCGCCATCATGGCCGGCAACGCTATGGCCGTGGCGCCTACCCTGCCCCTGCGGACCCGTTGCCGGGCCAGCAGGCCCGGTCCGGCCGCGGTTTTTTCGGCCAGCAGGCCCAGCAGGGATGCTACCGGGGGGACCAGCAGGGGGGCGGCCACGTACACGGTGATTATCAGTAGGACGATCAAGCCCAGCAGCCGGTCGTAGAACTCCGAGCGGTCGACCGGCATGAAGGCGACCGTGATAGAGGCTAGGAACAGGGCCAGGGAGCATACGATCCGCAACCGGCTGGCCTTTTTGTCCTTGACGGCCGGTTGTGTCATCAGCTTCAGGGGGGTCTCGGCCCCGAACCTGCGCGTGGCCAGCCACACGCCCAGCAGGCAGACCGCCATCATCAGGGCGAAGGCCACGGCCGCCACCCACAGGCGGGCCCTGGGGTGGAAGAGCAGGTCGATGTCCGTGGTGCCCATGGCCCTTATGAAGGCCATGCCCACAGGAACGGTCAGCAGGGATCCGGCCAGGCATCCCGCGGCGTCGGCCAGGGCCAGGGGCAGGGAGAACTCTCGCAGGGCCATGGCCACGACCTGTTTGCCCGAGGCGCCGTTGAGCCGCATCAGGCCGTATTCCCGGCGCCTTTCCTGGACCAGGAAGGACACCGATGACAGGACCAGGAACACCGTCACCAGCAGGCAGAACACCAGCGCGATCAGCGACACAGTGTTCAATGCCAGGTCGTAGTAGGCCTTGGTCAGAATGCGGTGGTAGGCGTTCAGGCCCTCCAGGCCGTGCAGGCCGTCGTAGGCCAGGCCCGCCTGACGTGCCTGCAGGGTCGCGCAGGACAGGGTCGTGGCGGCGAACACGGCCAGGCACATGATCCAGTAGGAGGAGCGGTGGGCCCTGACCAGGGAGAAGGACAGGCTGGCCCTTGTTGGCCGCTTGCGCCAGGGTCGGCTCGCCTGCTGGGCCGGGGAGGCCATGCCCGCGCTCACCGGTCGGCCCCGCTCAACGTGGTCTCGGCCAGGTGCATGGCCAGCTGCTCGGCCGTGCAGCCCGACCACACCGAGTGGATGCGGCCGTCGACCAGCAACACGGTGCTGCCAGCACGGGCCGCCACATCCGGGTCGTGGGTCACCATCAGCACCGTGGACCCCCGCGCCGCCACCTGGCCGAAGGCGTCCAGCACCAGCTGGGAGCCGGCGGTGTCCAGGGCGCCCGTCGGCTCGTCGGCAAAGACGACCGAGGGCCTCGAGGCCAAAGCCCTGGCCACCGCCACACGCTGCCGCTGCCCGCCCGACATGTCCGAGGGATAGACGTCGGCGAAACCATCCAGACCCACCGCCTGCAGGGCCCGCACGGCGTCGTCGACCTCGATGCGCGGCCCGCCGAAGAGGAAGGACAGCATCACGTTCTGCAGGCATGTGAACGCTTCGACGAGGTTGTAGTCCTGAAACACGAACCCGATCAGGTCACGCCTGACACGTGTCAGGTCGGCCTCTCCCATCCGGGCCAGGTCATGCTGCCCGATGTGCACCAAGCCCTGGTCGACCGGCAGCAGGCCCGAGGCGCAATTCAGCAGGGTCGACTTGCCCGCGCCCGAGGGCCCCATGATCGCCGTCCACGACCCAGGCGGGCATTGCAGGGACACGTCGGTGATGCCGGCCCCGCCCGAACCGTAATGATAGGAGACACCCTCAAGGGACAGAAACTCACCAGCCATAGCCATACCCAACCCCAATCCACAGCCCGACGAAACCCCGAGCACCATACGAATCCACAACGCGAAAAGCTACAGCGAACTTTACACTGAGACGCAATACAAGTATTGCTTGCGTGACGGTTAAAAGTCTTCCATAAATTATTGACAAAAGATGCAATAAGTCAAAAGTTATTGTAAAGTACGATTCGTATGCGCTAAGGGCATACCTAATTTGGGCTATAGGAACTAAACGCGTTGTTTATGTTGGGGGTTTGGCCTTGTGGCTGTAAGCGTGTTGGGTGGTTGTTAATAGGTCGGGTTGTTAATAGGGGTCTTGCAGGGGTGCCCGTTCCTGTTCGATTGGGGAATGAGAACCAGATCGAAGAGGGCCAGGCATTGCCCCATATGCCATGGACGGATGCGCAAGCATGGGCGCAACAGATCAGGCACGCAGCGCTGGATGTGTCCGTCCTGCTCGATCACGTCCACCGCGCGCAGGCAGGACCGGGCCCGCGCCGCGCAGTTGAGGGAGTTCCTGGACTGGCCGCTGACGGGCAGGACCCGGGAACAGATGGGGCCATGGGCGCCAGGGCCTGGCGTAAACGGGTCGGCTGGTGCTGGAACATCAAGCCGGCAATCACACCGGACGGGGTGGTCCATCACACGCTCATGGCCGACGGCACGTATATGGCACACGGCTGGTGCCTCCTGATAGCGATCGACGGGCAGACGGGCCAGGTCATCGACTGGCAGTGGTGCCATCAGGAGAACACGGCGGCCTACACGGCCCTGTCCTCCCGCATCCCCGGGCCCGACGTGCTCATCACCGACGGCCTTCGCGGCGTGCAGAAAGCCTGCCATGCCTGCTGGCCGGGCACGCGCATCCGACGCTGCCTGGTGCACGTGCAACGCACCACCAAAACCGACCTGACACTCAAACCACGACTTCAGGCCGGCAAGGAACTCAAGCGACTCTCCGACCAGCCCACCCGGGTCCATACCATCGAGGAAGCGGTGCGTCGGGGTGAGGCCTTGAACGCCTGGCACGAAAGATGGAAAACCCTCATCGACGAACGCACCATGGCCAAGGACGACCCAGCCAACCCCAAAGCCAGCCACCAATCCTGGTGGTGGACCCACCAGGAACTCCGCCGCTGCTACCGCAGGCCCGAACACCTCTTCCAAGACAGGCAGCTCTTCGCCTTCCTGGAACCCGAACCCACCGCCGGCGGGCCAGTGGAACGCACCACCAACCGGCTGGAAGGAGGAGTCGACTCACCCATCAAACGCACCCTCCTGCAACACCACGGCCCACCCGAGAGCCACATGAGACGCGCCTGCGAACGGCACTGCTACATGAAAACCGACAACCCCGACCCCGCCAGCCTGATCAGGGACGAACACCACCAGCCACAACCAGCACCCAAACGGGAAACCAGACAGGAACAGGACGAGCCCGAACACTACGGCACCGCCATCAACTGGAACGAGTTCCACACACCAGTCAGATACCCCAACACCACACTCTGACCAACACACAACCAAACCCACACACAGAACCTAAAACAACGCGTTTAGTTCCTATAGGCCTATTTCATGCATCTATCGTTCAGGACAACTGTCTGGCCACCCAGTCGACGATGTAGGGCGCAGTGTGCTCGATCTGATCGATGGCCACCTCGAACTCATGGGGGCCGCCATACCAAGGGTCAACCAGGTCGATTTGGCTCTCCCGTCCCGGTGCCGGCTTGGGCAGGTCCGGGTCGAAGCTGCGGTACAGGTGAACAGCGGATCGCTTGCCGGAGGGCAGCAGACGGAGAAGGGCTCGCATATGGTCGGCCGTCATGGGCAGCAGCAGGTCGGCATCTTCGGCCTCCTCCCGGGTGATCCGGTGGGCGAAGTGGTCAGCCGGCACCTCATAGCCCCGCTCGCGCAGAACTTTCTGAGCACGTCGATCTATGGGGTTGCCGAACTCCTCGTCACTGACTCCGCTGGATTCCACCCTGACCTGATCCTCATCCAGTCCGCGATCTTGGAAGAACTTGCGCAGGATGACCTCAGCCATGGGCGACCGGCAGATGTTGCCGGTGCAGACGGTTATGACGTTGTAGGGACCCCGTGAGGCCTTTCCTTCAGAATCCTGGCCCATCAACGCACCTTCCCATAGGTGATGTACCGGAACCGCGGGATGGCAGCCGCCTGGTCTGGTTTGGCAGGGTTCATCCACTGGCTCTCGTCGCGCACCTGCCAGAACCGCTTGCTGACCAGCTCCTCCATATCGGGCACAAAGACATCAGCTGGAGTCCGCAGATCCAGGTCGGTCACATAGGCGGCATCAGCCAGCGGAAAGAAGGTGCTGAAGACCCCTGCGCCGCCGATGACCCAGATTTCGCTGCGATCCATCCCATCGTCGGGAATGGCTTCCTGCCTGGCCAGCTCCAGAGCATCGTCAGCCGCAGATACCACCGTGGCGCCTGGTGCCCGAAACCCTGGATCACTGGACAGAACGATGTTGTCCCTCTTGGGCAGGGGCCGCTCCCCCATGGACACCCAGGTCCGCCGCCCCATGATGACAGGATGGGATACGGTCAGCTCCTTAAAGTGCCGCATGTCCTCGCTCAAATGCCAAGGCAGGGCATTGTGGTAACCGATGGCGCCGCGCCGACCGTCAGTGGCCCGCGCCTGCGCCCAGATCATATTGACCGATGAGCGACGGCCTATCTCTTCTTCCTGATGCCGCCATTCCTCATCGCCTAGAAGCCCGGCCTGACCGGGCTCGGGTTCGTGATAGCCGCTGCGACTATTGTCATGCTCCATCTGTTGTGTTCACTCCTCATGGTGAGTAGATATACGAGTACATTCTAATCTTCGGATTCGACGGTGCCCGTATTCGGCCCAGCGCACCATCAGACCGCCACCGGGGCCTTGATGGCGGGATGGCACTGATAGTCCACAACCTCGAAGTCTTCGTACTGGTAGGAGAAGATGGAGTCGGCCTTGCGGATGCGCATGGTCGGGTAAGGATAAGGTTTGCGCGACAGCTGCTCCAGAACCTGCTCCACATGGTTGTCGTAGATGTGGCAGTCGCCGCCGGTCCAGACGAACTCCCCAGGCTCAAGATCGGCCTGCTGGGCCATCATCAGGGTCAGCAGGGCGTAGGAGGCGATGTTGAAAGGCACCCCCAGGAACATGTCGCAGGAGCGCTGATAGAGCTGGCAACTCAGCCTGCCGTCGGCCACATAGAACTGGAAGAGCGCATGGCAGGGCGGCAGGGCCATGCTGTCAATCTGGGCCGGATTCCAAGCGGTGACGATCATTCGACGGGAGTCCGGGTGGGTGCGGATCAAATCCAGCACCTTGGCGATCTGATCGATGGTGTGATGGGGGTCCTCAGGGGTCGGAGCGGGCCAGCTGCGCCACTGGACCCCATAGACCGGACCCAGATCCCCGGTTTCCGGGTCCGCCCACTCGTCCCAGATATGCACACGGTTCTCCTGCAGCCAGCGCACGTTCTGCGACCCTTTCAGGAACCAAAGCAGCTCATAGGCGATGCCACGGAAGTAGACCTTCTTGGTGGTGATCAGCGGAAAGGAACGCGACAGATCGAAGCGCATCTGCTTCCCGAACAGGGATATGGTCCCGGTGCCCGTCCTGTCGGACTTCAGGGTGCCCTCGCGCAGAATGGTGCGCACCAAGTCCTCATAGGGGGTGGGAATGTCCGAGTCGGGACGCTCGGGGATACGTGTGCGAATACGCTGCAGTTCTTCGGAAGTCAAGGCCATGCGGCCATACTATCAAGTCCTCGGTCAGCTGAGCGCGCCCCGGTGACGAATTGCACAGTCCGGGTTAGATTGGAGGAGCAGGTCCGGCCACAGGGTCGGATCCGGATGGCGCACCCGGGCGTGTGCCGGACAAGGAGGAACAGATGGGCAAGAGACTTTGGGTCGAACGCGACAAGGACGGCACCTGGAACGCCTATGGCGACAATGGGGCCCATATCACTTTCGGCAAAGGCGAGGATCAGTTCAACCCCGGTGACCTGATGAAGATCGCCCTGGCCGCCTGCGGAGCCCTATCCAGCCAGTTCGCCGTGGAGAGCGCCCTAGGCAAGGGCAAGGGAGCGAAAATCGTGGTGGACGGCACCTATGACGCCGACGACGACGCCTACCTGAGCTTCGACGAGCAGGTGGACGTCGATGCCACTTCGGCCAGGCTGGCCCAGGATGATGCAGACAAGCTGGAGGAGCGGGTCCGCCGCCATATCGCCAAGTCCTGCACCGTGGCACACACCTATCAGCGGGAGACCCCGGTAAGGATCTCCGTCAAGGTTCGCCACTGATCCGACAGGACAAGAAGAGAGGAGCGGGGACCCCAGGTTCATGGAACTTCCGGGGTCTCCGCTCCTTGCTCTTACTCCTCGTGCTCGGGGTCGATGGTCGACTCCAGGTCGGCCAACTGCTCGGGCTTGGCCGAATCCACAGAGACCTGCTCCACACCGGTGATCTCAGCCACATCGGTAGTTTCGGCAGCTTCGGCTGCAGCCTTGAGCCCGGACTCCTCGGCCTCCACGTACTTGCGCGGCACCACGTAGACGGGGCTGACGGCATGCTGCAGGAGCCCCTGGCTGGTCGATCCCAGCAGGAGCCCGGTGAAGCCGCCGCGACCACGCGAACCGACCACGACCACGTCATGGGTCTTGCTGGCCTGGGTCAGGGCCTCCACAGCCGACCCCGGCACCACGGTCTTGTTGATGCGCAGATCGGGATAGGTCTTCATGAGTGGTTCGATTCGGGTATTGAGGTCGTCCAGGTAGGAATCCATGACGCTGCGCTCCTCGGCCGAACCCGTGCCGGTCAGTCCGGAGATATTGGGCACTGCCGACATGACATCCAGCTCGGCGTTCCAACTGTCGGCGAAGGCCGCAGCGATCTGCAGGGCCTTAAGCCCCCACTTGGACTCGTCTGAACCCACGGCGACCCGCTTGATGTCGTTGCTCAGATGCATCAGGTTGCCATCGTCGTCGGTGTAAGGAACGACCACGATAGGGCAGTAAGCATAGGCGGGCAGGCTGGAGCTGGTGGTGCCCAGCAGACGCTCAGCCAGGCCGCCCTTGCCCCGGTTCCCGATGACAATCAGCCGGTAGTTGCGACTCAACTCCACGAAGACCGATGAAGGATCCCCCGTCACAATCAGCGTGGCTGCCCCTACACCTTGCTCATCGGCGATGGCCTTGGCCTTGGAGAGGATCTCCTGGGCGTCGTTGTGAGCGGCCACGTCGTCACCCATGGTGGTGTAGGTCGCATCGAAGGAGACTGCGGCATACGAGGGAAGGGAATAGGCGCAGACGATTTGCAGGGTCAACCCTGCATGCTTAGCGTAGTTGGCGGCCCACCACGCCGCCTTGTAGCTGGCGTCCGAGCCATCGACGCCTACCAGAACAGCCTTGTCGTTGCTCATCCGACGACCTCCTTTAAACTTGGCGATGACAAACCGACATCGCTCCTTCTGTCAGAATATCGCATGCGGGTCTGATCAATAAGTTGGCAGGGACCAACACGCGAGGAACCTCGACTCCGAATATGCAAAACGCCCCCGTAGGGGCGTTGAGCCTGCGCAAAAACTATGCCTTAGACCAGACGACGATACTCGAAATCCCGATAAAGCTTCTGAACTGTTACGGTCCGACCGGGACGCGGGGCATGAATCATGCGACCACCGCCGACATAAATGCCCACATGGCTACCATCAGAGGTCACCAGCAGGTCGCCAGGAGCAGGATCCGTGACCGGTACACCCACTGAACGTTGCGCATCGGCCGTGCGGGGCAGGCTGACGCCGAAGTGGGCGAACAC
The DNA here is from genome assembly GCF_048001765.1 of Bifidobacterium asteroides. Lineage (GTDB taxonomy): Bacteria > Actinomycetota > Actinomycetes > Actinomycetales > Bifidobacteriaceae > Bombiscardovia > Bombiscardovia asteroides_K. The sequence continues at coordinate 1,665,875 of NZ_CP181447.1, forward strand.
ATACTGGGTGAATCCAGAGCAGTCGAAGCCCGTGGCTGGATCGGTCCCGCCATACACATAAGGAATCCCCTGGAACTGAAGGGCGTAGTTGACCACATCTGCACCCGTGCCGGAGACCGGTGCATCAACGACTGTGCTGGTGGTGCTGGCACGAGCGGCACGAGCAGCCGAACGACTGACCTGCTGCGCGGACTGACGCCGACTGGCTGCAGCCTGGGCCTGCTCTTGAGCCTGCTGGGCCCTGGCTTCAGCATCCTTCTCGGCCTGGGACTTGGTGGCAGGAACGTTCAAAGACTCAATGCCACCCCAGCTGCTGTCCTTTTCGACGGTGGTAGCCGTCGACTCGGTCAACAGGTCGGCACGCACCTTGCTGCCGGGAGTGAATGAACGCGACGAAGTAACTACGGCTTCACTGCCGTCACTGGCCTGGGCCACGGCGGGTATACCGATGGAGAGCATGCCACAGATTGTGGCTGCCGCCATCATGCTCACATACTTGCGTGTTTTTTTCATCGGGCACAATTCTATCACGTATTGGGAACAAAGATTAACCAGCCAGAAATCAGTAGTGGATGTAGCTGAAGGCGTGCACATCGGACAAGGTGCGAGAGTAGGTCTTTCCGTTCATGATGGCACCACACTCCGAGGTGACGATGGAGCCGTCGGGATTGATCTTCTCGACGATGGCCACATGGCCATAGGTGGAATCCGAACCCTCCTGGCCGGCCTGGAAGACCACGATGTCGCCGACATTGCGCGGCGTGTTGTCCACCCAATAGCCCAGGGAGCGCGCAGAGCCGGACCAATCCTTGGCATTGCCCATGTGTGAACCCACCGGCAGACCCAGCTGGTGACGTCGGACGTAGGCCCACCAGGTGCACTGGCTGAACTCGTAGACATTGCCTGCATCCCCAGTGGCATGGTTGGGATTGAACCCTGAAGGCAGAACTGATCGGTTGGCATCCATCAACACAGCCACGACCGGATTGTCGGCCAGGGATTTGGACATCTGCCCGGCATCGAGTTCGGATTCGCCCAGCTCCCAGCTGCCCTCGTTGCGCTGAGAAGCCGTCGGCAGGGGCTGACGGTAATCAGAGCGGGAGACCCTTGCACCACCGTTCGCGCTGGAGGAACCGGCAGAGGATGAGGGGGTGACCAAATTGATTGCGACACTGTCGGCCAGGGGCAGGGACCAGTCACCGCGAGCCTGACTGACCGCCATGGAGGAGGCGGCGGCACCGACCAGGACGGTCAGGGCCGAACCGGTCATGATGTGGGAGCGACGGGCTGAGGCCTTGGCCGCCAGACGAATGGAGCGACGGGTTCGAGGGGCCACCTGGTTGAGCTTGGCCGCCAGGGCATCATCAAGACCCTCAATGCCCGCTGCCTGGGTTACGCCTGAAGATCGGCCGGTCGACCAACTGCCGACACCTGCGCCTCGCCTGGCCGAAGCCCTGTGCGCAGCATGCTTCATCTAGAATCACTCCCGTTTATGTTCCGACGCGACTTTCGTGCCGTATCACGAACCATCACAAGGGAACACCATAACGCAAGCGAGAACCCAGGCCAAATGACCTGAATTGTCCATACTGGTGTACTCAAGCATGGCTTCGGTGGTCGCTCATCTTCGACAACCACGGAATACGCTAGGATTATACGGACATGAGGCGAACATGAGCAAACCGGCATGCGTGCCGTCCGCCACGGCGTGTCCCTCGGTTCTGAAGCCTGCCTGGTCCACCCTGAGCGAACCTGGCTCAAAAAAAGTCAGACCGGGGTCGAGGCCAGGAGGAAGGACCCGCCGGCATCGTCGGAATCCTGAGGCATGGTGATGTCGACACGGCCATCCTCCGAGGGGACGAAGAGGGCCTGTCCCTGGTCCAGTACACAGGACTGGTCGGCGGCTGCGCAACGGATCCGCCCATCAGTGCAGACGATGATGCGGGGTCCCCTGCGAGGAATCATCAGGTGGCGAGGCCCCAGACGCTCTATCAGATCCCCGTAACGCTGCTGAAGCCTGTTGAGCAGGGGCCAGGTGGCGCCACCCTCCTGTACATGCCCATAGACCAGCATGTACTCGTTGATTTTGGGCCGGTAGGTCACCATATTGTGCATGATCAGGGTGGCGATCATGGAGCTGGATGGATCGATGGGGGCTGAAGGCTGGCAGTCCAGGCTGCGCAGGAGGTTGGGAATGTCACGATGCTTGGGGGTCATACCGGCCCTGAGTACATTGTCGGAGTTGGTCATGATCTCTGCTGCAGTGCCATGGATGTATGCGTGAGGGGTCCCGGCGGGGATATAGACCGAATCGCCCTCCTCCAGGTCCACGGGGTTGAGCATAAGCAAGCAGAGCACGGCGGGGTCATTCGGAAAGGACCGGACTGCACACAGGGCATGGTCCAGCACGGCCCCTGCCCGCCTGGACCGCAGCCGCCCGGCAGCTGCCTCCAAGGCTTCCTCCAGGCCTTGGGCGGCCTCCGGCTCGGCAGTCACGGCAGCGTGGAAGGCCCGGAAGATACGTCGGCGGGAGTCCGGCCAGATCAGGGAGGAGACCGGCATCATGGCATCGGCCGAAGCGAAACGGGCCGGAGGGACCCCCAGATGGAAGGTGCGGGCGGTCAGAGCCTCGGTCATCAGCTCGGCCAGGGGGTGATCCACGGCGCGCAGGAGGGTCAGCTGCGTGGAGATGGTTGCGAAGCCTACACAGGCCTGGAAGGGCTCCAGGGCCACCACCATCTCGTTCTTGGCCAGACTGTCATGAAAGGAGCGGCTGGGATCGTCGTCAGCCACCCCCAGGGCATTCTCACGGTTGAAGCCGGCGCGAGCCTCAAAATCCAGCGGATGCACCTGCAGGGACAGAGGGATGCGGGCCGAGATGATCTTGAACAGGTAGGGCAGGGTGGGGCCGAAGAGGCGGGAGTCGCGCTCACCCAGCATTGCCATGGGATTGCGACGAATGGCCTCGGTCAGCGGTATGAGCGACCCGTCGGGCAGGGTCAGGGGCGAGGGGGATTCGGTGTGCCCACTGAACCACATCTCCGCCAAGGTATCCCCCTGGCATCCCTCCGGCTCATGCAAATGGAACATGCGCTGCAGTCGGTCATGTGAGCCCCAGGCGTAGTGCTTCTCCACAGCTTGGATCGGATACACGCACTCCCCTTTCCACGGGAAATCCCTCCATGGGCCGGTGCATACGAACCCACCAATCTCCGTCATAATATGACACGGGCCGAAGCCTGGGCAAGGCGTGGGGGTCACCGCATGTCATTGCAAACGGTACAGTGGGGGTATGAAGCTGGCTCCCATTTTCGACCCGGATGCCCGAAGACCATCGCCTCGGCCCGTGCAGGTGGACCTGCGACGCATTTTCCTGTTCGGTACCGGTGCCTGGATTCTGGCTCTGGTCGTGGTGGGCATCCTGGCCCTGACCGGGATGACGGTCACCAAGCCCCTGATTGTCTGCCTGTCCGGGGTTGGCGTGGGCATTCTGCTGATGATCTGGGAGCACTTCAATCGTTGGGATTATCGCCGTCTTGCCCAGCAACCGGACCCTGAGCCAGAGGAAGCATCAGTGTGAAGGTGCTCCCCTCTCCCGGCGCGCTCCAGACAGTGACCGAGCCATGGTGGGTCAGAGCGACATGCTTGACGATGGCCAGCCCCAGACCGATGCCTACGGCAGTCTCTTCATTCTGGTTGTCGGCCCGGTAGAAGCGCTCGAAGATCCTGCCCTGGTCGGCCTTGGATATGCCTCTGCCGTGGTCGACCACCCTGATTTTTGCGTAATGCCCGTCATTCGAGGCCTGCGCCACCAGGGAAACTGTGGAGCCTGAAGGCGAATAGGAGATGGCGTTCTCCACCAGCTTGGCCATAGCCACCTTGATCTGCTGCCCGTCACCATGAATCGTCAGTGGTTGGTCACATCGCCATCGCAGGGTCACATGGGCCTGGTCGGCTCTATCCTGCTCATCTTGCACCACCGCCCTTATCTGCTCAGCCACATCAAGCACGTTCTCCCTGCTGGGCTTGATCCGCTCCTGAGCCCGGATCAGCAGAAGAAGATCCTTGAGCACATGCCCCAGATAGGCGCTGTAGCGCTGGACCGAAGAGGCATCCTCGGAGACGCTGCGCAGATGGCTGCGAAGCAGTTCAGGATCATCCCCCTCCAGGTGGGAGGTGGTTTTGAGCTGCGCCGCCAGCTCCTCCAGGGCCTGGACCGGCTTGAGCATCTGCTCGGATACATTGGTTATGAAGGCATCTCTGGTCCGAACGAACCTGACCGAATCGCTCACATCATCGATAAGCACCACCACCAGGGACTCATCGATACGCCCAAGGGTGACCTTAAGCCAGTTCCTTCTGGATACCGCCTGGGTCTGAACATGGGTCGTATCCACAGGATCCTCGGCCTCGTCAATATCCCAATCATCGGATTCCGGGCTCTCGGTTGCGGCATCCAGAGCGAATTCAGTAGGTGTGTGCGTAATCAGATTAAAGCTACGTCGACCGCCTGAGCGGCGCACCTGCGCAATGGCTTCAATGATCTTCGAATCAGCAATCTCGTCGTTGCTCACGATTCCCAATCTGTAGGCATCCGGGCTGGAGCGGACAACCTCGTCATCGCCGTCGACCACAACCGTAGCGGCGGGAATGAGCGCCAGCAGGGCCTGGGTCGAGCCCTCCAAAACCTCGCCATCAGCCTGTTCGCCATCCTTGCTTCGATTGCCCATAAGGCTACGTAGGCGGTCCATGAACCGTCTCATAAGGACTTCCCTCCAGTCCGGCGCCGACCCGGACATTGCTGCATCAACCAAGTCTCATCGGCAGTTCCGGCTTTATTCTTGCATATCCGACAGTGATTGCCGCTCCAAAGGCCCAACATTCTTTGCGTCTGACTTTTTCTTGCCACCTTGGTCACATAGACTATAGGCATATCGTTGACCGAGGCCGAAAGGGAAGAACAATGCGCGTGATTTTCAACGAGGAGCTGGGGTTGGTGGCCGACGATCTCGATCGAATGGCCGCCAAGGTTCGCGATGCCATCAAAAAAGCCGGGCGATCCCTGATGAACGGCGACGTGGAAACGGCCCAGGAGGTCATCGATGGGGATGCCGATATAGACAACCTCCAGGCCAGCATCATCGATCAATGCATCAGGCTCCTGGCCAAGCAGAGCCCCGTGGCCACTGATCTGCGGGTGGTGGTTTCAACGCTGAGCCTGTCAGCCACTTTTGAACGCATGGGAGACCTGGCCAGGCACATCGCCGAGACCGCAAGGCGCTCCTACCCTGAACCGACCCTACCCGACGAGGTTATCCCCCTGTTCAAACAGATGCAGGACTTTCTGGATGTCATGGCCGACCGCTTGGTCGAGATGCTCTCCGACAGGGACACGACCATAGCCGAGCAGATCATCGTCAGCGATGATCAGATGGACAAGCTCCACCAGCAGACATTCGGCTATGCTCTCTCAGACGACTGGAAGGGAACCAGGCAGCAGCTGATCGACCTGGTCCTGGTGGCACGGTTCATGGAGCGACTGGGAGACCATGGCGTCTCGGCGGCCCGGCGCGTGGTATATATCGTCTCGGGCTTCGACCCCTCCAAGGATCCCAAGGATCTCGACCTCGATCTGGACTGAACGGACGGCAGAGAGGCGGCCCGCCACCTGACAGTTGGTCGGGTGGCGGGCCGTTCCTCTTCCATGTTCGAACAGTGCTGAACTCAGATTTGCCTACTTTACAGAGCCGCGCACTACGCCGGAGATGACCCACCGCTGAGAGAATATATAGACAATCAGTAAGGGAGCCATAGCCATCAAATAGGAGGCAAAAGCCACGGTGTAATTTGTGTTGTACTGACCTTGGAATACATATTGGGCCAATGGCAGGGTCCTGGCACCAGGATCCGTAAGTACCACCAGAGGCATGATGAAGTCGTTCCATGCCCATACGCAGGTAAGAATTCCCACGGTTGCATTCATCGGCATCAAAAGCGGGAAAATAATTTGCCAGAACACCCTCCAGGTCGATGCCCCATCAACCCGAGCGGCCTCTTCCAGCTCCATGGGAATGGAATGCAGGTAAGTCGTATACAGGAAGATATTCATCGAGAACCCGTATAGCGTATACAGCACAATCAGTCCTGCTTGATTATCAAGACCAAGCAATCCCGTTTCCTTGACGACCGGGAGCATCACGATAGGAAACGGGATGAACATGGCTGCCAAGAAGTAGTAGTAAGCAATCTTAAAGAAGGGCCTATGCATGTTCCGGGCTAGGGCGTAGGCTAAGACCGAACTGGTCAACAGAGTCAGCACAACCGAACACACCGTGATCATGGCCGTGTTCATAAGCGCTCTGGGGAAATTGGTTCGGGCCCATGCCTCTGCAAAATTGCCCCAATGCACTGGATTGGGCCATTCAAAGCCCGTCCCCTTAGCCAGTTGTTCAGGACTCTTAAGCGCAACCGCCACAGCAAAATACAGGGGTACAAGAACAGTCAATGAGCATACTGCCACCAGGGCTGTCAACCACCAATTGACCCTATGGAGACGCCTTTCATGGCCTTGTCGTGTATGTGGATTCATGCCCGATGACTTTGCCGGAATGGCATTCATAACTTGACTGGAGGTCATGGCGCTTAATCCTCCTTCGGATTAAGGTAACGAAGCTGTATAACTGAAAGAGCCGTGATGATTAAGAAGAGAATGGCTGCATCAGCAGATTGATAGGCGAATTCGCCGCCAGTGAATCCACCCTGATAAATCTGCAGAGTCACCGATTCAGTGGCCATCCCTGGCCCGCCATCGGTCAAGGCCACTATCTGATCGAATGCCTGCATGAAGTTCTTGATATTGAGCACCACGTTTATAGTCACGTAGCCCATGATCAGAGGCAATGTGATGGACTTGAATGCCTTGAATCCTGTGGCACCGTCGAGCGAAGCCGCCTCATAGATGTCGGCAGGGATAGTCTGCAGGCCAGCCAGGTAGATGATGATTGCAAAAGCGCAAGCCTGCCATACCGTAACGATAACGATAGGCACCCAGGCCCAGTGCTCATTGGTCAGGATGTTGTCCCTGAGCAGAGGAACTGCTGAGAAGATCTTCGGCACTGACTTGGAGAAGAAGAATTGGAAGACATATCCGATAATCAGCATAGACAACACGTAGGGAATGAAGAAGATACCTCTGAACAAATTTCTGGCCTTGATTCGTGCATTCAGCGCCAGAGCGATAGCCAAGGAAATAACATTGGTCAGGATCGTAGCCACCAGGGAAAAGAAAATAGTGAACAAGTACGAGTGAAGAACCCTGTCATCCCCGAAAAGATTGACATAGTTCGACAGGCCTACCATGTGCCATTTTCCGTAACCGGCATAGTTGGTAAAGCTGAAGAAAATGCCAGCCAGCATGGGAATGGTATGGAAGATGGCGAAAAGGATGATAAAAGGCCATACCATCCAGTAATAAGTGGCTTCAGCGAATCGGCGATGCCGGTGAGCGCCTGCAGCCACAGTCGTCTGTGTCGTAGTCATGTGTTTGCCTCCGATCACTCGATGGTCCTGGCCGCAACTTTGCCCCACTCTTTGTCGAGTGTGGTGAGGGCCGAATCCAGGTCGCCGTCCAACATGGCTTTGTTCAGTATCGGGTTGTAACTGATGCTGGAGGGTATCTGGTGATCCGCATATCCCTGGATCCTGCCAGAATCTATCCAGTATTTGGCCGGCTTCATGGCCGGATTCTCGTCAACAGGAATTGACGAGAGCGAAGGAATGAGCTGTTGCGACTTTACAAAGCGACGTTGAACCTCGTCCGAGTACAGATAGTTAATAAAGGCCATGGATTCCTTCTCGTGCTTGGGATGCGCACCCATGGTGATCGCCACATCTCCGCCAGAGACGAGAATGGCCTTGTCGGCCTCGTCCGTCGGATATGGGAAGAAGCCTATATGCATTTTGGGGTTGATCTGCAGAACCGGCGCCATAGACCAGTTCCCCGCCAAGAGCATGGCTCCCTCACCCCGCGCGAAAGCGGAAGTTCCGTCCTCATAGATCATGGTTCTCACGTCTTTGGTCGAGTGCTGGTAAATCCAATAGAGCCGTTCCATCAGAGGTTTAAAGTTTTTCTGGAAAGAAACGGGCGAATCCGGCCCTACCTTTTTACCTTCAGCACGCATTTTGTCCCAGAACCCGTTGCTGTCGTAGTAAGGAGCCAAACCATCGAAAGGCGTTGAAACACGATTGGGGTCACCCAATGTCCCAATGAAAGGGGCAACGCCGTCAGCTTCCAGAGTGGCAACTGCCTGCTCAAGATCCTTCCAGGTCTTGGGCACCTTAATACCATGCTGCTTGAACAAATCGATGTTATAAGTGATGCCGCATACATTACCGGCATAAGGCACAATATTTATCTGTTTGCCATCTCGTCCCAACCCATTGATCACTGATTGCATGACCGGGCGGATCCTATGGCTTATAGGCGTGTTGCTGAAGTCATAAAATACCCCTGCCTTGGCCATCTTTCCCATGCTTCCGTTGGGATTCAGCGCTATGACGTCAGGCGTGCGATCCTTGACCAGAAGAGCCCTCAAGGCTGTGTCGGCTGAAGAGACCTGATTCTGTACCACTTTGATGTTCGGATGCAGTCTCTCAAAGTCCGCGATAATTCTGGAGTAGTCTTCCACCGCCTCTGGTTTGGTCTGGAAGAAGCTGAGGGTCGTCACATTGGCGCCTCCGAATCCACCGCATGCCGACAGAGGTGCCAGAGCCAGGACAGTAAGAACTGCCGCAAGCACGTGCACAAATTTGTTTTTCGTCATCTTCATTGACGTTTCTCCTCTGCCCCGTTCAAGCCGCCACGCTGCAATAAGACGGCTCGACCTGTGGTTAGACCAGCCGGAATGGAAATTATAGAAACCATCATTGGCATTCCGACCAGCTGATGTAAACGTTAGCACGCAAGTTATCGCCCTGCAAGTTCTTTAATAGCCAGTCATTCAGTCAATTTCTGTATATCAGCTTTAACCCACGCTTTATAGACCTAGTTCAAAAAACAAGTGTCTCTTGTAAAGAATAAATATATGATGTATACGTATCCATCATTTGAGCAGCCGTGATAAGATTTTGCAGGCAAAAGCCCTAAGGAAAACAGGAGGGCATTGTGGGTGCATCCATTCAAGACGTAGCAGATCGTGCCGGGGTTTCAATAGCAACGGTGTCCCGTACTTTTACCCTCCCCGACAAGGTTCTTCCGCAGACAAGGGAAAAAGTCCTCAAAGTCGCACAAGACCTGGACTACACCATTTCACGATCTGCTTCAGCATTGAAATCGGGCAAGTCGGCACGAATCGCCTTCCTGACTGGCGGAGAATTGGACTCCTGGTATGACTCGCATGTTCTGGCTGGCCTCAATTCCGTCCTCCATGACGCAGGGTATGACATCGCTCTATATGCCGTTTCAGATGAGCAGGAACGCCATGCATTCTTTTCGGATATGTCCATCAAACGCAATGCTGATGCTGTGCTTGTGGTGTCTTTCCAAATACCCTGTACAGAGGCCGACAAATTAGCCACGACAGGCATCCCGCTTATCGGGATCAACACTGAGCCAATTCCTGAATTTTCGGCAACCATAGGCATAGATGAGACCAGTTGCATGGAACTGGTCATCAACCATCTGGTCAACCTTGGGCATCGTAAAATCGCCTATGTCTGTCTGGATCCAGAGACTGAACATTTCAAATGGAACGGTCAGGCACGCCTGCAGGCATTTCGCTCTATATGCTCCAAACTAGGAGATCGGGTGAACCCCACAGTTGTATACGCGCCCAAGGACGATACCCGAGCGGACTTCGCCTTATCCCAGTTGGTCAGGTTGGACCAGCACCCAACAGCCATAATCTGCATGAATGATGAATACGCCCTTCCTCTGCTTTTCTGTATGCAGCGTTCGGGATACACAATCCCCCGAGACGTATCGGTTGCTGGTTTCGACGATTCGACTTACGCTCATGAAATCGGGTTGACCACTATTCATCAGGATCCCTATGAGATGGGAAAGTCGTCCGCTCAGACGCTTCTTAAATTGTTAGAGGGCGAAAACCCTGACATGAACATGCAAATTCAGCCATCCTTCCTGGCCGTGCGCAATACAACCGCCCCTCCAGAACACTGACTCTCTGCCGCCATATCAAAAGTTGAGTTTTCATAGGACCAGTGCTCACAATTCCAATCCATCCGAAACACATGATGCGGCAGATGGTTCATAAGGTCTTTGGCCTTTGCTGATGTATACGTTATCATGTGCTTAGAAGCATGGATGTAACCATGTGGACTCCATGACCGTGGATGGGCCATCGAGCATGCTATGAAGCGATACCCGCGTCCCACAAACTTGCTGAAAGGAGCAGTTGATGCCGTCGCCAACCTCGGATCAACAAGAAAATAAAACGGAAAAAACCTTGATGGGATTCAATGCGAAAGGTGCCGCTGGCAATCGTGCTAGCTTCTTTGCCGCAGCAGGCCTCGAATGGCCTGACGACATGGTCATGGAATACGATCTGGGCAGATACACTGATTATCCTTTCAGCGTCGATATCTCCAACAATCGCCTTTTGGCCGCCCTAGACAGAACTGGACAGGTGCGACGCGCGGTTGTTGCAATAGGACGCGAGGACGTGCGAGGCAAGACCATTCCTGGTGTCTACGTGTACAAGAAGTTGGCTTTCTGCCAAGGACATATTGGAATGCAGATTAATTGCATGAACCGTCAATGTCCATCGCCTGCGCTCAGTTTCATGGACGATCTCATACCTGTCTTCGATGCCTCGATAGGCGATCTGCACAGTCAGACCATCGTCTTCGTGCCCCAAGAAGGCGCCAGCAGGCCTTTGTGCCTTATTCAACTTTGCCAGCTCACCAATCTGGGGGCCACACCTATAGATGTAAATGTATCGATTTTGTCGTCAACACAGGGCAAGGATGGGACAGTTTCTCTGCCCTTGAAATTCAATCTTCTGAGCGAATCGGACAGTCCTATCACGAGCGGCACATCCAAGACCATGCTCAGGCTTGATCCAGGAGAGAGTCGGAGCGTGGCCAGTGTCTTCGATTTTTCAGAGCAAGAGGATAGCCTTCGGATATTTAACTCCCTTCATGGATGCCGGACAGCTCTGAAAGCTACCTTGGAAGCCCGTAAGGGCAGCTTGGGCAAGGTCCAGATTCCAGAAGACCCATGGTACGGTGAGCTCATCACCCGGTCGGCTGAACTGGCCCGACAAAGTCTTCTCCTGCTAGCAGACGGCAAGGCAGCTGGCTCATTCTGGGGATCCAACGCCAATCCACTCCCCGACGTATGGACCAGAGACTTCGGCTACTGCGCCATGGGGCTGGTCGACAGCAATCCTGACCTAGCCAATCCCATGATCGAATTTCTTGCGCAGTATGGCATTCCTGACCAAGCTTGGGAACGCGAGGCCCGAATGCATCCAGAAGCAAGCGGATTCGAACACTCCTTAGGCAATTCCTGTCTCGCCGCGGTTCTGGCTTCCATGTTGGTTCACCGGCATGGCCGCACAGCACTCGCTGTGAATCAAAAAATATTCGCACAATACGTTCGTAGGCTGGCCGCCGATCTTATCGCTGAACGACCTGATCAAGGGCAGCTTTATGAGACTCTTTACATTTCGGACGGGCCGTCACGCGGTGACTACCATACCGGGTCCAACATACTGGCCTGGAAGGCAGCCACGGTCATGGCCGAGGACTTTTCGGATCTTCTGGATGCTGATCAGACGAGACAGCTGAAACAGATCGCCGAAGAACTTCGCCAGTCGCTTGACCAGAGATGCGTCCGCAACATTGACGGCAAGCCCATGTATGTGGAAGGAACCAACAGGGATGGGAGCATCATCGGCATCCATGACGGAGAGGAAAGCGACCTGACACTAGCCTCCGTTTACGGATTCACCAGCCGTGACGACGAACTCATCCGCAATCATGCCAGATGGGCCCACAGCACCAGAGATCCATATTATGCGCCGATTACGGGAGGAATCGACTTCTGGGATTTTGATGACAGCAACGGAATTACCTATCCTGGCCACATCCATGGGCTCTGCAGGGCAAATACGCGGGAAGAACTCAAAGATGCCCTGCTTGAGCTCCGCAGAACCACTGATCTGGATGGATCCTTCTGGTGGTGGCCATTCGAACATGCTGAGCAAGAACCAACCAAGGTCAAACGAGGTCTGGGCAAGTGCGGCTGGTGCGCGGGTGAATTCGTCAGTTTCTTCCTGCATGACATCATGGGAGTCGAACGCGATCAAGAGGCCCGAAGCATCAGAATCGCTCCTTATACGCCTTGGCGTCATTTCAGCTGGAAAGGGCTGGCCTTCTGTGGTGGTCAGGTCGATTTCGAGCAAGTAGACGACACACTTCACTTCACCAACAGGACCGATGAGACCCTGCATGCCTATTTGCAAATCTCCATGCAGCCGGACACAATGCTGGAAGACGTGACACTCAATGGCCAGAGCAGACGATACCAAGCCAGCGTCATCCATCTTCACGATGGATCCGCAGTCGGCGTAGACGAAGATGTCGAGCCCGGGCAAAGTGTCGCCTTGACCATCCGGACCAGATAGGCAGCAAGATTATCAGGGGAGCGAAAATCGCTTTTGCTCTCTCCCACGGCGCAAAAGGCATCAGGAATACGAAAGGTGGCGCCCACTACAAAAGTAGAGGACACCACCTCTAATAACTTTGGACGCTCTGCATCCAAAGTCCGATTCACATCATCGGATAAATTATCTAAAGAATCTCAAGAATCTCACTTCTGACCCTGTGCCGCCACAGCAGCGGCACCGGCGGCGGCTGCCTCCGGATCCAGATACTCGCCACGAGGCTTGATGGGCTTGAAGTTCTCATCAAGCTCGTAGACCAGAGGAATGGCCGTGGGGATGTTGACCTTGGCGATCTCATCCTCAGTCAGGTTGTCGAGCATCTTGACGATGGCCCTCAGCGAGTTGCCGTGAGCGGCAATCAGTACGGTCTTGCCGGTCTTGAGCTCCGGGACAATGTCGCTCTCCCAGTAAGGGGTGACGCGCTTGACCACGTTGGCCAGTGCCTCGGCGCGGGGCACGGGGGCTCCGGCATACCGAGGATCATGGGACTGCGAGTATTCGTCATCAGGGTCGATCTCGGGCGGCGGGGTGGCATAGGAGCGGCGCCAGAGCATGAACTTCTCGTCGCCGTACTTCTCACGGATCTCGGTCTTGTTCTTGCCCTGCAATGCTCCGTAATGACGCTCGTTCAGCCTCCAGTCGCGCTTGACGGGGATCCAGAGACGGTCAGCCTCATCCAAAGCTATGTTGGCGGTGTTGATGGCGCGGCGCAGCAGCGAGGTGAAGACAATGTCCGGCAGAACACCCTTATCCTTGAGCAGCTTGCCGCCCTTGCGGGCCTCCTGCTCGCCCTGCTCGGTCAGCGGGACGTCCACCCAGCCGGTGAACTGATTGGTGTTGTTCCATGCGCTCTGGCCGTGCCTGAGCAATACTAGTTTGTAGGTCATAGTGAAAATTCTAAGACCTGAGAGGGACCGTTTGGCGGATCTACAGCTCCCCCTATAGAACAGTCTCTTAAAGCAGACAGACACCCAGCCAGCAGAACCCTGTCAGCAGATCCGTATAGCCCGACAGCGCGAATGCCCTACTGAAGCGATTCCGACAGCTGGCCACTGTGGTGGCAATGGCCAGCACCACGACAGGCAACAGGCAGAGCAGGCGCGGCCAGACGTTCGCAAAGGAGCCGCCGGACAGGGACCATGACTCGACCGCACCCAGAATCACAGCCAGTGCATAGCAGGACCCCATCAGAATCAGCGTGCCTTTGGCTCCGATGAATGAAGACAGCGTGTACTTGCCAGCCAGCGGGTCTGCATCAATGTCCCGATAGTTGTTGATCTCCAGAACGGGAATGCAGATAAGACCCCCGACCAAGGCACCGATGAACCCGTGACGGTCGATACCGCCGGTCTCCATGTACTGGGTGGCCAGCACGCCCACCAGGCCGAAGAATATCATGATGCTCAGTTCGCCCATGGCCCTATAGCCGTAAGGGTGTTTGCCTCCCGTGTAAAACCAGGCTCCTAGCAGACAGAAGATACCTACCAGGATCATCCACCAGTGGCCTGTAACCCAGCAGAGAATCAGACCGGACAGGCAGGCCATAAGGATGTTGAGGTAGGCGGACAGCAGGACCTTGCGGGGTTCCACGCCACCGGCCACCCCTCTTCTGGGCAAATCAGGCACCGAACCGTCGGCCCCCGCGCCCGAAAGGCTACTCCGGCCCTCGTCAGTACCCCTGATGCCGTCAAAGTAATCATTGGCCAGATTGCAGGTACTGTGGATGAATACAGCCGTCAGACAGCATAAGAGAGCAATCAGCCAGAAGCGCGCATCCGGCCCCGACCCCTGGCTGAACAGCTGCCGGAGGGCCACCGCCGTGCCAATCAGAACCGGCGTGGGCGAGCAGAGCAAGGCCGATGGTCGCAGTGCGTCCTTGTATTCCCGAAGTGTGATGAACATGATTGCCTGATTATCCACCAAATCGCTTGAAAGTCGGTCTGCTCTCTTATGAGAGTATCAAGATTTTCACAGCTGCAGGAGCAGGCCAGCCGACCAGCATATGGCGGAGACCAGGGTGCCCTTGCCTGCCATGCCAAAGGCCTTGGGCACCTGGCCACGGGCAAAGGCTCGACAGATCAGCAGAAAGACGGCGGCCACTGGCAGCAGGACCAACACAAGAGGGAAGCCCGGCAGGCCATGTCGCATGACAGCCGGAATGAACTGGATCAGGCCCAGAACCAGACTCAGGATGTAGACCAGGTAAATGGAGATAGCCGCTGCACGCGCCCCCACCAGAACCGCATATGTGTGCTTGCCGGCAAGGCGGTCGTCGTCCAGGTCCCTGTAATTGTTGAGCATGAGCAGGCCCACGGCGTTGAGCCCGCAGACGCAGGCACCCAGGATGCCGGCGGCATCGACCCGATTAATGAGAAAGTACTCGGTGCCCAGGGTGGCCACCAGACCGAAGAAGATGAAGACGCTGATCTCACCCAGCCCGTGGTAGCCGTATGGATGCGGGCCGCCCACGTAACACCAGCCGGCGATCAGACAGCAGACCCCGACCAGAATCATCCACCAGTGGCCGGTCAGTGCCATGACTGCCAGACCCATCAGGCAGGTGAAGGCCGCTGAAATCATGGTGGCGTACAGCACCTTCCTGGGCGGCACACCGGCGGCGACCAGACGTCTGGGCCTGCCGGAGGTGGCTTCCTCGCCTCCACGGCCGGAGTCGGTGCCGCGAACACCATCGGCATAGTCGTTGGCGAAGTTGGCTGCAATCTGCATAGACAGGGCGAGCAAGACCAGCAAGACGACGATCAGGGCCAGCCGTCCCGGCGTGGTCGCCTTCAGGGCAGGGTCGACAGGCGTGGGCGAGCAGGAGCTGGTGCACTGTTCCAGCAGCCGTGACCGCTTCAAGAGTGCAGCTGAAGCGCCCACGCAGACAGGCGCCACCGAGGCAGGCAGCGTCCGGGGACGCATGCCATCCATCCAAAGCCTGATATTCATGACCATCCCTCCCCTGTTATCATCTCAGACCAGCGGCTTAACCAGGGGGAAAGTGATGGTCTCACGGATGGACGCACCGGTAAGGGCGATCAGCAGGCGATCGATACCCATGCCCATACCACCAGCGGGAGGCATGCCTACACCCAGGGCCTCCAGGAAGTCCTCGTCAATGTCCATGGCCTCGACATCGCCGCGGCTTGCCATCTTGGCCTGCTCGACGAACCGCTGCCGCTGGACCACCGGATCGTTGAGCTCGGAGTAGCCCGTGGCCAGCTCAAAGCCGCGAACGTAAAGGTCCCACTTCTCAACAACGCCCGGCTTGGTGCGGTGGGCCTTGACCAGGGGCGAGGTCTCGACCGGGAAATCACGAACAAAGGTCGGCTCAAACAGCTTGTCCTGCCAGAAGTGCTCCCAGAGGTGTTCGACCAGCTTGCCGTGGTTTTCGGCCGGCTCCTCCTCCAGGCCCAGCCCGTCAGCGATAGTCCGCAGATGCTCAACGCTGGTCTGGGGGGTGATCTCCTCACCCAGGGACTCGGAAAGGGACTCATACATGCTGATCTGACGCCAATCGCCGCCGAAATCGTACTGGCTGCCATCCTGCAGAGTCACCTTCAACGAACCAGCCGTGGCCATGGCCGCCTTCTGAATCAGCTCCTTGGTCAGCTCCCCGATGGTGTCGTAGGTGCCGTAGGCCTGGTAGGCCTCCAACATGGTGAATTCCGGGGCGTGGGTGGCATCCACTCCCTCATTGCGGAAGTCGCGGTTTATTTCGAAGACCCGCTCGATGCCGCCTACCAGGCAGCGTTTGAGGAAGAGCTCAGGGGCGATGCGCAGGTAGAGGTCGATGTCGAAGGCGTTCATATGCGTGGTGAAGGGCCGGGCCGCAGCACCGCCATGCACGGTCTGAAGCATGGGGGTCTCGACCTCCATGAAGTCGTGGTCCTCGAAGGTACGCCTCAGGGAGGAGACCGCCTTCGAGCGACGACGAACCATGGCACGCACATCCTCATCGGCGATCATGGCCAGGTAGGGCTTGCGGGTGCGCTGTTCCTCGGTCAGTTCCTTGTGAAGGGCAGGCAGGGGCTGCAGGGCCTTGGCCGCGATATTCCACTCAGTAGCGAAGACGGAGAGTTCGCCGGTCTTGGAGGCGACCACACGGCCGCGCAGGTAGAGGTGGTCACCAAGGTCGACCAGTTGCTTGAATCGCTTCAGAGAATCAGCGCCGATCTCACGCTTGGAGATCATGCCCTGGATGCGGGTGCCATCGCCCGCCGCCAGCTGGACGAAGCAGAGACCGCCGCCGTTGCGCAGGAAGAGAACCCTGCCGGCGATGCCAACCACATCCTCAGTCTCCTGTCCTGGCTCAAGGCGGTCCTGGTACTTGCGGCGCACGTCCTCGATACGATCCGTCACATCCAGATGGACCGGATAGGGTTCGATGCCTTCCTTGAGCATGAGAGCCCTTTTGGCTACACGCATGCGCACCTGTTCGGGATGGCTTTCAGGGCCGTCCTCCAGGTTGTCAGGATCAATGGCGTCATCCAGCTGGGCGCCCTGATCGATCTTCTCCGTGATGGCCATATCCTGGTCGAGCAGTGCCTGAGCGCGTTCGACCGTCGTCAGACGAGGGGTTTCTTCCGATGAGTCATTCATAAATCGCTATTTTACGCATGAGCCGGTACTTGATCCTGGTTGCCGCCTATTGGCAAGCGGCTGAATGGCCGCGCCGCGCAGACGATGGTGTTTGGCCGACGGTACGTGTACTATATAGAACGTTGTCACGGGGTATAGCGCAGCTTGGTAGCGCGCTTCGTTCGGGACGAAGAGGCCGGGGGTTCAAATCCCCCTACCCCGACAAGCAAGAAGGGGGAGACGAGCATCGTCTCCCCCTTCTCTTTTACACCGATAACATATGCCTAACCGGAAAAATAATCAGCCAGTCAGGAATTTTGTTCCAGCATGCTATCAGCGGTGGGGCGCAATTCCTCAGAGGCAGCCTCCGGGTCCTCTTTCTTCAACTTGTTTATATACCGCATGTACCAGAGCATGGCAAGCCCTATGAAGACGACTACGCCACCCACGTTATAAACCAGTGTCAACCAGAGGGGCTGGCCAAGCGGAATGGTGCCCGCTACAAAGACAAAGGCGAAGACGCAAAGCAGGAAAACGGAAATAGTCAATCCAAACGTCCTGTTTCCCATCTTGAAGGAACGCTCGACACCATCGAACTTCAGCCTTAGCATGAAATAGGCCAGAAGAATCAGCAGAGGCGGAATCAAGGCCGTGGCTGCAGTCATATTGATGACAATCTGCAGCAATTCGTTGACGTTATTGGAGCCCAAAGCAGGAATAATCAGAATCGGAACCACAATTGCAAACTGGAGCCACGCTGCACGCCAAGGAATGCCTTGTTTGTTCAACTCGATAATCTTGCCGCCGAAGATACCGCTGGGAATCTCAGAGAAGAAAACCTTGACAGGCGCGGAGGTCCACATCATCAAAGATCCCAAGGTGGCAGCCAGCAGAATTAGGCCGACGATACGCTTCACGACCGGGGCCGAAATACCTACCCACTGTCCAACGGCACCCATCACGGTGAAGATGCCAGTCGACAGATCAAGCTTGCCCACAGGCACGAAGATATTCATGACGATTGATGCACCTGCATACAGCAGTCCTATTACCAGGCCTGCGATGATGATAGTGCGGACGAATGCCTTGACTCCCCCCTTGAGATCATTGACAAACACACCGACGGACTCAGCGCCGCCTACGCCCTGAATGATCCAAGCCAGTGTTCCGAGGAATGCCCAGGTTGTGGCAAACGTGCTCAGATCAGGGGAAAGGGTGGAGGCATTGATGGGGGTGGCGGGCTTAACTCCGCCAATCAGCGAACCTACAGAGAGAAGGATGAATAAAACCGTCAGACCAAGAGCCGCCATAGCTCCGAAAGAAGAGATATTTCCAATCCACTTTGCCCCTTTAGTCGAAACCCAGGTTGCGATAGCGAAAATAACGATCTCCGTCACTGTAATCCAGAACTGGCTCATCTGTCTGTTCTCGCCGAAGAAAAGGAACGAGGCATAGATGATGATGTTCGGAAGTATGGAAGCGAAGTAGAACAGGTTGACGAACCAATAGCAAAAAGCCGTCAAAAAGGCCCATGACCCTCCCATGGACGTCTTCACCCATTGATAAACGCCGGACTCCGAGTCCTTATTCAAGGACACAAACTCGGCTATGACCAGAGTAAAAGGTACAAAATACAAAACAGTGGCAATGAAAAACGCAGGGGCAGCGCTCAAACCGATAGCCACATTGTTATTGATGACGTTCTTAATGCCGAAAACTGCAGAAACAGTCATGCCAAGCAGGGCTACCTGCCCTATTGTGGCTCGTTTCTCAGCACTCATGATTTAGCTCCTTATTAATGTATGAAAATGATGCGATAGTCGCTGCAAGATCGAATGGCGGCTTCTTGACTGAAAAGAGGGGATGCATCGTTTACAGATCCTCAATGGTGACGTGCAGGACATTGACGTGTGCCTGTGAGCCAGGAATTATTCTGACCGCTTCATCAATATCGCAAACAAGGATCTGGCCCCCTTCGACGGTGATTTTGTCTCCCGAACCGTGGAACAGCTCCCTGTCTGAAAGGTCGTCATACTGGCAGGAGACAGAAAGGCGACTTTTCTGTGCGATCTCGACCGTAAAATCAAAATCCATGCTGGCCAAAACGGTGAAATACCGCCTGTGACCGATGAAATCCGCGCTTGACAAACTCGTCGCCGAATCCCACCAGTACGTCACTGAGTCCCCCACGGAATAAGCGACGTTTTGAAGAAGCCCCGGCGCTTTGGTCAATGCTTCCTGAGATCTGGCCCACTTCTTAACTGCACCAGTGGCCTTGTCAAAATAGGAGCGCGTCTTGAAAAGATACATACCGGTCAATCCTCCTCGAAATTCATCAACGCCGACGTAAGGTCATCTTCATAGAGTGGTCGCAACGAGAACGTGAAATCAAACGATTCGAAGCGAATACGGTACTTGTCGAGTACCTCGGAGCCCCATGAATTGGAACCCAGACCCAGCACTTTCTCATTGATATTCAAAGTGACTGAAGATCGCTTTTGCAGATCAGTCGTGTGCCGAGCCTGATCAATGTCCTCGCTCTTGTAAGGCCAAGCGGAGAATGAGAAAGGATGCTCAGCGCTGTTGGATGGCCGTGTTACCAGGAGGCCGTTCCCGCGATGATTCGTCAACGCAACCCAACGCACATCACCTCTGTTGCCGCAATCCTGCGGAAACACATAGGGCGTGAACATAGAATCCACATCTGTGGACCACCTGCCAATGACATTGGCCGTTTTTGAATCCGGATAATTCTCACCAGGGCCCCGTCCATACCACTCGACTTGACGACAGTCACCAGGCAACTCCATGGATATGCCCATTCGGGGAATAATGTCATGGTAATTCCCATAAGGAGTGCCTTGAGCTCGCACTTCCAGACGCCCCTCAGGCCGAATGCAATAGGTCAGAATTACATTCATGCCGAAATCGTAGGAGGGAGGCGCAATTCGTTCCTCCACACGGACCAAGGCATGTCCGCCGTCCTGAGAGAATGAGGTTCCTCCGACCACCGTCTGCATTATCTGAATATTCTTGGGCATCCAGATCGAGTCGAACTCCTGCTGATGGTTATCGATCAGGGGCGTCCAGAATCCCAGGCGAATGGGAGAAACCAGCAAGTCCTTGCCGTCTTGACTCCATTTTCTCAGTTCGCCTGTGGCTTTGTCGAAGAGCATCGCATTCTTTTGCGTCTGCACCTCGATTGAATCAGCCCTATCCCTGACTTCGACAGGTTTTGATTTCGGTGCAGCAAGGGGCGAAACGGCAACGTTCTGAATATCAAACTGATAGATTCCAATCTGGAACATGGCCGGCGCCCAGATATGGGATTTGGTGGATATTACTCGCACAGACAAACGGGTTTCCCCCACTGGAGCGATCTTGATTCGAACTGGAATCGACTTAGTCTCGCCAGGGGCAAGGGGTCCTGGCTGAACACGTTCATTGAAAGCCTCACGGCCATCGTATAGGGTTGCCAGCTCCAGTTCGATATCGCTCAGATCTGTGAAGAACCGCTTGTTCTTCACAAGCAGCTTGCCATGATCGTAGCTGACAGACACAGGACAGATGACCTGCTTGTATTCTTCAAGCCCGGGCCCAGGTTCCTGCCAGGGAAAGACCATGCCATCAATGCAGAAATGACCACTATTGGGATAATCGCCAAAATCTCCGCCATACGCATAGAATGAGCGCCCCTGTGCGTCCTTCTGCCGCAGCCCTTGGTCGCCCCATTCCCAAATGAAGTGCCCTTGAATGCAATCCCACTTGTCCAGCACTGCTTGGTACTCGCTCAATCCGCCGGGACCATTACCCATGGAGTGCCCATATTCACAGATGATTCTTGGTTTGGGATTAGGGTGTTCGCCAAAGTCGTTCATCTGGCTCACACGCGAATACATGGTTGAAATCACGTCAACGCTATCTGCGTTCCTGTCCTCTTCATAATGAGTCGGACGGTAGGGATCGATCTCCTTGCAACGCTTGACCATTGAATCGATATTGCAACCGTAACCGGATTCATTTCCCATCGACCAAATCACAATCGAAGCGTGATTCCGCTCCTGCTTTACCAACCGTGTAATCCTGTCGACGTATGGAATACGCCACTGAGGATCATCGGTCAATCGATTAATTTGGCCCACATCGTCGAATCCGTTGGTCTCCATATCAGTTTCAGCCAGCACCATGAGGCCGATCTGATCGCACAACTCATAAAACCGCGGGTCATTGGGATAATGCGAGGTTCGTACGGCATTTATGTTGTGCTGTTTCATGAGCTCAAGATCTCGACGAACTCTAGGCATGCCCACCGCTCTGCCATGCCTGTCATCGAAATCATGACGATTGACGCCGTTCATTTTGAAGTACGAGCCGTTGAGCAGCATCCGCCCGTCAGCAATGGTCACTTCCGACAGCCCGAGGCGATGTGGAACATATTCAACAGTCTCGTTTCCACATTGCACACAGAGCATCATCTGGTACAGATAAGGTTCCTCTGGATTCCAGAAAACCGGGTGATCCAAGGTGACGCTGGTAGAGGCTCCCGGAACAGCCTCAGCGGACGATATGACTTTATCTCCCTGCGCAATGGTCCACACAATCCTGTCTGCCGGAGAATCGGCCAAATCGAGAGTCACCTCTGCATTGCCCTCCTCCGTACGGTGGGTGTGCACAAAGAAATCAACGAGTCCCTGCACTGGTCTTTCCAGTAAATAAAGATCGCGGAAGATTCCGCTTGCCCACCACATATCCTGATCTTCCAAGTAGGTGCCATCACAGAATTGGAGGACCTTGATCGCAATCAAGTTCTCTCCGTCCAGGAGAAAATCGGTGATATCGAACTCGGCTGAAAGACGCGACCCTTTAGTCATGCCCACATAGCGGCCGTTCAGATAGAGTTCTGCGTAACTTTCCACACCATCAAACCTGAGGATGGTTCGATACCCATCGGCTGGCATATCGATATCAACCGTTCGAACATACACACCAGTAGGATTTGCGGATGCCACCTTCGGAGGATCGACTGGGATGGGATAAAGTTCATCAGTGTATTGGAACTTGCCGTATCCATCTGCCTGCCACATATGAGGCACATCTACTTTGTCCCAGTCAGCATTGAATTTGGACAAATCCTCCAAAGTCACCCGACCAGGTCCGTCGAACAGCCGAAAATGCCATTGGCCCGTTAAATCCATGAACCCCTGGGATAGTTCGCGCGACATCGTGTTGGCCAGTTCCCTGCTTTTATAGCCAAAGAAGTATGCATGAGCAGGCAAACGATTCCTTGATGTCAGTTCTTGGTTTTCCCAGTCGTTAATTGTTCCCATCTATACGCTCCTTTGCGACAGGCGCCACTATTGTGCAACCGGTTGTCTGCAACGATACGTCATCTTTGCCAATTGTGCAACCGGTTGTATTTCTACTGATTGCTCGGCCTTAAGATAGCCGCCCTGAATATTCTGTATCAACACAAAGTGAAATGCCTTTACCGTCGGCATCGATGACCGGCAGATACAATATCAACAAACGTCGTATAAAAGAGAAGGTCACATGGGCTTAATTCGGGGTAGCAAACGAATCACTCTGCATGATGTAGCTCAAAAGGCAGGTGTTTCTCGCTCTACAGCTTCGCGAGCCCTGAATGGTTCAAAACGTATAAGCAGGCAAACCACGCAGCGCGTCGAAGATGCTGCACGGGCACTCGGTTTCGTTGCTAACGCACAAGGCAGGGCTCTGGCTATTGGACGTTCGGAAACCATATCCATTCTGATTACTGAACCGCTTGACGAACTGCTCTCCGATCCTACCTATGGTGCCTTTCTGCGCGGAATATCCGAAGAGCTTTCGCACACCTCGTATTTGCCTGTACTCATGCAGGCCTCTTCCGCTTTTGAACGTAAACGTGTTCAAACACATTTAGAACAACATACAGTCGACGCAGTTATCAACATCTCCCCATACGAAGGAATGGAACTTTTGGAATCCATACAGAATCAGCATCTTCCAGCCGTTCTGTGCGGGCAGCTACAGAATAACCCTTACACCGCGGTCTTTTCGAACGTCTATTCCGACGATGTCGAAGGTGCAGCCATGGCAGCGAAAGCAATGCAGAAACGAGGAAGAAAACAAATCGCCATCATTCTGGGACCTGCAGATAATCCAGCAGTGCCAGATCGCCTGGAAGGGTACCGATCGATATACGGAGCAGGCCTTGACGAAAGTCGAATCGTATATACGGGGTGGGATGAGTCATCAGGCTATTCCGCAATAAGCCACTTGCTCGATCTCGATATATCCATCGACGGGCTCTTGGCCGGCTCCGACCGTATAGCCGCAGGAGCTATTGCTGCCCTTGCCTCCAGGAATCTCAGCGTACCTGACGACGTCTCTGTAATAGGTTACGACGATCATCCTATAGCCGCGCGAATAAAACCAAGACTGACCACGATCCATCAACCCTTGCTTGAAGAAGGACGCGTGGCTGCTCAACTTGCCTTGGCCATGATTAACGGAGAAGAACCCAGCACAAAAATATTGCACATGCGGCTTATCAATCGGGAGTCCCTTTAAGGACTTGCCGAATTTTCCATAAACCACCATCTGACAAAATTTTAATTACAGCTTTCTCAAGCATCAAAACAGCGAATTTCATCACAGTCGCCACGCCCTGCAAGCTTTTCAAAGCCTACGATAGTACTAGTGGTTTTAATGGCGAACACATCATGAAACAAGTCGGAGATCGAATGCAAGAGAGTGGACAAGTAGACCAGACCTATAACGATGGCCCAGCTCATACGAATGCTAACAACGGCTTCGACACCCAAGCTTTCCTGGACGGCCTGGATGCCATCTTTAACGCCGGCAAGGCCCGCGATGAGGCTGAGCCCTACCTGCAACAAGCGCTGGTGGATGCGGAGAATGCGGGCGATGATGCCGGACTGCTGACCGTACTGAACGAAACCATGGGCTTCTACCGGTCCCAGGGTCGCCACCAGGAGAATATGTGGATGATCCAGCGCGCCATCGAACTGGCCTCACGCATGCGCATAGAGGGGTCGGAGGCCTGGACAACCACCCTGATCAATGCAGCCACAGGTCTGCGGGCAGCCAAGAAGTACGACCAGGCTGAAGACCTCTACCGGCAGGCGCTTGCCTCTGCAGGCAAAACCCTTGGGCCCAAGGACCGGAGGCTGGCGGCCCTGCACAACAACCTGTCCATGCTCTACAGCGAAACCGATCGGCCCGACCAGGCCGAGCAGGAACTGCGCCAGGCCATGGGCATCCTGGAGAATTCCAGTACTGATCCTTCCCGGGATCTGGATCTGGCCACCACACACACCAATCTGGCCCTTATGCTTATGCAACGCAACGACAATCCGGAGACCCTTCAGGAGGCCTGGGACCAGGCTCGCACAGCCTTGGACATCTATCGAACCGGCCACCTGGAGAACAGCGCACACTATGCCTCGGCCCTGGCAGGCTTCGCCCAGATCTGCTATATGACCGGACGATTCAGCCAGTCGGCAGACACCTACCGCAAGGCCCTGGCCATCATTGAGGATCGGTACGGCAAGGGTAGCGACTACTACCAGATCACCAAGGCCAATCTGGACCAGGCCCAGGCCACTGCTGAGAAAAACAGGGACAAGGACCAATCCAACCAGGCCGACGCACCCGCATCCAGCCAGCCGAGTACCAGCTCAGACCGGCCACCGGCCGGGAATCACAGCAATGACAACGATCGGCACGACCTTCGCCCCGATATTCAAGGTCTGGACCTGGCCAAGGCCTACTGGGAGCAGGTGGGCCGTCCCATGCTGGAGGAACGCTACCCTCAATATCGCAGTCGGATTGCCGTGGGATTGATGGGCCATGGCTCGGACTGCTACGGCTTTGACGATGCCATATCCCGGGACCACGATTTCGGTCCGGGCTTCTGCCTGTGGCTGACCAGCGAGGATTACCAGGCCATCGGCGACCAGCTGCAGAAGGACTATGAGGCCCTGCCTACTGAGTTCATGGGGTTCGGTTCGCGGACCGACAGCGTCAGAGCCAAGGGGGCTAATCGACGCGTGGGCGTCTTTGAAATCGGCGCCTTCTTCGAATCTCTGACCGGCTACCGGCAGGCGCCCCCGGAAGATCACCCACACGAATGGCTGCTCCTGGACGAGGCCACGCTGGCAGCAGCCACCAATGGCAAGATTTTCGCGGATCCTCTGGGACAGATGCTGGCCACCCGGCAGGGGTTCAAGGCCATGCCCGACGATGTGCGCCTCTGTCTGATCTCCCGTCGCCTGGGCATGATTGCCCAAGCGGGCCAGTATAACCTGCCGCGGAGTCTACAGCGGGGCGATGGTGCTGCGGCTATGCTGTCAATCAACGAATTCATCAAAGCCTGCGCCTCCCTGATCTTCCTGATCAACAATCCGCTTACCGTCGGGTATCTTCCCTATTACAAGTGGACCTTCGCGGCCCTTCGGCGACTGAGCGGACGAATGGCCACCAGGCTGGCCGACCTGACCGAGCAACTGGAAGACATTCTGCGCCTGGCCTCGGCTGCCTGCTACGGGGGGCAAGGCTTCGGCGAAGGCGGCAAGGGAGCCCGACCGGCCGCTGAACGCGTCAGCAAACTTGTAGAGTCAATCTGCGCCAGAATCGTAGAAGAGTTGCAAGCGGAGGGCTTAACCAACAGCCCCGAGACCTTCCTGGAGTGGCAGCGCCCCTATGTCGAGGCCCACATCTCCAGCGACGATCCGGTTCTGCACAGCATCTGAAAGGAGCCAAAGATGGCTAACGACGAGCAATGTCAGGATGAGGAATCCCTGCGCGAGCGGATCGTCCGCCACGAATGGAAGCAGTTCCAGCAGGTCAACAACGAGGGTGGTCCGGCCAACTGTCAGGGCAACTGGCCCATGTTCCACCAGATGCGCCTGAGCCAGTTTCTGACCTGGCCACATCCCCTGCTGACCAGCTATGCGGACGACCTGGATCAGGCCGACAAAGAGGGACGCAACCTGCTGACCGAGAAGTACGGGCGGATGATGGAGTCCACAGCCCCGGACCAGTACCACAACAGCATCGCCCCCTACCTGCCCAGGCTGGGTCTGGATCGCCAGGAGCAGCAGGAGCGCATCATCGACAGACAGGTGGCCTGGGCCAAGGACTTCCGCGAGCGCTACCCCCGTCTAGGTCAGGAGATGCGGGTCCTGCGCACCAGCGAGGACACGCCGGAGACCACTTCCTTCGAGACCTATCTGCGTGGCGAACTGGGCACCTACTCGGCCCGAACGCTGGATCTTTACCAGTCCATGGTGGACCAAATCGAGGCCAAGGGCGGCAATCTTACCGAGGAAACCATCTTGGCCACGGTGCAGTTGAACGGCTTTGAGACCCTGGACGAAGCCGAGCAGGCCCAGGACCGGCCACCTGAACCACAATCATGAGGTCCATCTGACCAACCAGTCGCGCAGTCGGGTAGAGTTGACGGGTGCAAAAGCTGAAACGGGCGGGCTTTACCGCCGCCTCCTTTGTGGTCATCCTGCTGATTATGCTCCTTTTGGGCCAAGCCATGACGCCGGACTGGCAGGTGGAACCCTACCGCGACCATCTGCAGGTCTCGACCCGCTCCACTGCCGTCGCCTCGAGGCTGGGTCCCACCACCCCTGAGGGCACCCACCAAGT
The DNA here is from genome assembly GCF_048001765.1 of Bifidobacterium asteroides. Lineage (GTDB taxonomy): Bacteria > Actinomycetota > Actinomycetes > Actinomycetales > Bifidobacteriaceae > Bombiscardovia > Bombiscardovia asteroides_K. The sequence continues at coordinate 1,692,823 of NZ_CP181447.1, forward strand.
CAGGGAGCGGAAGATCAGCATCACTCTGGACGGCGGGGTCCGTGTCCAGGCCATCGTCAGAGAGCCAAGCGACCGTAAGGGCACTGGACCAGCCTGCCTGTTCATCCATGGCGCCGGAACGGGCAAATCCTCCGAAGTATACGGCGACCTGGCTTCAGCCATGGCCTCGGCCGGCATCACCACCCTGGTGCCCGACAAGCGTTTGGACACCTACACCACCTTCCACCGCGACTATCAGGCCATGGCCGCCGACTATGGACGATCCCTTGACCGTCTACGCTCCTGGCCAGGTGTGGATCCAACCAAAGTAGGCCTGTACGCCGAGTCCGAGGGCACCTGGATATCGTCCATCATGACCGCCAAGGACCCCAGCATCGCCTTCTCCATCCTGACTTCGCCCCCCGTCTACCCGGGACGACGGCAGATGGCCATGGCGGCCACCAGCTACTTGGATCTGATTGGCGCACCCAAGGGAATCCGCAACGTGATACCCCGGCTCATGGGCATGGACCTGTCCCTGCTGGGCCTGGAGTACGCCGACTTTCCCTCCCTGCCCTATTTGGATCAGCTGCGGATGCCGGTCATGGTCAACTTTGGCACCATGGATGTCTCCATGCCAGTCGAACAGGGTGCTCACGAGATCATCCGCAGGGCGCATGAAAGTGGCAACGACAACGTGACCCTGCGCTACTACCCCACCAACCATCAGATCCGCACCGGCAGTCGGCTGGCCAAGGCCGGGTTGCCCCTGGAACCCAGATATACCCATAATCTGGAAGACTGGATCAACGCTGTAGTACTGGGCACTAAAGCCGAACAATGGTCGACTCCTATGATTGCCGGCAGCCAGCCCCATCAGCTCAATCAAGTGCCCGAGCACACGAATACAGGGTTGATACCTTCGCTGACCGCCCTGTTGACCCTGATGGCCAGTGGCCCCATTCTGCTGGCAGCCGCCCTTGTCTCTGCCCTGATTGGAGCCTTGAGCTCACATCTGCGGGATCAAGACAAAGACCGCCGACAGTCAGGTTTCAACAAAGGTCTGACCGGACGGCTCTGGTCGCTAGGTCTGCTAGCCGCAGGACTTATGACTGCCCTGCTGGCCTATGCCTTTACTGTGGTCCGCAAGGCGCTTGGCCTCATGCATCTGTCCTCGATGATGGCATCATACTGGTCCCTGTTGTCCGTTCTGTGTCTGGTATTCATCCTGCTCTTGGCGAGCACCCTGACCTCTATCTTCAACCGAGCTGACGGCAAGCCGGCTGTTGCCGGGGCTGGCCACTGGCTGACCCTGACCCTGATCCTGCTGGGGTCTCTGGCCATCCTTGGCAGCCTGATCTTCTGGAATATCCTGGTCTTTTGAGACAGAGCGGGTGCGCCTTGCCGATGCCAGCCAGGCTAATACAGACGCGCCAATCAGCACTACGCCCAGGCCGGCAAAAATCAATGGAATAACCCGCTGCCAGGGTACGACTATGGTCAGATCCGTACCGTAACGCAGAAAGACCAATCCTAGAGCCAACATGGTCAGAGCCAAAAGTCCAACCAGGGCGCCAAAAATGATGGTAGGCAGGCTGGGCCCGCTAGGACGGACCGGCTCCGGCGGCTGCATCCGAACCTGGTAAATCGGGGGTGTGGATTCAACCGGCACGGCCTTGGTGATGCGTTCCTGACGATCCATCGGCTGGTCTCCTTCTGGTTGCTGCGTATCAGTCATCTTCCTGATCCTCCCCAAACTGCCATGGATTGTAGCTGTAATCCCAATAATCATTGATCAAGCCGCTGTAGAGCTGCGCCCGCCTCGGCTGGGTAGCACTCCCCTGGGCTTGCACGGTGACCCGTGCACCGGCCATGAGATTGGCTTCGACGATCAATTCGGGCTCGTCGGGCATATGCCACTGATCCTCCTTGGATGCTCGCAGGGCTTCCTCCCAATCGCGTCGTTCAGCTGATGACGACGTATTGCCCCACCACATCCAGTTTCCTTGTCCCGTCTCGGTTATCCAGTCAGCCGCCCCTGATCCCAAGACCCTGTAGAGGTCGGCGTGTTCCCTATAGGACAAACTGCATCCCTTAGGTATGAGCAGGCGAACGTCAGCATAGGCCACAGCCAGGCGGACGGTGCCCGTCGGGCAGCCTGAGACTGTACTCACCGCATCATCCATAATCTGAACACGATGGGTGCCGTGTTTCTGCTCATAATCAGTCAGGTCAATGACGGCACTTCCCTGATCGTACTGGTCTCCGACCAGCTTGATACCGCGGCGATAACGCCTCATGTCTGAACTGTCCGCCCCCAACAAACGCCCATGGTTATTGCCGTTAACCTGAACTGTGGCGTAGTCGGCCAAGACCCTGCGGTTCTGGGTTTGCTCAATGCCTGGTATGGCCGAACCGGTAGCCAGAATCAGGACAACCAGGCAGGCCAGCAAGGCAATGGGGGTCAATCCTCCTGACCTGCGGCCCATCAAGCCCAGGATCAGTATGACCACGCCAAGTGCCAACGTGACACTTCCAGCCCATATCAGAGCATAGGTCAAGGCCGCATTCAATCCGCGATAGGGGTTCGTGGCCATCCACCAGACCCCTGCTCCGGAGACCAGAATCAGTCCTGACAGAAGACTGACCAGCACAGGTCCAGCGGGGCGACGTCGCAGCCGTGGCGGAACCGACGGAGCCTTAGGGGCTATTCCCGGCCCTGTCGAGAATGACCCGGCTGTGCCATAGCCCGGCCAGGCACTGAATCCATATGACTGATTCATGTTCCCAGCAGTTTCTGCAGGGCCTTCTGCGCCTGTCCAACCTCCGGGAACTGCACCAGCGATGGGATTGCCCCCATCTTGCGTATTATTCGAATCGCTGCCAGCGTTGGCCGAATCCTCTGTCTCAGAGATGGGTCCAAGAGAGGTTACCTCCCCTTGTTGTCCCAAAGTTCCATACGAATCGGAATGCTCCGGCTGGTCCTTGAATCCTTCCGAGCTCGCATTACTTGCTGTCTGTGTATTGCTTCGCGTCCCTGTGTAATCCTGGTATCCCTCATACCCTGAAAAGCTCGGATATTCAGGCTGATTCGAATACCATTGCGAACCTGCGCCACTCGGCCGTTCCGAATACTGCGGTCCCATCACCCAAGGATCGCCCGAAACCGACCTGCCGGCATCCGGCCCAGCCCAGTACCCTCTTTGGTACTCCAAGGCCTTGTTGCGGCTCCACCGGATAAGAAGATACAGGATCAACGCACCCAAAGCCAGGGAAAAGATTCCGACTCCAGGAATCAGGATTGCCAGCAGCCAATAAATGATGATGCCCACCATGGAAGCATGCCAAATCCCGTGAATCAACTCCTGGGCAATGATGACCCCACGCCTGTCCGGCAAGACGAACCAGGCAAAACCGTAGAAGGCGGCACCGGTGCCGAAGAGAAAGACCGCCAAAATCATCAGCGCTCTGACCAGGGTCACGCTCCAGCCCAGTCGACGGGCCAGAGCTACGCAGACGCCGCCGATCCATCCCTGGTCGCGAATCAGATAGGACTCCCTGCAGGCGCGGAAGAACCTATCGGACTTCCGCTGCCAGCCGTCATCAGGGCCATTGCCGTTCATCTCACCATTCATGTCTTCATTACAACACCCAGCGAGCGTGAATCTTATGGGGGAACACCCTGATTCAACCCTGATTTCTTTCCCTTATTGCCTTATCGGCACCGTCCGAAAACGATAATGGAAGCATGAACGCACCCATGCAGGAACAGCAAACGCTGAAGGAACCGCCTCCTCTGCACCCTGCGCGCATGCCCCTGATGAGGCCCCACAAGGGCAGGATCCTGTGCGGCGTCTGCAAGGGCGTCAGTTTGCACCTGGGTATTCCCGTCTTCTGGATACGCCTGGTCATGGTTCTCCTGGCTCCCAAAATGATCACCTGCGTGGTCTACTGCTTTCTTTGGTTGATACTTCCCCAGGGCGATCCCACACAGGCAGTCCAACCGAATGACCCGCGGTCAGCCCCGCTGGCGCCCAGCATCCTTACTGGGCAACCAGGTCAGAAGGAGGATCGCAGCATCACCCCCGGGCGGGTAACCAGACTGCTGGCAGGCCTGGGCATCATCCTCCTGCTGACTGCGGTCATTCTGCTCAACAGCGGTATGCGCCCCGCCTTTGTCGTCCCCTGCCTGCTTTTCTGCGCCGGACTGGTCCTGGCCTGGCTGAGGCCGGAGAACCAAGGAACCGGCTATCACCTGCCGGCCCTGATAGGAAGCCTGGCCCTGATCCTGTCGGCTGCGGTAATCTTCCTGCTGTCCACCCAGGAATTGCATTGGGCCCTGACCCTGATAGTCCTGGCCGGCCTGCTTCTTGTAGGCGTAACCGCGGTGGTTGTGCCCTGGGTCGGCTCAATCATTAGCCAGCTGGGCGATGAACGCGCCATGAAGGAACGCGAGGAGGAGCGGGCCGATATGGCAGCCCATCTGCACGATGGCGTTCTGCAGACCCTGGCCCTGATTCAGCTGCATGCCGACGACCCGCATACCGTCTTCACCCTGGCCCGATCCCAGGAGCGAGATCTGCGCAACTGGCTCTACCAGGAACGCACCCCCTCAGACCGCTCAGTCAGCACCGGGCTGAGCCAGATAGCCGCACAGGTGGAGGACGAATCCGGCAAGCCAATCGAGGTGGTCACCGTGGGCGACGCCATGCCCTGCGCCCAGACCGATGCCTTGCTCAACGCGGCCCGGCAGGCCCTGGTCAATGCCGTCACCCACGGTGGTGAACCCATCTCCGTATATTGCGAGGCCCGCAGGAATCAGGTTGAGGTCTACGTGCGCGACCACGGTTCGGGCTTTGATATGGATGCGATTCCAGCTGACCGTCTGGGAATACGCGAGTCCATCATCGGCCGGATTCGGCGACGTGGGGGCAGGGTCGAAATCGTCTCCCGCCCTGATTGGGGCACCGAGGTCAGGATGCACATGCCGCTGTCCGAGGCCAGCCAGCATCAGGAGGGCAAGGTTGGTCAGGCCGAAAAAGGGACTGATGCCCAGCAATGATAGGATGCATGGTGAACCATTCATTCACAGACGCGTGCCGGTCCGATCCCATCCACACTTGAGGACCCCGCGTCGGGAAAGGCGGGCTGAACCACGCCCATGACCACGACTGCAGCAGAGCCCCATCAAGCCCAGGATGGGTCCGCAAACATTCGCGTAGCCGTCGTCGACGACCATGAGATGTTCCGCACCGGCGTCATCACTACCCTGCAGCCGCATTTTCACATCGTGGGTCAGGCGGCAGACGTGGAGTCCTCCATCCTCATGGTCGCGCAGACCCGTCCCGACGTGGTTCTGCTGGATGTGCACGTGCCCGGCGGCCAGGGCGGCGGGGGCGCCGAAATTCTGAGCCGTTCCCATCCCCTCTCCCCCCAGTCGGTCTTTCTGGCCCTTTCCGTATCCGACTCGCCCAGGGACGTGGGTTCGGTCATCCGCGCCGGAGCCCGTGGTTACGTGACCAAGACCATCTCTGCCAAGGACCTGGTCTCTTCAATACGCCAGGTACACGAAGGATACGCCGTCTTCTCCCCCAAGCTGGCCGGATTCGTACTCTCCGCCTTCCAGGAGGACGAGGCCACAGATGCCGGCCTGACAGAAGACGACGAACTGGATCGGCTCTCCGCGCGCGAGCAGGAGGTCATGCGCCTGATCGCCCGAGGCTACACCTACCGCGAGGTGGCCTCCGAGCTGTTCATCTCCATCAAGACGGTTGAGACCCACGTCTCCAACGTCCTGCGCAAACTCCAGCTGTCCAACCGGACCGAACTGACCCGCTGGGCCGCAGACCGCCGCATCGTCTGAAAGTCCGCTCAGCAGACGATGCCGCGCTGACGAAGATGCTGGCGCAGACTGCTGATGTCCTGGGCAAGAATTCCTTCCATGCCCAGTCTGGCAGCTATAGCCACATGTTCAGGATCCGCATCAACAAAGATCGTATGCCCGGGGCTGATGGCGAAGCGGCGCAGGGCTAGACGATAGAAGAGCGGATTGGAAAGGTCCAGATGCTCCTCGGATGAGATCAAGACACCTTTCAAGGCAGAGAGCGGCGAGAGGGCTTCGGATGCCGCTTCGATCAGCTGACGGGTCGTCGCCGCCATACCCCAAAGGGTCAGGCCAGCTCGCTGCAAATCCCCCAACAGGTCCGATGCTCCTGGAAGCAGGCCTTTCACTGCCAGGGTGTAGTTTTCCAGACAGACCCTAACCACCCAGGCGACCGCAGGCCCGTGACTGGTTTCATAGTCGGCCAGTGCCTGCTGCGGGTCCACGCCCAGATTGATCTGTCTGCTGACGCAGGCGAAGCCCCAAGGGTCCTCCGGGTCAAGCACCATATCGACCACCCCGTCAGGGTACTGTCCAACAAGGGATCGGCGTGGGTCCCAATCCACCAAGGTCCCGGGCAGGGCGAAGAGGATGCTGCCGCCTGGAGCTACGGGATCGGGACGGTCGTCGCTGAATATATCTTCGCCTGACAGGTCGTCCGATACGCCTTGACCGGATCCCTGCTGTAGCTCCCGATGCTGCCTTGCCATGCCCCCAGAATAAACATCTGGACCTACAGGGCCTACGGCAGATTCCAGTAGGCACGTGGTCAATCACTATACGGAGACCGGTGCATGGATATATTGAAGCCAGCCATGGTCGAATCTTATGTTTTGCAACCTGCCCTGGGCGGAAGGCCCGCCCGGTACGAAAGGAGCCGTCATGCGTCGACTGCTACTCACATCCTCATTCTCCGCTACCGCTGACAGGTTGCCCGCCTTCCTCGAGGGCTCCGCCAAGAATCATACGGTGGCCTTCATTCCCACGGCCAACCTCCCACAGCGTTCAGGTGGTTATGTCCAGGAAGCTCGCAAGGCATTCACTGACATGGGCTGCAGGATCGACGACCTGGAAGTCTCGACCTCCGATCCGGAGACCATACGCCGAAGCCTGGAGGAGGACGACCTAATCTACTTATCCGGCGGCAACACCTTCTTCCTGCTGCAGGAGCTGCGTCGCTCAGGCGCTGCGGATCTGATCAGGCAGCAGGTGGATCAGGGCAAACCCTATATCGGCGAATCGGCCGGCGCTGTGGTAACCGGTCCCGATATCGGCTTCCTGGATGCCATGGATCCGCGCTCGGCCGCCCCGGATCTGGACTTCACCACCGGGCTGGGTCTGGTGGACTTCCGCCTCCTCCCCCACCTTGATTCCGAGCCTTTCGCCGAGGTGACCAGAAAAATTCTTGACCACTACTGCAATGATGGTCCCATGGTGGCCATCAGCAACAGCCAAGCCGTGGCTGTCCACGGACATTGCCTGACCATCCTCTAAAGAGCACCCGTCAGCGGCAGAGACCTTCCATGACACGACGGGCCTGGTCCAGGCGATCACCCGGACAGAGCAGGATGACACCGTCTCCCGCGAGCAGCCGCAGATCACCAGCGGGAATCAGCCGATGCTCGCCCCTGCGCAGACCGACCACGGCGCATCCGTGCGGCCATGGGACCTGTCCCAGCAGACGACCAGCCGCCGGGCTGCCATGCTCTATGGGGAACTCCACAGTAACCCTGGCAGGAACCTGGGCATCTGGAGCATGCCCTCGGCGGAAACGCTCCAGCAGAGCCTCGTATATGGGCTCAACACGCAGCAAATCGGACACCATCAGGGCCGTGAAGGCGCACAGGGCCACGGGGAGCATATGGACCAGGGAGCCAGACATCTCCACCGTCAGCAGGATGGAGGTTATGGGGGCCTTGACCGAGGCCGTCAGGGTGCCTGCCATGGCACAGACCGCGCAGACCGGAATGATTCGAACGGGCATCCCCAGGGCGGCCGCACCCATCCCGCACAGGGACCCGGTCAGCGTGCCGACCGCCAGAATAGGCATGAAGATGCCGCCGGGGGCACCGCTGCCAAAGGAAGTGGCCGTAAAAAGCATCTTGACCAGAAGCAAAACCAACAGGTTGATGGCAACCGACCAGGCCAGCTCATGGACAGACTCCGCCTTGCCGATCAGGTCCTCGCCGCCACCCAGAACAGCAGGCAGCAGCAATCCTACCGGCAGGGCCAGGAAGAGGGAGATCACCGGTCCCAGCTTCGAGGGCAGGTGGCTGTAAAGGCTCTGCGCGCCCAGCAGCAGACGGTTCATGGCAGCTCCCACAAGGCCGGCCACCAGCCCAAGGGGGATCATCAGCAGATACTGGGCAATGGTCAACTGGGGCATAGCCGTAAAGTCCAGGACAGGGCGCAGGCCGAAGCGGTTCTTGGCGATAAAATCAGCACTCAGGCAGGCCATGGCCGCCGAAAGAAGAATCATTGGCGAAAAGGACCGGTGGATCTCCTCCAGGGCGAAAACCATCCCCGACAAAGGCGCGTTGAAGGCTGCAGACAGACCGGCAGCCGCGCCCGAGGTCACCAGGCAGGTCTCCTCCACACGGTCTCGGCGCAATCCTCGGGAAACCAGCTGGGAACCGGCTGCGCCGATCTGCACCGAGGGCCCCTCGCGACCCAAAGACAGGCCGAACATGCCGCAGGCCAGACCGCCCAGAAATCGTACGCCCAGCACAGGCAGAGCAGGCATGCGCATGCCGTGGATGACCACACCCTCCACCTGCGGAATGCCGGAGCCGGAGGCCATGGGAACCCGGCGGACCATCCAGGCCAGGGCCAGGCCGACCAGCAGGGCGGCCAACAGCCAAGGAAGGATTATCAGAGGTTGGTCACGCATCTGTGCGTAGGCCCATCGAGCGAACCTGGTGCCATAGCCGATGCCCTGCCTGTAGAGCACCACCAGTACTCCCACCAGCAATCCACAGCAGGCGGCCCTGAACGCTACCAGCCACCGGCTGACTCGACCCGGTCTGGTCACCCCCATCGGGTCGGAACGATGGGTCTGATCCATCTCATCTGCCGATGGCCCTTTTCTCCAAGACAGATTCAGCCTCACCGGCCTGCTCCTTCCCTCCTTCACGCACAACGGTTTCCAGCATCCCCCAGGGCAGAGACCAGGAGTACTGGCTGAGTCGACGGCGTCAACTCTCAGGCAGTATGAACACCTGGGATGCCAGCTTCCGAGCAAGATCCGGCAGGCAGGAGCCAGGAAGGCAGACGGACACATCGTCGGAGCCCAATGGCAGTGCTGTCTGTTCGTCTGTCACCGTCAGATTACCGTCCAGAACGACGGTATCCACCTGACCGCGATGGCCAACAAGATCAAGCAGCGAGACCCGACCCGGCACCGTATCCAGACATTGACGCAAGGTGGCAGCGGAGGCCATGTGCAGCCTTCGGCATCCGACCACTTCCCGCACTTGGTGCAAATCAGGCCGCACTATACCCTTGGCTACCAAGAGTATCAGCAGGCCTCCAGCATCCTCCAGCAGCAGGAACTTGGACAGGTTTTCCACAGAGAGCCCCAGCAGATCAGCAATGCCCAGCTCCATGCCCTGATCGATGGTGTCCAAGGGCGGATGCTGAACGACGCTCCAATCCGTCCTCAAACCATCCAGAAGCTCTCGCACGGGCAGGGGAATCATCCTGTCACCCAAGCCTAATGGCCTCTCATCTATACCGTTCGGGGCGCCAAGGTCTGCTCTAGCGGCAGGTTCAGTGTTGTCATCGCCTGGTCTCATGAGCGCATTATCAGTCGTTGGCCACCTCTGAGTCGGGCTTCAGCTCCTCCTCCTTCTGGCCTATCCGCTTCCTGTCTATGCGATAGTAAGCGTTGAATAGGCCGCCGGATGTCAGCAGGAAGACAAGGAGAACCAGCAACCATATGTTCTCCTTGGCTTCGTAGGTCTCAAGCAGTTCATAAGAGGAGGAAATCATCTTCAACCAACCTGCAACTGACACGAAGTACCAGGCAGTCGCCTGGTCAAGGAAGCTCAGCGCCCGTCGCCGTTCTGATCGGGTCCTGGTGGCCTGACGGAGAATTTCGTGCCCGCGTTTGCGCTCCAAGTGGATCTTGACGATGGGGGCCAGCCACCACCAAGGCGAGACCTCATCCCAATTCTTGCTGAGTTGATCAAAGTCGTCCAGGAGCTCCTGATATTCCTGCAGCTCCATCAGCCCCTGGAAGAGTGGGAATGTGAAAAGCAACCAATCTCCGATCAGAGAGACAATGGCGATGAATTGATCCACAACCCGACCTTTCCCTTGCAGAGTCGGCGCCCAAGGGTCGGCTCGCGTGATTAAGCATGGCTACCATTCATCATTGTAGACACCAGGTACCTGCCCAAACCGCTGTTCCAATTACTGACCTCAGGACCGGGGGCAGAAGGTTCAGCGAATACAAGAATGCCCCGGATATGGCTCCGGGGCATCAACCAGGCGGACAGGGCGGGATTCGAACCCGCGGTGGCTTGCGCCACAACGGTTTTCAAGACCGTCTCTTTCGGCCGCTCAGACACCTGTCCAAAAGACGTGCCAATTAGGCACGTCACTCATCATACGACATCAAGGTTGGTCCAACCACCAACGGAATGTCGGTTGCTTCCGACAGAGGCGGCTCAGGCCTCCCAGGTCTTGGGCTCGATAACCTCCTTGCCGCCCACATAGGAGCGCATGGCCTCAGGGATGACGATAGAGCCATCGGCGTTCTGATGGTTCTCCAGGATGGCGACCAACCAGCGGGTGGTGGCCAGGGTCCCGTTCAGGGTGCTGACAGGACGCGTAGAGCCGTCCTCCAACCGCTCGCGTTCGTTGAGACGGCGGGCCTGGTACTCGGTGCAGTTGGAGGTTGACGTCAGCTCGCGATAGCGACCCTGGGTGGGCACCCAGGCCTCGCAGTCGAACTTGCGCGCAGCCGAGGACCCCAGGTCTCCTGCGGCGGTGTCGATGATCCGGTAGGGCACGTCCACCTTGGCCAGCATCTCCTGCTCCATAGCCAACAGCTGCTGGTGCTGGTCGCGGGAGTCCTCCTGCTTGCAGTAGACGAACATCTCCACCTTGTCGAACTGGTGGACACGGATGATGCCCATGGTGTCCTTGCCGGCCGAGCCAGCCTCTCGCCTGTAGCAGCTGGACCAGCCACAGTAGCGCAGCGGACCCTTGCTCAGGTCCAGAATCTCATCCTCATGCATGCCGGCCAAGGAGACCTCCGATGTGCCCACCAGATACTGGTCGTCAGGCTCGCGCAGGCGATAGATCTCATCGGCATGGGCATTCAGGAATCCGGTGCCGGCCATGACCTCAGGGCGGACCAAGGTGGGTGTAATGGTAGGAATGAATCCATGCTCCATGGCCTGGTCCACGGCCATGGTCAACATGGCAATCTCCAGCCGGGCCACATCTCCACGCAGGAAGTAAAAGCGGGAACCTGAGACCTTGACGCCCCTGCGCATATCGATGCCGGCCACGCCAACGCCCAGGTCCAGGTGGTTCTTGGGTTCGAAGCCCTCCTTGGCGAAGTCGCGCGGAGTGCCGATCTTCTTGACCACCACGTAGTCGTCCTCGCCACCCTCGGGCGCTTCAGGCTCCACCACATTGCTGAACTTCCACATCAAATCGGTGTACCTGGCGTTGGCCTCGTCAGAGGCTGACTTGCAGGCATTCACCTTCTCGGACAGGCTCTTGGTCCGGGCCAGAAGATCGGCCTTCTCATCAGGAGAGGCCGAACCCATGCGTTTGCCGAGCGACTTCTGCTCGGCCCTGCAGCTCTCGTAATCCTGGAGTGCAGCCCTGCGCTCGCTGTCCGCCTTCAGCACTTCGTCGACGAGTTCGACCGATTCGCCGCGTTTGCGCTGTGATTCACGGACAACATCCGGATGTTCCTGAATGAACCTGATATCTAACATATCTGAATTGTATGACTTTCAGGGGACACGAAAACCGGCTCCGCACACCTCTTTCCAAGCCTTATGGCCTCTGCCGCGACCAGCCATGGGGAGCGGCCGAGACAGGAAGGCAGACGGGAACCATCCGTCGCTTATATGCGACCGCCCCGCATCATTTGCCGAATACAGTCTTGCGGAACCGTTTGCCGGTAGGGGTGCCCGCCAGCCCGCCGACACCAGTCTCCCTCAGTGATGAGGGCATGCTCTCGCCTATGGACTTCATGGCTGCGATGACCTCATCGGGCGGAATCCTGCTGACGCCGCCCGATAAGGCGATGTCAGCAGCAATCAAAGCGTTGGCGGTTCCGATGGCGTTGCGATTTACGCAAGGCACCTCCACCAGGCCAGCCACGGGATCGCAGACAAGGCCCAGCAGATTGCTCATGGCTATGGCGAAAGCCTGGGCACAGGCATCAGGATCGCCCCCTGCGCCCTCAACCGCTGCAGCGGCAGCCATGCCGGATGCGCTGCCCACCTCGGCCTGACAGCCGCCTGTAGCCCCGGAAATCATCGCCTTGTTGGCCGTGACCAGACCGAAAGCCCCTGCAGTGAACAGGCAGCGGATCAGCCCATCGTCATCCAGCCCCAGTCGATTTTTCAGCACAGTGAGCACTCCGGGCAGGGTGCCCGAAGAGCCGGCCGTAGGCGTCGCGCAGATGATGCCCATGGCCGCGTTGACCTCATTGGTAGCCATGGCAGCCTCGACGGCCTGCAAGATGGCATCACCGCTCAGGCTGGTTCGCGTCTTCCGGTAATGCTCCAGCAGCGCCGCCTGGCCACCGCTCAGCCCAGTCTTGGAAAACACGCCATCGCCCTGGGACCCTCTGGCGACGGCAGCCTGCATAACCTGCAGGTTCCTGGCCATTCTCTTCCATATCTGTTCACGGGTCTGGTGCGAACGCCGCACCTCCTCATCGATGGCAACTTCAGATATCGACGAGCCGCGCTCTTCGGCCATACTCACGAGTTCAGCGATCGAAGTGAACATGCGCCATGCCTCCTAGTCGATATAAATCATCCGGCACGAGTGATCCGCGATCTGCTTCTGCTGCTGCGCGGACAGCGGATTGTCCAAATCGAACTCGTACACCGCCATGCCGGCCGGCCCCTCGGGCTCATATCTGGTCCGCTTGGTCACGCCCTCTTCCCGTAGCAGATTGCGTATGTGCTCCAAACGCCGGCCGGCGTCATTTTCGGATTCATCCAGTTCCACCAGCAGGATGGGCAGAAGCCCTGGAGGAGTGATCAGACAGCCGTCCAAGTTGATACGCCGCACTTCAATGGTCCCGCCCCCGATGGAACAAGCCGCGTAGATCACCCGACCGGCTGGGCCCTGCAAGTCCAGAACAGCGGTGTTCGGGTGGTCGATGGGACTGGGTTCGTCCTCCTCATGGAAGGTCAGCTCCATACCCTGTCTGCGGGCGATGCCAATGGCATCAGGTACCCGGGGGTCATCCGGTGCAAAACCCAACAGGCCACTGATAATGGCATAGTCGGTACCGTGACCGCTATGCGTGCGGGCGAAGGAGTCATAATAATGAATATCAGCACGGTTCGGAACACCTCCGGCAAGGATGTGGCCAACCCGACCAATGGCCACTGCCCCAGCTGTGTGCGAACTGGAGGGTCCGATCATGATGGGACCTATGATGTCGAACACGCTCTTGTACTTATCCATGCCTGCCTCCTCTTCCCACACCCCCGGGCTTTCCCAGACTCCCAGCGCACGGAGCCGTTGCAACTCCAGACCGAGGGGACCACATGGACCGAGTGCCATCTTAACTTTGCGGTTTTCACAACTCAATCAGCTCATACTGTCAGCGTGATTGCTGTAGAGGGTTCGTTCACGTCGGACACACCCAGAGATATCGGGTCGGCACGGCGCGCAAAATAGAGTCATGCCAATTCCAGCGGTCGTCATCCTCACCATCCTGGCAGCGGCGGCCATTGTCGTCACTGCGGTGGTGCTGATCGTCCGTGCCCAAAGACGGCATAGGTTCGCCATGCAGATCCTGGCCCGGGACGACGACCAGCTCAGCTACGCTTTCGTAATCAACCCCTCCAAGCCCCAGGCCGCCGCCGCCCGTGAACACATCCAGCAATATTGCCGGAACAAGGGCATCAGCGAGTTCAGCTTCATCGAAACCCAGCTGGATCGGGACGGGAAAGCCTGTGCCCGCATGGCACTGGAGCGTGGGGCCAACGTAGTCGTTGCCGTGGGCGGGGACGGGACCGTGCGCACCGTAGCCAGCGCCATGGCTTCCAGCGACCATGTCATGGGCATCATCCCAATCGGGACCGGAAACCTCTTCGCACGGAACATGGGCATTCCCGTAGGCGATCTGGACGCTGCCCTGGCCGTGGCCACCTCGCACGGGTCCACCCAGGTGGATGTGGGTCGCATGGCCCTGCTCGATGCAGACGGTCAGGAGCAAGGCCATGGTCACGCCTTCCTGATCATTGCCGGCATCGGTTTCGACGCCCTGATGATCGATGACACCGACCCCAACCTGAAGAAGACCGTCAGCTGGCTTGCTTATTTCATTAGCGGCGCCAAGCATCTGTTCGCACCCAAGTACACCGCCGACATCGCCATCACCCGGCCCGACCAAGTCACGCAGACCAATACCTCAGTGACCTTCCGCACCTTCATGGCCGGCAACTGCGGGGAGATTCCAGGATTCTCCCTGATGCCCGACGCCTCCTACGATGACGGCATCCTGGACTTCGAAATCATCGACACCTCCGCCGGCCTGATCGGCTGGGCCAACCTCTTCGGTGACGTTATGCATCAGACCATCACCCGCAAGTCCAGCCAGAGCCCCCTGTCGACCAACTCCACCATCGTCCAGCTGCAGGGGACCAAGGCGGAAATCCGCTTGGAGAAGCCCGCCCTGGCCCAGGTGGACGGCGATATTCTGGGCGAGACCCGCCACATCGCACTCAGCGTGGAACGCCAGGCCCTGGACGTGCGAGTGCCGCAGTCTGACTAAGGCCTTCTGACTCAGACCCAAGGAGCCTGTTGCGCATCTGTCCGCTTTCTCATGCCGGGGTGGCATGATGGGAGCCATGACAGCACAGAATGCGGGCAAGCCTGCCAGCCCCGAAGATCTGATCAACGTCGACGATCTGATCGGCAGGTACTACGATCTCGTCCCCGACCCTTCCATCCCCTCCCAGCGGGTGTCCTTCGGCACCTCCGGGCATCGTGGCTCCGCCCTGGCCACATCCTTCAACGAGGCCCACATTGTGGCCATCAGCCAGGCAATAGCCGAACAGCGGGCCAAGGACGGGGTAACCGGTCCGCTCTACCTGGGCCGCGACACCCACGCCCTCTCTCTGCCCGCCTGGAAGACGGCCATCGAGGTCCTGACCGCAAACGGAGTCCGGGTGCGCATCGATGCCAATGATGACTACACTCCCACTCCCACCGTCTCCCAGGCCATCCTGACACACAACCGGGCAGCCGACGGCACCCAGCGCTTCTCCGGCAAGGATCTGGCCGACGGCATCGTGGTCACCCCCTCCCACAACCCGCCCACTGATGGCGGATTCAAGTATGACCCGCCCACAGGCGGTCCGGCTCCGGCCGAAACCACCAACGCAGTCGCCCAACGGGCCAACGAGCTTCTGGGCGACTACAGACAGGTCAGGCGGATTCCCTTCGAGGATGCCATCAAATCCGACCTGGTGGAGCGCTTCGACTACCGGGAGCACTACGTGGCCGATCTGGGCAATGTCATCGACTTTGATCTGATCAGATCCTCCGGGGTCCGTCTGGGCATTGACCCGCTAGGCGGCGCCTCGGTCAACTACTGGCCGCTGATCAATGAAAAGTACGGCCTGAACATTGGCGTCGTCAACCCTGAGGTGGATCCGACCTGGCGGTTCATGACCATCGACCACGATGGGAAGATCCGCATGGATCCCAGCTCCCCATATGCAATGAAGGGTCTGGTGGATCGCCTCAACGCCGGGGCCTGGGATTCCTACGACCTGGTGGGTGGCACTGATCCGGATGCCGACCGGCATGGCATTGTCTGCCCGGGGACCGGCGTTATGAACCCCAACCACTACATCGCCGTCTGCGTGGAATACCTCTTCTCGGGCAACCGACCCGGATGGCCCCAGGGTGCCGGTATCGGCAAGACCTTGGTCTCCTCCTCCCTGATCGACCGCGTGGCTGCCTCCATCGGTGCCAGGCTGATCGAGGTGCCTGTGGGCTTCAAGTGGTTCGTTGACCCCCTCTTCAAGGGCGAGGTGGCCTTCGGAGGAGAGGAGAGCTCCGGGATGAGCTTCCTGCGCCGGGACGGCCGTGTCTGGACAACCGACAAGGACGGGCTGATTCCCGACCTCCTGGCTGCCGAAATCACAGCCAAGACAGGAAAGAACCCGGCCCAGCTCCACCAAGAGCAGGTGGAGCGCTTCGGCCAAAGCTGGTACAAGCGGGTGGACACCCCGACCACCCTGGAGCAGAAGCAGAAGTTCGCCCAGCTGAACGGCGACGATGTGACGGCTTCCACTCTTGCCGGCGAGCCCATCACCGCCAAGCTGACCGAGGCCCCGGGCAATGGGGCCAAAATCGGAGGCATCAAGGTGACCACCCAGAACAACTGGTTCGCTGCCCGCCCCTCCGGCACCGAGAACATCTACAAGGTCTACGCTGAATCCTTCGTCTCCCCTGAGGCCTTGGACCAGGTTCTGGACGATGCCGACCAAGTGGTCGCCAAGGCCCTGGGCTGAGCTGCAGACAAGACCGCCTGCCTTCCCTCCCCCGCATCAGCCATCGCTGGCGCGGGGGTTTCTGTTTTCTTGCTTAGACTGGAACCATGACCAATGACAAGAATCTGGTCGTCTCCACCGACGGCAGCGCACTAAGCAATCCCAATGGCCCCATGGGCTGGGCCTGGGCCGATCACGAGGGCGGCGACGCGGATGCGGGAGGCGCCAGCAACGGCACCAATCAGATCGGCGAACTGTGCGCCGTGCTGCAGGCCCTGCGCGCCCATCCAGGCGAGCGCCCGCTGGTCATCGAAACCGACTCCCAATACGCCATCAACTGCTCCACCACCTGGGTGCCCGGGTGGAAGAAGAAGGGCTGGAAGAACTCACAGGGCAAGCCGGTCAAGAACCGCCCGCTTATTGAAGCCATCGACCGGGAGATCCAGGCACGGACCGGATCGGTCAGGTTTGTCTGGGTCAAGGGCCACGCCGGCGACACCTTCAACGAGAAAGTTGACACTCTGGCCCGCGGCTACGCCACAGCTGCAGGCAAGGGCGACCGGGAAGGCTGTCTGCCCATCGAAGGCTGGCGCTCGCTGCTGGCCTCCCCCTACGCCAAGGGCACTCAGGTGCCGTCCGCAGTCAAGGCTGAGCTGGACGGAGGACCCCAAGTTCTGGACGAGCTGGGCCACAAGAAGGTTCGCCTGGACCAGGAAGATCAGAAAGACCTGGCTGAAATCGCCGTCGAGTCCGAGGCTGTGGATTCCGAACAGGCCGAATCTGTGGCAGCGACGGCTGACGCAGCCAATGTCACACCCGACCCCGACATAGCCGATGGTCAGGAAGACGAAGTCTCACCGGATTTGAAGGACACTTCAAATACCGACACTGTTGACCAGGAGACCAAGAATTCCGGCGCCCGGGGGCTGAGAGCCAGCGGCCGCATCCGCATCACGCCACCCCCATCCGGCAGCAGCATGTTCACCGGACAGGACCTGCACATCGTCGGCAGCATCGATCTGGACGCTGACATCGACCCTGACGGATACGTGACCATCCATGAGGCACCTTTTCGTCTACACGCAATCGAAGTGAGGGACTGAGGGGATCATGGACCGTCAGGGGCCATCGTCTACACTGGAGTGAACCTGAATCAACAAGACCCGCAGACATCAGTCGTTGAGTACATGCGGGCATGAAGGAGCGTGTATGGACAAGACCGAGCAGGACAAACTGAAGAAGGCCGCCGGCATCGAGGCAGCCAAGCTGGTCGAGGACGGCATGACCGCCGGACTGGGCACCGGATCCACAGTCCGGTTCTTCGTGGATGAACTGGGACGGCGCGTCAAGGAAGAGGGCCTGGAGTTCACCGGCGTGACCACCTCCCGGCGGACCAAGGAGCAGGCTGAAGGCTACGGAATCCACATCGTCGACATCGACCAGGTGGATCACATCGATGTCACCATTGACGGCGCCGACGAGGTCGACAAGGATTTCAACGGCATCAAGGGCGGCGGCGCAGCCTTGCTCTGGGAGAAGATAGTGGCAGTCAACTCCCGAAAGATCGTCTGGATTGTGGACGAGTCCAAGGTGGTCGACACCATCGGCCGCTTCCCCCTGCCAGTGGAGGTCATCCCCTTCGGCGAGCGACACGTCCTGGATCGCTTCAAGGAGCGCGGATACAACCCGGTCCTGCGACTGGACGGCCAGGGGCAGCCGGTTCTGACCGACGAGCACAACCACATCATCGATCTGCATCTGGATCGGATCGAGCACCCGCAGGATCTGGCCCAGGACCTGATCACAACCGTGGGTGTCGTGGAACACGGCCTCTTCCTCAACATGGTCGACACAGTCATCGTGGGCGACCCCAACGGGCCCCGGGTCATGACCAACGCCAACAAGTGATCATCAGCGAACATCTTGCCTCCCGGCTGACGGCACCTAAAAGCCTGGGAGCATCCGGCTGGCCACGATGACCAGCGATGATATGAACATGAAGCCCCCCGCGTCCATTCGATGCGGGGGGCTTCGTTGACCCTGATGGGCCATAAGTCATAAAGCTACTTGCGCTGGTGACGAGTCTTGCGCAGCAGTTTGCGGTGCTTCTTCTTGCTCATCCGCTTGCGGCGCTTCTTGATGACAGAACCCATCCGAGCCTCCGATCCTTAGTTACCTGGAAGTGTCCAACTTGCTTATCGTACACCGCTTACGGGACGACTAAAGCGGGAAGGCCTTGTAAAAAGCCTCCAGCGCAGTCCGCTGGCCCTGGGCACGGAAGACCACTGTATCATTCTGCCAGATGACCAGGGCCTTGTGCTCGTCGTCGCCATCCGCCTTCTCCAGGTAGGATCCGGTGACCGTGCCGCCGCTACGAACATTGCCCGAGGCCAGCTCCTTACCGGACATGCCCGTGGACTGGCTGTCATAGAGTGCCTTGGCATCCTCGCTCCTGGACCACTGAGCCAGGTGAAGGGTCACATCCCCGCCCGACTTGCCGGTGGAGTAGACCAGGTTGTACTCCTCAATAGGTGTATGGGTGCTCCACTCGCTATCAGAATCCGCCTTGACGCGGGCGAACTCGCCTACCGTATCGGGCATGGCCTTGAGCAGCTCGGAGGCCGAATCGGGCAGGGGCACCGCAGTGGCCTTGGGACTGCTGGATTGCGAAGGCTGCGAAGATGCGGAGGCCGAAGCCTGAGCGACGGGCTCCTGGCTGCGCACCGCCCAGTGAGGCCAGACAAAGGCCGATAGGAGCACTAGGACCACCACCGCCGCCAGGGCGATGACCAGACCGATCCGTCGACGGCGCTGCTTGGCGTGCGCGGAGGAGTCAGAGGAAGAGGACAGGGGTGCAGAAGGATTGTCAGCCATGTCTCCATTCTCTCATGGGCAGGGTGTCGGCACTGCGAAGATGACGTAAAAGCCCAGCTACTCGTCCCTGAATCCCGATAGCGTGCAGGTATGGCCAAGACGACGACGCAATACGTGTGCACGGAGTGTGGCTGGACCGGCGGCAAATGGTTCGGACGCTGCCCGGAATGCGGCCAGTGGGGAACCATCGAGGAATTTCACGAAGCCCGTGTCGTAGGTGCAGGCGGGGGTCTGTCCTCTTCCGGCGGCAGCCATACGGCACCTGCGCCCCCGAAGACTGGCCTGGCCCGGCCTATCACCCGGGTAGGCACGGACCAGGTAAAGCGCATTCCTACAGGATTCGAGGAGTTCGACCGGGTCCTGGGCGGGGGCATCGTACCCGGGTCGGTCATTCTCTTGGCCGGTGAGCCGGGCATCGGTAAGTCCACCCTCCTGCTGGAGACCGCCGGCCGGGTGGCAGACCGGGGCAGCGAGGGGAGCAAAGTGCTCTACGTATCAGGCGAGGAGTCCCAGGCCCAGGTCCGGATGCGGGCCAGTCGGGTGGGAGCGCTCAAGGATTCACTGCTGCTGGCTTCGACCACCGACCTGGCCACAGTGCTGGGGCTGATCGAGCGCGAGAAGCCGGCACTGGCCATTGTGGACTCCGCCCAGACCATCGTCTCCAGCCAGGTTGATGGCATTGCCGGAGGATCCACCCAGGTGCGCGAGGTGGCCATCAGCCTGATCGACATGGCCAAGTCGCACGACATCCCCATCCTCCTGGTCGGCCACGTGACCAAGGACGGCTCCATCGCCGGGCCGCGGACTCTGGAACATCTGGTCGATGTGGTCTGCCAGTTCGAGGGCGACTCCCAAACCGCCCTGCGCCTACTGAGGGCCGTCAAGAACAGGTTCGGCCCCACCGACGAGGTGGGCTGCTTCGACATGGGCGAGCAGGGCATCGAGGAGGTCAGCGATCCTACGGGGCTTTTCCTGTCCACGACCGGGCAGGAGGTGGAGGGCACCTGCGTGACCTTCACCTTGGACGGCCACCGCAGTCTGCCCATCGAGATCCAAGCCCTGGTCACCACCTCTGTACTACCCACACCCCGTCGCAACACCAACGGAATCGACGCCAACCGCCTGGCCATGTTGGCTGCGGTGCTCTACCGCCACGGCCGCGTCAACCTGTTGACACGGGACCTGTACGTGTCCACCATCGCCGGCGGACTGGCCAAGGAGCCCGGGTGCGACCTGGCCATCGTGGCCGCCCTGGCCAGTGCAGCCAAGTCCCGGCCCATCCTGCGCACAACCTGTGCCATGGGCGAGATATCCCTGACCGGACAGGTCAGGCCGGTGCCTCAGCTCAACCACCGGCTGCAGGAGGCTGCCCGGCTGGGATTCACCCGGGCACTGGTCCCGCCCGACCGGCACTCAGGAGGCCGAAAGTCCATTCAAGGACTAGAGGTGGTCGAGGTCACCTATCTGGCCGAAGCCCTGGAGGCCTTGGACCTGGTCTGAACCCGATGGCCGCTGGTCTCCTATCGCATCATATGGCGTTCACCTGCCGACTCGTTAACCTGCCGGACTAGGATGGAGTCGCTGGAAGACCGACACCCATCATCATCGCGAGGAGCAGATCAGCATGACCATCTTCACCAGGAAAACCATACGCAGGCTGACAGCGGCCGCACTCACGGCAGTCACGCTCATGGCCGGCGCGGCCTGTGGCTCCTCATCGAGCAACAGCGGGCAGTCAGCAGACAAGCAGGACATCACCCAGCAGACCATCAAGCCCGGCACCCTGACCATTGCCACCGGAGACCCGGCATACGCCCCATACGTGCAGGACAACAAGCCCGAATCCGGCAAGGGCTACGAGGCGGCCGTGGCCTATGCCGTAGCAGAGAAAATGGGCTTCGACAAGGCACACGTCACCTGGACCCGGACCACCTTCGATGCCGCCATCGCCCCGGGAAGCAAGGACTACGACCTGAACATCCAGCAGTTCTCCATCACCCCGGAGCGTCGGCAGGCTGTGGACTTCACACCCAGCTACTACAACTCCACCCAGTCGCTGGTAGTCAGAAACAATTCTCCATACGCTTCCGCAACCTCCCTCGCCCAGATCAAGGACGCCAAGATAGGGGCCATGGTCGGCTCCACCTCATACGAGATGGCTCACAAGCTGGTCAAGCCTGACATCGACACCTTCAACGACGACGTGGCTTCGTCCCAGGCCTTGGATGCCAATCAGATCGACGCGCTTGTCGTGGACACTCCCTCAGCCGTGACCATGGTCGATTCCGGGCAGGTCAAGAACGCCAAGATCCTCGGGCAGATCAAGGGCTCGCAGGACCCGGAGGGCATGGGCATAGTCCTGCCCAAGGGCTCCAAGCTGACCCCGGCCGCTTCCAAGGCTGTCACCGCCCTGAAGAAGGATGGAACCCTGGACAAGCTGCAGAAGCAGTGGCTGCACGTCTACACCTCCCTGCCTACCCTGGGCTGAGAGAAGAAAGGAAACCTTGTCGTTCATGGCCACCTCGGCACGGTACGCGGTCAGCGATATCCAACGGGAACGGGAACGCTACGGCCGTCGACAGAATCTGCGCTCCGTGGCGGTCAGCATCGCCAGTACGCTTGTATTGGCCCTGCTGATCGCCCTGGGGTTGCACGCCTCACCCGGCTGGCCCCGAGTCAAGCAGTCGTTTTTCTCCGGCGCCTACTTCGCTCAAGCCTTCCCCAAGGTCCTCCAAGGGCTCTGGCTCAATCTGGAGGTCCTTTTCTTCGCAGTCATCGGCGTGGCCCTGCTGGGCACCCTGTTGGCCATGATCCGCACCAGCCGGAACCCACTGCTCTTCCCCCTGCGGGTGCTGGCCCAGGTCTATACCACGATCATGCGGGGCATCCCCATGATTGTGGTCCTCTACCTGATAGGCTTCGGCATCCCCGGACTGGCCATCTTCAACCGGATTCCGGCTGCACTGCTGGGCACCGTGGCGGTCATCCTCTCCTATTCGGCATACATCGCCGAGGTGCTGAGAGCCGGCTTCCAGGATGTCAGCCCTTCCCAGAGGGCATCAGCACGCTCCCTGGGCCTGACCTCCGGGCAGACCATGCGTCTGGTAGTCATCCCCCAGGCCCTGCGCAAGGTGGCTCCGGCACTGATGAACGATTTCATCTCCATGCAAAAGGACGTGGGGCTGATTTCGGTTCTGGGAGCCGTAGACGCGGTCAGAGCGGCCCAGATCATTGTGGCCACCTCCTACAACTTCACCCCTTACGTGGTGGCCTCGGTGCTCTTCATCGCCACCTCGGTCCCCTTCATTCTTCTCAACGACTGGTATTCCAACCGGCTGCGCAAGCGCGAACAGAGCGGAGGCATGGTATGAGCGAACAGGCAGGCACCGATCAGGATCAGCCGGTGCTCCGTCTGGAGGATGTGCGAAAAACCTACCCTGGGGGCAACAAGGTCCTGCGCGGCATCTCCATGACCATCATGCCTCATGAGACCGTGGCCCTGCTGGGTCCCTCCGGGTCGGGCAAGTCCACCCTGATGAAGTGCATCAATCTGCTGGAGACCGTCAACGACGGTAGAATCTGGCTGGGCGGAACCGACATCACCGATCCCAGGATCAACCAGGATGCCTGCCGGGCCAGAATAGGCGTGGTCTTTCAGCAGTTCAACCTCTTTCCCCACATGAACGTCCTGAAAAATGTGACTCTGGGAGCCATCAAGGTTCATGGCATGCCCAAGGACCAGGCTAGGGAACGTGCTTTGGAACTGCTGGATCGAATCGGCATGAGGAAGAAAGCCGGAGCCTACCCAGACCAGCTCTCCGGCGGTCAACAGCAGCGTGTGGCCATCGTCCGAGCCCTGATGACCGACCCTGAACTGCTTCTGCTGGATGAGATCACCTCAGCCCTGGACCCCATGCTGGTGGGCGAGGTCCTGGCTATGGTCTCGGAGCTGACCGCCGGTGGCACCACCATTCTCATGGCCACCCACGAGATGAGTTTCGCCCATCATGCGGCCAACCGGGTGGTTCTGCTGCTGGACGGTGTCATCGCCGAGAACGGCACGCCACAAGAGGTCATGGACGAGTCTGAGAATCCACGCACCAGGGAGTTCTTCAGCCACTTCCGGGGGCTGTGAGTTACAAAGTACTTTCAGCTTTACAGCTTTTAGTCAGCGGTAAACACTCTTCCTGCAGCCTTGGTCAGCTCCAAGGTGCGATTGGCATCCAGGGCCAGTTGTCGTTTGAGGGGCTCCTCGCCCGTATACCGCTTCTGACCGCGCAGACGGCTGAGGAACTCCACCCGGACCCGGTGGCCGTACAGGTCCACCCAATCCGGCCGGACGGCATTGGCCTCCAGGATTCTCGGCATCTGTTGGCCCGGGGCCAGGAAGGTCTCCTTGGTGCCGATGGAGATGGCAGCAGGCATCCGCCAGGGCGAGCCCTGGGCCAGCCGACCCTCCCGGCCCTCCGGCGTCGCCATCGGATCCGTAGGCAGTCCCAGGTCAACCAGCCAGCCTGCATAGACTCCATCAGCGGGCATCATCCCCTGGCTGTCGAGGTCCAGATTCGCAGTCGGAAATCCCAAGCGACGACCCCGCTGTTCCCCATGGACCACTGTGCCTTGAACCATGTGCGGCCGGCCCAGAATATCCAGTGCCGTATCCACATCGCCATCCAGGATCAGCTGCCGAAGGTGCGAGCTGCTCCAGGCTCGTACCCGACGCCGTTCCAGGCCGTCAGCGTCAGGCAGGGTGCAGTCCCCGGGTCCTTGATCTTTCACGACTTCCAGGTTGAACAGTCCAGTGTCCGCCAGGTCGCCAATGGCCTTGATATCGCCGACCCGGCCAGCGCCCATCTGCGCATCGCGGCCCAGTACCAGCGTTCGCATGGCCAGCTGTTCGGTTAGCTGCTTGAGGAAGAATCGATAGGACTTGGCGGCAAAAGCCAGCGTGTATCGCACCACCACAACCTGATCCAGTCCCAGCTGGGCCATCAGCCGCAAGCGCTCCTCCATCGGCATGATCTGATCAGGGTCATGGCGAATAAGATCCGAGGGCGGTTCAATCATGTCATGGCTGTCGGCATAGCTATGGACCAGTTTGGGACTAGGGTCGAAGACCAGGGCCATGGGCCGGTCCCGATCCTTGGCAGCGAGCTCGACCACCCGGCGCAGGATGGCCTGATGACCCCGATGCATGCCGTCGAAGACACCTATGGTAACCACGCTGGACCGGCCCCCCAAGGTTCCCGGCCACCTGACAATACCCGACTCATCCGGGCTGACCTGGCTGACCTTCATCCGTTTCCCATCACTTGGTCATGGCGGCCCCCGAACCCGGGCGCCGAAAATTCCTTAAGCACTGTATTCCCACCGTCTCATCCTGACAAGACCCTGAGGCCAAACACGGACCTGCACATTCAAGCCTCGGGATGGAAGACCACATCCGGTTTGGCCCCGCCTCGTGAACTGGGCACCAGGATGGCAGCCAGTCGCTGCCTGGCCTCAGGTCCGACCAGGGCTGCCGTGGGCTCGGCTACAGACAGATCCAAGAATCCGCCATTGGCCACTCTGGCGGCCTGGTCGGCATCCAGGTTCAGGACGGGCATGCTCATGCGTGCCGCCTGCACGAGACTCAGCGAGCCATCCAACATGCCCTGCCGGTCGTGGTCCGGGACCATACGGTTGCGAACAACGGTCTGACCTTGTCGGTTCCGGTAGGTGCGGGGGACGGCCTTACCGCCCACAACCCTGGATGCCAGATTGGAATCCTCCAGGTCGAACGGGCCCACGCGAATCCTTCTTAAGGCGGTCAGGTGGCCGCCCAGATCCAGCCGCTCGCCCAAATCGCGAGCAAGGGCCCTGATGTAGGTGCCGCTGGAGCAGGTCACTTCCACATCCACATCGACCACCCTGGCGCCTTGGTCGGGCAACTCCACACGACGGAAGTCGAGCAGACGGAAGGACGCAATCCGAATACGTCTGGGTTCCAGCCTGACCTCCTGGCCTGCACGAGCCAGGTCATAGGACCGCCTGCCCTGGACCTTGATGGCGGAGAAGGCATCAGGCACCTGGTCTATCCAGCCGGTGAAGCAGCGATCAATCAAATCCTGCAGACACTGGGCCGTCAGATCATCCGCCCTCTGTGCAGCTCCAGGACGCACCGGCAGCAAATCCCCGTCCGCATCGTCCGTGGTGGTGCCCAGTCCCAGACGCATGGTGGCCCGGTAGGCCTTGTCATGGCCGACGATGACCGTCAACAACCGCGTGGCCTGGCCGAACCCTACGATCAGCAGACCAGTGGCCATGGGATCCAGGGTCCCGGCATGGCCCACGCGACGTATGCCGAGGCAAGAACGGACGGCAGCCACCACGTCATGGCTGGTCACACCGCTCGGCTTGTCAACAAGGATGAGGCCCGAGGTCGGTTCACCGGTGCCTGACTCCATACCATCCGACGAGTCAGCGGTCGGCTTCATCCGTATCCTCTGCGGCAGATTCGTCAAGGACGGAGTCCGACCCATCGGTCTCTTCTTCGTCGTCATGCCGGTACGGGTCGGGGTCGCCCGCATAACTGGCATTGACCCGGGCTCTGGCCATGGCCTCGTCCCTGTGACGGGCTGCGGTCAGCACATCCTCAATCTCGGTCGCTTCGGCTGGCACCTCATCGTAGATGAAGCGCAGCGTCGGTGTCAGCCGCAGACCGGCCCGGGCACCGACCAGGGTGCGCAGCCTGCCGGATGCCTGCCGCAGAGCCTGCTGGGCGCGCTTACGCTCCCCGGCCTCGTGTCCGGACCGACCCAGCTGGGTCCAGTAGATCTTGGCTATCTGCAGGTCGTTGGTGACCCGGACCTCAGTGACGGTGACCCCTGCCAGGCGCTTGTCGTGCATCTGGGACTCCAGCGCGGAGGCCACAACCCGTTGTATCAGGGCTGCTATGCGTACAGCGCGGGGATTTCCAGCCATCATGATTCCTTTCTCGAACCGTCCATGACCAATCTTCGCATTTCATGGACATCCGCCCCGGCCAGGGAGTACCCAGACCGGGGCGGATCGCCACGGACCTCCGACATGTGGTCGGATAGTCGACAGGCTCTACTTGCGTTCCACTTCCTGCATCTCGTAGGTCTCGATGACGTCGCCCACCTCGATGTCGTTGAAGGAGCCCAGGTTGATGCCTGCCTCGTAACCTTCGGACACCTCGTTGACGTCATCCTTGAACCGGCGCAGGGAGGAGATCTCCAGGTCGTTGACGGTGACCACCCCGTTGCGGGCGATGCGAGCCTTGGTGCCCCGTTTGACGGTGCCGTCCTGGACCATGACGCCAGCGATGTTGCCGAACTTGGAAGAGCGGAAGATCTCGCGGATCTCGGAGTGGGAGGTGGTGACCTCCTCGTACTCCGGCTTGAGCATGCCCTTGAGCGCCGCCTCGATGTCCTCGATGGCGTTGTAGATGACCGAGTAGTACTTGATCTCCACGCCCTCGCGGTCTGCCAGGTCCTGGACCTGCCGGTTAGGCCGGACGTTGAAGCCGATGATGACGGCCTTGTCGACCGTGGCCAGGTTGACGTCGTTCTGGGTGATGGCGCCCACGCCCCGGTGGATGACCTGGATTCCGACCTCGTCGGAGACCTCGATCTTCATCAGGGAGTCCTCCAGAGCCTCCACCGAGCCGGAAGAATCGCCCTTGATGACAATGTTGAGCATGTCCACCTCGGACTTGGCGAACTGCTCCTTCAGGCTCTCCAGGGAGACCACCTTGCGGCGCTTGGCCAGCTGTGCGGCGCGGGCCGAAGCCTCACGCTTCTCGGCGATCTGACGGGCAGTGCGGTCGTCGGGGGCGACCAGGAAGAGGTCGCCGGCGGTAGGCACCGAGGTAAGTCCCAGCACCTGGACAGGCGTGGAAGGACCTGCAGCATCCATCTGCCGACCGTTCTCATCCAGCATGGCACGCACACGGCCATAAGCCGACCCTGCCACGATGGCATCGCCTACATGCAGGGTTCCTTGCTGGACCAGCACGGTGGCCACAGCTCCGCGTCCCTTGTCCAGCCGGGCCTCGACCGTGGCGCCGCGAGCGTCCATGTCGGGGTTGGCCCGAAGGTCGAGGTCGGCATCGGCAGTCAGGAGGACGGCCTCCAGGAGCTTGTCCACGTTGGTGCCCAGCTTGGCGGAGATGTCGACAAACATGGTGTCGCCACCATACTCTTCGGATACCAGACCGAACTCGGTCAGCTGGCCGCGCACCTTCTGGGGGTTGGCTCCCTCAACATCAATCTTGTTGACAGCCACCACGATGGGCACATGAGCGGCCTGGGCGTGGTTGATGGCCTCCACGGTCTGCGGCATGACGCCGTCGTCCGCGGCCACCACCAGGATAGCCACATCGGTCAGCTCGGCACCGCGGGCACGCATGGCCGTAAAGGCCTCGTGGCCAGGGGTATCCAGGAAGGTGATCTTGCGGTCCTCCCCGTCCAGGGTGACCGTGGCCTGGTAGGCCCCGATGCGCTGGGTGATGCCGCCAGCCTCTTGGGTGGTCGTGTTGGTCTTGCGGATGGTGTCCAGCAACCTGGTCTTGCCGTGGTCGACATGGCCCATGACCGTGACCACAGGAGGCCTAGGCTGCAGGTTCTTGTCATCCTGGTCCTCACGTTCTTCGTCCAGGTTGATGTCGAACTGCTGAAGAAGCTCCTTGTCCTCCTCCTCGGCGGAGACAATGCGGATCTTCCACCCAATCTCGTCGCCCAGAATCTGGAAGGTGGCCTCATCAAGGGACTGGGTGGCCGTAGCCATCTCGCCCAGGTGGAAGAGGACCGTGACCAGGGCGGCGGGGTTGACGTTGATCTTGTCAGCCAGGTCGGCCAGGGTGGCGCCCTGGCGCAGCTTGACGGTACGACCATTGCCGGCGGGGATGCGCACGCCGCCAATGACGGGTGCCTTCATCTCCTGGAATTCATGCCTCTTGGCCATCCGATTCTTACGGGCCTTGGAGGACTTGCCTCCCTGGCGACCGAATGCTCCAGCAGCGCCGCCGCGACCGCGACCACCACGGCCTGAACCGCCGCGGAAGCCGCCTGAGGGTGCCGACGAAGCGCCGCCGAAACGGCTGCCGCCGCCCTGATGGGTCTGCTGGCCTGGACGGCTATGGCCCCACTGCCCTGGACGGGCGCCCTGTCCGGAGCGACCGCCACGACCGTTGCGAAATCCGCCCCGGCCCCTGTGGGAGTCGTTGACGGTGGGCCTGGCCATGGGGTGCGGCCTTGGGATATCCGAAGGCATGGGAGCCTTCATCCCCTGCTTGCGGCTGAAAGGATTATTGCCTGGACGAGGCGTGGATGCGCCCGGCCGTGCGCCATGACGTGCCGCCGCAGCGTTGGAGCCACCGGGACGACCATTGTTGCGCGAGCCCTGGGGGCCGGGCCTGCCCATGGCTGAAGGCTTGGGTCCACGGGACTGGTTGCGCTGCTCATGCTCGTTGCGGTTGCCCTGGGGGGCACCAGGCTTGGGGAAGTGGCCACCGGGACGCTGCTGGCTCCGTGGCGAGTCACCGCCAGCCGTGGGCCGACGGTTCTGTCCGGGTTTTGGCCCAGGTGTGGATTGTTGCTGGGTGCCACCGGACTGCGAGCGGCCGTGCTGACCCTGGCCGCCTCCATGATTAGGGTTGCTGGGGCGGGCATTTCGTGCAGCAGCCTGGCCAGCGTCGCCCTGTCCCTTCTGAGGGAAAGCATTCTTGAGTCGACGAACCACAGGGGCCTCGACAGTGGAGGATGCGGACTTGACGAACTCGCCCATGTCCTTCAATTTCGCCAGAACAGTCTTGCTGTCTACGCCAAATTCCTTGGCCAGCTCATACACGCGTGCTTTGGGCACTTACTTTCTCCTTACCGGACCGCGCATATGACCGGCGCGATCACTCTTTCATGACGGCGAACATATCCTGTCTCATCGTGCGACCATGATCGTGTTACCTCGTCTCTGTGCCGGGGCCGACGGCATGAACCACCGGACTCGGGATACCGGGTCCAGCATACTCGCGTCGTCGGATGTTTGCTCTCAGGCGTCTTCACCAGCAGCCGAAGCTGATTGCGCCTGCAGCTCACGCAATTTTTGCTGGTGGGCCTCCTCGGACTCGATACCGATCTTCCAGCCGGTCAGCTTGGCGGCCAGACGGGCGTTCTGCCCCTCTTTGCCAATGGCCAGGGAGAGCTGGGCGTCCTTGATGAAGGCAATAGCCGTTCGGTTGGGCTCGCTGACGATCTGCACCTGACGAACCACAGCCGGGGACAGGGCCGCAGCCACGAATTCGGCAGGATCCTTGGACCAGTCCACAATGTCGATCTTCTCAGGTCCAAGGTTCTCCATGACGGCACGGACGCGAGCGCCAGCAGGGCCGATCAGCGCACCCTTGGGATTGACCCCCTTGGTGTTGGCACGAACCGCAATCTTTGTTCTGGCCCCGGCCTCACGGGCAATGGCCATGATGGAGACTGCGCCGGAGACCAGCTCAGGCACCTCCCGCTCAAAGAGGCGGCGCACCAGCTCCGGGTGGGAACGCGACACGATGATTTCCGGCCCCTTGAGCCCACGTGACACATTGACCACGTAGACACGGATCCGCTGGCCGTGCTGATAATGCTCTCCAGGCACCTGCTCGCGGCGGGGCAGAATGGCCTCGACATTATCTACGGCCACATGCACATTGCCGGGATCGCTGGCATCCTGCTGCACAACTCCGGTAATCAGATGGCCCTTTTGACCCGAGAAAGCTCCGAAGACTCGCTCATCATCTGCCTGGCGGAAGAGCTGGCGGATGACCTGGCGGGCCGTGGAGGCCGCCAGCCGATCGAAGTCCTTCGGCGTGTCATCATATTCCTCGCCCAGATCGTATCCCGGTTCAGGCTCGTCGGGCGTGGGTTCGCGAGCAATTTCGTCCTGTGCCCAGATGGTAAAGGTTCCCGCACGTTCATCCAGCTCAACCCGTGCGTGCTTGGCTGCATGAGGCGATTTCTGGTAGGCCAGAAGAAGGGCCTCGCTCAATGCTTGATCCAAGGTCTCGGCATCAATCCCTTGTTCGTGTGCCAGCTGATGAATTTCAGCCAGGTCCAGTTCCATGTCAAGACCTCCTATGAAGTTATTCAGACCGTGCTTCTTTTAGTCTGCAATGCCTACTATTCTAGCCTTTCATGCAGACACAGCCGGTTCCTGAATACCACGGGTGGGCGAGTCGTCGGCCGACGACCCCGGCACGACGGATAAGGGCCGCTATCGGAGTACTTCTGCTGGCTGTCACAATCTCAGGATGCACACCCTCAACCGTGCATGTCAGCCAACACGACCCCGACAATCTCCGCCCCACCGCCTGCGAACAAGCATGGACGCGAGCACGGCAGTCGGAACGGCTCCAGAAGAATCAGGCAGACGGACGGGCTCAGGCCTGGATCCAGGCGGCCCGAGAGTGCCCTGCTCGCATGGACGAAGCCACGGTACATGCAGCCCAAGCTTTGACAGCTTCCGAGGGCGGACAGGCCAACCGTCAAAAAGCCACATTGAGGCTGGTGCAGGCTGCACAACAGTTGGACCCGTTAGCCAAGGCGCTGCCCGTTGAATTGGCCGATCAGGCCATCACAGGCGAAGACCGTTCCGGATTCGAACTCTCGGTCCTCGCGGCCCGCAAGACGGATGCCGCATGGATGCTCACCCTTGCCGATGCGCACACTGCAGCCGCGCAGATTCTGGTCGGTCATGCCAAGCACGATCCCCGGCAGGGGGTCTATCCCACCACTGATCTGTTGGCGCACCCAGAAGAGTCCACCGACCCCGCCAACGGAATACAGGCCTCTACCCCCGCCCTAATCGAGATGAATACAGCCCGGACCCTGTTGGCCGTAGGGAGAAAGCTGAACGGCTCCTCAGGCACCATACGAACTGATGCCGGCCAGGACGCGAAAAGCCACCGGGAGGCCACATCGGCTCTGGTCGACATAATTGTAGCCCACTTGTCCATGGCCATGAATCTCGGCTACCCGGCTACTTCGTCAGCCCTGCTGCAGGCGCCAAAGCACTGACGTCCAGGACGGACCATACTCGCAGGGCCCTCATTCGCATATGCGAGCAACCCTTGCTCATCCATGCCCAAAACCTGGTCAATCATGAAGTGCAATCATCAAGCACAACACATTAACTATTGCTTACTGCAGATTTCACGAAACTTACGAGTGGCGCCAAAGTTTCAGACGGTGCTAATATAGAACGTGTTCCAAAGGAGTATTCCACAGGAACGCAGGGGGGTATGAACCCGTGCAATGTAGGAGGCGAGCCGGTGCTGACCACCACATCGCCTTCTGCATTGGACGGTCTTTTTATTTGCTGAGTATCGCTGCTCATGGTCATGCCAAACTAGGTAGTCAAAGATTGTATACGGAAGACCAATCGCATCTGACATCCATGAACCAAACGGGTGCCATTGCCTCAGTCACTCCGCAAAAGTCAGTCTTCTATGGACCGCATATCAGCAGCAATTATGAAACCTGATACTCCAAGTGTGCCACTGAAACTGTGAAAGGCAGCAACAGGATAAAACGTAAAAGGCCCCGGCCATCGGGCCGGGGCCAATAAGGGCGGTTGAGGCGAGATTCGAACTCGCGGAGGGAGTTGCCCTCACACGCTTTCGAGGCGTGCTCCTTAGACCGCTCGGACACTCAACCATGGTCGTTGCCCGACACTGCCGAACAACAACTTTTCTATTATGCCACAGAGTCCCTACCTGGCAAGCGGCGTGGCGCAGGCAACCGTCAAAACAACCTTAATATCAAAGTGTCCGGCGTGCTCGGATGGCCCGCGCTCGCTCAGCAAGCTGGTCATCAGGCGGATAGGCCACATGTTCCAGGGTCAGGCCCCGAGCGTCTATGGGGCCAGTGGAACCTTCACGCAGGGGGTGGGCCACCTTGTCGGCAAACCATTGCACAGACCGGCGTCCTTGGCCCACCTGAATGCAGGCCGCGACCAGTGAGCGGACCATGTTATGGGCAAATGCATCGGCTACAATCCGAAAGACGGTCAGTCCGGACTCCATGAAGGTCGGAAAGTATCCGACGACACTCTGTCCCGGAGCAGCCTCACACAGATTCACGCTAGGAACCAGATCCCAGTGTGCTGCCAGGACCTTGCGGATGGCTGTGCCGCCGGGATTTGGCCTTGCGAAGGACCCGAAGTCATGCAGCCCGATACACTCCGCTGCAGCCTCGTTCATAGCTTGCAGATCCAGGCTTCCCTCCAGGTTCAGCACATAGCCCCGCATGCGTGGATCACCTGACTGACCCCCCTGGCTAACCCGATACAGGTAGGTGCGTTCCAGGGCGGAGAAGCGGGCATCGAAGCCCTTAGGAGCCAATCTGAGACCGAGCAGAACGATGTCAGCAGGCAACAGATGCCTGAGACGGCGCTCCAGGGCCAAAACACCATCGACCCCCATATGCCCCCTGCAGGATTCGAGCACTGCATCGGGAACGTCCAAGTGTGCCACCTGGTGAGATGCATGGACACCTGTGTCGGTCCTGCCTGCCACGACCAGTTTTGGCTCCCAGACAACTTGGCTATGGGAAATCCGGCCTTGTGATCTGCGGGCTCCAGTAATCAGAGACAGAGCATGCTCGATGCAGCCTTGGACTGTGCGCAGCCCTGGCTGCCGGGCCCAGCCATGGAAACCGCCGCCGTCGTAGGCCAGGTCCATGCGCAGCCTGACAAGGGACATTTCCACCTTCTGATCCTCCATCACGACCTCCCTGGCAGCAATGACAAACGGGGCCGGAGAGCCATGCTCCCCGACCCCGTCACCAGAACAAAGACCGATTACTCGGCAGCCTTCTCGGCATCCTCAGCCACGTCGGCATCTTCCTCAGCCTGGGCTTCAGCCTGATCAGCCTTGTCAGCGGTCTGCTCCAGATCCTCGGCGGCCTGGTCGGCCTGGGCCACATCCTGATCGGACTCGTTGGCCTCGACAGCCTGGTCAACAGCATCCTTGGCAGCGCCTTCGGCGACAGCGGCATCAGTGGCCGCCGCCACCTCGGC
The DNA here is from genome assembly GCF_048001765.1 of Bifidobacterium asteroides. Classification (GTDB taxonomy): domain Bacteria; phylum Actinomycetota; class Actinomycetes; order Actinomycetales; family Bifidobacteriaceae; genus Bombiscardovia; species Bombiscardovia asteroides_K. Next base: position 1,726,339 of record NZ_CP181447.1, read on the forward strand.
GTTGTCGTCCTTGGCAGCCACCTTGGCTGCGGACTCAGCCTCCTTGACCACGGCCTTCTTGGCCGACAGTGGCTCGGTGACCAGCTCGATCACGGCCTGCGGGGAGTTGTCTCCGCGGCGGGGCGCAATCTTGGTAATGCGGGTGTAGCCACCCTCACGCTGCTGCATCTGCTCGGCGATCTGCGTGAAGAGGATGTGGACCACAGACTTGTCACGGATGACACGCATGACGCGGCGGCGGGCAGGCAGATCCCCTCGCTTGGCGAAGGTGATCAGCCGCTCAGCCAGCGGACGCAGGCGCTTGGCCTTGGGCAGGGTGGTCGTGATACGACCGTTGGCGAAGAGGCTGGTGGCCATGTTGGCCAGCATCAGCCGCTCGTGCGCCGGGCTGGAGGCCAGACGTGGGCCCTTGCTAGGTTTTGGCATTGGATTATCTCCTTACGGCCCGGGAGGACAGGTGGGCATACGCCCGAACATCCGACTTCCCGGAATTGCTGTCAGCAGGCAACGGAACCCTTCCCCCTCGCCCGCTCATACGAAGGCTGCTATCCCTCACTCGTCATCAGGCGAGAAGAAGGTGCCTCCCTCGAGATTATTGGTATCGAAGCCCAGCGGGGATGCCTTCAGCGACAGCCCCATGCCCTCAAGCTTCTCCTTGACCTCGTCGATGGACTTCATGCCGAAGTTGCGGATGTCCAGCAGATCCTGCTCGGTATGCGAGACCAGCTCGCCGATGGTGTGGATTCCTTCGCGCTTGAGGCAGTTGTAGGAACGCTGCGTCAGGTTCAGGTCCTCAATCGGCACGGACATCTGCGGATCGGCCTCTTCCACCACAGGCTCAGGGCCGACCTCCACGCCCTCAGCCTGGGTGTTGAGCTCGCGGCAGAGGCCGAAGAGCTCGACCAGGGTCGACCCAGCGGATGCCACCGCGTCACGCGGCGAAATAGCCGGTTTGGTCTCCACATCCAGAATCAGCTTGTCAAAATCCGTTCGCTGCTCGACGCGTGTGGCCTCGACCTTGTAGCTGACTTTAAGCACAGGAGAGTAAATGGAATCGACCGGAATGCGGCCAATCTCATCATTGTCCTGCTTGTTGAGCTGGGCCTGGACATATCCACGCCCACGCTCCACCGTAAACTCGATCTCCAGCTCGCCATCCTCGGCCAGGGTCGCGATATGCAGATCAGGATTGGCCACGGTGACGCCGGCCGGCGGGGTGATATCCCCAGCGGTGGCCTCACCCTTGCCGCTCTTGCGCAAATACATGACCACAGGCTCGTCATATTCACTGGTCAGCACGATGCCTTTGATGTTGAGCAGGATCTCGGTGACGTCCTCCTCCACACCAGGCAGCGTGGTGAACTCGTGCAGGGCACCCGAAATGCGGACCGAGGTCACAGCCGCACCGGGTATGGAGCTCAGCAGGGTACGACGCAGGGAGTTGCCCAGGGTGTATCCGAATCCGGGCTCCAAGGGCTCGATGGTAAAACGGGAGCGCTGGGCATTGACGACTTCTTCAGTAAGAGTCGGACGCTGTGCAATAAGCACTGTTGCTATCCTTTCAGCTCCGACCGGTGGTGCACTCACCGGTCTTCGCGGGTGGATTCATGGGTTTTCTAGTGCTCAGACGCGACGGCGCTTGGGAGGACGAACGCCATTGTGTGCCTGGGGGGTCACATCGGAGATGGAACCGACCTCCAGGCCTGCGGACTGCAGGGAGCGGATGGCGGTCTCACGGCCCGAACCCGGGCCCTTGACGAAGACATCCACCTTCTTGACCCCATGCTCCATGGCCTTGCGGGCTGCGGATTCGGCAGCCATGCCCGCGGCGTAAGGAGTGGACTTGCGGGAGCCCTTGAAGCCTACGTCGCCGCCCGAAGCCCAGGCCACTACAGCACCGGAAGGATCGGTGATGGAGATGATGGTGTTGTTGAATGTTGACTTGATATGCGCCTGCCCGACCGGAACCGACTTGCGATCCCGACGACGAGGCTTGCGCGCGGCCTGCTTTGCTGCTGCCATTGATCCTCGTTTCCTTGTCACGAATAACGAATAACTGATTGCTAGTGCGAACCATCGGGGACCCTTATCCCCGCTTCGCATTCGGCCTTACTTGGTCGCCTTCTTCTTTCCGGCGACGGTGCGCTTGGGTCCCTTGCGGGTGCGGGCGTTGGTCTTGGTCCGCTGACCGCGCACGGGCAGGCCCCGGCGGTGACGCTGGCCCTGATAGCAATTGATTTGGATCTTACGGCGAATATCAGCGTCAATCTCACGACGCAGATCACCCTCGATCTTGTAGTTTCCCTCGAGGTAATCACGCAGCGTAATGAGCTGCTCGTCCGTGAGATCCTTGACGCGGGTGTCCGGATTCACTCCGGTCGCGGCAAGTGTTTCCTTGGCGCGAGTACGCCCCACACCGAAGATGTAGGTGAGGGCTATCTCTATGCGCTTCTCGTTGGGGATGTCGACTCCGGCAAGACGTGCCATTGCGATTCCTTTTTTGCTCTACGCAGGTCGTGCACCGAGTCTTCCGGTCTCCCGGCCCGGGCCTGCGCACCCGGGGTTCAGCCTGTTGGCTGTGACTCAGCGCCTTTGGTGTTCGTTGCCGCTGGGAATCCGCTCAGCCCTGGCGCTGCTTGTGGCGTGGGTTTTTGCAGATCACCATGACGCGGCCGTGACGACGAATCACGCGGCAGTTCTCGCAGATTCTCTTCACACTAGGGCTGACCTTCATGGTTTTCCTTTGCTTGTGTACCTTAGTTACTTGTACCGGTACGTAATCCGTCCGCGGTTCAGATCATAGGGACTCATTTCGAGCACCACCCGATCCTGGGGCAGAATGCGGATGTAGTTCTTGCGCATCTTGCCGGAAATGGTGGCCAGCACCAGGTGCTTGTTCTCGAGCTCGACGCGGAACATCGCATTCGGGAGGGCCTCGACCACACGCCCTTCCACCTCGATCACACCATCTTTTGCCATAAGCCTTCTATCCGATCCTCGGCCGGTTACACAGCGCGCCGAAAGACACGCCAAATGGTAAGTATAGCATTGATGGACCCAAAATTGGGCAATAGCGTGTTGACACGACAAAAGGGCCGTCTGAACGGCTGTCGCTCAATCAGTATAGCAGTCGTTCAGGCGGTCCGATAAGAGCCCGAATCCCTCAGTCCTCGATGGCAATGTTCTGCGTGTTGTCAGCCGGCTCAATGCTGGTCTTAGGCAGGGTCACCTCCAGGGTGCCGTTTGCGTAGTGGGCATGAATGTCTTCCTGGCGGACCTTGTCGCCCACATAGAAGCTGCGTGAGCAGGACCCGGTGTAGCGCTCACGCCGGATCCACCGACCCTGGTCGTCCTTGTCACCCTGGTCGCTGTTCTTCTGGGCCGAGACAATCAGGTAGCCATCCTCCAGACGCAGGCCGATGTCCTTCTTGTCGAAGCCGGGCATGTCGATGGAGAGTTGGTACTGTCCGTCCTTCTCACGCACATCCGTGTTCATCAAGGGGCTGTTCAGCGCGTTCTTGGCGCCCTGACCCTGCCGACGCCCGTCACGCCAGTTGTTGAAGAAGGGGTCGTCGAAGAAGTCACCGAAGATCGAATTGTTCATCAATGCGGGAAACATAGCCATAATCACATCTCCTGATTCTTTAAAGTCATAGTTTCTGCGGACCGAAACCCCAGGTGGACATCCTGACCTGTCCTCCCGGGCTCCCTGCCCTTCACTTTGTCCAAACTGTGGAACCGTGGTTTCATGCCCAATGTTCTCTCTGGGAATAAAAGTTGAGTCATAGTGACTCAACTTTGGCAAACAGTCTTGTTTTCCGTCCTCGTTCTCTCACTTTTCGGGCTTTGAATGACCACATGTCAGACATTAACGGCCGAAATTCTTGTGACACGACTTTGAAACATTTAACATAAAATGAGATTCCGCGAGCCCCCGTTGGCTCTTGAGGGCGGACCCAATCGTATGTTGACCGGACGGACCGGCCATTCCTAGTCAAAGGAGCTCAGATGCTCACCAACGAATACATCAAGCGCGTCTACCAGCAGGTTGAGAAGCGCGACGGCGACCAGCCGGAATTCCTGCAGGCTGTTCGCGAGGTTTTCTCCAGCCTGGAGCCCGTGGTGGAGCGGCATCCCGAGTATGAGGCCAATGGCGTGCTGGAGCGCCTGGTCGAGCCCGAACGTGCAGTCAAATTCCGTGTGGCATGGACCGATGACCAAGGCCATGTCCAGGTCAACCGCGGCTACCGGATCCAATTCAATTCGGCCATCGGCCCCTACAAGGGCGGCCTGCGCTTCCACCCGACCGTGACGGAGTCGGTCATCAAGTTCCTGGGCTTCGAGCAGATTCTGAAGAATTCGCTGACCGGACTTCCCATGGGCGGCGCCAAGGGCGGATCCGACTTCGACCCCAAGGGCCGCTCGGATGCTGAAGTCATGCGCTTCTGCCAGGCCTTCATGACTGAGCTGCAGCGCCACATCGGACAGTTCACCGACGTGCCTGCCGGCGACATCAACGTAGGGTCCCGCGAGATTGGCTACCTGTTCGGCCAGTACAAGAGACTGCGCGACGAGTACTCGGGTGTTCTGACCGGCAAGGACCTGACCTTCGGCGGCTCCCTTGCCAGGACCGAGGCCACAGGATACGGTCTGTGCTACTACACCCAGGAGGCTCTGCAGACGCTGCGCAAGGATTCCTTCCAGGGCAAGACCGTCGTCATCTCCGGTTCGGGCAACGTGGCCATCTTCGCCACCGAAAAGGCCCAACAACTTGGCGCCAAGGTGGTGACGGCATCCGACTCCAACGGATACGTCTACGATCCCAACGGGATTGACCTTGATGTCGTCAAGGACATCAAGCTGGGTCACCGCGGCCGAATTCGCGAGTATGCGGACCGCGTGGACTCCGCTGAGTACCACGAGGGCTGCAAGGGGGTCTGGACTGTGCCCTGCGACATCGCCCTGCCCTGCGCCACGCAGAACGAAATCGATGAGGAATCAGCAAAGGCCCTGGTCGCCAACGGATGCACCGTGGTCTGCGAGGGCGCCAACATGCCCTCCACCCCCGAGGCCATCCAGGTCTACCAGGACAGCAAGGTGCTCTACGGACCCGCCAAGGCCGCCAATGCCGGCGGCGTGGCAGTCTCCGGTCTGGAGATGAGCCAGAACTCGCTGCGCCTGCAGTGGACCTTCGACGAAGTGGACCAGCGGCTGAAGGACATTATGACCGGGATCTTCCAGAAGTCCTACCAGGCCTCCAAGGAATACGGGCATGAGGGCGACCTGATGCTGGGCGCCAATGTGGCCGGCTTCACCAAGGTGGCCGATGCCATGGTGGCCCAGGGCATCCTCTGAGATAGGACTTAGCCCATCTGAACAGAAGGGGTCCGACCTGCAGAAATTGCGGGTCGGACCCCTTATTGCGCTTTAGCGAACAGCAGGACTCAGGCGACCAGCTGGTCGATGACCTCGGGATCGATCCTCTGGCGCGGGTTGAAGTCCTTGGAGCCCAGATACCGGTAGATGCTGGCCTGCAGAGCCCTGGCCTCCGGATATTCGGTCAGATTCTGCAGGCCCATGGAGGAGAGCAGAAGTCGGCCCTTGCCGCAACGGCATTCCAGCAGCTGCGTCATGGGTCGCAGGTAGGCGTAGCTGTCCATCTCAGTGATGATGGACTGGTAGCGCTCGGGCAGGATGATCGCCCGCTGGGTGGCCATGGGCCACCACTGCCAGTCGGTGTGCGAGTCGGTCGGAAAATCGGCGAAAACAGGATGGTCGGCCTGAATGAACTGCCCCATGGTGCCGCTCTGGTCCTTGAATGTCCCCACCGACCAGAAGTCCGTGGAGAAGTGGGCCTGAACGGATTTGGGCAGGGACTGGGCCGTGGAGTCGGGACTCAGATAGACCATGCCCCCCTGGTCCAGGACCCGACGTGCTTGCTGGTCGAATCTCCTGGCCTCGTACAGCCCCTCTGGCCGGTCAAGTTGGCTGTCTTGGTAGACCCAGACCGGATAGACGTTGGTCACACCATCAATTTCCAGACTCAGACGGCAGCGTTGGTTGCCCTCAATGCCGTCCAGATCCAGTTCGAAGGCTCCCAGATCGGTCAGCTTGCCCACCGGGCAGGTGACCTGACGGAAGACACACTCCAGATCAACCCCCTGGCCCTGCAACCGCAGCCGCAGATCACCCCGGAGGGTGCGTCGGCCGTAGTTGGCCACCTTGACCGTCCCTGAAAGCCTCTCCCGGTTGGTATAGGCGTAGCGGTCCATGACTGCCAGAGGCAACTGGTCGGCGAAGAAGGACCGGAAGCGTTCAGGGCGGGCGAAGGGAAAGCGCTTGGGATACAGATGGGCATCCATCATGCCCACCAGGGCCGTGCCCTGCCCGGGAAAGTCCTGAAGACCCAGCAGTGAAAGCCCCGACATGGAGGGGGTCCGCAGGACGGACTCCACCTCCTCCCGGTAGCAGATCCGCGACAGTTCGCCTGTGGCGGCCACCCAGTCCAGCCAAGTGCTCTGGTCCAGGCCAGATTCACGGACCCTGTCACGAATCATTGCATAATTGTCAGGACGGGTGACTCCGGTGAACTCCTCGATCTCCCGGAAGTCCGGCAGCACCTCATACTGACCGACCTCGAAACCGTAGACCGGCACCGTGTACTCTTTGCGGACTGCCTGCATGGAGTCCTCGAAATTGTGGGCGGTGCCCGGATGAATCGCGTTGGTGGAACCACGCATATTGGCGAAGCAGCAGCGCAGGTCGTGGCCCTTGTAGGACTCGGAGGTGTAGACCTCGTTGCAGTCATCGCTGCCCAGCTGGCCATAGTGCGGGTTGGAGGAGTTGGCATAGAGCCGGGTGTCGTCAATGCTACGGGCATCCTTGATGAGCTGAGCCATGCGCTGGTGGCCGGTCGCATCCGCCCACAGCTCGTTGCCCAGGGTGAGCATGACAAAGGAGGGGTGGTTGGCCAGGAAGAGCAGTGTCTGCTCCAGTTCGGTGCGGTAGTAGCGGTAGCTGACATCCTCCCGGAAGGCATGTTGGTGGTCCCAGTGGGAGAGCTCGGGCTGCATCATCATCCCCATGCGGTCCGCCGCGACGAAGGCTGCTTCGGGCGGGCAGTGCGAGTGGAAACGGACCACATTCACTCCGTATGACCGGTAGGCCTCCAGAACACGAATCCAGGAGCCCACGTCCATGGGAGGGAAGCCGGTCTGCGGAAACTCAGCGCAATTGGCTTCGCCACGCAGGAAGAAGGCCCTGCCATTCAGAGCCAGTCTCCCCTGCTCATCGGCTGCGAAGTCTCGGATGCCGAAGTCCGTACTGACCCGCGAGAGCACCCTGGATCCGTCCGGCATCAGAAGTTCAACTGTCATGCCATGCAGACAGCCCTGGTATTCGTCCCAGCGATCCGCTCGGGCATCGAGCGGCAGATTGGACCAGGTCAGTGTTCGCCGCCCAGGTTCCAGATCTGCAGCGACCTCCAGAGGCTGGGCCAGCGCATCGGAAGAGAGCCTCAGGCGGCCATGGAATCCTTGGCCCGAATCCACATCAACCTGTACGGTCAGCACATCGCCATGGGGGTAGACGCGAACGCTATCGACAAAGGTGTCATCCTCCACACGCAGGCCAATGTTTCCCAGAAGTCCGTTCCAGTTGGTCTGGGTGTGGTCAGTGGCGGTCGAGGAATCCAGAATGGCATCGTGGGGCATGCCCTGATAGGCGTTGTCGGAATCCACCTGCAGCAGGTCATCGCCGGTCAGCAGCCCAGTAAGCTCGAAGATATGCGGGGTATTCAAGGTCTGAGGCCGATATGGCTCAACCAGGCGTTCACCGACCCTGACCTCCAGGCGACGAGCGCGCTCCACCTCGAAGAAGACCCTCTGCCCCGGCTGCGGGGTCCATCGAATCTGCCGGGACAATCTGACTGTCCCCTCGAAGGTGTGCCGCCTGGTCAGCCGGGAGCCGATGGGTCCGGGCTTGCCGCTGCCATAGTCAGCAGACAACTCCTGATCATCATGTCCGAGTCCGTTGGTGTCCAGTGTGCCCGGCAACAGGACGGTTCCCTGCAGCTCAGACGGGGACTGAACCTGCCAGGCTCCAGTCAATGCAATCTTGGTCATGCCTGCCTCCCGGTAAGAATTGCTCTATGATCCAACTCGTCAGTGAACAACCCGGCCTGGATATGGCCGGCATCCAGTTCCAGCACTTGTTTCAGGCACTCCCGAGCCTGATCGATCTGCCCTGTGCCGATGCGCGCCAGGGCCATCAGGTAGAGGCAGTGGACCCGGTTCATGCGGGTATAGTCCGCATCGAAGGTCAGGAAGTCAGGCAGGGAGACTGCGAAGTAGTCCTTTTCCACCTTGTCGTCCAAGTGCTGCTCGCCGAAGTCCAGCAGACGGTAGTAACAGGCATTGGCCGGACCCTGCTCGCCCAGGGCCTGATGAGCCAGCCCTTGGAAGAGAACCATCTCGGCGGGCTGATCGTTGTAGTAGAGCGACTCCCCCACCTGTCCGGAACCCAGGCAGGCCAGACGGAACTCCTGATCCGCAGCTTTCTCGTCACCTGCGGCTCGCCTGACCAGCCCCAGGTAGTAGTGCAGATCGTTGTCCTTCTGACCTTCCAGTTTGCCTTCGCCCAGGTTCTCCGGATAGGTCATGGCCCGTTCCAGCAGGTCAGCAGCCCGGTCCCAGTCCTGGGCCGCCATGGCATCCTTGGCCATCAATGTCAGGGAGATTCGGTATTGGGCGGTGATCTTGCCCTCGCCGCCCTCCCAGGGGTGGAAGCGTCGGTCGTTCATCAGCTGATAGGCCCGTTCGTAGCTGCCAGTCTGGTTGAGCAGGCTCAGGTATTCGATATAGAGATCGTCCCTGCGGGCCACAACCTCTGGATGCTTCTCAAATTCTTTCAGTCGACGGGCGAAGTTCCAGCCCATCAGTCTATGAAGCTGATCCCGCTCCAGAAAGACCCGTGCATCTTCGGGATCCAGCTGGCAGGCGGTCTCGATTTCCTGGTCGGCGGCCTGCCAATCGTGCCGCTTGTTGCCGTAGGCGATGGCCAGGTTGCGGTGAACGGTGGCGAAGTCGGGGTCCAGTTGCTGGGAATGCTCCCAGAGCTTGATGGCCCGGTCCGCCAGAGACTTGTCGTAGTAGAGGCAACCCAGATAATAAGCTGCCTTGGGACCATCGACCATGGTCATGGCCGTGCGCAGGGGGGCGATATCATCCAGGGAATTGGGGAAGCAGTAGTCCGAAGGCGCCGCCTCCGCGGCTTGGAAGGCCTGATAGGCCTGATCCTTCCGACCCAGCAGGTGCAGATACCAGCCTTGATAAAACCGGACCATAGGCTGATGCTGATCGGCCTGGCTCAGTAGTTGTAGAGCCTCCTCATAGGCGCCGAATGCGGCATAGTCACGTGCCGTCCGCAGCAGGTTGAGGTAATCCCCGCGCATCAGTCTGGACAGCTCGTCCGGATCACCGCCTGCCAGGACCCGCTCGTAGCCGGATACGAAGTCGAAACGATCCAGGGCCAGGTTCTCGCGGACCGCTTGGTCCGCCTGATCCTGCCTGCCCAGCCGACGCAGCAGATAGGCCTTGAACCCGCGGGCCCTGATGTTGTCGGTGTTGCGGGTCAGGGCACGCTGGACGAAATCCAAAGCCTGCTCCAGCTGGCCGCGACATGCCGCGATACAGGCCAGGCAGAAGAAGGCCCGTTCCTTTTGGGCATCATCCCAGGTGGCCTTGTAGAAGGCGTCGTAGGCCTCGTCCATTCGTCCCTGATAGCTCAAGGCGAGACCCAGATTGTAATGAGCCTCGGAATCATAAGGTTGGCTGTTGCGCCAGGTCAGCCGCTTGATGGCCGTGCGGAAGTGCTGTTCTGCTCCGACGAAGTCGCCGCGTCGAAGCAGGAGTCGGCCATAGGCGTTGTTGATGCGCGCATCGCCCGGGTCACGCTTGAGCCCCTCCAGGTAGTAGGGATCAGGCCTGTAAGTGGCATGGCGGTACTGTTCCAGGTGCAGACCGGTCAGCAGCAGTTCCTCATTGGTGGCGATACGCTCCGGCCGATCGGCGGCCTGGGCCGGCTCGGGAATCTTGCCCCCGGCTGGTGGCTGCGGACGATAGCTGACCAGGAGCCCTCCTTGAGCGTCCTCCACCCGGGCTGTCAGTGCAGTGGCCGGACGATCGCCTGTCTCGAATTCGGCCCTGACCTGATTGTCGGGGCCAAGAGTGCCCTGCCACTGGTAAAGGATGGATCCGTCATCTGCAGCGACCTGGATGTGCGCATCCTTCTGAACCCGTGTGGCATAGACGGTGACTCGCCCTTGCCCGGCCTTCAGCCCCTGGGCCTCGATCCCCTCATGCTCACCGGCGGCTCCGAAGGTCTGCTCGGGGCCGACTTCCAGGTTGAGGGCCGCATCCACACTGGCGTTCTTGACCAGACCCACCTGCTTGTAGGGCATGAAGTACTGGGTGAAGGTCTTGCCCTCGTATGGCTTGAGCCAGGTGAAGTCAGGCTGGTTGTCGGTGAAAACCCCGGTCATCAGCTCAACGTAGGGGCCGTCAGCATCGGTCAGATTGCGATCCCAGGCGTGGCCGAAGTCCCCGCAGCCCCAGGTCCACTGCTTCTTGCCCGGGGATACGTGATGGTCAGCCACATGCAGAATGCCAGCCTGCCGGGAGAAATCGTAGCCGCCGACGAAGTCATAGTCCGAATGGGCGGCCATATAGGAGGTGGGCACCGGCACGTTCTTGTAACGGCTGATGTCCACTCCCTGGGAGTAGTCGTGCTTGTAGTAGGTTCCCGTGGCGATGGGATAGCGGGAGACGTCGCGCTTGCCGTGGTCCATGACCGCAGTGACATCGGGTGGCATGACGGTCCTGGTGTGTTCGTTGACCGCCACGGCCGGGTTGGCCCACCATAGGAAGGACTGGGGCAGTGGTGTGCCGTTGTAGAGCCGGGACGAAATTTCGATGACGCTGACTCCGGGATGCAGGGCGATGGTGGTGGTGACCTGGGTGCCGTAGATGCGGTCGGTATCGTGGCAGACCACAGCCTTGCCACCATCCGGCAGGTCCTTGAGCGTGCAGTCCACCGGAAGGAAGGTGCTGGGCCGATGGTGCTGCGGCCAGTTGAACTCGATGCCGCCGGAAATCCAAGGGCCGGTCAGCCCTACCAGAGCAGGCTTGATGACCCGGTTGCGGTAGACGAAGTCATAGTCATTGGTCTTGTCCCGGGCATACTGGATTCGTCCGCCCAGCTCAGGCAGGACGGTCACCTCAAGGTATTCGTTCTCCAGGATGACCGCCTTGTAGTCCTGATTCTTGCATTCATCCGAGATGGTCTCGATGACCGGGTAAGGATAGACCCGTCCCGAAGAGCCCTGGTAGACTCGATTTTCAATAAATTGTGGATTCTTGTCCGGTTTTCCAATCCCGTAGGTTGGAATCGTAAGCTCTGTGACTTTTACTGTGACGCCCATGGTCATCAGCCCCTTGTCTGCTCAGCAAACTGTATATATTTGCTCTCAGTCTATAGTCGGAATCGGGCCTCAGAACCGCATAAATTGTTTGAAAATATTAAAAAATTGCTACTGGGTCGCCATGACTGACCAGCATCTGTTGAGCTCGGGTCGAATGCTGAAAATGCACGGATGCATACACATGAAAGGGGGTCGCCCCATCAAGGACCGACCCCCTAGGCTGACGTTCACTTAATGCCGGATCAAGCCTTTCAACATCTTCCTGCGATCTTCGGCAATCCCGTAGAGCCCTACTCCAGCTCCAGGGCTCCGGTGTAGAGCTGATAGTACTCGCCATGCTTGGCTATCAGCTCATCGTGGTTGCCGCGCTCGATGATCCGCCCATGGTCCAGGACCATGATCACATCAGAGTTGCGAACTGTGGAGAGCCGGTGGGCGATGACGAAGACCGTCCGGCCGCGCATGAGTGCGTCCATGCCCTGCTGGACCACCTCCTCGGTCCTGGTATCGATTGAGGAAGTGGCTTCGTCCAGGATCATGGCCGGAGGATCGGCCACAGCCGCCCTGGCGATTGAGATCAGCTGGCGCTGACCCTGGGACAGTCCGCTTCCATCCCCCTCGAGCACGGTCTGGTAACCCTGGGGAAGCATGCGGATGAAACTGTCGGCATTGGTCATCCTGGCAGCTTCAACGCATTCCTGGTCCGTGGCATCCAAGCGACCATAGCGGATGTTATCCAGGACAGTGCCGGTGAAGAGGTTGACATCCTGAAGGACGATGCCCAATGAGCGGCGGAGGTCAAGCTTGCGAATGTTCTTCACATCGATCCCGTCATAGAGGATCTGGCCCTGCTGGATGTCGTAGAAACGGTTGATCAGGTTGGTGATCGTGGTCTTGCCGGCCCCGGTGGCACCGACCAGCGCCACCTTTTGCCCAGGCTTGGCGAACCAGGTGATGTCGTGCAGAACAGGCTTGCTCGGGTCATACGCGAAGCTGACGTCGGTGAACCGCACATCCCCCTGGAGGAGGGTGTATCGCCCGTCAGGAGAGGTGATTGCCTGATCCTTGGCCTTCAGGGCAACGTCGCAGGCATCGCCGGGAAGCTTCATGGCGGCCTCCAGGGAGCGCCTGCCGTCGTCGTCGGCTTCGCGCTTCCAGGCCCAGTGCCCTGTCTCGTGGTCGACGGGGGTCATGGTCCGGCCGTCCGAGGCCAGTTCGACGCTGACCAATCTGACCGTACCCTGATCGGACTCGACGGGCTGGTCCATCAGGTCGAAGATCCGGGAGGCACCGGCCAGGGCCATCATGACCATGTTGAACTGCATGGAGACCTGGCCGATGGGGTTGATGAAGGAGCGGGAGAGGGTCAGGAGGGAGACGATGGTTCCCAGGGTCAGCGGCCCTGCCCCGGTCAGTCCCACGTTGCCCATGCCAGCGATGCCGGCCAGCCCACCGACGATGGCCAGGATGACATAGAGCAGGTAGCCCATGTTGCCCACGACCGGCATGGTGACATTGCCGTAGGTGTTGGCCCGGGCCGAGGCCTGGAAAAGCTCCTCGTTCCTCTCCTCGAAGACCTTGGCGGTAGCATCCTCGTGGTTGAAGACCTTGATGACCTTCTGTCCGTTGACGGCCTCTTCAACGAAGGCGTTCACCTGGCCCAGATAGCGCTGCTGGTGAACGAAGTACCGACCGCTTCGGGTGACCAGAACCCGGACCACCACAATAAGAACCGCCGCGAAGACCAGGGTCAGGACGGTGAAGGGGATGGAGAGCCAGAGCATGGAGATCAGTGCCGCCAGGGCGGACAGGACGGAGGAGACCATCTGCGGGAAGGACTGGGAGATTGCCTGACGGAGGGTATCCGTGTCGTTGGTGTAGCGGCTCATGGTGTCGCCGTGCTCATGGGTGTCGAAGAAGCCGATGGGCAGCTCCTGCTGGTGGGCGAACATCTGGTCGCGGATGGTCTTCAGGGTGCCCTGCTCCACCTTGACGATCAGCCAGTTCCAGAACCAGGAGCAGAAGGTCCCCACGGCATAGAGGCAGCCCATCAGAATCAGGGTCCTCATCAGCGGTCCCCAGTCAGGGTCGGAGGCCCCGACCAGGGGCAGGATATAGTGGTCGATCAGTGGCTGCAGGAAGAAGGCGGATGCGGCCTGGGCCCCGGCACTGATGATGATGCAGACCACGATCACCGCCAGCTGCCAGCGGTAGGCCAACAAGTAGCTCAGGAGGCGACGGGTCGTTCCCGGCGCGGCCTTGTCCAGACGGGGTTTGCGGTCCTTGAATGATCCGTCACTCATGGTCCTTGTCCTCCTCGCTCTGGTTCCTGGTCTGTGATTCGTAGATGGATCGGTACTCCTGACAGGTTCGCAGGAGCTCCTGGTGGGTGCCCTTGTCAAGAATCCTGCCCTCCTCCAGGACCACGATCATGTCCGCGTCCTCCACCGAGGCCAGACGCTGGGAGATGATGATCTTGGTGGTGTCAGGAATCTCCTGGCTGAAGGCGCGGCGGATCAGCTGGTCGGTCTTGGTGTCCACGGCGCTGGTTGAGTCATCCAGAATCAGGATGTCAGGCTTCTTCAGAAGGGCCCGTGCGATGCACAGACGCTGTCGCTGGCCGCCGGAGAGGTTGGTGCCGCCCTCGTCCAGGTAGGTCTGATAGCCATCGGGAAACTCCCGCACGAAACCGTCGGCCTGGGCCAGGGTGCAGGCGCGCACCAGCTCTTCGTCAGTGGCTCTGGGGTTGCCCCAGCGCAGGTTCTCGGCGATGGTCCCGGTGAAGAGGACATTCTTCTGGAGCACCATGGCCACCTGGTCGCGCAGGACGGTCAGATCATACTGGCGCACATCCACCCCGCCCACCTGGAGGGACCCTTCGGTTACGTCATAGAGACGAGGAATGAGCTGGACCAGGCTGGACTTGGAGGAGCCGGTCCCGCCCACGATGCCCAGGGTGGAGCCCGAGGGAACATCCAGATTGATATGGCTCAGAACGGGACGTTCGGACCGGTCCGAGTAGCGGAAGGTCACATCCTGGAAGCTGATGGATCCATTGGCCACCTTCATGACCGGCTTGGCGGGATCATGCACAGTGCTGACCTCGTTCAGAACCTGGCAAATGCGCTCGGCCGAGGCCTGGGAGATAACCACCATGACCACGATCATGGAGACCATGTTCATGGCCATCATGATCTGGATGGCATAGGTGACCAGAGCGGTCAGATCGCCTGTGGTCAGCCCCAGGGCAGCATTGTTCCCAGATGCCACAATCTGGGAGGCGCCCATCCAGGATATGACCAGCAGAGAAGCGTAGATGCAGAAGTTCAACAGTGCCGGGTTCAGGCTCATGATTCGCTCGGCCTTGCAGAAGGCTCGGTAGATGGCCACGGAAATGCCGTTGAATTTGTGCTCCTCGTAGTCCTCTCGGTTGTAGGATTTGACAACCCTGATACCTTGGAGGTTCTCATCCACCACATTGTTGAGGTGGTCGTAGGTATGGAAGACCCGCTCGAAGATGGGATGAACCAGCAGGGACAGGCCGATCAGCCCGAAGCCCAGGATGGGGATGGCAATCAGGAAGACCAGAGATATGGGCCTGGAAATCCTATAAGAAAAGAGCCAGGCCACAATGACCATGATCGGCGCCCTGACCCCTACCCTGATGACCATCTGATAGGCGTTCTGCAGATTGGTCACATCGGTGGTCAGCCTGGTGATGATGGACCCTGTGGAGAAGCGGTCGATGTTGGTGAAGCTGAAGGATTGCACCTTGGCGAACAGATCGCTGCGGACATTCCTGGCCAAGCCGGAAGAGGCGATGGCCGCGTACCGCCCGGACATGAACCCGGAGAACAGGGAGACGGCCGAGCAGGCCAACAATATCAGCCCGAACTTGAAGATGGCCGGCATGGACCTCCCCGAGACCCCTTGGTCGATCAGGGAGGCCATGATGGTCGGGATCACAATCTCTAGAACGCTCTCAAGAAAGACGAAGGCCGGAGCCAGAAAGCTGGCCTTCCGGTATTCGCGCAGGGAGCGCAGGATGGTTCGGATGGTGTGCTTCGGACGCGCTGGTTCCTGTTTATCCGATCTGACCACGGATGCCGTAGACCCCTTCAAATGGACCTCTTCTGTTTCTGTACTGGTTTCTCTATCTTTTACGGCCAATCACCGACATGCAACACCCTCGAAAGAGGGCCTGAATGCACCTAGGCTATCATCCTGTCCGCCAGGGTTGGGGGGACGCGCGGGGATTTCCGCCCTCCACAAAAAGAAGCTGTCACGCCCCTTGGGGTCATGCAGCTTCTATGCTTCAGTTAGTCCTATCAGCGAGTCTTACCAGTGTGTCCCGGACAGGGCATTCTCAGAGTTGATTCAGCTGTCGACAGGCCTCTCGCCCAATAGGCTATGGATTAGCGCTCATCCAACTTGGTGATGATCTCCTTGGAGATCTGGTCGACCTCGCCCTGGCCATCCACTGCAACCAGAAGGCCACGGGACTTATAGGTGTTCAGCAGCGGTGCAGTCTCCTTGGCATAGATATCCAGACGCTTGGCGATGGCCTCGGGAGTATCGTCTGCCCGCCCCTCTTCCTTAGCCCGCTTGGCGATGCGCTGCATGAGCACGTCATGGTCGGCATCCAGGGCCACCACAGCCGTCAGTGGCGTGCCCAGCTCTTTGAGCATCTTGTCCAGCGCCTCGACCTGGGAGGCCGAACGGGGGTAGCCGTCCAGAATCCAGCCCTGGGCTGCGTCGTCCATGCCCAGCCGGTCCTTGACGATCTTGTTGGTCAGCTCGTCTGGCACCAACTCACCCTTGTCGGTGTAGGCCTTGGCCTGCTTGCCCAGCTCGGTTCCGTTCTTCAGGTTGTAGCGGAAAATGTCACCGGTGGAGATGGCCGGAATCCCATAATGCTTGCTGAGCAAAGCCGCCTGCGTGCCCTTGCCAACACCTTGAGGTCCCATGATCAACAGTCGCTGTGCCATTCCCTATCCTTTGTTCGATGTTCTTGTTCTATTGTTCTTAGCTCTCCGGTCCCAGACGGCCTTAGCTGTCTTAGCCGCGCAGAACCTTCATTTACGTATGCTAGCGGCTACCTGGTCCAATACAGGTTCCACTCACTAAGCTCATGCAAACTGTCTCCCGGATATAACAAGGTCCGGCCCCATGCCGCCAAGGGCCGGGGCCGGACCTTCAACTGTCTTAGTCTGACACCACTTGCGGGTGTTCGGAAGAAGGGTCAGCCCTCCTTGTGTTCGCCCTCCAGCAGGAAGCCGGTGTACTGGAACTGCTCGGTCTGCGCCCTGGCCTGTCGCAGGGTATCCAAGCCGACACCAGCGATAATCAGAATGGTGGTGCCGCCGAAGGGCAGCTTGGAGTTGATCTTCAGCAGCATGATCAGCACCGTGGGAATCAGAGCCACAAAGAGCAGATAGATGGCGCCCACCGTGTTCAGGCGATTCATCACGTATGACAAGTACCGGCTGGTGGCCCGTCCGGCCCTGATACCCGGGATGAAGCCACCATACTCCTTCATGTTGTCGGCCGTCTCATCAGGGTTGAAGGTGATGGACGTGTAGAAGAAGCAGAAGAAGACAATCATGACCGAGTAGAGCACGATGTACCAGACCGAGGTCGTATTTGCCATGTTGGCATCAATCCACTTGACCCAGCTCTGATCGGAATTGCCGAACTGGGCAATAAGGGTCGGAATAGCCAAAATGGAGGAGGCGAAGATCGGTGGAATCACGCCGGACATATTGATCTTGAGCGGCAGATAGGTGGAAGAGCCGCCGTACATCTTGCGACCAATCATCCTGCGGGTGTACTGGACAGGGATGCGGCGCTGAGCCAGTTCCACGTAGTCGACCAGAATCAGAATAACCAGCAAAACGGTCACGACAATGCCGAACTTGACCCAGTCGCCGTCCTTGCCATTGGTCCCCCAACCGATGTTCCAAAGCTGGGGCAGGAAGCCGGAGCAGATGGAGATGAAGATCAGGACGGACATACCATTGCCGATGCCCTTGTCGGTGATCAACTCGGCCATCCACATAATGAAACCGGTGCCGCCGGTCATGATCAGAACCATGACGGCCATATTCCACCAGGAGCTGTCAGGAATGACCTGCTGTTGACAGGCACCGCCGAAGAGCGCACCCTTGTTGGCCGTAACCAGAATGGTCGTGGACTGCAGCACCGCCAGGCCGATGGTCAGATACCTGGTGTACTCGGTCAGTTTAGCCTCGCCTGACTGGCCTTCCTTGTGCAGAGCCTCGAAGCGAGGAATGACCACGCGCAGCAACTGCACCACAATTGAAGCAGTGATGTAGGGCATGATGCCCAGTGCAAAGATGGACAGCTGCAGCAGGGCTCCGCCCGAGAACAGGTTCACCAGACCGATGAAGTCCTCATTGCCGGCCGTGGTGATGCACTTTTGCACGGCGGGATAATCCACGCCTGGGGTAGGTATGAACGACCCGATGCGATAGATGATGATGATGCCAAGAACGAAGAAGATTTTCTTCCTCAACTCCTTGGTCCTGAAGGCCTGGATTAACGTCCTCACCTAAGTTCCCTCCCTACGCGCCCGCGCGTTGGTCCCGGTGCATCGCACCTTCTTGCTCCGACCAGCTTAACCGATGGCTCCGTCAAATCCCGACGGCAACCAGGCCGGAAACGAGTTCCGGCCCCCGCCCGCTTGGAGCGGGGAGGGCCGGAATCATCTGCCTTGCGGTCTGTCCCCTATGAGTATCAGTCCTCGGAGACGGACCCGCCTGCGGCTTCTATCTTGCTTCTGGCCGAGGCCGAGGCCTTGACGCCCTTGAGGGTGAAAGCAGCCTTGACGTCACCATCACCCAGGACTTTAACAGGGCGGCCCTTGCGGACCGCTCCCTTGTTGACCAGATCCTCGACAGTGACTTCGCCGCCCTTGGGGAAGAGCCCCTCCAGAGCACCCAGGTTGACCACCTGGTACTCCTTCTTGAAGGGGCTCCTGAACCCGCGCAGCTTGGGCAGCCGCATGTACAGGGGCAGCTGGCCGCCTTCAAAGCCCGGACGGACCTGGTAGCGAGCCTTGGTGCCCTTGGTGCCACGACCGGAGGTCTTGCCCTTGGACCCCTCGCCACGACCCACACGGATGCGGTCGCGCTTGGCGCCTGGAGCGGGACGCAGGTCATGCATCTGCAGGATGGTTGGCTCTTGCTTGTCGCTGGCCATAATCAGTCTGCCTCCTCTACGTTCACCAGGTGGCGGACCTTGTCAGCCATTCCCCGGTAGACGGGGGTGTCCTCACGCAGGACTGACTGGCCGATCTTGTGAAGGCCCAGAGACCTGACGTTCTCCTTCTGGCGGTCAGTGGCGTGAGCCACGCCCTTGACCAGGGTGATCTTGATCTGCTTGGTCATCACTCACCTGCCTTCGACTGCTCGTCAGCCTTGGCCTTGGCCTCTTCGCGCTCCTTGCGCTCGTCGGCGATGCCGGCTGCACGTGCGCGCAGGAGGGAGTCGGGGGCGACCTCCTCCAGGGGCAGACCGCGGCGTGCCGCGATCTCCTCGGGTTCCTCCAGCTGTTTCAGGGCAGCCACAGTGGCCCGCACCATGTTGACAGCCGTGGCCGATCCCATGGACTTGCTCAGGATGTCGGTGATGCCGGCGCACTCCAGGACTGCACGAACCGGACCACCGGCGATAACGCCGGTTCCGGGGGCTGCAGGCCGCAGGAGAACCGTGCCGGCCGCATCGTGCCCGATCACTGGATGGGTGACGGTGCCCCGGATGCGGGGAACAGTGAACATGTGCTTCTTGGCGTCCAGCTGACCCTTGGAGATGGCAGCGGGGACCTCACGGGACTTGCCATAGCCAACGCCCACGGTGCCCTTGCCGTCGCCCACGACCACCAGGGCCGCGAAGCTGAAGGTTCGGCCTCCCTTGTGGACCTTGGAGACGCGGTTGATGGTAACGACCCTGTCGAGCATGTCGTCACGCTCGTCGCGATCGCGACGGCCACGACGACCATCCCTGCGGCCGTCACGGGAACCGCTCCGACGACCACCGCGACGATCATCGTTCCGGTCGTTCCGGTCCCTTCTGCCACCCTGGCTGGACTGAGCGTTTGTAGAATCTTCAGTCACCTGGGTTGTTTCCTTTGTAGTTTCGTTGTCGCTCACAGTGCCAAACCTCCCTCACGGGCGCCTTCCGCAACCGCTGCGACCCTTCCGTGGTACTTGTTGCCACCACGGTCGAAGACCACGGTGGTGATGCCGGCCTTCTTGGCCTTGGCCGCGATCTGCTCGCCCACCTTGCGGGCGGCCTCGGTCTTGGTGCCCTTGAAGGAGCCGTAGTCCGAAGCCATGGTCGACTCGCTGACCAGGGTGACGCCCCTGGTGTCGTCGACGATCTGGGCGATCATGTTGCGGTTGGTCCGAGTGACCACCAGACGGGGGCGCTCTGCCGTGCCGGAAACGTGCTTGCGCAGACGGGCATGGCGGCGCAGACGGGCGATCTTCTTGCCTTTGCCTAGTATCGAGACCGTCATATCACTTACCAGCCTTTCCAGCCTTGCGCAGGATGTGCTCGTCGGCGTACTTGATGCCCTTGCCCTTGTAAGGCTCGGGAGCACGCAGGGCGCGGATGTTGGCCGCAGCCTGACCGACAGCCTGCTTGTCGATGCCGGAGACGACCACTTCGTTGGCGTTCGGCGTCTCGAAGGTTATACCCTCCGGGGGGTCGACGGTGATGGTGTGCGAGTAGCCCAGCGAGAACTCAAGGGACTTGCCCTTGGCGACCACGCGGTAACCGGTGCCGACGATCTGCAGGTGCTTGCTGTAGCCCTTGGAGACCCCTTCGACCATGGAAGCCACGATGGAGCGGCTCAGTCCGTGCTTGGCCTTGGTGGTGCGGTCCTCGTCTGCGGGGGTCATGATGATCTCATTGCCCTCGACCTTGCCGGTGATGCCCTCGGGCAGCGTGTACCCGTCGGAGCCCTTGGGGCCCTTGGCGGTGAATTCCTGGCCGTTAAAGGCCACCTCCACACCTGCCGGGACGGCGATGGGGAGCTTACCGATATGCGATGCCATGTTCAGCTCTCCTTTCTCACCATACGTAGGCGACGATTTCGCCGCCGATGCCCCTGTCGAGGCATTCCTTCTGGGTCATCAGTCCCGAGCTGGTCGAGATGATGGCGATTCCCAGCCCGCCCAAGGGCATGGGCAGGGAATCCGACTTGGCGTACCGGCGCAGGCCGGGCTTGGAAACACGCTTGATTCCCTGAATGGACTGGTGTCCATCGGGGCCATACTTGAGCGTGATCTCCAGATCCTGCCCGACGCGCGCCTCCTTGGCGCGGTAATCGGCGATGAAACCTTCGCGCTTGAGAATCTGCGCGATGTTCGCCTTGAACTTGGAGTACGGCATGTCGACTGTTTCATGCTTGGCCGCACTCGCATTACGCAGACGTGTCAGCATGTCTGCGATGGGATCTGTCATTGTCATGTGGGCTTATGCCCTTCCTCGCCGTGGTTTCCGCCGCCGGGCAGCAAGCTGCCGCGACCGCGGACCTTCAGCGTCGATCTTTACCAACTGGACTTCGTCACACCCGGCAGCTCGCCGCGATGGGCCTTCTCGCGAAGGCAGATGCGGCACAGGCCGAACTTGCGATAGACGGAATGAGGACGACCGCAGACCTGGCAGCGCGTGTAGCCACGCACCTTGAACTTCGGCTTGCGTGCCGCCTTGTTTCTCAGAGCGGTTTTTGCCATATCAGTTCTCCTTGAAGGGGAAGCCCAGCTGCTTGAGCAACGCCCGGGCCTCCTGATCGTTCTTGGTGGAGGTCACCACGGTGATATCCATACCACGCTGGTGATCGATCTGATCAGGATCGATCTCGTGGAACATGGACTGCTCCGTGAGGCCGAAGTTGTAGTTGCCCTGGCCGTCGAACTGACGGTCGCTGATGCCGCGGAAGTCGCGGATGCGGGGCAGAGCCAGGGTCAGCAGACGATCCAGGAACTCCCACATGCGCACGCCGCGCAGGGTGGCGAAGGCGCCGATGGCCTGTCCCTCGCGCAGGTGGAACTGCGCCACGGACTTCTTGGCCTTGGTGATCTTGGGCTTCTGGCCGGTGATGGCCGTCAGGTCCTTGACCGCGCCCTCAATCAGCTTGGAGTCGCGTGCCGCGGCACCCACGCCCATTGAGACCACGACCTTCTCGATCCTGGGCACCTGCATGGGGTTGGAGAACTTGAACTCCTTCTCCAGCTCGGGGACGATGCTCTCGCGGTACTGCTGCAGCAAACGAGGGACTGCCGGTGCTTCAACGGTGGTATCGCTCATGACAGCTCCTTGCCTGACTTCTTGGCGAAGCGGGTGCGCACGACCTTGACCTTGCCGTCACGCGCCTCCTCCTTGATGTTCACGCCGATGCGAGTCGGCTTCTTGGTCTCCGGGTCGATGACCATCACGTTGGAACGATGGATGGGCGCCTCTGTCGGAACAATGCCCGACTCCTGACCCTGCTGAGTGGCCCGCACATGCTTCTTGACGATCTGAATACCCTCGACAATCAGACGGTCATTGGGCAGAATCCGCAGAACCTTGCCCTCCTTGCCGCGATCCTTGCCGCGGATGACCTTGACCTGGTCGCCTGTCTTGATCTTGGCTACCACTTCAGATCACCTCCGGTGCCAGGGACACGATCTTCATGAAGCGCTTGTCGCGCAGCTCACGACCGACCGGTCCGAAGATACGAGTGCCGCGGGGTTCACGACCGGTGCCGAGGATGACTGCCGCGTTCTCGTCGAACTTGATGTAGGAGCCGTCATGCCGACGATGCTCCTTGACCGTACGGACGACGACCGCCTTGACGACCTCGCCCTTCTTGACCGACCCGCCGGGAATGGCATCCTTGACGGTGGCGACGATCACGTCGCCAATGCCGGCATAGCGTCGCTTCGACCCGCCGAGCACGCGGATGGCCAGAATCTCCTTGGCACCCGTGTTGTCGGCGACCTGAAGCCGCGATTCCTGCTGAATCATTGATTCTCCTTAGCCGCGCTGGTTCTCCGCAGACACCCCGCGCCAGGGCGGGATGAAATGCGGAGCCTGGCCGAACTTGTTACTTGGCGCGCTCGACAATGGAGTCGAGACGCCAGCGCTTGGTCTTGCTCAGAGGACGGGTCTCCATGATACTCACGAAGTCGCCCACATGGGCCTCGTTCTTCTCATCATGGGCCTTGACCTTGCGGTTGCTGCGGACGACCTTGCCGTACAGGGGGTGGGTCGAACGCTGCTCCAGCTCAACGGTGATGGTCTTGTCCATCTTGTCGGACACGACGTAGCCGCTGCGAACCTTGCGGAAGTTGCGCTCCTGCTTGTCAGCCATGCTTACTTCTCCTCAGCTTTGCTCTCGGCCTTTGCTTCGGCGGGCTCCTGGCTGATGCCCAGCTCGCGCTCACGCAGGACGGTGTACATCCTGGCGATGTCGTGCTTGACGGCCTTGAGGCGGGAGGTGTTCTCCAGCTGACCGGTGGCCGACTGGAAGCGCAGGTTGAACAGCTCTTCCTTGGACTTCTTCAGGAAATCCTCGATCTCCGCATTGGTCTTTTCATTCAGATTCTTGATGGAATACTCGGCTGTTCCTACTGACATCAGATGTCACCGCCTTCACGTGCAATAATCCGGCACTTCATGGGAAGCTTGTCAGTAGCGCGACGAAGGGCCTCACGGGCCACATCCTCGCTCACGCCGCCAATCTCGAAGAGCACCCGGCCGGGACGGACATTGGCCACCCAGAACTCGGGCGCACCCTTGCCGGAACCCATTCGGGATCCCAGTGCGTGCTTGGTCAGGGGGCGATCCGGGAAGACCGTGATCCAGACGCGGCCGCCACGCTTGATGTACCGGGTCATGGCGATACGGGCCGCCTCAATCTGCCGGTTGGTCAGGTAGGCAGGAGCCAGGGCCTGGATGCCGTAATCGCCGAAAGCGATCTCGTTGCCGCCCTTGGACATGCCCGAACGACCCGGACGATGCTGCTTGCGGTATTTAGTCCTCTTTGGGATAAGCACGGCTCACTCCTTTGCTTCGGTTGCGACGGGCGCCGAGGCGGTCTGCTCCTGAGCCGCCGCCGGCGGCGTGGCCACACCGCTGTTCTGCTTGGCTGCATCCTGCTCGCGGCGGGTGCGTCCCTCGGAGGGACGGACACCACGACGGGGACGACGATCACCGCGCCGACCGGGGCGGTTGTTCTGCTGAGCCTGCTGCTCCTCGAACTGACGCTCGGTCATATCGCCCTTGTAGATCCAGACCTTGACGCCGATGCGACCGTAAGTGGTTCTGGCCTCGAAGAAGCCGTAGTCGATCAGGGCGCGCAGAGTCTGCAGGGGCACACGGCCCTCGCGGTAGAACTCCGAACGGCTCATCTCGGCTCCGCCCAGACGACCTGACAGCTTGATTCTGATGCCCTTGGCGCCTGCGCGCATTGCATCCTGCTGAGCCTTGCGCATGGCCCGGCGGAAGGTGACGCGGTTGGTCAGCTGCTCGGCGATGCCCTGAGCCACCAGCTGGGCATCGATGGAGGCGTTCTTGACCTCGAAGATGTTCAGCTGGACCTGCTTGCCGGTGATCTTCTCCAGCTTGGCGCGCACACGCTCGGCCTCTGCTCCACGACGACCGATGACGATGCCCGGCCGGGCGGTGTGGATGTCGACGCGCACACGGTCGCGGGTCCGCTCGATGACAATCTTGGAAACGCCTGCGCGCTCCAGGTCCTTGTTCATCTCCTTGCGGATCTTGTCATCCTCAAGCACGAAGTCGCTGTAACGCTCCCCCGCCTTGTTGGAGTCGGAGTACCACTTGCTGCGGTGCTCCTCGGTGATGCCGAGTCGGTACCCAAACGGGTTGATCTTCTGCCCCATTATCGGGCTCCTTCCTTGTCGGCCACCACGACGGTGATGTGGCTGGTCCGCTTGTTGATGCGGGCCGCACGACCCTGGGCGCGGGCGCGGAACCGCTTCAGGGTTGTTCCCTCGTCCACGTAGGTCTCACGAACCACCAGCTCGTTCTCGCGGAAGGGCTGGTTGGCCTTGTCCGCCTTGACGCGCGCGTTGGCGATGGCGCTCTCCAGGCACTTGCGGACCGGAACGGCCGCATCCTGGGGGGCGAACTTCAAAATGGTCACGGCCTCGGTCGCCTGCTTGCCTCGGATGAGGTCGACGACGCGGCGAGCCTTGCGAGGCGTCACGCGAACGTGACGTGCAATTGCCTTAGCTTCCATGTGTCTCTACTCTCCCTCGCCTCAGCGGCGTGCTTTCTTGTCGTCCTTCACGTGACCCCTGAAGGTCCTGGTGGGGGCGAACTCGCCGAGCTTGTGGCCGACCATGGCCTCGGTGACGAAGACCGGGACATGCTTGCGGCCATCGTGCACAGCGAAAGTGTGCCCGATGAAGTCCGGGGTGATCATGGAACGACGGGACCAGGTCTTGATGACGTTCTTGGTGCCCTTCTCGTTCTGTTCGTCGACTTTTTTCTGCAAGTGGGCGTCGACGAATGGGCCCTTCTTGATGCTACGAGTCATCTTTCCGACACTCCCTTACTTGCGGTTCTTACCATTTGGACGACGACGCACGATCATCTTGTTGGAGGCCTTCTTGGGCCTGCGGGTGCGGACCTCGCCCTTGCCCCAGGGAGACACTGGCGGCTTGCCGCCACGAGTGCGTCCGCCATGCGGGTGGTCGACCGGGTTCATGGATTCACCACGGGTGATGGGCCTGCGTCCCATCCAGCGGGCACGTCCTGCCTTGCCAAGCTGGACGTTGGCGTGGTCATTGTTACCGACCTCACCCACCGTTGCTCGGCAGCGGGAGTCGACATTGCGAATCTCGCCTGAGGGCATACGCAGCTGGGCGTAGGCCCCGTCCTTGGCCACCAGCTGGACGGCAGCACCGGCCGAGCGGGCGATCTTGGCGCCGCCCAGGGGCCGCAGCTCGATGGCGTGGACGATGGTGCCGGTGGGGATGTTGCGCAGGGGCAGGTTGTTGCCGGGCTTGATGTCGGCCTGGGGACCGGTCTCGATGACGTCACCCTGCTTGATGCCCTGCGGGGCGATGATGTAGCGCTTCTCGCCGTCTGCAAAGTGCAGAAGGGCGATGCGGGCCGATCGATTGGGATCGTATTCGATCTCAGCAACCTTGGCGGGCACGCCGTCCTTATCCCAGCGACGGAAGTCGATGAGGCGGTACTGGCGCTTGTGCCCGCCGCCGCGATGGCGGCTGGTGACGCGACCATAGGAGTTGCGTCCGCCGGTCTTGCTCAGCTTGCGAACCAGCGACTTCTCGGGCTTGGAGCGCGTGATTTCGGCGAAGTCCGAAACCGAGGCGTTGCGACGGCCCGCGGTCGTCGGCTTGTATGTACGGATAGCCATAATCTAGTTCTTCCTTAACTTTTCTCGGCTAGCCTTCAGTTGTTGGTACCGAAGACATCGATCGACTGGCCCTCGGCCACCTTGACGATGGCGCGCTTCTCGGCGGCGCGACGACCCCAGCCCGTACGGGTCCGGGTCCGCTTGCCCTGCCGATTGAGGGTGTTGACCGATGTGACCTTCACGTTGAAGATCTGCTCGATGGCCTGCTTGATGGCAACCTTGTTGGCATCAGGGTCCACCACGAATGTGTACTGGCCGCGGTCCGAGTTGGCGTAGCTCTTCTCGGAGACGACCGGGCGCAGAATGATGTCGTGTGCTGGCTTGTGAATAGCTGCCATGAAAATCAGGCCTCCTTGACGGTCTCGGACTTGGCGCCGCCCTTGGCAGCCAGGAAGGCATCAAAGCCATCCTTGCTGAAGACGACATCCTCGGCCGTGACCACATCGTAGGTGTTGAGCTGATCGGCGAAGAGGACATGGACGGTGGGCAGGTTCCTGACGGAGAGCCACTCGTTGATGTTCTCACGGGACAGCACGACGGTGGTGAATCTGTTGTCGACCAGGGGCAGCAGGGCTGCCTTGGCGGCCTTGGTGGACGGGGTCTCGCCAATGCCGAAGTCGACCACATGCACGCGTCCGGCGTTGACACGGTCGGACAGGACGTAGCGCAGGGCTGCGGCCTTCATCTTCTTGGGGGTGCGCTGGGAGTAGTCGCGCGGCTGCGGGCCGTGGACAATGGCGCCACCTGTCCACTGGGGAGCGCGGATGGAGCCCTGACGAGCACGTCCGGTGCCCTTCTGCTTCCAGGGCTTGCGGCCGCCGCCGGAGACGGTTGAACGGGTCTTGACCGAATGCGTGCCCTGACGGGCCGCAGCCAGCTGGGCGACAACCACCTGGTGGATCAGCGGCACATGCGAGCGGACATCCTCCTCGGCAATGCCGAAGATCTGCTCGGGTGCGTCCACGGTCCCGGTGTTCTTGCCCTGGGCGTCGGTGATGTTCAGAGTCAACTTAGCCATGGTTTCAGGCTCCCTTCACTGCCGAACGGACCAGGACGATGGCGCCGCGGGGCCCGGGCAGGGCACCCTTGATGGCGATGACGCCCTTCTCGGCATCTGCGGAGACGATGGTCAGATTCTGGACGGTCGAGGTGTCGTGACCCATGCGGCCGGCCATCCGCTTGCCCTTGAGGATGCGGCTGGGCGTTGCGCAGGCGCCCACTGAGCCGGGACGACGCTCGTTCTTGTGCGAGCCGTGGGTGCGGCGGTAGGACTTGAAGCCCCAGCGCTTGATGGTGCCGGCAAAGCCCTTGCCCTTGGTGGTGCCGGTCACGTCGACCTCGCTGCCCTCGGGCAGCAGGTCCAGGCCCAGCTCCTGGCCGGGCTGATAGCTGTCGGCATCGGCGGTGCGGACCTCGACCAGGTGGCGACGCGGGGTCACTCCGGCCTTGGCGAAGTGACCAGCCAGCGGCTTGGTCACCTTGGTGGGGTCGATCTGCCCGTAGCCGATCTGGATGGCCTGGTAGCCGTCCTTCTCCTGGTTCTTGACCGCGGTCACCACGTTGGTGGACACGTCCACCAGGGTCACCGGGACGAAGAAGCCGTTCTCGTCCCAGACCTGGGACATGCCCAGCTTGCGGCCCAGGAGAGCCTTGCGGTTCCTCTGCTCTTCAGCCATGCGGTTTCCTCCTCCCCTACAGCTTGATCTCAATGTTGACGTCCGCCGGCAGATCGATGTGCATCAGCGAATCCACAGCCTTGGGCGTGGGATCCACGATGTCGATCAGACGCTTGTGAGTGCGCATCTCGAAGTGCTCGCGGGAGTCCTTGTACTTATGAGGAGAACGGATGACGACATACACGTTCTTCTCAGTCGGCAGCGGAACGGGGCCAACCACAGTTGCGCCCGCGTTCGTCACCGTCTCGACGATCTTCTTCGCCGATTGGTCGATGACCTCATGGTCATAGGACTTTAGCCTGATGCGGATTTTCTGTCCCGCCATTGCCGTCCGCCCTTTCTAGCGATCTATAAACTGATTACCCAGTCTGTTTCGAGGGCACGGAACGACAGCCACAGGAGACATTCCTCCCGACAGGCCTCAGCCGGATCCATGCGCAGCCCTGGAGAATCCCGTGGGGATGGGACTCCTCGCTGCACCCGCTATTGTGATTGACAAAATGCGAGCCCAAAACAGGCAACTTTCTTATTAAAGCACGAGGGTTCCCCTAGAAGAATCCGGGCGTGTCGCGCCGCTTCCAGGTGAACCCTCGGTTCAATTCTGGCCTCGTCAGGCCCCTTGTGAGGCCTCCTGGACCACATCCTCGCCCTGGCGGGCAACCCTCATCCGGTGGCCCTCCTCCTGGCTGACCCCATAGTAGGCGGCCACGGCGATGTCCTTCATGTCCTCAATCAGCGGAATGCGCGGGTTGGCCGGCGTGCACTGGTCCTCATAGGCTCGCATGCCGATCTGATCCAGGGACTGCCAGTAGAGGTCCTCGTCCACTCCGGCCGCCTGGAAGGAGTCATCCATGCCCAGGCGCTCGTCCCTGTAGGATTCCACAGCACGGGCCAAGAGCTCCACACCCTCCTCGGGAGTAGCGGATTCGATGCCCAGTACGTGCGCCATCTCCCGGTAGTGCTCCGGGGCCACATACTCGCTGTACTTGGGCCAGCTGGTCGGCTCGTCCGGAATCCGTCCATTGTAGCGGATCACATAGGGCAGGAGGATGGAGTTGGCGCGCCCATGGGCCACATGGCAGAGGGCTCCGATGGTATGCGCCATGCCGTGGCACATGCCAAGGAAAGCAGAACCGAAGGCCATGCCCGCCATGGTCGCCGCATTATGCATCTTCTCCTGGGCGCGCACCTTGGCCTCGCCGCCGGCAGTGCCTACGGCAGGCTCCAGGTTGTCCCAGATCAGCTTGGCCGCATGCAGGGCCATGGCGTCGGTGTAGTCATTGGCATAGACGGAAACAAAAGCCTCCATGCAGTGGGTCAGGGCATCGAAGCCCGAGTCGCAGGCCAGCTGCTTGGGCTGGGAGCGGGCCAGAACCGGATCGACGATGGCCACGCTGGGGGTCAGGGCGTAGTCGGTGATGGGGTACTTGTATCCGGTCTTATGATCGGTGATGACCGCGAATGGGGTGACCTCCGAACCCGTGCCCGAGGATGTGGGGATGCAGACCAGCCTGGCTTTGGTGCCCAGGGGCGGAATCTTGAAGGCCCGCTTGCGGATGTCGAAGAACTTCTCCCGAACATCGGCAAAGGAGATCTCCGGGTGCTCATAGAGCAGCCACATGATCTTGGCCGCGTCCATGGGGCTCCCTCCGCCCACGGCGATGATGGTGTCGGGACCGAACTCATGGCGCATCATGGCCGCACCGCGCTCCACCGTCTCCACGCTGGGCTCCGGTTCCACGTAGTCGATGATGCGGAAGGTGACCGGCTCGGGCCGGGCCCGCAGCTGATCGATGATCTTGTCGACAATCCCCAGCTGCTCCATGACCTTGTCACAGACGATGACGGCCCGGCGGATGCCGAACATGTCGCGCAGGTAGCGGATTGAGTTGGGCTCGAAGTAGGTCTTGGGGGGCACCTTGAACCATTGCATGTTGTTGTTCCTCCGCGCGATCCGCTTGATGTTGATCAGATTGACCGCCTGGACGTTGCCTGACACCGAATTGCCGCCATAGGAGCCGCAGCCCAGGGTCAGGGAGGGAGCGATGGCATTGTAGATGTCGCCGATGCCACCCAGGGAGCTGGGCTGGTTCCAAACAATCCGGCAGGCGTGCATGCGTTGGCCGTACTCGCGTACCAGCCTCTCGTCATCGGTATGGATGGCGGCTGTGTGCCCGGCGCCGTAGCGCAGCATCTGCTCACAGAGGGTGAAGCCCTCCTCCTTGTTGCCGGCCTTGAGCACAGCCTGAACCGGAGCCAGCTTCTCCAAGGTCAGGGGTTCCATAGGGCCGACCTGGTCGCATTGGGCAGCCAGGATGGTCACATCCTCAGGTATCTCGAAGCCGGCGTGACGGGCGATGAACTGGGGGGACTTGCCCGGAACCTCGGAGTTGAGTTTAGGAGCTGGTGCATCGGCGCCGGCATGGGCCCGCACGCCGAACATGTATTCCTCCAGCTTGGCCTTCTCCTCGGGGTTGACGAAGTAAGCCTTGCGCCGCTTCATCTCCTGGATTACCCGGTCATAGACATCCTGATGGGCGATGACGGCCTGCTCTGTAGCGCAGATCATGCCGTAGTCAAAATGCTTGGACAGGATCAGGTCGTTGACTGCCCGGGGGACGTTGACCCTGCGGTCCACATAGGCCGGGGCATTGCCGGCTCCTACACCCAGGGCCGGTTTGCCCGAGGAGTAGGCGGCCTTGACCATGCCAGTGCCGCCGGTGGCCAGAATGGTGGCCACGCCGGGGTGCTGCATGAGGGCGCCGGTAGCCTCGACCGAGGGGTGCTCAATCCATTGGATGCAATCCTTTGGAGCACCTGCTTCGATGGCTGCGTCGCGGACGATCCGGGCCGCCTCCACCGAGCAGCGCTGGGCGTAAGGGTGGAATCCGAAGACGATGGGACAGCGGGTCTTCAGGGCCAGCAACGACTTGAAAATGGCAGTCGAGGTAGGGTTGGTCACCGGGGTCACACCGGCCACGACTCCCACCGGCTCGGCCACCTCGATGATGCCGTCCACGTCGTTCTCGCTTATGATGCCCACGGTGCGCTGCCTGGCCAGGTAGTTGGTCACGTGCTCGCAGGCGAAGATGTTCTTGGTGGCCTTGTCTTCCACCAGGCCGCGTCCGGTCTCTTCCACGGCCATCTGAGCCAGGGACAGATGCTTGTTCAGGGCCGCGATCGAGGCCTTGGCCACGATCCGATCCACCTGTTCCTGGTTGAGCTCCTCAAAGGCGCGTAAGGCCGACTGCGCGCGGACGACCAGAGCATCCACCTCCATGCGAGCCGGCTCACTGCCGTCGACCTGGCAGCATCCCCTGCCACCTGACGACTCCTCCACTTGATGCTCATGCTTTTGCTTCTGCGTTCCAGCCAAGATATCGGCCCTCCTCATGTTCCGCGAATGCCGTTAAGGGCCAGCAGAAGGTCTCAGCAGTCTCAAGACCGTGCCCGTCCATAAAAGCATCCGTCATAACGTGACGAAAGTCACAATATAGACCCGAGGGGGCACCATTGAGCCCCAGGATGAGCGAACGTTCACTTGAAGCGTGTCGTGTGGGAATTCGTGGTTTTTCTGGTCATTTTCCGCACCGCAACGTGCGCTTTGTCGTTCGCTTGGGACTTGGCCGTCCAAGCGTGAATCCGGGCATGAAAAATCCCCAAGGTCCGTGAGAACCTCGGGGATAAAGGAAACTGCGAACGTCAGCGCTTGGAGAACTGCGGTGCGCGACGAGCCTTGTGCAGACCGGCCTTCTTGCGCTCCACCACGCGGGCATCACGGGTCAGGAACCCGGCCTTCTTCAGGGCAGGACGGTTGGCGTCACGGTCGATGGCGTTCAGGGCGCGTGCGACGCCCAGGCGGACTGCGCCGGCCTGGCCGGTCACACCGCCGCCCTCGACGCGCACAACCACGTCGAACTTGTTCTCGAGCTTGAGCAGCACGATGGGCGAGTTGACCTCGCGCTGATGCAACTTGCTGGGGAAGTACTCCTCCAGGGTGTGCCCGTTGATGCTCCACTTGCCGGAACCGGGAATCAGACGGACGCGGGCGACTGCCTCCTTGCGGCGGCCGGTGCCATAACCCGGCTCGATGGCGGAGGTGCCGGTGCCTGCACCGGCGTTGGTCTCGGAAGTGTAGGAAGCGCTGGTCTCCTCGGCCTCAAGAACCGCGGAGCTGTTGTTGTTGTCAGCCATAGTGATTATCTCCTCTGGTCCTACTTGGCCTGCTGGGCGACCTGATGGATCTTGTACTCAATGGGCTGCTGAGAGGTGTGAGGATGCTCCTCGCCTGCGAACACCCGCAGCCTGGTCAGCTGGACCTTGGCCAGCTTGTTCTTGGGCAGCATGCCCTTTACTGCCGTCATGACGATGCGCTCGGGGTTGTGCTCCATCAACTGCCCGTAGGAGTCGCGACGCAGACCGCCAGGACGGCCGGAGTGAGTGTAGAGCACCTTGTCGGTCTTGTTGCCCGTCAGCACCATCTTGGAAGCGTTGATGACGATAACGTTGTTGCCTGAGTCAGCGTAGGGCGCATAGGTGGGCTTGTTCTTGCCGCGCAGCAGATCGGCCACCTGGGCTGCCAGACGCCCCAGCACCACACCGGAAGCGTCGACGATATACCAGTCATGTGTCAGATCGGCTGGTTTCGGGGTGAAAGTCTTCACGATTCAACCTTTTCCTTGCATTGTGTTTCGGGCTCTCCGCGCCGCATGCTGCCATGCTGGCCGAAAGCCATGTATTCCGTGGGCTCCCTGAAAGTCCTAGACGGCGAGTGGGAAAAGCGCTTTGAGGACCCCTTAGGGAAACACAACAATCCATTATTATAACGCCTGAGTGCCGTTCGTCAAAATTCGCGTCGGACCCAGTCTCAGCGGGAGGCCGCTGCCCTTGCCACCTGCCCGTCCGGGTCCTCGCGAAGGGCATCAAGGGTTGCCTGCCCGGTGTTGGG
This sequence comes from Bifidobacterium asteroides, assembly GCF_048001765.1. Taxonomy (GTDB): domain Bacteria; phylum Actinomycetota; class Actinomycetes; order Actinomycetales; family Bifidobacteriaceae; genus Bombiscardovia; species Bombiscardovia asteroides_K. The sequence goes on from NZ_CP181447.1 coordinate 1,758,863, forward strand.
ATTCAGGGCCACGGCCCGGCGCACCATAGCGGCCAGCACACGAGGGGCATTCTGTTCATTGCGAGTGCCCAGAGCTCCCAGAAAGTCCAGGGTGTCAGCATCGGTACGCTCGTCCTGGGCACCTTCCAGGCGCATCTTCCAGGAGGTCATGGGGTTGGTCAACGCAGCAGCCCTGACTCCGGCATCCTCGTCCTTGGTGAGCAGACCAGCCAGCCAGTTCTTGTCGTCCTTGTTGGCAGCCACCGCCCGACGGACCTCCGGGCTGGAATCCTGGGAGAGCTTGACCAGGATGTTGGGGAAGGGCATGGTCTGCGCCAGGTAGATCCTGTCCTCCACCGGCGTGTGCTCGTTGCCGGCCACGGCCTCCAACAATGCCGTGAAGCGGGAGAAGGCGGCCTGGTCGGACCTGTCGGGCAGGGGGCTGCGGGCGAATTCGTGCAGCTCGGCCGTATCCGTAGAGTGCCTGAGCCTTTCGTAGAAGACGGTCAGGGCCTCGTGGGGCTTGCCGGCTGACGGTGATTCGGTTTCCGGTTGGTCCTGGGGATTGGTCATGCGGCCAGCTTAGGTCGTCTCCTTGATAACAGACTCGACCCGGCAACCCCTCTAGCATGGAGATAGCGCGGGAATCGAGGAGACGATAGGCATAGGAGGCAAGCCAATTTGCTCACCATACTGGATACGCCGCAGAAACCAGCCACAGGCTCTCTGACCGAGCGGAAGTCCGAGTTCATCGGCCAGGCCTGCCATGTGGAGGACCAGGAGGCGGCTATGGCCTTCGTCCAGGAGGTCCGCTTACAGCACCCCAAGGCCCGGCATGTCTGCCACTGCGCAATCTGGGGACCCGAGGGCCGCACCAGCGAACGCATGAGCGATGACGGGGAGCCCTCGGGAACGGCCGGCAAGCCCATACTCGAGGTCATGCGTCGGCAGGGACTGACCGACTGCGTCCTGACTGTGACCCGATACTTCGGAGGGATCCTTCTTGGATCGGGAGGATTGATCCGGGCTTATTCCTCGGCAGCCTCCCTGGCGCTCAAGGCGGCGAAATCGGCACGCGTACTCCCGACGCAGCGCTTCACGATCACTGTGGACTATCCAGAGTACGACTCCCTCCGCCGCCTGATCCGCAACTCCGGGGGCCACGTGGAGACCGAGGACTTCACCGATAGGGTCCGATTGACCTACGACCTGGAGCCCACAGCGGTGCAAGCCTTTGATGGTCGGCTGGATGACCTTCTGCAGGGCCGGGCCCAGCCCACTGCACTGGGTGAAGGCCAGAAGCTGATTCCTCTGTCTCAGGACAAGGCTTCGTCTGCCTCACGATAATCAATGCGAGCCATATAGCCATTATCCGGCTGTGGTCCACTCTGCCAGACAGGCCAGGCCAAGCACTGCCGCTCCTCCGCCGTGCAGGCTAGGACCCTGCCAGGCCGTGACCTAGGGGAAAAATATAAAACCATTAGAAAAAATAAGACCGGCAATCGTGCAAAATCGACAATCACCGGTCATCAGGCGGAGACGAGGAGATTCGAACTCCTGGACCGCTTGCGCAGTCAACACCTTAGCAGGGTGCCCCTTTCGGCCACTCAGGCACGTCTCCATGCAGGCTCCCGAGCCAGGACCTTAGCCCCAGAGTTTCGAGAACAAAACAATAGAATACCATGATTGACCGACCTGACTCGCCGGGGCGGCTGAAAGCAGCGGGCAGGGAACGGATTCGTTTATTTTCATGGACTAAAACCATAAAAGTGAATCTTTTCCAAGAATTTACGTTTGAGAATAATTTATCGCATTTTCCTCCGGGACCTCCTCCTATCATGGAGCTATGAGTACCGCACCAAGGCTTGCAGCCGCCAAGAAGGACTGGGGACATGACGAGACCGGTTGCACGGTACTGCACATTGATATGGATGCCTTCTACGCCTCCTGCGAAGTCGCTCGACACCCGCAATTGCAAGGCCGGCCAGTCATCATCGGCACCGGGCGGCGTTCGGTGGTCTCCGCGGCCAGCTACGAGGCCAGGGCCTTCGGCATCAACTCGGCCATGCCCCTGGCGCGTGCCAGGCGACTGTGCCCCCAAGGGGTCTTCCTTCCGGTTGACATGACCTATTACCGGAGCATCTCACAACGGATATTTGATACGGTTTTCTCACGAATCACCGATCAGATCGAGCAGGTCTCGGTAGACGAGTGCTACATGGACGTGTCCGGGGCGCTCATGCGCTGGGGCATGCCCACAGCCATCGCCCGGTGGATCCGAGCCAGCGTGGCCCGCCAGTTCCACGTGACCTGCTCGGTGGGCATCGCCACCAACAAGCTTGTGGCCAAGATGGCCTCCACCAACGCCAAACCCGACGGTATGCTGCTGATTCCCAAGGCCCGCCAGGCCGAGTTCGTCCAGCTGATGCCCCTGCGCGGCATTCCCGGCATCGGACCGGCCCTGGAGAAGCGGCTGAACGCCTGGGCCATCAAGGATGTGGCCGACCTGGCCACCATGAGCGAGCGAGATCTGACCCGGGCCACAGGCTCAACCGTGACAGCCAGGAAGTTGGCACAGGCCTCCCACGGCTTGGACGACGATCCGGTCCAGCCGCGAGCGCCAGAGAAGTCCCTGGGCGCGGAACGCACCTTCCTGCACGACACCACCAGCATGAAACAGGTCTGCGACCTCCTGCGCGCCTGCAGCAACGAGGTGGCCACCGGACTGCGATCACACGACCTGATCGCACGGACCATCACCGTCAAACTGCGCTTCGACGATCTGCGCTATATGACCAAGGCCCACACCCTGGAAACCCCGGTCAACTCAGCCAACCGGATCTATCCGCAAGCGGTCGGTCTGCTCAAGGCCATGCTAGGGCTGCCCGATGGTGTGCCCATGGATACACCCCTGCCCAGGCTGATCCGTCTGGCTGGTGTCAGCGCGTCCGGTCTGAGCCGGGTGGAGGACACTCCCATCCAGCCTTCCTTGGACGACATCATCCACGAGAGCAAACGTCGCACCGGCAGCGAGGCCCAGCGCCTGGACCAGGCAGAGGCCACCATGGACTCCATCAGGAGCCGCTACGGCAAGGGCTCAGTCAGCATGGGCCTCTAAGCGGCGCTACGCAGACGTCCTAAGGCCAGCTCCAGCTGCTCGTCGGTGATGGTTGACGAGAATCGCAGACAGTGGCCATCCCCATAGAACTCCCCTGGACTGGCCAGAATACCCAGACGGGACAGGTCCGCCATATCGGCCCAACAGTCGCCCGAGCGGGCTTGCGCCCAGATATAAAGGCCTCCCTGAGGCATGACGGCATCGTATCCGTAAGATCTGAGAGCTTCAGCCAGGGCATGCAGACGACTGGCGTAGACGCCACGCTGGACCATCACAGCCTCACCGTCCTCCAGGGCGGCCCGCATTGCCCGCTGCACCGGACCTGGCACAATCAGTCCCATCTGCTTGCGGTAGGCGGTCATGGCCTCCACCAGACGAGCATCGCCGGCCACCAGAGCTGCCCTGTATCCGGCCATGTTGGACTGCTTGCTCATCGAGTACAGACAGAGTATCCCCCTGGCATCGCCGCCACAGACTTCAGATTCCAGGATGCAGGGCGAAGCGGGAATCTGCGCATCCTGCCCAGCCTGGGCGGTCCCCGACCAATCCAGCAGGGCATAGCACTCGTCGCTCAGGACCGTGGCCCCTATAGAACGGGCCGCCCGTACGATCTTAGCCAACCCGACTCGGTCGATGATTCGACCACTGGGGTTGCCCGGCGAATTGATCCATATTGCTCGAACGCCGGGCAGATTCACCCATGAATCCGTATCAACAGGATCGTCCACGGTCGTCACCTGGGCCCCGGCCAGCTGGGTTCCGATGGCATAGGTGGGATAGGATACCGTCGGCTGCACCACCCGGTCCCCCGGTCCCAGATGCAGGAGTGAGGCCATGAGCGCCACCGCCTCCTTGGACCCGACCGTGGGCACCAGATCCGCCCCCAGGGCATCCAGGTCGACTCCGCGACGATGTCGGAACCAGTCGGCCGCGGCCTGCCTCAGGGGGGCGTCACCGGCAGTTTTTGGATATCCCCGTGCCTGACCGTCATTCGCAGCCGCCGCCAAGGCCTCCTTGACCGACCTGGGCACGGGATCCACCGGCGAACCCACCGACAGATCCACCAGACCACCGGCGCATTGCTCTCCACGCCGCCGATAGGGGTCAATCCTTGACCAGTCGTAGGGGGATTCGAAAGAGTGGAAACCCATGGCCCGCCTTTCTCTTATAAATAAGCCGCGGTGGGATGGCTCCCATCCGCGGCTCGTCAGCCTTTATCGACTACTTGTTGGGTGGCAGGGCCGCCACACCCTCCGGATCGTGGTCGTAGGGGCCGACCGCAGCAGCGCCGCCGGCATCCCCCACCTCGGCGAAGAAATCAGTAGCCGCGTCCTTGTACCAGGTCCACTCCTCGGGCAGGTCGTCCTCGTAGAAGATGGCCTCAACCGGGCAGACCGGCTCGCAGGCGCCGCAGTCCACGCACTCGTTGGGGTTGATATAGAGCGAACGGACGCCCTCGTAGATGCAGTCCACCGGGCATTCGTCCACGCAGGCCTTGTCCTTGACGTCCACGCAGGGCTGAGCGATGACGTAGGTCATGGGTTACCTCCTGAGTATGCGAGTATTCACTCTACACTGCAGCGCCGACGCTCTAGGTCAGTCGAGACCGGCCTGGGTGGCCTTGGATATCTTCCCACTGAGCTGATGACGACCGAGCAGGGAATGCCGGTAGGAATAGCCGAAGTAGATGGCCAGTCCAGCAGCCAACCAGACCACGAACCGGATCCAGGTCAGCACGGTCAGGTTGAGCATGAGCCAGAGGCAGGCCAGGGCGATCAGAATGGGAACCCAGGGGTTGCCGGGCATCTTGAAGGACCGGGGCAGGTCGGGCCGGCGCTTGCGCATGATGGGCAGGGAGATGGCCACCAGCAGGAAGGCCGAGAGCGTGCCGATATTGACCATGTCGGACAAGACGTCTATGGGGAAGCAGGAGGCCACCACAGCCACCACGATGCCGCCCAGGATCTGAATGCGGGCAGGCGTGCCATGACGGCCAGTGCGGGACAGGGCACGCGGAAGAAGCCCGTCGCGGCTCATGGCGAAGACAATACGGGTCAGCCCCAGTAGGAGCACCATGACCACGGTGGTCAGCCCCACCACGATGCCGAAGGAGATGATCTTGGCGGCCCAGGGAGCACCGACCATCTCGAAGCCGGTGGCCAGGGAGGGGTTCTTGGCCTTGGCCAGATCCTTGTAGGAGACCATACCGGTGGTGACAATGGCGACCAGGATGTACAGGGTGATGACGATCAGCATGCCCAGGCCGATTCCGCGGGGAATGGTCTTGTGGGGTTCCTTGGCCTCCTCGGAGGTAGTGGCGACAATATCGAAGCCCACGAATGCGAAGAAGACCAGGGCAGCGCCTGAGAGGATGCCAGGGACACCGTAGATGGTGGGCTGCATGCCAGAGACCCACTGCCAGAGCGGCTGACCCATGATTCCCGGAACGCTGGCACCCGGAACAGCCGAAGCCGGTTCGGACGGCGGGATGAAGGGCCGGTAGTTGTCCAACTTGACGTAGAAGAAGCCCACCACGATGACGAAAACCACGATGCCGATCTTGAGGACGGTCAAGGCGCCGTCGAACCGGGCCGAGAGCTTGGTGCCCAGGACCAGAAGGACCGTGAAGAGGGTGACGACCGCCAGCGGGGCCAGGTCCACGTCCAGGCCGCCCACATGGAAGCTGGAGCTGAATGAGGTGCCCCCCATCAGATGGATGAAGTCGTTCAGGTAGACGCCCCAGTACTTGGAGATGACCGAGGCAGCCATGAGCATCTCCAGAATCAGGTCCCAGCCGATGATCCAGGCCACCAGTTCGCCCATGGTGTTGTAGGTGAAGGTGTAGGCCGAGCCCGAAACCGGAATCATGGAGGCGAACTCCGCGTAACACATGACGGCTGCCGCGCAGACGATGCCTGCGATGACGAAGGAGATGATGACGGCCGGCCCCGCATGGAAGGCCGCCGCCTGGGCCCCCACCGAGAAGATGCCGGCGCCCACGGCCACTGCGACGGCCATGATAGCCAGATCCCAGGTGGTCAGCGTCCGCTTGAGCGACCTGCCCTCCTCCCCGGTCTCTGCCAGGGTCTGCTCAACCGATTTCTTCCTGAATAATTCCATCCTGCTCCCAATCGTGACTTATTGTGCCGTAAGCTCCTCCGGCCCATCACTATAGGAGATGGGAATGCACAAGTCCGGACTTTGCTCATTTCGGGATATTACCCGTTGGCAAGTCTTCCGGAATCGGCAACTCGATCAAGGCACAAGTATCCGCCAATATACAACAAGGCACCCCAGCCGTTTCGGCCAGGGTGCCCACTTGGTGAAACCCGTACTCTATTCAGTCGGGCCATCCTTGAATATGGCAATGTCCTGCATGCCGTTACGCTCATTGCAGGTCTGCTCACCGTTGACCACTGCAAGGACTTTCTTACGAAAATCGTTGAAAACCTGATCTCCAGGCTCATCCAGAAGACGACCGGCATCGAAGTCAATCCAACGATGCTTCTTGGTGGCCAGAGGTGTATTGGTGGCTACTTTCATTGTAGGCACGAAAGTTCCGAAGGGAGTGCCCCGGCCTGTAGTGAAGAGGACTACTTGTGCTCCGGCCGCGGCCATTCCCGTACTGGAGACAAGGTCGTTGCCTGGCGTCTGCAGCAGAGAGAGCCCAGGTCTAGAGATATGGTCGCCATAGTTGAGCACATCCTCGACCTCGCAACGACCGCCTTTGCGAATGCAGCCCAAGGATTTATCCTCCAGAGTCGTGATTCCGCCCTCCTTGTTGCCTGGAGACGGATTGTCGGATATAACTTCGCCGTATTTGCGGAAGAATCCCTTGAAATTGTTGATAAGGTCGACGATATCATGGAAGACCCGCTCGTCGCGTGCCTGGCTCATCAGGACCTGCTCGGCCCCGAACATTTCAGGGACCTCGGCCAGAACCACGGAACCGCCTTGGGTAACCACCCATTCAGCGAACCGACCGACCAGCGGGTTGGCCGTGATGCCTGACATTCCATCGGACCCGCCGCACTTGACACTGACCTTGAGTTCGGACATGGGCACCTCTTCACGGTGATCACCTTTGGCCGCCTCGTTAATCTGGTCCAGGAGGGCATCGGCCTCATCCAGCTCGTCCTCCACCTCCTGGCATATGATCCAACGAACCCGGTTCGTGTCATACTCGCCCAGGGTGCTCAGCATGTCCTCCATCTGATTGTTTTCACACCCCAGACCAACGAGGAGCACACCCCCGGCATTGGGGTGGGTGGCAATGTCCTGAAGACAACGCCTGGTGTAGACCAGATCGCCGCCGAGTTGGGAGCATCCATAAGGATGACGCGCCACGATCACCGAGTCAAAAGACCCGTTGCCGGGATGGCGGGCTGAAAAAGATCGTGCCATGGCGTTGCACAGACTATTGATGCAGCCTACGGTTGGGACGATATAGAGGTCGTTGCGGATGCCCACCTTGCCTGTCGCGCGCCGATATCCTTGGAAAGTCCCGGTCGGACTGCCCGGCTTGACCGTGTCGGTAACCGGCTGATAACGATAGTTCAGATCGGCGCCCAGGTTGGTGGCCACATTGTGCGTGTGGACCCATTGTCCTGTAGTGATAGCCTCCTTGGCATGGCCGATGGCATAGCCATACTTGATGACGTCCTCACCCTTGGCAATGTCCTGGAGCGCGAGTTTGTGTCCGCGAGGAATTTGGTCAAGCACCGTCACCTCGCCACGACCCTCTACCACGACCCTTTCGCCGGGCTCCAGATTTCTGGCAGCGACGGCCACCATATCCGTAGGATTAAGCAGAATCGTATCCTGACCGGTCCGCGCCGGTATATCATTGATGTAGTCATGTTTCAAACCAGCGGCTTTGCCGTCACCACAGGTGGAGACGAATCCTGTGGAGCCGCCCTCTGGAATCATGCAATGCTTCTTTGCGTCACTCATATTGTCAAGCTAACAAGCCCTCTATGATACCAGTCACTTTGTTGCCAGCCTTTGCACAGGAAAAGGCCCCGGACCCCCTCCTCTAAGGCTGGGTCCGCGGGCCATATTTGACTAGCGTTCCGACTTGAGATGCCGGTTAATCCCAATGAGAGCCGCCTGCCCCATGAGGATTCCCGCAAGAGAAGCCAGAAGGCACCGTCCTCATGCATAGTAAGCAGACCATGCTGAGGCTTATCCTTGACCTTGAAGGAGAGCTTGGCCCCACCCTCGCTCTGTGTTTATAAGGCACAGAGTCACGTTCGGCGTAACGCCTTGCTCAGTGGAACCCTGACCATCCACAGTAATCGGCGTGGCCGGTGAGGACGTAGGCGAGACAAAGTCAGGAAAGGCCGTAGATCCGAGAGCCATTTTGCCCAAGACCCTTGTTACCCCCGAATCGAACTGTCCACCGCCAAACCGTATAGCGCAAGTCTACCCTGCCGACTACTCGGGCCTTAGTCCTCAAAGAGGGCCAGAGCGTTCTCATAGGAGACCGCACGCACCAGAGGAGCCAGATACTCCTTGTCATCAGGTATGATACCTTGGGCGGCCCAGTCGCCCAAGAGCCCGCAGAGCACCCTGCGGAAGAGTTCATGCCTGGGGAAGGACAGGAAGCTGCGAGAGTCCGTGGTCATTCCTACCGCATTGCCCAGGAGTGAGGTTTCAGCCAGAACTTCGAGCTGCCGACGCATCCCGGTGACGGTGTCGTTGAACCACCAGGCATTGCCCAACTGAAGCTGGCCCCTGTCATCGCCTCCAAAGCAGCCTAAATCAGTGGCTATGGCCATGTAGTCGTTGGGATTGAGGGAATAGACGATGGTTCTGGGCAAAATGTTCGAACTCTGCGCCTGGTCAAGAAGGGCGGCAAGGGGGGCGGCAACCGAGTTGTCAGCCATGGAATCGTAACCCGTGTCGGCTCCAAGCTTCTGGAAAGCCGTCGAGTTGTTGTTGCGACTGGCCTGAAGGTGCAGCTGCATGGTCCAGCCCTTATCCTTGTAGATTCGCATCAGTTCAAGAAGGATGGCCGCACGATATTGGGCCTGTTCCTGCCTGTCCAGGCCTAGTCCGGCCTTGGCCTTGCTGAAAATGGCATCCAGGTTCTCAGCAGTCGCCGGAGCGAACTCAACCACATCGACAGCATGGTCGGAGAGTCTGGAACCATGCCGGTGGAAGTAATCCACCCGATCACGCAGAGCGTCGACAAGCCCGCTGAAGTCATTGATCGGCTTGCCACAGACCGACTCCATTGTGCCAATCCAATCGCCATACCCTTCGGCGGTCGGATTCAGGGCCGCATCAGGACGGAAGGCGGGAACCATCCTAAAGGGCTCCCCCTCCTTGGCGAATCGATCGTGGTACTCCAGATTATCCTCAGGGGAATCCGTGGTGCAGACAATCTTGACATTCATGCGACGCAGAAGTGCTCTTCGCGAGAAGTCCGGGGTGGCCAGCTCTTCATTCGTCTGGTCAAAGATGGATTTTGCGGTCTTGGTGGTCAGAGGTTCGGAGATGCCGAAGTACCGCTGCAGCTCCATGTGCGTCCACAGATAGACCGGGCTGCCCACAGCCTGTTCCATGGTCTGTGCATAAGCCATAAATTTGTCCCTGGGGTCACCGTCCCCGGTGATCAGCCGTTCCGGAACGCCATTGGCCCTCTCCAACCGCCATTTATAATGGTCTCCATAATTGTGGCCATCCGTCAGCCAAGCATCGACAATATTATCGAAGTTGGGATCCTCATAGATCTCCTTGGCGTGCAGATGGCAATGATAATCCACCAGAGGAAGATTCTCAGCTACGTCATGGAACAACTCCCGAGACAACTGCGTCCCGAGAAGAAAATCGTCATCCAGGAAAGCCACTACAAACTCCTTAGTCGAAAACAGCAAGTTCGGCATTCGAATTTCCGCGATGCTCAAAATCCTCCTGTACAGACCAACGGACAGGCGAAACAGTCACACGATCGGAACTCACATATGCTATTGGTCAGCCTATGCACGCCTGAAAAGGGACGGTCTTGATGTTGCCATGATTTGCCGGAACCTTACCTGTCAGGAATCCGACGTAGCCTTACCCGTGCTTTCCCTGACGATCAGGTGGGAGGGAATCGTGATGCTCTGCGCCGGATTAGTTCGGCCATTCAGCCGATCCAGAAGGATGCCGGCTGCTGTCTTTCCCAGTTTCGGCGGGGTGTTACCCACGCTGGACAATGGCGGATCACTTACCTGTGCCATAGTGTCGTTGTCGAATCCAATGATCACATAGTCGTCCGGACAGCGAATACCCTGACGACGCATAGCAGCCATGAAGCCCAAGGCCATCAGGTCATTGTGAGCAATGACGGCGCCCGTAGGATCATTCAGATACTGCTTCGCCAAGGCATACCCACCGACGAAAGTTGGAAGACCCGGCCAAATTCGTCTAACAGTCACTCCGCGCTTACGGAACTCTTCGTAAGTGTGATTCCACCTGACTCCCACCGACCATGACGCAGAAGGGCCATCGAGATAGGTCACTCGTGAAAAACCCATGGAAACCAACAGTTCAGCGGCCTGGCGGATACCAGTGCCAATATCGATGACCACACTGGGCACCCCACGCACAGTCCGGTTGACCACGACGATGGGCCTGGTCTGAGCGCACTTGCGGATCATGGCATCAGGCATTCTCGATGAGGTCAGAATTACCCCGTCCACATAGGCGGCGATCTTGTTGAAGGCCGCCCGCTCCCTACTGGCACTTTCCTCTGATTCCGCGACGATAAGGGCAAATCCAGCCAGATTGAACTCGTGTTGTACGGAACGGATGATGTCGGAGAAGAACTGATTGGTGATGTCCGGAACGATAATGGCGATCATGCCCTGCAGCGTCCTGGACGGAACCGTATCGACCGGCTCCGTATAGTACCCCAGTGCGTCGGCTGCGGCGAATATCCGCTTGGACGTGGCCGCACTGACCCTATCAGGCCGAGCGAATGCTCTTGATACCGTGGAGGGGGAGACGTCGGCCATGTCAGCCACCTCTCTGATTGTCACACGCCTGGAACGGTCATGACCGCTCATGGCCGAGATTCCTTCTCTGCCTCGTTTCGGCCCAAAGGCTTGCTCGACCTGGCACCCGTGCTCTGTCTGATGACCAGACGGGCTGGAACCGTCGGGGCTACAGACAGGTCGGTTCCGGAAAGACGCCGCATAAGGAGGTCGGCAGCCCCCCGCCCAAGGACTGAAAGGGACATATGAATGGTGGTCAGAGGCGGACTGCTCACCATGGACATGGTGTCGTTGTCAAACCCGATGACGGAGATATCACGAGGGCACTCGCAACCAAGCCGTCTGAGGGCTACGATCAGGCCGATTGCCATCAGATCATTATGGGCGATGACCGCACCTGTGGGGTCGTCCATATACTTCTCTGCGAAGGAATAGCCTCCGTAAAAGGTAGGAGCGCAAGGCAGCGAACGCTTGACGCTCATCCCCTTGGCGTCGCATTCATTGAAGATATGCCGCCACCGGATACCTCCTGACCATGAGGCTGCCGGACCATCCAAATAGGTGAGACTCCGATAGCCCAATGAGTACAGGTAGTCGACCGCTTGGCAGGCCCCCTTGGCCACGTCGATGCTAATGCTGGATACACCCCTGACGTCACGGTTGACGCTGACCAGGGGACGCAGCTGGGCGCACTTGCGGATCATGGCATCGGGCATCCTTGGGGAGACCAGGATGATTCCCGAGACCACGGGGGCGACCGTATCGACGATTGTTCGCTCCCTGGTGATGGACTCCCGGGTATCAAGAATCAGGGTTTCAAAGCGGAAGCGCTCACACTCGTCCTGGATGCTGCGAATGACGCCGGTGAAAAACTGATTGCCCAAGTCGGGCACAATGACCGCAACCAGCCCCCTGCCCTGCGAACCTGACCGACTGTCGACGATATCGCTGTGATAGCCCAGTGCATCAGCGACCTTCTGAACCATTCGAGCCGTCGAAATACTGACCCGATCCGGGCGCGAGAAGGTACGCGAGACCGTTGAAGGTGACACTCCAGCCTGGCGAGCCACATCATATATGGTGATACGGCGGTTGTCCGTGGAGGAATCACTACCCGAATCTGCTTCGGTCTTCATCTATATGTATCAGCCTTCCTTCGTATGCCCCATATCGCATGAAATGCACGCCAACAGCGCCGAGCACTCCTAACATCCAAGTATAAGTGACTCCCCGGTCCCACAGCAGCCGACAGCAGTTTGATGAGAAACAAATTGCAACTCCGAAAGCATACGGGCACTGACTTGGTAGGTTCGGAAGCAGGATGGGCAAGCGTTTACGCCTGGTCTCCGCGATATGTTTTTTGATAAAGGAAGGCACTGATGCTTCACCTTAGTGACGATATACATAATGAGTCCGCAGCCTGGCAGAAGGCTGGCGTGACTCTGCCAACCTACGACATCGAAGCCATGCGCCAGGCCACCAAGCGCTCACCTACCTGGGTCCACTTCGGGGCCGGCAATCTCTTCAGGGCAGTTCACGCCCCCATTGCCCAAAAACTTCTGGATTCCAGCGCCACCGACCGAGGCATATTGGTGGCCGAATCCTTCGACCCCGCTATCGTCGATCAGGCCTATACCCCCTTCGACGACCGCTATCTTCAGGTCATCCTGAAAGCGGACGGATCCATGAAAGCCTCCCTGGTCGCCTCAGTTGCGGGCGCCTACCCGCTGGGCGAGGATCCGAAACCCTTGCGTGATCTGAGGCTGGTCTTCCGCAATCCCAGCCTGCAGATGGTTACCACGACCATCACCGAGAAAGGCTATGCCCTGGTCGACTCCCAAGGCCGGCCGCTGCCGTGGATCGCTCCGGAATTCGAGGGCGGACCCGACAAAGCCAAGAGCGCCATCGCAGTCATCACGGCCCTCCTGCTGGAGCGCTACCAGGCCGGTGCCCTTCCACTGGCCCTGGTCAGCACCGACAACTTCTCACGAAACGGTGAGCGGTTCGGCCAAGCCGTCAGACAGATGGCTGACGAATGGATAGGAAGGGGCCTGGCCGAAAAAGGCTTCGGCGACTACCTCAGAGACAAGAACAAAATCACCTTCCCGCTGACCATGATCGACAGAATCACTCCCAACCCTGACAAGGAGGTGGGTCGTCGCCTCAAGGCTCTGGGCATCGCCGATGCGGAACCTTTCCGGACCAGAGGCGGAACCGCTATGGCCCCCTATACCAACACCGAGGAAACCTGGTATTGGGTGGTCGAGGACGACTTCCCTGCAGGACGCCCGCCTCTGGAGAAGGCAGGAGTCTACATGGCCGACAAGGATACGGTCAACGCCGCCGACCAGATGAAGGTCACCACCTGCCTGAACCCCCTGCACACGGCCCTGGCCGTCTTCGGGATGCTCCTAGGGTATCCGACCATGTCAAAGACCATCGCCGACCCGGACCTCAAGGCCTTGGTCACCCGCCTGGGGTATGTGGAAGGACTGCCTGTGGTCGAGGACCCGGGCATCTTCTCCCCCAAGGAGTTCCTCCGCCAGGTCATCGAGATCAGGGTTCCCAATCCTGGTCTGCCCGATACACCGGCGCGTATTTGCGCCGACACCTCCCAGAAGATTCCGGTCAGATACGGAATCACCATCAGCAAGTACATCCAAGCCAAGGACCTTGACACCGCCGATCTGGAAGCCATCCCACTGATTATCGCCGCCTGGCTGCGGCTGCTGATCGGTTCGGACGGCGATGGAACCGACGATGCCGGACGGCCGGTCAAGCTGAGCCCGGACCCGCGCCTGGAGGAGCTTCAGCGGATTCTGGTTGACATCCCACTCAATGGGTCAGCCAAGAAGGAGACTCTGACGACAACCATCAAGTCCATCCTGGCCGATACCTCCATCTTCGGAACCGATCTGAACGCCACCCCGCTGGCCGACAAAATCGAGACCTTCCTGACCGCCATGTGCCAGGGCAATGGCGCTGTAGCGAGCACCCTTCACAAGGCTGCAAGCGCCTGGTGACATCGGTATCTACTGACTGGACAAGGCAGGCAACAATCAGGTCCGCCCGATTCGAATATCGAATATAAGGAGAGAGCATTATGCACATGGGATTCCGCTGGTACGGCCAGGGCAACGACACCATCAGCCTGGATGATATTCGTCAGATTCCGGGGGTGGAGACCATTGTCTGGTCCCTGCACCATAAACAGGCCGGCGAGGTTTGGCAGCCGGATGAAATCGAAGATGCCATGGCCACAATCACCGAGCTGTCTGCCAGGGATCGGGCGGCAGGCATAACCAAGACCTTCAACGCCGATGTGGTTGAGTCTGTCAACGTCCACGAGTCCATTAAGACCGGTTCGACAGTCCTCGGGATCAGCCGGGACCAGGCCATTGACGCCTACATCGAGACCGTAGCCAACCTGGGCAAGGCCGGGGTCAAAGTCGTCACCTACAATTTCATGCCGGTCTTCGACTGGCTGCGCACGGAGATGTTCCACCCCTGCCCAGACGGGTCCACCGCCCTCTACTACAACCAGCACCAGGTGGACCAGCTCAGTCCGCAGGGAATCATCGACGAAACCCTGAAGGGGGCCGGATCCCTGACTGTGCCCGGCTGGGAACCTGAACGGCTTGCCCATCTGCCTGAACTGATGGAGGCCTATCAGGGAATGGACCACGAGCAGATGTACGCCAACTACAAGTACTTCCTGGATGCCGTAATCCCCACCTGCGAGCGCTACGGGGTCAAGCTGGCCGTCCACCCCGACGACCCTGCCTTCGACCTGTTCGGCTGGCCGCGCGTGGTCTCCAGCAAAGAGGGGATCCAACGAGTGCTGGACCTGAATCCCAGCCCCTGCAACGGACTGTGCCTGTGCCTGGGATCCTTCTCATCCAGACGGGGTAACGATGCTGTGGATGCAGTCAAAACCTTCATGGACAGGATCTACTTCAGCCACGTGCGCAACATCCGTTTCACCGACGAGCAGGGCTCATTCTACGAGGTAGGTCACCGCGCAAGCGAGGGCAACGTGGACACCGTCGGCATCATGAAGGCCTACGCCGAGGCCGATTACCAGGGCTACATCCGCCCCGACCACGGACGGCATTTATGGAGCGAGAACACGGAAGCCGGCAGACCACGGCCAGGCTACGGCCTCTATGACCGCGCCATGGGCATCCAGTATCTGCTTGGAGTCTGGGACGCTTACCGCTACAACCGTTGATGAAGCAAAATCAAGTATGGTCCCCTTGTCATGCTCTTTGGCAAGGGGACCCTTTATTCTCTCATTGCCGCCATTTTCGTAGCTTATTGCTTGGTCTCATCTGTCAAGACGAACCTAACCTGAAGGTGAAGCAGAAGGAATCCCAAACAATAAGGAAGTGTCTGATGCCGGTCTGGGTCAATCGCAAACCCGACCTGGCATCAGACACTTATTCAGTTTCCCGTCAGGACCACGCCCGGTGGGAAGTTTTTCAACCTTGGAAAGCCGACATATTGCAAACGCGAGAATCAAATTGCCTTGAAGCAACTGACTCCTCGTCTGCACTGTTGGCTCATGCCAATCGGTCAATCAGGGGCTGGACACCCCGGTCGGCCAAATCGTCCAGGTTCTTCTGTACAGCTTCCGTGAGTCCAGCAATCCTGGTCAGATCATGACCCCAAATGGAAGCATCAGCAAGAATCCGATTGACAAAATCATCCTGACCGGCAGCCTCTCGGAAGGCATCGACGACCTTGGGATCATCCCGAATCTTTACAGCATCACCGGCCTTGCCGCCATAAATCCACAAGAGGCATGACAGCGCCAGGACAATCCGTTCCGGAAGCCCACACCCCTGCTCTACGTTGGCCATAACCAGCGGGAGAAGCCGGGAGACGAATTTGGAGACCGAGTTCAGCCCTATGGAATCCAAGGAATGCTGGACAAAGGGATTGTCGAACCGCTCGCGAACCGCAGCAGCGAAGTTCTCCAGCTCCTCCTTGGGCAGGGTCTGTACGGGGATGATCTCCTCCTCCATCTCACGGGTAATGAAAGAGCGCATGGTCTTATCGCCCATGACCTGTCCTACAGTCCTGAGGCCGGCCAGCCGAGCCACCTGGGCCATGGTGGTATGAGGACCATTGAGCAGATAAACCTTGCGCTCACGGTAGGGCTGTACAGCATCACAGGTCACCAGGTCGATTCCTGCCTTTCGTGCGGGAAGCAGCTCATCAACCTTGCGCTGGGCGGTCTGGTCACCAGATACGACCCAGAGCAGGAAGGGCTCGGCCTTGACCATGTTCTGGTCCTCGTAGCCCAGCTTCCCCCAAAGCTCCTGGGCATCCTCGCGCGGATAGCCTGGGACTATCCGATCCACGAGAGTGGATACAAAAGTGTTCTCCCGATCAACCCATTCGATGAAGTCCTTACCCCACCCGAACCGTTCAGCGACATTTATCAGAGCACGATGCAGGGCCGGACCGTTGTCGGCGATAAGCTCGCAGGGCATAATCAGGTAGCCTGGCATGGACCTATCGAACCTACGCTTGAGCAGATGAGCCAACTTTGCCGGATATCCCGCTGGTGGCTGGTCCGTGACCTTATCCCCATCGTTGACGGCAATGCCTGCTTCGGTGGTATTGGAGATGATGATCTGCGTATCGGGATCATCGGCCAGAGCCAGAAACCCATCCCAGTCCTTGTAGGGGTCGAATGTCTTCCCGATGGAGTCAATCAGCTCATGGCTGCGGACAGACTTTCCATCCTTGAGTCCTTCCAGAATGACTGTATAAAGCCGCTCCTGGTCCTCGAGGACTTGGACTCTGCCGTTTTCAAGAGGCTGGACAACTGCTACGTTCCCCCCGAACAAGCCCTTGTTGTTGAGCTGCTGGACTATCCAATCAACGAATGCTCTGAGGAAATTTCCCTCACCGAACTGGATGATCTTGATGGGTCGTTGAGCTGCCCCTGTACTGGTCAGCCCCAGATGCACTGCCACTGCTTCCTGTAGTCTTTCCACGATGCTTCCCCTTTTCGTGCTCTTGCATCCCGCCCATACGGGAGATCCGGCCGGATCACTGAGCCGGCGACCGATGACCAGCCCTGGACTCAGATACTCAGCCTTGCACCACCTGCCTGGCCTGCGCACAGGCATCAGCAACGGCTTTCCAATCGCCTTGGCGCTGGGCCTGGGACGGTACAGGGAAACTCCCGCCCACAGCAAAGACGTTGGGCAGGTCGATGTATTCACGGGCGTTCCCGAACCCGACTCCTCCGGTGGGCAAGAAGCTCATCTCGGCAAAGGGACCAGAGAGCGCCTTCAAGGTCTTGACGCCGCCGTAAGCCTCGGCTGGGAAGAACTTAGTGAAACGCAGACCAAGATCGTAGGCTTTCTCAATGTCGCTGGGAGTCGCCGTTCCAGGCAAGACCGGTATCCGAGAGCCCAGGCACCAGTCGACCACAGCATCGCTGAATGCCGGGGAAACGATACCCTTGCAACCTGCCTCCACTGCCTGGCGTGCCTGGTCGACCGTGTGCACGGTTCCTGCCACCAGGGTCACCTCAGGCACCTGGTCGTGAATAGCCCGCATCCCGTCCAGGGCGGCAGCCGATCGGAAAGTGACCTCTGCAATGGGCACTCCACCGGAAGCCAGGGCCCTGGCCAGAGGAACCGCTTCCTCGGGTGAATGCAGGGTCACCAGGGGGACCACTTTGATTGTTCTTATCAGATCGATCAATCCAATCCGGTCCTCCGGTACGTCCTTCTTGCCAAACTCGCTCATGCCTGCTTCCTTCTCTTGTGGAATTGAATTTGTTGAATTGAATCCATCGCCTGTCCATGGAGGGCTTCAGATCGTCGCCCGGATAAACCGGCTCAGCCAACCTGTCTGACCATCGCCCGCTGGTGCCCGGCAATAAAATCATTTAACTGGGCCTTGTCGGGCAAGCCTTCATTGTCGGATACCACCTGGGTCTGCATGGCACCAACGGCACACCCGCGCTCCAAGGCTTCGGACATGCGTCGGCCTTCAAGCAGGGCCGACAAGACACCGGCTGCGAAACCGTCGCCGGCACCGACTGTGTCCACCACCGCATCAACCTTGAAACCAGGAACGTAGACACCATCGTGGCCGTCCGTCGCGTAGGCTCCATCGGGTCCGTCCTTGACCACCGCATAACGGGCGCCATTGTCAATGAAGGCCTGGCCGATATCGCGGACATTGTCCAGCCCGAACAGATGCCTGCCCTCGGAAATGCCTGGGAGGACCAAATCAGCCTTGGCGCTCAAGGACAGGAGCGTCTGCTTCATTTGCCTGTCGCTCTTCCAGAGAGCCGGACGTTCGTTGGGATCAAAGGAAACGAAAATCTGATTGGCCCGTGACAGCTCAACCAGCGCTTTGCTGGCTTCCAGGGCACTTTCCGAAAGCGCTGGAAGGATTCCGGTCATATGCATCAGCGAGATTCCGCTGCAATCGATGGCCTTGACATCGGCCGGACCCAAGGCCGAAGCCGCTGATCCCTTACGAAAGTAATAAGTCTTGGGGTCTCCCTGCTCTACCTTGGACTTCATCATAAAGCCAGTGGAACGAGTGGCATCCTTGCCAACCAAGGAGGTGTCCAAGTCGTTCTGCCGCATGAAGTACAGAATCCGTTCGCCTATTGGATCCTGACCTATGCGAGTCATATAGACCGGATGCTGGCCCAATCGCTCCAGGCCAATGGCCACATTGAGCTCCGCACCTGCCACCGAAGCGCTGAAAGATCCGACCTCGCTACAGGGCCCCTCCTCACCTGCAGCGAAGAGCCCCATACCCTCGCCGACCAGGAGGACCTTGCCGGGACGGACGCCGCTGACCGCTATGTCGTGGGAAACCGCCATACCATTCCTTCCATGACCAGGACCGATGGATCCGACAGGTCTGTTTCAACCAGCGACAACGCAGGTGACGGTCCGATTCGTCCATTGATGTTTTCAAGCTATGTGATAGAGCGGTGGCGGAGGAATATGTTGCCAGCTGTTGCTTATCCCGGCATTTTTATGAACGCTTTTTTTAAAAAAAGACCCCCAGATCTTTGCGTCGATCTGAGGGTCGGAAGAAACGGAGCTTGGAGCAGGGGTTACCAGGCCAAATCAATACCCGGGGTGACAGGTTCGGGAATCAGGTGGATGCCAAAGGTGGAATCCACACCTTTCTGGATGGCACGGGCCAGGGCCACCATGTCGTCTGAGCCGGCACCTCCCCGGTTGGTCAAGGCCAGCGTGTGCACGTCAGACAGGGCGGCAGCCGACCCCTGCTCCAAAGCGAATCCCTTATGGAAACCCGAATGATCAATCAGCCAGGCAGCTGAGGTCTTGACCAAAGCCGAGTCTCCGACAGGGTAACGAGGGGCATCCGCCGGCAGGGCATCCGCGGCCTCACGAGTGATGATCGGATTGGTGAAGAAACTCCCGCAGCTGTGGCGGTCAAGCAGCACCCGTTCGCCCCTGGGGCCGTGAAGGTCATCCTGGACCGCCTCCAGAGCCTCTTCCAAGTCGGAGGTTCGACGGCATGATCCCATCCAGTCGGTCAGGTACCTGTATGGATCCTCCAGCATCCCCTTGCCTGCTCTGACGGTCAGGACTGCCTGTCGAATCCGCTCCAGGGGAAAGGTTGCTCCGGGCTCCACGCCCAGGGCCTTGGCAAGCTGGGCCGAACCCACCTGAGCAGCGGACCCATGTCGCAAAACCAGGGTGACCGAAAGGACCACATACCGCGGCGTCGGGAAGAACCGTGCATCGGGCACAGCCGGCGCCTGGTACATGGTCTGCTTGAGCAAGGAGGTCCTGTATCCAAAACCCAAATCCGAGGCCTGTAAATAGGCGGTGACTTTGTCCTGGCGATCCCAGACCTCAACCGAGTCAACCAGACGTCCGACCTCCTGGCCGTAGGCGCCGATGTTCTGGACCACCGAAGCCCCGACAGTACCCGGGATGCCGGATAGGCCCTCCACCCCGATCAAATGCATGCGCACGCAGTAGGAGACCAGGTCATCCCAGTTGGTCCCTGCCGTGGCATTGATGTGAACGACGGGAAGCCCACCCTCAGGCGGAGCCACCTCGTCAGGCACGCTGATGTCCTGACGGGTATCACGCACAACCACGCCGGGGAAATCCTGGTCAGAGGCAAGCAGGTTGGATCCCCCACCGATCAGGCAGAGAGGCAGCCCCTTGGAATCCGTGCCCTCCACAGCCTCGATCATATCCACACGGCTTCGAGGCTGAACGAAGGCGGCCATGCCCCCTCCAACACCCACAGTGGTGATGTCGGCAAAAGTCGGAATGGCGTCTCGGGAGGATACATCAGACATGCAATTCACTGTATCATCGTCCCCTTATGAGGGCCTCTCCCGAGCAGGAACAGGGCGCCGCTGCTACACCAATTGCCTAAATCGAAATACCACCTGTCTCCCACGGTGATAATTAATTGGTTGCACTCAGAGAGCGAAGCAAGGCTGCACCCGACCGGCTGCAAAGTCCGGTCTGACCTACTGCTATCAGGTTTTCCTATACCTTTTGCAAGACCCGAGCAGGGCCAGGCGACGATTAGCGGCGATAGATATTACCTATATGCCGGGTCGTTGACTGGCCAGCTACCCGGGGGTTTTATGTGACAAGAGCTTTGGAAAACCGAACATCCAAAGCCCGGTTTCCGGACGAAATGCACCGGAAATACCTGGACACCTGACCGGGCGTCCATAGGACATCCACCAGGAAATGAGCATGCAATGACTAAAGACAGACGAACCCAGTTCCACCAGATAGCCCATGGCCAAGGGAACCGTCCCTGGCTGACCTCCGCCTGGCAGCACCACATCGGGCATGAGTACGGTGCCGAAAACTTTTCCGCAGCAACCCTGGATTTCGTCCGCAAGTGGGATTGGGACTGGGTCAAAATCAATCCGAGGGCCATTTATTATGCCGAGGTCTGGGACGCAGTCTACGACAAGGACCACTATGATTGGCTGGTCCCGCGCACTGTCCGCACAGCCATCCAGGAGGCAGGGGACATCGCCCGTATCGATTACCGCGACCCCGAAACCAACAAGGTCCTCCAAGAACAGGTCCAGGCCGCCAGGGCCATCCGAGACGGTCTGGAGGACCGAGCAGTCATCGACACGGTCTTCTCCCCGCTTTCGGTACTGCTTCAGCTGGCCGATCTCCCCCTCTATCCCGAGGGGCAGGGCTCCGCGCAGGAGAATGGCGGGAGTCTGAACAGACATACGCTGATCTTCGACCAGCCCGAAGCGGCCAAGCGAGCGCTGGACAAGATCGCCCGGACCCTTGCCGACTATGCAACTCTACTAGTCAGCCCCAAGGAGCAGGGCGGGGCCGGTCTGGACGGCATCTTCTTCGCTGAAACCGGCCTGGCCAGCCATGGCTACTTCAACCAGGAACAGCTCGAAGAATGGGCCAAGCCCTATGACCGAGTCGTCATCCAGGCGGTCAGACAGGCCAATTCGGAAGCCCTTGTCCTGGTGCACACCTGCCGGGAGGATGCGCACCCCGAAGAATTTACCGACCTGAATCCTGATTTCCTCCACTGGGACCAGTTCCGCCCGGGCAATCCTGAAATCAGCACCGACTTTCCTGCCGTACCCGTGGGCGGAGCCGACTTCGAACTCTTCAATCCAGGCGGCGATGTGGACCAGATCCGCGAGGAATTGGAGCAGACCATCCAGGCCCGTCAAGGTCACCCCTTCCTCCTGGCGCCCTTATGCACGGTCCCGACGCCCGCTGACGAGGAGGCCCTGCGCGTTCTGAGCGGAACCCGGGCCCCCGAGGAACTCTGAATCCACAACCAACCCACCGACATCAACCGTCAAACCCCAAGGGAGACATCATGGTCATCACATCAAAGCAGCACCATCAGCATCGTGGCACTTGCAGGGCAATGGTTGCCTTCACGATCACCATGGCCATGGCAGGGGCACTGTCGGCCTGCGGATTGGGAGGCGATCAGGGCTCCTCCGCAGGATCGTCGGACCATGTGACCATCGCAGCAATTTACCCTAAGACCGGTCTATACGCCGAGTACGGGAAGATGTTCCAGCAAGGCTTCGACCTGGCCAAGGACCAGATCAACAAGAAGGGCGGGATACAGGGCAAGCGCCTGGACATCGACTACTACGACACCCAATCAGATGCCAAGCAGGATGCCGCCGTCGCCCCCAAGATCGCTGCAGACAAGTCGGTCATCGCCGTTGTGGGCGATTACTCCTCGCCGGCATCCTCGGCTGCATCGCCCATCTTCCAACAGGCTGGACTGGTCCATTACGGCTTCAACAACTCCTCCCCGGTATTCACCAAATCCGGCGATCATGTCTGGACGCCCCAGATATCAGATAAGACCTACCAGGAGGTCAACGCCGTGGCGATATCCAAACGCGCGAAGAAGGTCTCCGTCGTCTATCTGGAAAACGACTGGGGGAAGGAATCATTCCAACACTTCAAAGACGCCGCCGACAAACAGGGGGTGCAGATCATCTACCAGTCCTCCTACCTGCCCGATTCCACTGATCTGACGCCGATTCTGATTCCGGCCAAGAACGCTGGCCCTGATGCCGTGGTGGACATCGGCTATGGACCAGACGGAGCGCTGGTTCTCAACACCCTGCGAGACAAGCTGGACTACAAGGGACCCTTCTTCGGAGGCCAGGAGACCAAGGAGTTCCTCTCCTTGACGGGGGCGAACTCCCAAGGAACCATCATCACCGGGAGCTTCTCAGCGACCGGCACCAAGGACCCCAAGGCCAAGGCCTTCGTCAAGAGCTTCGAGGACCGGTACCACATCGTCCCCGGCAACTTCGAAGTCACGGCCTACCAGGCCATCATGGACCTGGCCCACGCGGGTGAAAAGACCAGCCCCACCAGGGAGGGCATTCAGGAGGCACTGACCAAGGTCAAGGACTTCCCGCTCTATCAAGGCCAGGGTGGCACCTTCAAGTTCAATGCCAAAACCAGACGGGCAGATGTGATCCAGCCCATCCTCCTCCAGGTGGACCAGGGCAAATTCAAACAGATTGAGGAGTGAGCAACGATTATGCTCGAGACGCTCTTTCCCGGACTCATCCACGGCGGCGTCTATGCTCTGGCCGCCGTGGGCATGTCCCTGGTCTTCGGGGTAACCAATGTGGCCAACTTTGCACAAGGGTCGCTGGTTGCAGTTGGCATGATGACGGCCTGGTGGGTGGGCTCCTCCCTGGGCTGGGGGCTCATCCCCACCATCCTGGCCGTCGTTCTGGTCACAGGCCTTGTCGGGCTGGTTACCAACCTCCTGGTCATCACCCCACTGGAAGGTCGACAACCAATCGCTGCCCTCCTGGGCACTGTGGGCCTAGGGCAGGTCCTGGATAACGGGATGCAGCTGATCTTCGGGTCTCAGACCAGGCCCTTCCCCCAGCTGCTGCCCACTCACAACCTTCATGCCTTGGGCATCAGCTTCGGCACCTCCGACCTGGTCATGGGTCTGGTCGCCCTGGCCAGCATGGTTGCACTTTGGGCCTTCTTGACCTATGGCAGGGTCGGCCAGGCCATCAGGGCCACCTCCCAGGATTCCCAGGCCGCATTGCAGATGGGGGTGCCCGTCACCTCCATTCGCACCATAGCCTTCGTCATCGGCTCGGTCCTGGCTGGCATCGCCGGAATTTTCATCGGCCTGTTCAAGACGAACATCAACCCCATGGACGGCAGCGCCATCGGCATGACGGCCTTCGTGGCCGCAGCCATCGGTGGGCTGGGCTCCATCCCCGGAGCCATCATCGGCGGCCTGATCCTGGGTTTGGCCGAAGCCGTCGGCGTAGGGCTCTTCGGCGATGGCGTGCATGATCTGATCACCTTCGGCACGCTCCTGCTGGTCCTGATCCTGAAACCATCCGGCTTCCTGGGCCGCAGGGCAGACATGGGCAAGGAGCCCATGACCGGAACCCTCCCAGAGGCAGCCAGACCCATCCGACTGCCGCTTTGGGCCAACCTCGGCCTTGCAGTCGCAGCTCTGGCCACCCCCTTCATTTTCTCCGACCATCTGGCCGGCATCGGGACCCAGATTACCATTTACGCTATCGCCGCGGTGGGCCTGACACTGATCTCAGGATCAGCCGGTCAGACCATCCTGGGACTGGCAGGACCTGTGGCCGTGGGAGCCTACGCCTCGGCGCTGTTGACCATGCGTCTGCATTGGCCCTTCGCCCTCTCCCTGCTGGGTGCGGCCATCATCGCCGCCCTGGCCGCATCCCTGCTGACATTCCCGGTATGGAAGCTCAGTGGTCACTATGTGGCTATCGCCACCATAGGGGTGGGAGCCGTTATGGTCGCCATCATTCGCATCTGGGAACCTCTGACCAGGGGCTCACTAGGCCTGCAGGGCATTCCTCTGCCAACTTTCCTGGGCAAACCGCTCTACACCCAGCAGATGCAGTATCTGTTGGACCTGATCATCCTTCTTCTGGTCCTTGCGGTGACCTCCCGGATCAGGTCCTCACACCTGGGCCACGTCTTCGAAGCCATTGGCGAGGACGGACAGGCAGCCTGGTCCCTGGGGATCAGGACCGGGGCCTACAAGGCGCTGGCCTACGCCCTGGCATGCGGATCAGCAGGTATCGCAGGCGCCCTGCTGGCACATCAGTACACCTACATCGATCCGACCCTCTTCAACCCGACCATGTCGACCCTGATCCTGACCATCATCGTCCTGGGTGGGATGAAGTCTCCGACCGGAGCCGTGATCGGCTCTCTGATCCTGGTAGGGGCCCCTGAACTGCTGCGCATCCTACCCGAGGTGAGAATCATGGCCTACGGACTTGTTCTGATCATCTTCATCATCTGCAGGCCACAGGGTCTGTTCTCAACTAAAAGGAGGGCATGATGACCGACAGCCGACACATTCCCGAGCCTGCAGGCGACAATCCTGATCAGTCTCTGCTCAGCGTGCGCAATCTGGGCAAGAGCTTCCAGGGGCTGCAGGCAGTGGCCGATGTGAACATGGACCTGGCAACCGGCCAGGTGATAGGCATTATCGGCCCCAACGGATCAGGAAAGTCCACGACCATCAACCTGATCTGCGGCTTTCTCAAGCCTGACTCGGGCCGGATCAGTCTGAGGGGACGCACTGTGACCGGCCTACCCGCTACGGACATGGCCGAGCAGGGTGTGTCCCGCACCTTCCAAAACGGCAGGGTCTTTCCGACCATGAGCGTCGAGGAGAATGTGGCCGTAGGATTCCATAAGCGCTTGGAAGCCCGTAGACCCTTTCGACGTCTGGAGCGGTGGCCCATCCTGCGATGGATCCCCCTGTTGGCACAGACCTGGCTGACGCTGGTGCCCGGTCCCGCCTGCCGTAGGGAAGCGGTGGTCGAGCGCAAGGCCGTCCAGTCCGAGATCGACAGATTCAGCGAGCGCCTGGAAGAGCGTCGGACACAGGCCGCCTACACGCTCTCCTATGCCAACCGGCGACGCACCGAGATAGCAAGAGCCCACGTAAGTTCCCCCGACATCCTTGTTTTGGACGAGCCCACTGCAGGTATGAACCAGTCGGAGACGGCCGAGGTGCTGCAACAGCTCCTGGAACTCAAGGCCCAAGGACAGACCATGCTACTGGTCGAGCATAAGATCGACCTGATTGAGGCGCTTTGCGACCAGGTCATCGCCATGGACGGCGGTCGGATCATTGCCTCAGGACCTCCCAGGCAGGTCAGCGCCGATCCCCGCGTCGTCGCCGCATACCTGGGCGACCGCAGACCCCGCAACGATGCCCCCATGAACGGACAGGCGGATGTTCTGGCCCGGCAGAACGCTCTGGCTCCGGCCACCGTTGCAGAAACCAGTCTGAAAGCCAAATCCGAGTTGTCTGACAGCGATGAGGGGAAGCCAAACGCCCAAGGGGGCCGAACCTTGCTCTCCTTGGATGCCATCGATGTAAGCTACGGCCCGGTCAAGGCCTTGGACCATGTCAGCCTTCATGTTCCCCAAGGCGGCATCGTCTGCCTTCTGGGTGGAAACGCTTCGGGCAAGTCAACGACCATGAAGACCATCCTGGGCCTGCTGGCCCCAAGGGAGGGAACCATCCGCTTGGACGGACAGGAAATCACCCACACCCCCACCAAGGATCGGGTCCGTTCCGGAATCGCCTCGGTCCCTGAGGCAAGAAGGGTTTTTGCGGCAATGAGTGTGGAGGAGAACCTACGCATGGGTGCCTTCACCCAAAGGGAACGCAGTCAGATCGGACAGGATCTGGATGCCATATATGAGCGCTTCCCGCGCCTGGCCGAACGCCGTGGACAGCAGGCTGGTACCCTTTCAGGAGGTGAGCAGCAGATGCTGGCTTTCGGCAGGGCCCTGATGAGCCATCCTCGGCTGATATGTATGGACGAACCGACCATGGGCCTCTCGCCCAAGCTGGTCGACCAGGTACTGGAACAGATCGCCGCCCTTCGCGACCAGCTGGGCATCTCCATTCTTCTGGTCGAACAGCAGGCCGAGCTGGCCCTGTCAATCGCCGACTACGGGTACGTGCTACAGAACGGCCTGATCCGTCTGGAAGGACCGGCCCGACAGCTCTTGACTGACGAACGTGTCCGCCAGGCATACCTGGGCAAGGCAACTCCCGATAACGGGCAATAAGGAACACCTATGGAAGGAACCTTGCCCGAGGCCGTGAAAGAAGATTCGATGGTTAGCTAGGAAAATTCACAACCGGAAACCAGCAGAGGAATACATCCGCATGAGCAAAGGATTCGCAACAAAGGCCGTCCATGACGGCTATGACTGTCAAGGCCTGGGCGGAGGCGCGGCCAGCGTCCCCATCTACCAGTCGGCCGCCTTTGACATGGTCACTGCCGACCGGGGTGATGCCCTGGCCGCCGGTGAAATTCAAGGATTCTCCTACTCACGCCTGGCCAACCCCACGGTCAAGGTCCTGGAGGACCGCCTGGCCAGCCTTGAGGGAGGCAAGGGGGCCGTAGCCATGGCCTCAGGGATGGCCGCCGTATCGTCAGCCCTCATGTGTGCAGCCGAGGGCGGCGGGAGGCTGATCTCCCCGGTCGATCTCTATGGGACATCCGTGGATGCCATGAAGACCTTCTTCCCCAACTTCGGCATTGAGACGGATTTCGTGGACGACATCAACGACCTTGATGCAGTGGAATCCCTGATCCAGGACAACACCAGGGCCATCTTCGCCGAGTCCGTGGCCAATCCGTCCACAGCCATCGCCGACATTCCCGGCCTGGCCGACCTGGCCCACCGGCATGGGCTGGCCCTGATCATCGACAATACGGTGCCCACGCCATATCTGCTCAACCCGATCAACTTCGGTGCCGACATCGTCGTCCACTCGACCACCAAGGGAATCAGCGGCCACGGCAACGCCCTGGGCGGGGTCATCGTGGATGCGGGACGGTTCGACTGGGGTAACGGCCGCTTCCCGCAGATGAGCCAGCCCGAACTGATCATCAGCGACGAGCGGCACGGGTCCATGGTCAGCTTTCTGGATGCCTTCGGCAAGATGGCCTTCCTGCACAGGGTCCACACCAAGTACCTGCACACCTTCGGGGCGGTCATGAGCCCCTTCACCGCCTACCTGCAGCTGGCCGGTCTTGAGACCCTGGCACAGCGGGTCACCACCGAGGTGAAGACGGCGGAAGCCCTGGCCCGCCATCTGCTAACCATCCCCCAGGTGGAAGAGGTAAACTATTCGGGTATTCTCGAGGGCCGGCACCAGGGCGATGCAGACCAGCAGGACCGCCTGGCCTTGACCCTGCTGCCCAAGGGTGTCGGCACCATCCTCTCCTTCAAAGTCCAGGGCGGCTATGAGCAGGTCAAACGCATCGTGGACTCGGTGCGTCTCATGAGCTACATGCCCAACATCGGCGACTGCCGCACCCTGATTGTGGACCCTGCCAGAATCACCCACAGGGAGGTTCCAGGCCCCTACCGCCTCAGCGCAGGCGTGGGCGACGATCTGATTCGAATCTCCGTGGGTCTGGAGAACCCGGGTGACCTGATCGCCGACCTGGATCAGGCCTTTGCGGTCGCCTACCGGGACACTCTCTGAAGACCGAGCCCCCTATATCGCAGAACCCATAATGCGGGGCAGGCATATAGACAGATTTGCATGAGGAAGCACCCTTGCATAAAAAAGAACCCGGCCAAATGGTCGGGTTCCGATGAAGCCAAAAGACGGGAAAACTCAGCGGGTCTCCCGGTGCAGGGTATGCTTGCCGCAACGGGGGCAGAACTTCTTGAGCTCCAGACGGTCAGGAGTGTTACGACGGTTCTTGGTCGTAATGTAATTACGCTCCTTGCACACGGTGCACGCCAGCGTAATGCCAGGACGGATATCTGCGGCTTTTGCCATGGTTCACCTCTATAGTCGTTGCACGACCGACGTATGTCGGCCACAGTAGCGAGGAAGAGACTCGAACTCTTGACCTTACGATTATGAGTCGTACGCTCTAGCCAGCTGAGCTACCCCGCCAGAGAGCCTCGGGTGAGAATCGGACTCACGACCTCTTCCTTACCAAGGAAGTGCTCTGCCACTGAGCTACCGAGGCGTGGCGGATAGAGGATTCGAACCTCTGAAGCATTACGCGGCTGATTTACAGTCAGCTCCCTTTGACCGCTTGGGAAATCCGCCATGCCGCACTAGAACCGGAGCTCCGTACGGCAACTTGCCTATAATGACATGTTTTTCCGTTTTCCGCAAGTCCCGCTCCAACGTCGTGTCTTCCGTGTCAGAGCGGGACCGGACAGGTCAGAAATCCCAGTCGTCGTCGTCCGTCTCCACGGCCTTCCCCATGACGTAGGAGGAGCCCGAACCGGAGAAGAAGTCGTGGTTCTCGTCAGCGTTGGGGCTCAGTGAGGCGATGATGGCCGGATTCACATCGGTGGTGTCAGAGGGGAAGAGGGCCGGATAGCCCAGGTTCATCAGCGCCTTGTTGCCGTTGTAACGCAGGAACTTGGTGACATCCTCAACCAGACCCACCCCGGAGTACAGGCTCTCGGTGTATTCCACCTCGTTGTCGTACAGGTCGCCCAGGAGCTCGTAGGTGTAGTCGCTCATGGCCTGGCGCTCGGAGTCGGAGACCTTGGCCAGCCCCTTCTGGTACTTGTAGCCGATGTAATAGCCGTGTACGGCCTCGTCACGGATGATCAGACGGATCAGATCGGCCGTGTTGGTCAGCTTGGCATGGCTGGAGAAGTACATGGGCAGGTAGAAGCCCGAGTAGAAGAGGAAGGACTCCAGCAGGGTGGAGGCCACCTTGCGCTTCAAGGGGTTGTCACCCTCGTAGTAGTCCAGGACGATCTGGGCCTTGCGCTGAAGGAACTCGTTGTGCTCGCTCCACTCGAAGGCGGCGTCGATCTGAGGCGTGGAGGCCAGGGTGGAGAAGATGGAGGAGTAGGACTTGGCATGGACCGACTCCATGAAGGCGATGTTGGTATAGACCGCCTCCTCATGGGGGGTCAGCGCATCCGGGATCAGGCTGACGGCGCCCACGGTCCCCTGGATGGTGTCCAGAAGGGTCAGCCCGGTGAAGACCCGCATGGTCAGGGTGTGCTCCTCCTCACTCATGGCCTGCCAGGAGGGCAGATCATTGCTGACAGGAACCTTCTCCGGCAGCCAGAAGTTGCCGGTCAGACGGTCCCAGACCTCCAGGTCCTTCTCGTCCTCCAGACGGTTCCAGTTGATGGCGGAGACCCGGTCGATCAGCTTCAGCGGCTGCCGGGGAATGGAAATGGGTGGGACCATGGTTGATTGCTCCTTGTTGGATAGGTGTTCGACAGTGCGACGCGAATCATGACAGGACCGTCAGTCTACCGCATGGACGGACCCGACCTGTGGATGTGGATACCAAAGGGCCGGCGCCGCCATCAAAGACAGCACCGACCAGTGATTGCATATGCCTTAAGGACAGGTTCCTTACAGCATGCAGCTGACGCAGCCCTCGACCTCGGTGCCCTCCAGCGCCTGCTGGCGGATCCTGATGTAGTAGAGGGTCTTGATCCCCTTGCGCCAGGCGTAGATCTGTGCCTTGTTCAGGTCACGGGTGGTGGCCGTGTCGGGGAAGAAGAGGGTCAGCGAGAGCCCCTGGTCCACATGCTGGGTGGCCTCGGCGTAGGTGTCCACGATCTTCTTCCAGCCGATCTCGTAGGCATCCTCGAAGTAGTCCAGGTTCTCGTTGGTCATGTAGGGGGCCGGGTAGTAGACGCGCCCGATCTTGCCCTCCTTGCGGATTTCGATCTTGGATGCGATCGGGTGGATGGAGCTGGTGGAGTGGTTGATGTAGGAGATGGACCCGGTCGGGGGGACGGCCTGGAGGTTCTGGTTGTAGATGCCGTCCTTGAGGATGGCAGCCTGGAGTTCCTTCCAGTCCTCAACCGTGGGGATGTGGACCTGGTACTGGTCGAAGAGGTCCTTGATCCGCTGGGTCCTGGGCTCCAGGGAACGGCTGCCCTCGGTGTACTTGTCGAAGTAGTTCCCCTGCCCTGCCGGCTTGGCATAGTCGGACTTGGCGAAGGAGGCGAAGGCCTTCCCCCGCTCCACGGCCAGGGCATGGGAGGCCCTGTAGGCATGGTAGGCCACGGTCATGAAGTACATGTCCGTGAAGTCCAGCCCCTCCTCGGATCCGTAGTGGATGCCCTCGCGGGCCAGGAAGCCGTGGAGGTTCATCTGACCCAGGCCGATTGCATGGCCCTCGTCGTTGCCTCGCTTGATGGAGGGGACGGCCTCGATGTTGGTGTGGTCGGAGACGGAGGTCAGGGCCCGCACCGAGGTTTCGACCGTGTCGGCCAGGCCGCCGTCCATGGCCTTGGCGATGTTCAGGGACCCCAGGTTGCATGAGATGTCGCGGCCGACATGCTCATAGTTCAGATTCTCGGAGTAGGTGCTGGGCTCCTGGACCTGCAGGATCTCCGAGCAGAGGTTGGACATGGTGATCCGGCCGTCGATGGGGTTGGCCTTGTTGACCGTGTCTTCGAAGAGGATGTAGGGGTAGCCGGACTCGAACTGGATTTCGGCCAGGGTCATGAAGAAGTCGCGGGCGTCAATGTACTTCTTGTGAATCCGCTTGTCCTTGACCATCTCCTCGTAGTGCTCGGTAATCGAGATGTCGGCGAAGGGCTTGCCGTAGACCCGCTCCACGTCGTAGGGCGAGAAGAGGGCCATGGGCTCCTTGCGCTTGGCCAGCTCGAAGGTGATGTCGGGGATGACCACGCCCAGGGCCAGGGACTTGATGCGGATCTTCTCGTCCGCGTTCTCCCGCTTGGTATCCAGGAAGCGCATGATGTCAGGATGGTGGGCCGACAGGTAGACGGCGCCGGCACCCTGGCGGGCACCCAGCTGGTTGGCATAGGAGAAGGAATCCTCCAGGAGCTTCATGACCGGAACCACGCCGCTGGATTGGTTCTCGATGTGCTTGATGGGCGCGCCCATCTCACGCAGGTTGCTGAGCAGCAGGGCCACGCCGCCGCCCCTCTTGGACAGCTGCAGGGCAGCGTTGACACCGCGGGAGATGGACTCCATGTTGTCTTCGATGCGAACCAGGAAGCAGGAGACCGGCTCGCCGCGCTGGGCCTTGCCCAGGTTCAGGAAGGTTGGGGTGGCGGGCTGGAAGCGTCCGGAGATGATCTCATCCGTGTACTCCATGGCGGCCTGCTCGTCCCCGTCGGCCAGCTCCAGGGCCACGGCCACGCAGCGCTGGGGGAAGTCCTCCAGGTAACGCTTGCCGTCAAAGGTCTTCAGCGCGTAGGAGGTGTAGAACTTGAAGGCGCCCAGGAAGGTCTCGAACTCGAAGCCGCTCTCGGCTGCATGCTTGTAGATCCTATCCAGGAACTCAGGGGTGTAACGCTCGAAGACCTTCCGGTCATAGTACTCATGGTCCAGAAGGTAGGCGATCCTCTCGGCCGTGGAGGGGAAGGTCATGGTGTTGGGCCCCACGTGCCGGTCCATGTACTGGCGCTCGGCCTCGTGGTCCTTGTCGAACTGAATCCTGCCGTCCTTGTCGTACAGGTTCAGCATGGCGTTCAGGGCATGGTAGTCGTGAGCCGGATCGAAGGTCTCCTCATCCTCGGATGCGGTCCTATCCAGGGCCAGGGACGTGTCCTCGTTTGCTCCCATCAGGTGTCCTTTCATGAATATGACGATGATGATACGTGTAATGAAATCGGCTCAGGACTCGGGGTGGTTGCGGAAGAAATCCACGACCCCACGGCGGACCTTCTCCTGGTCCTCCTTGGTGCCCATGAGCTCGAAATAGTAGAGGAAGGGCACATTGCACTTGCGGGAGATGATGTCACCCGCCATGCAGAAGGCCTCCCCGAAGTTGGTGTTGCCCGAGGCGATGACCCCGCGGATGCCGGCCCTGTTGGCCGGATCGTTCAGGAAGCGCTTGATCTGCGGCATGACCGCCTTCTTGGCTGACCCTCCCCCATAGGTGGGGACGATCAGGATGTAGGGCTGCCGAACGTTGAGCGGCGGATCCTTGGGCCTCAGAGGGATGCGGAAGACGTCAATCCCCTCGTCATCCAAATGGCAGTTGGCAATGAACCGGGCGGTGTTGCGCGAGGCCGATGAAAAGTAGACCACGGCCCCCAGGCGCTGACCCTGGGCGGCGAACTCGGGAGCACTGAGCTCCGAATCAGTTCCGGCGGTCTGCTGTTGCTCCATGCTTCCTCCTGATCAGGCCATCCAGAGCCTGTCTTGACGGTGATGTCCGCCCAGAGGACGGACCGATCAGAACCCGCCCAGCGCGAGCCTGAACTACTATATGTGCTATTTATATTGAAAACGGTGAGCATATATAGGGTTTTCTGTGCCCAATATCACACCGGTTCCAACTCGCCTAGAAGTCCCAGTCGTCGTCGTCCGTGGACTCGGAGTGCCCCATGACGTAGGAGGAGCCCGAACCCGAGAAGAAATCATGATTCTCGTTGGCCGATGGCGACAGGGCCGCCAGGATCTCCGAACTGACATCGGTCTGGTCGGCTGCGAACCGGGCCGGGTAGCCCAGGTTCATCAGCGCCTTGTTGGCATTGTAGCGAACGAAGGCGAAGACGTCCTCGACAAAGGGGAAGCCCTCATAAATCTGCCCCGAGTAGACCATCTCCAAATCATAGAGCTTGTCCAGCAAATCGTTGGTGAACTTCTCCAGCATGGCCTGGTCGGCCTGGGTCCTCTCCTCCAGACCCCGCTGATACTTGTAGCCCGAGTAATAGCCGTGGATGGCCTTGTCGCGCAGGATCAGCCGAATCATGTCGGCCGTGTTCATCAGCTTGGCACGGCTGGAGAAGTAGAGGGGCAGATAGAAGCCAGCGTAGAGCATGAGGGAAGAGAGCATGGTGGAGGCCACCTTGCGCTTCAAGGGATCCTCGCTGACATACTCGTGCAGGACCGTGTGGACGCGCTCCTGGAGGACGTCGTTGGCCACGGCCCAACGGTAGGCCTTGTCGATCTCCTCGCTGGAGCAGAGGGTTGAGAAGACCGAGGAGTAGGAGCGGGCGTGAACCGACTGCATGAAGGCGATGTTGGTGTAGATGGCCTGCTCTTGCTCGGTGCGGGCGTGATCGATCTGCACCAGCTCGCCGATGGTGGCCTGGGTGGTGTCCAGCATGGTCAGTCCGGTAAAGACGCGGACCGTGGTCTGGCGCTCATGATCGGTCAGTGTGTTCCAGGAGGGTATGTCGTTGGACAGGGGCACCTTCTCGGGCAGCCAGAAGTTGGAGACCAGGCGGTTCCAGACCTCCAGATCCTTCTCATCGGTGATCTTGTTCCAGTTGACCGGGCGAATCCTGGCCTCAGGAGTGACACGGTACTGGGGCGGAGTGATGGATTGGCGCATCATCTCGTCGTCGGCATAGACGCCGGCCTCTGACTTGGTGCTTTCTTGCGTGCTTTCCTGCTGGCTCATGACAAAACCGCCTTTCGTGAATCAGTCGACTGCTGCTGGAGCTGCACTCCCATACCGGCCAGAATGGCCCTGACCGCTTGAACGTCCTCCGAGGTGCCCAGCAGCTCGAAGCGATAGAGCTCAGGGACGCCGCATCGACGGGCTATCAGCGGGCCGGCCGCGCAATAGGCACTGCCGAAGTTTCGGTTGCCAGAGGTGACGACCCCGCGGATCAGTCTGCGGTTGACCGGATTGTTCAGGAAGTGGATGACCTGCTTGGGCACGGCTCCCTTGGCTGACCCACCGCCATAGGTGGGCACCAGCAGAAGGTAGGGCGCATCCATAACGGGCATGGGCCGGCGCCGTTCATACAGGGGGATGCGGATGGGCTCCTCCACCCCCAGCCGCTGCACAAAGCGATGGGTGTTGTTGGAGACGCTGGAGAAATACACCAGCTTGGAGGCGCCATCGGGAGGATCGTGCCGATCCACATCTGCTGAGGACATAGTGACTGCTGCTCCTTGGTAAACACTATATATTGGATAGACTTGGCCAGCCAACCACAATATATAGGTTTATCCAAGACGACACAAGTTCACGCAAGCAAAACCGCCCCCGCTGTGAGATTCCATACAAGGACGGAGACGGCAATCAAATGCTTTTACGCTCGAGCCGGCGCAACCTTCAGTCGGAGGTCGAGTCCTGGGGTAAACCCTCTCGACGCAGGGCGGCACAAACCTCCAGAACCCGGTCGTTGGCCTCCCGCTCCCCCACCGTGATGCGAATGCCCTCGCCAGGGAAGGTCCTGACCGACAGGCCGGCATCGCGGAAACGCCGATCAGCATGCGCTGCGGCCTCGCCCAGAGGCAGCCAGTAGTAGTTGGCCCTAGGCTGAGGAATCTTCCACCCCTGATCCTGCAAACCAGCCAGGATTCTGGCCCGTTCCTGCTTGAGCGCCTGGACCCGTTCGGCCAGTCGATCCTGTGCGTCCAGGCTGGCCATTGCTGCCGTCTGGGCCACATCGGTGACGCCGAAGGGCAGGGCCACCTTGTTCATGCCGGCAATGATCGGCTCGGCAGCCACGGCGTATCCAATCCGCAGACCCGCCAGCCCGTAGGCCTTGGAGAAGGTCCGGGCCACTATCACATTGGGATGCTCCCGCATGAGCGACAATCCGTCGGCTCGATCGGGGTCGTCGTTGAACTGTATGTAGGCCTCGTCAAAGAGCACCGGCAGGTCGGCGGGCAGAGCCTGTAGCAGACGTTCGGCCTGGTCGTGGTCGACATTGGTCGCAGTCGGATTATTGGGATTGTTGACAATGACCAGTTTGGTGTGGTCGTTGACTGCGGCGATCATGGTTTCGATGTCATGCCGCCCCTGCTTATCCAGGGGCACCGGCACCCCGGTGGCACCAGCCATGGTGACGATGATGGGATAGGCCTCGAAACTACGCCAGGGATAGACCACCTGGTCGCCATGACCGGCCACCAGGTCAACCAGCTGGGTGATGACCTCAGTGGACCCGCATCCCAGCTGGATGCATGCTGGATCCACCCCGTGCAGCTGGGCCAGCCGCTCTACCAGAAGGGCGCCACTCATGTCCGGATAACGGTTCAGATGACCCAGGGCCTGCTCCGAGACGGTCTGAACCACGCCTGGCAGGGGCGGGTAGGGGTTCTCGTTGCTGGAGATCTTGTAGCTGGTCAACCCGGGAACGGCTGGTGCCGGGCTACCCTGCCGGTATCCGGGAAGGGAATCAATGCTGGCGCGATGACGATAGTACATGAGCACCATGCTAGTGGCCGCTATATGTCCCTGACGTGTTTGTTCCGTTGGACGGTACTGACGAGACGCAAATGGCCCCTGGTCCTTCCGCAGGACCAGGGGCCACTATCACCGCTTCTTTACTTGAGGATGGCCAGAACGTCGCGCGCGGACACGATCAGGTAGTCCTCGCCGCCGTAGTTGACCTCGGTGCCGCCATACTTGGAGTACAGAACCTTGTCGCCAACCTTGACATCCATGGGGATGCGCTCGCCCTTGTCGTCACGACGGCCGGGGCCTGCCGCCAGCACCTCGCCCTGCTGGGGCTTCTCCTTGGCGGTATCTGGAATGACCAGCCCGGAAGCGGTCTTGGTCTCCGCCTCAGCCTGCTTGATGACGATCTTGTCTTCCAACGGTGTGAGTGAAATCGACACTGTGGACCTCCTACATCTTGTGAGAACAGCCAATGAACCCACGCCGGAACGTCGATGAGAGGCTGACGAACACTCACCACGCATTCCTTTGCGCTACAAGTCATAGTAGCGCGAAATTAGCACTCTGCCAACTTGAGTGCTAACGCTGGTGGTGAAAGATGACTTGCCGATTGGCCCCTCAGGACTTGTCTGCCGGGCGACGCCGGGCCAATATGGCCTCCACGCCGATGGACAGGGAGTCCTCGCTGCGATCAGGCGCTTCGACCTGGGCCTGCATCTCCCGCTTGTGAAAGTCGTCGGGCTGTCCAACAGACTTCTTCTTTTCGGGGGGACGGGCCACAGAGACCTGCCGGGTGGACTTGATCTCCAGGCTGTGAGGGCCCTCATCTTCGTTATGCTTGCCATCCTTGTCTGATCCCTCGCCACGGGCCGACCCCAGGGAGAAGGAGATCAGATCCTGGCCAGCCGCCATACCGAAGGCATCCAAGGCCGGAGAGGGGCTGATACGTTCGAGTTCGTTGGTGGCATCCTCCTGAGCCTTAGCCGAAGCCGACGAATCCGGACGCTCCCTGCCAGCAGACGCAGAGACCGAGCTGGGCTTGCCCGAATGGGCAGAGGCGGATTGGGCGGGCGTCGACTGCGGGGAAGCCGAGCGGGCTGCAGGCTTGGATGCCGAGGACTTGTCCACTGACGGTTTAGGAGCTGTGATCTTGGAGGCAGTCTTTTGGGCCTTTGAAGATTTGGTAGTTGCCGGTTTTGAAGTCTTCGGCCTAGAAGCTGCTTGTTTGGCCGGGGTCCGTTCGGAGGCCTTCCTGGCGACGGATGGACTATTCGACGCATGTCCAGTCTGTGCAGCGGCCTTCTCGGTCGACTTGACGGACCCGGCCGAACCCTTGGCCTTACTGCTGTCGACTGTCGACTTCGCAGTCTTGGCCGAATTGTGCCGTCGAGCCTTGAGGGCTACCTGCTGATCAGCCTTGGCTTGGGCCAGCGTTCGACGGATCTCACCCTGGTCAAGCACATCCGTGGCAGTTTCAGCACGGGCCTCAACCTTGGCCTGCCCAGACTTGCCGGAGGTCTTGCTCTTAGTCAGACTGGCCGCCTGCTGACGACGCTGCCGGGCACGCCGCTGGGCTAAATTGCGCTCCCAGGCCCGAGCCTGGGCTGAAGCATGCGCGCCTGCGGCCAACACCACTATCACTAGGGCCAGAGGAATCAGAGTGAACCATGGGCTGTAGCCCATAAGGAAGGAGCATCCGGCCACAAGCAGGGTGATGACCAACAGGGTAACGACCAGGATGCGACGACGGCGTATGGCCGCGCGGCGCAACTGTCTGATCTGCTTGATGCGCTGGGCCTGACTGCGCCGGTTGCCATCCTGCTGCCCTTGCTGCATGACCAACCCTTTCACCGTCCTCGACTGCCTGTCGCAGAACCTCATGCCGTCTTCCCGCCCGACCATGTGCAGGGAGGTGGAAAGCCTGTCCTGGCGATGCTCCGAGGCCCGCTTCATACCCTTGACAGTGCGAAACGGCAGCCAACCCAGCACCAGAATCACCGCAATCACCAAAACCACGATGCTGCTGAGTGATTCATAAACCATAGGTACTACGTTAGTTGACGGTATGCCCCAAGCGGCAAGTCAAACCCAGCGTGTCGACCATATCCGCCCCAGAGGTTCATAGACGATCCAGCAGATCGGGATCGAATTGGTCGCTGATCCAGGCAAAGGTCAGGTGGTCCCTCCACTGTCCGTTTACATACATGTAGCTGCGGCGCAGTCCCTCCGGCTCCATGCCCAGCTTTTGGACCACACGCAGGGAACGCTGGTTTTCAGGCAGAATCGCCACCTCCAGACGGTGCAGATGAGGCCCCCGCCTGTCCCTGAAGGCCCAATTCGCCAACATCGTCAAGGCCAGGGGCGCGAATCCGTGACCAATCCAATCCTGGTCCACCCAGTAGCCCGCTACCCCCGTGCACATGGATCCATAACGGATGGCGCCCAGGGAGATCTGCCCTACGATGCTCTGATGAAACTCCATCAGGAAGACCGCCGAAGTGCCCTCCTGCCGGGCACGCTCCAGCTCCTGCATCCACTGGGCATAGGTCATGCCAGGTCCATGGCGGGGGTCCCCTGATTCCCATGGCGCCAGCCAATCGCGGTTCCTCCAACGAACCGCATTCCAGGCTGCCTGGTCACCCTCGCGGATGGGCCTGAGCAGGAAGTCCCCATGGCCTGGAGGCGGAGTCAGACAATCAGGCAAATCCAGTGCATGGGCCGAGCGGGCACGGGAACCCTGCCAGACCTGGCGGAAGGTATGCAGAACCGACATGACCCCATATTCTCACCGAACGGCAACCGAGGCGGGCATGCGTCCACTGGGGAAAGCCCCTGCTGGTAGAACTGAGGACATGAACGAACAGGGACGCATCAATAAGGACAAGCAGAATCGGCGTGACCGGCTACTTGAAGTCCGGCGGCACATCGACCGGGCTCAATGCCTGGAAGCAGGCCGCAAGCTGGCCGATCTGCTGGCCAGTCAGGTGCTTGCCAGATTCAAAGGCTCCCGAGGCCGCCAGAGCCTGATCGTGGCTGCCTTTTCCTCCATTCGGGGGGAGATAGCCATGGACCCCAGCCTGGACCTTCTGCTGGGCCGGGGTTACCAGGTGCTTATCCCTATGCTTGGTACGGGCATCCAAGTAGGTTGGGGACGCCTGCAATCAAAGCAGGATCTGGATGGCATGAAGCGGATTCCCGGCTGGCGGCCGGACGAGCCCGATGTGTCGGCCCTGCCAGCACAGGCCTTGAATCAGGCCGACCTGATTCTGGTGCCCGCACTGGCCATCGACCATGCCGGCATTCGTCTGGGTCGGGGCGGCGGCTGGTATGACCGGGCTCTGGACCTGCGCGCCGAACAGGCTCCAGTGGTGGGCATCTGCTGGCCTGGCGAATTCGTGGAAAACCCTCTGCCCCATCTGGACCATGATCTTCCTGTGGATGCCGTCCTGACGCCCCAAGGTTTCACGCCCACAGCCGCAGGTCTGTCACGAAGGCCCGGAGCGGACCATAATGGTGATGAACATGACTGACGAGAGGCCCGGTGCCGATTCTTCTGGTCGAAGCCACCACTAGGATATTGGGTGTTGAACCAATCGTCGCGCGAACCGACCATCAGCGGAGGGAAAGAACGGTGCCCACCTATCATTATCGTTGCAAGAACTGCGGATACGACTTTACCAAGGAGCAGTCTTTCAACGACGAGCCCATCACCATCTGCCCCAAGTGCGGGCAGCAGCAGGTCCGCAAGGTCTTCTCCGCAGTGCCCATCGAGTTCAAGGGCCATGGTTTCTACCGGACCGACGGAGCCTCATCTTCCTCCTCTTCAAGCTCCACAAGCAGCAAGTAGATCGAGAAGCACATTCGACCACATCGACCATGCGGACCCATATGCCTGCCAAAATCCTGACAGGCTGGGGGCATGGTCGATTTTTCCATCTTCACCAATAAGAACAGGCCTTCAGCTACCACCGGTTCCCTGACCCGACGACGGCGGCTTTTTAAGCTGCGACGTGCGGGAGCCGCCCTGGCATTGGGGCTGGCGGTCTTCTGCACCTTGCAGATTCTGGTCCAGGCCCAGGGCCGCCTGTCTGTACTGGTCGCCTCGCGGCCTATTGCACGCGGATCAGCTATCGAGCCTGGCATGGTTGAAACGCGTATCCTGCATGGCAGGGAACGGCTGCCCGGCCTGATTTCTACATTTGGGCAAGTACGTGGGCGGCGGCTGATGATCAGCCTCCACACAGGGCAACCGTTGACCACGGCCATGATCAGCAGCAGACCGGCACAGCCACCCGCGACCACCCCGGTGACCGTCCGCCTGGCCGACGATCCAGGAGACCTGCAGGCTGGCGACA
This sequence comes from Bifidobacterium asteroides, assembly GCF_048001765.1. Classification (GTDB taxonomy): domain Bacteria; phylum Actinomycetota; class Actinomycetes; order Actinomycetales; family Bifidobacteriaceae; genus Bombiscardovia; species Bombiscardovia asteroides_K. Next base: position 1,798,961 of record NZ_CP181447.1, read on the forward strand.
AGGTGAATTTGCTGGCCTCGGGAGACTGCCCAGCCAGTGCCGGCATGCATTCTGTTCAGCCGAATTCTCTGCCACCCTCATACGCGAGAGATCAGCCAGGTTCTGACGGCGAGCCAAGGCCTCCCCATGTCCAGCAAGTCAACGGCCTGCAAACGTCAGCTCCCAGGCAGTCTTCAGGTGGTGGAGGCTGCATGATAGCCGAGCAGGCGTTAGCTCTACAGACGGCGCAGGCCATCGCCAAAGATCGATCCGATCTGGAAGCACGGGAGGGCAACCAGTTCCGGCAAGCGTCCCAGGCGGTCTTCGCCCTTGATGCCAGTCAGGCTCTGCTCCTGCTATCGCTGGATCCATCTACACCTGTCATTGCCATCCGCCCCGACAGAACTTCTGCACCGACACCCTCCATTCATGTCGGAAAACCGAAACCAACCTGGGCCCGCGATAATGGAGGAAGAAGCAGGCATAGGTGCTCTATGCCTCACATCAGCTACGGAAGGATGCAGGATGGCCTCGATCAATCAGGTGGCGGCCAAGGATACCGCCGAAGCAGTCCACAAAATCTCGCAGATCAGCAACAAGGGCGTGCTGGGCGAGTTCAAGCAGTTCATCTCGCGCGGATCCATGGTGGATATGGCCGTGGGCGTGGTCATGGGTTCGGCGGTGACCAGCGTGGTCAACGCCATCGTCAACAATCTGATCAGCCCCCTGATTGCCATGATCTTCGGCAAACCGGACCTCTCAGGACTCCTGACCATCACCTACCGGAACGCCACCATCTCCTTCGGCGCCATTCTGACAGCCCTGCTCAATTTCCTCTTAATCGCCATCGCCGTGTACTTCTGCATCATCATGCCCATCAACAAGCTGCGGCAGCTGAGCCGGGCGGCCTCAGGCATCAAGGACCAGCCCAACGCTCCCAGCCCCCAGGACCAGAGCCTGCAGCTGTTGCGCCAGATTGCGGACGACATCCACCAATCGACAAATGCAGACAGTCAACAGGCTGGAACCGGACTGCCCAGGAACCAGGATTAGGACCGACAGTCAGTCGCCGCGCTCATTGGGGAAGAGCCCCCAGTGAGGCGGCAGCTCGCCCAGAATCCGCCGGTCATCCCCGTCAAGACGATCCTGCGCACATACCCGGTCCTGGGGATCCTCCTCGGTGCCATCAACATCGAACCGTTCCTTGCCTGGACGAACCACCCGCCGATGGCGACGCCGTCGCGGAGCTGAAGGCTCACCGGTCTGATTCCCCCGGTCTAGCTGGTCATCCTCCATCAACGCGCCTGCTGGTAGATATCGGCAAGACGGGCAACGATCCTGTCGGCTTCCTTGTCGGGGTTGACAAAGGCTGAAACGCTCCAGACGGTCATGACCGACCAGCCGAGATACTGCAAATCCTCGGTGGTGAACCGGTGACGCTCCCGGGTGGACTGGGTGTGCATGAACTCTGCATCGTCGGTCAACACGGCCAAGGCATAGGGCTTGTTCTTGAGTCCTACCACCAGCGGAATTCGGGGGGCCTGGTCGTACCCGTAATCCAGGGCCACATCCAGCCCCCGGGTCCGCAGCCGCTGGGCCAGATCCCTGAAGAGCACATTGGTGGACTGTTCGGCTTGTTCGGGCCGGGCGGGTTCAGCGTCGGGATGCTCAATCCAGGTCAAAAGATCCTTGAGCAAACGCGGCCCGGGCTGGTGAATGCGGTCGTCCTCCAGATCATCAGCGGAAAACGCCGCGACGATATCCAGATTCCGATCCGGCAGAACCAGAGCATCCAGCAACATGCCCTTGCCCCCTTCGCCCTCCAGATCACCGAACTGCTGCAGAAGACGGCCGTGGGTGGTCTTGGCAAAGCCCAGAGTAAGGATCACGTCCGTGGCCCGGGCACCGCAGACCTCGTCAATGCCGACGATGCGTACATGCCGCAGGAACTTGGCAAAAACCCTGTCCTTGGCTGCTGCCGACTTGAGCTCGGCACCCAACCTGGAGCGGTGGGTTGCCGACAGGGTGACCACAGTCAGCAGATAACTGTTGGGCACCAGGGAGAAGGATCCGGCCTTGCGTTTGAGCATGTTGACAACGGCGGCCACCTCCTGTTGGCTGGACTCGACCAGCCCAGTGGCCATGACAGGGACCCCGGCGCCCTCCACCCTGGTCAGGGTTACCCTGCCAGGCTCCCGGCAATCGGGCACAGGCGCCGACAGATCCCCATATCCATGATCTTTCAGGAAGGTGTCCAGCCGAATTGAACGGCGCGAGGGGCGGGCTTTGACAGTGACCGGGACCAGTTGGTCGACCAGCTGCAAGAGGCCATCCGAGGTGATGGTAGGCCGGTGGGCGATGACGGCCACCTGCCGGGCACGAGCCAGCACGGTCAGCACCTGGATGGAAGGCATATGGGCTCCGGCATCGATGATGACCGTGTCGGCCAGCTGTGTCGGATTGGTCCTGGTCGCCAGTGTGGCCGGAGTTGCGATGATGATGGGTTTGGCCGCCGACAGGATGCCGGGGTGGGCCTGCTGGAAGACCGCAAGGGAGGCACCAGGGTTGCCGGCCAGCATGGTGTGCAGCTGATTGGCCTCCTGGGTGCGGGAGAAGAGCAGCTCGGACAGGCGCTTTTCGCTCTCCTGGGCAACCATGGGCCCTACGCTGGCCACGTGCTGGGCATCGACCTGGCTGAAGCGGTCGGCTGCGTTGGACAGGGCGGAGCCGTCCTGGTTGGAGATGATCTGCGAGGAGCGCATGATGTCGTCGAAGACCGTGGTCCACCAGGCCAGCTGCAATTCAGCCCGTACCGCCTTGCCCTCAACCTGGCGGTTGCGCAGGTCCTGGACCAGGTCCTGCAGCCCCGCCTTGTTGAATTCGCCTTCCAGGGCGCAGCGCTCAGGCAAGGTATCCAGGGCTGTATGGTCGTCAAAGAGGGCTTTGAGCCGCTCCTCCACCTTGTTCAAGTCCATGGTCTCCAGATCGCCGCCAGCTGGAGTCGAGGCCAGAACGGTATCCAGAGCCGTCATGTCGCGGATCAGGGATTCCTGAGTGTCGATGATGACATCCAGTTTGGGCGGCAGGACCGGCCAGCCGCCGTGGGGGACGAAGGTCCGCCATTGCTCGGCCTGCTTGGAGACCACCACCAGTGACTCATGCAGATCCTCGACCTGGGCACCGGGCCTGAGCAGGCTCTTGGCCTCCTTGACCAGACGTCGACGTTCCCAGAATCCCAGATTGGTGCCATTGGCCTTGCGATCAGCCTTGGACTTGGTGGCCTCGATCATGGCAGGAAGGTCACGCTCGAAGATGGAGGGCTGGAAGACATCCAGAACCCGGCGCAGATTCTTGAGGACCACCACCTGCCGTCCCCAATCCTTGACGGTAGCCGGCACGGGGAATCCGCAGGTCTCCACAGTTGATTTGACCTGTTCGCGGGTGTCCGGCAGAAGCCGTTGCAGGAGACGAACCACGCGGGAGTAAGCGTCCACAGCCTCGTTCTCGTTAACCAGGGTGGCACCGAACCAAGGCGTGTCCTGGGGGCCGATGACGAATTCACCCAGCTCGGCAGCCCTCTCCAGCTTGTCTGCCCAGGCATCCAGCTCAGGCTGCAGGTTATGGGCTGTGGCCGCGCCCAGACGGACACGGGTGGCGGGGTGCGTAGGCATATTGGCGATGTTGGCCAGATTCTGAATGGTCTGGTAGGCCGAAACCCCCCAGCTGGAATCGACCCCATGCAGATCACCCAAATAGCGGGTCAAGCGGGAGCGGACACCCACAAGCTCGTCAGCCACCTGATCGAAGTGTTCGCTGGCCTTGCCGGGTTTGAACCCCACTGCATCGATCAGCCGCTGATCCAGGACCCGGCCAAGCTGATCGTCGGTCAGGTCAAGAGCCATGTCCGCCATCCCGGCGGCATCCAGACGATGCTGGAAGCGTCGCTTCTCCTCCACCACGCAGGGCACATAGAGCACGGTTCTTCCAGCGGTGACGCAGCGCGAGGCGATAGCCAGAGCATCGTCGGCGCTGTGGCGGCCGGTCTGTTCATCGACAAGCACGCTGTGCCCAGTCGCCACCAGCTGGGCGGCATAGCGGACCCGGTTGTCCACATCTCCGGCCTCGAACTCGCTGTGAGGGTCAGCATCAAAGGGGCTGTAATCGGGCACAGGCCCGCCCTTGAGCCGCTCGGAGGCAGCCTGGTCGCCAGCCAAGGCATCCAGCAGATCGTTGCCCGTGGACCCGGCGGTCATCCGATCCAGAATCCGAAGGCTCTCGCCCAACAGCTGGGCCGATGGCTCAATGAAGCATCCCAGAACGATTTTCCGTTCGATGGTGAAGTCGCTGATATGCGGCGTGATCAGGGCCGTCATGTCCTTGAACAGGGATGAAGTTTCGGGGGTGCCGCCCTGATAATGGGAGGCGGAAAACAGACGGTCCGGATCCAGGGTGATGCCCCGCTCACGCATAGCTGAGATCAAGGCAGGATTAAGGTCCACCTTGCCTGTGAATCTGATGGATGCCCTGGATGCTCCCTGCGTGCTCTCGTCGATACGCACAGGATAGAGCAGTACGGGCATGTCACGCCCCTGCCAGGCAGCCACCCCCACCACCATGGAAAGCTGGGCGAAACCACTGGCACGCTCCTTGGCGGCCTGATCGTCCAGAACCCGCTCCATGCGTCGGTGGGCCGCACGCAGCATGCCGCGGTCGCGGAAGAGCGCATCCAGATGGACCTGGCCGCTGGCGAAGAGCTGGGCAATGCCTGAAGGATGCGCATGCGTCAGGTCCATCTGCGCCGCCAGTTGCGACACATTCTCCAAGGGGGTCAGGCCCACCTGGTTCTGGTAATCCTGGCGCCATCCTCGAATTCGCTCCAGGGGAGTCAACGGGGCCTTGACCTCTTCTGCCGCGCGGTCAGAGGAAGAGCCTGCTGTTGACGCCTGTGCATCTTCAGCCCGTTTGTCCTCTTCCGACCCCCCGGTGCTCATTACCGTCTCGCTCATCCGTCCACTCACTTCCGCACGGCGTTCAGATATTCGTGATACCCGTCATTGTTGCGCAGGGCAGCGTCGATGTCCTGGTCGCCCTGAGCCTCCAGCCAGGCGTACAGATCATCATAGAGGGCCGGGTTCATCGCCAGGAAAGGCAGCAGCTGCCGATGCTTGGCCATGGCGAACTGCAGGGCGAAGTCCCCGGTGCGTTTGGCATCATCGGAACTCATCCCGTCCACCACGATGGCCTCCTGGCCACGGTCATAGTCACCCTTGGAAACCCGCTCGAAGACGGATCCGGGCTCGAAGGCCGGCTTATAACGCTGGTCATTATCCTGCTCATCCGCTTCTTGGGGACGCCGGGCCTGATCCGATTCCTTCTTGGACAAGCGGGCCAGCTCCACAGCTCCCAGCGGGGTGAACCCCTGGGCCGAGTCCGCTTGGCCCCTCCGACCTTGCCGTGGCTGGCCGTCCTCATAGCCACTGCGGCCGGAAGCTGCACGATCGTCACGATGACCACGACCGTCACGGGTGTCACGGGCATTGCGAGCAACCTGGTCGTAGCGATTCTGTTCAGGAGCGGGTTCAGCGGAACGGGAACGGCGAGCATCTGCGAAAAGGTCGCGATCGACAGGCTGGCTGTCCTCCTCTTGGGTGCCGACCAGCGGCAGTCCCTGCTCGGATTCTTCCTCTTGCCATGGCAGATGTCGAGGGGTTTCACCACGAGCATCCTGGGCCTGAAAGTCACCTTCACGCCGGTCGCTCTGACGGTCTTCGAATGCCCTGTCATCCGGCTGGTCGGCATAGGCCCTGCGACGGTCCGATTCCTGACCATCCGCTGGGTCTGCGTCAGCCGGCTCCCTGTCAGCCTGGCTAGGCTCAGCTGAATCAAAAGCATCGGAATACCGGGCTTGCGAGCCCCGCGAATCTGCGGGCTGCGACGGATTGTCCTGCGCGTCGCGAGCGACTGGGGCAGACCTGGGACGATCTTGTGGAGCGCTGGCGGCCTCTTGGGAAGAATCGGCTGTCTTGGCGGCACCCAGGGCCATATCGTGAAGGGCAGTGACCCGGTTGCGGACTCCGTCGGCCTTGAAGATGCCAGTGGGCTCACCGGCGCGCATGTCCAGAATGTCATCGACGGACATTTCAGCCGCATCAGGCTCCACCACGCCCCGGGGCTGTGTGGAGTATGAGAAGAGATCAGGCACTTGGGTCGAAGGATCGGTCTTATCCTCTTCAGGATTGCTTATGCGCACGAAGTCGACGGGAACATCTCCGAATTGGAAACGAGCTGAGCTGCTGGACAGCGGGAAGTCGGCATCCACAGGCAACCTGACCAGTGATCCGTCGGACTGGATCAGATAGGAGCCATTTGTGGAACCCATGTCGCGCAGGGTGGCCAGACCGTCCTGGTCGACGGCGAAAATGGCATGTCGCTTGGACATGGATTTAGTCTTATCGGGCACCTCCAGGCGACGCCGGCCGTCATCGGCCAGCGGACGCAGAGGCTTGCGGCCGATTTCGACAGTCTCACCAGGCTTGAGCCGGGTCTCTTCCGCCCCATTGAACTTGATTATCCACACCTGCCCCGGTCGCCGATCGTCACTCACGCTTTCGACCTCCCAAATCTGCAGCCGCCTTCACTCGGTACTATCGCCTATTCTGTCATGAAACCCAGAGATAGGATTGATTGCGTGCCGAATTAACTGATAAAGGACACATGAAAGACTGGCAGGCATGTCAGCGCAGTGAACCCTCCCTGCAGGCAGGGCTTTGGCAACAACGCGATCGACTCGAGCGACAAGAAACGGCGTCCGCTCTTGCTCTGGATAAAACCATCAGAGTCAAGCAGCGGACGCCTTCATCGGATCAGTCCTGGTCGACCTCGCCCTCATCGTGGTCGTCTGCTGGATGTGAAGTCATATGGACGACGAATTGGTCGTCCTCGGGCACCGTACTGCGGTTGAGACGCTCGGAGTCTGACATGTGACAGGAGACCGTTCCGAAGGCAGGTACGCTCACCGGTCGCCAGCAAGCGCCCCAGCCATTGACGGTCAGGGCCGCCTGGATGGGCTCTCCGGTCGGATTGTAGAGGATGGCGCTGAGCTCACCGTCGTCGCGAACGAAGGCGACCGACCCCAGGCCGCCGGTCCGGCCGTCACGGGTATGGCTGGTGGAGGCCACCCTGCGAGCGCCGACCGGCACATCCTGTCCGAAATTACGGAGCATGAAGTATTCCAGATTGCGTTTGACCCCGCCGGTTCGAGAATCGACGGTGATGACCCCGCGCCGACCCATGGTTCGCGCCCAGCTGGGCAGACCCCGCTCATCCAAGGCCAGATTCCACAGGTCGATCATGCCCACGCCCTGGCGGACCAGTCCGATACCAATCTCCCCGAACATGACGTGGCTGGCCTCATCCACCTGCTCGTCCAACATGCAACGGCGCTCACTCATGATCGAGCGCCATCCGGGGAACTGTCTGGTGGCGTTCACGACCCACTTGGGCAGACCGGAATATGTATGCATGGCTGTCCCGGCGAAGCTTTGGGCCTCGACAGGAGTCATATAGTCGCTGACCGGTCGGCTGAAGAACCTCAGGCCGTCATCGCCGAAGAAAATCTCCACCTCGGGGAAGCTACGGTCCAGCGCCGGACGCAGGTAGTCCACGCCCCAGCGCACCAACTCTTCGGGGGTCCAGATCGTCATGGGCCAGGGCGGATTGTTGGAGGGCTCGTTCTGCATGGTGACGGCCGCAATGGGAATGCCAAGCTCCTGGTAAGCCTGGATAAACCGCACGAAATAGCGAGCATAGGCGGCATCGACCGTGTCACGTGGACGGTAGCCATTACCGCAGTATTGCCCCAGCCGCAGACGCCCGGCCCCGTCCAGCCGACCGCTGTCCTTCATCCATGCAGGTGCACTCCAGGGAGAGGCCAGGATCCGCACGCCCGGGTTGATGACCATGATCTCCTGAAGGACGGGAACCACATACTTCATGTCCTTGGTGGCCTCGGGCGAGCCCGGCTTCCCTTGCCCAATGGAGAAGTAGGTCATATCCGAATCCGACATCACGCCCTCGGGCAGATCGTCATAGGAGTAGTAGCGCTGGCTGGAGAAGTCGCAGGACCCCATGGAGATCCTCAAGGTGGACAGGCCCGCCTGAGCCGGATCGAAGAGCTCGGTCAGAATCCGATGACGTTGGTCGGCATCCATGGCCGTCATGAACAGGTAGGCACTGGAGTCCGTCAGAGCAGCACCGGCCCCCTCCCAGTACTGGTAGCGTCTGGTCGGATCAATGACGATGGGGACGGCTGCACCGGGCCCATTCGTCGTCTCCGGGGTCGCTATCTGTTCTCGCCGCTGGGACAGATCCCCTGCCGTCGCGGTCCAAATCTCCTTCATGTTCGTATGTCTCCTTCCGCCGGGCCCTTTCCCGGCATCGCCATTCCGGTCCTTAGTCCTGTCCGGGAGCCTTGTCATCCACGGTGTACTCAGGCAGTTGCAGAGCAAAGTCCTCATCCTCGGGTACGGCCGAATCATTGATCCGCTCGCTGGTCGTCGCGTGCATGGTCACGGTCCCCCAGGCCGGCACGGTCACACTCTGCCAGCGGTTCCCCCAGCCGTTGACGGTGACAGCCGCCTTGATCGGCTCGCCCGTGGGGTTGTAGATATGGGCGGCGATGGATCCGTCCGGGCCCAGGAAAGCCACGGAGCCCAAAGAGCCGCTCCAGCCGTCCGGAGTGTAGTTGCTGGAGTCAATCACTACTGAACCGGGTTCCACATCCTGGCCGAAACTGCGGAGCATGAAATACTCCAGGTTTCTGCGAACCTTGCCGCTGCCATGATCGATGGTGACCACCCCGCGTCTACCGTCGGCACCGATCTGGTTGGGCAGCCCACGCTCGTCCAGGGCCATGTTCCACAAGGTAATAAAGGAAGAGCCATGACGGACCAGCCAGTTGCCAATGACACCGGACATGATGTGAGCCGCATCCTCGGGGGTCTGGTCCAGCATGCAGCGACGTTCGGTCATGCCATAGATCCACTGCGGATAGACCCGGTTGGCATAGTCCAGATTCGGGTAGTCGTTGTCATAGGTGTGCAAAGTCAGACCATCAATGGATCTGGCCTGCTCAGCGGTGACATCCTTGTCGACCGGTCCGGTCAGGCAATGTGCCGAGTCGTCGTTGATGAAGATGCGCACCTGGGGGTGCCGACGGTCCAACGCAGGACGCAGGAATCGGTAGGCGAAGTCGGCCTGCTGGGCCAGAGTCCAGGTCATGGCCGGCCAAGGGGCGGCGTTGGAGGGTTCGTTCTGCACAGTGACCGCCCAGATGGGGATGCCTATGGCTTCCATTTCGTCGATGTAGCGGGCGAAGTACCGGGCATAGGCCCCTTCGATAGAGTCCTCCAACGGATCATAACCGTTGCCTGTCCATTCGCCGAAACGCAGATGGCCGCCCATGCACAGGTGGCCAGTGTTCTTCATCCAGGCCGGTGCGGTCCAAGGGGAAGCAATAATCTTCACAGCAGGGTTGATGGACAGAATCTCCTGAACGACGGGGATGATGTACTTGTAGTCCTTGGTGGCGTCCGGAGCGCCCGGCTCGCCCTCGCCCAGGGAGAACCTATTCAAATCCTTGTCATGCTCGCCGTAGGGAATGTCGTCGTAAGTGTAGTAGGGCTGTGAGGACGGCTCGCAGGAGCCCAGCGGTATGCGGATGACTGAAAAGCCGCCCTTGTCCGGGTTGAACATGTCATCCAGAAGAGCATGCCTTTGCTGCGCGGATTGGCTGCCCCAAATCAGCGAGGCCGCGGCATCGGTGATGGCGGCTCCGGCCCCGAGCCAGGGCTGACGTCTCTGGCAGGGGTCAATGACGATAGGCTTGGCATCCTTGGGCTTCTCCCCCATTGCAGGGGCTTGCAGGGGCCGGCGGCGATCGGTCAGGTCTCCGGAGGTCACGGTCCAGAACTGGTTGGTGAAGGTGATGGTCATGATTGCTCTCTCGTTGTCATATCTGTGCATCGGCGCCACGGTCGATAGGACAGGGCCTTAGCTTAGCAGCGATTACAATCATGAACAAACCGTTTCGATCAACTTCGATCATCACGACTGAACGCTCATCCTACGTTCCGAAATGACCTATGCAAATCGGCTCGGGCAAGCATAATCACCCCTGCGTGCACGGTAGGACAGGGTATAGGAAAAGCCCCGCACCACATCAATTGCAGTGCGGGGCTTTTCAGCATGCAAAGGCTCAGAAGAGCCGATGACTACTTGAGCTCGACGGTGGCGCCGGCCTCTTCCAGCTGGGCCTTGGCCTTGTCGGCGTCTTCCTTCTTGGCGCCTTCCAGGACGGTCTTGGGGGCACCGTCAACCAGAGCCTTGGCATCGGCCAGGCCCAGGTTGGTGATGGCCTTGACGGCCTTGATGACCTGGATCTTCTTGTCGCCGATGGCGGAGAGGACGACGTCGAACTCGGTCTTCTCCTCCTCAGCGGGAGCAGCAGCACCGGGGGCGGCAGCGGCCACGGCCACAGGGGCGGAGGCCTCGACATCGAACTCGTCCTCGAACTTCTTGACGAAGTCGGACAGCTCGACCAGAGTCATTTCCTTGAACGCGTCGATGAGCTCGTCAGCGGAGAGCTTGGCCATAATGGCTTCCTTTCATTTGTGGCGACCGGCATTGACTGGTAGGCCGATCACCGAACATCTTTTTTGTGTTTGCCGTATGAATCCGGGCCGATGGCCGTGGACTCAGGCGGCCTTTTCCTGCTTCTCGCGCAGGGCGTCGAACGTGCGCACAGCCTTGGTAGGCACAGCGACGAACAGGTTGGCGGCCTTGGACATGGTGCCCTTGAGCGCGCCGGCCATCCGGGAGAGCAGAACATCGCGGGATTCCAGATCCGCGATCTTCTCCATGGCATCCGCGTCAGCAACAGCTCCATCGATGAAGCCGCCCTTGACGATCAGTGCCGGGTTGTCCTTGGCGAAATCACGCAGCGTCTTGGCGGCATTGACGTAATCACCCTTGACAAAGGTGATGGCGCAGGGGCCGGCAAGCATCTCATCGAGACCCTCGATTCCAGCCTCTTTGGCCGCAATCCGGGCTAGCGTGTTCTTCGCCACGTTGTAGGAAGTATCGCGGCCTAGCTTGTTTCGCAGATCGGCGACCTGCGGAACACTGAGCCCGCGGTACTCGGTGAGGATGATGGCATCGGCGTCACGGAACTTGTCCGTCAGCCTGGCGACAGCCTCTTCCTTTTCGGGCCTTTTCATGGCGTTCCTTCCTAGACAGACCTCTGGAGGGAGCCGGACGACTGAGCATGGCAGGCAAAAAGAAAGCCCTGCCGACAGGCAGAGCGGAAAACAGGTCGCAAGGACCAATTTGAAACTCAACCTGTGCTGGCTCGATCATCCGAACTTAGGAGACCCAAGGGTCCCGACCAACGGTCTTTGGTATGCAACGGCTAATAGTACACAGATCAACAAGGACCGTCAAGTTCTATAGACGCGGCACCATCAGATGGTGATGGCCGCAGGGCAGCGCATCCGTAACCAGGGATCCTGCTCTGCAACGAATGCCGGCCAACCGGCTCTCTGCATCCAAGGCCTTCAGCATGATCGGCGACCCGTCCAGGAAGACCTCGACCTGAACCCCTGGTCTGACGCCGAGCACAGGAGGGAGGACCAAGTAACCCCGGCAGCCCTGGGGCACGGTCAATTCCAGATCGATGCCCGGCAGGAGGACAAACCCTGGCCTGTTATCCACTCTTCCCGTGATTGTATAGGAGATATGGATGTCCCCCGTGGGCACGGGCATGGTCAGCTCGGCCCGGGCCAGGCCTCCGGGCTGTGGGGCTGCAAGGAACTCACGGTACCCGGGCTTCAAAGGCCGCAGTCCCATCAGCCCGCTGGAAATCAGCCAGACAGGCGAGGCTCCCCAGGGGTGCGAATAGGTGGTGTTGGATTTGATCGATGGGTCCCAGGCCTCCATGGTGCCTCCAGCACCCTGGTCCAACATGTGCTTCCAGCTGCGCATACCCTCCCCTGCTGAGAGCAGAGCCAGAGCATCAGCCCCTAGGCCTGATCGATAAAGTCCATCCAAAAGCACGGCGGCCCCGTAGGCACTGCAGGCCATTCCCCTACGACGTAGATAGGCACCGACCTCCTCCAGACGAGCGGGATCAGAGGGAGGCGCAAAAGCCAGCACAAAGGCCGAAGCATGCATGGCGCAGTGATTGATGGCCGGACCGTCGGGACCGTCGAGCAGACCATCCCGGTAGGCACCGACCGCTGGATCGTAGAGCCGCTCGTCCAAGGCCTCTTGCATTTTCCGGGACACCTCTGCCAGACGGGCAGCTCTGCTACGACGTCCCAATGCCCGTGACAGACGAGCCATGGCTTTATAGGCGGCACTGGCCAGTGCGTTGATGACCGTGTTGACACGACCGAAGACATATCCATCACGTTCAACGGGCGGCCAGTCGACCAGGTCTCCATCCATCTGGCTGGAGGCGCCGGGGTCCTTGACGATCAACCCGCTGTCCTGGTCCAGATACCTGTCTGGCAGCAGTCCCATCAGCCGGTCGTACTGGTCCGCCGCCTGGGTCAGATCTCCGGTGTGCATCCAGGCATCGTGAACAGCCAAAATGCTGTAGAGGGGCCACTCGGTGGGCCAGGTTCTATTGGCGATCAGATAGTCCACGCTGTAACGACCCAGGGCGGGCGCATCATCCAGCACCATATGAGCCCGCTGCTGGATCCAGGCATCAGCCTCATAGGGAGCCCGCTCCCTGGTCCAGGAATCGACGTAGATGTCGGCGTTGAGTCCCCTGATGGTGTTTCGCCCCAGCTGCCAGACCTCATCCAACAGAGGCCTGTCGCAATGAAACCTGGCATGGTCGTCATATACGGGAGCCTCAAGGCACTCTGCCCACAGGCCCCCGTCAGACAGGCTCGCCAGCAGCCCTTCAGGGTCGGATTCCGCCGACCATATCAGCTCCAGATATCGGAAGACCCGGATCCCCCAAGTCTGTGCCCGGTTGCGGCCAGGCTGCAGCCGCCAGCGATCCTGATAGACGTTGGAGGTGGCCAGACGGTAGCGAACGCCGCCTTGGCCGTCCAGGACCTCCCCGTAACGGACAATCAAGTCCAAATGTTGCGACAGATCCACCCGCAGACCGATGCCGCCCAACCGTACGGAACCGAAATCCAGCAGAAGATGGCCGGGCACTGTCTTCAGAACCCGATGAACATCCACCCGGGTCAGTCTGGTGCCGTCTGCAGGAGCTGCCAGGCACTTGGAGAATGAGGACCGAATCCGGACCTTGGGCCAATCCGAGTCGTCAAAGCCCGGTTTGGAAAAACCCCAGGGGTATCGGGACAGATCAATGTCCTCAGCCGGAGCCTGATAGTAGGTTGTACCGATAGAGGCGCTGTCAGGAAATGCCTTGGCCCCGCTAATAGCCTTCCATTCGGCATCCGTGCCATACTCCACCCTGCCATCAGGCCGACCAACATCCAACTGGGCCTGGAAACGGCGGCCCTCCATGGCATAGGCCACCACGCCCAGAACGTTCTGAGCCCCCGGACGCAAGAGGTCGGTGACCTCGTAACCCCTGTAGCGATCCTCTCCATCCAGGGGGAATACTGGACCACAGCCCAGAAACCGCCCGTTGAGCCATAGTCGATAGACAAATTGACGCGCGGGTACAGTGCTGTCGGCGGTCGCATACAGGCTAGCCCAGAGGATCGGCCCCGGGGGCAGCCGGACCACACCACGCATCAGCGCCCAACCTTTGGCATTACCCTGAGAACCTGAGGGGTTCTTTTCGTCCTCTGCGGACCAAATGGCTTGAGCATGCCAGACCAGGCCAGGCCCCGTTCCAAAGGTGATGGGTTCAGACCCTATCAACCGACGGCCCTGTGCATCCAGCAGAAGAACGGTCAGCCAATACCGTTGCGAAGGACCCATATCCGGTCCAGGGAGCCGACTGCCATTGAGCTCGTCCGCAGGTTGGATGCCGGTGTCTACAAGTATCCTCCCCTTAGGCTGTTCGAAGACTTGCACCCTGGCCAAACGGACCCTATCCGCCCAGGACGGCAAAGGGTCCAACCTCCACCTGACCGTGGGCCTGAGTCCCGGTTCGATATCCACGGGACAATCCCGATCCTCGATCAACACCTGCAAAGGCTCACAGCCCATTCCAGTAAATCCTCCTTGAGCCTGCTCTCAAATGCAACTTTCTTCATGAACCGCTATTGCCGGTAGTCCTGCAACGCAGTGAAGGAGGAACCCTTGGGTCCAGCAGCCGGCAGTCCATACATGACCTGGACGCCTGGGTCCTCGCTCTCACGGGCCATCTGCCGGAAGAAGGGGTCAGCCTGCCACCGCACGGCTGCCCAAACCAGATACCAGATCAGGCCAGTGGCCAGAAGAGCCACCAGGATGGGCGAGCGCATCAGCCCCCAGACATACCCAGCCAGGATCGCCAGCGACAGAACCAGCATGTACCAGCGGCGAACCGACAGGAGGAGACCATTGATCAAGACCTTGCGGATGCGCGCCAGAGGATATTCCACCAGTAGCACCAGAGAGACCAAGGCGGTCTGCACCAGGAGCAGCAGGCATACCAGGATTGGGAAGAACATGATCTGGCCCCATGAGAGCTGTGACATGATCTGCAGATCATAAATCAGCGCGAAAGCAATGAGCCCCAGAGGTAACCAGGTCGCCCATGACCTCAGGGCCAGCACCTTGTAGGCCCGCCAATATGCACGGAAGAACCCATAGACCGCCCCCGAATCCACATAGGGTTTCGCTATCCAATCCGGCAGAGATTGCCCACGCTCTGTCATGGAATCCATGGCCTGCCGCCTGGCCCGGGCAGAGGCCGAGGACAGGCCTGGATGATCGCGGTAGATAGCAAAGAGGGCGGCCAGACCAGGCGCGGACAGCACGGCTGCCAGCAGATAGGTCGGGAAGTACTGCGGATCTCTCAGAAAGACCACTACAGCAGCCAAGGGCAGCATCCCCAGCAGGGAGCAGCACCCAGCACCGAGCACCACAGCAATTGAGTTGGTGATCCCCAAGAGGGCACGCATGGCGTAGCCCTTGGCGGGACGCCCCTGGTCGCCATCGCTTCCAGCCAAGACTCAGCCTTTCATTCCGGATGTCGCAATGCCGGCGATGAACTGTTTCTGCCCGATCAGGAAGACAATCAGAATGGGCAGGACCGAAAGGACCGAGCCGGTCATGATCATGGCAAAATCAGCATTGTACTGGGAAATGAAGAGCTTGAGGCCCAGCTGGATCGTGTAGAGCTTCTGGGAACGCAAGTAGATCAGCGGACCCATGTAGTCGTTCCACGTATTAGTGAAAGTGATGATTGCCAAGGCTGCCAGTGACGGTCCCGACAGGGGAAGCATGATGCGCCAGTAGATGCCGAACTCACTGAGCCCATCCAATCGGCCCGCCTCAGACAAATCCTCAGGTATGGTGTCGTAGAACTGTTTCATCATGAAAACACCGAAGGCTCCAAAGGCTTGCAGAAGGATGATGGACCATCGCGTATCGGAGAGACCGACGGCGGAGACCAGCTTGAACTGCGGAATCATGTAGGCCTGCCAGGGCACGGCCATGGTGGCAATATAAATCAGGAAGAGGGTGGTACGCCCTCTGAAGGGGATCTTCGAGAAGCCATAGGCGGCGAAGGATCCGGTAAAGACCTGTAGGAGGGTCACAATCACAGCAAAGAAGATGGTGTTGAGCAACCAAGTCGTCATATCGGACTTGGTCCAGATGGCTATGTAGTTCTCCCAGTGCCAGACCGATGGGAACCACTTGATGGGGATGGCGTAGACCTCATTGTTGGGTTTCAGAGAGGACAGGAACATCCAGAAGAAAGGCAGGAGCACGAAGGCGGAGACAGCAATCATGGCCAGATACCCGATGATTGTTCCGACGATCTTGGTCGGGGGGACCTGCTTCTTGTTCCAGGGTATCTCCTCACCAGTAGGCGAGGGAACGGTTGCAGAGACTGTGTTGGTGGACATAATCTCAGTCCTCCTTCAGGTTGTTGTACCAGAACTGGACCAGCGTGACCACCATGCAGATGGCCAGAAGAACCAGGGAGACGGTCGAAGCATAGCCGAAGTCACCACGTTCGAAGGCTACACGGTAGATATACTGCGCCAGCACCAGAGTGCTGGTGCCAGGGCCGCCATCGGTCATAACCAGTGTCAGATCAAGGATCTTGAAGGATCCGATGGTCAGGGTGACCATGACGAAGAAGAGTGTGGGGCGCATCATGGGAACGGTCACATGCCAGAAGCGCTGCCATCCGTTTGTGCCATCAAGCTCAGCGGCTTCATAGAGCTCTGAGGGGATGGTCTGCAGACCTGCCAGGAGCAGGATCATATAGTAGCCAACCTCACGCCAGGTGCCCACGACGATGACGGCAGGCATGGCCCAGGCCGTCGAGCCCAGCCACCCCGGGGGATTGCTGATGAAAAGCCGAAGGAAGGAGTTTATGGGGCCGGACTTGGGGTCGAAGAGCATTCCCCAAACCTGGGCCGCAGCCACTATAGAGGTGATGTAGGGGAAGAAGGCCACTGTTCTGAAGAAGGCGCGCCCGCGCAGCTTGGAGTTGAGCAGGACGGCCAGGGCGAAGGCCAGGACCAAAGTCAGGGGGATGTGGACTATCGAGTAGTAAATAGTGTTCCACACCGAGGTCATGAAGATCTTGTCGTGGGATAGCCTGACCCAGTTCTTCACACCGTTCAAGACTGGGTTGCCGAAAGCCGACCACTTGGTAAAGGCTATATAAAAGAGCGTCAGGGTGGGCAGGAGAGTCAGGCAGATAAAACCTATGAAATTCGGCGATATGAATATCAAGCCATTGCGCAGGTTCCTTCGTGAAATAGCCTTGGCGTTGAACTTGCCCTGCTTAATTTTGGGGGCTCGTCGCCCGCCGCCGGGCCCATGAGACCCCGTTTGGTGATCAGCGACCGCCTGTCGATCGTCGACCACGCCGATTTCTTCTGACATCTGTGCCTCTCCTTACTACCATCACGCGTCGTGGGTTTGAGCAGTCCCCAGCCGCTCTTACTCCAATTGGCTCAGTGGGAGGCTTCAGAACACGTATATGCATCCTGAAGCCTCCCTGCGTCACCGGAGACTATTCGTCCAGCACGCCCTGATCCTTGACGTTCTGAGTTGCCTCCTTGAGCCCATCGGATGGAGATTTGGCACCGGTCATGATCGAGGAGTGGGTGTCCTTGAGGATGGAGTTGATGGTATCCGTGGCCGTGGCCACGGGGGCTTCCATCTTCATGTCGTGCTTGCTCCATGCATCCTTGGAGGCCTGGTCGGAGGCCATACCCTCAGGAGAGAAGAAGGTCTCGGTCACCTTGTCGTCAATGTAGGCGGGGGTGGTGGAGAGCTTGGCCAGCTCAAGAGCACCACCTTGACCTGTGGCCCACTTGACGAACTCCTTGGCAGCAGCCAGTTTCTGACCGGAAGACTTGGAAGAGATTGCCAGGCTGGTAGGGCTCCCGAAGGTAATCGGGGTCTTGGGCAGCTTCTTGTCGGGATTCTGGGGAGCCGGAGCCATGCCCCAGCTGAACTTCTGGGCTTCGCCTGACTGTTGCTGACTGACAAGGGTGGCGGCGTACCAGGTGCCCATGGGCATCATAGCTGCCTTCTGAGTGCCAAACTGCGCTTGATACTGAACCTTGTTGGTAAATGAGGTGTTCCAGTCGATCGTATACTTGTCTTTCTGCCACTCCAAGGCCCTCTTATAGAAAGGCTCCATGTAGGAGAAGTCGGCCTTGAGGAAGGTGCTGTCTGCAGACTTGCCGCACTGTGCCAGAGCGAAGGACTGCACGACTGACTGCCAGTTGTGCATGTACATGGGGTAGACGCTGTTGGCATCGTAACCTGCTGCCGGCAGCTTCTCCTTGAGTTCCTTAGCAGCCTTGGTGTAATCATCCCAGGTCCACTTGGCGTTCGGCTCTTCGACCCCGGCCTTCTTGAACATATCCTTGTTATAGAAGAGCACCCAGGTATCACTGCGGTAGGGCAGGGCGAAGTACTTGCCGTCGTGGTTATAGCCGTTCAGATCAATATGCTTGTTGCCCTGGTAGCCCTTGGCGATATCGGATATATCCGCCAGTCCCTGCGAGTCTGCATAGGTGACATACTTGAGCATGTTCTTGATGGGGAAGACATCGGGTTGGGCGCCTGAGGAGATGTCCGCCGTCAGCTGCTTGTCATAGTCATCAGCTGAGTACTGCTTGACGTTGACGGTCACGTTGGGGTGGGCTTTATGGAAGCCGTCAGCCAGAGTCTTGAACTCAGGGGTCATATCCAAAGACCATCCTGCGAAGGTGATGGTTGTATTGGCCTTGCTGTCGAATCCGTCGCTGCCTGAGGAGGCCTGCTTGCTTGAGCCGCCACCGCCGCAGCCAGCCAGCAGCATGATGCCCGCAGTGGTCACCGCCAGAGCCTTGGTTATAGTTTTCACGTTCATGGTCATCCCTTTCCTTCGGCGACAATGCCGGGGAAGAGGCCGGATATGGCCGACCCCTCTCTCGCTCCGGATTCATCACAGTCCTTAGGTAAACCCTTGTTGGATCACCTACCCATGATGATTCCGAACGAACAAATCCAGACTAATTGGTCGGAAAATGACCTGAAGAGTTTGTTGCAGTCTGTTTCCATCACTCTTAGGCCATAACTCTGGTATACACTATGAAAGCTAGGAGAGCTGAAAATGCAGGGATGTTGGCCGTCGTGACTACCCTCATCAGCATCGCAGTAAAGCATCGAGGCCGGAGCATGAATCAAAGAGAATCAGGGGCAAGGAATAAAAGACAGGACCACGCTGATGGGTCCTTTCCAAAGCCCCCGGCAGCAGGATGGCTCCCGGCTCAGAGACGAGAACTGATCCTCAACGCACTTCTTAGAGAGAGCGTAGTCAGAGTACCCTACCTGGCGCGGATGATGGGCACCACTGAAATAACCGTCCGAAGGGATTTGAATAATCTGGCCAGTGCTGGTCTCGTCAGACGAGTGCGCGGGGGTGCCCTGGCGGTCAAATCTCTGGATTCCCAAGGCCAATCTTTTGAATCGCTCACAATCTCATCCTCCAACAATTCTGACCCAACCTTGACTGGAATACCAGAGTCATCAGTCAGAACGAAAGTCGCCTCGAAAAGGAAAGCCAGAAGAAAGGGCAATCCATATCAAGCTAGCAGCAGTGGAAACACCGACGGCAAAACCAGTGATGGCATGTCAAGCATCACCATGGATAAAGCCTCCAGCCAGGATAGAGGAGCTGTTGTTCGTAGAAGCCGAATCGGGGTGGCTCTGCCCGAGCCTAGTTTCATCTGGCCCTCAGTGAACGATGCCATCAGACGTATGGCGGCTGAACAATTCGGACTGGAGATCGTGGCCAAGGAAACTTCCTATGAGACCTTTCCTGAGGTAGATATTCTGGAAGATCTGGCCACTGATCCACAGATGCTTGGACTGATCGTGGCCCCAAGCATCGAACCGGATGTCGCGCCGGAAACCTGGCAATGGCTGACCGAGTGCCAACTGCCTGTAACCATTCTGGAACGCCATCCGCCACAGTGGCTGCCCGGATTCTTCGACTCAGTTCATACCGATCACCCAGCCGGAGTCCGCCGAGGACTGCAACATTTCCGCCAGCACGGCCACCACCGGGTGGGACTGGCTCTGGGTAGGACCCCCACCGCAGGCGATATCGAGCTGGGCTGGCAGCTGATGATGCGAGAAGGAGACGGGCTTGAACAGACCTTCCTGCTCAAGGACAAGCAACCATATGCAGCTGAGGATGTCGAGCAGATTGTCCAGACGATTCTCGACACACACACAACGGCTGTCCTGGTCCATCCAGACTACCTGTCCATCGCTCTGGTCCAGGCCCTGGAAAGACGGGGGTGCCGCATTCCCAACGATCTATCCATGATTACCATCGATGGCTACACCAAGCGCCTGACCGTCCTGCGATCCTCGGCCCAGGATCTGGCGACCGCTGCCCTACGCCTCCAAGTGCGGCGGATACAAGACCCGGACCAGCGCATCGAGCACCTCTACATAGAGCCGGAGCTTATTGACAGAGGATCGGTTGCCGACATGGCTGACAAGTAGGCAGCGCCTACTCAGGGCCTGTATGGCGCAACCGACCTCCGGCTGGTCCATGAATCGGTCAAGACCAGAATGGTCGCAATAACCATGTAGTTGATGAATAACGAGCCAATGAATGTATAAAAGAAGGCAGTCAACCCAAGGTCAACAGCCTTCAACAGGCAAAAGGCGCTCAAGCATGGGATTCTTGCCGGTCAGCAATTAAAGCTCGCGCACGATGTCCAGTACCAGCCTGGCGGCCGTGTCGGCATATTCGGAGATGTCGAACTCCCGGAAGACCTCGTAGTCGGTATCGGCGTTGTCACTGAGAGCACGGATAACAAGAGCAGGCACCTTGTTGCGGGCAGCCACGTGGCAGACGGCCGCTCCTTCCATCTCGACCGCATCGGCCCCGGTCTGCTCCTTGACCTGGGCAATCTTCTCCGGGTTGTCCACAAAGTAGTTGCCTGTGGCAATGGTGCCGACGATGTGCTTGATTCCCATGGCATCCAGAGTGCGGCTTGCCAGATCCAACAGGTGGGGGTCCGAGTGGAACTCCTCGGTACCGGGAGCCGACTGGGCCACCAATCGCATGTCCGTGTCCAGATAGCGCAGGGTGCCTCCAAGAACCACGTCGTTGATGTGCAAGTCCTTGTTCAGGTTGCCGGCGATGCCGGAGAAGATCACGGCCCTGGGATGGAAGGCATCAATCAGATACTGCGTGGTGGCGGCGATGTTGACAGTACCCATGCCGCCCACTGTGGCAGCCAGTCGAACCGGGCCCTGCGACCCATCAAGGGTGCCACATATGACTTTCAGTCCAGCATCACTGGCGTGCGGATCCTGATCCGCCTGCTTCAGACCTTGGCCAATCAGGGCCACTTCCTCGTCCATGGCTCCTATGACGACAACCGGTCGTCGATCTTCACCCTTCAGGGAACCGTCCGTTTCGCTCATGCCTGACTCCTTATCCATGATTTCACCTGCGACTGCGGCCCGACCAGCCTACTGCAAGCCATGAGTCAACGAGCCGTGCTGCGACGACGTTCCACTGCTTCTGCCAGCTCCTCCAGCAGATCCTGAGTATCGGGCCAGGAGATGCAGCGGTCGGTGATCGAGCACCCGTAGACCAGTTGGTCCAGCGGGGCCGGCTTCTGATTGCCGCCACGTATGAAACTCTCCATCATCAGCCCGGTAAAGCCCTCCTCGCCGTCGCCTATCCGCTGGGCCAACTCATGGATAACCTGGATCTGACGCCGCTCATCCTTGCCGGAATTGCCGTGGGAGGCATCGATGAGCAGTCCGTGGGCAGCCGCGCTGTCCTTGGGCATGCGCTGGCGAAGCACGGCGAGAGCCGCCCGCACCGAATCCTGATCGTAGTTGGGGCCGGACTTGGAACCGCGAAGGACCAGATGACAGTCGGGATTGCCCATGGTCGCCACCGCTGCGGCCTGACCCTCGTGGTCTATACCGAAGAAGGTGTGGCGCTGAGAGGCCGCATAACAGGAGTCGATGGCCACATCCACGCTGCCGTCCGTGGCGTTCTTGAAACCGATGGGCATGGACATGCCGCTGGCCAGCTGCCGATGGACCTGGCTCTCCGTGTTCCGAGCACCGATGGCCCCCCAGCTGACCGCATCAGAAATGTACTGGGGTGATGTAGGCTCAAGGAATTCAGTGGCCGCCGGAAGTCCGGCCTCCAGCACACCAAGCAGAATGCGCCGTGCCAGAACCAGTCCCTTCTGGATGTTGTGGCTACCATCCAGGTCGGGGTCGTTGATCAGCCCCTTCCAGCCGACCGTGGTCCGGGGCTTCTCGAAGTAGACCCGCATGACAATCAGCAGCCGATCCTTCAACCGATCATTGACGGCCGAGAGACGACGGGCATAGTCCAGCGCAGCATCGGGGTCGTGGATGGAACAGGGGCCCACAATGACCAGCAACCGGTCGTCCCGCCCATGCAGGCAGTCCACAATCTCCTGCCGGGAGCGGATGACCAGGTCCTTGGCCGGTCCATCCAAGGGGTATCGGGTCAGCATCTGCGCGGGCGAAGGCAGGCGGTCAAGCTCAAAGACCCGCCTGTTGACGATCCGGCCTATGCCTACCTCGTCCTCCCACCTGGGCACGTTCCCGGTCTGCAGGGGGTTGACGCCGGCCGCCAGCGCCTTGTGCACCAGTTCAACCTCGTAGGCCTTGCTGGGTCGGGGCAGAGGCTCCTGTGGCTCATCCTTCATCCCACTCATGCCTTCATCCTTTCCCGACGGGCTTGCACGGCATCGGCCAGAATCTGCAGCAGTTCCTCGGTCCTGTCCCAGGCGATACAGGAATCGGTGACGGACCGGCCGAAGACCAGCTGATCCAGTGGGGCCGGCTTCTGGTGACCGCCCTCAAGAAAACTCTCCATCATGATCCCCGACAAGCCCTGCTCGCCCTTGGCGAGACGGTCTGCCAGCTCCTCGACCACCTGGGCCTCGCGTACGGGGTCCTTGCCGCAGTTGCCATGGGCTGCATCCACAATCAGACCCCGGCAGGCACCAGGACCCAGCGGTGCCTGACGCATAACCTCCAGGGCGGCCCGGACGGATTCCGCATCGTAATTGGGACCATGACCGGAACCGCGCAAAATAATGTGACAGTCGGGATTGCCCCTGGTCTCCGCAGCGATGACATGACCGTCCAGGTTGATAGACAGGAAATGATGCTCGGATGCCGCAGCCAGGCAGGAATCGACCGCAGCCTCTACACTGCCCTCGGTCGAGTTCTTGAAGCCCATGGGCATGGACATGCCACTGGCCAGCTCCCTGTGGACCTGGCTCTCCGTGTTCCGAGCACCGATGGCCCCCCAGCTGACTGCATCAGAAAGATACTGCGGGGTGATGGGATCCAGCCATTCCGTGGCCGCCGGAATCCCCTGACCCAGGACCTCCCAGAGCACCTGACGGGCCAGGCGAATTCCCTTGCGAATGTTGAATGTTCCATCCAAGTCGGGGTCGTTGATCAGCCCCTTCCAGCCGACCGTGGTCCGGGGCTTCTCGAAGTAGACCCGCATGACAATCAGCAGCCGATCCTTCAACCGCTCATTGACGGCCGACAGACGACGGGCGTACTCCAGAGCAGCCTCAGGGTCGTGAACTGAACAGGGGCCGGTGATGACCAGCAGCCGGTCATCCCTGCCATGCAGAACATCGCGAATGGCCTGGCGGGAGTCCCGGACCAGCTCCATACGCTTCGAATCCAGGGGCCTCGAGCGCAGAAAGACCCTAGGTGCCGGGATGGGATCCAGCTGACGAATGTTGACATCCACTGTTTCGGGAAAGACGGCCGTATCGGCAAAATACTGCCGCTCCTCTTCCGGGATGATATCCGGTTCCTTGACGAATGCCACGGTCGCTCTCCTCTCTGTCGCGCTACGACGATCATGCCCGAATTGCTTATGACCGCCCACATCCGGGTCAATGTGGACGGTCCGTTCCCGCGACCCTGATAGACCACGGGAACGGACAGTGAGATAGGTAAATATGGCTAAATGGTGCTGTTGCTCAGGCCAAGGCACCCATGGGGTCCCAGGCGGGCAGCATGATGGCCTCCAGGTCGAAGGCCTTGCGATACTCCTCGGACAACATGGACTTTGGTACGGCCACCTCATAGACATACTGGCTGAACCAGTCGTCGCTCATGGTGAAATAGCCCTTGTTGGCGATGTCCCCGCCCCAGGAGTTCTCCACCCGCCAGCGATTGGTGGTCCGACCGTCATCGGCCACGTCCACGCCCACGAATGCCATGGCATGGTTCTGGGCCGAGTCGCCGAAGCGCACCCGTTGCTCCTTGTCCATGTCGAAGTCAACACCGTAGACCCGGCCATACTCGAACAGGTCGGTGGCCCACTGACCGGCCTTGCGGTCCATCATGGGGTGGCAGTCAGCGCCGAACCAGACCGGCAGACCCTGCTCGCTCATCAGACGACGTGCACAGTCCTTCATAACCTCCACCGGGACGTTCAGGTACTCGGTGGGGTCGCCGCCGGCCACGTTGCCCAGATGCTCGATGCCAATCTTGCGACCCTTGGGGTGCTCGGGGCGCGGATCGTCGACCAGGCAGACATAGTCCTCAAGCCCGGCATTCACGTAGCGCTTCCAGAACTCCTGCGGGGTGATCCGCCCATCCCGGTGGAAGACGCCATCCTTGTCGGTCCACTCCCAGTCGAAGCTGGTGGGCGGTGTGCCCAGATGAATAGTGAGGATACGGTGACCGGCCTCCAGGGTCTGGTCGATAATCTCGTCGATGCCGTTCGGATTGGCCACCATGTGAGCAGTGGCCTGATGGAGCAGACGACGCAGCTGATCGTTCATCTGGCTGGTGTTCTGGGAGGAGGCGGTCTCGGGATAGTACTGCTTGGGCACTGCGCCGTACTTCTTATAGATGTTCATGGCCATGATCCACTGGCCGCCATCGCCCATGACATCGCCCATCAGGAAGCGCATGAGCTGGGAGTCGACGGGCTCGCCTGCACGCACCAGAGCCGCCACGTCGCGCAGGAAGTAGTTGACGCGCTCAAGCTTGTCATAGTACATGGCGTAGTTCTGGGACAGCTCGAAGTCGCCCATGGGGTTGGCGGTGCTTTCGCCGTCAATGTTCAGAGCCTTGCGGGCAACGAATCGAGCTACATTCAGCGAGCTGAAGAGCCAGCAGCGGCCGGAGTGCGCCTGCGAGGTGACCGTACCATTGTCGATGCTGACCGAAAATCGGTGCTGGAGCAGACGGGAACGATTATAGTTGTGGGCCACTTCGTCAATGCCTACCTGAGTGACGGCGTTCATGGCGACGTGGTTGGCCTCGCGCTCATCGAAGGCGGTGCGCAGGCCCTCCAAACGGGTCTGATCCAGTGGTGTCAGTGCTGATGTCATACGGTCTACCCTTGTTTCCTTTCATGCGGATGTATCTGCATCCCTGCATCCAGCATAGCGGGAATCAGTCATCGAGGGTTCGCCTGGAGGAGGATGTGGACAACTGTATCTATCAAGCCAGGGAGAAGCGCTGGGCTGCATTGACCACTGCCAGGACCACCAGGACGGCCAACCCAAGAGAGATCCAACCCTTATAGGTTCCGTGGCGTGAGCGGTTGGCGCGCAGGTAGTCTGCCAGTTGTCCCCGAATCACCCAGAGGACGGCCAGTCCCCCAACCAGGCCCAGAATGGTCATTCCTTGGTTGATCATCGTGCCGGTGCGGGCCGGCACCGTCTGGGTCAGCCACATCATGGCGTCAGCCAGGACCAGGTTGTTGAAAATATGCAGAGCCATGGACCAGAGGATGGAGTATTCCATGGCGATGAAGCCCAGGACCAGACCCAGCAGGAAGGTGAACAGACTCTGGGTGATGTCCCCGTGCAGGCAGGCGAAGATAAAGGAGGAGGTGACGATGGCGAAGGTCCGTCCGAAGGGTCTGAGCCTGCCCATGACCACGCCACGCAGCAGGAACTCCTCGACGACGGGGACCAGGATGGCCGTGTCCAGGGGCGACAGGAAACCGTGCTGGCCCGCAGCGATCTGGGAGGTGGTGGAATGGTAGACCAGCCCCAGGGCCTGGGATCCCTGGTTGACCACCCAGGTGAAGCCCGTCTCGATGCTGCTGGCCAGCATAATCAGCAGGATGGCCCCGATCAGCACGGCCGGACCGGGATCGGTCTGCGCCTTGTAGCGCACCGGGTTAGAGCCACGGCCGAGCAGGTCCTGGCCGCGGGTACCGAAGAGAAAGACCAGCATAACCAGATCGCCTAGCAGATCAGCCAGACCTGGCTGACGAGCAATGCCCAGGGCTGCGGCCACCGAGGGTAGATTCAGAACTCCCGCAATCAGATTGGCTACCACCAGGTACACCAGAGCATAAAGAGATTGCAGATCCACCCCACGACGCACCTGAGCGCTCCATGAGCGTACAGGTCCTTCGGATGCGCTCGACCCTCCCTGTCTGCCCGCATCCGTCTCAATCGAATATGTGGCAGACACATGTGATGATGCATGCTGTGAATGCTGCATGATGCTCTCCCAACCCTGTGACCTCTGGCCTGCACCCTTTCACCACCGACTCTAGGCCACGGCAGCGGTTCGGATCGAGATTGACGCCCATGCCGGTTCGGCATGGGGTCACGCAATTTCCAGGAAGGAGGGGAAAAAGAAAGGCCGGCTTGCAGATCATGCCTGCAAGCCGGCCTTGGCGAATATGGACGTTCGCTGATCAGTCCCGATCGGTCGGGGTCACGTCATCGTTGATGGGTGGAATGACCGTAGTCTCCTGGTCAGTGACCGCCTTCTCCACCTGTCCATCCTTGGCCTGGTCTGGCGTATCATCGGCCTGGACGGATGCATCGGGCAGGACGCTCGGCGCCGGGGAGGGCAGGACCTGGGTCGGCATATTGGCCGAGGACCGGACAGCCACAGCTGCGCTGGCTTCATCTTTGGCATCCTTGACGGAATCAGCTGCCGCATCATCAGCCGCCAGGTCATCGGCCGGTTGGCTCTCCGCGACCGAATCGACCGAAGTCTGAGTGGCTTCTTCCTGATTCTCGGTGACGGGCTGACCGATACCATCATCCTCGCTTTCGGCCTTCGAAGCAGGCACAGGTAGCGGATCCGCGGCAGGTACAGCGTTGACTACGGGAACACTGGGAGCCTGGCCATCGTCCTGGTCATTGACCACAGCCTCATCGTGGAAGCCATCAAAGTTGCCGAAGGACTTGGAGAAGATGTTCCGCAGCTCGTCGACCCGGGAGGTGATAGTGGCTTCCCGATGCTGCAGCTTGGTGATGTGATCCTTGAGCCCGTCCAGCTCAGCCTGGGCGGCCTTGCGATAGGCCTCGACCTCGGCCTGGGCGCGCTGCTTGGCCTCCTCCAGCAGCTGGCTGGCCTTGCGCTCGGACTCTTCACGCTTGAAGGCGGCGAACGAATCGGCATCCTTGCGGGTGGCCTTGGCCTGTTCTATCAGCTCCTGGGTCTCCTTCTCGGTCTTGACCCGCCGTTCCTCCAGGCTCTTGAGCAGCTCGCCCACCTTCTTGGTGGCATCCTCCTGCTGGGCTGCGATGTCGGAGCGGACCTGCTCGGCCTCGGCGTTGACCTTGGCCATGGTCTCGGCACTGGTGACCTTGGACTCGTCCACGATCTGCTGGGCCTCGGACTTGGCCTTGTCGGTGATCTCCGAAGCCTGCCTGCGGGCATCGTTCAGGCTCTTGGAGACCTGCTCGCGTACGTCGGCCAGCTTCTTGTTGGCCTCGGCCAGGGCCTTCTGAATCTGATCGTTGGCATCCTTCTTGAGCTTGGCGATCTCCTCGTCACTCTTGCGCCGCTTGTCGGCGATCTCCTTGGCAGCCTTGGCCTTCTGCTCGGACAGCTCCTTGTCCTGGGTGGCCTTGCTGGTGGCCAGCCGCTTCTCGTGCTCCTCGCGGGAGTTCTGCAGCTCCAGATCCAGGGCCTGGCGACGTTCGGCCACCACCTTGTCGGCTGCGGACTTGCTCTGCTCGCTCTGCTGCTTGGCAGTGGTGGTGACGGTCCTGGCTTCGTCGTTGGCGGCCTCGACGATGGACTTGGCCTTGGCGTTGGCCTCGTCCACGATGTGCTTGGCTTCAAGCTGGGCCTCGTTGACC
The DNA here is from genome assembly GCF_048001765.1 of Bifidobacterium asteroides. Taxonomy (GTDB): domain Bacteria; phylum Actinomycetota; class Actinomycetes; order Actinomycetales; family Bifidobacteriaceae; genus Bombiscardovia; species Bombiscardovia asteroides_K. The sequence continues at coordinate 1,826,728 of NZ_CP181447.1, forward strand.
AGGGTCGTCGCCTTCTCCTGGGCGGAGGTCTTGGTGGATGCCGCATCCTGCTTGGCACGGTTGAGCAGCTCGGTGCTGGTCTGCTCGGCCGAGGCCAGCAGCTGCTGGGCGTTGGCTCCAAGGGAGGCGAAGGAGTTGCGCGGCTGTTCGACCTTGCGTGACTTGGCCTCCTGGAGTTCCGCCTCCAGCTTCAGAATGCGATCATCGTCAGCCTTGATCTGCTGACGCAACCGGGCCAGATTGCTCCGTGAGGCCGCCAGGGCCTGGTCGACCCGCTCCTTGTCATAGCCTCGCAGGACAACGGGAAACTGATCTTCGGCCATGGAAACACTCCTCTTCGCCACCAGGACATGCCGGCCCGTGACAAGGATGTCTTCGGTCCGGTGGATTTACCTCGACTCTACCCCATGGCAGGCCAAAATTCGCCGTCTGACCTGCCGCCGACACATTGGCCTTACATAAGGGTCTCAGGCAATAAGAATAGGACTGGAGGAGGGCCTGCGATAGTAGCGAATGGTCTCATTGACCACCTCGCGCACAGCCTGTATCTGCTGATCCAGGGGCAGACCGCACTCCTGACCGCCGCTTTCATTGACCAGGGGAAGGCTGACGAACCCGGCCAGGACATCCTTGTGTCCTGCAGCCCATGCCAGCAGGTTGTAGAAGAGCGCGTTGCAGACATAGGTACCCGCGTCCGAGCTCAGCGTGGCGGGAATGCCACAGGTGCCGAAGTCGTGCAGGATGGCCCTCAGCGGCAGTCGGGTCCAGTAGGCGGCCGGGCCCCGGGGGTCGATGGGCTGGCGGCTGTTCTCGCGGCCGGCATCCGAGGGCTCCTGCTCCCCTGAGTTGTCACGGTCGTCTGCGTCGTCCTCCTTGAGGTTGACGGCGCAACGCTCCATGGCGATGCCGCGAGCCCGACGCTTGAGACCTGTGGCGATGATGATATCGGGGTGCACCCGCTCTATGGCCTCATGCAGTATAGGCCAGGCCTTGGCGAAGCTGACAGGCATGGTGACGGAGGAAATAGCCAGGTCCACGCCCTCCAAGGGATCCTCCTCGGTGGGGCCGACTGGCCGCATGCCCTCCATGCCATGCTCGGCCAGAGCCTGTGAGACCTCATAGGAAGGGTTGACGTCAACACCCTGGTAATGGTCGTATCCGGCGACGATGACCTTGATCTGCTCCATGTGCCCCATGGTACACAGGACTTCACCCGGCTAGGGAGCGCGCTATCCATTCAGCCATGGGCACGTCCGAGGGCAGAGTGATCTTCATGTTGGTCACGCTGCCGGCCACGATGGCCACCGGCTCCTCAGGCAGGTAGTCCACCACGACCCGGGTGTCATCAGTGGGATGGAAATCGGGGTCCGCGGCAGCCAGGTCGTAGGCCTTGCGGAGCGTGCTGAACCGGAAGGCCTGCGGGGTCTGGGCCCGGAACATGTTGTCACGGTCGGGTACCTGGCGCACCACCTTGCGTTCGCCCAGGTCGCCGCCCATCAGCATGGTGTCGGTCGAGGCCACGGCCACGGTTGCGGCCTTGAAGGTATCCAAGGCATCGATGCAGCCATCGATGGACTCCTGGCTGACGAAGGGCCGCACCGCATCGTGGATGAGCAGCTTGGCATCCTGGGGGATTTCCGCATCAGCCAAGGTCTGCAGGGCCGCTTCGGTGCTGTCCTCACGCTCGATGCCGCCCTGGATGACCGTGCGGACCTTGTCATAGGTGTCATCGCTCACAATGGCTTCGACAGCCTCCCGCACCCGATCGTTGACCACAACCAGGATGTCGGTGACCCGGGCATTGGACTGGAAGGCGTCAATGGACCAGGTGATGATGGGTTTGCCGCCCACCTGCACCAGCTGCTTGGGGTTGCTCTCGTCAAATCGAACGCCCAGCCCGGCCGCCAGAATAACCGCCACAACTGGCTGAATCTGCTCCTCCGAGTCCGCGTTATCCTGACTGACATCGGACGGGGCTGCTGATGCTCTGCTCTCACTCATAGACTCAACGGTACTCATACGAGAACAGAGAAAGGTGCAGACCCGGCGCTATCTGCACCGAACATCTGCACCCGAGGCCTGCTCCGGCTGCTGGGAACAGGATTAATCAACCTACAGTGTCAGTCGTCGGCCAGAATAAGGGCCAGCATGCGCCCCTCCCCCGACTTGCTGGCCAGTGAGGCCCGGCGGTGGGAGTACCAGAGCGGATTTTCCAGCGTACATAACGGTCGGCGCAGATCTTCAAGACGCTTGGACAGGGAGGGACCCTCACCGTCCTGGCTGCACAGCTCTTCCAGGTCCGGGTCCTTACGCAGGTAACTGGTTGCGGCACCGACCCTGTGGGCGGAGTCTACAATATTGGTCACTCCTGCCGCCTTCAGTTCCATCCTGGCTGCGGCGGCGATGTCGATGGCGATTCCGCCGAATCGGCATGGTCCGGATGCGCCTGGGAAACGCTTCTCGAAGCCATCGGCCAGTTCCGAGCCCACCTGATAGCAATCCGCACAGATCCGAGGCCCCAAGGTTGCCACAATCCTGGACGGGTCGGCGCCCTTGTCGACCATGGCCTGGACTGTTGCCGGAATGACTCCGGCAACCAGACCACGACGGCCGCAGTGGGCCGCCCCCATCACGCCGACCTGAGGGTCGGCCAAAAGCACAGGAAGGCAGTCGGCGGCAAAGATGCCCAGGGCCAGGTCACGACGGGTGGTCACCTGAGCATCGGCCTCGCAGCGTCCCTGGGGTTGCCCCTGGTCGGCATCCCAGACCCGGGCTGAGTGAACCTGGTCCACCAGAACTATGGGACGGTCCAGCTGGCGGCCCAAGGCCTGACGGTTGGAAGCCACCGCCTGCGGGTCGTCACCGCCCTTGCCGCCTAGATTCAGCTGGGCATAATCGCCTGATGAAACCCCGCCCAGCCTTGTGGTATAGACCACCTTGATCCCTGGCGCCAGGGCTATGGGAATGGTGACTGGGATGGGACGGCCCTGATCGTCCAGCGAGGACAGGGGGCTGCTGTCCAGCAGGGTTCGTTCCTGATCCCAGGCTTCGCCCTGAAGGCTCCGGGCGTCCTGCTCGCTTGGTTGGGGCTTGCGGCTCATGCAGTCGCCGCCCGGTTCAGACGCTCCATCTCCTCCTCGCTCAGCTCCATATCGGCCGCCTGCAGGGAGTCCAGAATGGTGGCCGCCCTGTGAGCCCCGGGGACCACAAAGACGTTGCTGTTCTGGGACAGCTCCCAGGCCAGGACCACACGCTGGTAGGAGACGCCGTGCTCCTGGGCCACCTGCCGGAAGGCATCATAACGGGTTTCGTCCTTGGGTGCTCGGAAGCCTCCCAGGGGACTCCAGCAGACAAAGGCCAGGCCCAGTTCGGCAGCATGGTCCAACTCCTGGCGGGAGCTGGTGAAGGTGGGCGAGAACTGGTTCTGCACTGCTACGAGGTCGTCGCCCAGAATCTGGCGAGCCAGGTCCATCCGCTCGATGTCTACGTTGGAGACGCCCAGGGTCCGGGCCACACCTTGCTTGGCCAGCTCAGCCATGGCCTCCAGGGACTCCTGGTAGGGCACCTCCGGGTCAGGCCGATGCATATAGAGCAGATCGATGGTGTCCACACCCAGGGCCTGGGCAGACTCCTTGGCGTGCCGGATCAGGCTCTCCGGCCGACCGTCCACAGCCCAGGTGGGCCGCCCGTCGGTAAAGTTGCGGTAGTGTCCCACCTTGGTGGCCACCAGCACATCCTGACGGGGTCCCTGCCAGGAGTCCAAAGCCTGGCGAACCAGTCGCTCGTTGGTCTGTTCGGGACCGCCCGATTCGTAGTATGACCAGGCGGTATCCAGATGCCGGCAGCCGGCATCCAGGGCCTGGTGGATGACGTCGATGGCCGTTGCCTGGTCCGGCTTGCCTTCAATGGACAATCCCATGCAACCCAGTCCGACCGCTGTCGCAGTAAAGGGCCCCAAGGCCCGCATCGACGATGTCATGCATATACTCCCGTCTTGTAGATTGAGGCCGGCTCCGATGCCGCCGGCCTCCCATTGAGCTTAACCTGCAGTCCAGTCTCAGCGGCCGCCGAAGGAACCGCCGCCAGAACCGCCACCGGAGCCACCGAAGGAATCACCGCCACTGCCAAACCCACCAATACCACTGCCAGAGCCATTGCCGCTGGCTTGGCCGATCAGCCCGCCGATCTGTTCGAGTCCCTGGGTCAATTGAGTACCCAGATCAATCACGCCGCCTTGGCCGAGTATCGAATTGGCAGTCAATACTTCCGGGCCACTCAGGGAAGAAGCCACTGGAACATTCTGGCTATAGGGCAGGAAGGTCCAGTAGAGCAGACTGCCGCGAGCGTTGTCATTCAGCCAGTCATAGTCGGTCAGTTCAGGGCTGGACTGGGCCAGCTGACGGACGACCCGGTCACTTATGCCGAAGGCCGCAGCGTAGACCAGGTAACGGTCCCAGAGCACCAGATCCTCCACGCCCCGGTGGCTAAAATCGCTGAAGTCCAGCAGGTAGCGTCGGAGCCCTGAGACCTGGCCGGCCATGAGTTGTCCATTCCGGCTGAGCACTTGCGAACTACCATAGCGCATGGAGAATGCTGCCACAGCCACCAGAAGCACGGCCAAGGGCGCACGTACCAGCACGGTGCCCGGCAGGAATCCAGCCAGCAGGATGAAAGCGGCCAGGAGAACGGACAGGACGGCCAAGACCCCCAGACCATGGCGGTAGGCGCGCAGGTCGGCATTGTTGGTCTCATACTTGACGGCCTTGTCGAAAGCCTCCAGGTAGACCTTGCCATGATTTGCTTCGGTGCTGGCGAAGAGCGCAATCATCTCATATAGGTCGAAGCGTTTATCCTCGGAGCCCATCATGGCGCAGGCACCTTCCAGCATGGTCAGGCAGGCTTCCTCGCTGAAGGACAGGGCCAGGGAGGCTCGATCCTGACTGCAGACCGGATTGATGACCACTTCCATGGACTGCAGTTTGCCTTTGTGGAACAGCGAATGCATCACCTTGGTCACGGCACTTCCGCCTGGATTCGCCCGGTCCTCATACCTGACCGGAATCAGAGCGATGGCCCGCTTGGAGGCCAGGGAGAGAATGGTGGCCGACAATTGCCTGCCAATAGAGGATTCTCGGCTCAGCATCAGATCGTTGATAACGGCGGCCACGGCCGGTGACAGATCAGGAGGCTGACGATAGTAGATAATATCGCCTCGGTACTGGGAGTCCCCATAGGTGCGGAAGGCCTGCCAAAGCATGACCGCAATCAGCGCGATAGCAGCCACGAGTGCCAAGACGCCCGCCAAGAGTCCGATCCGCGCCCGTCTGGTCTGCTCGGCCTGCCAGCGCTCATACTGCTGACGCTCCTGCTGGACGATGCGGTCAAGTGCCGGTTCAGAGTCGGTCCTGACCACCGAAGAAGTCCTCCCCGCATCGAAGAGCACCACCAAATCCAGATGCTGGCCAGGCTCGATGTGGTCTGCGGAGAATTGGATACGGTTGTCATCCTCTACCTGGTAGGAGCCCCTGCCAGCGAAGTGCAGCCAGGCCTTGGCATCCTTGTCCTTCTTTGTTCCTATCTGCTTGGGCAGCTTGACATCGGCACTCATATGCTCAACAGGAATCTGGTTGGTGTCACCCACGGGCTCCCATTGGAATTCGGCCACATCGGGATGGGCAGTGGTGACCCCATGGAAGGTCATGTCGATGCGGAAGCGCCGTCCCGAATCCTTGGCAGTCTGCGGAATGTTCCATCCCAGCTCCACCTGGCACTGGTTTCCTTGGTCGCCGCAGGCGGAACCCTGACCCGCATCGCCCGGATTGTAGGATTCCAGCCCCGAATCCGAGACCGTGCCCATATACCAGGTGCCAGCCATGGTCTTGTCCCAATCGGGAACTTGATTGAGGTTATCAGGATCCTTCGGCGGGTCGGTCTGCCTATATGTGGAGCCATTAGTCAGATCAGTCACGCTTACGTCGCTTATACCGGTCAGCCGATCAGGCTTGATCTGATAGCGCTGGTAGAGCTCCCGCCAAGGACGTTCGTCGCCGTTGTCATCCTCGCGGGAATTCATGGTGACGGTCAGGTTCTGACTGATATGCAAATCGCCATTATCCATGACCTGAACATCGTAATCGACTGAATCGTATACCAGGTCGGGCCGATTCCTATTGAAGACCAGCAGGGCAGCAACCAAGCACGTCACCAAGCCTGCCACCAGAGCCAGGACCAGGGCTCGGAAGAAACGGGAGGTACTCCAGGAGGGATGGCCAGAGGAGGGATGTTTCGAGCCCGCCTTCCCGGAGGAGGCCGCTGGGGCGTTCACTGTCCGAAGTCCACAACGGGCGCCTGGCGGCTACCCTCGTCAGCCTGGAAGTACTGGGCCTGACGGAAGTGGAAAAGTGAGGCGATGATGTTGGAGGGGACCGTCTCGATGCGGGTGTTGAACTTCTGGACCACGTCATTATAGAACTGCCTGGCGTAGGCAATCTTGTCCTCCAGGTCCTTGAGCTGACGCTGCAGATCCAGGAAGTTCTGGTTGGCCTTGAGCTCAGGGTAGGCCTCCGCCCGAGCCATCAGGGTGACCAGGGATTGACCCAACCGCTGCTCGGCATCGGCACGGGCCTGCATCTGGTCCCCACCAGCCGTCTGGGCCTGGGCCACATCGGCGCGGGCCTTGGTCACCTCCTCCAGGACGGTGGACTCGTGTGAGGCGTAGCCCTTGACCGTCTGGACCAGGTTGGGCACCAGGTCGGCACGCTGTTTGAGCTGGACGTCAATCTGGGCCCAGCCATTGGCCACGCGGTTGCGCAGATTGACCAAGCCGTTGTAAGCCCCGATGCCCCAGATGACCAGCAGCACGACCAGCAGGACAATGACGATAAGCACGATCAGTGATACGGACATGTTCCCAATTCTCTCACGGAAGGGTCTGCATACAAAACAGGACCCCGCCCATTGGAACGGGGTCCTGTCGGAAGACACCGAATCAATCAGCATCCGGCATCAGTGGGAATCAGTCCTCACTGTCGAAGGGATCGAAGTCCCTGCGCACGCGGCGACGGGGACGCTCGGAGCGCTCCTCCCGGTCGGCCCGATACTCGTCATAGTGCTCGTCGGCGGCATAGCGCGGGTTCTCCCTGCGGCCACGATAGCCGCCACGCCCGGAAGAGCGACGCTCATGACGACCGCCACGATCACCGCGGTCATCACGGTCGGCACGGCCGCTACGACCACGGCGCTCGCCACGGCCACGGCCGCCACGGTCCTCGTCCTCGTCGCGGGAGGCCCGACGACGATCGCGACGGGAGCCACGGTCCTCGTCCTCGAACCAGTCTCCGCCATCCTCATAGTCGCGATCGCGGCTCTGACGACGGTGCCGGGGACGGTCCTCCTGGTCCTCGTCGTCATAGTAGCGGTCATCACGCTCTGAGCGGGAGCGGCGTGGGGCCTCATACCGATCCTCACGCTCTGAGGAACGGCTGCGGCGATCACGACGATCACGGTCGCCACGGCCGCCGCGCTCACGGCGATCTCCGCCACGGTCACGACGGTCTGTGCGACCGCCGCGATCACGGCCTCCTGCGGACTCCTGGTCCTCGAAGCCAGGGATGGCCAGGGAGATCTTGCCACGGTCGTCCACGCCCTGGACGATGACCTCGACGGTGTCGCCCTCCTTGAGGACGTCCTCTACGGAGTCGATGCGCTCGCCGTTGGCCAGGTTGCGGATCTGCGAGATGTGCAGAAGTCCATCGGTGCCAGGGGTCAGGTTGACGAAGGCGCCGAAGCTGGTGATCTTGACCACCTTGCCGTTGAAGGTCTCTCCCGCCTCGGGCACGTGCGGGTTGGCGATCTGGTCGATGACCTCCTTGGCCTTGGCCGCTGCCTCGCCGCCCTCAGAGGCGATGTAGACCGTGCCGTCATCCTCAATGGAGACGTCGGCACCGGTGTCCTCCTGGATCTGGTTGATCATCTTGCCCTTGGGTCCGATAACCTCACCGATCTTGTCGACAGGAACCTGGGTGGTGATGATGCGCGGCGCATAGGGGCTCATCTCAGCAGGCCCATCGATGCACTCATTGATCACGTCCAGGATGGTGGCCCGGGCTTCCTTGGCCTGCTGCAGGGCGGCGGCCAGGATGTCGGCGGGAATGCCGTCCAGCTTGGTGTCCAGCTGCAGGGAGGTGATGAACTCGGAGGTGCCGGCCACCTTGAAGTCCATGTCGCCGAAGGCATCCTCGGCACCCAGAATGTCGGTCAGGGTCTTGTAGGTGGGCCGACCGTCGACCTCGCCTGTGACCAGACCCATGGCGATGCCCGCCACAGGGGCCTTCAGAGGCACGCCGGCAGCCAGCAGGGACAGGGTGGAAGCGCAGACGGAGCCCATGGAGGTGGACCCGTTGGAGCCGATGGCCTCAGAGACCTGACGAATGGCGTAGGGGAACTCCTCGCGGCTGGGCAGAACCGGGATCAGCGCGCGCTCGGCCAGGTTGCCATGGCCCACCTCGCGGCGCTTGGGCGAACCCACGCGGCCGGTCTCGCCGGTCGAATAGGGCGGCATCTCGTAGTTGTGCATGTAGCGCTTGGTGGTGGGGCCGGACAGGGCGTCGATGGTCTGCTCCATCTTCAGCATGTTCAGGGTGGTGATGCCCAGCACCTGGGTCTCACCGCGCTGGAAGAGGGCGGAGCCATGCACGCGGGGGACCACGTCCACCTCGGCGGACAGGGTGCGGATGTCGCGCAGGCCACGGCCGTCAATGCGGTAGTCCTGGGTCAGGATGCGGCGACGGACGATCTGGCGCTGGAGCTCCTTGAAGGCGTTGCCCAGTTCCTTGTCCTTCTCGGCCTCGTCCATGTCGGTGAACTCGTCGGCCAGAGCCTCGCGGACCTTCTCCTTGATCTCGTGGATGCGCTCCTGGCGGGGCAGCTTCTCCGCGATGGACAGGGCCTGGTCCAGGTCGGCGTGTGCCACTTGGTCGATGCGAGCATAGAGCTCGTCGGTGTACTCGGGGAAGAGCTGGAAGTCCTTGGTGGGCTTGGCGGCCTTGGCCTTGAGCTCGCTCTGGGCCTCGCAAAGAACCTTGATGAAGGGCTTGGCAGCCTCGAGACCCTGGGCGACCACCTCTTCGTCGGGCTTGATCTGGCCCTCGTCATAAATCAGGCTCCAGGCGTTCTTGCCGGCGCCTGCCTCGATCATGGCGATGGCGACATCCCCGCCCTCGACCACACGACCGGCCACGACCAGCTCGAAGACGGCGCGCTCGCGCTCGCTCCAGCGGGGGAAGGCCACCCACTGGCCATCAATCAGGGCCAGGCGCAGACCCGAGACCGGACCCTCGAAGGGCAGACCCGCGATCAGGGTGGAGGCGGAGGCCGCGTTCAAGGCCAGCACGTCGTAGGCATCCTCGGGGTTAACAGCCAGGATGGTCTCCACAACCTGGACCTCGTTGCGCAGGGTGTGCGGGAAGAGGGGGCGCAGAGGGCGGTCAATCAACCGGCAGGCCAGGATGGCCTCGTTGGAGGGCCGACCCTCGCGGCGGAAGAAGGAGCCGGGGATCTTGCCCGCGGCGTACATCTTCTCTTCCACATCAACGGTCAGCGGGAAGAAGTCGTAGTTCTCCTTGGGGCTGGATCCGGCGGTGGTGGTGGACAGCACCATGGAATCGTCATCAAGATAGGCGGCTACTGCCCCATCCGCCTGCTGGGCGAGACGACCCGTCTCGAAGCGCACCGTGCGCTTGCCATATGATCCGTTATCGATCGTGGCTTCTACAGCCGTGATTTCGGGACCCTCCATAGGGTTCCTCCTTTTGTTTACTTCTTGTTTACTACCTGATGTCAGGATGCTCGGCATCAATTGACTGCCGGAGATCCTTGTACTTCGGTCTGGTCCTGCCGAACCCCATGTCCGGCTATCTTCATTCCTTGCGGACCAACCTTGCATTTGAGTTCAGCACCATCTTCTACAACCCCATCCCGGGGTTAACGGTGCCTGGTTCAGTCATGCAAAAGCGCCCGAGCGCTAGGCCCGGGCGAAAGCATGCATATTAGTGGCGCAGTCCAAGACGCTCCACCAGGGAACGGTAGCGGTTGATGTCCACCTTCTTGAGGTAATCCAGCAACCGGCGACGATGGCCGACCATGAGCAGCAGGCCGCGACGCGAATGATGGTCGTGCTGATGCTGCTTGAGGTGCTCGGTCAGGTCGGAGATGCGCTTGCTCAGCAGAGCCACCTGGACCTCGGGGGAACCGGTGTCACCCTCGTGGGTCGCGTATTCCTTGACGATTGCCTGCTTCTGCTCACTCGTAAGAGCCACGGCTCCTCCTCTTGCATTCTTCCGTTACGCGGTGCACCAGCCCTATGCTGAAGCGCTCTCGATCCGCGGGCGAAACACGCCAAAAGTCCATTATACACATTTTGCGGACCAAACAAACAGTGACGGAATCAGCAAAATGAAGGAGAGCATAACGAAAATTGGATTAGTACCAATGAGGAATCAGCCATCTCACTCCGATGTAGCGAAGATATCGCACTGTGTTGCACGAACCGACCGTGATTTACCGTGTAGTCCTACCATAGGTTGTTAGAGAAGTTGAGGGAATGTAACTTCATTCATCCACCAAAGAGGGCACCTAATGAAACAATCCGAGCAGAACTCCATCAAATCAGAAAATACCATTCTTCCTCTGGGATCCGTGGTGAAAACCAGAAGAGACCCGGGTACCCTGCTGGTTACATGCATGGAACAACGGGTTACTTTGACTATGGTGCCGTACAATTCCCGTATGGCATGACTGATCCGGCCAAGATCGTTTTCTTCAACCGCCAAGACGTGACGGAAATAGTGTTCATGGGATATATCAACGCCGAGGAACGATCCTATGAACGAAGGTTTGATGAAGTCACCAAATCAACCTCCTACCCCCACCTTCATCTCTGATTCAGTTACCGGTCACATAGGACATACTCGATAAAAGGGATAGAGGGGAGAAGACCAAAAACGACCTTGACGGATGCGTTAATGAAGCAACCGCCTAGGCTATGCAACTGAGCACGTTGAACCGCTCTTTCATGGTCGGCGATTTTCTTTCTGGCGGTTTTGAATCATTGAGCGGCATTGCTGATTCCTTCGGCACATACTGACAACAGGCAGCTACCCAAGATGCTATGGCTCATGGCCTGATCACTGCCTCTGGTGGTGTTATCGGTGCTGCAGCATGAGCTGCCGCTGGAGCAGTTGTGGGATTCAATCGCCCCTGGACCAAGTACGATTGTAGGAGGTGGAATTGGTTTAGCCGTAGGATACCTCGGTACAGTAGCCGGCAACGCTTTTTACGACGATTCCGTCAATCGCGGGAATGGAGATGACAGTGGGGCCACATGAAGGACAATCTATGGTAGCTTTCCCACTGTCTTCTGCATCGCCATGTGCGCGGCTCGGATTGAAACCGGGGATGACATTAGTGGGGGCGTACTGATGTTGTACCTATTGATAGATGTCGTATTAGGCTCTCCGGCGATGCTGGTCTGGTTGTTTGTGTTGATGTCGTTCAATGCGTGGAGGTCGAGGCGGCTGATGGACCGCGTCCTGGCGCCCTACCTCCTGGCGCGGGGCCTGTGCCTGCAGACCTTCCAGGGGCATGTGTGGCGGCGGCGCGGCAGGATCGGCCGGCCCCGGCCTGGGCAGGTCCTACCCCTGGGCTCGCTGGTTGTCCTGGCCGACGGGCCTGCCAGCGTATCCGGGGCCTACAGAGGCACCGGATGGTTCGACGGACTGGGAGAGGACGGGCTGGTGGTCCGCCTGGTCGGCCAGTACGTGCAGCCACCCGAACAGGCCGCCGGGTCATCCGGTCCATGGTACGCGGGCAGGATCTGCTCCGTGGGCGGCCTTGCCTGCGGACCCGGCGTGGTCCCCGGCGACGACGCCCCCCTGCCCGAGGTCGGCGTCGGCCACACCCCCGACCCCGACCTGGTCATCTTCACCCAGGACCAGGTCAGCCTTCTGGCCTGGAAGGGGCCCGACAACCCCGTCACCAGGCTCCTGCGCGCCCGCCAGGTCCGCGCCCTCGCCCGCGACCACCGGCGTGAGGACCAGGTTCGCCGCCGGGCACGGCCGACACCGAGCTGGCACGCCAGCCGCCCCGCATGGTGGCGCTACGAAGCCATCGGCTTCCTGCCCGACCGGTTCACCCGCGTCTACTGGGACCGCGTCCGCAACCAGCCCGTTAAGGCCCCCATGCGCTACCGGACCCCGGAAGCCAGGGAATACAACAGAAGACACTACTCCGTCCCCTTATCCATCATCGCGCTGATCGTCATCATCTTCATATCCGCCTTAAAAATAGCCCGCGCATGGCACCGCTTCGAACCGTACCATCCACTCCAGGGCGGCGATGTCCTCCTGGGCATGCCCCGACGGACCACAGCGATCGTCAGCTGCGTCCTAGGCCTCGCCATCGGCGTCGGCGCATGGGTTTGGGCCACCCACCGGCAATTCCCCCAACACCAAATGACCCCGGCCAGCAGCCGCGAACTCCAAATCGCCCTCGACAATTACTGGATCGGCATGCGATACATCACAGGAACTACCATCCCCTACACCATGCATGTCCTCGGCTACAGCGTTTACATCCTGGTGCCGCTCATGTTCCTCACTGATTTCTTCACCCTTCCCGAATGGGTCCATACCCTCATGGGCTGGCCCTTCGTCGCTCTGTTTGTGACCTGCGGGATCCTAATCATCATAGATACCTCCTACGCCGAGCGGATAGCCAAACGCCTGGATCGGGAATTAGCCGAGTAAAGCCCATATGCATCAGCCCCCTCCCCCGTGGTCAATTGCGCTTTGGTCTTACTTTCGCACCTCTTGACAGCGTGCGGACAGGAATCAACCCAAAACCACAACTGACAGTTACCGACACCCATCGTGCAGCATATTCTGGTAAATTCAGCGATCCTATGATTCATGCCGCGGTGATGAGGCCTCCGAAGAGGACGATGGCGATGGCAATCAGTTCAATGATGCAGAACATGGACAGTGCCGACCAGCTGTGAGTCAGCGTGTTCCAGGGGGAATCCTTGCGCACGCAGACCAGGATGGCCACAAAAATAACAGCAAAGACCGCCACGCCCAGCCCGGCCGCGATGATGCCCAAGTTGGCCGCGTTGGCCAGGATGGCCTGATGCTGGTAGACGACAAAGGTGCTGTACCAGAAGTTCATCTTGAGCAGGCAGAGTCCGGCGATCAGCTGTTCTGCAGCCAGGCCCAGAACGAAGACCACCCGCCAGAACCATGAGGACGACTCGATGATGGACATGCCGATGCCCATAAAGGTCAGCACGGTCACTGTCCAGGCAATCAGGGCTATGCCTCGCGGATCCAGGACCGAGGCATAGTGGAGCACGCCCTGGGTGTGGTTGATGGCCAGCGAGCGCCCATATCCATAAGGAATGACGATGGCCAGGAGGACCGCCAGCGCGAAGACAACCCAGCGGACCGGGCGGGCACGACGCTGCTCGATCTCAGCCAACGAGTACTCCGAATCCGGAATGGTCGCCTCAGGATGAGCCGAGACCTTGTTCACCGCAGTCGCCTCATCCGGGTGCGATGGTACGGCTGTGGAACCAGCTGAATCGCTTCTGCCGAGTTCCGCGTCATCCGCATCGTCGAATTGCTCCATCGGCGACCACACCTCCAAGTCCGCTACTCGTGGACACATCGCCTACAAGCTTATACCGGGAGGCGCATCCGCACCCAGGAACACCCGGGCCGCGTCTTCTGCCCAACCGATCATGCGCATCTGAAAACCATGACAATCCGCGTTCAAACACCCTGCTAGGCATTTGCTAAGCGGCAATGGATGCCTTGAAGGCAGAAGCAACCTTCAATCAGGGCGCACCAATGCGATTGCTGTGGCTGAAGGAGAATCAAACACTCATGTTCGAACTATGAAGCGGTCATGGATTCTCCCCGGCGCTCCTATAGCGCTCCCTTTACTGATTGCAACAATATATAGGAGCCCCGGAATGAGTCAGTCGAACTGCCTGATGCCGAGGACATCGTAGAAACTCACCTTGCTATTGCCGCCGAAGCCTGCACCATAGTTCGTCCCATAATATGTCCGATCCGACTGGATCATTTTCCTGTCCTCATCATCCAGCGAATCCCAGACCCGGCGTTCGGTCTCATCCATATCATCAGTGATGGGATACCATGACGCGTAACTGTTGATCCGGTCATCAGGAATATGGTCATGAGTGGTGCAGGCCTTATCCTTGGATGCCATTTTTCTCATGAAATCCTCATCCATAACCATTCATCTCCTCTCATATTTGTGTTCCTGAAGGGCATCATCCGATGGCCCGTAGAACCATTCCTGCAGATGCAGGGGAGCACGGCACTTTCGGGGGTTAGTAACAAGCAAATGGTATAAAAACGACTGACACAATACCGAAGCAACAACTCGTAATCCTGCTTAGTAGGAGTACAATTTATGACGGAGTTCTGGTGAAAGAACTGATTTGATACGTGTTACCGATAGAAAACGGTGCTGTCTGGATAATTCAAAGTAATGCAATCAGTTTTCCAATTTAGGCTTCTATGAAAGGGGCTACGCATTTACCGCAGGTAGAGAACCATCGTAGTGGTATTCCCGACCCACGCTCCCGTGAAGGGAGCGACCTCTTAAACAGGGCGAGGTTTTGATCGACCTGATATTTCAATCCACGCTCCCATGAAGGGAGCGACACCACGGCGAGGGTGTCGCCGTCGAAGTCCCCGTCATTTCAATCCACGCTCCCGTGAAGGGAGCGACACCTCTACGCTCAGGTCACCCGGTATCCTAGCGATTTCACCACGCTCCCGTGAAGGGAGCGACGTGTTGCCATGGTTACCTATCCTCTTTCTTTCTATTTCAATCCACGCTCCCGTGAAGGGAGCGACCGGTCTTCAGGTCCTTGCCTGCGGGCATGTTGATATTTCAATCCACGCTCCCGTGAAGGGAGCGACTTATTTTGAACCCTGACTGCGTCCCCATCCATGGAATTTCAATCCACGCTCCCGTGAAGGGAGCGACTCAATCAGACGAATCACTATGTATCGGCAGTAAAATTTCAATCCACGCTCCCGTGAAGGGAGCGACTGTTGCTACACGTATACTGGCCATGGCGCTCGCGATTTCAATCCACGCTCCCGTGAAGGGAGCGACTTGCGACTTTAGCCAATATATCAAATATATTAAATTTCAATCCACGCTCCCGTGAAGGGAGCGACAACAGAGTTGAAATTCAGCCCCGAAACCCCGGTTATTTCAATCCACGCTCCAGTGAAGGGAGCGACGAGCAGTATGGCCAAGGTTACCGCAAATGCACTATTTCAATCCACGCTCCCGTGAAGGGAGCGACGATTACTCGGACGCGGGCAGTTATGACAGAAAGGCATTTCAATCCACGCTCCCGTGAAGGGAGCGACCAAGGCCTTGTCGAAGCCTTTTTCAGACACCGTATTTCAATCCACGCTCCCGTGAAGGGAGCGACAGGACAGGCCGTTGGCGCTGACTCCGTAGTGGAAATTTCAATCCACGCTCCCGTGAAGGGAGCGACGTATGACTACGGGGTTGTTCCCTTCGATGGCGGATTTCAATCCACGCTCCCGTGAAGGGAGCGACGACTCCTGGTGCTTTGTTCAAGTACATTCTGTCTATTTCAATCCACGCTCCCGTGAAGGGAGCGACTTCCCCATTCGAGTTCATACTGAGCAAGCTTCGGTATTTCAATCCACGCTCCCGTGAAGGGAGCGACGCGGGTCGCAGCCGCTGTCTCCGGCCATGTGATATTTCAATCCACGCTCCCGTGAAGGGAGCGACACTTTTGCTGTGACAGCGCCGGCAGTGTCCGCGGTATTTCAATCCACGCTCCCGTGAAGGGAGCGACGGGTTTTATTCGAACAAAGTATGTTGGTTTGGTATTTCAATCCACGCTCCCGTGAAGGGAGCGACCCTCCCTGTGTACCGTAATAGTAATCCCAACAAAAATTTCAATCCACGCTCCCGTGAAGGGAGCGACATTCGGCCAGGCGGGCCCTGTGCCTGACCTGGGCATTTCAATCCACGCTCCCGTGAAGGGAGCGACGCTGTGGCTTGGCGGTCATTGCTGTAGATATGAGATTTCAATCCACGCTCCCGTGAAGGGAGCGACTAGTTTCTGCGGGTCAAAAGTGCTCGATTGCAGATTTCAATCCACGCTCCCGTGAAGGGAGCGACCAGCAATGAGGGAGTGTTGCGTGTCGGCATAGACATTTCAATCCACGCTCCCGTGAAGGGAGCGACAGGCCATGCTGCGGCCGAGAATCGTGCCCTGCGTATTTCAATCCACGCTCCCGTGAAGGGAGCGACCGGCTGACGGTTTATGCCGCCGCCGTTGTCAGAGATTTCAATCCACGCTCCCGTGAAGGGAGCGACCCTTGCGCCAGTTCTCCAGTTCATCCATCGACCGATTTCAATCCACGCTCCCGTGAAGGGAGCGACAGTAGAGCATTTTGCGGAATTCGCGGGTGTTGGAATTTCAATCCACGCTCCCGTGAAGGGAGCGACCCTCGCTCCGCTACACAGGACTTCGCTCAGTATATTTCAATCCACGCTCCCGTGAAGGGAGCGACGACCGTCAATCCGAGCGCCTGCAGGTACTTGAGATTTCAATCCACGCTCCCGTGAAGGGAGCGACGACTTCGGATATTGCCACTACGTCTGACACGGTATTTCAATCCACGCTCCCGTGAAGGGAGCGACGCTCAGGCTCGGCATGCAGGATCTCAAACAGGTGATTTCAATCCACGCTCCCGTGAAGGGAGCGACCACGGCCAAGGCAGTCAAGGACGGCAGATGCGAATTTCAATCCACGCTCCCGTGAAGGGAGCGACGCCTCCGATCTGGCCAAGCGGCTGGACCAGGATATTTCAATCCACGCTCCCGTGAAGGGAGCGACAGATTTTGAAGACGCTATAGTGGATACGCTTAGGATTTCAATCCACGCTCCCGTGAAGGGAGCGACTTGTTTCAATTTATATCATACCGTCATTGCCTAAATTTCAATCCACGCTCCCGTGAAGGGAGCGACAAAGTCCAAGGCGGCAATGCGCGACATGTATCGGATTTCAATCCACGCTCCCGTGAAGGGAGCGACGTCTTTTGCAAAGGCGGAATTTATGAGTAAACTTATTTCAATCCACGCTCCCGTGAAGGGAGCGACCCTCCTGATACAGGGCGGAAAGCGCCGGGGTGAAATTTCAATCCACGCTCCCGTGAAGGGAGCGACATGCCATAATAGTCATCCCTGTTGACATGATGATTTCAATCCACGCTCCCGTGAAGGGAGCGACCATGGCAGATATCATCGTCGGCTAGATGGGTGGATTTCAATCCACGCTCCCGTGAAGGGAGCGACTTGGTTGTTCGATAGTGGTTGGGGGTTCCTTGGAATTTCAATCCACGCTCCCGTGAAGGGAGCGACGCTACTTCTATGTATATGAGCATTGTCTCGATGGATTTCAATCCACGCTCCCGTGAAGGGAGCGACCACCTCCGTAGGAGCCCCATGGATCACACCAAACATTTCAATCCACGCTCCCGTGAAGGGAGCGACGGTTGTCCACGGCGTACTGGCCCGCCTGCTGGCTATTTCAATCCACGCTCCCGTGAAGGGAGCGACCTCCCAGACGTGGTCCTTCGATGCGGTCCACCTGATTTCAATCCACGCTCCCGTGAAGGGAGCGACCAGCCGCCCCGACCCTCGCCGGGCAAGCGGAAACATTTCAATCCACGCTCCCGTGAAGGGAGCGACTATCGGCTCCCCCCGACTTCGGACAGACAGGAGATTTCAATCCACGCTCCCGTGAAGGGAGCGACATAAGCTATATACGGTTTCAGGCTCACGTTCCGTATTTCAATCCACGCTCCCGTGAAGGGAGCGACCTTATAGCTGAAATCAACCGTCTTCTGCCATATATTTCAATCCACGCTCCCGTGAAGGGAGCGACCATTGAGGTTTCGACCCCTCAAATAATCTTTGAATTTCAATCCACGCTCCCGTGAAGGGAGCGACTGGTATCGACAATTTCCCTACGTTAACAATCGTATTTCAATCCACGCTCCCGTGAAGGGAGCGACTGGCCGGACGCGGAGGCCTGCGCACCGCCCGGAAATTTCAATCCACGCTCCCGTGAAGGGAGCGACAGCACAATGATACATCCAATGGCCAATATATGGTCGGCCTTTAATGGCCGACGACTTCCAAAAACCTAACCCAACTACCTAATTTCTATCACTAGTCGCGGAATTGAAACAGTACTTTAAGTCGATAACATCACTATTCAGTTATCAAACAACCGTTCATCCGTTTCACTAAAATTCTAGCTTTCTTCGCACCTATAGCTTTCCGCTTGTAACTTTGAAAAAGAACATTGACCACAAAAACATGCGAAATTTAGATCGAATGTTGTCATAAAGCAACGATCTGCAGCGCGAAGGATCAGACGAATACATGATTGCTAGGGTTTCGCGTCAACTATGGTCCACAGCATCAGTCAGCATAATGCACTGTTTACAGAATTACACCGACCACTTAGCCCGCATCTAATTTCAGTGGCTCAAACAGTACAATACAGCCAAAAGCACATAACCAAAGTCCCGTGATTCTATAGCATCATCACTTGGTCAACGGGGATATGGCGCCTCACCCCGTAGTAGTGGATTCTACGGGAATATCTGGCACCTAGGTCGTACATAATCAAGCTGTCTTCCTGAGGATTAATCAACGTCATCAGCCGCTGTTTTAGGAGCTCACGGTCGGCAGGAGTGACCACGCATTCAAACACACTATTTTGTACACGCTGCCCAAACTTCATGCACTCATGGCCGACCTGTCGCAACCGCTTCCGCCCAGCCGCCTCACAGGTGTCGACATCATAGGCAACAACCACCATCATTATTCTTCCACCCTACTTCCAGAACATTGGAGGATAGGCATCCATATCCCCACGTATGTATCTAGCCAGCAATAATGCCTGCACATAGGGCACCAACCCCCATGGCACTTTCTCCTTAAGAAAGGGGTGCATGATTTGCTCATTTTTGCGCTTCTGCCAGGCTGAAAGCACCTGCTTCCTCCCCCTGTCGTTAAGATAGGTTCCTCCGTTCTCTCGAATCTCGAAATCTCCGGCCTTAATCACGTGGGTGTTGACTAGCGACAAAGCCAGCCGATCCGCAAAGACAGGGCGCAATTCCTCAACAAGATCCAGAGCCAGCGAAGATCTGCCTGGCCTGTCTGTATGCAAGAAACCGACATAAGGATCAAGGCCGACACCTTGAAGTGCAGAACGACAATCTCCGGAAAGTAGCACGTAGATAAATGAGAGCAGGGCATTCATCCTATCCATCGGTGGCCTCCGGCTGCGCTGCTCGAAGTAGAAATCATCCTTATTTGTGAGGATGAGATCATCAAAGGCATAAAAGTAGCACTTCGCGGCCTCCCCCTCCACACCACGAACCGAATCCGCTGTTAGGCAACCGTCCAATTCCTGCAAGGCTGCCGACAGACTGGCACTCTGCTTTTTGACACGAGGCACATTGATCCGTAAAGCGTGGTCTCTGGTAGCACGCTCCAACACCTGTCGCGCATTGAATATCTTGCCCATGACGAACGAAGCTGCAATCGAACAGACCTCATTATCATCATCGGCCATGTGATACTGACGGCGTCGCAAAAGCACATTTCTGTTAGCTTCTCCAAGCACAGACCCGTAGTACTTGCCCTGAGGAGAATAGAAGGCAAATGAGACTCCAAATTCATTGCACTTACCCAGCAAGGCCGGCGAGGCACCCTTGTAACTGAAGCAAAGAATAGACTCCAAGGCACGTAGAGGAATCCGCCCCATGACGTGGTCCCCCTCATTCACCACGACGTTCTCCTGCTCCAGGGAAAGGTAGGCATCCTCTGTAGTGACAAACAAGGTGTTCAACATCTGTCTCAATGGATCATCGCTTCCCTCTGGTGTTTTCCCTCAATAGACTCTCATTGCTCAAATTACCCCTACAATTCTTTCAAGGTCTTTCGAATGTAGTCAGCAGCGGAAGACTTATGCACAAGTTCGGGCAGGCAGATATCCTTCAATGAGCATGACCGGCATCCTGTCTTTGGCTTCACCTTTGGAGTACGGCCTCGCCGATAAAGGTCCCGCATCTGCGCCAGATCATCGACTACCTGAGCGCGAAGATCATCGTTGAGTTCGACCACTTCACGGCGCTTGGTCCGCTGGTAGAACAATGCCCCCTGGCTGATGCTGCAGGAGAGCATCTCTTCCAGACACATGGCTTCGCCGCACAATTGCAAACGGTCAGCATTATTGACCTTGCTGGAACCATGCTTGTACTCAATAGGATAGGGTGTCCACCGTCCTCTTCTGCCTGTCAATGCAACTCCATCCTGAGCTGTATGGAATTCAACGATGTCACAATCGCCGACCACTCCCAGCCTTCGGGAGAATACACGCAGGTCGCGCAGTATCAAGGTGTCGCCACGTTTTTCTGAAGCATGGTAGTCGTGAGCACGCCGATGTTCGAAGTCTCCTGCATATGTTCTGGTGTTGTCATGCCATTGCTCCTCTATGTGAATCAATGCCCATTGGCGCTTGCAGAATTCGAAATGCTGAATGCCAGACAGGGCCAGCCATTCATCCTCAGGATATTCGGCCGGCCCTGTGGCCATGGACAAGTCCATAGAATTATCACTCATTGCAGCAGACTCAGCCATCCACCATTTCAGTCAGTTCGACCGACTGCGGAATAGCTGAAGTATCGACCGTCACATCGTAATCCGAGAAGCTGCGCGGTGTTTCAACCTCAGGCTTATGAGCCACATGAATGCTATCGAACAGCTTGTAGGAGGGAGCATCACCAAGATCGTTGCTGTGCTTGAAGACGTAGAGTTTGCGAACGGCCATCTTGCCTCTAGCTGCAGAATGATCGAACTCGAACATGTTGAGAATGGCCTGCCAAAGCATGGCCAGGTCCTCCTCGCTAAATCCGGTGGTCTTTTGTGCAAGCTTGGCATTCACATAGCCATCAGCACGGTATAGACCGTAAGGAACGATGGACTTGTTGCCCATCTCGTTGTTCTTGTTCTCTTGGTCTTTTTCCGTAGTAATGGCCACTCTGGTGATGGTGACAGACTGCGGGAAAATCGGATCGATGGACCTCGAGAATCCAAGTTGCACAGGGCCGCGCACCTGGCCACAGGCCAACCCGCCCTTGACGAAGGTGGTCATCACCGCGCCAAAGGTCCTGATATCGAAGAAATTGGAGCACATGTAATCGAGGATTAATCTATCCAGCTCGCCGTTTTCTTTCTTGGCCTTCTTTAAAGCCTTCCCGATACTGTCCACATCGAGATCCCCATTGACGCCAACCGCTTTTAGCGCCTCAGCATCGAGGCGGTTCAGCGGAACCTGCTGCTTGATATAGATACGCCAGGGCGCCTTATCCCCATTAATCAGCTGCACATAGTTACGTATCTTCCTCTTCAGGCAAACATCGGTAACAATACCAATCCCGGTCTCACTATCGGTTCGTGGCATATTGCCTGATTCCGGATCTCCGTTGGGGTTGCCATTCTCAACATCATAGAGAATTGAGAAATCATACCTATTTTGGATTGCCTTGGCAGTTTGCTCACTCATTTACAACTCCTTCTTCCTTGCTGATTTCCTTATTGTCGTCCTTGTTCTTGCCCTTGTATCGCTCCTGAGTCTCGAAATAATATCCGAGCTGGAAAGCACCCTGTTCGGGCAGCGATAACCTCGTCGGGAAACTCTCGCCGATTCTGGTCATCAGATCTGCTATACGCTTGGTATAGTAAATGCGCGTTCCCGTCGACAGTTTTCGCAGGTGCTTTTTCGCCAAATCGCCCAAGTGCGGGAAAACCACGGCTGGCATGGTCGATGCGTTAGTAAAGAAGCGGTCACCAATCGTGGTATTGATACCGGGATTCGCAGCATGTTGTATGTCCTCATATAGGGCGAACAGTCGTCCTAGGACATAGGGCACATTAGTGCTTTCTTTGTTGATGGACACTTGCAATACCTCCTTAGGGCATTGGTTGTTTGGGTGACGAAGAAAATACGCTTTGATGATTGCAGCCTTGGCGCGGGGCACGTCATGCTCAACGCCTATGCGGTTCTCAACAGCAGTCAGGAGCGACGTAGGATAGGGCGCACCTGTAAGAATGGCCTTAAAAAGGTCGGAAACTGTATGGGGGGAAGCTGGGATCCTCTTTTTCCCACCATTGGCGGGCGGTACAGTTTGCGCAAGCAGCATCCACACAGGTAGGTCACGACGCTTGTCAAATTTCGGGCGTTCGATATCCAGATCTTCATAATGCCGACGTACATGCTCCATGTAACTGCCATAGGTGTCCTTCAAGAAGAAGGACACCGAAAGTCTGGCGGCGTTGGGGGCAAGTCCAAGGATATAGAAATGCTCATCCGGATTAAGCCTGACACCATTGAAATCAACTGGGTTTCCTTTAGACAAGGCCGTGACAGTGGCTATCAGATCCTGTTGATCAACCCCTACGGCGCCTTCAATACACATGTTCATCTCGGCTGAGTACTCAGCCTGTCCTGATTCTGCCCAAGAGACAATCGTCAAGGAACCATCATTGACAGTTCTTGTGTACTGATCGTCCTTCAACACAGTATTTAAGGCTGTGGTGTAAGCGAAAGCTTCACGCTTGCTCATAGGAGCATTTTGGTCCTGCTTTTTGTTGTAGGAAAGATACGCTGGCGCATTGAAAGACACC
Organism: Bifidobacterium asteroides; assembly: GCF_048001765.1. Lineage (GTDB taxonomy): Bacteria > Actinomycetota > Actinomycetes > Actinomycetales > Bifidobacteriaceae > Bombiscardovia > Bombiscardovia asteroides_K. The sequence continues at coordinate 1,849,577 of NZ_CP181447.1, forward strand.
AGTGCGGATCCGCTGGATTGTGCGTTGCGGACGCCTCTGATATTTGGATGAGTAAGAGCGGGAACGACGGCTTGGCCTGAAACAACACTTTGCATGGTTTCAGAACCAGCGGCCGGATCATCACCGTCCTCGTCACCCGAAGAGAACCATGAATCCCAGTATCTTTGCATGGTTGGGTTTTCAGATAAAGGTAAGCCGCTGCGGCAGAGGACAAAATTACCGGTCATGGCCTTCTTCCAGTCCCCTTCGCCTAATTTCTCCTCGACAACTGCCGCTTGAGGCGTCCGGGAAAAGAAAGCGAGCACTGCACGGGCTTCATCATCTTCGGCGTTTGCAAGCACCTGACGATGCAATTCAGCAGCAGCTGCAAAGCGCTTGGCCGCCTTGTCTGTTGCACCGTTGGCATCTGCACCTAGCAGGTAAGAGGAGTTGTCGCAGAGGAAATTGGCCTGAATTTTCACTGTCCGCAGTGCATGTGCTGGAACAGGCATCATACGTCTGAACTGCTTATTCTTTGTCAATGTCCCAAACGGAATGACATGGGTTATGGACCCATCATCCGCTATGTCCAGTCCCCATGGAACGTTTTCAACGCTGTATCCATACCTCGGGGCCTGGCCAGCCTCCACCAGCCGATCGTAAAGTCTGACTAGTTCGCCAATCATGAGCTCACCTTCGGATCAGTTGCATCCAGCACGCCGTTAACCAGCTCAGCCCTGAAAAACATAGGTTGCGGATCCGCAGGATCTCTATAGTCCATGTCATATAACATGTACCCCAGATCCCGACGACCGTTTTCGAATCCCTTGGGCTGACCCTTATCGGCATCCCAAAGCCGAAAATCGACAGGGAACTCCCGTGTTCCGAAATAAGGGTGATGATAGTATTGCCCGTTCTGAGCCCGTCTATTGAACATGCTGATGAACTTAGCCGGCGTATCCCCTTCAGCTGCTTTGCTATTCATATCAAAGTGCGCCTCAATCACATAGTGAACGTCTCGCAGAATGGTGGAGGCACGCTGCTGAATGTCTGAGGAAGCATAGATCGCGCTGTCTTTGGAAGGATCATTGATCATCGACCTGATGGTATCGGCCGAGATCACGCTGCTGACCTCATTGCGACGAACACTGGTGAATCTGATAGGATTCATAACCACGATCCTGTCAATCCGCCAGACCATGCCCGGATGCCAGAACACAGCCTCCAGAATCCCTCGTGCCGCCGACGGCGTCATCACGTCGTACGAGACCCTCTCTACTTTCATTTCCGGTCTGGTGAAGAGGGCGTACGGACCCCAGACCTCAAGTTGTACTGTCATTGGTCTCCTTTCCTGTTGCCGGTATTGCTAATTACGATTCAGCCATCAATACAGCAGACCGTTTTGAGGCAACTGATCTTCATCGACCTGCAGACCTGTAGCACTGTCGTACATGCCCATGTCCAGCAGAACAAATGCATCGTCATCCGACCTGGCACCGTGCTCAGCCAAAGCGGATATCTTCCCAGCCTCTTTGAGTCTGTCCAGCTGTCTAGGCCAGACATTGACCGCGTACCGGCCCAATCTGCGGAACAGCCCTCGCGTATAGCAACGAGGATCAGTCAGCTGGGCACACAGGGCGCTCGCTTCTTCATTGACCGGTATATAGACGGGAACAGTTGGCGTATCAATCAGCTTGAAAAGCTCAGCAATCTGAGCGAACGGCATACGGCATCCTGATATTCCACGCTCATGAGCCTTAAGAATTTGACGCTGATCGAGACTCTCATCCCCACGCATTCCAAAGAGCCTGGTGAAATATTCATGAACCGCTTTTGAAGATGCCAGGTCAGCATTGCCTTCCCGCACCAACTCGAAAGCCAGCATATTCTGCTTCAAAAACGAAACCTGGCCCTCATCAGTCGAAAAAACATGAACCAATGAGGCATCCGCTTCACGTCGACCTTCTCTATTGCAACGGCCAGCTGTCTGAAGAATCGAATCAAGACCAGTCTGTTCCCTATATGCCTCAGGAAAATCGACATCCACTCCGGCCTCTATCAGAGACGTGGATACGACCCTGCAAGATTCTCCCTGGGTGAGGCGATCCCGTATCTGCTTCAGCAACCGTTCCCTGTCATAGGCACATTGCAGTGTAGTCAAGCAGAAAGTACCGTCTTCAAAGCCATGCTTTCGCACCGCTCCGGAGATGTACTGCGCCTCCTTACGTGTGTTGACCACGCACAGAACCTGATTATGGCCTTCTACAGCTTCAGCCATCTCATCCATGTTCTTATGACCGTCATCGACGATTCGGTTGCGCCTGAATTCCGAGCGCTCCTTTTCGCTTAATGGTGCAATTTCAGGGATGGTCAGATTCGGGCATTGAAGAGCCTGAGCAAACAGTTCCTGCAAGGCCGGCTGTGTTGCTGTGCACAGCACCGCGGTGACGTGATAATTGGCAACCAGTTCAGCTATGGCCTGTACACATGGTTTCAGCTGAGGCAAGGGCAAGGTCTGGGCCTCATCGAAGATCACAACAGAGTTAGCTATGTTATGAATCTTCCTGAGTTTAGAGGCCTTGTTGGCGAACAGGCTTTCGAAAAACTGCACAGCAGTGGTTACGATAACCGGCATGTTCCAGTTCTCGGCCGCAAAACTGCGATGCAAATCGTTTGCTGTAAGCTCGTCTTCCTCTTTTAATTGGAAAGCAGCATCTGCATAGTGTGGTAGAACCGCATCTGGCCCAAGGAGGGTTTCGAATTCCTTTACCGTCTGGTCGATGATTGACGTGTAGGGCACGACGTAAATAACCCTATCCATATGGTGTGTTTTGGCGTGTTCAAGCGCGAACGTAAGCGAGGAATCAGTCTTGCCGCCGCCTGTGGGAGCGGTCAGCGTGTATAGACCTGGCTTCCATTCAGGATCGGCTCCGTGAGTAAGGCAGTCACGCAATATGGCATTGCGTTTTTCATTCAATGACGTACTCGCCTTCGCCGACAGGAAGGACTCAGCCCTGCGCTCCATGATTTCAGCAAGCGCCTTGATTCTGATTGACTGATGCTCACGCAGCTGCCCAGCCAGCGCTTTGCTTATTTCGCGTAATTCCTGTGGAGGCGGCATAATAGAGCTGGACAGACGATCGGGACCGAGATCCTGAAGCAGCTGCTCGAGAAATGGTGATTCATCGCGCTCTACTTTGCCATTGACAAAGAACTCAGCATCCAGCCGATCCGCATCCACTAGCGCTGATTCGTGCATACGGATACGCATCATGTCCGAGAAATGTGAGCCCAAAGAAGGAAGCGGCTTGACTTCGGGAAGAGTGATCTCATCCTTCCAATGCGATGCATCAGGGTTGGGACGCTTCATTCTGCCGACCAAGGTGCTTGAATTCTCGGTATCAATACGATTGCCAAAATCCGGCAAACCAGCATGATGCCCTGCAATGGCAAATGTGGCTTCTTGAAGATGGAGCTTATAGGCCACTTTCATCCCGTATGAAGAGTGATTGACACTACTGCTCATCATAGGCCTCCCTGATCATCCTCTGGAATTCCTCCGAATACTTGCCTATGTCGTGAAGAAGGCCTGTATCCAGACCCATATCAGCCTGATCTTGGTCATACAGATAACCAGCCAGCCTGCCGGCGAAGGCTGCATCAAGACATCCAGTCATCACCAGATGCTGCACGCAGACCTCGAAACCATGATCTTTCGAAGTGCGGGCCAGATACTCGTCTATCTCATCGCCTTCGGTCGTCATGCGATCATCTCTTCCTGACTTAGGTCACTGTTGAGCGGTTGCGCTGTATTGACCCGAATCCAAGCCGTCAATCGCCATACGCAAACCGGCTTCTCACGAATGAACGCAGAATCCTCAACCATCGCCCCATCTCCTTTGTATAGGCGATCACTTGTGTTCTGATACAGAAATATAAACCTATTAATGAATAATGTCAATTCGGTTTCTGGTTATTTAGAAAGAACTATATATTACGTATATATATACAATTACTGAAGCTTGGTTTTATCTAGGGAAAATCTAACGAAGGTATAAAGGCTCATCAGCCTAGGCCGATGAGCCCTAGCCTTATTCTACTAAACAGCCAGAAACCATTTCAATCCACGCCTTGCGGCGACTACGTCTGTATTCTGACCACAGCATTAAGCAATGCCGATCATGCATACAAACCAACCACAATCCAAGCATGCGCCATAGTGACGTTTTAAGTTATAGCTAGATTGCTTTGCGTTACAGACACTTTATAAGATACTCCACTTCAGCTGCTGTATTTGCTTGGCAGAGTCATTGACTTCATCCACCTTCTACAAAGTACGGCGGCGGTACTCCATAGGAGGCATACCTACTTTGGATTTAAAAGCGCTGCAAAAGACGGACAGCTTGGAATATCCGCAATTCAGAGCAATCTGTTCGACAGGCTTGGAGGAATTGCTGAGCATACTTCGAGCCGCATTGATTCGCGCGTCCATAACATAGGCATGAGGCGTATAACCGGCTGCCTTTTTGAATACCCTAATGAAGCTAGGCTCACCGAGACCAGTCATAATGGCAAGCTGATGATTGGCAATATATGTCCATCACCATTTGAATGTCATGACCGCTCCTGTCAATGTCACCCTGCCCCACCGGCGCATCAACGAACCATGTCAGAATGTCCGTCACATATTTCGCAAGCATTGTTTCGGATAAATAGGTGCCGGACCGAAATATGTTGTAAATGGTCTTTAGCGGGTGCAATGCCTTTTCATCCTGCACCAGAGCGAAGATCGGCCCTCGCTTGGCAATTATCTGCTGGTAATAAAACCGGGACGCCTGACCATCGAAGTACATCCAAAGCATCTCTGTCGACCCCACAGACTGATAGCGATGGTATTGGTAACAATCCAAAAGTACAAACTGACCACCATGGGCAACGCTCCGCATAGCATTGGTACGCGGTGTGAGCTCCCCTGATTTCAAATACATGACTTGAAAACTGGGATAGGTGTCACGCTAGGTGCGATGACCATTGAGCATACAGTAAGACCATCTTGGCATTGAGACTGCGAGCAAGGGTCATGAATGCTTGGCATTTACTTATTCATGAAGCCGAGGCCCTGCAGCAGAGTGCTCAGGAATCCGGGGATTACCCTATTCAGGAGGGCAAAGCCAACGATAACGACCGCTATGAAGACGACGACCCCTATTAGCTCGTCACGCTGCTGCTGACGGTGTTCAGCCTCACGCGCCGCAGCCATCCTCTTGCGGTAAACCACCGGACACGTCGTCCCTGGACGATGACGATGTACAGGACACTCTGGATCATACTGACACATACCATTAGCATAAGTCTCCTCGCCAGATCCATGCATTGGTACTAGCCCGTAAGTTCCACTTGCTTCGTCCTTGTCTGGCCACACCAGACAACCCCAAGATTGGGCGCGATCCAGTCAAAAGCATGTTTAGCAGGGTTATACGCTAGCCAAACCAATCGCCCGAAACCGTTTCCCTCCTTCAAAGACAAGGATGAAGATGTAAACTCGGCTGCATTTACCGCTGCGTTCCCTATGCCTGCCCTCATCGATGAGCCCAGAGGCACCAGCAACGACCCCATATTGCGAGTACGGAAGTCAAAGACAAAGAAGCGAAAGACATACCTACCGCACTCCTACGCGTCTACAGAGCGATTCGGGATCACTCTGGTTGTTAGTTTTGAATTATCGTGGCGAACCTACCAGCCATCCGTTCTGAAATCTTTGAACTCAGAATAAGCGAAGAGGATTGGACCAATGACAACGATGTTCCCCTTGATGGAATCACGCCCGCTGATGCAGGGAACGCATGAAGTCAAGTCCTGCGAACCTGCTACAAATGTGACTATTCACACGTATGCGGGGAATACGCGTAGTATGCACAAAAAAGTTTGCATCAGTAAGGATTATCTTCGAGGATGCAGGCGTTCTGTCGCAGACCATACAAGGCCTGCACCATGAGGGAAGGGAATCAGTCATGGCATGGAAGGGGAATGCGCAGGGCATATCGGCAAAGGCCGACCATCAGCATTTCATCGTCGGCCTCGTGGCCGTCCTAGTGGTTGCTACTGGCCTGTTGCTAGGGGTGTGGACTTGGTCTTCGCATGTCAAGGCGGAATCCCTGGCCGACTGCCGGTCGCAAGCGGCTTCCGCGGCTCGGAGCGTGAAGGCCTACAAGGCGGACCGGGCTAAGGCGCAGCGGCGGGCCCGGGCCATACCCCAGGGCGACGTGTCCGACGTCAAGGTCGTGGCCGCCGTGGACAAGGCCGCTAAGCCCTCCGTCCCCGCAGTGCCCTCGTGCAGCGCGGACGACTCGTGGAGCTCGTTGAGAGCCTTGGCACAGCAAGCCGCCCAAGTTACCGCCAAGGTTGATACTGCCGACCGCGGCGTCAAAGCGGCCTCGGAGAAGGTGGCCCATGACGAGGCCCGGACAGTCAAGGCGCACCTGGACAAGGCAATCGCTGACGGGGACTCGCTGTTCTCGGGCAGCGACGGCCAGGTGGCGGACAACGCTGTGCGCGATGCCCTGAAGACGGTGCTCGACCAGGCCAAGGCCGTGCAGGCCGACGCCAAGGCAGACACCAACGCGCGGCGCAAGGCCATCCAGGACCTCGCCAGCCAGATGCAGGCAGTCAATGACTCGAAGACCGCCAAGGCCAATGCCGACCAGGAGGCCGCCGATCAGCAGGCTCAGCAGGCGGCTGTTGCGGCGCCGGCGCCTTCCTCGGGCCACACACGAGGCGGCTCTGCCAGCACTTCGGCCCGTTCCAACGGCTCCAGATATGCACGAGGCGGATCACGCAGCGGCCAGACCGCTCGTCGGGCAGGCGGATCAAGAGGCGGCTATACCGCTCCCGCGCCTTCGTCGGGAGGTAGCGGCTCCAGCTACGCTCCCGCCCCTGATCACTACACCCAGGAGCAGATCGACGGAGCTCATCATTATTTGTGCATAATGCAACCTGACATCACCAGCGGATGCTGAGCTTCCCGTGCATGCAAAAGGGCCGTCTCCTCGGCTTCGGAGGGGCGGTCCTTTGCGTCTTACGCCTCTGCCATGCCGCACCTGAATTCCTTGCGGACTCACAACCGAACGCTACGCGCTGGGATCATCTCCACGTGAGCAGGGAACACGCCTCAAGAAGAGGCTGCATGTAGTCTACCCGGGAGCCGCAGTCAGCGCTTAGAACGACGCATGTAATACATAGAGCTGACCGCATCTGAAGTCTTGAACCTTGAATTCGACTCCGATACGGTCGGAGCATCGCTCCACATGCCGAAGACTTCTATTTAGCTGCTTAACGTGATAACTAGTAATTAACGCCACATACGTCACATGTCTTAGCCTAATTTCAGACACACCTGCACAAAAGCACAACCGCCGAAGCCACCGATCCATCATGGCTGAGAGCGATGTGCCAGCACAACTGCACTCGATCGACCTGACCACCGGGTAGAGGCAAGGAATGGTAAAGCCTGGCTTCCACGGAGGACTCTAGATGGACACTCGGCCGACCCCGGCCATCGTCCAAGATTTCCACCCCGCTCCAGGGGAAATCATCCAGATCATAGGGCGATGGCTCAGACCCCAGCGCCTGCGACCAAGCTTTGAGCACGGACTCCTTACCGGCCCAGCGCACCGCCAAATGCGCCGCCGTGTCGTCACGCTTGAGCAGGGACCGCTGCTCGGCCTGCCGCCGCTCCCGTGGCGAGAACAAGCTTGTCATACGCGTGCCCGGCATGGCCAGCTGCCGGCCGAACTCCTTCAGGTCGACCAGGTCATGTCCCAACCCCAGCACTTGTCCAAACCCGGCATCATTCATAGGCCCGAGTATGCCCCTCATCGGTCACTGCAGCAAATCATCCGATCAGAAACTCGAAAACTACACAACCTGGGGTCCTAATCAACAGTCACTGCAATCTTGCACAAATAGCCCTAGAAAGGGATAAACCACAAGGAACAAGAGGTTAGCAAGAAAGGAAGGTATGGATAAGAATAGATAGAGTGAGAGTCTGCCATATCTCATAGAGCGAAGTCAGCAGCCTGCTTGGAAGTCAGCAGCCTGCTTGGAAGTCAGCGGGCTGGGCCAACCGCACACAAATCATTTAGGAACATTCAGCGCAGCAACTCAGAGGCTCTTCGCAGGGCTTGAAGCTACAGGAATCCAATCCAAGCGGCGATGAGCATACATTGTCCTTAGCTTGCCACGTACCTGCGAACGGAGGTACAGAAACCAGCGGCAAAAGAATCATGAGCAGCTAGACATTGACCAGGAGTTCAAATCACTCGGTCATGCTCTTATGCCTATGCGTGAATCTCAGCCAGAGTGGTTCACGCCTGTTTGTTTGTTCGGGAAGCACTGCGACCTTTTCCAGCTCGGAGTGGAGTTGCTTGAGTCCTTCGCTCTCGATGCGCAGCCCAGAGAACGTCATCATAGACAGTGCAGGACTACGCTTGTCGTACCGAAAATAAAAGAAAGAGTGTGGCGTTGAGGGGAGGGTAATAATGTCAGCTTTATGGTGGCGCAGAGTGGCGTCGTACCTGCTTCGCATAGTATTGCCTGCGTCGTTGCTATCGCAGTTGGTGGGGACCATTGCATTTGGAAGATCTTCGCCAGGCGGATCTGCTCAATCCTGGATTGATTGCGCTTCTGTGGCTGTTGCCTGCGTGATTTCCGCATGGTCCGCGCGCAATGGGCAATCCTGGGCGCACCGTCTCCTCAAGCTTCAGGTATGCGATCAGGATTCCAACCTGCCCATATCCGGTCTGAGAATGGGCGTGCGGGAGATAGCGCATCTTGCTGATTTCGCATCGCTCTTCATTGGTTTTCTTTGGCCTTTATGGGATGGCAGAGGGCAGACCTTCGCCGATAAGATCATGGGAACAACAGTGACCAGAAAACAATAGGCATGCCTGCAATGCCGCGACGACGCCCTGTACCCATCGTGCAGGCATGCGAAAAAGATACGGCTTCCAGCAGCAAGCAAGCTGCAGGCATTAGTGCGCATGGCGCAGCAAACTATAGCTGGTTTTCATCCGTATACTGCTGGCCGCTATGCATCTGCTCGACAATGGCGAACGCCGACCGTATAGCCACGTATACCACCAGCAGTGCTATAGCGATAATCCAGTTAGTCATGGGAATCGAACCCTTAGGGCCACCCATGAAATGCAGGGAGACAAACCCCAGAATTATCAACGCCAGGCATAGCAGAACAACAAAGACTGCCCGGCCAGTGGTCACTCCTTTGGGGAATAGACGAGTCACACACTCGACCAGGCAGATAATTGACAGCGCAAAACCGACGGATGCCACAATACTCACTATCATCACCTTGCCAATCCCTTGAACAATGCCCAACAACCATCAACACCGAGGGCTGCCAGCAGTGTCTTTCCTAAAGTAATCTCAAATCTCTTTCAATCCTTAAGGAAGCGGCAACTTTCTTGCCAAGCTTCATACCTCGTAATGCACCAAGCATACTTGACTGGATATAACAACTCAATTAGCTTTCCATTCCTGGCGGTCCGTTTTATCAACTGTCCAACCTGGTCATAGAACCCAGAGATGGTTCCAGTGGAAATGCCAGTAGCCTCTCCTGTCCTGGACGATTACGATACCTGTGCGACATCTGGGAGGCCTTGTTGCTGCAGTCAGCCGAGCACCTCCGCGTGTACCCTAACGTGTACCCATTCAGCCCGTAAAGTACCGAATACTGGGGAAGATTTCGCTCAGTCAGACCCGATCCTGACCGCTCCAAGTTGTTGGAAAACCCGCCGAGAATGACGGAATACCAACGATAATCATGGAGCGGGCGACGGGAATCGAACCCGCGTAATCAGTTTGGAAGACTGAGGCTCTACCATTGAGCTACGCCCGCAAAGCCGTTGGCTCGGTAAAGAGCATAGCACACGGGCCCACCGGAACATGCAGCAAATTGGTCATCCGAGGTTTAATTCAGCGCGAAACCTATGTAGACATCTCTGGACCGAATCCCTGTGCGACATGGAGACCTGCGCCGATTACCCCTCCCCCACGGATAACCGTGAAGATTCATACAGAAATTCTGGCCCTTGCCGGCCGAACTAATATCAGGCAGTTCATCCACGTTGAATAAAAACCCTCTCTCGCCAGTATCGCTTCATTGGGTATGCATGGATCAATCCCGTGGATCCGAGGAACATCTTGCGTGTACCCGCGACTGCCTGAGCAATGCGGGATCATTCATGCTAACGCGGTAGCCACTCATTACTGAATACTCTGTATGGAAAAGAACAAATATTCCGCAAGATCTTTCATTTTTACAGAGCGAGGCGAATCGGACTGATATCAAGCCGCCATTCGATCTTGAAGAAAGAAAATAATAGGGAATTGACATTGACAGCGGCAAGTTCGCCGCGCACATCAGCCTCGTCTTTCGACGATGGAAATTCCACTATGCCCGAGCATCGATTGCAATGGCTGAAATCATACGGACGATAACAGTATGAGCATTAATTCTTCTGATACCATCTAAAGCAACGTCAACAGATATTTATTATGCAGTTCTCAAAAACGAGAACAGCGGGAAACAAGTAGTTGGCCACAGTTGAGAAGGGAACTATAGCCAAACATAATTGCCGAGTAGTTAGCCTAAGTTCTTCTGCTTTGATTAACGAAGAGATGAGATTTGTTTGCAGATGAGGTCAGATGTCAGCTTGTTGCTGCGGAGCTAGCATCATAACCTATGCGACAACTTGTTCTGCTTCAGTATCGACAGATTGACCCTACCTAATTTTGGCAGCTTTTCATCTTGCAGCTCCTTCTCAAGAAAGGAAATGAAATGATATTAGCCATTAAACATTTTCTGTCACTATGTTCAGATGACCTCAAGAACAATTGGGGCGAACCAGATTACATGAAGCACCTCGTTGGGGCTACGATATTCGGATTGTGCGGTGTAGCTTTTGGTGTCGCGATGTTCGTTTTATTTCCTTAGACATGCACGATACCTTGCTGCAATATAGTTATATCTACGAGCGCAGCAAACACCGATGAGTGCGGTGTCTTTGCGGAAACGCCGAGTCAGTACGAGCTACCATTATTCACTGGCTGCCGCTTCCCATCAGGGACACCTATCCGTGGGGCAACAATAATCAGTGAGGTTTAGACGACAACATCGTGCACACACGGGGCATGCCTGTCTTTGTTCTGAAAGATAAAGCGGTACTCCTTACAAATCCCTCCAGTCAGCATAGGAACCTTCCAGTCCCTAGGCCTTGCCTCAGGCATAAGGACTCATGTCTAGGAAACCAACTCGAATAGGCAACTGGAAACAGGCGATCCCCTCAATGCAGTGAATCGCCCGATCCGACACCACCAACAACCAGTACCTGCGTCAGCTTTAAGGGTCCCGCCCACAGCATAAGGGGAAAAATATCGGCGTGGCTATGGTGGTCGGGCTTCTTGGCATGAGTATTATGGCAACAAACCTCAGCCGCAGGAATCCCATAGCAGCGGCCACTAACACTAACACTTCGCACGAGTAAGCGGCCGGACGACTCCCCCAAGACAAGTTCGGCCATTCGGGTGGCCCAGCAATAATCCCAAGTAAAACCTGGGCCACCCATCTACTTTTTTATACCTTTTCATGAATGGGGTCCAATCATGTTCAGGTTGTAAGGGCCGCCTGTCCCTCAAGCAGCTTTGAAGCAACCCAATGCACGCACTTCTTAATCGTACTGAAACCAGATACAGATCGTATGCCTGTGTGGGACAAGACAAGTGAAGGCCATAACCAAGCCTGACGTACCCAGAATCATTTCAATCCACGCTCCCGTGAAGAGAGCAATCACCCGAGTACGAGCAGTTGATGAGATCTATCCATAACAAAAGAGGAGGTGAGCCGTCTGGCCCACCTCCTTGATCAGCGCAGTGATTGAACTCTCACCGATTTCCTATTTCCCACTGCAGAGAATAAGAAACCGACCAACTCACACTGCTCTCAGCTCCGGTCGTAGTAGCCGTCGGCACCCAGACGGGCCTGGGGATCCAGCAGCATGGCCTTCTCGACCTCATGGCCCACATACCCGTGGCCGTCCTCATGGAAGCGGCGGTTGTCGATGGGCTCGTAGAGCGGGGCCCGACCCATGCGGCCCTCCTCCAGATGGCGCTGACCAGCGGCCAGGCGGTCGTTGGCCCGGCGACGCCACTGGTCCAGGGCCTCCTGGCCGGAGGTCTTGAGCACGGCCTCTTCGAAAGCACCAGGGCTGACGATGACCCCGATGCCGGAGACATGGCCGAAGCCCAGGGAGGTGACCAGCCCGGCCTTGATCCTGCCCACCTTCAGGGGCTGTTCCAGCCAGACCAGATGGTCGTCGCGTCTCAGGACCGGATCCACGCAGTCCAGGGAGGCATTGGCCGGGATCACCCCGGACCGGAAGAGCTGGGTGAGCCCGTTGATCTGGAAGATGCAGGCACCGCCCTTGGCATGGCCGGTCAGGCTCTTCTGGGAGATGACGTAGAGCGGGTTGCCGTCCGTCCGCCCGATGGCGTGGGCCAGGGTGTTGTGCAGCTCGGACTCGTTGGGGTCGTTGGCGTTGGTGGAGGTGTCATGCTTGGAGACCACGGCGATGTCGTCGGGGCTCACGCCCAGCTTGGCCAGCGAGCGCACCAGATCCGAGTCCCTGCCGCCCATGCCGGCCGCCAGAGCCCCCAGCCCGGGTGCGGGGATGGAGGTGTGGGCACCGTCCGCGAAGGAGTGGATGTACCCTACCACGCCAGCCACGGGCAGACCCATGCGCAGGGCGATATCGCCGCGGGTCAGCAGGATGGTCCCGCCGCCCTGGGACTCCAGGAAGCCGCCGCGCCGACGGTCGTTGGCCCGGGAGAAGAACCGAGGCTGGATGCCCTTGGAGTACATCTCGGCGGAATCGGCGGTGGCGTTCATATTGCCGAAGCCGATGACCGATTCCACGCCGATGTCGTCAATGGCGCCCGTGACCACGAAGTCCGCCTTGCCCAGGGCGATCTTGTCGGCGCCCTCCTCAAGGGAAACCGCGGCCGTGGCGCAGGCCGAGACCGGCTGGACCATGTTGCCGTAGCCGCCGATGTAGGACTGCATGACGTGCGCGGCCACCACGTTGGGCAGGGCCTCCTGGAGGATGTCCGTGGGGATCTCCTTGCCCAGGAAGCGGTCCAGGTAGAGCTTGCGCATGGAGGCCATGCCGCCGAAGCCGGTCCCCTGGGTGGAGGCCACCTTGGAGGGGTGTACGGCCTGCAGGATCTCCACCGGGGTGAATCCGGCCGACAGGTAGGCGTCCACGGTGGTCACGATGTTCCAGAGGGCGATCGGATCCACGTCCCCGACCATGGAGGCGGGAATGCCCCACTTGACCGGGTCGAAGCCCTTGGGGAACTGGCCGCCCACGGTCCTGGACATGGTGGCCCGACGCGGCACGCGGATGCGGGAGCCGGGCAGACGGGTGACGGTCCACTCGCCGGACTGCTCATCGCGGGCGATGCTGGTGTGGTCCGGATCCTGGGCCACGTACTCTTCGGCCATGTCCTTGGTGGGCACCGAGAAGGCCACGTCGTGATCCAGGAAGACGTCCACCTCCTCCTCGTTGGTGCCCTGACGGTAGTCGGAGCCCATGCCGTCGTCGAAGGGACGGATGCCGGAGCGGGCCACCACCTGGTCGTGGTAGCGTTCGGCGATGTCCTGCTCGGGGACCAGCTCGCCGTCGGTGTCGTACCAGCCAGGCTTGGGGCTGTCCTGCCACTCGACCAGACCCATGTTCCAGGCCAGTTCGAGCACGGCGGCGGCACTCAGGTCGACCTGGCCGTCCGAGTGGATGCCCATCTCGGCCTCGAAGCGGGTGCGGCCAGAACCCCAGGGACCCATCTCGCCAATGGAGACAATGACGATCTGATCCTCGGGCCGAGCAGTCACGCCCTGCCAATCCTGCAGATCCACCGGGGCCTGGGCAGGTACCCGGGGTGTGGGCAGGGCCTTGATGACCCGGTCTGGATCCTTGTTGGTATCTGCGGGCGCATCACCGGACTTTCCGGCTGGGGCCGGTGTCGACGGATCGTCGTCCTGGGCAGCCTCGGTCTTCAGGGCCTTGAGGTCCAGAGGGCTGGAACCCAGTCCACCGGTCAGGTCGGCCTTAAGCGGGGCCTGGAGAGCCTGCTGACGGGCCTGAACAGTGCACAACTCGAGCAGTGAATCAGCCATCTGCTCGGTGGAGTAGGTGTGGACGCCGTGGCGCTCCACCACCTTGACCAGCGGATCATTGCCGCCCATGAGCCCGGTGCCACGCACCCAGCCGATCAGCGGGTGGGCGAAGGTGACCCGGCCGGACCAGTCCTGCTCGGGGCGGGACCGGTTGACGATGGCGTCCAGGGCGGCCTTGACCTCCCCGTAGGCTCCGTCGCCGCCGAACATGCCGCGGTTGGGCGAACCGGGCAGGACCACATGCAGACGGTGGTCGACATCGGTATCCGCCCCGATGCCGGCGAACCCGACGATCTGGCGTTCCAGGCTCCAGAGCATGAGCCGGGCCTGGGACTCGAAGAGCCGGCCCGAGTCGGCCATGGTCCCGTGCATGGCGGGGGCTGCGAAGGGCAACAGCAGGGTGGGCTCGTAGGCGGGCTTGAGCACGGTGGTCGTGGCCCCCGTGGTCTTGCGCTGCTCGTTGCCGACCCAGTCCACCAGGGCATCCACATCCCGGTAGCTGGACAGGTTGGCGGACACGATCCAGAGACGGGCACCGCCCACGGCATGGCGGCGGTAGAGGTCGCGGGCCCAGATGACGGTCTGTGGCTTCAGGGAGTGGCAGACGGCGATGACCGTCGCACCGCCCTCCAAGAGACCCGCAGTCAGCGATCCCGCGATGGACTTAGGGGCCACGCCGGTGACCACGGCCACGTCCTTGGCGAATCGTGCCGCGGTCTGGTCCGAGTCGGCAGGGGTCATGGCCTGGTCGGCGATGCCGCTGAAGACCCGGGCCAGATCCTGCTCCCCACGTTTGCCTGCCTGCTCGGCGTACCAGACGGCCTGATCGTGCACCTCGCGTCCGGCTCCTACGAAGCTCAGGCGGCTGCGGTCGTCATCGTGCTCGTGGTAGATGTGAGCCAGATCCTCGCGGGCGCTGGCCCAGCGATCGTCGAAGAGGACGGCGCGCGAGGCCTCGAAGCGTGGCGCCACCTGCTCGGGCCAGTCGCTGCCCAGCTCGGCATCGACGGCAGCCACAACGGCAGCATCCACATTCTCACCAGGCTTGGCGGTCGGAGGCTCAAGCCCCAACTTGTCCAGGAGGAAGCGTGCGGTAGAGGCCAGCACACCCTCAGATCCGGTCACCTGGGCTGCGAAGGCATCCAGGGCGGCGGAGTCGACTACGGCACCGCCAGCAGCACCGCCTGCAGAAGGCATGGAGACCGTGACACCGTGGCGCTGGGCCACCTGCTGAACAGCCTGATCGATCAGCGCATTGGCCGCAGGCACAGTGGAGACAGATTCGGTGGGCAGGAGCGCCAGGTCGCCGCCACGGGAGGAGGCACCCTCACGGGTGTCCAGGACCAGGCTGGCCACGGTGGCCGAGACCCAGCCAGAACCCAGCTGCCAGACGTCGGAGACCCGCTGCTCAACCTGCTGCAGCTTGAGGCCGGAGGGGCCGAAGAGGTCGCGGATGCGCTCACGCACGATGTCGGAGAGCACCGGACCGAAGGGCCGATAGTTGGGGGCCACCTTGTTCACCAGGGCACTCAGGTCGGTCATGCTGGCCTCGGCGGCACCGTCCACGCTGGCCACGCCCAGCTCGGAGCTGATGTCCATCAGCAGCTGGTTGCGCCTGGAGGAGACGCCGTTGGTCAGGGTGTCGGTGGTGTCGGTCTGCCCGATCTGCTCGGGGCGGATCTTGGTGGAGTAGGCCAGCAGAACGGCGATGGCGTCCGAGGCCTTGAAGGTCAGGTCGGCCACATCGGCACCCGATGGGCCGCCGCTCACCGGGGCCGGAGCGGGGGCCGAGTCCTCGGCTGCCACAGGGGCTGAGGCAGGGGCCGGAGCCGGAGCCGATGCAGGTGCGGAAGCAGCAGCCTGAGCCTGAGCAGGTTCAGGACTGGAATCCTGGACAGGAACTGCGGGCTCCTCCTCCACCGGGGCCATGGGATCGGTGTCGGTCAGATAGACCCGGCTCTCGTCCCTGCCCAGGTTGTAGACGCTCACGTGACGCTCGCGGAAGTCTGGCAGCTTCAGGGTCTTGGTGCCCAGGTTGGCCAGGGTGGGCGAATGGCCCAGCCCTACCTCGATCAGCTGCTCCACGCCCAGGCCGCCCTGCTCGGGGGCATCGAACATGAGTGCCTGGGTCTCAATCCAGCGCACCGGGGAGGCGAACTGCCAGGAGAGCAGCTCGGTCAGCAGCAGACGGCCCAGCTTCTGGTCGTCGGCCGCATACCGGTCCCAGACCTTGGGATCGTCCAGAGCCTTCTTGATGCGTTCGGAGGGAACCACCTCCAGGATGGAGGCCGCAAACTCCTTGGTCATCTGGAAGGGCCGTGCAACCAGGTTGGGTATGTAGCGACCCTCCAGGCGGGAGTAGTCGATGTGCTCGGGCAGCAGGGCGTCCAGGGTGTCACGGAACTCGGGCACACCCTTGCGCAGCAGGGTGGAGTGGAAGGGCACGTCGATGCCGGGCACGTACATGAAGGCCGGCTTGCCGCCCGCCTCCTTGGCCCGACGGTTGGCATCGGCACGCAGGTACTCCAGGCCTGCGATGGTCCCGGCCACGGCGTACTGCTGGCCGGCCAGATTGTAGTTGACGATCTCCAGGAATTCGCCGCACTCCTTGGATACGGACTCCACATACTGCTTGACGCCGGAGTCGCCCACACCGAACTGGTTGGGACGCAGGGCGCCCATCCGGTAGTTGCTGCGCCCCTGCTCGTCGCGCTCGATCAGGGAATGCATGGTGGATCCGCGGTGGAAGACCAGCTCCAGGACCGTCTCCAGGGACATGACCCCGGCGAAGGAGCTCAGGGCGTTGTACTCGCCCAGGGAGTGGCCGGCGAAGTAGGCGGGCCAGATGTCCATGCCGGACTCGCGCAGGCGGGCGGTCTGGGCGAAGGCCACGGTGGCCAGGGCCACCTGGGTGAACTGGGTCAGGTTGAGCAGACCCTCCGGATGATGGTAGGTGACCCCTTTGGCCGTCAGGGTGTGGGGGTTGTCACGCACCACGGCCAGGATGGAGAACCCCAGCTTGCTGCGGGTCAGGGCATCGGCCCGTTCCCAGGTCTCGCGGGCGGCCGGGGACTTGGCCCGCTCGTCCAGGACCATGCCCTGCTGCTGGATTCCCTGGCCGGGGTAGACGTAGGCGGTCCTGGGGGCGCGGGCGATCGCCGTGCCGCGGGAGACCAGCTGGCCGTCGATCCTGCAGGTGACCTCCAGGACCAGGCCGCCATGGCGTACCTTGCCCACGCGCTCCAGGCTGATCTCCACCTTGTCGCCCAGCTGGACCATGCCGTACATGTTGTAGGTCCATCCGGCGATCTCGTAGTGGACGCCCTGCTCGTCGGTGGCCTGGGCCGCGTACTGGGCGGTGGCCGACAGCCACATGCCGTGCACCAGCGGCGCAGACAGGCCGGAGACGGCCGCTCCTCGCTTGGAGGTATGGATGGGATTGAAGTCCCCGGAGGTACGTGCGAAGGCGGTCATGTCCTTGGGGGCGGTGACGGTGACGCGGCGCAGCAGCCTGCGTGGTGTGTCCACCGTGTCGGCGCGGATGCCGCCGTACTCGGGAGCCTCCTGGGGCAGCTGGTCGCTGTAGGCGCGGCCACGGATGGCGAAACGCTCGACCTCGCGGGCCAGCACAGTCCCGTCCTGGGCGGCGTGGACCACATGGATGGTCACCACCCGCCCGGAGGAAGATTCCTGGTAGGGCTCGGCCCAGCTGGTCAGCTCGATCCGCTGGCCGGTGTGTTCCAGCAGGCGCTTCTCGCTGACCTCCAGCTCGATCAGGTGGTCCAGATGGACCGCATTGAGCAGTCCCTCGATGATGGGGAAGCCATTCACATAGACGGATCCCAGGGCTGCGTAGATGGCCGGCCAGGCCGGACCCACCAGGGCGTCCGGGGCGAAGCCGGAGGGAATCAGCGCATCGGGTAGGGCGCCTCCGGTGGCCGCCTCATGGTCGAAGCCCAGGTTGGATGCCAGGGTGTAGCCGCTGTGGGCCAGGCCGAAGGGATGCTCAGGGTCGTCATCGTTCTTCTCGATGACAGGCATGGCCTCCAGCTTGTCGCCGGTGACGGAGGTGTTGCCGATGCCGGCTGTATCGGCCAGCAGGGCGTAGACGTCCTTGGGCAGGCGGCTGCGGTCGACCACCGGGAAGAGGCCGACCTGGTCGCTCTTGAGGGTCAGCGGCACGACGATGTCGCGCACCGCATGCCGGTCCAGGCCGCCGTCGGGGTCGTCGTCCCAGTAGGTGTCCAGATGGATGTCCAGGTCGTAGTGCTCGCCCTGGTCGTCCTGGCCGGTGGCGGTGATGGCGTAGTTGGGGTCGTCCATGGCCGTCCCGTATGCCGGATTGGCCATCAGGTGGCCCACCCAGGAGATGTTGGGGCTGCGGCGGATGAACTCCTGTGCGTCAGCGGCGCCTGCCAGCTGGCTGTAGGCCTTGGCGGGACCGTTGTCCAGGCCGCGCACCCGGTCTATGGCCGCCTGCTCGAATCGTCCCAGAATGGAGGCCACCGGCTCGTCCACCGTGGTGATGCCCGCCACGGAGATGGGTCCGGGGATGGCCCTGACCGAGTCGGCGCCGTAGCGGGGGTCCTCGGACTGCCAGAGCTGATCCTGGCCCCACCAGCGCAGCAGATCGTTGTCGATGACCGGCACGAAGGGCATGGGCTTGGGATACTCGCGCACCAGAACAGGGAACCAGGCCACATCGGTGGGCACCACCTTGAGCTCGGCAGCCTGGGGATAGGCCTCATGCAGCCGGCGAAGCGCCTGCTCCGGCTCGGCAACATCCTGCCTGGAGGCGAAGATGGAGTCGAACTCGCCGCTCTGACGCTCGCAGACACGGGCCTCGATGCGCCGTAGCAGGTGCAGGAAGCGGTCGATGTAGGTGTCGTCGGCCCAGGGGTAGGCCAGGTCGGCGAAGCGCTGGGCCCAGTCCTGGTAGGTCATGGTCTCCAGATCGCCGAAGTAGGGCTTGGCGGTCTTGTTCAGGGCCTCGATGATCTCCCCGCGGCGGGTCTCCAGCTCCTCCGGATGCTTCATGACCCGGACCAGCAGACGGCCGCACTCGGCGGAGGAGTTCTCCATCTCGTAGATGTCGGCGTGCAAATGGCTCAGGCCGGAGCCCACGCCCCCCACGGACTTGCCGCTGGGCACCCACTTCTCTCCCATGGGGGCGAAGGGGTCCGGATCGGGGGTGGAGGTGTCGATGCCGGGAGTGGCCACCAGAGCCCGCTTGATCTCGGGATTGGTGTGGGCCTCCTTTGCAGTCATGGCAGCCGTGCCGATCATGACGCCGTCCACGGGCATGTCCGGCAGGTTGTAGGCGCGGGACCACTGGCCGCTGATGTAGTCGGCAGCACGCTCAGGGGTGCCGATACCGCCGCCGGCCACCAGAACGATGTTGGGGCAGGCGCGAACCTCGGCGTAGGTGGTCGAAAGCAGGTCGTCCAGGGACTCCCAGGAGTGGTGGCCACCTGCAGCCCCGCCCTCGACCTCCATGAGAATGTGGGTGGGGGCGACCTTGCGGGCGATGGCCACGACCTGGCGGATCTGGTCCACCGTGCCGGGCTTGAAGGCCACGTATGGGAAGCCCTCCTCGTTGAGCTGACGGATCAGGGACACGGCCTCGTCCAGCTCGGGGATGCCGGCAGAGATGACCACCCCGTCGATGGGGGTGCCGGAGGCGCGCTTCTTGGGCACGATGTGCTGGCTGCCGAACTGCAGATTCCACAGGTAGCGGTCCATGAACATGGCGTTGAACTCGACCGTGCGGCCCTCCTGCAGCTGGTCCTCCAGCTGGGACACATGGCGGTCGAAGACCTCGGCGGTCACCTGGCCGCCGCCGGCCAGCTCGGCCCAGTAGCCGGCGTTGGCGGCCGCAGCCACGATCTCGGGCTCCACGGTGGTCGGGGTCATGCCGGCCAGCATGACCGGGGGCTTGCCGGTCAACCGGCTGAAGGCCGTCTCCACCCGGGGACCGGCCGGTGTCTCAAGCAGACGGGGAGCCAGCTTGGACCAGTCCTGGGTACGGACCGGATCCTCCTCCATGGTGGACAGCTGCGCGCGCCGGGCCTGGTTGGAGGCCTCGACCACGCCCACGCCGGTGCCCTGGACCAGGTTGTCCACCAGCTTGCCCAGGGTCTCGCCCGGGCCCAGATCCACCAGCCAGAGGGAGGCGGCATCCTGCTGGTCCATGACCTCGGCGATCCGGCCGGCCCAGTCGGCATGGTTGAGCAGGACCTCCTGAGCCAGAACCCTGGCACGCCCGGTGTCCAGACCGCAGCGGGAGGCCCAGTCCACGCTCAGATCCACGGCCTCCTTCATGAGCGGCGAGTGGAAGGGCAGGGTCACATCCAGGTACTCCAGAACCGGCGAGAAGGCGGTTCCGCCACGGACCTTGTCCTCGCGCAGTTGGCGCTGATGCTCGCTCTCCTTGCCCGCCTCGATGGCGAAGGCTGCCAGATCCTCCGGATAGCCGGACAGGACCAGATTGCGATCCGAATTGGTCACGGCCACGCTGATGGGGCCGCGAGCGCCAGGCACCCGATCGATCAGGACCTCCACCTGACGGCGGGTGGCACCGCGCACCGAGAGCATAGGCGTGGCCTCACCCTGGCGGTGGATGCCCAGACGACGGGCCTGACGGGTGCCGGCCGCGCCGATCAGCATGGCGGTGGCCAGGATCTGGTCGATGGCGCCCTGGGCGGCTTTGAGGGACCCAGCCGCCTGGATCTCCTGGACCATGTGGACGCCGATGATGCCCTGGGAGTGTCCCAGCAGGGCCACCGGACGGGCCTGGGCCGCATCGTAGCCCAGCTGGTCCATGTCCATGAGGGCACCCAGCTGCACCAGGGCGATGCCGGGCACGCTGACCGCCGCATCGGCGGCCGGTCCCAGCCTGACCGGGTCAGGCCTGTAGCCGAACAGGTCCAGCTGACGGCCGTTGGTGGCCAGCAGGTCAGGCTTGACCGCCCTGAGCAGGTCGGTGGCCGCCGCCATCCGCTCCCTCAGGGCCTTGTCGATGTCGGGATCGCCCTGCAGATCGGCCAGGGCCACGGTCCAGGGGTTGGACTGGCCGGCGAACATGAGTGCGTGCGGCTGCTCGGCGAGACGGTTGATGAAGAATGTACTGGTCATGATGTCCTATTCATAGAGAGTTGGGGATTGCTGATAATGACGAGGGGAAGCTCATAGAGGCTGGTTGCCGTGGTGCTTGTCGTTGACCCTGACGCGTTGCTTGTCTGCCAGGAGGTCCATGGCCTGGACCAGGACCGGTCGGGTCTGCTCCGGGTCGATCATGCCGTCCAGCTCGCCCATCTCCAGGGAGAGATTGGCGTTGACGGTGCTGGTCTCGTACTCCCGGGCCAGCTTGTTTCGCAGCTCATCCACGTCACGGCCGGCCTCCTTGGCCTCCTGCAGGTCGCGCCTGTGGATGATGTTGACCGCGCCCTGGGCCCCCAGCACGGCTATCTGCGAGGAGGGCCAGGCATAGTTGAGGTCCGCGCCGATGGCCTTGGAGCCCATGACAATGTAGGAGCCGCCGAAGGCCTTGCGCAGCACAATGGTGACCATGGGCACCTGGGCGTTGGCATAGGCGTAGATGACCTTGGCCCCACGACGGATGATGCCGGCGTGCTCCTGGTCCGAGCCCGGCTTGTAGCCGGGGGTGTCCACCAGGGTGATGACCGGCAGGTTGAAGGCATCGCAGAGGCGGACGAAGCGGGCCAGCTTCTCGGAGGATTCCACATCCAGGCTGCCCGCGTCCACCATGGGCTGGTTGGCCACGATTCCCACCGGTCGGCCCTCCAGGCAGGCGAAGCCCACCACGATGGACCTGGCGTAGAGCTCCTGGACCTGAACCAACTCGCCGTAGTCGACGATGGCGTGGATGACGTCCAGCACATCGTATGGCTGCCGGTCGTTCTCGGGGATGACCGTGGCCAGTCGCTTGGCGGCCTGGCGCTCGGCATGGCCGGAGATGAAGGCGTACCGGGGAGGCTCCTGGCCGCTGTTGGCAGGCAGGTAGGCCAGCACGGTCCGGGCGTAGTCGATGGCGTCGGCCTCGTCCTCACCCAGGTAGTGGGCCACGCCGGAACGGGTGTTGTGCACGTAACCGCCGCCCAGCTGGTCCATGCTGATGGTCTCGCCGGTGGCTGCCTTGACCACGTCGGGACCGGTGACGAACATGTCCGAGTTCTCCTTGGTCATGATGATCAGGTCGGTCAGGGCCGGGCAGTAGACGGCACCGCCTGCGCAGGGTCCCAGGATCAGGGAGATCTGCGGGACGAAGCCACTGGCCTGGCAGGTCTTACGGAAGATGCGGCCATACTGGGTCAGGGCGGCCACACCCTCCTGGATACGGGCGCCTCCCGAGTCGATCATGGCCACGATGGGAACCTTGATCCGCAGGGCCATGTCCATGAGCCGGCATATCTTCTCGCCCTCGGCCCGGCCCAAGGTGCCGCCCCTGACGGAGAAGTCCTGGGCATAGACGCCGACCTTGCGCCCATAGACCAGGCCGAAGCCGGTGATGACGGCGGATCCCGCACGGTCCCCGGCGATGTCGCCACCGGCGAATCGGCCCACCTCCTCGAAGGTGTCCTTGTCGAAGAGCAGATCCAGACGCTCACGGGCGGTCTGCTTGCCCTTGGCATGCTGACGGTCGCGGGCGTGCTCCTCGGCCTGCTTGGCCAGGGCGGCGGCCCGATGGATGCCCTGGCGCACCGGCTGGGAGCCCAGGGTGGATTCGGTGACGCTCATGCCTGCTCCTCCCCGCCCAGATCCAGGGTGACCAGGGTCTGGCCCGGATCCACCCCCTGTGCCACGGACACGTCGATGGTCTTCACACGGCCCTTGGCCGGGGCATAGACGTAGTTCTCCATCTTCATGGACTCCAGAACCACCAGCAGGTCGCCCTTGTCCACCTCCTGGTCGGGGGCCACGTTGATGCGGGTGACCACCGCCTGCATGGTGGCCACGATGACGCCGGACCGGGCCGCATCCTGCCGGGGTGCGCCGGGCTCCTGATCGCGCAGCCCGCGCCCGCGCAGGGGCTGCCGGGGCCTGGAGATGCCGCCGTGGCCGCCGACGCCGCCCATGCCTCCCAGCAGCGACTGGGGCAGGGCCAGCCTGACCCGCTTGTCGTCGATCTCCACGTTGTAGGTCTCCATGGGATCGCTGTCCCGGTCCTGTTCCTGGGCGGAGGCGCCGGAGACCGAGGCGGGCTGGCCACTGCCGTTGGAGGCCGGCTCCACGTTCAGGTAGACCCGTTCGAGCCACTTGGTGGACACGTCAAAGGAGTGACCGTCCTCGGCGGTGAACTCAGGGTTGGTGAAGATCTTCTGGAAGAGGCCGGCCGGGGTGGGGACCCCGCTGATGCTCATCTCGCGCAGGGCCCGACGGACCCTGGCCACGGCCGCCGGACGGTCCTGGGCGGTCACGATCAGCTTGCCCATCATGGAGTCGTCCCTGGGCGAGACCGTGTCGCCCACCTCCACGCCCGAGTCCACGCGGATACCGGGGCCGGAGGGCCACTGAATCGACTCGATGGTCCCTGAGCTGGGGGTCAGGTTGGTGGCAGGATCCTCGCTGGTGATGCGCAGCTCGAAGCTGTGACCTCGGGGCGGAGGCGCCACGTTCAGGGAGCCGCCATCGGCTATCCGCAGCTGCTCGCGGACCAGGTCCAGCCCGCAGACCTGCTCGCTGACCGTATGCTCCACCTGCAGCCGGGGGTTGACCTCCATGAAGTAGACGTCGTCCCTGGGGGTGACCAGAAACTCGCAGGTGCCCAGGCCCACGTAGCCCACCGTGTCGAACAGGCGGCGGGAGAATCCCTCCAGTTGGGCGATCACGTCGTCGGACAGGAAGGGGGCCGGGGCCTCCTCCACCAGCTTCTGGTTGCGGCGCTGGACCGAGCAGTCCCTGGTGGAGTAGACGGTGAACTGGCCGTGGCTGTCCCTGCCGGACTGGGTCTCCACGTGCCGGGCCCGGTCCACGAACTTCTCGATGAAGTAGTCGCCCAGGTCGCCGCCCTGAAGGGCATCGTGGTTCATGTAGAAGGTGCGCAGCTCGTCGCTGTCGTTGATCAGTGTGATCCCACGGCCGCCGCCGCCGTCGGCCTTCTTCATCATGACCGGATAGCCATGCTCGTCGGCGAAGTCCAGCAGGGGACGCATGTCGGTGACGGGCTGGCTCAGGCCTGGCACCACCGGCACCCGGGCCCGCTCGGCCACCTTGCAGGCGGTGATCTTGTCGCCCAGCTCGTCCAGGACCTCCGGATCAGGCCCCACCCAGGTGATGCCCGCCTCGATCACCTTCCGTGCGAAGGAGGAGAACTCCGACAGGAAGCCGTACCCCGGGTGGAGGGCGTCAGCGCCGGACCGGCGGGCGATGGAGACGATCAGATCCTCGTTCAGATAGGTCTCCAGGTTGGTGTCCCCAGGCAAGAGGTAGGCCTCGTCCGCCATCTGGGCATAGGGGGCATCCCGATCCTGGTCGGCATAGACGGCCACGGTGGCGATGCCCATCTCCTGGGCGGTGCGTACAACCCGCAGGGCTATCTCGCCGCGGTTGGCGATCAGCAGTTTTTTCATTCCCCTCTCCTCACTGGTTGTTCAAGGGTGATTTGGACTGACGAAAAGTATGAACAGGGTGGGGATTTAGGCCCCCACAGCGGCCACTTCGGGCAGGACGCCCACGTCTGCCGTGGACACGTCAACCTGGCCGCCGTCGGGTAACCGCACCCGCAGGGAGGCGTCCGGATTGATCTGCAGGGCACGGCCCTCCACGGGCTCACCGGCCACAGGAACGACCCTGACCCGCCTGCCCAGCGTCCAGCTGAGTGCGGCAATCCGCGAGCGCAGTCCTTGCGGCCCGTTCAAGGTCCTGTCCAACGCCCCGTCAATGCCGAAGGGGGCCATCTCCCCGCTCAGGTGCCAGCTGATGGCGTCGACCAGATCGTCGCGCAGGGTCTGGTAGTCGGGCAGGCCCTGGTAATGCAGCTGCAGGGATGTTGACTGCGCAATGGGCAGCGCCTGCCGGGGCAGAAGGAGGTTGATGCCGATGCCGACCGCCAGGGCCGACCAGTCCTGATCCACCCGGACCAGTTCGCAGAGGATGCCCCCCAGCTTGGCCCCGCGGCAGAACAGATCATTGGGCCACTTGAGGGTCAGGACCCGTTCAGGGTCGCCGCCGTCGGCCAGCGGGCAGCCGTGGTGTTCAAGCACGTCCTGGAGGCCTTCCAGAGCGGCCAGTCCCGCCACCATGGGCATCCATCCGCCAAAGGGTCCGGTCAGCAGGCTGGTGGGCAGCGGCAGGGCCCAAGTGGCCAGCAGGGAGCGTCGGGGCTGATTGACCCAGGTTCGGGCAAGACGACCGCGGCACCGGGACTGCGCATCCGCAACCGCTACGCTCAGCGGCATGGTGCTCCCCCCGGCGCCCGGCCATCGCCGAATACCTTTACTTGCGACTCTTCCCTCGTATCGTGTAGTCGTAGAAACACCCTCGCGGGCATTTTTTCGAGGCCTATCTTCGGCTTTTCCCCTTGTGCCAGAGGCCAGTCCCTTCACGGTCCCCGTGCTCGTCGTCGATTCACCGCCCCCAAACAGCCGCTCGACCCGGTCGCGCGCATCCGAATACGTCGAGGCTTCCAGAGCATGAGCCACGAGCGTATTGGTCGAATCGACGGTGTCGAGCACCACGATCGAGGAGATTACGCCACTGTCCAGCGATGCCGATGGCTGCCACTTGATATTCTGATGAGGCACGCGTTCCACTATACGGCACAAGGGGTCAGCCCTGGTAGCGAGCCACCCACAAAAGCGGCGGCCGGTTTTTGTATCTTTTCACAGGGGACCCCTGGATGGCCCTGAGCGAATCCTCGGATGGGCACTGGATAAAATGGGGAAGCCGTACACCAGGCACGACCCGCGAAAGGGGTTCTTTTGAGCGCAGACAGCGGAAGGGCGCAAGCGAGAGAGGCGGGCGAACAACCTGTGCAGACATCCGCCTTGCAGACCGGGAGGCCTGGTTCCCGTGCATCCCGGACCGTCGGCCTGGTCCTGGCCCTGCTGGCCTGCCTCTGGGTTGCCTTCTGCACCGGTCTGGGCCCCATCTACCGTCAGCAGGGTTCGCTGACACAGGTGGGCTTGCCCCAGGTGCTTATCATGCTGGGCACCCTGGCCCTCTGTCTGGCTGCAGTCCTGATCTGCCGCCGGATTCTGCTGGGTCGCGAGCCTATCAGGATGCCACAGCGATTGACCGCCCTGGCACAGCGCCCGCGGATGCGTGCCTACGCGGCCTTCATCACCAGACAAACCAGCGGCTGGCGGCCCATCATGCGTCTGCTCCTGCTGGGATGGGCCTGGGCCTTTCTTACCCTGCTGGCCGCCTACGGGGCCGACCTGTACGCACAGGCCCAGGAATGCGCCAACTTCCTGGCCCAGCTGCAGGGCGATCAGCCTCCCTACGGCGGCAATGCCTTCACCCAGATGGACGTCTACCCCATAGGCCACTACCTGTGGCCGGGGCACCCCACCTTCCTGACCGACCAGCACAACATGGTGCTGACCTTGTTCTACGGGATGACCATCATGGCCTCCAACCATCTGACCGGATCCTATGATGCGGGCATCGTGCTCCTGGCAGGGCTGCAGGTGATCTTCGCCGCTTTCTGCTGCGCCGTCACTGCCGACCGCTTCCTGCGCGGGAGCGGAAGCGAACAGGTTGGAGCCCTGGCCCGCACCCTGGTCATGCTCTTCTTCCTCCTCTCCCCCTTCGTGGTCTTCAGCACCTTCAGCCTGACCAAGTCCCCCCTCTTCGCCTTCGCCTTCATCTGGTGGTTCGGCATCTGGCACCAGCTGGAGTCAGTGGACAGGAACTCGCCGCTCTACGCCAGCCAGGCGACCCGACTGCGACCCGCCCTGGCCCTGAGCACCCTGATCATGCTGATCAGCGCCAAGTACGCCCTCTACATCGTTCTGGCACAGCTGGTTCTGGCACTGGTCATCCATCGTCGCCAGTGGGTCACCATCCTGATAGGGCTCCTGCTGCCTCTGATTCTGTTCATCGGGGTGACCGGGACCCTGACGGCCACGGGGACGGTCATCAAGGGTGATCCGGTGGAGAGCCGCAGCATCCAGCTGCAGCAGATCGCCCGGGTCGCCCAGCGCAACCCCCAGGGGATTCCGGCCCAGGCGAGAGCCGACCTTGAACCCATCATGGACCTGGACAATGCCGCCATCCAGTACACCCCCTGGGAGGCCGACCGGGTCAAGTCCTCGGGCAACCAGCCCAAACTGATCGTCTATCGCTGGAGGACCGTCACGCCAGAGCAGCTGTCCCGGCTGAATCGGGCCTGGCTCCAGGTGGGACTGCGCAACCCGGTGATCTACCTGGATGCCTTCATGGCCGAGTCCTACGGCTACTTCGACCCCGGCGACCCTGCCTACGTGGCCATGTCCTACTACCTGAACAACGGCTACGTGCAGAACTCGGGCTCCTGGCTGGCGGCCTGGTGCCACGACTGGCGCAACGGGGTGACCGGATTCGTCAGAGCCTGGGCCGACACCCCCCTGCTGGGCCTGGTGGCGCGTGCCAACTTCTGGGTGGTGGCCGCCCTGCTGCTGATCGTCGCCCGCCTGGCAGCCGGTCACTGGCGCGGGGCCCTCCGCTGGTTCCCCCTCCTGCTGATCATGGGGGTCATGATCACCGCCCCCGCCAACAACTTCGAACGGCACATGCTGCCGGTGGACATGGTGGTGCCCTTCCTGATCCTGGACATGGTCCGAGAGAGCCGCCGTGCCCGTACCGAAAACCTGATGGACCGGCCGACATGATCGGCAAGCCGAAGCGGTCCAGACCGAAGGACGACGACCCTGCCGAGGCGCAGCAAGCTCGCCAGGCATCTACCGCCTCCGATGCCGCCATGGAGCGGATCCTCCGGAAGACGCTGGACCATCTGGAGGAGGCGCTGCCCTGGGCCAGGTCCCTGCCCGCCGACGGGCGCAGAACCTTGGAGGGGGCCATCCGAACAGCTCTGGACGACCTGCTGGCCCGACTCGACTCCCAAGGCAAAGAAGAGGGAGAAGTCCCCTCCCCCGTGCCAGCCGAACTCTCCAGGAGCCTGGGCCCGCACCGGGCCATGGAGCTGACCCGGGTCATTCTGGACATGCTTGAGGAGGCTGGCCGGACCATGGAGGCCGAAGGGGAACGGTCCACGCTGGTCTACGCCCGTCATGCCGCCACCGCAGCAGCCGGTCTCTACGCCGACCTGGCCGAGGCGCGGAGCGGACGTAAAGCCGTCACGGAATCCAGGATCATTCGGCATCTGATCGAGAAAACAGCAGACACACGGACCGTCGACGATTTGGCCCGGCTGGGCTGGCCGACCGAGTTCGACTGCTTTGCTGTCGTTGGCGAGGCCCGGGGCAACGATGACGGACAGGGCATGGAGAACGCCCGCCAACCCATCCATACCACGGTGGCTCATGAAGGCGGCAGGGCCTTGGTGGGCGAGAGCGATGGGCTCATGACGGTCCTGATCAATCCCGACCGGTCGGGCACCCCGGCAGACTTCTGTGCCTCCATCCTGCGCTTCTTCGCTGACGGATCAGCTGTCTGCCTTGGACCTGTCCGCCATGGAATCCCCGGTGCGGAAGCCTCCATCGGAGCCGCACTGAGCACCCATGCGGCGGCTCCAGCAGTGGCCGACCCCATCACCGCCGCCCTGCCCAGACCACTGCACGCCGACGACCTGCTGCCTGAACGAGCCCTGAACGGGGACAGGGACGCTGCCGACCAGCTCTACCAGGAGGTCTATCTGAGCCTGGCCGGACAGGATCCGGACGGGCCCCTGCCGACCACCCTGCTCACCTTCCTGCGCTCGGGCAACTCGCTGGAGGTCACCGCCAAGAAGCTGGGAATCCATCCCAACACCGTGCGCTACCGGCTCAGGCGCTGTGTGGAAGTAACTGGCTGGGATGCCATGGACCCCCGAGAATCCTTCGTCCTGCAGGCGGCCCTGATCATCGGCAGAATCCGCAGGTCGCATCCGGGCGCCGACTGACTGGCACCTGGCCAAGATATAAAAAGAGCGGGGACCCGGAGGTCTCCCGCCCTGGAAGTATCAGCCGAACCGGCTCAGAGCACCGCGATGTCCAGGGGGACGCCCGGGCCCATGGTGGTGGTGACGGTGGCCTTGGTGATGTAACGGCCTTTGACCGTGGCCGGCTTCAGGCGCTTGATCTCCTCGTCGACCGCGTGGAAGTTCTCCTCCAGAGCCTGCTGCTCGAAGGAGACCTTGCCCACGGGGAAGCTCAGGTTGCCGTTCTTATCCACACGGAACTCGATACGTCCGGCCTTGATCTCGGTGACCGCCTTGGCCACATCCATGGTCACAGTGCCGGTCTTGGGGTTGGGCATGAGGCCACGGGGGCCAAGCACGCGGCCCAGACGGCCGACCTTGCCCATCATGTCGGGGGTGGCCACCACGGCATCGAAGTCCAGGTAGCCGCCGGCGACCCTGGTCACCAGCTCGTCGTCGCCCACCTCATCGGCTCCGGCCTCGGCGGCTGCAGTCGCCTGGGGGCCACGGGCGAAGACCAGGACGCGCACGGTCTTGCCGGTGCCGTTGGGCAGGCTGACGGTGCCGCGGACCAGCTGGTCGGCCTTACGGGGGTCCACGTTCAGGCGGTAGACGGCCTCCACGGTCTCGTCAAACCCGCGCTTGGGCATGCTCTTGAGCAGGGCGATGCCCTCCTCGGGGGTGTACAGGTTGGTGCGATCGACCTTCTCGGCCGCCTCGCGGTACTTCTTGGAACGCTTGGTCATCTGCTTCTCCTATCAGCAGTCGCGGTGCGGGCAAGCGTATGCCCTACCGCTCACAACGAAAATTTCAGTCGGTGACGGTGATGCCCATGGAACGGGCGGTGCCTTCGATGATCTTCATCCCGGCCTCGACGTCACGGGCCGACAGATCCTCCATCTTGGTCTGGGCGATCTCGCGGACCTGGTCCTTGGTGACGGATCCCACCTTGGTGGTCAGCGGGTTGCCGGCACCCTTGGAGACACCGGCCGCCTTGCGCAGCAGGTCGGCTGCCGGCGGGGTCTTGGTGACGAAGGTGAAGGAACGATCCTCGTAGACGGTGATGATGCAGGGGATGACCTGGCCCATCTTGTCCTTGGTGGCATCGTTGTACTGCTTGCAGAAGTCCATGATGTTCACGCCGTGGGAACCCAGTGCCGGGCCCAGCGGGGGCGCGGGGTTGGCCTTGCCGGCCTCTATCTGCACCTTGATCAGCGCGGTGACTTTCTTCTTTGCAGCCATATGCTGGTTCTTCTTTCTACGAAGCGGTGATGTCGGAGACCATGGGTCCCCTCCCGCAACCTGTTCTTTCCAAATGCGCTCCACAGGGGAGCGCAAGCCTAACGATTATCGCATCGACCGGGGACCGGCCGACGGCGCTCAGACGATCTTCTCGACCTGGTCGAATCCCAGCTCCACAGGGGTGTCCCTGCCGAAGATGGAGACCAGAACGGTCAGCTTCTGTGTAGTGGGCTCCACGTCGGAGACCACGGCGGCCATGGTGGCGAAGGGTCCTTCGGTGACGGTGACCTGATCGCCGACGGCGTAGGAGACCTCCACCGTGCGCTTTTTGGCGGCCTCGGGCTTGTCCCCAGCGGCCTTCAGGGCCTCGGAGGCGATCATTGGGGCCATCATCTGGACGACCTCCTTGCGTGTCAGCGGAGCCGGCTCCTTGCTGGGGCCGACGAACCCGGTGACGCCCTCGGTATCGCGGATGATGCGGCGGGCGTTCTCGTCGGGCCACATGCGGATCAGCACATAGCCAGGCACACGCACGCGGGTGACGACCTTCTTGCCCTTGTCGGTGTGCTTCTCGACCTCCTCCATGGGAATCTCCACCTGGAAGACCTTGTCCTCCAGGCCGAAGGAGGCCACGCGGGACTCCACATTGGCCTTGACGCGCTTCTCGTAGCCCGAGTAGGTGTGCAGAACGTACCACTTGCCCTCAAGGGTGCGCAGCTTCTTGGAGAACTCGTCCACGGCACGCTGACCGGGATCCTCCTGGTCGGCCTGGTCATCGTCAGAGGAGCCGTCGGAATCGGGAGAATCGGCCTGGCTGTCCTTGGCCTGGGCGGATTCGGCGGGTGTGCTGTCCTGCTCGGCCTGCTCCGAAGAGGTTCCGAGCTGCTGATCCTGGACCTGGGCATCCTCCTGCGTGGGGGCATCGTCGGACGCCGACGGGACCGACTCGGCGGCCTGATCGGGGTCCAATCCCTCTCTGGTCAGATCATCACTCATGGATCACTCCACCTTCTACCTTGTCACGGCTCAGCCAAATATCAGGAAGGCCAGTTTGCCCAGCCCGAAGTCCATCACGGTCACGAAGACCATCAGCAGCAGCACAAAGATGAAGACGGCCACGGACCAGCCCACCAGTTCCTTGCCCGTGGGGGTCACGACCTTGCGGATCTCATCGATGACCTGCTTGATGAAGAGCCCGATACGCGTGAAGAAGTTCGGCTTGGCTTCCTCAGCCCCATCCTTCTGTGCCATGGTCATCCGTCCTTCGTTTGTTCTGCATCATCTGCTGCAAGCCTTGGCAGGGAAGGCGGGACTCGAACCCACAACCTACGGTTTTGGAGACCGTTGCGCTACCAATTGCGCCACTTCCCTATCGGAACTTTCCACCAGCCTACTCGGCAGGGAGGAAAAACCGCCAAATCGCTAGTTTAGCCTAAAGGGTGGATTGAGTCCAACCGTGTTGCCCCGATAGCATTTTGCCCAGGAGCCGGATCAGACGCTGACCCATTCCCCAAGTCGCCGCATGCCCTCGGCCAGGTCGTCGTCGGCCAGCGCGTAGGAGAAGCGCAGACAGCCGGGCGCGCCAAAGGCCTCACCAGGCACGGCCGCCACCTGGATCTGCTCCAGGATGACCTCGGCCAGCTCGCCCGAGGTGGCGCAGACCGTGCCCTGCGGACCCACTGGCCGATTCAGCAGACCGGACACGTCGGCAAAGGCGTAGAAAGCGCCCAGGGGTTCAGGGCAGGTCACCCCCTCCATGGCGTTCAGGGCATCCACGATGGCACGTCGACGCAGTGCGAAGGCCGACCGCATGGCCTCAACGTCCTCCAGACCGCCGGTCAGGGCAGCCAGAGCCGCCTGCTGGGAGACGTTGGCCACGTTGGAGGTCATATGCCCCTGAAGCTTGGCGGCCGCCTGGGCCACCGGCAGGGGTGCAACCAGCCAGCCCACCCGCCAGCCGGTCATGGCATAGGTCTTGGCAACGCCGTTGACCACGATCAGCTGATCGCGCACCTGCGGTACCAGAGCGCCCGGATAGGGGGTGCCCGCCCCCTGGTAGGTCAGGTGCTCATAGATTTCGTCGCTGATCACCCAGATCCGGTGCTCCATGGCCCAGCGGTCCACGGCAGCCACCAGGTCGTCGTCCCAGATCGCCCCGGTTGGATTGGCAGGCAGGTTGAGAATGATGGCACGTGTGCGCTCGGTCCGGGCCGCCTCCAACTGTTCCAGCCTGGGGATATAGCCCTGGTCGGCTCCGCTGAGCACCGGGACCGGCCGACCGCCAGCCAGCAGGACCATCTGGGGATAGCTGGTCCAATAGGGTGCGGGAATGATGACCTCATCGCCAGGGTTCAAGAGGATCTGGAAGGTCTCGTAGACGGCCTGCTTGCCGCCGTTGGTGACCACCACCTGATCCGGGTCGATCCGGTAACCCGAGTCGCGCAAGGTCTTGTCGGCGATGGCCTGCTTCAATTGGGGCAGACCAGCCGTAGGCGTATAGCGGTGGTTGCGCGGATCCAGACAGGCGCGGGCCGCCGCCTGCACGATGTGGTCAGGCGTGGGAAAGTTGGGTTCGCCGGCACCGAAGCTGATCACATTCATGCCCTGGGCCTTCATGGCCTTGGCTTTTGAATCCACGGCCAGGGTGGCACTGGGGGCCACCGCATCTATGCGTCTGCTCAGGGTCTGCCATTGCGCCATAGTCATGCTGCCATGCTACCGCCCAGCACCCCCAGGGCTGTGCTCAGACCAGGACCAGAGAGTCCCGATGCACCAGCGGGTGGGCATAGTGGGCACCCAGTCGGCGGCGGAGCTCCTTGGTGTTCAGGCCCAGCATGTCCTGGGCCTCCTCGGAGTCGTAGCCGGACAGGCCCTTGGCCACCTGGTGACCGGACTCATCGTGGATCCAGACCGGGTCCCCGGCCGAGAACTCACCCTGGACCGATCTGGCACCAGCTGCCAGCAGACTGGCCCTTCCGCCGCGCAGGGCTTTGACAGCCCCCTGATCCACCAGATAGCCACCCCGGGGCCGGGAGGCGAACTTGATCCAGAGCCGGTGCGAGGAGCCCCGCGGACGGATGGGGGCGAAGAGGGTGCCCACCCGGTCCCCGGCCAGGGCAGGACCTGCAAGGTCGGCGCGGGTCAGGACCACGGGCATGCCGGAGGCCGCAGCAATCCGAGCCGCCTCCAGCTTGGTGGACATGCCCCCGGTTCCCAGCCCGGAGACGGAACCCTGGGCATCCACCTGGTCCATGATGGCCGCCACATCGGGCACGAAGCCGATTCTGCGCGCCCCGGGCCTGGATGGGGGCTCGGTGTAGAGGGCATCCACATCAGTGAGCAGGACCAGGGCATCGGCGCTGACGATGTTGGCAATCAGGGCCGAAAGATGGTCGTTGTCGCCGAATCGAATCTCGTTGCTGGCCAGGGCATCGTTCTCGTTGACGATGGGGGTGACCCCCAGATCCAGCAGACGGCAGAGGGTGCGCCGGGCGTTGCGGTACTGGACGGCATGGGTGGTGTCACGGGCGGTGATCAGGATCTGGCCAACACGCAGGCCATAGCGGGCGAAGGCGGTCTCGTACTGGGCCATGAGCAGACCCTGGCCCACCGAGGCCGTAGCCTGCTGGGTGGCCACGTCACCGGGACGTTGGTCAAACCCCAGGGTGCCGAAGCCGGCGGCGATGGCCCCGGAGGTGACCAGGACCAGGCGAGCGCCATCCAGAGCAGCCGAGGCCAGGGCCCCTACCAGCGAGCGCAGGCGGCCAAGGTCCAGGTGCCCGTGGGGATCGGTCAGGGAACTGGATCCCACCTTGACCACCATGGTGCGGGCCTGGGCCACCCGGGAGCGGACCGCTGCCTCGTCGGATCCCTCCCCTCCGGTCATTGCCCGGCCTCCTCCGAACCGGCGGACTCCGAGTCCCCGCGCCCCAGCAGACCCTGCCTGTCGTGGGGATCGTCGTCCACGGAGGGGTCGGCCCAGTGTCCCTGGCGCCGCTCCTGCTCCATGACCTGACGCACCGCCTGCCGGGCGTCCATCATCTGGTGGTACTGGCGGCGGCGTTCGCTGTTGGTACGGCGGCGGTTGAGCCCCTGGCTCTCCTCCAGACGCAGGTCACGGCCCCGGGCCACCTGGGGGGTGCCGTCCAGCATTTCGGCCCCGGCAGCCACGCTCGGATCCCAGTCGAAGGCCACCGCATCGTCACCAGGACCGATGCGGACCTCGTCCCCGGGTCTGGCTCCGGCCTTGCGCAGGGCATCCTCCACACCCATCCGGGCCAGGCAGTCGGCCAGATAGCCCACGGCCTCCTCGTTGTCGAAGTTGGTCTGGCGCACCCAGCGCTCGGGCTTGGCTCCGCAGACCCTGAACCAGGTCTGTCCGGACCGGGTCTGATGCCGCTCAAGAGTGAAGTCGCCGGACCGGTCGCCACTCCTGCGCCGCCGCTCCAGGGGGTGGATGACCACGCGCTCCTGCTGTCTGGCTTCCTGCTGCTCCTGCAGCTGCCTGCGCAGACGGTCCACCAGACCGGCCAGGTAGTAGCCCAGTTCCTTGAGCCCCTGATGCGAGGCTGTGGAGACTATGAAGACCTTGAGACCCAGGGCCTCGAAGTCGGGCCGGACGAATTCGGCCAGTTCGCGGGCCTCCGGCAGGTCGGCCTTGTTGAGGATGATCACCCTGGGCCGCTCGGCCATGGGGATCGCCCCCAGCGGAAGCTCCAGGCGGTCGGCATAGCGGGAGAGCTCCTCCTCCAGGGCCCGATAGTCGCCCATGGGGTCCCGATCAGGCTCCAGGGTGGCGCAATCAATGACGTGGGCGATGATCTCGGTGCGCTCGATGTGCCTCAGAAACTCCAGCCCAAGGCCCTTGCCCTGGGATGCCCCCGGAATCAGCCCTGGCACATCGGCCATGGTGAAACGGCTTTCCCCTGCCTGGACCACGCCCAGGTTGGGTACCAGGGTAGTGAATGGGTAGTCGGCGATCTTGGGCCGGGCCGCGCTCATGGCCGCCACCAGGCTTGACTTGCCTGCGCTGGGGAAACCGACCAGGGCCACATCGGCGATGGATTTGAGCTCCAGCACCAGGTCGCGTTCCTGCCCGGGGTCCCCCAGCAGTGCGAAGCCGGGGGCACGTCTGGCCTTGGTGGCCAGGGAGCGGTTGCCCAGGCCTCCCACGCCGCCCTGGGCCGCCACGAACCGGTCCCCTGCATGAGCCAGATCGGCCAGGCGCTCACCCGGCTGCTTGCGCTCGCCCTGGCCGCCCTTGGCGGTGAAGACCACAGTGCCCACAGGGACCGGCAAAATCAGATCCTGGCCACGGCTGCCGTCCTTGTCGCCGCCCAGACCCATGGTGCCTGATTCGGCCTGGCGATGCGGCAGGAAGCGGTAGTCCAGCAGACTGGTGGCGTTGGCATCGGCCTGAAGAATGACCGAGCCGCCCTGGCCGCCATCGCCCCCATCGGGCCCGGCCAGGGGCTTGTACTTCTCGCGGCGGATGGAGGAAGCCCCATTGCCGCCGTCGCCACCCTTGACATGGACGGTGACCTGATCCACAAATGCACTCATAGGGGCCCATGGTACTCAATCCGGCCTGACATGCGGCCCCTGAGAGCTGAATGCCCGGCATCTCCATACATAGGCAGAACATATGCAAAAAGGCCACCCCATGACAGGGATGGCCTTTGGCCGATGCCGATAAGGGGCAATCAGGCGGTAAGCACGTCAACGACCTTGCGGTCACGCCGGTTGGCGAACCGAACGGTGCCGTCCGTCAGAGCGAAGAGGGTGTGGTCCTTGCCCAGGCCGACATTCTGACCGGGATGGAACTTGGTGCCACGCTGGCGAACGATGATGTTGCCGGCCACTACGGCCTCGCCGCCGAACTTCTTGACGCCCAGGTACTGTGCATTCGAATCGCGCCCGTTGCGTGAGCTGGACGCGCCCTTCTTATGTGCCATGTCTGGTTCCTTTCCTACCTCGACCTAGGCCCTCAGGCGATGGCCGTGATCTTGACCACGGTCTGCTTCTGGCGGTGGCCCTTGCGGCGCGCCACGCCGGTCTTGTTCTTGAACTTCTGGATGTTGATCTTGGGGCCCTTGGCCTCGTCGTCCACGACCTCGCCCTTGACGGAGATCTTGGCCAGATCCTTGGCGGCCATGGTCACCTTGGATCCATCGACGACCAGCGCGACCGGAAATTCGACCGACTCGCCCTTCCTGGCAGCCAGACGGTTGACCGTGATCTGGTCACCGACCTCGACCTTCTCCTGATGGCCTCCGGCCTTCACAATCGCGTACATAGCCCTACCTTGCCTGTTGTCCAAAGCTGTATGCGCCCGGCATCCGAGTCCTGCCATGCGATTGACGGACCCGTCCAGACACCAGCTAACCAGTATAGAAGCAAACACACCGCGTCGTCAAATGTGCCTGCCCCGCCGACAAAACGAAATTCAGTTTATGACTCCTTGGCGACATCCGCCGTCCCAGCCTGGGCATCGTCCTCGTCCGACGCCGCCTGGGCCGCCGCAGCGATCCTGGCCAGCTTGGCCTTGACTGCAGGTGTCGAGCCGGTGGACAAGGTCTCCTTGGTAGAAGAGCCATGCCCATGCTTGTTGGTCTTGACGAAGGGGTCGCCACCCTTGACCGCGTATGGGTCGGCATAGGAGGCGGAGATGGTCGGCTTGTCGTGGAGGATGAAGCCACGGCCATGGCAGGTAGGGCACTCCTCGGAGAAGGCCTCGACCAGACCCTGACCCACCCGCTTACGGGTCATCTGTACCAACCCCAGGGAGGTGACCTCGGCCACCTGGTGCTTGGTGCGGTCCCGGGCCAGGCACTCCACCAGACGGCGCAGGACCAGGTCGCGGTTGGCCGGCATGACCATATCCACATAGTCGATCATGATCATGCCGCCGATGTCACGCAGGCGCAGCTGCCGGGCGATCTCCTCGGAGGCCTCCAGGTTGCAGCGGGTCACTGTCTCCTCCAGGGACTTGCCCTTGCCTATGAAGCGGCCTGTGTTCACATCGATGGTGGTCATGGCCTCGGTGCGGTCGATGACCAGGGAGCCACCGGAGGGCAGGTAGACCTGACGCTCCATACCCTTGCGCAGCTGGCTGTCGATGCTCCAGCGGTCGAAGACATCCTTGCCCTGGTGTTCGGCCGGATCCCAGTGCTCAAGCTTCTCCTCCAGGTCGGGTGCCATGGTCTCCAGGTAGTTGCGGACCCTCTCGTAGACCCCCTCGCCCTGGACCACCAGCTTGGTGAAGTCGTCGTTGAAGATGTCGCGGACCACGCGGATGGCCACGTCCGGCTCGCCCTGCAGCAGCTTTGGGCGCTTGCCGTGCAGAAACTCCTTGCGCTTGTCCTCGATCTTGCTCCACTGACGTTGCAGGTTCTCCAGGTCCTTGGTCAGGGCCTCCTCGCTGGCCCCCTCGGCCGCGGTTCGGATGATGACGCCCATGTCCTTGGGAGCCACCCTGGAGACAATGCTCTTGAGGCGGGAACGTTCGCGGTCGGGCAGCTTGCGGCTGACACCGGTCATGCCGCCTGAGGGCACCAGGACCAGGAAGCGGCCGGCCAGCGTGACCTGCGAGGTCAGCCTGGCACCCTTGTGACCGATGGGATCCTTGGTGACCTGGACCAGCACAGGATCGCCGGACTTGAAAGCCAGCTCGATCCGGCGAGGCTGGCCCTCCAGACGAGTGGAATCCCAGTTGACCTCGCCGGCATAGAGCACGCCGTTGCGGGCCTGACCGATATCCACGAAGGCAGCCTCCATGCTGGGCAGGACGTTCTGGACCCGGCCCAGGTAGATGTTGCCGACAGTGGAGACCTCCTGGATGTCGGAGACGTAGTGCTCCACCAGGATGTCGTCCTCGATGACCGAGATCTGGGTGTGGTGCTCCTTCTCGCGGACCACCATCAGACGGTTGACGTTTTCGCGGCGGGCCAGGAAGTCCTGCTCGACCAGCTGTGACTGACGGGAGCGCTCGCGGCGGTTGTCCCTCCGACGCTGCTTCTTGGCCTCCAGGCGGGTTGAGCCTTCCACGTCGGTGATCTCGTCAATATATTGCTGCTTGCGCGAACGGCGGGTGCCGGACTCCTCTGACTCGCCCTCAGCGGACTTGGAACCCCTGCGACGACGGCGACGACGGGTCAGCGGGGCCTCATCCTCGTCATCCTTGTCCTTGTCCTTGTCCTTCTCCTGCCCGCGACGGCGACGACGAGTGGAAACGGACTTCTCAGAGTCCTCATCCTCGCTCTTGGCGCGGCGACGACGACGGGTGCGGGTGCCGGACTCCTGCTGGTCCTCGTCCTGCTCCTGATCATCGTCGACCACGAAGGAGATGCCCTCGTGATCCAGGTCCTCCTCGATGCGCTCCACCTCGTCGGCAGCCCTGCGTTCCTCGGCGTTGAGCCTTCGTGAACGGCGTGAGCCGCCCTCTGAAGTACTCCTGGACCTGTTCCGGCGGGAGGTCTTGGACGATTGCTCGGTATCCTCATCCTCCTCATCCCGGTCCTCACGCTCATCCTGCTCAGGCCGGGAGGCGGGTATGACGGGCTCCTGGAAGAGCAGGGATGTCATGGGACGGGGACGGGAGGCACGGGCGGCACGCGGACCCTCATCCTGCTTTTCGGCCTTTCGGTCTGTCCTTTGGCTGCGGCCCGAAGTCAGAGCCTCCACAGCCTCGAGGGCACGTTCCTGGCGGTCCTGATCAGGTTCGCCCTCCTGGGCATGCTCCTCGGTGCGTCGACGGGCAGTAGTTCGGGTGCGACGACGAGTGGTCGCCCTGGCCGACTTGGACTCGCTCCCATCCTCCTGGGCGCTCTGATCGGCCGCCTGATCCTCCTTGGGCTTGCGGGTGCGACGGCGACGGGTGGCGGAGGGCTTGGACTCGTCGTCCTCCTCATTGGCCTTGCGGGAGGTTTTGCGCTTCTCGGCCTCGACCTTCACAGGCACGTCGGCACCGGCGGCGCCGGCCACCCTGACCACACGTCGTCCAGTACGGCGACGGGTGCCGGAACCGGCGGTCTCCTCGACCTGCCGGCCCTGCCCATCACCGATGGCGGACCTATTATCCTGGGTATCCTCAGTATTCGTTTTTCCGGGCACAATGCTCCTTGCGGCACGCCGCCTCGCGCCGCTCTCACGGTTCCGATCCGTCCTCACGCTGCACTCTCACTGCAACCGCGCACCTATGTACGCCCGATCGAAACACCTTGGCAAAAAGTCTTCCTGACGCAGGCGGACACCGACGCCCACACGGATCACTGGGTCTCCGTCCGGGGGGATCAACGCCTACGCTGCAAGTGGTCAGGCAGAACCACCGTCATCTAGTATGTCACAGTTCAGCAGCCATCAGGTCCATTGAGCCATTCGACCAGTATTGCTTCCAGCCGGACCAGGTCATCCAGGGGCACCTGTTCGTCGGCCTTGTGGGCCAGCAGGGGGTTCCCCGCGCCCAGATTGACGGCTGGTAGGCCAAGGGCTGAAAATCGGGCCACATCGGTCCATCCCAGCTTGGCGCGAGGCTGCTGGCCAGTGGTCCGGACGACCAGGTCGGCCAGCGAACGGGCCCAGGGCGAATTCAGGCCCGGACGGGCCGCGGGCGATTCGTCGCACATACGCACCGAGAACCCCTGGAAGACCCCACCCAAGGCCATATGCTCGCCATTGCCCAGCTCGGCGCCTGTCCCCTGACCCATCATCAGCTCCTTGGCCTGGGCCAGGCTCTTGTCGGGGGCGAACCGGTAGTTGACGTGCACCCGGCAGCGGTCTGGAATGACGTTGGTGCCCAGGCCGCCCTCGATCATGGTGGCGTTGAGCCCCTCCCGGTAGTCCAGGCCATCCACCCGCACCGTAGCCGGACGGTACTGCTCCAGACGGTCCAGAATGGGCGCGGCCGCGTGGATGGCGTTGCTGCCCATCCAAGCACGGGCGGAGTGGGCCGCCGTACCGTGGGTGATCAGGTCGAAGCGCATGGTTCCATTACAGCCGGCCTCGATGGCACAGTCGGTGGGCTCGCCGATGATGGCGAAATCCCCCCGCACCCAGTCGGGGTGGGCGGCTACCACCCGACCCAGCCCGTTCAGGTCGGCCTGGACCTCCTCATGGTCGTAGAAGACGAAGGTCAGGTCATAGACCGGCTCCTGCAGGGTGAGTGCCAGATGAAGAAAAACGGCATCCGAGGCCTTCATATCGGCTGTGCCTCGGCCGTAGAGCACCCGGGATGCAGGGTGGGCGGCGGCCAGATCGGTGCGGATGGCCGGGTCGCCGGGCTCCAGCCAGCGCGGGGGCAGGTTCCCATCCACGGGCACGGTGTCCAAATGCCCGGCAAGGACGATGCGGTGGGGACGACCCAGCTGGGTGGAGGCCACAACCGTGTCGCCCAGCCGACGGACCAAGAGGTCAGCCCGTGAGGACAGGGCCCTCTGGACGGCATCGGCCAAGGCGGTTTCCTGACCGCTGACCGAAGGTATGGCGGTCATGGACTCAAGTAATCTTGCCAGGGCCTGGGCAGGTTCAGCCCCCCGGACGCCGGCGAGAAGATCAATATCCGTCTGTGTGTTCTTGGCCATAGTGCCATGCTAGCGGGCCGAAGGAGCGCAGATGGACCTACAGCAGCAAGCATGAGGTCCGGGTGGCACAATGGGGACGACGGAAGCGGTGACCCTCCGCCTGGGAGGCCGCCGTCCACCATGCGAGACGAGGAGGATGCCGGGGTGCCTGGACTGCTCAGTGCCATGGAAGGATTCTTCATCATCGGCGTGGTCATCGCCGTGGGCTATGTGGCCGCCCGCTTCCATGTAGGCGGTCCCACGGCCCAGCTGGTGCTCAACAAATACTCCTTCTTTGTCTCAACGCCCTGCCTGATGTTCGCCATCCTCTCCAAGCAGAAGCTGTCCGTCATCTTCCACCCCAGCATCATCGTGGCCTTCCTGTCGGCGGCGGCCGTGGGTCTGCTCTTCGTGGCCCTGAACGCGGCCAGCTTCCACCTGCCGGCTGCCGAAGCCACCATCGGCGCTCTCGACTCCCTGTATTTGAACTCCAACAACATCGGGCTGCCCGTAGCCACCTATATTCTCGGCAATCCCACACTGGTGGCACCCATCCTGGTCATGCAACAGGCCCTGTTCACCCCCATCGGATTGACCGTTCTGGACGCAACCACCAGCGGCAAACTCTCGGTCAAAACCATCCTCAAACAGCCTCTGAAACAGCCCATCCTCATCGGCTCCATAGGCGGCATAGTGATATCGGCCATCAGCGCCCAGGTCGGCCATTTCGTCATACCCGACTTCGTCTACAAACCCATCGACATGATCGGACAGTCGGCCGTGCCCATGATCCTCATGGCCTTCGGCATGTCCCTGCGGGGTTCGCGGCCCATGGGCCGGGGCACCGACCGCCGGGCCACCATAAGCGCGGTAATCCTGAAGAATCTGGTCATGCCCATAATCGCCTACCTGCTGGCCCGGTTCATGATGGGCTTCAGCGGAGCGGAGCTGTACGGGTGCGTGGTTCTTGCGGCCCTGCCCACCGGCCAGAACGTCTACAACTACGCAGCCCGCTACGAGGTGGGAACCACCTTCGCCAGGGACGGCATCCTGCTGAGCACGATCAGCTCGCCTGTGGTCATCGCCCTGATCGCTCTGCTGCTGAGTTGATGAGCCCGGACAGGCCTCCTGCTCAGCCTTCGTCCGCCAGGGTCTCCAAGCGTTGCCGGAAGTGTGGCCAGTCCTGACCGAAGGCCTTCAGAAGGGGAAGATCCGCGACCTTGTCCAGATCCACCCATTCCAGGGCGATGCTCTCATCGTCATTCATGCGCGGATCGACCTGGTGGCCGGGACGCTCGAAGGCCAGGATGGTCGTGTAGCCCCAGGGGCCATGGTCCTCCAGGTAGGAACCCACCACCTGAATGTCCTCCGGGCGGATGTTGGCCTCCTCATAGCTCTCGCGCAGGCCGCCCTCCAGGGGGTTCTCCCCGTCGGAGATGGCACCGCCCGGCACACCCCAGGTGCCACCTTCGGCGCTCCAGCGCGCCCGGTGCTGCAGAAGCACGCTGACCGGCGACCCGGTACGGGCATCACGCCGGGCCAGCAAGACGCCAGCAGCCCCATTGAGCCCCCAGTGCCGCTTACCGCAAGCACAGTCAACCCATCCGTCGCCAGGCTGATGGACGTTCTCCACGGGGGCGACCAGTCCTTCAGGACCGTGCGTCGATCCGGCAGTCTGTTGCTGCTCGGGCATGACGCGTTCGGCCCACAGGTCAGGCCAGGAGACGCCCAGCTCCTGGGA
The DNA here is from genome assembly GCF_048001765.1 of Bifidobacterium asteroides. Classification (GTDB taxonomy): domain Bacteria; phylum Actinomycetota; class Actinomycetes; order Actinomycetales; family Bifidobacteriaceae; genus Bombiscardovia; species Bombiscardovia asteroides_K. Next base: position 1,892,422 of record NZ_CP181447.1, read on the forward strand.
CAGGGCGCGCAGGGTGGGCATGCTCAATCCCATCACCCCGCTGGGATCGCCCTGGATGCCCTGGATGAAGGCGCTGCCCAATCCCTCCAAGGTGAAGGATCCGGCCACCTCCAAGGGTTCGCCGGTGGCCACATAGGCCTGAATGACGGCCCGGTCGTAGTCTCCGAAAGTCACCTGAGCGCTGCTGACCGCTTGGGCCCGACGACCGGTGGCCAGATCGATCAGACAATGACCAGTGACCAGGGTGCCGGTTCGGCCGCGCATGGCCATCAGCCGTTCCAGAGCACGCTCCGGCTTATGAGGCTTGCCCATGACAAGCCCGTCCATGCAGAATAGCGAGTCGCATCCCAGCAGGAGGGGTCCGCGCTCGGCACCGATCATCCCGCCCCAGGCCCCAAGGACCTGGCTCATGGGATTCCGGGAGGATGCACCAGAATCGCTCTGGCTCAGAGGCCTGAACGTGACCAGTTCGCCACGCGAGCGCCTTTCGGCATCCTTGACGGCATCCATGGTGGCTTGGACAGCCGAAGCCTTGGCCTCAGCCAGGACACTGACCCGTTCGCGCGTATCCAGGTCCTCCAGGTGACAACCCAGTGTACGAGCCCGTTCCGCCAGCACAGCCGGCTCATCCACCTTTGATGGTCGGATGACGGGGTCAATGCCCGCCTGGACCAGAAGCCGCCGCCTGGAGGGGGAGGATGAGGCCAGGATAAGAGGGATATGCCTGTCTTCAGTGTTCACGATTGCCTTCCTGGTCCCGTTCCACCTGGACCCCTTGGCAGTCCACGTCCAGGGGCAGAATCCGCCAGCGACCGGAATCCAGATAGTCCTTGGCAAGAGTCCGCAGCTCGTTTTCAGCTTCCCCGTAGTGCAGGACGATAATGCAGGGCCCGGCTCCAGAGACCGCCGCCGCGTAGCCCTGACGGCGCAGGAGTTGCAGGAGCTTGGTTGAGGAGGGCATGAGCCCGGCCCGGTATGGCTGATGGAGCCGGTCCTGGGTGGCTACGAAGAGCAGGGCGTTGGCCCTGGCAGCCTGCTCGGCGGACTCGGTCCCCGGATCATCCAGGGACACGGGGTTCAGTGCGCCGGGAATCAGGGCCGCCCTTGACAGGTTGTGAACGGCATCCGCGTAAGGCACCCGGTTGGGCAGGGCCTGGCGGGCCTTCTGCGTGGACAGGCGAGCGCCAGGGACGAAGACCGTGGCTTTGATGGACGGATCCACCTTGTAGCGCAGGGTGTGGTAACCGCCCTCCAAGGGTGCACCCCCGGCTATGGGCAGGGAACCCACCCCTTCATCAGTGGCCAGGTCATAGGAGACGGTCAGCCCCCCGTAGACGGCAGGCGCCACATTGTCGGGATGCCCCTCGATCTGGGCGGCCAGTGCGAAGACGGCATCACGGCGCAGGGGGCCGGTGTGGGCAAAGGCCGCAGCCGCAGCGATCCCGGCCACGATGGCCTCGGCGCTGGATCCCAACCCCCTGGCCTGGGGGATGCGGTTGACCGCGCGCATGATGAACCCGAACCTTGGCAGCCCAAAGACCTGGCAGGCCCGCCTAAAGGTGGAGACGACCAGATGGGTCTCGTCTCGGGGCAGGGTCCGCTCCCCCTCACCCTTGATGACCACATAGGCGGTGGTATCGCCCAGGTCCACGGAACGCGTGAAGACGATTTCGTCATGGTAGTCCAGTGCCAGACCGACCGCATCGAAACCCGATCCCAGGTTGGCGCTTGTTGCTGGCACACGCACCCGCACAGTGGACGGGCCCTCTACAGCAGCGGTCATCATTGGGCCTGCCGATCGAAGACGCGCAGGATGGAGGCCTGCCCGGTGACCGAGTCGAAGGTGGAGATCCGTTTAACCACCTGCCGCAGGGTCACCTCGTCGCAGAGGTGGGTGACCACGCGCAGCTGCTGGATCTCGCCGCTGTAGCCCGGATCATGGAGTGTGGGCTTGATGTCCTGGTTGACTCCGTTGATGGAGATGCCCGCCTCGGAAAAGACCTGGGCGATGGCCGCCAGCACGCCAGGCTTGTCATGTATCAGGAAACGGACGGCAAAGGCGGCCCGGGATGCATCCAGCGGGGCCATGGGGATGTTGGCATACATGGGAATCCCCGGTCCCATGCCATGCTGGACGATGTGGCGGGCCTCGGTGACCACGTCCCCCACAACGGCTGATGCTGTGGGCGCTCCACCGGCACCCCGGCCGTAGAACATGAGGTCGTCGGCGGCCTTGGCGGTGACGAAGACGGCGTTGAAGCTGCCATGGACCGAGGCCAGGGGGTGACTGTCGGGAATCAGCGCCGGATAGACCCGGGCGGAGATACCCTGTTCGCCGCGTTCGGCTACGGCCAGAAGCTTGATGACCCGATGCTCGGTCTGTGCTGCTGCAATATCGTCGGCGGTGATGGCACGGATGCCCTCCACGGGAACATCGTCCAGGCGCACATCGGTGTGGAAGGCCAGCGTGGCCATGATGGCGGCCTTGGCGGCTGCATCCAGCCCGTCCACGTCAGCGGTGGGGTCCGCCTCAGCAAAGCCCTTGGCCTGGGCATCGCGCAGGGCCTGGTCGAATTGAAGACCCTTGGTGGTCATCTCATCCAGAATGTAGTTGGTGGTCCCGTTGACGATGCCCACCAGGCTGGTGATGCCGTCTCCCACCAGAGACTCGCGCAGGGGCCGCACGATGGGGATGGCCCCGCCCACGGCCGCCTCGAAGTAAATGTCAACTCCACGCTCTTCAGCAGCCCGGTAGAGCTCAGGACCGTGCTGGGCCAGCAGGGCCTTGTTGGCGGTGACCACGCTGGCGCCGGACTCAATGGCCTTGAGCAGCAGGGTGCGGGCCGGCTCGATCCCGCCGATCAGCTCGATGACGATATCCGCCCTGGTGACCAGGCCGGCTGAGTCTGTGGTCAGCAGTGACGGATCAATCCAATCTGCCTTGACCTTGTCAGGGTGGAGGACTGCGATGCCCACCAGCTGCAGGGGACGGCCCACCCGACTGGCCAGATCCCGGCTCTGCTCCACCAGAAGGCGGGCGGTCTGGGAACCTACGGTCCCTGCCCCTAGAAGTGCTATGCGGATGGGCCTGACGGCCTCCTGCTGCTGCATGCGTTCAGGCATATGGTCCTCCATCCGCCCCAACGGGGCCTGTCACCGGGTGTTGCTCCATCTTAGAAAGCCAATCCGACACCCTTATCCACCCCCAGCGGCTGATTCCATCCGAGGGCGGGACTCATCCCTGGTCCAAGGCCAGCAGGTCATCCATGGTCTGCCGCCGCAGCATCAGATGGGCGCCGGACTGGTCCAGACCTACCACAGGAGGAATCAGAGCCTGGTTGTAATTACTGGCCATGGTCCGCCCGTAGGCGCCGGTTACCGGCACCAAAAGCAGATCACCCCGGCGAATGTCGGCAGGCAGGGCCACATCCTGCACCAGGATATCCCCCGATTCGCAGTGCTTACCGACGATACGGGCCTGAATCCGATCCACGCTGCCCGGTCGGTTGGCCAGAACGGCAGTGTATTCGGCTCCGTAGAGGGCCGGACGGATGTTGTCGCTCATGCCGCCGTCAACCGAAACGTAGGTGCGCACGCTTCCGTCAGACAGGGGGACGGGCTTGACGGTGCCCACCCGGTACAGACTCATGCCACAGGGTGCCACGATCCAACGGCCGGGCTCGAAGGCGATGACCGGCATGGGCATGCCCAAGCGACGGTTGATGGCGACCATGTCAGCCCCCAGGCTAGTCAGGGTCTGGTCCAGATCCATCCGATCCTCATCCGGGGTGTAGGGCACGGAGAAGCCGCCGCCAAGATCCACCTCGGGCATCAGGTATCCGTCAGTGGCCCAGAAGGTGTGCCTCAGCAGCATCATGCGTCGGGCGGCCTCGATGAAGGCCGAAGAGTCATGGATCTGTGAGCCGATATGGGTGTGGATGCCCACCAGCTCCAGTTCCTTCTCGTGGGAACGAATCTCCTTGAGCAGGGCGATAGCCGGTCCGTCAGCCAGGGCGGACATGGCCTTGATCCGGGCGGGATCAGCCGGTTCAGCAGGCCCGTTGGCAGCGGAATACAGGGCCGAAGAGGAAGGTGAAACCACGGAATCGACAGGAGCTGAGTAGCCGTTTGCCTTCGTGGCCGCCGAAGTCGCTGCCACAGCCTGTTCGGAGGAACCCGGCTCAGGCCCAAGGTCCAGCAGGCCTACGTCGGTGCCCTGGGGCAGCAGGGGGATGCCGAACTTCTGATCCTCATGGGCCGTCGAGATGTACTCGTGACCGCCGGCGTGCACACCCACGGTCACCCGGAGCATGACCTTGGCGCGACGACCCTGCGCCCTAGCAGCAGCGGCAATCCGGGCAGGCTCGTCGGGCGCGTCGATGACGATGGCCCTGTAGCCCTCCCTCACAGCCAGGTCGATCTCCTGGTCGGACTTGTTGTTGCCGTGCAGGACCAGACGGCGGCCAGGGGCGCCGGCGGCCTGGGCAATCAGCATCTCGCCCAGGGAACAGGTGTCGATATCCAGCCCCTGGCGCAGCATGATCCGCACGGTCTCCTTGCTCAGGAAGGCCTTGCCGGCGTAGCTGACCCTGGTGGTCGCACCGCCCAGATCCCGCAGGGCCGCCTGACAGAAGGCCGAGGCCCGTTCCGCCATCATCTCGGTGTCCATCAGATACATGGGGGTGCCGTAACGCTTGGCCAGGTCCTCCATGGAGCACCTGTGCATGGTCAGCATGCCCTGACGGTCCCGCTGCAGAGCCCCGGGCCAGAACCCGTCGGGCCCCAGCCCGCACATCCCTGTTTCCATCAACGACCTCCCGGTGACCTTCAGGCTTACATACGGTCCGGGGCCTGGACGCCCAGCAGCCCCAGACCGTTGGCGATGACCTGCTGCACGGCGTCATTGAGCCGCAGACGTGCCGCCGCACGGGCCGGCTGTGGATTCCTGTCCTCATCCTGGTCCAGATCAGCCCGGCCAGTAGGCTCCATGGGCACCACGCGCTCCAGGTTGTACCAGCGGTGATAGACCCCAGCCAGCTGCTCCAGGTAGTGGGCCACCCGGTGAGGGGCCTTCTGGTCGCCAGCGGTCTGAACAACATTGGGGTAAAGAGCCAAGACGCCCAGAACATCATTGTCGGCGGCAGTGTCCAGCAGGGACAGGTCGGCCCCGGACCGGTCGATACCCGCCTGGGCTGCATTCCGATCTACATTCTTGGAGCGGGCGTGTGCGTATTGCACGTAGTAGACGGGGTTGTCGTTGGTGTGCGAGGCCAGCAGGTCCAGGTCGATGTCCACGCTCTGGTTGTAGTCGGTGCGGGCCAGGGAATACCGTGCTGCATCCACACCCACGGCATCCACCAGATCGTCGATGGTCACCACGTTGCCTGCCCGCTTGCTCATGCGCACGGCCTGACCGTCCTTGATGACGTTGACCATCTGGCCAATCAGAATCTGCATGTTCACGCCTGGGGTGTCCCCGAAGGCCGCGCAGATGGCCATCATCCTGCCGATGTAGCCATGGTGGTCGGCGCCCAGCATGTAGATGGCCTCGTCACAGGGATCCTTGGCCCTGCGCCGCTTGTTCAGGTAGTAGGCGATGTCGGCCGCCACATAGGCCGCGTGGCCGTCGGACTTGATGATCACCCGGTCCTTGTCGTCACCGTAGGTGGTGGAGCGGAACCAGGTAGCCCCATCCTTCTCGAAGATGTCGCCCTTGGCCCTCAGCTCGTCAATGGCCCGGTCCACCTGGCCGGACTCATACAGGCTGTTCTCATGGAACCAGACATCGAAGTTGACCCGGAAGTCACGCATGGACTGCTGGATCTCGGCGAACATCATGGGCACGGCCCGGGTGCGGAAGGCCTCGCGCTGGGGGCTGTCACCTTCGGCGCCGTCCTCGTCGCGCACCCTGGGCATGGCCAGGATATCCTGTCCTTCTTCGGCAGCCTCCTTGACCACCCGAGAGGCAATCTCATCGATGTAGGAGCCTTTGTAGCCGTCAGCGGGCACGGGCTCGCCGTGGGCCGCCGCCACCAGCGAACGGGAGAAACGGTCGATCTGTGTGCCGTGATCGTTGAAGTAATACTCCCTGACCACCTTGGCGCCATTGGCTTCCAGGACGCGAGCCATGGAGTCGCCCACAGCCGCCCACCGTGTGCCGCCGATGTGGATGGGACCCGTGGGGTTGGCCGAAACGAATTCCAGATTGAGCGTGCGCCCGCTCAGGTGATCGTTGCTCCCGAAGGCGGATCCCGCCTCCAGGACCGCATCGACCACAGCAGCCGCTGAGGCCGAGTCCAAAGTTATGTTGATGAAGCCGGGCCCTGCCACGTCCACCTGGGCGATCCCGTCGGCCTCTCGCAGAGCATCGGCCAGGGCCTGCCCCAGTTCAGCAGGTCTCATGCCGGCCTTCTTGGCCAGCTGCATGGCGATGTTGGTGGACCAGTCCCCGTGGGAGCGGTCCTTGGGGCGCATGACCGCCAGATGGTCGGCGTCAGGAACCATGTCGGGCTCCAGACTTCCCAGGCGGCCTGACTGGGCCATCTGGACGGCGGTCGAAGAGATGATACGGGCAAGTGCTTCAGGACTCATGCCCTCAAGTCTAGCGACGGCGGGGACCAGCAACCGACCTGTCTCAGGCCAGGGCCACGACCTCGATCTCGACCAGGGCCCCCTTGGGGATGTCCGCGCCACCGAACGCCACGCGGGCCGGCCGCACCGAGCCGATGAAAACCTGAGAGTAGGCCTGATCCACCTGGGTGAAATCCTCCACCCGCCGCATAAGGATGGTGGCCCTGACCACCTTTTCCATGCCGGTGCCGGCTGCATCCAGGATGTTCTTGACGTTCTTCAGGGCCTGGGTGGCCTGGTCAGCCGCAGTGCCCTCCACCAGCTCGCCGGTGTCCGGGTCGATGCCCAGCTGTCCGGAGACAAAGACAAAGCCCCCGGCCTTCACAGCCTGACTGTAAGCCCCCAAAGCCTGAGGCGCATATGGCGTGCCGATCTCTTCCGGTCCATCTTCCATGAGTCCGTCCTTTCTTCAGGTCCGCCGCACCCATGCCGGGCCGAAGCCCCGGGCGGACACCCTCCACTATAGGAGTGCCCGCCCGGCGCAAGCGGCACCAGTCTCAGCCCTTGCGAGCCTCCTGACCCATCCAGTAGGCCAGGGAGCGCAGATCGCCGGCCTCGTAGGTCTTGACGAAGTTTTCGACCTGGTCCGGATCCGAGCAGGTCTCCGGGAACCGCATATAGCGGGTATCCAGAGGGCTGGCTCCTGTCAGCTTGATGTCAATGACCGAGGACCTGTCGGCCTTGCGAGCCTCTGAGAAGGCATGACGGGCATCGGCCACCGTGCGCACGGTGAAGCCCAGGGCGCCCATGCCCTCGCCGACCTTGGCCCAATCGGTGTCGGGCAGGTCCACTCCGCTCAGGGGCTGATGGCTGTCGTCGCGCTGCTCGGCCTCGATGTAGCCCAAGGACTGATTGGAGAAGACCACGTTGATGACCGGTGCATGGTACTTGAGCTGGGCCAGCACCTCCTCACCGAGCATGGCGAATCCGCCGTCGCCGCTCAGGGAGTAGACGGTCGATTCCGGATGCTCCAGCTTGGCGGCCAAGGCGGCCGGCACGGCGTAGCCCATGGTGGCGTGCTTGCCAGAGACGGTCCAGCGGTTGGTAGGCTTCAGGTGCAGCAGACGCAGGAAGTCGATGTCCACATTGCCCACGTCGGGGATGACAATGTCATTGTCCTCAAGCTGCTGATCGATGATGTGGTAGACGGGCTCGGGCCTCAGGGGCGTGCGGGTGTCTTCGTTGAAGGAGGCCAGCCACTGGTCCCAGTTCTCCTTGCTGCGCAGGCAGGCCCTGTAGAAGACGGACTCCTCCTGGTCCTGGCCGGCGGCGGTTATTGCCTTGAGGGCCTCGCGGGCGTCGGCCTGGATGGCAAGGACCACGTTGGCTTGGAATCGCTTGCCCAGCTTGGCCGGGTTCAGGTCGATCTGGATGACCTTGGTATTGGGAGTGACGAACATGGACCCGAAGGGGTTGTCCGAACCCACCCAGACCGTCAGATCCGAGGTGTAGATGGCCTCCGTGGCGGTCTTGGTGGCCACACGGCCGGCCGACTGCAGGTAGGCAGGATAGGTGTCCTCCACGATCCCCTTGGCCGGGAAGGTGGAGACCATAGGCATCTTGAAACGCTCGGACATGGCGACCAGCTCATCGCGAGCACCAGCAGCGCCCTGGCCGAAGTAGAGCAGCGGCGCCTTGGCGGATTGAATGATCTCCACCGCCTTGCTGACCTGGTCGGCCGCAGGCTTCAGAGGCTCAGGCTTGCGGAAGTTGGGTGCCGAAGCCACCGGGCGGTCGTCGATCTCGGCCCAGGCCAGATCCTTGGGAATGATGACCACGGAAACCCCGTGGTTGGCATAGGCGCGGCGGATGGCCTCGTCCACCAGGGCCGGCAGCCCTTGGGCGTTGGTGGCGGCCCGGGCGAATACGGCCACATCGGTAAAGATAGGCACCTCATCCATGGCCTGGAAGAAGTCCATGTTCATAAAGGCCTGGGGCACCTCGCCCACCAGGGCCAGCACCGGCACGCCGTCCTCACGGGCATCGTAGAGGCCATTGAGCAGGTGGACCGCACCAGGACCAGACGAGCCGAAGCAGACACCGATCCGGCCGGTCAGCTTGGCCTCCCCGGCGGCAGCCAGGGCTCCGGCCTCCTCATGACGAACCTGGATGAAGTCGATGCGCTCGCGCTCGTTGTGGATTGCATTCATCATGGAGTCGAAGGAACCGCCGGGCAGGCCATAGATGCGCGGCACCCCCCACTGCTCCAGGACGTGAAGGACAGCATCCCCTGCATTGATTCGATTGGCCATGTGAACTCCTTTGCTTCGCCGCGGAAAGGAGGCTCCGCCACAACGCGGAAGCGTCGGTCCTCCCCGACGTTCGGTCTTACCCTTTCACTATGGCACCTGAGGACGAAGACACAAGCGGGCCAAGGGTCATGTTCCTCAAAAGCTTAGTGATTCACCACACATATGGTGACGCATAAGGTGCGATTACTTCATCCAGTCATTCAGTAAGTGCCATGATCATGATCCCGGGCATGATGACAGACGGGAGTCGTATAAAGAAAAACCCCTGCGCTTTTCCTTGCTGCAGGGATTTCATCTTGGTGGGCTCGAAGGGATTCGAACCCTCGACCTTCTGTTCCGGAGACAGACGCTCTATCCGCTGAGCTACGAACCCGACAGCCACTTTTCAGTGGACAACAGAGACCATACTAGGACACTTTGCGCATTTTCGCACCCATGTGCGTCCTGACGTGTCGGTCAGACGCCAACCACTCTCGGCGTGTTGCCGCAAGATTCCGGGCGTTTCGTAGGTATCGTGATGGCAAGGCCTCGTGCCACCGCCCCGGTTGCGCCATTGCATCCTCATGCGGTGGCGCGAAGCCGCCAACATTCCCGGATGATCTTCTCTCGGGATAGTCTCCACTGTAGTTCCTTCACCCGGCCATCACAAGCGGCCTTCACATACCTGGACAACTCCAATGGGCTGTGGACAAGCAAATGGCGGCCACGCCCTGCCTACCGTACCATTGGATATATGGCCATGAATGAGGACGAGGACGATTTCGAGTTCGAGCGCAGATTCTTCTGCCGGGACCTCCCCCGGGAGCTGCTCGGAGAGAGTCGGCCGACCCTGATTGTGCAGAGCTACTACGTGCATGAGGACAACTTCGCCCTGCGGGTTCGCCTTCAGGGGCAGGTGGATCCGGTGGTGCCCATGACGGCCCGGACCGATGCCCTCCATACCTTGCTTGAAGAGGGAGACCACTTCGACGCTGCCTCAATGACGGCCAAAGGCCCCTCTGTCGGCGGCACCCGCTACGAGGCCGAACGGGCCATAGACCCGGGAATCGCCCTGGAGCTGGTTCTGCGCGGCGGCATTCCCATTGTGAAGAACCGGTATGGGGTCTGGCTGGACGAGGACTGGTGGAACCTGGATGTCTTCGGGGACGGCAACGCTCCCCTGGTGGTGGCCGAGGTGGAGCGGACCGGGCCGGTGACCGACCTGACCATCCCCGACTTTTGCGCCACCGAAATAACCGACGACCCGCGGTTCTCCAACGACGGGCTGGCCGACCACCCCTTTGGCGACTGGGCGACCGACTTCGACCGGGAGCTGAAGACCAGCGGACCGCGCTTCCTGACCAACTTCGATGGGAACCGTGAGTCCTGACCCAGGAACGATTCAGTACATCAATGTGGACAGACGGCGACGGGCCTTGGCCAGCCGGGGATCAGTCGGTTCAGGAATGACGAAGTACTCCAGCAGACGGCGACGGATGGGATCGGTCTGATCCCGGTGTCCGGCCAGAAAGTCCAGCAGGCGATCAAAGGCATCCTGAATCTGGCCGCCAATCATGTCCACATCAGCCACATCCAACTGGGCCTGCAGATCATCAGGGGCATCTGCAGCCGCCTGACGGACCTTGCGGACATCGGCCTTGGCTGAACGGGCCATCAGCAGGCACTTGGCCTGTTCACGCTTGGCCAGATCGTCGGTCGAGTCGGCCTGGACCAGCTTGCCGTAGGCCTCGGCTGCAGCTGCATAGTCGCCCTCCTGGGCCAGCCGATGGGCCTCCTGATGGGCAGGAGGAATGGCATCAGCAGCTGCCTGGCCAGCCTGCTCGTCCTGTCCCTGGTCGTTGGTCTCCTGGTAAGGGGCGCTGCCGGTGATACCGGCCTTCTGCGCCATCTGAATCACCTGGGGAATGAGCTGATCGGTGATCTGGTTCATCTCCTCATCAGTGGGCAGCCCCTGCAGAATCGGCATGGGTCTGCCGGCCAACAGGGCGAAGAGGGCCGGGGCACCCTGCACCTGGAAGGTCTGGGCAATCTGCGGATTGGACGCGATGTCGATGCGGGAGAGCTGGATGCGCCCCTCCTGGGCGTTGACGGCCTGGGCCAGACGGGTGGCCAGGGGGAAGAGGCGATCGTCGGTGGGCACCCAGAGCAGGACCAGAATGGGGAAGGTGGTCGAGGTCTGGACCATGGCCTGGAAACTGGCCTCGGTGGTATCGATCACGTAGCCACCGGCTGCGGGCGCACCTCCCTGCTGGCCTGGCTCGGCATCAACCTGGTGCTTGAGCGCGCCCAGGTCAACCGCTCCTGCCAGCGAGACGCCCGGCTGCCCCTGCCCGTTCTTGTTCGCCATGTCAGTCCTCCTTAACCCCGCGGTCGCCGACTGCAGCTTCGGCCCGCCATCGAATGCAAACTCCTGGAAGCCAATCTAGTCCAAGGCACGGGCGTTCACCCAGCGCAATCCCGCCCCTCAGACCGCTTCCACCTTGATGGGCTCACGTTCGGCACCCACGGCCCTGATGGGCTCATGCGAGTCCGCAGAAGGCACGTAGAGGGCGATCACGTTGACATAAGTGACCTTCATAGTGCTGGTGGGTTTGCCCTGTCCGAAGAGGGCCGTCTCGGCATCCGAGGCCGGGGAGGATTCACGACCCTCACCTGCCTGCCTGGTCCAGACCGAATCGATCCGGGCCACGACCAGGTCGCCTCCATCGGAGGAGTGCATGACCCGCAGCTGCCCCTGTGCCGGGGTGAAGGTCTGCGACTGGCTGCCCTTGTTGGCCTCGATCCCCTGCTGGACCACCTGAGTCAGCGTGCCCAGGGAGTTGCGGAAGTCATCCTGGGCAAATTCCTTGGCATACTTGCTGCCCTGGGGATTCTGCAGGAGGTCGGCATAGCGGCGCACGGCCTCCACCGGCGTAGCCTTGAGCCCCTGATCGTCGCCCTGCCCCATCCTGGCCCCGATGGTGGCCACCGGGAACTTTGGCAGCTGGGCTCCTTGGAAGAGCCGCGCAACACCCCAGAGCTTGTAGTTGTCATGCGCGGACTCCTGGTCCAGAACCAAGAGGCGCTTGGACTGCTGATCCTGCGTAGTAGTGGTAATCGAAAAGACCGAACGTGGCCAGCCCGGATCGCCGGGAATGACCGTCTGGGCGATGGTGGTAGGAATGGTCGTCTTGGGATCCAGCTGCCCGGTAGCCCGGGCTATGGTCAGCTCGCTGGTGCGGATCTCCAGCTGAGGGCCGCTGACCCGCTGGTCCAGCCCGGCCGGGTCCTTGGCCTCGTTGGCCTGATCCAGAACAGCCCCGATGTTCTTGCGGATGCGTGCCTCCTGGGCCGGGGTTAGGTTGGGCGCGGGAGCAGTGGTTGCAGTACTCTGAGGCTCGGTCCGGCTGGCCTGGGGAACCTGCCCTTCGCAGGCTGACAGAACCGGCAAAAGAGCCAAGGACAAGGCCAGCGCCGCTGCAACCCCTACCTTGTTCATCGGTTTGTTCATACTCATTGGCGCTCCTCCTCCCCCTCGTGGGCAAGCCTGGCCAGGTAGGAGGCCATCTCCTGGCTACTGATGACCCTGGTGGACGACGCATCGTCGGCTCTTCGGTCGTCACCCTCCTGTTGGTCAGCAACCAGGTTCCGATTGCGCGGATCAATCACCACAGGTGGCCTGGGCGGGGGTCCTGGATCCCCCTGCCGCGCCTGGCCGCGAGCGTGACGCAGGCGTCGGCCGGAAGCCGGGCTACGCCGATTTCCGAGACCAGGCAGAATGGCGCTGCCCAAAGCCTGGGCCACGCTGACTTCGGGGGTCTCTTCAGCCTCCTGTTCAGGATCGGTCTGCTTACGGCGTTTGACCGGATCCATGGCGAAGACCGTAGCCGAAAGAACAGCCAGCAGGGCCAGAAGCCCACCGGCAAAGTAGAAGGGCATGGCAAAGTTGGGCAGTTTGTCACGCTGCCAGAGCATCTCCAGCCCCAGGGAATGAGAGCCTTGGGGAACCGCCACCAGCAGAACAGCCTGCGGATCGTCGGTCTTCAAGGACATGGACACGCTGCTGTCGGAGCAGGTGACCTGTTGCCACATATCCGAATCCTGAAAGGCCACGCCCTGATCGCTTTTGACGGCCTTGCCAGGACTGGTGTCCTTGCCGACAGACAGGGTCTGCCAATTATCCAAGCCGCGCACACGGGCCACATCGTTTCCAGCCGTCCAGCCAGCTGCATCCTTGGCCGTGGTCAGGGCCATACAGACGGTAGGCTTTTGTGAATTCTGATCTGCTGACGCAGCAGTCCCGGTCGATGCCACATCCACTCGCATGGTCACTTTGCTGTCCACCAGGGGAAGCACGCCTGGATCGGTCACTACATAGGCCGCCTTCGTGCGCGCATGCGCATCCACATGGGCGGAAGGCTTCCAAACCGTGGCGTTGAGAATACCCAGCACAATGGCCGTTACAGCCAGCAGTCCGAAGATGGGGGTGACGATGCCGCGCATGATCATGCTGTGACGCGAGGGCTTGTCAGGCCGCGTCATCTCATCTTTTTCCTCGGGTACTTGCTCCATATTATCCACATTCTACCGTCGGCACCCTATGAGATGGTTTCCAGCACCGGGAAATCACCCATAAGCCCTAAACTGGTCTTCCATGACCATCATCACAAGAAAATCAGGCAGCAAGCGTCTGCTGGGCGCCATGACCGCTCTGGCCCTATGTCTCGGACTGTCAGCCTGCAGCGGGAAATCCGACGCAGGTGGCCACTCGGGCGACACCATGCAGGGCGTATCAGCCAGTGGCAAACTCGGCAGCAAGCCCGACATCAGCTTCAAGACCCCCTTCAAGGTCGAGAACCAAACCCATCAGGTCATCCAGGAGGGCAACGGTGAGGTCATCCGCGACGGGGATCGCGTATGCACAAGAAGCCTGGCCCTGGACGCCAAGACTGGCAAGGTGATCAACTCCACCTGGGATAAGAGCAGCCCGGAGTGCTCCATCGTCATCAGCAAGAAATCCATCCCGGCCTACTACGACACCTTCAAGGGCCTCAAGGTCAACTCCACCGTGGCCGTGGGCATCGATGAGTCAGGCTCCGGCAGCAGCCAGTCGAGCGACTCCTATATCATGGCCCTGACCTTCGTCTCCCGGTCCAAGAACCTGACCCGCGCCCAGGGTCAGAAGGTGACCGACCTGCCCAGCGACCTGCCCAAGATCAGCCTGGACGACAAGGGCAAGCCCTCCTTGGATCTCAACGGGTACAAGCCCAAGGGAGGACTGGTCGTCCAGCCTCTGATCAAGGGCGAGGGGGCCAAGGTCGGCCAGCATCAGAGCGTCAGCGCCAACTACACCGGGTGGCTGGCCTCCGACGGCAAGCAGTTCGACTCCTCCTGGGACAGGGGTGAGGCCAGCGACTTCAGCCTGGACCAGGTGGTCAAGGGCTGGCAGCAGGGTCTGGCAGGCCAGACGGTGGGCTCTCAGGTTCTTCTGGTCATTCCGCCTGAACTAGGCTATGGCAGCCAGAAACAGCAGAGCATTCCGGCCAATTCGACCCTGATCTTCGTCGTCGACATTCTGGCCGCCTACTGACCAGCCAATCCACCAACTCAGACAGACAGGGGCCCGTACCCATCCAATCGCATTCGGATGGGTACGGGCCCCTGTCATGAACCAGATGGTCGAGTCAGTCCTTGCCACCCTCGACCACGATCTCATCGGGGTTGGCTGCGCTGCCGTAGACCGGCTCCAGGGTCTTGCGGTAGTCCTCATGGAAGAACTGCTCCTGGCCCAGCTTGACCAGCTCCTTGTTGATGTAGTCCAGCAGGGGCTTGTTCCCCTTGCGCACGGCCGGGGCGATGACCGCCTCGTCCCCGAGCTTGGTGATGCCCACCGAGAAGCCTTTGTTGGCCTTGGCCCAGGCCAGCACCTCGGTGTTGTCGGTGCTCATGGCATCACCACGGTGGTCCAGCAGAGCGTTGTAGGCATCGGCGTACTGGTCGTACTTCTGCAGCTTGACTTCCGGATAGTGCTGTTCGAAGTAGGGTTCGGCCGTAGTCCCCTTGGCGATGATCAGGGTCTTGCCGTTGAGTTCCTTGACATCCTTGATCGGCGCCGAATCCGGGGAGACCACGCCCAGGAAGACCTTCATATAAGGCTTGGCGAAGTCCACCTTGCGAGCGCGATCATCGGTGACAGTGAAGTTGGCCAGGACCACGTCCACCTTGTTGCTGGACAGCACGTCCACCCGGGCGGCCGGGTCCACCGAGGTGTATTCGGGCTTGACGCCCAGGTCCTTGGCCAGGCGCTCGGCCAGGACAACATCGTAACCTTGGTTCTTGCCGTCCTTGTCCACGTAGCCGAAGGGGGCCTTGTCGGTGAAGACCGCCACCTTGAGCTTCCCGGACTTGGTGATCTGCTCCGGGGTGCGTGCAGAACCGGATGCCGCCGAGGAGCCGGAGCTGCTCCCCGAGCCGCTACCAGCGTCACTGGGGGTGGCCGCCGAAGGGCCGCAGGCCGCCATGGAAGCCATCATCGCGATCGTCGCCCCCGTAGCCAGTGCCGCCCGTATCAATCGGTTCATTACCCTTGCGGTCATGATCCCTCTTTTCCTATTCTCTTTCCTTTGTCCGCCCCTGGGGACGGTTCCGGCGAATGCCGCCGGACGAATATGCGGAGTCCTCATCGGGACTCCTGATTCTGGTCCTGATCCCGTCTGCGCTCATAGGTGAAGGTGGACAGGAAGCGTTGCGCCCGGTCAGTGGCCGGGTGGCTGAAGAAGGCCTCCGGATCGTCGGACTGCTCGACCAGGGTGCCTCCATCCAATAGGACGATATGGTCAGCGATGCCCCTGGCGAAGGCCATCTCATGGGTGACGATCATCATGGTCAGCCCCTGGTCGGCCAGCTCCAGAATGACCTGAAGGACCTCGCGTACCATCTCCGGATCCAGAGCCGCGGTCACCTCGTCAAAGAGCATGATCTCGGGATGGAGGATGAGCGCCCGGCAGATGGCCACCCTTTGCCGCTGACCGCCCGAGAGCTGGCTGGGCCAGGCATCACGACGGTCGGCCAGACCAACCCGGTCCAGCAGCTCCAGAGCCTCCTGACGCGCCTGGTCCCGCTTGCGCTTCTGAACCAGGACAGGCGCCAGGGTCACGTTGTCCAGCACGGTCCTGTTGGGGAAGAGGTCATAGCTCTGGAAGACCATCCCGATCCTGGTGCGCAGGTCGGAGCTGCGGCTACCCGACATCAGGCCTCCAGGACCTCCGCTGCGCTTGCCCAGGGGGTGACCGGTCTCCACCACCTGACCGTCCAGAAGGATGCGGCCGCCCTGTATGGGCTCCAGTCCGGCTATGGTCCGCAGCAGGGTGGACTTGCCTGAGCCCGAGGGACCCAGAACCACAAAGACCTTGCCCTTGGGCACCTGGAAGGAGATGTCGTTGAGCACAGGGCTCTGAGCCTGCGGATACTGCTTGACCAGATGCTCGACGGTCAGCACCGCCCGCTCCTCCTGTTCGTCCTGTGGCTGGTTCGCCGTCGTCTGCCCCTCAGTCATGGGCCCACCTCTTTTCCAGATGCCGGGCCACCAGGGACAGAGGCCAGCAGATGAAGAAATACATGAAGAAGATCACCCCGTAGATCCACAAGGTTGCCTGCGGATAGGCGAAACGGTTGGCATCGATGATCTGCTGACCGACCTTGATGACCTCGATGACGCCCAGCAGGGCGGCCAGGGAGGTGGTCTTGACGATCCTGGTGGCCAGGTTGACACTGGCCGGCAGCAGTCGGCGCAGGGCCTGCGGAAGGATGATCCTGGAGAAGGTCTGCCAGGACCCCAGCCCCAGAACATAGGCCGACTCCACCTGGGTGCGGGGAATGGACTCCAGGGCACCGCGGACCAGGTCGCCCAGCTCGGCCCCACCCCAGAGCACAAAGACCAGCAGGCAGGCGCCGGTGGCATCCAGATTCAGGTTCCATGCCCTGGACAGTCCGTAGAAGGCGATGAAGAGCAGGGCCAGCTGGGGCATGATGCGGATGAAGTCCAGGTAGATCCTCATCAGGAAGCGAATCAAGGGGTTGCGCAGAGTCATCAGCCATCCGACCACCAAGCCCAAGGGCAAGGAGAGCAGGACCGAAACACCGGCTATCCAGACGGTCACCCAGAGCCCCTGGAAGAGCCTGGGCATGACCCCTGGCTGGAAGAGCACCTCAACGCCGTGCATAGTCGAACCTCCGCTCAAGAACCGTTCCGATGACGGAGATGGGCAACAGGATAACCAGATAGGTGACGATGAGCAGAGTCAGGGACTCGTAGGTGTCATAGGAGGTGCCCATCAGGTCCTTGGTGACATACATGACGTCGGCCAGAGCGATGGCCGAGACCACCGATGACTCCTTGATCAGGAAGATGATGTTGGCCACCACGCCCGGTATGGCGCTGCTCAGGGCCTGGGGCAACACGATTCTGGACAGGGTCTGGGCTCGCGTGAATCCCAGGACGCGGGCTGACTCGATCTGCACCCGAGGCACCGCCTCCAGTCCGCCACGCATGGCCTCGGCCATGTAGGAGCCACCCAGGAAGGTCAGCCCGACGATGGCGCAGGTCTGGGCGCTCCAGTTGACCCCAAGCTTTGGCAACCCGAAGTAGAGGAAGTAGAGCTGAACCAGGAGCGGGGTGTTTCTCGACAGTTCAATGTATACCCTGGCCACCTGCGAGAGCAGGGGAATCCTGAAGACCTCCAGCCCGGCGCAGACCAGCCCGATCAGCATGGAAAACACCACGCCGAAGAAGGAGATGAAGACCGTGACATAGGCCGCGTTGACGAAGAAGTGCAGATTCTGCGCCATAAAGGTCCAATTCATGCCCCCACCCCCCTACTTGCTTGAGTCCTGTTCATCGTCTCCTCTTCACTGCTTCTCGCCCGCTTCCCGCCGCCTGCGGCATATAGTGGACCATCCTAGGGAACGCGAGCCGGTTTCCTCTGCTTTTGGATATACGAATACCGGATACCGCGTTATCATCCGCTCTCACAGCAACTTCGACGGCGATTCGTATTCATACCGCAAGCAAAGGGCACCAATGAGATGACCACTGGTCGGCAAAGGCCAACCGACACCTGCAAATCATGCCTTATGAAACTGTCGGATACACTCCAAAACCACAGATGGCCTCTCTGTCATTGCAACACATATCAAGTAGGCAGTGCCCAATCAAACAAGTCCAACTGATTCAGCACTTGCAGAACAAAATCAGCCAATTACTTACCTACCAAGCATCTATTAACCAAGTAGGCGCACAACACGATTTGCACTAACCCGACTGCTGGCCAGGCTATGAAAAAAAGCCCGGTCCACATATTCGTGAACCGGGCTCCGAGTGTTTTGATCAGGCAAAGACCTTGGCGCTCTGTGCTACCTTCCTGATCAGATCGGGGCGATACCCGCTCCACGTCTCCTGGTCAGTGACTACGATGGGGGTCTGCTTGAATCCCTGGGCGATAAACTGGTCGATCAAGGTCTGATCCTCGGTCAAATCCACCTGCTCGAACTCCAGCCCCTGCTTGGTCAACTGACGCTTGGTGGCATCACACTGGGGACAGTGCGCCTTGGTGTAGACCGTGATGGACATAATCGCCTCTCCCTTAAATGTAGCCGTGACATTCCAAGCCCTATAGCCCTCTGCTTGGAACCTGTTGTTTGCACTCTACACAATCCCAGACGCGATCACAATACCACCTGTAGTGGCGTGTCAGGCCATAAACCCCAATATCTAGTAGCTTTTCGGGTCTTATAGAGCCAAATGAGAATCCATGTGAGCTGCCTGACATATTGACTATGCAAGACGATACAAGACTGAAAACTGTCTCAGAAGAGGGTCAGTTCATCGCTGTCAGCGCCCTTCATGGCCTCGTAGTCCAGGATCAGGCACTCGAATCCCCTGTCCTCGGCAAGAACCCTGGCCTGGGGTGTGATGGTCTGGGCCGCGAAGATTCCGCGGACAGGAGCCAGCAGGGGGTCGCGATTGAGCAGGCGGCAATAGCGGGTCAGCTGTTCCACCCCGTCGATGCCCCCATGCCGCTTGATCTCGATGGCCACATGCCGTCCCTGGCCATCCATGGCCATGATGTCCACCGGGCCGATGGGAGTGGGATACTCCCGGCGGACCAGGGTGGCTCCCGGGCCAATGCGGTCAATCTGCTCAGCCAGGTAGCGCTGCAGATGCGCTTCCACGCCGTCCTTGACCAAGCCGGGATCCGTCCCCAGGTCGTAGCTGTCATCGGCATAGACCTGGTAGAGCCTGATGGTGAGTACATCGCTGGATTTGACCGCCGAAACACGCAGAACCTTACGAACAGGCCGAGCCTGGTCCTGATCCTGCTCCTGGGCGATCAGCGCATCGGGCGCGGCAGCTTCGACTACCTCCTCCGGACCGGTCCCGGCCACGGAACCAGCCTTGACACCTGTGCCGTCCTTGCCCGCCTCCTCGGGTTCGATCTCCCTGATGGTACAGGGAGCGCACATCCAGTTCAGGGGCTTGTAGGAGCCCAACTCCGAAAAAATCAGACAGCTCATGTCGGCCTTGATCAGCAGAACGCGTCTGGCCGGCGGCAGACTGGCATTGAGACGCCCGGAGTATTCGGCGGAGCAGTCGGCAACAATGATTCGCACAGGTGCCAATATATCAGTCGCTGTTCCAGGCGAAAAAGAAAAACCCGGCCGATGCAAGTGCACCAGCCGGGCAGAAGAGGAAAGGAAGTCAGGACTGTTGTCCCTGATCAGCATCCTCCAGGTAGTGGTCCACAGCCACAGTCAGCTTGTTGCTGTCGAAAGAGGCGAATCCGCTGTCCACATGGAAGGACTGACGACCGCCATCGGTGGCCTGAACCCGGATGTTGCCCTCCTGCAACAGGGCCAGCACCGGCTCATGATCGGGCATGATGCCCATGGACCCCTGGGTGCCGGGCACGGTGACCGACCGCGCCTGACCCGACCAGATGGGCCTGTCCGCCGAGACGATGTTGACCTGCATGGAGGCCTTGCCTGTGTCCGCCATGACTACCGGTATTCCTTCTGCATGTCGTGCCACTTGTGCTCAAGGTCGTCGATTCCGCCAATGCCGGAGAATGCCTGCTCGGGCACATCGTCGTAGGCGCCGTCGCAGATGCGGGTGAAGGCCTCGATGGTCTCGTCCGCAGGCACATAGGAACCCTTACGGCCGGTGAACTTTTCTGCCACGTAGAAGTTCTGACCCAGGAACTGCTCGATCTTGCGGGCGCGGTTGACGGTGGTCTTGTCCTCCTCGCCCAGCTCGTCGATGCCGATCAGTGCGATGATGTCCTGGAGCTCCTTGTTCCTCTGCAGGATGGCCTTGACCCGGTTGGCGCAGTCGTAGTGGGCCTGTCCCACATAGCGCGGGTCCAGAATCCTGGAGGTGGAGGCCAGCGGGTCCACAGCCGGGTAGATGCCCTGGGAGGCGATGTCACGGCTGAGCTCGGTGGTGGCGTCCAAGTGGGCAAAGGTGGTCGCAGGCGCCGGGTCGGTGTAATCATCGGCCGGCACGTAGATGGCCTGCAGGGAGGTGATGGAGTGGCCCCTGGTGGAGGTGATCCTCTCCTGCAGGGCACCCATCTCGTCGGCCAGGTTGGGCTGGTAGCCCACGGCCGAGGGCATGCGGCCCAGCAGGGTGGAGACCTCGGAGCCGGCCTGGGTGAACCGGAAGATGTTGTCGATGAAGAGCAGCACATCCTGGTTCTCCACATCGCGGAAGTACTCCGACATGGTCAGGGCGGTCAGAGGCACACGCAGACGGGTCCCCGGGGGCTCGTCCATCTGGCCGAAGACCAGTGCGGTCTTCTCCAGAACGCCAGCCTCGTCCATCTCGCCGATCAGGTCGTTACCCTCACGTGTACGCTCGCCCACGCCCGCGAAAACCGAGACGCCGCCGTGGTTCTGTGCCACGCGCTGGATCATCTCCTGAATGAGCACGGTCTTGCCCACGCCTGCGCCGCCGAACAGGCCGATCTTGCCGCCCTCCACGTAAGGGGTCAGCAGGTCGATGACCTTGATGCCGGTTTCGAACATCTGGGTCTTGGACTCCAGCTGATCGAAGGCAGGCGGGTTGCGATGGATTGGCCACCGTTCGGTGACCTTGATCTGCTCACCCTCCTTCTTGTTGAGGATGTTGCCGGCCACATCGAAAACGTGCCCCTTGGTCACGTCGCCCACGGGCACCATGATGGGCCCGCCGGTGTCGGTGACTGTAGCGCCACGAACCAGGCCGTCGGTGGGCTTCAGGGCCACGGTGCGGACCGTGGAGTCGCCCAGATGCTGCTCCACCTCCAGCATGATGGTGGTCAGCGACTCGCCCTCGGTGTCCGAGGACTTGCTCAGATTTACGGTCAGGGCATTGTAGATGTCCGGCAGGTGACCTGCCGGGAACTCCACATCGATGACCGAACCCTGGACTCGGGTGACGCGCCCCTTGGAGGCCGAATCCGGCTTGCGGCTCGCTGTGGTCGGCTGTTCTTGCTGTGCAACCATTGGCGTTCCTACTCTTCCTCTTTGTTGAGCGCATCGGCGCTGCCGACGATCTCGGTAAGTTCCTGCGTGATAGCCGCCTGACGGGTGGCATTGAGCTTGCGGGTCAGGTCGTCGATCAGCCCCTTGGCGTTATCAGTGGCGGTATGCATGGCGTTCTGCCTGCTGGCGGTCTCCGAGGCGGCCGAAGTGAGCAGGCATTCATGGATGCGCGACTGAATGTACTTGGGCAGAACGGCATCCAGCACCTCCTGGGAGCTGGGCTCGAAGTCGTAGAGGGCCGCATAGCGGTCGCCCTGGCGTCCATGCTCGTCGTCCGGTACGGGGGCATCAATGGCCTCCTCGGGCTGCTCCTGGTCAGGTCTGATCAGCTCCAGGGGCAGCATGCGCAGCACCCGAACCTTCTGCACCACCATATTGATGAATTCAGTGAAGACGATGTAGAGCTCGGAGACGCCCCCCTTGGCTGCTGGAGTCATATAGGTCTCCAGCAGCGCCTGGGAGATCTCCCTGGCCACATCCACACCGGGCCGATCGCTGTCGCCCTCCCAGGTCTTGACGATGCTGCGGTTGCGGTAGCGGTAGTAGGAGACGCCGCGACGGCCGTAGACGAAGAGTTGGGGCTGTCGACCCTGCTGGTCAAGGCGAGTCAGCAGAGACTCCGTCTCGCGGATGACCGAGGAGGTATAGGCCCCGGCCATGCCACGGTCGGCCGTCAGCGCCAGCACAGCCACGCGCGGGTTCTTCTCGTCCTTCCTGACAATGGGGTGGCGGATGTCGTCAGTGTGGGCCACCAGGGCCTGGACTGCATCGAAGATCGCATCGGAGTAAGGCTTCGCCTCCAGGGCCACGGTCCTGGCCTTGGCTATATGCGAGGAGGCTATCATCTCCTGGGCATTGAAGATCTTCTCCAATGCCGATGTGGAGGCGATCCTTGACTTGAATGCGAGTTGTGAGGCCATGGTCTACCGCTTCCCGGCCTTGCTGCCGCTCTTGCCCTCGGCCACCAGCTTCTCCTGCTGGACGGCCACCGGCTGCTCCTGATCCTGATCGGCCTTGTGACCATCCAGGGTCTCGCCCTTGTGGGTCACGAAGGTCTTGGCGAACTCGTCCACGGCCTTATCCAGGGCCTTTTCGGTATCGTCGGTGAAGTCCTCCGTGTCGCGAATGGTCTTGAGGATGTCCGTGTTGTGGTCCAGGTAGTCCAGGAGCCCGGACTCGAAGGGCAGCACGTCCTCCAGGTCCAAATCATCCAGCTTGCCGTGGGTGCCCACCCAGACGGAGACAACCTGCTTTTCCATGGAGTAAGGGGTGAACTGAGGCTGCTTGAGCAGCTCGGTCAGCCTGGCGCCACGGGTCAGCTGGGCCTTGGAGGCCGCATCCAGATCCGAGGCGAACATGGCGAAGGACTGCAGAGAGCGGTACTGGGCCAGGGAGATCTTCAGGGTCGAGGAGACCTTCTTCAGAGCCTTGGTCTGTGCGGCGCCGCCCACTCGGGAGACGGAGATGCCCACGTCCACGGCGGGACGCTGGTTGGAATTGAACAGATCGGACTGCAGGAAGATCTGGCCGTCGGTGATGGAGATCACGTTGGTCGGAATGTAGGCCGAGACGTCGTTGGCCTTGGTCTCGATGATAGGCAGTCCGGTCATGGATCCGCCGCCTAGGTCATCGGAGAGCTTCGCGCAGCGCTCCAGCAGACGCGAATGCAGGTAGAAGACATCGCCAGGATAAGCCTCGCGCCCCGGCGGACGACGCAGCAGCAGGGAGATGGACCGGTAGGCCTCGGCCTGCTTGCTCAGGTCGTCAAAGACAATCAGGACGTGCTTGCCGCCATACATCCAGTGCTGGCCGATGGCCGAACCGGTGTAGGGGGCTATGTATTTGAAGCCTGCGGAGTCGGAAGCCGGGGAGGCCACGATGGTGGTGTACTCCATGGCGCCGGCTTCTTCCAGGGAGGAACGGACCGAGGCGATGGTGGTGCCCTTCTGGCCGATGGCCACGTAGATGCACCGTACCTGCTTCTTGGGGTCTCCGGACTCCCAGTTGCGCTTCTGGTTGATGATGGTGTCGATGGCGATGGCCGTCTTGCCGGTCTGCCGGTCGCCGATGATCAGCTGGCGCTGACCGCGGCCGATGGGTGTCATGGCGTCGATGGCCTTGATGCCGGTGGCCAGGGGCTCATCGACGGGATGCCGGTGCATGACGTCGGGGGCCTGAGCCTCCAGGATTCTGCGGCCCTCGCTCTTGATTTCGCCCAGGCCGTCGATGGGCTCGCCCAGAGGGTTGACCGTACGCCCCAGATAGCCGTCACCGACAGGCACTGAAAGCACCTCACCGGTCCTGTGGACTTCCTGGCCCTCTTCGACACCTGCGAAGTCGCCCAGGATGACCACGCCGATCTCTCGGGCGTCCAGGTTGAAAGCCAGACCCAGCGTGCCGTCCTCGAAGGTCAGCAGCTCGTTGGCCATGCAACCAGGCAGTCCCTCCACATGCGCAATGCCGTCACCGGCCGTACGGACGTAGCCCACCTCCTGGGTGGGGGTGTCAGTCGGCTTGTAGGACTCGACGAATTGGTCGAGCGCCTTGCGCACCACGGCGGGATCAATGGTCATTTCTGCCATGATCACTCCTTATTTCTGTTCTTGTTCAAGTCTGTTGGTCCCCTGCTTATCCTGCCACGGCCATTCGCCGCTTCAGGTGCTTGAGCTGGGTGGCCACCGTGCCGTCGGTGGAGACCGATCCATACTGGACCTTCATGCCGCCTAGGACCGAGGGATCGACCACCGAGTTGATGTGAACCGGTTTGCCCAGCTTGCGCCCGTAGACCTCCTGCAGGCGGCTGACCTGCTCGTCCTTCATGGAGACCGCCGTGGTGACGGTCACCATGACTTGGTCCATGTGCTCGGAGAAGCGATCCACCAACCAAACGATGGTGTCGGGGAAGCGCCGTCCGCGCAGATCGATGGTGGCGTTCAAGGCCATCTGCTCAGTGACCGGATGCATATGCTGCCCGTCAAGGAGCGTCCTGAGCAGGTCAGCCCGGGCTTTGGAATCACTGTACTCGTCCGAGAGCCGGAAGAGCACCAGAGGCATCCCGAGCAGGGCCGAATGAATCTCAGCCAGCTCGCCGGCCACCTGGTTGGTGATGCCCAGCGCATCGGCGTAATAGGCGGCGGCATCCACTGACATGTCCTCGGCCGCGTTGGCGATGTGCACCACGCGACTCCACTGATGATCGGTCAGATCATGGAGGATATCCACGGTCAATGGGTCGGCCTTATCAGCCAGGATAGTGTCGATCACACTCCACTTGTCCTCTGCCGGACGGGAGGGGTCGGTCAGCGCACGCTCCAGGGGTCTGTTGGCATCAAGCAGGGTCACGAAGGTATAGAGCTCCATGGCCACGCGGAGGGCATCCTTCCCCTTGCTCTTGAGCAAAGGGGCATACTTGGCCCTGGTCTCCTTATCGGAGCTCAGCGAAGTCTCTCCTCGCATGTCACCTCCCCTTTCGCGGAATCAACGTACCCATCGTCCGCCAATCAGTCATCATGCCTGCCGCTTGTCAGAAGACTGGCCGCCCTGGTCCGCAATGATCGAGTCAATCATGGAAGACTGCACGGCATCATCCTGAAGCTGCGAGCCCAGAATTTTACCGGCAAGAGCCGTAGCCAGCGTGCCCACCTCGCCCTTGAGCGAGACCAGCGCCTGCTGCTGCTGGGACTTGAGTGATCGTTGGGCGTTCTCGGTGATCTGGTTGGCCTCGGTCTCGGCCCGGGTCCTGGCATCGGCCACGATCCTGGAGGCCTCAGCGCGGGCATCATCCCGGATCTGGGATGCCTCCACACGAGCCTTGCTCAGCTGATCCTGATACTGCTTACGGGCCTGATCCGCCTCTTCACGAGCCTTGGCGGCCTTCTGGATGTTGCCCTCGATCTTGGACGAGCGCTCATCGAAGATGGCCTGGAACTTGGGCATGAAGAACTTGTAGAAGAAGACGGCCAGGATGACCAGGATGACCAGCGACCAGAAGATGTCGTAAATCGGAGGAATAAACAGCTTGATCCCTTTGCCTGCCGCTAGAGCGTACATTGGCTCCTCCTTTCCTTTATCGAAGCCGGATCATGCAAGAATCGCACGGCTCAGGCGATGAAGAGCGCCACGAAGCCCAGCAGGGCCAACACCTCGATCAGAGCCAGGCCGATGAACATAGTGGTGCGCAACTGCCCGCTGATCTCAGGCTGGCGAGCCATGCTCTCGACGGTCTTGCCGACGGCGATGCCCAGACCCAGCGCAGGGCCGAGAGCTGCGATGCCGTATCCCAAGATGCTCAGATTGCCGGAGACCGCAGCAAGTGTAATGATGTCCATTTATTTTCCTTTCCTCCACCGTTGCCGGTTCTTGGATTATGGTTCAGCCCCGACCCCCGTCTACTGGTCGGGACCAACGAATATGTGGGCTGCGACCGCTTAAAACACCGACCGCGGCTTGTTCTTTTCGCTCAACCTTCTTCAGGGTAACTCATAGAGATGTAAACCGTGGTCAGGATGGCGAAGATGTAGGCCTGAAGGGCCGCCACAAAGATTTCAAAGGCCGTCAGGGCGAAGCCCAAAACGAACCAGCCCACGCCAGCCAGGGCCAAAGCCTTATTGCTGACCTCAACAATGTAGAACTGGGTAAAGGCTAAGGTGACCGCCACCAGCAGATGGCCGGCAATCATGTTGGCGAAGAGTCGAATGGTCAGAGAGGCCGGCTTGACGATGACCATCTCCAGAAGCTGGATGGGCGTCAGAATGATATAGAGAGGCCAGGGCACGCCCGCCGGGAAGAGCTCCGACTTGAAGTAGCCCCAGACGCCCTGCTCCCGGAATCCCGTTACCATGTACTGGCAGAAAGTCCAGATGGCGAAGACCAGAGGCATGGTGATAGTGGCCGTGGCCGCTATGTTCATGCCTGGCACGATGCCACAGAGGTTGAAGACCAGGATGGTCAAGAAGATGGTCGTGATCATGGGCACGTAGCGCTTGCCACGAATCTCGCCCAAGGTGTCATAGACGACCGAGTCACGGATGAACTCGATAACCCACTCAATTGCCCCCTGCCAACGGGATGGAATCAGCTTGGCCCTTGCGGCAGTAATCCCCAGCACCAGAAGAATGATGACCATGGCTACGAACCTGATCAGGATGATCCGGTTCATGGCAAAGGGCGTTCCCTGGAAAAGAATCTCAGGAGGCAGGAAATCATCGATGGAAGGCAGCTCACTCGGCTTGGCCATGGCCAGACTGAAAGCTTCACTTCCCATTGCCTCTAGCATCTATCGCCTCCTGAACGACACAGTGAACACTATAGCGCGCATGCGACTCATGGCTGCACCGTATGGGTAGTGTAGCCCACACCAAGAGCCACGGTAATCATAGATTCATCCAGTGTGTCACAAATAGTGGCCGCAGGTCCAATCCGCACCGCGACGTGGACAAGTTGATGATGAACTTAATGCAATCGTTATTAACTCTTAACAGCACCCGGAATAAGCCCGTACCCGTCACCCATCAAGGGCCGATAACCGTCGGTGCGTGGGCAGCCAGGGGCGTGTCTGATGGATCGATCGGTGCCTAGCCGACCAGCAGCCCGCAGAGTCGGCACCTGGTCCAGGTCGTAAGGAGTGGTCTCGTAGACCCAGTTCAGCCAGTTGCGCCAGAGCAGGTTGGCGTGGGCTCGCCAGGAGAAGACCGGCTCCAACGTCGGATCATCGTGAGGGTAGTAGTTGACCGGGAAAGGCACCTGATCCAGGCCCTTGGCCATGTCACGCTGGTACTCGTGGGCCAGAGTGTCACGGTCGTACTCCCAGTGACCCAGCACGAAGATCTCTGAGAAATCCTGGGTGCTGATAAGCCCGGGACCGGACTGGGGACCCCAGGTGAGCACCTGTAGATCCGGACAGGCCCGCACCTGGTCCTCGTCCACCCCGGCCCAGCGGGAGTGGGGCTGCAGGGCGATCTCGTCGAAGCCATTGGTGATGAAGCAGTACTCGTCCTGCAGATACTGAGGAAAGACCCCGAAGACCTTGCGATCCAGGTCGCGCTTGGCGATGCCGTGGCGGTAGTAGAGCCCGGCCATGGCCCCCCAGCACAGATACATAGTGGAGAAGACGTGGGTAGAGGCCCAGTCCAGAATGCGGGTCAGTTCATCCCAGTAGTCGACTTGCTCGAAGTCCATCTGCTCCACTGGAGCGCCCGTCACGACAAGACCGTCATAACAGTTGTCCTGGAAGGAATCCAGATTCTCGTAGAACTTGACCAGGTGATCCATGCTGGTGTGCACGGCCTGATGGGTGGAAGTCTTCATGAAGTCGATCTCCACCTGAAGCGGCGACTTGGAGATCAGCCGCAACAGCTGGGTCTCGGTCTCCACCTTGGTAGGCATCAGGTTGAGGATGACCAGCCTAAGCGGACGCATCTCCTGGCGCTCCGCCTCGTGGCTTTCCAGGGCGAAGATGCGCTCCGAATCCAGGATGGATCTGGCCGGCAATCCGGTGGGGATGGTGATAGGCATGACTCTATTATGGCCCAGCGCAGGCCTTCCCACACACGGACTTGACAAGTGCGCTGGAATCCGTAACATAGATAACTGCTGTGTTGAACAGCCGACGCGGGGTGGAGCAGTTCGGTAGCTCGCTGGGCTCATAACCCAGAGGTCTCAGGTTCAAATCCTGACCCCGCTACCAATAAGGCTCGGAATCGTTTGAATTTTGAGCCTTTGTTAGATTTGGCATTTTCCGTTTAAACACAAAAGGGGGCCTGACCAGGTCGCCAGACACAACTAAATGGACAGTTTTCCTGACGCTAGACAGTTTTGGTTGTGTACGGCTTGCATGATCATCGACCAGGTAATAATATGCCTTATCGCGCCGCAGGCCCGTCGACAGTCTTTTTCCTTCTTTGCCTCTTCGAAAGCTTCGGCAACTTTTGATTTGCAAATGCCGACTGTCTCGGCAATCCAAAGCAGGGATGCAGCATTTTTCAGATTACCGAAGCACCTTTTCGCACTGTAATTCGGTTCCTTCCTTGAAAAGGGCTCTGAACCGAGAGTTGAATTGTCGATGAACCATGGCACCATAACTTGTTTCTGCGTTTTTCCACGTGTATTCTGCGATTGGTGCACTTGCTGGTCATACATGGCGGAATATTTATAGGGATCGCACGATTTCTTAGTGCTCATCTTATTCTTAGCGCTCATCTTAGCACTCGCCATAGTGTTCAATAGATTCGAAAATTTACTGCAAGTCATATCTTTTTGACACATCGTATAAACCCCTTCAACAAAGGATATTTTGATTCGATTACAATCATATCATTGGCGAAAAGCTCGAACAACCGATTAAGATCCAGCAAAGAATCATCGGCATAGGCATAGCTAAACTTGAAAGACCCCAGAGTTAAAACCAGGGCGTTATCACCTCAATGGAACCGGACAACAATCAACCGGCTAAGCCAATTGAAGTGAATCAATGAACCCGTAAACTCACATTGCTGATTATGCCGTCATATATCGGTTTCATAACCAGAGCACTATCGTGGGCGAGGCAAACAGCCATGTCTTGAGACCGCTCAAGCATGTTGCATCCGATAACTGCTAAAAATATGAACAAGGAATGTACCACAGATACCAGCGACGTGCTCATTTAAACAAGATATCAGCCTGCAGGCGCGCACAGCCGACTGGAACGCAGTCACATATTAAAGCAGACAGCATTGCAATATCTGAGAAATATCAATGAACTTACCTGAATCAAAAACCCGACGCGCTTGATACTTAATATTAGAATCCTGAAGTTCTATACGGAAGAGACTACGATCCCGGGGATTAGAGAGTTCTTATCTCCTGGCGTATCCTCGATTGCTGTATCTGCAATCTTCAATGAGTTTGCATTCCCAGACAAGAGGCCAGAATCGTGAGAAATCCGCCGATTCGATAACGCAGCTTGACCAATCCTATTTTCCGCAGATGCTACAAGAAGTCCCATAGATGGAAGACATGATAATCGTTCATTGTATGTTACGCCAAAGCTCTATCGCGCTAATGCACGCAGAAGATAAGGATCAGCAGTCATTGGACTGCCGGATGGATTCTTGCTTGCTATCCTATTTCTGGCTGAGTGCGGTGGAATGTCGGCATTTTCAGCGGTGTCATCCTCGGGAAGGATACACATGGGGACAATACTCTGGGCTTTGTTCTTCATAGCTCGGGTAATTATCTGGTGAATATGGGCAGCCTCAACTTTGCTCGCACGCTGCATGGCACCTATAAGCTCGTCCTCGAAGTAGTAGTGAATGCAGTTGTTGGCCTGGCTTACAGGGTCATCTATGGAGGTAGACCTGCTGTGGTTTTCTCTACAATGGTATTTGTATGTATTTGCAGCCCCGTTATTCCATACCATTCAAGCTTTGCCTGGATTCGTCACAAATGAACAACTGTATTAACGCGCGCCTGGTGTCAGTGGCAAATTCACAACAACAGTCACAGCTTTGACCACCATATCCGACCATCGGTCTGATCATGCTGATGGCCGAACCTCTATACCCATCAGCCGAAAATCTTCGAATTCAAATACGAGAACCACATGAACTCAAACCGGTAAACCAGTATCCGAACCCAAAAGCCACTCGCTCAGAGTCGTAACCACCACAGCTACCTGATAAGTAGACTTCCACCGACTCGAACTTGCTAGCATGATTGCATCAGCACCAAGGAAGGCCGAGGGGGCTCATCATGCAATACACACAACTGGGTAAAACGGGCATCAACATATCGAAAATCTGCGTGGGGTGCATGAGTTTCGGCAAACCAGGCACCATGCACGACTGGACATTGGATGAGGAAGGGACTGACGCGGTCGTTGCGCACGCACTGGATCTGGGCATCACCTTCTTCGATACGGCCAACGGCTACTCCGCCGGGACCAGTGAGGAATATCTGGGAAAGGCGCTTAGAAAGCATACAAGCCGCGACCGGGTGGTCATTGCCTCCAAGGTCTATTTCAATGAAGGGCGACTTTCATCCAAGGCCATCCATCGGGAGATTGATGGGACGCTCAAGCGACTGGGCACCGACTACCTGGACCTCTACATCATTCACAGGTTCGACTATGAAACCCCCATCGAGGAGACCATGGAGGCGCTGAACGATCTGGTCCAGGCCGGCAAGGTGCGAGCGCTGGGCGCCTCAGCCATGTACGCCAGCCAGTTTCAGGACATGCAGAAGGTCGCCCAAGACAAC
Source organism: Bifidobacterium asteroides (assembly GCF_048001765.1). Taxonomy (GTDB): domain Bacteria; phylum Actinomycetota; class Actinomycetes; order Actinomycetales; family Bifidobacteriaceae; genus Bombiscardovia; species Bombiscardovia asteroides_K. The sequence continues at coordinate 1,923,099 of NZ_CP181447.1, forward strand.
GGCTGGACCCCTTTCAGCGCCATGGAAAACCATTACAACCTGCTCTACCGGGAGGACGAGAAGGACCTGATACCCTTCTGCAGAAAGACGAACGTATCGCTCATGCCTTACAGCCCTCTGGCCGCCGGACATCTGACAAGGCCTACCTGGACCGCCGACACTCTGCGCAGCGCCACTGACAAGGTCTCGCGCGGCAAGTACGACCGGGCCGAAGACAACGACCTGACCATCATTAACCGCGTACAAAAAGTGGCGGAGCAGCACAATGTTCCTATGGCCCAGGTAGCCATAGCCTGGCAGTGGGCCAAAGGCGTTGCTTCACCGATCATCGGAGCCACCAAAGCCCGGCACCTTGACGATGCGGCGGCTGCGATGGATTTGGAACTCACACCCGAGGAAATCGCCTCCATGGGGGAGCCCTACCTGCCACATGAGACCGTAGGAGCCATCGACAGCAATCCTCCCCAGGGCGTGGTGTTGCTGGATGCAGAGGAGAATTGACTCTGCCGACCTCCCTCCGCGTCAGGACTTTCTCCGGCAAACGCTTCGAGGTCGGCTTCCCCAGCTGTGCGCAGGTCTGACGGACTGCAGAACCAACAGCTTTGGTGCCAAACATGATGCGGACACCTCACTAAGGGTCCGATCCCGCAGAAACGCGATGAGCCGGAATCTCCGTCCAATGCGCTTTTGTAAGGTACAAGGCCATAGCATGTCCTTTCTTCATCAAGTGGGATACGAGACGCCGAAAGGATAGGCTCGCTAACGCTGGAAACCGGACCAGACGGCCTGCGGCCGGATTCTGAGCAGAAACTCCGACACTGGTCAGGGTAAGAAGAAAATTTGTTAAATAAAAAGATTTCTGGCAGTTAAAGAGCGAAAGACTCGCTTGTGTCGGTAAGGTCGCGACTGTATGACCCTCTGAAATCTGCCGACGGACTGCTTCACAACGGCATTCTGGTAGAGGCTCGCTGGACTAGCGTGCCCTTGACACATTCGACGCCCTGGTGATCTCGGCCGTCCATCATATCTGCCAGGCAACAGGCCGCCCTGGTACCGATGGCCTTCAGGTTCAGGTCAACGCTGGTTAGCGGGGGACGCGAGTTGCCGACAATGACCTGCCGATTGTCAACCCCAACCACCGATACTCTATCCGGAACGGCAATATGCCGATCATGCAGGATATCCAGACATCCCCGGGCTATCTCGTCGTTGCCGCAAACCACCCCATCGAAGTCGATACCCTCATCCAGCAAGCCAACCATGGTGCGGCGTCCGGTCTCTTCGTTCCAGCCTCCATATCGAACCGTACGCACGGCAGCCAACCCACGGCTATCCAGTTCGGCCATCTCACCCTTGAGTCGCCTGACTGAGGACTGAAAGGCCGGATCGCCGGCAATCAGCACGATTTTTCTGGATCCACCCTCGACCAGATGCCGTACCATCAGCCGCCCGATATCCTCGTTGTCAGTGACGACCGAGCAGTCATGGGGATCCAGGGACGCCTGGTTGGCATAGACAACCGGCACCGGGCAACTAGTCAGCGCAGGCCGCGGATCGGTACGCCATCCGACCATCAGCAGACCTTTGACGCCGTAGGCCAGCAGATTATCTATATGGTGCTGTTCAAGAGCCGGATCCCTGCCGGCGTTGCAGAGAAAAACAGGAATGGACTCGACTCCGAAGTAACTTTCCGCGCCGATCAGGATGGGCATGGAAAACTGGCCGTCCAGGTCCGAAGTGACCAGGCCTACCGATTTGGGCAGGCTTGGGGGCTGGGACTGCTTCTGACGCTCATTGAGTGAAAAGGAGAGTTCTGCGGCAGCCTTGAACACCTTGGCCCTCGTCGGGCCGCTGACCTGTGCGCTGTTGCGCAGCGCCTTGGAGGCCGTGGACACAGCAACCCCCGCCTTGGCAGCAACGTCGGCCAGCGTCACTTTCTTGCTCATCGGATCGCCTCCCGGCTCTGCTGTACTGTAAGCGTCTCCAACCATGGTAACGGAATGAAGCGGCGGTCATGCTCTCCCAGTCACGCTTATTTTTCCTCATTGAAAATTTTCCTAATCCGGTGTTAGCCTATGGGTGTCCGAACACGGGCGGCAGATCAACCGCCTGATCAGCAGACAGTGGGAGCGCCACCATGGTCACCTTATTTCACCCCCAGCCCGGAACCATACCAGTGACCACCGAGTCGGGCGCAGTTCTGGCCGATTCAGGGGTCCGGCCTAATTGGCTGCTGGATCATGGGGAGGATTCTGCCGTGCAAATTGCGGTCGGCAATCTCATGAGGGATTTTGCGACTGTGACTGGCCGGGCACAGAGGTCAATCAACCAGATTGATGAGAGCAGCCCGACCATCCGCTTGGGCACTCTGGACCATTCCAGCTGGATCGATTCAGCTGTCTGCTCCGACAAGATTGATCTGACCCCGCTAAAAGACCCCCAAGGAGGGTATCGCTGGGAAGGCTTCACCTTGCAGGTTGTCGACGGCACCCTCTATGTCGTCGGAACCGACCGACGCGGAACAATCTACGGAATCTACGCCCTAAGCCGGGCCATCGGCATCTCACCCCTGCACTGGTGGGGGAACGTGCCGGCACGTCACCATGAACGGATATGCCTGCCTGATGATCTGCGCGTCTTCGACTGGCCCTCGGTCCGATACCGAGGCTTCTTCATCAACGACGAGGAGGAGCTGGATGACTGGGCCCGCCTGCACACTCCGGACGGAACCATCGGACCGACGACCTACGAAAAAGTCTTCGATCTTATTTTGCGACTGGGTGGTAACTATCTGTGGCCGGCCATGCACGTCAACGCCTTCAACGCCGATTCGCGCAACGGTAGGCTTGCCCAGAGCATGGGGGTGGTCATCGGGAGCAGCCACTGCGACATGCTCCTGCGGAGCAACCAGCATGAATGGGACCCCTGGGTAGCCTCGCAGGGCAGGCATGTGGACTATGACTATTCGCTGCCCGGGCGCAACCGGAATATGATTCGGCGCTACTGGTCACAAAGCGTGGACATGAACCGGAACTACGAGGTCACCTGGACCCTGGGCATGCGAGGCATTCACGACACGGGCCTGACAACGCGTACCATCGACGAGGATCCGAACCTGGACCAGGAGGGCCGCCTGCAAGCGCGGGTCGATCTGCTCGGTCGGATCATTCATGACCAGAGAGACATCCTGCGTCAGCACCTGGGCCGACCTCCACAGGAGGTCCCCCAGCTCTTCATTCCTTACAAGGAAGTACTGCCCCTCTACGACGCAGGCCTGGACCTGCCTGAAGACGTGACCATCATGTGGGTCAACGACAACTATGGGTATATGCGCCGCTTCCCCAATCAGGACGAACGGGCACGCAGCGGGGGCAATGGGGTCTACTACCACAGCTCCTACTGGGCGCCGCCGAGGACCAGCTACCGGTGTACTTCATCCACTCCCCTGGCTCTAATGAACGACCAGCTGGGCAAGTGCTGGGATCGGGGCATCCGCCGGGTATGGGTGGATAATCTGGGAGCCATCAAACGCCTGGAGCTGGAGGGGTCCTACTTCCTCCACCTGGCCTGGAACGCGGACGAGGATCACCACAGTCTGTCAGCCCGGGACTTCGTGGCCGCCTGGTTCAATCAGACCTTCGACGACGATCGCGGATCTGAGGCTGCCGACCTGTGCATGAGCTACTACCGGATCAACAATCAGACCAAAATCGAACACCTGCACGAGGACTCCTTCACCCAGACAGGCTACGACGACGAGGCAGGCGGCCGCCTGGCAGCCTTACGGGAACTGGCTGAACGCTCGCACAATCTTGGCAGGAACTTGAAACCAGAGTTTCACGAATCCTACCGGTCGTTGGTTGATCTGAAGATTGCCATGGCCTACTACGTGAACGCCCAGTTCTACCATGCGGACCGCAGTCGTCTCGAGGCCGCCCGGGGCGCCATGCCGGCCGCCGACAGACAAACGAGAATCTCCCATCTCTTCCAGGGGATGATTCGGGCCCTGCTCCATTGGTACAACAAGGAGCTTGCCCAGGGTGGCTGGGACGGCATCCTCACTCCTAACAGGTTCCCTCCTCCTACGCTGCCTCAGTACCCGGCTTGCAGACCGGTGAAGGTCCAACCGGACCAGGGGCTGATCCTGACGCCACAGAGAGCAGAGGAAAGCGTTAAGATCGCCGGCAATAACGATCACGCCAGGCTGGTCTTTGACCCCTATGGCATCGACGACCGGTGGTTTGATCTGGACCTTATGGGCACCCCTACGCAGGAAGTGTGCGTCAGCGCCGATCAGGACTGGATCCGTCTGCCAGAGCAGCGGAGGATCGTCAGGGACGAGTGGCGAATCCATGTACAGGTCGAGAACGCCCCAACCCATGCAGGCCGTCAAGGCACGTTGACCATCATCACTCGTCCCTGCAACCCGGAGGCAACCGAAGAAGCCTGGTCTACCCCGATCAGGGTCGATGTTCTGGTAGGCGAGGACCCTCGTCTCGAGCGAGGATTCACCGGCTACGTTGAGGCGGATGGCCACATCAGCATGGACCCCTCACGCGGACGCGTCAGCCCCGACCTCACGGAGGCCACTACTTGGCTGGCGACCCAAGACCTGGGCCGTTTCGGCCCGGACCTGATGCAGACCAAGGGCTGGAGCGACCCGGAATCGGGAAGCGGGGCCTGTCTGAGCCTGGACTTCTGGCTGAAGACCCCCGGCCGTCATCGTCTGGTAGTTCACCGGCTGCCCACCCTGAACTCACGTGGACGAATTCGCCTGCGTGTCAGCCTTGATGGCAACCGGGGCAAAATCCTGGAATCGCCCACCATTGACGAATTCCGTGGCAACTGGCAGGAAACCATCGTATACAACGCCGAGCAACTGACCATGATCCTGCCCTATTTGGAGGCAGGACCCCACCGGCTGCAGCTGATTGCCGTGGACGACTCCTTCGGCATCGACAAAGTCGTGATCAACACCGGTCTGGAACGACCCAGCCGGCTAGGACCGGCCTTCAGTACCTGGATGGCAAATGACCGGCCCCCCGAACAGGCTGATAACAGTAGTTCTCACGCAACCCACATAGACAGGGCTCAGACCAGCAATCAGATTGCAGACCTTCAGCCAACGCCCACGGTCGAGACCTTGGACCGCCCTCTGCGGAACCTGGCCATCAAGGATTACGGAATCGACCCGGACTGCACTCCGGACGAACCTGTACCCTACTTCGATCAGGACTACTGGCTGCACGGCGGTTTGTATACGCGGCCGAAGCTGGTCTGGCCAGACGAACATCAGCACAAGCAGGACCCCAGCCAGAACAGCGACATCAACAAGACACCAGATCGCATCTACCTTGAGGCCTCCGACTGCCTGAGACAGGATGAGAACGCCTGGCTGTCACAGGATGGGCCACACAATGGCAAACCTCGGAGGGGCTGTTGGGTCCCCACCGATGCCCCCACTCACAGGGGCCGTGGACTGGCCATGCGGACCGAGCCGAGGCAACGGCTCTGGCCCGATCCCGGTCAGGCTCCCGGCATGAACATGGCTTTCCAAATTAGCAAGCCAGGCAATTACCGGATCTGGCTCCTGACCCAGTTCGCCTCCGACCTGGAGGACTCCTGCCATTTGATTCTGGACGGCGATCCGCTGGCCCGGACCGACCTCTTCCCCCGAGGAGGAAGACTGATGACCTTTGCCACCGAGCATGTCTGGGAATGGTCGGAGATGACCGACGTCCAGCTGACCGACGGTCGACACGTTCTGACCTTGGAGCCGGAACGGGCCGGCATGCGCATCGCCCGTGTCTACCTGGCCTGCGATGGATCACGGCCACCTTTGGATGAGCAGTGGCCCCGTTAGAAAGACCACAGACCAGGGGACACGAATGGGCTGGACGCCTGAGATCAGCGGTCAATGCCGACTCCCATGACCCTTAGACACCCGCCTGACCAAGCCGGAGAGAAGCGAGCCGGTCCCGACCGCCGCTGCAACGATGGCCAGCGGAAGAGCCACTGCTGCCCCGGTTTCGGGCAGTGCTTCCCCAAGGGCGTTCCAATCGTCGCTATTGGAACGGACGGCCCGATCCGAGCACAGCAGATGACCTTCGACCATCACGCCCCGAGAATCAGGCTGCAGAGAAGCCTTGCCGGTATCTTCCCGTTCAGGAAGGGACGCCTCCTCTTCTACCGGACAGGGCACCAGCGGACTGCCGATCACCCTGGCCCTGTCGGTGTGCCGACCTGATATGCCCGTCACCGTAGCATGCACGTCCACTGACTGGCCAGGACGGAGCATAAGGGTCGACCAATTATCCGGATAGTGGATCCCGGTCACACGTCCCTGACCCACGATTGTCTGATCCTCCAAATGCAGTTGCCGTGCGGGGAAGATTGCTCCAATCCCATCGCTGGGGTCACGAGGAGAATCATTGGTGATCCGGAAGACAATGGGAACATCGTCATGAGTCCGGAGGGCCTGTTCCGGCTGGTCCCGATCGCCCTTGGGCATACCGCCAGTCTGATCAAATTTCTCTATGTGCAGAGCCGGTGTCATATCGGGCGTTCTGGTCCAGACCGTGTTGGAGACCAGTGTCTTGTCCTGATAGAACTCAGTGAATCGGTTCTCATGATGTTCCACGTTCTTCAGACGCCTGCACTGCAGATAGGCCCTCCAACCGACCGGGCGGTCGCCTGAAGCGCCGACCAAGGCCAGATACCGCGGTGTAGCCTCCACTTTGACAAGACCTGCAGGGTCTGCGGTCATCGTAAACAAAGGACCGCCATGGACATCTGCGGACATGCCCGAACCAGCCATAATCCGTCCATGATGAATCAGGATGCGTCCGTTCTCGTAGAGATCCTGGGTTGCGTAGACGGCCCAATGGCCAGTGAACCGATCCACCGCTGGGTCCAGCCGATCCTCAATCCGCCAGGTTTTCACCTGCGGATAGGCACGTCCGGCCGGCAGCAGACTGGAGTCCAGACGGTAGAGGAAGAGCCGGTCACGGTAGATACTGCCACCATGAGCGCTTCCTCCACCCACGGCGACCACCACATCCTTGGCAGGATTGAGCGGCTTGACCGGATTGGTGACCACGTTGGTCGCTTTGTGCAGGTCGTTGACGATCTGGGTCGCCTGGTTGCGAACCACGTGACCGGTTTCCGCACGGATGACCGTGTAGGGCAAGGCCAGATCGTAGGTGCGTCCCAGCAACCCTTGGTCAATAGACGGTTCTAGGAGGGGATTATGGCCTCGGGCAGCGGCATAGGCAGCCAGATCGGCAGGCTGGGGATACCCTTTGAGGGTCACGCCTGTGGCCGGAACATAGGTATCCACGGTTTTGGCGAAGACCAGGACTGTACCGTTTTTTACCTGAATGTTGAAAGCCTTGGTGTAATCGCGGCCATCGGAACCCAGAACCTCGATGCCCTTGGGATCGATATCCAGGTGACGAGCGTCGTAGCCATCCGTCATGCCCAACCGCCAGACCGGATAGGCGGTGTCTTTTCGGCGGGCGTCCAGACTGATCCGATAGACACCACGGTCGCCCACAAGAAGCACCTTGCCATCGATGCTGATGCCTGGATCATGCGTGCTGACATCGCTCTTTGAAGGATGGAAGTCAGCCGGCGGATTGCTCACCTGGTTGGAGGGAGTCAGCGAGTTGTTCAGCGTCAGCACCCATTGATTGTCCACACGATGATCCGTTGGGGCCTTGGGATCAACCCTGCCCTCGAAGCGCAGGCGGATTCTGGGTTTGCCCCCGGCCCGCCACTGTCTGATACGGGCGGGATCGGTAATGGTTACCCGCAGAATATGATCCTTGTCCTTCCACTTTGTGGCATATCCGGTCTTGGCGATGACATCGCCGCTCTGCAGGTCAGTCACCTCAAGAGTCTGTTTGTCGGGCAAAAACCAGCGGTCATAGACATCCGTCAGGATGATTGATTTGACTGGATAGGCCAGATTGTCAGGCAGGCTGGGCTGGGTATCCAACTGATACTCCAGCCGCTGACCAGGAAAGACCACCTTGCCGTCAACACTGGCCTGCTCCCCGCCCTGACCGGCCTCCGAGATGACATCCTTGCGCAGCGGAGGCAGATACCCGCAGATGCCTGGCTTGTTGGTCTGTACACTCTGCCTGTTGACAGTTTGGGAGCCTGAGTTGGTCAGGGCCTCGCCTTGGTTTCCATGGCCGTCTGGCGCCTTGCAGAAGGTCAGCTCCTGGTCGGGTGTTCTGCCCAGATCCTTGCGAACCTGGGCCGCGCCACCGCCGTTGGCGAATCGGACCGTGAAGGGAACCAGCATGGTGACCTGCATAGGGTCCTCCATCCCCTTGAGACCGCTCAACCATCCGCTCTTGGCCTGGGCCCGCGCGCGAGTGCCTGTCACGCTGATCTCAAAACGGTCGGTCACATCCCTGCCTTTGGTCACGATGTCTCCGACGCTGCTGCGGCGGTAGTGCCCGTCTGCATCCGCCTTGGCCTTGGACACAAAAATGCGGATAGCCCCAGCCCCATCCTGATCAACCAGATAGTCGGCAGCGCTCCAGTCGTCAGTCAAGGCGAAAACCTTAGGGGCCTCAATCAAATGGGCTTCGACAGTAGCGTTGACCACCGACCCCACCCGGTCGCCGTCCAAAAAGACATGTCCGTCAGCACCAGTCCCGTTACTCCATTGGGGGTCTATTACGCTCTTCCACGCCCCCGTGGCAGTGTCTCGTAGGATCCAGGATTTGTCCGGCCTGGGCTTCCAGGTGGGCGTACGACGCTCCGGGGTCGACTGGTCAACCTGCCGGGCAGCGCCCTTCCAGTGGATTCCTCCCTGGTCCAGGATCACCCCGGTCTCCGGCCGGTCGACAGTCACATCCAACTGCCATGCCCAGCGGTGTTCCTCCGGCAGAGCCCCGCCCTTCCAGGTGGCTGTGGCCCGGTCACCAGGCGGCCTGGTCCCTTCGGCGGTGTTGAAAACGAATTGGTCGGTCAGGTCTTCGCCGCTGGTCTGGTCTCTGACATGCTGACCACTGATACGGTACTGCTTGCCCTGAGGGTTGAAGACATCGCTAAAAGTCAATTCGCGACCGCCCCGACCGGTTCCAGTGACGATATGGGTGCGATTGGTCATCCCATCCGCGCTGGTGCCCCTATCCACTTGCTTATCGGGTGGATCCGGTGGCAGATCGGCCGGCTTGGGCTCGTAGTCGTTGAGCATGATCACTACAAGGGAGATGCCCTTTTCGTCGCCTGCATACTCCTCAGCGAATTTGTCCAGATTGTCGTTGGACTGATCCCAGAAGGAGTCGCTGGTCCGGTAGGTCACCCCACGGTTGCTGAAGGTGCTGTTGGCCACCTGGCTACGCCAGTTATCCATCCAAAGCTTGTGAATAGCCACGGAGATTCCATCAAAGATACGTTGGGATCCACGGTAGCCGGCAACCACGCCCACGCCGGTCACCCGGCAGTGGCCCTGTCCGGACTGGTCGGCATGGGCCTCGTTAAAGCGCGCCTGGCAATTGCCGTTGGCCTCATCCAGAGCCTGCCGCTTGACCCGGGCCGTAGTGGCATTTCCTCCGTCCACCACCCCCATCTGGGAGAACGCCCTGTCTACGCTGCCTATCTCATAGCCGCCAAAAGCCCCCTGGTCGTCATCTTTGTAGGCCCAACCCTGCCAGAGCCGGACCTTTTGGCCGCCGGGGGGCACTGGTCTGCCGCCGGCATGACCTGATCCTCCGCCAGCCATGGCAGGAGCAGCCGGCCCGGCAAGGGTCGCCAGGGCAGCCAGAGCCGCCAAGAGGCCGATCCATCTATACTTGTTCATACTCGTCCTCACTCTTCGCCCGCCCCATGCCTTGAGTATGAGCGGCCGCTGGGCATATAGGTGCGTGAGCGGGAGACTGTGGTCGAATGTGCCGCGGGACGGTTATGCTGTGTATGAGACATACCTATGCCGTCCAGACCGAAAAGGAGACAGGACAATGGCAGAGACATTCGACGTGTTGGTCGAGATCCCCCGGGGCTCCCGCAACAAGTACGAGATGGACCACGACAGCGGCCATATCAGGCTGGACCGCACCCTCTTCACCTCCATGGGCTACCCCGATGACTACGGGTACATCGACGGCACCCTGGGCGAGGACGGGGATCCCTTGGATGCCCTGGTCATGATTCCCGACTCGGTCTTCCCGGGCTGCATCATTGAATGCCGCGCCGTAGGCCTCTACCACATGGTCGACGAGGCCGGCGGGGATGACAAGGTCCTCTGTGTGCCCGCCGACGTCCGCTTCGACGCCATCAAGGACATCGACGATGTCTCCGATTTCCACAAGCAGGAGATCAAGCACTTCTTCGAGCAGTACAAGGCTCTGGAACCGGGCAAGGAGGTCATGCCCGGCGACTACTGGACCAACGCCGAGGCCGCCGAGACCCAGATCAGGGCTGCACGCGAGCGCCTGGCCGCCCAGCACTGACCACTCAAGACTGGTCAGCAGTCATAACCACCCCGGCAAGGGCCCAACCGAGCGCCCAAACCGGGGTTTTGCATGCCCAAATCCTCCCAAATTGCGTCTGGCCGTCTACGATTGCGAATTGCGGGTGTGCGCGCAAGGGCAGGAGCGGCTATGACTTTCTATACGTACCAATACCTCAAGGGCGGGCAGACCAACTGGACCATGATCAGGATCATCGTGGTCGTCGTTCTGGCCCTGGCCTTCCTCTTCTTCCTGTTCATGTACTCCCGCCATCGCTGGAACCACAAGTACAAGGATCTGTCCATCATCCTGGCCACCCTGCTCCTCTTGGCTGCGGCCATCCAGTACAGCGACTACACCAATCTGCGCACGGCCAGCCTGCAGAGCGGACAGCTGACCACGGTCATCGACAAGTCCGCCGCCAAGCTCAAGGTCAACCCTGAACAGATCAGCATCAACGACACCTCGCGCAACAACGACATGATCATCAAGACTCCCAAGGGCTACTACACCTTGGTATTCAACAGCTCCGGCTCCGAGTTCCTGCTGCAACGCGCCGACCTGTACCACCCAGACATCACCGTGATCGGAGAGTGACCCATGGATATCAATTTCTACGTCAACGTGGCCCTGAAGCTGATCGTCGGGCTGCTCTTCATCACCCTGCTCATCAATGTGACCGGCAAGGGGAACCTGGCGCCCACCTCGCCCATGGACCAGCTGCAGAACTATGTTTTGGGCGGCATCATCGGCGGCGTCATCTACAGCGACAGCATCTCAATGGCCCAGTACATTGTCATCCTGCTGATATGGGCGGCGCTGATTCTCATCACCCGGTACGCCAAGACCCACATCCATGCAGTGGGCAAGTACATCGACGGTGAACCGGTCACCATCATCAAGAACGGCAAACTGCTGGTCCAGAACTGCCTCAAGGTCAACCTGACCGCCAAGGAGGTGGACTTCAAGCTGCGCACCAAGGGCATCAACGACATCCGCGACGTCAAGCGGGGCATCGTCGAGCAGAACGGCAGCCTGACCATCATCTCCGAGGGTGACAAGGACGTGCGCTATCCGGTGGTCATGGACGGGCGGGTCAATCCCGACGTTCTTGACACCATGGGACGGGACGAGGACTGGCTCGACGAGCAGCTGGCCAAGCAGGGCATACACAAGGTCAGTGATGTGTACATGGCCCGATACCAGAACGGTGAGTTCTACGCCGTCACCTACCAGGACCAATAGCTCCATCCACGCATCAGGAGACAGCCTGACGGCGACCATGGCCCATTGGGCAGGGCCGCCCGGCCTCATGTCATGCTTGATTGTTCCAGCGCTGACAGGTAAAATCTATGTCCATATTGTTATGGCGTAGCATGTGAACGGCATTCGACGAATTCAAAGCCGACTCCAATCGGCAGTTCCGCGCTCGACGCTCCCGAGGCGTAGGCGGGTTTGAGGAGACCTGGTCGAGGCCCATCCCACCGGGGATGAACCCTTTCAAGGAATGCCGTGTTTTTGAAATTGCTGTTTATCGCTTTAGGTGTATCTTCTGACGCTTTTGCCGTCTCCATCAGCAAGGGACTGTCCGTGGACCGACTGCGAGCCCGACATCATTGGCTGGTCGGACTTTGGTTCGGCGGGTTCCAGACTCTGCTGCCCCTGCTGGGATACTTCGCCGCCTCCATGTTGCAGGACTCCCTAGCGGCCGTGGATCACTGGATCATCTTCGCCATACTTGCAGCCATCGGGGTCAATATGATTCGCGAGAGCGTCTATGGCGAGGAAGAAGGAGCGAAGGGCGAGGAAAGCTTTTCCTGGCGACAGATGCTCCCTGCAGCCATCGCCACCAGCATCGACTCATTCGGCGTCGGCGCAGGCCTTGCCTTGTTGGGAATCAACATCTGGCTATCCGCATTGGTCATCGGGCTGGTGACGGCTGCGGCCTCCATTCTGGGGCTGCGCATCGGATACGCGGTCGGGTCCCGCTGGCGCAAACCTGCCAGAATCGCTGGCGGCATCATTCTGATTGTCCTGGGCATCCAGATCCTTCTGGATCACCTGATGAATGCCTGACTCAGAACGTCGTCTGCAAGACCATAACGGCCAGAACCACGATGGAGCCGGCCAGAAGAACCGACATCAGCGCCAGGCCAACGGCCCCACGCCGATCAGCTGCCTCTTGAGTCCAGCGATAACCGGAGGTCATGAGCCCACCCAGCAGCAGCAAGGCCACAAGCACCACCAGAATCGGCATCAGGTCAGGATGCAGGCTTCTGACCAGCTCCGGCAGAAAGACCCACCCCGAGGCGGCGACAGCGGTCACACCGCCCATGGCCGTTGCAGAAATGCCTCGGATAACCATCCGCCGGTCCCGACGCAACATCTGACGAACGAACATAAACACGGCCAGGAGGGCCAGCAGGAATGCCGCAGTCGACAGCCAGGCCCAGAGGGCACCAGGCCCCTGCACGACCAGGGACGGCACCAGAGCGACCAAGACCAGCAAACCAGACACAGCTCGGTCAGGACCGGGTCGGATGCCCCGGCCCACCAGAGGCCAAGAGACCAGCATGGCCAATGCCAGCACCAGGACCAGAACGGCCTGCACCCATCGAGCGACCCGGGGCTCGACCAGCAAACCCGCCGCCACGCCCGGCAGAATCAGGGCCGCCAGGGCCAGCAGCTGCGTCAGGGCGGGCACGCGTCCATCCCGGGTTTCGTTTGAGGTCTGCGCCATGGGTCCTCCTGCCTGTCCCCGTCGGGGAGCCATACGTCACCATCCTAGGGCAAGGCCAACCTGTGAACTCAGAGCCCTGGTGACGGCCCGATTGTACAATGATGACGACTGTTCAAGGAATCCACCCCCGCTATGGACGAACGGACAGGGAAGAAGGTACCGCCGTGACGGATCTGACCTTGATGACCTGCGCCGAGGACCCGGCATCGGTTCTGCCAGCCTTGGCCCTGCTCTCCCATCGAGTGCGCGTCCTGCCCCTGGATGCCGCCTCCCTGGTAAGAATGCCCGAGGACACCGTGCTGCTGATTGACGCCAGCGACGACCTGGCCGAGGCCAAGACCCTCTGCAACCTGACCCGGGCATCGGGCCTGTCCACGCCCATCATCCTGATTCTGAGCGAGGGCGGTTTCACCGTGGTCAATGCCGGCTGGGGCGTGGCCGATGTGATCATTCAGTCCGCATCCCCCGCCGAGGTCGAGGCCCGACTGCGGCTGGTCTGCCAGCGTGTGACACCGACACGCAAGCCGGATGTCCAGCCGGAAGAGGTGGAAGATCAGGTACCCACCGGTCAGGTCCGCTCGGGCGATCTGGTCGTGGACACCGAGAGCTACACGGCCCGAATCCACGGCCGTCCCATCAACCTGGCCTACAAGGAGTTCGAGCTGCTCAAATATCTGGTTCAGCATCCCGGCAGGGTCTTCACCAGAGCCCAGCTCCTCCAGGAGGTCTGGGGCTATGACTACTACGGCGGCACCAGGACGGTGGATGTGCACGTGCGGCGGCTCAGGGCCAAGCTGGGCAGCGAGTACGAGCACCTGATCGGCACGGTCCGCAACGTTGGCTACAGGTTCGACCCGCCCTCCTCGGCAAGGACGACCTCAGCGCCTAAACCGGAGTCGGATGCCGGGACCAATCCAGACCCAGCCGCGCAAAAGGACAGCCAACCCGAACAACCCCAGGATTCCAAGAAGAAGAAAACCAATCAAAGTGACTGATGCATCATCAAATCGAAAGCGCCCCCAGGGCAGGGAAAGCAAGGCCCGGCGCCTGGCCCGCATGCACGAGGAGTACCGCATACTCTGCCAGGTCTTTCCCGAGGCGGTCTGCGCCCTGCACTTCCGCAACCCCTTCGAACTGCTAGTTGCCACGGTCCTGAGCGCCCAGACCACTGACAAGAGGGTCAACTCAGTGACCCCCGAACTCTTCGAGCGCTACCCCGACCCTGCAACCATGGCCCAGGCTCAGCCGGCCGAACTGGAGGCCATCATCCACCCGGTGGGCTTCTATCATGCCAAGGCCCGACACCTCTTGGGGCTCTCCCTGATGCTGACCGAAGACTACGGGGGCGAGGTCCCCCAGACCATGGAGGAGCTGACCAGCCTACCCGGCGTGGGACGCAAGACCGCCAACGTGGTCCTGGGCAATGCATTCAACATCCCCGGATTCCCGGTGGACACCCACGTCACCCGTGTCACCGGTCGTCTGCGCTGGCGGACTGACTGGCGCAGCGCCCACCCCGATCCTGTGAAGATCGAGCATGAAATTTGCGACTGCTTCCCGCCCGAGGACTGGACCAATCTATCGCACAGGCTGATTCTGCACGGCCGGGCCACCTGCCACGCCCGCAAGCCCGACTGCCTCCACTGCCCCTTGGCTGAAACATGTCCCAGCGCCGAACTCCTGGCCGGACCAGCCTCTCGGTAGAATCAAAACCATGGCACGCGGCAGACACAAACAAATCAGATCCGGAATCATCTTTTTCCTGGTACTGGCGGTCCTGACCGCGGGCACCTACATGGCCTGGCCCCTGGTGACAGGCCAAGGAGGCTGGCGGCTGCCCTGGGCCCAGGAGGGTTCAGGCCGAATCGTACGCATCCGGGCGCGCCAGGCCCCCATTTCCCTGGACATCCGCACCGAACCAGGACACGCCACCGACCAGGCCCTGATGGGCAACGTCTACCAGACCCTGACCAGGCCCGACGCCAAAGGTCGGCCGACGCCCGGCCTGGCCCAGAACTGGGAGGTCTCCGCTAACGGCCTGCTCTATACCTTTCATCTTCGCAATGACGCCCGCTTTGCCGACGGGCGCCGCCTGACCTCGGAGGATGCCCTCTGGTCCCTGCACCAGATCATCGACCACCAGTACCAGGGCCATCGGGACTTGGACGGACTGGCCAGGGTCACCAACCCCGATGATGCCACACTGGTGATCGGTCTGAAGAGCCCGAACGCCAGACTGCTGACCGCCCTGAGCGGTCGGGCGGGCATAGTCTACGACCGCCAGGCCCGGGTAAACTATTCCACTCGATCAGCCGGCTCAGGCCCCTACCAGGTGGATGACTGGCAGCCGGGCACCAGCCTGACCCTGACTGCCAACAAATCCTACCGAGGCCCGGACAAGGCCGCCATCGGCAAGGTGATATTCACCTATACCGGCAGTCCGCAAGAGACCGTCAAGGATCTGGACCAGGGACGCCTGGACGCCGTAGTGGACATGGATCCTGCCACCGCCGCACAGGCCCACAAGAAGCCGACCGCCACGCCCAGTACAGACAATGTGGTCCTGGCCTTCAACAACATAGCAACCAGCCCGCTGTCAGACCAGCATATGCGTGAGGCCGTCCGCTACGCCCTGGACCGGGAAGCCATTGCCAAACTGGAGGGAGGCGGAGCCAAGGCGCTGGGCGGACCGCTCAACCAGCTGAGCCCTGGCTACGATCCGGCTCTTCAGGCCTTCCCCTTCGACCGGGCCCAGGCGATTCATCGGTCCTCCTACTACCGCCCCTCCTTCTTTAAGAACGGACTGCGTCTGGTCTATCCCAGCGAATTCGGCAGCCAGGTGGGCGAGCTGATGCGCACACAGCTCAAGGCAGCAGGCATCCCCACCCAGGTCTCCATGGTGGATCAGCCCACCTTCCGTGACCAGGTACTCAACCGCCGCGACTACGACATGGCCCTGATGGTCATGGACAATGATGAAATCGACCGCTTCGCCGACCCCGACTCCACCATGCTCTTCGACAACATCGATGTCCAGAACTCCTGGAAGCAGGTGACGGACTGCACCGACCAAAACACCTATGCCGAGCGACTGAAGGCCTTTGCCCGACAGGTCAGCGACCTCTCCCCCAGCGACTGGCTGTATCAGCGCACGCCCCTGGTCCTCACCGCCCCCCGCCTCCAGGGCATGCCCAGCTCTCTGCTGGACCGCTACCTGCCCCTGTGGAACCTGCGCATCCAGAGGTGAAAAGGCCGGTGCCCCTTGTCACTGTTCGTCCATAAAATGCTGGTATGTCTGCTGAACACCAAGGAATCGTCAATGCCCATCTGACCCCCCTGCCCGACAGGGTGGGCGTGGATGGCCTGGAGGAAAAGTGGTGCCGCGACTGGGATGAGTCCGGCGTCTACCGCTTCCGCAACACCCGCGAGCGCTCCGGCGTCTACTCCATCGACACCCCGCCGCCCACGGTCTCCGGGCATTTGCATGTGGGACATGTCTTCTCATACACCCATACCGACGTGATCGCCCGGTTCAAGCGGATGCAAGGCTACGATGTCTTCTACCCCATGGGCTGGGACGACAACGGGCTGCCCACCGAGCGGCGGGTCCAGAACTATTACGGGGTCCGTGTGGATACCTCGCTCAAGTACGATCCGGACTTCAAGCCCCCCTTCCACGGGACCAAGGGCAAGAAGATCAGCGCCAAGGATCAGGTGCCCGTTTCCCGCCAGAACTTCATCGAACTATGTGAGGAACTGACGGCCGAGGACGAGAAGCTCTTCGAGCAGCTCTGGCGGTCGCTGGGCCTGTCGGTGGACTGGTCGCAGACCTACCACACCATCGGCGAGCATCCCCGACGGGTGGCGCAGAAGGCTTTCCTTCGGAATCTGGCCCGGGGCGAGGCCTACCAGAAGGAGGCCCCGGGGCTCTGGGACGTGACCTTCCAGACCGCCGTGGCCCAGGCCGAGCTGGAGTCGCGCGAGTATGACGGCTTCTACCACAGGGTGGCCTTCCGGTTCGCTGACGGCACGCCAATATACATCGAGACCACCAGGCCTGAGCTGCTGGCGGCCTGCGGCGCTCTGATCGCCCACCCGGACGACAAGCGCTACCAGAAGTATTTCGGGCAGAAGGTCTACTCCCCCCTGTTCAAGGTGGAGGTGCCCATTCTGGCCCACCCCGCCGCAGAGATGGACAAGGGCGCCGGCATTGCCATGTGCTGCACCTTCGGCGACGTGACCGACGTGCAGTGGTGGCGGGATCTGAACCTGCCCACCAGGTCCATCATCCAGCGCAACGGACGAATCATCATGGACGTGCCGGATTGGATCACCGATGAGGGCGGGCGGCGCATCTTCGAACAGACCGAGGGCAAGACCACCTTCTCAGCCCGCAAGATCATCGTGGACGCCCTGCGCGAGTCCGGCGACCTGGACGGTGAGCCCAAGCCCACCAAGCGCATGACCAACTTCTACGAGAAGGGCGACAAGCCCCTGGAGATCGTCACCTCCCGCCAGTGGTACCTGCGCAATGGCGGCACCGACCAGAAACTCAATAAGGAGCTGCTGGAGCGCGGCAAGGAACTCAACTTCCACCCGGACTTCATGCGGGTGCGCTACAACAACTGGGTCGAAGGACTGAACGGCGACTGGCTGATCTCCCGCCAGCGCTTCTTCGGAGTCCCCTTCCCCCTCTGGTATCCCGTCAAGGAGAACGGGGAGACCGACTACGGTCATCCAATCACCCCGACCGAGGACAGGCTCCCCATCGACCCCAGCAGCGATGTGCCCGAGGGCTTCGAGGAATCCCAGCGTGACCAGCCCGGCGGCTTCACAGCCGAGAAGGACATCATGGATACCTGGGCCACCAGCTCCCTGACCCCCCAGATCGTGACCCACTGGGCCGAACCGGGCGAGCAGGACCAGGCCCTCTTCAAAGCCACCTTCCCTATGGACCTGCGTCCCCAGGGCCAGGACATCATCCGCACTTGGCTCTTCAGCTCCATGGACCGCGCCCACTTGGAAAACGGCTGCCTCCCCTGGAGTGATACCACCCTGTCGGGGTGGATCCTGGACCCGGACCATAAGAAGATGAGCAAGTCCAAGGGCAATGTGGTGGTGCCGGACGAGCCCATCAAGAAATATGGTGCCGACGCCGTGCGCTACTGGGCATCCTGCGCCCGGCTGGGCCTGGACGCCACCTACGATGAGGGGCAGATGAAAATCGGCCGCCGTCTGGCCGTCAAACTCCTCAACGCCGTCAAATTCGCCCTGGCCATCGGGCGAGAGGACGAGAACCACAAGGTCACCCAGACAGCGGAGGCCACCTGGAACCCTGCCGACGTAACGGTTCCCCTGGATCGCTCGGTCCTGGCCGGCCTTGCCCAGGTGATCGACCAGGCCACCAGGGCCCTGGAATCCTACGAGCACTCCAAGGCCCTGGAAGTGACTGAGTCCTTCTTCTGGGACTTCTGCGACAACTACATCGAGCTGGCCAAGAACCGGGCCTACGGGACCGCGGATGCCACCGGCAGGACCCCTGACGAGGCCCAGGTGCTCAGTGCCCGCACGACCCTGGGATTGGTCCTGGACGCCCTCGACCGTCTCTTGGCCCCCTTCCTGCCCTTCGCCACCGAGGAAGCATGGCAGTGGATGCACCAGGGGGACGGATCGGTTCACCGGTCCTCTTGGCCACGTTCGGAATCCTATCGTGCAGCTGCCCAGGGTCAGGATCCGGCTCTTTTGGCCTGGGCAGGCATGGCCTTGGCCTCACTGCGACGGATCAAGTCCGAGGCCAAGGTCTCCATGAAGACACCCATTCTCTCCGCCTCCTTGAGCGTGGCGCCGGAGGGCCTGGAAGCCGTCAAGGCCGCCCTGGACGATATAGCGGAAGCAGGCAGGGTCACCGGAGATTTGGATCTGGTCGAGGAGGCCCCCCAGCCTGAAGCAACGGAAGCCGGCGAGGATGAGTCGGGCATCCGGGTGACCGCCAGCCAGCTGGGCGAGCCCCCTGCCAAGAAGCCTCGTAAGTAGGCTCTATAATTCCCAATACAACCGGGGCGGTTCAGCCATAGGCACCGCCCCGGTTTTCTATCCGTGTCACTGGTGACAAGGGTAATCTGCAATGTCAATCGAACCATCGTCGCTCATGTGAAAAGTGCGACTTCCATAATCAACAGCATGCCGCTTGCAACGAATTTGCCCTGCAAGAGCCTGATCACGTCACTATGAATTGCCCGAAGAGTGTAATGCTATAGTAAAGGTCATAGAGGGACTTTATTTTAGTGTGCATCGACGCAGATTTTGGGGCCACGATCTGGGGAATCGGCACGCTTGGGGAGGAAGAATCGAATGGGGAATGCTCATGGCATACGCAGACTGGTGACGTTGACAGCCATGATTGGGCTGGCGCTGATCGGAGCATCAACAGGCGCATACGCAACCACCGGCGACATGACACCTGCACCTACCACAGGAAGCAACGACGCAGCTGAGCCGGAGGCTCCCTCTCCCACGCCATACAACAGTGCGAGTCCATTGCTCAGGACGGGCGGCGAGGCAAAGACTGGAGCCGTTGCTCCGACTGCCTCACCATCGCCGCTGGTCACCAACAATCCCTCGCCGTTCAAGTCCATCCAACTGTTCAACAGCAAAAGGGCGGACAAGCCGTTCAGGGACACCTCACCGAGAGCCAAGTCACCGCAGACCAGGGATTCATCCTCATATACCCTGACCTTCGAGCCCGACGGGGGCTCGCTGGTATCCGGCTCGCCTGCCCTGAGCCAGACAGTAACCTCAGGTCATCTGGCATCCCCACCTGCTGTCAACAAATCAGGCTACCTGTTTGACGGATGGTTCCTCAAAGGTTCCAACGTCGCTTATGATTTCGGTAAGCCGGTCACCAGCACGCAGTCGCTTACGGCCCATTGGTCATCGGTCAACGATAGTCAGTGGACGACAACCGACGTCAGCGGCGACGACACCGGCGGCTCTGCTATCACCCTTACACCCCCCAAGCCAAGAGGGGTCAGGTTCGCACAGGTCAGCGCCGGCCATGACCACACCCTGGCCGTAGGCTCGGATGGCCACGTCTATGCCTGGGGCGACAACAGCAAGGGCGAGCTTGGCGACGGCACCACAACCAACAAAAACACGCCGGTGCGGATCACTGAAAACGAGGCCATCAAGGGAAAGACCTTCATATCCGTCAGCGCGGGAACCACATTCTCCATGGCCCTAGCCTCGGACGGCACCGTCTACACCTGGGGCGACAACAGTCGCGGCGAACTCGGCAACGGGTCCACCACGAATTCTTCAGTACCGGTAAAGGCGAATCTCAACGCCACCATCACCGCCATCAGCGCCGGATACTGGCATGCCATGGCCCTGTCCTCCAGCGGGACGATCTACACATGGGGAGACAACGAATACGGCCAGCTCGGCAACGGGCACACGGGCGTCAACGTCAACTCTTCACCAGCAGCGGTCTCTTCATCCGGCGTCACCTTCACCACCATCAGTGCCGGATACGATTTTCAAACGGCGCTGGACAGCCAAGGACATGCCTACGCCTGGGGACGCAACCAGGGCGGCCAGCTTAGCATCGGCACCATGGACGACACCAGCAGCGGTTCCAATGTCTACAAACCAACGCGCATTTACGGCGACTCGACCGGCAACCCAGACAGCACTGTCTACACCGACATCGATGCAGGGTACCTGCACGTCCTGGCACTGAGCAATACAGGCAAGGTGTACTACTGGGGTTATCCCCTGACCAAGGGCAAGGACGCCAATACCGACAGCGTTCACTCCTTCTACCCCAGTCTGTTAAGCCTGCTCCCGGGAGCGGCGACGCCTGTTTCAGTCAGCGCCGGGGACTACTCCTCTGCGGTGGTCGACTCTGCGGGCAGTCTGTACATGTTCGGCAGCAATTCCAGCGGTCAGCTGGGCGACGGAACCACAATTCCTAAATCAAAAATGACCAAGGTGAGCCTGACAGGCGTCACAGTCGCCGCATTCGATGTCTGCCGGCACAGCTTGGCCATCGGATCGGACGGGCTCCCCTACAGCTGGGGGGAAGCGAAAAACGGCAAGCTGGGACAAGGCAGCAAGGGACCTCAAAGCGGTTCGCAGACCAAGCCTGCAGCGGTCGGCCCACCCCAGATAGACCTGGCCAAGGTAACCTTCGGTAGGACGGATGTAGCCAAGACCGACACCAACAGCCCGATTAACCGAACTACAGCAGGCGACGACACCTGGAGTTCAAATACCCCATGGACGGTCACTACCCCGCACCACACTTACGGAACCACCAAGATCAGGATCAACGACGGTCAATGGTCCATTGGCGGTGCTGCACAACAGGGGCAAAGCATTGGCAACTATACATTCGCACCCACTGCCCAGAAGATCACCTTTGATTCGGACGGGGGTTCATCGACCCCGGACCAGTCCGTCACCGCAGGCAAGCAGGCCTCGCCTCCCACCGTCACCAAGGCAGGCTTCCTGTTCGACGGCTGGTTCATCAAGGAGGCAGACGGCAGTTCCAATGTGGCCTACGACTTCAGCAGTCCTGTCACCGAGCCACTGAATCTGAAAGCGCATTGGTCTTCGTCAGATATGAAATGGAAGACCTCGGATGCCCTCCATGGCGACGACACCGGGGGCTCCAAAATCACCCTGACTCCCCCCAAACCCAGAGCAGTGAGGTTTGCCCAGGCCAGCGCCGGGCGCTACCACACCCTGGCTGTGGGTTCTGACGGACACGTCTACGCCTGGGGAAATCAGGCCAGCGGAGGACTGGGGAACAGCAAAGACTCAGGCACGTCGGCCACACCAGTACGGATCACCGAAAATGAAGCCATAAAAGGAAAAATCTTCATAGCCGTCAGCGCCGGGGATGCTTATTCCATGGCCTTGGCCTCGGACGGCACGGTCTACACCTGGGGCAGCAACGGCAAGGGACAGCTCGGCAACGGCACCACCGATAATTCCAACGAACCAGTAAAAGCGCAGACAGACAATGCCAAAATCACCGCCATCAGCGCAGGACGGGCATACGCCATGGCCCTGGCCTCGGACGGCACGGTCTACACCTGGGGCAGCAACGACAAGGGACAGCTCGGCAACGGCAGCTCAGACCGTGTCAGCCACTCCTCCCCCGCCAAGGTCGCGGCGCTGTCCGACATCACCGCCATCAGCGCAGGATTCACCTCGGGCACGGCCCTGGACAGTCAAGGCCATGTCTGGACCTGGGGCGAAAACAGCAAGGGGCAGCTCGGCAACGGCACCCTTGCTGGCAATCCGACCCCGACACGTGTCCAAGACCTAGGCACCGGACAGCCTGATACCCGGTTCTATATCGCCATCAGCGCGGGCTACCAGCACGTGCTGGCGCTGGATACGAATCATGACCTCTATGGATGGGGTTCCGGCACCGCCATCGGCTCCACCACAGATACCAATGTCAGTACGAGAGGATCCACCGCGATCAGTTTCGGAACCGATGCTGTCAACATCACCGCCATCAGCGCAGGCGACGATGGATCGGAAGCCATAGATGACAGCGGAAGGATCTATACCTGGGGCAAGGAGGGTTACGGCCAGCTGGGCAACGGCGTGAACGATAATACGGCATGGCAGACCAATCCGAAAGCCATCACCCTGGCTCAGTCAATAAAGGCTTACGCAGTGTCCACCTCCAGCCATCACCAGACGGCCATCGGGTCTGACGGATTGCTCTACACCTGGGGATACAGCTACTACAAACAACTCGGACGAACCGGAGCGACCTCAGTGCCGGGCACCACACAGTCGCCGCAGATCACCCTGATTAAGGTCGTCTTCGGCACCATGGCCAGCAGTACTAAGCCAGCCACGAACCTGACCCGGACAGGCACAGACACCTGGGATGCAAACCAGGATTGGACCTTCGTCACGCCCGCGTACCCGTACGGCCCCTCCAGTTTCACCATCACATGGACTATTGCCGACGATACCGGAGACTCAAGGCAGACACAGCAATTCGACTACACCTTCGATCGGACCAAGAAACGCATAACGCTTGACCCTGAAGGAGGTACTGGAGCTGCATGGACAAGCAAGGACATCGAGGAAGGCGAATTGGTACCCCGACAGACCGTGGCCAAGACGGGCTTCCTCTTTGACGGGTGGTTCGTCAAAGCGGATGACGGCAGTTCCAATGTGGCCTACGATTTCGGCAAGCCGGTCACGGACCCGTTGACCCTGGTCGCGCACTGGACGACTTCGGCTCCAACTACTGTCGACCCAACCGTTAGTCCATCTACTGGCGGATACCAGGTCACCATCACTCCGCCCTCGCAGCGCGGCATCCGCTTCGCCCAGGTCAGCACAGGCAAAAACCATACCCTGGCTGTCGGCAGTGACGGCAACGCCTACGCCTGGGGAAACAACAGCACGGGACAGCTCGGCAACGGTAGCAAGGACAGCAGCAAAACGCCCGTCCAAGTGAAGAAGCCATCCGGTGCAGGTACCGACTTCGCCTACACCCAGGTAAGCGCAGGATATGGATTCTCGTTGGCCCTCGGCAGTGACGGCAATGCATACGCCTGGGGAGACAACGGCAGGGGGCAGCTTGGCAAGGGCGCTGCAGGCGGCACCAATACGACGCCCGTCCAAGTGAAGAAGCCATCCGGTGCAGGTACTGACTTCGCCTATACCCAGGTAAGCGCAGGAGGCTATCATTCCCTGGCCGTCGGCAAGGATCACCAGGCCTATGCCTGGGGGGACAGGAGCAACGGCGGACAGGTAGGCGACGGTAACACGACCGGGAACGCCCCTGCTCCTGTAGCCGTCAACGCAAGCGCCACCAGCCCTGGGTTCCAAGTCAGACAGGTCAGCGCGGGATATCAGCACTCTCTGATCATCGGCATAAGCGGGCAAACCTACGCTTGGGGATACGGCGACAGCGGCAGACTGGGCAACAATGCCAAAGTCTCAAAGGCCACTCCTGTGTCGGTGTCGTCACCCATGCAATACGAGGACGGATCGACAGGATTCTTCGCCACCCAGGTCAGCGCGGGAGGCTCGCACTCCCTGGCCATTGGCAGAGACGGCAAAGCCTACGCCTGGGGTGCGAATACCGACGGGCGACTGGGTACCGGAGACACCAATGATGCCGCAATACCAACCCTGGTGGCCGATCCCGACGGAGGCAGCGATGGATTCAAACCCACCGAGATCAGCGCCGGAGGGTGGTTCTGCGCAGGAATCGACGACAAAGGGAAGATATACACCTGGGGAAACAACGGTCAAAACGCCCTGGGCAATGTCTCCGTCACGGGATCCATCAGCGCATCCCCCGTTCTGGTGAGCAAGGACGGCAGCACCATACAGATCAGTGCAGGCGAGCGCCAAGTCCTGGTTATCGACTCCAACGACATGGCCTATGGCTGGGGCGACAACAGCAGCAGACAGCTAGGAACCAATTTGGACAGCACTTCCGTCAAGGCAGCCACCTTGGTCTGCCCGCCACAATTGACCATCAGCTCGGTCACAGTCGGCACGGATCCGGATACTGCCGCAGTTCTTGAACTGACCCGGAGCGGCACAGCCGACGCATGGGGATCGTGGAATACCTGGACCTTCTATACCCCAGCGTTCAAGGCGGGCCGGACAACAGTCAACATCACCTGGAATGTAGGCCAAGGCAGCTCTCAGACCGAGAGCCTGCCTTTTACCTACAGGGATATTCTGCCCCTGACCGGCAGCCAGGGTCTGCTCGTCATACTGCTTGTAGGACTTTTCGTGACGGTGACAGTCCTGGCAGCGAGGCGACATTACATGGAAACAGCCCATCAGACTCTAGCCAGTACTCACTGATACTTCATGGCCGATGGCATAGGAGTTGACCCGAGCCATCGGCCATAAGAGCAGGTTTTCTTGTAACTTCGTACTTGAAAAACTCTTTATAATGATGATCCGCCAAACAGGATCCTTCCTGACCGCTATCTACCCCTTTGAGGTGACAGACGGCCAGCTAACGCCTTATTGATATAAGCGCAGGTGCTCTGCTAAACTATTTAATGTAATGCCTGTTTCGCAGGCGGCACATTTTAAGCTCCAATCGGGGATTTTGGGCTGGTCTGTGCCTTGGAGGAGGAACTCATGGGGAAGCAACAGCTTATTCGCGGCGTTTTCACGGTATTGACCACGCTCGGCCTATGCACTGTTGCTGGTTTGACCTGCGCTAACGCGACTCAGGATTTTGCTCCCGCTTCCCAAGAACTAAGTTCATATGAGAATCAGGGGGGGGGGGGGGTCGAAGTTAAATATACCTTATTATCCTAATAATATTGAAGCAGGAACTAACGATAAAACCCCCAATTCATCTCCTATCCCCTCACCATCCTCCTCGCCGCTGAACTCGTATTCGCCGTTTCCATCATCCCCGACTCTATCGTCTCCCTCGCCTCTGAGTATCCAATCTGCTCCAGTCTCGCAAATCGAATCCAACTACCAAGTATCGTTCAATACGGCAGGCGGATCACCTACTCCGGAAACACAAAATCCACAAAGCGGGCAAAATGCCCAACGACCTGCTGACCCCACCCGTCAGGGCTTCTCCTTCGATGGCTGGTTCAATGGCGATGTCGCCTATGACTTCAGCCAGCCTGTGACATCAAATCTTGCTCTGACGGCTCATTGGACACCAGTTCAGGGCATCTGGAGCATGAATCCAGACCACGGAAGCACCCAGGGAGGCACCGAGGTGACCCTGACACCTCCTCAGCCTCGAGGCATACGCTTCACCCAGATCAGTGCAGGAGCTTACCACAACCTGGCCTTGGCGTCCGACGGAAGCACCTGGGCCTGGGGACTCAACGGCTCCGGGCAACTAGGCAACGGTCAACACGCTACTGGGAATAAGAACATAAGCTATACGGACAATAGCGCCAGTAAGGCAACACCTGTCAAGATCCAGTCACCAGCCAATATACGTTTTACGAAAGTCTCCGCCGGCTTCTACCACTCCTTGGCCTTGGATGACGACGGTAACGCCTGGGCCTGGGGACTCAACGGAACAGGACAGCTGGGTATCGGCGTTGATCCCGGAACAAGTGCCACCAGCAATTTCAACAATACCGCAGACAAGGATCAGCCCACCAAGGTAGTCATGCCAACTGGAGTTCACTTCACCCAAATCAGCGCCGGAGGGGTAGAATCGCTGGCCCTGGACGATCAGGGCAGAGTCTGGGCCTGGGGACTCAACAATGCCGGGCAACTTGGAACAGGGGCGGGAGACAAAAACAATCCGGTACAAAACAAACCTGTTCAGATACGGATTCCCGACGACTCCCGAATAATTGCCATCAGCACCGGTTGGTTCCATTCCCTGGCCTTGGATGAACAGGGCAGGGTCTGGGCCTGGGGACTGAACGGATCAGGCCAAATCGGCAACGGAAAGAATGGCACCAGCTATATGGATGGGAGCGTCAACGCCCCCACTCCCACCCTTTCGCAGTTACCGAATACTGTCGTCATAAAGCGGATCAGTGCCGGAGCCTACTATTCCCTAGCAATCGACAACACAGGACAGGCTTGGGCCTGGGGACTGAATAGTTCAGGCGCACTAGGCAACGGCGCTAAGGGCAGCAAAGGAATCTGGGATGCGGAAAGCACAAGCGCGGATACAAACAAGCCAGTTCAAGTTCAGGCACCAATCGGCACCAAGTTCGTGCAAATCAACGCCACCGCCTACCACACCACAGCCATTGACGAGACAGGTCAAGCCTGGGCCTGGGGACTCAACGGCTCTGGACAACTAGGCAACGGACAAAGCGGGAGCAACTATATCGACAATTCAGTCAGCGCCGCCAAGCCGAACAAGGTGGAGATGCCCAATAACATCCATGCCGTCCAGATATGTGCTGGATACTCACACTCTATTGCTCTTGGCAGCGATGGGCAGACATACTCATGGGGGTACAATGCCTCTGGCCAATTAGGCAATGGAAATACGATTCAAGGCGGGATCTGGGATGATACCAGCGAGGAAGAGGACACTTCCCATCCAAATCCAGTGCTCTTCCCGGAACCAGCACGTATCACCGGCGCCAAATTTGACGGGATACCCAGTACGACCATCCCATCCAGGCAAGCCGATGGGACGTGGAAGATAACATCACCTGCCCACCCCGAGGGACTGGTGAAGCTGGATGTTGACTGGAGTATGGAGGGAACCCGCCCAACCGAGCAATTCGATTATCGCTACCTCTCTGCCACCAAGCACAAGGTCACCTTCATGACCAGCGAAGATTCATCCGCGCCTCCATCCCAGTGGGTTGACGATGGCGGGCAGGCAGTTCGCCCTGTTTCCGATCCCGTCCGAGCAGGCTGGCTATTTGACGGATGGTTTTTAAATGAGGTCGCATACGATTTCGCTGATCCTGTGGTCAGTGATATGACCTTGGCCGCGCATTGGACTAAGGGGGATGGATCATGGAGCACAGATCGCAAGCAAGGGGCAACAACTGGCGGTGACAATGTGATCTTGACACCTCCGGCTGCCCGAGGTATCAAGTTCAGCCAAGTCAGCGGCGGTGATGCCTTCTCCTTGGCCCTTGGCAGCGATGGAGCCTTGTACTCGTGGGGGTCGAATGCTAAAGGCCAGCTTGGGATCGGCAGTGCTGGTTCAAAAGACAATTCCGCATTGAGGGACACTCCTACCAGGGTTCCAGCACCCCAAGGGGTACGTTTCATTGCTGTCAGCGCGGGAGGTTTGCATTCTTTGGCCTTGGACAGTTCTGGACAAGCCTGGGCTTGGGGCATGGACGGTTCGGGGCAGCTAGGGGATGGCCGAAACGGCTCGGGTACCACAGATGATTCCGTCAACAGTACTGCTCCTATAAAAGTCCAGATGCCAACGGGTGTCCGATTCACACGAATTGCCGCTGGCTACTATCACTCCCTGGCCTTGGACGAACAGGGCGGGGTTTGGGCCTGGGGACTGGATGGTGCAGGTCAGCTAGGCGACGGACATCTGGGATCAGACCGAGATGACAATACGGTCATTGCCAATGTCCCAACTAAGGTGAAGTCACCCACCGGAGTCAAATTCACGCAAATCACCGCTGGAGCATACCACTCACTGGCATTGGATGACACTGGCAAGGTCTGGGCCTGGGGACTGAACGGAGTAGGACAGTTGGGCAATGGCGAGAATGCCGGTGCTGTTGGTCTTAACTCAAAAAGCAAGAGCCTGCCGACGCGCGTTTCAATGGATGGGAACACCCGAATCACCCAGCTCGCCGCAGGGGCCTACCACTCACTGGCCTTGGACAACACAGGACAGGTCTGGGCCTGGGGACTCAATAGCTCAGGTCAGCTGGGTATGCGCACGAGCGCTTCCTCCATATGGGACTATACCAAGGCAAGCTTGAGCAAACCCACAGCGGTCAAGCTGCCTTCCGATGTCACCGCGACCCGCATTGCATCTGGCTACTATCATTCCACGCTCGAAGGCACCGACGGGAAGTGGTACACCTGGGGACTGGACGCGTCAGGCCAATTGGGCGATGGGAGAAACAGTACCTCGTGGCGGGCTAACGATGTCATTACTACCAGCCCGTCATCTCCTCAGACTCTCGCCGGACACGCATTTAACAGACTGGAAGCAGGCGGATACCACACCGTGGGGATCGGTGAAGATGGCGAGCTGTACGCTTGGGGACAGAACAGCTCCGGACAACTCGGCAACAAAAAGCATGGCGACCCATCTGTATGGGACGACCCTTCCACCTATATGAACACCCCCGTAAAGGCTATCTTCCCTGGCGAGCCCAAAGCTGAGAGCGTCACTTTCGGACAGACCCCCAGCCCAGGCGCTCCGACCGATCTTCACAATGGCACCTGGCTGGTCACCACTCCCTGGCATGCACCTGAGGAAGTCACCGTCACCATTGCATGGAGCCTGAACGGTTCAGCGGAACCAGACGACACCACTAACACTTACAAATACATACAGTTAGGGGTTCTTCCCCTGACTGGTCAGCAAGGCATCATGACCGCTCTTCTAGTCGGACTCATGCTTGCTAGCAGCGGACTGGCCGCCAAACGACATCGCATGAGCCAAAAAGTCCACGGTATCATGTGAACCTCAAGCCGTCCCACTACCATTCTTGACACGAGTAAGGAAAGTCGGGAGCACACTCAACAATCCCGACACGGGGGTGGTCCCGCCAACCCCCAAATACAACGGGATCACCCCATTACTCCACTATGAGTAAGGCCAAATCCCTCCCAAGCTTCATAATTCCACAGACAGCAAGGGCAAGCGTGACACCTTTATCACTATCGGCCAAGAAGCTCAGGCGCTGACTATTCCGCAGAGCCGGAGGCTATGCATTTGAGTCACCTCAGCGTGAGTTGGCCTGACTAGCCAGCCGTTCGTGGTCGCGCTTGGCGGCATCGGCCACCAGATGCAGATAGGCCTCAGCTAGATCAGGATCCAGCCCGTAATCTTCAGCCCTGCCTCGCAGGACCGCTATTTGTGCGCTCTCCCGATGCATATCCGCCGAGGCGAATCCTGCCTGAGCCTTGAGCAGCCCGATGCGGCGGGTTACCCGGAACCGTTCGGCCAGCATGGCGACAACGGCGGCATCGATGGTGTCCACATCGGCACGCAGCTCCTCCACCTGGCGGGCGGCCTGGGCCTGCGGACCCCCGCTCTGCGCCTGGTCATCGATCACTGTTTCCATCTTTGCATCGCTCATAAAATACCAGTCTAATCAAGCACCCTAAGCGACTATGCAGGGCTCCTCTCCACCTTGCCAGTGGTGTTATTGTATTGGATGGGATTATTGACTCTTGGGGAGAGTCTCGTACGCCTACACCTGCCTATGCAAGTGCCGGACGCATGGGGGAGGATGCCTTCACATGAAGATGGTACGTAGTCGTCGCGTCACAGTGCTCGTCAGCCTATGCTGTGTCTTGGTCGCATGCAGCATGCTCGGCCTGCAGATTGGTCAAGCAGCGCCGGAATCCAATGGGACCACAGTCGCAACTCAGGGAACTGGAGCAGTTGGTACTGGAGCCAATACTCCCGGACAGATTCCTTCGGTTTCCCCCGGTCCGTCATCATCACCGTCGGGTATGCCCACCCTGTCCAACGGCACTCATGCGACGGCAACAGAACAATCAGCGCCTGCCGCCAGCACATCGCCGACCTCGCCGTCCTCATCATCACCCGGCACCGCAGGTTCCCCGGAGCCGACTTCAACCGCCTCTTCCCCAGCGAATGCCACCAGCCACACAGTCACTTTCGACTACAACATGCAGTCTGCAACTCCGACAACCACGACTGTGGCCGATGGTGCCCAGGTTGCGCGCCCCAGTCCTGAACCCACCCGCCGAGGCTTCGTTCTCGAAGGTTGGTTCGCGGGCAAGGTAGCCTACGACTTCTCCGCTCCTGTGCACGCGGACCTGACCCTGAAAGCCAAGTGGGCCCGCGTCGACCAGACCTGGACCATGCAGCCGCAAGAGGGACCCGAATCAGGAGGCACCGGGGTGACACTTACCCCGCCCCCGCCCTCCGGTGTCCGTTTCAGCCAGGTCAGTGCGGGCATCCGGTTCTCCCTGGCTTTGGGATCGGATGGCAACGTCTACGCCTGGGGCTTTAACCGTGCTGGCCAGCTGGGCGATGGCACTATTGTCGACAGGTCAACGCCCATCAGGGTGCCCCGACCCGAAGAAGTCCGCAATGACAAGGATTTTCGGTTCGTCAGCGTCAACGCTGGTCAGTTCTTCAGCATGGCCCTGGACAACCATGGCACCCTCTGGTCCTGGGGTTACAACTATCTGAAGACCTTGGGCAACCCCAATGTGGCCGACAGTGGCATGCATAACTACTCGGAATACCCGGTCAAGGTGATGTTGCCTGAAGGGGCGCCGGCCGGATTCACCTACAAGGCCGTCAACGGCAATTACACCCACACCTTGGCCATAGGATCGGATGGCAACGTCTACGCCTGGGGCACCTGCGGCGACGGAGAGAGCGGCAGAGATGACTGCAACGGCATATGCGACTACAGACCCAACCTCATCAAGGGATTCGACCAAAACCATAAAATCGTAGCAGTGCAGACCGGACTGGACTACTCAACGGCTCTGGACGACGCTGGCACCGTATGGTCATGGGGAAGCAATCTTTTCCACCAGTTGGACCCATCCGCCGGTGCGACCGTTGGCAACTATAAGCCGATCAAGATCCACGGCCTTGACAAGGTCCACGTAGTGGCTATCGCAGACGGCTTCGAGAACACCCTGGCCCTGGATGACCAGGGAAGGGTCTGGACCTGGGGAATGAATGAAACCGGCCAAATCGGCAATGGGTCAAGTGCCAACAAGACCGACGTGTTCAAAGACCCCGTCCAGGTCAGCTTCCCCCAGGGGACCAGAATCACCGCCATCACTGGCGGCGGCCATTACCATCTCAGCCATGCCATGGCTCTGGATTCCAATGGCGATATCTGGACCTGGGGCGACAACAGCTACGGACAAATGGGCGACGGCAAAACCCCTGCAGCAGACAGCCCTCAGACCACTCCGGAACGCCTGGAGGATCCGAAGCTTGCCGGTCGACACTGGATCAGCATCGATGCTGGCGAGGATTATAACCTGGCTATCTGCGACGACGGCCAGACCTACAGCTGGGGACGTGACGATTTGGGTCAGTTGGGTCAGGGCACCAGCGGCGACGCCGGCCATAACCGGCCCTCCGCGGTCGCCTTCCCCTGGCCGACAAAACTGACCGGACTCAAATTCGACACTACGGATATCACCACCGGAATGCAGACGCAAAAGAACGGGACCTGGACGGCTACCACCCCGCCGCACGCCCCAGGGCTGGTGGATGTGACCCTGACATGGACCTTGAACGATCAAGAACAGACCGAGGTCCATCTGCCCTTCCGTTACCTTTCGGGCGGGGTGAGCGTAACCTTCCAGTCGGAGAGCGATTCACCAGCGCCACCCAGCCAGAGTCTGGAAGCAGGAGAGCGGGCAGTCCGTCCCGGCACTGATCCGACCAAGGCAGGCTACCGCTTCGATGGCTGGTTCCTAGGCAAGACCGCCTACGACTTCTCCAAGCCAGTCACCAGCTCCGTGACGCTCAAGGCCCACTGGAGCCCTGAGAGTCAGAACTGGAGCATGACACCAGACCATGGAACCGAGTTGGGCGGAACGAAGGTCACCTTAACGCCGCCAGCCCTGCGGGGCATTCGCTTCAGCCAGGTCAGTGCCGGTTCCCACTGGTCCCTAGCCCTGGGATCCGATGGGATGGCTTACGCCTGGGGCAAGAACAACAACGGCCAGCTGGGCAACGCGAACATTTCCAAGGGCAGCGCCAGCACTATGCCGATCCGAGTGGATAGGCCCGAGAAGGCGGAGACCGACTTCGTCTTCACTCAGGTCAGCGCAGGCGGTGACTATGGCCTGGCCCTAGGCTCCGATGGAAAGGTCTATGCCTGGGGCAACAACGATGTCGGCCAGCTGGGCGACTCCACCTTGGACGCCCAAAGCAGGCCCCACCTGGTACCCGGCCTGCCAGCCAAGATCCAGTCCATCAGCGCCGGCGGCGGACATGCCCTGGCCTTGGATTCCCAGGGACGAGTCTGGTCCTGGGGCGCCAACCAATACGGTCAGCTGGGCTTGGATAATGCCGGCGGCGATGCCGTCTCGCCAGACGGGCGAACCAGCCCTGCCATGGTGACCGGAATCCCGACGACCACAACGGCAATCAGCGCCGGAAGCCGGTATTCACTAGCCATGACCGTGGATGGACAAGTCTACGCCTGGGGCAGCAATGATTGCGGCCAGCTGGGCGATCCCGCTCTGCCGGTCAAGGCTGACGGCGCCAACCCCACGCCATCTGCGGTTCAAGGACTGACGGGCGAGATGAGCGCCATCAGCGCCGGAGACCACCAGGCTCTGGCCCTGGATTCCCAAGGACGCATCTGGACCTGGGGACAGGTCAAGGGCGAGAGCAAGAAAGTCCCCGCCCTATTGGCCCTTCCCGACGGACTGCCGACAGGGTTTGCAGTCACGCAGATCAGCGCCGGCACTGGAGCATCCTCCGCTCTGGGCTCCAACGGGCGGATCCTGACCTGGAGCAATGCCGCAGAGAGTGCAGACCCCACATTCTTGACCGAACCCAAGGACGTGCCTGCAGATTTCAACTTCACTGCCGTCAGCACGGGTGACTCGAGCTCACTGGCCCTGGGCTCCGACGGCCTGACCTACGGATGGGGCACCAACGATGCCGGTCAGCTGGGTGACGACCAGTCCGGACCGGACCTGAACAGCAAGACGCCACAGGCTGTCGTGATCAGAAGCCTGGTTAAGGCGGTCACCTTCGCTGGACTGTCTGCGGAGGGAACACCGCAGTACCAGAATGGCACATGGTTGGCACTCACTCCACGCTACAGGCCCGGACAGGTGGACACCGTCATTCAATGGAGCCTGGTAGGCGTAGATCAAAAGGATCAAACCCTGCCTTACACCTATGATCAGTTGGCCGTACTGCCCCTGACCGGCAGCACTGGCATGGTCCTGCTGGTCTTAGCTGGCTTGCTGGCCATGGGTGCGGCCATGGCTGCCAGATTCCAGCGGCGGGAGAAGAGGATGGCAGCGTGACAGAATGGCGACGATACTATGAAAAACCAGGGCCGACAGGCTTCGAATGGATCATCGTCCTGAACGGCTGTCTTGTTTCGTAGCTGCCTATGCATTGGGCCCCATCCGTGAACTGAATCGCGGATGGGGCCCAATAAACGTGTCAGGCGTCAGACCCGAGTCACTTTTGTGCCAACATGGACTGGTTGATGGCCGCCAGGAAGTCCCGGTTGGTGGCCGTCTTCTTCAGCCTGGGTACCAGGGTCTGGTAGGCCTGCTCGGTCTCCATGCCGCCCAGGAGGCGACGCAACCGGTAAACCACAGCCAGCTCCTCGGGCGCAGTGATCAGCTCCTCGCGCCGGGTGCCGGAGGCATTGATGTCGATGGCGGGGAACATGCGCTTGTCGGCCAGATCCCTGGTCAGCCTCAGCTCCATGTTGCCGGTGCCCTTGAACTCCTCGAAGATGACCTCGTCCATCTTGGACCCGGTCTCCACCAGGGCCGAGGAGATGATGGTCAGGGAGCCGCCGTTCTCGATGTTGCGGGCGGCGCCGAAGAAGCGCTTGGGCGGATAGAGGGCCTGCGCGTCCACACCGCCGGAGAGGATGCGACCGGAGGCGGGGGCTGAGATGTTGTAGGCACGTGCCAGGCGGGTCATGGAATCCAGAAGGACCACCACATCCTGCCCCAGCTCCACCAGACGCTTGGCTCGTTCGATGGCCAGCTCGGCCACGGTGGTGTGATCACTGGCGGGACGGTCGAAGGTGGAGGAGATGACCTCGCCCTGGACCGTGCGCTCCATGTCGGTGACCTCCTCGGGCCGCTCGTCCACCAGGACCACCATCAGGTGCACCTCGGGGTTGTTGGCGGTGATGGAGTTGGCGATGGACTGCAGGGTCAGGGTCTTGCCGGCCTTGGGCGGCGAAACGATCAGACCGCGCTGACCCTTGCCAATGGGGGCGACGATGTCAATCAGACGACCAGTGATGTTCTTGGGCTGAGTCTCCATCCGCATGCGCTCCTGCGGGTAGAGGGGGGTCAGCTTGTTGAAGTGAGGACGCCCCGCGGCATCTTCCACACTCATGCCGTTGATGGTGTCGATGGCCTGCAGAGGAACGAACTTCTGCCGCTGGTTGCGGTGCTCGCCCTCGCGAGGGGGACGAATGGAGCCGTGCACGGCATCACCCTTGCGCAGACCGTACTTCTTGACCTGGCCCATGGAGATATAGACGTCGTTGGGACCGGGCAGGTAGCCAGAAGTGCGCACAAAGGCGTAGGAGTCCAGCACATCCACAATGCCTGCCACGGGGACCAGATCCTCGGGCTTGAAGTTCTCCCTGGGCTCATAGTCACGATCCCGGCCGCTGCTGCGATGGTTGTTGCGGTTGCGTCGGTCATTGCGATCATTACGGTCATTACGATCGCCCCGGTTTCGACGATCATAGCCGTTGTGACGGTAGTCACGCCCCTCTTCACCGCGATCCTCATAGCTGCGCCGACGGGGCCGGTCATTTCGTGAGGGCAGTGCTGCCAGAATGTCGTCCAAATTGCGCACTGAACCGGAGCCGGAGCCTTCGCGCTCCTCATCATGCTCACGCTCGCTCCGACCACGGTTGGTGTGGGAGCCTCGGGATGAATCCGTGTTACGGTGACGGCGACGGGATATGACCACGTTCTCCTCGTCGGCCACGGTATGCGGGAAGCGGTTCCGGCGCTCGCTATGGCCGCTCTTATGATCGTCAATACCCAAAACATCGAAGAGGTCGCCGACAGGACGATCGTCCTTGGACCCCTCGGATTCCTTGGTATCTATGGACTCCTGTCCACCTTCCGCGGAGGAGTTCGCCTCCTGCTTCGTCGGCTGCCGTTGATCTGCGGCCTGGCCCCCCTTGGCCACGGCGGCCGCAGCCTTGGGCTTACCAACGGTTACTCCCTCAGGAGCCTTGCCGCCCGAGCGTGCCGCCTCGATCGTCTCGATCAGGACCGGCTTGCGCATGCCGGAAATACCGCGCAACCCCAGCTGCCTGGCCAATTCCTTGAGTTCGGGCAGCTTCATGGAATGAATATCTTGGCTTGTTGCCACTGTTGTAATGCCTTTCCTTCGCTATGCCTAATTAGGCTAGGCAAATAGCTTGAGAATAGTGCGGGGGTACCGCTCATGAAAATTCGATGCCGACTCGGCTTATCGAACTTCCATAAGCCTACAACGAGTGCCCGACCGGTGCAAGAATCGGCCTGCGTGTCCAGAAATTCATGGGTAAACCTTTAGACTGGGCATATGAATGACCGATCATCTCTGCGTGAGCAACGGCGGAGCGAATTCGTAACCACCGCCATGCGGGTCTTCGACCGGAAAGGCGCTGCGAACACCTCACTGCGTGACGTAATCCATGCCATGAACCACGGCAAGGGCGTGGGCATGAGTGTTTTCTATTACTACTTCAAATCCAAGGACGACCTGGTAGATGCCTGCGTGCGTACCTACCTGGCCTCCTACGTGGACCATGTAGTCGACATTCTGCAGAATCCTGACCTGAGCGTTCAAGAGGCACTGGACGACATATGCCCGCATCTGATAAGGGCCATCTGGAAGATGGACGTCATCTTCGCGGATAAGGCCAACTGGTACAACTACCTAAGCACCAACAGCAGTGTGATGGAGGGCTTCGTCAGGCAGATCATCGACCCTTTGGACAAGGCCCTGGACCGCTGGCTGGATCGGGGCGACCTGCCGCAGACCCAGCTGATCCAAACAGCGGGCACCCGCACTGTGGCCTGGCTGATGGCCGACGGGCTCTCGTCCATCGTCAGCAATGGCAGAGGAGCCGCCGGACATCCGCAAATCAGAGAGGTGGTCCGCCAACGTGTCCGCGAGAGCGTGGCCTTCTTCTCGCAGCTGTTGGGCTTGCCCCTGAAGGCACCCGCCATCGCCCTGTCGTAAATGACAAAGCCCCCGACCCTGCGGTCAGAGGCTTGAAGCGAAACAAAGGCTGAGGTTTGCTTACTTCTCCTCGTGGTAGGACTTCTCGGTGTTGACGTTCCAGACATTGGTCTTGTCGGTACGCCCCGATTTGATATTGGCCACGGCCTCCATGGATGTGGCCATGGAGTGGTCCTGGTTGTTGTAGTGGTGCTGCCCGTTGCGGCCCACGCAGTAGAGGTTGCCGAAGGAGTCCAGCCATTTGACCAGCTCAGGCATCTGGGCGTAGGTGTCGAAGTAGGCCGGGTAGGCCTTAACCACCCGCTCCCGGTGCGAGTCCAGCACGTCGGCAGGGCCGTTGATGATGCCCATCCGGGTCAGCTCCTTGATGGCGAAGTCGGTTGTCTCCTGATCGCTCATGCTCCAGAAGTCATCGCCCTCCTTGCAGAAGTACTCCAGACCGATCCAGACAGTGCCGTCCACATTCTTGACCATGTAGGGGCTCCAATTGTTGAAGATCTGGATGCGGCCCATCTTGTAGCCGGGATCCTGCACATAAATCCAGCAATCGGGAACGATGGGCGGATCGCCCAGGGTCTTGATGGAGGTGGTATTGCGGATGCGCAGGTGGCGGACCAGCAGGCCAACGGTTACGAAGTCGCGGTAGGGCAGGCCCTGAGCCACCCTGACCATCTCCTTGTCAGTGGAGGGCTCCTCGTGGGCGATGGCCTCCACCAGGTCCTTGATGGGCATGGAGGAGATGATCTGGTCAGCCTGCAGGGTCACTTCCTTGCCATCAGCATTGCGATAGATCACACCGGTCATGTGGCCTTCGCTCTGGGTCAGTCCAATCACGCGGGCATCGGTGATCACGTGGACTCCATGCTCCACATTGCGCCGCTCTACGGTCTCCCAGAGCTGTCCTGGACCAAGCTTGGGGTACCAGAACTCCTCGATCAGGCTGGTCTCGACCTGGTGGGCGTCGCGCTTCTTGGGCAGCAGCTTCTGGAAGGCGTTCTTGAGCACGCCCATGATGCTGAGCCCCTTGACACGCTGGGCACCCCAGTCGGCGCTGATCTCACGGGGATGGCGACCCCAGAGCTTTTCGGTGTAGCCCTCGAAGAACATGGAGTAGAGCTTGCGGCCGAAACGGTTGATATAGAAGTTCTCCAGGTTGTCCTCAGGCAGCTTGTGGACGACGGACTTGAGGTAGCTGAACCCGGCCTGCATGGTCAGCTTGAAGCCCATGGCCCTTAATGTGTTGAGCGTCAAAGAGATGGGATAGTCGAAGAAGTGGTGGTTCCAGTAAATCCTGGAGACACGATGACGCTTGAGCATGACCCTGTCGGTCTTCTCCGGGTCGGGGCCGCCGGGCTCCAGGTCGTGGTGGCGGCCAAGTTTTTTATCGTCATAGGAGGGCGCGCCCTGCAGAGGCAGGACCTCCTTCCACCAGTCCATGATCCGGTCATCCTTGGAGAAGAACCGGTGTCCACCAATATCCATGCGATTGCCGTTGTGCCGAACTGTGCGGGAGATGCCGCCAAAGGCATCAGTGGCCTCCAGCACAGTGACGTCATAGCGCTCGTCGCCGCCGTCCTTGACCAGTTCCCATGCCGCTGTCAAGCCGGCGGGCCCTCCGCCGATGACGATCACGGACTGCTTGCGCTCCATGCCAACCTCCTGAAAACCGTATGAAATCATCACCACTGTACCCGGCTCGTCCCCAGTCAGATGCTGCCGAGCGACTTCCCACACGAATTCCCGCCATTGCGTGGAACAAACGTGATGATGCTCGCCCCTGGGCGCTGTTTAGCCCAGCGAGTCAGGGATATCGATGTCCGTTTTCTGCACTTCTTCTACATTGACGTCCTTGAAGGTGACGATGCGGACGTTCTTGACGAACCGGCTGGATCGGTAGACGTCCCAGACCCAGGCATCGGTCAGCCGAACGTCAAAGTAGACATCCTGCCCGGCGGATCGAACGTTGAAGTCCACCTTGTTGGCCAGGTAGAACCGCCGTTCGGTCTCGACAACGTAGGTGAACAGCTTGATCACGTCCCGATACTCGCGATACAGGGCCAGTTCGGCGTTGGTCTCGTAGTTGTCGAGATCCTCAGCACTCATCGACTACCTCCATTCGCACGATCGCGGCCATGGCCAAGCGTACGCCACCAGGCGCGCTTGGATCGCTTGGCCTCAGCCGACCCATAGGCCCAATCCGACGCTGTATGCTCCTCGTCAGACTGCTCGGCAGCGGATTCTGCGGAAGCAGACTCCTCACCCGCATCCTCGGCGTTCGTCTGACCAGGGCCCGCCTTCTCATCCTGACTGCTGTTGGGACCTGCATGGCCATCGGCAGATTTCTCTGAATGTGAACCACTCTTCGGGGTCAGATTAGCCTGGTCGTCTGATGGCTGCGAATCCTGAACCACTGGAGTGGACTCCTCAGACTTGGCTTCGCTGATACCGCCATCCTCATCCGCAGCGTATCCGTGTGCAACAAGGGCTTCAGCCACACCGGGATTTTCGCGGATGACATGCATGCCGAAAGCGTTCAAAGAACGGATGGGATCATACTCGTCGACCAGAGCGTCCATGACGATCTGATCCTGATACTTGCCGTTCTCGGCATCCCAGAGGGCATCACGAGAGGTGCCCGAGATCATGAATCCAAGGGACTGATAAACGGAGATTGAGCGTGTGTTTTTCTCTGGTACAGCCACCCAGATCCGGTGCAGGCCCAGACCCGTAGGAGCAGCCGCGTACCCGTAGGTCATGATTCTAGGCATGGCATCCCGGGAGTAGCCGCGCCCGCGGAAATGTCTGCCCAAAACCACCTGGATCCTGGCCGAGCGGGACCAGCCGTCCACATCAATCAGGAAGATCATGCCGATGACTCCCTTTGTGGCATCGGCATCGGGCGAGCCGTCCTGGTCGGTATCCGCATCTGTGACCATGGCCCAGGCCAGGGTGCGACGGGACTCTGGATCGCCCACGCCTGAATCACGGGCAGCCAGACCCTTGGACCAGGCCACCGACCGACGCACCCAGGCGTTGACCACTGCTCGTTCGGCGTTAGGTCCCTTGCCGGTGATGCCAGTGGAATTGTAGAAGGCCTCCAGCTGGTCCATTGCCGTCAGATCGGCGATGACAGCCGGCCGCAGGTGCAACATTTCGCCCCTGATATAGGGAATCTCAATCCGATCGGGCAGCTGTCTGTTCGCCGCTTCTTCGGATCCCTCGGATTGCGTTTGCGGTCGGTCATTGCCCCTGCCGCTCATAGACATCACGTCACCTCCATGATCGCCACCTTGCGATGGCAATCAATTGTAATCCCTCGCCCCTGGGAAAACCATGAGAAGCCGGGCAGGTCCGCCGGTCCGAACCCGATGGAATCAGGCCGACGGACCGGGTGCGGTCAGGACTTGGCGATGCGCTCCATGACGATCTTGCTGACCGCCTTGGCATCGGCCTGACCCTTGGTGGCCCGCATGACCGCTCCAATAATAGCGCCCATGGGCTTCATATTGCCGCCCTTGAGTTTGGCCACGATGTCCGGGTTGTCCTTGAGGGCCTGATCGACGGCTGCGTCCAGAGCCCCGTCATCCGAAACCACCTGATAGCCGTGCTTCTTGACGACCTCGGCTGGCTTGCCCTCGCCTGCCAACACGCCGGAGACGGTCTGCTTGGCCAGCTTGTCGTTGAGCTTGCCATCAGCGATCAGCTGCTCAACATCAGCGACATCCTGAGCCGAAATGGACAGCTCCTGCAGGCTGACACCACGAGCGTTGGCCTCACGGGAAATCTCGCCCAGCCACCACTTACGGGCTCCGGCGGCCGTGGCTCCGGCCTTGACCGTATCCTCGATCAGATCCACGGCATCGGCGTTGACCGCGTCCTGCATCTGCCGGTCGGTGAAATCCCACTCCTTCTTGAGGCGGGCGCGGCGTTCGCGAGGCATCTCCGGCATCTGGGCCTTGAGCTCCTCGATATGATCCTTGGTCACATGGACCATGACCAAGTCAGGATCGGGGAAGTAGCGGTAATCATTGGCATCGGTCTTGACCCGGCCGCCGGCAGTGGTCTGCGTGGACTCGTCCCAGTGACGGGTCTCCTGCAGCACCTCCCCACCGGACTCCAGCAGGGCGGCCTGACGACGGATCTCGTAGGTGAGGGTCTTCTCGATGCCCTTGAAGGTGTTGACATTCTTGGTCTCCGACCGGGTTCCCAGAGGGGCATCCGGCCCGGCGTGCAGGGAGACGTTGACGTCGGCACGCATGTTGCCCTGCTCCATCCGGGCGTGGGAGATGCCCAGAGCGCGGACGATGTCGCGAATGGCCCGGACATAAGCCCCGGCCACCTCGGGGGTCCGTGCCCCGGCGCCCTCGATGGGCTTGGTCACGATCTCGACCAGTGGAACGCCGGCACGGTTGTAATCCACCAGGGAGTGATCGGCGCCCTCGATGCGCCCGTCAGCCCCACCCACGTGGGTGTTCTTGCCGGCGTCGTCCTCCACATGGGCACGCTCGATGGGCACGCGGAAAATGCTGCCGTCGTCCAGCTCCACATCCAGGTAGCCCTCGCCATTCAGAGGCTTGTCATACTGGGAGATCTGATAGTCGCGGGGCATGTCCGGGTAGAAGTAGTTCTTCCTAGCGAACTGGCTCCACTCGTTGATCTTGCAGTGCAGGGCCAGACCCAGCTTTACTGCATAGTCGATGGCGGTCTTGTTGACCACGGGTAGGCTGCCGGGCAGGCCCAGGGAAACCGGGGTCAGCTGGGTATTGGGCTCGCCGCCGAACTCGATATGGGCCGGGCAGAAGAGCTTGGTGTTGGTGCAGAGCTCGACATGGACCTCAAGGCCGAACACCGGGTCGTACTTGGCCACGGCATCGGCGTACTTCATAAGTTTTTCAGCCATTGTGATTCCGTTTCCTTCCGATGCCTATTTGGTCGATCCTTGAGCCGGGCCATCCAGCCAGGGAGTGGACAGCTTCTTGGAGATGGGCCCGCCCCACTGCTCCTCCAATGCCGCCTCAAGAGCCGCGGCAGGCCGGTACATGACCTCGTCGCGCATCTGGGGGGCGAAGAACTGGAAGCCGACAGGCAGCCCATCGTCACTGAGCCCAGCGGGAATCGACATGGCCGGAGTGCCGGCCAGGTTGGCCGGAATGGTGGCTACGTCGTTCAGGTACATGGCCAGTGGGTCATCCATCTTCTCGCCGAAGCGGAAGGCCGTGGTCGGCGAAGTCGGCGATACCAGGACGTCAGCCTGCTCGAAGGCCTTCTCAAAGTCGCGGATGACCAGGGTGCGGACCTTCTGGGCCGAGCCGTACCAGGCATCGTAGTAGCCGGCAGACAGGGCATAAATGCCTAGGATGATCCTACGCTTGACCTCGTCGCCGAAACCGGCCTCACGGGTGGCAGCCATCATGTTGGCAGCCGTCTGGGGGACGCCCTCGGGGGGCATGACCCGCAGTCCATAGCGCATGCCGTCGTAACGGGCCAGGTTGGAAGAAACCTCGGAGGGCATGATGATGTAGTAGGCGGCCAGCGCGTAGGGGAAGTGCGGGCAAGAGACCTGGACCACCTCGGCGCCCATGGATTCCAGCAGCGATACAGCCTCGTTGAAGCGGGCCTCGACGCCGGGCTGGTAGCCCTCGCCGCCCAACTCCTTGACCAGACCCACCTTGAGGCCCTTCAAATCGCGATTCTGGCCCTGACGAGCGGCCTGGGCCAGAGGGGGAACCGGCTTGGGAATGGAGGTGGAGTCTCGGCGGTCATAGCCACCGATGACCTCCTGCAGCAGGGCCGCATCCAGCACGGTCCGGGAAACCGGACCAATCTGATCCAGGGAGGAGGCCATGGCGATGGCCCCGAACCGGGAGACGCCGCCATAGGTGGGTTTGACACCCACGGTGCCGGTCAGGGATCCAGGCTGGCGAATGGACCCGCCGGTGTCGGTGCCCAGGGCCAGCGGGGCCTCAAAGGCGCCGACAGCCGAGGCCGAACCGCCGCCAGAGCCGCCTGGGACCCGCTCGGTGTCCCAGGGATTGTGTGTGGGTTTGAAGGCCGAGTGCT
This sequence comes from Bifidobacterium asteroides, assembly GCF_048001765.1. GTDB lineage: Bacteria > Actinomycetota > Actinomycetes > Actinomycetales > Bifidobacteriaceae > Bombiscardovia > Bombiscardovia asteroides_K. The sequence goes on from NZ_CP181447.1 coordinate 1,965,964, forward strand.
CAGTGGAGGATCCCTGAGCGAACTCATCCAGGTTGGTCTTGCCCAGAATGGGCATCCCTGCGGCCTTGAGCTTCTTGATGACGGTGGCATCGTAAGGAGGTACCCAACCCTCGAGGATCTTGGAGGCAGCCGTGGTGGGAATGCCCTTGGTGACGATCATGTCCTTGATGGCAATGGGAACGCCGGCCAGTTCCGGCAGCCCTTCGGCACCTTCATGGGCCAGACGCTGGTCGAAGGCGTCGGCTTGTTCCAGGGCCTGATCAGCACTGACCTGCAGAAACGCATCAATGCTGGGCTCAGCAGACTCAATCACATCCAGATGAGCCTGGACCAGTTCACGGCTTGAGACCTGCCCCGACCGCAGCTGCGCGGCCATGTCGGAGGCGGACTGCTTGACCAATTCTTCCTGTGCGCTCATCGTCTCACTCCTCACCCAGAATGCGCGGGGCCACGAACATACCCGACTCGGTGACCGGCGCCCCCGAAAGGGCGGCCTCCTGGGTCAGCGGTTCCTCAGCCTCATCAGGACGCAGGTAGGCCTCCAGGGGAATAGGATTGGCAGTCGGGGGCACGTCGTCGCCTGCCACTTCCTGGACCTTGGTGATGGAATCGGCGATCACGTTGAGCTCGCCCTTGAGGCGGTCAGCCTCCTGATCGGTCAAGGCAATCCGGGCCAGATCGCCCAAGTGCTTGATCTCTTCACGTGTAAAAGTTGGCATACCACTTATCATATGGGTGCTCTATGACACGCAAAAGACAGGGTCAATCGATGTCTGCGCGCCGGAAGACCAGGGTTCCCAGAGCACAGCATAGGGCCGTCCAGACCATCATGATCAGGCCCGCCTGCCACCAGGTAGGCCACCATTCGATACCTGTCTCTGCCACCCGGCCAAGGTCCAAAAGGAAGGTGCTCAGCAGGCTGGCTGGTGTCAGCTTGAAGGAGACCTGCAACCAGTCAGCATGAGGGACCAATCCCCCCAAGAGCCCCAGAAGCAGTGGCAGGATCAAGGTCAGCCCAAGGAACAGGCCGATCCCGCCGGCCTTGGATCGGCTCAATGCCCCCAGACCCAAGCCCATCCAAGCAAAGAGGACCAGCATGAGTGGTCCGCCCAACAGATCAATCAGAGCCAGCCCGGGCTTGGAGGCAGGCAAGGTGCTGTATCTGCCCGGCAGAAGCAGGGCTGCCAGGATCCAGCTGAGCAGCAGGCCCACCTGCGCCGCCAACCAAGTCAATAAGGCCAAGGCAAGGCCCTTGGCCCGCAGGACCATGCCCCGACGAGGATTGGCCGTCAGCGTGCTCTCAATGGTGGCGCCGGAAAACTCGCGGGTAAGGACCAGAACACCCAGAATGCCCGCCACAATCATGGCCGGGAACAGGCCGGAAACGACGGCCGACCAGAAAACGTCAGTGGATGCAGGCGGCAAGTGCGCCAGAAGGTGGTTGGTCTGCCAGCCCAAGGCAGCCAGGACCCGGGTCGCGCAGGCCATCAGGCCGGTGCTCAACGGCTGCAGCAGCATGACGATCAGGAGCAGGACCCAAGTCGATCGCAGGGAGAGCATCTTGCGCAGCTCTCCTCGAACCGCCCCGAAAAGGGTCAGCTGACCGGATGGACGACGCGAATCCAGGAAGGACAGCCCCGAGGTCCGACGCAGCCGAGTGAAGGCGGAACCATGCCGCGGAGTTGCCTTATCAGGTCCTGTGGATATCTCTCGCCGACTTCGGCGGACCCGGCGACCGCTGTCGGCACTCATGGCCGTGCCCCCTCTCTTCCGTGGATGATGTCCTTGTAGGCCTGTTCCAGGGAAACTTCCTCCGGCTGGAAGTCATAGAGAACCACTCCCTCCTGGGCCAGAATCGAGGCTGTGGAAGCCAGGGGCGCACCCTGGATGCGGAAACGGGCAGTATCAGGCGGACAGCTCTCGTCTGGCGGCAAACGGGTGATGCTGATTCCGGCAGCCGTGGCCAGGGCGGCTTTTAGTTGGTCGGGCTGCGGCGTCACCGCATAGATGGAGTCACGGGAGTGCTCGCCAATAAACCGGGCCACAGTCGTTCTCTCCAGGATCCGTCCCTTGGCGATGATGACCAGATCGTCGGCGATTTGAGCCACCTCGTTGATCTTACGGGAGCTCAGGAGGACTGCCCTGCCCTGTGAGGCAAGACCGCGCCAAATGTCCCTCACCCGCTCGGCTCCACCCGGATCCAGACCATCAAGGGGATCATCCAGAACCAGGTTGTGCGGGTCGCCCAGAAGGGCTGCGGCCAGGGCCAGCCGCTGACTCATCCCGAGGGAAAGGGATCCCGTCAACCTGTCGGCGACCGATTGCAGACCAACCATCTCAAGCACCTGGTCCACCCGACGTCGATCAATGCCATTGACTGCGGCCAGGGCCAGCAGGTGGTCCCTGGCCTTGCAGGCAGGATGGGCGTTGCGTGGATTCAGTACCGCTCCTGCTGTCCGCATGGGCGATAAGAGCCGGACGAAAGGCTGGCCATCGAACAGGGCCTTTCCTGCATCAGGGCGAACCAGCCCCAGAGCAGTGCGCAGTGTGGTCGACTTGCCGGCGCCTTTAGGCCCCACAAACCCGGTCACCCGACCATCCGCGGCCGTAAAGGAGACGCGGTTCAGTACCTTGCGGGAGCCAAAGCGCTTGGTCAGCGAGTCGATGACAATCATGGCCCCGCCACCTCCGCGTGCTGGCAGATCCAGGAATGCATGGCCACGGCAGCCGCGGCACCGGCGTTGATGGAGCGCACCGATCCGAACTGGGAGATGTAGACCACATCGTCCGCCAGCTCCAAGGCCTTCTCGGACAGGCCCGGCCCCTCGGCGCCGAACATGAGCAGGCAGCGGCGAGGAAAGCGATAGGTCTCCATGGGAACAGCCCCTGGGACGTTGTCGATGGCGATCATACGGGGGGCGGACTTCCCCTGCCCGGCTGCCTCTTCTCGCAGGGTGGTCGTCATGGTCGCTATGTCGGGGTCGTGGACCACGTGCTGGTAGAGCTCGGTCATCAGCGAGCCCTTGCGATTCCATTTGTGAGGACCGACTATATGGACGCGGCGGGCGGCGAAGGCGTTGGCGGTTCGGACCATGGAGCCGATGTTGAAGTCGTGGGTCCAGTTCTCCACAGCCACTTCGAAATCGTGACGGCCCCGGCGATCCAAGTCGTCCCGAATGGCCTCGACCTTCCAATAGCGGTACCGGTCCAGGACGTTGCGCCGATCCCCCTGCTCCAGCAGTTCGCAGTCATAGCGCTGGTCCGTCGGCAGGGGCTGCTCAGGATGCTCTTCCTGCCAGGGGCCGACCCCCACCTGGCGGAAGACCGGCTCATCTGAGGCCATGGCCGCTCGGGTCACCGGATCAGGCTCCCTCATGATCGCTCCGGAGAATCGTCGGCCGCACCGACGAATTGATCCTCCTGGTAGGCACAGATGAAAGGCAGCCTTTGCCGAGAGCCGTCCACTGGATCGACCACCTGAATGCTGCCATCGGTCCGGCCACCCACCAGCGAGGCGATGGCCAACGTCTTGGCACCCTGACGCTGGATGATCCCGCAGTCAAGATTGAGTTCGTTATTCTTGCCCAAGGTAACCAGGGACGAGGTCTGCACGTAGGATTTCCGGCCCAGCCAGGCATCCAGCAGGATAACCCGCCTACCCTTGATGGATGGGCCTTTGATGGAGGGGTAGACGAAGTCCATAACGAAGGCGTCCAGATCCTGCCCACGCGAGGCTGCGGCATGAAGCACGGCATCAGCCAGTGGCACGGCAGCGGAGGTCAGGGCCCCGACCGCATCGAAGTCGTCGACTGAATAGCCCGCATCCTCCAGGGTGTCCAGAAGCACATGACCGGCAAGTTCGGCCCCGCGATGATGGAAGGTAACCCCGCTCAGCTCGGTGAAGGGACGCCCGTCGATCTCCTGGGCCAGGAGTTTACGTAGCTGATCGATCGGCTCAGGCAGATCCGCGTCGGATTCGCGCCCGACCAGATCAGGCGACCCAGTGGGCCTGAAGAATGAACCCTCTTGTCTCTTCGTTGCCTCGTTCATGCTTATCAGACTAGCGCCGGAGGCCCCTAAGCGGCACTCACTGCCCTTGGTCAGGCAAAACTTCCGGAGCGGTCAGCTCCCTGATATTGCCCTTGTCTGAATCGATCATATCGACCGAATCGATGACCTTGGAGGGATCCATCTGCTGCAGCTTACGGGCGGTGACCAGAACGCGCGACTCCAAAGAGGAGGCGAATTTGTTGTAGGCGGTCACCGTGGCAGTGATGGAACGGCCCAGTTTGTTGGCCCGATCACCCAAGACCACAAAGCGGTCATAGAGCTCGTGGGTGAGCGTAAAGAGGGTGCGGGCGTCCTCGGACAGATTCTGCTGCTGCCAGGCGTAGGCCACCGACTTGAGCACAGCCCAGAGGGTCACCGGCGAGGTCAGGGCCACCTTTTGGGCAAAGGCATCATCCATCAGGGTGGGGTCCACCTCCAAGGCGGCCTGCAGAAGGGAGTCGTTGGGAATGAAGGCCACCACGAAGTCCGGGGCTGTTTCGAAGGCGTTCCAGTATTCCTTGTCGGCCAGGGCCTTGACGTGCTCTCGCAGGGCCCGGGCATGCGCCTTGAGCAGTTCGTCCCGGCGGCGCAGCTCGTCGTCCGAGGCGGTGTCGGGGATCTCGCAGGCGCGTTGGTAGTCGGAATAAGGGGCCTTGGCATCAATGGGAATGGTCTTGCCACCGGGCAGGTGGACCACCATATCGGGGCGCAGGACGCGGCCATCCGAGGCGGTGACCACAACCTGGGTGTCGAAATCCACATGCTCCAAGAGCCCAGCGGACTCGACGATGTTCCTGAGCTGGGCCTCTCCCCAAGCACCGCGCACCTTGTTATTGCGTAGGGCCGAGGCCAGGGAGCTGGTCTCCTTGTCCAGCCTCCCCTGCTGCTCGCCCAGACTCTTCAGCTGCTGGCCCAGGGACCCCATCTCCTGCTTGCGGCCCTCTTCGATCTGGGCCACCTTGTGTTGAAGGGCATCCAGATTCTTCTGCACGGGGGCCAGGGCCGAGAGCACCTTGCTCTCCTCCTCCATGCTCTCAGCCTGCCTGCGCCGCTTCTCTTCCTCCTGAGCCTGGGCGCGACGGCGCTCCTGCTCGATTCTGATCTGTTCGGCCTGCTGGGCCTGGGCCAGCTGGGACTTGACAAAGGAGAGCTCGCGGTTCAGACCGTCCACCTTGGTCCGTGCCTCAACAAGAGCCGCATCGGATCCATGGAGTCGTTCCTGGGCCTGATCCAACTGCGAGCGCAACTCATCCACCTGACCGTCGGACCCCATGCCGACGGCCGTCCGTCCCTGGGTGCGACCCAGCACATACCCGGCCAGTCCTCCCAGGACTATACCGATCAGCAGGAGAAGGACCACCATGACCACTGATGACGTAGAATCGAACACATGTTCTAGTAAACCTCCAAGACTGGACCCGCGAACCAGGTCGGCATGACGGAATGTCGGCGATAGTTCGAGAATTCGTTTTTTCCGCAAGGAATCGGCCTTAAGACCGGTGCCGGGCCACGATAAAGGGCAGAATAGGAAATACTAGGGGTTGGAGCAAGACCGAAGGAGATCCGTGGGTATCGATATCTTCCTGGCGATAGCCGATCTGGTCGTGGCCTGTGCGGTCACCTGGCTGATCATCTGGTACTTTCTGATGCCGCCGGCTCACGTCAGTGACCAGGATGCAGGTGCGGACTTCCCGGCCAACCGCCCTTGGCGCGATCCCGAGGATTGGGACAAATGGGGAGCCGACCTGGACTCCCGCAGCCACCGCCTGCTCAGGCCTACGATCATTAGTGCCCTGCTGACCGCACCCGTTCTGGTTCTGGATTTGTTCGACCGTTTCGGCCCTGATCTGATTCCCTCCTGGCTGGCCAGCCCCTGGGTCCAGGCTATTCTGATAACCCCGGTCATCTTCTACTGCGGCCGTGGAATACTCATGGATGGCTGGAAGTCCATGACCGAGCACCGCTGCAGCCCCGATCTCCTGGCCATGCTGGCCACAAGCCTGGCCTACCTGTACAGCCTGGCCACCTGTCTGGCCGGATCCCTGCTGCCGGAGGGATCACGATCCCCATACTTCGATCTGATTGGCGTGGTCATCACCCTCCTCTTGCTGGCCCGGGTCATCGGCACCAAAATGGAAGCATCCTTGGTGGCCTCTCTGAACCATCTGACGGAGATCCGGCCAGCTTCTGGGTTAGTGGCCGATTCCGAGCATCCGCAGACAGTTCCCGCCCAGATGCTTGCACGCGACCGGATCCACCCAGGCGATCTGCTCCTGGTACGCACAGGAGAGCGTCCAGCCGCCGATGGGGTTGTGGAGTCAGGGTCGGCCCTGGTGGACGACAGCGAACTGACCGGCGGCGACCGACCCCGGTCATGCGGACCCGGCGACCGGATCCTGGCCTCCAGCAAAGTCCTGGAGGGTCGACTGTCCATCCGCGTGGATGCCGCCGGCGATAATACCTATGCAGCCAGGCTCGTGAAGATCATTCCTCAGGCCCTGGTCGAACGCTCCCCCGAGATGCGCAGGATGGATCGAATCATCCACACAGCCATCGCCCTGATCATGATCCTGGCTGTCTGGACCTTCATGCTCTGGCTCATGCTGGGACCACAGCCCCACCTGGCCCATGCTGTAGGCAATGCCGTCTGTGTGCTGACCATCGCCTCTCCCGCCGTCGCAGCCATGACCATCCCCATGGCCTTTCGAACCAGCCTGGAGACGGGCCTGGCCCATGGTCTGCTCTTCACTTCACCGCGGGCCATGAACCACCTGGGGCGGGTGCGCACCCTAATTCTCGACGACTCCTCTCTGCTGGCTCCCGACGACTCGGAGGGCCAAGGTGTCCACACGGAATCCCTGACCAGGACCGCCACCCATCTACGCTCCCTGCGGGTGAGCAGCCTGATCCTGGATGGAAGCCACCAGCCGGACGACAGGATTGAGCGGGCGGCCCGTCAGGCGGGTGTGGATATGCTGATCACCCGGCTGACCCCCGAGCGCAAGCGCGAGTGCATGGATCGGCTCAATCACGACCTGACCCGGACCAGCAGGGGCGTACCAGCGGATCGAACTGGTCAAGACACCACATCAGGCTCAAAGCAGGACCGCACCAGCCTCGTGGCTCTGGCGGCTGGAACCGCAGCGGATCCCGAACTGACGGCCAGGGCTCAGGTGGGTATCACTTTGGGTCCAAAACTCCAAGCCGACAGGGACCATGCCGAGGATGACACCGATCCGCCGCAGCCGGACCTGATCCTGCACCAGGGCGACCTAGACGGGACCAGTAGGGCCATAGAACTGAGCCGAGCCACCACCCAGGTCATCAGGCAGAACCTGACCTGGTCCACCGTCTACAACATCATCGCCCTGGTCATTGCCACCGGAATCTGCCAACCTTTCCTGGGCTGGATGCTCAACCCCATGATCGCAGCAGTAACAGGGGCCTTGTCAACCATCCTGGCCATGCTCAACGTTCGTCGTCTGCACCGGCTGCGGCACCTGCGCCGCCGCTGGCTGCACCTGGCCCTGATCGACACGGATCAACTCCCGACAGTCGCTGCACGGCGCCCTCAGATCATCGTCGACAGCCAGTGGGAGTCCATGCAAGAGGGCAAGGACCCGGCTGCAGCTATGGACTGAATCCACAGAACACAGTAGGTGATACAAAAAGGGCCGGTGCCCGGGGAACATCCCGGGCACCGGCCCCAATTGATCTCAGCGAGACTGGGACTGACCCTGATCGTCGCCGCGAGCGGCATGACGGCCACGACCACCATCGCTTCCGCCATCGCCTGCATCAGCATCGGCGTCGCCATCAGCCGTCACATCATCGACCGTGACCGAGTCATCGACCAGATTCTCGGTGGGCCAAGCGGTCAACTCCAGGTGGTCGCCGCCGGTCTGGTCCACCAGGACCGTGTCGCCATCGTGGACCTTGCCAGCCAGCAGCATCCTGGCCAGCTGATCGCCAACCTCGGTCTGCACCAGCCGACGCAGGGGACGAGCGCCGAAGGCCGGGTCATAGCCCATGTTGGCCAGCCACTCCCTGGCAGAGTCGGTGACATCAAGGGTGATGCGCCGATCGGTCAGCCGCTGGGCCACCTGCTTGACCTGGATGTCCACAATGGAACCCAGCTCGTCGCGGGTCAACGGATGGAAGATGACCAGATCGTCCAGCCGATTGATGAACTCAGGCTTGAAGTTGGCGTGCACCGCATCCATAACGGCCTTGCGCTTGCCCTCCTCGTCCAGGTCGTCACGAACCAGGAACTGCGAGCCCAGGTTGGAGGTCATGATCAGGATGGTGTTCTTGAAGTCCACCGTCCTGCCCTGGCCATCGGTCAGCCTGCCGTCGTCCAGAACCTGCAGGAGCAGGTCGAAGACCTCGGGGTTGGCCTTCTCCACCTCATCGAAGAGGACCACCGAGTAGGGCCGCCTACGCACGGCCTCTGTCAGCTGGCCACCCTCCTCGTAGCCCACGTAGCCAGGGGCAGCGCCAATCAGCCGGGAGACCGAGGCCTTCTCCATGTACTCTGACATGTCGATGCGGACCATGGCCTTCTCGTCGTCGAAAAGGAAGTCGGCCAGGGCCTTGGCCAGCTCCGTCTTGCCCACGCCGGTGGGGCCCAGGAACATGAAAGATCCTGTGGGCCTGTCAGGGTCGGCGATGCCGGCACGCGAGCGACGTACTGCGTCGGAGACTGCATGGATGGCCTCCTGCTGGCCGACCACCCGCTTGCCCAGGTAGTCCTCCATATGCAGGAGCTTTTCGTTCTCGCCCTCCATGAGCCGCCCCACAGGGATACCGGTCCAGTCAGAGACGATCTCCGCCACGGAATCCGCATCCACATGGTCAGGGACCATGGGCTCCTGGGCCGGACCGCCGGCGATATCAGCTCCATCGGGGCCGGCGTCATTGGAGGCGTTCTTGGCCTGCTCGGCAGCATTCTCTGCCTGGGCCAGCTGCTTGCGAATGCCGGGGATCTCCCCGTAGAGAATGCGGGAGGCCTTCTCCAGGTCCCCTTCGCGGGTGGCCTTGTCGGCCTCGACCCGCTTGGCATCCAGCTGGGCACGAAGGTCGCCGACCTTGTTGTGGCCAGCCTTCTCATTCTCCCAGCGAGCCTTGAGGCCGCCCAACTTCTCGCGGGAGTCCGCCAGCTCGGCCTGCAGCTTGCTCAGACGGTCCTTGGAAGCCGGATCATCAGCCTTCTTCAGCTGCATCTCCTCCATTTCCAGACGGGTGACGCGGCGTTGAAGCTCGTCAATCTCCTCAGGCTGTGAGTCCAGCTCCATCCGCAGATGGGCAGCGGCCTCGTCAACCAGGTCGATGGCCTTGTCAGGGAGCTGACGACCAGAGATGTACCGGTTGGACAGTGTGGCCGCAGCCACCAGGGCGTCATCACCGATGGTCACCTTGTGGTGGGCCTCGTAACGCTGCTTGAGACCACGCAGGATGGCCACAGTGTCCTCCACGGATGGCTCACCCACGAAAACCTGCTGGAAGCGGCGCTCCAGAGCCGGGTCCTTCTCGATGTTCTCGCGGTACTCGTCCAAGGTTGTGGCGCCGATCAGGCGCAGTTCACCCCTGGCCAGCATGGGCTTGAGCATGTTGCCCGCGTCCATGGATCCCTCGGCGGCACCAGCACCGACGATGGTATGAATCTCGTCGATGAAGGTGATGACCTGACCGTTGGCACTCTTGATCTCATTGAGGACGGCCTTGAGTCGTTCCTCAAACTCGCCACGGTACTTGCTGCCGGCCACCATGGAGCTTAGATCCAGGGAGATCAGCCTCTTGCCCTGCAGGGTTGTGGGTACGTCACCGGCCACGATACGCTCGGCCAGACCCTCGACCACGGCTGTCTTGCCCACGCCAGGCTCGCCGATGAGGACCGGGTTGTTCTTGGTGCGCCGGGACAGAATCTGCATGACACGACGAATCTCCTGGTCCCTGCCGATGACCGGATCCAGCTTGCCCTCCTTGGCTTGGGCGGTCAGATCGGTGGAGTACTTCTCCAGGGCCTTATAGGTGCCTTCGGCATCCGGGCTGGTCACCTTGGCGCCGCCACGCACCTGGGGTACGGCCTTGCGCAGGGTATCGGCCTGCAGACCGTTCCGGTTCAGAATATCGGCGGCCTGCGAGGGACCTTGGGCGATGGCGATGAGCAGGTGCTCGGTGGAGACGTACTCGTCCCTCATGGCCTGCATTTCCTTCTCAGCCTGGGCCAGGGCCACGCTGAGCTGACGACTGGCGTCGGGCTGTGAGGCCGTGGATCCGCTGGCTGACGGCAGAGCCACCAGAGCCTGACGGACCTCGGCGCCGACTCTTTGGCTGTCGCCGCCTGCGGCCTGGATCAGTCCAGGAACCACGCCGGACTGCTGACGCAGCAGGGAGTCCAGCAGATGGAGCACATCCACCTGGGGGTTGCCGGCTGCCGAGGCCGACTGGATAGCATCGCCTATGGCCTGCTGAGCCATGGTGGTGAAGTTTTCGTTCATAGAGCATCCTCCAACATTCTTCGACGGGGTCAGCCGAATCCCTCGACCAGACCCCGTCACGGGTTCATCTGTCTTCTACAACAGCGAAAGAAGGACACCTATTCCCAAACTTGAGCCTAAACGACTCAAGTTTTTATATCGTTTGTTTTCCTGCTACTTGCTACTCGTCGATGACCACATTGCGCAGGTAGCCGATTCCTTCTATCTGGACTGTGGCCTCGTCACGGTTTTTCAAGGAACCCGTGGCGTGCGGGGTACCGGTCATGATGACATCGCCGGGCAACAGGGTGGCGAAGCTGGAAATGAAGGCAATCTGCTCGGGAATGGAGTGGATCAGATTAGCAGTGGTGCCGCTGGCCTCGGGCACCTCTTCCCCGTTGAGCTTGAATGAAATCTTCGCATCCCGATAGTCCAGGTCGGTCTCAATCCAGGGCCCGAGGGGGCAGGCGGTGTCAAAGCCCTTGCAACGGGTCCACATGGGATCGTTCTTCTGCAGATCGCGCAGGGTCACATCGTTGACGCAGGTGTAGCCCAGCACATAGTCCATAGCCTCATTGACGCTCACCTTTCGGGCCATCCTGCCCATGACGACGGCAACCTCGGGCTCGTAGTTCATGTCCTTGCTGTAAGAGGGCTTGACGATGGGGTCGTCAGGGCCGATGACCGAGGTGGAGGGCTTCATGAAGAGCATGAGCTTCTCTGGTGGCTCCGGGTCCGAGGACTGGCCATGCTCGGCCATGTAGGCGGCGTGAGCTCGGTAGTTCTTGGCTGCTCCGTAGATCTTGGAGGGGATGACCGGGGCCAGCAGCCGCACATCCTCGTCGTCCAGAGGGTAGCGCTTGCCGGTGGGTTCGACCTGCTGGCCGGTCAGTGGGTAGCCGCTCAGCTCGACCAGGTAGTCCTTGCCGTCCTTCTTGTCAGTTTGGACGAAGGCATATCGTGGGGTGTCCTTGTAGGAAAAACGCGCGATTCTCATAGGGCACAGTCTAGCCCCAGCCCGAGCCCCTTGACAGAATCGGGTTCCAAAACAGACAGTGGCTGGTCAGATAAAAGCCCGTGGGCCGAAGATGGCTGTGCCTACACGGACCTCGGTCGACCCTTCAGCAACCGCATACTCCATATCTCCGGTCATTCCCATGGACAGCATGGTGCAGGTGTCAGTGCCCCGCTCCCCCGAATCCCTGATATGGTCGCGCAGGCCTCGTAAATGGGCGAATCCGCTCCTGATGACGGCCTCGTCGTCCACGTGTGCACCGACGGTCATCAGGCCCTTAAGCCGAATCCCCTTCATAGCGGCCAGCTCATAGGCCAAGTCCAAAGCCTGATCGGGGGCACATCCCGACTTGGCCTGCTCGCCGGACTCGTTGACCTCCAGAAGTATGCCCACGGTTCTGCCGGCAGCCAGTGCCCGCGTGGCCAGCTTTCGGGCCAGCGAGGGCCCATCGACAGACTCGACAGTATCGACATACGGCAGGATCTTATTGATCTTGTTGGATTGGAGCTGCCCAATAAGGTGGAAGCCCAGGCTGGCGCTTGATGAATCACTGTCTACAAGGTCGGCGCCAAGAGCCAGTCCCCTGTCCCGACAGAGCTCCAGCAATCCCTGGGCCTTGGCGGTGACCTCCTGGGGACGGTTCTCGCCGATCCGACGCACTCCTGCATCAATGGCTGCCATGATCTCGCCCACATCGCGGGTCTTGGCGGCCGCCAGCAGCGTCACTGAGCCTTCTTTTCGGCCGGCGGAGTTCTCCGCCTTGGCGATCCTGTCAGCCACACGCTTGACCCCATCCGCAATCTGCACGGCCCGTTCCCTGCTGATCTGCCGATTGCCCAGATTCTTGTGGTCCATATAGGCGACCATGACCCGCTACCTCCTTAAAAATCCGGAAGCCCTGACTGAGGCCATGGTAGCCAGTGGCTCATACCGGCAAACCCACAAGCCCGGGAGAGAGCAGATATCGGAAATCAGCGACCAAATTCAGAATCGAAGAGCTTACAGACCCGGCTTTGCGTCAGAAACGTTCAGCTCACTCAGGTCCAGCTGCCGGTCCCTGCAGTCAGCAGCCAGAGTGTTCCACGTGAAACCATCCAGCAGTTCCTGCGCACTGGCAGGTCTGGGACGGTCCAGGAGTCCAAGGAGCCAGCCGCAGACTCCCAACACCTGCCTGGACGACCAGCCGTCTCTTCTCAGTGATCCCAGGTCCGGCGATCCGAAACGCTTGGACATCCTCCTGCCGTCCGCGCCGTCGATCAGCGGCAAATGCGCATATTGAACGCGAGGAGCCTGTGGCTGAAGATGATTCCGGATCCATATCTGAATGGCCGTGGACCTCAGCAGGTCCCGACCGCGCACAATCTGATTGACACCCATGGCCAGGTCATCCACCGTCACCGCCAGCTGGTAGGAGACCAAGCCGTCCGAACGTCTGACGACCACATCGCCGACCTGTCTGGGCAAATTGAAGGACTGCGCGCCAAAAATCAGATCGTCGAAACGGCAGATGGCATCCGACTCGTCGGGCTGATCAGGGACTGCGATCCGAAGGCTGTGCCGCTGCCCTCGAGCCATCCTTTCACTAACCACCTCAGGGGAAAGTCCTCGGCAGGTACCCGGATAGACGATGAACCCGTCGCCTTCATTAGGCGCCGATGCCGCACGGATATCGGCACGGGAGCAGAAGCAGGGATAAATCAGAGGCTGCCCACCGACCAATTGCTGCGATTCCAGCAGCTTCAATGCATGGGTGTAGGCATCGGCGCGCTGGGACTGGTAGACCACCTCGCCATCCCAATCCAATCCCAGCCAGGCCAGGTCATCCATGATCCAATGATCAGCGTCCTTGACCACCCGTGGCGTATCTATGTCTTCGATGCGAAGCCGCAGAACCCCGCCAGGCCCTTGCGACCTGACACCCAGCCAGGCCGCCAGACAAGCATAGATATTGCCCAGATGCATCCGCCCAGTCGGCGAAGGCGCCAACCTTCCTACGACCTTTACCTGGCCGGCCTGGTCCGCTCTCAGTTCTCCCTTGTGCATACCGACATGCTTGCATACCATCCGGTCATCACGGAACCATCAGTGAGCCAAACTCTTGCAAGCCCTTGAATGGCCCCAAGGCAAATGCTCAGAAGCTGTCGAGCAGGCGATCAATCTCCTCGAAGTGCTTGACCTCAGGCCGCCATACCGGCTTGCCGCGGACGATTACCAGCTTGGGATCAGCCAGGGTCCGCACATTCTTGGCAGGGTCCTCGTCAAGGACGATCAGATCCGCATCCTTGCCCGTGTCGACCGAACCGGTGACATTATCGAAGCCCAGGTTTCGTGCATTGACCTGAGTGGCGGCGTGGAAGGCCTGCGCCGGGGTGAAGTCAGCATACCGCACCAGATAATCGAGTTCTCGCCAGGTACCGTACTGGGGCACGAAGGTCATGCCTGTGTCGGTGCCGACTCCGACGGCAATGCCGTTCTCATGAGCCTGCTTGGCGCTCTTGACCATGCCGTCAACGACCAGCTCAGAATTGCCGCGAACTATATCGTTGATCCCCAGCTCCTGCTGACTGATCTTGACCAGAGGCAGTCCGGCGGACAAGGTGGGGTCCAAAGCCGAGAAGCCACGAAGCGAGCGCGGATTGTCAAGGAAGAGACCGATCATCTCGTCATCCAGAGCGCTGCCATGCTCGATAGTATCCACACCTGCCTTGAGAGCGGCCTTGACACCCTCAGGGCTCTGGGCGTGTGCTGCGACCAACACACCAAACTCATGGGCCTCATCGCAGACGGCGGCCATCTCCTCCTCGGTCATCTGCGGGCTGCCGGCCTCGCCAAGCTTGGTGGCATCGGTTACGCCGCCGGTCGCAGCCACCTTGATGGCATTGACCCCATGGTCCAGGTTCTCTCTGGTCCGACGCCTGGCCTCTTCTGGAGAGGAGCAAGAGAGGGCGATGAAGGGATCGCCATGCCCTCCTGGAGTCGCCAGGAGTGGACCGGCAGCCAGCATGCGCGGACCGGTCAGTTCATCGGCATCGATCTTGTCGCGCAGACGAACAGCCTCATAGCCCACATCGCCCAGGGTACGAATGGTCGTGACGCCCGACTTCAACAGTGTAGAAACGTTGCCTTTGATCCTGGCATCCATGAGGACTCTGCCGGCAGGGCTGTGCACTACCTTCAAGCCGGCACTGACCACACGCGGAGACAGGTCGGTTCCCCCAGACAGCGGCTTGCCGTCAGCAAAGAGATGAGTATGCGCATTGATAAGTCCAGGCGCCACAAACTTGCCCGTAGCGTTGACCCGGCGATATCCGGAAGGCACATAGGCCAGTGGCGTGGGACAGACCTGCTCTATCCGGCCATCCGTGGACACTAGAACAGACATATCCTTCTGGACCGTGCCTTGTTCGTCCCCAGTCGCGATATTGGCATGCTCCAGCACAAACGGCTCGCGCTTTGTCCTGCCTAGAAGACGCCCCATGGTCGTACCTGCCTTCCCATCTCCGATGTACTCATTGCGAGAAATCGGGCATATATGGTCAATAATATCCATGGCAGGACGAACCATTCAAGCTTGACTACACACAAGCTTGACAACGCAATAAATAAGGTCCTGAACCTCCATGATGAAGCACGGGACCTTGTTATCAAGCTGCCGATCAGGCAGCGAAAAGACTCTTGAAAATCACGGCTCCGACGATGGCGCCGATGATGGGCGCCACTACGGGGATCCAAGCCTCGCCCCAGCGTGAGTCTCCCTTATTGGGCACGGGCAGAATCCAGTGCAGGAAGCGCGGCACCAGGTCTCGTGCAGGGTTCAGACCAGGGCCGGTTGGGCCGCCCAGAGAGGTGACCAGCCCCCAGACGATCAAGCCGACGACGATGGAGGCGGCAGCCAACCCCTTAGACCCCCATGGACCCTGCAGACAGCAGAGGGCTCCCAAGACCAACACCAAGGTGCCAAAGAACTCATTAACGAAATAGTTGACAAGCGAGCCCGAGGCATCAGTTGTACAGAAGGTGCCCAGAATCGGCGCTGGCTCCTTGGTCATGCGGTAGTGCGGGAAGTAGCAGACATAGACAACCAGCTGACCCAGGGCTGCTCCAATCAACTGCGCAAGAATATAGGGCAGAACCTGACTCCAGGGGAAGATGCCGATGACGGCTTGCCCCAGAGTCATGGCCGGGTTGATGTGGGCTCCGGATACCCCGCCGAACATGAGCACTGGAAACATGACTCCGAACCCGTATCCCATGGCGATGGTGAGCCAGCCGGAATGGTGGCCCTTGGTGCCCTCCAAATCCACGTCGGCGACCGCGCCGTTGCCGAAGATCATCAATATGGCAGTGCCGACACATTCAGCGGCCAGCTTGGTCATGAGCGAATATTCCATTCGACCCTTCACCCCTCTCTCGATGCCGCCTTGTGACCAAGGCACGGGCATCATTCAATAGAAACAGGTGATGACACTAGACCGAGAAGCGCTCATGATCTCCATTGATTCAAGTAATTCGTTGAAATCCCATATCGCGCCAGCCCCAACCGCGTGTCACCATCAACACGACTGCACTTAAACCGGCATAAATATTCTATGCCAGTCACTGCTGATTTTGACGCATTGAGAATCGCATGGAATGCACCGCCTCTGAGCGAAACCAGCAGAATCCCACTCAACCCAGTCCCATAGACTGCATTAACCTCAGGAACATTATCCCTGGGGGGGGGGGGGGGGCAGTGTCACTGATTTGTCAGTAACGATGTCTGCGGCAGGACCGCCATGAAATCCTCAGAGGTGAGCACGTCATGGAAGCCCCAAGCCTGTGCCAGCTGTGCCAGGTAAGGACGTGCCAGATGAGCCTGTTCAAGCAGATCATCGTCCCCGAAGATCCGAGCGATGGGTCCATCCACGAGGATCTGTCTGTCGGCCATGACAATGCCCCGCTGGAAATGACGAGTGACGAACTCCATGTCATGACTGATGGTGATGACCGTCTTGCCCATTGCCGTCACCTGCTGGATTATCCCTGCCAGCAGGTCCGTAGCGACCCTGTCCTGACCGGCGGTAGGCTCGTCCAGAATCAACACCTGGGGGTCCATGACCAAAGCCGAGGCTATGGTGACGAACTTACGCTGCGAGAAGGGAAGATCATAGGGATGGGAATCCAGACTGTCTTCCAAACCGCAGACTTCAGCGGCCCAGGCGACCCGCCCCCCGATACGGTCCCGGGCAACATGCTTTTTGACCAACCCATAAGCTATTTCCCGACGGATGCTGTCCTGGAAGATCTGATCATCCGGATTCTGAAAGACATAGCCGACTTTGGCTGCCACATGGGCGGCATCCTCTTGATCGGTCGCGGTCCCGTCCACCATGACGCGACCATGAGTGGGCTTGAGCAGTCCATTCATGAGTTTGACCATGGTGGTTTTGCCGGCCCCATTGCGGCCGATGATGGCAACAGCTTCCCCGAGCTCGCAGGACAGGCTGACCTCCCGAAGAGCCTGATACCCATTTGGATAGGTATATCCGACCTTGTCCAACTCAAGATAGGCCATCTTCAGGCCCCTTTCCGTCCGTAACGTTTTATGGCATCCTCGACCGAGAGTGGCACAGGATCATTCAACCCCAGCTTCTGGTTGCGTTCCAGGAAGAAGCGGGTGACCTCGGGCAACTGACCGCCGTGATCCAAGACCTGCGGATTGGTCAGCACACGACGCGCTGGCCCACTCATGGCCACCCGGCCATCTTCCATGAGGATGACCAGGTCACAGTAACGGGCCACCAAATCAATCTTGTGCTCAACCAGGATGACGGTCTTGCCCTGGCGCTTGAGCAGAGCGATGATGTTGAATACATCCTCGGTGCTCTGCGGATCCAGCTGAGAGGTGGGTTCGTCCAAGACAACGATGGGCGGGTCCGTCACCAGCACCGCGGCAATGGCCACTCGCTGCCGTTGACCCCCGGATAGCTCCAGAGGATTGGCATCGGCGATGTCGCCCAGGTGAAGCAGATCAATCATGGCGTCCACGCGCGCGGCCATCGCCTCCCTCTCCACGCCGAGGTTCTCCAGCGCATAGGCGATCTCCTCCCGTACATTATCTTTTACGCCAGACATCTGCGTAAAAGGATTCTGAAAGGAGTAGCCGACGGTTTCGGTCAGTTCCGCGTCGTCGTATTGCTCCACAGGCCGTCCGGCCAACTGAACCTGACCCGTCGGCTCTCCCCGGTAAAAGCGCGGTATGAAGCCGCGGATCAGATTGCAGATAGTGGTCTTCCCTGACCCATTGGCACCCAGAAGCGCACAGACCTGCCCCTGCTCCACCTGGAAGGAGACATCATGCACGGCATCCTCACGGCCCAGAGGATAACGGTATCCCACATGTTCCAGACTGATGACACTCATTTCCAGACCCTCCATACGACGAACAGGATCAACAGCAGCAAGCAGATCACCTGAATCACCCGGTCGATCGTGTGTTTGTCCAGGCGATAAAGGGAGGTCTTGGGAACAGGCGCCAGAAAAGCCCGTGACTGCAGTGCCAGAGCGTGTTCCTCGGTTTGCTGAATCAGGGAGAAAATCAATGGTCCCAACATGGGCACGAAGGACTTCACCCGCGCCCAGGCGTTGCCCTCGGTCTCGATGCCACGGGATTTCTGCGCATCCATAATGGTCCTGGAACGATTGATCACCTGAGGGACCATGCCAATGGTCGACATAATCACGAACGTGACCTTCTTGGGTAGATGCGCCTGTTCCATGGCGTAGACCATGTCCTTGGGCGTGGTCACCTGGAAGTACCACATGATGGCCGAAGCGCTGGATACGATCTTGGAAGTGATTCCCAGGCTCTTGTCCAGACCGGTAGGAGACAAGGCAATGAATGCCCATACATGCGCGCTGTCTGGGTAGCGGACGATGAAGACCTGCACCAGGAAGATCACCAGGACGACCGTGCCGACGGACGAGAGGAAGGCTTTGAAGAACCTCATACCGTTACCAGCCATGATTGCCAGCAGCAGGAAGACCGGGAACATGGCATATTGCAGAATGTACCCAGGGGTGAAGATGCCGACAATGATGGCAAGCAGCACCATGGCCGCCTTGGAGGAGGGATACAGTCGGTCTATGAAACCAGTCATGATGCCACGGCAACCTTCCTGACATAGGGAGATCCGTAATTGAACTTGATCAGGAACCTGTCGGGCAATTTGCGCAGAATCACCCAGCTGACCGAGACATCGATGGCTGTGGAGGCCACTGCGGTAAATATACTGGTCGAAAAAACCGACTTGATCAGGCTGGTCCCCGTCACCAGCAAGGCCGCTGTGAGCAGATCGCTGCCGGCGCCAGTGACTCCGCCAAAGACAGCTATGGTGACCGGTGCCTTGACTATGGCCGCCGCAATGCTAATCACGAAGCAGGCGGCCACTGCGCCGACGATGTTCGTATACCACCGCCAGCGGGAGAGGAGCCCAGCCACAAACCCTGTAGTCATGGCGACCAAGGCGTAGGGGAAGGCCACAGGATTGAGCATGCCGTTGATCACATTGCCCATGAGTCCCGTCACCAAGCCCACCCAAGGGCCGCCGAGCATTGACACAAAGAGGGTGCCTATCTGGTCGATGAAGATAGGGAATTTCAGAATCGAGGACAGCTGATAACCCACCACGTTGACCGAAACGCCTACTGGTATGAGCAGGAGGGCCAGCAGCGAGAAGTCATATCGCAAACCACGTTTCATCATGGTTCCTTCCCGCGCCAAGAGATACACTCCCGGCGCTACGGGTCCATGCCAGGTTCCCCACCGGTCCAAAGGACAGCAGGGAACCAGTCATGGAATGCCGATGAATTCGCAATATTCCCGTCAGGCCTGCTGCTTGTCCTCTTTCACGTTCTTGAAGACGAAGTAGTAGGACACCATGCCTATGACAATGACCACCGCAAAGATGAAGCAGACATTGGAATAGATGAATGACTTATCTGTGTGGCCCATGGTCGGCACCAACCGCTTGCCCAGAGCAGAGCCAGAAATGAGCACACCTGAGGCGGCAATCATAGCCGTAAGCACCAGTCGCTTTAGCAGATTGTTGACCGCCATACCACGTCCGACTACCTCATTGGGCAACGCATTAGGCAGGATTGAATTGTAGGCAGGATAAATGATGGTGTACCCAACACCGAAGAGCACCAACGCCACCCACATAAAGGCGATATTGCCACCCATGAAGAAACCAAACATTAGCTGCGAGAGCAGAATAACCGTGCACCCGATCTGGAAGCCTTTCTTGGCACCCACCTTATTGGTGATAAAACCTGAGGACATGCCTGACAAGAAGGCACAGATATTAGCCGGTAGATACATCATGCCGACTGTAGCGCTGCTGACATCATAATTGGCCTGCATCAGGAACGGGAAGACGAAGAAGAAAGCCGACTGCGTCCCATAGACGATGGCACCTACCAAAGAACCCGTTACCAGCTTGGGCACCTTGAACAGCGCAATATCAATAATGGGATTGGAAACAAGTTTCGAGCAAATCACGTAAACAACCACACCCAGCACGGCTATTCCCCACCATAGAAGAGTGTTCTTGTTAATGGCCAGCAAGATCAATGCAAACGCTGCAGAGAAAACAACGACCGATGGAATATTGATTCGCTGGGCCGTATGTCCCTCATCAGCTTTGGCTGTGTCAGGCAAATACTTGCGCAAAGCAGGAAGTGCAACCAGCACCAGAACAGGGATGATCATCGTAACCTGCCAAGACATGTACTTGCTGATCATCCCGCCAAACACAGCGCCCAGAGCGGCTGAAAGCTGGAACATGGCTGTATTGAAGCCTAGATACTTCGCTTGTTTATCAGCAGAGAGATACTTGCGCACAAAAACCACGAAGCAACCCGGTATAACCGCTGCGCCCACTACTTGGATGGATCTAGCGACGATAATCAGCCAGAAGGAGAACTGCAAGGCCACCATCAACAGAGACCCCAAGCCGAACATCACAGTTCCAAAAGTAAATAATTTCCGGGGTGACACATCATCTGACAGAGTCGAGTAAATTGCTCCTCCGACTCCGAAAACCAGCGAGGCGATAGTCGTCAACCAACCTACCTGAGCCGGCGTCAGTGCAAAAGTTTTTGCGATATCAGGCGACACAATCCCAAACATCTGATCGCTGAACACCTGCATGAAGCAGAGGAAAATCATAAAAGGCATCGCCTTGAGAATCAGCGACTCCTCACGCTGCTCTTGAGTTGTCTCGTTCATTGCATTCCCTCTACTCACTGCAGGGCCGCGTTGACGTGGCCATAGAAATCCTTCATGAACCGGTCAGCATCGACCAGCAGTGCGACTTTGGTCGTCGGCTTTTCCGCGACCTTGTCGAGATTTTCAATAGTGTTCCCAGTCGCTTCACCGGTCGTAGTCACAGTCATATTCATGGGAATTGTGGTGACAAGGCTCGGATCGATGGCCACACCGACGGCCAGGGGATCGTGTAATGCGCATCCAGCCAGATACGGATGATACTTCTTATACTCAGCTAGGTAGAACTCAACAGCCTTGCTCAGCACATGCGCCATGGGCGTATCGTAACCTTGCCAGACTTCCAGATTTTCCTTGGTCAGCAGAGTCTTCCTAGTGACGTCCAAACCAACCATGGTGAGGTTTACACCAGACTCCAGCACGATTCTAGAAGCCTCCGGATCGGCCTTGGCGTTAGCCTCACCATAGGGACCGCTGTTACCGGGCGTAATAGCCGCCCCCGCCATACTCACTAATGTAAAAGTTGGTACGGTGCCTTCGGGAAAGCGCATGAGCACCTTGGCCATATCAGTCATGGGACCTGTGGTGATAATCTGCAGATCATCACCATACTGTTTGATGCTGTTGATGATGAAGTCTATGGATTCTTCGGGTTGGGCGCCACCACTGATATCGGGCAGATTCTGATTACCCAGACCATCCATGCCATGAAACATGCCGTTGTATTCACGGGTACGGCTCAAGGGCTTCTCACTGCCCATATAGACTGGGATGTCTTCTCGGCCCATCATGTTCACAATGTGCTTGGTGTTGGAGTAGGTCTTGGGGACAGTAGCCATGCCATAGGAGGCACAGATCCCGATTAGGTCAAGATCCTCGTGAGACAGGGCATAGCAAAGTGCGAGGGCATCGTCCACACCCGTGTCAACGCATAGAATTGATTTCTTCCGGCTCTCCATTGATTTCCTCGTTTCCGTTCCTCTCGGAACTCCCGTCAACCGGAATCAGACGAGCAGCCACGCGACATTCTCGTCAGCATCGATTCCCGCATCAGCGGTCATCCACCGCCCGGTCGCCGTGACCGTGAGGTTGATGGCCGGCATTACTCTCCCCCGCAATTCCACGGAAAATCGACGCTTCATCATCATCCGGTGTACAGCGTTCACGCCATTGGTTTAACGTTTTATCGCTGTCGTAAGATTACGATAAAACGTTAAATCATTGCTGTCAACAGAGGCGTGTCAATACCAGATTTCCGATATCAGGGATGGTACAGAGCCCTGCAATCAGTCGCGATGCAGTGGGCCGACCGAATCCCTGGCAATGAAGATGGTAGGAATAGCTACCATGTGCCGCTCCCTGCTGTCATTGGCCTCTTGTGGCGAAGCGGCCTTCCCGTCGTCGTCAGCGGCTTCCTCGCGGGCCCCGATCAGATCCAGCACTTCCCGAACACCTCGGCGACCCATCTCCTGAGCCTGTTG
Source organism: Bifidobacterium asteroides (assembly GCF_048001765.1). Lineage (GTDB taxonomy): Bacteria > Actinomycetota > Actinomycetes > Actinomycetales > Bifidobacteriaceae > Bombiscardovia > Bombiscardovia asteroides_K. The sequence continues at coordinate 1,988,257 of NZ_CP181447.1, forward strand.
GGATATGACCGACACCTGCGGGGTCATAAGCCGAAAGACCTCGATGTCATCAAAGGAAACTACCGAGATGTCCACGCCAATGACGAGCTGACGCTTCTGCATCAACCCGATCATGGTGATGGCATCCGGCGAGTAGCCGAAGATGACAGCCGTGACGTGGTGGGCCATCAGCACATCCAGCCCCGCCACACGCGAGTCATACTCCCCCTGGCAATCCACGACCGGGCAGTCACAATCCGGCATCATCTCGGCAGTCAGCTCACGGAAGGCGCTCTCCCGCTCATAGAGGGTGGTCGAAGCCAGTGAGGAATGCGAGACGAAGCCGACGCGTCGATGACCTTTCCGGAAAAGGGCCTGCAGTGCCTGACGTATACCCTGGCTGGGGTCCGAAACGATGTAAGGCACCGAAGTCAGACCAGGCACCCGTCGGTCCACAAAGACCAGAGGCAGCCCCCATCTGACTACGTCCTCGATGCCATGGGTGGGCACCCCCTTGGGCACAACGATGGCCCCGTCGATCCGCTGGCCCATGATATTGCGCAGAAAAGAATCCTGTCGGGCCGAATCCTCGCCGAAAGAACCAATCAGCGTCGAAATGCCGCGGGCATAGAGCTCCTCCTCCATGGAGGCAACCATGTCGGCGAAATAGGCGTTGCGCAAGTCCGGCACCAACAGCCCCACCGTCTTGACCGGATCAGAGCGCATGGCCCGGGCCCGGGAGTCGGGCACGTAACCCATGGACTTGACCATACTCAGCACAAAGTCTCTGGTCTTGCTTGAAAAGCGGCCTTTGCCGTGCAGGATCTGCGAGACAGTGGTAGGCGATACCCCCGCCCGCTCGGCCACATCGCGAATGGTCACATACGTCAACGCCAGCCCCCTTATGCCTGCCCAGGAGAGCAGGCTCCCTGCCCTTCTGCCATCATTAAGATACCTCACGACCATCGCCGTGCCCGTGAAAGGATGCAGACAGGCGAAGCGAGGAACACGCCACCCGATTCATCGTCAGACCCCAGTGTGTCCCGTTTCGGCAAGGTCTCGTTTTAGGCCGAGAGTGCCGGAATTCCCTGATGCTATTTGGTATACATTTAGCATACATTTTGGGTTCATCGAGGATTGCCACGATATGAAGAAAGCCCCGCAGCCTTTGCGGCTGTAGGGCTTTGACTCTGTGCCCCCACGGGGGCTCGAACCCCGGACACGCTGATTAAGAGTCAGCTGCTCTAGCCAACTGAGCTATAGGGGCAAGGCACTTTCAAGAGCCAAGTAGATACTATACACGGTTTCGGCAGGCCCGCAACACGGCGCGTCACAGACCTGTCGAATCCATGCATAGTCTGCTCAGACGATCTTGGGCATGGGCGTGGTCAGGGAAGTGGTCAGGTTCACCTGCAGGAGGCCGGCACCCGTATGGGCCTCGACCTTCTTCAAGGTGACTGTGCGCTTGTCCTGGTCGGCCCGGTCATCGTCAGTCATGGTAGCCGGCGATTTGACCGCCACCACCACCAGATCCTCGAGGGAAATGCCCGCCTTGCTGCACAGGTCGGAGGCCGCCTGGAGGCTGTCCCGGAAGCCTTCACGCTCGACGACCCGATCAGCCGGCACGCCGTAAGCGCTCTGGGCAATCCAGCGGATCCGATCCGGCACGGACATATCATGCAGGCTGGCTGTATCCGCCTGGGCGTTCGTGGGCTCCTGCAGGGCCTTGATCAGATCGTCCAGCTGAGGCTCAAGGGCCTTACCCCCGTCGCGGAAGAGGTTGCCCGCGATGGGCCTGCGGAAGCCCAGACCATCGGCGGTCTCCCGCAAGGAATCCACCTGGTCGTCCTCGCCCTCCCAGAGGTTGATCAGCGGGAAGGTGGGGATGCCCAGTCCCTCCAGACGATGCACATGGAAGGGATAGCGCCAGCTCAGCTTGGGATCGTCCTGCCAGGTAGTGGCACGCGTGACGACCACGGCGGCGGCCGGCCACTGGGCCCCATACTCGCGGGCGGCGATGTCCAGCCATTTCTGGGCACCGGCATCGGCTCCGTAGCCCGCCTCGACGACGACCACGTCATGCCGGGCGCAGGCCATCTCCACGGACACCAGGCTGGGAATGCCGATGGAGACGTTGGCGAATGGCCCGCCATGCACGTAGACCGGGGAACCCTCCAAGGTCTGAGTGAAGGCTGGCTTGACAGCATCGGTCAGAATGCCGGTAATACGCCAGAGATCCACAAATTCTCCGAAGGTGACCGGGCGGCCATCCAGGGTTCCCGCGACCATGGCAGCCACGCGCCGTTCAATCTCCTCCATACTCCTGGAGAGCACCACGATCTGCATGAGCTCGCAGGTGGGCGTCAGCACGGTCCGCTCAGGCAGGTCGCCCTTGCCTCGGTCCACGGTGATCTGCCGCAGGGACCGCGAGGGCACCTCGCTGACCCGGGGCACCAGGACGGTATCCAACCGACCCTCGTCCACAGCCTTCTCAGCAAAGGAAACCAAGAGGTTCTGGGCGGATTCGATGGCCGCCATCTCCCCGCACAGACCCCAGTCCACCAGCTCAGGATGAGTCAGGGAGGACTTGCCCCCACCCGAGGCGCCACCCTTGGATCCGGCAGCGGTAATGCCCATGCTGGGCTGGCGCAGGACGGCCGCAGCATCCACTCCCCGGGCGCGCAGGGCATCGATCAGGGCGATGGTGGTAGTGGTCTTGCCCTCCCCACGCGATGCCTTCAGCGGGGTGTCTGCGGTAACCAGCAGCACCTGGCCATGCTTGCGCGGCATATCCGGATGATCCTGCAGACCCTTCAAGTAGCCGAAGGCATCAATCTTGTCAAACAGGCCATATGGCCTGACGTAATCGTCGAAGCCTGTCATGTGGCTCTCCTCCTTTATGATCCTTGTCGATCGGATGACTCAGTTGTCGGACAGGTGGTATCCGTTGCGCATGCCCATGCTGACCGTATAAAGCACCTGGCCCAGCAGATCATCGGTCTCCTTGCGCAGACGGTCGGCCATGTCCTGGTTTGCAGCTTCCAGAACCTGACGGACCTCGGGGTTGTCCGTACCCTTATCGGCGCCCTCCAGCCTGGCCACCTGTTCGTCTGCAGCAGCAATCAGACGATGGCCCTCGCCTCCGACGCTCTGCTGGTAGCGTTCGACTGCAGCTAAAGTGCCGGCGAAGGCCGAGTCGCACAGTGCGGCGATCAGCCGATCGGACCAATAGAGGCTGTCGGTGGAGACACGATCCGTAGCGTTGGCGAGATAATCAGGCGTTCTTTCCACATTGACATAGAAGGGAACCAGGGCATTGAAAGCGTTGGACCCGTAGGACATCCACTGGATGGCCCGGCAGGATTCAGGCCGGTAGGGGCGCAGCTGAATCAGGGCCAGCTGGTCATTGCGGTTGATGCCGATGGGCCGATAGAGCCCCTTGGTGTGCTCATCGCCGGTCCGCCCATAAGGATCGTAGGGCGTGCCCTGATAGTGGGAGCTGAGCAAGTATTTGACATCCTCCACGGTAATCAGACGCTCGGGCTGGCGGCACCAGGGGATGTTGTCGCTGGTGGGGGCATGGTCAGCGTCCGGCCCGTCCCAGATCTCGTCATAGGGATTGAGGAAACGCTGCATGTACCAGGCGCGAGGCGTGTTGTATACATGGTCTGAATCGCTATGGGAGCCAAAGGCATCACGGGGGTTGAAGGGCGAGGCCGACTCCACAGCCAGGTTCAGGTGGTTGTCGGCAATGAACTCCCGCAGGTCGGCCGAGCAGAGGTGGTCGGTTTGGTCCCCGAAAGCGTCGTCCAGATCGAACTCGTCGATGCCCAGCTGGTTGGGCATAGTCACATAGGAGTCATCGGGCACCCGCTTGGCTATCCAATGGTGGCCGCCCACGGTCTCCATCCACCAGATCTCATCCACGTCGCTGAAAGCGATGCCGTTCATCTCATAGGTGCCATAGCGCTCCAACAGAGAGCCCAACCGCTGAACACCCTCCCGTGCCGAGTGGATATAAGGCAGGACGATGGTGACCAGATCCTCCTCGCCGATACCTCCGGGCACCTCGGCCAGGTAGTCCTCATCGCCGGGACGGCCCTGTGCAGGGGTGAACTCCACCAGCGGATCGGCACCCAGAACACGCTCGTTGGTAGTTATGGTCTCGGTGGCTGACATGGCCACGTTGTCGCTGTTAACGCCCGCTTCAGCCCAGAGCCCCTGATCGAGCACGGCGTTGGGCACCGAAGTGTAACGCATAGGATCCTTGGGCAGATCCATCTCCAGGTGGCTGATCACGCTGCGGTAGTGCTGGGGTTGCTGGTCGGGAGTGACCAGAACGAAACGCTTGGGACGGAACTCTCCGTTGGCTGAATCCTCATTCCGAGCGATGATGGTGGACCCGTCGTAACTGGCGTTCTTGCCTATCAGAAGCGTGGTGCAGGGCATGTAAGCGTCTTCCTTTTATCTGGTCGCGGTCAACTGTCATCACCAGCCCGGAGGTCGGAGGATGCTTATCCAACCGACTGCGTGTGTAGACAGGGATGACGTCCATCTGCGCACTTGGGGCATGGCCTCACTCTAGTGCCAGACAACCCCAATATCAGCCCCAATATCAGCAGATGTGTGCTAAATCAAATCCTCATGCATCGGCAGGCAGCCAGGCCCGGGCTGCCGCGGCCACCGGCTGGGCGGAATGGATGGCATGGGCCAGGGCGTTCAGCCAGAATCCCTCTTCCAGATCAGGAAGAGCCTCCTGCGTGGCCCAGACCGAGAGCACATAGTCATGGGCCTGGTCAGGAGGGGTGGGGCCGTTGTAGCGCATGAGCACGGCGGGATCGTCGGCGATCTCCTCCTCCATGACCAGCGGCGAGGCGGCCGAAGTCCGGCCCTGAGGCACACCAGGAATTAGATTGGGCAGGTTTCTGGAGAAGTCCTCGGGAATGGCCAGCACAGTGCTTCCGGCTCCCTCAGGCTGCAAGTTAAGCAAATCCTCGAAGGGCAGATTGGCCAAGGACCAGTGAATCCAGGGGAAGCCACACACGGGCACGGAGTCAGGATCCACCAGCATCCAGTGCAGGTAGCGGGCCTCCCGAGGCACATCCTCGAGCCGGAAGGGGAAGGAGACTACAGGACGTCCCTTGCGCGTGAGGGACTGAGGGGCGCGCTTGGCGTACCGATCGGGAATAGTGCCGAAATCAGTGATAATCATCATGATTCGATTCTCGCCCGCCCACCTGACGAGGTCAAGTTCGTCCTTGGCCGACAATTGCGGCAATTGTGTCATACTCAGACCAGCAGGTTGCAGAAGAGGGCCTCGAAGACCAAGAGCGGGGAACCGTTGGCAGCCAGCCTCTTGCGAGCCCGGGCGATCATCTGAATGCGGTCAATGGCCCCCTGCCTGGAGAGTCTGACAGACAGATCGGCAATTGCCGCCCGATTCTCCAAATTGACCAAGCCGGCCTTCTCCTCGGCGCCGTTCTGCAGGACGCCCACATCCCGGTAAACGCTGGACAGAGTGCTCAGGTTGCGGTCCAGCACATCCCGGGTCAGTCGGGTGACCCGACGGCGGACCTGGTCCTTGCCCCCCAAGGCATGATAGGCCCCACGAAGCTGCCGGGGAATACGTTCCTTGTCCCTAAGCCCGTTGATCTGCCGAAACTCCCGCTCGTCCCTTGCCACCTCATCGTCCACGGTGGCGGTGGCCTGATCCCGGGCCGCGTCCACCACCCGGCCGGCCAGAATCACGGCATCTGAAGCACGTCTAAGGCCCAATAAGCCCACGACCAGCTCATCACGGTCGGCCAGAACCTGATCCCTGGTGGCATAGAGACGGGCGATGCCGATGTGCCCCTGGGCCAGACGGGCAGCCTTGGCGGCCAGGGGCGGGTCCACCCCCACCTGATTAGTCAGGAAATCGGCCACTGCAGTGTTGGATGGCACCGCCAGGTTGAGCACCCTGGTTCTTGAACGGATGGTGGGCAACACGTCCTGAGCGCTGGGTGCGCACAGAAGCCAGATGGTATGCTCGGCCGGCTCCTCGATCTCTTTGAGGAGCACATTGGTGGTCCGCTCCAGCATCCGGTCCACATCTTCAATGATGATGACCCGCCAACGCGAGGTTGAGGGCATCTGCTCGGAGGTCATGATCAGCTCCCTGACCTCGTTGATGCCGATGGTGACCTTATTGGTGGACAGTATGGTCACATCCGGATGGGTTCCGGCCAGAACCTGCTGAGTGACGCGGGTAGGCTGGTCGCTCAATCCCTGATCCGGACTGATCAGGGCTGCCGCGAAAGCCCGGGACAGATTGGAGCGACCTGAACCAGGAGGGCCACAGATCAGCCAGGACTGTGCCACCTGGTCATGGCCCTGCGCCTGAGCGGCCACCGTCCGCTTGAGTAGCTCGACCGTGGGCTGCTGGCCCACAATGGCATCCCAGACGCTCATCGGCTCTTCCGCAGGAGCCGGGACCGGAGCAGCCAGCGAGCGCGGGAACCTACAGGAACCGAATCATCATCTGCATCACCGCCGACTGCCCCTGCCTCCATGGACTGGTCGTCCTGGTCAACTTCAGCCTCCGGTGCCTGATCGGAGGTATCCGCAGCCTCGGTCCAGTCCGGCTCGGCACCTTGCGCATCGTCCTCATATCCTGCCGTCGATTCATCTTCGTCGGCATCATCCTGGGCATCAGCGTCGTCAGTGTCATCATCGACATCCGGGAGTTCATCGTCGACCTGAGGCAGATCTGGCTCGCGTCCTTCGACCAACTTGTCCAAATCGTCCTGGATGATCTGCCAGACCCGGTCGATGGATTGGGTGGCGTCGATAACCAGGAACCGGTCGGGCTCCCTCTGAGCCAGCTGCAGAAATGCCTGACGCACATGCTGCTGGAAGTCATCGCCAGCCGACTCCAGCCGATCGGGCTCATGATCAAGACGCAACTTGGACTGAGACGGATCCGCGTCCAGCAGATAGGTGCGCCTGGGCAGAAGGCCCTGACTCGCCCATAGGCTCAGCCGACGAATCACATCCACTGACAGATCACGACCTCCGGCCTGATAGGCCACTGAGGAATCCAGGTAACGGTCGCAGAGCACAATATCTCCACGATCCAGAGCCGGACGAACTACCTGGGCCACATGCTCAGCCCGATCCGCCGCATAGAGCAGAGCTTCGGTCCTGGGAGCCAGATCATCAGAGGCATCAACCACATCGGTACCTCCGGTCACGGCGACCGAGGGAAAGGCGGCCAAGCCATGAAGGACGAGTTCTCGGATGGTCAATCCGACAGGGGTGCCGCCTGGCTCGCGGGTGACCAGGGATCGCAGGCCACGCTCCTGCAGATAGTTGTGTGCTTGTTGGACCTGGGTGGTTTTGCCTGCACCATCCACGCCCTCGAAGGAAATGAACAAACCATCGCTCATGCCTGATGCTCCGTAGTCTTGGAAGTCTTGGTAGTTTTAGTCTTCTTTGTGGTTTTGCGGGCGCGAGTGGCCGACTTGGCTGCTGTAGATTTGCTGGACGTCGACTTCCGTGTTGCCGACTTTCGTGCGGTCGACTTGCGAGTGGTCCGGCCGCGCCGCTTGGCGGGCCCGGCAGCGCGCTTCTCTGCCAGCAGACGGAAGGCCACCTCCGGCTCGATGGACTGGGCCGTGTACTGCTTGGGCAGGGTCCTGTTGGTCTGCCCGTCGGTGATGTAGACACCATAGAACCCGTCCTTGATGGTGACGGGTTTACCGCTGTCAGGGTCCGTCCCCAGCTCACGAAGAGGAGGCTTGGCGGCGCTCCGGGAACGCCGCCCGTACTTGGGCTGGTCAAAGAGGGCCTTGGCCCCGGCCTGGTCAATAGTAAAAATCTGTCCCTCGTCGGTCAACGAACGCGTCTCGGTGCCGCCGTCGGACTTGGTGGCCGTCAGATAGGGACCATAGCGGCCGTTGCTGGCTGTGACGGTAGCCTGGCTGGTTTCTCCCGTCTTGGCATCAGTCAGTTCGATGCTGCCCACCGTCCTAGGCAGGCTGAGCAGCTTCAGAGCATCCTCCAGGGTGACCGTGTCTGGATCCATGGTCTTGAAGAGCGATGCCATCTTGGGCTTAGGACCAGTAGTTTGTTTGGTTGTCCGCGCAGACTTGCCAGTCGGCTTTTTCTGCTCGGCAGCTTCTTCCGCGGGGCTGATCAGGGCCACATAGGGCCCGAATCTGCCCTTGCGCACCTCGACCCGACCGCCGGTCTGCGGATCCTTGCCCAGCTGACGGGGGCCGCCGGCGTTGGCGGCAATCAGTTCATGGCCCGCCGCCACGGTCAGCTCGTCCGGAGCCATGGTAGGCGGCAAGGAGGCCCGCTTGGGATTGCCGTCGGCATCCAGGTCAGCCGTATCCTCAAGATAGGGGCCATAGCGGCCGACCCTCACCTGCAGACCATCGCCTATCTCGATGGTGTTGATCTTACGGGCGTCGATGTCTCCCAGCTGGGCCACCTGCTCCTGCAGGCCCTGATGAGCCTGGTCAGCGTTTTGAGCGGCACCCGGGCCCGAGCCGAAGTAGAACTGTGTCAGCCAGTCCTTGCCTCGCTCCTTGCCATGGGCAATCATATCCAGGCCGTTCTCCATTTGCGCCGTGAATTGATAGTCCACATACTTGGGGAAATTGGTCTCCAGCAATCTGACTACCGAAAATGCCAGCCAGGAGGGGATCAGGGCACGGCCGCGCTCGTAGACGTATCCGCGATCGATGATGGTCGAAATGATGCTGGCATAGGTGGAAGGCCTGCCGATCTCCTTGGCCTCCAGGGTCTTGACCAGAGATGCCTCGGTGTAACGGGCCGGCGGCTGGGTCTCATGACCCTCGGGATCGACGGAGACAGCACGAAGCACGTCCCCTTGCTGGACCGGGGGCAAGGAAGAACCCTCATCAGTCTGCTCAGAGCCTGCGCCCATGGCCTTGAGGAATCCAGGGAACTTGATGACAGTGCCTGAAGCCTGGAAGAGGGCCGTACCTTCCTTGCCCGCCTGCGCCGACAGACGGATGGTGGCTGTGGACCCGGTGGCGTCGGCCATCTGCGAAGCCAGGGTGCGACGCCAGATCAGGGTGTAGAGCTTGAGCTGGTCAGGGGCCAGACGGTCGGCCAGATCCTGGGGCCTGTGGAAGGTGGAACCGGCGGGCCGGATGCACTCGTGGGCCTCCTGGGCACCGGCCGTCTTGGTCACATACTGCTTGGACTCCGCCGAAAGGTACTCGGCCCCGTACTCACGCTCGACCCCCTTGCGGGCAGCGGCAATGGCCTCCTGAGAGAGGGTGACCGAATCGGTACGCATGTAGGTGATGAACCCGTTCTCATAGAGCCCCTGGGCAGCGCGCATGGTGGCCCGCGAACTCATGCCCAGCCGGTTGCCCGCCGTCTGCTGAAGGGTAGACGTGGTGAAGGGGGGCTGGGGGCGCCGCCGATATGGCTTGGTCTCCATACCCGTCACCGTGAAGTCCCTATCCTTCAGCGTCTCAGCCAGTTTCCGGGCCTGCTTCTCATCCAGCTGCAGGACCTGCTCCTTGGCGGCCGCTTCCGTCAGCTGACCCTTGGAGGTGAAGTCCTTGGAACCCGCCAGCCGCTGCTCCCCCAGGCTGATCATCCGCGCCTGAAAACCGCCAGACGACGCCGATTCCCCGGTATCCTCCTGCACTAGATGCGCCAGCAGATCCCAGTAGGAGGCCTTGACGAAGGCCATGCGCTCACGCTCGCGCTCCACAATCAGCCGGGTCGCCACAGACTGGACACGCCCGGCGCTCAGCCCCGGACCCACCTTGCGCCAGAGTACCGGTGAAAGCTCGTAGCCATAGAGACGGTCCAAGACCCTGCGGGTCTCCTGGGCATCGACCATGTGGGCATCCACGTCCCTGGTGTGCTTGAGCGAATTCTTGATGGCCTCTGGGGTGATTTCATGGAAGACCATGCGCTTTACCGGCACCTTGGGTTTAAGGGTCTGGACCAGATGCCAGGCGATGGCCTCCCCCTCACGATCCTCATCAGTGGCCAGGTAGAGCTCGTCGGCGTTCTTCAGCGCCTTTTTAAGCTCGGACACCGTGTGCTTCTTCTTGTCGTCCACAATGTAGTAGGGCTTGAAGCCATCGTTCACGTCTACGCCGAACTTGCCGTAGGCCTTCTTCTGGGAGGCCGGGATCTGCGACGGTTGAGCCAGGTCACGGATATGGCCCACCGAAGCCATGACCGTATAGCCCTTGCCCAGGTACCCGCCGATCTTCTTTGCCTTGGTTGGCGACTCAACAATGACGAGCTTATTGCCGGATGCCATGGCCTCTCCTTATATTGTGGTCTTTCGCACGCCATCTTACTCACGAGGTTCCGTCACCGTGCAAATCAAGGGGCCATGTGCACGGGTGTGGATCCCCGAGTTTGATGGTGGATGAATCAGGTGTGTTCAGTACGCCAAAAAACAATCTCAGTCATTTTGGGGCGGAGCCGGAGGCCGACCGACAAGGCCCATCCTGGTCAGAGGCGAAGCTGTGATCTGTCTCATCGCCAGAACCAGTCCCAAGGTCAGCGACAGAACCGAAGCCATCATTATGACAGCCGAACAGTGAACCCCGTAGGCCGTCCACCGGGCGCCGATCTCCAGACCGGGGCTGACCTGCCAGATGACATAGCAGGCATAGAGAATCCCCAGGAACCCTGCTACCAGCATCAGAGTGGAGACAATCTGAATCGAAGCTGAGGACATTCTGGTCCCAGGAACATCCATCCCGGTGCCACGGGTGGCGGCCAGAGCAATAAGGCAGAGACCAGCCGGAATAAGAATGCCCATGACCACGTCTGAGGGGCGGTGCCAGCCGCCCTGTACCAGCGAACAGCCCACGGACAAATCAAAGGCGAACCCCACCAAGGCGACCGGGGCCCTCCAAATGCGCGGCACCACACAGAGCAGGGCCAGTACCACCGCCAGAGCCAGGATGGTGTGTCCCGAGGGAGCTGAGTTGGCTGCAGAAGCCTGAGCATGGATCAACACAGGGCGTGGCAGGAAGCGTTTGAGAATGCGTGCCGCCCCGTAGACCACCAGAGCATAAACTGCAACCTGACCGAGCAGCCACCGCCGGCGCCGGGCCAGTACCACCGCCAGGGCTGCAAGACCCAGCACCACACAAATCGCCACGGTCACATAAGGAATGGTAAACAGCCCCAGATAAGACTTGACCAGGGGCGCCTGGTCAAGAAAACCTCGGAAGTTCGCTAGGGCCATGTCGTCGTAGGTCTGCCCGGGAACAGTCCAGACGGCCGCCCACCAGACCAAGGCCGCCAGACCCAGGCAGACCAGGCCGGAGACCAGGCACAGGACCAGGGCTGAAATCCGTGGGCGAGAAGTCAAGGGATCCCGGTCAACATGACTGCCATCCTCTTCGGTTTGCTCATTCGGGCTCCGGTACCAGGTCTGTTGTGCTTCGCCCTGCTCGCGCTTGTTGGTCATACCTCAAGACTCTATCCAACCCCTGGGTCGACAGCCGACACCCCGTCCGACTAACGTGTTCAATTCACCATCTTTATGATATTTCAGCGGGCAAAATGGCAATATACAAGGAAACCAACCCTGCCAATCAACCGTCTCCTTGATTCCGCTGTCTAAGAGAAATCTTCAACTCGTCCCAATTTGTGTATAATGTTAACAAAAAGATATTGGCATGGCAGTTATTCGCCAGCATCGGAGCCGGGGGCGGTCAGCGCGGTGTTGGCGTATTCCAGCAGACTCTAAGGAGCGTCATGTATCTCAACGTGGAGCGAGAACTTACCAAGTGCGAACGCGTAATTCGTCAACGCGTCAGCCCTTATGTGGACACGGCCCTGTCAACATGCCAGGTCCGCAGCCACGAAAATCCCGGAGAACCTGTACCGCCGGCGCTCTTTCTGGAGGACGCACGCAGCGGAAGAGCGGAATTCCAACCATTTAGGCTCGGAACCACCTGGGGAACCACCTGGGGAACCACCTGGTTTGAGCTGAAGGGAAAGATACCCGTCGACATGCTTAACCCTGTGCCCGACCGGCCCATTGAATTGAACATCGATTTGGGCTGGCATCCCGATTTCGTAGGCGGGCACATAGAAGGGATGGTCTTTCGACCTGACGGGACGGTCATCAAGGCCGTCCATCCGCTGAACACCTGGGTACCTCTGATAGGCCCAGCCGGAGTCGATTCAGCCATTGCTGCCGATGGCTCCTTCACCCTCTACCTGGAAGCAGCCTGCAACCCTGTCATTTTGGGAGTACCGTCCTTCGCCAGGACTGAACTCGGCGCTGGGCCTACAGGCAGGCCCGATCAGCCCTATACCTTCCGAAAAGCAGATGTCTGCCTGCATGACCGACAGCTGGATGCCTACAGGGCCGACTTGGATGCAGTCAGCCAACTCATCGGCATCCAGGATAAGGACTCTCTTTGGTACTGGACGCTGGCCAAATCCCTCCAGGCATCCATGAACCTCTATGACGACCAGAACAGAGCCCAGACCGTAGGCCCAGCCCGTCAAGCCCTGGCCAAGGTGCTGTCGACTCCTGCCGAAAAAGTTGGGCTCAGGCACACAGCCATAGGCCACGCCCATATAGACTCCGCCTGGCTCTGGCCCGTCAGGGAAACCCGCCGCAAGGTGGCAAGAACCGTCTCAAATGTCTTGGCTTTGATGGACGAGGATCCGGAATTCACCTACGCCATGAGCTCCGCCCAGCAATATGCCTGGCTTGAGGAAGGCTACCCGGATCTGTTCGCCAGGGTCAAGGCACGAGTAGCCGAGGGCAGGTTCATTCCCGTGGGAGGAATGTGGGTTGAATCCGACGGTATGCTGCCCAGCGGTGAATCCCTAATCCGACAAATATCCTACGGACAACGGTACTTCCGGGACAGGTTCGGACTTAGCCCCAAGGGAATCTGGCTGCCTGACAGCTTCGGCTACACCGGCGCTTTCCCGCAAATCGCCCGGCGCAGCGGCTACCAGTGGTTCCTTACGCAGAAGATCGCCTGGTCAGACACCACCCGCTTCCCCCATCACTCCTTCCTCTGGCAAGGAATCGATGGGTCGCAGATCCTCACCCATTTCCCGCCCTCCGACACCTATGGGGCCCAGGTCAGTGCCAAGGAACTGCAGTACTCAGAGCACAATTTCAAGGACAAGGACCTTTCGGACCAGGCCATGATTCTGTACGGCTACGGCGATGGCGGCGGGGGTCCTACAAGGCAGATGCTGGGCCGGGTCCACAGATTCGCTGATCTGCAAGGGGTGCCGCCGGTGACCATCGGCACTCCGGATGAGTTCTTCGAGTCTCTTGGCCGGAAAATGCCGGCAACCGCCAGAGCGGAGATGCCGGTCTGGAAGGGCGAGCTCTATCTGGAACTCCACCGGGCAACGTTGACCTCTCAACAGGACATGAAGCGGGAATGCCGCCAGGAGGAGTCCCTTCTGCGCATGGCCGAGTATCTATGCGCCATGGCGGCGCTGGACGGAGGGTCATACGTCTATCCCCGCCAGGACCTCGACCGGATCTGGAAGACCCTCCTGCTCAACCAGTTCCATGACATTCTGCCCGGATCAGCCATCGCCTGGGTGCATCGCCAGGCCCGGGAGGCCTACAAGCGAGACCTAGCCAAGCTTGAAACCCTGATCCAATCGGCCTGCGACGCTCTGACGGCAAACCATCCCGACCTTCCGATCCTGCCTCAGGCGCAATTGCTTCCCTTTGCGCAGACAGGCGGCTCCTGGATCCCACAGTCCCCAATCCGTCAAGGTCGGGCAGTCAACCTCACCCAGACCGAAGAAGGCTGCTTGCTAGACAATGGGTTCCTGCGGGTTCGGCTGAATGCCGCCGGGGCAGTCACCTCCTGCGTGGATACAGCCCGAAACCTAGAAATGGTCGCCGAGGGCGAGGCCATGGGCGTCTATGAGCTCTTCATCGATCAACCCTCCATGTGGGATGCCTGGGATATCGAGCGCGATGCGCTCCTGACCGGGAAGACCGTGACCGACTCCAGAATCGTCCAAGCGAAAGTCAATCAGAACGGTTCGGCCGAAGTCACTGTAGAGGCCGGATACGGAACCAGCAGCTTCCGCACCATGATCAGCCTGTCTCCCGGGTCAAGCTCCCTGGACTTCTCAGCTCGGATCGACTGGCGCGAGAAGGAGCGCTTCCTGAAGGTCCGCATGCCGGTCTCAATCATCGCAGACCAGGGCCAGTTCGAATGCCAGTATGGGTATGTGAATCGGCCTGTGACCAAGAACACGCCTGGAGACGAGGCCAAGTTCGAAAGCTGCACACATCGATTCGTCCGAATCGCGGATTCGCGCCAAGCCGTGTCGGTGGTCAACGCCAGCACCTACGGGGCCGATGCCTACCCGCTTCGGAATGATTCGAACGAACCATCCGGCACCATGGTCAGGCTGTCTCTTCTGGAATCGCCGATTTTCCCCGACCCGGACACGGATACAGGCATTCACGACTTCCACTGGACCGTCTCGGCCGGTAACAACCTGGCCGACACCCTGGACGAGGCCAATCGGGTCAACGCGCCGATCCTGAACGACGTGCCCGGAATCGAGCCGCCGGTGACCCTGGACACCCTGGAAGGAACCGTGGTCATCGATTGGATCAAACTGGCTGACGACGGGAGCGGAGACCTGATCCTACGCCTCTACGAGGCGGCTGGATCCACCGCCAAGGTCCGTTTGAAACCCTCCTCGACCTTCGCCGGGGCCGTCGTGCGCGAAACGGACACTCTTGAGGGTGATAACCTGCCCGCTGACGAACATAAAGCCCTCACCTGCCCTAACGGTTCAGCAATCAGTTCAGCCGAACTCGTCTTCTCCCCCTTCCAGCTCGCCACCCTGCGAGTGACCCGCTGACCAAGTACCTCACCTCATATACCGATAGTTAGGAAAGGAAACGCAATCATGAATGCGACCAGAATCACGAAACTCATAGCAGCCTGCGGGGCTCTTGCCATGATGACAGGACTGGCATCCTGCGGATCGTCAGACAAGAGCGCCGACAAGGAAAACAGCACGATCAGCTTCCAGACCAAAAACCTTGAAAGCGTCTACAAGGACTACTTCAACGGGCTCATTGCCAAGTTCGAAAAGCAAAACCCCGGCATCAAGGTCAAGTGGATCGATCAACCCGGCGACGGATACGCCAACAAACTCTCGACCGATGCCGCTGCTAACCAGCTGCCTGACGTAATGGACATGATGCCCAAGGATGCATACATCCTGGCCAAGTCCGGAGCCATCGACAATGTCTCCAAAGCCAATCCGGACATCGAAAAGGAGTACACCAAGGGGACTTGGAAGAGTGTGACCTTCAAGGGCTTCGGCGACGACGGAGCCTATGCATACCCCTGGTACCTGACGCTTGGTCCGACTTTCTACAACAAGAAGATCCTGACCGAATGCGGCATGGACACAGCCAAGCTTCCGGACTCCTGGGAATCCTACTTCGAGGCCTCCCATCAGATGGCCGCGACCTGCAAGGGCAAGTACCAGTGGTCCGCAGCTCTGCCCACCATCGGCACCTTCGGCGAGTACGGCGCTGAAATCATGAACAAGGACCAGACCAAGTTCACTTTCAACTCGCCCAAGGGCGTGGAGCTGGTTCAGCACTACGTCGATATGTACAAGGACGGCATGATGAGCAAGGAGGCCGTCGCCGCGTCGGGATCGCAAACCACTGACTTGTTCAAGCAAGGATCTGTAGCCACCCGCAGCGGTTTCATGTACGACCTGAAGGACTTCAAGCAGAATGCGCCCGAAATCTATAAGAATCTTGCCGTGGCTCCAGCCATCACACGCGGGCATCAAAGCCTCAATGCGGAGGTTCTGGCTGTGAGTTCACAGTCCAAGCACAAGGACGCCGCCCACAAGTTCGCTGCCTTCGTGACCAACAACACCAACCAGGTGGACTTCGCCAAGAGCTCCCAAACCTTCCCCTCCACAGCCAAGGGCGTGGATGACCCCTACTTCCGGAAGGATGATGGGAGCCTCGAGTCCAAGACCCTGGTCATGCTGGCTGCCAATATCAAGAACGGCGAGGTCATGGATCCTCCACAGTTCATCCAGTCCGACCTGGATGAACTGGGCGAGCAGCTTCAGCAGGCCGTCATCGGGCAGATTTCTGCCAAGCAGGCCCTGGACACCGCCGTCAAGGACGCCAACGACAGGCTGGCCCAATGAGCCTGGCCGCCAACCAGAAAGCGGGGGCCCGTGTGACCCCCGCCCATGATGCTGATCAGCATCAGCCAGAGAAGGGCAAGGGCTCCAGGTCCATTTCGACCATGAAGCCTTGGTCCCCCTGGCTCTTCCTGATCATTCCCATCATCTTTACCCTGGTTTTTACGATTTATCCGTTCCTGAACACGATCCGGCTCTCTTTCACGAATTCGACGCTCCTGCGTACAGGGAAATTCGTGGGACTTAGCCAGTACTCGGCCGTTCTGGCTGACACCAAGGTTCACACAGCCCTGCTGAACTCAACAATCTACGCCCTATGCATGGCTCCCTGCATGGTAATACTGCCTCTTATCCTGGCTGTACTGGTCAATAAGAAGACTAAGATCATGAGCTTCTTCAGGACGGCCTTCTACGTGCCCGCAGTAGCCGGATCGGTCATATCAGGACTGATCTGGACCAATATGATGAGCGCCAAGGGCCTGGTCAACGCAATCTTCATGGGCCTGAAGTGGATCAAAGAACCCATTCCCTTCCTCCAGGATCGTTGGCTGCTCCTCTTCAGCGCCATGCTGGTCACCATTTGGGGAGGCCTGGGATACTACATGGTCATCTATCTGGCGGCTCTTGCCAACATCGACGACAGCCTTTACGAAGCTGCCTCCATCGACGGAGCCGGTCCGGTTCGCCAGTTCATTTCGGTGACCATGCCCGGCTGCAGGATGACCATGGTGCTCATCCTGCTCCTTTCATCCATCGCAGCCTTCCGAGTCTTCAATGAGGTCTACATGCTTACCGGTGGCACCGGAGGAATGGGCGGGAAGGACGTTACCATGTCCATGCTGATCATGCGCGAGGGCACGGGTCTGACCGCCAGAACCGGCTATGCCAGCGCCCTGAGCATCATCATGTTCTTCATCCTGGGCATCATCACCTCAATCGAGTTCTATGTGCAGAGGAAGGCGGACAACTGATGCGCGCGAACAGAATCACCCCGGGGACCGTTATCCGGTACTTGGCATGCACCGTCTTGTTCATCCTTCTGGTGGGTCCCATCATCTGGCAGGTCTCATTGGCCTTCAAAGGACGCGGAGACAACATCTACGCCATCCCGCCCTATTTCATCCCCAAGGACTTCACCTGGGACAACTTCATCAGGGTCTTTCATCAGATCCCGATTCTGCATTATGCCCTCAACTCGCTGATCGTCACCATCATCAACGTCGTAGGCAATCTGGTGACGGCCACACTGGCGGGATATGCCCTGGGCAGGCTCAAGTTCCCCGGCAAGAAGCTGGTGGCCGGATTCATCTTCGGATGCATGCTGATCCCCGGCGAAACCGTTCTGGTCTCGCAGTTCCTGACCATTCGGGGACTACACCTGAACAACTCCCTGCTGGGAGTCGTCCTGCCCGGACTGTGCGGAGCCATGAACATCCTGCTGATGATGACGGCATTTGCTTCGATCCCTCACGAACTGGAAGAGGCGGCCGAGGTGGACGGCGCCAATGTCTGGCAGAGGTTCATCCACATCTGCCTGCCCCAGGTCAGAGGCACGGCGATGGTAGTCGCCATCTTCTCTTTCGTGGGAGCATGGAACGACTTCATGTGGCCTCTGGTGGTCATCGGAGACGAGTCCAAGTACACCCTGACCATAGGGCTGAACAAGCTCAAGGGCGCCTTCGTCACCGACCCGCGGTTGATTGCAGCCGGAGCCGTTATTGCCCTAATCCCAATCATCATCTTCTTCGTGGCCTTCCAACGCTACTTCTTCGACGGCGTGGAGACCGGCGGAGTCAAGGAGTAAGCAGGGATGAGATTCGGCGTCAACTACACACCCTCACACGGATGGTTCCATACCTGGCTGAACCCTGACTGGCAGGCAATCGGCCGAGACCTGGACCAGATTGCCTCTCTGGGGGCAGACCACATCAGGGTCTTCCCCCTCTGGCCAATCCTTCAACCCAACCGAACCTTGATCAATCGTCAAGGGTTGGACGACCTGCATCAAATGGTCGACATGGCCGGGCAACGAGGTCTTGACTCCTTCGTGGACGTAATCCAGGGGCACCTGTCAAGCTTCGACTTCCTGCCTTCTTGGGTAACCACATGGCATGCCAGGAACATATTCACTGACGAACCGACCGTCCAGGCCGAAGCCGACCTGATCTTCCAGGTCTATCGGAGCCTCGAAGACCTGGACGGGTTCCGGGGGCTGACAGTGGGCAACGAGTGCAACCAGTTTCTTGGAACAGCCCACCCGCTAGGCATGACGGCGACCAGCGAGCAGATTGAAGCCTGGATTGACGCCTTGATCAGCCCTTTGGCTGCCCGCGCTGAGCAGGACCATCGCATTCTGGTCCATAGCGAAGACGATGCGGTCTGGTACCTGCCCGGCCATGCTTTCAACCCGGTTCAACAGGGGCATATCGGCAGCCTGTCTACGGTCCATGCCTGGGTATTCAACGGCGTCGCCAGCAAATACGGGCCCGTCAGCCCGGAGTGTCTGAACCACGGCCGCTACCTGATTGAACTGGCCAAAGCCTACGAGGATCAAGCCCATCGGCAAGTTTGGGCCCAGGAGATCGGTGCCCCGCTCAACGTCATGACCGCCGCCCAGGCACCAACCTTCATGCAGGAATCCGTCAGAAGGATGGCGCAGGCCGAGGATCTGTTCGGCATCACCTGGTGGTGCTCCCACGACGTGAACCGTGGCCTGGCCGACTTCCCGGATCTGGAGTATGACCTGGGGCTGATTGATCAGGAAGGACAGGTCAAGGAGCTCGGACGACTCTTCGCCAGTCTGGCCGAGGAGATCCACAGCCTCCCGAATGACCGGCAGGACGATGGCGACGCAAATCGGGATCGCGTCGCCATCGTCCTTCCCTCGGACCCAGAGGGAATGTCGCAAATCCGAAGTGCTTGTGCACCTGGCGGGCGTATTTTCGAAGCCTGGATGAATGACGCAGACTCGGGCGAATCCCCCCTCTTCACTAACCAGGATCGCGCGAACGATACTGCATACCTGGCAGAACGCAGGATTGCCAGGCTGGTCCCGGCCGAATCGCTCTAGCAGCGGTCTGAGCCGAAGCTACTGCTCGACCCGGATACCGAAATAGTCCATGGCAAGTTCGCAGAACATCATATTGGCCCAGCTGAACCAAGGACGGGTGTACTTGCTCGGATCGTTGACGTCGAATCCCTCATGCATCAGATGAGTGCCGGCATCAGTTTGAACCAGGATGTCTAATATTCTGCCCTGTTCATCACGGTCCTTGGTTGTCAGTCCCTCCATGGCCAGCGCTATAGGCCAGACGTAGTCGGCTGGAGTGTGAGAGGATCCGATTCCCCTGGCCCAGGATCCTTCGTAGTAGTATGGATTCTCCTGGCTGAGCAGGGTACGGCGCGTCTCCAGATAAATCGGATCGTCATAGGTACAGAACCCTATATAAGGAGCCGAAATCAGGTTGGGAACATTGGCGTCGTCCATGACACTGACCCCGCCCAGTCCATCCACCTCATAGGCATAAATGGCTTTCCCGGCCGTATTCCGGGTGATCCCATGCTGTTCAATACCCAGGCGGATGGCCCGTCCGAGCCTGTCTGCACGGTCTGCCAACCCTGCATCATCCAAGGGGCCAGTAAAGATTCGTTTCAGGAGTTCCATGGCCACTGAGGCGAACATATTGGATGGAACAAGATAGTTGTAGGTGCAGGCATCATCGCTGGGGCGGAAACCTGACCAGGTCATCCCTGTCGGAGCCACCGGATGGCCACGACCCTCTTCGGACGAAGTATCCTGGGCAAGATCGGTCTTCCTGATGAAGAAATAAGGCGAGCGGGCATGATCCTGTTCCAGCTCGAAGACATCCAGAATTCGGCGGACCCCCTTGATGAAGTTGGCGTCAAATTGGTCCGTCCGTCCCGTATTGCGATAGAGCAGCCAGGCCAACTGAACCGGATAGCAGAGGGAATCCACCTCATACTTGCGCTCCCAAAGCCAGGGGCTGGCAAAGTCCGACCGGTCATCGGGATCCCAGGCAGCCCCTGAGGGGGTCTCATTGAAGGCGTTGGCATACGGATCTATGCAGATGTAGGCGAATTGCCTTCTGACCAGGCCCGATATCATGGCAGCCATATCGTCATCGTCGCGCGCGATGACCAGATAGGGACGTACCTGCGCCGTGGAATCTCGCAGCCACATGGCCGGTATGTCTCCAGTGAGCAGGAAAGTAGTGCCGTCATCCTCCCTCCTGACCGTGGTTGAAAGCGTGTTGGCGAAAGCCTCCTGGAAAACCCTGGCCCAAGCCGGATGCCGGTCCCCGCATAAATCGGTCATCCGCTCGATGAATGACGACACTGAAACGGGAATCTTCTGATCGGTCATAGTCGCGCCCTTGCCTCTTGCGTGGCAGTGGATGCCGCCGATGCCAACCACGCA
Organism: Bifidobacterium asteroides; assembly: GCF_048001765.1. Taxonomy (GTDB): domain Bacteria; phylum Actinomycetota; class Actinomycetes; order Actinomycetales; family Bifidobacteriaceae; genus Bombiscardovia; species Bombiscardovia asteroides_K. The sequence continues at coordinate 2,008,880 of NZ_CP181447.1, forward strand.
TCAGGACAACCCCTAGCCAAAAGCCAAACATGGAAAACTCCCACGCACCCGCCAGAGGCCACTTACCCTTGCTGCATTCCTGCCCTGGGGGGATTGGGTGACATAACGCCACGTGAGAGCAAGTCACCATGATAGCAGATGGGCTCCACTTGTCCACTGGAAAGCACCGACCCATCCATGTCAGGTGCGCATTCGGTCGATATTGCCGCCCGCGGCTCCCCTGACCAGACCTGTCCGCTAACATGTAGGCAACAGGATCGCCGTACTCCAGCGGTCGATCACGGATCATGCCGGACGATGGCAATAGATAGTGAATAGTCCGGCATCACAGCGACAAGGGATGGATGGCTGAAGACGAATGGCTGATATGGATGCTGATTTGGTGATTGTGGGCGCTGGCCTATTCGGTCTGACCGTGGCCCAGCAGGCGGTCGAGCACAGCGGGGCCCGGGTACGGATCATCGACGTGCGCGACCACATCGGCGGCAATGCTTACTCCTACATGGACGAGGAGACTGGGGCCGAAATCCACAAGTATGGGGCCCACCTCTTCCACACCTCCAACCGCAAGGTCTGGGAATACGTCAATCGCTTCACCGAATTCACCGACTACACCCACCGCGTCTACACCACCCACAAGGGCGAGGTCTACCCCCTGCCCATCAACCTGGGCACCATCAACCAGTTCTTCCACGCCCACTACACCCCCCAGCAGGCCCGGGAACTGATCCGGGAGCAAGCCGGCGAGCTGGCCGGGACCGACCCGGGCAACCTGAACGACCAAGGCATCTCTCTGATCGGTCGCCCCCTGTACGAGGCCTTCATCAAGAGCTACACGGCCAAGCAGTGGCAGACCGACCCCTCCCAGCTGCCCGCCTCAATCATCAAGCGGCTGCCTGTGCGATTCAACTACGACAACCACTACTTCAAAGACACGTGGGAGGGCCTGCCCAAGGACGGCTACACCGCCTGGTTCGAGCGGATGATCGACGATCCCCGCATCCAGGTGAGCCTGAAGACCGATTTCTTCGACAACTCCCAGCCCTGGAATCGGGATGCTTTGGTGGGACAGGTTCCCGTGGTCTACACCGGCCCGGTTGACCGCTACTTCGACTACCGTCTGGGCGAGCTCAAGTGGCGGACCGTGGACTTCAAGGAGCGCCGCTACGACGAGGACGACCACTTCGGCTGCCCGGTCATGAATTTCTCGGATCCTGACGTGCCCTACACCCGCGCCATCGAGTTCAAGAACTTCAACCCCGAACGTTATGACCGGCAGAACCATGAGCGCACCGTGGTCTGGGAGGAATACAGCCGCTTCGCCGGCAAGGGCGATGAGCCCTACTACCCCATCAACACCAGCGACGACCGGGCCCTCTACACCCAGTACAAGCAACTGGCAGCCCAGCAGCCAAAGGTGATCTTCGGCGGCCGCCTGGGCACCTACGCTTACTACGACATGCACCAGGTCATCAACTCAGCTCTGGATGCCTGGGACAAGCGGATCGCTCCCCTGGTAGGCCCCACCAAGGACTGAAACCGAACCCGATTCCTGTCGACCCTCTAGCGGCAATCATCCCACTGGGGTGACGGGAAGAGGATGGGTTCCGCCTTTGCCCAAAGGGCGATCATGTCGTCGTCGGGATTGGTCAGTGCCTGGATCTGCACTCCATCCATGGTGCAATAAACGGTTCTAATCAACCGATGGAAGGCCGACCGATCCCGATAGGGCTCAGGCAGCTTCCAATGGATCCCATCCATAAAGTCAATCATCCGGGCATGGCGATTACGGTAGTACTCGTGTGCGGGATGAGCCGGATCGTGAGCCTCAACAGCCAAATGCATGAAGAGCATGACCAGGACCATACGTTCGGCGTTCTCCTTGACCAGACGACGCAGATAACCCGGCAGCGAATAGAGGGGATGCCCCTCCTGGTCTCGACCAATGGCCAGCTCATCGCGCTCGCCGGGCTTGGACCCAAAGGTGAAGGAACCCTGGTCGTAGTAGACCTGGATGACCAGGGAGAGCAGCTCCTCGCGCGTGCGGACGTAATGACGCAATCCCGGCAAGGTCAGACCGACGGCATCCGCAATGGCCTGCATGGAGACACCGTAGGTGCCGTAGTAGGCGATCATCTGGGCGGCGACCTGGGCTATCTGTCTGCGGCGTTCATCAGGGGCCATCCGCTGACGGGTGCCGATCGGGCGGCCCGGAAGGCGTCCGACCTGGTCTCCGCCCGCCCTACTGGTGGTCTTCCTATTCGCATCACTCATCAGAATCATCATACCGTTGGCCGACAGACCGTCCTAGGCCGTACATAGCCTCTTTCCCTAAACGTTCCCATGATGGGAACCGCCCACAAGGACCTGCCCTCTTGCTTATTTCATATATTTAAGATATAAAACGATACAGGAAGCACGGCGCTTCCCCACTGTGCACAGACGCACCGAAAGAGAGGGAGTCGGATAATGACACAAGCCGATTCAGCAGGCAGGCAGGAGCTCGGCACCGCAGCTAAAAGTCGATACTGCATTGCCTTCTTCGTTTTCAATCTGTTCTGGATGATGGCCCTGTCCATCGTCGCCTCGGTCCTGCTGCCCCAACGCCTGACCGACATCGCTCCGGGGTCCAAGGTGGCCATATCCGGGGTCTTCAACGCCACCACGGCTCTGACCTCCCTGGTGTCCAACCTGATCGTGGGCAACCTGTCCGACAGGACCCGTTCCATCTTTGGCCGCAGAACCCCCTGGGTTGTTTCCGGCGGCCTCATAGCCGGCATCTCACTCTTCCTCATGGGTGTCATTGCCAATGTCTGGGCCATCGGCATCTTCTACTGCCTGGCCATGGTCGGCCTGAACATGATGATCTCGCCAGTGGTCGCCTCCCTGTCAGACCGTGTTCCAGAATCGCAGCGGGCCACCATGTCGGCATTCATATCGGCAGGCAATCTGGTGGGCAACTCCCTGGGCACCCTGGTCGGCGCCCGCTTTATCACCATGCAGATTCCCGGCTGGATCATGTCCGGCATAGTCATGGGCGTGGCCGGACTGGTCACAGTGGTCATCTGGCCCAAGGAGCCCTCCTCAAAGGACATGCCCGCCTTGAGCAGCAGCCTGCGCTCCATCCTGGAATCCTTCCGTCCGCCTCGCCACGCGCCCGACTTTTGGATGGCCTTTGCAGGACGTTCCCTGCTCCTTTTCAGTTATTACATGATTCTCAACTACCAACTCTTCATCCTTCAGGACTACATGGGCCAGTCCGTCAAGGACTCGGCAGCCACCATGTCGACCATGTCCCTGGTGCTGATCGTGGTCTCCATGATCGCAGCCCTGGGAGCAGGCCCGATCTCCGACAGGATCGGCCGCAGAAAGATGCCCGTGGTCATCGCCAGCCTGCTTCTGGCCCTGGGCTATGCCATGCCTTGGATCATCCACAGCCCCCTGGGCATGATTCTGTTCACCGCCATCGGCGGCTTCGGCTACGGAATGTACGGGTCGGTCGACCAGGCACTCAACGTTGACGTTCTGCCCAACGCCGAGGAGGCCGGCAAGGATCTGGGCATCCTCAACATCGCCACCACACTGGGCCAGATGGTGGGACCCATGGTGACCTCGCTGATCGTCTCGGTGACCAAGTCCTACCAGTTGGTCTTCCCCACCGCCATCGTCCTGGTGCTGCTGGCCTGCATCTTCATCAGCCGCATCCGCACCATCAAGTAAGGAGTCCAAACAGTGAGTATCCACATCGACCCGCGTCTGACTACCGGCACCATCAGCCCCTACCTGCACGGCCAATTCATCGAATTTCTCGGCGAATGCATCGATCAGGGACTATGGGTGGGCACGGATTCCCCCATCCCCAACACCGATGGCATCCGCACGGACGCTCTCAAAGCCCTGAAAGCTCTGAAACCTCCCCTGCTACGCTGGCCCGGCGGCTGCTATGCCGACACCTACCACTGGCGTCAGGGGGTCGGGCCCCGCAATCAGCGTCCGGTGGGATACAACGAGAATTTCGGCACCTATCAGCCTGACGGGCATGGTTTCGGCACCGACGAATTCCTCCGCCTGTGCCAGGCCGTTGGCGCCGAACCCTGGATCAACGTGAACATGCTGAGCGGATCCGTGGCCGAGATGCGCGACTGGATGGAGTACTGCAACCGTCCATCGGGCACGGCCATGTCGGCCATGCGGGCCTCCAACGGCCACCCCTCCCCCTATGACGTGAAATTCTGGGGTCTGGGGAACGAGCCCTGGGCCGGCGGGGGGACGATGACCCCGTCCACGTACGCGGACCGCTATCGGATGTTCGCCTCGGCCATGCCCACCTTCGCCGAGAACGGGGACCAGCCCCCGATGATCCGGCCCATCGCCTGCGGCCCAGACGGAAACAAGCCTATGGAACGGGTGCGCTGGACCAGGGACTTCTTCCAGGCTTTGGCCCAGTACCGCCAGCCGCCCATCGCCGCCTACGACCTGCACTTCTACAACTGGAACATCGACCACCCCGACGACACTTCCACTCAGTTTGATCAGGATGGCTGGGAGCGGGTGATTCGAGGCGCCCTCGAGCTCGGTGAGGTCATCGACCAGCAGTGGAATCTGATGCAGGACTGCCTGGCCACCATGCCCCACCCTGAGAGCACCCTGGATTCCAGGCTGACAAGGGTCGATCTGGTCATGGGCGAATGGGGCAACTGGCATGGCGATGCCTTCACGGCCCGTCCGGCGCTCCGGCAGCAGGTGACCATGCGCGACGCGGTCACCTCGGCCCTGACGCTGGATATCCTCCAGTCCAGATGCGACAAGGTGTCCATGGCCTGCAATGCCCAGACCCTGAACGTCCTCAACTCGCTGATCCTAACCGAGGACGACGCCACCATCCTGACCCCCAACTACGACGTCTTCATGATGTACCGGTGCCACCAAGGGGCCCGCGCGATTCAGAGCCTGCCGGAGGCCGACAACCCGGCCCTGCACGTCTTTGCCTCGGTCAAGGACGGACACATCATGGCGGACCTGGTCAACGCCGACATGGCCTCTGCCACCGAAGCGACGCTGACCTTGCCCGAGCCCGTGCGTCCTGCGGGCATGCAAAGCCTTTCCGCACAGGATCCACATGCCTGCAATACCCGATCCGACCCGGACCAGGTCAGGGCTCGCCAGGTCGATGTCTCGGACATCTCCGAAGGACGTGAAATTACGGTCCGTCTGGAACCGGCCTCAGTGAATGTGCTTGACCTGGCCATGGTCTGAAAATCAAGAGCAGCGATCGGCGGGCTGGGCACTATGCCTGCAGCCCGCCGGTTCAAATCCAGGATCCAACTCTATAAACCAAACCAAACATATAAACAGCATGTGGCCGATCCCCGAAGGAGGGACCGGCCACATGCTCATATCAGATGCCTGACGACAACTGGCGGAATTCTACTCAGGCGTGCCAGACGTCCTTGCCGTTCTCCTTGGCGGCCTTGACATCGGCATCCAGGGCGCTCTCGTCACCCTCCACCTTGCCGGCGATATAATCCTCGACCAGTTGGCGGGCCTCGTTGTCCTCATGCTGGACAGCGGGCGACTTCATGAAGTATGAGCTGGGTGCCAGCACCGGGCCGGCCAGGTGGCGGTCCAGGGCGATCTTGGCGGCGCGCAGGGCATCGATGACGATGCCGGCCGAGTTGGGCGAATCCCAGACCTCCAGCTTGTACTCAAGGTTCAGCGGAACATCACCGAAGGTGGTGCCCTCCAGACGCACGAAGGCGAACTTGCGGTCATCCAGCCAGGCCACATAGTCGGAGGGACCGATGTGGACGTTGTGGGGATCCATGTCGTGAGGAACGATGGAGGTGACTGCACGGGTCTTGGAAACCTTCTTGGACTCCAGACGAGTACGTTGCAGCATGTTCATGAAGTCCATGTTGCCGCCCACGTTCAGCTGATAGGTGCGGTCCAGACGCACGCCGCGATCCTCGAAGAGGCGGGCCATGACCCTGTGGGTTATGGTGGCGCCCACCTGGCTCTTGATATCGTCACCCACGATGGGCAGGCCGGCATCGCGGAACTTCTGGGCCCACTCGGGGTCGGAGGCGATGAAGACAGGCAGGCAGTTGACGAAGGCGCAACCAGCCTCAATCGCGGCGGCGGCGTAGGCCTTGTCGGCCTGCTCCGAACCGACGGGCAGGTAGGAGACCAGCACATCGACCTTCTTGTCGCGCAGAACCTGGGCCACATCCACGGGCTCGGCATCCGACTCGGTGATCATCTTGCGGTAGTACTCGCCCAGTCCGTCGCCGGTCGGCCCGCGCAGGACCTCCACGCCCTTGTTGGGGACGTCGCAGAACCTGTAGGTGTTGTTTTGCGAGGCGAAGATGGCCTCGCTCAGGTCCTTGCCGACCTTGAGTGAATCCACATCGAAGGCGGTCACGAACTCCACGTCACGAATGCGGTAGCCACCGAAGTTGGCGTGCATGATGCCGGGGATCTTGTCATCATCCTTGGCGTCCTTGTAATACTCGACTCCCTGTACCAGCGAGGAAGCGCAGTTGCCCACGCCCGCTATAGCTACACGGATGCTCATACAAACTCCTCTGATTTACTGAGTTATTCCAACCTAAGCATACCTTCTCCCGGTAGATAGCATGGTGGAATGGGCCTCATATGCGCGCCCGCGGGCAGTACAAACCTCCAAAGATGGCGCAAAAGTACGAAAATGATGAACGTTCAGCCTTAGGTCGAACAGTTTTCAGCCCCGCCGGATAGCGTGGTTGGCATGGCCAATCAGACTCGTTCAGTCAGTTCGACCTCGCCCACACGCAGGACCCAGTCCGGAGCGCGCAGAAACGGGAATCGCGCCGACAGACTCACCTCGCGGCACGCCGACCGGAATCCCCGGGGCGGCGGACCCCGTCGCGGACGGCCCCACAAGTCGCATCGTGTGCTTAAGTGGACCCTGGCCCTGCTGGGGCTGGTGCTGGTGGCCGGGGCGGCGGCCTTCGCATACCTGTATCTGACCACTGAAATCATCCCGCCGGAGAAGCAGGCCCTGGCGCAAAAAACCACTGTCTACTATGCGGACGGCACCACCCCCATCGGAACCTATGCCAATCAGAACCGGGAAATCATCGACTGCTCGGTCCTGCCCAAGTATGTGGGCAACGCGGTCGTCGCCTCGGAGAACCGCACCTTCTACAAGGACAACGGCATCGACCTGAAAGGCATCAGCCGAGCGCTCTTCAACAACGTGACCAAAGGCACCCGTCAGGGCGGATCCACCATCACCCAGCAGTATGCCGAGCGCTACTATCTGGGCGAGACCACCACCTACAAGGGCAAGCTGCGCGAGGCAATCCTCTCCTTGAAGATTTCCAGGACAGAAGACAAGGACACCGTCCTTTGCAACTACCTGAACACCATCTACTTCGGCCGTGGCGCTTACGGGATCCAGGCCGCGGCACAAAACTACTTCGGCAAGGACGCCAAGGACCTGACCTTGCCTGAGTCAGCCATGCTGGCTGGCATCATCCCCGCCCCAGCCTCCTGGGACCCGGCGGTCAACCCCAAGCAGGCCGAGTCGCGCTTCCGCCGCGTGCTGGCCATCATGGAGGAGGACCACTACATCAGCCACCAGGACCGGGCCAGCGCCCAAATGCCGCAGACCATCAAGTACATGCCACAGAACGTCTACCAGGGACCCAACGGCTACCTGCTGCGCATGGTCCGCAACGAACTGTCCTCCGGCAAAAAGGCCCCCTTCACAGCCGACGACCTGGACACAGGCGGCTACCGGATCATCACCACCATCCAAAAGGACAAGCAGGATCTGATGTTCCAAGTGGCCAGTCCGTCCACAGGCAACAAGCATCTACCGGCCACTCTGCAAATCGGGGGGCTCTCGGTCGACCCCAAGACCGGGGCCATCATCTCCCTGTACGCCGGTGACGACTACCTGACCCACCAGCTCAACAATGTTGATCAGGCGACCTTCCAGGTCGGTTCGACCATGAAGGCCTACACGCTCCTGGGCGCCATCCAGGATGGGGTCAGCCTGAACACGGTCTTCAATGGCAATTCACCGCGTACCTTCTCCAGCGTGGGTAAGTCCGTCGCTAACGCCGGAAATGTCAGCTATGGGTATATCAACCTCTACTCGGCTTTTGCCAACTCGGTCAACACGGTCTTCATGGATCTAGGCGAACACGTGACCTCGCAAAAGGTTGCCCAAGTGGCCCACACGGCCGGCATCACGGGAAAGATCGACGATACGACCACTTTCGACACCCTTGGTGTGGACGCTCTCTCGGTCTACGACGTGACCCAGGGCTATGCCACCCTGGCCAACGGAGGGCAACGACCCAAGTTGCACCTGGTGGCCCAGGTCAAAGACACCAAGGACCAAGAGCTCTACACGGCTGCAATCCAGTCGGATCAGGTCTTCAACGCCGATCAGGTGGCCCTGCTGCAGAAGGCCATGACCACCACGGTCCAGCGCGGCACCGCATCCTATGCCCGTTCCCTGGGACGGCCCATCGCTGGTAAGACCGGCACGGCCAATGACCAGACCGCCATCTCCTTCATCGGATTCACCCCCTCGCTCCTGACCACCTTCGCCGTTTGGAACCAGGGACAGGACGGCGGCGCCCTGAAGGTGCCGGATCACTATCACGACAACTTCTATGCGGTCCAGCTGTTCACCCAATATATGAAGTCGGCCCTGGGCAACAGTCCAGTGGAGCGTTTCCCGGATGCCGAGGACCACGGCAAGATCGGTGGCCCGGAAGGCAACTGGGGCACTGGATCCAGGCAGAGTAGCTCGTCCACGCGCAACCGTGAATACTCATACGCGCCCCAGCAGCGCTCCCAGCGCCAGAACTCCGAGCAGGGGCAGTCCGGTTCCGGCAGTGGTTCGGGCGCTGGCACTGGAGGCGGAACGGAGAACGACAGCGGCAGCGACACCAGCGAGGGCGGCAACGAAGGCAGCACCCAGGGCAACTCCGGGGCCGATTCATCACAACAGTAAACCAGCCAGCTGTGAACCAGTTCAGACAATTTGGTCCGACCCGGGCGTAGTTGTGCGTCCGGATCGGACCTACAGGACTGGTATTGGATCTTCTGACCTTCAGCCGCGCTGGAAGCGGTTGAGCGCCGAGATGATGGCCTTGAGTGAGCTGGTAGAGATGGACGAGTCGATGCCCACACCCCAGATCACCCGGGACCTGGCCGGTTCGCCCACCTGGCATTCCACGTAGGAAGCCGCCAGAGCATCCGTACCGGCGGTCATGGCGTGCTCGGCGTAATCGAGGACCGAAACAGTCTGATCCAGCGACTTGAGTGCATCCAGGAAGGCTGCAATAGGACCGTTCCCATGTCCCTGAACACGACGACGCACCTCAGGATCGCCTGGAGCAAGCCCCCGGTCCAGCAGGGTGGCATCGAGAACCGTGTCGGAGCCGTCCTCGCCGGAGGTGACTGCCACATTCAGCAGCTTGAAGCGTCCCCACTGATGCAGGGTCTCGTCGCGCTGATCGGCCATGGACTCGCCGCCGACCACGCTTCCACCGGCCTCCACGGGCAGGTACTCGTCCTTGAAGAGCCGCCAGATGTCGGCATCCTTCACCTCGCGCTTGGTCCTGTCGGCATAGCTCTGGACCAGCCGATCGAACTCAACCTGGAGGCGCTTGGGCAGATCCAGATGATGGTTGGCCTTGAGCAGGTAGGCCATGCCACCCTTGCCCGACTGGGAGTTGACCCGAATGATGGCCTCGTAGTTGCCGCCCACATCCTTGGGATCGATGGGCAGGTAGGGCACCAGCCAGAGGAAGTCGTCGGGGTTGGCGTTGGCACGCAGAGCCGCCTGCTGCCGGGCGTCCAGCCCCTTCTTGATGGCGTCCTGGTGGGATCCTGAGAAGGCTGTGAAGACGAAGTTGCCCACATAGGGGTGCCGCTCGGAGACGGCGATCTGATTGCAGTACTCCACCGTCCGACGGATGCCGGGCATGTCGGAGAAGTCCAGCTGGGGATCGATTCCCTGGACCAGCAGATTCAGTCCCACCGTGCAGATGTCGACATTGCCTGTGCGCTCGCCATTGCCCAGCAGGCAGCCCTCCACCCGGTCAGCCCCAGCCAGCAGGCTGAGCTCGGTGGCGGCCACGGCCATACCCTCGTCGTTGTGGGGGTGCAGGGAGAGCACCACCGCGTCCCGATCCTTGAGGTTGGTGGATATGTACTCCACCTCGTCAGCGAAGACATTGGGTGTGGTCATCTCCACGGTGTTGGGCAGGTTGATGATCATAGGGTGCTCCGGTGTAGGCCGGATCACGTCGATGACCGCGTTGCAGACCTCCAGGGAATACTCGGGCTCGGCACCAGAGAAGGACTCGGGCGAGTACTCATAGGAAAGATCCGTGCCCCCGGCATCGGCCTCCAGGGAGCGGCAAAGTTCGGCGGCGTCGGTGGCCAGCTTCTTGATCTCGGCCTTGTCCTTGTGGAAGACGACCTCCCGTTGCAGGACCGAGACCGAGTTGTAGAAGTGGACCACAGCCCGCTTGGCCCCACGCAGGGCCTCGTAGGTACGGCGAATCAGATGCTCGCGGGCCTGGGTCAGGACCACGATGGTCACGTCGTCGGGAATCAGCTCGCGCTCTATCAGGAGGCGGATGAAGTCGTAATCGGTCTCAGAAGCCGAGGGAAAGCCCACCTCGATCTCCTTGAAGCCCATGGAGATCAGCAGATTCCAAAATCTCAGCTTGCGCTCGGAATCCATGGGGTCGACCAGGGCCTGGTTGCCGTCACGAAGATCTACCGAGCACCAGCGGGGCGCCCGCTTCAGGGTCTTGCCCGGCCAGGTGCGCTGCGGATAGTCAAAGGGAACCTGCTTGTTGTAGGCCACATATTTGTTGTAGGGCATGTCACTGGGCTTCTGCGGCGAACCCACGAATCTGGGGGGAGGCAGCAGCAGGTCGTTATTCCCTCCATTGGACGCCGCAGCCTGGGCCGCAAGATCAAACACGGATGCACGATCCTGATCCATCTCTCCTCCTTCTTTCGTTCGTCGGAAACCACAATGTCGCCCGGCCATAGGTGTTCGGGCAGGCCGAAACCGTACCGGGGGTGCCATTATCTTACCGGAGGAGAGCCAGGACATGCGGTCCGGGTCCGCATTCCGACGCAGAGGAAGGCGAACACACAGGGTCTGACTTAGTTCGCAAGGTTGCCCAAGTTGCAAACACCAGACGATGCAAGCACTGACAGAGTGCTCACTGGAAGAGGGAGACGCCGCGACGGCCCTCGCAGTAGGCGTTGCCCAACCATGTGTGGCGCGAGTTGGGCCAGACCGAGCCCAGCCGGGGAGCGTTCTGGCTCATCCAGATGCTGGGAACGCGCCCATCGGCGCTGTGGGAACCCAGCAGATTGAAGCCGTTCTTGACCGCCAGCCAGTCAGGATGCTGTGTGGCGATGGCCAGCCCTTCTTCAAGGGTCAGAGGGAGGCGGTCGTCTGAGTCAATCAGCTTGCGGGCCACGTCAGGCTCGCGGTTGGTGTAGCAGGTGCCGGTGTGCGGCTCCAGGACGATGTAGAAGGGCCCCTCGGGCGGCTCGAACCCGTTCTGGGGCAGGAAACTGGCGATGTCGCGCGGTGGCATAGTGGTAAAGCCAGCCATGCGATTGATGCTGGTCCGGGCAATCAGCGACTCAGGCGAGACCAGCTCCCGTGTGGGGATGAGCAGGATCTGCTCGCCCAGCTCAGTGGATTCCAGAGCGGAGATCAGGGGCTGTGCCAGGGCTCTGAAAGCAGCGGCGCTGATGTCCGCCACATCCGGATAGCCCAGGGCCACGATCCGATCCAGTTGCCGCTGCACTTCTTGGGAAGATCTGGTCATGGTCTCCAGTCTAATCGGTGCCCCGCAGACGAACCTGTCATCTCAGATTCTGTCGGCAAAGTGCTTGCGGGCGATCAGCTCGGCGATCTGCACGGCGTTGAGGGCGGCTCCCTTGCGCAGGTTGTCGTTGGCCACGAACATGGACAATCCCCTCTTGCCTTCCACGGCCTGGTCCTGGCGGATGCGACCCACGAAGCTGGGATCCTTGCCGGCTGCGTCCAGAGGAGTGGGTATTTCCGCCAGACTTACTCCGGGGGCCTTGGACAGCAGGTCGCGGGCCTGGTCAGGGGTGACATCGTGCTCGAACTCGGCATTGATGCTCATGCCGTGGGCTGTAAAGACCCCTACCCGCACGCAAGTGCAGGAGGCGGCCAGATCGGGCAGGTGCAGGATCTTGCGGCTCTCATTGCGCAGTTTCTGCTCTTCGTCGGTCTCCCCGCTGCCGTCATCGACCAAGTCACCTATAAAAGGAACAGCGTTGAAGGCGATGGTACGCACCACCTTGGTGGGCGGGGGGAACTCAATGGCCGATCCGTCGAAGACCAGCCGGTCAGCGCCCTGCTCCACAGCTGTCCTGGTCTCGTCGCGCAGCTGGAGGACGCCGGCACGACCAGCTCCCGACACGGCCTGATAGGAGGAGACGATCAGGCGGCGCAGACCATATGCCTTGGCCAAGGGGCTCAGCACCGGCATGCAAGCCATGGTGGTGCAGTTGGGATTGGCTACGATCCGCCGGGGGATAAGATCCAGGTCCTCAGGATTGACCTCAGACACCACCAGGGGGACCTCGGGATCCATCCGCCAATGAGAGGAGTTGTCGACCACGTAGGCTCCGGCCTCGGCGAAACGCGGGGCCCAGGTTCCTGAGGTCGAACCGCCGGCGGAGAAGATGGCCAGATCGATCCCGCTCAGGTCGGCCTGCTCTACATCCTCGACCGTGATGGTCCTGTCACGCCAGCGCAGCTGCTCTCCGGCAGACCTGGAAGAGGCCATGAACCGCAGATCGGCCACAGGGAAGTCCCGTTCGTCCAGCATACGGCGCATGACCATGCCTACCTGGCCAGTGGCGCCCAGAATGGCTACATTGATGCCGCAGCGACCATCATTCGCAGAATCGACCTTATCCGTCATTGCTCTCTCCTCTCCACTCAGCGACCCGTGCCGCCGTAAACGACCGCCTCGACCTGATCGGCATCCAAATGGAAGGCCGTATGGATGGCCCGTACCGCCTCGTCCAAGTCCTGAATAGGCACCAGAGCGGAGATGCGGATCTCGGAGGTCGAGATCATGAGCACGTTGATATGCCGGTCGCTCAAGGCCCTGAAGAAGGTGGCGGTGATGCCCGAGTGGGTCTTCATGCCCACCCCTACCAGGGTCACCTTGCCCACCTCAGGATTGATGTCGACCGAGCGGAACCCCAGTTGCTCGCGGGAGTCATCCAGCATGGGGACCACCTGATCAGCCTGAGCGGACGGCAGCGTGAAGGAGATGTCCACGGTTCCTGTGGCCGCCCCAGCCTGGACGATCATGTCGATGTTGATGCCGCCCTCGGCAAGGATGGTAAAGAGCTGTGCGGCTACGCCGGGGCGGTCGGGCACAGCCCGCAGACTGACCTGGGTCTCGCTGCGGTCGTGGGCAACCCCTGAGATGATGGGTGACTCGGGACCGTTCAGGTCCGGGAACAGGTCGCCCATGGATTCGCCGTTGGTCATGACTTTCCTTCCGTCATATCCCGTTGCCTGTCGGTGTGTGCAGCGGGGCGATCCGGCAGCTGGCCGGTCTCCAGATTGGGAATCTTGTCAACATCGACATCGTCAGGCATGATCAACGTGCCCGGACGATGAGAAAAGGAACTACGCACGTGGATGGGCATATGAAAGCGCTGCGCATATTCCACGCAGCGCAGAGCCAGCACCTTGGATCCGCCGGCCGCCATCTCCAGCATCTCTTCGTATGAGATGCGAGCGATTCTTCTGGCGGTGGGCACAATGCGCGGATCAGCGGTAAAGACGCCATCCACATCGGTATAGATCTCGCAGACATCCGCCTTGAGGGCCACAGCCAGGGCCACAGCCGAGGTGTCCGAGCCGCCGCGGCCCAGGGTGGTGGCATCGCCGTCAGCGTTGACCCCCTGGAAGCCTGCCACAATCCCCACTTCGCCTCGGTCCAGGGCCTTCATGACCCGTTGGGGTCGAACATGGCGGATATGGGCTGCGCCGTAACGTGCATCAGTCATGAAGCCCGCCTGCGAACCGGTGAAGGAATGGGCGTGCTCGCCTTGCGCATGGATGCTCATGGCCAGCAGGCTCATGGAGATGCGCTCCCCCGCCGTCATGAGCATGTCCATCTCACGGGCCGGAGGATTGGAATCCACATCCATGGCCTGATCGATCAGATCGTCAGTAGTGTCCCCCATGGCGGAAACCACCACTGCGATGTCATTGCCAGCGCGCTTGGTATCAATGATGCGCTTGGCCACACGCTTGATGGAGTCCGAGTCCGCCACTGAGGACCCGCCATATTTCTGAACGATAAGTGCCACTGCTGTTCCATCCCGCGACGGTTAAGCCACTAGACCATCATCTGCAACATATTGATTATATGGATTATACGAACGACACCGTTTTATCAGACCCTCTCCACCAACATGCGAAACCATGATTGCAGGCCTTACAGATCACGGCGGCCGGAAATCGCCCGGCCAAGGGTGATCTCGTCAGCATATTCCAGATCACTGCCGACAGGCAGACCGCTGGCCAGCCTGGTGACCCGAAGATCCAGAGGACCCAGCAGCCGTCCCAAGTAGGTGGTGGTGGCCTCGCCTTCGATGTTGGGATCCAGGGCCAGCATGACCTCTTTGACCTGATCAGTGCCCAACCGTTTCAAGAGCTCGGGAATGCGCAGATCGCCGGGCCCAACGTTGGACATAGGATCGATGGCCCCACCAAGCACATGATAAAGACCCCGGTATTCTCCGGTACGTTCAATGCTCATGACGTCCTTGGGTTCCTCGACTACACAGATGATGCTGCGGTCACGCCTCGGATCCTGACAAATGGGGCATGGGCTGGTCTCGCAGACATTGCCGCAGATCTCGCAAAACCGGACCTTCTCCTTGGCGGCGACGATGGCATCGGCCAGATCCTGAGCACTACGCCGATCGGCCCCCAGAATGTAGAAGGCGATGCGCTGTGCCCCCTTGGGACCAATGCCCGGCAGTTGAGCAAAAGCATCAATCAGCTCTTGAATGGCTCCATCATAGGTAGCAGCCATCATTCACCTCCCTGTCGCTGCGCCTGTTCCTGCCGGCGCTTTTGGACATTGATCGGATTCTGGGGATCATCGGCGGCAAAATCCTCCACCTTGGTCACGTCAAATAATTTGGTCAGTTCATCCTGATTCATGGCATTGTCCGCCCCGAGCCTGGCATCGTCCATGGAATAGACATCGTCCTCGGGATCCACGGAAGGCCCTGAGGCCTGGGAGGAGCTAGAGGCTGAACTAGCGAAGCCAGCTGCCATTCTCCTGTCATCAGATCCGGATGCATCTGCCGTTACTCGGGAACCATCCGAGCCGCCGGCGGTACCCGAACCGCGATCGTCATTCCGCACATCTGACGAGATTGAGATGCCAGCTGCCATGGCTCCGTCAGCGGAAACCGGTTCGGTCCCCAATGCTGGAGCCGAGGTTGCACCCGATGCGCTTCCCTGGCCGGACGAATCAGCCGACTTCGAAACAGCAAGCCCTTGATCCGCAGTTTCATGGCCCTGACTGTTGGAGGACTCTGCAGAGGCTGGGGCACTGGTCCCGGAATCGGGCACGGCCCAAGGATCCGTGTCATCGCTCATGTCCGGCAGAGCTACTTTTTTGGACTCATGGTCCTTCTGGCCATCGGCTTTCCGGCCATCGGATCCGTCGTTGCCCTCACCGGGCTGCCGGACCTTTTGCTGCGCATGAGTCGCTGGCATGGGGTGGGCCCAGGGATCATCGTCCGGCAATACCGTAGAAGCAGTTGAGCCAAAGCCCGCCGTCGGCAACGGTTCCGGCGACGATTGGACCGGACCGCCGACCGGGTGGTGGGCGTCGTCGGAGTTCTCGTCGCCTGCAGCTTTCCCAGGGGCGGATCTTCCCTCCGATGCCGATGCTCCGGTCTCACCTTGATGACCAGTCGAAGCCGTCATCTCCCTAGGGGCATGCCCCTGCTCCGTGGCCGCATGAGGCATGACCGCCGCTCCAAGATTCATGGTGGCTAAGCCAGCACGTGCCAAAGCCACTTCCTTCTTGACCTCTGCCCGGCGCTGGGGAGACATCTTATTGACGGACTCTACCGTCTCGCCATTGGCAGCTGTCCCCGATGGAGCGATCATGGTGGCCTGTCCAAACTCCTGGCGAGCGCGGACCATGACGATACGCGGCACCTTGGTCTCCCCGTCAACCGACTGCGCAGCCACGGCCATGGCGAAGGCATGCTGGCTGAGTGGACGGTCGAAGGTCATAGACAGTCGCTTGCGGCCGGAAGGGTCTGCTTTCATGGCCACGGTAGGCACCCGGTCCCGCACCACATACTGGCGTACCTCATCCGGCAGGGCAGCTACCAGGGCATCCCAACGCTTGTCCAGTTCCGTGCCGGTCGGAATCCCTGTTTCCTGTCCCCGCGTAGCCTCTGGCTGTGCAGGCCGAGGCGGTTCTGTAGATCGGACGGGTGCGGAAGAACCGGGTGATCCGGCCTGCCCCGCCGGCGAGGAGGGGGCTTGCTTGCGCTCGGGTTGGGCAGAGCCTGAGCCGGAATGGGTGGGCCGTCCTTCGCCCTCCTGCTGTCCACCAGCGGAGGAATCGGGATGGGGCCCTGACATGTTCTGCGGCCTAGCAAAGGTGGCGGGAGCTGCAGCAGATGACGAACCTGCCCTACCAGGGTGTTCATGGCGATCAGCCCCGCCGGCACTTCCAGATTGGGATGCACTGGACGGCCGACCGTTCTGCTGAGACCTGTTAGCGCCAATGAACCCGCCGCGGGCGGGCGACGGGGTCGCGCCAGCGGTGGAAGCTGCTGCTTCAGCCGGTGCCTGCTCCATAGGCTCGCAGCCAATTGCCAGCAGCCTGGCGGCCAGCAGCTCCAAGCGCATCCTGGGCGAGGTGGCCCCATTCATTCCTGCCAGCGCATCGTTGATGATGTCAGCCATTCTGGTCAAGACCTGCAGATTCAAAGCATTCGCCTGACGATGCAGATCGGCCACCTGGTCGTCGTCCGCATCCTCGCTAAGCACGCTTTCGGCCCGTTCTCCCGCCAATTTGAGAACCAGCAGGTCGCGGACATGGGCCAGCAGATCCTCGACGAAGCGCTGGGGTTCGAATCCGCCGACGACAACCTTTTGAATGACCCCATAGAGGCCAGCCCCATCGTGGGCGATTAGTGCGTCCACGGCTTCGCCGATCAGTTCGGCAGGAGTGAATCCCAGCAGAGCTACAGCCGCATCATAGGTAATGGTTTGCTCGTCAGCGCCTACCATGAGCTGGTCCAGCACGGAAAGGGTGTCACGCACCGATCCGCCGCCAGCCCGCATAGCCAGCTTGAGCACACCGGGCTCGGCCTTAATGCCCTCCTTAACGCAAATCTGCTCCAGGTAGGGCCCCATGACTTCCTGGGGAACCAGACGGAAGGGGTAATGGTGGGTGCGGGAGCGGATGGTGCCAATCACCTTCTCCGGCTCTGTGGTGGCGAAGATGAACATGACGTGTTCCGGTGGCTCCTCGACGATCTTCAGCAGGGCGTTGAATCCTTGCTGGGTGACCATATGAGCCTCGTCCAGAATGAAAATCTTGTAGCGGTCACGCACGGGGGCGAAGCCTGCCCGCTCCCTGAGTTCCCTAGCATCGTCAACTCCATTGTGGCTGGCGGCGTCAATCTCCACCACATCGATGGAACCAGGGCCTCCTGTGGCCAGATCCTTGCAGCTGTCGCATTCGCCGCAGGGATGGCTGGTCGGTCCTTTGGCGCAGTTGACGCAACGGGCGAAAATCCTGGCACTGCTGGTCTTGCCGCATCCCCTGGGACCAGAAAAGAGGTAGGCATGGGTCAGCCGGTTCTCATCCAGAGCTCGGGTAAGGGGCACCGTGACCTGCTTCTGACCGATGATGCCGTCAAAAGTGTCAGGCCGATACCGCCGATAGAGTGCTAGTGCCATGGTTCAAGGCTATCCATTTCTTTAGACACGTTCGCTTTCCTTCCTAAGGCTTTCGCCCCGCTTCCTCCTCTCATCCACAGGGCTCTGGACCTGCCCGGGCAGACTGGACCAAGCGGGACATCATCGGGACTCCGGTGTCTACTCCCACCGATACCCTCACGTCGCCTCCATCCACCTGACAATCCGTTAGGACACCACGGTTGAGACGGGCAACCCGGGAAGCCAGAGTACAGGGCTTCGTCTGTCCTTCGTCCAGGGCAGAAGCTGCGGCAAGAGCCGAAACATCGGCGCCGGTGCGTGCGCGTGTCCGGCAGATCATGAGATTGCCCAGTAGTGCTGCAAGAATCAGACCCAGGCTAACCAGAGCCATCAGCATGATGCCCAAAACCGTGCCGGAGCCCGGATCCGAACACCTTATCCATGAATCGGCACGCTCGACGCGCGTCTTTCCGACATGTCCGTGCATGACTCATTCCTCCAATATGGCCACGGCATCGCCATGAACCTGTGCAGGCAGCACGCCCATGGGGCCGGAAACCACTGGGCATGACACCCTGACTGCCGTCTGCCCCGCCGATGGACTCAACCTCACCTGGGCATGTGGACCGGCCATCCGGTGCACCAGCTCTTGGGAATCGCCCTCGCCTCGGGTGACGATCAGGTCTCTGGCAGCCGCGTTGGCCGCATCCTGACAGACCATGCCGATCCTGATCGTCTGAGTCAACGTCAGCAGTATGAGAGCCAGAACCATGACAGCGGGAAGAACGATGGCGAACTCGGCCGTTACAGTACCGTTGTCCGATCGCCACCGTCGTCTCCACTCGGACCGTCTCTCAGCCGACGGCACTGAGCGCCTTCTTAACCAGCCCCATCAGCAAGGTGCGTGTGGAAGATGATTTGACAATGGCAAGGAGCACACCAGCCAGCGTGGCGGCCACCACCATGATCACGGCGTATTCAGCGGTGATGGCCCCCGATTCAGGCCTGGCCAGCACCACGCTCAGCCGCCCATGCAGGGCACGCACTCCTGCATCCATAGCCTGGCTGACGCGAACGTACAAAGCCGTCATGAACCGGTTGGAACGCTGCCTTATTCTTTGCAACCACCCGGATCCGGCACCTGCAGCAGGCCATGTCGCAGCCTGCACCAACTGACCTCCTGCCTGCCCGGTCTGCAGATGGAAGACCGTCGCAACTTCTTGTGAATATGTCATCGTTCTCACCTTTGCCTTTTCTTGTCTTCCCCGCCCCAGCGAATGGCCGTTCCCCAGGGAATCGGCATCCGGTACCTTTCACTGTGCCCGTTCCGGTCCGTCTCTGTCGCCTTGTCCGATACATGTGGACGAGCGAAGCTGAATCGTCAACCTGTGGACAACTGTGTCCGCGAGAGCTCCATACCCTCAGGACATCCCACCCGCAAAAGCCGCAATGCAGGGGATGACTCCGATCAGTACGAAGGCCGGCAGAATACACAGCCCTGTCGGCACCAGCAGCCTGACGGTGATCGTCGCCGCGACCCGGGCAAGCACGCTGCGGGCATGGCGATGCAGCTGGCGCATAGTCGTCTCGATACGTGCCAGGGGCGATGATCCCAAACGCCAGGAGGGCTCCAGACAGTCAGCCAGGACCTGCATGGACTGCCCGTAATCAGGATCGCCGATCGCTCCTGACCAGGACAGATCCCATCCGTTGCCCCGTCCGAGCAGATGAGCCACGCGAACCATTCGAAGCCCATAAGGTCCTGGCAGCAGGCCGCCAACCACACTCATGGCCCTGGGCAGTGAGGCTCCCTGACGAACAGCGACTCCCAACAAGGCCAGCACCAGGCTTAAGGACGGCGCAGAGATCTGCTTACCAACAAGTCGCTCACCCGAAACGTCGAACTCTATGAGCAGGAGGGCCAGTATACTCGACAGAGCGGCAATCAATGGTTTCAAATCCATAGGTCCTCCCTGCCCAGATTGTTCATCAGCAGATGTATCCAAACCAGACCGAGAACGTAGAAGACCGCTCCAAGGATCAGGCAGATGATTCCCGGGCCTGGGCTACATAGAAAGGCCAGCGGTCGCGCACCCATGAGCTCTCCCATGATGATTGTCAACGCCGGCAGGGTCGACAGGAGACGGATCGTGGCCTTGGGCACCGCAAAGGCCTTTTCTCGGGCCTCATCCAACGCTGCCCACCGCCTCTGCATAGCTGCAACGGTTCGCAGCCCATCCGAAGCCCGGCACCCCAGGATGGCGCTGAGCCCGTAGCAAGCCACGAGAGCCTGGGCCATAATCGTCAGAGTCGCCCCCCGTTCCTGGGGCAGGCATCGGCTCTCCAGCATGGCCATGACACGTTCCGGCGTGACCTCCCGAGTGGCGAACCGCCGCCCGGATGCCTCCTCGAAAGCCTCTACCAGACCACCCCCGTTGTCGACATATGCGAGCAGAGAAGTAATCAGCACCGCAAGACCGGGCCGATCTGACTGTGCGAGGGGCCTGACTGCCATGGTCTTCAGTCTTGCGGCTACGCCGCCTCTCAGCGAAAACACGGCCAGACAGGCAAGAGTCGTCATTATCGCAGCCACCCAGGCTGCAGTCTCGTCATTCATAATCCACCTCGACTACGGAGTGTTCGCCGAGTCGCTTGTCACAATGCCCCACCGCCTGGCAAACTTCGACCAAGCCGTTCCATAAGTAGCGGCCCCTCGGCCCTCCCAGGTACAAACAGCCTCTCCAACAAGCCGACCGTCGGCGGCCGTTGCCAGTCGGCCAATCTGTGCGATATGTCTATGGCCGCCGGAACGTTCCAGATGGACAACAACGTCAAACGCCCCTTTGGCCAGAGCCGCCAGTGCCTTCGGCTGCAGCCCCGCCAGCAAACCCAGAGTCGCCAGTCTGGTAGGGACGCGTTCCACGCTGTCGGCATGTAGTGTCGCCATGCCACCCTGATGACCAGAATTGAAAGCCCGCAGCAGATCAGCTATCTCCTCGCCCCGGCACTCGCCCAGGATGATTCGATCGGGCCGCATGCGCAGTGTGGCCTTGACCAGATCGACCAGCCCCACGCCCCCTGCCCCTTCAACGTTGGACTCTCTGACAGCCAGGGAAACCATATTCCTATGTCCGGCAATACGACCAAGCTCACGGACTTCCTCCACGATGACCAGCCGTTGCTCCTGTGGGCACATGCCAAGCAACGCCCGCAGAAGTGTGGTCTTGCCGGCACCCGTGCCACCAGTTACCAGAATGCTGGCCCGATTGACCACCAGCGCCCGGAGGATGAACAACCAGCTTGCGGGACACAGTCCGGCAGCAGCCAGCTCCTCCAGACCGGGCGGGTGCCTGTTGGGCAGTCTGATGGAAATGGCGGCACCCTCGGGAACGAGCGGAGCCAGCACGGCGTGGACTCTGATCCCCTCCCTGCTGGAAGCGTCGGCCATGGGACGAGCATCATCCAGGCGACGCCCCAACTGAGCGCATAACTGGACAGCGAAGTCCCTCACTGCCCGAGGGCCTGTGAACCCAGGCCGAAGCAGAACCTCCTCCATGCCCGAGCCCCGGTCGATCCAGACATCACCCCGGCCCGTCACTGCGATGTCAGTCACCGCAGGGTCGCTCACCAGCCCATCCAAATAGCCGAAAGTGGGCGGCTGAGCCAAATCGTCATCAAGGAATGAACCCCCAATGTTGTCCTCGCACCCCGTAATCATTTGACAGCCTCAGACCAGGTCAATCCGCGAGAAGAAACCCGCTCTTCTTTTCTTTCGCCGACAACGACCATCCCCACGATCCGCTCCACCAGGGGTTGAAGGGCCCGGGCGTAAGTGCGTGGCACTCGTTCCAGGCCACGCCCATCCAGGACGGATGCCGACAGTTTCGTCTGTGGCTTGAGAACCACGTCCAACGATCGGCCCAGAAACTCCTCCGCTTGCTCCGGGTCGACACCATGACTGACACGGTGCTGAGTGGGCATCATTCCAATCAAAGCCATGGGGGGCCTACATGAAATCAATGGACTGTCTTGAGCTCGATCACCATCATCCCTGCGGCCGTTCAGGGCATGGAGAAGCGCCTTCGCCCGCGCAAGGCCCAGCACAGTCATGTCCACCATCAACAGCGAGGGCAGACCCTTCAGTGAGCGCAGATTACCCAGATGCCTGCCTCGACCGGCATCGATTAGCAACAGATCAGCCAATCCAGCCATTGCACTGACGGCTGCGTCCACGTCCCACCAGCCCTGTGGCGGGGCGGTCCAAGGATCATTGCTGAGCAGCGGAATGCCATCCCAGACCGGCAGCTCTTCACCGAGGGCCTGAGGATCCACCCGACCCAGGGGAGCGCGAATCCTTCCCAGCCGCATGCCAGGCGCCCCCTCGATGCCGACCAAGACATCCATCCCTCCGCCATCCAGGTCCAGATCCACCAGAGCACATGACAGAGCCATGTCCCGAAGCTGTTTTGCCATCAGGGCCGTCATGGTAGTCAGCCCAATCCCTCCGGAAGCCGAGAGAAAGACCAAACCGGCCACAGCGGACTCATATTTAGGTTCTGATGCACTCCGCCCGATGCCGGCATCTTCGCCCGCCATCCTCCCCGGTCGAGGCTCCGGAGATAACCCGACTGAACTAAAGGAGTGAGGTGTCAATTCGGGCTCCCGCCCTTTCATGCCACCTTTTATCTTCGACGGCAGTCTGCCTATGCTCATTCCAGTCATGGCTACCAGTACATCCGCGCCCCGGCATCAGCACCAGTCCCCGGAGCTGATGTGGTCGGATGACCCTTTGTATCCACACCGCTTCGCCCTACCTATGCACAAATGCATCAACACCACGACACGCCTCGAATTGCAGCGTTTTTAAACCTCTGTCCATGAAAGGACACAGATAATCACATGGAAGCAACAGATTCCTTCAAACCTGGCGTATTCGACCTGCCACAATGCACGCAATCGCACAAAAAACCAAGCCGGGAACCTCCTCCGCTCAAACACGATCAGCATGCTTGCCGTCGGCCTCAAAACTGGCATAATAGCTTATACAAGGACGGTTCAAGAGCACGGAAGCCCACAAAGTGTATGGCCACCAGGACCGATACGTTGGACGGGTGTATAAGACTTGACCGTTGCAACGATGATGTTGTGCAGAGATTCCATCTGGACCGACCTTGTGGGAACGGCCTCCTGCGGGGGGCCGTTCCTATTTATCCACAAGCTTTATCAACGATTGCAGAGGACGGCACCTGCGAATAAAGTGCTATGGTATGGTTCAGAAATTTGACGCACCCTCCAAGGCCTTGCTACGCAGCCAGATCGCGGAGCATATTGCCGAGACCGACGGCCAGGCACGGCATGTATCCAGGCACTCGGATCATCCGGTCTCGCCCTTGCCTGAGGACCGCTATTTCGACCGGGAACTGAGCTGGCTCAAGTTCAACAAACGCGTGCTTGAACTGGCCGAAGACGAGAGCGTGCCCCTGTTGGAGCGTGCCAACTTCGCCGCCATCTTCGCCAGCAATCTCGATGAGTTCTTCATGGTTCGCGTGGCTGGTCTGAAGCGTCGCGTAGACACCGGCATCGCTGTGACAGCTGCCAGCGGGATGAGCCCTCGCCAGCAACTGAGAGCCATCTCCGAGCAGGCGCACAAGCTTCAGGACGAGCATGCCCACTACGTCATCAACCACATCCTGCCGGATCTGGCCGCCGAAAGCATCATCCTGCTGAGCTGGACACAACTGAGCAGCCAGGAGCAGGAACGGCTCACCAACTTCTTCCGCAACCAGGTCTTCCCAGTCCTGACCCCGCTGGCCGTCGACCCGGCTCACCCCTTCCCCTATATCTCAGGCAACTCACTGAATCTGGCGGTCCTGGTGGAGAACCCGACCTCGGGCAAGACCCACTTCGCCCGCGTCAAGATTCCTGACAACCTCTCCCGTCTGGTTCCTGTGGACGATTTGACCGACGAGGAGGGCCGGGAGGAGCGCTACGGGTTCATCACCATGGAGAATCTGATCATCGCCCACCTGGAATACCTCTTCCCAGGCATGATCATCAAGGAGGCCCGCTCCTTCCGTGTCACCCGCAACGAGGATATTGATGTCGAGGAGGACGATGCCGAAAATCTGCTCAACGCCATGGAAAAGGAGCTGCTGCAGCGGCGGTTCGGACCGCCCATCCGCTTGGAGATTTCCGATTCCGCCTCTCCCTTCCTCTCCCAACTGCTGGCCAGCAAGCTCCGGGTCAACCAGGAGGAGGTCTATCGGCTGCCTGCCCCCTTGGACTGCACGGTCCTGTTCGAGCTGCAGTCCATCGACCGGGCCGACCTCAAGTTTCGCCCCTTCATTCCCACCACCAACCGGCAGATAGCCGAGGTGGAATCCAGCCAAGCCCAGGACATCTTCGCCGCCATCCGCGAGCATGACATCCTCCTTCACCACCCCTATGACTCCTTCTCCACTTCGGTCCAGGCCTTCCTGGAACAGGCGGCGGCCGATCCGCGAGTGCTGGCCATCAAACAGACCCTCTACCGAACCTCGGGCAACTCGCCCATCATCAATGCTCTGGTGGATGCCGCACACGCCGGCAAGCAGGTTCTGGCTCTGGTCGAGATCAAGGCCCGGTTTGATGAGGAGGCCAACATCGCCTGGGCTCGTCAGCTTGAACGGGCTGGCGTCCATGTGGTCTACGGGATTGTGGGGCTCAAGACCCACTGCAAGCTCTCCCTGGTGGTCCGTCAGGAGCAGGACGGCCTGCGGCGTTACTGCCACGTGGGCACCGGCAACTACAACCCCAAGACCGCCCGCCAGTATACCGACCTGGGTCTGCTGACCTGCGACCCAGTGGTGGGACAGGACCTGACACGGCTCTTCAACCAGCTATCAGGCTATGCGCCCAAGTCTTCCTTCCACCGCCTGCTGGTAGCCCCGCGCACGGTTCGCTCCGGGCTTCTGCAGCGGATTGCCCGTGAGGAAGAGACCGCCCTGAACGGCAAGCCTGCATGGATACGAATCAAGGTCAACTCCTTGGTGGATGAAAAAATCATTGATGCCCTCTACCGGGCCAGCCAGGCCGGGGTCCGCATTGACATCGTGGAGCGCGGCATCTGCGCCCTGAAGCCAGGTGTGCCCGGGCTGAGCGAAAATATCCGAGTCCACTCCATCCTGGGGCGGTTCCTGGAACACAGCCGTATCTTCGCCTTCGCCAACTCACAGGGTCCCCAGATCGGCGAGGGCCCCCTGGCCGGGCCGGAGGTCTGGATAGGTTCTGCTGACCTGATGCACCGCAACCTGGACCGCCGTGTGGAGGCGCTGGTCCGGATCACTGCGCCCGAGCAGGTGCAGGGACTGATCGACTACGTGGATTTGCAGATGGCTGACACCACCAGCTCCTGGCACATGCAGCCCGATGGCACCTACGTTCGTCACAGCCGCGATGATCAGGGTCGGCCTCTGGTCGACTCGCAGGAGTACCTGATCGACCGTCACACCCGAACACCCAGGGCCAGGCGATAATGATGCGCCTCCAGGCCGGCGAGTCCGCTGCCGGGGCGGACGATCGGGATGGCATTCGGCCATGAGCAGGACGGTCGAGGCAGCGGGAGCCATCCTTTACCGGTGGCGTACTAGCTTCCAGGGATGGATGAAATTCAGCGACGACGGCCGGGCAGCCCCAGGAGCCGACCCACGCTCCGACCTCGATGACCTGGAGCTCTGTTTGGTGCATCGTCCCAAGTACGACGACTGGAGCTGGCCAAAGGGCAAGCTGGAGAACCGTGAGACCCACATGCGGGCGGCCGTGCGCGAGGTTGGCGAGGAAACAGGCTGTCTTGTCCGCCTTGGGCCCTACCTAGGGGATGCCGAATATCCGCTGAACAACGAGGGCCGACGCCGGGGCGGCAAAGGCGGCAGGCTCAAGCATATCTGCTACTGGATGGCTACGCAGACTGATTCGGAACACGCCGCCGGTCAGAGCACACTGCTGGGACCCATCCACCGGCCTGATTCCAGGGAAGTCGACCAGATACGATGGGTAGGAGCCTCTGAAGCCCGCAAACTATTGACCCATCCAAGCGACAGAACCATACTGGATGCCTTCGTGGATCGGGTAGAGCAGGGTGGCATCCGGGCTCGTCAGCTGATCATCGTCCGCCACGGCAAGGCTGTGGCCCGGAAGGAGTGGACAGGCAAGGACGCGGATCGTCCTCTGACCCCCAGGGGTGCTGGCACCTCCTACGCGCTGGCTCGGGAGCTAGCCTGCTTCGCGCCCGACCGTCTCCTGTCCTCCCCTTGGATCCGCTGTGTGCAGACGTTGCGACCCTACGCCGATGAGGTAGGCCTGCCTATGGAGATGGTGGCCTGCCTGACGGAGTCCTCCTACCACCGACGCCCAGACCAGGCCCACACCTGGCTGGACGGGCAGATGGCCGACCTGCTGACAGGTAACAGAACCATCATGATCTGCATGCATCGCCCTGTCCTGGGAGGAGTCTTCGAGAAGCTGCGCGGGCTATGCTCCAGCGGATCGTTGTCCAAACGGCTGCCCGATGACTCCCCCTTCATGCCCACCGGCAACGCCGTCGTCCTCAGTCTGACCGGCGACCCCAATCATCCGACCATCATCGACATACAGAAGGTGACTCCCATTGTCTACTGACAGCAACTCCAGAATCGGTTCATCCTCAATCCGCTCCTCCCGCACGGGATTCATAGCCTCCGGCACCGGAGCATCGCGTCCTTCACGCCCTGGCCAGCTGGATCCGGCCATCGCCGACCAGTTCTCCGGAGGTATGGACCCGCAGCAGATCAGCGAGATGAGCCATGTGTCAGCAGCCTCCCTGCTGGACCGAGTCCACCACAGCGCCGACCCGGCCATCGTCAAACGAGTCCTGACCCTGGTCGACCGCGAGGGCGTGGATATAGTGGCCGAGCTCTGGAGCGACAGTGACCCCGACTCTCTGCCTGGCATTCTTTGGCGGCTCTACATGCTTCGCAGCTGGATGCGTAAGGACGCTGATGGAATCAGCCGCCTGTGGCGGCTGGGCGAACCCACTGACACCGCTGCATCAGCCATCGCCGGCGTGGATCAGGCCCCGGAGGCCGACGACATCATCCGAACCGCCGATTCCATCCTCTCAGGAGCTTTCACCGGCGACTTCGCCATAGCTCTGGAACGGGCCGGAGCATTCTGCGACGTTATCGCCCGCGGCATCAAGACCACCATCCGGGACGCCCAGAGCCGACAGCTGGACGGTCAGGAGGCCAAGGAGGTCGACGCTGCACAGCGCACCGTCAACTCCCTCAATCAGACGGCCCGCGACTTCATGCGTGGCGCCTCACTCTGGCGACGGGGACGACTGGAGTAGAACCCGCCACCCTTTCAAGCCGGAAGCGTAAGCGCGTCGTGAGCACAGATCAGACTCCGGCATGCCCTACAATGGGGACTGCGTCGGACCATGGCTAAGCCCCGGGCTCCGTTTGTTGCCGCTGCGAGCGGCGTTTGCGCCGACAGGCGCTTGCATGGTTCGGCGTTTTCATTTTCATTCCCAAATCGCAGGCAGCATGGCTTGCCGGTCGCTACCAGAAGCCGACCCGCTGAGCTACGCTGAGAGGTATGGAACTTCACGTACTGGAACACCCGCTGATCGAGCACAAGCTGACCGTACTGCGGGACAAAAACACCCCTTCCAACACCTTCCGCGAGCTGATCAGCGAACTGGTCATGCTGGAGGCCTACGAGGCCACCCGCAATCTGGACATCGAGGACCACCCCATCGAGACCCCAGTCGCTCCCATGGTGGGCAAAAAGCTCTGCTCCCCCCGCCCCATGGTGGTTCCCATTCTGCGCGCCGGACTGGGCATGCTTGACGGCATGACCCGGCTGCTGCCCACCGCCGAGGTCGGATTCCTTGGTCTCAAACGCGACGAGAACACCCTGGACATCATCACCTACGCCAACCGCCTGCCAGAGGACCTCTCCGGACGTCAATGCTTCCTGCTGGATCCCATGCTGGCCACCGGCGGCACCCTGATCGCCGCCACGAAATATCTGGCTGAGCGCGGAGCCAAGGACGTGACCTCCATCAACATTCTGGCCGCTCCCGAGGGCCTGAACCGCCTCAAGGAGGAGATGGACCCCTCCATCAACCTCAAGGTGGTGGTCTGCGCAGTCGATCAGAAACTGAACGAGCACGCCTATATCGTGCCTGGTCTGGGCGATGCGGGCGACCGCCTTTACGGCGTCATCGACTAATCCGACGAACTGACGGGGCACGAACCCCATACCTGACTAGGACCCGAACCCACACGATTCGGGTCCTTTTTTCAACGGTGTTTGATGGCCGTCTCGGCGGATGCCGTGCAAGATGGACTAGGCTTCCCTCCCCTACCCCGTCAGCGAGGATAGGTTCGCTATGAAGTCGTCTCTATAGAAACTGCCGGCTCTGCAATGCCATGGAGCTTAGCGAACCAGTCATCATGTCTGTAATCCTCCCGACCTCTATTCTCAACCGTCTATCCCTCGACTTCCACCCTCTCACTCTCTGTCCTCTTGCCCACCTCTCGCACAAGAGTGCCTAATCGCTGATCGCCACCCCGGTTCTCCCCCTGGTCTGACCCTGAAAACACCCTGAGTGGGCCTTCACCCGGTGTTGCAATAAGAACAGCAGCATTCAAGGGCGAGAAAGGAGCACACCATGGAGGGCAAGTCCCTTTCCCTAGGTGGATCAATCACAGGAACCGGTGCCTCAGGACCGGTGGGCGGGGGCAGCTCGCAAACGGCAGGTCGAACCAAGACACGCACTCCTGGCCTGGCCTCCCTGGTGCGATCCTTTCTGCATGAGCATCGGTCCTCCTATACGGTCATGGTCCTGGCGGTCATGGCCGCTTCGGTCCTTACCAGCGCCTGGGCCCAGGTAGCCATTGCCGCTCGGAAGGGCGACGGAATACCGGATACGCGCGCAATGAATTCCTACGACCGCGCTATGACCCTGTCCTTCCAAGACGGCGCTTCACAGATATCCATTGGGTACGCCTGCATATGCGGGTTCGTCTCCATCTTCCTGGTCATCACTTCCGTGGGGTTCCTGATCGAGCGCCGCCGTCGCGAGTATGCCATGATGCGGCTTTCAGGTGCCTCTCCCAGGATCGTGAGATTCATCTCCCTACTGGAATTCATGATTCCGGTAGGTTTGGCCGCCCTCTTGGGCAGTTTGGCGGGATGCCTGCTGGTGCCAGCATTCGCTAGGTCCCTGATCAACTCAGGCCTCGAAGCGTTGGAAATGACCGCGCATCCCCACCCCGTGGGAATTATCTTCACTTTCGCGGGGATACTCCTGGCAGGTCTCTTAGGAACCTGGTTCGCCGCCAGGAGGATTACCGCGATCTCTCCCATAGAGGCCCTACAGGACACCGAGAACCGATCGGGGACCAAGTCAATCGGCCCTCTTCGCCTGATAATCGCCCTGGCTGGCCTGGCTGGAGGACTGGCCATGGTCTATCACCGATTCAACGGCATGGACATTGAAATCCAGATCATTGCCTCGACCGGCTGTCTGCTCGTTATCATCGGTGCCCTGGCCCCTGTCCTGGTTCCAGCCTGCGCCAACCTGATCGGCTTCCCCTTCCAACTGGCCTTCCGAGGCGCCGGTCTTCTAGCACGTCAAAGGGCGCGGAAGGAAAACCGGAGCTCCACCGCCGTAGCAGTGCCGATCATACTGATGCTGGTCATCGTAACCGGATTTATAGCCCTGGGACGATCCGGCTGGGCACAAGAAGCCATAAGCCGGTATAAGCCGGTCGCTGCCGAAACCATGATCAACGCAGAGACCAATGATCCAAGAGACCTGGATCGCCGACTTCGGTCCATTGCAGACATCGAATCCGCAGTCACCTATAGCGAGGGATCCTGGACAACTGCGGACAAGGAAGATAATGGCGGCAACAACGAACCTTCCGTCATGGCTATGCACGTCAACAAAGCAGGCAAGAACGTCAATACAATTAGCCCAATCTTCATCAAGGGCTCCGCTGCTGACCTGGGGCCGGGCAAGATAGCCGTTATAGCAAATGGCCGCACCCAGGAGAAAAACCCTATTGGTCGCAAGCTGACTCTGATCGACAGGTACGACAAAGGCCATACGCTGACCATCACCGCCGTAGTCGATATGACCCCGACAGGGCAGACGGGCGAATACCTGATGACAGATACAGACCTGTCGCAACTGGCGCCCTACAACAGTGGATCGACCACCCTGGCCAGGACCGCCCCAGGAGTTCAGACGGACAATCTGATCAGTCAACTCAATGCTTCATGGGACAGGAAGGGCATCAAGGCCTGCACCAAGAAGGAGTACATTCGTTCCAGCATCCAAAGGTCACAGAAAGTGCAACGGGCCATGCCCCAGATAGCGAACGGGGCCATCGTCCTGACGGCCATATTCCTGATCCAGGCATGCGCCATCGCAGTCAATGAACGCCGCCAGGAGAACAGAAGGATGCAGGCTGCCGGTGTTTCACGTGGAACATTGATCTGCTCCTCGATTTGGGAGTCAGTAATCGATGCCCTTTCGGCCATCCTTCTTTCAGCCCTGGCCATGGCGGGGGTGCTTGCCGTCATCTTCCACCAGTTGTCCGGCCAGATAGACATGAGCGTTGTGCCTCTCCCCTACGGCTACTTCCTGACCATGGCACTCTGGGCAATAGGCCTGGCCGCTGCAGCCTCCGGGCTGTATAGCTGGTTCAGCTCTCGGGCAGATACGACTCGAAGATGATCCCGTCGAAGTCAGGGCTGGCCGCCTTTTCCGCACGCTCGGAACGAACCGTCCAGGCGATGGGCGTTCCACCCAGGAACCGATAGAGACGCATGGGCAGCGAATGCCCGCTGTGCCACTCGCAGGCCACAAAGTCCGGCCGCCCCAGCCAATTGAAGAGGAGGGACCCGGCCATCCAGCGCACAGCCGAGGAACAGGTGTCCACCCGGCCGTGGTAAGGGGCGACCAGTTGTCCCCTGGTGACACCTGGGTGGTGAATCCGATACCAGGCAAGGGCCAGGACGTTGAATGATTCCATCACATAAGGGCCCTGGTACCTGGACAGGAGGGCATCGGTCCGACGCATAAGCTCCCGATCCAAGCGCCTGTCCATCTTGATCTCGACGACCAGGGGCACCCGGCCATCCACCAGAGCGAGCACCTCGGACAGAAGAGGCACATGCTGCACCTCGGGATTGTTGAGGTCCCGGTCCTCGCCCTCCATTTCGGGACCACCATCGTGGTCGGCAGAGCCCGAAATCCCTTCCATGGACTCGAGAGCCTGAGCAGGGCTTGGGCACAGGGGAATCCTCCTCAACTGATCGTAGGTCAGGTCCGCCACTGCTCGATTGACGTCAGCCACCCGCCGCAAATCTCCATCATGGATGACCACCACCTGGCCATCCCGAGTGAGATGGACATCCAGCTCGATTCCATAGCCGGCCTTGCAGGCCGCCTCAAAGGCAGCCAGCGAATTTTCGGGCGCCACCACCCGACGGGGGTTGGCCGGAGCCGAGGCGTGCTTGCCCAAGGGCCTGTCGGACGCAACCTTCAGGCAGTCATGAATACGGTGCAGGTAGGCGGCCTGTCCAGGATTGGGATTGGTCGTCTCCATCCCCGAGCCAGCATCATGCAGACCCCTATGGGCATATGGATGCAGCGACAGGCCTATAGGCTTTCTTCGGCCCGCAACCACCGAAAGGCCAGGAGCCAGGGCCCAGCACCAGGCCCCCAAAAACCCGAATCCCAGCCCCAGTGCGACCTTGCCGGCCAATCGTGCTTTGGACCCCATCATCGCCTCCAGCCATCAGCTACTTCACTACCCACGCTAGCATCGCAGGAGCCCGGACGCGCTTTGCCGGCTTGACTTCAGGCTGCTTCAAGGCCTTATCCTTGAACAAGCAGATTAGAGAGGCATGCCCCGCCTTTAACCAACTCCGTCAAGCCATCTGCCAAGAAAGAAGCACAATACCATGCAGAATGATTCATCCACTGCCGTCCCGTCCGTCAAGCTCAACAACGGCGTCCTCATGCCCATGGAGGGCTTCGGCGTCTACCAGATCGCCGACCTGGACGAGTGCCGCCGCTCGGTTCTGGATGCCTTGGAGACCGGGTACCGAGCCATCGACACGGCCCAGGCCTATGGAAACGAGCAAGCCGTCGGAGATGCCCTGGCCCAGAGCGGCCTCGACCGCGACCAGGTCTTCCTGACCACCAAGGTCTGGATCACCAACTATGGATACGACAAGACCAAGGCCTCGGTCGAGGAGTCCATGAAGAAGCTAGGCACGGACCACCTGGACCTGGTCCTCCTCCACCAGCCCTTCAACGACTACTACGCAGCCTGGCACGCCCTTGAGGATCTCTATGACCAGGGTGTTCTGCGGGCCATCGGCGTCTCGAACTTCTATGCCGACCGCTATGTGGACCTGGTCAAGTTCAACAGAATCGTCCCGGCCGTCAACCAGCTGGAGACCCACGTCTTCCACCAGCGCCCCCAGGAACGCACCTACATGGACAAGTACGGCACCCGGATCGAATCCTGGGGACCCTTCGCCGAGGGCCGCCAGGGTATGTTCACCAACCCGACCCTGACCGAAATCGGACAAGCGCACGGCCGGACCGCAGCCCAGGTGGCCCTGCGCTTCCTGGTCCAGGACGGGGTCATCATCATCCCGAAGACCACCCACCGCGAGCGCATGCGCGAGAACCTCGACATCTGGGACTTCCAGCTCAGCGACCAGGAGATGGACCGGCTGCGTGCCATGGACACCGGCAAATCCGCTTTCATGAACCATGAGGATCCTGAAACCGTTGAGGACTTCGCCGGCTGATTCAGCATCAGAGAGTATCTGTATCTATCCAGGATGGATGGGCTCTCAGCCTAGGCTTCGCCGTTGCGTCGCCGACGCTTGAGGGCCCGGTGCTTGATCAGGATGTCCAGAACTATCCAGACCGAAAGAATGAAGGCCACCACGTATCCCAGCATGCTGACCACCGGGATGCCGAAGACCACCGGCTTGATGCGGGCAAAATAGACGATTGAAGAGCCCACATAGAGCCCGACGACAATGAGGGCCATGGTCAACCTGTTGACCATATCGGACAGCTGCTGCAGGGGCTCCTCGGAGCCTACCAGCTGTACATTGGCCCGCAGTTGTCCCCGTGTCAGCATCTTGGTTGCGGTCTGGGACTCAGCCAGGGCCCCCAGAAGGCCATGCAGGGCCAAGTCGCCCTGGATGCCCAGCTTCCGGGTCTCCTCCTTCAGGATGGATTCCGTACCCTGGCTATAGACGACATGGTCGGTGATGATCTGCACGATATTGGCCTCCGGCAGGAACTCATCCAGAAGCCCTTCCAGGGTGACCAGACACCGCGCCACCATGGTGACCGAACCCGGCACCTTGATGCCATGCCGGGCGGCCAGCTTCATAACGGCATTGACGTATTCGGCGATGTCCAGATCGGCCAGATCCAGCTTGCCGAAACGCTGGACGACCGCATCCAGGTCGGCCAAAAGATAGGGGTAGTCCTCGGCCCTGGCCTCGCCCGTGCCAGCGAAGCGGAGCAATCCCTGGGCAAGGGCCGGCGAATCCTCGCGGCCCACTGCAAAAATCATGTCCTTCAAGGCCGATTTGGTCACCTTGTCCAGGCGGCCGACCATTCCAAGGTCTATCAGCACTATGCAGCCATCGCGGATGATGATGTTGCCGGGGTGCGGATCGGCGTGGAAGAAGCCCCGGTCCATGATCTGGGTGGCATAGTTGTCGACCAGCTTGGTGCCTATTTCCTTCAGGTCATAGCCCTGAGCCACCAGCTGGGCAGGGCGTGAGAGGGATATCCCGTCGATGTATTCCATCACCACCACATGCCTGGTACACAGTTCGGGATAGGGCTTCGGGCAGTCGATGTAGGCGTAGGGGTCGCAGAAATCCTTGAACTCCGCCAGATTCGCAGCCTCCTGCTGGAAGTCGACCTCGGACTGGAAGGTCTCCCAGAGCTCCTCGACAACCCCGCGGATGTCAATCACCTGCGTACTGCGGACGAACCGGGAGGCCCACTTGACCATGCTGCGCAGAATGTCGATGTCCTGGGCCATGGTCTCTTGTATCCCTGGTCGCTGAACCTTGACGGCCACGTCCTCACCGCTGACCAGGCGGGCACGATGCACCTGCGCTAGGGAAGCCGACCCCAGCGGAACAGGGTCTATGGAGGAGAAGATCTGGTCGAGCGGACGGCCATACTCGGCGGCCAGGGTGCTGGTCACCACGGAATACGGGATGGGATCCGCATCGGCGCGCAGTTTGGAGAGCTCACGGCAGAAAGCCTCCGGCAGAATCTCCGAACGCATGGAGAGAATCTGACCCACCTTGACGAAAGTGGGTCCCAGGGCCTCGAACATGCGACGCATGGTGACCGGGGTCAGACCGTGAATGATGTCGAACCGGTTGGCGATGCGGATCATCTCGGCCAGTCGGCGGGCCCTGCCACGCCTGTGACGGATCCTTCCTGCTACCCCCTGACGCTCTCCCGTGCCGACCCCGAAGAGGCCAATAGTCTGCACCGGGGCATCATGTCCGTTCATGGCATCCATACTCACCACTCACCTGCGTCCTTTATCCGCATGGCCGACCAGCGGCAGACATTCCGGTGCAGACGACCGACGCTGACAGTAATTGACCGCCTTCAGCCCTGCTGACCCGCAATGGGATCATTGGAGGTGATGGGGATGGACCCGGACCGACGATTCGGCATTGGCGCCAGGGGCTCATGGTCGGGACGACGGGGATCAGGAGCAACGTGAGTCGCAGGCCTGGGCGCGCCAGCAGCCGGGGCCGGAGCAGCCGGTGCAGCCGGTGCAGGAGCAGGAGGGTTCTTCCTGTTCCGCTTGAGCTCAGTGTTGAGAATCTTCCCCTGCTCGACCGTCAGCTCACCCTTCTTGACCAGGTTGTCAATGACCTCCTGGCCTTTCTCCACGCCTGTGGCCAAGGCTCCGATGCCAGCCAGAAGCACCTTGTGCAATCCGTCACCGATATGCAAATCCGACATGATATGCCTCCCAGCATTCATACGCCCTTGAAGTACCGGGCTCTTTAGACAGCCAAGAGACGAGCGGCCGTCTCTCTTTACAGTCTAGCTGGTTATCAGTGACCGATCCGATTCGACACCATGGCAGGAGGAACCGCAGCGCCTTGCCTCCTTGACACAACCCTCTACACGCTGATCAGAATCTGTGCCACAACCGAGGGAACCGCAGGCTCCTCTTCACCTGGGTCTGGAGGCAGCGATACGACTGGCCTGATCAGCCAGGGAGTCCAGACGCTCCAGTTCGCTCCGGTTCTTCTGGTCCATGACAGCCTTCATCTGGGCAAAGGTGTCCTGGCCGTACCGCCTTTCGGCTGCGCCCTCGATAAGGAAGTCCGTAATGGCCGGGTTCTTCGGCAGCAGCGATCCATGCATGTAGGTGCCGATGACCTTCTTCCATCGGGCCCCCTCGGTGTGGTCCTTGCCGTTGTTGCCGCGGCCATCCTCAGTCACCATGCCCAGGGGATGGGCCCCTTCCCCCAGGTAGGTCAAGCCCGAGTGGTTCTCGTAACCGACCACCCTGCCGAAGTCCTCTGCCTGCTCCACCAGGTTGCCGATCATCCGTTCGGGCTTGGCAATGGTATGCACGTCAAGGATGCCGACCCCCTCCAGGCGCTCATGGTCGGAGGTCTCGAAGTAATGGCCGAAGAGCTGATAGAGCCCGCAGATCATCAGCATGGGCACATCCTGGTCGGCCAGATCGCGCAGAAGCCCGCCCCGCTCCCGCAGGTCGTCGATTATGCGCTCCTGGCCATGGTCCTGGCCCCCGCCGCCCAGAATCATGTCGATTTGCTCCGGCCAGGCATCGCCTGGATCGTAATAGCGGACCATGGGGCGGAACCCGTACAGCTCGGCCCTGCGGGTCACGCTGAGTATGTTGCCCGAATCCCCATAGATGTTCATGTCACGATGGTAGAGGGAGAGAATCAGCAGCGGCGGATGGTCTCCCACGGCCTTGGCCTTATCCTGCGTCTGAGGCATTCCTGCGCTCCTTTTGGTTCGCTCGCTCATGCGCCCACCCCGGCATCGTCCACGCTCGTGATCCTGCCGAGGGCAGACCGGAGCCGAAGCATTGACGTGTAAGTGCAGTAGATCCGCTTGGGTCGCCCTGGGTGCAGCTCAAGGAAGGCTGTCAGCGCCCGTTCCAGGTCGGTCTCGATCGCATCCGTGGGCACCTGGTCATAGGCCAGACGCAGGGCCATGTCATAGGCCCGGGTGCCGGAGACCATGGCCACGCCGGTATCCCTGAGCGAGGTGAAGTCCACATCCCAGAGCCAGCTCATATCACGCCCGTCCGCATACTCGTCGCGGATGGCAATCATGGTGTCCTGGCCGGCAGGGTTGAAGGAGGACAGGGCCAGTCGGAAGCCCATGGGGTTCTTGACCAGGACCAGCTCAACCGGCGCGCCCTGGTAGGTGATGACCTCCCCGCGGCCGAAGGCGGGGGTCACCTTGGACAGGGCATCCATGAGCGCTGCATCCTTGGGTTCCCTGTCCTCCAGAACAACCCTGACCAGTGCCAGGGCAGCGGCCGCATTGTAGAGGTTATAGACACCCTCCAGACGCAGATCGGTCTCCAGGAGCCGACCGTCCAGTCGGAAGGCGGCCCTGTGGTCCATGACCCGTTCCAGGGTCACCTCGGCTGGCAACCGATGACCGGGGCGGACCGGGCGAGGAGCACTACCCACACCGGCGCCATCAGCATCTCGGTCCGAGGCATGCATGTCGTCATCGGTTGGGAAATAGGTAAGCAGATCGTCTGATAGGCCGAAGTAGACCACACCGGTCTGGGCCGGCGTCTGGGCGGCCAGTCTAACAATGCGCGGATCCTCACGGTTGAGGACCACCGTGCCCGTGGTGGCCTGGGCCACCTGACCCAGCAATCGGGCTGTAGTATCGATTTCACCAAACCGGTCCAGCTGATCACGCATGACATTGAGCAGGAGGGCGTAGCGGGGCTTGACCTGTCGCACAAAGTGAACCGCATAGGCCTCGTCCAGCTCCAGGACGGCAATATCGGCATGCAGGCGGCCGGAGAGCCCCAGTGTAGAGACCAGGGCCGAGACCACGCCGCGGGTGAAGTTGGACCCGGTCGGATTGGTGAAGACCTTGAGGCCCAGGGATTCCAGCATGGAGGCCACCATCCGGGTGGTGGTGGTCTTGCCGTTGGTTCCTGAGACCAGAACCACACCACGGGGCAGCCCCGACAGGGTCCTGGCCAGGAAGCCCGGGTCGATCCGCTCCACCACCTTGCCAGGCAGGGCCGAACCGCCATGATGGGACAGACGTGAAACGAGACGCACCGCCTTGCCGACCAGAAGGGCCAGGAGCGAACGCCAAGGCCGACGGGGACGACCAGGCTGATCGGCAGGCTGCGCCTTGGAAGTCGTGGACCTCATGATCAGACCCCTCCCTGCTGGTAGTCCTGGGGCATGTCCTGGAACCTGGACTTCTCGCCTACGAAGGCCAGCTTGAAGGTTCGGGTGGGACCGTTGCGGTGCTTGGCCAGGATGATGTCGGCCTCCCCCGGGCGGTCATCCTTGTCGTAGAAGTCCGGCCGGTGGACCAGAAAGACTACGTCAGCATCCTGCTCGATGGAACCGGACTCGCGCAGGTCGGAGAGCATGGGCTTCTTATCGTTGCGCATCTCGGGGCCACGGTTGAGCTGGCTCAGCGCCACCACCGGGACCTCCAGCTCCTTGGCCAGCAGCTTCAGGGCGCGCGAGAAGTCGGAGACCTCCTGCTGGCGGGATTCGACCCGCTTGCCGGAGGTCATCAGCTGCAGGTAGTCGATGACCACCAGCTTCAGGTCGTTGGTCTGCTTGAGCCGGCGGCACTTGGCCCTAATCTCCATCAGGCTCATGTTGGGTGAATCGTCCAGGAAGAGCGGGGCATCCTGGAGTCTGCTCCAGAAGGTGTTCAGGGTGTTCCAGTACTCGGGGGTGATGTCATCCGCCCGGCGCAGAGCCACCAGAGGAATATTAGTCTCAGCCGAGATGATGCGCTGGGCCAGCTCGGTCTTGCTCATCTCCAGGGAGAAGACCACCGTGGTCATGTTGTTGTGGAGGGCTGCGGCTCGGGCAAAGTCGATGCCCAGGGTGGACTTGCCCATGGCGGGACGGCCGGCCACCACAATCATCTGCCCGGGCTGCAGGCCCTGGGTCATGTCGTCGATGCTCTTGAAGCCTGTGGGCACGCCCCGCTCCAAGCTGCCGTTCTGCAGCTTGTCCAACTGGTCCAGGGTGTCATGGACGACCGGCCCAATGGCCTCGTAATCCTGGCGGATCCTGCCCACGCTCATCTCGTAGACCTCGGCCTGGGCCAGGTTGACTATGTCCTCGGCCTGGGAGCCCTCGGCCGAGTATCCCAGCTGTGCGATCTTGGTGCCGGCCGCAATCACATTGCGCAGGATGGCCCGCTGGTGGACGATCTCCGCATAGTAGGTGGCGTTGGCGGCTGTAGGAACCGAGGCCACCAGGGAGTGCAGATAGTCGGTGCCCCCCACCTTCTCCAGGTCGCCGGACTTGAGCAGCTCGTTGGCCACCAGGACCGCATCCACCGGCTGGGAGGCCGAGAAGAGGGTGACGATGGCCTCGTAGATGGTCTGGTGCTTGGGCTGGTAGAAGTCGGATACATCGATCATCTGGCTGACCTCGCCGATGGCATCCTTGCTCATGAGCATGCCGCCCAGCACGGCCATCTCCGCATCGTCGTCATGCGGGGGCACCCGGTCGAAGAGCATGTCGCGGCCGGTCTGGGCATGATCGGTTGGACGCTGTTCGGGATGGGTGTAGTCGGTATAGTCGTCGGAAGCCATAGCCACGATTCTACGAAGAGGACCGTCCTTGACAGCTTTAAGAGGAGGATTTCACCCAAGGCATTCACCAGGGCGCGCCGACCGTACTGGACGGTAGCGGCCTCTCCTGTATGTGTACAGAAAAATAAGTTATCCACATTCAAGGCGTGTCCTAGAGGACATGTGTGCAACTTATCCACCTCATGGGTATAACTCTGTGCAAAACTTGGGGACAGTCTTCCACATCACCAAACCAGCTTGCACTCGGGCCTGTTTGGTGATACGGCATGCACCGGCAGGACGTCCACGGACTGGCTTTCCGGGGTTGTGTCTTCAGTCCAGAGCATTAGCATGGCGTCCATGCGAAGCCACAGGAACATCCCCGAAACCAAGACCGGATCAATCACGCCGGAAGAACGGCGGGCGACCTACCGGACCATCGCCGGACTGGCCATACCCACCTTCGGTCAGCTGATCGCCTCCCCGCTCTTCGTCATGATCGACACCGCCATCGTGGGCCACATCAGCGACTCGGCCCTGGCCGGGCTCTCCGTCGGATCCACTGTGGTGCTGACCACCGTGGGGCTCTGCATCTTCCTGGCCTACGGAACCACCTCCCAGGTGGCCCGACTCATGGGTGCAGGCCGCCGCAGGGAGGGGATGCAGGCCGGCGTGGACGGTATGTGGCTGGCCTTCGCCATCGGCCTGGTCGTCTGCGCCCTGCTCCTGGCTCTGAGCCGGCCCATCTGCAGCCTGATGGGAGCCCGCGGGCCGGTCCTGCAGGCAGCGCAGACCTACCTGAATGCCCTGGTCTTCGGCCTTCCGGCCATGCTTATGGTGTATGCAGCCAACGGCATCTTCCGCGGATTGCAAAAGGTAAAAATCACCTTGGTAGCCGCCGTGTCGGGCGCCATCCTCAACACCGCCCTGGAGGTCCTTCTGGTCTTCGGCCTGCACATGGACATTCTGGGCTCGGGCCTGGCAACGCTGATCGCCGAGTGGGCCATGGGACTCTTCCTGACCATTCCCGCCCTGGTCTGGGCCCGCCGGGAAGGCGCCCAGCTACGGCCCCGGCTCTCAGGCATGGCTGCCAGCATGGGCGACGGCTTCCCGCTCTTCCTGCGGACCTTGGCCCTGCGAATTTGCCTCTTCATGACCGTGGTGGCGGCGGCCCACCTGGGCGAACAGGTGCTGGCTGCCTACCAGGGGGTCAACTCGGCCTGGAACTTCGGTCTGAACATGCTGGACGCCGTGGGCATCGCCGGTCAGTCACTGGTAGCCACCGAATTGGGCGCCGGCCAGCGGCCGCGGGCACGGATCATGACCGATCTATCAGCCAAGGCCGGTATGGCCATGGGAGTGCTGGTCGGACTGGTCATGATCGCCCTGGGCCTCTTCGCTGCCCCCCTGTTCAGTCCTACGCCGGCCATCCGATCGCTGATTACCGTGGGCATGATCGTCCAGGGTGTCTTCATGCCTGTCGCCGGATGGATGTGGGCCCTGGACGGAATCCTGATCGGGGCCGGGGATTATCGCTACTTGGCAGCCACCTGCTCCCTGACGGCTGTGATCTACGTGATCGGTCTTCTGGGCATGACGGCTCTGGCCATGAGCTGGACACCCACCTGGCGGATAGCCATGCTCTGGGCCGTTCTCAATGTCCTCTTCATCGGCGTCAGAGCCATCTGCAATGGCTTGAGAACGCGCACCGATGTCTGGATGGGGACAATCGACCAGGCCGGCCAAGCCTGAAGAGCCATAGAAAAAGCAGGACCCCGACCGCCGGACCATGAAATTGGCCACAGCGAGGGAATCCTGCGAAACTGGTCAGCAGGAAGACGACCATACAGGCGGCAGCAGGTGGCTGCCTCAGATGGCGTCTACGCCGGTCTCCCCGGTACGGACCCTGACCACCGAGTCCAAGGTCTGCACCCAGACCTTGCCGTCGCCCACGGTGTTGGTGGCGGCGGCCTGGACGATGGTGTCGACCAGCTCGTCGACCCGTTGATCCTCGGTCAGCACCTCCAGGCGCACCTTGGGAACCAGGTCAACCTTGACAGTGCTACCCCGGTAGACCTCCTTATGGCCGCCCTGCCGACCATAGCCCTGGGCTGACGAGACGGTCATGCCATGCACGCCGACCTCGGTCAGGGCCTGTTTAACCTGATCCAGCCGCCCGGGCTGAATGATGGCGGTAATGAGTTTCATGCTGCCTTCCTTTCTGGTCAGTTCAGGATGGACCCGAAGTCGTAGGCGCTCTCACCCTGATCGCTCTGATCGACGCCGATGACCTCCTGATCCTTGCTAACTCGCCAACCGATGGTCTTCTCCAGTGCAAAGGCGATCACACCGGTTACTGCAGCTGCGTAGATGATCGCAATCAGCGCCACTAGGAACTGGACCAGCAGCTGCCGGAAATTGCCACCGGCCAGGAAGCCCGTACCGGTACCAAAGAAGCCTATCAGCAGAGTGCCCAAGAAACCACCCACGCCGTGGATGCCCACCACATCCAAGGAGTCGTCATAGGCGAAACGGAACTTGAGTCCGCAGGCCAGGCAGCAGAC
Source organism: Bifidobacterium asteroides (assembly GCF_048001765.1). Lineage (GTDB taxonomy): Bacteria > Actinomycetota > Actinomycetes > Actinomycetales > Bifidobacteriaceae > Bombiscardovia > Bombiscardovia asteroides_K. The sequence goes on from NZ_CP181447.1 coordinate 2,050,384, forward strand.
GAAACCAGCCAAGAGGCCGATGACCATGGCCCAGAGCGGAGAAACCACGTCGGCCGCTGGAGTGATGGCCACCAGTCCGGCGACCATCCCGGATGCTGCACCCATGGCGGTGTAATGCCCGGTGCGGACCCGTTCAGTAAAGAGCCAGCCCAGGGTGGCCCCGCTGGCGGCTATGGTCGTGGAAACCCAGGCATATCCAGCCGTGCCGTTGGCGGCGAAGGCGGAACCGGCATTGAAACCGAACCAGCCGAACCAGAGCAGGAAGGCGCCCAGCATGACCATGGGCACATTGTGGGGGCGTATGGACTCCTTGGGGAAGCCAATTCGCCTGCCGATGATGAGCACAATGACCAAGGCTGCCACTGCAGCGTTGATGTGAATGACCGTACCGCCTGCGAAATCGTGCGCTTGAGCTCCGATGGCGTTGGAAATAGGTCCATCGGCTGCCAGCAGGCCATGATTCCAGACCATGTGGGCCATGGGCGCGTAATCCAAGGTGACCCAGAGGGCCACGAAAATCATCCAGGTGCTGATCTTGACTCGCTCTGCCAGGGCTCCCGAGATCAGGGCCACGCAAATCATGGCGAAGGCGGCCTGGAAGGCGATGTCGACCGTATGCGGGTAAGCAGCGTTTGCGGAATCAATCGAGGTGAAGACCCCGTCCTTGGCTGTGACCGTGTCCTTGAGCAGGAATCCGGTGATGGGATCACCGAAGACACCGCCAATATCCTTGCCTGCGAAGGAAATCGACCATCCCCAGAGAGTCCAAATAATCCCGGTCACGGCAATGGCCAGCGTGGACATCATCATCATGTTGAGTACAGCCTTGGCTCGGACCATACCCCCATAGAAGAAAGCCACCGCTGGAGTCATCAGGAAAACCAAGGATGCCGCTATCAGCATCCAGGCAGCATTTCCAGAATCCATGCCTACACCTCTCTTTTCCCCATCCGAGCAGGCAGTCCCCAATAAAGAGGACTACCCTCCGGACAGCCTACGTCAGATTCTCTTCCACTTCCCGATTCATCAAACATGAAGAGGATGACGGTCAGGTCACCGCCGCATTACCTCCGAGTGACTATTGGATGACCACCTTATGACCGACTGACCGACCGACTCGCCAGACTACTCGTCTCCCAGAATGCCGTCGACAAAAGACTCGGGGTCGAAAACAGCCAGATCGTCGGGCCCCTCGCCCAACCCAACCAGCTTGACGGGCACGCCCAGCTCTCGCTGGACAGAAACGACGATGCCGCCCTTGGCCGAGCCGTCCAGCTTGGTCAGGACAATGCCTGTGACACCGATGGCCTGGGCGAAGACCTGGGCCTGGATCATCCCATTCTGTCCGGTGGTGGCATCCAGGACCAGCAGAACCTCGTCCACAGGCAGGTTCTTCTCGATCACCCGCCGAATTTTGCCCAGCTGATCCATCAGGTTGGCCTTGTTCTGCAGACGTCCGGCTGTGTCCACGATGAGGACATCTGCATGATCGTTTTTGGCCCGCTCCGCGGCTTCGAAGGCCACCGAGGCCGGGTCGGCACCGTCGCGGTCGCTGCGGACCACAGGCACGCCCACCTTGCCGCCCCAGGTCTCCAGCTGGTCAGCGGCGGCGGCACGGAAGGTGTCAGCGGCACCCATGACCACCGACTTGCCATCGGCCACGAAGAGTCTGGCCAGCTTGCCCGCCGTGGTGGTCTTACCGGTGCCGTTGACGCCCACCATGATGATGACCGACGGCCTGTTGGCCTGAGGTCGGGCAGCCGCCAGAGTTCGGTCCATGTTGGGGTCGACCAGATCGATCAGGCGTTGACGAAGGCCACGCCGCACTGCTGCTGGATCCTTCTGCCCGGTGATCCGGGCATCGTCACGCAACTGTTTCACCAACTGTTCGCTGGCCTCAGCGCCCACATCCGCCATGAGCAGGGTGTCTTCCACATCCTCCCAGTCGGACTCGCTCAGATGATCCTTGGTCAGAATGGCAAAGAGGGCCTTGCCGAAGGGGTTGGGGCTCTTGGCCAGCCTGGCCTTGAGCCTGGTCATACGGGATGCGGATGCCTCCGGGTGAGCCATCTCCTCCTGTGCCGACGGTGCTCTCTGGTCGACCGAGGAAGACTGACTGGATGCCTCTGAATCCGTAGAAACGTCTGGATTATGCGAGACGCTCGATACGGGAGAGGCAGATTGGACAGCTTGATCACCTGATGAAGCTGTTGGGGAGGCACCAGGTTGGCCTTCAGCTTGACCCTCTGCTGCAGCCGTCGCCGATTCCGGGGATGAAGAAGGGTGGCCATTATCAGGCTCTTGCGCCCTGCCGGGGCGTGCGGAATCCCCCTGGGACCGGCGTTTGTGGACCGCCAGAATGCCGACCACCGCCAGCACCAGGACGATCAACACCGCGATAAGAATAAGGAGCAGATGTGTTGTCATAGATACCAGCCTAAAGGCAAAAAGGGACACGGACGGTCATCGCCAGCGGTCACTTTCCGCTTGGATGGCTCTTCCCCGTCTGCGAACCGCTCTTGACTGCAGGCATGACGTCAGAGGTGGTGGTCTGAGGCTCCCTTCGCTGCGGACGCGAAGGCTCAGGGCTGGATGACCGTACAGAGGAGCTCCTAGGAGCTGGAGGCCCAGAGGTCGCAGAAACCGACGGCACGGCATTCTTCTTTTGTCTCGGGCTGACCGACGATGTGGAATCACTGTTTGGCGGCGGAGGCAGATTGATCTCATCTGTGGAATCGGAGGCCAGCAGACCCCGAACCTCCACCACGGAGGAGGAATTGACATAGACCGGATAGGGATGTTCGCCATCTTCAGCTGTTGATACATCCTCGCCCGAGCCAGGAGAGAACGACAGATGCCCGCCTGCTATCCGCGGCAGCTTATTTTCTCGTTCCTGCTGACGGCGTGCAGCCCGGCGCACACGCTCATCGAGAGACTGGGAGAAGGCACGGTCCTGGGACTCGCCAAGCGCCAAGCGCATGACAAATACAACGAATGCCACCACTACCAGCACCCATACCAGGACAATCAGCCAGACCATACATGCCATTGTCTCAGAAGAACCCCACAGACGCGCTAAGACACGAGGAATCTATCGGTCTCTTTCACACTGGCAGATCAGTGGATGCCCTGGACCCTTCTTATACCTACCCAAGTTATACCCAAGGCGGCCAAAGGCAAGAAGAATGGCTTTCGCGCGAATTAACCTCAGCCGAGCCCGCAACTACCATTCAGGAAACCGAGAAATTCCTCGCAATGGCAGTAAAAGGTGTATAGCCATCAGAAGTATCATTTCCAGCGAAAACCGTATATGGAAACAAGCCCTAAGGTAATGCAGCCCACGGTCAGGTATAGGATCCCGAGCCAAGCATGAGGCCAGGTGCCCGATCCGATCAGCATCATCGATAAGGCCTCCCTCATGTGATATAGGGGCGTATACGGGGCGATGGTCTGCACCCAGGACGGCAGCATATTGACAGGCATCATGGCTCCGCCAATGAAGCCCAGGGGCAGAATAATGATGTTCGCAAGGATGGATACCCCTGCGATGGAGTAAATTATCATGGCGATAATGACACCCAGGAAGAAGAACAAAAGATAGCCAAGGACCAGGGGAAGCAATCCCGACACAAATGTCGGTTTCAGCCTCATTCCCATGATCATTCCCAAGATGACAAGCACTACAGCCTGCGCCAGGAGGACGACGATACCCACAACAGCCTGGGAGAGGATAATCACGTTCCAGGATAGCGGAAAATTGCGAACCGTCTGAAGCATGCCATTCTCACGCCAGAGAGCAAGATGCGAAGCACCTGCAAAAATACCCACATAGGCCGCGCCAAATGCAATTACATTGGCGCTGATTTGACTGGCAATATCAACTCCAGGAACGAAATTCTTAAAAGACAGGACCAGAGCCAATAACAAGGCTATCGGAAAAAGAAAGGTGAAAACCAAAGTGGACCAGTCACGAATATCGTAGTGGAACATCAACTTGAATAGAGTTTTGAAGCTGTTCATTTGACGTTCTCCTTTTCGAGAAGGCGAAGGTAGACATCCTCCAGACGTCCATCCTTGACTTGTGCCTGGCTTGTATTAATTCCGGAATCAACCAATTTCGCGAAGGTGACTCCGGTATCCCGGGTGCGTACTGTCAGACCATCGGGCGTGACCTTTACATAGTCGTTCCCCACGAGATGGGCTACGTGATCGGCCTGGTCCAAGGCATTCGGAAGAAGAATGGTCGATTCCATCTCTGCTTGCGCAATAAGCTTGCTTGGACTGGCTGTCACGAGAATATGCTTATCCGCCAAGATCGAGACCATGCTGCACAACCGCTCCGCCTCATCCAGATGGTGCGTCGTATAAAGAACCGTCGCGGCCAATTGCTGATTCGATTTGAGCAGGCTCACAAGATCGTGGCGTGACTCGGGGTCGAGGGCAGCAGTGGGTTCATCCAGAAAGAGCAGGCGAGGATGATGGACGACAGCCGTGGCGATAGCCAATCTCTGCTGTTCGCCGCCGGACAATGTTTCAACCTTGTTGGATGCCACATGATCCAGTTTCAAGGCATCAATAAGATCGTCCACTCGCGACCGGGGCACCTGGTAGATATCTGCCACAGCGGTAAGGTGCTCAAGGAGCGACGTTTTAGGAAAGAAGGACGACTTTTGAGGCTGGATGCCTATTTGGCGGAGCAGGGCCAAGTTGCGTGGATAGGGCGTCTTGCCCAGAACAGAGACCGTTCCCTCAGCCGGTTTTTGCAGTCCTTCCAAGACGGTGAACAAGGTTGTCTTTCCAGCGCCATTTGGCCCGATGACCCCATGGAAAGACCCTTCTTCAACCTCCAATGAAAGATGAGAGAGAATTGTTTTGTTCTTTATTCGAACAGTAAGGTTCGATACGCTTACTTCGATGTTGCCCATTCCAGAGCCTTTCAGCGTCAATACTGATGTGGTAAAGCGCGGGTTATGTCGTCTATTGTTGCTTGCCTATTCATGACTATTTCAATTTGCTGAGTCTGGGCAGGCAGGGGAAAGAATCAGTTCAAATTCCGGCCCAGCATATTCTGGTGATTTTTAGCTCCGACAGTCTTTGCCATGAGACCATCTGCTTCAACTACGATAGCTTATTAATCCATATTCTTTCCTCACCCATGAGCCCAGAATTTCAGACATTTTCTAATAAAATACAAGCTGGATCAGACATAAAACCGCCACCGTCCCACAAATTATGGCGTCCAAGAGCACGTACTGACAAACGCCGATTCCACTACTGGTTTACCTGCAGCTGGAACAGCATATTCCCATTTATCAAGCGAGCCACCAAGGGGCGGCCGGGTACATCTACTTTGTTCCAATCGGCACTTTGGTAAGAGAAGTCATACCAGTATCAGCAAAAGCGGATATTGAGAAAAGTGCGATGCTTGTTCCCCAGGCTCATGCTCACCAGTGGGGAGGTTGACCGCCGACAACAGTAGACCGCGCGAACGAACAGCGACGGCGATGATGCGAAACTCTGCAAGTTATCGACGGAACCCACTATTTCGCCCTTTTCGTGTATTGGCTATCTCGAATGTTGCTAGCCTTCACTGTTTCGCAGCCAGTGTCTTATCACCAAGAAGATGATCATTATCAGCCAAGCTGCTGGGTATGTGCATAAAGCCCAGAACTGTGAACCGGTGGCAAACGATATAACATGAGCGAGAAAAAATGCCAGTGCTAAAAAGCTGACAGCAATGTCTTGCGGCTTATCGGATGGTTTCTGTGTCGAAGCTGTTTGTCTCATGGCGGTTCCTTTGCCGTTTCGCCGCCAGTGTCTTACCATCATGAAGACAATCATCATTAGCCAAGCTGCTGGGTATGTGCATAAACCCCAGAACTGTGAACCGGTGGCAAACGATATAACATGGGCGAGAATTAATGCCAGGGCAAAAAAGCTGACAGCAATGACTTGCAGCTTATCGGATGGTTTCTGCGTCAAAGCTGTTTGTCTCATGGCGGTTCCTTTGCCGTCGTACATAATGCACGGAATGTGCATAAAAACAAAATACACACTAACCGGCATTCGCTCAAAATAAGCTTAAAATAAGTTCGCGTTCTGGATGCGCATATACGTCATAGCCGGAGAAAATCATTGCAGAGACCCTAGCCAGGAAGCAATTACATGAAAGCTGCTTTTGCATCCAAGATTGCGTTTACCGATCTGTTCGTTTCGTAGACAAATCAATCCAATATCGTTCTACTGGCTGACCAGAGCTGCTAGAAAGCACATTCTCCAGTTGCCCGCCACGCGAAAGGATGGTCCGGCGGCTGGCCAGATTCGATGGGGAACAAGTAATCAGGACCCTACTCATGCCCAGAGTGGCAGCTTGTCGAAGACATTCATCCAGCATCAGCCCGGCATAGCCCAGCCGGCGACAATCCGGACGAACTGAATAGCCGATGTTGCCGCTCACTCGCAGAAGCGCCTGCGTAAGCTGCAGCCTCAGCTGAATCATCCCCACCAGTTTGCCGCTGGGGTCCATGGCGGCGAACTGCAGAGCTGGCACAAACCCCGGCGGCAGATCATCGCCGCGCGCCTGACGAGCCACCTCAGGCAGACCAAACCGACGAACCTCATCCAGGCTGTGGCAGTCCTCCAGGGGGCCGAGACCAGCCGCTTCATCCTGAGGCTGAGAACGGCAGGCCTGCAGATATTCCCAGATCATTTCGGCATCCACCACCTCCGGCCGGTCCAACCTCATCAGATGGATTCTCATGGTCCACCTCCTCTGTCGAGTGCTTGGCCACCCATTGTGCTTCAGCTTACAAGAGCAGCATTCAACGGAACTGGGGGTTTCCAAAGCGAACAATCGCCGTCGGCACATCGCGCCCATAAACGAATAGCCGGAACTCAATACAGCAAGAATCATAATGTGTAATGATGGTTCGACAAAGGTTCAATAAAAGTTCGTCCAAACTGAAATTCTGGGCTTTAGTCCTTAGCTCCAGCTTTATCAGATCAACGAAAACGTCACTTTGGAATCTATTGTTCTTTCTGCTCTTCTCCTCGCAATGCCCGGAACAACTGATCAGGGATCATCAGTCAGACATTCCGGCCTGAAACCATGTGATGACAATTTGCGTACGATCTCGCAGACCGGTCTTGTCGAGTATGCGGCTTACGTAGCGCCGGACGGAGGTAGTTTCGAGAGTGAGGCGCTGGGCTATTTCCTGGTTAGAGAGACCTTGAGCGATGAGTCCGGCTATCTCGTACTCCCTTGGGGTCAACTTGTCCAGCTGTTGCTTGGACAGCGGGTCACTGATCTTATGTCGGGCATAGGCTCTGTCGCGGTTGATGAGCTCTGCTGTGATGCGGGGGGGTGAGCACTGCATTCCCATCGGCCACTGCGTGAATGGCGCGGTGCAGGTCTCTGGTAGACATATCCTTAACTCGAGAGCCTAGACTCGTGCCCTGGCAACTGCTCTACAAACAATTCGGTTCATCGAACGTTACGAGAAGTTTTAAACAAAGTTTCAAGAAGGCTGTTGATTGTGTCTATGAAGCTTATCGGGGTGTAGGCATCATCGACGCATGGAAAGCCGGCGAATGGTTCTAGAGCCGCCGTAGCAGATCTTATCGGGTTCGGATATCCCACAGTCCGGCGAAACAGGAATGAGCCTTGCCCCCAAAGCTACGTTTGCTATCCCCAAACAGACGTTTGGTGTGGAACAAAAAATAGGCAGCAAGCATAGTAAATGTGCGTACGAGTCCGTCCAATTACACACTCATGCCGAACAACCGAACCCAATAATTGTGTAGACTTGGCAGATGAATACTCAGGCTCTTGTCGTCGCTGTGAATGCGTCCACCGCCAGACGACGTAGAATGTTCTAGGCAACATTTCAGGTCTTCGCACAATAAGATAAATCTTTAAATAATATTGGAGGTAGTGCATTTTGTCCAGGAACAGTATTGAACAGGACGGCGTTGAAGACTTCTCGGTTACTTTGCAGCATGGAGTAACTGCCCACTTTTCCAGACAGGAAAATACGAGTGACTACGAAGTCACATACGAGAACGTTCCCGTATTCCTCAGGGATTACTTGCATGACGCAACCATAGGAAGAACGCAGCTTGCAGTTCCCAAGCACAAGATGGAACAATTCAATGCACGTCTGATCGAACTGATCAACGAGATTTTCGCTCCGGAAACCACAAGAGAAGATTTAATCGAATCCGCCATTCAGGATATTAACAATGCTGCGAAAGAAGCCGAATAGCGGATTCGATAACATACGACTAGCGTTTGCAGATTACGGAGATTCCTTTCGACCAGCCTCATGCAGCCGGATCTGCGTAGTGCAATAAATCAACATCTACCCATGCCTTATACTTGTACGTTTTACCGACAGGGCAGTTGTACTGAGCGGTTGCTCTTCGACCTTCCCCACCACTAGGTAACGCAACTATGTTGCCCTAAGACCCAACATCAGCCCATTTACCACCACTTAAATCTCATCAAACCGACTTTGCTCTTGCTGTCTCGGTTTTACAGGTAGGAGTTGATCTAGTCCACCAACAAATGACCTCAAGCTGCAATCAATCCAATATCGTTCTACTGGCTGACCAAAGCTGCTGAGGAGCACATTCTCCAGTTGCCCGCCACGCGAAAGGATGGTCCGGCGGCTGGCCAGATTCGACGGGGAGCAGGTGATCAGGACCCTACTCATGCCAAGAGCGGCCGCCCGTCGCAGGCAATCATCCAGCATCAGCCCGGCATAGCCCAGCCGGCGACAATCCGGACGAACTGAATAGCCGATGTTGCCGCCCGAGCGTAGAAGCGCCTCTGTAAGCTGCAGCCTCAGCTGAATCATCCCCACCAGTTTGCCGCTGGGGTCCATGGCGGCGAACTGCAGGGCAGGCACAAACCCCGGCGGCAGATCATCGCCGCGCGCCTGACGAGCCACCTCCGGCAGACCAAACCGACGAACCTCATCCAGGCTGTGGCAGTCCTCCAGGGGGCCGAGACCAGCCGCTTCATCCTCAGGCCGAGCACGACAGGCCTGCAGATATTCCCATATTGCTTCGTCGTCTACCGCCCCCGGCTGGTCCATCCTCACCAGACGGATTCCCATGGTCCACCTCCTCTGCCGAGTGCTTGGCCACCCCTTTGTGCTTCAGCTTACATGAGCAGCATTCAACGGAACTGGGGTTTCCAAAGCGAACAAGTCCCGCCAGAACATCATGCGCATAACTGAATAGTTGTAACTCAATACAGCAAGAACCACACTTTTCAATAAAAATTCAGCAAAGGGTCAGCAAAGGTTCTCCCAAATTGAAGTCCTGGGCTTTAGCCACTGACTTCAGCTTCATCCAGTCAACGAAAGCACGAAACTGGAGTCTATCGTTCTTTCTGCTTTTCTCCTCGCGACGCCAGAAATAACTGCTCAGGGATCGTCAGCCAGACATCCCGGCCTGAAACCATGTAATGACAATTTGTGTGCGGTCCCGCAGGCCGGTCTTGTCGAGTATGCGACTTACGTAGCGCCGGACGGAGGTAATTTCAAGGGTGAGGCGCTGAGCTATTTCCTGGTTGGATAGCCCTTGAGCGATGAGCCCGGCTATCTCGTACTCTCTGGGGGTCAACTTATCCAGCTGCTGTCTGGCCTGCGGATCACTGACCTTATGCCGGGCATAGGCTCTGTCGCGATTGATGAGCTCTGCTGTGATACGAGGGGTAAGCACTGCGTCCCCATCGGCCACTGCGTGAATGGCTCGGTGCAGGTCTTTGGTAGACACATCCTTGAGCAGAAAGCCGTAGGCACCTGCGTGCAGACCGGTGAAGGCGTAATCGTCTTCGTCATAGGTGGTCAGGATCAGCGTGCGAATGTCGGGGAACTCCTTGGCAATGACCGCAGTGGCACTGATGCCGTCCATTACCGGCATGCGAACGTCCATCAGGATCACCCGAGGCAACTGCTGGGCGGCTGCTTTCATCTCTCGCAGCATGGTCACTGCCTCCTGACCATTGGAGGCTTGTCTGACGACCTGTAAATCGTGGTCGGACTCGATCATGCGTACCAACCCCTTGCGGAGGATCGCAAGATCATCGACCAGTATCAGGTCAATCATGGACGTTGCCCTCTTTCTCGCTGGTGCCAGGCAGGACGGCTTCTACCGTCCATCTCCCGCTCTCGCTCGGTCCGCAACTCAGACTCCCTCCCATCAGTCGGCATTGCTCGCCAATCTGCTTGAGACCAACTCCTTGATGATCATGAATGACCGGTTTCCGATCGGCCAAGGTTCGCCCATGCTCATCCCCATGCCCATCGTCGTGGATGCTGATTCGGAGGGTGCCGTCCTGCCCATAGTCGCGGGAGATGACGATGGTGCTCGGGTCTGAAGCGTGCCGGAGCGTGTTGGTGATTGCCTCCCTGCTGACGATGAAGCAGAGGTTGTCCTGTCTGGGGTCGTGCAGCTGATGCCCTGTTTTAGTAGACACGACAGCCAGACCAGCCGCGCGGGCATGGGCAATCACGGTGTCGAGTTCGTCGAGCGTGTGCAGCCTGGAGCCATAGCTGCGCCCATCATCATCGGACTCTTCAGGTAGCGCCTCAGGCTCCTGGACAAGGGTACTGACAGCTTGTCGAGTGTCAGCCAATCCGTTCCTGGCAACCTGATTGATGTCCTTAAGCACCTCCTGCAGCTCTTCGACCTCAACCGAATCAGCAAATCCCTGGGACAGGGCGATGATCGTGGTCAGGTCGTGGCCCACGCTGTCGTGCAACTCCCCTGCCACCTGGGCACGTGATATAGCCTGATCCCTTTGCCTGGCAAGCATCTCAGAGCGGATGCGCTCCTGCTCCTCGCGCTGCTGCATCTCGCGTCGAATCCGATAGGACCTGACAGCTACGGCAGCGGCCGCGACCGCCATGATGACAGCCATCCGGGCCGACCATTCCAGAAAGAGCATGTGCCCGGCATGCATGCTGACGGTGACCAGACTGACGGCCGCAACTGCCTCACCCACGCCTGCCGCAATCCTGGGTGCTGGCGATAAACAGACGCAGAAATAGAGAGCGCCTACCAGGGGTATCAGGAAGCTATCATCCGAGGTGGCAAATGACAGGCCAAGGTATAGCAGGGTCTCCATGGTCGTGATAAGCAGAGGAAGCTGTCTGCTCCAGTACAGCAGGCAGGAAGACAGGAGCCCAATCAGACCGATGACCGTCTTCCAAACAGGCAAAGGAATGTTCTCGGCCCAGACTGGAGGAAACATGGGGACGCTGACATAGAGAAGCGTATAAACCAGGCTCAGCAGAGGCATGACGAACCTGGTCAAGCGTTGATTGCTCAACAACTCGAATAGGTAGGTTGCCATGCCCTTCATCGCGCCCCCTCACGCCGTATGCCGAGGATGCCCAGGTTCATTCGCCAGTGTACTGTGCTATCACACCGGCAGGGGAACGATCTGCTGATTTGCGCACCGTGACCCATGAAGCCAACGATGCCGCCGAAGTCAGAAGCAGGCAGACCAGCGCCCAGTGAGCCCAAGGTATGCCGATGCTGGCAGCCCCGAAAACCTTGCGGAATCCGACAGCGTAGGCCATGACCGGCAGAAGGCTGGAGGTGAAGGATATCAGTACGGCGGTGGTTGCCATGATGAACCCTTCAAGAGCGGCCATGATTTCAAGTTGGTTCGGGTCCGCGCCAGCGATCGAGATAAGGGACAGATCCAGGCTTCGACCATGGGCTGAAATCAGGTATCCTGCGCATACTCCAGCCAGCGTGACGACCAGTGCGGGGCCCAGAAGGGTAATGAGCATGGAGAAATCTGAGTTGCTGACATCCAAGTTGGGAGGCAGCAAGCTACTGGAATCGGCGCTGGTCTGATAAAAGGAATCGGTCATCATCAGCAGGGAAACTCCCACGATCAGCGGTATGACCGTGGAACTGAGACTGCGCATGCGGACGCTGGCTTGCCGGCAAGCAATCAGCCATGAGGGGTTGTGAAGAGCGACGAGCCTGGTCCAGCCGCTGGTGACCGTGCCCAGCAGGGAGGGACCTGCCAAGCAGATTGCGGCCAGCAGGAGCATGAAACCGAAAGTGCTTCCCATGGCGATAGGCAGGATGGGCGCAGCGGTGTGCAAACGGACCAGTTGCTCATCAGGGATGGTCCTAGCCTGCATAATCGGCATCAACATGACCGCCAACGCTGCCAACAGACACAAGGAAGCAGCGATACGACGAACCAAACCCGCTGCTTTTGGAGGGATGATTGCAGCTCGCAGGGATTCCACCGGACTGATCTGGCTGATGGTTCGGATGGTCAGCAGCGCGCCGACCAAGGCCACCAATATTCCGCACAAGGTTCCTACTGCCCAGGAAGCCAGCTGGTGGCTGGCGATAAAAGGCTGCCTGCCAATCAGGAACTGGGAAGTCTCCCAGGCATAGAGGGGGTGGGCCAGCAGAGAAGAAGCCACCAGCGAGACCACACTAGCCGCGAGCGCCAAAATGAGCACGCGCAGACAGGTCAGAGAGGTCAGTTGCCAGGGAGTTGCGCCTTGCAGGGACAGGAGGGCAAGGTTACGTCTGCGCTGGTTGATCACCGACGCAACGACTTGCAGAACAATCGATACTGCGGCAATGAGAAGAGCCACGAAGGGAATCATCAAATTTTGGTAGGCTGTGCGGCCCTGCTCAGCCATACCGGGGAGATTGCCCAGGGCCTTGGCTGAAGAGAGCATCATGGCAAGCAGGCCGACCATGGTTTGCGAGGCGATCAGCACGAGGGTGACGCCAGACCAAGCCAAAGGGGCATCCTTGAAATCTCGCAGAAGCAGTCGCATCAGATGCCCGCTTTCGGCACAGGAACCTTGTCGGCTGCGGCTATGCGACCGTCGCACAGATGCACCAGAGTGTTGCAGCGGGAGGCAACTTCCGGACTGTGGGTGACCATAATCACTGCATGGCCCTGTCGATCGGCGAAGGCAGCGAGCTCATTGACGGCCACATCACCAGTCTCCTGGTCAAGGGCACCGGTAGGCTCATCGGCAAAGATGATATCGGGTTCCGAAATCAGCGCGCGGGCCAGGGCAACCCGCTGCTGCTCGCCGCCTGACAGGAGGGTCACATTGGTCTTGAGTAGCCCCCTGATGCCCAGTCTGTCCAGCAGCTTGAACGCCTGATCCTCCGGCCAGCGAGTCTTGCGCAGAATGAAGGGCAGTTTGAGGTTGTCCTCCACGCTCATCGAAGGCACCAGATTATAGGACTGGAAAACGAAACCCAGGTGCGCACGGCGGAACCGTGCCGACGCCGCAGGCCCCTTGGCAGAGATGCACTGACCCAGGACTCCCACTTGGCCCGAGCTGACGGGTTCGAGACCTGCCAGACAGTAGAGCAGGGTTGACTTGCCGCTACCCGATGGCCCTACAATTCCGGTCATGGCTCTCCAGGAGGCGGTGAATTCCACATTGTCCAGGAGAGTTAAGGTCTCCCCCTTCCTAGGCGATACCTGCTTGCACAGGCCGGATGCATGGATAGCGAAGGGCTCGCTCAGGTCGGGAGGATTGGCGGTACACTTCATGGCAGTATCCAGTGCTCGCAAACGGGTGAACGCCAGTATGAGCCTGTGATGCTCTGTACGTGCGGCGATGCATATTGAGCCGGTTCTTTCATCGGAACTCCCTCCCTCAGCGAACTTGCAAGGGCAAGAGATCGCCTCGCAGGGATGATTCTTTCAATCCGAGTATGGGTAATCAACGTCAATCGCCACTTCGCCATCTGCAGATGGCAGAACAAGGACCAGCCAACGCCCAACGGGGAGGAATGCCTCTCTACAGCCTTGGCAGAAGCTTTGGCACACAGGCTCGTTTATTGTCCCGGCACGGATTCCGTCGCACAAGTTCCGTCCCTGCCACCACCCGCCCTCCACGCATCTCAACAACCTGCCTAAGCGGGCGGAAGGATAACGTTTCATGCTGAGATTCTTCATCGAGCTGTACAGGTTTTCAGTGATGCTTCCCCTGAGAACCGGCTTGCCGCGAACTGGAAAAATCCAAAACAAACATGTAGTGTTGAGATGTTGCCCCTCTGGCTCAATGGTTAGAGCAGCGTCCTTTTAAGTCGTGGGTTGTGGGTTCGAATCCCACGGGGGGCACTTTTTCTGCTGGTTTGCTTTTGGTGGCTCAGCGATGGGCAGGAACTAGCAGCACAAGCACGGTTCAGAGCTCTTCTCGGGGGCAGACTCCGTGAAATAATAGAAGCTCTGTTCCGTGACCAGCAAGATAATCCCGAGCGTTATAAAGATCCTGGAATTTTGACAGCACGATATTTGATAGATGCTGGGATTGTAGATAAAACATATACAGCGGCAAAATTCAACGAGTCAGCTCAAATTCTGCAGACTCATAATGATAATGATCAACGCACTCTTCAAGAAATTTTCGGCTTCCCTGTAACAGGCAAGCAAGTATTCCAGGCGCGGTATTTGTCTTCCTTTGGAAAAGTGGGGGGATGTGAGTCCATTACCATAAGTGATGGGGCCGATAATTCATGAAAAATCTTCCACATTTCAAAAAATCACGTGGTAGGCTCACCTCTGCGCTCATATTGTTATCTGCTGTCATTGTTCTAATAGTAAGGCGTTGACGGCGATCGCATTGTCGGGTCTAGTCGTGGACGTGTTGGTCGGCCCCGCCGATGCAAGGAAGACTACGTCCATGAACGCGCTGCGCCGCTCATGGGAGACATAGCACAGCAGAGGCTCAGGGCCGGCTCAACCCCTCAGCGATCGCGGCGCAGGTGCTCACCGAACGGCAAACCCTCATCGAGCAATGCGCCGCCACGCTCCTGACAAGGCCATCGCAAATCGTGAGCCTTGGACTACCCAACTCGGCCCCAAACCCACCGAGTTAAAACGGCAGGCAACATGGCTCAAAGTTGTACGTACCATCGTCGCCTACCGCCATCGCTACCACATCACCGACAGCCAGCCCCCCCCCCCCCCCCGGGCCAGAGTCAAAAGACGCGGCCATAAAGCAAAAGATCAATGCAGCGCGCATACGAACAGCGCTGGATACAACACGAAGCAATGCGCAGGTTATAAATCCCATTCCGCATATTCTTAGGGATACCCGGACTATGACGCGCAAAGGCAGAAACCTGTGATGGAAAGACGGGCATTAACTGATATTTAAAACCCCAAAACACAGGTCAACGAGAACCGTTAGACCTGTTGCGAACACTCGGCTGTCTAAGTATGGCACCTAAGTTCCAGAATCGAGAAGGTCAATGGCAACTTGGCAAGCAGCTAAGAAAGAAGCAGCGCGTTTCTCGACTTCGAACATTGGCTACTTTTATCCCACTTGCGCCTCTACCTTCAGCATCTGATATCGACGTAAAATAACCGTATTGCGGAGTTTTAAAACCGTGCATGCGAGAGAAGGGCAGATGTCTGACAATAATACATCCAACGATGGTGAGTATCCCGCCCCGCACCTGGATATCCGACAGCTACGAAAGCTATGTTATAGCAAACGACTGAACTTCCTTCTTGGAGCAGGGGCGTCACAACCAGCCATACCAACCTTGACAGATGGGCAGAAGCCAAAAGAACTTATCGACCAAATACGCCAAGTCTCTTCTGATCTTGCCGCCGGGTCGGTCTCGGCTGGTAAGGAAATGGACACTCTAGGGGCATACGTCGGGTTCATATCAATGATCATTTCCATTCTCAGTATGTCCAATTCGAGGGCTGTGCCGAGATCCGCGAACATCTTTACTACGAACTACGACCTTTTCATTGAAGCTGCCATGGACCAAGTTATGCAGGAGAACTATGGTGTCATTTTCAACGACGGCGCGAACGGCTACTTTAGGCGTTACATCAACACTTTCAACTACGACCGATCCACGGCACTCAGGGGTCAGTTCGACAATTACAATCATGAAACCCCGACGATTAGACTCATCAAACCACATGGATCCATTAATTGGGGACAATCCAAAGCAGACAAAGATCAAGAGCTCATTGAGGTGCTCAGCCAGCCCGTAGAAAATCCTTTTCTTGTTCTGCCTGATGCAAATGAGTCGGAGCATACGATGGAGAGCCGCCACTTCTTCGAGATGCTTCGGTTGTTCAACATTGAATTGGATAAACCGCAGTCGATACTGTTCGTCATAGGCTTCTCCTTCCAAGACAAGCACATCAAGGGCATGATGCAGAGAGCTTTGCAAAATCCTGGGCTTCAGGTGTGCATCTTCGCCTACTCTGACGAGACATCTAAACCGGACACTGGCAATGCGAGAGAAGACATCATGCACAATCTCGGAACGATATCGAATCCGAACCTGTTGATTCTCTCACCTAAAGACGTGGCCAATTGTGTGATCAATCTTGGAAAGCATGATCCACCTCACGCAGACTCCAAGGCTACAGAAAACAAGTCGGATAGCATACGACTAAACCTAAAGACCGTGACAAGACTGCTCATGCCCAACAATGCCGACAGCTTTCCCATACTGGCACAAGCAGACAGTGGGATAGGGAGCAAATAGATATGGGCGAGGCGAACTATGTCATTGGTGTTGTCATATCTGTTGACGGAGACCAGACACTGATAGGCACGTATGATCTCATCAATGACGATGAGATCATCCACAACGGTCAAATCCTCTACGGACCGCGACTCGGAGCGTACGTCACGGTCAGGCAGAACGACGTCAAACTCATTGCGAAGATCACTTCGGAAAAGGTCATTGATCAGCAGAACACCATCAGAAGCAACGAATTCGACAATAGGTACAGCAAGAACTCCATCAATCGTCTCATCAGCGTCAAAATGCTTGGAGCGATCGAGGATAATCAATTCATCGTCACCAGCTCATACGCCCCGATGGTAGGCAACGAAGCCTACATCACCACCCAGGCGGAGCTGTCCGCGATCTATGCCACCGGACGAAACACAGACAGCATCCCCATCGGCACAGCCTTGCTCGAACGCTCCACAGTACTTATCCCCATCAACGCGTTCTTCGCCGGACATATCGGCATATTCGGCAACACCGGCAGCGGCAAATCAAATACTCTGCACGCGCTCTACTACAAGCTGCTGCACAGCAAATATCGTGAAGGCATTCTGAAAAAGAGCAGGTTCACCGTCATCGATTTCAACGGCGAATACCGGAGCGAAGGCATCTTCGGATTCCCTGAGGATCGCATAGAACGCTACAACGTGGACACGCGATCACAAAAAGGAATGGCCAAGAAGGTCAAAGTCTCCGAGGATTACATCATCAACCCAGATGTACTTATCATGCTGTTCGAAGCGAAACCAGGAGTGCAAGCGCCTTTTATTAGACGATCTCTGAACGTGTTCGAAGAAGTGAAGGAACCAGAGCCCTTCATGAAACTTTGTATGGGACTGCTGCAAAAGATAATCTTAACGGGCAACGCTACCAATGATGATGCACTAGGTGATTGGGTGGAAGTCACAGAAAACTGTTGCGGTGCCGACTGCCTTTCCCAGCTCAGAGAATTGAGACACTACACTAACGGCAGCTCAACAATACAAGATTCCTCTGGCTCCAGTATATGGTTCAACCCCCAAGATCAGACAATCAGCGACGAAGGCAAGAAGCGACTGGGCTGGGAGGGGATAAGCTCTGCTATTCAAAACAAATATAAAAGCTTGAGCATTCTTGATAAATTGCACATGTTCTTCCGCTACCAGAGAGTGTATTCGACTGCTTGGAATGGCACCGATCCACAATATTTGGGTCCTATGTTTTCACGGATCAAGACCAGACTTGAATCATTGAATAAAGTAGTTGACATTGTTCCAGCCGCTCAGATGGGGAACGCGTACCGAAGTGGGAAGTCTTTGACGATCTATTCCTTTGTCCATGCAAATCAAGAGATCAAGCGCATCCTCCCCATGCTGATCGCGAACATGATTTATGACGAACAAAAAAAGGAACAGTCAGACACCGGGTCGATCACCAGAACATCGCATCTCATTATCGATGAGGCACACAACATACTTAGTGACATCCAACGTGATGATGGCGACAACTGGCAGAACCACCGATTGGATTCCTTCGAGGAAATCATCAAAGAAGGCCGAAAATTCGGCTTCTACCTCACTATCGCATCACAGCGCCCAGCTGACATATCATCAACCATTCTTTCCCAAATACATAACTACATCATCCATCGACTGGTCAATGACAGAGATTTAAGGTCGCTGGAAAATACCATGCCGACGCTCGATCACTCCTCCCTCATGACCATTCCCTCATTGGGAAAAGGCCAAGCCGTGCTGACCGGAACAGCATTCCCAGTACCGCGCTTCACCCAAGTTGACAGAAATAGAGAAGTAGCCCCGGCAAGCGATGATGCCGAGCTTACACAGTTATGGCAAATACATGAAGACAGTGACAGGTCAGATCCAACAGATTCGATGTCAAGAATATCTCTCGACGCTGTCTAGATTCCTGAATCAGGTAGTACTGTTGCCAGATTTCGCGAACATACAGAGTCAGCAATGGATGGCGAGTCCACTAAGGATTAAAGCAGCAATTCCTCCATTTCAGGCTACAGAAATGCCAGCTGTATAATCCCCTAAAAGCCATATCATGCCTCGCGCTCTAGACGCGCAACTCCACAATGTCTCTTAGGTATCTAATGTCCCCAAGTCCGTGTGGCTGAACCATAGAATGAGAACATGACACAGCAACGCAGTGGTTCACTTGGTAAAAAAGATGTTGAGCAAAACCATTTTCAACAGGCTCTCAACCTTCTTGACAGGTCAAGTGCCTACGGACATGCGATGGTGGATCGTATCTTCGGCCCGATCGTAGCCGCTGAAGAAAGTCCCGATTTCATCCTCGAGATGCCTTCTCGACCGAATACTCTCATTGGTGTCGAACATCTCCACACTGATCCGAGCGGTCACTTATACACTAACCCGCGCAGACCCAATAAAAAGCCAACCTATCAGTCAGAGCTCAAACGGATCAAAAGCAGCCAAGATACCCTCCAGCAAGAGGGCAAGCACATCGACTGGAATGATGAGAAACAAGAATCCAGAGTCGTCAAGAAGCTGAGCGAACTACTCACAGATGATGCGCGAATGCTTTCCGAATCGGATACATCCAGCCAAATACAGGACCTAGAATTTACTCTGAAACATCACCTGCAGAAAGCCGACTCTTACCGTAAAACCGTTACCGAGTATGGCAGAGGCATGACGCCGAAACATGAATATGGCGGTCTCGCCGTCTACATTGACATGCAGTGTGACTACTCCTACCTCACCATCAACAAACCAGGCAAGCCGCCTCGCAAATGCCGACAGGGAGAACTCCCCGTGTTCCCCGAAGTCGTTCAGATGATACGTGAATCAGCCGAAAGCCATGTGAGATGGATCCTCATCAGTGCGTCAACAATGATCACTGACGAAATGACCAGTGCCCTGCTCTTCGACACTACGGATATTGAAACAAGCATGCGTCAGCAAGAGCTCGAAGTGTGTCTACGTTTCACCTGCCAGACGCATAAGCCATTCGACGATCAACGACCATTCGTGCACACACATGACATAAATGACGACAAAAGTATTCACTTCACCCTCAACAAACAGCAGCGTGCCGGTACAAAGCGTCAACTGCAGCGCCTCGCCAAAGAGGAAGTATGCAAAGCCATTGGCGCACTAGAGCACAATCAGACTTTCGTTACTTCACCGGCCGTACAACTCATGCTCAACATTTATGGTGATTACCTCCTGAAATACAAGCAACCGGGAGTTCCACTCAATCCGGGCGTGATGGACAGACTGCTAAGACTCGACAAACGGTGAACGTTACGGCCACGCCCAGAAATCAAACAAGCCTGTTCAAAACAGAGAACAATTATGAAAAGAACCCGCAACACCACAGCGAAAGCTAGCTTAGTCGACATCATGGGCCAATAAAACATAGCGGGAAATATGAGCTTCCTCAATATTCAGCAAACATGAATTCATCCCTCCTAGGCGAAGAGGATGTAGGACATAGTTAGTTTGAGCCACCGTTTGTCTAAAGTAATAACGAGTATCGGGCTAACGATCGCGTTCAAAGAGAGGTCATTGTGGCCGAAAAGAATCTACTTAACGAGAAACAGCTGGCTGTTTTGCGGTGGGTCGGTGAAGGGCGACCGAAAGGCGTGTATGAGCATGGGTTCGATCATCGGGTGACGGCGCGCGCATTGGATCGACGTGGGTTGCTATCCGTACAGGGGCATGGTAGGTCCTGGCGTGCGAGCCTTACTGATGAAGGACGTTACTACTTGGAGCATGGCGCATATCCGTCATCCGAAAATCCTGATGCTACCGAAGCGAAACTCGCTACATCCCTCCCTACCTCCGAGCCACCGTACAAGCCTGTTGATGATCTTCTTGATCGTCTTGAGTCTGCGGGCGGCGTGCTTCGTTTCGACGAACCAAGTGATGCGGAGCGAATCGGTTATGTTCGTGCCGTCAGACAGCTGCGTTTTTCAGGAGGTTTGGGTCCTCAACGCCGATTGAAAGTGACCGGGACTAGGCGAGGACCGTTGACCATTGAACTCATACGATCTTCAACGCAGGCAGAGATGCCGCCCCAGATTCCCGTGCCTGCTGAAGCTGATCGCAATCGACCCGAGATACAAGCGCTCATTGAGCACGCTTCGCATCTCATGGTTAATGAGACAACCCGTCCGCGAGCACTGGCACTCGTACAAGGCATTAGTGAAGAATGCGTTCGGCGTGGATGGACGCTGAGTGTGGACACGGATCCGAGCTTTCTCATCAGGGTTGGCCAAGATCACTATCGCTGCAAACTCAGTGAAGAGAGGGTGAAACGCGATGTCTACACGGATGAGGATATGGCTGAACGCAAGTATGAATGGCAACGAGTCAGCCCGACGCGCAAGGAAGTCTGGTCAGGCCGCCTCAAATTGGAGCTCGATCCCGGCTACAATTCCCGATCGTGGGCGGATCGCCAGCGATGGACTCTCGTCTCCAAACTTCCCGAGTTCTTCGACATCATCGAAGAATGGAGCCACGCCGCACAAGATAGACGAAAGAAACTTGAAGCCTATCATGCAAAGCAGGTGAAGGAATGGGAGGAAGCCATTCCCAAGGCCCGCGAGGCCTATTTACTCAAGCTCAATGCTGATCGTGCGAGGCAGCAAGCTGAGCAATGTGAGAACGCGGCACGGCTGCGCTCCTATAGTCAAGCGATCCGGCATCATGTTGAGGAATTCGATGAGCAAGCACAAGAACACGCGCTGGAGTGGGCGACGTGGATCAATGAACATGCAGATCATATCGATCCCCTCAACGACACATCCCAACTGACCATGAGTGAATGCAGCAAGTTAGGAGCAAAAGAACTGGATGCGTACATGCCTCATGGATGGAGTGTTGAGAACCCTCCCGAACCACGCACCTGGTTACCGTGATTTGCGAGCTTGCATAATCGGAACGCCAAACCGACGTTGAATATCATCAGCCTGTGTCGTGAGTTTCGCGGTACGCAGGACACGGATCGCATGAGTCACTAGCTCATCCAGCCGCACTACCTCTTGCCGTAACGCTTTGAGCTCGTCCTGACGCGCGACAGTCTCGGCACCACACCATTGGCGCAACAAGTCACGGCACCGTTTACCATAAGGCTCTTCGAAGTCGCTGGACGCAACTTCTTCCGGTGTAACAAAAATATCTTCGTCTTTATGAAAGTAACTCTTGTACCATCGCCCATGTGTTGATTCCAGTTGGACTTCTGATTCCTGTTTTTCGACCTCATGCAGCATCTTGTCAGAGTAGAGAGTGCAGGCAGTTCTCACGATAAGCTCAGTGGTCGCCCATGGCACAATCCACCCATCTTCGTCATCAAACGATTCGGGAGCATCTCTCAGCAAAGACTCATCAATTTGCAAATATCCAGCGAGACCAGCAACATCCTTTACAGCAGTCACTCCGGTATAGCCATACGCGGGACTAGCCAACTCGTCGTCAATTAGCGTTCTAAAGACTTCGTCGATCGCAAACTCTACTGGCGCGCCTTCCAAACCAGGATGAGTATCGACTCTATCCCAGCGAGCCTCTCGAGCCTCGAACTCCACAGCATCTTTCCAGATCACCTTCAAACGAGCAGGTGGAATCCACTCCTGTCTACCCTCAAATTGTTCATCGATAAACCGGACAAGCGTCCGTGGTGGTTTCTGCGTCCCGATCTTGAGGACTTCGACCTCAACCAACGAGTCAACGCTATGCGCCCGATAACCCCAACGCTCACCAATCTCCATACACAGCATTGTCCCAGACCGGAGCGACCTGCATACTATCTTTCTTTTCTTATACAGGAAGCTGATCACAGCCTCATTCCCACTCAGTCTACAGGTCAAATCCAGTCCAAAACAGCAGAAGTTTGCCAATAGTTCTGCGGATGTGGGTATGTGTTCGTAGGCTTAGGCATATGAGTTTTACTGCTTCCATCCTTCGCGTAGTGATCGCCTCTCCTTCGGATATCACCGAAGCGCGAGATGCTGTTGAAAGAGCACTCCATAACTGGAATGATGCCAACTCTATCTCGAAACATATTGTTCTTCTTCCTTGGCGTTGGGAGACAGCTTCCGTGCCACTTCTCGGAGAACACCCTCAGTCACAGATTAACGAACAGGGCGTCGATAGCGCCGACATTGTCATCGCGCTGTTCGGTAGCCGTCTCGGTTCGCCTACACCAGGCTCGGTTTCTGGAACGGTCGAAGAGATCGAACGTTCCGTCGCCACAGGCAAACCCGTCCACCTGTACTTCTCAACGGCGCCACTACCCCGCGATATTGACACGGCACAGCTTGATGGTTTGAGGGAATTCCGCCGTCAGATCCGTCAGCAAGGGCTGCTGGGAGAGTTCTCCAACGTTGCGCAACTGGAAAATGAAGTGTGGAAAGCGATCGAATTCGACATTGACAAGCTCGACTTCACTGTTCACGACCCTGGTTCGACCGGACCGCATGGAGTGAGTTTTTCTGCACAGCCCCATGAAGAACGAGAACTCAAAGACTATGACAAAAGAGGCAGGGCGAGGTACACAACTCGATATTGGATTGAGATCACGAATTCCGGTGACAAGGATGCCACGGACGTCACATTCGAAGTCTTGGGTGAGAACCCGAGCATGATGCTGATCGGGGATGATGAGCCTACAACAATTCATGCCGGTCAAGCCCGGCAACTTCACGTTATTCACTATTTCCAAAGTGGTGACCCAGATATCGTCCGCATCCACTGGGATGAGAACGGAGAAAAGAAGCAAAAGGACTTCCACGTCGGATGATCATCTCATGAACGGACACTGCCAAAAAATCCAAGAGTCAGTCAAACCAGTAAAGACCGAGGACTGGAATGCCGTGCGCGAAACTTGGTATAACTTGAGGAACGGCTATAAAATTGCCGATGAGAACCATTCTATTACATGCTTGCCTTCTTCATAATCTTTTAGAGCCTCATCAAATGTAAGGTTTATCGAATTACTCATACCGTTGTGAACGAACGAGTTGCGATTACTAAGGATTTGCCCATAACTATTGATTGCATTTATCTTATGTTGTCTTACCAAAATATCGTTCTTCTGCTGGCTAATAGTTTTAAATTTTTGTTCATACTGTTCACCAAAACATTTTAAATACTTCGACGAAAGTTCGGCATATGAAATTCTTCCATTCGTACGTTTCCAGTGTTCGTGCGCAAAAACACTAAATATCTCATCCTCTCTTGAATCGACAAATTCAAACAAAGCATGCCGTATTTCAATTTCGTAAGAGGTGACAGCAGCAACAACAACCATACCTGTAAAGGCAATCTGTTGATCGGGTCTGCTTATGTAAGGATAAGCAACTTTTAACCCACCAAGAACCGTTTCAGCGTGCTGATACATGTTCTTGATCATCATCGTTATATTGTTTCTTACTGAGATATTTAAGAACAGTAAGAATCCTAAGTTGAACTGTTTTCTCGTCGGTCGTATTTGTCGTTGTTCTGTCGATAAACTTCGTATCCTGCTTCAGCCTATTCCAATTCTGGGCAAGGTGCTCGATATCGAGCTCATCGTAATTTCCAATCAGCACGGATAACACCGAATCTAATGTCGCAACGTTCAGTCGACCGCGCGGATGAAATGGTCTTGAACCAAACCTACTGCAGGCGAGCTCTGTCGCTCTCGTAAAGGCAACTTTAAAATGGTACGCAGTTTCAATTGTTGCTTCTCGGTTTTCTTCTATGACTTTATTCAAGAATTCCGTTAAGGGTTTTTCGTATTGGTCTCTATAAAAAGATAGCGCAAACACTCTTAGTACTAGCTCAGTATCTTTTTGTCGTCTATCTTGTGTCGGTTTACCCAACAAAGCTCGCCAATTCGAATCACTATTAAGTTGTTTAAGCCCTTCATTGAAAGGACCTCGATACACAACGTTTCTAATTTCTTGGCTACTTAAGCGGGTGCCCCCAGTGTTTAAGCGTTCGAAGATGTAATAGGCACTGGAGCCATCGTTGTCGGGCTGAATCTGCTGGACATTCATTACACGAATGACACTGGAGCGAAGTTTGCGCTGTTGCTTCTGATCAAGTTCATCGAAAGATTTACCCGCCCAGGGAGCTTTATCACTTAGTCCAGTCAGACGGAATACTTTTCGACTCCCATTGGGTCGTTCTCCACCGAAAAAGCCCTCGAGATAATAAATTATACTGGTAAGCCTTTGCTGCCCATCAATAACTTGGAACTGATTGTTACTATCGAGGTAGAAAAACAGTTGTGGAACTGGCAGCCCTGTAAGAAACGAGTCAATTAATAATGAAGCTTGCTTTTGACTCCATACATAATTTCGCTGGTACTCAGGTATAAATATGTCACCTTGTTTCCACATATCAAGCAAGACTTGAAAGGTCAAATCTGAAGGATATGTCATGACATCATACGTTAAATAAGGTATTTCTTCATTGTCTAAATCTTCTTGACCTTCATACTCCAATTCATCTTCCGCCATATTTCAATTCCCTCATCGATAATCCAGCTTTTGTACGTATGTCAGCTAGCTTACACGGGTGGATGTCCGATAGCGGTATTGTGTTCCCCATTCTTCTTTTTTATCCGCCTTGATATAATGATCCTCTACAAGAAGTCAAACACTGAAGTTCTGCGCCCTATACAGAACGATGCCCGCAGGGCGGAAACATCATCGCTTGTGATGGCCACCGCTCGTACATCCTCGACAACCATCTCCAGACGTTTAAGTCATGAATGTAGGCATAATAAGGGTAATTCCCGAGTTTTTGAGCAAATAGGCTTTTGTCGGCCTGTGTGCGCTTTCAGTTCGCTGTGTTCTAGTGTCATTGAGTCGGAACACGTCCAGGTAGCGGCGGCTGGACCATTGGTTGCTGGCGACGTAGCGGATGCTCGGGTGGTGAGCATCAGAGTGGCAGCACTCTTGAACTAACGGTCATAGCGTTTTCGAGTTAGTGTCATCAT
Source organism: Bifidobacterium asteroides (assembly GCF_048001765.1). Taxonomy (GTDB): domain Bacteria; phylum Actinomycetota; class Actinomycetes; order Actinomycetales; family Bifidobacteriaceae; genus Bombiscardovia; species Bombiscardovia asteroides_K. Next base: position 2,075,914 of record NZ_CP181447.1, read on the forward strand.
GAACACCTTTCACGGTTAAATGGGCGCCCCAAAATATTACCCTCTCCGAATTCCATAACATTCGAGTAAAGGACTTTATATCTTCTGTACCGGCAGAACAGACGCCGAACCGCCCTCACAACCTTATAATGCTGACATGGTCAGAGACCCAGATATTTCTTGAACTCATCATCCGTCATTGGCGTAAAATCCTTCAGAACTTCAGAACGATATTCCTCAACAAGATCACGACCCTGTCGCTTATACTTTACCGCTTGTATGTTGTTAAGTTCCCGTTTATCAGGAAATTCGTCTTTGATTTTTTGTTTAGTCGGTGCAAGCTTTCTACTATCTGATGTGTATGTCGTCCTTTCATCTTGAATAGTCTCAGTAGCAAAACGATTGTAGAACGGTGTCAAATCCATCAAAGATCGCCAGAAAACCCATTTTTTAGGGACCAGCAGAAGGCAATCTTCGCGCATGGTCGATGTCGTAGGATCTATCAGAAGAAATGGTTTGGTTATAAGCTGCCTTGTTCCAGAATTGTAAACTTCTCTATCCTGGTTTCGTGTTTTTGTTTTTAAAGCCGGATACTTATTCAACATTGAATGATTGAATTGAACTAATTCTGGATAAATAATCCTTGTCGTTATATCTGAAATTCGATCTGGTCCAATTCCATCGAAAAACAGCCGAATATCTTCGAGTCTGTGGAGTGCAGCGTACTGAACAACAGGCATCGATAGTTGACGCCATATATCATCTGCATAGTGAGGGCCAACGCCACTCCCTCTCGGGTGTCCTCTACTAAGACCAAGACGAGTTTCGTTCACCTCGCCTAAGGCAGATAGAAGGATCCCGACCTGCTGCCAAACTTGCTGCAGATGTCGATTGTCGGAGACGTATAATTTCCGAGAAAAATGATACAAGGTGTTTTTCAGCTGACCTACCCAAAACTGATGGATCCGCACGAATGGCACTTGGATCGAGAAACACCTCATTGTCACCAGAAATCTCGACATCTACAAATTCTACAGGACTGCTAATTCCATATCGCTTAGTAACTCTCATATGTGTATCTCTTTCCAGAGTGCAACTACGCACAAAACATATTCGTCATGGTACTACGAATTTGTTTTTTCTATGGCTTCCGTGAGCGCAGCAGGATACTTGGACACGTTGTTGTGTTTGCTTGTTCATGCTATCAGACCGAGTGAACGGCGGTATTGATCCTGGGTTCTAGATAGAAGTGCAACAGGGGTGCAACGCCTTGCCTACGGTTGGGATTGTCGACGAATATCTGTTAATACAAGCAACCGGTTGCCCGGCTGTATCTTGGCGCCATGGAGTGACTGCTGGAATTCATACAGGGTCTCCAAATAACATTCGTCGATTGAGACGCTTCGTTGATTCTGTGTATCTATACCACCGCTAGGTTCGGGTTAAGTCCTCGTTCAAGTTGCCATGGTTTTTGATTATTCTTTCCTGCCTTTTCTGACTTGCGAGAAAGCTATGGCGATTGCGTCAGGATCTTCCTGCTTCTTGGAGTCTGCGCAGGATATTTGCCAGGAGAATTACCGAGTCTGCGGCAATTCCTGTTGATGTGCGATCCGCTCTGGGTGAGTGCTTCATCTTGTGTGCAAGTGCCGATGCCTTTTTGACCAGACCACGAAGCTCCTGATTTGAAGCTCCTGGGAGTCTGCGATCAATGTACGCTCCAATGCGGATATCCGTTTTATCTACAGGCGGAGGAGTACTTCCTTCGGGACAATCGGTTTTGGGATCATAGACCGTCGCGCTGAGCGCTTCGAGGACGCCGACGCACCTGTTGCCAACGTCTTTGTAGTCTGCAACGGATAGTGCGGAACGGAACCGTTCCCTCAGCTGTTGAATATATTCGTCTACCATCGGCCAACCGAGAGCATCGCGTGGAGATACTGGCCGCGTCAACTCGTTGGTAATCTCCCGCTCCTGGAGTTGTTCCAACTGCTCCAGGATGGGCTCGAACACCTTGCCGATCATTGCGCGACGTGCCTGCCAACTCCCGTAGCCGTCATGGGCTAGCCAGTATTCCTTGAACGATGTGAAATCGATCCACGGCGGACGGAATCGCACACCGTGGCGCAGGAGCACCAATCGAAGGGATCTCAATGCGTCATGAGACTGCTCGTTAGTGATGGTGACTTGTGCCTCATTCGTTCCGTAGGACTCGTATTCACCGCGTATAGCACGGGTAAGACCGATTGCCGAGTCAAGGTCATTGTCTCCGACGATCGGCTCTTTTGCAAGGTGATCCACAAGCTCCATGTTCAAGACTCGTTTCCCTTCCTCGGCGGCACCCCATCCCGAGTCCGGGTCATGAACTTGTTGAAAAAAGTCATCGAATCTCATATATTCCAGTATTCGAGCAGAGCCCGACCTTCCATCAATCTCGTACGTTAGGCGCATGCTGGTCACTGGCGTCTACGTCCCCGCGGTCTTATGGCACCTCCTGTACTGATAATGGCGGCGCGCGCATTCAACCGGCCCACGCCAAGCTTCTTGGTGATTTCAGCGAGAGTCAGACCGCTCTCGTAAAGCCCTCGGGCCTCTTCCCGAACATCAAGGGAAAGATCATGATTGCGCGTCGGCTGCCCGGCACCGGTGACGATCTTCCAAACGGTGCTGCGGTAGATGTCGAAGCTGCTTGCAATCTCCTTGACAGGCGTCCCTGCGGCATACGCCTCGAGGACTTTCTGACGAGACGGGTAGCTCAAACGAGTTTGAGTTTTGAGCGCCCTGTCCACGACGCGCCCACGAACATCGCTCCGCAGAGCCTTCGACGGACGGGACAGGAAGGCCCGTTTCCCCTGCAACGCCCGGGAAATCAGTGACTTGAGCGCTACCGACTGGTTTGAAAGACCCCTATGCAGGCGCACTTTTTCTGCTGGTTTGCTTTTGGCGGCTCAGCGATGGGCAGGGACTAGCAGCGCAAGCACGGTTCAGAGCTCTTCTCGAGGGCTGATCCCAACGAGAATGGCTCTTGGTGGGTTCCAACGCCAAGAGCCATTCCACCTCAGATGCTGCTGCGCTATTAGACAACAGGCAGCCTGATATTGGCGAAAAGAGATGCTACAATCTTGCTACTGGCAACAGAGTTGTTGTGGCAGTGTATGCCAGTATCGGCAATATAAACGATGTTCTTTGTGTGGAAGAGGACCTTTTAGGGAGGTACTCATGATGCATGTGCAAAAACTCATGAAAAATGTTGTGCTTCTCGCAGTCCTGCTTTCTATGACCATACTTTGCGGTTGTGGCGGCCAGAAGTCTTCTCAGAATCAAGCCCACGAAAAGAGCAGCGCTGAGCACAGTGGGTCTCTGGCCCAAGAGAAGAGCAGCGCTGAGCATGTTGAGTCTCTTGAGAGTATTTTCAAATCATATGCTTCCCGTGAGGATTTGGACGACTTCGAGCGAGATGTGTTGAATCGTGCAGTAAAAACAGGTCATATTGATCCTGCCGACTATGAAGCTGCCCACGACAAATATCTGGAGTGCATGGCTAATGCAGGATATGATGAGCACGACACCAAAATGCCCGATGGGCTTTATCAGAGTTCAGAGAACATGGACCCAAACACTGATAGTAAGCAATGGTTTAAGCAGTCCGTTACATGTTCTGACCATACGATTAAAATAATAGAAGGTCTGTTCCGCGACCAGCAAGATAATCCCGAGCGCTATAAAGATTCTGGAATTTTGGCAGCACAATGTCTGATGGATGCGGGGATTGTAGATACAACATATACAGCGGCAAAATTCAATGAATCAGCCCAAATTCTGCAGACTCAAAGTGAAAATGATGATAATGACCATCGCACTCTTCAAGAAATTTTTGGTTTCCCTGTAGCAGGTAAGCAAGGATCCCAGGCGCGGTATTGTCTTTCTTTGGGGAATGTGGGCATTACCGTAAGTAATGGGGTAGATAATCCATGAAAAATCCTCCACATTTCAAAAAATCACGAGGCAGACTCACTTCAGCGCTCATATTGTTATCTGCTGTCGTTGTTCTAATAGGGGCAGGCTGTGCCGCTGGAATAGTCATGGCATCACGTTTTACCCCTCGGACTTTAGCCCAGGCAGAATCGACTCATAAGGCTCCTGTCACTACGGAGAATTTTTTGGATTCGCATCCAGTGAAAGTTGGTTTTGATGTTGCGGCTGATACTCCTCTGTCATGGAGTGGTTCAGGCATGGTTACCGCGACGGCCATTCAGGGAAGCGGTGAAATTACCTCTGGCAGTTCCCCGTTTTCGGTCAATAATGTACCAGTTCTGGCAATCCATTCCTCTTTGCCCTTCTATCGTGATTTAGGCCCTCAAGACCAAGGAGACGATGTGGCAGCGTTGCGCGAGGAGTTGTCTCGCATGGGGTATGCAGTTCAATCGTCGAAGCCCAAGATCTTTGATAGGTTTATGCGTGCGGCTCTATTAGATGTGCAGACCAAGAAGGGACTGGCGGACGAGGGATTACTAAAACTTGAGCACGTCGTGTGGTTGCCTGCGGAAAAGATTCAAGTTGGAGAGTGGAAGTTAACACTTGGAGCCCAAGCAGAACAAGAATTAGGCCTCGTAAAAGGTCGTTTGAGTGCTGTGCGCGTACAGAAAATGCCTGAATCATTGGCTCCAGGCAATCACGTGATAAACCTCTTTGGTAAGCGCGGTGCCGTATCGCAAGAAGGGTTGTGCTCGGATAAAGCGTTTCTGGATACTATTGCTGCCAGTCCAGAGTTTGCTTCGATCTCCGGCAATCATGATGCCCTCGCAGCTGGAGTTGATGGGAGCATACAACTAGAGAATCCAATAAAAGCCTTTAAAATCCCGGTAGGAGCTGTCTTCGCATACAAAGATGACCATGCATGCATACAAACAGGTTCTGAGGCCAGGCGGATTACAATTGTGGGTTCGAACGGCGGGTTCGTTATGGCATCTTCTTCTAAGCCTTTACAATCTGTCAATCTTGGCTCAGCCATCGATACAACTTCCTGCAAGGTCGCTCAATGAGTAGCAATTCGCGGGGGGTTTTGATAGTACAGGTGAAGGATGTGTCTCACCGATTCCCTGAGACTGATTTACTGTATGAACATGTAAATTTTGAGCTGGAAACGGGTCAGACTTTGGCTGTAACCGGACCTTCCGGCTCGGGCAAATCGACCTTGTTATCTCTTATAGCGTGCTGGGAAAAGCCATACAGCGGGCGAGTAGATATCCGCAAAGGTTCGCGAGTTTGCTGGGTTTTCCAAAACCCTTACGGTCCTAAATACAGGACAGTCAGAGATATAGCCAGTTTCCCTTTCATTGCTCACGGTATGCCAAGGCCACAAGCAAATGAAAAGGCGGAAGAGACTCTTGTTGAGTTCGGTTTGCAAACCAGGATTGAATCTCTCTTCTGCGACCTTTCTGGTGGGGAGGCCCAACGGCTTATGCTAGTTAGGGCAATCTGTTGTGAGCCTGATTTGCTTTTGGTAGATGAACCTACTGCTCAGCTGGATATGAGGTCTGCCCACCAAGTGGCGGACAGTCTCAGACTCCTGGCTGACAGGGGTATGGCCGTTGTGATTGCAACACATGATCCGTTCGTATGGCAATCGTGTGACCGGGTACTCAACCTTGAGGAGTATGTGCCGCTTGTAGAGGAGGGCGTGCATGCGCTTGCGTGAGACCTTCAGAGAAGCTTGGCGGAATATCAACAGCGGAATGTCGCAGTTTTTATCGACTTTATTCACACTCACCTGCGTGATTGCAGCGTGTGCTGGAATCGACGGCCGCCAGGTTATGAGCATTGAACAAGAAGCACGCACATACAGGAGCTCCCTCTCTAACGTCTATGTAATTAAGACAGAGCAGCAGATTGAACCTGCCGCTTGCCTGGCATTACCTCAAAATACTGGAATTGAAGCCGCAGGTGGCCTGCGGAAAGCGACTCCTATACGAGTGACTTTGTCGAAGACAAGTCCGCTTAACACTTATGAGGTATCACAAAGCTTCCTCACTGTTATTACCGGCGGGAAACAATCCTCTGCCACGACTGGAGGTATTTGGCTTTCACAGGCACTAGCTGATAAGTTTTTCTTGCATGTAGGCTCACAAGTAGATACAACTGCTGGCCCTATGAAACTTGCGGGCATCTATCAGTGGCCGGAAGACGGTAGAGACACTAGGCTTGGCTTTGCTGCACTCGTACCGGTAATCACCCCGTCTGCTTATGATGAGTGCTGGGCTTCTGTGTGGCCTCCGAAGAGTATTTCCAGGACTTTAAATCAGGCTGTGCAATATTCTGAAACTTCTAGTAACGCCCAAACCGAGCAAATAAATTACACTATGGGAGACAAGTTTGATCCCAATAGCGAGTTCACCTCACGTTTGACCCGACCCTTAATTTTTGCGCCCTTGCTTCTGTGCTTTGTCTTTGGGGTTGTCTTATGTCGTAGACGCAAGCTGGAGAATTCTGGTTATCTGCATGCTGGTGAGCCTAAATCTTCGATGGTGCTCCGGCTCATGGTTGAATATGGGTTGTGCACGCTCATGGCGGTATGTTTGACTCTTTCAGTCTCAATTATTGTTTTAAAAGTTATTCGAGTTACAGATATATCAGGAGTGCTGGTGGCATCTTTGCTGCCTACGATATGCTCTACTATTCTCGGCATGACAATGGGAACTGCTGTCGGTGCCTGTAGCATAAAGGAAAAATCTCTATTTAAGCATTTCAAAGATCGCAATTAATCGTAGAGATCTTTGGAATGCGTAGATGGCGGAAGAGCGGTGACCGTGACTGAGTTTATAAAAATCTAAGTATCGGTCACCACTTGCGTATTTAGGCTTTTGCCTTCAATTGGGGAGTCAGAATTCGATTCTCTTGGTCGAGAGGGAGCCGTTAGTATCTTTTCCAGGCGGTACGCCGTATCACCACACAAGTGCCCCCCCCCCCGAGTTGACCTGGGGAGATCCACCTTTTCAGCATCCGCTTAAGCTCGTTCTCAAGTGCTGTGCTCAGTGGGACTACTCGATTCTTATCTCCTTTACCCGTAAGATCGTCGAGAATGTTCTCTGTCCTCGCCGTTACTGCTCTGTTCTTCGTAAATCAGCGTCAGCAAATAATCTCACAGGCAATCTGACCCCGGATCTGGGTGTACAAGCACCCTAGACACAGCTTCCACTGGCGTTGGCTGCTGCTTCTTCTTGCGTTTGGCGGCCGACACTATGCCTAATGGACTATCAGGAAGGCTCTTCGATACATGCGACCAGGTAAAGAATGAGCGCAACGCATTCGCCCTTGATCTATGCGTCGGGTTGCTTTTATCTTCCTTTAACCAGGCCCATATCATCTTTGAAGTAATTTGTGAGGGTCCCACTTGAGTTACTCTGACAAACTGGGAAGTCACGTACCATCAGTGCTCTATAGTCCGTGCAGTGTCACCGTGTACACACATATCTACTATCCGCTGATCCAGCCAGTCAATCCAAGATTCTGGCGGCTGCCAGTGAGGCAAAAACTCCATTAACACTCCTTCCGTAAGCGTCCTGGATTGAAGCATAAAAGGCCGATTAAACCGGCCAATATAGCAGCAACAACAGCTATCACCTGAATAACAATATGATAGGAAACCCTTAAATCCCATAAGTCATGGGTTGCGAGTCCGAGTCCCACAGGGGACACTTTGGATTGCCAACTATTCAATAGCGCCGAAAACAGTACTTGATTACTTATTACTTACAGAGTATATAGACCCTTAAACTATCAGGATCCATTCAAGTCATGCTTGTTGCTACAGCAGTTCCAATCATCGACGCAGCAACTCTAAGCGCTCAATTGGAAACTTATTAAGATTCCGCAGGCTTTGTATCTGAAAATGTCCATTTAATTACTGTTCCGCCTGCCTGTTTGTTGGTTTTCGTTTATCGTCGTTAAGAAAAGCTCGAGATATTTTGACAAACAGATCCGTAGTGTCTGTCTGTAGAGCGATCGAGAGATTATAGAGAGTTCTGAGCGAAGGCATGTTCAATCCATTCTCGATGTTCGCCAATGATTTCTCTGTGATCCAATCAGCTGGCAGCCCGAGATCTGAGCCAGCATTAATAAAGCCTTCCCGGGTAGGTGGATTTACATCAGTCAAACTCTTCCTAAGCTGTTTGATAATCCCACCGATCCTGACCATGACCGGCCTATCAATGGAATAGCGAGCATTATTACGATTTCTTACAGTCATAACTCCATTTTAGAGGAACCATGGTACAAAAACACCACCGTAGTTCTTATTGTCTTTTTAACTTCTTTATGCTTTTATCGAATTGTCTTGGATGAACGCAGACGAAGTAACCGGTCAAACAGGCCGGCTCATGAGCACAAAGGAACATATAATGAAAATGACATTCCCTATTAAGGCACTGCGGACCGTCAAATCGCCGTCAGACCCAACCGTTACAACGTATTTCGCTTGGGCAAACATGAGGGAGCTCCCTACAGACATGCCCACCAAAGTTAACCCGCGCGAAGTGAATATGCGCACCACAACAGCGAAGAAGCTACTGGAAGCCGTATCAGGAACTGACCCGTACTTCGACATCCACAACCGCGGAATGGTCCTGTTGGCAAATGAAGTCAAATTCGACGCTCCGAATTCCCTCATCACCATTGATTTCGACCATGATGAAGATAGATATGGCGTCCTCGATGGTGGTCACACCTATGAGGCCATCAAAGAGAGAAGGGACCAGATCCCCGAGGACATAAATAAATATGTCAAACTCGAGATCTTCGTCGGAGCCGACCTAGATGTCGCCGCACTCTCGGATGCCAGAAACACCTCTGTTCAAGTCAGTGATATCGCACTGTTCAACCTCGAAGACCGATTCGACTTCATCAAGGAAGGAATAGCCAACGAGCCGTATGGGCAGGACATCGCATACAAGGACAACGAGGACAAGCGGATACCGATTGCTGACCTGCTTAGGCTGATGTACGCGTTTAACATCTCTCGTTTCCCAGACGACACTTCTGTGCCTGTAGCTGCATACTCTGGCAAAGCCAACGTTTTCAAGGACTATAAGAACGAATGGGACAAACACTCTTCTGGCAACCAACCCACCGCGGACAACATTTACCGCAGGCTGCTACCTCTTGTTCCAAGCCTTGTGAATCTTTACGAGACCATAGAACTGGAAATGGCAGAAAAGTACAGAGACTATAAGAAAATGAACGGTACAGGAGCCAAATTCGGTAGCATTCGTGGCATCGAAAACACCAATAAGGACCGTACTGAATTTTTGCAACGGAAAAAAGACTATAACATCTCTTCTGGATTCATCATGCCAATTTACGGGGCATTCCGTGCTCTTCTTCACACCAAGGACAACGGAGATCTAGACTGGGAATTCGATCCAATCCAAATCTGGCAGGCTATAGGTGTCACACTCGTCCAGACAGTATTTGACACTGACACTAACCCCCAGTCCGTAGGCAAATCCAAAACTCTTTGGCAAGCAACCTACCGCATCGTAGAAAACGAAAAGAATAGACGTCTCATTGCCAAGCTGTCACAGAAGTAACTTAACTCGTGGGTGTCTCACCCGTCTATTCATGTCAGGTGAGACACCAACATCCAGCCTTAGCATGCAGTGCCAAAGCTCGGTGCTTACTGTGCGTCTGTTCAGCTACCGATTGGGAAAATCCAATCGCAACACACAGGCCACGTGCTCTCTATATGCTAGACCTGCAACAGACTTTCAGATACCTATTGGCACTAATCGCTGCATACTTTGCAGGACATGCACCCTATTACACCCCTTTAAAGTGCATACCAGCATTTCAGAGTTTTTGGTTATCAGATCAGGCAAATCTTCGAACTACCTCGACGGAACATATCTGTGAACTATGTTCCCTCAAACATCTCATAGGTATACCAACAGGAACCAGAGCAAGCCTGATTAAAGCCATGACCATCTATTAGTCTAATTCCACCAAGACCTTCCCTGTCCTGCGATCCTTGATGCCTTTCTCCACAGCCGGGTAGTTTGGACTTATCCGCTCTTTCTTCGGCTTAAACCTATGAATTTAAGCTTAGATCCAAGCGGCAACCTCCGATCCCGAATGATTTAGCCATAAACGTCTTGAAGACTGCGGTCATACCAAGACCAAGGGCATTAGCGATATGGTCCACCTGTTGTTAACTTACATTTAACGCCCGTATCATAAACTGACTTATTTCGTCTGAAACCACCTAACCTCTGGAAGGCAACCGGCAATGAACATAGCGGACGCTTTACGATAGCGGCAAACTACGACACAGTATCATTTCGCTACTTCACACTTGACCAAACAACTAACTTCCAGGCACACTGAATAAACACTATTCTGATAGTCAACCTCCCTTACTGTCTCCTTTAGCCCATCGTTTTCTCCACCGGTTGGCATAAGCCGTTTCACCTGCTTCATAGAAACAGGTCGCAACACTTACCCAACCGCCTGACGCGCTGCCGCGCAAGTTGGAGTCATGGGAGCCCTCGCGCGCGATGCCTTCGCAAGATTTCCGCGTTACCCGGAATCCTTTAAGATAACGGATGATCGAAACCAGAATCGCTATGTCGTTCATGCTTCCAATTTTCAACAAGAAAATCCACTTCCCCATTGTCTACGAATTTAGCATGATCGTTGCTTTTGTACGCCGCATCATACGCGGCAAGAAGTTTGATATCTCCTATGGAATCAGGATCGTTATCCCACAACTTTAGAGACGTCTGGATTCTTTCGCGGGTAATGAAGCGTTTCAACAGCGGTGCATCCACAATGCGTCCATCCTCTTGTTCTTGAATCAGCGCATAAAGCACATAATCAACAAACTTGGTCTCGTCCACTAGATCTTGAAAGGCACTAAATGCCTTGTACCTATCATCGTTCTTATTAAATATAAGAGGGATTGCTGAGGCATACCACTGCAGAAGCCATCCACTCAGAGGCGTCTGTAGATGCCTGGAATTTGTGCATTTGAGCTTTTCACACAACGACATGAGGCTCCGTTCCAATCCACTATCCTCAATATCTTCAGAATCTTGGCAGAATGGTAGGCTGTCGAACATTGCCACATGGTTCATGAGGCCAACAGTAGGTTTGGATTCCACTTGTTCTTGTGTATCCTTTTTTGGATTTTTTGCTCTATGGATTGCACGGCGGATCTCATAGACTATGCAAGCGGCAACGATCATCGACACTGGCGAATTCGAGTCTACGATCGCCTGCACAATAGCTTCGCTTCGTTCTCCGGTATAGTCTTTCTTCATGATGGCTGTTGCCACATCGTGAGATATGCAACTTGGATAAACAACGCGGTGCCTCGCTTCAAGTTCCAGGCAGAAACCGACAACTAACGCGCATCTACCTGCATCCGCCACGCCTAGGTATTTCGCCGGCTCGTCGCTAAATCCCTTGCTGGAGATAATGAGCCAATGCTCATCATCCAAGTCTCTCTCACCCAGTGAGTCATCGACCAATAACTTCCTGTACTCTGCTTCATGAATGAGATTATTTCCTATAGAAAGCCGGAAGTAAGTATTGAAATGCTCCGGACGGTGTATAGCTCGCCCCACCTCATCCGGGCGTGTATATAGACTGCCCACGCAATAGGCGACAAAAGGGAACAGGGACTCAACAGCCCGCAAATCCCTGTCTTTAGCGTCAGTGCCATATGTTGGCAGAGTCGACAAATGTGCTTTGACCTCAACTTTGTGATCTGACATCAAACGTCCTATAATGGGTAAGTCGGAATCACAAAGATAGTCTTTGCTCGCCATGATCCAACGGTGCAGATCGGGATTAAACACCTCCAGACTGGTAATGCCAAGCAGATCCATCGGCTCCACATCATCTCTCAGTACCTGATAGCACAGCATGAACTCATTTATCAGACGGTTGGCGTCCCTCATGGTGCGGACGAACGGCTTTACACAAGCGTCATAGATAGGCAGCGATCTGTCACCGAACTGAGACTTTTGGACTTTCTCGTAGATTTGTTCGACTCTCTTCTCGCCGATGATACCTGTCAATCCATCTTTCAATCGGTCGTATACAACTTCCTGGGGAAGCTCCGGCATTCCAATTGGAACCTGGATTATTTTCTTCAAGTATTCGTCGCCCTTGCCATGGCAGCTCTTATCCAGCGACTTGGTAACGGAATCCCTGTCATACAGCAGCACATACGTCATATAGGGCAGATCGCCTACAGCCTTGACAGCTCGCATCACATCCGTGACCTCGTCATCCATCAGACGGTCCAGATCATCAATAAACACGACGATTCTAGTCGCTGATTCTTCCAATTTTTCCTTCAGATCCTTTCGTCGTTCCGAAAGTCTGTCGATGTCTTGGTTGTCAGGCTCCAAGGCTTCCCCAAGGTTCCCGAACGCTTTCGCAATCATCTGCACTCGAGCAGGAGCTAAACCAGAAATAGGTGCCACATCATTTGCCGCACGCTTGCAAAAATTCGCAATGTTATGTCTCACGGGGCCTAACTTCCCTAACAACGTCAGGGAAATCTGATTGAACAACAGAGTTACCAGGCGGCCGCTACCTGAGTATATCCAAGGCTCAAATTCTACAACTATGACCTTTTCTTCTTGCTTTTTCCCTTTTCCTTTTTTAGAAGAAGTCGAGACAAGCTGCTCGACAAGCATGTTTTTCAACGAAGTCTTACCTGACCCCCACGGTCCCTGAATGCCGACAACAAGAGATTCCGACCCCGGGAACCGGCTCAAACTCAATGCAAGGTTCCGCACGTACTTGCTACGATTATACCTATCGTCTGCAGCGGACCCGATAGGCTCATCCTGAAGAAATGAGGGATACAACTCTGAATGTTCACTCATATTCCCAGATTAATACAAACAGGAAATTCCATTGTTCATGCAATTCAGAATGTTAACTACCCAAAGAAGCAACTTTTAGACTTCTATTGAAACGGCAGAGCCTACCTGTCTATTGCTTAGACTGTACTTCCCAGAACAAAGGAAATCGCTGCCGATAAGCCACCATTGGACTCCGTCGCTGTGTTAAATCGAGCAACTAATCACAGATATAAATATTCATTGAATCAGGCATGGGATACAGATAGATGCCCTTGATAATTAAAAATCTATGCACCATCACAAGGTAACTCCTTCTCTATTCTCAAGACGAGTCTCTTTTCAACATCAAAGGGACAGACAGGTATCCGCCCTATAATTAAACGCGAGTGCCACACGATTAAGTACAATTGAATCCCATCCCGCTCAAACTTCCGCATTAGCCTCCACCGGCAAGTTTTTGCGATCCTGGACGTATAGGTTTCATTCTTCCAATCAGCAAGGTTGCCGACTACGTAGACACGGCATTGGGCTCGCGACACAGCGACGTTGAGCAGACCGGGCGACCCGTTAACCCATGAACGAGAGCCTTCTTCACGCTTACCGACTCTGCTGCCGAGGGACTATGAAGACCGCATCGGCTTCCCGCCCCTGGGAGGTGTGTACGGTTTCGGCCTGGCTTGATGCCAGCCAGTTCGCCTCACTGCTTTTGCAGCCAGCGCATTGCCGTAACGCATCCGCAAAGATATTACGTATCTGGTTGGCCACAGCCCTGAACTGAGCGATAACCAGAATATTGGTGGAGTCGATACCGCCCTCGAAAAGCTCGCGCAGACGCTTGTGAAGTTCGCAGTCCTCCTGCGGCCTCCATTACGTTTTTCCGGTTTCACCAGGATTCGGCGGCACATCATACCGGCAGGAGACCGGCAGCTCATCGCCGACATTGGGCCCAGACGGATAAGCACGCGGCTGATGCTACGGCCCTACACGAACCATCCTGCTGGTGTAAGCCATGATTGTTGTGTCAGCACTATCTATAAGCGTTGAAGCGGCACACAGCTGATTCACAATGGCTTTGCGAAAGATGAAGTAAGGCGCAACTGTGCCCTCATTTAATGCAGCGACAACGAGTGCAGCCGCCGCATCAGGAAGAAGCGATGTTATGCCCGTATCCGTCTGACCGCCCAGTTGAACAGCTTGCGCAGCTCCGAGGCCACCAGCACCAGGGAGGCCAGGGCGATGCACTCCAGCCAGGCCTGGGGCTGGAGGGGGACGGTGCCGAAGGCCTCGCCCAGGAAGGGCACATAGATCACCAGGAGCTGGAGTAGGATGGAGACGTCTATGGCGCCCCAAAGCCAGGGATTGCTGAAGAGCCCCTGGAAGGCCGACTTGCGGGAGGAGCGGGAGGCCAGCGCGTTGAACAGCTGGGCGAAGACCAGGATCGTGAAGCCCATGGTCCGCGCCTCACGCATCTGCGCCTCATGGCCGATCGCCTGGACCGACCTGTCAGTGAAGAGACCGCCACTCAAATGCATGTCCATGCCAATCAGGGTCACCAGGGCCATGACCAGGCCGATATAGACGATGTCGACCCACATGTTCCGGTCAATCACCCGGTCGTCGATGGACCGGGGCGGACGGCCCATCAGATCGTCGCTCTGCGGGTCCACTCCCATGGCCAGGGCGGGAGCCGCATCGGTCAGAAGGTTGATCCAGAGCAGCTGAGTGGCCAGGAGCGGCACGGTCACGCCCGCCACGCCGGGCTGCGATATGCCCAGAAGACCCGCAAAGACCACGCCCCCGAAGACCGTGAAAACCTCGCCCATGTTGGAGCTGAGCAGGTAGCGCAGGAACTTGCGGATGTTGTCGAATATGCCCCGGCCCTCTCGTACAGCCTGGACGATGGTGGCGAAATTGTCGTCCGCCAGAATCATCTTGGCCGACTCCTTGGTGACCTCGGTCCCGGTGATGCCCATGGCCACGCCGATGTCCGCAGTCTTGACAGCAGGGGCATCGTTGACGCCGTCGCCGGTCATGGCCACGACCTTGCCCTGGTCCTGAAGCGATTCGACGATCTTCAGCTTGTGCTCGGGGGCCACGCGAGCGTAGACGGAGACCTTGGAGGTGGTCTCCCGAAGCTGGTCCGCGTCCATGGCATCCAGCTGCTCGCCGGTGCAGGCGGGGCCGCCGGGCTCGGTGATGCCCAGGTCACCCGCGATCCTGGCCGCAGTGAATGGATGGTCGCCAGTGATCATGATCGTTCTGATGCCGGCACTGTGAGCCTGAGCCACAGCCTGGCGTACCTCAGTCCGAGGCGGATCGATGATGCCGACCATGCCCGCCCAGATCAAATCGCTTTCCAAATGGGCGCTCTCCTGGAATACCTTGTCCGCAGACAGGAGAACTGCGGAAGCACGCTGAGTCTCCTTAGACAAACGGTCCGTCTGGCCTGTCCCAATCGTGCTTGACGGCCTCTCCCCCTCGTCATCTTCGGTCAGGGACGACAGTTCCTGACCGGATACAGGCCGGAAAGCCTGTCCCAGAGTCCTGTAGGCATCGCCGGACAGATGGCTGACTTGGGCGAGTATCCTCTCCCGGTCAGCGCTAGTCATAGGCCTGACCTGGCTGTCTTCGAGAATCCGGTCGCACCGGCCGAGCAGCACATCGGGAGCACCCTTGCAGAAGAGGCGCGATTGCCCTTCGCTGCCGTCACGCGGAGCGGCCAGGACCGACATGAGCTTGCGCTCGGACGTGAAAGGAATCTCAGCCAGACGACGGTAGCCGTCAGCCTTGGCATCAGCGCCGACTTTGCGAGCGGCGACAATCAGAGAGACCTCCGTGGGATCGCCGACGCTCTGCCAGTGACCCTGCCCGGATCCAGACTGGGTCTGGGAATCAGGTTCGGCCTCGACCGGCTGCCAATGCAGGTCTCCGTCGTTGGCGATGGCCCCGACCATCAGGGTCTCTTCCACTGCCTCAGCCAGAGATGAACCAATGGTATCTGTCAGTTGTTGATCATCTGACCCACTGGCCTCGACCGGCTGCATGGTTCCCTCCGGAGCGTACCCGGTGCCAGTGAGCCTGACCTGCCCCGAGGGGACGACCACCCGTTCAACGGTCATTTCATTGCGTGTAAGAGTCCCTGTCTTGTCGGAGCAGATGACTGATGCCGATCCCAGGGTCTCCACCGAGCTGAGCTTCTTGACGATGGCATGATGCTTGGCCATGCGCTGCACGCCCAGGGCGAGAACCACAGTCAGGATGGCCGTCAGCCCCTCCGGCACAGCAGCTACGGCCAGGGATACGGCCATGAGCAGGGAATCAATCAGATCCTGGGTTGTCTGAAAGCCTTCCATCAGGGCCAAAGCAGCCAAAACCAGGGCGGCAATCAAGCAGACGGCCAGTCCGAGAAGCTTGGAAACCCGGGCCATCTCCTTCTGCAGGGGTGTGGGCTCCTCCTGGGTATCAGCCAGCATGTCGGCGATCTTCCCGACCTGGGTGTCCATACCAGTAGAGGTGACGATCATGCGCCCGTTCCCCTGGGTCACTGCGGTGCCGTTGAAGACCATGTTGGTTCTGTCGCCCAGAGCCTTGGGCTGGTCCAGCCGACCGGGCCGCTTGCCCACCGGCAGCGACTCGCCGGTCAGCGATGCCTCGGCCACGCGCAGACCCGCGGCCTGGAACAGTCTTCCGTCGGCGCCGACCGAATCGCCTTCAGCCAGGACTACTACATCACCAGGCACGATCCTGCTGGTCTCCAGGCTGACCACCCGGCCGCCTCGCAGCACCGAGGCGTGCGGGGCCGTCATGCTCGCCAGAGCATCCACAGCCCGCTCGGCCTTAGCCTCCTGAGCGTACCCCAGGGCGGCATTAAGGATGAGGATGATCATGATGACGATGGCATCAAAGGGTAGGGGCTCCCCGCCTCCTGATGCCGGATGTGAGCGTTCCACCACCCAGGCCACCAACGAAATGGCCGTGGCTGCCAGAAGCAGATAGACCAAGGGGTCCTTGAACTGTTGAAGGAATTTCCTCCATGCAGGAACGGGAGGCGCTCCAGCCAGCTCATTAGGACCGAACCTGTCCAGCCGACGCGCCGCCTCGGCCTCATCCAGGCCCCGGTCGGGGTCCACATTCAGGGCAAGGGCAACCTGATCGACACCTACTATAGAAGGGTCCTTGAGGACGGGGCCATTCACTCTGCGCCTCTGCTCATGGCCCTGCCCTGCAGTCGGGATCACGCCGGTATCTGTCGATTGCTCATGCTTGGGATCGCTGGTCAACCCAGTCATGCCACTCTCCTGCTTATGCCACGGAGTAGTCAACGCTTCAGAGGCCCGTTGGAAGAAATCAGAAGCGGCCAGACCAAAACGTTGCGTGGATGCTTGCCAAGTTGAACCAATAATATACATAAACACGGCCGAAGTCGTCAAGGCCTTTGCTTCAGTATGCATTCTCAGGCCTGTCTCATGACAGAGACGGTATCTTTGCTGCACTTAACTTGGCAGCGCCCTAGTTGCCGAATCCCCCCCCCCCCAAAAATACTAGATCTTCATTAGAAAAGCTTTAATCAATTTGGGCTCATCTGGCATAAAAACCCTTATCTGCCCTGAGAATCCTATTTAAGACCCTCTTGTGATTATTCGACAGGCTCAGCTGGCGTTATCTGAGCAGTAAATAGTCTTATAGGCCAACCATGGTAGTTCTTGCCAGCCGTCTGCCCTAACGATCCTTTCAGTGGAGACACCATTGGAAATAGCACTAAACACGAGAAAGAGAGGAGAGAGACGGACAAAATGCACAACATTATCGATCTGCAGAATAGTAATATCGCCATGAATGATGAAGCCGCTCATCATAGCGGCGTCAGCATATTTGCATGCCACGGCGGTGGGCATGATAATATCTGGAGTTGATGGACCTGCAGCTAATCCACAAAAATATGCCACTGCGATGACGTATTCACCAAAATGGCATGGGCTGTCATTTTTGCCTTGATGATGGCAAGGACAACAGTCATGTAAGTCTATGGGTGCCATCCTTGTATGGCATCCATAGCATTATTCTGATGAAGATTTATAAGTCGCGAGAACGGCGATGATGGGAGAACGGTGATGAGTGGTGCTTCAGTGAGTTCAAATGGATTGACGATGACGGTGACTCCGAGGAAGGATGATTCGATCACCATCCTCGACCATGTCGACTTCCATGCTGAGCCCGGAAGAATCACGGGGATTGTCGGCCCCTCAGGCAGCGGAAAGTCCACCTTGCTGTACTGCCTTTCGGGATTGGAACGTGCGACATCCGGAAGCATCTCCCTTCTAGGGCATGACATCACGCATATGCGAGCGTCCGCGCTCACTCGGTTTCGGCGTCGGCATCTGGGATTCGTGTTTCAGTCCTACAACCTGATCACGAGCATGACGGTGGAGGAGAACCTCGCGCTGCCATTCACCCTGCGCGGCCGTCGACTCCCCAAGCAAAAAGCGGATGAGATGTTGCGGTACTTCGGATTGGCAAACGAGAAAAAAAGGAGCGTGACGATGCTCTCAGGCGGAGAGCAGCAACGTGTCGCGCTTGCACGAGTGCTACTCTCCGATGCAGATATCATTTTCGCCGACGAGCCGACTGGAGCCTTGGATCAGGAATCTGGCGCCAAGGTCATGCAGGTGTTCAAAAGTCTGGCTATGGATGCGGGCAGGACCGTAGTAATAGTGACCCACAGTGGAGAGGTAGCCGGACAGTGCGACCAGATCGTTGAGGTCCGTGATGGCCACGTGCTGAACGCCGATGCGGAGAGCGGGGCCGGTATATGAGGGGCGCACTCTCTGATCTGAAAGCAGCCCCGGCCGTATGGGCAGGCGTATGGCTGTCACTAATCGTTTCCCAGACCGCTGTGTGCACTATTGTCGCCGCGCGCAGGGCTATTGATGCCGCTTACCACGGACCGGATGCCGGGCTAGGCGCCAACCTTTCCGGCCCAGCAATGCTGTTCAGCGTGGTCATAGCCGTGTTCGTAATGCTGTGGGTCGTGACCGCCGCTCTGAACCAGCGTCGGCACCAACTAGCATTGCTGGTCCTTCAAGGCGCCACGCCTTGGCAGCTGCTCTTCGGGAATCTGGCTATCATCATCGTCCTATTCATCTTGGCAGCAGTAGCGTCATCCCTCCTGACGCCGCTGGCAGCACCATATCTGTTCGACCTCCTGGCCAGAGCATTCGAGCTGAAACTGACGTATCAAGCAACCCAGCTGCTGGCATCCATCGGCACTGGGTTGGCCATTGCCGGAGTCGCCGTCCTTGCAGGCACAGTGCTGACCGTGCGCACACTATCCAAGATCAGGCCGATAGAGGCGCTTCGGCAGTCACAAAACCCGCCGAGACAAGTGAACGCATTCCGTGTTCTGCTAGGCGCATCGTTGCTCGTGGGAGCGATATGCGCGCTCATCATCCCGGGGACAGCTACACGCAAGATAGACTCTGGCGAGCTCGCCACGCACATTTCCGGCAGGAATCCCATAGAGTCCAGAGTGACAGGATTCATTGGGTTCTCCATGGGAGGCATGTTCCTCCTGATCTTCGCATTGGCTGTTCTGGCTCCCTATGTCATGCACTGGTTCACCAAAGGATGGACGCATCTTCTCCCCCTGCCATTCAGCACCTGGAAACTCGCTAGGCAGCAGGCCGTTGGGAGGATCCAACGACAGAACGCGACCATCATTCCCATGACGGCCGGCTTGTCGTTGCTCATGACTTTCTCTGGTGTGTTGCATACGCTGACCGACAGCCTCAAGAATTTCGCCAGTAACGGCCATTCCATGAACGTGAACCCACACATGCTGACGAACCTGATGGCCATGCTCGGCCCTGCGCTCATCATCGCTTTGGTGGGCGCAATCTCCGGACTGATGATCACCGCACGAGGGCGACGCCTGGATCTGGCGCTGACATACGTATCCGGTGCCAGTACCGGACAGTTGCGCATTTTGGGAGCCCTCGATGGTCTCATTTCGATGGTCACCTCGGTGCTGCTCGCCTTCGTCATCACACTGCTCAGCACCTGCGGCACCGCCTTCATGCTGCAACGATATCTGGGAAGCGCAAAGATAAGCGTTCAATGGGGATATTGGGCGGTCATCGCACTCCTCGCTATTGTCGTAGGCGCCCTCGTCACAGGCGTGCAGGCGCTGTGCGCGCGTTCCGAGGATTCTGTGAGGGTCATATCACGTGCAGTCGGTGAGTAACCACCCCCAACAAAGGACGAAAATGTCGCCACACAAGCGGAATAGTAATGAGAAAACCGCATCTTTGATAGACGTGCCCCGCCTTTTGAAATCCATAAGGGTGTTTTATTCACGGTTAGTCTGCTAAGTATAGCGAGCGCCCTCTTAAATCTGGCTCAGCCACAGCTTGTCAATGTCATTCTTGGACGCGTGCAGCATAACATGCGATCCGCAGTGCCCCTCTAATAGCGTTGGCAGGAGTGTTTCTGTCCGGCGCAGCAATCACTTCTTTTGACGCTTACCTGCTGTTGAACGATATGAGACGGTCTCTAGTAATGCATATTCTGCATTTGCCGTTCAAAGATCTGGACCAGTCGCATACAGGCAACGTAATTTCTATTATTTCATCTGATACAAATGAACTGAAGCGATTGCTGACCGATAATTGCCAGAAGTGTTTGGCACTTTACTGGTGTTCATAGGCGCGTGTGTGGGAATGGTCATAATCAGTCCCGTCATGTTCGTTATCTCTCTTTCGACCTGTCTTGTTACTGTCGGTTTACTGGTAGTCTTATCCGGAAAATTACGAGACTGCTCCAGAGGGGCTCAAACGGCCATAGGAGATATGACGTCTGCAGCCACTGATGCTTTGATGAGTTTGAAAAGGATCAGGGTTTTCGACGCCACGGAGCGTGAGACCAATAAAATCGGCGAGAAGCCAGGCAAGCGTGCACATCCGGTCGTCTAATTTCAAAGAAGCAGTCACTGATATGGCCATCAGGAATGGCCTTAATGCAGTTGTGCCTGATGGTTGTATCGGGAATCGGCGCTTTCCAAGTGGCCAAAGGAGTGATGACTGTTCAGCAACTGGTAACTTTTCTATGTACCTAGAAATGATGCCCACGCCTATGGCGACACTTTCTTCGACATATAGCAGACTGTTCAGAGCGTTGGGCGCGAACTCCAGCATTCAAGCGATAATGAGAATGCCGACCGAAGATGCGACATCAGCATGAGCAGTATCCAGTAGGGTCCAAAGGAAGGTCACCAACTCCGATCAGATTGACATCGATCTTGACCATGCTGATATTCCGTATGATGACGCACGGAACAATCGTGGCGGGCTCCAACTGAATGAAGCGGGTGTGCATATGAAAGGCGGCGTCGTCTACGCGATAGTCGGACCATCCGAAGCGGGCAAATCAACCATGCTGGCCCTTATAAAGGTATTCTATAAGCCAAATCATGGCCATGTTCTCTTTAATGGCATTGATATTTCAACTCTCAGCTCCTCTTATGTACGTTCTCTGATCGGCTATGTAGAACAAGATGCCCCCATATATTCCGGTTCTTCCAGAACGAATTTGGCGATGAACAAGAACGGCGTATCCGATGAAGGCTGCTGGAATGCCTTAAATAAGGTGAACCTCACGCCAAAGTGAGAGACACCTTCGATGGATTGGATACCCCAGTAGGCAACGCGGTGTATTGCTGAGTAGCGGTGAACGCTATCGCTTGGCCCTGGCAAGGCTGTTGTCCATAAGGCGGCCGATCATGCTGCTTGACGAAACAACGTACCATTTAGACGCTAAAAACGAGGAGCTCGTCGCACAAGTCATTCATGCCAATTCCCCGGAGCAGACAATAGTCATGGCGGCACAGAGAATACAATCAATCGCTTCGTCAAATAGAATCATGGTTTTGGCCAATAGAACTATCAATGGTTTCCTTTGGAAAATATTGTCTGCCAATCCTACTCTCCTATATGTATTGCTGTTAATAAACTTGATACCAATGTGAATAATTTGGCTATATATAAATATGCGCGGAAAATACGATCCACCGGCAGCAAGGTTCTCACCTCAACAAAGGAACAGACGATTCAAACTATCGTCTTGCCCTCTAAAGATATCTTTAATGACATTTATTGGCTGCTTGGTTTCCAGCATGATATGCAGTCATTACTAGACTGACCACGGGATATCTAGCAGTAAAGTTTAGCTGGGAGTACAGCACGTGAACCTTACACAGGGCACGCGGGAATAAATCTTGGAATTGCTCATTGTCAAGACATGACCCTCGCTGTTCCGCACAGTCAATCAGCTATCTGTTTTTTGATGACTATATGATCACGACGATGTTGATCGCCTACGGGCTTAAGGAGCCGGACCGGGCATCAGACCGCTGGTTAATAGCCTAAACGAGTGGGCGTGGGCTGATACATGACGTACGCTCTGAGCTTCTCATACCAGATAGGATGATACAAAAAGAAAGAAGAGGATACGGCACCTATATTCCATGTCGGCCGTGCGTTTTGAACCGTATTACGGTATTTTCATGCCAGGCCCTGACGACGATCTCGAGGCTCCTCCGGTCATCTCAAATAGTTTCAATTTCATACAGCTGCGTAGGCGTCATACGGGCATCGGCATCTCCGATCGGGTATGACTGCCTGCGCTGATGCCTGCTGTCTTGCAGTAGACAGGCCTCTTCGCCTATGTGTCTGCCGTTGATGCAAGCCGAAACCACCGTTTTGCCGTCGATCAGGCTTTCGCTATAGAATATGTTTGACCTCGGGATTCATTTCTTTTTCCCTGTGCTATTATCGCCTACTCCAGCGACAGATCGCTCTGTTCAGCGTCATCTGATTTTTACATGCAGATCCCTACAGATTGATACTTTCTGTTATCTGTAACATACAGATCTGCCAAAGAATGGTGAACTTTAGTAATCAATTACTAAAGCGATTGCTAAACAATTGATGTTTTCATAATTATTGGCCCACGATTAACACTATTTGCTAATCTTTACCACTGTGCAATTCTTAACTGGACACCGAGTTTGCTGTGACCGGTATCAGCTCCGCTGAATTCACTGCACTGGCAAAAATACAGTGACTGCTGCGCCATCGCCACTGGCTGCATTGGCGAGGATTAGGCGGCCTCCTGCACTTTCCACAGTCGACCGCGCTGCAGCCAGGCCGATGCCATGGTGACCGCTGGAGCCGTGCCGACTGCTGTCAGCCTGATAGAGCCATTCCGTGGCATGGGCCAGAGCCCGGCTGCTGAAACCTGGACCCCGGTCACGCACCGTCACCACTAAGGCTCGCCCGCCCTCCTGACCACCCTCCAGCCTCCAGGTCAGCGTCACCAAGCCATGGTCCGGCGAGTAGTCGGCCGCGTTGGCGATGATGTTCATGATCGCTCGGGTAAGGTCAGCCGCGTCACCGGAAACCTGACCGGTGTCGGAACCTAGACGGTCATCCCGCTCAAGCCGCAGACTCCGGGCATTCAGGTAGCCTTGGGCCTGGTTGTTGACCGCATCTTTCAAAGCAACCGCCATGACCCCGGATCGCCCTGAAGCCGTGCCCACGGAACCCTGGCTGATGGCTTGCGCATAGTCAGCCATCTCACGGATGGCATCCTCGATGGAGTCCAGGTAGGACTGCTGCTCCCGGCTGAGCCCGGTCTCCCCCAGCAGGTCTGCATTGCCTCGCATGATGGTCAGCGGCGTCTTCAGGTCGTGTGCCAGGGCCGCCACCTGCCGACGCTGGGACTCCTGGGCCATCCAGGTCTTCTCCAGGGATTCCTTCAACGTGGCGCGCATCCTATCGAAGGACCCCAGCACCCGGTTGATCTCCAGCACGTTGCTGCGGGGCAGGGATGCGTCAAGATCCTGCCGCCCTATGTCGTCAGCCACCTGGTTGAAAACCTTGAGCTTGGACGATATGACATGGGCCGCCCGCAACCCGATCAGCAGGAGGGTGATCAGCAGGACCGCCCCGCAAGACACCAGCAGAAGATTCTGGGGATTGGGATAGCGGTCCCGGGCCTGCCTCGATACCCACTGCGGCTGGATCCGATAGGCCAGGACGCATGGCCGCCCATCGGCTGTGGCATAGACGAGGTAGGTCGCATTCGGCCTTGCACGAGTGGCGAGAGGCCGTCCCGTCTTCTTCTCCCGCTCTTCCGATGGCATGGATGCCCTGTGCTCCCAGTGGTCGGCCGCCAGCTGGTCGGCTTCGCTGGCCATGCCGCCCTTCATATCTCCCCCCGTGGGATGCACCTGATGGTCATAGGTTCGGTACCAGTAAGCAGCGGGAATCATGGATTCGTCAATAGCAGTCGAACGGCCGATGGAGTGCCCCACCTCCTCCAGATGCTGTTCGCCATAGTTGGCCCAGAAGAAGTCACCCCTGGTCCCCAGGTTTATCCAGACCATATACATACCGGCGAACAGCAGAGCCAGAATCAGCAGCACGTAGAGAAAGTATCTGATGATCAGCAGAACGATGGGCATTCCCTTGCGGCTTGGCCGGCCCTTGCCGTCGGGGTTCTGCTCCCCCGGCGCTTCGGGCACGCCGTCGGTCAGGCCGCCCATTGGTAACCCACCGACCAGATGGTCCTGATGG
The DNA here is from genome assembly GCF_048001765.1 of Bifidobacterium asteroides. GTDB lineage: Bacteria > Actinomycetota > Actinomycetes > Actinomycetales > Bifidobacteriaceae > Bombiscardovia > Bombiscardovia asteroides_K. The sequence goes on from NZ_CP181447.1 coordinate 2,100,392, forward strand.
GGTCCACCCCCAGGGCCTTGAGCTTGCGCCGGGCATTGCTCAGATGGACTCTGACCGCAGCCGTGGCATCGCTGTCCGTATCCTCAGCGGCCGGGTCATCCTCAGCGGCCAAGCAGGCCTCCCATATCTGCATGGGCGCGTAGGCCCGCCCTGGATGTTCGGCCAGCAGTGCGCATATGCGGTATTCCGCATCCGTCAGATTGGCGTTGCGCCCGTCCACCCTGATCTGCCGCGCCTGAAGATCCATGTCCAAGGAGCCGAAACGCAGGAGCGGACGCCCACGCCGACTGCCCTGGGACAGCCTCGCCCTGACCTTGGCTCGGAGCTCGGCAATGCCGAAAGGCTTGCGTATATAGTCGTCGGCACCCAGACCATAGGCCAGGACCGCACTGTCCTCGTCGGTCTTGGCCGTCAGGAAGATGATCGGACAGGACACCCGTTCCCTGATGGCAGCCAGGAGGGCAAAGCCGTCCATGTGGGGCATCATGACATCGCAGAGAATCAGGTCGACCGAGGACAGGTCCATGCTTACAACTTTCCGCGACTCGTTGACCACGGTCACGGCATAGCCGTCCTTGGACAGGGCCGCCATCAGCAGGGTGGTGATCCTTGGATCGTCATCCACCACCAGGATGGAGGCCCGATGCCGATCGTCCCCGGGGGAACCTCCGGCGTGCACGTCAGCCACGATTGGCTCCTTTTCTGCGCTTAGCGACCCGGCCCAGCCACTTTTGGGAATGAAGGCCTTGTGGACCAGAATTCTTGCAAGCCCGATTTCTTGCAGGACGGATTTCTTGCTAACCGGGCGCCCTGCGACCCAGTCTAATCGCTGCCCTTGCGCCGATCCTCGAATCTGCCGATCCAGAGCAGGAGGGCGAGGCCCAGGGTCAGGGTGAAGACCAGGCAGGGAACCAGATTGTCGAGAGCTGTCACGCCGATTGCAGCACGCAGACCCTCCCCACCCGGCATGGTCAAGGCCAGGTCCTGTTCGATCCCCAGAGAGCCGAACCTGGTAGGCCAGGTGAAGGGTATCCACCGGCTGATTCCAGGAGTGCTGGCGGCACCGGACAGGGTATGGCCGTAGAGGCCATTGAAGAGGCCTCCGAGGGAACTGATGGATATCCCGGTGCCGAGGACCCCAATAGCGATGGTCGTGTTTCTGCCAAAGCGCAGGGCCAGGGCGATGGAGAAAAGGTAGAGGCAGAGGGAGCCACCGGCCATGCCCAGGGTGGCGAGCGCGACAGCAGAGATCGGCGCGCCCAGTCCACCGGCCAGAGCCATAGGCAGGCAGAAGGCCAGAGCCGCCAGAGCAAGAGCCAACAGACCCAGAAGCCAGAGCACCAGGACCTTGGCCGCCAGGCCCAGACGGCGGCTGGGAATCCCCAGAAGGTTGGCCATGTCGCCGGCCTCACGCTCGGTTTCGATGTTTATGGCAACGACAATGGAGGCCATCAGAGGCATGAAGGCGCCCAGGACCTGAAAGAAGGCGTCGGTCTCCAAACCAGGATCATAGGGGGCTGCAGCGAAGTAGGCACCGCAGACGAGTCCGGCCGCCAGCCCGCAGATGACATGGATGGCGATAAGCACAGATCCGTGCAATCGCACGATTTCCGAGGCGACGACCCGGCCGACTGTCATCCCAGTCATGTCAGTTGGTCTCCTTCCGCGAGAACCAGATTCCCGTCAGGACGGACAGGAGCAGGAACCAGACCATACAGACCACCAAGGCGGTCAGGCTCTGCCCGCCGAAGACAGACAAGGCAGCCTTGATCGGGCTGTTGTCTTCGGTCTCCAGGGGCACACCATCAGGCATGACCTTCATGAAGGGCACCGGCAGGTTGATCATGGCGGCGGGCGGCAAGAAAGGCCATAGTCGTTGGCTTCCCCAGAAGGTGATCGAGGCCAGCAGGTCCGCCATGTAAGGCAGACCAAATCCAATCAGAACACCGAACCGGGTGGTCAGTGCCAGTCCCACCGGTATCATCCAGGAGCAAGCCAGGACCAGCATCAGGGCGCTGATTACGAAATCGACTAGGGAGGGACCCTGAACCCCGGAGACAGCGACCATGACTGCCGAAAGGCCCAGAGCCAGCAGGGTGGCAATGCCGATCAGAAGCAGGCAGTAGACGATCTTGGCCCACCAGACCAGAACGGGCGCGGCAGGCAGGGCCAGAGTGGTCCTCCACCGCTGCTTTCCGTCGATGTTGGCCACGGCAACACTTATCAGGGCGGTCATGGCCGGTAGGAGCAGGACATACCAGTAGTTGACCCAGGAGGGCATCCAGACGTGCAGGCCGAACGCGAAGCAAGCCACGATGACAATGAGCACCAGAGGGAAAGCCAAGGCCATCCGTCTGGGCGCGGCCGACCGGCCTTTCATGATCTCCGCTGCCAGAACCCTGCCGAAGGGGATGCCATTGCCCCTGGTTCCGACTCTTTCAACCGTATCCTGCTGGATGAGTTCGTTGACATTCCTCTTGCTCATCGCGACCTCCTGAGCACGTCCATAAACAGCCCCTCCAGGTCCTCCCCAGCGTGCAGTTCGTTTTCATAGGCCAGGCGACCGTCGGCGATGATGCCGATGTGATCCGCCAGGACCGACACCTCGGAGAGGATATGGCTGGAGACGATTACACTCATCCCCTGCTGCGGAAAGCTGCGGATCATCCCCCTCAGCTCCTCGATGCCCAGCGGATCCAGCCCGTTGGTGGGCTCATCCAGAATCAGCAGACGGGGTTTGGTCAGAATGGCGTTGGCTATCCCCAGACGCTGCTTCATACCCAGGGAGAACTGCCCAGCTTTCTTGGAGCCCGTATCGCTCAGTCCGGCAACGGAGAGCGCCTGGTCGATCCGTTCATCGGGCAGGCCGAAGAGGGTTGTACGCACCTTGAGGTTCTGGCGGGCCGTCAGGTTTGGGTAGATGGGCGGCTGCTCGATCAGGGCGCCGATGTCGTAGAGATCCCGGCGTGACCATGGGTGCCCGTCCAGAATCATGGATCCGCCGGTGGGGTGCAGCATGCCTGTGATCATCTTCAGGGTGGTGGATTTGCCAGCCCCATTTGGACCCAGGAGCCCGTAGACTCCGCCCTCGGGGACATGCAGGGACACCTGGTCGACGGCCCGTTGTCCGTGGCCGAAGACCTTGGTCAGACCCTCGGTCCGCAATATGTAACGCATGGTCAGCTCCTATTCGTTTCCGTGTGACAGGAGCCAGACTAAAGAGCGAAAATAAAGAAAGATAAAGGTAAATGTGCCTAAATGTAGCCTTATACCATCAACCAGTCAATGTAGTCATTCTATGCCTGCAGACTTTACCCGACTGGTTAATTTGAAGTTATCTGCCCTGAGCAATAAACATATACTGAGATTGTAAATACGTGCGGTCTGTCCGGCAGCATGATCTGCCTGCTTGATATCGCACATGCAGGAGCACAAGGAGCACAAAGAATGGCAGATACCAGGGAGACCCAACGCGCGGAATTACACAAGACCATCTGGAAAATGGCAAATGAATTACGAGGCTCTGTGGACGGCTGGGATTTCAAGTCCTACGTCCTTGGGCTACTCTTTTACCGGTTCATATCTGAAAATTTGGCAGATTATCTTAATACAGCCGAACATGCAGCTGGTAATACTAATTTCGATTATGCACAACTGTCCGACGAACAGGCAGAACTAGGACGCGACGACACCGTCGCTGAAAAGGGTTTTTACATCCTCCCTTCCGATCTGTTCGTCAACGTGCAAGCCAGTGCTGCTCAAGACGAGAATCTAAATGAGACCCTTGAGAAAGTATTCAAGAATATCGAAGGCTCGGCTTTAGGAACTGCCAGCGAAGAAAACTTCAAGGGACTGTTCGACGACTTGGACGTCAACAGCAATAAGCTAGGCTCCACCGTAGCAGAGCGCAACAAGAAGCTCAGCAGACTGCTAAACGCCATTGGCGATATGAAACTAGGAATCGACAACGACACGCAAATAGACACCTTCGGCGATGCCTACGAATTTTTGATGAATATGTATGCTTCTCAGGCAGGCAAATCCGGCGGCGAATTTTTTACTCCTCAAGAAGTCTCGGAGCTGCTGGCTAGAATTAGCGTAGTCGGCAAGACACATGTCAACAAGGTATATGACCCGGCCTGTGGATCGGGATCCCTTTTGCTCCAGTTCAATAAAGTACTAGGCAAAGAAAATGTTCAACAAGGATTCTTCGGTCAGGAGATCAACCTGACAACGTACAACCTGGCTAGAATCAACATGTTCCTGCACAATGTGAATTATATGAAATTCAACATCGCTCACGGTGACACTTTAACATCCCCAGCATATGATGACGAGGAGCCCTTTGAAGCCATAGTTTCAAATCCTCCTTATTCCACCCATTGGGAAGGCAAAAACAACTCTAACCTAATCAACGATCCACGATTTTCTCCTGCTGGCGTGCTCGCTCCAATTTCCAAAGCGGATCTAGCTTTCACTATGCACATTCTTTCCTGGCTTGCAGAGAACGGCACAGCGGCCATCGTCGAATTCCCAGGCGTTCTATACCGCGGCGGAGCCGAACGTAAAATCAGAAAGTATCTGATAAGTAATAATTATATCGACTCAGTAATTCAACTCCCACCAAATTTATTCTTCGGCACGTCAATTGCCACCTGTATAATTGTACTGAAGAAGTCCAAGAAAGATAATAATATTGTATTCATTGATGCCTCAGACCAGTTCGAACATTCGGGCAACAAAAATAAGCTATCCTCAGAGAACCGTCAACAAATTCTGAACTGGTATATACAGCGCAAGGATGTCAACCATAAAACTAGATTAGTTGCAAATTCTGAGGTTGGCGAAAATGAATATAACTTATCGGTCTCCAGCTATGTTCAGCCTGAAGACACTGATGAAGCTATTGATATTCATGAACTCAACAAGCGCATAGATAACATCGTGTATCACGAGCAGGAGCTCAGGACCAGAATTAATGCCATCATAAGTGATTTGAAGGGAGGGGAATGACAGCCATACCATCATGGGAACAGTTCAGGCAGCATGTCCCTGAAGTGCTAGCAAGTGGTCAAAACTTGAGTCTGCATGCCTTAAAAGCGAAAACCTTAGACAAGGCTAATCTCAATGATTTACAAAGAGCACAGCTCCTTTCCTCCAGTCAGCTCATTGCAGAAAATAGAATCGCATGGGCCGCATCATACCTGAGCCGTGTAGACGCGCTTGATCGACCTCAAAAGGGTCAATATAAGATTGCATCTAAAGGTCACGATCTTCTTACCCAGCATCCGAACGGAATCAGCGAAAAGGATCTTCGCCCATTGGCTAAGGTTGATGATAAGTGGCGGGCTAAAGGGAAAATCACTGAAACCCTGAGCCTAGATATATCTCCGGTCGCTGATGCCTACGATTCAGCAGTAGACACAAATCTGGACCCCACTGAACAAACTGAACACGGCATAGAACAGATCATTCGTCGTGTATCTACTGAACCTATACGTCGCTTGCAAGGAAAAGACCCGGACTTTTTCGAGAGGGTTGTTATGGATTTGCTGATAGCGATAGGGTACGGCGGCGTCCACGGGAAAGGGGCAGCTACTCAGCATACTAAAGATAAGGGTGTTGATAGAATCATTGATCAAGACGCTTTGGGTCTTAGAAAGGTCTACATTCAGGCAAAACGCTACAAAGATTTCAATTCTGCGGGCAGACCAGAAGTCCAAAAATTTGCTGGGGCTCTGAGAGAAAAGGCCGATGGAGGTTTTTTCATAACCACTAGTTCATTTACCACGGACGCGACAGACTATGCACGAGTAGCGCCAGAACGGGTCATCCTTATTGGCGGGCCGCAGTTGTTAGCCCAGCTCGTAATTAAGTATGGAGTGAGCGTGAAAAATGAGGAAACTATACATACCGTTGATTTAGACGAGGATTATTTCGCATGAACAAGCTAGACGGACTTATTGAAAAACTGTGCCCGGATGGAGTACTCTATCTGCCTTTAAGCGCTTGCACCGAATACACAAATAGACATATTGCCGTATCGGATCTTGATAAAACTTCATTTGTCGGTGTTGACAACCTTCTTCCAAACAAGGAAGGCCGAGCAGATGCCAAATACCTACCTAACATATTGCAAGTCAAGAAATTTTCAGCGAACGATATTCTCATCGGCAACATACGGCCCTATTTAAAAAAAATATGGCTCGCCGATAGATCCGGTGGCTACAGCGGGGATGTGCTGGCAATCCACATCCGTGAGCTATATACGGGAAGGTTGCAACCTCAATTCCTTTATTACTTGCTGTCGTCAGATGATTTTTTCCGCTATGACCAGCTGCATGCAAAAGGCGGAACCATACCCAGAGGTAACAAAAAACAAATTTTAAGTTATTGCATTCCGATTCCACCGATTCGGATCCAAAATGAAATAGTACAAATTCTTAATTCATACACTTTCTCAGAAAAGAAACTGGAAGAGGATCTAGAAAAGGAACTAGAATCAAGGCAACATCAATATATCTTTTATCGCAACTCTATCATGTCACAATTATCACGTAACTCAAAACATGTTCCTTTATCTCAATTCGCTACAGTAGTCCGTGGTCATGGTCTTACAAAGGCAGAGTTCACTAACTCTGGTGTAGGTGCAATTCATTATGGACAGATCTACACGAGCTTCAATACATGCGCTGATACAGTCCTTTCTCATGTCTCGCCGGAAATCGCTTCCAAACTTGTCAAGGTCAATCCCGGTGACGTTATCGTCACTAATACGAGTGAAAACGTCAAAGATGTCGGAAAAGCTATAGCTTGGTTGGGTGACAAGAAGATCGTAACGGGAGGACATGCGACTGTGCTTCGCCACAATCAAAACCCAAAATATATCGCTTATTGGTTTCAAACTCCAGAATTTCAGCAGCAAAAAATCAGATTCCTGACTGGAACGAGCGTGATAGATATGTCAACAAGAGATTTAGCGAATATTACTATGCCCCTCCCTGCGCTTGAAGATCAACAACGCGCAGTGTCTATGCTGGACAAATTCCGGTCTGTATTTACCGATATAGGAACTAGTCTTCAAGCCGAAATTGAAGCTCGTCGCAAACAATATAAGTATTACCGCGATCAGCTTTTGACCTTTAAGGAGTCACAGGCATGAGTAACATAAACACTTCTGAATACAGTCCTATCGCTGTGTCCGAGGAGAGCACAGTCATCGCAAGATACGAGGCACCAGCCTCGGACAAAGCTGGATACCAGTCTGAAGCCGATCTTGAACGAGATTTTATTCAACTCCTTGAATCACAGGCATACGAATATGTGAAAATACATACTGAACAGGATCTTATTGAAAATCTCCGATCCAGACTTGAAGATCTGAATCACATCAAATTCACCGACCAGGAATGGGATCAGTTCTTCACAACCACCATTTCCAACAGCAACGATGGCATCGCCGAGAAAACATACCGCATACAGAAAGACTATGTCCAGGTACTTCACCGTGACGACGGGAGCACCAAGAACATCGCTTTGATTGACAAAAAGGATATTCACAACAACGTGCTCCAGGTCATCAACCAATATGCAGTCCCCGGTGAGGCCCAGGGCGGCAGTGCCCCATATTCGAACAGGTACGACGTAACTATTTTAGTTAATGGTCTGCCACTGGTCCACATAGAGCTCAAGCGTCGCGGCGTTAGTATCCGTGAAGCCTTCAATCAAATAAACAGATATCAGCGCGAATCTTTCTGGGCTGATTCCAGCTTGTTCGAGTATGTGCAGCTGTTTGTCATCAGCAATGGAACTTTGACTAAGTACTATTCCAATACCACACGTCAGAGGCACATTGCCCAGATAGGGTATCAAGGTAAGAAGAGTAGAACCCGGCGCCAGACCTCGAACAGTTATGAGTTTACTAGCTTTTGGGCTGATGCCACCAACGAGCCGATATTGGATCTAAGAGCGTTCACCCGTACATTCTTTGCCAAGCACACTATTCTAAATATCCTGACACGCTACTGTGTTCTTACAGTAGATGGAACACTCATGGTGATGAGGCCCTACCAAATTGCAGCTACGGAACAGATCCTGCAAAGGATATTAGTCTCAACTAATGCTCATACGTTGGGAACTATCAAGGCCGGTGGGTACATATGGCATACCACCGGCTCAGGCAAGACTCTCACGAGCTTCAAAACCGCCCAATTGGCCACGCAGATGGAAGATGTGGACAAGGTGCTTTTCGTAGTTGATCGTAAAGATCTTGACTACCAGACTATGAGGGAATATGACAACTTCGAGAAGGGAGCAGCGAATTCGAATACTTCCACCAAAATCCTAAAACGCCAGCTGGAGGACTCCGATGCCCGCATCATCATCACTACCATCCAAAAGCTATCAAACTTTGTCCAGAAGAATCCGGGACATCCTGTATATCGGAAGCATGTCGTTATTATCTTCGATGAATGTCACCGTTCACAGTTTGGCGGCATGCACAACTTAATTACGGGCTCCTTTAAACAATACAATCTCTTTGGCTTCACTGGAACCCCGATTTTTGCAACGAATTCACAATCTGAGGGCAATTCTCAGTTGAAAACTACCGAACAAGTCTTCGGCGATAGATTGCATACTTATACCATCGTTGACGCTATCCGAGATAAGAACGTCCTGCCCTTCCGGATCGATTATCTAAACAGTGTAGAGGTCGGTCAAGTAACCGACGATAAGGTCTCAGGAATCGATACTGAACGAGCCTTGCTGGATAATCGCCGTATCTACCAGATAGTCAAGTACACGCTTGAACACTTTGCACAGAAAACACGCCGACAAGACAGCTATCAACATACGACGGTAACCAATGTTGCCGAAGTAGTGAAATCCCCTCGCGGAACTGATGAAATTAAGAGGCCACGGCGAGTGAAAGGATTCAATGCTCTCTTTGCCACAGCGTCCATAGAAGCCGCCAAGCGTTACTACATCGAATTCCAGCACCAACAAGCTGATCTGGCGCCTGACCAGCGACTCAAGATCGGAATGATTTATTCATATTCCCCCAATAGTGCTCAATCCGATGGGTTATTAGATGATGAAGATTTCACCACGGATTACTTGGACAACGAAGATAGAGACTTTTTGGAAGACGTGATCGCTGATTACAACGACATGTTCCATACGAGCTACGACACCAGTGCCGATAAGTTCCAAAACTACTATAAAGACCTATCCATGCGGCTGAAAAACCGCGAGATTGACATGGTCATTGTAGTGAACATGTTTTTGACAGGCTTCGATGCCACTACGCTTAACACTCTCTTTGTCGACAAAGATCTGAGAATGCACGGGCTAATTCAAGCCTTCTCGCGCACAAACAGAATACTGAACTCCATAAAAACCTACGGCAACATCGTTTCTTTCAGAAATCTGGAACATCAGACCAACGAAGCTCTGGAATTATATGGCAATAAAGATGTTCAGGGCACCGTAGTCCTAAAACCATATCGTTACTACTATGACCAGTATCAGGCCAAAGTAAAGCAACTGTGCGAATCGTATCCAATCGGCAGACAAATAACTGGCGAAAAAGCACAGCGACACTTCATTATGCTGTTTGGCAATATTCTGCGGCTAAAGAATATACTAGACAGCTTCGATGAATTCAGTGGCCATGAAATCCTATCGGCAATGCAATACCAGGACTACCAGAGCATGTATTTGGACCTGTATGCCGATTATCGAAACAGCAAGAGGGCTGATAAAGAAAGCATCAACGATGATTTGAACTTTGAAATCGAACTGGTCAAGCAAGTTGAAATCAATGTCGATTACATCCTCATGCTGGTCGACAAGTACCGCAAGGCGCACGGCAACGGCGCAGATGAAGAACTACGCACCACGATAACCAGAGCGGTGAACGCCAGCCCCACCTTGCGCGACAAGCGTGATCTGATCGAGCGGTTTGTGAACACCGTCTCCATAACCGGAACTGTGGAGGAGCAATGGCAGCGGTTTATTTCTCAGCAGCAGCAAAAGGAGCTCACCAGCATTATCAACGAAGAGCATCTGAAACCCGAATCCACAGAGCGGTTCATGCATCAAGCCTTCGAAAACGGGGACTTACAGACAGGCGGCACAGCCATCACTCAGATTATGCCGCCCATCTCCAGGTTCACACCAACCGGCGGATACCAGGAGCAGAAACAGCGGGTGATAGATAAGCTCGTATCCTTCTTTGATCGCTTTGTGGACCTAGGACAAAATTAAAGTTCAGTCTTTCTGAGAAACATTGATATATCACGGTGCTCGGCAGGCGGTGTATCTTCCCGCAGAGCACCGTTCCTATTGATTTTCCACTCAGAATCTCCGTAGGATCCGTCGGCATTTCTCTAATCCGCACTGAAGCGATTGGAGATCATCCACAGAGCAACGAAGGGCCCTGAGTTCATTAGATTATCAATGCTCTTGATCACAAATATATCCGGCCCGGTATTCGCCTATCGTCTTTGCAGATGTTTCATTTAACACATGCAGCCGAGGAAATCAACTCTTTTCTTCCCGTCACGCCGATGCTACATCTGGTACCTGGCTCTGGTGCACCATGCCAATTCGACAGCACGATCAAAGGAACCACATGCACATTCGACCATTCCTTTCCCTCACCCGATTCAAGCGCGCTATCGCAGTCATCCTGGTATTGGCAAGCGCCCTGTTCTTCCTCGGCGCCTGCGGATCGGGATCGCAGACAAGCCATTCCAGCCAGTCAAAGGCCTCGGAGGGGCAAGGGGCCTTCCCCGTCAAGATCGATCACGTCTACGGCACCACCTCCATACCCTCCAAACCCAAGCGCATCGCCACCGTCGGATGGGCCACCCCTGACAACCTCCTAGCCTTGGGCGTCGTACCGGTCAGTATCCAGAAGAACGCCTTCGGCAAGACCGTGGATGGAGGATACCTGCCCTGGACCAAGGATGCCCTGGATGCCATGCATGTGGATAAGGCGAACATGCCCAAGCTGCATGACGAATCCGACGGCATCGATATCGAGGCCATCGCCGCGTCCAAGCCCGATCTGATCATCGGCCTGCTCTCCGGCATGACCAAGAAGCAGTACGACACCTTGAGCAAGATTGCGCCCACCATCGCCTATCAGAAGGTCGCCTGGGGCGACCCCTGGCGCAAGGTCATCACGGCCACAGCCCAGGCCATCGGAGAACCCGAAAAGGGCAAGCAGCTGATAACCGACCTGGAGAATCGCATAGCAAAGGCCGCCGAGGCCCACCCGGCCATCAAGGGGAAGACCGGAGCAGTCATGTACTTTGATGCCTCCAAACTCTCCAAGTTCAGCGTCTACACCACCTCCGACGCCCGGCCGCAGTTCCTGAACGACCTGGGCCTGGAGACTCCGGAATCCATTAAGGAGGACTCCAAGAGCACCAAGGACTTCTATAAGGAGATCTCCTCCGAGCACGCCGACAGGTACAAGGATGTCGACATCATCGTCACCTACGGCACCCCGGACCTGCTTGAAGCGATGCGCAAGGACCCCCTCCTCTCCAAAATTCCCGCAGTTGAGCGCGGGTCCGTCGTGGTCATCGACAATGACAGCGAGATGGCCAATGCCCTTGACCCCTCGGCCCTGTCTATCCAGAAGACGACCGACACCTACGCCGGGCTTCTGGGCGAGGCTGCCGCCAAGGTCTAATCAGGCCGCAGGTGAGGGGATGAAAAAAGAGATATGGGGCGCCGATATGCAGCCAGCAATGACACCGCACCCTGATACTCGACAGGTCGTCATGCATCGCAAGGGAACCGGACCCATGGTCTTGTCCGGGCTGATTCTGGCGGCCTGTCTGGTCATGGTCTGCGCCCTGTCCCTGGTTTTCGGATCCCGTTCCGTCAGCCCTTCCGACATCCTCCACACCCTGTCCACCTCCTCGGATGACATTGCGGTCTCGGCCATCCGCCTGAGAATCCCCCGCACCGTCCTCGGCCTCCTGGTCGGTGCCGGGCTCGGGGTGGCCGGGACCCTGATGCAGGGCATATCACGCAACCCGCTGGCGGACCCGTCGATTCTGGGTTTCAACACGGGGGCGGCCCTGGCGATCGTCTGCTCCATAGCCTTCTTCTCCCTATCGACCCCGGCCCAGTATGTCTGGGTAGGACTGCTGGGCAGTGCGACGACCGCACTGGTCGTCTGGGCCATAGGCTCCCTGGGGCCATCCGGTCCATCTCCGCTACGGCTGACCCTGGCCGGTGTCGTGATCAGTTCGGTACTGGGGTCTCTTACCTCCGCCATCCTTCTGCCGCGCGTCAATGTCATCAGCTCATACCGCTTCTGGCAGGTGGGCGGAATCTCGGGCGCCCGGTTCGACCTCATGATGCCGGTCCTGCCTCTTCTCGCTCTTGGACTGATACTCGCCTTCTGCCTGACGCCCGGGATCAACGCCTTGACCCTGGGTGATCAGATGGCCGAAGGACTGGGTATGCACGTCGGACGTGTCCGCAGCCTGGCCTGGCTTGCGGCGATACTCCTCTGCGCCTCCTGCACGGCACTGGCGGGTCCGATTAGCTTCGTCGGGTTGGTGATCCCCCATGTGGCACGACTGCTCATAGGACCCGACTACAGGCGAATCATGGCCCTGAGCATCCTTATCGGCCCCCTCCTGGTGGTTGGCGCCGACGTGGTGGGCAGGATAATCACCCGTCCATCCGATGTGGAGGTGGGCATCGTCACGGCACTGATCGGAGCTCCCGTATTCGTGGTTCTGGCCGGGCGCAGAAGAACCGCGGAGGTATAGGCATGGATGCTAGTCTCCTGCATGCTTCGGGTAAACCCGAAGCCATGACCGACCTACAACGGATACGACGGGCCCATGCCATTCGTTCGCTGATAGTCACCATCCTGCTTGTGATACTCCTGGTCGCTCTCGCGCTGGCCGATCTGGCCCTGGGACATCGCGCCTACTCCCTGAGCGACCTGCTTGGAGCGGTTTGGGGGCGGTCAGACGAAGGAACCAGGTTCGTCATTCTCCAACTGCGCATGCCCCGGACACTGATTGGTTGTGTCGCCGGTATCGCGTTCGGCATGGCCGGGATCGGCTTCCAACACCTCCTGCGCAACATGATGGCCAGCCCGGACATCATCGGCATTACTGCCGGAGCCAACACTGCTGCCATCCTCGGCATTGTCGTATTGGGCTTGTCGGGCATGTCTCTGGCCTGCCTGGCGGTCATAGGTGGTCTCCTGACAGCCCTCCTGGTCATGGCCCTGGCCTGGCGCGGTTCGTTTGACCCGAACCGGCTGATACTGATCGGCATCGGAGTAGCCGCAGGGTTTAACGCACTGGGCTCCTGGCTGATGATTCGTAGCGACCAGTGGGACATCCAGGCTGCGACCAGATGGCTGACGGGCAGCCTGGCCGATGCCCAGTGGACCGATCTGCCGATACTGGCAACGACAACCCTGTTCGGCGCCATGCTCCTGTTGGCACTCGACAGGAATGTCCGCACCCTGCAACTAGGGCGGGAGATGGCCGCAGGACTGGGCGTCAGGGTAAGTCGTGTTCAGTTTCAGGTGATTATCGTGGGCGTGCTGCTCCTGTCTGTCGCGACGGCAACCACCGGTCCCATCTCCTTCGTTTCGTTCCTCTCCGGCCCCATCGCCACGGTCCTGGTCGGCCGGGGAGCATCAGCCCTTATCCAGTCAGGCCTGGTAGGAGGTTGCCTGGTTCTGGGTTCGGACATCGTCGCCCAACATCTGCCCTCGGCCCAGGTGCCGGTCGGCATCATCACCAGCATTGTGGGCGGACCCGTCCTCATCGCGATCATGATCCTCATGACCCGCAGACAGGAGCTCTGAACATCATGACGTCACCCCCGGCAGGCGACTCCTGGAGCAGCGAGCATCGGCTGACCGCCTCGCACCTTCGCCTCACCTATGGCGGGCGTACGGTCATCGAGGACCTGAGTCTGGATATACCCCCACACACGATGGGGTCCATCATTGGACCCAACGGATGCGGAAAATCAACCTTCCTCAAGGCCATGGCCAGGATACTGAAACCAGCCTCGGGGACCGTCACGCTGGACGGAGAGCCCATCACCAGCATGCCCACCCGCAAGGTTGCAACGATTCTGGGGTTACTGCCGCAGAACCCGTCAGCACCCGCAGGCATCACCATCGCCGACCTGGTCGCTCGCGGCCGATACCCCCACCACCACTTCATCGAGCGGTGGACGACCAAGGACGAAAAGGCGGTTGAACGGGCCCTTGCCCTGACCGGACTGACCGATATGGCGGGGTGCCCAATCGACCGCCTGTCCGGAGGCCAACGCCAACGCGCCTGGATTGCCTTGACCCTCGCCCAGCAGACCGACATACTCCTTCTTGACGAACCGACCACTTATCTCGACATCGCCTACCAGCTTGAGGTACTCGACCTGCTGAGCACCCTGAACAGGCAGGAGGGCGTCACGGTGGTCATGGTTCTCCACGACCTGAACATGGCCGCCAGATATTCGGATTGGATCCTGGCCATCAAGGATGGCAGGAGGATCGCTTTGGGCGCTCCTGACGAGGTCATGACCGAGAGCCTGGTCACGGAAGTATTCGACATCGCATCCACCGTGGTGAAGGATGAATCCACCGGCACCCCGCTGATGACACCAGCGCCCCTCCATAGCCTCGAAGCCCACTCTGGCGGGGCTTGTAATGTACACGTACACTGAGATGACTCGGCAGGACGACACCAAACAACCCAATGATGTAAAACCTCTCGTTCCGCTCCCCACATCGCTTACCCCGACGTCCCAAACCACAAAGCCTTAGACCACAAAGTCTCAAACCGCTACAACCTGAACAACGAGAACCTGAAACAAAGGCCAACCCATAAATCCCAACCGAAAGAGAACCGCCATGGAACAACAAGCCACCAATCATCCTGTACCCTTGATCCCCTTCCGTGTCTCCGTAGCCAGAGCGGAAACGCTCTCGCCCCACTTCAAGCGAATCGTCTTCCAGGGACCGGATCTGAAGATTTTTGCAGACGCAGGCTACGATGAACGAATCAAAATCCTCTTGCCCCTCCCCGACGGATCCGTGCCGCCCCCTTCCTTCTTCGAGGCGACACCTGAAGATCCGCTTGCCTGGTACCAACAATGGAGGACCCTGCCCGCAGAGAGCCGCAACCCTCTGCGCACCTATACGGTTCGCAAGGTCAGGCCCGAGAGCGAGCGAATAGATGTGGACTTCGTCATCCACGATCATGCCGGACCGGCAGGAGCCTTCGCAGAGGCTGCCAGACCTGGCGACCAAGCCATCATCATCGGTCCCAACGCACAGGCCGGAGGACCGGTCGCAGGGATGGACTTTCACCCAGGTCAATCCAGACACCTTCTCCTGGTGGGCGATGAGACGGCGGTGCCAGCCATCGCTGCCATAATGGACAGCCTGATCCGAGACCACTGGCAGGGCGACGGGGTGGCAGTGATCGAAGTCCCGACCGAAGAGGATCGTCTTCCGCTGCCCGAGCACGCGGGAATCCGTGTAATTTGGACGACCTGCGACGAATCCGGACATGGACATGCCCTTATCGAAGCCATGCGCAACCTCCTGGAGGACCTGCCAATCCATTCGCCTATGCCGGCTACGGCCACAGCCGCTGAATCTTCCAAGGAATTCACAGAGATCGATATCGACAAAGAGCTGCTCTGGGAGACTGCCGATGCCACCCAGGCGGACGCCTCCATCCATGCCGACGACCTGTACGCCTGGATCGCCGGAGAGGCGGCCACCGTCCGCGAACTGAGGCGCATGCTGGTCAGAGATCGGGGAATGGACCGGCGCAGTGTCTCTTTCATGGGATATTGGCGTCAGGGCCGTAGCGAGATGTCCTGACCGCCCGACCCAGTGAGCGGGCGACCTGCCATGTGCGGACAACCCACCCCCGTCTTTCTTGACCTACGAGTCAGAGAGTAATCACACGAATCCCTCTGACTATGTCAGTATCAGGTCATGGGTTGCCGAGTTGAACCTCGCCACAGCATCTTGCAGGACCGCAGAACCGATAAGGAGAGACTACAGCCCTGCTTGCTATACGGCGGATTATGCGGAAAGGAACACGGCCCGGCCTGATGAGTCAGTCCCCGTCAGACGAGCCACAGTACTCCCGGAAGAAATTGGCGATTACCTGGTGACCATACTGGCTACCGATGCTCTCGGGGTGGAACTGGACGCCCTCCATGAGCGACCGGTCCCGCCTCAGACCCATCACATAACCATCCAGAAGCGAGCGCGCGCTGATCTCCAGGTCGGCGACCTGACTGACCGAGACCTCGTCGGCAACCAGGGAATGGTATCTGGTCACATCGAAGGTATCGGGTAGGCCCTTGAAGCAGCCCTTCCCGTCGTTTCTTATCCCGCTCACCTTGCCATGCTGACGACTGGAGGCCCTGACCACCCGAGCTCCGGCGTGCACCGCGATGGCCTGCATGCCCAGGCAGATGCCGAATACCGGCTTCCGCCCTGCCACTTGGTCCAAGAGCTCCAGGTAGCCGCAGTCCTCCGGGCGCCCCGGTCCAGGACCCAGAACGACCGCATCAAAGGCGAGCGGATCCACCTGTGCAAGACGGTTCACCCGGATGATGGTCGTATCGACACCCAACAGGTCCACGTAGTTCTTGACCACATAGACGAAACTGTCGAAGGCATCAACCAGCAAGACTTTCATGGGCCAGCTCCTTTCCGGTGATGGCCAGGTAGGCCGAACTCATCTTCTTCATGGTCTCCTGCCACTCGCTCTCCGGCTGGGAGTCCTCGACAATCCCCGCCGAGGCACGCAGGTGATAGCTGCCGGAATGGTAGGAGGCCGTCCGTATGCACAGCGCCGTCAGGACCTGACCGTCAAATCCGAGGAAGCCCACCGCTCCGGCATACACCCCGCGCGAACTGACCTCGGTCTCCTCAATGATCTCCACGGCGCGCACCTTGGGGGTTCCCGTCATGGTGCCGGCAGGGAAGGCGGCCGAGAAGACATCGTACTTGTCCAGACCAGACCGAATCCGGCCGACCACATCCGAGACCATGTGAATGACGTGGGAGTAGACCTCAGTGGTCATCAACCGGTCCACCTCCAAGGATTCGGGTGTGCAGCACCTGGCTACGTCGTTGCGGCCCAGGTCCACCAGCATCAGATGTTCGGCCCGCTCCTTGGGGTCGCCGGCCAACTGCCTGATGGCCGCCTGTCGGGCCTCTCCCTCTCCGGGATTGCCGACCGTTCCGGCGATGGGCCGCAGGGTTATGCCACCATCTGGGGTCAGCCCAATGAAGAGCTCAGGGCTGGCTCCGATGACATGCACCCCTTGGGGAGTCACGAAATAGTACATATAGGGGGACGGATCCTGCAGACGCAGCCGCTGATAGACCTGGAAGGGCGGAATGCGGGAATCCACTTGAATCTCATGCCCGAGCTGGAGCTGATAGACATCGCCCTGGGCTATGTGCTCCTTGCCCTTGGCAAACCACCGATAGAAACAGTCCCGATTGATCGTGTCATGGGCCTCGTATGGATAGTCCGGCCCGATGCCACCTTGGACAGCATCCGATTCAGGAGATTGCCCCGGTGATGCGTCGGATTGGAGCAGTCCCAGCACCTCTTCCAACGACTCGAATCCATGCCCATGCCCGCAGCTCCCGATTGCCACATGCTGGACCTGTGGACCAGATCGTGCAGAAGATCCGCGTTCTCGCAGATTTTCCCCGCCTTCTTGAATGCCACCCTCGGCAGAGGCCTCTTCGACATGAACCAGAGTGGCGCAGTGCCCGCCGGCCTTCAGATCCAAGGTGATGATTCCCCGATAAAGCGTCAACGAGATGACAGGCAAGGCCGCGTCCCTTGGTATGCGCTCCTCCAGATCCTCAATCATGAAGATGGTGTCATACCCGAAGTAGCCGAACCAGCCCATCCCGAAGGGGCCTTCATGGTCGCCGCTGACGGCAAAGGAGGATTCCAGCCGCCTCAGCACTGCAAAGACCTCCTGGATGTCGGGGACCGGATAGTGGACCACCCCCTGCTCAATTTGGCCGAAGGGCTCCAGAATTCCTGTCAGCTGAGCACTGCCCAAAGGTTCGATGGTCATGACATGGTCTGTCACGCTCAGTGTCAGCATCGGCTCGAACCCGATCGCCGAGCGATTCCGGTCCTTATCAGGACCACTCAGAGATTCCAGGAGGAAGAGCTGATCCTCCCGGTATCTGGTGCGCAGCCGCCTGTAGATGGCCAGGGCATCGAGGTCGCTGGAGAACCGGCGGGATTCCATGGTTACGTTGATAGTCATTAGGGCACTTCCTAAGTCAGATACTGCGGTTGGGAAACGGCGGTGGAACCTTACTAGATGCCGATTCACCAGGCCAGGGGTATGGATTTCCTGTGGCAGCATGTCCGCAGATAATTAAAGAGCAGCCTCAAGCATCGAGGCAGATATAGGAATCAGAAGATGAACCGGCTAAAACATCAACGCCATCGGGCATCGACATAGAAAAAGACACCCTTGGGCAACCAAGGCTTCAGTGATGTCGTTTTCTCCATGGCCACGATGCTAGAGCACCAGAATGCAAACGCCCAATCAGCATCCATAATCCGGACATTTGTAGACCGAATACTATTCATCCACCAACTCAGGTGCGGAAGATATGACCATCATGCCCAGCAGAATTCTGTCCACATCCTTATGGACAGGAACCGGGCCCAGGAGCAAATCCCCAGACCCGGTTTCCTCAATTAGCAGCTCGGAAGATCAATCCTCGTCCTCAGCCACGCGGGAGTGGCTGTAGATCATCTTCATGGAGCAGATGAAGAGCACCAAGCCCAGCAGGATGATCACGCCGCCGATCATGAAAACATTGGCGTAGGTCGAAGCCAGGCCCTGCGCAGTGCCGGCCAGACTGCCCGAACCCATGGATCCGTTGGCCATGAGCTGGCCGAAGAGGGCGACACCGATGGAGCCGGTGATGGCTTGCAGGAGGTCGTTGAAGCCGAGCACACGGCCGGACTCCTCAGGAGCCACGGTCAGGGTCGCGGTGTCAACGATGGGCTGGTAGAAGAAGGATGTGCCGAAGTAGTAGATGCAGGGCGCCACAGCCAGGGCCCAGATCTTGCCAGCGGGGATCAGGAAGGCGATGGCGATCAGGCCGCCGCCCATGCAGGCCAGAGCCAGGATGACCGAAGCCTTGCGCCCGATCTTCTGAATGATGGGCCCGGCCGCGAATCCCATGATGCCGGCCAGGATGATGGACCAGACCAGCAGGTTGGAGACCTTGGAGGAGTCGATGCCGTACACGTTCAGACCAATGGCGTTGACGCCCGCGTTCAGGGTGTAGCTGAAGAAGTAGCCGACGAAGATGACGGTCATGGTCATGGCGAAGGCCGGGTTGGTCAGCATCTTCGGAGTGATGAAGGGATTGCTGGCCTTGTTGACATAGACCAGGAAGGCCGCCAGGGTCACGATGCAGGCAATGCCCCAGCCCAAGTTGATGTCGGTGAAGAACATGGTCACCGAAGCGGCGAACAGCCCGATCAGCGTGAAGCCGATTCCGTCGATCTTGACGCCAGCGGCATGCTGGTCGGGCAGGTTCTTGGCCAGAACAGGAATGAAGAAGACAGCCAGGATGCCCACGCCGAAAAGCCAGCGCCAGTCAAGCAGGGTCATGTAGCCGGCCAGGAAGACTCCCAGGGCGGCGGCGAAGCGGAAGACCGCGACGAAGACGCCGTACCAAAGCACACGCTTCTTTTTCTCCACATACTTGGAGACCAGAACCAGGAAGATGGAGCCGGAAACCTGCCAGCCGGCCGACTGCACCACGCGGGCGGCGATGACGATCCAGATGCTGAATGTGCCGAAGCAGCCCAGAATCGACCCCAGCACGAAGACGATCGTGCCCAGGATCATCATCTTCTTCAGGGAGACGAAATCGCCCAAGGAGCCGTAGATGACGCAGACGATTCCCAGGATGATGCCGGGCAGTGAGGTGATCAGCGGAGCCAGATTGGCCTGGTTGAGCTGCTTGCCGATGTTCACGTAGATCATGCCGAAGGCCTGCTGCTGGAGCACGCCCAGGGTGAAGATGATCAGGACCACCGGGATGGCCACGCGGGCCATCTTGTTCATTTTCGCGAACTCGGGAGTCCCCTCCTCGGGAACGGGTATGCCGTTCTTCTGCTCCTCGGAGACAGTTGACTCACTCATTTTTTCCTTAGTTTCCTTTCGGTTCTTCTCAATACGGAAGCTACTGGCGGCGGACCCGGCCGACCCTGTCGACAAAGGCGGAGCGGAATCCGTCCACATCCACGTCCACGCAGACGCTGGCGTTGGCCTTGCCCCCCAGGATGCCGTCGTAATCGACCACCGTGGCGCCCAGGGTGAGCGGACTGGAGATTTCGACATCCACGAAGGCCTGGCTCATGGTGAACAGATCGGGCTGGATCAGGACCATGGCGGCCGAAGGGTCGTACATCTTGATCCCTTCCTCGATGTGTCCGCCATCGTAGGACCGGAAGAGGGAGGCGACCATGCCGCCCACTTCGCCGGCTGCGTCCAGATCATCCAGGTCACCGGCGACCAGATGGGCCTTGCGTCCGATGTCCAGGCCGACCATGGTCACAGGCAGCCCGCTACGGAAGACCATCTTGGCAGCCTCCGGATCCACAGAGATGTTGAACTCGCCGTAGACCCCGATATTGCCGCGTCCGGTGGAGCCTCCCATCATGACAATCCGGTCAATGTGGTCCTTGACCTCTGGGAAGGTGGCCAGCAGCAGGGCGATGTTGGTCAGAGGGCCCAGGGTCAGGATGGTGACCGGCTCATCGCTCTCCAGCAGCACCCGCCGCTCCTCCAGGACCGCATTGCTCTCGGTCAGCAGGCTGGCGTCCGGCTCAGGGAAGACGAATGATCCCATCCCCGACTTGCCGTGGGCTTCGGTGGCGAACCTGTTGTCACGCATGAGCGGGGCCGCAGCGCCACGGGCCACGGGAATGCGCCTGCCCAGGAAGGTCAGCAGCTTCAGGGCATTGTTGGTGGTGTGGCCGATGCCCACATTGCCGGACACCGAGGCTATCAGCCTGATGTCGAAGCCGGGTTCGTCGACCAGCATCGTAATGGCCGCAGCATCATCGATGCCAGGATCCGTGTCGATGATCAGAGGTCTGGTCATTGCTTCACTCCTTTTGCTCTTGTCGTATCCAAACTCAAATTCCTGCCCCCTGCTTTGGCCCGCTGGGCTGCATTGACAAAGCCGGAAACGGTAAAGACCGGGCCATCCAACCCGACCTGTCGGGCCACCCGGGTGATGGGCGGAGGCGTCACATAGGCCTGCTTGAGCACATCCTCCCGGGCGAAGACCTCCTCGCGGCTGCCATCCAGCAGGACCCGGCCATGCTGCATGAGCACAACCCTGGGGAAGTTGCGGGTAACGAACTTCATGTCGTGGGAAATCGTGATGCAGAGCCTGCCTTGGTCCCGCAGACGGGCGATGATGGCAGCCAGCCGATCATTGCCGGCCTTGTCCTGTCCGCATGTGGGCTCGTCGAAGACCACGGCACCCGTATCCATCATGAGAACGGAGCCGATGGCGCAGAATTTCTTCTGGGTGGGGCTCAGGTCAAAAGGATGATCGTCCAGCCGGTCCGCCAGGCCTACCAACTCAGCCACCTGCTCCATACGTCGCCCTATCAGATCCTGATCGAACCCAAGCTGACGGGGACCGAACTCGAATTCCTTGCGGACGCTGTCCAGAAAGAGCTGATCGTCGGGATTCTGAAAGACGTACCCTACCTTCCGGGCCCACTGGGCTGTGTCCGCCGTAGCCAGATCGACGCCGTCAATCAAGATCCGGCCACTGGTCGGTCTCAGGATGCCGTTCAGATGCTTGGCCAGGGTGGTCTTGCCGGCGCCATTCTGACCGATCAGCGCCACGGGCCGGTCACCTTCAAGGGTCAGATCCACTCCGTCCAGGGCACGATGACCGTGCGGGTAGACGTACTCCAGATGCTCCAGGTCAATCCTCATCGCAGCGTCTCCCGAATCATGTCTACTGCCTGGTCCTCGCGTACAGGCAGATCCGACAGATCAAATCCCGCGTCCTTCAGACCCCTGCCGAGCTTGACGTAATCCGGTACGTCAATCCCCCACTTCTCGGCCTCAGAATCAGTGAAGACCGCCTCGGGTGTGCCCAGGGCACGAACCCGACCAGCGCCCAGGACCATGACCTGGTCAGCGCATCGGGCGACCCGCTCCATATCGTGATCGACCATGACTACGGTGATCCCCTCACGGTTGAGCCGCTTGACGATGTCGAAGATCTCCTCGCTGCCGAGCGGGTCCAGCTGGGCCGTGCATTCGTCCAGAACCAGAATGTCCGGTTCCATGATCAGGGTCGAGCCCAGGGCCACCCGCTGCACCTGTCCACCGGAAAGTTCCAGGGGGTTCTTGTCGAGCAGATCCTCGATATGCATAAGATCCGCCACCCGGGCCACCTTGGCATGCATGGTTTCACGTGAAACCCCATGGTTGCCCAGCCCGAAGGCCAGTTCCTCGGCCACGGTCCCGGCCGTATAGGAAAGCTGATTGAAGGGATTCTGAAAGACCAGGCCCACGTGTCTGGACAAATCGGCAATGGTCGAAGTGGCTACGTCACTGCCTTCGATGCCGACGCTTCCCTTGGATTTACCTACGAAATAGTGCGGAATCAGACCGACCAGGGCGTTGCACAGGGTCGATTTGCCCGACCCGTTGGCTCCGACGATGCAGAAGAAGCTGCCCTGTTCGACGCTGAAGCTCACGCGCTTCAGGGTGGTCCGATCGGCATCACGGTATCTGAAGGAGAAGTCCTCCACTCGTATGACCTCGGTCATGCCCGACCTCCCCACTGGATTGCAAAGGTGATCAGACCCGCGCGAGAGAGGCAGCCGAGCACCAGGGCCAACACCAGGAAAACAGTGAACAGGATGGTCATCACAGTGTCACTGCGTCGCCAGACCACCTCTAAGTAGCTGGTCTGCCGTACCCCCCGGATGCCGAATCCGCGGGTCTCCAGGGTCATTCCGCGCTCCTGTGAATCCGTCAGGGAGGAAAGAACAACTGGTCCGAGCAGGGGCAGGAAGGCCCGCGCCCGGGAAATCAAGCCGCCACCGGTCTCCAGACCACGTGCATGTTGAGACTGCTCGATAATCGCAATCCTGCGCTGCATCTGCGGGACCACATTCAGGCTGGCCAGGATCAGGTAGCCAATCTTCGATGGAACACCGATCTGTGTCAAAGCTGCAACCAGGCGACCCATGTAGGTAGTTTTATTGGTCAGGTAGAAGGACCCCAGGAAAACCAAAAGCGTCACTACGATTTTGGCCGCATAAAGGCTACCTTCGAGGCCCAGTTGGGCGAATCCCAGGTCAAGAACGACCTTGGTATTCCTCGGGCTGTAGCACCCCTGAATGAACAGCAGCATGAGCGTAACGGGAATGCCGAACCCCAGCACGACGCCAGAGAAGGGCCTGAGCACCCGAGCCAGTGCCGCTGCGATAAAGAGCATGACGATGATCCCCAGGCCCAGAGTGAAGTCCGGCCAGGCCAAGGTCGCCAGGCCCAAGGAGCACACGCCGGCAATCTTGGCCATGGGATGCATGCGGGCCAGCGGGGAATCAGGAATCCCGTTCCTTGCAGGACCAGGCATCAGCGTTCAGACCTTTGGGTACGTTCACAATCCGGGTCCGCTGGGTCGCCTGTCGATGAGCCACGATCAGATTCTGCCGCGCCGCCAACCTTCACCAGTCGTGCTGAACTCTCCTGGCTGGACGATCCAGCCGCTTCGTGCCCATCCTCGTCTTCGTCCTCATCCAAATCGTCCAGCTCAACCTGGTCATCGCTGCCGTCCAGGGCGTACTGGCTCAGGAAACGTTTGGGGATTCGACGCACGATCACATAAGCGATCAGGACGGTGATGCCTTTGTCGATCAAATTCTCCAGCATGGAGGAGGAGAGCACCGAGATGACGATGTTCTTGACAGCCACCACCAGTGCAGCTGTGAGGACCGAGGTGCCATTGACTCCGGTGGCGCCCCCGTAGACGAACACGGTGATCAAAGAGGCGGTGACCGTGTTGACCAGGGCGCAGGCCAGCCAGACCAGGACGACTCCCCATATCCGTTTGAAGAGCCCCGCCTTGACCATGTAACCGATTACCAGGCCGCACAGAACGCTGGAGAGCGCATAGGGCAGATAGACCGGATTGGCCACCAAGGCGAGGAAGACGTTGGTCAGCAGTCCGCACAGGGCAGCCACCCAGGGGCCGGACAGGCAGGCGATGACCGTAGTGCCGATCATATCCAGGAAGAGCGGCAGTTTGAGGGTGGAGCTCAGGGTCCCACCGATGAGGTTGATGCCCACCGCGATAGGTATCAGCACCAAGGATTTCGTCGAGAACTGCGCAGTGATCCCTCTCCACACCGGTCGCGCGCTCATAATCCGTACCGCCTTTGGTCCTTGAATGTCGATTTCTGCAGATGGCCGTCGCTCACAGCCAGATCCGCATCACCGCTTTGAGAAACCACTTTAGTAAACAACTTTCATTGACAGAGACTATCAACAGCCGCATGGGGTGTCAAATGCGAAACCTCCGACGACCATCTCTCAGGTAAGCTTGATTCGCTAGATCCAACAGGTCGACAGAGCCGTTCGCCGGAGCGTCAGAGATGAGGAGGACAGGAAACCCCATGAACATCAAGGACATTGCTCAGCTTGCCGGCGTATCCACATCAACGGTTTCCAAGATTGTGAATCACAAGGACGCCAGCATCACAGCCGCCACGCGCGACAGGGTCCTTGAACTGGTCAGGAAGTACCACTACACGCCCTACGGATCCTCCAAGCCCAACACCACTACCTGGAGAATCGGGGTCCTGCTGAGCTCATCCATCTCCATGGACTCCACCTTGGACGGGATCATCCAGCAGGCGCAGAAGTCGGGGTACGGCACCCTGGTTTTCAACAGCTACGGCGACCATGACCAGGAGGAACGCAACATCCTAACCGCTCTGGAGCATCGGGTGGATGGCGTGGTCTGGGAGCCAATCGACCGCACAAGCCTGGCCTTGAAAAGCAGGATCGAGGCAGGAGGGATTCCCGAACTGACCATTGGACCCCTAGGAGACGACCGGGCAGCGCTCATGCCCTACGAAGACGCTGCTTACAGTCTTACTGAAGAGCTGATCAAGCGCCACCACACCAGCATCGCCTGTCTGCTCTCGCCGGGCAGGCGGACCCAGAGCTTCCTGCACGGTTATCGTCGTTGCCTGTTCGACCACAACCTCCAATACCACACTGATATGGTCCTGGAAACCATCGGCGAAGACCTGACCCAAGTCCTGGAGAACCGACACGTCACTGGTGTCGTGGCATCCCACTACCACCATGCCCTGGAATTCCTTCAGTTCGCCGAATCCATGCATTACCGTCTACCCCAGGATCTCTCCCTGGTCTCCCTGATGAACGACACCAACGTGCACCTGCGTTACCCTGGCAGCCCGGAAATATCGTCCTACGTCATGCGCAACGCCGACTTTGGCGCCTACCTGTGCCGACGGATCATCCATGCCATCGAGCATGAATCCCATCCGAGCGAGACCTTCGAGCATGTCTTCGCCCTGGACGGCGAGAAGACCGTCGGCCGGCCCCCGGATCAGCAATGCAAGAAGATCGTGGTGGTCGGCAGCATCAACGTGGACACCTACCTGACCGCCCCCAGCCTGCCCAAGGCGGGTATGACCACCACGACCAGAAACTTCGCCTCCACACCGGGGGGCAAGGCCACCAACCAGGCGGTGGGCGTGGCCAGGCTGGAGCATCAGGTTTCCCTGATTGGCAATGTCGGCAGTGATCCGGCCGCAGACTACATCTACAAAACCATGAGGCAAGCCCATGTGGATGCCACTGGTGTGCACAGGGTCAGCGGGGCGGAC
Organism: Bifidobacterium asteroides; assembly: GCF_048001765.1. Classification (GTDB taxonomy): domain Bacteria; phylum Actinomycetota; class Actinomycetes; order Actinomycetales; family Bifidobacteriaceae; genus Bombiscardovia; species Bombiscardovia asteroides_K. The sequence continues at coordinate 2,126,401 of NZ_CP181447.1, forward strand.
ACGGGCAAAGCCTACATCTTCGTCGACAACAAGGGCGAGTCGATGATCTCCCTGGTGGCCGGCGCCAACGAATTTCTGACCCCGGACGACATCACCGAGCGCGACCAGATCTTCCGGAACACCGGCTACTGCCTGATCCAGACAGAGATCCCCATGGACACCGTCATTGAGGCCTGTAGAACAGCCAAGCGCCACCATGCCACCACCATCGTCAAACCGTCATCCTGTGGCCACCTGCCTGAAGACCTGCTGGCTTCGATCGACATCCTGATCCCGAATCTCAACGAGCTGAACACCCTGATACCAGGGCCAGGATCCGTGGTGGACAAGGCGAAGCAGTTCATCGACGGCGGGGCGGGCAAGGTCATCATCACCCTGGGCGAGCGCGGCTGCACCCTGGTCACTGCCAGCGGACACAAGGATTTCCCAGCCCACGAGACCCGAACGATCGACGACACCGGCGCCAGCGATGCTTTCATCAGCGCCCTGGCCTCCTATCTGTGCAGCGGATGCTCCCTGGACAAAGCCGCTCATATTGCCAATCTGGCCGCCGGCTTCAGCGTCGCCCACGAAGGTGTCATCCCCTCCCTGATCAACCGCCGCCAGCTGGAAGGCCTGATCGACTGAGCGTTCCAGGCGCGAATATGGTCGGAGGGCTGTGAGCGTCCACGGCCTTTTAGGACCTATACATGCTCTGATCACTGCGAATTCCACAGCAGCTATGCCATTTGCCGACATGGTCTGACTTCATATTTGCCTCAACGCTGGATTCCGACAGGCCCGCATGCGTCCCTCACGATGGGCCTTTATAATTTCATAGGGCACAGAATCAGGAATGGGGGCCATTGATGGCTTCAGCCGTTCCGGCTTCGGCACCAATCGCAATACCGCAGACGGTCGCACAGGAATATGCCATTACGGGAGTTGCAGCAGGTGCGAAAAGGACTGATCTCAAAGGTGAATCAACCAGTTGAAAGGTACCGAACCAATGCAACATTCAACATTTACCACCGACGGCCAAGCACTGAAGTGGACAGGCAACGGCGAATACCTTCGCATCGAGCCCTGGGGATCAGATTCCATACGCGTCCGATCCTCGCTGATGCACGAACCCGAAGATCCGGACTGGGCGCTTTTACACGATCACCACGAGCCTTCCGACGCGGTGCAGATAAGCATCGATGACCAGCCGGGACAGGCCACCATAATCAACGGGTCTCTCATGGTCAAGGCGCAGGCTTCGGGCGGCATCGACACAGGCAACGGCTATACCGACAAGTGTCTGCTCAGCTTTTGGCGCACTGACGGTACGCTGCTCTTCAGCGAGATGAGGGATGGTGGCTCCCTGAATTTAAGGGCGCGTTCTTTCGCTCCCATCGTGGGAGGCGACCACCAGGTCAAGGTAACCTTCGTACCTCCGGTAAACGAACATCTGTACGGCATGGGCGAATATCAACAGAACATCATGGACCTGAAAGGCTGCACGCTCGAGCTGGCCCATAGGAACTCGCAAATCTCCATACCATTCGTCGTCTCCAGTTGCGGATACGGATTCCTATGGAACAATCCAGCCGTGGGTTCCGTCAGTTTTGGGAAGAATAAGACTCAATGGTCGGCGGACAGCACTCGACAGATTGATTATTGGATTACAGTCGGTACCGATTATCGCTCGATTATGTCCCATTACGCAGACGCTACCGGCCATACTCCCCAGATGCCTGAATGGGGTCTTGGATTTTGGCAGAGCAAGCTTCGCTATTGGAACCAGGATCAATTGCTGGAGGTTGCCAGAGAATTCAAAAAGCGCAAGATCCCTCTGGACCTCATTGTCATCGACTTCTTCCATTGGCCTCACATGGGTGATTTCAGATTCGAAGACGAATTCTGGCCAGATCCCGTCAGCATGAGCAACGAATTGCACAAGATGGGAATCCGACTCATGGTGTCAGTCTGGCCGCAGATAGCACTGACTTCTGAAAACTATCCAGAGATGAAAGCCAAGAATCTGCTGGTGCGAGCAGACCACGGCGAAGATATCGGCATGATGTTCGAGGGACCCAGCCAGTTCTTCGATGCCACCAACCCTCGAGCCCGCCAATATGTATGGGAGAAATGCCGAGAGCACTACGCCGATGTCGGTGTCGATGCCTTCTGGCTGGATGAGGCCGAACCAGAGTACGGCACTTACGATTTCAGCAATTACCGCTACTGGGCCGGACCCGCTCAGCAGACGGCTAATCTGTATCCGCGGGAATACAACAAGGGATTCTACGAGGGGCAGCTGGCCTACGGGCGCCAGGGACAGATCGTTAACCTCACCAGATGCGCATGGGCCGGATCCCAACAATATGGGGCTCTTGTATGGTCGGGCGATGTCGCATCCACCTTCGAGGCGTTCAGAGCACAAATTACCTGCGCTATCCATATGGGCATGGCTGGCATTCCTTGGTTCACCACCGATCTGGGAGGATTCCACGATGGCGATATCGACGATCCCACGTTCCGTGAACTGCTGTTGCGATGGGCGCAATTCTCCTGCTTCTCGCCCGTCATGCGCAACCACGGTGACCGTAGCCAGCATCACCCAGACGGGACCACCAAGATCGCCATCACTACAGCGCAGGGAGAACGGCGATTACCGTCCGGAGCGAACAATGAACCGTGGAGCTATGGAAAGTCCGTCGAAGACATCTATGTCAAGTTCATCAAGATCCGAGAGCATCTTCGCCCTTATCTGCGTGAGCTGTTTGCTCAAGCGCATGAGGATGGGCAGCCGCTCATCAGGGGGCTGTTCTACGAATTCCCCCATGACGACGCTGCTTCCGACATCGCCGACGAGTATATGCTCGGACCTGATTTGTTGGTAGCTCCAGTGACAGAGGAAGGAGCCAGATCTCGACAGGTCTACTTGCCTGGGGACGCGACTACGCAGTGGCAGGATCTTCGCGACGGGGCGATGTACGACGGGGGTAAGACGATCACCGCAGAAGCCTCACTGGATACCCTGCCGGTATTCGCCAGGGACGGCAGAAACCACGAGCTGCTGGGCATACTCTGATATATCCGTCATTCGCATCGGGTCAGGACCGCTCGTCCTGACCCGACTTCTTATTCAAGGCATGATTCATCCGGTTTCTAGTTTCGTTTAACTTTCATGCTCATATTCCACCCTGTGCAACGTTCACTCAGAAAGTTTGCCAAGTCATCGGGTAGCGAATCACCGAGTGACGAACCGTAAAGAGTTCATCTTCTGGAAGGCGGTTGTAACGTAAACGATAAATGGAGCAATAGGCCAATAAACGGATGCCGATGACCACGATTTCTGCCAGCATCAATTCCAACCGGCCTGGTCAGCAACTGGCACCGGAGCCCCTGATAGGCTTGCTCATAACCTCAAAGAGCGAATAATGATGTCCAAAGTGCTCTGCGAAAATGACTAACTAACACGCAATAGCCGTACCTATGGCCAGGTAGGATTCGAAATACGGAAAGGGGAACGATGGCTCAAACAGTACGCGTCAATGTTCCCCGCACCATTCTCGATTAGGTCATATCCATAGGCGCCGAAGACCGTCTAGGTGAAGAACAACGTCAGAATATTGACGCATGGAAACAGGGCACCAAACGGCCTACTGTGTCTCAGCTACATGACATCAGTGACAAGTTGCACGTGCCATTCGGCTACTTCTTCATGGATGAGCCCATTGATGATACGCCACCCGTCTATGCCAAACGCACTGTCGGCAGTCAGCAGCCACAAGGACGTCCTTCCCGAGATCTTGTGGACACCATTGACCAGATGACTGCCATTCAGGACTGGGCGAGGCAAGACCGCATCGACAATGAGGGCACCCGACTGGAACAGGTGGGTTCCCGGACCATCAATGACGACAGCAACCTTATCGCCGAGGATATTCGTCGAGCTCTGAAGATTGATGAACATTGGTATCGCAAATCCGACCTGCATAGACCAGCTAAGGCTTTCAAGCTACTGCGCGAGCGCGCTGAGGGCACCGGGATTCTCATCATGCAGAACGGAGTGGTCGGTAACAACACCAGCAGACCACTCGACCCCAAAGAATTTCGTGCTTTTACACTCATTAATCCATACGCCCCATTGATATTTATCAACAAGACTGACGAACACGAAACCGCTCGCCTCTTCTCCCTGGTGCATGAGCTGGCACATGTTTGGCTGGGAGCTGATGAATTATACAATGACACCGCGCTGCCCACCGGAGTCACCAAGCTTGAGCAGGTCTGCAATGAAGTAGCGGCAGCCATATTGTTGCCAGACGGAGACTTCCTGGAAGCATGGCGGAGTGTTCCAGACGACACCACATTGGACGAACGGATGAAAGAACTGAAGGAGTGCTTCCCTGTCTCCCATACCGCTTTGGCCCTTCGCGCCATGAAACATAAGCTGATCAGCCAGGAAACCTTCCAGAAATGCAACCAGGCCGCCCAAACCTGGTCAGAAGAAACTGAAAATAAGCAAGGTTCCCCAACCTTTTATAACACCGAACTGAGCAGATTCGATTCCCGATTCCTGGAACGACTGGCAAGCAGCGTGGCCAAGGGAGGAACCACGTATTTAGATGCCTATCGTCTCACAGGTATCACAGGCGACACTTTCACCAAGCTCATGAAGAGGATCGTCTCATGATGCAGCCATCGTTCATGGATTCGCCTTTCTTATTGATGCAAACTGCCTGATCGAACCATACAACCGGTACTACAACCCCCAGTCTGCTTTGTCGAAACCGTTCTGGACACATCTACATAATCTGGTCAACAAGGGCCAAGTGGCAATCATCGACAAAGTTCGTGACGAGGTATATGGTCACAACTGCCCAGAAGTCGATACCTTGTTGGACGAAGTAAAAAGCATTATGGTCACCTGCGAGAAAGAGGATGGCATTGTAGAAGCGTATGGGACAGTGCCCAACCAGATCGCCCGCCCTGAAAACGGTTATCAACCCACAGCAATACGTGATTGGGCTGACAAGCATGTCGCCGACCCCTGGTTGATTGCTACGGCCAAGTTTTACGATGCCACCATCGTCACTTTCGAGCAACCCCAAGCTGAATCGGATCGCCCGTGGAGACATCCCAAGATTCCGACTGTCGCCTCCCAGCTCACGGTTAACACTGTGGGCCTATTTGCTTTCATGCAGGACGATGGAGGCTTCTGAAGATTCAGACGACAAAGCCTGTTCCACTTTCTATCTCGCCCTCATCTCCAGACGCGTCGTCGCCTAGAGTAGATGCAAGGAAGCATCGCAGCATCAAGGTACCAAAGGAGAGGCCATCATGAGACCAATGTCGGACTATGCCAAGGACCTGCAGCACTCGGGCATGGTCGCCCGCGATCTGGACGAGACCATCGACTTCTACACCAACAAACTCGGGTTCGAGCTGGTCGGCATCTACCCCAACGGAGAGAATCGATGCGCCTTTCTGCGCCTGGGACATCTGACCATCGAGACCTGGGAGGGCGAGCCTGCGCCCATGCGCACCGGGGCCATCAACCACTGGGCGCTGGATACGCCAGACATCGATGCCGCTTACGAGCATGCCCTGGAGATGGGGTTGACCATCAGAGAGAAGTCCATCCAGGCCATTCCCACTTTCTGGCAGCGGGGAATCCGCTACTTCAACGTTATCGGCCCCAACCAGGAGACCATCGAGTTCTGTCAGATTCTCTGACTGTCCTCCTAAGGCCGGCGACTCTTCCCTCTCGTGTATAGCAAGGAATGCAGATGGCCAATCGGGTTATATGGCAGCTCTCAACCCCACCCCCAACGACGAGTGCCACAGAACACTCATGTGAGCAAAGCGACAAAATTCTCAGTGTTTCACCCACTTGATTGAACGGCCGAATAAACCCTGATTTATCCACTTATTCCAGCCTTTCAGCAACATAGGAACACCCAGAATAATCCCAGGTACTGCCAGTAATATGGAATAAGTATCCAAAGACGGATGCATTGCAATGAAAAGAGGTTTCTATGACGAACATTCATAATGTCACGGTTGCCGGCGGTGGGGTGCTTGGCAGCCAAATCGCCTATCAATCAGCCTTCAAGGGTAAGAAGGTAACAATCTACGATATCAACGACCAGGCTGTGGCGGCCGCCGAGGAGCGCGTCAAGAACCTGCGCGATTCCTACAAGCACGACATCAATGCTACTGATGAGCAATTCGACGCCGGACTAAACAACATGTCCTTTACCGCCGACATGGCCGAAGCCGTCAAGAACGCTGACTTGGTCATCGAAGCAGTCCCGGAGAAGCCCTCAATCAAGCATGACCTTTATCAGAACCTGGCCAAGATGGCTCCCAAAGATGCCATCTTCACCAGCAACTCCTCCACCTACGTGCCCAGCACCTTCGCAGCCGACACAGGCAGGCCGGACAAGTTCCTGAACATGCACTTCGCCAACCAGGTTTGGCTGTACAACACGGCTGAGATCATGGGCACCGATCAGACCGACCCCAAGGTCTTCAATGAAATCGTGGACTATGCCAAGGAGATCGGCATGGTTCCCATCGTCCTGAAGAAGGAACAGCCTGGATACGTCCTGAACACCCTCCTCATCCCCCTGCTTGAAGCCGCCTCCTACCTTTGGGGTCAGGGCATCGCGGATCCGGAGACAGTGGACAAGACCTGGATGATCGCAACAGGCGCACCCATGGGACCCTTTGCCATCTTTGACGTTGTGGGGCTGCGGACCGCCTTCAATATCACCAAGGAGCAGCGGGGAGACAACCCTGACTTCAAGCCCTTCCTGGAGAAGATCCAGAAGATGATGGACGAGGGCAAGACCGGCAAGGATTCGGGAGAAGGGTTCTACACCTATCCCAACCCCGCCTTTGCTGATCCTGACTTCCTGAAGGCCTGAGAGAACCGTTTTCACCAAACAGGACCCACCCGTTGCAAGGGACCACAACGCAACTCGCCTCCCCGCAATGGGAGGGTCTGTTTTCACTGCCGATTTTCAAGCGAATCTAACCGTCAAGCTGCTCGTCAACCTTTGCAAATCGCCGACTGCGCCTCTTTACTACCATTGAATCAGGCATCCAAGGAAGGATGCCGACACAATGAAAGAGGTCATTCATGACAAATATCGAACAGGTCACCGTCGCCGGTGGTGGTGTTTTGGGCAGTCAGATCGCCTATCAATGTGCATTCAAGGGCAAAAATGTCACGGTCTACGACATCGGAGACGATGCCGTAGCAGCGGCCAGAGAGCGAGTCAAGGCGCTTCGCGCCGCCTATAAGGGCGACATAAAAGCAACAGACGAACAGTTCGATGCCGGATTAGGTCGAATGAGCTTCACCACCGACCTGAGCAAGGCAGTCAAGAACGCGGATCTGGTCATCGAGGCAATTCCTGAGAAGCCCTCCATCAAGCACGACTTCTATCAGAGCCTGGCCAAGCTGGCGCCCGAAAACACCATCTTCGCCAGTAACTCCTCCACCTACGTGCCCAGCACTTTCGCATCCGACACAGGCAGGCCAGACAAATTCCTGAACTTGCACTTCGCCAACCAGATCTGGCTGATGAATACCGCTGAAATCATGGGAACCGATCAAACCGATCCAGACATCTACAACCAAATCGTTTCCTTTGCCCGGGAGATTGGTATGGTCCCCATCCAGCTGCACAAGGAACAGCCCGGCTATGTGCTCAACACGTTGCTGATGCCACTCATGGGCGCTGCCGGCATGCTATGGGCGCACGATGTGGCCGATCCACAGACTATCGACAAAACCTGGATGATCGCCACTGGCGCGCCCAAGGGACCCTTCGGTTTCTACGACATGGTCGGCCTTCGGACCGCCTACAACATCCTCAGCCAGCGTCAGGGTGACAATCCTCAAGCCAAGCCCCTCCTGGACAAACTCAATGCCATGATCGAGCAAGGCAAGCTGGGCGAAGAGACCGGTCAGGGCTTCTACCAGTATCCTGATCCCGACTACCGAGATCCCGGATTCCTCAAGTCCTAATCAAATCCGACCAAGAGGGCTATGGAGGGCCAGATAAGGGCCCGCCACAGCCCTCATCATGAGGCGTGGTAAGCTGTATATTTATGGCATTTTTGTGAAAACCACCAAAGGAAGAGGCAGACAGGGAAATCACAAAGGCGGAAAAGACGAACAACGGCCTAGTGGCCGGAGAAGGAATAATGGCAGAGGACGATAAAATTTCGGCTGCAGCTAGCGGCCAGCACGAGCAGAAACAGCGTGATCGACAGACAGCCAAGCAAATCAAGAAGCAGCAGGCCGCCGCAAAACGCAAAGCCCGCAAGCAGAATCCCAAACCGCATCGGGGCTGGAGCGAGCGCCTGCATCTGACCGACATCAACGTGGTGGACAGGTCCACCCTCAAGCGGGCCATTGCCGGCACCGTGGTCGGGAACTTCATGGAATGGTATGACGTGGGGGTCTACGGCTACCTGGCGGTGACCATTGGCCGCGTCTTCCTGTCCGACGCTTCCGATGCCGTTCAGCGGCTCTTCTCCTTGGGTGTCTTCGCTGTCACCTTCATCGCCCGGCCTCTGGGTGGCGTAGTCCTGGGCCAGCTGGGCGACAAGGTCGGCCGTCAGCGCATCCTGGCTTTCACCCTGCTGAGCATGTCCGCAGCCACCCTGCTGATCGGCCTTCTGCCCAGTTATGCGGCCGTCGGTCCCCTGGCGCCTATCCTGCTCATTCTGCTCAAGCTGATCCAAGGCTTCTCCACCGGCGGCGAATACGCAGGCGCCTCGACCATGGTCACTGAATACTCCCCGGACCGACATCGCGGCTTCTTCGCATCCCTGCTGGACGTGGGATCCTACCTGGGCTACGCCTTCGGAGCAGCCTTGGTCTCACTGCTTGAGTTCTCCATCTCCCCGGAAGCCATGCTGGCCTGGGGCTGGCGTATCCCCTTCATCATCGCCCTGCCGCTGGCTGCCATCGCGGTCTACTTCCGGGCCAAGGTCCAGGACACACCTGCCTTCCGTCAGGCCCAGGATGCCAGCGACGAGAAGACCAAGAGCCAGCACAAGAGCCTACTGGACCTGATCCGTGGCTACTGGCGGGAACTGCTCATGGCCTTCATCCTGGTGGCTGCGGCCAACACCCTGAGCTACACGCTGACCGCCTATATGCCCACCTACCTATCGGGCACCCTGCATTACAACACGGCCCAGGCCAACCTGCTCTCCCTGCCGGTTCTGCTTATGGTGGCCTGCTGCATCCCCATCACGGGAGCTCTTTCCGACCGCTTTGGCCGCAAGAAGGTGCTGTTCATGGGAGCCTTTACCGGACTCTGCCTGTCCTTGCCGGCCTTCCGCCTGCTGGAGCATGAGACCACGGGCGCCGTTTTCGGAGGCTTGGTTCTGCTGGCCATCCCGGTCATCTTCTTCGTGGCCAACCTGGCATCCACCCTGCCAGCCCTATTCCCGACCGCTTCCCGTTACGGCGGCATGGGACTGTCATACAACCTGGCCGTAGCCGTCTTTGGCGGGACCGCGCCTGTCATCATGGAGGGGCTGGTGACCGCGACCGGCAAATCCCTGGCACCCGCCTACTGGATCATGTTCACCTCAACCTGCGGTCTTGTTACCGTGCTCTTCTTGGCGGAGACTGCACGACGCCCCATGCCTGGTACCCTGCCCACTGTGCTCAACCGGCAGGAGGCGCGCGACCTGGTAGCCACCCAGGACCGCAATCCCGACCTAGACGTAAAGACCATCATCAAGGATGCCGAGGAGAGCGGCGTGCGCAAGACGCCAAAAAAGCTGGCTGCCGAGGCACGCAAACTTCTGGGCATTCCCCGCTCCGGAGCCAAGAACAAAAAGTAACAATCGCATTCAAGGCGCATGAACGTCTACTAGCTCAGGTTGTGGGAGTTGAGTCCGAATTGAAGACAGGATGCTATCTTCTCTTCCGATAATCGGGATGAAGATAAGGATTTTGCATCGCCAGCATCTGGAGAAGGCGCCAAGCGCAGCATTCGGCTGGTGGGCCAGAATGGAAACCATTCCTGGCCCACCAGCAGATTTTATCCGCAGATTTGATCTCACCAATCAGAGATATAAATACCCATTACCACTGGTTTTGGCAAAACCGACGTTGAGGAGCACAACTTTTGCTGGTTCTTTCTGCTCTTCAGACAAGAACGGAAAGTCTTCATCTAGACAAGACCTTGGAGTCCGTGGTCTTTCCCGTCACGCGCGAATACTGGGATAACATCAATCGGAGTCTGAACCTGCACCTCTTGTCCACCTCTTAATTCCTCACCCGTGTTCAAGTTACACCAACGAAGACCCTCATCACCAGGCAACCAGACTTTCCTCGCTCTGGCACCTGCTTCGACGACGGGAGCCACCAGCAGATCGGGACCAAACATGTATTCGTCCGATATATCCGCCGCCATCCTGTCTCCAGGGAATTCGAAGAACAGCCCCCGAACCAAAGGAAGACCGCATTCATGCGCCTCTCGGAAAAGACTTCGAGTATAGGGTCTCATCACCTCCCTGGCCTTAATGAACTTGCGGAAGACCTGCTCAACCTGCGGCCCATAGCTCCAAGGTTCATTGTCGGCACCTGATGGCGAACGGCGGCATCCATTAGCAGTTTTCACGCTCTCCTTGCCACCTGCGGAATGAAGACTACGATCACCGTGGTTGCGCATCACAGGCAGGAAACATGAGAAGGCGCACCATCTGGAAAGGAGCTCACGGAAGTCCTCCGTATCGACAATACCGTCATGGAAACCACCCATATCCGTGGTAAACCAAGGAATGCCAGCCATTCCCATATGTATGGCACAGGTGATCTGCGAGCGCATATCTTCAAAAGTAGAACCGACATCACCTGACCAGACCAGTGATCCGTACCGTTGCGAACCCGCCCAAGCACATCTGGTCAGGTTGACGATCTGTCCCTTGGCCCCCTCAGCTACTTGTCCATCGTAGAAGCCCTTGTTATACAGCTGAGGATATATGTTGCCTACATTCAGATCACTACCGAGACTGTACCGGTAATTGCGGAAGTCGTATACTCCATACTCTGGTTCTGCCTCATCCAGCCAGAAAGCACGAACTCCTTTATCCCAGTAATTCTTCTTGCAGAGGTTCCAAACGAATTCCCGAGCACCAGGGTTGGTCGCATCATAATTGACGCTAGGCTCTTCGAACATCATGTCCAAATCCAAGCCTGCCTCAGTGCTGGTGAGGTAATTCCGCTTCTTCATTTCAACGAAATTCTCGGAAGCAATCGAGACCTGCGGCCATATGGACACCATGAGTTTGATGCCTAGTTGATCCAGCTCCCTGACCATGGCTGCAGGATCAGGCCAGAACTCATCCTCGAACCTGTAATCACCCATGTGGGGCCAATGAAAGAAGTCAACCACAAGGAGATCCAAAGGTATATCTCTTTCCTTAAAACCATGGGCGACCTTTATTACCTGATCCTGATTCCAATATCGCAGCTTGCTCTGCCAGAATCCCAGACCCCATTCAGGCATAACAGGGGCATGACCGGTGGCATCCGCATACTGTGACTCGATCTGCGCGTAGTCGTCACCAGCGGTGATCCAGTAATCAATCTGATCACTAGAGCGCGCCTCCCATTCTGTTCTGTTCTTTCCAAAGACGGCCCTTCCGATGGCTGGATTGTGCCAAAGGAAGCCATACCCGGCAGAAGAAACGACAAAGGGCACGCTAGCCTGAGAATTGCGATGAGCGAGCTCGAAAGTACACCCTTTGATGTCCAAAATATTCTGCTGATATTCCCCCATACCGTACAGGTGCTCATCCTGCGACGAAATGAACGAAACTTTCAGACCATAACTCCCGCCAGCTATTGGTTCATACTGTCTGGCTTTGAGCATCAGAGACCCGCCTGCTGGGGCCTCACGCAACAGGCATCGCCCCTTGTCGTCCCAGAAACTCAGTTCGCACCTGAACACCTCATAGCCAACGCTTCCAACATAATGATGAGATGACCGTGCCTTCACAATGATCGAGCCATTGGTCAGTGTCGCTTCTCCCTTATTCTGATCGAGACTTATGCTGCAGGACTCGTCAGATGTCTTCTCAATTTTGTTTTGATAATCTATCGTGCTTTGATTCGCCTCCACCACCTTGTCTTTGGGCAGCAGAGCCCAATCATGAGGATTAAAAGCATCGTTTCGAGTGGCTCTTACCCGAACGCTGTTCCGTCCCCAGGCTTCAATACGCATCGTCTCTCCGGCCCCGGTCCAAACCAGGTAATCCTGTCCAATTTGAAAATCCTCGTACACCTTGTCTCCTTTGTGCCATCCGTCATGGTTGCGCAAATTCAGTCTTTAACGGCTCCTGCCGTAACCCCTGCCGCTACGTATTTCTGGGCAAAGACCAGCAATATAGTCGCCGGAATCGATGAGAGAACAGCCGTGGCCATCATCGGTCCCCACTCCTGTGTCTGAGCCCCGATATAGGCATATAGTCCCAAGGTGATCGGTCGCCTGCTGCCTCCACCATCCAGAGTACTGGCAAAGAGGAAGTCAGACCATGCCCACAAAAAGGCGAACAGGCTGACAGTAACAATGGAATTGCGTGACAGTGGGATGACGATGCTAATGAACCGTCTCATTTTTGTCGCGCCATCAACTTCTGCTGCCTCCAAGAGGGATATAGGAATGCTCTCCATGAATGAAGTCAGGAGCATAACCGCGAACGGAACGGCAATTGTTGAATCCGCAAGCACCAGCCCGGGAATCGTATCAAGCAGGCCAATCTTGTTGTAGATCTCATAGAATCCCAGCGTGACAACAACGGCGGGAATCATCTGCGCAACAATCAACAGAAAACTGATCACCCTTGAGCCTCGTACACGCAATAGCGATAGGGCATATGCCGAGGGCAAGGCTATGAGCAAGGTCAAAATCACACAGCACAGGGCCAGGATGATCGAGGTGGCCAGATTGGGCAACTGGATATCAAGCACTCGGGCGTAATTATCCAGAGTGAAATCCTTGGGAAACAGGTCACCGGATCTGATAGACCCCTTTGCGGTGAAAGAGATATTGACCATCCAGTAGACAGGGAACAGCATAATAGCCGTAAAGAATATTCCCAGCGCAGTTTTGAGACCAGAATGTCTGTGCATCATCAGTTCTCCTCCTGAGACTTCTGCACCCATAGGTAGATGAAACCGAACACCAGGGCAACCAGTATCAGGATGCTGCCCAACACCGCCGCCTGCGAGTACTTGATCGTGGCAGAAGTTCCCTTGCCGAAGGCCATGGAGTACGCCCACGTCGCCAGAGTTTTAGAGCTTCCTGTGCCCATGCTCATCACCCAGATCACGTCTACAACCTTCAAGGTGTATACGAAGCCGAGCAGCAGAGTAATGGATGTGACCGGCCGCAACAGCGGAAACGTGATATTCCAGAATCGGTTCCAAGCATTACAACCGTCCAAGGCGGCAGCCTCATAAAGATCGGCACTGATATTCTGCAATCCCGAATAGAGAATGACCAAGTTGAAGGGAATGCCAAGCCAGATATTGGCAATGGTTACCGCCCACAGCGAATGATCTGCCTGCAGCCACCAAATTGGAGCAATACCGAATAAGCCGAGGAATTTGTTGAGAATTCCGCTATCCGGATTCATCATCCATTGCCATGTAGTCCCTGAAACGATCAGAGGCAAGAGCCAGGGGATGAGCATGATGCCACGCAAAAGTCCCGACAATTTGAAGTTGTCGTTGAAGAATACCGCCAGAGCCAAACCAATAACGTATTGGAAGACCAGCGAAACCACTACAAAGATCAAAGTCTGCAGGACCACAGGCCAGAATTCAGATGAAGTGATTACCTCACGATAAATATCCAGCCCCGCGAACGGGGCATCGCCGGTAACGAAAGTGCGTCGAGTATAACGATGCAGGCTCATCGATATGTTCTGGATAAGTGGCGCTGCATAGAAAATTAATAGGTAGACAATCAATGGCAGCACGAATCCGATTGCTGCTATCCGCCCGTCTAATCTGCGAAGTATGCCACTACGACGATTCGATCGTCTCGACAGCTCGCTCATTTCACTCGATTTGTGTTCCATGGAGTCCCGTCCCTTTCACACATGTCTTCAATATCCAATCCACGGCGGTACAGGGGTCAATCAGACCTCCGATACCGCCGAGGATGTTTGCTTCACTTCATTGCTTGTTGAGAGCATTCAGCAGGGATTCAGATAGAGAAGCGGAAGTCTCTTCATACTTAAGACCGAGATCGGAAGTACGGCCCTGAGCTTTCTCGATTGAAGCTTCCCACTGAGCTAGTCCGGCGTTTTCCTTTACCTGGCGGCTACGCACGCTCTTCTTGGCGGAAAGATTGCTCAATGCGTTATTAACCTTGAAGAGTTTGTCAGGCTCAGACAAGCACGAAATCACCTTTACTGCCTTGTCGTAATGCTCTTTGGCATTTTTCTTGTGTGTTGCCACCATGGCGAATTCACCACCAGTGGGGACCGGGGCCACACCGCCGTCCTTGGCGGGGATGGGGATCATTTTGGCATTTGCCTTGTCGGCCTCTGCCTGCATCCAAGTGCCAATTTCAACGAAACCATAGTCTCCGGCAAGGAAAAGATCCCAAGCAGCCGATTGCGTATCGGTGGTTGCGGACTTGGGGGCCCAACCCTTCTTTATCCAGCCCGCAAGCAGATTCTGAGCATCAGTCCGTGCCTGTGAATCCGGATGCTTCAAATCTCCCTTGGCGCCCCAGAACCAGGGCAAAAATTGGAATACGCCCTCTTCACCGGATATCCCGGAAAATGCGATTCCTTTATGACCGGAGTTAACCACAGCCTCAATTGCTTTATTCAGCGAATCCCAATCATGGATACTAGAGACATCGACTCCTGCCTCACTAATGATTTTGGGATTATAGATAAGGCCTAATGTGTTGGATCCACCGAGTGGAACTCCGTAGGTCACCTTGTTTACAATCCCTGGCGCCTCTAAGTTGGCATCATAGCCCGTTGCTTTCAGACCGGTTTCATCCCCGCCGGCGACCAAAGCAGCATCAACTGCCGAAGGAATCATGGGGTTGTCAATCACCGCTACATCTGGGCCATTGTCTTCCTTGACGGCAGTAGTCAGATTATTAAGCAAATCGGATGTGGCAATGGACTGTCGCTTGATGGTGTACCCTTCCGGAGCGCAGGATTTGACCAGCTTATCGAACTCGGATCCATTAGTATGACGCGTCCAGTCGTCCCAGAACTGTATAGTCTTATCATTCTTCCCAGCCTCTTTTGACGAGGAACCACAGGCACTTACCCCAAAGGTGGTAGCACAGACGCACACCAGTGCCGCCGTTTTGATCATCGCCGACTTTATCCTTTGCATATAAACTCCTCCTTGAGTATTCCGCTCAGTCTTCATTGTGGAAGTAAGGTTTACAACCACTATGTAAACCGGTTTTACAAACCGGTTTACATCACTATATACCGCCACCTAATCCTACGCAAATCACCATTCTGGAATCGGGCATTCTTCAGCTCTGAAGCAAGACTTATCTAAGCCCGCGGGATATCATGAATGGTAATCCCAAAATGGTTGAAAGGAACGGCACAGTGTCCACCATCAATGATGTGGCCAGAGAGGCAGGCGTCTCGAAAACAACCGTTTCCTTTGTTCTCACTGGTTTTCGATCGGTCTCGAAAGAAACAGAAGCCAAAGTCAGAGCAGCTATGGACAAGCTAGGATATGTGGCCAATCATTCTGCACAAAGTCTGTCAACATCAAAAACGAACACTATAGGTGTCATCACCAGTAACCGACAAGGTGCATACTTCGAGCTGGCCAGGGGCGCTTACATCAATTGGCTCTCAAAGGCGGCGACCAGCGCAGGTTATGATATGCTCATCGTCAACGACCCGGATGGAACGGCCACAGCCAATGTCTGCCAGTCGCACAAGGCGGATGGCCTCATTTTTCTGGATGTGCGAAGGAAAGACTCTCGAATCCTGTATGCTGCCAAGTCAGGAATACCAACTGTCTGTCTTGGCGTTCCCGATGACAGGATGAATCTGGATGTTGTCGACACGGATTTCGGACATGCAGCATCAAGCATGGTCGAGAAGCTTGCGTCCGAAGGTCACAACAAGATCTGCCTGATAACCCTGCCCCAGCCCATTCTGGACCAGGAACTCAATGACACATTCAGATTTATCCAATCTGCCAACAAGACTTCCCAACGCCTTGGTCTCAATCTCAGCATCCGCACTTGCACCACCGATACGGAAAAAATCGAAAGCGAACTTGATGACATCCTATCGATGCAGGCAGGGACAACTGCTTATATCATCCAGAACGAATCTGCAATTTTAGTCTTTCATCACCTTATGGAGATCAGACACGTACCCATTCCGGAGCAATATTCAGTATTGGTCTCATGCGAAAAGCAAATGTCAGATGCGCTCTATATGCCATTTTCAGCCTGGCAGAATGATGTTCAGCTTGTCACTGAAACGGCAGTAAAAACACTCATTAACCACTTCAAGCACCCTAAGCGCAAGCCCCAATTCAAGCTTCTGCAAGGGCAATATATGGACCGCGGTACTATTGCGTCACCCTGAGAGGAAACCTATTCATCATTATGAAAGAGAAGCGCCGCGTCTAGAGACTCGTACTCAATTGGGCAAAACCCAGGGATTGTAATTTATCGGACCGGATGACTGACCAAGTCGCGCTCGATCCAGGCCATGACCAGCCTAGCCAAGGCATCCACCTCGGCATCGGTCAGAGCCCGGCCGCGCGGAATGTGATGCCAGCGCTCGATGCACCCCCTGCAGCAGGTAGCCGTGGCATGCTGGGCCGTGAAGACCGGATGTCCGCGGTAGGGGGTCTGCTTGCCGTCCTTCAGCGGATGGGCAGGCCCCACACGCTTGGCCAGCATCTCATGAGCGTGGCGGTCGATGGTATCCCTGCCCTTGGCGCGGGCGTAGGCGCGATCCTTGGCCGACAGGGAGAAGCTGGCCCGGAAGCGCGAATGCCCCAATCTGGCAAGAGTGTCCTGGATCCAGGCTTCATCCGCCCCGACCGACGCTGATCCACTGCTGGTCATTTCCTGCTCGCCTCCATGCTCAGCATTACCAAAGAGTCTGTACCCAGGCAAGGTTTCCCATGCGGAATAATTCACCGAACATGACACCGATGGGGACCAGTGTCAGGGGTAGGGTGAAGACAGTACTTGTATCCACTAACTACCAGACCCGCCATGTTCGGTCATGTCCGGGTCACACAAGGGGGCTTCATGGCCAAAAGCAAGATGACTGTAGCCGAGATGATCGGGCTCTTCCTCACCCCTGACGCGCCTGTGCAGGTGACCGCCTTTGATGGGTCGGTCTTCGGGCAGGAGCAAGCGCCGCTGCATCTGGAAGTCAAGAATTCTCGTGCCATGTACTACATCACGGAAAATCCCAACGACCTGGGTCTGGCCCGCGCCTACCTGCAGGGCGATCTGGATTCTCCCGAGCTGCTGCCAGGCAACCCCTACCAGGTTCTCAAGGAGCTGATGAGCCTCAGGCACTTCGTCAAGCACCCCAGCAAGATGGAGCTGGCCCGGGCGGCTGGAGCCGTCTTCTCGCACGGAGTGCGCGTGCCCGAGCCGCCGGCCATCGAGGGACCTTCTCTGGCCAAGCGGCTGACCGAGGGCATCCGCCCCCACACCCGCCGGGGTGACGCGGCCACAGTCAGCTACCACTACGACCAGTCCAACGACTTCTATCGGCTCTTCCTGGGGTCCTCCATGACCTACACCTGTGCCGTCTTCGAGAAGGCGGACGGCAGCCTGGAGGACGCTCAGTGGCACAAGCTCAACATGGTCCTGGACAAGATGCACCTGAACAAGGGCGACCGTCTGCTGGACGTGGGCTGCGGCTGGGGCTCCATGGCAATAGCGGCCGCCCGCCGTGGCATTCACGTCATCGGCGTGACTCTGGCTGAGGAGCAGGTGGAGTGGGCCCAGAACTGGATTCGCCAGGAGGGTCTGGAGGATCTGGCCGAGGTTCGGCTGATGGATTATCGCGACGTGCCCGAGTCCGGCTTCGATGGAATCTGCTCCATCGGCATGATGGAGCATGTGGGCTATAAGCAGTACCCCTCCTACTTCAAGGAGATGATGGACAAGCTGCGTCCGGGCGGCATCCTGCTCAACCACCAGATCACCCGCACCAACTCCCACGACCACAAGCGGGCAGGCGGATTCATCGACCGCTACATCTTCCCCGACGGCGAGCTGGCCAGCCCAGCCGAGATCGAACTGGCCATCCAGGACACCGGCTTCGAGGTCATCACCCAGGAGAACCTGCGCCAGCACTATGCGCTGACCCTCAAGCACTGGACTGAGAACCTCCAGGAGCATTGGGACCAGGCCAAGCCCATGGTGGGCGAGCCCAAGGCGCGGCTCTGGGGCCTGTATATGGCCGGCGCGCGGCTCAACTTCGAGCTCGACAACATTCAGATACACCAGTTCCAGTGCATCAAGCCCGATCCCGAGACCGGCACGGACACCTATCCGCTACGGCCCTGGTGGGACCGGTAGTATAAAGGCCTGAAGAGGGGCGAGGAGTTGAATCCTCGCCCCTTCTTGTTTCCACCGCCCGTGCAGCCCACGACTTGCACAATCCGCCCAGAACTCAGGACGACCTGTCCGCCGAAGCCTCCAGCCGTGCCAGGTCCAGGGCCTTGTTGAAAGCATCCGAAGTCCAGCTGGCTCCAGCCACCTTGTCCACCTTGAGATCCTTGAGCGGGCGCCCCTGGACCACTCCAGGCACAGCCCGAGCGAAACGTTCCATATGGCCGCGTGATATAGGCGAATCCGAATGCCCCTGGACCTGGACCCGGGTCACCTGACCTCCCGACAGGTCCAGATCCACATCGACGCTGTCAGCTCCGTCATGCCCGTACTTGCCCGTCAGGGCGTAAGTGCCATCGTGATAGTTGCCCGTGTCAGCCGGAGCACTCGGCAGCCCATCACGGGAGACGGCCGTGGGCGTGCCCTCGCCCGCAGAACCGGCTCCCGACTCTGGAGCAGAGCTGGATTCAGCGCCCGACCCGGCGAACTCGTCGTCCATGGGCTTGGCCTGCTGGCTTCCGCAACCGCCTAGGAGGGAGCCGACCGCCACCAGAGTCGCCAATGTTGCCGAAGCTGTGGCCAGCCCACGAGACTTGCTTTTGGCCATCTCAGCGTCCTCCTTCTGATTCACCGGCCGATCCCGGCATAGACCCACCTGTCTTGGCCATCTTAGTGGGGTCGTGAAAGCCCACAGGAATATCCTGGTCCCCGGTGTCGCCAGAAGCCCCGCTGAAGGCCGGCCGGCCTCCGGCTGCCAGGTAGGCCCGCTTGGCCTCCTCATCATTCCACTGCTCGCCGGCCAGCACCCCGTGGTTGAGCATGATCTCCCGCTGGGCGCATGAGGCCACCAGGGCATCGTGGGTGACCACAATCAGGGAGGTCCCCTGGTCATGCAATTGCCGGAAGAGGTCCAGCACAATCCGCTCATTGGCCTCGTCCAGGTTGCCGGTGGGCTCGTCAGCCAGAATCAGCTTGGGCTCGTTGATCAGCGCCCGGGCCACGCAGACCCGCTGCTGCTCGCCGCCCGAAAGCTGACTGGGCAAGTGGCGGGCCCGATCCGCCAGACCCACCCGGTCCAGGGCCTTCATGGCCTGGTCCTCATCCACCACCGAGTGGTAGTACTGGGCCACCATGACGTTCTCCAGAGCGGTCAGATGCGGGACCAGGTAGAACTTCTGGAAGACCAGGCCGATCACGTTCTTGCGCACATCGGCCAACTGGGACTGGCTCAGATCCTCCAGCGGCCGCCCCTGCAGGCGGACCGAGCCGCGGCTGGGGGTGTCCATGCAGCCCAGGATGTTCATCAGCGTGGTCTTGCCTGAGCCGGAGGACCCAACCACGGCCAGCCACTGACCCTGCGGGACGCTCAGATTCAGGTCGTCCAGAGCATGCAGATCGCCGTAGATCTTGGAAACATGGTCCAGATCCAGCAGCATGCCGCCGCCCGACTGGCCCTCGCTAGCCTTTGCCTGCGTCATTGTCATTCCTCCCTCAAAACCAGAGCCGGATCGATACGCGAAGCCCGGAGGACCGGCCGGATGGATGCGATCATGGATATGGCCACGCTCAGCAGGACCGTGCCCAGGGCCAGCCACCAGTTGAAGCCCAGCGGCCGCTGGAAGACGGACAGGCAGAGCAGCCGGGCGAAGCCATAGCCCAGGGCAGTGCCGATCAGACCTCCAGCCAATCCGTAGCAGGCCGACTCCGCCAGAAACTCCATGGCTATTCCCCGCGAAGAGGCACCCAGGGCCTTGCGCAGGCCGATCTCGCTGCGCCGCTGGGAGACGATGGAGGCCATGGTGGTCCCCACGCCCACGAAGGTCAGGACCAGCACCACCACCGAAACCAGCCAGAAGAGCGACTGGAGCATGGCGATGGTGTGGCTGTCGCCCGCTGTGATCCTCGTGACCGGCCGAGCCTTGACCCCCATGGAGGTCATGTCGTTGATGCTGGCAGCGATGGTCTTCAGCCCCGAGGTCATGGTGTTGACCGAGTATTCGATGACATCGGTGCCCCGCTTGGTCCCGGTCAGGAGCTCCAGGTCAGCCAGGTCGGCGTAGATGATCCGATCCTCGGGACCACCGGTATCGACGATGCCCCCCACACGAAAGTCACGGCCCTGGCCTCCAGCCTTGCCTGTGCTGGTGACCTGTCCGGCCGGGTAGCCGATGGTTATCTGCTTGCCAGTGGTAAGCCCCAGTGAATCTGCCAGATCCCGCCCCACCATGACCGAACCGGGCCGGGGCCAGGAACCTTCCACGCTCCAGTGACGGTTGAGCTGACGCACCTGGTCTGGGTGGATGCCGGCCATCTCGCGGGCCCCGGCATTGACCTGCACCGTTTCATATCGATAGGTAGCGTACCGGGCCGGGGCCTTGGCGGTCACCATGTGGGTGGTGTGGTCCACCATGCCCTGTTCGATGCCGGACCCGGACCGGTTGCCCCCCTGAATGGGCGAGACGACCAGATTGGCCCCGTAGGAGCGCATCTCCTGGTTGATCTGTCTAGGGGCCTCGATGCAGACCGCCGCCAGGCAGAAGAGGGTGGCGGCACCCACCAGGGATGCCACCACGGCCATCAGGGCCCGGCCCCTACGGCGGAAGACGGCCCCGAAGAGCATGGTCAGGAACATGCGGGTATTGGTCATATGGCTCTTATGGCGATCAGCGGCCATGAAGCACCTCCGCCGGCCGAAGCCGCAGAATCGATCTGATGGACGAGATAGACGCCAACAACACTGTAATGGCCAGCAGCACGAAGACCAGCACGAAGACCATGGGTCGCATGGTGATGCCCGAGCCGAAGACCACCCTGCCTACGATCTGAGCCACTCCAGAGCCCAGTAGGGCACCGACCAGAGCCCCAGCCAGGGCGATCAGGGCCGTCTCAGCCAGCACCAATCGGGACACAGCCCCGTCGGTGGCGCCCAAGGCCTTGAGCAGGGCGAACTCCGAGGACCGCTCGGATATGGAGGACGCCATCAGGTTCGCCACGGCGATGGCTGCCGCCAGCAGGCTGAGCACGGTCATCAGGATCATGACCGCCTGGGTCTTCTGCAGAACGTCGCCCTGCAGGGCTGCCACCTGTCTGACCTGCTTGGCCATGGACCCGGGGATGGCCTCCTCGATCTGGTAGGCGATGGATGAGGGATAGGCCGTGCAGTACCAGGTCTCCCACTCATCCTGGGATAAGGCGGCAGGGTTTCGTGCGGCCTTGCGGGCCAGGTCGTTCTCGGGCGTGGTCAGAGCCTTGACCTCCACCTGGTCGATCTGATCGGTCAGGCCGGACATCTCCTGCAACGGTCGGGTGGGCAGGTAGAGGGAGGAGGCATCAGAATCACCGGAGTCGAAGATGCCCACAATGGTGACGGTCTGCTGTTTACCATCCAGACCTACCTTGACCCGGTCGCCGACCTGACGGCCGCCCAGCCGTGCAGCCAGCTCTTTGCCCATCATGGCCTCGGTCCTGCCGCCGGACCCAGCCTCGTCCTTGGGCCAGCGGCCTTGAACCTTCCACCAGGGCCGAAGACCTTTGAGACCCGCAGTACTGCTCTCACCGCTGTCAACCTTGACGGTCCGGCCGAACCAGGTGCCCACCAGGGGGGCGCCGACCTGGTCCACAGTGCCACGAAGGTCCAGGCGGGGGGCAAAGTCGGTGATGTTGTAGGCCCAGAAGATGGTCTTGATCTTTGGCACCTGGGACTCCTTGAGGAAGGCGGTCGGCGTTGACTCGTCGGCCGAGGGGCCGCCCTCCTGGTCGCCGTAGAGGTCGGAGACCACGGCATCCGCCTTGGCCTGGACGGTGATGTTGGATCCGTAGGTGGACAGTTCCGCGTTGAGCTTGTCGCCCACGTCGAAGACCACCCCCAGCATGGCCGTAGCCACGCAGGCAGACAGACAGACTGTGACGGCGATGAGCATTCTTCGCCCGAACTGGCGGCTGAATGACCGCAGCATCATTCGCATGAAGAACATACCAACCGCTCCTTCCCTTTTTCAGCTCTTGAAGTGCGATGACAGAGCGTCCAGGTCGGCAGTACTGATCAGTATGGCGCCTCGGCCGGTCTTGTATGGCAGAGGGACGGGATTGCAGCCGCCCTTGAACCCGATGGTGGCCAGATTGATGGCTACGTCGCACTTCTTGCAGATGATCTTGCCGTCTTTTTCGTAATAGCCCGCATCCCCGCAGTTCTCGCAGGCATCCAGCCCGACTCCGTAGGCTGCGCCATTCTTGCGGATGATGATAAAGCGCATCTCGGTGCCGTCCTTGGCCCGGTAGCTGAATCGATGCAGATGGCCATCCTCCACCTGGGAGAAACGAATGGTAGCCGTATCGGCAGTCAAGGAATACTGTTCCGGAGGCGAGAGCACGGGCACCTGGTGGGCCTTGGCCGTTCCCACGGTCAGAGCCAGGGTGACGCCGATCATGGCCACCAGGCTCCAGACCGCTGATGCCAGGGCCCTCCGGCGGAAGGCACGGTGGCTGCGGTCGTCGGCTGTGGAGGCTCCGGTCACCGGCATGCGCCAGCCTGCAACAAGGCAGGCCAGGACCGGAATGATGAAGACCAGCACCTGGGCAAGGACCAGGATCAGGTCGGCGTTGTAACCCAGGGCCATGACCCGGAAGGCCCAGCCGTGCAGAAGAACCAGACCGGTGGTCTGCATCAGGGCCACCAGGGCTACGACGTGCCGGATCAGCAGCAGGACCACCATGAGCAGGGCGGCCAGACGAAAGGCCATTCGAGGGCAGGAGGTATGCATGGTCCTCAGAATGGCGGCCACCGTCACAGCGGCAGCCAGACCGAGCAGGAAGCCCAGGGCCCGCAGGAGCATGGCCGAGGTCAGCACCGGCTCCCCCGGCTCCACAAAGGCCGTAAGCTGCAGGATGACATCAGGCAGGGCACGGAAGGTGGTCAGGGCTATGGCCAGGGCCGCCAGAGCATTGGCCAAATCCATGGCCCAGGGGCGGCGATGCCAGTCTGAAACCAGCCGGTCGGCGGCCATCACCACCACGATGGTCGCCAGGTCGGTCAGAACGCAGGCTACCAGGGTCGGGTAGTTGACCATGGTCCTGCGGTTTATGATCACGGTGGCGCGCAGGAGGGCAAAGACCAGGGCCCCCAGCACGCCAACCCCCAGGCCGATCAGTCGCCAGGAGGAGGAACGGGGCCGATCACGGCCCTCCCCCACCCCCAAAAGCACACTGAAAACCATGACCAGGAGGGCCGGGGCCAGCGTCCCCGGCAAGACCGTGACAAATTGCTCAAGCATGGTGCATAGCAGCTTACCACTGGTGGGGCGTATAGTCCCAGTCCCAGCTGACTACGATGGGCTCGGTCCAGAAGTGTCCCTTCACACCGGTTTCCGGGTCGACGTGCAGCATCCAACCCTTCTTCTCAGGAGAGTCGATGGAATAGGTCAGCTTGTAGGATCCGGCCTTCTCCATTTTGATATTGGCCCCGTAATGCGGGCCATCGGAGGCGTTCATCTGCATGAAGGTGCCGGACTGCTTGTCGTTGGGATCATCCTTGTTCTGGATGGTGTAGTTGACGGTCAGATCCGGAATGAACTCGCCCTTGGCGTAGCCCAGGTTGTTATTGGGCAGGGCGTGGATATCAGCCTCCAGGTGCAGGCTGGCATCCGCTGCCTTCAAGCCCATGGATGCGGGTTCCATGTCGATGGGCTGGAAGAAGACCGTGCCGATGTTCAGAGGGCCCTTTTGCTGATCGTCGGGCGGGATGGGAATCTCCTCGAACCCGGCCCCTTTGCCATCCGAAGACTTGGAGCTGCTGGAAGCCTCAGGCGCGGGGGCCTCACGGGTGCCTGATCCGCTGGAGCCGCACCCTGCCAGGGCCAGGGTGCCTGAGATCACCAGCGCGACCAGGGCGGTCAATTGTCTCTTCTTCATGATTGTCCTTCGCTCTTTGGTGTTTGCATGGATGCCGTGACCTGGGAGGGCACAGCCCCTTCGGCGGTCTGCTCGGCTTCCGCCTGATGGACGGCTGCCGACGGCGACCCGTCGGAGTCCTGATTCGACCGCGATTGCTCCTGCTTGTGCAGGCGGTGGGTCGACACAATTGCCAGCACGACCACGACCAGGGCCGCCAGAATCTGGGCGCCGATGGTCTGCGTGTAGGGATACAGCCCGATCCAGTCGCTGGTGGGCACACCGGGCAGATAGGTGGCCGGCACCAGGTCGCCCTCAATCAGGGCATGGACGCCACCCCCGGCGAAGATGACCACCATGACCGCCATGAGCAGGCTGGTGATGATGAAGAAGGGCCGGATGGGGATCTTGACCGAGGTGAAGCGGATGAGTACGAAGACGATGACCAGGACCACGGCGGCAGCCGCAAAACCGGCCCAGATCTCCCGTGAACCACCAGGGGCCATGGCGAAGATGGCCTGGTAGAACATGACCGTCTCGGCTCCCTCTCTGAAGACCGCCAGGAAGGAGAGCAGGGCCAGGGAGATCACACTGCCCTTGAAGATGGCCGCCACCGTCCGGCTTCGGATGTAGTGGTTCCAGGATTCCACAGAGGACTTGGACAGCATCCAGTTGCTGGTGTAGAGCAACATGAGCATAGCCACCAGGGCCACCACGCCCTCCAGGATCTCCTGCTGGGGACCATTCCCGTTGAAGAGCAGGGTGAAGAGCAGGGCCACCAGACCGCTGGCCACCAGACCCGCTGCAATGCCCCAGTAGATGTGCCCAACCTTGTCTTTATGGCCGGACTTGACCAGATAGGCAATGATGGCCGCCACCACCAGGATGGCCTCCAGTCCCTCACGCAGCAGGACTACGAAGGCCTGGCCGAAGGCGGAGGTCAGGAAGGACGTCCACCCATTGACCTGGTCCGCGGCGCCTCCGTCCAGAATTGCTGCGTCCTCGACTAGCATGCTCTTCAGGTCGTTCACCAGGGTTTTGGCCGGCTTGCCCGCCACCATGGCCATCCGGGTCTCCTTGAACTGGTACTCGACCTGGGAGACCCTGTTGCCGCTGATGGCGTTCATGACGTTCTTCTCGAAGCCCAGCTTCTCGTAATACTGGTAATAGGCCTTGTTGACCAGGTCGGATCCCGCCTGGCCCTGCCCCTTGGATGCTTGCGCGAGTGCCTGATCCAGGATGGGCGTCATCTCGTGGGCCACCTGGGTCCAGGTCCGGTCGCCCTTGCCCTTGTTCCGATGCTTCTTGGCCGCGTCCAGCCTTTGACGGTCCGCCTTGATCTGCTCCTGCTGAGCCTTGGCATAGGCACGGGGATTGGCCAGCCCTTGGGTGGCATCCAGCTGGGTGGCCGCAGCGGCCAGATCGGCCTTGAGTTTTTCGCTGCCCTGGGTCAGGGTCTGTCCGGCATCCGGGGCGTAGGCCTGATTCTGCAGGGCCTGGAACTGCCCGTCCAGTGCGTTGCGCCTGTCCTGCCCCAGGGTCGACTCCACGACCGAGACGAATCCGGAACCCACGTAGCCCACGTTGTAGGCTCCCATGAATTCCGATGCCGCCCCGGCGCGATCCCCCCTGGCATAGTCCTCACAACCTCGATCCAGCTGATGGGATACGGAACCAGCCACCTGGGTCCAGCTGTCATAATCCGTGGCTCCGCTCGCCGCCATAGCCGACTGCGGAGTCTGCAGGACCAGGAATATCAGGGCCAAGAGCAGGCATGAGAGCAGGGAGCCAGCGGTCCTGGCCACTCGTGTCCTGCCGACCTGTGCAACCATGGGCGATGATCTCCTTCGTCAGTCCCTCGTAATCGAACCTGCGGGAAACGGAGGCCGATTTGACAACTACCGAAAATCAATCTAGCCCAAGCACAAATGGAAAAACAGACTTGTTTATAGCGTTTTGAGGCCATATAATGCGCCCACGCTCGCAGGCGGTCAGTCGACCGACAACGGCTCACCCTTATGCTTCCACAGACAGATGCCGCCGAACACCAGTAGCCAGACCAATCCCAGTATGGCTGGATACCGGGTGTCGGGAGCCAGGAAGAGCGAGAGATAGATCAGGACGAAGAAGGCGATGGCAACGGCTCCGGTCACCCGGTAGGCCGGCATGATGAACCCATCAGGCATGAAGTCCTTGCTGGTCCGGTAGCGACGGTGAGCAAGCAGGGTCAGGATGTAGATGAATATGATGACCGCGCTGGAGCAGGAGGTGAACAGGACGAAAGTATCCTCAAAGCCGGGCAGCATATGCAGCACCGGGGATAAGAGGATCAGCACTCCGGACAGGACGATGGCCCGGGCGGGCACCTTGCCGCGGCGTGAGATTGTGTGCAGGCTGCGCATAACAGGAGAGCGGCCGGCGGCGGCCAGCTGGAAGAGGTTGCGGCCGGCGGAGTAGAGCAGGGAGTTCAGCGAGGAGCTGGCTGCCGTGATGACTACGAAGAAGACCAGTGCGGCCGCCCAGTCCACCCCGGCGTAACGGAAGACCATGACGAATGGCGAGGTGAAGCTGCCGTCGGCGTTGGGGCGGAAGGAGCGCCAGGGCACAATCAGCATGATGGCGACCAGGGCACCCACGTAGAAAATCAGTACGCGCAGGATGATCTGATTGATGGCCTTGGGCAGGACCTTACGGGGGTTCTGGGTCTCGGAGACGGTCACCCCCACGAATTCGATCATCTCATATGCGAAGAAGACCATCTGGAAGCTCATGAAGAAGGCCATCCACCCGTTGGGAGCCAGGCTCAGGCCGGTGGTGATGTTGTCCAGGCCCGCATGTCCGGCCGGGCTGATCCCGTCCTGTCCCGGCATGTGGACGGCGGGATAGTGGAATCCCGTGATGACCATGACCACGGCCGTGGCGATCATGGCCAGGATCAGGGTGATCTTGATCATGGAGAACCAGAACTCGGTCTCCCCGAAAACCCGCACAGCAATCAGGTTGATGCACACCATGGCCGTCAGGAAGCAGAGCTCGATCAGACCCCGCCAGGCGCTCAGATCAATTCCGAAGGTGCCGAAGAAGGTGACGAAGTAGGTGCCCACGGCAGTCAGCTCGGACATGCCGATCAGAATGAGCACGATCCAGTAGGACCAGCCGGCGAAGGACCCCCACCCCTGGCCTAAGTAGCGGCTGATGAAGGCGATGAAGGTGTGCTGGACAGGGCTGCGATACATGAGCTCGCCAATTGCCCGCATGAGCAGGTACATGATCACACCGACGCCGATGTATACCAGGATGATGGAGGGTCCGGTCAGGGCTATGGACTTGCCCGATCCCAGGAAGAGCCCGGTACCGATGGTGCCGCCAATGGCGATGAACTGCACATGTCGATTGCTCAGACCACGTTCCATGCCGTCGCCTGCCGAGGTGCTGTCACCTTGATTCTGCTGTGCCACAGGGCCATTGCCCGTACGGTTCATGCGACTGCACCTCCTTGTCTTCACAACCCATCTATCGTCACCGGCCAGAAGGGGACATCCTGTCGAGGCCGGTAGGTCAGCAATACCACAGAGGTGCCGATAACCGGGAACAGATGGCAGGCACCGACGCCCATGGTAGGGCCCGACAATCACGATTCGGTGAATTGACCGTCTCATATGGCGGACCCCTATATTCCACAATGCAAAGGTCTTATCATTCCGCGCGGTTCGGCTCCGATAGGGTTGGCCCTGTCAGCCGGTCATATTCAGCTGACAACCATCACCACCTAAGGAATGGCATCCCCATGGATCAACCCAAGGAGCCGCAGGGCAAGAACCTGCGCAAAACCCTGAAGAACAGGCACATCCAGCTCATCTCGCTGGGCGGCGCCATCGGGACGGGACTCTTCTACGGGTCCGGGGAATCCATCTCATTGGCAGGGCCGGCCATCATCATCGCCTATCTGATAGGCGGTCTGGCCATCTTCATGATCGTCAGGGCCATGAGCGAAATGAGCGTGGAAGACCCCAAGTCCGGCGCCTTCAGCTACTACGCCACCCGCTACTGGTCCAAGCGGGCAGGTTTCGTTTCAGGGTGGAACTACTGGATGAACTACGTGCTGGTATCCATGGTCGAACTGTCCGTGGTGGGCACCTTCGTCAACTTCTGGTTCCCGGCAATACCCGCCTGGGTCTCTGCGGCCTTCTTCCTGGTGGTCATCACGGCAGCCAATCTGATGGGAGTCAGCAAGTTCGGCGAGTTCGAGTTCTGGTTCGCCATCATCAAGATCGCGGCCATCGTCGCCATGATCATCGGCGGACTGGCTGTCGTGGTCATGGCCCTGCCCACTGCCAACGGACTGCGGGCCTCCTTTGCCAACTGGTTCACCGTGGGCGGCGGATTCCTGCCCAACGGACTCATGCGTCACGGGGCCAATGGCCAGTGGACCGGTCTGCTTATGTCGCTGGCGGTGGTCATGTTCAGCTTCGGCGGCACGGAACTCATCGGCATCACCGCGGGAGAGGCCTCCGATCCCCGTCGGACCATCCCCAAGGCCACCAACGCCATCATCTGGAGGATCCTGGTCTTCTACATCCTGACGCTTGGGGTGATCATGGCCGTGGTCCCCTGGAACGCCATCGGCAAGCCCAATGCTCAGGGTATGGTCGTCAGCCCCTTCGTCCAGATCTTCGACTCGGTTGGAGTCCACGCGGCCGCAGGCATCCTCAACTTCGTCTGCCTGACCGCAGTCATGAGCGTCTACAACTCGGCCCTCTACTCCAACTCCCGCATGCTCTTCTCCCTGGCCCGGCAGGGCAATGCCCCCAAGTATCTGGGGAAGCTGTCCAAGGGAGGGGTGCCCTACGCAGGAGTGCTGACATCGGCCTGCATCATCGCCCTGGCCGTGGTCGTGGTCTTCCTCTGGCCCCAGTTCGCCTTCAACTACCTGATGAGCATCGCCACAATCTCGGCCATCATCAACTGGTCAATGATCATGGTGACCGAGATGCTCTTCCGGCGTGCTGTTGCCCGCGGCGAGGGACCCGGCGACCTGGCGGGCAAGACCGGCGAAAACGCTCTGAACGCCCTGCACTTCAAGCTGCCCTTTGCCCGGGTGACCCCCTGGGCGGTCCTGGCCTTCCTAGCCATGATCGTGGTGCTCATGTGCTTCTCGTCCAGCTACCGGGTGGCCGTCATCGCCGGGCCCATCTGGCTGATCGTCCTCCTGGTGGCCTACCAACTGACCCAGCGGCGAGCGCAGTAGCGATACAAGCGGGAGAACTCAGCGGCCCTCCTCCTTCTTGCGGTCCGCGACCAGCGCCTCCAGCAGCCGCCGGTCGCGGTCGGCGATCATGGCCTGGCTCTCGGCCCCCTGCCAGGAATAGAACCCTTGGCCGCTCTTGGCGCCTAGCTCTCCTGCTTGAACCTTGGCCTTCAAGATCGGATCCTCGCCGGGACGGTTGTCCAAATCGTCGTAGAGGTACTTGGAGATATTGTCGAAGACATCCAATCCTCCCAGGTCAGCACTGGCGATGGGTCCAAGGATGCTCCACCGCCGCCCAAGGCTGTAGGTGACAATCTCGTCGACGGCCTGCGGGGTGGCGATGCCCTGTTCCACGATATTCAGGCACTCCCGAATAACAGCCGCCTGGATGCGATTGCCCACGAATCCGAGTGATTCCGTGGACAGCGCCACGGCATGCTTGCCGATGCGGTTCATGAGCTCGACCGTGGTGTCCACCACGCCCTGGTCGGTGCCCGCAGCAGGCACCACCTCGACCAGGGGCATGAGCTGGGCGGGATTCCAGAAGTGGGCCACAAGGAACCGCTGGGGATGTTGCAGCACCGAGGCGATCTCGGTGGGCCCTAGTCCCGAGGTATTGGTAGCCAGAATGGTCTGCTCGCCAACTATGGTCTCCACCTGCTGCCAAACCTGGTGCTTGACATCCATGTCTTCCAAGACGGATTCGATGACAAAGTCGGCATCAGCCAGAATGCCGTAATCAGTGTCCTCCTGAATCCGATCCAGCACGCTCTCCCTCTGATCCTGGGAAATCAGCCCGGCACCGATGAAGGTATCCAGATCATGCTTGATCAATCCCCTCCCACGGTCCAGGGCCTGGCGGCTGGAGTCCACCAGCCGGACCGGATACCCTCGCATGGCGAACTGGAGCGCCGTGGCATGCCCCATGGTTCCCGCTCCGATATTGCCGATTACCTTGATGTCGTCGACCTTCATCAGTGGTTGCCTTCTTTCCTAACGAATTCATACTTATCCTAAGGCAGTCAACCGGCGCAACCAGGACCGCCCAGCGCAGCCAGGGACATTGCGGATTTGCCTATCGATCATCGAGGACAGGTGAGCGGTTTGAGCCTTGTCTGAGAATCCCTCTATGCTGGCCCGTAATTGCAAAACCACTGAAGAGGTCGCCGAACCTATCAGTAACCGGGAGCAGACAGTGCGGTGTCGCCCATTCCCGGCGAAAGGAGGCCCGGCCGAAACGGTGCGGATCCGCCCATCCGTCCCGTTGGGCCCGGGTCGAACAGGTCCGGGACTGTCGCAACCCCATGTTGCGGAGCGCTATGTGCAGTGTCACGGACAGGCAATACGTCTGGATTCCGCCTGAGCGGAAATGGTCAGGACCGTCGTCATAGGGCTCTCAGGTCAGTTCGAGGAGAAGAGCAGTCATGGCGACCAGGCAGGGCGGAAAAGCCAGTCCCCCCGCATCCACCGATCGGGTCCAACGCAACCTCAAGACCCGCCACGTCACCATGATCGCCCTGGGCGGCTGCATCGGCACCGGCCTGTTCATGACCTCCGGCTCCACCATCTCCAAGGCCGGACCGGGAGGCGCGTTGGTGGCCTATGCGGCCATGGGCCTCATGGTCTACTTCCTGATGACCAGCCTGGGCGAGCTGGCCACCCACCTGCCCACTTCCGGCTCCTTTGCCGCCTACAACACCCGCTATGTGGATCCGGCCCTGGGCTTCGCCATGGGTTGGAACTACTGGCTGAACTGGGCCATCACCGTGGCTGTGGACATCTCCACCGCAGCCCTATTGATCCAGTACTGGCTGCCCCACACTCCCGGCTGGGTCTGGAGCCTGCTGGTCCTGGTGACTATCTTTCTGATCAACGCCCTGACCGTGTCGACCTTTGGCGAGACCGAGTTCTGGCTCTCCCTGATCAAGGTGGTTACGGTGATCGTCTTCCTGGTCATCGGTCTGGCCATGATCTGTGGAATCATGTTCCGCCCAGCCGTGGGCCTAGGCAATTTCACCTACAAGGACGCCCCCTTCGTGGGAGGATTCCCCGCCATCCTCAACGTCTTTCTGATTGCAGGCTTCTCCTTCCAAGGCACCGAGCTGATTGGGGTCACGGCCGGCGAATCCAAGGACCCGGCCCGGGCCGTTCCCAAGGCCATCAACGATGTCTTCTGGCGGATCCTGCTCTTCTATATCCTGTCCATCTTCGTCATCGCCGCGCTGATCCCCTATACCAGCCCCAATCTGCTCAGCTCCGCCCAGGGCGACATCGCCATGTCGCCCTTCACCCTGGTCTTCCAGCGGGCGGGCCTGGCCTCGGCAGCCAGCATCATGAACGCCATCATCCTGACCT
This sequence comes from Bifidobacterium asteroides, assembly GCF_048001765.1. GTDB lineage: Bacteria > Actinomycetota > Actinomycetes > Actinomycetales > Bifidobacteriaceae > Bombiscardovia > Bombiscardovia asteroides_K. The sequence goes on from NZ_CP181447.1 coordinate 2,158,510, forward strand.
CGGTCCTCTCGTCCGCCAACTCGGGGGTCTACGCCTCAACCCGGATGCTCTACGCCCTTGCCAAGGACCATTACGCCCCAGCCTTCTTCGGGCACACCACCCGTCATGGCATCCCCATGGCCTCGCTGGTCGCCACTCTGGTGGTCTCCCTGGCCACCTTCGCCGCCAGCATTTTCGGCCAGCGTATCTACATGTGGCTGGTGGCCGCCTCGGGACTGACCGGATTCATCGTCTGGATCGGCATCGCCCTCAGCCACTATCGCTTCCGCCGCGCCTGGGTGGTCCAGGGCCACCGGGTTGAGGAGCTGCGCTACCACGCCAAGCTCTTCCCTCTGGGACCCATCCTGGCCCTGATCCTATGCGTCATCGTCATCGGAGGGCAAAACCTCGAAGCCTTCGTCAACTGGAACTGGCAGGAGATCGGCGTCACCTACATCAGTGTGCCCCTGGTGCTTGCGCTCTACCTGGGCTACAAGATCCGTTACCATACCCGGATCGTGCCCCTGGAGACGATGGATTTGAGCGGGGATCCGGAATCGCTATGAAAGATTTGCCAGCTACCATGACACATTGTGACCACGGGAGCCGAAAGGCCACACCAATGGCATAGACTCCCTAAGCGTTCGAGGACCGGCTCAAGGACCCGGCCATATGAACCTATTCCGGCATCCGGCCGGTATATCAGGAATCGCATTTTCAGTACGACCCCGGACTCCCCGGTGCGTCGCCCAGCCAAAAGGAGGAGGATCATGACGCAGAACACCAGCAATGCAGCGTCGAACACCAATCAATCCGACCGGGCCGGGCAAGAGCATCATGGCTACGGCAGCGTCAAGCGCAACCTCAAGACCCGTCACATCTCCATGATCGCCCTGGGCGGCTGCATTGGTACCGGCCTGTTCATGACCTCCGGCTCCACCATCTCCACAGCCGGCCCCGGCGGCGGACTTCTGGCCTATATAGCCATGGGCGTCATGGTCTACTTTCTGATGACCAGTCTGGGCGAGCTGGCCACCCACCTTCCGGTGTCAGGATCCTTCGCCGCCTACAGCGCCCGCTATGTGGATCCGGCCCTGGGCTTTGCCATGGGCTGGGACTACTGGCTGAACTGGACCATCTCGGGAGCAGTGGACATCTCCACCGCAGCCCTGCTCATCCAGTACTGGCTGCCCCACACCCCAGGATGGATCTGGAGCCTGCTGGTCCTGGTCATCGTCTTCCTGATCAACGCCCTGACGGTCTCCGCATTCGGAGAGACCGAGTTCTGGCTCTCCCTGATCAAGGTGGCCACCATCATCGTCTTCCTGGTCATCGGCATGGCCATGATCTGCGGAATCATGTTCCAGCCGGCGGTCGGCCTGAAGAACTTCACCTACAAGGACGCCCCCTTCGTGGGAGGATTCCCGGCCATCATGAGCGTCTTTCTGATCGCCGGCTACTCCTTCCAAGGCACCGAGGTGGTGGGTGTGACCGCCGGCGAGTCCGAGAACCCCGGCAAGGCGGTTCCCAAGGCCATCAATGACGTCTTCTGGCGGATCCTGCTCTTCTACGTGCTGTCCATCTTCGTCATCGCCGCCCTGATTCCCTACACTAGCCCCAACCTCTTGGGAGCCTCTGACGGGAACATCGCCATGTCGCCCTTCACCCTGGTCTTCCAGCGGGCCGGCCTGGCCTCGGCAGCCAGCGTCATGAACGCAGTGGTGCTGACATCCATCCTCTCGGCCGTCAACACCGGAGCCTACGCCTCCAGCCGCATGCTCTACGGACTGGCCAAGGATCACTATGCCCCGGCCATCTTCGCCAAGACCACCAAGAGGGGCATCCCACTGGCGGCCCTGGTGGCCACGGTCTGCATGTCCCTGGCCACCTTCGCCTCCAGCATCTTCGGCCAGTCCTTCTATATGTGGTTGGTGACCGCCACAGGACTGACCGGGTTCATCGCCTGGATCGGGATTGCCCTGAGCCACTTCCGCTTCCGGAGGGCCTTCAAGCTCCAGGGGCACGACCTGAGCGAGCTCAAGTACCACTCCAAGCTCTACCCGTTCGGCCCGGTCCTGGCCATGGTGCTCTGCGTCATCGTCATTGCCGGACAGGATATCCCCTCCCTGCTCAGCCTGAACTGGTCGCACATGGCCATGACCTACTTCAGCGTGGTTCTGGTCCTGGTCCTCTACCTGGGCTTCAAGTTCGTCAACCACACCAAGATCGTGCGCCTCAAGGACATGGACGTGTCTGGTGCCGAATCCGCCCAATGAGGCAGTAGGCGCGGTGGACGCCCTGTAAATAGTTCAACGTCCTTATATAACCAATGGTGCCCCGCAGATGGTCGTTCCACCCGCAGGGCACCGCCGTATATCCTCCAGCATTGAATATTTCACACATCCATGTGACCAATCCGGTCAACGAACAATCTGACCGCCCGATTGAAACGTGAGCGTCGGGACACGACAACGAAATGGCCGTTCCGTCATCGGCATTGCATCCGGATGAGGGAACGGCCATTTGCTGAATGGTCAGTCGGACTATGCAGGGTCCTCCCGACAGAACCTAGAGGTCACTGCACCTGGGAGCGGGCGATCTTGCCGGTGAAGGACTGGGCCTCGTCGGCATCCTTGACATCCTTGTTCCAGGAGAACATGGCGCGCAGCTTGGGGCCGACCTCCTCGATCTTCTCGTGGGAGTACTTCTCCTGGAGCTCCTTGAACTTGGGGGCGCCGGCATCCTGGTCATCAATGAACTCCTTGGCGAAGGAGCCATCCTGGATGCGCTGCAGCTGGTGACGCATCCTGTCCTTGGTGGACTCGTCCACCACGGTCGAGGTGAAATCACCGTACTGAGCGGTGTCGGAGCAGGACCAGCGAGCCTTGTTCAGGCCGCCCTCGTTCATCAGGTCGACCAGCATCTTGAGCTCGTGGCAGACCTCGAAGTAGGCGATCTCGGGCTGGTAGCCGGCCTCGGTCAGCACCTCGAAGCCAGCCTCGACCAGGTGGTTGACGCCGCCCATGAGCACATCCTGCTCGCCGAAGAGGTCGGTCTCGGTCTCTTCCTTGAAGGTGGTCTTGATGGCGCCGGCGCGCAGGGCGCCCAGAGCCTTGGCATAGGCCAGGGTGATGTCCCAGGCGTCGCCGCGCGGATCCTGCTCCACGGCCACGACCACAGGCACGCCACGGCCAGCGACATACTCACGGCGGACGATATGGCCCGGGCCCTTGGGGGCAACCATGAAGACCGGATGGTCGGCGCTGGGTTTGATGTAGCCGTAATGGATGTTGAACCCATGGGCGAAGGCAACTGCCGCGCCCTCCTTGATGTTGGGCTCGATGTCGTCCCGCCAGATGTTGCGCTGGTACTGATCGGGGGCCAGGATCATGACGATGTCGGCCTCTTTGGTGGCCTCGGGCACGGTCTTGACCTCCAGGCCCTGCTCCTTGGCGAAGGGCACCGACTTGGAGTTGGCGCGCAGGCCGACCACAACGTCCACACCGGAATCACGCAGGTTCAGCGCATGAGCATGTCCCTGGGAACCGTAGCCGATGATAGCCACCTTCTTGCCATCCAGAACCGAAAGGTCCCCATCCTTCTCATACCAGATCTGTGCTGCCATTATCTACACTCCTTTATGTGCGGTCCAACCGGACCGGCTCTTCCAGGCCGGGGAACGCTAAAATACTGTGAATTCCTGTCGTTGTTCCAGGCGGACGATGCTCTTTCGACCGGGGCGACGGATTTTGTCCTTGACCCCGATCCGTACCCTGTGGATACGGTATGCCTCCAACCATACTCGTGATATGGCCAGATGGACTGTCCGCAATTCGTTGTTCGGACACCGGCGCGATTCAAAGAATCGGCCGGCGGGATGCATCCGGGGCTTACTTGGTGAAGTCCACATCCTTGGTTTCGTGGCAGGTCAGCACTGCTACCAGGCAGCAGACCGCCATAACGGCCAGGTAGAGCCCGACCGAGCGCACTCCCCAATGGGAGGAGAGCCAGGTGGCGATGGTGGGCACGAAGGCCGCGCCCACAATGGCCGCCAAGTTGTAACCGATGCCGGAACCCGAGTAGCGCACGTTGGCGTCGAAGAGCTCCGGTAGGAAGGCGCCGATAGGCCCGAAGGCGATGCCCATCAGGGCGAATCCGACGCAGAGGAAGACCATGACCTGGAAGGTGTTGTGATGGGCCATGAGCAGGTAGGGGAAGACCAGGCTGAAGACCACCAGCATGACGGAGCTGCCGATCAGCACCCGGCGACGGCCGATGCGGTCCGCGTAGACGCAGGCCAGCACGATGAAGAGGGCGAAGACCAGGATGGAGACCATAAGCATGAGCAGGTACTCCTGGTTGGTGAAGCCCAGTCCGCCGCCACCCTGGGACTTGGGCTTGGTTCCGTAGGCCAGGGACCAGGTAGCCAGGGTGTAGAAGAGGGTATAGGTGACTGCGACCAGGAAGGTGGCCTGGAGCACCTGGCGCCAGCTCTTGCGGAAGACCTCCAGCAGCGGGGTCTTGACGACCTTCTGCTGATCCAGGGCCATCTGGAAGATGGGGGTCTCCTGCATGGAGACGCGCACAGCCAGCCCCACGACCACCAGGATGGCGGAGAGCAGGAAGGGCACGCGCCAGCCCCAGCTCAGCATCTGCTCGGGAGTGCAGAACATCTCCAGCAGGAAGTAGGTTCCGTTGGCAAGGAAGAAGCCGATGGGGGCACCCAGCTCAGGGAATGAGCCGTAGAGGGCCCTCTTGCCTTCCGGGGCGTTCTCGGTGGCCACCAGAGCCGCGCCGGACCACTCGCCGCCTAGGCCGATACCTTGCACGAACCGGCAGAGGCAGAGGACCACCACGGCCCAGAGCCCCCAGGTGGCATAGGTGGGCAGGACGCCGATCAGGACCGTGGAGCAGCCCATGGTCAGCAGGGAGACCACCAGCGTGGTCTTACGCCCCTGACGATCCCCGAAGTGCCCGAAGATCAAGGATCCCAAGGGCCGCGCGATGAAAGCGATGGCGAAGGTCAGCAGGGAGGCCAGCAGGGCTACGGTCGGATCGGTCTTGGGGAAGAAGAGCTTAGGGAAATAGTTGGCCGAAGCCGTCCCGTAAGCGTAGAAATCGTAGAACTCGATGGCCGTGCCGACCATGGAGGCCCCGATGACTGTGCGAACCGAGCTGCGGGTCACACGGGTGCTGCCGGACACAGAGGCTGCCGGGGCCGGGGAAGCAACACTGACATCGTTTGCCGTCACTTCATCTCATCTCCTTATAGAAAAACCCCGCTGTTGGCAGGGTCTGATGCGATGAAGCCTATGCGTCCAGCCCCGCCTTCCGACGGGGTCGAACAATGAAGATTGTCGAGTCAGTCCGCCGGTGAGGACGGGCTAATAATTCGTGCGGACACGGTGCCGAATCGGCGGGTGTCTGTCAAGCTGGTCATCACGGCGAACCTCCCTTCATCATTCTCGAACCGGATGCGTATTCTGTGCATCCGCATTGGTGCCGACCATAGGCCTGACATCGGCCGGTCCAGCCAGACTGGTCCACTATGTGGACGGATGGACGTTGGGATCAGTGAAGAACCGGCCCGGAAATTCATCGGAGATTGCGGCCTGGCGGTCGGCATACATCAGGGCGCAGGAGAAGGAGAACCGGGCAGCCAGCACATCCGGCGGCGCCAGGAAGAGGGCGGTGGCCAGACCGTCAGCCAGGCCCGTAGGATGTTCGTTGTTCTTCTCGTCAGTCACAACCCAGGAGGCCAGCACATGGTCAACCGGACGGCCGTCAATGGCATCCAGAATGTGGTGAAGCGCTGTCAGTCCGGCCGCTGCAGCATCCTCGGACCGGTCTGTCCAATGGCGGCGGCTGGGTGCTGAGGCGCACAAGGAACCATGGGACAGCTCGATCCGCCCCACCCCTGCAGACAGATCACTGGGATCCTCCATGGCAATGGAGACCGGGTGAGAGGTCCGCATACGCATGTCGCCACCTGCATCAATCAGATACTCCTCGACCTTAGGTTCGAGCATGTCGGCAATGAGGTCAACCAGATAACCTTTGCCGACCGCCCCGAAATCAAGGCTGACCGGGCCGGCAGTCATAAGGATGACATCCTGACGCCTGAGGTCATCGCCCCAGGTCGGTCGCCCGTGGATCCGTCCCAGATGACCGACGGCGTCGGCCTGCAGCCGGAAGGTGGGCTGTCGGCCGTAGCCCAGACGGGTCAGGTCCTCGCCCACCATGGGGTCCAGGGCCCCGTCGGTGGCGGAATACAGCCTGTCATACAGATCAAAAAGCCCCCGGCAGTAGTCAGGAAAGACGAACCTGCCCCCGTGAGAGGCCTGGGCCATTTGCGCAGGTATGGCATCCTGCCTGAACCGCGACAGGGCCCGCTCATAATCTTCGATCAGATCGACGATGGCACCGTGCAGTCGTTCTCCCAAAGGCCTGTCCGTGGAGATGATGATTCCCGTCCCGACCGCCCCAGGGAAGGCGGTCAGGCAGGGCAGCGCCATAGAACTTCCTCAGTCGATCAGGGAGTGGATCTGCACGATCTGGTCGCGGCCCGGGCCCGAGCCGACGGCCGAGATGCGGCAGCCGGACAGGTCCTCCAGGCGATGGATGTAGTCCTTGGCCTTGGTCGGGAACTCCTCGAAGCTCTTGGCGCCGGAGATGTCCTCGCGCCAGCCCGGCAGCTCCTCGTACACCGGTTGGGCGGATTGGAACTCAGCCTGGTCCACGGGCATCTGGTCCACCCTGACCTGGGAGCCGTCGGACCGGGTGATGTCGTAACCCACGCAGACCGGAATAGTCTCCAGACCAGAGAGGACATCCAGCTTGGTCAGCACGATATCGGTCAGACCGTTGATCTGCACTGCATAGCGGCTGACAAGCGCGTCGAACCAGCCGCAGCGCCGGGAGCGGCCTGTGGTCACCCCGTACTCGTGGCCCTGACGGCGTAGCCATTCGCCCTGCTCGTTATCCAGCTCGGTGGGGAAGGGCCCCTCGCCCACGCGGGTCACATAAGCCTTGGCCACGCCGACCACCCGGTCGATCTTGGTCGGGCCCACACCGGTGCCGGTGCAGGCACCCCCGGCTGTGCAGTTGGATGAGGTGACGAAGGGATAGGTGCCGTGATCCACGTCCAGCATGGTAGCCTGCCCGCCCTCGAAGAGGACATTCTTGCCCTGCTCCAGGGCCTTGTTGAGCATCAGCGAGGTGTTGGCCACGTATGGCTTGAGCCGTTCGGCATATCCCGCCAGCTCTTCAACCGTGGCCTCCACCTCGATGGCCCGGCGATTGTAGAGCTTGACCAGCATCTGGTTTTTCTGGTGCAGACTGGCCTCCACCTTGTCGCGCAGATGGTCGACATTGAACAGGTCGTGTACACGGATGCCCACACGGTTGATCTTGTCGGCATAGGCCGGGCCGATCCCGCGGCCGGTCGTGCCGATCTTGTGCTTGCCCAGGAAGCGCTCGGTCACCTTGTCCAGCGTCCGATGGTAGGGGGCGATGATGTGCGCGGACTCGCTGATCCTCAACCGGCTGCAATCCACGCCGCGGGACTGGAGCACATCGATCTCCTCGAAGAGGGCGGCCGGGTCGACCACGACGCCGTTGCCGATGACAGGGGTGATAGACGGGTGAATGATCCCCGAGGGCAGAAGGTGGAGGGCATACTCCTGGTTGCCCACAACCACGGTATGGCCGGCGTTGTTGCCCCCATTGAATCTGGCGACGTAGTCCATGTGCTCGCCGATCAGATCCGTTGCCTTGCCCTTGCCCTCGTCGCCCCACTGGGCCCCGACGATCACGATTCCCGGCATACGATGCTCCTTATCCACTGGTCGCCATTCAAGGAAAACAAAGGCAGACCATCCATAGACGAGCCTAACCCCATGTATGGAGCGGAAGACCGACCGACCCAGGCACCATGACTCGGCAGCCAATCATGACTGTCCCGTCCACAGGACCATATTCGAACCGGAAATCATCGATCATCTCATGGCTCTTCCCGCACTGCCCAGTTGCTGGCAGGCCTCGACTACGCGCGCCGCCATAGCGTCCTCGGCCTGGCGCCCCCAGGAACGGGGGTCGTACTCGCTCTTTTCGCCGACCTCTCCGTCCACCTTGAGGACCTTGTCGTAGTTGGCGAACATGTGCCCGGCCACGGCCCTGGTAAAGGCGTACTGGGTGTCGGTGTCCACATTCATCTTGACCACGCCATGAGCGACGGCCGAGGCGATCTCCTCCGGCTGCGAGCCGGAGCCCCCGTGGAAGACCAAGAGGAAGGGTTTGTCAGCAGGGGCACTCGGAGTGGGTATGCCGCCGACTTCCCCATCGGATATGGCTCTGGCCGTCCTGGCCTGGATCTGCCCCAGCAGGTCGGGCCGCAGTTTGACCACACCGGGCTTATAGGACCCATGCACATTACCGAAGGTAAAAGCCACCATGTAGCGGCCGCGCTCGCCCAGGCCCAGGGCATCGACCACCCTGGGGCCATCCTCGGGCGAGGAATAGAGCCGCTGGTCGATGGCAGCCGAGTGACCGTCCTCCTCGCCGCCGACAGTACCCACCTCAATCTCCAGAACGGTGTGTGCGGCCCGGGACAGCTCCAGCAGCTCAGCCGCCATGGCCAGATTCTCCCGCAGGGGCAGGCCGGAACCGTCCCACATATGTGACTGGAAGAGCGGCTCCTGACCGTGGGCCACCTGGTTCTTCTCGTAGGCCAGCAAGGGCCGCACCCACTTGTCCAGATATTGCGGGGCGCAGTGATCCGTATGCAGGGCCACAGTGATGTTTGGATAGCGGGTGATCACCTCGTGGGCGAACTTGGCGAAGGCGATGGAGCCAGCCACCCTGTCAGCCAGGCGCTGTCCGGACAGATAGGCGGCACCTCCCACGGAAACCTGGATGATGCCGTCGGACTGGGCCTCGTCCAGCCCCTGCAGGGCCGCGTTCAGGGTCTGGGTGCTGGTCACATTGATGGCGGGATAGGCGTAGGACCCCCGTCTGGCCGCATCGAGCATCGCCACATACTGTTCAGGAGTCGCTAAAGTCATACCCTCATTATCGTCGACTGCGCAGAAAAACGGCCGTCAACCCGCGAATGCATGATCACCGATAAATTTGCGGGTCTCTGCCCTGATGGCGAACACCCCCCGACGCGCTTTGACAAGCCTTCAAGCCGCAGGTAGTTTAGCTCCGTACAGTTTGATGAAACGTTACATCAAACAGGTTGTTTGTTTCACGGCAGTAACGAATCAGCCTAGGGAAGGCACGACATAGGTAAGCAGAAGGTTGGGGCTGCCCATCCTTCTGGGAAGGAGACCAACGTGTCAGCAAGCAAGGAAACCGTCCGCAAGATCATCCTGGATCTGGACACTGGCATCGATGACACGCTGGCTCTGTCCTACGTTCTGGGCTCCCCGGACGCCGAACTGATCGGCATCACCGGCACCTATGGCAACGTGGTGCTCGACCAAGGCGTCGACAACGATCTGCGACTGCTGGCCATGTATGGCAGGGAGGATATCCCGGTCTTCAAGGGGATTGATCACCCCAGCACAGCTGACTCCTTCAGCGTTCCGCCGGACTCCGAGATCTTCCACGGGGCCAACGGCACCGGCAACATCGAAATCCCCGCACAGACCGACCGGCAGGCCAGCCAGCAGAGCTCGATGGACTTCATCATCGACGCAGTCCGTCGTTACCCCAAGGGTGAGCTGGTCGTAGTGCCCACCGGCGCCCTGACCACCATCGCCGCCGCCCTGGAAAAGGCCCCCGACATCGTCGACCGCATCAGCATCGTCATGATGGGCGGCACTCTGACCCAGCCGGGCAACGTGGGACCCTTCGCAGAAGCCAACATCAACCAGGATCCCGAGGCCGCCAACCGGGTCTTCGCCACCACCGCAGACATCACCATGGTTGGCCTGGACGTGACGACCCAGGCTCTGATGAGCCGCGAGGACACCGAGGCCCTGCGCGCAACAGGCACCAGCGCCGGCCGCTTCCTGGCAGACATGACCGACTACTACATCGACATCAGCGAAAAGGAGAGTGGGGTCTACCTGGGAGGCTGCAACCTGCACGATCCCCTGGCCGCCGCCGTGGCCATCGACCCCAGCCTGGTCACCACCTTCGCCACCAACCTGATGGTCGAGACCGAGGGACCGCAGCGGGCCCGTACCATCGGCGACCCCAGCAGGCTCCTGGACACGGTCAAGAACACCAAGGTGGCCCTGTCGGTCGACACCGAGCGGTTCACCCGGCGCTTCATGGACAGGCTCCTGACCCTGGTGCATAAGACCGAGAGCGAACGATAGAAGGACGGCAGTCATGAGCGAATCCATCACCACCGCGGCTACCGAAGCAACCGTGGACGAAAACCGCCGCAGCACCAAGCGGGCCCTGCCGGCCCTGCTGACCATCTTCCTGCTGGGCACACTGATGATCCAGGCCTTCAACCTGGTCTTCCAGAACGTGGGCGACTCCCTGGGGATGTCCGCCAACGCCTCGCTGATCAGCACCCTGCCCGGCATCGTTCTGGGCGTGGTCTGCATGCTCTACGGAACCCTCTGCGACTACATCTCCCCCCGGAAGATGACCCTGTTCGGTGTGGGCGCCCTGATCATCGGCAGCCTCCTAGGCTTCTTCGGCGCATCGAACTTCTGGGCCGTGGTCCTGGCCCGCATGATCCAGACCGCGGGCGGCCAGGTGGCTGGCTCGGTCTTCCTGGTCATGGCCATGAAGTACCTGAGCGACAAAGACCGCGCCTTCTACCTAGGCATCTTCAATGCCGTCTACTACGCATCATCTGCCGTAGGCATTTTCGCCGGCGGGCTGATCACCTCCATCGACTGGCGCTACCTCTTCCTGGTGCCGCTGGTCTCCGTCCTGCTGATCCCCCCGGTGCTCAAGTACACGCCTGACACCGGCATCAAAGGCGAGCGCATCGATGTCTTCGGCATCGCCCTGTTCGCGCTGATCGCCGGATTCGTGGCCGTCTACTTCTCCTTCCCAGCCACCTGGATGCTGGGGGTGCTGGCCGTCCTGATCCTGATCTTCGCCGGCTACGTCTGGAAGGGCGCCAACCCCTTCCTGAGCCGCGGGTTCGTGACCAACGGCGCCTACATGGCTGTCCTGCTGGCCCTCTTCGTCTTCTACTTCTTCAACTTCGCCTGCGTGCCCATCTACAACGTGATCGGCGACCGCATCTACGGGATCTCCCTGAGCCAGGTTTCCCTCTGCCTGACCATCGTCTACATCGTGGCCACCCTGGTGGGTTGCCTGTCCGGAGTCATCATGAACGCCATGGGACGCCTGCCCATGCTGATCCTGTCCGCCCTGCTCATGATCGCCGGAGCCGCCGGTTCGGCCCTGATGCTCACCTCGGGCTTCTGGGTCCTGACCGCGCTGGCCTCGGTCTTCATCGCAGGCATCACCATGTCCTACACGCCCCTCTACGACTCCTTCTCGGCCACCCTGCCTGTGGACCAGAACGGACGCGGCATCGGCATCGGAGACCTGATGATGAACACCTCGGCCTCCATCGGCATGGCTGTCTACAGCGGACTCATGGCCAATCCCCAATTCGGGTCGCATGCACTGGCGGGCGTCAAGACCGGCATCCAGGCCCAGGTGGCCAACATGTTCTGGGTCATGGCGCTGGCCGCCCTGCTGGCCCTGATCATCGTGGCCGTCTTCCACAAGGCCATGTCAGCCAAGGCTCCCCAGGAGGAGTAAGGCTGGTGTGACCTACACATACTTGGTCGGATAGCCGCGCTGCTTGGTCCACTCTTCCTGGCCTCGGGAATGAGTCGGGCCCGGCACCGGCACCCGGCCGCTCGAACCGGGGAGGGAGCGGAGTTCGGACTGCTTTCGGCAATGTGATAGTCCCCCTCTTCCCTCAGCCGCCGAAGGCAAGAAGAACGCCGCCCCTCCCCCCGGTGGAGAACCCCCGTCATAGCCATAACTGACGGGGGTTCTTCCATATCTTCAGCTCTTGTCTTCAATTCTGCGCCTATGACTCAGACCTTGCGTCGAAACTCGATTTATATAGACGCCAAAGAAGGGGAATCTGAATCTGAGAATTTTGCACACACCCGATCATCCTGTAATAGGCCTTAACGAACTCAATCGAGCCATTGGTCATCTGGTTTCACGTGAAACGTCGACGCACTGAAAATCGTCCCAAAATGAAGAGAACCCGGCGGTGCGTGAACACCGCCGGGCGAGAGAGAAGAAAGGGAAATCAGTTGTCGGACGGAGGTCAACCGCCCGTTCGGTTTTTGAGCCGATATCTATAGTAAAGAACTGCTACCTTATGGTGACGATAGTGTTATCTGAGAATTCTCTGTGAATCCAGCCAAATCAGAAGGCGGGCATAGGGCCGGTTAGACTGGATTTCAGATGGTTTCCCGCCATTGGAGAGACCCTGGACCAACGAACCTAAAGGAGATGCCTAGGCATGTTGCTCAGCGACCATGACATCCTGGATGCCCACCAGGCAGGACACCTGAATCTGGACCCGTGGACGCCCGCCATGGTTCAGCCCTCCAGCGTGGACGTACGCCTGGACCGCTACTTCCGGGTCTTCAATAACCATCAGTACACCTACGTGGATCCCGCAGAGGACCAGGGTGCATTGACCGAGCAGTTCGAGGTGCCCAAGGACGAGCCCTGGATCCTGCACCCCGGCGAGTTCGTGCTGGGATCCACCTGGGAGTACGTCAAACTGGACTCCACCCTGGCTGCCCGGCTGGAGGGCAAGAGCTCCCTGGGACGCTTAGGCATTCTGACCCATTCCACCGCCGGATTCGTCGATCCCGGCTTTGAGGGGCACATCACCCTGGAGCTGTCCAACGTGAGCACCCTGCCTGTCAAACTTTGGCCTGGCATGAAGATCGGACAGATGTGCTTCTTCCAGCTCTCCTCGCCCGCCCAGTACCCTTACGGCTCCAAGCACAACGGCTCCCACTACCAGGGCCAGCGCGGCCCAACTCCCTCCCGCTCCTACATCAACTTCTACAAGGCCGACGTCTCAGACTAATCATCCCAGACCAGGACCATAAAGGCCTGGCACCGGCATGCCTGTACCTGCATATTCGTCGACAATCCCCAAATGCCCAGGCCGGAAGTCTGCCTTCAGCCGCCATACTTGAAGCAAGCTCTGGCCACTCCCACCGCCCGGGTCCAGATTGGCAATAAATGGCAATGCCTTAATACGATGTACCCTGCCTGTTGACCGGCCATGATGGCCGGTCGGGAACTGACATCAGCGGGCAGTGAGGCGAGGCGGCGTGAAACTCAATCTCAACGGCATCTGGGACTTCCATCCCGACGACGGAGACCGGGGATATCCCGTCATGGTGCCCACTTGGTGGGACAGCCTGCCGGAGACCACCGGCTATCCGGACTCCTGGAGCCGGGATCTGCACCATGGCGTCTACCTCAAGGAATTCTTCCTGAACGCCCTTGACCCGAACGAGGATATAATCCTGCACCTGGATGCCCTGGCCACCCTGGGCAAGGTGTCGATCAACGCAATTCCAGTGGGACCGTCATCCACCAAGGGCTATCTGATGACGCTGCTCCCCTATGATCTGGATATCACCAGGGCGGTTCATGCCGGACGCAACCAGATAAGGATTGAAATCTGGAGTGTCAAATCCCTTCCCGCCGATGCCCTGACTTCTACAGAGGGCCCCGATCGGCTACTCTTCCCCTTCGGCACTGAGAACCTGGTCGGGCGGCTGGGGCTGGGCGGCGATGTCTGGCTCAGCAGCAAGCCCAAGAACCGCATCGAAGATCTGCAGATCATCCCCGATCTGGGCGGCGACGCCGACCCCTCCAACGACCGGCTGGAGCTCAATGCGACGCTGATCAACACCAGCGAGCGCACATGCAATCTGCGATTCAGGGCCGAGGTACGCCCCTGGAAGGCTTCGATGTCCAAGGGCCGGACCGTGCTGGCCTTCAACCCCGTGTCCTGCTCCCTGGATCCCGGCTCCTCCAAGGTCGTCCGCCTGCAGATGGCCTGGCCGGACGCCCACTACTGGTCCCGGACCGATCCCTTCCTGTACGTCATGCGGGCTGCTCTCGACATCGACGGCCATGTGGTCGACCGTTCCCAGGAGCGATTTGGCTTCCGGCAATTCCAGCGCCAGGGAAATCGGTACCTGCTCAACGGCATCCCCATCCGGTTGCGCGGCGACTCCCTCTGCCTGCTCAACCAGGGCAGCCGCGACTTGATCAACGAGGCCGGCGATGCCTATGGGCTGATCCTTGACGACAACCAATCCGGTCAGGACATGACCAAGGCCTGGGTTGACGCCTATCGACATGCCAACTTCAACATCCTGCGCAACCACATCTGCTCAGTCCCCTCGCAAGCCCTGGCCGACCGTGCCGACGAGGCCGGCATGCTCCTTGAGGAGGAGACGGCCTTCTGGAATCCGGGCTCTCCAGCCAATGTGCAACTGGATCCTCCCTTCCACATGAGCTATGGTCCTGAAGCCATCGGCCACTATGTCGAGTGGGCGCAACGATGGGTGCGGGCCTATAGGAACCACCCCAGCATCGTCCTCTGGTCCACCACCAACGAGGCATGGAACCCCAATGATGGCGACCTGCTCATCCCAGCCCTGCAAGCGGCAGTCCATAAGCAGGACGGCACCCGGCCAGTGGTCAATGACGGCTTCAATGCCCCCATTACCGACGAGGATTCCCGCCACTATTACGGGGGTTATCCCTCCGGCATGACCTCGGCCCCAGACATCTATGCCCTCTACGACATCGATTCGTCCCTGCCCCTGGCCGCCGGCGAGGAATTCTCAGTCTCCACCGCGGGAATTCCCCGCTACGATGGGCAGGGACGGATTGCCGACATCTACCACGGCCGGCTCAACGGCGATCCGGACACCATCTCCCGGGCGGACTTCGGCCGGGAGGTCGGACGAGTGACCAGGGGCATACGGACCACGCGAGTGGTCGACTGGAAGCCCTTCTGCATTTCCGCCTTCATCTACGACAACATCGAGGCCTGCCTGGAACCGGACCGGCGCAGAATCCCCAGGGGGCTTAACCCTAAAAGGCTGCTGCGTCCCCAGTTCGATCCCTGGCGCAGTAAGGAGGAACCATGGCAGGAGGGGCCGGCCTTTGGATATATAGCCGCCTCCTTCGCTGATGTCGCAGCCTACGACAAGGAGTTCGACCGCGAACCGCGCCTGGGGCAACCTCACAGGATCTACCCGCGCGCAGTGACCAGCCACCGCACCATCATCGTCCACAATGACGAGGAGCGGCGGGGAACCGACCTTGAGCTGGTCTGGCAAGTGGCCTGGCAGCGTGGCCCAGGGGGCAGACCGGTAGTTGTCGACCGAGGATGCCAACAGGTGCAGGTCCCATACGCCTCCTGGCGGACCGTACCCGTGACCATCACCTTGCCCAAGGATCAGGCCAGCCAGGGGGCCCGACTCCTTCTGGTCCTGTGCGTGCGCAAGCAGGGGCAACAGGTCTTCCGGGAGGAGAACTTCCTGGGATGGATCGACTATGCTGCTCCGCCTCGACTGGGGACCGCACGCCCCTGCATTGACCTGGGCCGGGTGGAATGGGTATCAAGGGAGGTCAAGCACTGCATCCATCTGCGTCAGGAGGGCGGCGCAATGAGCGAGCGCTGGAGCGCCCAGGTCCTGGAGGATGCCGAAGGCGCCTTCAGCCTGGAAAGCATGAACGGGAACCTGCGCCACGAGCAGGATATCTACTACACTGTCAATCCCTCCGGCCTGGAACCCGGGCATCTCTACCGGGCCCGCGTGCGCTTCCAAGGGGAGCTGCAGGAGACTGCCACGGTGACGGTCACCTTCACCGCCGGGCGGCGGCCTCCCCGACAGGCCCGGGCCAATCTTGCCGCAGGTGCCCGGGTCCAGGTCTCCTCCCAGGCTGAACTGCCAGGGTGGACAAGGGCCGCCTTGGTCGACGGCAGTCTCGGAGCCGCCTACGACCGATTCGGCTGGTCCAGCTCCGTCGGCAATCGGAACCGCCCGGAGTGGATTCTCCTGGAGATGCAGCAGGCTGCCACCCTGTCCCAAGTGGTCCTAGCGCCCCGGGGCCGCAATCCGTCTGGAGATGCCAGCCAATCCAGCCAGCGATCAGGCACCGATCCCTTCGGTGTGGTGGAGTACGCAACCGGCAGCAGATCGACCGACTCCAACCAAGGTCAGGGCTTTCCGCTGGACTTCTCCATCAGCCTTTCATCGGACGGTCGCAGCTGGACTCGGGTCTGCAGCCGCCACAACTATCCGCCGCCAGCGGACGGTAGGCCGCAGGCCTTCGATTTCGCCCCAATGAGCGATATCAGGTTCATCAGAATCGAGGCAACCCGGCTGCGAGCCAACCCTTATCAGGGAGGACGGTACGCCTTGCAGCTGAGCCAGATCATGGCCTTCGCCCGCCATCGTCTGCCAGCCATACCTGCAGCTCCCCAAAGCATCGACGCCCAGCCTCACGGACACCGTCTACGGCTGACTTGGCAGCACGGACCGATCCGACACCAGGCCGACGCGCCGTGCACCGCCCGGGTCCTTCTGCATGATCGAAAAGGCAGGTCCATGACCTTCTACCTGGACAGGCCTCAAGGACGGGCCGACCTGGACGGAATCCCCTTCGGCTCCTGGCGGCTGATCCTGCAAGAGGGCAACCCCATGGGAATCGGCGAACCTGCGGAGCCGCTTGAGCTGCGTATGGGACCTCCCAAAGCCGAAAGGACTGATCCGACGTTGCCCCGGCCCAGCGACCCCCAGGTCAGCATTGACCCGGCAGACATGACCGTCCGTCTGACTGTTGACCTTGTCCCACGCGGGTTTTCAGGGTGCGAACTGACCTTGAAACCGGCTGACAATCATGAGCCCAAGCCGACCGTCTGGCTGCCCGCCGACCAACAGACCCATAGTTTCCGGCAGGTTCCGCCAGGCATCTACCGGGTCATGGCAGCCTTCACCACCGAGGATGGCCGGGTCTCGCCCACCTCTTCCCAAGGCGATCCCTTAATCCTGGGGCATGCGCCCGGACGTCCGGCCAAACCCGGGCTGACCTCTTCCGGTAAAACCATGCAGGCATCCTGGTCTCCCCCAGACGATGGCGGCCTCCCTCTACAGGCCTATCTGGTCACCATGCGCGAAATGGGCAGTGGGCAGAATACGAGACTGCGATTGACTGCAAAACAGACCACCCTGACCCTCGATGATCTGGCACCCGGCAAGTACACGGTCAGCGTCAGTGCCATCAACGCGGCAGGAGCCGGACCGGAATCCCCCGCCTTCCTTCCCTGCCTCATCGCCGAGGGCGACCATGAGCGCTGAGTCCCTGCCCTGGTCCGCCATCCTGGGCTACGGACTGGGCGATGCCGCCAATAACGTCGGCTGGCAGATGACCAACCTCTTTCTGACCACCTACTACCTCTACTTGGGCATGGACCCCATGCTGGTGGCCGAGATCTTCCTGGGAGCCCACCTCTTCCAGGCCCTGGTCTACCTGGTCGCCGGAAGAATCACCGACGGACGCGACAAAGACCAGGAGGGCGGTCTGCGGCGGCTAGTGGGCGTCTTCGGCCTGCCGATGATGATCTCCGTCACCCTGATGTACACCATTCCGGCGGGTGCCCCCATGGCGGTACGCATCGGCTGGGCCATCGCCACCTACCTGCTTTATCAACTCTTTGGGGCCTTGGGCGGCGTGCCCTACGGGGCCCTTCTGGGAGCCATGACCCGGGACCCAGATGACCGCCAGCGCCTGGCAGCCTCCCGCACCTTCGGCGGAGCGGCGGCAGGGGTCATCCTGACCTTTACCCTGGCACCGCGGGTCAACGACATGGACCCCTCCCGCCTCTTTCTTCCGGTGGTCGCCGCCTGCTGTCTGCTAGGCTCCTTGGGCTATCTGATCATGGCCCGGACCACCAGGGAGCGCTACCTGCCTCCGGCAACCCCTCGCACCTCACTGAAAGAGGATTTGCGGCTCCTGGTCGACAATCGCCCTCTGCTGGTAGTCTGTCTGGCTACCCTGTTCATGACCAACCCGGTGGCCTCGCTGGCACCGATCGTCGCCAAGGAGGTCCTGACCGTCGGCAACCCCGGGCTGACCGGACGAATCACCTTCGCCCTGACGCTGGTGGGCGTCCTTGCCGGGGTGGTTGTAGCCCCCTGCTCGCCCTGGCTGGTGCAGCGCCTGGGCAAGCGAGGCACCTGGACCTTGGGCGGGCTGATGGTCATCGGATCCTCGCTGGCCTTCATCCTGGTCCGGTCCGCCTGGCCTGCCGTCGCCTGCATAGCCTTGAACGGCATCGGAGTGCAGGTCATCACCCCTTGCATCTGGGCCATGCAGGCGGATTCGGTCCAGTACGAGCAGTGGCGGACCGGCAACGGAAACACTGCCGGAGCCTCCATGGCCGCCCTCAGCATCACCCGCCAAGTCGGAGCGGCCATCAATGGATGGGCGGGGCCGGCCATCCTGTCATTCCTGGGTTACAGGCCGGGCATGAATGTTGCCCAGGATCCGGCCCTGGGCGCCAACATGCGGCTGGCTGTAGGCCTGGTACCGGCTGCCATGTTCACCATCTCGGTCCTGCTGATCCGCTGCTATCCACTGACCGAGGAGGTCTTCGGACGCATCAGTGCCGACCTGCAGGCAGGCCGTCTACAATGCCAGTGCAGCCATATCAGGCAAGGAACGGAGCATCAGGCTTGTCCAGAAGATCCCCGGAGCCCGCACAGGGGCGGGAAGGGCACCGACGCGTGCGCATGATCGACGTGGCCGCAAGGGCCGGAGTGTCCCCGTCCACGGTCTCCCGCGCGCTCAACAATCCCGGTCGGCTGAACTCGCAGACCGCCGACCATATCCGCTCCCTGGCCCGATCCATGGGATACCCCCTACCCGACCATCCTCCCAGCAGGGATGCGACCGGGCCGGTCATGATAACCTTTCTGGTCCAGGACACCTCCAACGGCATCTCCTCCCAGATCCTTGCCGGCGCTCAGGAAGCACTCCCTGAGCAAGGTGCAGTCGGCATCATCGAGGCCGGAGCCGAGCTGGGGCGTACGGAAGACCTGCTGGAACAACTGTCCGGCCATACCCACGGAATCATTCTGGCCACTGATCAGGTCCGAGCGCCGACGGCCCGGCGTCTGGGACGACACCTGCCTCTTGTGGTTCTCAACCGCCCCATGGAGGGCCTTCCCTCCGTCCTGCCCGACGCCTCCACCGGCCTGGCCCAAGCCCTGGAACTGCTCCGGCGGCAGGGACGACGGTCTATAGTCTACATAGCTAGCCGGGTGGGGGCCTGGTCCGACCGATCCCGCTGGGAGAGCCTGCAAGCACTCAGTCGGACTATGGGGCTGGAATGCCGACGAATGGGTCCAGTGAATCCGACTGTCCAAGGCGGCAGGCAGGCTGCCATCGCTCTGGAGCAGGAACCTCCCGATGCTGTGGTCGCCTACAATGATCTGATCGCCGCCGGGGTCATTCTGGGACTGCAATCCAAAGGAATCACTGTGCCCGACAGGGTCGGTGTCCTCGGATTTGACAACACCATGGTTGCTCCTGTCGTCAAGCCGGCCATAGCTACGATTCGCATCCCCCGCAGAGCCATAGGACATGCCGCAGCTGATATTCTGCTGGGTCGTAAGCCCGAGACCGGGCAGTCCCGCCAACAGTCCACCTTGATTGCGCGGCTGCGCAAAGCCGGCATCCCGCCTGTCACCGAGGACCTCGGAGCCCTGACCCTGCCTACCTCATTGATCATCCGGGATAGTCTGGGCACCTTGACTTCGAGCGCACTCGAAGGGGTATAGCTGAATCTGCCGGAATGACCCGGCCAAGATGATGGCAAGGAGACTAACCCATGGCAATCAAACAAACGGCGGGCCACGACCAGCTCGGTCGGTTCGCACCACAATTCGCCCACCTGAACGACGACGTGCTCTTCGGCCAGGTCTGGTCCCGCGAGGACGAACTTTCGGCTCGGGACCGCAGCATGATCACCTGCGCCGGTCTGATGAGCATGGGACTCTTCCCCCAGTTGAAGAGCCACATGGCCATGGCCAAGGGCAATGGCGTCACCCGCACCGAAATGGTGGCGCTGATCACCCACCTGGCCTTCTACGCAGGCTGGCCCAAGGCATGGTCAGCCTTCGGCCTGGCCAAAGAGGTCTACGGTGAGAGCCGGGACAGTGCTGCAACCCCATCCAAAGCCGGGACCGAGCCGGATTCAGGGCCCTACCCCTTGGGAGATTCGGCTGACGGCCCCAACTTCACCGGTCATGTCTGGCTGCATCGCCTGACCGATCCGGACGCGGAATGCTCGGCCAGCAATGTGACCTTCGCACCCGGGTGCGTCAACCGTTGGCACACCCACCCGCATGGCCAGCTCCTGATCGTCACCGCCGGGCAGGGGTGGGAGCAGGAGGAGGGCCATCAGCCGCGCAGACTGGAACCCGGCGACGTGGTCTTTTGCCCAGCAGGCGTCAGACACTGGCATGGGGCCTCGGGCCGGACATCCATGGCCCACATCGCCGTCACCCCTGCATCGAAGGGACAGTCCCCGGTCGAGTGGATGGAGTTCCCGGATCCTGACCAAGTAGCCGCTCTGGGATGACTCACACGGCCTGGTTACAGTGTGTCTTCGCCCTGCAGGCATTGAGTTCGACGGACATCTGACCGGTTCCCGCCTGCCTTTACACTGAAGACATGGCTAACAAGAAAGGCCCGACCAAGGGTTCGGGCGGTAAGCACCGCAACAAACTGCGCGGCCGGGGGCCTACCCCCAAGGCTGAGGATCGCGTCTACCACAAGGCCTATAAGGCCCGGCAGGCGGCCCAGCGCAGGCAGGCGGCCGATCCACGTCTGGCAGCCCGCCGCCGGGCCGACCGATTCACCTCTGATTCCGACGACCTGGTCATCGGCCGTAATGCAGTCCTGGAAGCCCTGCGCGTAGGAGTCCCGGCCAGCCAGCTCTATCTGGCCGCCCGGATGGAGCACGACGACAGGACCAGGGAAATCATAAGGCTGGCAGGACAGGAGGGACTCAACCTGCTGGAAGCCGACCGCCTGGAGATGAACCGCATCGCCCGGTCCAGCAACCACCAGGGCGTGGTCCTCAAGGTGCAGCCCTACCAGTACGCCTCCCTGCAGAGCCTGGTCGATAGGGCCGAGAAGCACGCGGCCGCTCTGGAAGGAGCCGGCCAAGCGACCAAGGTTGCCGCCCGTCCGCTGTTCATCGCCCTGGATGGGGTCACCGACCCGCAGAATCTGGGGGCAGTGATCCGTTCAGCAGCGGCCTTCGGGGCCTCTGGTGTAATTCTGCCCGAGCGACGCAGCGCCTCGGTCACAGCCGCAGCCTGGAAGGTCTCCGCCGGAGCCGCCGCCCATCTGCCCGTGGCCCGCGTGGTCAATCTGACCAAGGCCATCCAAGGGCTCAAGGAACGCGGTTACTACGCGGTTGGCCTGGACGGCGCAGGCACCACCACAGTAGGCGAAACAGGCTTCGAGACCGATCCGCTGGTGGTGGTCCTGGGCTCCGAAGGCAAGGGGCTGAGCCGCCTGGTCCGCGAGAACTGCGATGCCCTGGCCTCCATCCCCATCTCCAGCTCGGTGGAATCCCTGAACGCCTCGGTGGCGGCCGGCATCAGCCTCTACGCCGTAGCCATGGCACGCCGACGGTCCGCCAGCCAGGCCAAATAGCCCACCAGTCAGATACCGGTAATCTGAAGACAGGCAAGCCAAACGGCAAGGGTCTGCCTGCAGCATCCAGCATGCAGGCAGACCCTTGCCGCACGAACCAATCAGTCAGCTGGAGGCCCAGACCGCGTCATCCTGGTCGTCCTGGTCGGCAGCCGCATCCAGGCTGCCAGGGGCGTAGACCGATCTTAACGAGCTTCGGCCTCCATTCGCATCCTCAAAGGCTGGCTGTGACTGCACCTCTTCGCTAGCCCGGTCACGATCCGTCTGGGTGCCCGCTCTGGTCTGGCCTTCAGCATTGGCTTGGTCAGCCACCCCATCATGGCCATTTGCGTCCTTGTCGGTCCGATCACTGCTGACTTGCTCACCCCGACCGGCCTGGGCATGGGCGCCTTGCCAGTTCATTTCGTCATCAACCACACCGGCATCGGCCTCTTCGTTGATGGTCTTCATGTCCTCGGAGTCCAACCGATATTCAGGCAAGGACTCGCTGATATAGCTCTGCACGGCCTCGGCCATGGGCACATCGTGACCTGCCTTCTCGGCCATCAGCCAACGGTGGGTCAGTACCTCATGGAAGAACTGGGCCGGTTCAATCTGCGAGCGGTATTCCGGCGGAATCATGCGCACGGTAGGCTCGAAGACCTCGCGCATCCAGTCGGTGGCCACAATCTCCAGGTCCTCGCCCTGCCGCCAGGTGGATGCCCGGTAGGCATCCAGATCGTTGAGCAGCCGCCGGGCCTGGTTCTCCTGCACATCCAGACCTGTCAGCCGCAGCAGCTTGCGGGAGGCGTAGCCGGCATCAACAACCCTGGGGCGCACCAGCACCCGGTTGCCGTCCTCCTCGGTCTTCATCTCCAGCTCATCCACGTCGAATCCAAGATCGTTGAGGCGGTTGACGCGGCGCTCAATCTTCCACATCTCATCCGGATCGAAGCTGTCCACGTCCGTCAGAGCACTCCAGAGGGAGTGATAGCGATCCACCAGCCGGTTGCCCACGCCGACCTCGTCCACCTCGCCAGCCAGCAGGTTGCCGGAATCCAGATCCATGAGCTCACCGATGATGTTGGTTCTGGCCAAATCGATGTCGTACTCGCGCTGGCCATCAGTCAGGCTGGGGTGCAGATCGCCGGTCTCGGCATCGACCAGGAAGGCCGAGAAGGCATCGGCATCTCGCAGGAAGAGCACGTTGGACAGGGAGACATCTCCCCAGTAGAAGCCAGCCAGATGGAGCCGCACCAGAAGGACCGCCAGGGCATCGATCAGACGTTCGGCCGTATCCGGACGCAGATTACGGGCGAAGAGGGCACGGTAGGGCAGTGAGAACTTCAGGTGCTGGGTGACCAGCATGGCCTCAAGAGGCTCGCCCTCGCGGGTGTGCCGACCAGTGACCACGGCGATGGGATTGACCGTGGGCAGCTCCAGCTTTTGCAGCTTGCGCAGGAGCTCGTACTCACGCTCGGCCACCCGCTGGGTGATCTCCTTCATGGCATAGACATCGTCGCCCACGTGGACGAAGCGCACCACGTGCCGGGAGATGCCCCTGGGCAGGTTGGCCAGCAGATCGCGAGGCCAGGTGGCCAGCGGCCGCTCCCAAGGCAGGGTAAACATCCTGGGGTTGGAGCTGGTGGCCGTGATGTGCAGGGCAGCCGGCTCCTGCTCGGAAGAGGGGTCGGCTGTGGTCTTTATCGAGGTGGCTTTCATGGCGCGAGGGTCCAGAGAGGAGGCCGTCGCCCGGTTGATGTTCACGCTAGTCATGCTTCATCCATCCCATCGCCGCCCATCCTATACGGGAAGAGCCCCGCACGGATGCGCCGCGCGGGGCTCCTGGTCACCCGGTCAACAAGGAAAGGAGATGATATCAATGATCGATACGGGCCCTGCGGCTCGGCGGGAAACCGTGGCCGGACCACAGGGTCACAGGAATACTCAGTTCAGCCGCAGCTCACTGGCCGGGGAGAACAGGTGCATCTTTTCAGGATCGATGTGGATCTTGACCACGTCACCCACCTTGGGCAGGTCGCGCGGGTTGACACGGATGGTGGTCAGCTTGTTCTGGTCGGACATGACGATGGCCCGCTCGGCCACGCTGTTGTCGGTCAGAATGTTGCCATAGATGTAGCCATCGGAGCCCAGATCCTCCACGTTGGCCACCTTCAGGGAGAAGGCGTCCGGATCGGAGGGACTGGCCAGACCGGCGTTCTCGGGACGGAAGCCCACGACGATCTTGCCCTGGTCCTCGGGGGTCAGCTTGTCGACGGCCTCGCGCGGCAGGCTGATGGTGTCCTCGCCAATCTTGGCCTGGCCGTTGACCACGGGGTGAATGTTGATGTTCATGGAGGGCGAGCCGATGAAGCCGGCCACGAACACGTTCTCGGGCCGATCGTAAAGCTCGGTGGGCGCACCCACCTGCTGCAGGACACCCAGCTTGATGACGGCGATCCTGTCGCCCATGGTCAGAGCCTCGGTCTGATCGTGGGTCACGTACAGGGTGGTGACGTTCAGCTGACGCTGCAGGGCGGCAATCTGTGTACGGGTCTGGACACGCAGCTTGGCGTCCAGGTTGGACAGAGGCTCATCCATCAGGAAGACCTTGGGCTGACGCACAATAGCGCGGCCCATGGCCACACGCTGACGCTGACCACCGGACAGAGCCTTGGGCTTGCGGTCCAGGTACTCGGTCAGATCCAGCACCTCGGCGGCCTTTTCCACCCGCTGGCGAATCTGATCCTTGGGGGTACCGGCAATCTTCAGGGCGAAGCCCATGTTGTCGGCCACTGTCATGTGGGGGTAAAGAGCGTAATTCTGGAATACCATGGCGATGTCGCGGTCCTTGGGCTGCATGGTCGTCACGTCCTTGTCACCAATCATGATGCGACCCTTGTTGACCTCCTCCAGGCCGGCCAACATGCGCAGGGTGGTGGACTTTCCGCAACCGGAAGGCCCTACCAGAACAAGGAATTCACCGTCTTTGATGTCCAGACTGAGGTCACTGACCGAGGGCTCATCGTTGCCCGGGTAGATACGAGTGACGTGGTCGAATACCACTTCTGCCATTGTTCATCCTTTCATCGGCAGGTACGTGCCGAACGATCCGTAGTGAAGGGTTGATTTTCACTGTGGTTCCGTCCCGGGGTCAACACCGACATCGGCATGGCCATGCGACGGTTTTCTATTTTGTGGTTAAGAGAAACTCTCCCTTGAGCCATTGCCCACTATACACCAGGGTCTGAATTCGACGTGCGAACCCTAACCGAGACTCAATCCTTGGGCTTGTCGGAATCTTCAGAATCGCGCTCGAAGACCGTCCTGGCCACGTTAATCGCGTTGATGACCCTGGGGAATCCCACGTAGGGAGCACATTGAAGTATGGCTTCGACCACGGCCTGCTTGCTCAGCCCCACATTCAGGGCTCCCTGGATGTGAACAGTCAGCTGCGGAGCAGTGTCACCCTGCGTCACCAGGCTGCCTATGGTAACCAACTCGCGCTGCTGAAGATCGAGTCCTTTCCGGGTGTATATGTCGCCAAAGGCGAATTCGACAATCCAGCGACCCAGGTCCGGCGCTATGTCCTGAAGGGAGTCGATGACAGCCTGGCCTCCCTTGCCGTCAATAGCTGCCAAGGCCTCGGATCCCTTTTCAAAGCGCGAAGCTTCCATGAAGCCCCTTCTTTCTGTTGTTTTGCATATTGCCCAGCCGAGAATATTGTATCAGCGCATGTTTACGGATTATGCCGTCGACTGTCTAGCCATTTGCGGCAATCTCGGACGCGGCGAAACAGCAGGAACCGCAATCAGGTGCTTTTCAACCAGTCGGGGCACAATGGAGATATGAGCGATCTTGAGGGTTTGGACCTGAGGCCGGGACGGCTGGTCGGGGGCTACACCCTGATTGAGCCCCTGGGCGGCGGTGCCATGGGGTCCGTCTGGCGCGCACGGGATGGCGGTGGCCAGGACTACGCCATGAAAATCCTGCGTGAATCCCTGGAGGAGGACCAGGTCTCGTCAGACAGCCCCGATGTTCAGGAGCGCGCCTCGGCCCGCGAGCGCCTGCGACGCGAGGCTCTTGCCCTGCAACGGATTCGCCATCCAGGTGTCTGCAGGATCGTGGATATGGAACTTGATGATGCCCTGGCCTTCATCGTGACCGAATTAATTGAGGGGCGCAACCTTCGCGACGACGTGGCTGTCAACGGTCCCTATCGTGGCGACGACCTGGAGCGGCTGGCACGCAAACTGACCGATGCCGTCGCAGCCGTCCACCAGGCGGGCATCGTCCACCGAGACATCAAGCCCACCAATGTCATGATCTCGGTCTCGGGGCCGGTGCTGGTGGACTTTGGCATCGCCATGGGCCAGGGGCAGAGCCACGTGACCCGGACAGGACTGGTCATGGGAACCCCCGGTTTCATCGCCCCGGAGATCATCGACGGAGCCGAGGCCGACCAGGAAACCGACTGGTGGAGCACGGCAGCTGTTCTGGCCTATGCAGCCACCGGACGAGCGGTTTTCGGCGACAAACCCATGATGGCGGTCCTGGAGCGGGAGGCCTCGGGCAATGCCGACCTGTCCGGACTGCCCATGGGCACCATGAGAGCCCTGCGCTCGGCCCTCTCCCCCGACCGAAGCGCACGTTGCACCCCCCAGGAACTCCTGGAGGCCATTGGTCGGGACGCCATGGATCCGCAGGCCTGGCAAGGAGAACAAGACGACAAGGGCAGTCAGGAGACGATGCGCCCTTTTGGCGGCGGCTCTTCGGAGGCTGAGGGGCAGGCCGACTCCCCCACCATGGTCGTTGAGCCGGCCACCATGCCCATGCCGCCTATTACCCAGGCTGATCCAGACAGTCCGCGGACGGCCTGGTCACAACCTCCGACAGACAACAGAACCGATGAGCAGACGACCCTCCTGCCCGACTCGGAGCAGCCCACCAGATTCTTGAATCCCCTTCCCGCAACCCAGGAGCAGCAGGAGCAGACGCAGACCTGGCAGGACCAGCAACCCTTAGCAGATCGCCAAGATCTTCAGGCCACCACCGTTCAGGATCCGTTGCCGCCGGCACAGCCCCCGCCCAGCGGATACCGCGACGAGGCGAACGACCACTGGCTGGGAGACCAGCCCCCCGCCCAGTTGCGGCGCCTGCGCTACTTGAAAGCCGGAACCCCCTGCCTGGTCATGTTGGGAATCCTTCCCGCCCTACTGACAGCCCTTGCCCCGGTCTCGGCTCTGGCCGCTGCCGGAATCCTTCTCTGGGCCCTGAGCACCGCAGGATGGAGCATAAAAGCCCAGATCGAACGGGAGTTGCGCCGCGAAGGCCCTCGACGGAGCACCGACCGTCTGTTGAACGCAGCCGCCCTCCCCTGGCACCTGCTCAAGGGCCTGGCGGCCGCCCTACTCCGCCTGCCGGGCATGATCCTCGTCCAAGCCTTGGTTGCTCTGCCACTGACCTGGGCGGGCGCCTTCACCACCGTTCGCGCAGGCCTGACCCTGGGCGATCACCTGCTGACCTTTCCCCTGCCAGCTGCCCGACCCCTGTCCGCAGGCGGACTGGCCATGGCCCTGGCGACGCTGGTCGGTTGGTTGTTGACTACCCTGCCTACGCAGGACCGTTCAGCCCCCAAGGCCAACAGCGGCAACGTGGTCCTGCGTCTGGCGGCGGGCCGAATCCCCATGGGCCGTCAAGATCCCGATGCGCAGGACAGCCCCCGCCGCAGGTGGATTCTGCTCCTGATCTGGCTGCTGATTGTGGCCGTCCTCCTGGCCGGGTTGATTGCCCAGCCCTCCATGGATTGGGCCCCCATCCACCTCCTGCGTGCCTAAGGTCGTGCTCCACCCCTGGCGGCTACACTATGCTCAGTACGCCAAGGAAAGGATCCAGGTCATGTCCAAGGGCAAGCAGAACCGCAAGGCCGCGCTCAAGGCCCAGGAAGAGGCACGGCGGCTCCAGGAGGCCAAGGAGCGCCGCCAGCAGACCATGATCGGCGTCTTCGTCACCGTGGTGCTCATCGCTCTGATCGCTCTGGGCGGATTCCTCTACTGGCGCAGCCATCGCCCGGTCAAGACCCAGGACCTGGAGCAGGCCCGTCAGGCCGTCGCAAAGGTCAAGGAAAAGCCTTCGGCCGCCAATGACCAGGGTGGCTTCCTGATCAGCTCCCAGGGGCTCAACAAGCCGGTGGCCAAGGCTCCGACCGTGGAGATCTACATGGACTTCATGTGCCCAGGCTGCGGCGCCCTGCATCGCGGACTGGACTCAACCCTGACCGGTCTGGTGGATGCCGGGCAGATCAACCTGGTCATCTACCCCATGAGCTTCATGGACCGGCTCTCCACCGACAATTACTCGAGCAGGACGGGCACGGCCGCCATCTATGTGGCCCAGCACGACCCCGACCACCTGCTGCCCTTCATCGCCAACCTCTACGCCAAGGACTTCCAACCGGACGAATCCGACTACCACCCCATCAGCAATGACAAGATCCGTCAGCAGGCCATCAAGGCCGGGGTTGATCCCAAGGTGGCCGAGCAGGCGGTCAAGGGCCACTACCGGGACTGGATCAAGGCCATGGACACCTACACCCCTCTGCGCAAGGAGCTCTGGAATCCCTCCGGGTCCAACAAGGGACAGATGACCACGCCCACGGTCCGCATCAATGGCAATTACTGGGAGCTGGGCAACCTGTCCCGGGCGGGCTTGGACTACAGTTCGGGCCTGCTCAAGGCTCTGGGCCTGGACCAGTCCAAGGTAGGCGTCAAGGGCGCCATGCCGGCCATCGGCGCCTCCGGCCAACCGCGCTCACTGAACTGACCCGGGCAGGTCGAGAGAAATTTCGCGTCCAGCGTCCCCTTGGGGGGACGGTGATGGTACGATATCATTCCGTACCGCGGCCCGGAATGTTGTAATGGACCACCGGGACCGCCTCCTTAGCTCAGTTGGCCAGAGCAGCCGCCTTGTAAGCGGCAGGTCGTCAGTTCGACTCTGACAGGAGGCTCTACGCCAGGAACGAACCATTAAATTCGACTATTCGGCTTTGTCTCCGGGCAGGCTATAATAATGGACATTACCTGGATAATTACAAATACTTCCCTCGAGTAAGTCATTTCGGAGGCTCGTTCTCCGAAGTACGAACGGAGCTTTTCCCCAACCATCTCCGTTCGTATTCGAGGACGGGATCATTCCCCTTCATTCCCGTCCTCTTGACGTTGATCCGCCGGCCCAGGGCCCGGGTCTTGAAAAGCCGACTGACCGATGACGGTTAAGTCGGCTTTTTTATTCCCATCCGCCTGCGACAAATGTGGATGTTTGCCCGACCTTGCGGATTGTGCGGCCTCAGTCCATGCCCTCACCGCTAGAATTGCCGGGTACAGACAAGGCAGGAACGGGGAGGCGAGCACATGGCCAGACGCTGGACACCGCGGCGTTTCGTCGTGCTCAGAAGGATTCGCGTGGTCTCTTGCGCCCTCCTGGTCGTTCTGGCCATGGTCCTGACTTTCTTCATTTCCGCGCGCAAAAGCGTGGCATTGAGTGTCAACGGGCAGACCAAAATGGTGACCACCTATGCCTATAGCGTGGACGGTCTGCTGCGCGAGCAGGGAATCAAGGTCAAGACCCACGACCTGGTCGATTCCACCTCCGGAGGCCAGCTGCGCAACCATGCGGCGGTCACTGTGCGCTCCGCCTATCAGACCACCATCGTCATCCAGGGCCAGCGGGTGCCCTTCTGGACCACAGCCACCAGCATGGACCAACTGCTGGGATTCTTCGAGGAAAACCGCAAGCAGGCCATGAAGGTCACCGTGGATGTGGGCAACGTCTATAACCAGCTGACCGGCGGTCTGGTCATCAACCAGGCAGGGCCGGTCACTGTCATAGCTGACGGGAAGACCTCGGTGGCCCCTGACGGCAAGCTCCCAGCCGCATCCATACTGGACTCCAAGGGCATCGTGCTGGGCAAGGAGGACCGGGTCAGCGTGGAGCATGACCAGGGCACCACCGTGCTGCGGGTCCAACGGGTCACCCACGGAAACACTCAAAAAACAATCCCCATACCCTTCGCCACGAGGACCGTGGTCGATTCGAGCCTGGCGCCCGGTCAGACCCAGATACGTCAGGCGGGCGTAGCCGGTCAACGACTGCAGACCATCCAGGTCACCTACGTGGACGGACAGGCCGAATCGGAGCAGGTGATCAAGGAAGAGACCGTAGCCATGCCAGTGGATCAGGTGGTGGCCGTCGGTCCCGACAAGCCGAGGGAGGAACAGAACAGCGGGCAGCAGTCCAAGGACACAGACAAGGATTCCCAACAGGCCCAGAAGACGCCATCTCCGAGCCCCTCGCCCAGCAAGGATTCGCAGTCGGCAACGACACCGGCCCCTACGCCAACACAGACCAAGCCTCCGCAGACAACCAAGCCGAAACAACCAAGCACACCGGCTCCAACTCAGCCCGAGAACAAACCAGCCCCGTCGCCAGCGCCGAGCCCATCTCCTAGCGGTCTTTGGCACGCACAACCTGATGTAGCCCAGGCCTATGCCGGTGGTGCTGCCGCCCAACGCGGATGGACAGGTTCGCAGTTTGCAGATCTGGTAAAACTCTGGGACAAGGAATCGAAATGGTGGTGGTATAAGAAAAATCCCAACTCCGACGCCTACGGGATCCCCCAATCTCTGCCAGGCTCTAAGATGGCAAAATTTGGCGACAACTGGCGCGATGATGCCGCAGTCCAGATTGACTGGGGACTCGACTACATCAGCAAATCATATGGGGATCCCAGCACGGCCTGGCGCCTCTGGAACGAACGCCACCCACATTGGTACTGACCCCTTACCACACTCGCCGCACAACGAACCGACATGAACAGTAAAACCGAGAGCAATAGCCTTCTGGGCGCCGCCGACATCCGGCGCATCGCCGACCAGATCGGCATCC
The DNA here is from genome assembly GCF_048001765.1 of Bifidobacterium asteroides. Taxonomy (GTDB): domain Bacteria; phylum Actinomycetota; class Actinomycetes; order Actinomycetales; family Bifidobacteriaceae; genus Bombiscardovia; species Bombiscardovia asteroides_K. The sequence goes on from NZ_CP181447.1 coordinate 2,189,146, forward strand.
ACCCCACCAAGCGACTGGGACAGAATTTCGTCATCGATCCAGGGACTGTCCGCAGAATCGTCCGTCTGGCCGGGGTGGAATCTGGACAGACCGTTCTGGAGGTAGGTCCTGGTCTGGGATCCCTGACTCTCGGTTTGTTGGAGGCGGGCTGCCTGGTGACCGCCGACGAGATCGATCCCGTCCTGGCCCAGCAGCTGCCGCAGACCGTCCGCGAGCGCATGCCGGAGAGCCTGGAACGGCTGACCGTGATCAACCGGGATGCCCTGACCCTGACCCCTCAGCTGGCAGGCGACGCGGGCGCGGCCACCGACCTGGTCATGGTGGCCAACCTGCCCTACAATGTAGCCACTCCGATCATTCTGACCCTCCTGGCCCGATTCGCCAATCTGAGCCGGTTCCTGGTCATGGTCCAGAAGGAGGTGGCGGACCGGCTGACGGCCGCCCCGGGCTCCAAGGTCTACGGGGCTCCCAGTCTGAAGCTGGCCTGGTACGGCCATGCCGCCCAGGCTGGCAGAATCGGGCGCCATGTCTTCTGGCCAGCCCCCAACGTGGACTCGGCCCTGGTCTCCTTCACCCGGGACAAGGATGGACCCGGACGCGAGGATGAAGGGACGAGAACCGAGGTCTTCTCCCTGATTGATGCCGCCTTCGGACAGCGCCGCAAGACCCTACATGCCGCCCTGAAGGGTCTGGTGAACGCCGAAACCTTCCAGGCTGCAGGCATTGACCCTGCACGTCGGGGGGAAACCATGACCATCGAGGAGTTCGTCGCCCTGGAGCAAGCCCGCCGCGAGGTGACCGAGTGAGCCCGGCAGCCGGAAGGGATGGCATTGCTCTCTACTGTCCCGCCAAGATCAATCTGAGACTCCGCGTCGGCCCGACCCGAGCCGACCTTGGAGGTCAACACCGCCTGGACACCATTTACAGCGCCGTGGGAATCTGGGATCGGGTGGAACTGCGGCGGAGAGAACCTGGCAGTGGCTTCCGCTTGACCCTGGAGGGCGAGCACCTGGGCGACCTGAACCGCCGGGATGCCGATCCACGCGCCAACCTGGCCGTCAAGGCCCTCCTGGCCATGGCCCAGGCCGCCGGACATCAGCCTGATGTGTCCATCCACATCGTCAAGCGGATACCTGTGGGTGCCGGTCTGGCCGGCGGATCCGCGGATGCCGCCGGAACCATGCTGGGCCTGAACCGGCTCTGGAATCTAGGGATGCCTGCCGCCAAGCTGGATCGCATCGCTGCCGGTCTGGGCGCGGACCTGCCCTTCTGCCTGCATGGAGGGCTCAGCAGAGGGACAGGTTTCGGCCAGATTCTGGAACCCCTGGATCCGGATGGCCCACAGGCCCAGCGGCTATCCCGAGCTGGGCTGACCGGGCACCTCCTTATCGGGGCCTACGATGACCAGCTGAGCACCGCCCAGGTCTACAAGGCCTTCGACCTGATCGGACCCGATCCCCACGACCTGAACGACCTGCAGGAGACCGCCTGCACCCTGCACCCGCGCTCGCGCAAGGCCCTGGACCTTGCCCGGCGGGCAGGCATCGGACCGGCCTTCGTCTCTGGGTCGGGCCCCTCGGTGGTGGTCATGACCCCTCGACCCGAGCAGGCAATCGCACTGATAAGGCTCTGGCGGGAGCAGAATGCAGTGGACAGGATCATCGAGGCTGACTCGCCAGTCCTGCCCAGGATGGTCCCACTGCGAGTCACCCATGAACAGTAGAGTAGGCAACATGACGAATCCCGAACCACTCGACGAACGCGAGGCCCGCAGGCAGTTCGTGCGACGGCGCCAGAAAATGGTCTTCACCATAGTCGTCAGCGCCCTGGTTGCCATCCTGATCATCTGCGGACTGATCATCTTCGGGTCCATCGGGCATACCGCCAAACACGCCAGCATCGCCAAACCCAACTATGGCGTCGCCGTGCCCTGCCCGCCTGCGAATGCCAAGCTGGTCAACCACCCCGATATCCGCGTGCGGGTGCTCAACGGAACCAATAAGTCCGGTCTGGCCACTGCCTTGGCCTCGGCCCTGCGTAATCGGGGATTCAACATGCAGGATGTGGCGGACTATCCGGGCAAGACCGAGACAGCCCGCACCGAGGTACGTTTCGGGGCTTCGGCCATTGACCGTGGCTACACAGTGGGGTCCCAATTCAACGATGCGGTTCTGATCATGGACGATCGCAACGACGATCTGATCGACGTGGTCATAGGGGCCACCTTTACTGATCTGGACGACGAGGACAGCAACTCCGTCGTAGGCCGCAAGATCGAAGCCATCAAGGGCTGCCAGACCGACCCCTCCTCCATGAAGAACCTGCCCAAGGCTCCCAAGGCCTGACGCCGCCGGTCCGGCGTACTGCCGGATTCAACATCACGTCACCACAACATCCGCAGTCTCCTGACCAAGGGGGCCTGGAAAGGTGTGACTTAGGGTCAGGCTTGGTCGGCGCCCTCTCTTTGCCACCAGTCCTTCAGCTCCTGCTCGGCTGTCTGCTGGTCGACCGGGCCCTGATCCAGGCGATAGTCCAGCATGTGCCGATAGGCGCGTCCCACCTGCGGCCCGGGTTCGAGGCCCAGAATCTGCATGATCTGTCGTCCGTCCAGGTCAGGCCGGATGGCATTCAGATCCTCCTGCTGACGCAGTTGAGCCACCCTGTCCTCCAGCTCGTCCATGGCGGAAGAGAAAACCTGAGCCTTTCGCTTGTTGCGGGTGGTCGCATCGGCACGAGTCAGACGATTGAGCCGCTCATAAAGCGGACCGGTCTCGCGGGCATAACGGCGGACAGCCGCATCGGTCCACCGCTCGTCCACATAGCCGTGGAAACGCAGGTGCATGGAAATCAGATCGCAGACGTCGGCGATCAGGTGGTGGTCGAAGCGCAGGGCCTTGAGGCGCTTGCGGGCCAACCGGGCTCCAACCACATCGTGATGATGGAAGCTGACCTTGCCGCCGGGCTCAAAGCGTCTGGTGGCGGGCTTGCCGATGTCGTGCAGCAGGGCGGCCAGGCGCAGGGTCAGGTCCGGGGCGGGCACAGGTCCGTCAGGTCCGGTCTCCAGGGCGATGGCCCGGTCCACCACCATAAGGGTGTGCTCGAAAACGTCCTTGTGCCGGTGATGCTCGTCTATCTCCAGCTGCAGAGCCGGCACCTCGGGCAAAACGATGTCAGCCAGGCCGGACTGCACCAGGGCCTCGATGCCCTGGACGGGGTGGTCAGCCAGCATGAGCTTGGTCAGCTCGTCGCGAATCCGCTCGGCCGAGACGATGCTGATTCGATCGGTCATGCGGGTGATGGCCTCTGCGGTCTCCGGGGCGATAGTGAATCCCAGCTGGGCCACGAACCGCACGGCCCGCATCATCCGCAGGGGGTCGTCGTCGAAGGACTGGCGGGGATCCACTGGAGTCCGCAGCACCTGCTTGGCCAGGTCGTTGGCCCCCCGGTAGGGGTCCACGAAGACCAAGTCGGGCACCCGCAGGGCCATGGCATTGACGGTGAAGTCGCGCCGGGAAAGGTCGCCCTCAAGACTGTCCCCGTAGTCCACCTCGGGCTTGCGGGAATCGGGATCGTAGGTGTCTTTCCGGTAGGTGGTCACCTCCACCTTGACCTCGGTACCGTCAGGACGCCGCCGCAACGCGCCAAGGGTGCCGAATTTGCGCCCCATGTCCCAGAAGCCCGACCCCCAATGGCGCAGGATGGGCTCGAACTGCTCGGGCCGGGCCGAGGTGCAGAAGTCCAGGTCGTGGGAGGGCCGGTGCAGGAGCAGATCGCGTACAGGACCCCCTACCAACGCCAGTTCAAAACCCTGCTCGGCGAAGAGGCGCCCGAGCTCGATGGCCTCCGGCCAGACTTGGAAATCCACGCTCACCCTTTCCTACGGAGTTGATGCGCCTACTAGCATACCGTTACCCCACCTGCACATTACCTTACGTAAAGTTGGAGTATGATTACGCCCGCGGACATGGCGCGCATGCTTGCACATAGCGCCGACTCTGCGGATATCCATGCCCGCGGCCAGCAGGGGCTGGACCACCTGGTGGAGACTGTAAGCGAACGTCTGGATCCGCAGGTCCGCGAGCGCATACAGACCGAGGATGACGCTCCCACACCTGCCCTCATGCCCCGGCATAAGCATGCCTCAGGACCTTCAACCTTTGCCTCTCTGGATGCCCAGGAGCTGCCGGTGGTGCGCGAGTATTCGGCAGGCGGACTGATCTTCGACCGGCATGACCGGGTGGCCATCATCGCCCGGCACTCCCGCTCGGGCCACCTGGAATGGTGCCTGCCCAAGGGGCATATCGAGAAGGGGGAAACACCCGAGCAGACGGCGGTGCGCGAGGTCCACGAGGAGACGGGGATACTGGGTAGGGTGACCGACTCCATCGCCACCATCGACTACTGGTTCACCGGAACCAACCAGCGGGTACACAAGCTGGTTCATCATTTCGTCCTGCGGATGATCGGCGGATCCCTGAGCGTGGAGGGTGACCCCGACCATGAGGCCGAAGATGCCATCTGGGTGGACTTCTCCGACCTGACCTCGGTGCTCAGTTACCCCAATGAGCGTAAAATAGCCTGGCTCTACGCGAGGAAGTACAAAAAACAGCCATGATCCAGACCCCCCTGCGCCCGGGCGGGCGCACCAGCCAGCACACTCATGCCTTCAATCGATGGGCCCGGCGGGCCCGGATCCTGCTGGTGACCGTCCTTCTGCTGGCCTTGGTGATGGTTCCCTGGCAGCCAGCGCCAGCCCTGGCAGCCAGCGATCATCAGAGCTCGGCCGAGGTGGCCCTGCGCTGGTCCACGCCAGTGGTGACCGACAAGTCCGGCTACGCCCTGCGCGCTGCGGTGACCAACACCGCCAACCAGCCCATGGAGAATGCCCATCTGAGCGTATCCACCAGCGCCCTTTACTCCTTCAGCTCCCGGGCCGACATGCAGGCCTGGTCCGAAGGCCACGCCCGCATCCCCACCCCGGATGTGCTGGGTACACAGGCAGTACCGACAATCCCGACCGGGCAGAGCACCGAGGTTGCCGTCAACGTACCGGCTGATCAAGACGCGATCAAGAAAATGACCAGCTGGGGGCCCAAGCCCGTCCGGCTCTCTTTGAGCGACGATCAGGGTCGGGTCCTGGGCGACGTGTTCACCTTTCTGACCCGGACCTGGGATGGCCTGCCCACCGCAGGCACCCCCGCCCTGTCCCTGACCATGGTTCTGCCGCTGACCTCCTCGGACTGGAACATTGACGACAAGGCCATGACGGCGCTGATGACCCAGTCCAGTGCCGAATCCGAGTCAGGCCCAGGCAACGATAAAAACCGGAGCGTGACACTGACCCGCCAGGGGGCCCGCCGCCAGGAGGACCAGAGCCAGCTGCTGTCCAAGCACGGGTCCCTGCAGGCACTGGGCGACCCGGTCTATCTATCCGCATTCACCAACCGTCCCCAGATCCAAGGGCTGATTCAGCCGGCCGACTTCGACATCACCGGGTATGCATCCCAGAATCAGGACCGTTATGCCCAGGCCGGAGTCACCCCCGAGTCCTGGAGTGCCCAGACCGCGGCCAAGCTCTATGCTGACGCAGCGCCTGGCATATACGCCTGGCAGGGCCGACAGGAGTGGACCATGGAGTCCATCACCGCCGCCCGCCGTGCCGGCTATCAGACGGTCATCGCCCCCCAGGGCTTCGAAGTCGGCGCCGGCACCTCCGCCCACACCGGCAAGTACACCATCGAAACCAGGGCCGGAAATGTAACCGTCCTGTCGGCCCAGCGCGAGCTCAGCAACCTGGCCAAGGGCCACCCCAGCTCCACACGCGCCACCGGTGAGCAGACCCAGGCCGGGCAGACGGCGCGCTTCATAGCTCAGAGCGCCTTCTACCAGATGGAGCAGCCCTACGCCGAACGCTCCCTCCTGGTCTGCTTCGACGCCGATGAGGACACCCAGCAGGCGGACCGGATCATGACCGAACTGGAGCATGCTCCATGGATCAGCCTTAAGTCCATGGACGACCTGATGCAGGCGCCCGACTTCACAGGTGGGTCGTCAGGTCTGCTCAAGGCCCTGGAGCCCGGCAGCGCAAAGGGCAACGCCAAACATGGCGATGGCCCGACAGGCACCCTGGACTCCCTGATCGCCAGCCGGGCTGACATCGACCGATTCGCCACCTCCATCCTGGCTGACGACAAGCAGGATTCCCAACCCACCGCCAGCGCCTCGGCAGGCAAGACCGACAGCCAGGCCCTGGCCCGCCAGGATGCCGACACCACCGCCCGCCAGCCCAAGGATCCGCATCAGTGGCTGAGCCAGCTGACCGCCGCCCACGACGACCTGGCCCTGAAGTCCCTGGGGGGAACCGCAGCCGCCTCTGGACTGGCCGATCAGGCCGAGGCCATATCCCGACGGCTCCTGGACGGGATCAGCATCACGCCCAGCGAGTCATTGAACGTCGTCAGCGAGACGGCCTCCATGCCCGTCACCGTCAGCAACAGCCACCCCTATCCTGTCCACGCCCGCATCAGCGCCCGAACCGACTCCATGGAGATCGTCACCTCGCGCATGGCGGAGGCGGTCATTCCCGCCCGCTCCGAGGCTCAGGTAACCTTCAAGGTCAGGGTGGCGGCAGCCGGTAGAGCCAACGTGGACATCGGCCTGCTGGACAGCCAGGGCCGTCCATTCGGCCAGGTGCGTCGTGCTCAGATCACCAGTAATCTGCGACTGAGCGACATGAGCGGCCTGATTATCATTGTCATCGCCGTGCTCCTGGGACTCCTGGGGCTCTGGCGGCAGTTCCACCGTACGAAGGACCCGGACGAATGAGTTCCGTAGGGCGCAATTCCGCCATCATGGCCACGGGCACCGCGGCCTCCCGCGTAACCGGGCAGATCCGCACCATCCTGCTGGCAGCCGCCATAGGCACCACCGGGATCGCGGCCGATGCCTATCAGACCGGTGCCATGATCCCTCAGGTCATGTTCACCCTAATCTCGGGCGGCATCTTCAACGCCGTCCTGGTCCCGCAGATCGTGCGCACCCTCAAGGAGCGGGACGCGGCAGACCGGCTGAACAAGCTGATCACGGTCGCCATGGTCCTCCTGGCCCTGCTGACCCTACTGCTGATGCTGGGCACCCCGGTGCTGACCACCATCTATCTGAACTCCAAGTGGAACCCGGCACAGCGGGCCCTGGCCAACTCCTTTACCCTCTGGTGCATGCCACAGGTCTTCTTCTACGGGCTCTACACGGTCCTGGGGCAGATCCTGGCAGCCAAGGGCCGGTTCACCGCATACGCCTGGAGCTCGGTGGGCGCCAACGTTATCAGCTGCCTGGGCTTCCTGGCCTTCATCTTCCTGTTCGGCAACGCCCGCAATCAGCCGGTCGGCTTCTGGGACAACGGCAAGGTGGCCCTGACCGCCGGGGCCTGGACCCTTGGAGTGGCCTTCCAGGCGCTGGTCCTCTTCATCCCCCTGATCATGAGCGGCTTCCGCTATCGTCCCCGCTGGGGCCTGCGTGGAATCGGCCTGCGATCCATGGGCTCAGTGGCGGCCTGGAGCATGTGCGTGGTCATCATCAACCAGCTGGCCAACGTGGTCAATGCCCGCATCAACAACGGTGCACCCCTGGAGGGCAACCCATTCGACATCGCCGGCAACGGCTCCTATCAGAACGCCTACACCATCTTCATCCTGCCCTACTCGCTGGTGGCCGTCTCGGTCAGCACGGCCCTCTTCCCCAAGCTGTCCAAGGCAGTTTCCGACGGCCGCATCGGGGATGCCCGCAATGATCTGAGCCAGGCCCTGCGCAATGTGGGACTGGTCATGTTCTTCTTCGCCGCAGTCCTCCTGGCCATTCCGGTGCCCATCACCCGAGCCCTGCTGCCCTCGGTAAGCGTGCACGAGTCCGTCCTTATATCAGGACCGCTGATAACGCTTTCCCTGGGGCTGGTTCCCACGAGCGCCTTCCTGCTCATTCAGCGCACCTTCTACGCCTTCGAGGATGGCCGGCATCCCTTCATCTTCGCGGCCGTCTCCAACACCATTCAGGTGGCAGTGCTTCTGGTATCCATACGCCTGTTGCCTCCCCGTTACTGGGCGGCGATGGTAGGGCTGAGCCTGTCCCTGAGCAGCCTCCTCAGCTTCCCTGTCCTGGCTCACATGCTGCGCAGCCCCTTCCAGGGAAACCTGGACGAGCGGCGGATTCTTATCACCTACGCCAAGGCCTTCCTGGCTGCGGGATTGGCCCTGGCGGCCGCCCTGACGGTCAAAACCCCGGTGACCCACCTGGTCGGCGCCTGGATTCAGGGTCGGCAGGGTCACATGAGCTGGGTGCAGGCGCTCTTCATCTGCGTGGTCATCACCCTGTTGACGGCGGTCATCTATGTCGTGACCCTGGTAGCCCTGCGCACTGAGGAATTCATCCAGCTCCTGGTCGATCTGGCCCGTCGGCTGGGCAGGACAGCCCGGCACCCCGTCCGCAGCCTGGACGCACTGCAGGAGCGACCCTCCCGGCTGGCCGACCGCTCGGTCAGGGTGGTGCACTCCTCCTCCCCCGACTCCGCTCTGCCCGGCATGGACGCAGCGCTGGAGAACTTCGAGGAGGCCCGCGAATCCGACGCTGATGGAGAATCCGCGATAGCCGGACCTCCACCGGCTCCCCCGACCCCGCAACCCGTTAGGATTGTACCTAAGAACAGCAAGGTCCACCACGGTGTCGCCGACTACAGGCGGCGCCCCACTTCTGATGAGAGCTCGGCAACCATGAACGCGCATATCGGAGACACCATCCTCGGCAGATACACCCTGGTCACCCTGCTCCGCCGCGCGAACGGTCTGAGCGCCTGGCGGGCCAAGGACAAGGTCCTGGACAGGGATTGCCAGCTCTTCATCGCGGGGGATTCCACCTGCATGGACCGGATCAACATCAACGCCTCAAGCCTGGCACTGAGCAAGGATCGCCGTTTCACCCCGGTCTATCAGCTGCACACTCGTGACAAGGTCTCCCTGATCGTCACCGCCCCCGATGCCGGCATGTCCCTGAGGGACTACATGCACGGACCCGCCGGGGGAACGCTCAGCGACCGGGCCATCGGCACCATCATGGGCGAGGTCACCGAAGCCATGCGCACCCTGCATGCCGCAGGCATGGTCGACTATGCGGTCTCCACGAGCACCATCAGGCTGGCCCCGGCCTCGATCACCCTGGCCGATGCACCCATATCGCCCATGCTTGAGCACCCATCGGCCTCGACTGAGACGGGACTGACGGACGAGGAGTATGCCATACGCGAGCTGGCAGGCGTGCTCTATGCCATGCTGACGCGCCGACCCGACCAGGACGGACGGCGGCCCAGCCTGCAGGAGCTGCCCAAGCAGACCCCGGAAGAGTTCAAAATCATCTGCATGCGTGGGCTGGGCCTGACGAACGAGCAGGGGGCCGTGCCGGTTCCACTGGTCACCCTGGCGGAGCTCTCGGCCCTGCTCAGCCCCTGGATCCCGCCCGAAGAGCTGACCGACAGCGATCTGATCTGGCCCGAGCTGGACGGCCGCGCCTCCATCGAGTCCGTCGCCCTGCGTCCGGTGGACCCCAAGAACGTACTCCCGCTTCCCGAGGGGCTGACCTCTTCAGACCTGCCTGCCGCGCAGACCGTATCCCACCGTGAGCCGCACTGGAAGACCAACCAACTGCTCTTCCCCGGCCGCAGCGAGATTGAAATGCTCAATCCGGAGGATACGGATACCGACCTCTTCTCGCTCTTTGACGAACGCCAGCGGCTGCGCTCGCTGAACAGCTCCTCCCGCAAGACCGCAGCCATGGACGTGAGCGCACTCAGGGCGACAGCGGCCAGGCCCGCAGCCGTGTATGAAGAAGAGTCCAAGGCTGTGACCGGGCGAATGCCGACCGTCAAAGACGATCAGCGTAAACCGTCCGAGGCTCTCAGCGGCAACGGCGTGACTGCCAACAATCCCGTGGAGCGAGGCTTCTCCCAATGGGACTTCCACAAGTCCAGCGGCGAGGAGAACGGTGCGGCGGTCGGCAGCAACCAGGCCACCAAGGCAACATCCAACATGAGCGCTCCACATGGCAACGTCGATTCGCGTGCGCGCCACTCAGGAACTGCGGCCTCCGAACCTCTTATTGGAGGAGAATCTGCTGCCCGGAATGAACACCATTCTTCCGCCGCTGCTTCTGACAAGACCAAGGCACCTAGCAAGGCCACTGCCCAGTCAGCCCGATCCTCCAAGAACCATGATTTCGATCAGGAGGAGCAGGAAACTACAGTCATGGAGCCGTTGCCCCCCAGCTTCACACCTGAAATCCACTCCATGCCCATGCCGGTGACTTACTCGGTACTTCCCGACGATGAGCAGGACAAGGATCTGGACGACGAGGCCGATATGGCTGACACTCGCCTGTTCGGCCGCTTCACGACTCGCTCAGTAGTCATCGCCATAGCAACCGTAATCGTTGTGGTAGCCCTGGTCTGGGCCCTCTCGACCATTACCGGATCCCGATCCAAGGTCGGTAAAAGTGAGGGCGGCTGGCCTGTCATGTCCAACGTGCCCTTCCCCGGCAAGACCAATGAGAGCGAGGAAGCAACTCCTTCCAGCAATGCCGACGGCAATGACCAAGCTCAGGCCGATGCCGACAAGGTCAGCCACGCTGACAAGGAGGCCGGGAAGGTTCCCGATCCGCCCAAGCCCAAGAACACCACGGCCTATCGGACGAGTCGCCAGATCTTCCTCAATAAGCCTGCCGGTTTGCAGGGCTATGGATGGTATATGCACCTGACCCAGCCGGAAGAGGTCTCCCGCCTGACCATCGTCGCGCCTCAGAGCGGTGGCCATGCCCAGGTCTACGCGAATTCCACGGCGGCTCAGCCCAACCAGGGACAACCGCTGGCCGACTTCAGCTTCGATGCCTCGGGAACCACCCAGGTCACCCTGCGCGAACCGGTGACGACTCAGGACCTGGTCGTCTGGGTGCCCATGGACGGCATGCCGGGAAACACCCTGCGCTTCACTTCCGTCCAGGCCTTCTGAGCATGGCTGTGGGTCGACGGCGGCGGAGGCCAGTCATCCCGACGTCGACCCACAGACCATCCATCGAGCGCAATTGCCTGCAAGTCCCATGGACCCCTTCGGCCAGACATGACTGCCTACCCATCCATATACCGATACTATGGGTGTACCGAAATGGTAATGTGTTGGATTTTTCCTCCTACATAGCGCCCGCAGGTAATACAGTTTCCTTAGACAACGGCGGCAGGAAGGCGGAAGTCAGTTATGGCGGATGATCCCAATATTGCGTCCAAGGTCATCAAGAACGATCCTTGGTATAGCTCCTATGCAACACGAGCCGAGCAGATGCGCGCCTCTGAGATTCGCGCCCTCTTCGCCGTGGCCAATCGGCCCGAGGTGGTCTCCCTGGCGGGCGGCATGCCCTACTTGGGCCGGATGCCTTTCGATAAACTGGCCGACCAGCTTGGCGACATGCTACGGAGCAAGGGCCAGGTGGCCTGGCAGTATGGGTCGGCACAGGGCGATCCCCACCTGCGCGAAGACGTGCTGCCCATTATGGAACTGGAAGGCATCAAGGACGTCCAGCCGGATGACGTGGTCATCGTCAACGGTTCCCAGTCGGGACTGGACCTGATTACCAGGATCATGTGCGACCCCGGCGACGTAGTGCTGGCTGAGGCACCCAACTATGTGGGCGCCCTGGGCGTCTTCCAATCCTTCCAGGTCGATGTGGTCAATGTGGCCATGGACGGCGACGGGCTGATTCCTGAGGCTCTGGAAGAGACCATTCTGGAGCAGCGCCGCCAGGGCAAGGCGGTCAAGTTCCTTTACACCGTGCCCAACTTCCACAATCCTGCCGGTGCCACCATGAGCGTGGAGCGGCGGCCGCGAGTCATCGAGATCGCCAGAAAATACCATGTGCTTATTGTCGAGGACAATCCTTACGGGCTGCTGGCCTTCAACGGCCAGACCTATCCTGCCCTGCGCTCTTACGACTCCGAGGGCATTGTCTACCTGAGCAGCTTCTCCAAAATCATCGCCCCGGGCATGCGCGTGGCCTGGATGGTTGCGCCTCCCGGCATCCGACAGAAGTTGGTTCTGGCCAACGAGTCAGCCATCCTTTGTCCCTCCAACATGAGCCAGATGACCATCACCACTTATCTGGACAACTTCGACTGGAAATCGCAGATCAACGATTATCGAGGAATGTACAAGGAACGCTGCGATGCCATGGATGAGGCTTTGAAGGAGTACCTGCCCTACTGTTCGTGGCTCAAGCCCAAGGGCGGCTTCTACATCTGGCTGAAGATACCCCAGGGGCTCAACGCCAAGGACATGCTGCCCAGGGCGATCACCGCCAAGGTGGCTTACGTGTCCGGCACAGCCTTCTACGACAATGGGGAGGGGGCGGACCATATGCGTCTGTCCTTCTGTTACCCCACCCCAGATCGGATCCGAGAGGGAATACGCAGACTGTCCACGGTCATCGAGAACGAACTCGCCACCGTCCGGCTGTTCGAGCCCGACAGCGGCAAGGAAAGGGGCTGAATCATGGCGGCCAAGCACAGCAAGACACCACGGCAGCAGACCGGTGGCAAAACCCCGGCAACCGGCAAAGCCAAAGCAACCGCGAGCGCGACGACGACCACAGTCGCCAGCCCGGATACCACCGCGGCCAACAATGCGTCCATGGCTACTGGCGAACCGGCCAAAAGAGCCAGGAGGACCTCGCATCGCTCCACTCGTGAGGCCACGCCGTTCACCATGGACGATGTCCTCTCCCTGGCGAGCAAGGCCACCAAGCGTGCTGATAAGTCACTCTTGGTCATCTGTGGTGGCCTCAGCCATGAGCGCGATGTCTCCATCAGCTCGGGGCATCGAGTCCAGGGATTCCTTGAGGAGGCCGGATGGACGGTCCATGTCCACGACATGGATGGCTCGCTTCTGCCTTACCTGACCGACGAGTCGACCCGTCCTGATTTGGTCTGGCCTCTGCTGCACGGTGCCAATGGTGAGGATGGCTCCATCCGTGATGTCTTGGAGATGGCTGAATTGCCTTACATCGGTTCCCGGGCCAAGGCCTCCCGGACCGCCTGGAGCAAGCCCATCGCCAAGAACGTTGTCCGCATGGCCGGATTGCACACTCCGCATTCCGTGACCTTGCCCGAATCCATGTTCCGCGAGCTGGGAGTCGAGCCTGTCATTGATATGCTCCTAGGTTCGCTGGGACTCCCGCTCTTCATCAAGCCCACCATGGGCGGCTCAGCCATGGGTTGCACCATGGTGACGGAACAGAGCCAGCTCACTCAGGCCTTGATCAACTGCTTTGCCTACGGTGATGTGGCCCTAATCGAACAGGCTGTCACGGGCACTGAAGTCTCAGTCTCCATCCTCGAGTTTGACGGACATCCCCTGGTTCTGCCACCGCTCGAAATCTGGACCCCTTCAGGCACCTACGACTTCGAGGCTCGCTCCACACCTGGCCCGACGGAGTTCTATGTTCCAGCTCGACTGGATGCCAAGACCACACAGGCTGTGAGCGATGCTGCACTGACCGCCCATCGGGCTCTGGGGCTCCGCGACATCTCGCGCACCGACTTCATCGTTGATGCCCAAGGACAGCCGCAATTCCTGGAATCCAACGTAGCGCCTGGCATGACGGACACCTCGCTTCTGCCGCAATCAGCCTTGGCTGCGGGCTACAACCTACCAGAGCTATACACTGCATTGGTTCAATCAGTTTTGAATCAAAAGCGAACCGACTGAAGCTTCAAGGCCTGTCTAGTTCTGCCTATCATTCGGTTGTCCTGAACACGGTCCGCCTGATGCATAACGCGCAAATTTGCACGCCATGCATCAGGCGGACTTGCAATATACGTAGCGTACAAATGCATGTAGAACAGATAGTGCGCAGGGCGGGCACCCTCATACATATGCACTAACAGGTTGACACAGTATGGACTAACAGTTTGTAATCATTAAAACCCATACTCTATTCTGCGTTCATTATTCTCACCATCATTTTTCTCTGGCAATCAAATGTCAGTCGTTCACCATTCACCACCCCACCGTTGGTTATTTCCCTCCCTTTATGCGTTAAGCTCGACTCACCGCTCACCCTATGCGCTCCACTTCCCCTTTACTCCCCCGCTTTTCCTTTCCTGCTCAGCCAATGCCAACATTGAGCCAAAGGTATGTTCAATCTGCTCCCGGGTTTTGTATTGTTGACAAGACTAACGTGCAAAAGCAACGCAGTCTAATAAATTGCCGATGCCAGAATGGCTGGTCACTCTCTAGGACTCAACTCACAATAGACAGCTGTATTGCTCCATACCCATGCATGCAATTGTGGTCGGTATCGAATGTTTCACGTGAAACATTCTGGCGTGGACAACTTACTTCATCGACTCCAGCGAGAGTCCCACACGGTATAGCGCCTAAGATTGACACCAAATCCTGCCTGTTAAAGGCATGAGTCGAATAAAGATATGGGACGAATGAAGACGAATACGACCTTCCTGGGATCGCAATCGCCACGAGTCCTGCATTAATCAGCACAGGATGCTTTAGCCAAATGTTTGTCAAGCAGACGTTACTGCATATATAGATATATAGGCATCGCCGCTTTTGTATCTTCGAGAATCGAACACCTCTCTACTTAACAATCAAGAACTCCGAGCGAGAGCTGAGATCGCACCAGTAAATTGCCGTTCTGTCACCGGCAATGCTCCACAAGTTCAATGGCCCCAATTCGTTGATCCTCATCGTCGAGAGCACAATCTTCCCATCAGAATTAATCCATCGTGTCATATTGGTTATTGCTTACGCTGTTTGTTCACGTGCCCACTGCAAAGCTCATCGATAAACACCCATATATACCCCGCCAGTCAGAGGTTACACATATATACACATGTCCAAGCGCATCCGTGCTTTTTGAAAGACTATGCTTTCGTAAGATCGAACTAACAGCTGAAACTGCGCCCACCGTGTTTGAAGCGTTTGCGTTACGGCCTGGCAAGATATGTCTTACTTGTCTCTGCTGCTTTCCTCGCCCTCTTTCAATGTGCGTGAAGAACTTTCACTGGGTCCCTCCTGAGTTGAGGGTGCATACCGGCCGGCAGTCCTGGCAGTCGCATCTTCATCAGCCTCAAGGCTTTTGTCTGTTATCGAAGAGTCAGCGTCTAAGTCGTCGTCATTCTCATCAGGATTTGGAGGATTCCAAAACCGCCAGCTATGCCAGCTGTCATCCTCGCTTCTATCCTCTGTTTGGTGGGTGGGGTGCTCCCGCAGCAACCGATCAACTCGGAGCATAAACCAGATCAGCACCAGAATCGTCCCAATATTGGTTACGATGGCCACTATCACGGTTTTCTCCATGGTTCAAGGATAGCCCGCTCCTGCCAGAACCCAACTGACTGTGGAATAACAAGCGCTCTTTTCGCCCACCGCGTGTGACCCAGTCATCCTAAATGGATACAGTAGCGTTATGAAGCAAACTGTTCATGATGCCATTGTTATAGGGTCCGGACCCGCAGGATACACCGCCGCCATTTATCTTGGCAGAGCCGGATATGCTCCACTTGTTATTGCTGGAGCACTAACGCCCGGCGGTCAGCTTATGAACACGACGGAAGTAGAGAACTTCCCAGGATTCCCTAAAGCAGTGCTCGGTCCCGATCTGATGGATCAGATGCGCGATCAGGCCGAACATTTTGGTGCTCAGATCGAATACGATGATGTCGTCTCAGTCGACTTGAACGGAGATGTTAAGCGGATCACTACCGACGGAGGCCAAGAATACCAAGCCCGATCCGTCGTCATCACCACTGGTTCGCAATATCGAAAATTGGATATTCCTGGCGAGCGCGAGTTCTCAGGACGAGGAGTATCCTACTGCGCAACATGCGACGGCTTCTTCTTTAAGGATAAGCCAATCGTGGTTGTTGGCGGCGGTGACTCTGCTATGGGTGACGCGGACTTCCTGACCCGTTTCGGCTCTTCTGTCACACTGATCCATCGTCGCCAAGGCTTCCGCGCTTCAAAAATTATGGTGGACCGCGCCAAAGGTAATGACAAGATCAACTTCCTTCTCGATTCGGTCGTCACACGGATCAACGGCGACGATAGTGGCGTTACCTCCTTGGATGTGCGCAATACAGCCACTGACCAGCAGACCACCATTCCGGCTAACGGAGTCTTCGTCGCCATCGGATTCACCCCCCAGACTGCTTTCCTCAATGGCCAAGTTGACCTGGATCAGGACGGATATATCCTGGTCGAGGGTGGGTCAACGAAGACTTCTGTACCTGGAGTCTTTGCCGCTGGTGATGTCACCGACAAGATTTATCGTCAGGCCATTTCTGCTGCTGGCATGGGCTGCCGTGCTGCCCTAGACGCTCAGGAATATCTTACAAGCTTGGATAACCGATAAGGGTTGGTACGCCCCCGCAAACAAGAATTCACGTGCCTGGCAGTTTACAATTGCCAGGCACTTCGTTTATCGATTACGTGCAGCTGCCTATGAGGTTTCCTTTAGTTCTTCATTGACCGCGACCGGGTATCCTACTCAAGAAACAAACAACAAGTCGTAAAACTACTCCAATCGTCCCCGCTGACATCAAAATCACTCTCCGCTGAGACGGCATACCTCAACTGGTCCTCCCCCCATAGCCACATCGATAACTCTACAAACTTCACCTGCTGAAGGTTATCAACTCCTTGTTGGGCAAGGGCCATCCTCCATCAGAAACCGGTTACTGGCTATAAGGACTTAACTAACCAACGGACACATACCTAAGCAACTTTCGATAATGCCCAACCAGCCAATCAGTCAACGACTCACTGTATATCTCACCATTGAACATACTCATCCGTTTATCGACAGCTGTGCGCTTGAGATACCAAACATTTGAGATACTGACCCACCCAGAAGTAGTCAGCTGGCACAATAACCAGGATGATCTTTCAGCAGGTTGTCACAATCCATAGCCAACCAGCAATATGCGGATTTCACACAACCATTCAGTACAGGCATCTGAGATCTTTGAATGGTACGTGCTCGTAACTGCCACATCATTCCGATACTAAGACAAAAACAGCGATTGCTATCAACTCAGACAAATCAGACTGAGCTTGAAGCAATCGCTTGCCTTATCGAGGGATTTAGTTGAGCAACACTTTCAGTCGCATTTTAAGAATAGGAGCACCGTATGTGATCAAACCCAGCCTTGATCGTCCGAATGACTGTGATTATTTGCGGATGGATTCTTCTCCAAGAGAATGGCAACGATTCGGTCCATGTCTTCAGGCGAAGAAAATACTATTTCTATTTTCCCATGCTTTTTAGTGCCCTTAATAGCCACCTTGGTATCAAAATGACTTTCCAGATCCTGGCGCACAGGACTATCCGCCCAGGCGTTTACCCTAGGCTTTTTTGCTTTCTTCTTCGCCTGCCCTGTCTGCAACGCGACAAGTTCCTCGGTAGACCTTACCGACAAACCTTCAGCAATGATCTTGTCTGCCAGGGCAGCCATGGACTTTTCATCCGGCAAGGTAAGCAAGGCGCGGGCATGCCCAGCCGACAACACACCTGAGCTAACTTTTTTCTGCACACTTGGGGGCAACTTCAACAACCGAAGTGTGTTGGTGATCTGAGGTCTGGACTTAGAAATCGACTTAGACAAACCGTCCTGAGTCAAGCCGAACTCGTCAATCATTTGCTGATAAGCGGCTGCTTCTTCCAGCGGGTTAAGAGCTACTCTATGGAGATTCTCGAGCAAGGCATCTCGCAACATGGTGTCATCGCTCGTTGTTTTCACAATTGCCGGTATTGTATCCAGGCCAGCCAATCGAGTAGCTCGCCAACGACGCTCACCCATTATGATTTCATAATGAGTTGTTTGCGGCTGATTCGATTGTTTCTCATCTGTCTTAACGTCAGATGCTGTGAATTTACTTTCCGCACTGCCAACTGAGGTTGTTTTATCCTCAATTGTTCTTGGACGGTCTGCAAGAGTTGATCTTCGCACCACTATGGGCTGCAATACACCAACTTCTTTGATGGAGCGGGACAACTCCAAGAGTTCGTCTTCATCGAAGATTTGCCGTGGTTGCTGTGCGTTGGGCCTAATATCGTCCACACGCACCTCGGCCAAGTACCCACCTTGGACGGGTTCCAACTCCTCTTGGCTATTGCCCTCCGACTTATTTGTTTTGTTACCACTGCGAACAGCACCTGCTTGATTAACGCTTTGTCGAGTCCCATTTGCCTGACTGTCGACGCCCTCGCTCGATTCCATCGTGGACGATGTTTCACGTGAAACATTTGTCGTTGTAGGTCCAAAGAATAGATCACTTGGGTGTTCTAGGCTGCTGATGGACGGGACAGACCGACGCTTGGTAGTCCTCTTCGAAGTGGGTGTTTCACGTGAAACATTCTCGCTGAGAGACTCGGAAATGCTTACACGCTTTTGTCCCGTGGCGGCACGTTTGCGACCGCTCTTAGAAGAAGTTGTCGTAGCCGCTAGTTGAGAGCTTGCACGACCCGAATGCGTAGTACCGTGCTCTTTTTTGACTCCGTCTTTTTCTGAAGAGTCCGTCATCGGGCGCTGTTTTCTGTCCGATCCCGTAGCCAAGCCTTGAGATGTGGGCTGCTTGTTGTCTGAATTCAGTCCCTTGTTATCTTGTGGCCGACTTTTGTCAGTATTGGTTTCGTCATCTTCACCTGGCAGGGCGGGAAATAGAGCCCCCAAGCCCTTGCCCAACCGTGAACGGCTTGTCATGTCCTCACTCCCCCTGTCTTCTATTGGCAATATGTTCCAGCACTTGCTCGGACCTCTGAGCGATTTCTAACGCTGCCTCTTCATAAGCGATAGCACCAGCCCCTTTAGGATCGTAGGTGACGACGCTTTGCCGGAAGCTGGGAGCTTCAGAGATTTTGACTGAGCGCGGGATGGTCGTATTAAGTACTATCTCCGGATAATGCGCCTTGACTTGATCGAACACTTCTTTGCTGAGCAGTGTCCGTCTGTCATACATGGTCAACAACATGGTCGAGATTACCAGATAAGGATTATAGCTCTGCTGAACAAGCCCTATAGTATGCAGCAATTGTTGCAGTCCTTCGAGAGCATAGTATTCAGCTTGCACTGGAATCAATACCTCATTGACTGAACACATGGCATTCAGAACCAGCAGTCCAAGACTAGGTGGGCAATCAACAAGAACATAGTCATAATGCTGATGGCAGACTTTGAGATAGTCGGCAACTGCTTTTTTCATAAGTTGATTGCGGTTGGGCATATCCGCAACTTCGAGCTCAGCCCCACTCAGATCGATAGACGATGGGACGACTTCAAGGTTTGGAAATTCAGGTGAAACCACCTTAACGTCTTCGATCCCGAGACGACCTTCAAGGACATCGTATGTTGATGGTGTCCCGGACTCGTGGGTGACACCCAGTGCAGTAGAAGCGTTGCCTTGCGGATCCATATCGATGACCAAGACACTTTGGTCAAATTCAGCAAACGCACACGCCAAATTAACGGTGGTCGTTGTTTTCCCTACCCCGCCCTTTTGGTTTGCAATGGCAATAAAGCGAGTTTTTGTCGGATGAGGGAATTCAGCCTGGCGTATTGCCTGATAGCGTGCTGATAGATCTGCCAACTCCGCACCGGACACCGAACCGGTCCCGTCAGCGAATATTCGCTTCAGAATATCCGTTGCCGTCTCCATACCTGATGTGTTCGGCGTGGACTGCTCACCGACTTCCGGGGTATTTCTCGAAACGGGTTTCACCTTCTTCGATGCGGTCACGAACCTTCCTCCTTTTGATAACCATTCAATTTTCCCGTCCTCGTTGGACATGTCAGAACGGCCGCCAGTTATGCACCGTCACTGTTCATAACTGTGGATAAGTGTGGATAGCTCTATCAAGGCCTACGCAATCGATTCTTTCCTTAATTCATTAGTTTTGCCTTGTAATTATTGACAATTCTGCCGCTTGGAACATCATGTCATAGTCCACAAACGGTGATGTGGATAAATCAATCACTGGGTCTAAATTGTGCATAACTTAAGAGCAGCGACTCAATAAATTACATACGCCGTTAGTTTAAGCAGCAACATTCATGGTTATAATCAATGATTCCATCCACACATCGGATGGCCACTATAAACACTGCCGGAACTCTAAAATCTCTGGACATTAAACCTTATACAACTGTACAGCGTGAGGTTGTTTCACGTGAAACATCTATATTGGTTTTAATGCATTGTTGCCATGTTAATAGTCAGCTTAAACGGTCGAATCACTCCGTTCTTTCTTTCATCTTCAAAGCCTGTTAGCCTGTAAGCATTAAATAAAGCCTGCTTTAGCGAACCGCACTGAATCTTTAATTTTCAAAGTGGAGTTTAACATTGTTGACCAAGTTTCAACGAGGAGCGGTCAACAGTTTTGTTCAACCTAATTAGATTATTGTTAAAGGACAATCATCTGTACATTCATACATAAAGTATCTATCAATGCTTCGTATAAAAAATTCTGTTTTTGGCCAAATGCTCCAGTAACCCTAATTAGATTTTTGCATTAGATGCTCATTGTTTCACGTGAAACATTACGACCAATCACTACAACGAAATAATGCACTAAGTTCTACTACAAATGAATAAGCTAATGAGCATAGATACCACAAAATCTAAACGTAGCAATAATGTTCTCACATATCACGCTCACGCTTCTATATTTACGCGCATCGGCTTGCTAAGTCATTGTGATCTATTGCAATTCTTATAAATAAAGCTCTCTATCTTTTACAAGCCAAAGCAAATATTAATTTGCATTGTTTCACGTGAAACATTGTTTAGTGGGTCTATCCAAAACCGATGAATACCTCTTGGGCTGCTTCATGTGATTATCGCACTACAACAGACACTACAGGACTGTTTAATGTCGGGGACAGATTCAGAAACTTCTTCGGTACGATTAACTGCTGACTCCCCCAAGCCTCATACATTTGCAGGGACCACCATAACTCTGTGAAGATTGTTGAAAAGAGAATAAAGATTAATTCACAGGTTAAGACACAACCAACAGACTCCCCTGATCTAAAGAAAATATGTATATGAGTTCTATAAACCGAGAATAACTACAAATACCCGGTACGTGAAACAGGTAAACTCATGGATCGGTAAGCAGCGAAGCGACGAGATCTCCTAGTGGTCTGAATGCAACATCAGAAAAATAGCGGTACATCCAATTCCGAGATGATCCTCATACGTCCAGGTCGCTAATGATTGGAGGAGAAAACAGAATGGAATGACACATGCGGCAAAGCAAAAGAGTCGCCATACTGTGCACAATATTCAAGAGATAG
Organism: Bifidobacterium asteroides; assembly: GCF_048001765.1. Classification (GTDB taxonomy): domain Bacteria; phylum Actinomycetota; class Actinomycetes; order Actinomycetales; family Bifidobacteriaceae; genus Bombiscardovia; species Bombiscardovia asteroides_K. The sequence goes on from NZ_CP181447.1 coordinate 2,210,543, forward strand.
GATATCTATATTTCAAAATATATAGCAATATCGAATCAGGCGACTATCATGTATCGTGCCGTCTTAGAGCTGAACATCAAAAAAAAAATGGGAAGCTTCAGACTGAAAATACTGCCATTACAGGCAGTATGGATCACCATAGATCACCAACATACTTACATTGCCTTATGATCTGAGAGTCGACCAATCTCGATTAATTATCGGCCAAGCTGTTGCCTGGAGGAGACGAATTAAATCTAGTTTGACGTAATCGGCGATTCCCAATCAACCATTTATAATGCCCTGTGTTGATTAGTGATAATTTATTATCTTGACTAGGCGATTCTTTTCCACCTGTTAGCAGATCTTAGACACCTAAATCATTCAATAGTTTCAAATCAGTGTTCAGCTTTAGCGTTTGTCCACAAGAACCACGTGAGTATCCTCAAGACCAGGAGCAACTGGAGCTTGGCAAACTCGTGGATTCTCTCCATGACATTTTTTTATCTCTTTAGCAGCCTTATCCAGTTCAGCCTGTGCAGAACGACCCTTAAGAGCAATAAGCTCACCACCCGATCTCAAAAGAGGTAAAGTCCATCCGGCTAGCTTAGTCATGGGCGCTACAGCCCTACATGTCACGACATCGAAAGTCTGAGGAACCGAAGGATTTGAATCGACCTTTGCTAGATCTGCTCTCCCAATTACTCCCCAAGAGTCATGGCCATTTATATCTTGTTTACTGTCACCATTTCCGACTGTAGCCAAAGTTGAAGAATCACCGTGGCCGGATACCGAAACAGGCTGTTCCTCGCTTCTACGACGACCATGGCGGCGATTCTGCGAATCTCTTTTGGTATGCCGCTTCGACGCATGGGATGATTTCGGGGCCAGATCCTCTGCACGCTTGCGAAGCACAACCGCATTAGCCAGGTGCAACTCATCGACAACTTCCTGCAGCCACGTTACACGCCGCTCCATTGGCTCGACCAGGACAACCTGGCATTGCAGAAGGCAAGCTGCCAGTACAATACCTGGGAAGCCTCCACCAGAACCAATATCTGCCACTGTTGCCGCGTGACTATCGGTAGTCAATCGCTCTCGCACGAAAGGGACAATAGCAGCTGAATTGAGTATGTGCCGCTCCCAAATAATGTCTTCGTCGCGAGGGCCAATGATGCCCCTTTCCACACCCTCACGCAGGATCTTGTCGTGGAAACGCTGCATGGGTACCAGAGCATCGCCAAGTACCTGGCTTAAGAGGGGACTATCGTTCAGCTCATCATCCACAACAGCCATTTCAACTCCTCACATTCACATTTGGCGCCCAGTCAATTACAGCCACAGACCACGACAGCGTCTTGCTGTTCCGTATACAGCGAGGTTTCACTCTGCCAGAGCCGAAACCGTCGGATTCCCAAAACTATTACCAAGGTATGGTTTTCAACCGAAAAGAGCGCCGAGAGCCAAATATCAGTATCCTATCGCAAGCGGCATAAGTGCAGTCCCTGATAGAGGATCAACAACCTAGAGCATTGCTAATTAAGCATCATGGTGAACTAACCATCATTATGAGCGAGACAAGACTAAACAGCTGGCAGATGACACGATACACCTGCCAAATAGCACAACAGCCTGAGACAGTAACTGCACCAAACAGTGGACCAATCTAAAAGGCCGACGTCATAAGTACCTCATCGGCCCATAGCCATGAATGGGTCCGCAATCACTCCCTGTCGGCATCATCTGGATCGTCATGAGCCTCGTAATCAGCCGAATCATCGAGCTGATCGGTCTCATCCGCGTCCAACGGGACATCATACCCGACTGCCTCGTCCTCAATATCGTCAGGCAGGTCCTCGTCTTCGCTCTTAGCCTTCAGGTAGACAGTGACGTAACGGTGGGGTTCCTCGCCGTGGGAGCGTGACTTCAGCCCCTCCTCGCGGACCATGTCATGGACGATCTTGCGTTCGAAGGAATTCATAGGCTTCATATTGACAGGTTCGCCGGTCTCACGGACCTCGTCAATCACATCCAGGGCCTGCTCGCGCAGATGTTCCCGCTTGCGCCGCAGGAAACCGTCCACATCCACAATCAGATGGGAGCGCTCCCCTATCTTCTGCTGCACGGCCAGCCGCGTCAGCTGTTGAAGAGCGTCGACTACCTCGCCATCCTTGCCGATCAGATGCCTGATATCCGTGTCGTCGTCAGCCACAATCTGCACGGTCGGACGGTGGTTGCGCACCCCCATCTCGATATCGCCCTCGTAATCGACGATGTCCAGCAACCCCTCCAGATAGTCGGCGGCGACATCCGCCTCCTCATTGAGTTGCTCGATGGTCTTTCCCTGGTCCAGAGACTGAGACATCTATGCTCTCCTTACACGCGTTTACATCCGATTCATAACCTCAGGTCCACTGGATTCCTGGTCGGATTCCTGGTCACCAATCGAGTGTCCAGTATTGAGGATACACGGACGTGATGATTGCAGACTACTCCAGTATCCGCCCGACCGAAAGCCGGGTCATCACGCCAGCCACCACGGCCATTAGCCGCCTCAACGGCCGCGACGCTTGCGGTGGGGCTGAGAACGTTGGTGGGAGACGTTCTTGTTGTTGCGGGCCTCCTCCTCAAGCCGCTTGGCCTCCATCAACTGCTCCTCCTCCAAAGAGGGCAGCCCCTGACGCTTGCGGCGAGCATTCTCACGGTGGTGGTCCCGCTCCTCCTTGCTCTCTGCGGCCGGCGAGCCCGGCGTGGGCATATGGCGGACCTGGAAGAGGGTTCGGCCCAGATTCCAAAGGTTGTTGGTCAGCCAGTAAATCAGCACGGCGAAGGGGAAGTAGATGCCTGAGAAGATGTACATAACCGGGAAGATGAAGGCCATCATCTGCTGCATCTTGTATTGCTGTCCCTGCATGGCCGACCTGGGCATGTTCCGCCGGACGTTGTGGAACTGCGAGTAGAACATGGCCAGGCACATGAGCACAATGAAGACCACGATGACTATGCGGCCCGCACCCTGGGCGGACATGAAGTTGTCAGAAATCCGCAGCCCGAAGAAGGTGGTCTCCTCAAATTCTCGCGCCACCTGTCGGTTGAAGGCTCCCAGGGGCGCCCGCTTGCCCCGGGCGATGAAGGGCACAGCCGAAAGCACATAGAACATGGTCATGAAGACCGGGCCCTGGACCAGCGCGGGCAGACAGGACCCCATGGGGTTGGCATGGTTATCCTGATAGACCTTCATGGTCTCCCGGCTCATGGCCTCTCGGCTGGCCGGATCCTTCTTGTTACGGTACTTGTTCTGGATCTTCATCAGCTTGGGCTGCAGGGCCTGCATCTTTTGCATGGATCGCAACTGCTTGATGAAGAGCGGCAGGACGCACAGGTTGACGACCAGCACCAGCATCACTACCGAGAGCGCCCAGGCCACACCGGGACCCTTATGGAACCCGATCAGGGTCAGGAACTTGTGGCAGTAAGTCATGATGTAGGTCATGAGCCACTCGATCGGGTACAGGATCTTGTAGAAGAAGCCGTATATGCCCGTATCGAAAGTGAAAGTGTCGTTGTTCTGGAACATTGTCAGGCCGTCTCCTTGTCTGGGGCCATGGGGGTCAGCCGGGCCTCCTCATGAGCCTTGGACCACGAGAACCGATAGAAGATGGAAAATCTTTGGGGCACGTCATCGATTCCGCCGTTATTGAGGGGCGTGCACCGCAGTAGCCGCAGAACGACCAGGATGGTTCCACGCAAGGCACCGAACCTCCTCAGGGCAGTCAAAGCATATTGGGAACAGGTCGGGTAGTAACGGCACCTCGGCGGCGACAGAGGCGAGATGTGGCGCTGATACCAGCGGACTGCACCCTGCAGAACCCGGGATGCCAGGCCGCTCATGCCCTGCATCCTTCTGTGGCTTTCTGCTGTTGAATCGGTTGACCCTTGGACTCGGCGATGAGCTGCAGACCTGACTGCCTCTGCGCATCGAGACCGCCGGCAGTCTTTCCAGTCTTGCGCATAAGGTCACGGAAGAGCCTGTCCACCTGCTCCTCCAACTGCTCGTAGGTGGCATTGGCGGCGCTGGGTTTAGCACGCATGACCAAATCGCAGGAGGATGGCAGCAGGTCCTCCTTGGATCCGGCAAGTTGCCTGAATCTGCGCTTGACCTTGTTCCTGGTCACAGCCTTACCCACATTTTTGGATACAGCGAGCCCCATGCGGCGTCTGCCTGCAGGCAGGATGTCATGCCGCCCTTCACGCACAGCCGATGTCACCGGCAGCGGGGTCGCCGTCCGGTCAGATCCGGGTATCAAGTAATGTATGACCAGATCCCTGCTGCTGACCCGATGGCGTCGCCTGAGCACCGCCGTGAACTCCCGGTGGCTCCTCAGCCGCTCCACCTTCTGAAAAGGGATTGGGATCCGATTCAGGCGGAGAGGGTCCGACGACCCTTGGCCCGGCGGCGGTTGATCAGGGCGCGACCGGAGCGGGTGCGCATGCGAGCGCGGAATCCGTGCTTCATGTGACGACGGCGATTGTTGGGCTGGAATGTCCTCTTCATAATTCGTTGCTCCCGTGTGTAGACATACTCGAGTACGGCTCGTTATGAGTCAAGCTATATCACGGTACACATGAGCCGGGACGGAGTCAAACGAGCCCCCACCATCCAGCTGGCGAGAACCGCTCCATACCCTGTGCAAACCCTGTCATAGAGGGAGAAAGAGCATCTTTACTTATCCACAAATTACATTACTGTTATTCACATTCGGCGCAGATACAACACGCTATCCTGTGGATAACCGCGCAAAGTCGGTGTAACAATGGGCTACTGTCTACTTTGAGAGAAGCAGGAAGACCGGGAAATCCGTCGTCGAGAAGAGAGGAGCACACTG